>NZ_QWGE01000003.1 GCF_003576375.1 Pontibacter oryzae
CTCTTTTTTTTCGAATCCCGCCGGGCTGTCCCCGCCGGAAGCGGCTGCAAAGGTAGGGAATTAAACCCGAACTCCGCAACACTGGAAAGAAGTTTTTTTTCCGCGGGCGGCCCGTGTTACCGGCCTCCCTTCTCCCCCGTCCCTGCTGAACCGGGATGCAAAAGTAGGCAAAATTCCCGCCCGCGCAACACCCACACCACAAAAAACTTCGCCGAAAGGCTTAAGAACCTGATTTTCAATCAGAATATTTTACATCTAATTTCATCCCTTCCTTAATCATCTATACTTTTAATGAAAAAGGGGAGCAGAATTTATACTTCCTGCTCCCCCTTTATCTACTTTAACGGCTTTATTAAGCGTTTTTTGGCTTCTTATATAGTGGCACTGTACTGCATGGCTCTCCATACATTATACTTGCAGCTACTGGTAAAAGCTTTCGCATTACTTCTACGTAGGCAAAAGTTGGTACCGGAACACTTCCGCAGCCCTTAACCACTACTTTCGCATCTCTATACTCCTCCATATCAATTCCGGCTATAGCTTGTTGCATCAGCGACTGCTCTAAAGCTTCCAGATCGCCAAACACGAAGTGGTTTGCGAAGTTCTGCAACTTTGTAGCAAGCAGCATATAAGCCCAGGTTGGCACGATAGCATCTTCGGAACAGATAATAGCTACATTCTTTCCCTCGTACTGAGACCAATCATGCTCTTTCACGAATGCCCTGAAATCCTTTTCACGCAGGATCAGGCCTTGAAACAGGTTTTCCTTTATATCATATACCACGCGCTCGCCTGGGTGCAGCAGCAATTCCAGGTTTAGCGTTACCAGCGCACTTTGCGCTACTCTGTTTACTATCTCTTCTGACATGGTTATTCTCTCCTTGTTAGTTAGCAGCTTTCTTGGCACTTGTTATATAAACATCCTTCAGGTAGAAGGGTTCATAATAGGCTACATCCTCAAATTGCTTTTGCTCATACTTTGGCAATGCCAGCTCCCCTATTGTTTTGGCGTTTGGCAGCACACCTTCTATAAACAGTGCATTGGCCTCAGTGTTTACCATCTCCTTATACTTTGCAGCTCCGCTGCCGAAGAAGACGATAGGCTGGGTTTCCAGTTTCTCTCTAAAAGTTTGTTCGTCCAGCACTATGGGCGCTATAGGCTCTACCTCTTCCAGGTTGTGTGTGAGCAGGCAAGTATAAACCTCCAGGCGGCGGGCATCTAGCATCGGGCAGAAAAGGTAGCGCTCCGGGTTTGGGGTAGCGGCAATAACCTGCGCAGCCAGCCCATATAATGTCGATACTTCCAGTAAAGGAATATCCAGCGAATAACATAAACCTTTAGCGGTTGAAGTGCCGATGCGCAAACCGGTATACGAGCCTGGTCCGCCAGACACGGCAACAGCGCTTAGCTCCTGCAAAGTGGCGCCGCAGTTCTCGAGCAGTTGGGCTACCATAACGGTAATATGCGAGGAATGTGATTTCTCTATTTGCAACTCAGAAGCACCCAGCAGCTGCTGATCTTTATAAAGCGCGATAGAGCAGACGGTAGTGGAGGTTTCGAGTGCGAGCAGCAAAGGCATGTGCAAGTATGGTTTATACGTTATAGATATCCGCAAAATTAAAGCAAGCCAACGAAGGCACCAAAAGTATAGCTAACTGTAAAGCAAAAGAGGAAGGCACTGCTGCGCCTCCCTCTCCTGTTTATTACTTTATACTTTAGTTGGCTTTTAAGTATGATTTATACTTTGCCTGATCGTTCAGCACTTGTTTTGCCATCAGGATGTCCGGATCATCATCAAACGACGACTCGATGTAGCCTTTCTGCAAATAGTAGCGCGAGGCAATCTCAGCCTCCAGTATTTCCTGTATCTCTGCCCGGAAACGGGTCAGGTCGTTGGCTTTGTTATGGGATACTTTCTTTTTGATGGCTTCCAACTCGGCTTTAATATCTTCGTAATGCTTGCCTTCCTTCGCGGTTTCGGCGACATCTTTCAGTTCGTTTTCTATACCTGTAGTATAAGAAAGGTCTTTATCAGACAGGTACGCGATAAACTTCTTATACTCATCGTCGGTTAGCTTAAACTCTTTAGCCGCCGGAATGCTTGGGTGACTGACTTTATACTTGTTTGCATAATCAAAGAAGTAGCCTCTGCCGGCAATCGTTCTGGTAATCTCGGAGAACTCCGGCTGCTTTACCTCAACATCCGGGCTTACGCCACCGCCATCGTATACAATTCTGCCCAGCGCAGTTTTATAGGCAACTCGCAGCGAATCCGGAATTTTACCTACACTGCCATCCTCGTTGCGGTGCGCATAGTCGATGGCTTGTATGCAGCGGCCACTCGGAATGTAGTACTTAGCTGTGGTAACTTTTAGCTGGGAGTTATAAGAAAGCGGGCGGGTAACCTGCACCAGGCCTTTACCAAATGTGCGCTCCCCAACCAGCACGGCCCGGTCGTAATCCTGCATCACGCCGGCCACAATCTCGGAGGCAGAGGCGCTGCGCGAGCTGGTAAGTATAACCAGTGGCATGTCTTTGTCCAGTGGCTCGTCCAGGGCTTTGTAGGTTTTGTTCCACTCCTCTACCTTGCCTTTGGTGCTTACAATGTCTTTACCCTTATCCACGAATACGTTCGAGATGTTAACAGCCTCGTGCAGCAAACCTCCGGGGTTATCGCGCAGGTCGAAAACGATCTTCTTGGCGCCCATCTCCTTTAACTTCTGCACCGCTGACCTTACTTCCTTACCTGCATCCATGGTAAAGCCCGAAAGCTGGAAGTAGCCGATCTCATTATCCAGCATGCCATAGTATGGCACATTATCTACCATAATGTTTTTGCGCACAAGCTCTATGTTACGGGATTTGGTTTGGCCGTAGCTGCGCACCTCTAGTTTAATGGCTGTGTTTGCCTGGCCTTTCAGCAGCTTGCTCACTTCCTCGGTGGATTTACCCTGCACGTTTACGCCGTTCACCTTCAGAATCTCATCGCCGATGGCAAGCCCTGCTTTGTGCGCCGGAGAGTTCTCGTAAGGCATTTGCACCACCACTTTTCCGTCGCGGTTGCCAATAATAGCACCAATACCGCCATACTGGCCTGTGGTCATGGTGCGGAAATCTTCAATATCGTCTTCGGGAATGTAATTGGTGTAGGGGTCCAGCGACTTGAGCATTGCGTCGATGCCAGTGCGCATCATCTGTGCGGGTGGCACATCGTCTACGTAATAAGTATTTACCTCTTTAAACAGCGTGGCAAAAACATCAAGGTTCTTGGCTATTTCGAAGTAGCGCTCAGAATCGGCCTTAAAGGAGAAAAGGCCAAGCGCAAAAATGCCGACAAAAACGCCAGCTATGGATTTCTTATACATAATTTCAGGCTTAAGAGAAGCAGGTAAGTCTATTTAGTTAGACAACGCTCCAAACCTGAAATTAGTTTTTTTTGGATAGATTGGAAGGATTTTTTTTCCTTGCCAATATACAGGATGCCCAGCAGCCGTGGCGCCTGCTCGGGATGCTGGTACAGGATATGTTTGTGAAGGCGGTAAGCCTCACGCATTTGCCTTTTCAGGCGGTTCCGGTCTACGGCCCGTTTAAAGTAGCGCTTAGAAACGGAAATGAGCACCTGGGTTTGGCCAGGTGGCAGGTCTTGCGGCGTGTAATAAACAAACCGCAGCGGATACAAATTAAAAGAAGAACTCTTGGAGAAAAGCAGCGAAATAAGCCGCTTACTGCACAAGTGTTCTTCTTTCGAAAATGTATAACTATTAGGCTGGCTGGCTTGCTGCTCGTTAGCTGCTCCTGAATCCATTAGCTGCTATAAAACGCAAAGCCTATTCCTTTAAAAGGAATTAAGCTGCCTTATGTCTTTTCTCGCTAGAAACCGTAAGTCTCTTTCTGCCTTTGGCTCTTCTGCTGGCCAATACTCTTCTACCGTTAGCGGTTTCCATTCTAGATCTGAAACCGTGCTTATTTCTTCTTTTTCTCTGAGAAGGCTGGAATGTTCTTTTCATCGTCTGCCAATGGTTTTATTATGGCCTGCAAAATTAGCAAAGCATTGTAAAATAACAAAGTCTGCCTCAGAAATTTTGCAGAAAGATTAGCAAAGCGCCCATAATTGCGGCTTAGCGGCTTTTGCGTTTCGTACAGAAGTATGGATTTAAAGGCTAATCAAGCAGAAATAGCGCTTTCCAGATATTTATACTACCGATTTCTAAGACGCTCAATTTATACTTCATTCTCAAACTTACACCTGGAGCGCCCGCTTCTGCCACTACTCACAGGTTAAACCACAATGGCAAAATGCTTACATTCGAAGTATAAAACTGCCTTCGCGCTACTAAAGTATAATCTGATTCATCCGTACAAAAAACTATGATCCATTACCACCTCTCTTTCCGGAACCCACTCACGCATGTTGTAGACATCAGCATTACAATAACAGGTAATCAGCAGCAGAATTTATGCTTGCAGCTGCCTGCCTGGCGCCCCGGCCGCTACGAGCTACAGCACTTTGCCCAGAAACTGTATGCTGTGACAGCTACCGCAAACGGGCAAAGTATACCTATCCAAAAAATCACAAAAGATCGTTGGCTGGTAGAGGCAAAAAATGCTCAGGTTGTGGAGATTAGCTACAGTTTCTTTGCCCGCCAAATGGATGCCGGCGGCTCCTGGCTGGATGAGGAAATGTTATACCTTAACCCTGTAAATTGCCTGATGGCAGTGGAAGGCCGCGAAGCAGAGCAGCACCAGGTTAGCCTGCAACTGCCGGAACACTGGCAACTGGCCTGCGGACTGCCCGAGCACGAAAAACACACCCTGCTTGCCGCTGATTTTGACGAGCTGGCCGACAGCCCTTTTATAGCCAGCGGCAGCCTGCAACGGGAGAGTTTTGAGATGGATGGCTATACCTTTCATGTATGGCTGCAAGGCGACTGCCAACCTAATTGGCCACGCATTACTTCTGATTTGGCGGCGTATACCCGCGAGCAGCTGGCCGTGTTCGGCGATTTCCCGGTGCCGGAGTATCATTACCTCAACCTCATTTTACCTTACCGCTTTTATCACGGCGTGGAGCACAGGCACTCTACCGTAATCACCTTGGGCCCCGGCGAGCAGCTTATGGACTGGGGTATGTATAAAGAATTTGTGGGCGTAAGCTCCCATGAGCTTTTCCATACCTGGAACATTAAAAAGATTCGCCCGAGGGAGATGCTGCCTTATGATTTTGCACAGGAGAACTATTTCCGGACTGGTTATGTAGCTGAGGGCATCACAACCTATTACGGCGATTTTATACTTGCACGCAGCGGCTTTTTCACGGCTGAAGCATACTTTGCCGAGCTCAACACCACCCTGCAACGCTATTTTGCCGATTACAGCCGTTACAACCTCTCTGTGGCAGACTCCTCCTTCGACCTGTGGCTGGACGGTTATAAGCCCGGCATCCCGGACCGCAAGGTATCGATCTATATAAAAGGTGCTTTAACCGCCCTGCTCCTGGACCTGCAACTGCGCCAGGCCACTGCCAACGCAGCAAGCCTAGACAGCGTAATGCGCATACTTTGGGAGCGTTTCGGGAAAGTAAACATTGGCTACACAGAAGCCGATTACGCAGAAGTTGTAGAAGAGGTGGCCGGCCAGCCTTTTCAAGCATACTTTGACAGGTATATTAATAGCACCGAAACTATAGAACCTGCGCTTGATGCAGCCTTACGCTACGTGGGTTGCACATTGCAAGAGAAGCAAAACCCAGTGCTACACGAAGCCCGCTTCGGCTTTAAGCTTGCCACGGATGGAACTATGAAAGTAACAGCGATCGCGCCAGACTCTCCGGCCAGTGAGTTACTAAGTATAGATGATGAGCTAATTGCCCTGAACGGGCGCAAACTGGAGAACAACAACCTGCCGCAGTTGCTGGCCCTGAATCCCGAGCAAACCGAACTGGCCTTTTTCCGGGAGAAGCAGCTACGCGTTATACGCTTAGAGCCCAACGGCCAAACTTACTACAGCAAGTATACCGTGCAGAAGCGCGAAGACGCCACCGCTGCAGAACAGGAGAACTTCAGGCTATGGCTGAATCAGAAGTTTTAGTTTTAGACTCAAGTATTAAGACACACGACACAAGACTTTCTGTTAATGTGAGTAGACAGATCATACAGCAAGTCTCAAACTCCACAAACTGTAGGCTGCTTGTGCTGCTTTGGTGTTAGTTGCTAGCGTTTTACGCTAACCCCGAAAAGTCTTGTGTCTTGATACTTGTGTCTTGTGTCTAACACCTAGCTACCAAATAGAAGTTTGGCGTAAAACGATGGCTGCCGGAAACGCTCGCGCAGATCAACGTCGTTGAGCATGCAGGAGATGGTCTCGGCAAGGGTTGGGTTTTTAGAGGCTCTTGCGGCAATGGCATCAAACAGCCAAGGGTAGCGCAGCATTTTTTGCAGGTGGCGGCTTAGGCGCAGCTCTTTCCAGAGGCGGTTGTACACGGCTTTGTCGTAGCCTTGCAGTGTGGCCGCCGAGAAATCCTGGGAGGCTATACTTTTAGCAGCATGCTCAGCGGCCCAACGCCCACTGATCATGGCATTGCTAATGCCTTCGCCGGTAAAGGGGTCTATTAAAGCGCCGGCATCGCCTAACAGCATGTAGTTATCCCCAGAGATGCTCCGTTTTTTAGAACCTAGCGGCAAGCCAAAGCCTTTTATACTATCCACCACCTCGGCACTGGCAAAGCGCTCGCGCAGACTGGGGTGCTCTGCCAGCATCCGCTGCATTTCCTTTTTCAGGTTCACTTTTTTGCTGCTCACCGCACTGCTCAGCATGCCTACCCCTACATTGGCCTCGCCGTTAGGCAACGGAAAAACCCACAGGTAGCCCGGCAGGAAGTCTATAAAAAAGTGCAGCTCGATGAAGTTCTCCGCATCCATACCCTGCACGTTTTTATAGTATGCGCGCAGGCCGGCACAGTAATGCGCCGGCTCCTGCTCCAGCCTGGCCACATGCCGCGTAAACCCCGATTGCGCCCCATTGGCTACCAGCAGCAGCTTTGCCTGCACTAGCGGCTCGCCCTGCTTGCCACTAAGTATAAACCCGCCCTCAGGCACCCGCTCATACTTGCTGATCTCCATACTTTCCCTAAAATCGATTTCGGGCCGTTGCCGCACTTGCCGCACCAGGAAATCATCAAAGTCTACACGCTTGGAGATATAGCCTGCCGGTACGTCTTGCTCCGGGTTATACTGCTGCACAAACGGCACGCTTAGCTTATGCCCACCCGGCGATATAAAGTGGATGCCCCACGATGGCAGCGCTTCCTGCTGCTGACCCAGCAAGTCGGGCAACTCCGGCGAGATGCGCCGCAGTTCATTTACCACTTTGCCGCTCAGGGCGTCGCCACAAATCTTATCCCGCGGGAAAGTAGCTTTATCTAGCAGTAAAGAAGGAATGCCTTTGTTAGCCAGGTGCAGGGCGGCAGTAGCTCCGGCGGGGCCGGCTCCAAGTATGCAAATATCGGTCTGAAGCATAAATACAGTGTAGTGCTTGCCTAAAGATAAGCAGAAGCAGCCAAGCGCACCAGAGCGGGCAAACAAAAAGGGAGGCCCTCCTGTAGGACCTCCCCTTATATCATTTTCATAGCTTTATTCTGTGTGGGCGCTGTTATTTGCGTGTTGGCGTGTTATTGCCGCCTTTCGCTAGATTGCGGTTAGGGTTTTGCACCTTTGTCTCGCTATCGTTCAGCGCATTGCGAGGCGGGTTATCATCGATTCGGCCCATAGGCTTGTTCGGGTCCGCCTCATTCGGGTTGTTTTTCTTCAACTCGTCAATATTCTTGTTGTCTTTATTCTTGATGCTCATAGCTTGTTCTCCTTTTTAGTCTATACTTAGTTTTACCCCGTTTTGCCACATTTTGTTGCACTTAGTTGCTGCGCCTCATACCAATATACCAACAAAGCGGCTCCTCACAAACACTTTTATAGTACTATATCCGGCAACAAAAAAGGGAAGCCGAAGCCTCCCTTTTTATACTTTACTTTATACTTGCTGTTGCTATTGCAGCACAGTGTCAAAGGCGACCAGGTTCACGAATTCCTGCACGCGGGCGTCAATCTCTTCCTGCGTCAGGTTTTTCAAGCGCTCGGTACCGAATTTTTCTACGCAGAACGATGCCATGGCAGAACCGTGGATCACGGCGCGCTTCATACTATCGAAGCTAATATTATCGCAGCTGGCCAGGTAACCGATAAAGCCACCGGCAAAAGTATCGCCAGCGCCGGTTGGGTCAAACACCTCTTCCAATGGCAAAGCTGGCGCAAAGAATACTTTATCCTCGCCAAACAGCAGGGCACCATGCTCTCCTTTTTTGATGATCAGGAATTTCGGGCCCATCGCCATGATCTTTTTGGCAGCCTTTACCAGCGAGTACTCGCCGCTCAGCTGGCGCGCCTCCTCATCGTTAATCGACAGCACATCCACCAGTTTCAGCGTTTGCATCAGGTCTTCCAGGGCAATGTCCATCCAGAAGTTCATGGTATCCATTACCACTAGCTTAGGGCGGTTGCTCAGGCGCTCAATTACCGTGCGCTGCACCTGCGGGGCCAGGTTGCCCAGCATCAGGAACTCGCAGCCCTGGTAGCTCTCCGGGATGATCGGGTCGAAGTCGCCGAGCACGTTAAGCTCTGTGGCCAGCGTTTCGCGGCTGTTCATGTCGTTAAAATAGCGGCCAGACCAGAAGAAAGACTTCTCGTTCTCCTTCACTTGCACGCCTTCGGTGCTGATGTTGCGCGCGTGCATCAGGCTAATGTGGTCCTGATCGAAATCACCGCCCACAACCGATACCACGTTTACCGGCTTCACAAAATAAGAGGCCGACAACGAAATATAGGTCGCTGCGCCACCTACGATCTTATCTGTTTTTCCGAAGGGTGTCTCCAGCGCGTCAAACGCCATCGAACCAACTACTGTTAAGCTCATATTTTTAAATTTTAAATGACTGATTTTTGAATGAGTGAATACTTAAACCTTAAAGCAATTTAACTATCCAGCCACTTAGCAATACAATGTAAATAAAAAAAGCCCTTGAAGGTTCGCTTCAAGGGCTTGGGGTGGAAGATGGGGCTCGAACCCACGACCCCCAGAATCACAATCTGGTGCTCTAACCTACTGAGCTACAACCACCGTGTCTCAATTGAGAGTGCAAATATAAGCAGCATTTCACATAATGCAATACCTACGGCTCATTTTTTAGCTCAAAAATCGACTTAAATCTATAACAAACTATGAATCAGAAGTATATTTTTTAAAAAAATACTTCCCTGATTTGCTTATTGTGCTAACTTGGTGCCGC
This sequence comes from Pontibacter oryzae, assembly GCF_003576375.1. GTDB lineage: Bacteria > Bacteroidota > Bacteroidia > Cytophagales > Hymenobacteraceae > Pontibacter > Pontibacter oryzae. The sequence goes on from NZ_QWGE01000003.1 coordinate 9,336, forward strand.
ACCAGGGGCAATAGTTAATCACTACCATCGATGCGCTGCCATCATGCACGGGTATGCCATACAGGCCTTCGTCCCATTTATTGATGATTACCTCCGGGTCATCATACGTGGTTTCGCCCTCCTCGTCTATACTTTGAAATACCTTATCGGCCAGCATCAGACAGCAGTAGCTCTCGTAATCGAAGCCCTGCGCCTTTAACTTCTCGGTGGTGGCCCAATCATAACAAGCTTCATCCTCATGTATGGCATCGATGTAAGCCTCATACTCTTCCGAAGCCATCACTTCCTCAGGCAGCTCTTTCCCGAAAAAGCGGGCATGCAGTTCTTTAAATTTCTCCAGTTCCATGCTTACCTGTCGAACAGCAGGCGCTCGCCTTTTTTACTTTCATCAAATGTGCCGTTGGCAAAGGCATGGTGGCCCGACACAATGGTATGCATGATGCTTGTGCTGAAGGTATGGCCCTCAAACGGCGACCAGCCGCACTTATAGTATGTGTTCTCTTTGGTAACAGTAAACGGCTTGTTCAGGTCCACCAAAACCAAATCAGCCCAGTAGCCCTCGCGGATGTAGCCGCGCTCGCGCACGTTGAAGAGTATAGCCGGGGCATGGGCCATTTTCTCCACCATTTTCTCCAGCGTCAGCTTGCCCTGCTTCACAAACTCCAGCATCATTTGCAAAGAGTGCTGCACTAGCGGCACCCCGGATGGTGCTTTTTTATACTTGTTCTGCTTCTCGTCCCAGGTATGCGGGGCGTGGTCCGTGGCAATTACATCCAGCTTATCTTCCAGCAAACCTTTCAGCAAGCCCTCTTTGTGGCGATGCTCTTTTATGGCCGGGTTGCATTTAATCTGTGTGCCAAACGTATCGTAATCCTCCTTATCAAACCACAGGTGGTGCACACAGATTTCGGCGGTAATGCGCTTTTGCTCCAACGGAATGTCGTTACGGAACAGTTTCAGTTCTTCTTCCGTGGAGATATGCAGAATGTGCAGGCGCGTGTTGTGCTTCTCGGCCAGCTTCACGGCCAGGTACGAGGATTTAAAACAGGCGGCCTCGTTGCGGATTTCCGGGTGGCACTGAATCGGGATGTCCTCGCCATACTTCTGCTCATACAGCGCCATGTTGTCGCGGATGGTTTGCTCGTCCTCGCAATGCACGGCAATTGGCAGTTTGGCTTTGGAGAAAATCTCTTCCAGCGTCTGCTCATTATCCACCAGCATGTTTCCCGTGGAAGAACCCATGAAGATCTTGATGCCGCAAACCGTATTCGGGTTGGTAAGCATTACCTCGGCCAGGTTATCGTTGGTGGCGCCCATGTAAAAGGAGTAGTTTGCCAGCGAGGTTTCAGCCGCGATGTTATACTTGTCTTCCAGCAACTCCTGCGTGGTGGCGTTAGGCACCGTGTTGGGCATCTCCATAAAGGAGGTGGTTCCGCCGGCCACAGCCGCTCTTGCCTCCGTTTCGATGTTGGCTTTCTGGGTTAGTCCCGGCTCCCGGAAGTGCACCTGGTCGTCGATCACGCCCGGCAGCAAATGCAGCCCGGTGGCATCGATGGTCTCATCGGTGTCAGCTGTTATACTTTCGCCAATCTGCGCAATGCGGCCATTCTGGACCAGTACATCGGCGGTGGTTATACTTCCTTCGTTTACGAGTTGTGCGTTTTTTATGAGGATGGATTTCATCTATAGATCTGCTCTCTGGTAACCATTATATCGGCTAAGATACGTCATCTACACGTCTTTTGCTGTCTATCCGCCACAGTCTTTACCGCTCTCCCACAAAAAAGCCGTACTTTTGCATATCAACACGAAGTATAAATTTGAACACCATGGCCGAAGAAGCAGAGAAAGAGATAAGCACCTTTGAGGATTTTAAGCTGAACAAGCAGCTCCTGAACGCCATTGCCGAGGCCGGCTACGAAAAACCCACGCCGATACAGTTACAGGCTATCCCGCTGATTTCGGCAGGCCACGATATATTGGGCATCGCCCAGACGGGCACGGGTAAAACCGCTGCTTTCCTGCTGCCGCTGCTCATGAAGGTAAAGTATGCGCAAGGCGATAATCCGCGCGCCATTATTATTGCGCCAACCCGCGAGTTGGTGATGCAGATTGAGGAGAATATTACGCTACTGGCTAAGTATACCGATATCCGCCACCTGGCCATTTACGGCGGGCTCGGCCCAAAAACTCAGATCGAAGCCGTTAACAAAGGTATTGATATACTGGTAGCCACGCCTAAGCGCCTGATGGAGCTTTACCTGAAAGGCGACCTGATCCTAAAAGACCTGAAAACGCTGATCCTGGATGAGGCAGATAAGATGATGGACATGGGCTTTATGCCGCAGATCCGGAGGTTGCTGGAGGTGATTCCGCGCAAGCGCCAGAACCTGCTGTTTTCGGCCACCATGCCGGATAAAGTGGTCGAGCTTTCGGAGGAATTCCTTGAGTTCCCAACCAGAGTAGAGATTACGCCACAAGCCACGCCCGTAGAAACCGTTAGCCAGGTGCTATACCAGGTGCCAAACCTGCGCACCAAGATTGAGTTGTTGGAGCACCTTATTCAGGATGCTGATACGCTTAACCGGGTGATCATCTTTACGCGCAGCAAGAAGAACGCCGAGAGCGTATCTAAGTTTCTGGAGCACCGCAACTATGGCGAGGTGCGCGCCATACATGGCAACAAAGGCCAAAACACCCGCATCAACTCCATGGAGGCCTTTAAGGGCGGCGAGATCCGTTTTCTGGTGGCAACCGACGTGGCTGCGCGTGGCATCGACGTAACCATGGTAAGCCATGTAATTAACTTTGACGTGCCCTTGATTTACGAGGATTACGTGCACCGCATTGGCCGCACGGGCCGCGCCGAACAAGCCGGGGCAGCCATCACTTTCGCCACTGAGGCCGAGATGTACCATGTGCAGAAGGTCGAAAAGATCATCCGTATGAAGATTCCGCAGGAGCCGATGCCCGAGACGGTGAAAGTGTTTAAAACGCCTTTTGAGGAGCAGCAGGAAATGGCCCGTGAGATAGACCGCCAGAAGCGCCGCGACGACCCTGACTTTAAAGGCGCCTTCCATGAGAAGAAAGGCCGCCACAAATCTAACTTCGACAAAGGCAAGAAGAAAGGCGACCCGAAGAACTCATTCTGGCAGAAGACCAAGAAAAAAGGAAGCCGGAAGAAATAAGCAGGAAGCAGCAGCCAGAAACGGTTGCTGCTTTTATTTTGTGGCCAACTAGGAACAAAAAAGCCAGGCTTTAACGGCCTGGCTTTTTTGTTGGTTAGAATCGTATACTTAAGAGCAGGCCCTCGGCCATTTGCCCAAATTTAAATACCAGAAAGTTAAGTATGGCGCTCCAGAAAATAGCGCTCCAAAGCATGTGTATAAAAATATGCTTGCGGGGTGCGCCAAACAGGGCCGCTACCATCGTTCCGAAGATTGGAGTAAAGAGAATAGGCGTTAGAAAAGCAACGCCACTTATGCCGAAGCGCTTCCATATCTGCACAATGCGGCGGTTCTTCTTACTGAACATAGGCTTGCGCTTTGCCCGGCGGCGCGCCGATATCCACTTCGATACCGCCCTCCCGATCATGGAAAAAATCACAACGCTGGTCATCATGCCCGCCACCGTTAGCAGCACCGTCTCGACATAGGACAATCCTAGCGACACTCCTGTAACCGGCCCACCAAAAAACTTCACCATACTCACCAGGTATACCGACAGGTATTTTACTATTTCTACTAACACAGCTATTCCAGATAAAATTGTACTCTAACAAAAACAAAGGTTGCAATAATATATTATACGCGCTTCAAATAAATTAAACGTATGAATATATCAACAATCTATTTAGCTAATAAGCTAAATAACAACGCTTTGGGAGGGCAGAGGTGTAACAGCCCGTTTAGCACATTGGTTCAGGTTATACTTTTGGACCGAAAGCCAGGTCGCCGGCATCGCCGAGGCCCGGTACAATGTATGATTTCTCGTTGAGGTAATCGTCTATGGCGCCCAGCCAGATGTGAGCTTCTGGCACCTGCTCCCGCACATAGGCAAGGCCTTCGGGGGCGGCGATGGCGGCGGCAATATGTACCTGCTTTGGCTTGCCGTGGCGCAGCATGCCTTCATAGGATTTCACCAGCGAGCGCCCGGTGGCCAGCATCGGGTCAGCCAGTATCAGTATCTTATCGTGGAGGTTGGTAGAGGCCAGGTACTCCATGTTTATCTGCAGCTGCGTGTTTTCCTCCTCTACGCGGTAAGCGCCCACAAACGTACTGTAGGCCTTATCGAAGTAATTGAGCATGCCGTTGTACAACGGAAGGCCGGCACGAAGTATGGTGGCCAGCACCGGCTGCTCGGCTAGCAACTGCGTTTTGGTCTCGGCCAGCGGTGTTGTTATACTTACTTCCTGATAAGGCAGCGTTTTAGAGATTTCGTAGGCCAGCAACTCACCCAGCCGCTCCAGGTTCCGGCGGAAGCGCAGGCTATCGCCGTGCACCTGCACATCGCGCAGCTCGGCTATATAATGGTTGGCAAGAGAGGGAGTTTCTGTTAGGATATGTACGTTTTTCTTTTCCATGCGAGGTACCAGGGCGTGTGTTGATGCCTTAAAGATACATAGCTTATGGGGCTTGCACCAAAATTGGCGTAAAATTTCGCGACCGATGGCACCATGCTTCCCTCAAAATCCAGCGCGCGGGCAGTGCCGGCATACCGCTGTATCACGCTGTCGAGCAGCAGGGCCATGGCCCCGGTTTGCCGGCCGCTTGCCGAGGAAGCCCCGAAAAGAAAAATAATTTTATCAGGCTGATGTACCAGCAGCGCTGCCGCCTGCATCTCGCCTTCCGCTGTCCGCGCCTGCAGCAGCTCGGCTACGCCCTGCTTCTCCAGTTCATGGTGCAATTGCTCCAGCAATTTGTAGTGCTTGGGTTTCATTTCTGCAAGTTCTTTGCCTTTGGTCCCTTTGAAAAGCTGAATCAGTGGGGCTATACTTTGCAGAGGATCCAGGCAAAGGCCGGATTGCTGGGCCCGTTTCAGGTTGCGTTTCTGGTTGGTGCTGTAGCCGCGCACCAATGCTGGGTAAGCAGGCTGCAGGTTTAGGTGATAAGTAAGACGTGCGCTTGTTTCGTAACCGGTTATACTTGTGGTTAGATTGTTCTGCGTGTTTAGCTGCAGGTATACGCTTTTATACTTTGCCGGAATCAGCGCTACATAGTCGGCCACATCTTTATACTTGCTGGCGGCGGTGGTAAATAGCCCGAGCTGCTGCGTAAAGTATGGCTGCCGTATTTGCTCCTGCCCCAACCGGTGGCCAAGCGGCAACGGAAACACTGATACATACTCCCCGTCCTGCTCCTCTACCACGGCGCACCAAGTACGGCATACGCTGCTGAGGTACCAGTTATAGCCATACACCAGCCGTTCCCGCGATGCGGCTATACAGGCATTCCAGTTTTCTTCGTTTACCTGCTGGTGCGTTACAAAGCGCAGCTCCGGCTTTTTCGTGTGGCTCATGGTCCTGCTAAAGTATAAATTACACACGTTTCCCGGAACTTTAAGCGCCAAAAACAGTACATTCGCACCAAATAATACCATACATTGCTTTAACACAACGCCCATGAAACGCATACTTGGTGCCTTTGGTCTTACGCTTGCAGCCCTGGCAACGCAGGCGCAGGATGTATACATGCCGTACAACCCGGATACATATCACCTGATAGACCGCAACCAGATTAAGTATGGCGACCAAGTGCCGGAGATGCATACCGCAGTGCGCCCCTATGGCCGCCAGGATGTAGCCGCACTGGCCGAGATAAGCGCCCAAAACGCCCGCACGGCTTCCGATGCCTTCAATGCCGCTTACCTTCTCAACGATAACTGGAACTATACCAACCGCGAGCAAAACGACAGCCGCAAACCGATCTTCAACTACTTTTACCGCAACAAGACCGATCTGTACCATGTCGAGTCGGAGGACTTTACGCTGCGTGTGAACCCGGTTATACATTTTGAGTTAGGCCTGGACAGTGAGTCGGACGGGGTGCGCTACATAAACACGCGCGGCGTGCAGCTGGAAGGCAGCATCGACAAACGCTTTGGCTTTTACGCGTTCGTGGGCGAGAACCAGGCACGGTTCCCGGAGTATGTAAACCGCCGCATCAAGCGCGATGCCGTGGTGCCGCACGAAACGCTCTGGAAAGACTTTAAGGAAGGCGGATACGATTTTATTACGGCGCGCGGCTACCTGAACTACGCTCTTAGCAAGCACGTGGAAATACAGATGGGCCACGACCGCCACTTCATCGGCGACGGCTACCGCTCGCTGATCTACTCCGATTACGCACCGCCGGCGTTCTTCCTCAAGCTCAACACCAAAGTATGGAAACTGCACTACATGAACCTGTTTCAGGAGCTTATCGCCACGGCCAACCGCAAAGACGAACTGCTGCCCAAAAAGTACATGGCGTTGCATCGCCTGGGAATAAACGTAACCGACAACTTCAACTTCGGGTTATTTGAGCAGGTGATCTTTGCGCGGGGCAAGGGCAAGTTTGAGCTGCAGTACCTCAACCCTGCAATCTTTTACAGAAGCATTGAGCAAGGCCTGGGTAGCTCCGACAACGCCATGCTAGGCGCCGATTTCCGCTGGAACATACAAAACCGCGTGCAGCTTTACGGGCAGTTGTTGCTGGATGAGTTTGTACTGGATGAAGTGAAAAGCGGTAACGGCTGGTGGGCTAACAAACAGGCCGGGCAGATCGGGGCCAAGTATATCGATGCCTTTGGCCTCAGCAACCTCGACCTACAGGGCGAGATGAACATCATTCGGCCGTATACTTACCAGCACGAAGACCAGTTTACAAACTACCAGCACTACCGCCAGTCGCTGGCTCACCCGATCGGGTCTAACCTGCTGGAGCTGGTGGGCATTGTATATTACCAGCCCATTCCGCGCTTGATGCTTACCGGCAAGGCCGTGGCTACCCGCTATGGCCAGGATATTGTGTCGGCTACTGATACGCTGAACTATGGCAACAATGTGCTCCTATCCTACCGCGACCGTGTATCGACTTACGGCAACAAAATTGGGCAGGGTATCGAGACAAACCAACTGTACCTGGACCTGACTGCTTCTTTTCAGCTGCGCCACAACATGTTCCTGGACCTGAACCAGACCGTGCGCCGCACCACCACGGAAGGCGACGCCCCGGACTTTAATTCATACTATACCTCGGTTGCATTCCGCTGGAACATCCCACGCAGGCGGCACGAGTTTTAGCGCAATGATGGTTTAAGCCATTTAGCATATAAAAACGAGAGGCACTGAACCAGGGGCCTCTCGTTTTTAGTTTAAAGAGGATGGTTTTCTGATGCCCTTACGTCCGTGGCGGCTTAGCAATTCTAAATTCAAAATAAGTATCTTTGCAGCAGCCTGGCTGGCGCGTGCCCAAAGGCCATACTATAAACACTTTAAACCTTTTTGAGTAGCGGCTGCAATGGCAGCCATACTTGTTGCCGGCAACAGCCGTTTCACTAGCAAACCCTGCGGCAGGCAACCCCAAACGTACCATGAAGACCTACCTTCGCATACTTCAGTTTGCCAAACCATACAGTCGGTTTGTGCCGCTTTACTCCATTTATACTTTCCTGGGCATCATTTTTGGCCTTTTCAACTTCACGCTCATTATCCCGCTGCTTAATGTGCTGTTTGGTGAAGTGGGCCAGGACGAGGCCGCTGCTATGGCTATGAGCAAGCCGGAGTTTGCCCTGAACATCGAGTTCTTCAAGGACTTTTTCAATTACTACTTCGGGCAAATCATTTTGCAGCAGGGCCGCGAGGGCGCGTTGCTGTTTGTCTGCATCATGGTAGTGATCTCGGTGTTTCTGGCCAACCTGTTCCGCTACCTTGCCTTCCGGATTGTGGGTGAGTTGCGGGCACACGTAGTCAGGAACATGCGCCAGACAGTGTACGAGCGCGTGACGCAGCTGCACCTGGGCTATTTCAGCAACGAGCGCAAAGGCGACCTGATGACGCGCCTGACCGTGGACATACAAGAGGTGGAGAACTCCGTAGTAAGCACCCTGACCGTGGTTGTACGCGAGCCAATCTCTATCATCGCCTTTTTCATACTTCTATTTAACATGTCTTGGGAGCTCACGCTGTTCTCGCTTATACTTCTGCCTTTGTCGGGCGGTATTATAGCAGGCATTTCCAAACGCCTAAAGCGCAAGGCACAAGAGGGGCAGAACTCACTCAGTTTTATACTTACTATTATTGATGAGACACTGAGCGGCATGCGCGTGGTGAAGGCTTTTAACGCGGAGCCGTTTATACTTAGCAAATTCCACGATCAGAACAACCGTTACGCCCGCATACAGCGCTCCATTGCTAACAAGCGCGACCTGGCTTCCCCGCTTTCGGAGTTTCTGGGCGTGTCGGTGGTGGCAGGACTGCTGCTTTACGGTGGCACGCTGGTGCTAAACCAAGAGTCTAACCTCTCCCCGAGCGAGTTTATTACCTACATCATACTTTTTTCGCAAGTACTTGTGCCGGCTAAGGCCATGTCGGCGGCATTCAGTAACATACAGCGCGGCCTGGTGTCCGGTGATCGTGTGCTGCAGGTAATCGATACCAAACCACTGATCGTGGATAAGCCAAACGCGAAGGTGCTTCCGGCATTTACCGAACGCATCAAGTTTAAAAATGTGGGCTTTGCCTACGGCGATAAACCGGTGCTGCAGGATATCAACTTTAACATCCAGAAAGGCAAAACAGTGGCCTTAGTCGGCCCGTCGGGTGGCGGCAAATCTACGCTAGCTGACCTGTTGCCGCGCTTCTACGACCCAACAGCAGGAGCCATACTTATCGATGGGCACGACATCCGGGATTATACTATCCGCTCTGTGCGGGCGCAGATGGGCGTGGTAACGCAAGAGTCTATACTTTTCAACGATACGATCTTCAACAACATCGCCTTTAATAAAACCAATGCCACAGAGGAAGAAGTGATAGCGGCGGCCAAAATAGCCAATGCCCATGAGTTTATCGTGCAAAGCGAGAATGGCTACCAAACCGTGATCGGCGACAGGGGCGGCAAGCTATCCGGAGGCCAGCGTCAGCGCCTGAGCATTGCCCGCGCCATACTTCAAAACCCGCCCATACTTATCCTCGACGAGGCCACCTCGGCCCTTGACACGGAATCGGAGAAGCTGGTGCAGGAGGCGCTGAACAACCTGATGCGTAACCGCACGTCCGTGGTGATTGCGCACCGCCTGAGCACCATACAGCACGCCGACGAGATTCTGGTGCTGCAGCATGGGCGCATTGTGGAGCGCGGCACCCACGATGAGTTGCTGGAACACTCCGGCCTGTACGCCAAACTCACGCAGATGCAGCTAACCACATAACGGTAAAGTTGTACTTCCTGCTTTGTAACGTGGTGCTGGTGCGCGGCTTATGTGCAGCTGGTTCGTTAAAATCATATTTTATTATTAATTTTAAACGAAACAGTTGTTGCACTTAAACCCCGCGAACAAGCATGAAAGCTTTAAAGGCACTACTTGATGTACTGGTTATTGGCTATGTCATTTTCACAGTACTGCTCCTGGCCGGAGCCATTAACGAAAACGCCATCCTGAACACAACCGCTGAGGAACAGGCGCTTACGCTTTACAAAATACTGGTAGCCGTTGGCGGCGTTATGTTGCTGGCCCGGTTGCTGATGAGCAGCGTGTACATTGCCGATATGAAGCATGAGAAATACCGCGCGCAGCTTAAGATAAACGAACTGAAGGCCAACCTTTACGAGAAGCGCCAGGCTTTCAGGAGCAACAGTTATAAAAAAGCCCTAACCGAAGAAGAGGTTGAGGTACTGAACTAAAACATACATGACATCTACTACCATTCTGACGGAACTAACACAGGCACAGGAAGTGCTCACGGCGTTTCTGTCTGATGCGAAGAACATCGCATCCATAGAGCTGGCTGCTAACGAAATGGCGAAGGCCGTACAAAACGGGGGCAAAATACTGAGCTGCGGCAACGGAGGCTCCATGTGCGATGCCATGCACTTTGCCGAGGAGCTGACAGGCCGCTACCGCGATAACCGCAAAGCCCTACCCGCCATTTCCATTTCCGATGCCAGCCACATGAGCTGCGTAGGCAACGATTACGGCTACGACTATGTGTTCTCGCGCTACGTGGAGGCACTGGGCAACGCCGGCGATGCTTTGCTGGCCATCAGTACCAGCGGCAACTCTGGCAACGTGATAAAGGCCGCTGAAGCCGCCAAAGCCAAAGGCATGAAGGTAATTGGCCTGACTGGTAAAGACGGCGGCAAACTGGCCCCGCTCTGCGATGTAGAGGTACGCGTGCCGCATTTCGGTTACGCTGACCGTGTGCAGGAAATCCATATCAAAGTGATCCACATTTTTATACTTTTGCTGGAGCAGAAACTGGCATAGTATAAAGAGGGGCGGCTGAGGAAATATTTCCTCAGCCGCTCCTCTTTATACTATATTACCTTTTATAAGGGCAGGTATACATCTATTGTGGTTCCTTTCCCGAGTTCACTTTGTACATCAATGTGTCCGTTTGCATTCTCTACAATGCGCTTCACAATGTATAAGCCTATCCCGGACCCTTCCACATGATCATGTAAGCGCTTAAACATAGCGAACAGTTGATCTAACTGTTTCATATCCACCCCTAAACCATTATCTTGAACACGTAGGCGCACTTGCCCATCCACTTGTTCTGTACTTACCTGCACAATTGCCTGCCTGTCTGGGGAGCTGTACTTTATAGCGTTACTAACCAGATTATACACAATGCTGCGCAGGTTCTTATGAGGGAAGTTAATGATAGGCACAGCCGAAAAGTCGCTTTCAATACAAGCGTTATTCTTTTTGATAAGCTCGCTAATGCTTTCCTTGACCTCCTCCAGCAGTTCTCCCAAATTAATCTTCTCGGTTACATCATCGATGCTACGTTGCGTTTTCGAGATATCGGTTAAGTCCTCAATGGTTCTTTTAAAGCGCACAATCGCTTTGTCCATCATACCCAGGAGCGGCTTCACGCTTTCACTTGGCTCACCCATCTCTTCTTCCAATGCCTGCAACAAACCCTCAAGGTTCGTAACAGGTGCTCTTAAGTCATGCGAGGCTGTGTAGATAAAGTTATCTAAATCGGAATTTGTACGGGTAAGCTCCACATTTTTATTGCTTAATTCCTCATTGGCTTTCTCTAGCTGCGCCTGTGCCTGCGCCAGGTTTTCCAGGGTTAGGCGTTGCTCATGTATATCGGTGCTAGTTCCAAACCACTTTACTACACGCCCATCACGATCACGTAGGGGCAGTGCCCGTACCAGGTGCCATCGCGGGCCGCCATTCTTAGTTTTGATGCGGAATAAAGTTTCATAGTTCGTTCCAGTGGTCACTGCGTTTAGCCAGGCTTCATTAGCTTGCTCTTTGTCATCCTCATAAACAGAATTTATCCAAGAAGTGCCGAGGCCATAAATTGCCGGGTCTTCGCTACTGTAAACCTTTACCCAACGATCATTAATATAGTCCAGGTTACCCTGAGCATCTGCTGTCCAGGAAAGTTGAGGCAGCGCCTCCAATAGCATTTTAAATCGCTCAGCGCTATCTATTATTTCCTGTTGAGCCTTTTTTTCATGGGTTACATCACGAACTTCTATGACAGTACCAACCGGCACGCCATTTTCCTTAATTGGGCTCGCAGCACATTGCACCGGGAAAAAAGAGCCGTCCTTACGAATAAAAATATCCTCATGAGCCCTTACAGAGTTATCCTGAGGCAATGCTCGGTCTATGGGGCACTCATCCATAGGGTAGTGCGTACCATCCGGGTGCGTATGATGGATCAGGTCATGCAGCGGCTTTGCCTTTACCTCCTCCATCGTAAAACCGATCATCTTGATGGCAGCTGGGTTCATGAAAGTACAATAACCTTTCTCATCCATCATAAAAAGCGCGGCCGTGGCATTGTCGGTAATAGTCCTATTTATTCGGCTTTGGTACTCTAGCTCAGCAGTACGGCTCTTTACACGCTCATCAAGTTCCTTGTTAAGCACTGTGAGTTCCTCATTTGCCTTGCGCAAATGTTCCTCAAGTGCCTTACGCTCATTAATTACCTGGTGCCACTCAATAGCCGTACCTGCCAGCCCTGCCGTAAGCTCCATCAGTTCTATTTCTTCAGTTGTTGGCTCTAACACAGAGCTGTAATACATGGCAAAGGTGCCCAGCACCCTCGATCTGTCAGAAGATAAGATAGGCTCAGACCAGCAAGCCTCTAACCCATAGTCTATTGCAACCAAGTACTTTTTCCAGCGCTTATCGTTGGCAATATCAGTTACAATGACGCGCTCTTTTAAATAAGCCGCAGTTCCACAGGAGCCAGCATTAGGCCCTAAAGGTAGGTCACCTAATTTAGAGGAATACACCTGAGAGATACTGGGGGCTGATACAGAGTATAATTTGTTTGTTTCGTAATTGAGCAGAAGTACAGACCCCTTCATTCCGCAGCGGACTGCCTGAATAGTTTCAATTAGTGCATCCAGTACCTGTTTTAACGGTAACCCCTGCATCAGTTGTTCCCGCACCTTGTTCTGAGCCTCATTAAATATTGCCAGAACATTTTGTCTCAGAGGCGACGAGACTGAATTCTCACCTGTGTTAGTATGCATGTGCATGGGATGGTTAGTCTAAAAACATCTAAGCAATTTTTGTGCAAAATAGTTTGCTTACGATTTACCAATGGCTTTGTTACTAATGATTTTGAATGAAATTAGATTTAGAGCGCATAAATTTTGTACAATTATAGAACTTTGTTTTTTTATTCCGCGTTGGCTTCTAAAATCTCACTAAATATAAAATTAATTGGCGTATAATGCTTATCAAAACATTTGGCAGCGCCGTGCAGGGCGTAAATGCCTACACTATAACAGTTGAGGTTAGCGTAAGTGCTGGCACAAAGTACTTCCTGGTTGGCCTACCCGACAATGCCGTTAAGGAAAGTCAGCAGCGCATAGAATCAGCCCTAAAGCACCACGCTTATAAACTGCCCAGGCAGAAAGTTGTCATCAACATGGCCCCCGCCGACATTCGGAAGGAAGGTTCTTCTTATGACCTAACCATCGCAATGGGCATTCTGGCTGCCTCCGGCCAGATCGCAGCCGACAAAGTAGCGCAGTATATGATTATGGGTGAGCTCTCCTTAGACGGATCGTTGCGCCCCATTAAAGGAGTGCTACCCATTGCCATACAGGCGCGCAAAGAGGGCTTTAAGGGAATTATACTTCCGGTACAAAACGCTCAGGAAGCAGCCATTGTCAACAACTTGGATGTTATCGGTGTGGAAAACATACTGGATGCCATCGAGTTTCTGGATGGTGCCCGCAACATTGAGCCGCTCGTTATAAATACCCGCGACTTGTTTACTGAAGCCGTAGACCAATACGCCGCCGACTTTGCCGATGTTCAGGGCCAGGAAAACATTAAGCGCGCCCTGGAGATTGCCGCGGCAGGAGGCCATAATGTCATCATGATCGGCCCGCCGGGTGCAGGTAAAACCATGCTGGCCAAGCGCCTGCCATCCATACTTCCGCCCCTGTCTATGCACGAGGCCCTTGAAACAACCAAGATACACTCAGTAGCTGGTAAGCTGGGCGAGGCTGCATCGTTGCTCACCACGCGGCCGTACCGCTCTCCGCACCATACTATATCGGATGTGGCTCTGGTTGGCGGTGGCGGCATTCCGCAGCCCGGAGAGATTTCGCTTTCGCATAATGGTGTTTTGTTTCTGGATGAGCTGCCCGAGTTTAAGCGCACGGTGCTGGAAGTTATGCGACAACCCCTGGAAGAACGCCGCGTTACTATTTCCCGTGCTCGCACCACTATCGATTTCCCGGCTAACTTTATGCTGGTGGCAAGTATGAACCCCTGCCCCTGCGGCTATTACAACCACCCGGAGAAAGAATGCGTGTGTGGCCCGGGTGTAGTGCAGCGCTACCTGAACAAGGTAAGCGGCCCGTTACTAGACCGCATCGACCTGCACGTGGAGGTTACGCCCGTAACCTTCGATGAGATGACAGCGCTGCGCAAGGCCGAAGACAGTACTTCTGTGCGGGAACGTGTAGTGAAAGCCCGAGAGCTGCAGTCAGAGCGCTTTAAGGAAATGCCTCAGATACACTCTAACGCCATGATGCCATCTCAAATGGTGAAGGAAATTTGCCAGATAAACGATGCTGGCAGAACGCTGTTGAAAACGGCTATGGAGCGCCTTGGCCTGTCTGCACGCGCCTATGACCGCATCCTGAAAGTGAGCCGCACCATTGCCGATTTGGCCGATAGCGAAGACATAAAAATTGAACATTTAGCAGAGGCAATCCAGTACCGCAGCCTGGACCGCGAAGGCTGGGCTGGCTAATAACCCGAAACATATAAATAACTAATTAACATACACTTAACACGAGCGCCGGTTTAAACAAGCTGGCGCTTTTTTATTTGCTAAAGGCAGTTACGGCTTTCCTAAGTTGTACTCTGCTGTCGCCAAAATAGAGTTTTCATGCTATACTTTTATTTGTACTGTTCGTATTAGGCATACATTAGGCAATAAGATGCTTTGAAGCACTTTCTGTACAACCTATTTATCATTTAAAGCCTAAAACTATGAAGAAGACTCTCTTACTTTTTGCATTTATGCTGGCAACCGTGTTTGCTGCACAAGCTCAGCTGCACCTAGGCGTGCGCGCTGGCGCTAATTATTCTGGCTTAACTGGAGACGAAGCGCCGCAAACCGATAGACTCTTTCGCTTCCATGCGGGTATTACCTCCAAGTTTTTTCTGACAGAGGATCAGTTTTTCGCCATACAGCCCGAGTTGCTTTTCTCGCAGAAAGGCGGCGAATCCAAGGATGACAACGTAAAGACAAAAATTAGTTACCTGGATGTACCCGTGCTAGGCCATATTAATGCTGGACCTATTTATTTTGAGGCTGGCCCGCAGGTATCTTTCCGTGTGGGAGGCGACATTGAGGTTGGCGGCACGAACGTAGACGATGACCTTGACCAATTCAAGAGCACCAGCTTTGGCTATGCGGCAGGCGTAGGCTTTGCGGCTACATCACTCGGTCTCAATATTGGCGTACGCTACAATGGCGATTTTTCACAGCTCAATGATGATGATAATGCTCCTGAGTATAGAAACAGCGTTTTTATGTTAACGCTGGCCTATATGTTCCCGGGCAGGTAACACTACCAAAGTACGATTAAAACTATGGAAAACAGAAGTCCGGTATATTGCCGGACTTTTTATATGTCTCCCTCGTTGCGCCTTTCAGCACCAAAAAATATTTTTCCCCTCTATATAGATAAGTGCTATATTTTTGGCCCACTTGTTGCTAACACATCCAGCAGCACAGAAGAGGAAAGCCGCTGAAACCAGCACTCTATTTTAGTATACTGTCTGCATCAGCACCTTGCACTCTTTTTGAGCATAATACAGGAGCAAATTAAATACTTTTTTATCTTTTAACACGTATGTTGTGCGTTAAGAGCACATTAACTAACCAAACACGATTATGAAGAAGGTAATTTTCACTTTAGCAATTGCACTAGTTTCTTTTGCAACAGCACAAGCCCAGGCGACTTTTGGTGTTCGTGGCGGTGCTAACATATCTAACCTCTCCGGTGATCTGCGTGATGAAGACCGTTTTGAGAATAAGGTTGATTTCCATGCAGGTATAATTTTAAATTTTCCGGTGGTAGAGAACTTTTTTTCTATTCAGCCAGAGCTTTTGTACTCTAAGAAAGGTTTTAAAAGCAATGACGAGGAGTTTACGAACTTACTTCTTCAAGAAAGAAGACGCGAAGGCAAGGTAAATTACAATTATCTAGATTTACCTGTGTTAGCGCACATTAATGCCGGACCCATTTACTTTGAAGCTGGTCCACAGGCTTCATACCTGCTTAGCGTAAACAATGAGACTACACTTTACGACGGCAACAACAATAAAATCTCCAGCACACGCGATGAGAAAAGCAAAGATGGACTGGATGAGTTTGAGCTTGGTTATGCCGCAGGTATCGGCTTTGCATCTAAAAACGGCATTAGCCTGGGCGTGCGTTACAACGGCAGCTTTTCTGACTTTGTAGAGGAAGACGTAAACTTTGAAGGAGACTTAACCAACGCCAGACACTCTGTGTTTATGGTTACCCTTGGTTTAAGATTCCCGTCAGGCAGATAGTATTTCTTTTCCTGTTTTATAAAGCCAGTCCCGCCCTTGTGGTGGGGCTGGCTTTTTTTATGCCGCCCAACTTATTAGCTATTGCCATAGTAAACTTAAGTACCTGATTTATACTTTCGAAACTATGAAAAAGCTATACTTGATTCTTGGGTTTATACTTGTTGCCACGCTTTCTGTGCAGGCACAGTATGCACGGTTTGGCGCTAAGGTTGGCGGTGGCCTCACCACTGCGCAAGGCGACGATGCCTCCAGCAGCACATTAGATCACTTACCCGGTTTTCATGGGGGCGTTATGCTGAGCTATGAGTTTGTATCGCGGCTAGCTGTGCAGGCGGAGTTGCTTTACGAGCAGAAAGGCTTTGAGTATGATGAATACCCGATAAGCACCACCGAAGCGCTGGTTGATAACCTGCGCTTGCATTACCTTACCCTGCCCGTTATGCTGAAAATTCAGAAAGGCGGCCTTTTTGCTGAGGCTGGCCCCTATGCGGGCTACCTGCTTGCCGAAGAAACCCAGGTGCAGCGCATCGAGCGCAACGGCTCTGGCAGCGGCAACCCCGTTATACTTGGCGACTACCCGCTCCGCATCAACGATTTTGAGCGCTGGGACTATGGCTACACCGTTGGCATTGGCATAGAGATGGACAACGGCTTCTCCATGAGCTTCCATAATTCAGGCGGCTTCAAGTCATTCTCAAAAGACCTCGACCAGAAAAACTTCGGATTCAAGCTAAGCGTCGGCTACCTGATTCCGGCACCTTCCGCCGAAGACATGATGGGCCGCTAAATAAAAAATGCCCGGCTGCGTGGGCAACCGGGCATTTTTGGCAATACTTTAAAGTATGATCTTACTTCATTTCCGCAAAATACTTATAGAACAACGGAATCGTTTCGATGCCTTTCATGTAGTTAAACAGCCCGAAATTTTCGTTCGGTGAGTGGATGGCATCAGAATCAAGGCCAAAGCCCATCAGCACAGAATCCAGGCCAAGCTCAGACTTAAACATAGCTACAATAGGGATAGAACCACCGCTGCGCACCGGAATCGGCTTCACGCCAAACGTGTCTTCGTAGGCTTTGGAGGCAGCCTGATAAGCTATAGAGTCTGTTGGCGTAACTACCGGCTCGCCGCCGTGGTGCGGTTTAACCACTACCTTAACGCCGGCGGGCGCTATACTTTCAAAATGCTCCTTAAACTTAACTGTTATTTCTTCTGATGTTTGGTGCGGTACCAGGCGCATCGAGATTTTTGCATAAGCCTTAGACGGGATCACGGTTTTGGCTCCCTCACCGGTATACCCTCCCCAGATGCCGTTTACATCCAATGTTGGCCTAATGGAGTTGCGCTCCATGGTTACATAGCCTCCCTCGCCGTGCACATCGCTTAGGTCCAAGGCTTTTTTATACTTCTCCAGGTTAAACGGGGCGCGGGCCATCTCGGCGCGCTCTTCTGCGCTCAGATCGTCCACGTTGTCGTAGAAGCCAGGTATGGTGATGTGGTTATTCTCGTCGTGCAGCGAGGCGATCATCTTGCAGAGTATGTTGATTGGGTTTGCCACAGCGCCGCCGTAAAGGCCGGAGTGCAGGTCGCGGTTAGGGCCGGTAACCTCTACCTCGTGGTAGCTTAGGCCGCGCAGGCCAGTGGTAATGGATGGCGTATCGTTGCCTAGCATGCCTGTATCTGAAATCAGAATTACATCGCCCTGCAGGCGTTCTTTATTTTCGCGCACAAAGGTGGCCAGGTTTACCGAGCCAACTTCCTCTTCGCCCTCGATCATAAACTTCACGTTGCAGGCCAGTGTACCCGTCTTCACCATCGTTTCGAAGGCTTTTACGTGCATGTACATCTGCCCTTTATCGTCGCAGGCGCCGCGGGCGTATATTTTTCCATCTTTGATAACTGGCTCAAATGGCGGCGAGGTCCAAAGCTCGTACGGGTCGGCGGGCTGCACATCGTAGTGGCCATATACCAGCACGGTTGGCAGGCTTGGGTCTACCATCTTCTCGCCGTATACTACTGGGTTGCCGGCTGTTTCTACCAACTCCACGTTATCGGCCCCAGCTTCCAGCAGGCGTTCTTTCAGAAACTCTGCGTTGCGCAGCACATCGGCTTTAAATTTAGCATCGGCACTAACAGATGGGATTCGGAGCATGTCGAGCAGCTCGTTTACAAAGCGGTCTTTGTTGTCGTTGATATATTGGTTTATCATAGCGTAGTAACTGAGTTTTGACTTAAAGTTACAAAAAAAAGCCACCCTTGCGTGGCAGGATGGCTTTCGAAAATATTTTTATACTTGTAAGGAGAGTCAATTTTTTCGACCTAGCTTAATATTGGCCTTGCTCTCTTCGCCGGCTATCAGGCGGTTAATGTTTTTGCGGTGCGTGAGTACTACCACGGCAAAAAGTATAAATCCGAAGATAATAAGTATCGGGTTTTCGGGGTGGAAGCGCGGTACCAGCAAAAGCAGCAACGGAAACGACAAGGCCGCAATAATTGAGCCCAGCGATACATACTTAGAGGCAAAAAGCACAATAATGAAGATGGCAATACACATCAGGGCAACTATCGGCTCGATGGCCAGCATCATACCTAGCAGTGTTGCCACGCCTTTGCCGCCCTTAAAGCGCTCGTATACCGGGAAAATATGCCCCAATACGCCTAAGGCACCGAAAATCAACTGAAATATAATGAGTTGATCGGCCTCAATCGCTTCGAAAATAACTAAGAAACCTGCCAGTGAGGTAGCCGTCCAGCCTTTAAAGATATCGAGCAGCATAACAACAGCGCCTGGCTTTTTGCCCAGCACCCGAAACGTGTTCGTGGCTCCGGAGTTACCGCTGCCGTGTTGGCGCACATCGATGCCGTAATATGCCTTGCCAATCCAAACGGCAGAACAGATAGAGCCGATCAGGTAAGCAGCTATTGCAAAAACAGCCATCAAGAGTAAATTCATAAGTCGTATTCGTTAAATCTGGGTATGTTTCAGGCCACAGCCTTTCTTAGCAAAACCTGCGTTTTTATAGCGAAAAACAAGCCCAAATATAGTTAAATCTTAATTCACTGTCCAAAATTAAGTATCTCTTTAACTCTATACGCTATATTTATACTTACTGGTTGTTGCCTGTTTCCTCTACCTCAAATGGGTCCTGCTTTGCTTTCTTGTTCTTCTTCTTTTTTCCTTTGCCTGAGTCCTCTTCCGTTATCTCCTCAAAGTTGCCCGTTGGTTCGTTAACTACCTGCTGCGTAGCGGCCTTAAATCCTTCCTGCCCACCAAGGTAAGTTGCCTGGAAGTAATTCAGGAACTCGTTTTTCTCGATCGGCATGCCTTCATAAATTCCGTAGCTGCTTGTGGAGCCACGGCTGCCTTTAGCCTTTGAGCGAACGGCTTTGTTAAATTTATCGTCTGAGGAGCCCAGAGTCAAGCCATTCTCGAAGTAGCTAAAATAGTACCAGGTGTATGGATCGGCCTGCAAGTATAAATTCACGACCGGGTCGCCATACATGTCCTGCTTCAGCTCGAGGTAGCCATCCATGCGGGCGTTTATGTCATCTTTCAGGCTGCTTGCCATACTAATGCCGCCTACGCTGTACCAGGCATTTTGCTTGGTAGACCAGCGCAGGTCCACGTCGCTAAGGATGAGGCTGCGCTGCAGTTTTTTGGATAACTTAGGTAGCTCCACGTAAGTAACCGCTGCCTGCTCTTTATACTTTCGCACCTCCCTATCACCGATAAACTCGCCTAGTTTGTAAAGTATGGCTTCATCAGCATTGTCGATGGCACTCACGGCTCCGGCAGCGTTGCCGCGCAGGTTACCGGCCATAGCCTCCAGCGCCTGAGTTGGCATATCCAGGTCAAAGGCCAGGAAAGTATCCAGGTTATAGCGGCTGCTATCTACGTTGGCATCGCCGCTGCCCGAGGCTTCCAGCTTAAAGTTCTTCATCGGTTTCAGCAGGTTCAGCTTACCCTCGAAACGCACCGTGTTGGTAGCTTCATTGTAAAGCAGCATATTCCCTTCATAAGCGCCTTCGTAGGCACGCTCCTTGCGGCCAATCTTAAACTCAGTTTTTTCATTGTTATAAGACAGCAAGCCGTCTACTGTAAACAAGTCCAGATCTTCCTCAGCCTGCTTTTTAGACACAAATGTATTATAAAGCGTGCCACCTTGTGCCGATACGTGCAGACCTGTATGCAATAGCGTACCATCGGCTGCTTTTGGCTTGATGATCGGGATACGTACGTTGCTTGGGTCCAGAGTGTCTTTCTTGTAAGAGAACCAATCCGAGTCTGCCGGGTTACCGGTAAAGTTCAGCTTCAGGTCGCCGTCGAAGTTCAGGTGCTCGTTTGGCGCACTCATCAGGATATTGCCCCGATAAAGAATCTTCGGAAAAATGTAGAACGTTTTACCTTCTTCTATACTTGAGGTAGCATATGTATAAACGGGTTTCTTTTTCTGCTGCGGATTACCATACACAAAGTCTGAGAATTGCAATTTAATCGAGTCTCCGGCGGCATTGTAATAGTCATGCAGGGCATCGCCTTTAAAAGCCATTCGCGAGAGCACATCGATGTTACCGGCATACAGCTTATGGTATTGCTGCACCGAGTCGGCCAGAATTTTAGCATTGCGCAAGGTGCGTATGGTTGCATCGGCGGCAACGGCTACCTTGCCGCTATCCGGCACTATATACACATCGGCTACGGCAATATATGGCACACCGCCTGCGCGAAGCGTGTTATCCTTTAGGTTATACTCGCCGCTGGCTGCCATAAACTTGAGGCCTTCCTGCTGTGGGTGCTGTGAGAAGAACCAGTTTTTTCCGCCGTTCTCATCAGCTTTCAGGCTGACCTTTTGTTGGTTCATATCCCAGCGGGCACTACTCATACTTGTTTTATACTGTGCCTTCGGAAACTCCAGGCTGGCCGCGCCTTTCTGCTCACTCTCGAAGTCCACGAAACCCTTGGTCATATCATAGGTAAAGGCTACATCCTGGGCTTTAATACCTGGGCGGCCAACCACATCCGATTTCACGAGCATCTGGGCATGGTTGCCGCTAAAGCCGCGTTGCTTAAACTGCAGGTTGGGTGAGGTAACGTTGGCAGTCGGGTTATCGAGCACGCCGCTGCCGTACAGGCCACCCGGCGAGAGCTTGGCAACACCCGTGAAAGTATACTCCTCTTTATAGAGTTTCATCGGGTCTTGGGTGGTTTGCAGGTACATGGTATCGGCCTGCGGTTGCCAGTTCATGTTAAAGTTAGTGAGCTTAGCCACCGGGAAGGCTGCTCCGCCGCTGTTGCTTTCGGTTATACTCACCTCAGTGCCGCCCTTTACTGTGGCTCCGTTTTTATAGTATGTATACTCTTTCGCTTTTAAGGTAGCGCCTAAGTATTTCAGCGTGCCCCTGCTTTGTATACCCGCTGAGCTCATCATGATAGTATCATATACCATCCCTTTACCCCCATAGGCCGGCAGGCCTTTAGCCGAAGGCTGGTAGTAAAACCCAAGTGTCTCGTCGGGCATCATCTGCATTTTGGTCTTTATTGGCGGGAAAATGCCTCCGGAGTTAAATGTACCGTCGAAAGCCACTACGCCTTTGCCTGAGCTTAAGCTATCCAGCTTAAAAGGAGGCATGTCGAAGTATACAGTGCTGTCGTAAGAACCGCCTGCCACATCAGGGCGCGCAAAGGCTACCTGGGCACCGGCTACGGCATCAAACTTTGGGTATTCGGCGAAGTGTTTTTCCCCGGACTTATTGTTTGGCTTGTTGATATACAGCTTGCCCGAAAGTTTGCCGCTGTTACCGGTAAGTACCTGGTCTGATACTTCATCTTTGCGCGAGCGGCGCTTATTAGAGATCAGGGCTACTGTGTCGAGCTTGGTCAGGTCAATGGCAAACTCATCGTAGTTAAACCTGAACTCGCTGCCTTTAAAAGCTAGGCTGCTGGCAAAAACCTGTCCATCAAACTCAATGTCGCGGTTTTTCAGGATGTGAATCTCTTCGCGGCGCGGCAGGATGTAAACGCTGGCGGTATCATTGTTGAAGGCCACTTTGTTTACGCCGCGCACGGTCAGTTTATTGTCTTCCAGGTTGAGGGTGGCGTTTCGGCCCGATGGCACCACGGATTTTATAACCAAGTGATCATAGTCCTTGAGGTCGCGGGAGGCACCCACGTAATGCCATGCTTTTGGCTTGAGTTGGATGTAGCCGGAGGCCGGGTCATAGTCCAGGAAGCTCTGCTGCGACATAGCGGCGGCGGCCTCGCGCACAGCAGTCTCGTTCAGGCGGGTAGATTTGGCCACATCGGTAGCGTAAAACGTGCTTGTCTTTGCCTTTGCTCCGTAGCCTACCAATATCTGCAGCGGGTGAAACGGTGCTATACCTACCAACTGCTGGTAACGGTTGTTAGAGTAATATTCCGTAGACTCCAGCTGTACTGGAATCAGGGTTTTAGTGTTCAGGATAGAAAATTCAATTTCAGGCTGGTTTAGGTTCCAAAACACACGCTCTGCCGTTATTTCCAGCTTGTGGTAGGTATCAAAAAATGGCGTGCGGGCATATGGGCCTTTGTCTTTGGTAAGCGTCAGCGAGTTTTCGCGCTCAGCGTAACGCAGCTGCATGGCCGGGTGCGTGATGGAATCCTGGCCCTGATAAATGGCCACCGACGCCCGGTTGGCAAGCACCAGAGAATCCTCAAAAGTATAATTGCGAGCCATGGTCCGGAACTTGCGTTGCCCTTGGTTCAGTACCTCCAGCTTAGAAAGGCTGCCATCCATCGGGCGGCTGCCAATGATGTTCCCGGTCAGGGAGAAACCACCGGTATAGGCAATGCTAGGGCCCAGGTTTTTCAGTTTGGCATCGCTGGTGAACGACGTAAACTTAGGGTAAGGGTAATTACCGTTTTTGCGCTTGCTGCTGAGCCACTCTAGCCCACCCTCTACAGGTGCGGCAAGCACTTCAGGGTAACTTACTTTTACATCCGGTGCCTTAAACCCTGCAAAGCTGGTATTAAAGTTATACTTGCTAAGCTCTGCGGAGGCCGGCTTGCTCTTTACCTCCCAGGCAAAGGTGCCGCCCTCGCCCACAAACATGTTGCTGGCCATCATGAGCTGCCCCGAAGTATGGTTTATACTTGCCGAATCCCAGGGTGTGATGAATGTCAGGCTTACGTTCTCCAGTTTCAGCACTGGGCCCGATACCTTCGGCTGGGCTGGAACGAACTGGCGCTTTAGGTTTTCAACGCGTTTCTTTGCTGTTTTCTGTTTGTCTTCTTTGGTAGGTACTGGCGCAATGGTTCCCCAGCCGTCGTCTTCTATCAATTCGCCGTTGCTGTTCACCTCATCATCCCAGGAAGTGGTGCCCCAGCCGTCTGCGGTTTCGGCTTTATTGTCTGCAGCTTTGCTGGTACCTTCGTAGGCAAAGCTAAAGTTGCCGCCAGTGGCCTGCAGCGTATAGTATGAGTTCTGGAACAGGCGGTTTTGGTTGAGGTAAAGGCTGGCGGTGCTCAGAAATTGCTCCAGCTGCTTGGTTTCTTCTTGCTGCACCGCCTTGTTGGTTACCTGCAACAGGCTGTTTAGCTGGCTTGCCGGAAGGTTCTGTTTCTGAACAGCCGCTGTTAGCATGGAGAAATAATTGGCGAAGTGCGGGTTGCTGCGCATGCGCTTGCGGTACATGTGCTGTGCAATATCCATCACATCCTTTTTTTGGCCGGAAGTAAGCTTTCCGCTGTTCCAGACTTCGTCAAGGTCAGCGGAAAGCTTCTCGGCATTTTCCACTTTACCGGCAAGCAACATGGCCTTTACGTCACTTACAAAATCATCAGGTTTATCCGATAGTTTGGTCTGGGCCTGCGCCGTCAGAATCGTCAGGAAGAAGAGTAAGGGTAAAAGTCGTTTCATACGGTAAAAGTTGAATATTTGCGCGGGTAATCGCTTTGGTAATTAGTTTTTAAATAGGGCCGATACCCAGTTATTTTTCACGCGGTGCGATACATAGGTTAGCCCCAGTTCCTGGGCGCGTTCCTGCAGCATGGGCAGGTCTTCGGTGTAGAAGCCGCTCAGCAGCAACCATCCTTCGGGCTTTAGCACAGCCGTGTAAGCGGGCATATCCTCCAGCAACACATTGCGGTTGATGTTGGCAAGTATGATATCGAAAGGTGCCTCGCCGGAAATGGTTTCGGCCCCGCCCAGGCGCACATCAATACTTGCGTAGTTGTTTAGCTCGGCATTCTCGCGGGCGTTCTCCACGGTCCAGTCCTCAATCTCCACGGCAACGATCTCTGAAGCGCCCAGCTCGCCAGCCATAATGGCCAGAATGCCGGTGCCGCAGCCCATATCCAGCACGCGCTTGCCCTGGTGGTTGAGGGTCAGCTGGTTCTCGATCATGAGGGTGGTGGTTTCGTGGTGGCCCGTGCCGAACGACATTTTCGGGTTGATCACGATATCATACTTTGCTTCGGCGGGTTTCTCGTGAAACGATGCGCGCACCGATACCTCGCCACCAATAAACAGGGGCTCAAAGTTTCGTTCCCACTCCTCGTTCCAGTTCTGGCGCTCGATCTTCTGCACCGTATACTCCACCTGCACAAAGTCGGCGTAGCGGCCAAGGGTGTCTTCCAGCTCCTGCTGGCTATACTTGTCTTCTTCGATGTAGGCGCTGAATCCTTCTTCGTTCTCTACAAAGGCATCAAAGCCCAGCTCTCCCAGCTCGGCTGTCAGGATATCAGCGAAATCCTGGTTTACTTTTAGGGTTACTTCTATAAAATCCATGGTAGTTGTTAATCGCGGCAAGTGGCAAAAGAGCGCACATCGGTAAAGTGCACCGTAAAATCGGCCTGGTAGCGCTGCTCCGTTACGTAAAGTATGTGGTCGGCAAAGGCCTTGTTCGGGGTGATGAACCAGATAGCGGTGCCGTCGGCAAAGAGCTTGTTGTTCTCGCGGTACACCACCATGTTGGCAAAAGCCTCCTCCTCTCCCAGGTACACCACATGCGACGCCGTGTTTTTGTAAATCGGGTTGCGCTCCAGGTACACAGACCCAAAAATCTGGCAATGGTTGCGCGTTACGGCAGGCTTAACGGGTGTGGGTGTAAGGTGTGGCAGCAGCGCCATCCAAAGTATGAACAGTATCTGCATTCTGAAATTTGTTAAAATTCAGGGCAAGATACAAAAAAAAGGTTGCTAACTTATTAGTTTAGCAACCTTTTTTACAGAACAATATTGTACTTTAAAAAGATTTAATCACATCTGTAAAGTCTCTAGACTTAAGTGAGGCGCCTCCGATCAGGCCGCCATCCACATCAGCTTGCGAGAATAGCTCTTTGGCATTAGCCGGGTTGCAGCTACCTCCGTACAGAATCACGGCTTTGTAAGCAGCCTCGGCATCGAACATTTTAGCCAGTTGCTCCCGGATGTATTCGTGCATTTCCTGCGCCTGCTCGCTGCTGGCGGTGCGCCCGGTGCCAATGGCCCAGATCGGCTCGTAGGCGATTACAATCTGGTCAAACTCCTCGTTGCTGAGGTATGAAAGGCTGTCGTGCAGCTGCTTACCCACGTACTCGAAGTGGCGGTCGGCGTCGCGCTCCTCCAGGGGCTCACCGCAGCAGAAGATTGGCTTCATGCCATGGGCAATGGTAGTTTTCATTTTTTTGTACAGCATCTCGGCATCCTCGTGGTGGTACATGCGGCGCTCGCTATGGCCAATAATCACGTACTCCACGCCCACAGACTTCAGCATACTTGCCGATACCTCGCCGGTAAACGCGCCGCTTTCGTGCTCGCTTACGTTCTGGGCTGCCAAATGCATTTTTTCGTTACCCTGTGTTAGCTTGCCCACGCTCTGCAAGAAAGGAAACGGAGGAGCCACGATCACGGAAACATCACCGTTCACCTCGTCCTTCACCATGTTATCTATTTCCGAAACCAGAGAAAGCGCTTCCTCATAGGTTTTATTCATTTTCCAGTTGCCTGCAACAATCTTCTTTCTCATGTTTTATACTTTGTTGTTGATGGTTATACTTGCTTTGGCTGTTGTACAGCGTTACGGCAAGTTAGCAATTACTAATAAAAGATAGTAAGTGTTATTGATGCAAAATATGCTTAATGCAAGAGAGGAGAGCATGATTGCTCTCCTCTCTTGCATTAGCTTAGTTATTACGCTTCTGTTGTGCTTCTTTTCGGGCATCTCATTACATAGTAGTATCCAATGAAAGGGATAAATCCAACTATCAATAAAGCCTTTAAATTATAAGGATGCTTACTGGTTATGGCTCCAAAACAATATCTAGCTACCAGCCATACATGTATAAAAACGAAAAAAATCCAAATATTTCCGAAGTTGATATTTAAATAAGTTGTTGTCATATCCTTTAGTTATCCATAATTAATTGCCTTTCCTAAGTGCTCCTGTTATTACTCACAACACCAGTATATTCCGGCATATATGAACTACCACCATGGCTCATTCCTGTATAGAGTAATACACTAAAGTTAAACAATAAATTGCTACCTGAAACACTTAATATATTTAAACCAAACCCTCAAAAAGAACTACCTGTGTTATAAGTAGGTATTGCCCAAGATGTAATATTACCGTTTTGAATCAGCTTTATACGCTATTTCAACCGTTACATTAGAACAAGGCCAATCATTGATCTTCCGGTATAGTTTGCAAACCTATCATATCCACCTCTTTCGGTTTATACTTACAGCCTGGTCTTCAGGAACCTTGCCGTGTGGTTATCCTCTAGCTTGGCCATTTCTTCGGGCGTGCCCTCAAACAGCAAGTGGCCGCCGTTGGTGCCGCCTTCAGGGCCCAGGTCGATGATCCAGTCAGCACATTTCACAATATCCATGTTGTGCTCGATGATGACCACGGTGTTGCCGTTCTCGATGAGCGCGTTGATGGATGTGAGCAGCTTGCTGATGTCGTGGAAATGCAGGCCGGTGCTTGGCTCGTCAAAAATAAACAGGATGTCGCTTTGGTGCGGCTGCGCGCCCTTGGTAAGGAAAGAAGCCAGCTTTACGCGCTGCGCCTCGCCCCCCGAAAGCGTATTGCTTGACTGCCCCAGGCGGATGTAGCCCAGGCCAACATCGTTGAGCGGCCGCAGCTTTTCCACGATTTTTGGCAGCTCGCCGAAAAACTCGATGCTGTCGGCAATGGTCATGTCCAGCACTTCCGAGATGCTCTTGTCTTTATACTTTACATCCAGCACGTCCTGCTTAAAGCGCTGTCCGTGGCAGCTCTCACAGGTCAGGTAGATATCGGCCATAAACTGCATCTCAATTTTCACCTGCCCTTCTCCCTGGCATACTTCGCAGCGGCCGCCCTCTATGTTAAACGAGAAATGCGACGGCTTGAATCCGCGCGATTTTGCCAGCGGCTGGTCGGCGTACAGCGTGCGGATGGCATCGTAGGCTTTAACATAAGTTACCGGGTTAGAGCGCGACGATTTACCGATCGGGTTCTGGTCCACGAACTCCACGTGCTGAATGGCATTATAGTCGCCGGCCAGTTTGTCGAACTTACCGGTTGCCTCTGCCGAGGAACCGTGGAGCTTCTGCATGGCCGGAGCCAGTATTTTCTTGATCAGGGTGGATTTTCCGGAGCCGCTCACGCCTGTTACCACCGTCATCACGCCCAGCGGAATCTTCACGCTCAGGTTTTTCAGGTTGTTCTCGCGGGCACCGTGCAGCTCTATGGCGTTGCGCCACTTGCGCCGCTGGGTTGGCACAGGCACCTCCAAACGACCACTCAGGTACTTGGCTGTGTAAGTATCGGCGGAGTTAGCCAGTTCCTCAAAAGTGCCCTGGAACATCAGGTTACCGCCACCAGAGCCTGCTTCCGGCCCAATATCGATCAGCTGGTCAGCGGCACGCATCATTTCTTCTTCGTGCTCCACCACAATCACCGTGTTGCCGATCTGCTGCAGCGTGCGCAGCACCCCGATCAGTTGCTCGGAGTCTTTGGGGTGAAGGCCTATACTTGGCTCATCCAGGATATACATGGAGCCCACCAATGCGCTACCCAGCGAGGTGGCCAGGTTAATGCGCTGGCTCTCGCCCCCGGATAAAGTGTTTGAAAGGCGGTTAAGCGTGAGGTAACCCAGGCCTACGCGCTGCAAATAGCTTAGCCTGTTGCTTACCTCCGTTACCAGGCGCTCGGCCACATTTTGCTCATGCTCCGTTAGCTCTACATTCTGAAAGAACGGCAGCACTTGCGTAATTGGCATCAGCACGAGGTCGGTTATACTTTTGCCGCCCACTTTTACGTAGCTAGCATCTTTGCGCAGGCGCGAGCCTTTGCAATCGGGGCAGGTGGTGCGGCCACGGTACCGCGACAGCATCACGCGGTACTGTATCTTGTGCGTTTGCGACTGTATCTCCTTAAAAAAGGCGTTGAGGCCAGAGAAGAATTTATTACCCGTCCAGAGCAGCTCCTGCTCCGCTTCCGTCAGCTCGTTGTATGGCCTGTGTATCGGGAAATCGAAGCGGATGCCGTTTTTGAGCAAAGGCTGCAACCACTCGTTCATCTTATCAGAACGCCAGGGCGCTATGGCTCCTTCGTATATTGTCAGGCTTTTATCAGGGATAACCAAGTCGGGGTCGATGCCCAACACGCTGCCGAAGCCCTCGCAGGTTTGGCAGGCGCCATACGGGTTGTTAAAGCTGAAGAAGTTAACAGATGGCTCTTCGAACACAATCCCGTCCAGCTCAAACTTATCCGAGAACACGCGCTCCTGGCCATCGCCGTACAACAGGCGGCACTCGCCGTGGCCCTCAAAGAAGGCCGTTTGCACCGAGTCAGCGATCCGGAATTGCAGGTCCTCGTCCGAAGTATAAATAACTGCGCGGTCAACGAGGATGTATACTTCCTTGCCCAGCTTCGGCTTTTTCTCCTCCAGCAGTTCCTCTATAAAGTATACTTGCTCGTTGGCGTAGATGCGTGAATAGCCTTTTTGCAGCAGCAGGTCCAGCTCTTTGGCCAGCGTGCGCTCCTTGTGCTGCTGCAGCGGCGCCAGTATCATCACGCGGGCCTCATCCTCCAGCGAGAAGATAAAGTTTACCACATCCGTTACCGTATCCTTCTTTACCACATCCCCGGACACCGGCGAGTAGGTTTTGCCAATGCGGGCGTAAAGCAGCTTGAGGTAATCGTAAATCTCGGTACTGGTGCCTACCGTGGAGCGGTTGTTTTTTATACTTACTTTTTGCTCGATGGCGATGGCCGGGCTGATGCCTTTGATATAATCGACATCCGGTTTATCCATGCGGCCCAAAAACTGGCGCGCATACGAGCTAAGGCTCTCTACGTACATGCGCTGGCCCTCGGCATACAGGGTATCAAACGCCAACGATGATTTGCCAGAACCCGATAAACCGGTAACTACGATAAACTTATTCCGGGGCAGCGCCACGCTCAGGTTTTTGAGGTTGTGTACCCTTGCCCCTTTAATTATTATGTTCTGGCGGGCATCAAGCTCGTCCAGGTTATCTGCAGGTGTGTTAGCCATATAGTATAAGGCCTCTCTGGCAAGTATAACCCACCACGGCAGAGGCCATTTTTACGCTGATTATTAATTGGTAAAGTTACGAATAGATAACCTCTTTTTGAAGGGCTTTGTTGCACTGCCTGTCGCAGCATACTAAATTCTGAGGCTCGGCTGTTGCTACAAACCGTGCTGCCCGTGTTACCTGCACCAGGCGTGGCGCAACGTCTGCTGGTTTCTGAAAGGGCTTCCCTAAAAAACGCTTTGCCCAAATAATAGTACACTTCACCAAATAGTATGTAACTCTCCTAACGCCAGAACATTAGCGCCGTACTATAAACGAACTACTAAACCTCCGGCAGTTACTTTGCCTGTAATGCCTCGCTGAGCTGCCCCACCCTTAGCAGCGCCCGGCACATAATGCATCCCCATGCTGCCGCTTGGCCCATACCCTTATGCCAGTGCCAGTTCCGCCACCCAGACCTGTTTTTTTACTCGTTAACTCATCCTGCTATGAAAAACTTTACTTATCATAAATATCTATTCCTGCTAGTGTTTTTGTTTTTAGGGGCGTCTCAGGCACAGGCGCAATACTATGGCCCTTCGCGGTGCTTTTATGAAGGCGATTGCTTTCGTTTAGAATATGAAGCAGTGCTCCAAGACCCTCTGAACCCAGATGACCTGATTGTTGTGGTTAGCGCCACGCCTTCAACAGTGGCTGCATGTAGCAATGTGCAAACCTTTACATTTACGCCTGTTGGCGGATCGGCAATTACCTATTCCAGGGCCCGCCTGCTAGCCGACCCTATTGTGCAGCTATCTGTAGACAGTGAGTTGTTTCTGGCAACACCGAATGTCCTGGTTTCCACTGTCTCCGTTATAACTATACGCACGCCATTTTTTACATTTAACTTCCCGTTCCTAAGCAACGCGATAGCCCTGCAAGCCGGTTTAGACTCTGGGGACCCTTGCGTTTCGATTACACCGCTGCCTGTAGAATTGGCAAGCTTTACAGGAGCCGCTACAGCCAATGGCATTACACTAGAATGGAGCACCGCCAGCGAAGACAATAACAGCCACTTCGAGATAGAGCGCAGCCCCGACGGCAAGGCTTTTGAGCAGATCGGGCTAGTGCAGGGCCATGGTAACTCTTCCGTGATGCTATACTATACCCATCAGGATAAGCGGCCAAAGCCCGGCACAAACTATTACCGCCTGAGACAAGTAGATTTTGACGGGCAGTTTGAGTATTCTAAGATTATTGCCGTTAATGCCTCCGAAAGTATGGCGCAGGAGCTGCAGGTTATACTAGCGCCTAACCCGTGCCAAAACGGTGATTGCGACATCAGCCTGCTTAACCCTAACCAACAGCAGGAAATACAGCTGCAGCTACAAGACTTATCCGGCAAAGTAATTTTCGAGCAAACCGTAACAGACCAAAACTCTGAGTTAAGGCTTACAAAGCAACAATTGCAACAACTGCGCGGCATGTACCTCCTGTCGGCCAAAGCTGGCCAGAAAACAGTTCGGCAGCGAATTATACTTGAGTAGGCTAAACAATATTTATATCTTCAAGAGTATATCTCTACTCCTATCCTAAGTTAATCTTTTAAAAACAGAACGATATGGAAAAAGTAGATCAAGAAAGCTTGGATTGTTATCAGCGGATATTGTTATAAGCGTACCTACAAGAATTATAATAAGAAGATAAAGCCTGTACACATACGGGCTATGGTATAGTATAGCTCTACAGTAAACAGTCGCGTCTCTAGCAACTTATACTTACTAGGGGCGCGACTGTTTTAGGCTTGGTTGCTTATACGGCATCTTTAGGCGATAAATCCAGCACACGCAATTTATCAGCTTTTAAGGCTGTAACGCCTACTACAACCAGCGTCATAATGCCGCCGAAGACCACAGCCGGTACTGTGCCCATCAGCCTGGCCGTAAACCCCGACTCAAAGGCCCCAATCTCGTTAGAAGAGCCCACAAAGATATTGTTTACCGAGGAAACCCTTCCTTTCATGTATTCCGGGGTTAAGGTATGGATCAAGGTTGAGCGGATAATCATACTTATGCTATCAAAGGCGCCACTCAGGGCCAACAGCCCTAGCGAGAACCAGAAACTGCGCGACAGCCCGAATAGCACAATGCACACTCCAAACCCTGCCACGCACCAAAGCATTTTTCTGCCTGCCTCTACCGTTATCGGGTTATAAGCCATAAGTATAGCCATCAGCACCGATCCAATGGCAGGCGCGGCACGAAGCATACCGAGACCTTGCGGGCCAATCAAAAGTATATCAGAAGCAAAAATCGGAAGCAGCGCCACCGCTCCACCAAAAAGTACAGCAAAAAGGTCTAGCGAGATAGCGCTAAGTATAACCTGGTTGCCAAATACAAACCGGATGCCTGATTGCAGGCTTTCTTTCAGGTTCTGCGGATTGGCGTTTTCCGGCAAGGGTTTTCCGCTGATCATACTAAACGATACTAAAGCCAGCAGCACAAGTATAGCATCGGCACTGTAAGAAGCTTTGATGCCGTAAAAGCCATAGAGCAAGCCCCCAATGGCCGGCCCTGCCACCGATGCCGCCTGCCAGGTAGTGGTGCTCCAGGTAATGGCATTGGCATACAGCTGCTTGCCGGGCACCAGTTGCGGCATAAACGAGAACACGGCAGGCCCCATAAACCCGCGCGCTATACCACTCACGAAGATAACGCCATATATCGGCAGTGCGCCGTAAGTTGCCAGCACTTGGTTTGTATCCAGCGTAAAAAACAATAATGCCCCCGAGCAGAAGGCTAATAGCGTAATAACCACAAGTATGATTTTCTTGCGCTCCACCACATCGGCAATATACCCGGCATATAGCGAGACCACAATGGACGGTATAGCCTCGGCTAAGCCGATAAGGCCAAGCGAGAGCGGGTTCTGGGTCATTTCATAGATCTGCCACCCTACAATAACAGCCTGTATCTGCATGGCAAGTGTAATGCATAGCCGGGCAACAACATACAGGCGAAAATCGGGGATTCTGAGAACAGCATATGGGTCGTGGAGGCGAGTGCGGCTCATGTGTACTTTGGATATCTATTGAGGCTGTAAAGCTACACCAAAAGGCTTATCCGTTAGTGATCATTTTTCCCGTACACAATGTAAAAGTATAGTTATTTTAATATCTATCACGCCTAACTTGCGTATAACCACTCCTTTATAATATATATTTTTATTATATTGCAGAAAGCAGGCTTTATAATAACATTATCCGGGTTCTATCCGGTCCGTGAGAAAAGATACTATGTGGCGTTAAAAGTATCTGACAAAAGGGCGAATAATGCACGCGCCCTTCATTTTAACCCATACCTTATGACAGCCATTTATAAACAGGAACTTCCATTTTTGGCCGTATCTTACCGCAAAGACCTTGATGTGCTTTTTTGCAGGTGGCACATGGCTGTAGAGATGCCTCAGTTTACCGAAGGGTATTTTGCCTCCTTAAGAATAGCCACACAGCATAAAGCCTGTTTTTGGCTTCATGACCTGCGCATGCGTAATGTTTCCACATCAGTAGAGCGCGAATGGTTTATAAAGCATGTGGTACCGCCGGCATGCCAACTCTCGGATAAGGGTATATATGTAGCATACCTTATGTCGCCATTACAGCGCCAGAATCTTGTATCTGCCACCTCGCCTGTATCAGACGTCATCAGCTATGGTGCCCATTTGCATACGCGCTACTTTATAAGCGAGCATAACGCGTTAGCGTGGCTGGAGCAATGCCGACAGGGGATCTTCGCCTGACAAAGTGCAGACCACCAGCTATTTTATTCGTTTATCACAATAACATCCAAAATACTTGCTAAAAATATAAGTGTTGTTTGTAACTATGCTTCGCAAATAGGGGTATAAACTACTCACCTTTTTGCAGTAGGCAAACCCGTATCAAAGGTGCTGCAGCGCCGATATTACAATGCCAGCAAAAATATTTTATTACCTCTTTGTTATGAAAGAGGCTCACGCTTTATTAAATCAAAAAGTATAATTTCTGAGCCAACGCATGTTTTTTTGGCGCGTATCTTGAAGGCAGTAAGACGTTGATAAAATTAATATTCATTTAAAATTGGAATCCATGCAAGCACTGGACATCAAAAACCTGTTGGATAACATTGAACGAAAGGTGTGCCAGCAAGAGATAACTACTGACGACGCAGTAACGAAATTCATAAATTCAGAAATCGCCCAGGCCATAAACCTTAAGTATAAAAAGGAGCATCAGGCTGAGGAAGACATGATGAAGAATGTTTCGTGTACTACGCTGGAGTGTTATTTGGAACACCTGAAGAATGTGGAGGCCAAGTTAAAGCAGCCATCCAACATCTCGGCGCAATGCAGCCCTGTAGAGGAGCGCGACATTAACCGCCGCCTGTTACTTATCCTGAACCGCTTAAAAGGCTACAGCAGAAAGTAACGCTTACGCATCACCTTAATATATTGTAAGACTATCCTTCGAAGATTCCTCAGCTCTCTCGAAGGATTTTTTATTTTTATGCCTTTTACCTTTTATATGAAACTTCCCTTCGCTGATATAAATCATTTTTCCGGGCTTAAAAGTTAGCTTGCTTTGTAAACTGATAAAATACTGAGCTATTAAACGAGCCAAGCCATGCAGAATATGAAACGAGACATTACAACGGAGGAGGATATAAAACTGCTTGTAGATACTTTCTATACCAGCATAAGCCAGCATCCGCTTCTGGCACCTGTTTTCAACGATTTTGCTAAAGTAGACTGGGCCTCACACCTGCCTGTGATGTATAGTTTCTGGAGTTCTTTGCTTTTAGGAAGCGTAACGTATGCAGGGCGTCCTTTTCCGAAGCATGCGCGCCTGCCCATAAAACAAGAGCATTTTACGGCTTGGCTAAACCTGTTTATAAAAACCGTGGATGATTTGTTTGAAGGTAACAAGGCAGAAGAAGCAAAGCAGAAAGCCATGAACATTGCCCGAGTTTTCCAAATGCGTATGGGCCTGTTCAGCTTGTTAGACCAGGCATAGCAAATCCTGCCCGGCTCTCCATTTCTAAAGTATAACGTAAACTTGTATTCGATTTTATTACATCAAAGCCATCACATTTCCAGTTTTTCTAAGAGGCACTAAGGGCAGGGGACCTCTTTTTGTGAGATCCGATGCCCGTAGGGCAACGCCCTGGCGCAAAAGGAAACACAGTACCGAGCGCGAAAACGCGGCCTCGCGAGCGCAAATACGTCTATTTGAAACTATAGGGATGTGTCAGTTGCAATAAGTTAATTTCTAAGATCACGTTAAAGCATTTTTTTAAGCTTTAGTCTAATCCGAAAGGAAGCAACCAGAGAAAATATATAGCTAAACTATATGTTGAAAAATAAATTTAACTCATCTTATTATATTTTTAATTATTCCTGCGTATACCTTATTT
The DNA here is from genome assembly GCF_003576375.1 of Pontibacter oryzae. GTDB lineage: Bacteria > Bacteroidota > Bacteroidia > Cytophagales > Hymenobacteraceae > Pontibacter > Pontibacter oryzae. Next base: position 44,543 of record NZ_QWGE01000003.1, read on the forward strand.
ATAGGTTGGCAGGCGCAACGCAAAAGTAAGATAGCAAGTATACGGCCTGCTAAATTTTTCACGGAATAGCAGTGAGTGCTCTTGCACATCTAAAAGGCATTCTATATATTTGATTTACACTTCAGAAAAAATCTGTTATAACCTAGTAAACGCAACAATATGATATAAAGCTCTACGTTAACCTAATGTAGCTTTACGATGAATACAACTACCCAGATGAGCGACTCTGCTTTAGTCTCGCTCTACATCCAAGGTAATGAGAGTGCGTTTGAGCAGCTAGTAAACAGGCACAAGAACAAAGTTTACACTACTATTTTATTAATTGTAAAGGACTCGTACACAGCGGAGGACCTTATGCAGGATGCGTTTATTAAAGCCATCCATACCATGAAGGGCGGCCGCTACAACGAGGAAGGCAAGTTCTCGTCGTGGATATGCCGTATTGCCCATAACCTGGCAATAGACCATTTCCGTAAAGAGAAACGAAGCCCGGTGATCACACTGGAAGACGGCAGCAACGTGTTTAACACGATGTCTTTTTCTGAGGACTCGGCTGAGTCGCTGCAGATTAAAGAGGACACGCATGCCCGTCTGCGTGAGCTTATCCAAACGCTGCCACAGTCGCAGCGCGAAGTGCTGATGATGCGCCACTACGCAGACATGAGCTTTCAGGAGATAGCCGACGCCACCGGTGTGAGCATCAACACAGCCCTGGGCCGTATGCGCTATGCGCTTATCAACCTCAGGAAGAAGATGCTAAAAAGTAATATTGCGTATGATAAAAACCTCTACTCAGAATGAGCTGATCCAGTATGTATATGACGAGTTGGCCGAAGACGCCTGCACGCAGCTGGAATCCGCGTTTATGCAAGATACCGAGCTGGCCGAGGGCTGCTCCGAACTGCTAAGGCTGCAACAGCTGCTCGATGGCGCCTCTAAGGTCCCGAGTAAGCGTTCCGTCCAGAACATATTAAATTACTCAAAAAGCTTAAGTTTGCAGTCTTAACCGATTGCAAACTTTTTTATGCAGAAGAAGCAACGCTACAAGCTCCTGATTGAGTACTTTACCCAACACTTTCCGGAGCCCGAAACCGAACTGGCATACAGCAACCCCTACGAGCTCATTTTGGCCGTAGTGCTAAGCGCCCAGTGCACCGACAAGCGCGTGAACATGGTAACGCCTGCCCTTTTCGAGGCTTACCCTACGCCCGAAGCACTGGCCACGGCCACGCCCGAGGAGATTTTCCCGCTGATAAAGAGCATTTCGTACCCAAACAACAAGGCCAAGCACCTGGCCGGGCTGGGCAAAATGCTGGTAGAGCAGTTTAACTCCGAGATACCAGACACAGTGGAGCAACTGGTGAAGCTACCGGGCGTGGGCCGCAAAACTGCCAACGTAATAGTATCGGTTATCTGGAACCAGCCGGCCATGGCCGTAGACACGCACGTGTTTAGGGTAAGCAAGCGCCTGGGCCTGGTAACTAAAACCGCCAAAACACCGCTGGAGGTAGAAAAACAGCTGGTAGCCAACATCCCGAACGAGCTAGTCTCTAAAGCGCACCACTGGCTGATACTGCATGGCCGCTACATATGCGTGGCCCGCCGCCCGAAGTGCGAGGAATGCCCCCTCACCCACTTCTGCGCCTTCTTCCAGAAGAACTTCCCTAACATCCCCGACGATCCTGAGAATAAACTCGGAGGAGTATAAAGTATAAAAGCCTGCTGCACTACTTTTTGCGGCAGGCTTTTTATTTGCAAAAAATATCGGAATGATGCTATATTGTATGAGGAAGCTATTTGGCTTATCTACTCATTTCTGCTGATAAGCGGGAAAACGTTTGTTTATACACTAGTTAGGCTATCAATATGGAAACTCAAAAATGCTTTATATAGCTTTATTCTTGGTATGGGCACCCACCTTTATTGTGCCCCCGATTCATAAATATTTGAGAAATAGGATTGTCTTTACCTGTTACATTGTAATAGGAGTCTTAATTCTCGGCATATATACTGCGAACTATGTTCACAATCTTTCCACTCTCGAAAAGTCCCATGCTCCATTCTATATAAGTCCTTTAGTATTCGTGATTTTGTATAAAGTATTTGATATGATAGTGCAAAGAAAGCTTAACAGGCATATGTATTTTAATACGAGGTACGCAACAAACAAAGAATCATTGGAACAAACCACGTTAGAGTGGTTACTTCAGTTGATACTTATTTTTGTTCCTTTAATTTGTGGCGCTATCTGGCTTTCATTTTTTGATTAAAATTAATCCGTTAACAACACCAATAGTTTAGCTACTGCACATTATTGATAATATCCGTCCCCCCAATTAATACACCATCTACCAACCCCTATGAAAAGATACTTGATCTTACTGTTGCTTACAGTGGCTAGCCTGAAGTTACAGGCTCAGGATTTGAAGCTTGATGTTTTCGGAAACCTGAATTATGAGTCTAAAGAGCAGCGCTATGAAGCTTCTTTGAAGAAAGATGTTTTTGATAACCTCATATTCACGGATAACAACAAAAACGAACTGACCTTTGCCAAAAAGTACCTCGATCTGAATTACAAATACTTGCAAACAGATGAAGAAGCTAGAGTTGACTTTTTCAGGCAGGTAATTAACCGGTTCATATCAGATAGAGGATACAAGGCCAAGTTTGATGTTGACATACTTGATAATATTATCATAGAGGATAACAGGAATGGCAAAGTCGAAATCGGCACAGATATTTTTGGCAATACCACTTATGAGGAAAAAAGAAGCGGTGTAAAAGCCTCTGTTAAAAGAGATCTCTCCGGAAACCTGGAGTTCCGAGCCGGTAAAGCGCAAGCCCAACTCAAAAAGAGCGTCTTCAACAAATGGAGTTACAGCGACAACAGCGGCACTAAACTCGAGTTTAGCCCTGAAGCTTGGAATAAGATGCTACGGATGTATGAAAGTGATGAGAACGTTTTCCTGTTTCTGGTGAATACTTTTCTTATCTAATAGTAAGTTCCTAGCTTTCAGCGCGCGCAATAGCCGGTTTTATATCAACAAGCCAAACTTAAGGGTCAGGTTTTTTAAATCGAGGGAGGAAATGCTGCAATACAGGAGAGAAAACAGTTTGTAACGCATTTTATACTTGATTTCCGCTATATTTAGGATATCACATAAAACTCAGAACAAACTTACCCTATGCACCCTGCCTTAAACCAAAACGCATACTTTGTAAAAGAGCACACCGGCATCTTTAAAGCCTCCAACAACTACGACATCTATAACCCGCACACGCAGGAACTAACGCTTACCTGCCGCGAGGAAAACCTGGGCATACTTACACGGTTGCTGCGCTTTTCGGATTACAAACGCATGACTCCCTTCCGCATTGAGGTTAGAACCGCAGCCGGCGAAAAAGTGCTGACGGTGCGCCGCGGCGTTGCCTTTTTTGTGTCTACGGTAGAGGTACTGGATGAGAACGACGAAGTAATCGGTAAACTGAAACAGAAATTCTTCTCGCTAGGTGGCAAGTTTAACGTTTTTGATGCCCACGATAATTACCTATTTGCGCTACAGGGCGAATGGGCAAGCTGGGAGTTTAAGTTTGTAAAGGACTCACTGGAGTTTGCACAGGTTAGCAAGCAATGGGCCGGCATGGGCAAAGAGCTGTTCACGACGGCAGATAACTACATGCTCAGCATTACAGACCACGTACCGCAAGACAACAACCTGCGCACGCTTATACTTGGCTCCATCATGTGCATCGATATGGTGCTAAAAGAATAGACACGCATACATCTAGAAGCAAAAAGGGTGAAGCCGTTACAGCTTCACCCTTTTTAATTATGTACTCTCTAGTCTTTAGCTTTGGCGCTCCAGCTTTTCGCCGCGCTGGCCTTTACGGTGTTCACGGCCTTGCTGGTGTTTGGCGCGCTGCTCCTCGCGGGTAGCCTCATACTGCGCATACTGCTTTTTAGTGAGGATGTCCTTTAGCTCTGCATTCCAGCGGGTGTGGGCGGCCTGCATCTGTTTGCGGTGCTGTGGGTTGCGCTTATCGCCTTTCTGGTGCTGGGCACGCATAGCCTGCATCTCCTGGGCCTGCTTCAGGTTAAGGGCCATCAGGCGCTTTGTTTGCGAACTATTAAGATCCAGCTGCTTGCTTAGCTTCTCGGTTTTGAGCTTAGCGTGATCTTCCGGGCTTTTCTTCACTTTATCTTTGCGCTCGCTGCGGTGTTCTGCGCGGTGCTTGCCTTCTTTTTGTGGAGATGTCTGTGCAAAAGTGCTTCCTGTAACCAGTATTCCTAATGCTAGTGCTGCAATTATCTTCTTCATGATCTTTTCGGTTAATATGGGTGAATCGCTGAGCGTACAGACCTAGGATTCCTGCTCAGTTATTTTCCGTATTCCAAATGATGTGCCAGAAATGCAACACCTATACTTTGTAAGTAAAACTTACACGAAAAACATCATTATAAACCACTAATATTAAGACACTTAAAGCAGTTTGTTGAGATTACTATTTTTTAGCTGCAGCTTTTAGAAGAACTTTTTCAACATCCAATACAAGCCTTTTCCGATCAAATAATTTTCGGGCCACTGCTTCTCCGTTTTGGCTGAAATGCGTTAGCTGCGTTTGGTTTGCAAGCACTTCCTGTAGCTTTTGCACAAGCGCTTCAGGTTGCTCTGCGGGCACATACCAGCCGCAATTATGTTCTTCTACAAATGCTTTTGTCCAGCCGGGATTTGTTACTATAGTAGGTGTACCGCAGGCCACGCTATCGTAAAACTTGGCAGGTGAGTTACTGGCTAGCACAGGTATCTTGTTAAAAGGCACCAATGATACATCTGCTAATTTAAAAAGCTTAAACACTTCGTCGCGCGGCTGGGACGGCAACAATAACAAATTTGGTAAACGTTGAGCCAATTCTAGGAGTTGCGGTTCGTAATACCCATTACCCGTAAGTATGAATTTTATACTTTCATCATTGGCAAGATGCTCCATGGCTTGCATTAAGCTAGGTATGCTGTTGGCACGCCCATAGGTTCCGGCATATAAAACCACGCGTTTTCCCTGTAAGTTATACTTCTGGCGCAGCTCTGCTACATCCTGTGGGTCTACAGCATCTATCACCTCCAGGTCGGTGCCATTGTAGTTGGTCGTGATCTTATCTTGAGGTATGCCCAGGCCGGCAACGTACGCTGTCATGTCCGGGGAGAGGGTTATGATATTGCTGGCGCTCTCGTAAAGGCTCTTCTCCATTTTATACAACCTTTGTTGCAGCCAGGAGTTCTGCACGGCGCCCATCTGAATCGGAAAGCTTGGCCACAGGTCCTGTACTTCAAACACCCATGGAATGCCCCGGAGCTTAGCAACCTGTGCTGCTACCCAGGGCGTGCTTAGCGGCGTAGACACAGCCCAAATCACATCCGGTTTAGGCATTTGCATAGCCTTCTTAAAAGCGCTCCCCGCAAAGCCTGCAAAAGACTTCAGGCGCTTGCGCACGCCCATCTTGTTGGCGTATGGTGCCTCGCACTCCAGCAACTCCACGCCACGAGGCACCCAGCTATACTTATGGGTAATGCGGGTGCGCCGCCAGCCATCACTGGTAACCAAACTTACCTTATGGCGTTGCACCAGCTCTTGCATAAAAGAGTAATGGCGGCAGGTAGCGGGGCAATCCGGGTTGTGATGGTGCTGGTTAAGTATGGCAATATGCATGCGTGGTATTTAGTAAGTGCTTGTTAGCTGCAGTGTCGGTTAAGCTTCATAACTCCTTGATGTCCTCACCAGCACTACCGCTAACGAAATAGGCGCTACCGCTTTTTTTCAGGTTTATACTTAGACTCGTTAAAGATTTTGCGGTAGTCGGTTTCAGCCATTAGTTCAGGTAGCGTTACATTGGGGTTGCGCTCCATGTACTTGCGCACAATCTGCCAACCTACCCAAGCACCAATGCGACCCGGAGCCGTAGCGTCTATCTCAGGTGTGTTAGGCCGTTCGCCAATGTATTTGTTAACAACAAAAGGTGCCTTTTCAAATAACAGCTCTTTCTCTACAAAGTGTGCCCAAATGCGCCCTTCATTATGGTTTACATCAGCAATCTCTTTTTCGGTATAAGAAATGATATGCGCATCCGGCACGCATGGCAGTACTTCTTTTACGAAGTAGTAGGCTTTGCCCATACTTATCATTTCGGCAAGTAAGGTGCGGTCTGAGCCACTTATCTTATTAAAACGATTCGAGAGCAACAGCATGGCCGCTGGCACCATCTTTTCCGGTTCGTAGCGCTGCAGAATGTACTCGTAGGCCTGCGGGCGGTACATAGCTTTCGGCCCAATAAAGTAATCGATGCCGAAAACCAGCAAGCTATCAGAAACGAACAAGTCGCTGCCCAGTGTGCCAAGCCCGGTCACGAAAGTCATTACACGTGGAACCTGGAACTCGGGGTAGTTATACTTTATCACTTTAAAAGCGCGCTCCAGTTGCTCTTGCTGCGCTGCCATATCTCCAAAAACCTCAGTAGCCTGCTGCGCAAGCGAATCCAGGGAGGGGTTGGTAGCAATATCATATAGCGGCAAGATAAAGGCTGAGTCTGAAGGATAGCTTCTTTGCTGCAGGTATTTATCTGCAAACACAGGGTGCGCTCTTAAAAAAGCAGACATTTCAGCTTTAGATTTTACCGCGAAAAACGGCTGCTCTAGTCGCTCAACCTGCACACTAACAGGCACTTTAGCAATTTCCTCAGGCAGTTCGCAGCCTTTCTCGGTGCAGCCAATAGCTAACACCAGTAACATAAGTATAAAAAATCTGTAATACATTGTTTTGTATCTTTGTACAAAAATAGGGTGTTCCTTCGTATTAGGGTAACACAAAGTATAAATTAACTACGTTGATGAAAAAACTTACACTTTTAATGCTGTTTCTGTGTGCCGGGTTCACTTCCATGGCCCAGATTGAAATCGGGTTGCAAGTATCACCTACTATATCCAGCAACCGCTTTGTAGCCGAAGATAGGCATGGTTTTGAGAAAGAGAGCAATAACCTGCGCCTTGGTGTAGGGGTTATCGCCGACTACTTTTTCGCACAGAACTACGCTTTCAGCACGGGACTTATTTACCGCGGCAAAGGCAGCGAAATTTCTTACATTACAACTGACGGTAACGGCAACCCTACCCGCGAGAAAGATGACCTGACAATCCAGTACATTGAACTGCCTTTAACTTTGAAGCTGTTTACCAACGAGGTTGCTCCAGGCACAATACTTTACTTCCAGGTTGGTGGCTCGCTTAACACGAAGGTTGCGGCCCAAGTGGATGACAAGAAAGTGATCAATAGCGAGAAAGTGATCAAGCGTTTCAATATTTTTGAAGCGGATGCGATTTTGGGCGGTGGCGCTGAGTTTCAGATGGGCCAAAGCACCAAGCTTTTCGCAGGGCTAACTTATCACCGTGGCCTGACAGATATTGATGACTTCTACGAGGAGCGCCTTAACGATAAGAACATCTCTATCAAGAACAACGGGGTGTCACTAGATTTTGGTATTAAGTTTTAGATAAAGCAAGAATTCCATAAACGAAAAAAGCCGCTGCTAAATTTAGCAGCGGCTTTTTTCGTTCAGAGCAGTAATGTTTACTCTTCTTCTGTATTTTGCACGCCAACAGGTTCGCTAAAGGCGGTTCGCAGTTCAATTTCCTCTCCACGGCTGTCCATAACTTTAAAGTCCATGATGCCAAGAGAAGTATCTTTTATGAGGCTCACCCACCTAAAGTACTTGAAGAACCACTTCACCTGTTTTGAGAGTAGGCCTTTGGTATAATAGGCATGCACAAACGGGTGTAAGTATACTTGCAAGCTTTTGTGGTTGTGGCTCGTCAGCAGGTCGTCTACCGCTGCATCAATTTCGTCTGTTACCAGTATGCTGGCAGTTATTTTACCAGAGCCGTTGCACGTAGGGCAAACTTCGCCGGTTATAATATTTTGTTCTGGCCTCACACGCTGGCGTGTAATTTGCATCAGGCCAAATTTTGAGATTGGGAGAATAGTGGACTTAGAACGGTCCTTTTTCATTTCCTCCTTTACAACCTCATATACTTTCTGGCGGTTTTCTGGCGACTTCATGTCGATGAAGTCAACTACAATGATACCACCTATATCCCGGAGGCGCAGCTGGCGAGCCACTTCTTTGGCAGCCATCATGTTTACATGCAGTGCGGTTGCCTCCTGATCGGTTTCGGTATTAGATTTGTTCCCACTGTTCACGTCAATCACATGCAGCGCTTCGGTGTGCTCTATCACCAGGTATCCGCCACCTGGTATTGTCACGGTCTTTCCGAAAGCAGCCTTTAGCTGTTTCTCGATGTGGAAGTGTTCAAAGGTTTTGGTTTTGCCAGTATAATGCTTCAGAATTTTGATTCGTTCTGGCGCTATACTTTGCACATATGCCTTGATGTCGTCATAGAGTTGCGTATCGTCAACTACTATGTTATCAAAGCTCTCGTTTAATAAATCCCTCAAAATGGAGGAAGAACGATTTAGCTCACCAATGATTTTATCGTTTGGCTTTGCTATCCTGAGAGTTTTGAAGCCCTCATCCCAATTTGCTAACATGTTGCGCAGGTCTCTGTCGAGCTCTGCCACATCGCGGCCTTCTGCCACCGTCCGGATAATCACGCCGAAGTTTTCCGGCTTTATACTCGTGATCAGACGCTTCAGGCGGGTTCTCTCCTCTTTGCTGACGATCTTCTTGGATACGCTTACCGTGTTTGAAAACGGCACGAGTACTAAGTAGCGCCCGGCAAGGGAAAGCTCGCAAGATAGGCGCGGGCCTTTGGTTGAAATAGGCTCTTTTACAATCTGGACTAACAGCTGCTGACCTTTTTTAAGGACATCCGCTATTTTTCCGAGCTTGTCTATTTCAGGCTCAAACTTTATCTGGTTTAGCTTGGGTGTTGCGTTCTTCTGTGTTTGCGCTGCTTTTACATACTTGTTAAGCGTTTTAATATTAGCGCCCAAGTCATGGTAATGCAAAAAAGCATCCTTGTGGTAGCCAATATCAATAAAAGCAGCGTTCAGTCCAGGCATTACTTTCTTTACAGTACCCAGGAAAATATCACCTACAATATAGTCCGTGTCTTTCGACTCGAAGTGATACTCAACTAAGCGTTTGTCCTGTAAAAGCGCAATGCGATCCCCATCCTGAGTAGAATTGATAATCAGTTCGTTACTCAATTTCTCTCAAATGGTTATGTTGGATGTATAAGACCAAAGCCCACTTTAGCAAATGCAAAGTGGGCCCTCGTAAACGCAGAAGAAATTACTTCTTCTTATGTCTGTTCTTTCTTAAGCGCTTCTTTCTTTTGTGAGTAGCGATCTTATGTCTTTTTCTTTTCTTTCCGCAAGGCATAATCTTGTAGTTTTTGTTTTATGGATGATTTCTTTAATTCTTTAGTTGAGCTTTGCCAGGTACTCGTCTACGGAAGACGCAAGCGCAGGGTCATTGCTCATCCCTTTCACTTTAGTAAACAACGCTTTGGCCTCTTGCTTCTGTCCCGTCTCAGCCAACGACACCGCCAGGTAGAAGGTTCCTTCCACGTGGTCCGGGTTAACGGCCACCAGTTTTTGGAAACGCTCTACAGCTTTGTCGTACTGGTTAGACTGTATAGACAGAATACCGAGGTTAAACAGTGCTTTTTGGTTGTTAGGGTCTGAGGCAATTACCTCCCGCAACAATGTAATGCCCTGCATCGGATTTGATGTCGCGATGTAAGTCATTGCAATGTTTGTCTTGGCATCCAGGTCTGTCGGGTTATTCTTCAGAACCTGCTCATACATGCCACGGGCCTTGGCTCCTAACTCACTGGCACGCTCCTGCGTGGCAGCAAAAGTGAAGGCTTCGTAATAGGCATCGCCCGCTTTCTTATAGCTTCTCTCGCCGCCACGGGCTTTAGCGGCTATTTCATAATAGTATCCAGCGCTATCATACTTGGTAGCGTTGGCATAAGCTTCGGCCAGTTCGGCAGCCACACGGTTACGCGCCTGCTCGTCCGACGTTTTATTATACTTGGCCCGGGCCGTTGCCAGCTCCATCAATTGCTCAGGCGTAGCGCTCATATGCGCATCTGCTGTTGCCCCTGACTCAGCACCATGGTTATGGCCATCATCTTCTGAGTGGCCTTCCGGTACGGCAGTCGCATTTTCGGAATTGGCAAGATCGCTTTTGTCTTCGTCGTTAACAACAACTTTAGGTAAAAAGAATATAACGCCCACCAACACGATGGCTACAACAACGATCAATATTTGTGTCCGTTTCATTCTTTTTACCTAAGCGGCTGTTTCAAGTTAAAACAATTCTGATCAGCAAAGATACAAAAAATTAAGAATGCGCTACTTCCTGAATCTTTTTGCTGTTTTTAATCTTCTGGATGAAGGTTTTAGACGGCTTAAAGCTAGGGATAAAGTGCTCGTCGATGATGATAGATGTGTTTTTAGAAATGTTACGAGCAACTTTCTTCGCACGCTTCTTATTCACAAAGCTACCAAAACCTCTCACGTAGATGTTATTGCCATCAGCCATTGAGTCCTTCACCACTTTGAAGAAAGCCTCGATTGTAGACTGTACATCTGCCTTATCGATCCCTGTCTTATCAGCAATTTCTGATATCACTTCTGCTTTAGTCACTTTCTTAGAGTTTTATAAAATTAATAATACGTTAACTTTCTACTGTTTGAGAATCAGGGCGTTTGCTCTCGTTTCCTAATTTTCGGGGCACAAAGGTAGTTCTACTTTTCGAATAGTAAAAGCTTTAGCGCTAAATTATTAGGTCTATAATCAGCGCCTTTTTTCGTGCCTGCTACCCGCTTTGTGCAACCTCCGTGCCATGCCTGCCACCCCTTAACGCAGCAAGCACTTATATATTTCAATGTTTATCCATTTAACCCAGGCATCGCCCCGCTCCAAACAAAGCCTTACCTTTGCCTGTTCCCCCGAACGTTACTTATTTTCACACATGACGGAAACTGCACACCCTTACTTTGCCCAGGCGCTCATCCGCTGGTATGAGCACCACAAACGCTCCTTACCCTGGCGCGACACTACAGATCCATACTTTATTTGGCTTTCTGAGGTGATTTTGCAGCAAACCCGGGTGGCGCAAGGGCTGCCATACTATCAACGTTTTGCGGAAACCTACCCTACTGTGCAGCATCTTGCAGCAGCCCCTCAGGACGAGGTGCTGCGCTTATGGCAAGGCCTTGGCTACTACTCCCGGGCGCGCAACATGCACCATACCGCCCAACAGGTAGTCACAGAATTTAACGGCAATTTCCCGAATACTTTCGAAGGCTTGATCAAGCTGAAAGGAGTAGGCAGCTACACAGCCGCTGCCATTGCTGCCTTTGCTTATAAGGAAAAAGTGGCGGTGCTGGATGGCAATGTTTTCAGGGTACTGGCACGAGTTTTTGGCATCTCCGACGATATTGCCGCCTCTTCCTCGCGCAAGGTTTTCCAGGAACTGGCCGATGAACTGGTGCCAGCCGATGCGCCTGATACCTATAACCAGGCGATTATGGAGTTCGGGGCGATACAGTGCACGCCACTAATGCCCGACTGCATGTTTTGCCCTTTACAGCAGCGTTGCTTCGCTTTTAACCACGGCATGGTGCAGGAGCTTCCTGTAAAATCCAAAGCAAAGGCGGCGCGGCCACGGCATTTCCATTATGTAGTATTTGAGTTGAATGGAGCCTATTACATGCGCAAGCGCCTGGAAGGAGACATCTGGCAAGGCCTTTATGACTTCTACCTTCATGAAAACAACAACAAGGAGTTGGCCATGGAGCAGCTGCTACAGGAGTTGCAGGAGGCAGGTGTGCCCACCTCTGAGGCACAGCTTTTACCTCCCTCCAAAGATTATAAGCACATACTTAGCCACCAGAAAATAAACGCCCGGTTTTACGTTATAAAATTAAAGCAGGCACTGGCACAGGAAGTGCTTCAGGAAACAAGATTAGCCCTTTTTAACGTTAAAGAGATAGAGGACTTACCTAAGCCGGTTCTTATTAGCAACTATTTGAAAAATGCTAAGATTTTAGTATATTGATAACTGAACCATTGGCCTTCAAAAAGCATTTTACAGGTCGGTTTAAAGTATAATTTCGCAGGTGATATAAATGCTGCCTGCAAACCCTTAAATTTGTAACCTTAAAACGAAAACCTACTAAATGGCAAGTGTTAACAAAGTAATCCTGATTGGCAACCTGGGCAAAGACCCTGAAGTACGTCACCTGGAAGGCGGCGTGGCTGTAGCCCGTTTCCCTATTGCTACCTCAGAGACTTTTAAAGATAAGCAAGGCCAGCGCCAGGAGCGCACCGAATGGCATAACATTGTGCTTTGGAGAGGCCTGGCCGAAGTAGCCGAGAAGTACCTCAAAAAAGGCAATCCGGTTTACATCGAAGGAAGGCTCCGCACCAATAACTATCAGGATAAAGATGGCATACAGCGCTACAGCACTGAAATTGTAGCTGACCAGATGACCATGCTTGGTAGCCGCAGTGACAATGGCAATGGCGGTGGCGGAAACTACCAGGAATCCTCAGGAAGCAACAGCGGTGCCAATTATAGCACAAGCGCACCGGCTGGCGGCAATAGCGGCGGAGCATCTTCGTTTCAGAACGACGAGCCGGACGATCTGCCGTTCTAACCCATGTTCCACTAAACTGAACAATCTTGGAAAGTACAGATCCCGGAGACCCCCTGAGTTATACTTTACTTCAACTTCTACAAAGTTCTTTAACCCAGCTCAGGGTCGAATATCTGGTCGCTGTTTTTGGCGGCATTGTATTATTGCTGCTCTCGGCCCTTACATCGGGTGCCGAGGCAGCCTTTTTCTCCCTCACGGAGCAGGAACTTGACCAGTGCAAAACAAGCAAGCTTCCTGCTGAGCAGCGCGTATACCGTCTGCTGCAAAACCCTCGCAAGTTACTCACCACCATACTTATCTTTAACAACGGCATCAATGTAGCCATCATCACCCTCTTTGCCTATGTGGCCTGGCAGGTGTTTGGCAGCATGGTATTGCCAGCCAGCGTTATGGTGCTGTGCATGCTTTTCGCGACGTTCTTTATCGTGTTCTGCGGCGAGGTGCTACCTAAAGTATACGTCCAGAAAAGGCGCTTGCGCCTGGTGGGGCATATGGCAGGCATGTTCGATAAGCTACAGGTAATGATACAGCCACTTTCCTGGCTGCTGATTTCCATTAATGAGTATATCGAAAAAAAATATATCGCTAGAGGCTATACGCACACCATGGAGGACCTGCATCATAGCCTGGATGTGGCCCTGATCAATGCGGATACCTCACCCGAAGAGCGCAGAATTTTGCGTGGCGTGGTAAACTTTGGCGCCATCAGCGTGAAGCAGATTATGCGCCCGCGCATGGACATTATTGCCTTTAATAACGCCATGACGCTACAGGAACTAATGCCTGAAATTGTAAAATGGGGTTACTCGCGTGTGCCGGTTTATACCCATAGCACCGATCATATCGAAGGTATACTTTATGTGAAAGACCTGCTCCCGCACCTCGGAAAAGGCAACGACTTTAACTGGCAGCACTTGGTGCGCCCGCCGTTCTTTGTACCTGAAAACAAGCGAATTGCAGATCTTTTTCAGGATTTCAAGGAGAAGCATGTGCACATGGCCATCGTGATAAATGAATATGGCGGCACCGTGGGTTTGCTTACCCTCGAGGATATTGTGGAAGAGATCGTAGGCGAGATTAACGACGAGTTTGACGAAGATGATGACATCGTTTACTCTCAACTCGATGAAAATACCTTTATCTTTGATGGCAAGACCTCGCTGCATGACTTCTGCAAAATAACAGAGGTGCCCTTTGATGCCTTTGAAGAGGTTAAAGGAGAGAACGAAACAGTAGCAGGCCTGATGCTGGCGCTATTTTCGCGCATTCCGAGGGTTGGCGAAGATGCCGCGTACGGCCGTTTCCATTTTACGGTGGAGTCGGCGGATACCAAGCGTGTTAAACGAGTTAAAATCAATGTCGCAAGCAAAAAAGAGCAATACCATAAAGTCAGTTAAGCTAAAGGTGTTTTTGTGGTTCGGTTTGGCTGCCGGGGTTATCTCCTGTGGGGCCGAATACACGCCAAAACCGAAAGGCTTCAACCGCATCGACCTGCCGCAGCAAACCTACCAGCCGCTGCAGGAGGCGCACCCCTATACGTTTGAGTACTCGACCCACGCCAAAATACGACCTGATTCTTCCGGCATTGCGCAACCGCACTGGATCAACATTATTTACCCAAGCCTTGGTGCCAATGTGCAGCTAACATATAAAGACATCCAAGGCAGCAACGATCAAGTGCTGAATAACCTGGTGGAGGATGCCCGCAAGCTTACTGCAAAGCACCAAATTAAGGCCTACGCTATCGAGGAATCTCAGATTAAGGTACCTACCGGCGATATAGCAGCGGTTTTTGAGCTGGAAGGCGAGGTGCCGAGCCAGTTTCAGTTCTACGTCACTGACTCCAGCAAGCACTTCCTGCGCGGTGCTTTATACTTCAGAACTGCCACACAAAACGATTCGCTGGCCCCGGTGATTGAGTTTGTGAAAAAAGACATTGTGCACTTGCTCAATACACTGAAGTGGAAGTAGGTTGATTGCTGATTGTTAAATTTTTCTTGATAAAAGACTGAGCAGTAATTCAAGTCCTGTCCATCCATTCATCCCCACGCTGGTGCGAGCTTGTAGCTCGTATCTTAATATTTTTTTAGCATCGCCTAGCTTGTAAAGTAAACCTCAAAGGTTTTTATATTGATCTTGATAGGAAATTCAAACAAATAGGAACGAGCTACAAGCTCGCACCAGCAGGGCTCATACTTTAGCAAGATCTAAGTAGAAATAAAAATCCTGCCCATCCATTCTCACTGTAAATCCTGATCCAGTTAGTAAGTATAAAGTATAAAGCCCCGGCAGCATTTACTCCTGTCGGGGCTTTTGCGTATTTTTGTAATCTATACTTGCCAATCTTTCACCCTAAGCAAGCCAGAGCACGTGAGCAATTTCTTCAATACCAAAATAGAATTTCTGAAAGGCGTAGGGCCGATGCGGGCAGAGCTGTTGCAGAAAGAGCTCAACATCCATACCTACGGCGACCTGATCCAGCATTACCCCTTCCGCTACCTCGACCGCACGCAGTTCTACAAAGTTTCTGAGCTAGACGAGAGCATGCCATACGTGCAGGTGCGTGGCCGCATTCGGGGTAAGGAGCTGATCGGGGAAGGGCGCAAGCAGCGCCTGGCCGCTACGCTGGTAGATGAAAACGGCGACCAACTGGAGCTGGTATGGTTTAAGGGTGTGAAATGGATGCAGAAAACGCTGAAGAACCATACCGATTACATAGTTTTTGGCAAGCCGACCTCGTTTAACGGGCGCTTCAACATGGCGCACCCCGAGTTGGAGGAACTGGCCGAGGAAAAGCAAACCACTTCGTTTCTGCAGCCGGTTTACCATACCACCGAAAAACTCAAGGCCCACCGCATCGACAGCAAGGTTATCAGCAAAATGATGGAACACCTCCTGAAGGTAGCCTTGCCGCAGGTGCAGGAATCGCTGTCGCCGGAGCTGATAGACCATTACCGCCTGATAGACAAGCGCAGCGCTTACGCCAACATACATTTTCCTGAAACCTCAGATAAGTATAACAAAGCTAAATTCAGGCTAAAGTTCGAGGAGCTTTTTTACATACAGCTGCGCCTGTTCCGCCAGAAGGTAGTGCGCAAAGCCGACCTAAAAGGGCAGATCTTTAACCAGGTGCCTACGCTCACGGAGTTCTACAAAAACCACCTGACCTTCGACCTGACCAATGCCCAGAAACGGGTAGTAAAGGAGATCTACGCCGACCTGAATGCCGGTAAGCAAATGAACCGCCTGCTGCAGGGCGATGTGGGCTCGGGCAAAACCATCGTAGCCTTTATCACCATGCTGATTGCCGCAGACAACGGGGCGCAATCGGTGCTGATGGCGCCAACCGAGATCCTGGCCGACCAGCACTATGTGGGCCTAAAGAAATTTGCCGACAGCTTAGGTATAAACCTGGGCAAGCTCACCGGCTCCACCAAAGCCAAAGACCGCAGATTGCTGCACGAGCAACTCCGCTCCGGCGACATGAAAATGATTGTGGGCACGCATGCCTTGCTCGAAGACGTGGTGCAGTTCCAGAACCTGGGCCTGTGCATCGTGGATGAGCAGCACCGTTTTGGCGTGGAGCAGCGCTCGAAGCTCTGGCGCAAAAACCCGCGTATTATTCCGCATGTGCTCGTGATGACGGCCACGCCTATTCCGCGCACGCTGGCCATGACACTGTACGGCGACCTGGATGTATCGGTGATTGATGAGCTGCCTGCCGGCCGTAAAGAGATTGTAACCGTGCACCGCTTCGACTCGCACCGCCTGCGCGTGTTCCAGTTTATCCGCGACCAGATACAACTTGGCCGCCAGGTATACATTGTATATCCGCTGATAGAGGAATCGGAGCAGATGGAGAACTACAAAGACCTGATGGATGGCTACGAGAGCGTGAAGCGCGCTTTCCCGGAGTATAAGGTAAGTATGGTGCACGGCAAAATGAAGCCGCAGGACAAGGACTACGAGATGCAGCAGTTCGTGAAGCACGAAACGCACATTATGGTGGCCACCACCGTGATTGAAGTAGGTGTGAACGTGCCGAATGCCTCGGTGATGGTGATTGAGAGTGCCGAGCGCTTCGGGCTGTCGCAGCTGCACCAGTTGCGTGGCCGCGTGGGCCGTGGGGCCGAGCAAAGCTACTGCATCCTGATGACGGGCTACAAGCTAAGCAAAGACAGCAAAACACGCCTCGAAACCATGGTGCGTACCAACAACGGCTTCGAGATTGCCGACATCGACCTGAAACTGCGCGGCCCCGGCGACCTGATGGGCACCCAGCAAAGCGGCGTACTTGACCTGCTCATCGCCGACCTCTCCAAAGACGCACCCATACTTCAGGAAGCACGCGCCGCCGCCCAGAAAGTCCTGAACGAAGACCCGCAACTGGAGCAGCCGCAGCACCAGAACATCCGCCGCCACATCCAGTCGCTCAGCGCTAATTCTGTAAACTGGAGCAGGATCAGTTAAGTTGAGTTAAAGAGTTAGAGTGTTAAAAGGTTAGAAGGTCATGAGGCCAGTACAGGAGCAACTCTCCCTTCTTTTTTGGCATCCTGAAAGGATCTTGGTAGCTCGTAGCATCAGCTTTGCTCTCCTTCTCGTCAGGTTCTTTATATGATGAACATCGCTCTATTATTACCTTTGCATACTACGCCTGTAACGGCATATAGAATGCGCAAACGCAAGTGAGCTTCGATACCACTGAACAAGTATAAGTATAAGTCCCCCCATCATCTCCGAAAGTCTAGTATCTAAAATCTAATGGCTAGCATCTAATCCAGCGTCTAATAAAGCTTACCTTTGCTGCGTCTGCGGTGCTTTGGTTAAGTATAACCGGGGTTTAAAAAGGAACCGTGTGTAAATCACGGGCTGACGCGCAACTGTAAGTAACGTTTATACTTGCTGCTATTACAAGTCCATTGTCCGGAAGAAGGATGAGAAGGGCCGCAGCGAGGTTACAAGCCAGGAGACTTGCCACAGACACATACACGCATGCTTTCGCGGATAAGGCCTGTGGACAAAGTATAATCGTGCGGCATACGCGTGCCGTTCTCCCTGCTTTTCCCCGCTCCTTCTGCTGCGCCAGCCTGCGTTTTATACTTGTGCTTGCCGCAAAGCCAAAGCTGCCTTTGCGCCTGCGCCACAACAACAGCCATATTTAAACCTTATACTTTATGAACTTAGAAGAACGCATTGCGCAGTCCGAAACCCGCATTTTTAAAGCCGTGTTCCCGAACACCACCAACCACTACGACACACTTTTCGGTGGCACCGCCATGCAACTTATGGACGAGGTAGCCTTTATCGCCGCCACCCGCTTCTGCCGCAAGCGCGTCGTTACCGTTTCCTCCGACCGTATCGATTTTACCCAACCCATACCAGCGGGCACTATTGTGGAGCTTGTGGCCCGGGTGGTGAGTGTTGGCAATACCAGCCTGAAAGTGCAGGTCGAGATTTTTGTGGAGGAAATGTACTCTGATGTGCGCATAAAAGCCGTGAGCGGCAGCTTCGCCTTCGTAGCCGTAGACGAGCACAAACACCCCGTGCGCGTGCTCCCCGAATAAGCCAAAGTATATCCCCGCGCCGCCAGAAGTTCCACGAGAAACAATAGCCAACTTTTATACTTTGAATAATTCAAATGTTGTATATTCGGAGGGGGTATTTCGTTTATTCAATTAATGTAAGTTGGATAAACGTAATAATTACTGATATCCGCTAGTTGGTTGTAATAAAAACTAAGAAATGAAAACAATAAGCATCCTTGGATTCATATCCCTTTTAGGGTTCACCTTCACCTTTACTTTAAAAGATGAAGACAACATTAGCAGGTTTTTGAATAGGAAAAAGAAAGATAAAGAGTTAAAGCAATTTATGCATTCTTTCGGTGCTGCACCTGATAAAGTGTACAAATCAACAGATAGCTACTACGAAGAGTACCACCGAAAAGGTATTAGCTTTAACTTCGACTATGATAATAAACTTGTTGCAATCTTTCTCTACTCAAATTTATCAGAAGATTATAAGAATTATGAAGGAAAATTGCCTTATGGACTTAGCTTTGACTTGACAAGAAAAGATGTTGAAGAAAGGTTTGGTTCTCCAGAATATAATGGGGAATCGGATTATAAAAATACCTCCTGGGTAATTTATAGAAGCAAAGGCTTCGGATTGACATATAACGGTTTAGAATCTGATTCTGTAGCAAGGATTAGTGAGATAGCCTTCCAGCTATACCAATAAAGAACTATTTCAGCCAACTCAGTGCAGCCCTAATGCTTGGCTACGCCTTGCTCGCTATATGTACCAACCGTTAACATTAATCCAAACCTATTTGAGGTGTCCATACTAACTCACATCTAAAAATGAACAGAAAACTTACTTTCACCTTGATCATCGTCTTCTTAATCTGTTATCTACCATTGTTTGCACAAGGAGATTCAAGTACAGAAGAAGTTGGAAGAACTGTAATAAAAAATGGCGTAGGCTTAGGTGCTGTTATTGCTGTAGTAGCTTCTTGGTCTAGAAATGCATCCATTCTATGGGCTATACTTCATGGACTTTTTAGCTGGTTTTATGTGATTTACTTTGCCTTGTCAAGAAGTTCAGAAAGATAAAAGGAATAGCAAATCACAAATGCTAACCACACCTAAACTCTAGCAACTCCACCCTATTACTTAGCTCGGCACCCAGAATAAACAGCAGCAGCCAACCGTTGTTGTAAAACAACAGTACACGCGTTAAAACCCAGTTAAACTTCCCGTGAAAAAGCATTTTATACTTCCGGCGCTTTTGTGCCTGCTCTGTTTGCCGCAGTTTATACGTGCCCAGTCTAAAATTAAGGCAGCGGTAAACTTTACCTACCAGCCAAACCCCGACGAAGACCAGTATAACCCGCGCCTGCCGCACAAAAGTATAGCTGTAGGCCCCGATGCCTTTGTTACACTTAACCACAGCACCGGCGGCAAGTATACCTTAACTAAGTATACCACCGAGCTTAAACAGCTGTGGAGCGCAGGCATACCGTTGGCCCCCGAAGAAACCGTAGAGGCTTTTGCCGCTAACCTTACCGATGCGCTGGTTGTTACGCGGCAGCTGCAAGGGCAAAACCAGGTATTGCAGGGCTACCGCATCAACCTGAAAACCGGCCAGCACGAGCAGCCGGTGCAGTTGCTGCAGGCCCCGGCCAAAGGCAGGCGCGCCGGCGTGGCCATCTCTTCAGACGGCAGCAAGGTGCTTGCCTTCCGTTACCTCACCGATAACAGCTTCCGGATACAACAAATTAGCGGCACGCTTTACACGGGTAGCCTGCAGGCAGAGCAGGATGTTATGTATAACCTCCGCGACGTGGCCGGCATCCTCACCGCCGACATACAACTGGCAAACACCGGCGAGCAATACCTTAGCCTGATCTCGGACGAGATGAACCGCCTGACCGTGCGCAAGTATAGCCCCGGCAGCAAGCAAGCCAAGGTTATGTCGGTGCTGGTGGGTGGCGTGTTTGATGGCCAGAAAGTATATATCCGGGATACCCGCTTTAAACTGATGGACAATGGCCTGCTATACGGCGCTGTGCTTACCGCCGAGGAAAAAGGCGGCGCTTACCATAGCCTGAAGGCCGTAAAGTATGATTTCGAGAACGAAGACATGGTTTTTGCAGAGGAGTTTCGTTTCTCCCCAGATTATGTACGCCAGGTGAACGCCCTCGACAAGAGCAGCAACACCAAACTCCACGACATCTACCTTACTGATCTGTTCCTAACGCCCGAGCAACGCCTTGTTTTAGTAGCTGAGCAGAAGTATACCGAAGGCGGCGACAACGCGCCATACGTTGCCAAAGAGCTGCATCTGTTTGCCTACGACCGGTACATGAACCACGACTGGAGCTCCGTGCTGATGAAGCAACAGCAAGCCCCTGCTTCGGAGGGTTTTTCCGGCATCTCTTACAGCCCGAACCTACAGGGCAACACGCTCAGCCTTCTCACCCTCGAGACACTCAGCGGCAAGTATGATTTATACTTCCGCCAGATAGATACGGCCACCGGAAAAGCCACTGCGCCACAAAGCCTGAACCTCGGCATCCCGGCAGGTAAAAACCTAGCTTACCTCAAAGCCTACACCACCTGGCTCACAGAAAAAGACATTATCGCCGTTATCCGTAGCGGTAAAAAGGATACAGGGCTACAGTTAAGCAGGATTCAGATTAAGTAGCTTGTGAGATGATCGAAGTATAAATTATAACTACCGCCAGTTTGAGCGAAGCGGTCGGATAGGTCAGCCAGTTTTTAAAGGCGCTGCCTAAGAGTTTATACTTACGCCAGTTGAAAACTTGCGGCATGTGCTGGATAGGTTATGCCAATCTAAATATCAAATTTGTCCGGTTTTTGACGAGTTTAAATTACACCAAGAATTCCATCGCTGCTTACAACATAAAAAAAGGCTGCTACCTTAGGTAACAGCCTTTTAAACTATAAATGGTCAGAAATTAATACACAAATTCGTTTGCCTCAATCATAGTGGCAGCAATGCGGCGGCGTGCCTCTTTGGTATTGAAAAGATCCTTCTTCGTGAAACGCTTCAGGCCCATAAACAGCAGGCGCTGCTCATCGCCTTCGGCCATAGCGGCAATCGCCTCTTTGCCAGACTTGAAAGAAGTATCTACGGCATCGTTTACTACTACGCGCACGATATCAATCTCATTCGAAACGGCCTCTTCGCCTTTCGTGGCAACCAGCTTCTCCACGCGCAGCAGCGTTGATTCCGCTACGTAGGTTTTGATCGCCATATCGGCAATGTTCATCAAAATTTCCTGTTCCTTAGCCAGCGAGTTCATAAACTTCTGCACGGCGGTACCGGCAGTCATCAGGATGGCCTTTTTCAGGTTCTTGATGGCTTTGTGCTCCGCTGCAAACAGACCTTCTTCCTCAGCCCCGAAATCCGGAATAGCCATCAGCTCCTGCTGCACTGCTTGGGCAGGGCCCATCAGGTCAAGCTCGCCTTTCAGGGCTTTTTTCAGGATCATGTCCACGGTGAGCATGCGGTTGATCTCGTTGGTACCCTCAAAAATGCGGTTAATGCGGGAGTCGCGGTATGCACGGTCCATTGGGTAATCGGCAGAGAAGCCGTAGCCACCGTAGATCTGCACGCCTTCGTCCACTACGTAATCCAGTACTTCAGAGCCTTCTACTTTCAGCATGGCGCATTCTACAGCAAACTCGCGGGCAGCACCCAACAGGGCTTCGTTCTCGTTTGCTCCGCCAGCCATCAGCTCCTGCTCTTTGCGGTAAATATCCATACCACAACGATATAGCGCAGATTCTACGGCAAAAATACGGATAGCCTGCTCAGCCAGCTTATAACGAATAGCTCCGAATTTAGAAATTGGCAGTTTAAACTGGTGGCGCTCATTAGCATACTTTACCGATAGGTCGGCTACGTTTTTGGCCGCGCCTAGGGTTGCAGCACCCAATTTTATACGGCCAATGTTCAGGATATTAAATGCGATTAAATGACCTTTCCCGATCTCGCCAAGTACGTTCTCTTTCGGCACTTCGCAGTCCTGGAAAAATACTTGGCGGGTAGATGAGCCTTTGATACCCATTTTATGCTCCTCGTTGCCAAGACTTACGCCTGGGTAGTTGCGCTCCACAATAAAGCCCGTAAACTTGTCGCCGTCTACCTGCGCGAAAACCACAAACACATCGGCAAAACCACCGTTCGTGATCCACATTTTTTGGCCGTTTAGGATGTAATGCGTACCTGCCTCGTTCAGTACAGCCTTGGTCTTAGCCGCCAGCGCATCAGAACCAGAGTCTGGCTCAGTTAAGCAGTAAGCCGACATCCACTCGCCGCTAACTAGTTTCGGGATATACTTATTCTTTTGCTCCTCGTTACCGAAGTATAAAATTGGCAGCGTACCAATACCCGTGTGCGCCGCAAAGGCGACCGGGAACGAGTGGCCACCACCTACTGATTCTGTTACCAGTAAGGCCGTGTTGAAGTCCATGTTCAGGCCACCGTATTGCTCCGGAATTGATACCGCGAACAGCCCCAGCTCCCCTGCTTTTTTCATCAGGTTCTCCATCAGGCCTTCTTCGTGGTTGTCGAGGCGGTCTAAGAGCGGCCATACTTCGTCGCGCACAAAATCCTTACAGGTCTGTGACATCATACGCTGCTCTTCGTTAAAATCGGCAGGTATAAATACGTCCTGCGGGTTCGTTTCTTTTATTAGGAATTCACCACCTTGGATGGTGGAAGGTTTAGTTAGGTTTTCCATGGCTATTCTAATTTCTTACAGTTGTATCAAGTATCACGTATCAAGACACACGACTCTTTTTATCAAGCATGTTGATAAAGCCGTTCAGCATCTTTTGTACGCCTTCGTTTTTTTGTGTCAGGTCTGAATATTGAGGTTTGTTGACAAACCCAAAAGATTCAGCCAAAATCAATTGTGTTTCAAGTTCAAAAGCAGAACCTAACGCGATTTTCAGAAACTGTGCAAATTCTTTATCTGATCCTCGGCCCGCCCCTTCTGCAATGTTTGACGGAATAGAAACTACAGCACGATTAACCTGTGACTTAAGCCCATAACGTTCTTCCTGCGGAAAGAGGGAAGTAACTCTATAAACCAGCTTAGCTAGCTCAATTGCTTCTTTCCAGACCCGCAGTTCTTTAAAGTTATGCATACCTTAGTCGTGTGTCTTGCGTCGTGTTACGTGCGTCGTTATTTCAACAATTCAAACACCCCTGCTACACCCTGGCCGCCGCCGACGCAGGCGGTAACGATGCCGTGCTTGCCGCCGGTGCGGCGCAGGTCGCTGAACAGTTGCACGCTAAGCTTGGCGCCAGAGCAACCAAGCGGGTGACCGAGCGCAATGGCACCACCGTTGATATTCAGTTTCTCCGGGTCGAAATCCAGGTGGCGCATTACGGCGATGGACTGTGCGGCAAAGGCCTCGTTCATTTCGATCAGGTCGATGTCGTTCAAGGTCATACCGGCTTGCTTTAGCGCTTTTGGAACTGCTGCAATCGGGCCCATACCCATAATACGCGGATCCACGCCGCCGGTGCCGTAGCTTACCAGTCGTGCAATTGGCTCCAGGTTCAGCTCTTTTACCATGCGCTCGCTCATTACGATCACAAAAGCAGCACCATCAGAAGTCTGCGACGAGTTACCGGCTGTTACCGTGCCTCCGGCCGCAAACACAGGCTTCAGTTTAGCCAGTCGCTCCAGTGAGGTATCGGCACGCGGGCCTTCGTCGGTATCAACCACATAAGACTTAGTCTTCTTTTTGCCGTTCTCGTCGAGGTAAGTTTCCTCTATGGTTATCGGTACGATCTGGTCTTTAAAGTAGCCTTTCTCGATGGCGTTCAGCGCTTTTTGGTGCGACTTAAACGCAAACTCATCCTGGTCTTCACGTGAAACCTTGTAGTCGTTTGCCACGGCTTCAGCGGTTAAGCCCATGCTCAGGTACCAGTCCGGGTTGTTTTTGGCGATCTTGTAGTTCGGCACTGTTTTCCAGCCAGCCGTCGGCACCATCGACATAGACTCTGTACCGCCTGCAACAATACAGTCGGCCATACCTGCGGCGATGCGGTTGGCAGCTATGGCAATAGTTTCCACACCGGACCCGCAGTAGCGGTTCACCGTCATGCCTGAAACAGACATTGGCAACGCCAGCAGCGAGATCATACGGCCAATCTGCAGGCCTTGCTCGGCCTCCGGCACCGCATTACCCACAATCAGGTCGTCTACGCGCTTAGGATCCAGAGCCGGCACAGCAGCCAGCACATGCTTGATGACATCAGCAGCCAGGTCATCGGGTCTGGTAAACCGGAACACCCCGCGCGGAGCCTTGCCCACTGCGCTACGAAATCCGGCTACGATATATGCATTGTTCATTTTTGGATTGCTTTATTGTTAAATGGTTGATTGTTGATCGCTGGTGCGAGCTTGTAGCTCGTACCAACTTCAAAACCACTATCTATACCTTAATTTCTCAACGGCTTGCCTGTGGTCAGGATGCTTTGGATGCGCTCCAGCGTTTTGCGCTCGCCTGTCAGCGACAGGAAGGCTTCGCGCTCCAGGTCCAGCAGGTACTGCTCGCTTACCTCGGTTGGCGCCGATAAGTCGCCGCCGCACATTACGTAGGCCAGCTTCTCCGAGATCTTCTTATCGTGCTCCGAAATGTAGCGGCCGCTATACATGGCGTTGGCTCCGGTCAGGAACATGCCCAGGGCACCTTTGCCCTGCACCTTAATGTTGGTGCGCTGCACCGGCTTAGTATATCCGGCATCGGCCAGAAGTATAGCCTGCGCTTTGGCATCGGCAATCAGGCGCTTGCTGTTTATAGTTATGCCATCCGACTTGCGCATGTAGCCCAAGTCGATCGCTTCCTTGGCCGAGGTAGACACTTTGGCCATACCAATGGTCAGGAACACGTTCTTCAGGTCGTTGTACTCAATGTCGCCGTCAGCATACATATCAGCGGCGCGCATTGTCATCTCCTTGGTACCGCCACCCCCTGGTATCAGGCCAACGCCAAACTCAACCAAGCCCATATAGGTCTCAGCGGCAGCCTGTACGTGGTCACAGTGCAGGTTTAGCTCGCAGCCACCGCCCAGCGTAAGGCCGTGCGGTGCGCCTACGACCGGAATGGCTGAGTAACGCATGCGCATCATGGCATCCTGGAACTGCTTGATCATGAAGTTGATCTCGTCATACTCCTGCTCCAGGGCATACATATAGATCAGAGCCACGTTGGCACCCGCCGAGAAGTTAGCCGCATCGTTTCCGACAACCATACCTCTAAATTCTTTTTCGGCCAGTTCTATACCTTTATTCAGGCCGGCTACCACATCACCACCAATCGTGTTCATCTTGGTATGGAATTCCACGTTCAGGATGCCATCGCCGATGTCGGTTAGGGTTGTGCCGCTGTTTTTCCAGACAACCTTGTTGCCACGCAGGTTATTAAGTATGATAAAGTTCTCAGCACCAGGTATGGCTTTGTATTCTTTCGTCTGGATATCGTAATAGCGGCGCGTGCCGTTTTCTACAATATAGAAAGCCTCTTTGCCATTATTCAGCATTTCCTCTACCCACGGTGCAGGCTCGTAACCCGCTTCGATCATGCGCTGCACGCCTTCACGAGCGCCAATGGCATCCCAGTACTCAAACGGACCCAGCTCCCAGCCAAAGCCGGCGCGCAGGGCATCGTCTATTCTATAGAGCTCGTCAGAAATCTCAGGAATACGGTTGGAAACGTACTGGAACAGGCCATAAAGCGTCTCGTTGAAGAACTGTGCGGCCTTATCGGTTTGTGCCGAGAAGGCTTTGATGCGCTTCTTCAGGTCATCGATTGGTTTTAGCGCCTCCAGGCTCTGGAACTTCACTCGCTGCTTTGGCCCATACTCCATGGTGTTCAGGTCCAGCGTCAGGATCTCGGTTTTGCCTTTGGCGTCTTTGGTCTTTTTGTAGAAGCCCTGGCCGGTTTTGTCGCCCAGCCACTTGTTCTCGACCATCTGCTGCACATACCCCAGAATCTTGAACAGGTCTCTCGACTCGTCCTTCTCCCCGGCCTGGTACAGTCCGTTGGCCACGTTTACCGTAGTATCCAGGCCAACCACATCCAGCGTGCGGAACGTAGCCGATTTCGGGCGGCCTACAACCGGGCCGGTAATCCTATCTACTTCATCTATCGTGAGGCCAACCTTTTCCATGGCCTTCAGGGTCTGCATGATGCCGTAAATACCCACGCGGTTCGCGATAAAGGCTGGCGTATCTTTGGCAAGTACCGTGGTTTTGCCAAGGTATAAATCACCGTAATGCATCAGGAAGTCCGTCACCTCCTTGTCAGTGTCCGGCGTAGGTATAACTTCGAGCAGTTTCAGGTAGCGCGGCGGGTTAAAGAAGTGCGTGCCGCAGAAGTGTTTCTTAAAGTCTTCGGAACGATCCTGCGCCATCAGGTGAATCGGGATGCCCGAGGTGTTGGACGTGATCAGCGTGCCCGGCTTGCGGAACTGCTCCACCT
Organism: Pontibacter oryzae; assembly: GCF_003576375.1. Lineage (GTDB taxonomy): Bacteria > Bacteroidota > Bacteroidia > Cytophagales > Hymenobacteraceae > Pontibacter > Pontibacter oryzae. The sequence continues at coordinate 71,257 of NZ_QWGE01000003.1, forward strand.
GGTCGTAGATCAGCTTCTTGATTTTCAGGTTCTCCACCACTACCTCAATGGTCCAGTCGGCGGTGGCGATGTCCTTCATGTTATCGTCGAAGTTGCCCGTCTGGATCAGGCTTGCATCGGACTTGCGGTAAAGCGGCGACGGGTTGGAGTTGATAGCGGCCTGCAGGTGGCTGTTCACGTTGCGGTTGCGCACGGCCTTGCTCTCCAGCGTCAGGCCTTTCTTCTCCTCATCGGGGGTAAGCTCTTTCGGAACGATATCGAGCAGCAGCACCTGCACGCCAATATTGGCGAAGTGGCAGGCAATCCGGGAGCCCATCACGCCGGAGCCAAGCACTGCTACTTTCTTAATTATTCTTTTCATAGAATAGCTATAGTTGTCTTTGGGTTAAAAGATTTCTTTGTTTTCGATCATGCCAAGTATACGGCCGCATACATTAAAGAATACGTCCAGCTCTTGCTGTGGCACCTCTTCCTGTACTTTCTTATTAAACATCTTTACGGTGTTTCGCGCTACTTCTTTCTTACGCAATCCTTTTTCTGTCAGGAAAATGCGCACCAGGCGCTTATCGTTCGGGTCGGATACTTTATAGATAAAGTCCTTCTCTTCCATACTTTTCAGGATGCGGGTGAGGCTGCGCGCCTCCAGGCCCAGCAAAGGCGCGATCTTGGTGGCGGGTGTACCTTGCTGCTGGTCTATGTTGAGCAACACAAACCCTATGGATGTTGTCATGTCGTTTTGCACGGCCTCGGCATTATACATACGCGAGATAGCGTGCCAACATACTTTAAAGTGATAATCTACTGTTTCTTCAGGCTTCATGCATGTATAATGATGTATACCAAATATAGAAAAAAATGTTATGCTTGCATACCTTTTTAACAAAAATTTTACCTTCTCCGGTAAATGATAACCTGGAGATATTATTCAAACGGCTGGCGATATTCTTATACTTTAATCAGGAAATTGAGATGTATACTTTTGCAGAAAGTGTGCATTCTAAAACAAAAAGGCCCTTTCCGGTGAGGGAAAGGGCCTTTTTGTTTTAAGGCGCGAATGTCATAATCACCCGCAGGAACAGAGTGCAGCGCCAGACTTAAGCAGCCTCTTAATACATACTCTCGATCACATCATGGTAATTAGCCGTGATGACCTTGCGCTTTACCTTCAGGGTTGGGGTAAGCTCACCGGTCTCTACCGTCCAAAGGTTCGGAATGATGGTGAACTTTTTAACCGTTTCGTATTGCGCCAGCCCTTCGTTGGCTTTATCAATTTCGCGCTTAAACTTCTCTATCACATCCGGGTGCTTAATCATTTCTTCATCCGAAGTATACTTCAGCCCTTTGTGGCTAGCCCAGTCTTGCAGGCCAAGGAACGACGGAACGATCAGCGCGGAGGCATACTTGCGGCCATCGCCTACAATCATCACCTGCTCTATCACTACGGATTCCTTCAGCTTATTCTCGATTGGCTGCGGAGCCACATACTTACCGCCCGAGGTTTTAAACATCTCTTTCTTACGGTCCGTGATCTTGAGGTACTTGCCGTCGATCATCTCCCCGATATCGCCGGTATGGAACCAGCCTTCGGCATCGATAGCTTCGGCGGTAAGGTCTGGCTTTTTGTAGTAGCCTTTCATTACGTGCGGGCCGCGTGTCAGAATTTCTCCATCCTCGGCAATCTTGATCTCCACACCATCAATGGCAATACCTACCGTGCCGATCATGTTGTTTTCGGGCTCATAGCGGTTCACTGATATTACCGGCGAGGTCTCGGTTAGGCCGTAGCCCTCCATTACCCGGATATGCGCCGACCAGAATACGCGAGCCAGGCGCGGCTGCAATGCGGCACCACCCGAAACGATCACTTTCACGTTACCGCCCAGTGCTTCGCGCCATTTGCTGAAGATGATTTTATTGGCCAGTTCCAGCTGCTTGTTATACCACCAGCCCTGATCTTTCTGGGTATCATACTTCAGGCCCAGGTCCAGTGCCCAGAAAAACAGCTTGCGCTTAATGCCAGTCAGCTCCATGCCGGTGGCCACAATCTTGTCGTACACTTTCTCGAGCAGGCGCGGCACCGTGGTAAATACGTGCGGTTTCACCTCTTTCAGGTTATCGGCTACCTTTTCTATACTTTCGGCATAGTAAATAGAAACGCCCACGCGCATGTATAAATAAAGCAGCATGCGCTCGAAAATATGGCAGAGCGGCAAAAAGCTTAAGGCGCGGTGCTCAGGGCCAACCGGCACATATGGCATGGCCCCCTCAAAATTGCTTACCAGGTTATTATGGGTCAGCATAACGCCTTTGGGGTTACCGGTGGTGCCGGAAGTATAAATCAATGTCAGGATATCTTCTGGCTTAACAGCGGCCTTTAGGGGCTCCAGTTGCTGCACATCCTCGCCTTTGGCCAACTCCAGTACTTCCGTCCAGTGCTTGGCGCCACGAACTTCATCAAACGTATAAATTTCTTTAACGCTTTCCATGCCTTCGGTGGCGGCCACAACTTTGTTGTACAGGCTGGCATCCGACACGAAAATAGCTTTTACCTCTGCATCGTTAAAGATGTAACGGTAATCCTCTTCCGTAATGGTGGGGTACATTGGCACGCTGGTGGCCCCAATCTGCTGTATACCAAAGTCAGCCAGCACCCACTCAGGGCGGTTGAATGAGATGATCGCTACTTTATCATTCTTGCCTATACCCAGCTTAAGCAGGCCAAGGCTCACCTGGTTTGCATAGTCCTGCACCTGCTGGGTGCTGTACTTTTGCCAGGTTCCGTTTACTTTAGCCGCCAGGCAGTCGGGTTGCGGGTACTGCTGCAACTGGTTAGGCAAAAGGTCAAATGTTCGGGTTATATTCATGCTATGTGTATTAGACAAGGTGTTTTGATTAGGCAGCCTTCAGAAAAAGGCCAAAAAGCGGCATATACCGCCTGATCTTGATGCATTTTAATTATTTTTTTCGAATTCTGCCACGGCGGGCCTTATAAATATTTCCCATGTCTTATATTTATAGTTCTATACTTACGGGCTTTCCGGCACCTTAGTCAATAGCCGGTTGCACAAGCCATAACCCTGATTACCTCTATGAACTTATCCATATTTTTCGAGCCGCTGAATGAGGATGTGTTTGCCAACCTGGAAAAGCCACGCACACTGGGCTCTTATATCTCATACTTTGTAAGCAAATTCCCGGATTGGCGCGCCGCAGACATTGCCATACTTGGCGTAGACGAGACCCGCGGCCGCAGCAACGAGGAGCAAGCCGAGGATGCCAGCACCGCCGAAACACCTGCCCGCCTGGTGCGCCGCAAGCTTTACAGCCTGAACAAAGGCGCTGGCCGCTGCCAGATCGTGGACTTAGGCAACCTGCGCCCCGGTATCAGCCTGGACGATACCTACCTGCGCCTGAAGGAGATCGTGGAGGTACTTATCTCGCATAACACCATCCCGGTAATTATTGGCGGCTCCCATGACCTGGAGTATGGGCAGTACATGGGCTACGAGCACCTGGAGCGCGTGGTGAACATGGTTACTGTGGATAGCAGCGTAGACATGACCGAGGACCCATCGGTACCGCCAAATAAAAGGCAGCTGCGCCAGATATTGATGCATGAGCCAAACTATTTGTTTAGCCTAGGCCAGATCGGGTACCAATCATACTTAACGGAGCCAGAAGTAATGGCCACGCTAGAGAAAATGCACTTTGAGGCGTATCGTGTTGGCGAAGTGCACCGAAGCATCCAGGAAATGGAACCTGTTATCCGGGTGGCTGACCTGCTTACCTTTGATATCTCCGCGATACGCCACCAGGATGCCCCCGCCTCTGAGCCAGCTAACCCGTTTGGCCTGACCGGCGAGGAGGCCTGTCAGCTCTGCTGGTATGCTGGCCTAAACGACAACTTAACCTCTTTGGGCATTTATGAGTATAACCCCGAGCTTGACGACCGTGAACTGACTGCGATGATGATTGCCACCATGATCTGGTACTTTATCGAAGGCTTCTATCACCGGAAGAATGAAACGAACTTTACCAGCAGGCATTTCACCAAGTATGCCATAGCCTTTACCGAGGATAACCCGGACCGCATGACGTTCTATAAGAGCAAGAACAGCGAGAAATGGTGGCTCGAGGTGGAGCCGCTCAGCGCAGAAAAAGGCACCCGCATTGTGCCTTGCAGCTACGAGGATTACCTGCAGGCAACCAAAGGCGAAGTGCCTCACCGCTGGATAATGACGCAGGCCCGGCTTGGCTAGGGCCCAAACTTTAAAGCAGGATTAAGCGGCCTGGGTTTATACTTTTAAACAGTATGGCTACTTTTGCCTTTTAACTTTAACCAGACATAGCACCTTTTGGCTGATTTACCGGAATATACTTTGCAACAACTCGCGCTGCGCAATGGCCAGGACCGCGATGAGATTTGGGTAGCGTATCTCGGTGTGATTTACGATGTTAGAAAGTCCCGGATGTGGCGCGATGGCAAGCATTACGAACACTGGGCGGGGCAGGACCTAACGGAAGAATTGCGGGATGCGCCACACAATGCCAATGTTTTTGATAAATTTGAAGTTGTGGGCCGCGTAAAAGGCTCGGTTTATCTGCCGGGGCACGATTAACATCTCTTCAGAATAAAATCGTATATTGGGGCTACCTCTAAATGTAACTTAAAACAAACCAACATAATACCATGATATTAATAGCTGATAGCGGCTCAACTAAAACTGACTGGCGCATGATTACCGCCGACAGTGTACTGGGCCAGGCACAGACGGCAGGGTTTAACCCAATGTACCAGGAGGCGGACGAAATTTACAAGGAACTGCACGATGTACTTTTGCCACAGCTAAACGAGCAGCAACCAACGGCTATCTACTACTACGGTGCAGGCTGTAGTTCACCGGAGCGTAACAAACGCGTAGAGGATGCGCTGCGTATGGTCTTCCCTGCCAGCGAGCTGCACGTAGACCACGATTTACTGAGCGCTGCCCGCGCGTTGTGCGGCCACAAACCAGGTATTGCCTGTATCCTGGGCACCGGCTCTAACACCTGCCTCTACGATGGCGCAGCGATCACGGACAACGTACCGTCGCTGGGCTTTTTGCTGGGAGACGAGGGTAGCGGTGCCTTTATGGGCAAACTGCTGATAAAAGCTTACCTGTACCGCGAGTTGCCTGAAGACCTGGCGCTTTCTCTAAAGAACACCTATAACCTTACCAAGGATGGTATTCTGGACACGCTCTATAACTCGTCGATCCCGAGCCGCTATATGGCTACGTTTGCCAAGTTCATGCACGAAAAGCAGAAGCACCCGGTAATACATGGCATGATCTACGAGAACTTCTCTGAGTTCTTTGAGCGCCATGTTGTAAAGTATGAAGGCCACCAGGCATTGCCGGTAAACTTTGTGGGATCTATTGCCTACTACTTCGGAGATATACTGAAACAAGTTGCCAAGAAGTATGGCCTCCACGTGGAAACCATCATCCAAAGCCCAAGCGAGGGACTGATAAAATACCATCAGGAGTTGCTACAGGCCTTTGGTACGCCAAACAAATAATTTCCTAAAGCCTTCCAGGGCAGCCACAGCTGTTGCTCCGGAAGGCTTTATACTTTTGCCTTTTTCGAAACCATTAACCGATAATCCAAACAAGTGTCTACCACCGAAACCGCATCAAACTACGACGGACTGGAGAACATGAGCGTGCGCGAGCTGCTCGAGAACATCAACCGCGAAGATAAAACTGTACCACTTGCTGTAGAAAAAGCCATTCCTCAGATTGAGGCCTTGGTTAACGCCACTGTGGAGCGCCTAGAGAAAGGCGGCAGACTGTTTTATATTGGGGCTGGCACCAGCGGCCGCCTGGGTATAGTGGATGCATCGGAGTGCCCGCCTACGTATGGTGTGCCGCACGGCATGGTAGTTGGCATTATGGCTGGTGGCGATGAGGCTATCCGGAAGGCCGTAGAGTTTGCGGAGGACGATGCGGAGCAAGCCTGGAAAGACCTTCAGGAACATAATATCAACGAAAAGGATATTGTGGTGGGCATTGCCGCCTCGGGCCGTACGCCTTACGTTATAGGGGGGCTGAACGCCTGCCGCGAGCGTGGCATAGCTACGGGTTGCGTTGTTTGCAACGCTGGCAGTGCCGTGGCTGCCGCCGCCGAGTTCCCTGTAGAAGTGGTTACCGGGCCGGAGTTTGTAACAGGCAGCACCCGCATGAAAGCCGGTACCGGCCAAAAGCTCGCACTTAACATGCTTACCACCTCTACCATGGTTAGGCTTGGCCGCGTGAAAGGCAACAAGATGGTGGATATGCAACTCTCGAACCTTAAACTGGTGGACCGAGGCACACGCATGGTGATGGAGGAGCTTGAGATCAGCCATGACGAGGCTGGTGCACTACTGAAGAGGCATGGCAGTGTGCGTGCCGCCGTAGATGCTTACCGCGCAGGCAACGAGCACCAGGTACTATAACACACGGTACCAACACTATAACAAGAAGAGCCAAAGCTACATACTTTGGCTCTTCTTGTTTACAAGCACTTTCATGCTTTAATCTTTCAGCGACAGGCTCTCCAGAATAACTTTAGCAGCTTCTTTGCTAGGCACCACAAAATTAGCCACGGACCAAGTATAGCTCAGTTTAAAGCGTTTATCAGTAGTACCGTGCAGGATTTTCAGCCGGTACTCACCCAAGGGTTCCAGCCCTAGCTCCTGTCTGTTAGAATCAATGCGCTGGCGTGTTTCCTCATCCATATTCCCGGTTAGGTACTCGCCAATCTGATCACTCTCCGCACATTCATCGCAGTCAATTTTGATGAAGGCGCGTGAGCCATACTTGCTGCGGCCAGCCTGCTGATCGAGGAGATACGCGGCAGGCTGTGGTGCAATGCGCCCTTGCTTTACAGCTTTTGTTAGCACATCAGAGAAGTCATGTCCTTTGCGTGCCTTTGTTTGCCGCTCAATCACGATGCTGAAGCGAGGCAGCTGTTCTAAGGTATCAGCCACACCAATCTGATCCTCTCCAGGGTACCCATATGCATCTATCCAGCCTAGAAGCTTAGCTGTGTTGGCCACCTCAATTTTTTTAATGGTATCGCCGTGCACGCGCCAGCCGCCTTTTGCTTGCCTGAAGTATTGGTCGCGGGCATACAGCTCGTCTAGATTGGCGCGGAGCTCCTGGTTAAAGCCTTCGTTATACTTGCGGCGGCGCTTAGGGTACTTGCGGGCAAACTTTCGCCAGTGCCTGGTAGCTTGCAACGAGTCGAACACCGGCTGGCGCTCCAGGTAATCGAGGCTTACGCCTTTGGCAACCAGTTTCTCCAGGTAGTCAAACGTTTCTTTGCGCTCCTGCAGCAGTAAAGCGGCTACGGCGGCATTGTAATAGTCGCGGGCAAACGCAGATGGCACTGAGGCAAAAGCCTGCTTATAGGCAACCAGCGCCTCCTCGTACTTCTTCTCCACAACCCGCAGCTCTGCTTGGTTAATCACCGGATGATAAACTGCTGTATAATCCGGTGGAGTTTGATCCTGGGCAAAAGCACCGGTCCGAAGCAGGGCGACCCATACAATAAAGTATAGTTTTCTGGGGAATTTCAGTAATGGCATAAAAGTATCAGAGGGTGTTAGCCAGTAAAACTGCAAATTCTATCGGAGCCAGTCAATAGCCATGTCGCGTTCATCCAGCTTAAAAAACTTCATGTTCACGGCATGCGCCTCGCCGGGGCGGCTTTCCTGCAGCCAGTCCTGGTGGCCGGCTATGGCAACCTTGCTCAGTTTGCCGTGGTATTTTACGCCGTGGCGCAGCTCTTCCCACATGGCTGTTGGCGTAGCGCCATTATGGTGCAGCACTTCCAGGTAAAGGCGCAGCTCCTGGTTATGTTGCACGTGCTCCTTCAGCAGGTTATCGATGGCTAGAAAATCAGAGGAAGTAAGCTTGCCGATGGTGGCCACCCCTACTACATGCGCTGGCATGGCCTCTAGCACGGCTATGCCAGGGTTATCCGGTGTAGCAAAGGGTTTCTTAAGCCATTCTAGCGCCTGCGCTTTCTCGGCCATGCCAAATGCCCTCACCTCAAAATGCGGCGTCAGGAAATTGGCCAGCCTAGATTGTTTTTTTACCCAGTCTTTATCTGTAACAATCACGTAACGGGCTATTTTGTCCCAGCTATGAAACCTTAGCTTTAATGTATCAAAGAAAGACTGCACACTGTCCCAGTCTCCAAAATTTTCAAACTCAAAGTATAGGCATACTTTATCAGAGTGGCTGGTCTTTTCCTCCATTTCATGCACCAACGCGCGGATGCCAGAGTCGTCAATATGGCGTTGCAGCAGAAAACCGGCAATATTATCTTCCTCAAAGTGGATTATCGAGATCATAGTAGAAGGATTAAGTTTATTTCAGCGCAAACCTGGGTGGTTACCGTGGCCAAGCCTATAATTTATGTTTGAACTGCATGCTCACGCCTCGGCCCACTGCTTCAGAACTTATACTTAAATTTGATATGGTTGGGTCAATTTTAATGTGATATTTTTGTTAAACCCACGCTTGCACTTGTAAAAGCCAAACCCGAAGGGCAATATAAACTTTAAGGCAGGCATTACAGTAAATGCACGAAAGGCCCTACATTATACCTGAATAAAATTTATGCATACCATAGAACCATACTACAATTGGATTGAAAAATACTCCGCCACTGAAGACCCACGCTCGCCGCTTTATGGTGCCGAAAACAGCCTAACGCACTATACTAACACCATCTACGGTTACTACATACACCCACAATGGGACACAATTGATTCTGAAACGCTGTTCCTAAAAATCCTTTACACCGACTATGATTTGGGCTTTACCGTGATTGAACTGATCGGGGAGTGGAATGACGCCCTAAACAACGACATCATGCATCTGAAGCGCAACATTATAGACCCTCTGGTAGAGGAAGGCATCAGACACTTTATACTTATCGGGGAGAACGTCTTTAATTTCCATGGATCAGATGATGCCTACTACGAAGAGTGGTTTGAAGATATTGAGGAGGGTTGGATTGCCGCACTGGGTTTCCAAGACTTTGTACTGAGCGAGATGAAGAACTATAACCTGGATTACTATTTGAACTATGGTGGCAACCTAGACGACATACACTGGCGCACATTTACACCCAAGCGCCTCTTCGGGCTTGTCAATAGCTTGATTAAGAAACGACTAGGGCCATAAACTATAATTGGCTAAAACAGAAAAGGCCCATGTCAAGGGCCTTTTCTGTTTTAGCCAATTATAGGCCTATTCAGTAATATTATATTAAATTTCTTTCGTACCATTCTGTGTAACCTTCTCTATGGGGCACAGAGGGCTGCCATGAAAGAACTAAATTTACGACATAAGCCGAAAGAAGACTACTCAATTACAGTGGTAGTATCTGCTTCCTGGAGCTCTTCCTGATATTCATCTACTTCTTCTCCGAGTTCACGTCTTTCTTCAGCTATATCGTCTGCATCGCCTTCGGCTCGCTCATCAGCCAAATCTTGGCTTTCCTCTATAACGTCTTCGCGCTCGCTAGCGGGAGAATCGCAGGAGGTGGCAAAAGTAAACGCGCCCATGGCAAATAACATAAAGATCACCTTCTTCATAATTAATTAGGTTTTGGTTTTACATTTTCAATTCCACCCTCCTTCAAGTACGTTTATGCACTCAAACAAAGAGTTCTTTATTTCAACGTTACTAATCCCCCCTAGGTTAATTATTGAGATAATAAGAAAATAATCCTAGCCTGCTGACTACCACCATTTATGGCTTAATGATCTGTACGCCTTAAAGCTTTGTAGGGGCTCCATAGCATAACTTGTAGCCTTTTTGCTAATGTATGCCCTACTATTCTTCTACAAATCTCTGATAGTGGCCATAAAGAAAAGGGCCAGGCATCATTTGCCTGGCCCTTGATATTGTAAAGCCTATTACTCAATTACAGCTGTTGTGTCTTCCATTTCCTCAGCCATGTCTTCCATGTCGTCGGCTCTTTCTTCAGCTTCGTCTTCCATTTCTTCTACGGCCTCTTCTCTGTCTTCAGCTCTTTCTTCAGCTGGTGAGTCGCAGGATGCAAATCCGATAAGGCTTGTTAAAGCAAAGGCGTACATTAATTTCTTCATGATCTTTTGGTTTTAGTGATTGTTAAAGGTCATTAAATATGGAGGCACAACAGGTGTTCCGCCAATAACAACAGACTATACGGCAGTATTAAAATATAGTTTACATAAAATATATAAACGCCGAAAGGCACCCTTTTGAGGTGCCTTTCGGATTCCCGGCCATGCGCCAGGTGGTTTTTTTGTTGCTGATTAGTGAGCAGCAGCCTCAGTCTCAACTGGAGCAGCAGTAGTATCCATCTCTACAGCAGTAGTATCTTCCATAACTGGAGCTTCTTCTACTACAGTTTCTTCTGTAGTCTCAACCTCAGTAGCTGTTTCTTCAGCATTGTTGCAAGATGCGAAAGCGAAAAGACCAGCAACGAAAAGTAAACCAAATACTTTTTTCATGATGTTTGATGTTTTTTATATGAGGCGCAAATATACCACTATATCTGTATCACCAAATATCATCCGAAAATTATTTTTTTCTGAAGACCAGTTTTATCGGCACCCCCTTAAAATCGAAGTGCTCACGCATCCTGTTTTCCAGGTAGCGCGTGTACGACTCCTTCACGTACTGTGGCAGGTTGCAGAAGAACGCGAACGTAGGGTTATGCGTTGGTAACTGCGTGATATATTTGATCTTCACGAACTTGCCTTTGATTGCTGGCGGCGGGTAACGCTCAATATCAGGCAACAGGGCATCGTTCAGCTTGGAAGTAGGTATTTTCTTAGTCTTGTTATCGTATACCTCCATCGCCACCTCAATAGCCTTATGGATACGCTGCTTGGTAACCACGGACGTAAAGATGATCGGCACGTAGCTAATCGGCGCAATTTTGCTAAAGATCTCTTCCTCGAAATGCTTAGTTGTATGTGTATCTTTCTCCACTAAATCCCACTTGTTTACCAAGACTACAATGCCTTTACGGTTCTTCTCGGCCAGGGCAATAATGTTCACGTCCTGAGCTTCAATACCACGCGTAGCGTCTAGAATTACGATACATACATCGGCATCTTCCAAGGCACGAACAGAGCGCAGTACAGAGTAGAATTCAATATCTTCGCTTACTTTGCTTTTTCGGCGCAGACCTGCAGTATCCACAATGATAAACTCTTTGCCAAAAGCATTGTAGCGGGCATGTATGGCATCGCGGGTTGTGCCGGCTCTATCGGTTACAATATTGCGCTCCTCGCCTAACAGCAGGTTCACAAACGATGACTTACCTACGTTCGGGCGGCCAAGTACGGCAATCTTCGGAATGCCTGCATCAGGGTCTTCAACGCCTTCGTCTTTAAAGTGCTTCACTACCTCGTCCAGCAGTTCGCCGGTGCCGGAGCCGTTCTGCGAGGAAATCGGGAAGATTTCTTCGCCTACGCCCAATGCGTAAAACTCTCCCATCTGGTGCATGCGCGCATTGGTATCCGCTTTGTTGGCTACTATGTACACTGGCTTATCGGTGCGGCGCAGCACGTTGGCAAACTCTTGGTCCAGGCCTGTCAGGCCGGCATCCACGTCCACCATAAACAGGATCACGTCGGCCTCGTTCATGGCCAGTTCTACCTGTCGGTTAATCTCAGATTCAAAAATATCGTCGGAGCCGTGCACGTACCCACCTGTGTCAATAACGGTGTAATACTTTCCGATCCACTCGCCGTGGCCGTAGCTGCGGTCGCGGGTTACGCCGCTCACGTTGTCCATGATGGCTTTGCGCTGGCCAATCAGGCGGTTAAAAAGTGTAGACTTGCCTACATTTGGGCGACCTACAATGGCAATGATGTTTGATGACATCGAACTAAAATAAAAGTGTTAAAGTGCCCCCGGAGCACCGTGCCCCGAAGCTTTATGGTGCGCTACTCTTCGCGGTAGCCAAAGCGCCGAAGCAGCTTCTGGTCTGTTCGCCAGTTCTCGTTCACGCGCACGTATAAATCAAGAAATATCTTTTTCTGGAAAAAATTCTCCATATCCAGGCGGGCCTGGGTGCCTACTTTTTTCAGTGCCTCGCCCTTGTGGCCTATCACAATGCCTTTTTGGCTGCGGCGCTCCACGCTAATCTCGGCGCGTATCCGGATGATGTCCTCTTCCTCCTTAAACTCTTCTACCACTACCTCGCAGCTGTAAGGGATTTCCTTTTTATAGTTCAGGAAGATTTTCTCACGGATCATCTCCGACACAAAGAAACGCTCCGGCTTGTCAGTCAGTTCATCTTTAGGGTAAAAGGCCGGATGCTCTGGCAGGTAATCCAGCAAACGCGCAAACAGTTGTTCCAAACCGAAGTTGTGCAGCGCCGAGATCGGGTGGATCTCTGTTGGCTGCATGTGCTCCTTCCAGTAAGCCACTTTTTCGTTTACCTCTTCCTCGGTAGCCTGGTCTATTTTGTTGATGAGCAACAGCACAGGCACCTTGGCGTGCTGCAGGCGCTTGATCACGTCTTCCTCATCATGCTTCTCATAGATGTCGGTCACGAATAGAATCACGTCGGCATCCTCCAGCGAGGTGCGCACAAAACCCATCATCGACTCGTGCAACGCATACTGCGGTTTAATGATACCCGGTGTGTCGGAATACACAATCTGGAAATCATCGCTGTTCAGGATGCCCATGATGCGGTGGCGCGTGGTCTGGGCTTTTGACGTGATGATAGAGAGCTTCTCCCCTACCAGCGCGTTCATCAGCGTTGATTTACCCACATTTGGTTTTCCTACTATACTTACAAAACCTGCTTTGTGCGGTGTGTCAGCCATACTTTGAAAATTTGAGGGTGCAAAATTACTTCTTTTTTACGAGAGTGCGGCAGAATGTCTAAATTATTGTGAATGAGGACCTGAGCGCACGCGCATTTTCGTGCTCACATACGCTAGCTATACTTACACCAGCTAGCCGGTTGATAGTTCTATTCAACAAAGCCTGCCGCAAATTTTCATTCCGTGGCTTACCATAAGGCAGGCTTCCAATTTGCATAAGTATAAACCTTCTCCTGCCGGTAAGAAGCCTATGGCATCTATACCTCTATAAAAACCTTTTCAAGACTTGCCTCCCCTTATAGCGCAAGCGTCTGCTTGTGCTTCTTATTACAAGTTCCATAGCAAGGCACAAGCGGACGCTTGCGCCAGGGCTTTGTACATTCTAACTTTTAAAAGCTCTAAGCTTTTAGCTCAAAACCTTTTCCATACTTGTCGCTTTATACTTGGCCCTCTCATCGCTCATAGCGCAAGCGTCCGCTTGTGCTTCTCATTGCAAGTTCCATAGCAGGCCACAAGCGGAGGCTTGCGCCAGGGCGTATATCCTTTTGTAAAAAACCTTTTTCATACTTGCCGCTTTATACTTGGCTGCCTCTATAAGGCATAGAGAATTCTGATCAACAAGAAAGAATTATACTTAGTATCTTTGCACCAGATAAGCACTTATACTTTACATGAGCAAGAAGAACACCGGTAAGATTGGTGTGCTGTTGGTAAACCTTGGCACCCCCGATACCCCCGAAACGCCTGATGTTAGAAAGTACCTGCGCGAGTTCCTGCTGGACAAACGCGTGATTGATATAAACCCGGTTGGCCGCTTTTTCCTGATCAATGGGGTAATCGCGCCTTTCCGTGCGCCTAAGTCTGCGGTGGTGTACAAGCAACTCTGGACCGAGCGCGGCTCCCCGCTGCTTTACCACGGCCTCGACCTGAAGGCGAAACTGCAAGCCAGCCTCGGCGACGACTACTTCGTTTCTTTTGGCATGCGCTACCAGAAGCCAAGTATAAAAAGCGCCTTGGAAGAGCTGCGCGAGCAAAGCGTGGACCGCATTATTGTATTCCCGCTGTTTCCGCAGTATGCCTCGGCCAGCACCGGCTCCGCGCACGACAAGATCATGGAGATCGTAAAAGACTGGTGGATTGTGCCTAGCATCAACTTTATCTCCAATTTCTGTAATGACCCAGGCTTTATTGAGTCGTTTGCAGAACTTGGCCGGAAGCACATGCAGCAAGATGATTATGACCACGTGATGTTCAGCTACCACGGCCTGCCGGAGCGCCACATCCTGAAGGGCAGCGACCATGGCTACTGCAAGCTTGGCTCCTGCTGCAACAGTTATAACAAACGCAACCAGTACTGCTATCGCGCTTCCTGCTTCGAGACCTCACGCCAGTTAGCGGCGGCACTTGGCCTGCGCGAAGACCAGTATTCCGTTGCGTTCCAGTCACGTTTGGGCAAAGACCCTTGGCTGAAACCTTATACCGATGAGATGCTGAAAACCTTCCCGGAGAAAGGCATTAAGAAAGTGCTTGCCTTCAGCCCGGCCTTCGTAGCCGACTGCCTGGAAACTACTATTGAAGTAGGCGAAGAATTTAGGGAGATGTTCTTAGAAGCCGGCGGCGAGAAGTGGCAGCTGGTAGAAAGCCTGAACTCTAACGACACTTGGGTAGAGGCCGTGAAGCAAATCATACTTGAGAACTAGTTTGAGAAATTTATAGAGAAAGATATGTCTGCCAAGTATAAAAACGGCCGCTGTAAGTATAAATGCAGCGGCCGTTTCATGTACGTTAGTTTGCAACTTGATTTCTGTGGAGCGGAAAAGTATGTTTTTAGATATACTTTGTGAAATTCTGCTCGCATATCTTGTTTGGCCCTCTGCCCCAGTTGAGCTACAAACTCAACGCCATACTTTGCCCCGAGCTACGCTAGCCTACACTTGCAATAGACAGCAAACTTGCGGCAGGCATCTTAGCTTGGGCAAACTAGCAAATACTTAAATCCGCTCAGCATCTACCCAGTCTTTGGCGCAGGCGGCGGCATACCTGCCCAGCTTTTCGAGTAGCACGTTCGCTTCTGTTGCTACAACCAAGCTCTTTTGATATTCAGGTTGGATGAACCCCTCTGCCACACCGTGCGCCACCTGCTGCATAAAGGTATCAAAATAACCTCCTACATTATAAAACGCCACAGGCTTCCGGATGATACCCAGCTGGTTCCAGGTAATGATCTCGTTGATTTCGTCCAGCGTTCCAAAGCCGCCGGGCATGGCTATAAACGCATCTGACTCCGCAGCCATCAGCGCTTTGCGCTCGTGCATGGTTTTTACCACGTGCAGCTTCGTAAGCCCGGTGTGCGCCACTTCACGGTCCACGAGGCTCTGCGGGATAACCCCTACGGCCTCGCCGCTGGCAGCAAGTATGGCATCGGCAATGGTGCCCATCAGCCCAACCTTGCCGCCACCGAACACTAACTTAATGCCTTGCTCGGCCATAAGCTGCCCGAGGGCCGTGGCCGCTTCTGCATACATACTTTTATGACCGGTATTTGCTCCGCAGAACACTGCTATACTTTTCATGCTCATTCGTTTTGTTTTAGAAGATGATGTAATTGCAAAAGGCCCCGACAAAACTGCCAGAGCCTTCTTATTTATACTTTAAGCCAATTGCTTTTAGATTAGGCCAGTTCCTTTTTATACATTTTAGCCAGCGTGGCTGCTGCGTAATCAATCTCTTCGGGCGTGTTATACTTGCTGAAAGAGAAACGTACAGAGCCGCGCGTTGGGTCTACGTTCAGGGCGCGCAACACATGCGAGCCAGTATTGGCACCGCTGCTGCAGGCACTGCCGCCTGATGCTGATATCTTGGCGATATCTAGGCTAAAGAGCAGCATCTCGTTCATGTCAGAGGCTGGCAAGTTTACGTTCAGCACCGTGTACAGGCTCTTATCCCCAAACTCCGACATTCCGTTAAAACCCACGTCCTCCATCTGCTCGCGCAGTTTATGGATCATACGGTCTTTAAGCCCTTGGATATGCTTTGTGTGCTCATCCATATCGCGGTAAGCAATTTCCAGCGCCTTAGCCAGCCCAATAATGCCGTACACGTTCTCGGTGCCGCCGCGCATGTTGCGCTCTTGCGCCCCACCCTGGATCAGTGGCTGAATTTTAGTGCCGCCATCGCAATACAAGAATCCAACGCCTTTCGGCCCATGGAATTTGTGCGCCGAGCCAACAATAAAGTTTGCGCCCAGTTGCTGCACGTCGTGCTTGTAGTGGCCCATCGTCTGTACGGTGTCCGAATGGAACAGCGCGTTATACTTGCGGCAGATCTCCCCGATGGCTTCAATATTGTTCAGGTTACCGATTTCGTTATTGGCATGCATCACCGACACCAGCGTTTGCGGCTGGTTTGCCAGCAGTTCCTCAAAGTGCTCCAGGTCCAGGTTGCCGCGCTCATCGTGGCGCAGGTAGCTTACCTGCACGCCCTCCTGCTTCTCCAGCAGCTCCATAGTATGCAGCACGGCATGGTGCTCCAACTTGGTAGAAATGGCGTGCTTAATACCCAGCGAGCGGCACGTGCAGATTAGTGCGGCATTATCAGCCTCGGTGCCACCGGAGGTAAAGAATACTTCGGCAGGAGATGTATTTATTAAGCCCGCCACAGTTTTGCGCGCTTTCTCGATGGCTGCCCTCACCTCGCGCCCATGCGAGTGGATGGAGGAAGGGTTACCGAAATGCTCCAGCATAAACGGAGCCATGGCATCAAAAACCTCTTTATCCAGAGGTGTGGTGGCAGCATTATCTAAATAAACACGCATATTCTTTAAACTGATTTTCTTGTTCTATTCTTAAATCAACCACTAAAGTATAAAAAAAAGTTGCGCCAGAGGCAGGAACTTTCCCATACCTGTGGCGCAACACGGTGCGTTACTCATTGTTTCTATGACAGCAGCAACAACACATTATACTTTATGCTTTAACAGAGATGATCTCTTTGATGTCGGCAATAATTTTGTTGGCCAGGTGCTCAGCGGTGGCATTGCTATCGCTCTCGGCATAAATACGAATGATAGGCTCTGTGTTGGACTTGCGCAGGTGCACCCACTCCTTGTCAAACTCAATCTTAACCCCATCAATGGTATTGATCGGTTGCTTGGCGTAACGCTCCTCCATCTGGCGCAGCACTTCGTCCACGTTTACATCCGGGGTCAGCTCTATTTTGTTTTTGGAAATGTAGTAATTCGGGTAGCTGGCGCGCAGGCGCGTCATGCTCATACCTGATTTGGCCAGGTGCGTCAGGAACAGAGCAATGCCCACCAGTGCATCGCGGCCGTAGTGCAGCTCCGGGTAAATGATACCGCCGTTGCCCTCTCCGCCGATGATGGCGTTCTGCTCCTTCATCATGTTTACCACGTTCACCTCGCCTACTGCGGCGGCATAGTACGCACCTCCGGCTTTCTCGGTAACGTCGCGCAGGGCGCGGGTAGAGGAAAGATTGGAAACGGTATTGCCAACTTTGTTTTTAAGTATGTAATCTGCTACGGCTACCAGGGTATACTCTTCGCCGAACATGCTGCCATCCTCATTCACTAAGGCAAGGCGGTCTACATCCGGGTCTACTACGATACCTAAATCATACTTGCCTTTCTCGATGACCTTCGATATTTCGCGCAGGTTTTCCGGGAGTGGCTCGGGGTTGTGGGCAAAGTTTCCGTCTGGCTCGCAGAATAGTTTTTCAATCTTGTTCACGCCAAGCGCCTCCAGCAGCATCGGCACGGCAAAACCGCCGCTTGAGTTCACAGCATCTACTACCACGCTGAAGTTACGAGCCTTTATTGCCTCCACATCTACCAACGGCAACGCTAATACAGCTTTGATGTGCTTTTTGAGGGCATTCTCGCTTTGCCTGTACTTGCCAAGGTTGTTTACCTGGGCAAACTCGAAATCCTCTTTCTCAGCAATGGTAAGCACCAGCTTACCTTCTTCGTCGGAGATAAACTCGCCCTTATGGTTTAACAGCTTCAGCGCGTTCCACTGCTTGGGGTTATGGCTCGCTGTAAGTATAATTCCGCCTCCGGCTTTCTTCTCCGGTACGGCCATTTCAACGGTAGGCGTGGTTGACAGGCCAACATCTACCACGTCAATGCCAAGGCCTTGCAGGGTAGCGCACACCAGCTTGTTTACCATGTCGCCGGAAATGCGCGCATCGCGGCCTACAACAATTGTTTTCTTATCGGTGTTTTGCAGCACCCAAGTACCGAAAGCGGCAGCAAACTTAACTACATCCACAGGGGTAAGTCCTTCACCAGCCTGTCCGCCTATCGTACCTCGTATTCCTGAAATCGATTTTATTAAAGCCACTTGTCGTATATATTATTATCAGACAAAAGTAATAATTACCTTATACTTTAAGAAGTTTATCCAGCTTTATACTTTACACTTATTCGCTAGCTTGGCTAAAATGCAGCCTGCCGTGCTTAAACTACAGAATTACAAGCGATAACACCGCCACACGCAAAGCTACTCGCTCCAAACCCCTATCTGACACTGCCATGCCTCGGGCCTTCACAACAATGAACAGTTGGCATATAGAGTATTAACGCTATGTTAAGCCTTTATACACCTAAACAGATGTGCCTTAATATTTATTATCTTTGCTTTATGAATACTTCACAATCCGGTAATACATCGCGCCAACAACAACTTGAAGCTTTTGGACGACTGCTCGACGTAATGGACGATTTGCGCGAGAAGTGCCCCTGGGACCGCAAACAGACCATGGAAAGCCTGCGCCACCTCACTATTGAGGAAACATACGAGCTATCGGATGCCATACTTAAGGGAGAATTGCAGGAGATAAAGAAGGAGATTGGCGACATTATGCTGCACCTGGTCTTTTACGCCAAGATTGCCGCTGAGAAAGGCGCCTTCGATATTGCAGATGTGCTGCATGCGCAATGCGAGAAACTCATCTTCCGGCACCCACATATTTACGGCGACACCAAGGCCGACAGCGAGGAGGAAGTGAAGCAAAACTGGGAGAAGCTCAAATTAAAAGAAGGAAACAAATCTGTACTGGGCGGCGTACCGCAATCGTTGCCTGCCTTAGTGAAAGCCATGCGGATACAGGAAAAAGCACGCGGCGCAGGATTTGACTGGGATGAGAAAGCGCAAGTATGGGAAAAGGTACAGGAGGAACTTAATGAGTTTGAAAGCGAGTTTAACGTAGAGGACACTGCAAGTATAGACCACGAGAAGGCCACCGCAGAGTTTGGCGACCTTATGTTCTCGTTCATTAATTTTGCCCGGTTTGTTGGCATTAACCCCGAAGAGGCTTTAGAGCGAACCAACATTAAGTTTATCAGCCGCTTCCAGTACATTGAAACCGAAGCCGCAAAAGACGGGAAAGCGCTTCAGGACATGACCATGCAAGAGATGGACTACTATTGGGAGCAAGCAAAAAAAAGGTAGGCATGCATACAACCTATCAGTATAATTGCTATATTTAACCCACTTTTTCATATTTATTGTGAAAAAGACAATTTTAGAGTAAAATTGCTGCCATAAAGCTACCCATCACAACAAACTAAAATTGCGGCCAGAGCTACTCCAAAGGTACTTTAAACCTGTTACTCATGCACTTGCATGTAATAAACACCGGCCGCATTCAACGAAAACAATACAAAAGTTGATCTAAGGCGAAAGTCAAAGTTTATACTTTGAGTAAGCTTAAATAATTTGCATTTTGCAATATTGTAACGCCAAGCATTAGGAATTTTAAAAGATAATCTCTTAAATTAGAGTGCTAAACAAGCTGTTGAGCGTTTAAACCTAAATTTTTCAGCGCCTGATCATGTGAAAAATTCGAAAAAAAGCTCAAATTGCAATTTGATTAAAGAACTAAAAGCGAAACAATTACATTTTATATTAACACAAACAATTTTAATTACAACACAAACAGCTAAACTTTAAACTTTAAAAAAATGGAAAAAAAGACTGCAGTAGTGAGCAAGAATGCTAATGTAGAGAAAAAGAGCAGCCCGGTTGGCTCTCTGTTCGCGAGCATCGTTATTCCGCTTGCTTTGATAGCATGTGTGCTTATCTATATGTTCGTTCTGGGTAACCCGGCAAACTTCGAAGGTGGAGATGCAAACAACCATCCACTTCCAGGCAACTACCTTGGTATCGTTTACAAAGGTGGTTGGGTAGTACCAGTGTTAATGTCCCTGAACCTGATGGTATTCATCTTCGCTATCGAGCGTGCCCTTACAATCGGTAAAGCGAAAGGTTCTAAAAACGTTGCTGAGTTCGTACGTAGCATTTCTGCCAAACTTAACCAGCGTGACATCAACGGTGCTATTACATCTTGCGATGCTCAGAAAGGTTCTGTTGGTAACGTAGTGAAAGCTGGTCTGCTTAAGTACAAAGAAATGCAGAACGAGCCAGAGCTTCTGAAAGCTGAGAAAGTAGCCGCTATCCAGAAAGAAATCGAAGAGTCTACTGCCCTGGAGCTGCCAATGCTGGAGAAAAACCTGGTAGTTATCTCAACTATCGCCTCTATCTCTACACTGGTTGGTCTGATCGGTACGGTACTTGGTATGATCAAGGCCTTCGCTGCTCTTGCAACTTCAGGTTCTCCTGACTCAGTAGCCCTTGCAAACGGTATCTCTGAGGCCCTTATCAACACGGCCCTTGGTATTACAGGTTCTACTATCGCGATTATTGCTTACAACTATTTCACTAGCAAAATCGACGAGCTTACTTATAGCATCGATGAGGCTGGCTTCAGCATGGTGTCTACTTTCACTGCTCAGCACGAGACTCCAACTGCTAGACCGCAAACTGTTTAAGTTAAACCGTATAATCAGACAAAATGCCTAAAGTAAAAGTAAAAAGGAAAAACCCTTCATTGGACATGACGCCAATGGTGGACTTATTCTTCTTGCTCGTTACTTTCTTTATGCTGACTGCAACAGCCCGCCCAGATGAGGCTGTTGTAGTAGATACACCTTCGTCTGTGTCCGAAATTAAGATCCCGGACACTAACGTAATCACGATTACGGTTGACAAAGACAACCGCGTGTTCTTCGGCGTAGACGGGCAGCAAACAAAGGAAGCATTGCTTGACAAGATTGCAGGAAAGTATGGTATAGGCTTTACCGCAGAGGAGAAGAAAACTTTCTCTCTGCTGAGCAACTTCGGTGTGCCGGTAAGCCAGCTTAAGTCTTTCCTCGCTATGGAGTCAAGTGCACGCAAGGAGGTAAACCAGCCGGGTATTCCAATCGACTCTACCCACAACGAGTTGGGTGACTGGGTTCTGCAGACGCGTCTTACAAACCCTCAGGTGGTTATTGCCATCAAAGGCGACCAGGACGTGGACTACGAAACTATCCAACGAGTGATCGATATCCTGCAGGAAAGAAAGGTAAACAGGTTTAACCTGATTACTGACATGGAAAATAAGCCACAGAACCTATAGTTAGAAAGGAGATAAGATAATGGCAGAAATACAGGAAAAAGGCGGCGACTCCGGTAAAGGTGGAAAAAAACGCGCGAAACGCTCGTCCACCAAAATCGACATGACGCCACTGGTAGACCTTGCCGCCCTTCTGATCACGTTCTTCATGCTTACCACAACTTTCAACAAGCCGCAGACGATGGAAATCAACATGCCTGTAAAGGATGTTGACCCAGCAGAGCAGATTGCACTGAAAGCCAGTAACGCCATGACGATCATTCTAGGCGAGGATGACAATTTGTATTACTACTTCGGTTTAGTAGAAGATAACCCGGAGCTTGTAGAATCCAGCTACGCTGCTGATGGTATCCGTAAAGTGTTGGTATCACCTCGTGTGAAATCCAACGATAAAATGACGGTACTTGTAAAAGCAATGGAGAAGGCCCGCTACAAGAACATGGTAGACATTTTGGATGAATTAAAAATAACAGACACCAAAAAATTTGCCCTCGTAGAAATATCTGACGACGACAAGAAATTGGTAACAGATCAAATTGGAAATTAAGATATGGACGCAAGTAAGTTAGCAAAAGCATCGCTCGATGATATCGTCTTTGAAGGACGAAACCGGGCATACGGTGCCTTTCTACTTCGCAAGCTGTACAATAAGCATATCACCATTGCTGCTATTGTTGCCATCATCCTTTTTGCACTTTTCCTTAGCATTCCGCTAATTTCGAAAATGCTTGGAGGCGATGAAGCAGACGAGGAAGTGGTAGAACGTATTGTAACAGAAGTAGACCTGGCTCCACCACCACCACTGGATGAGGCAACACCGCCGCCACCGCCGCCGCCGCCACCAGATTTGCCACCGCCACCGCCACCAGTGCGTGCTACTGTAAAGTACACACCGCCAGTTGTGAAGCGTGACAATGAAGTAACTGAAGAGGAAGAAATTCCGGATGTAGAAGTACTGACAGAAATCGACGCAGGTGTTAAAACGGTAGAGGGTTCTAAGAACGCTCCGCCAGATTTAGGTGAGATTGACGGTACTAGCGAAGTAGTAGCAGCAGTAGTTGAGGAGAAGCCTTATACTTACGTAGAGCAGATGCCATCCTTCCCGGGTGGTGAAACTGAAATGCTAAAGTATCTGGGTAAAAACATTCGCTACCCAGCCGCTGCACAACGTGCCGGAGTGGAAGGACTAGTAGTTCTTTCGTTCGTAGTAAGCAAAACAGGAGAAATCTCTGATATCCAGGTTGTGAAAAACCTGGGTGCCGGTACCGACGAAGAAGCCATGCGCGTTGTGAAAACAATGCCTAAGTGGACTCCAGGTAAGCAAAACGGTAGAGCAGTACCTGTGCGCTACACGCTTCCAGTACGATTCACGATTAAATAAGCAGCCTCATAAACTGCTGAAGCCCAGCCCTAACCGGCTGGGCTTTTTTTATATGCATTCTAAAATAAAAAGTACTCAGCATGCATACTATAAATTAATAAATGCGTATATTATCAGAACAAAATAAAAGCTTAGAACACTAAAATGAGAATACAGCAATGCATCTTGAATGACGTTTAACCTATAACCCCAAAGCCCATGGAAAAGAGCAGTTACTTAAGTATGACCTTCAACAACATTGTGTTCAAAGGTCGGAACCAAGCATACGGCGCCTATGTGTTACGCAAAGCGTACAGCAAAAACATGACACGCGCGTACCTCATCGCCACAGCTATTTTTTCAGGGGCTCTTGTCGGGCCTTTGGTAGAAAGTATGTTTTTTGCCACGCCTGAAAAGTATGTTAAACCAGTATTTGAGGTTGTAGAACCAATTATTATAACCTTACCGCCGCCACCTGAGTCACCGAAGCCCGAAAAGGCATTGCCCCCTGCTACGGCAGCAAGCGAAAAAGTAGCCACTGAGCGTTTTGTTAAACCTAAGGTGGTCTCAAATGATGCAATTATTAAGGAAGAGGTTTTAGCCAACCAGGAAGACCTCTCGAAGGTGAATATCGGGACACAAACCATAGAAGGCGATTTGCCAGAGATACCAACTACCGTGCTTACAGAGGCACCACCAACTGGCATTGAGGCTGGCACTGCAGAAACACCTGATAAGCCTGATGTGTACTTGCATGTGGAGCAAATGCCAGAGTTTGAAGGCGGCACGAAAGCACTCATGAATTACCTCAGCCGTAAGCTTCGTTACCCAAGCATGGCGCAAAGCAATGGCATAGAAGGAACAGTAGTAGTAACTTTTGTGGTAAACTCCGCCGGAGAAATATCGGACGTTAAAGTTTTGAAAGGCCTCGGATTCGGTACCGACGAGGAAGCAGCAAGAGTAATACAGAGCATGCCTAATTGGCAACCTGGCCGGCAAAACGGACGAGCAGTGCCAGTTAGATACACATTACCGATTAAGTTTAGTCTGAAGTAAGTTTAAGTTTAGCGAAGTAAGGCAGAAGCAACAAAGCAGTTTTGTTGGCTTCTGCTTTCTTTTTTTATACAAGAGCGTTATTTTTAAGGGTTAAACAAAGACGAAGCAAAGAACAGCAGCATGCTTAGACCAAGGAAAAAAGACGAAAAACCAATTCCAACCCTTTTCAATAAGTTTGCGCGCATTTTCGGCTTGCTTATGACACTCATTTATGTGGGGCTTGGCTTGTTTATTATTTTTGCCGGGGAGCGCCTACGCCTCGATATATCAGATAGCATAAAGTACATGCTTGGTGGAATCCTCATCTTGTATGGAGTTGTTAGATTTGTAAGAGTGTACAACAGCATCCGATCGAATAAAGATAGATATGAAGATTAATAAAGCACTAAGTATAGCCACCATTGCAGCTCTAAGCACACTTATGGGTTGTGGGAACTCTGGCACACCACTAGACACCCCTACAACTGGAGATATCAACATCAGTGTCGATGAGTCGTTTCAGCCTATAATTGCTTCTGAGGTGGAGACCTTTGAAGGCATATACAAGTATGCAAACATCGATGCCTCCTACAAGCCGGAAGGCGAAGTGATAAAAGACCTCTTAAACGATAGCACGAAAATAGCTATTCTCTCCCGGGAGCTCACTGCTGATGAAAAAGCAATCTTTGATAAACGAAAGCTTATTCCTCGCGTTACCAAGATTGCCATAGATGCCGTTGCACTGATTACTAACAGAGAGAACCCTGACTCGCTGCTGACATTGGAAGAGGTTAAGAAAATATTTAATGGCCAGATCAAAAGCTGGGCTGAGTTAGATGAAGCATCAGGACTGGGTGATATCACTATTGTTTTTGATAACAATAACTCAAGCACAGCCCGTTATGTGCGCGACTCATTGATAGCTGGCAGTAAACTGCCAGGCAATACATTTGCCTCAAACTCACATAAAGCGCTGATCGATTATGTGACTGAAAATAAGAATGCACTTGGCGTAATCGGTGTAAACTGGATCAGCGATTTCGATGACTCTACAGCCGTAGGCTTCTTAAACAGGATCAAGGTTTTAGGCATTAGCGAAGACCTCGCACCTATCACTACAGATAAGTATTATCAGCCATACCAGGCATACATTGCGCAACAGGTATACCCACTTCGCCGTTACTTGTACATTATCAGTACAGAGGGCAGAGCGGGTCTTGGCACAGGATTTGCATCCTATGTTGCGGGAGACAAAGGCCAGCGCCTTATACTTAAGTCTGGTTTGGTGCCTGCCACTATGCCAGTTAGGGTAATAGGACTAGGCAACGAATAGCTCCAGGCAATCCAAATAAAAGAAACAACTAAACTATAATACAATGACACATAACTGGAAGTACATCGCCATAATGGCGGCTGCCTTCCCTGCTACTGCTGCATTTTCGCAGTCAGGTGACGCAGGAAGAAAAGCCCTTGATTTAGAGCGTTATGAAGAAGCAAAATCTATCTATAAGTCTCAGCTGAACGACAAAAAAGCTGCTGATAACGCTTACTTTGCACTAGGCGATATTTACCTGCGCACTGATAAGCCGGATTCTGCTGCTTTTTACTTCAACCAGGGTATCAGCAATAACAAAAAATCTTATATCAACTATGTTGGGTTAGGTAAGATTGCCATGCAAAAAGGCGATCAGGCTAGAGCTGAGCAGCAGTTTAACGAAGCACTAAGCGGCAAAGGCAAAAAAGACCCTTATGTGCTTGCCATGATCGGTGAAGCTTATGTTAATGCTCCAAATGCAACTGAAGCTCAGATTAATAAGGGCATTGAATACCTGAAGCAATCTTTAGAGCGTGATAATAAGAACGCAGTAGCTAATGTAATTCTTGGTGATGCTTATCTGTCTCTTAAAAAAGGTGGTGAGGCAATGACTAACTATGACCGAGCCATCCAATTGGATGACAAGTATGCTACTGCTTACCTGAAAAGAGGTCAGCTTTACACAAGCTCACGCAACTATCCGGAAGCAGAGCAGGCTTTTCAGGCTGCTATTAACTTAGACCCTAACTTTGCCCCTGCTTACCGCGATTTAGGCGAATTATATTACTTTGCAGGCCAGTACGACAAAGCGTTATCTACATTCCAGAAGTATGTAAACCTGGCCGAGGATACACCTGAAACAAAAGCGAAATATGCTTCTTTCCTGTTCTTAACCAAGAACTATGATAAGGCCTTGCAAACTGCTGAAGGCGTTCTTCAGAAGGAGCCGAATAACACGGTTATGAATCGTTTGAGAGCATACTCATACTTAGAGCTGAACCAACCAGAGAAAGCACTACAGGCGATCGAGACTTATATGCAGAAAACTGATCCTAGCAAAATGATTGCGCAGGATTATGAGTACTATGGCCGCATCCTTGGTAAAAACAACCAGCCAGCTAAGGCTGTTGAAAACTTGGAGAAAGCGCTGCAGATGAACGATGCCAACGTTGAGTTATACTCAGAGCTTGCTAACATGTACGCCCGTAACAACCAATACGACAAAGCTATTGAAGTTTACAAGCGTAAGCGTAAGAATGTAGAGCCAAGCAATGCAGACTACTACTACATGGGTAACATTTATATGATGGCCGGTGAGGAAAATGCGGGAACAGGAAATCCTCAAAAGGCAAATCAGTTCTTTACTCAGGCTGACAGCACGTATGCCAAAGTAGTAGAAGCCAACCCAGATTATGCGTACGGTTATCTTTGGAGAGCACGTGCCAACGCTAGCCAAGACCCTGAAACTGAGAAAGGTTTAGCCAAGCCATACTATGAGCAGTTTATCAGTAAGGCTGGCGCAGAACCAGAGAAGTATAAAAGGGATCTGATTGAGGCTAACTCTTACCTTGGGTACTACTATTACCTGAAAGGCGAAAGAGATAATGCTATCAAGTACTGGACAGCGGTAAGAACCCTTGACCCTAGCAACCCTCAAGCTGAAGCCGCTCTTAAGGAGATCTCTAAAACTCCAGCTAAGAAAAAGTAACTTCAGCTACATACATAAACATGAAAGGCCTGCTCATTGAGCAGGCCTTTCATGTTTATGTATGTAGCTTTGCCTTAAAGGGCTTCCTCGTAGAGTTCCCACTTGCTAAGTACCGCTTGGAAGTCCTCTGGCAAATCAGACTCGAACTGCATGAACCGTTTTGTTTCAGGGTGCAGAAAACCTAGTGACTTGGCATGTAACGCTTGCCGAGGCATGAGTTTAAATGCATTCTCTACAAATGCCTTATACGTTCCGTTTGGCATGCCATTCAAAATCTTATCGCCTCCATAGGTAGCGTCTGAAAATAGCGGATGCCCCAAGTACTTCATATGGGCGCGTATCTGGTGCGTTCTACCGGTTTCGAGGTTGCATTGCACAAGAGATACATACTTAAAGCTCCTGAGCACCTTATAATGCGTAACGGCATGCTTCCCGTAGTCACCGGCTGGGTATACAGTCATTACCTTCCGGTCTTTGGCACTGCGCCCTACATGCCCTGTAATGGTGCCTGATAGTTCTTTGGGCACACCCCATACAAGCGCATAATATGTACGCTCTATACTATGGTCAAAAAACTGTTTGGCCAGATAGGCCATACTATAATCCGTCTTGGCAATTACTAAAAGGCCAGACGTATCTTTGTCTATACGGTGTACCAGCCCTGGCCTTCCTTCCCCGTTGCGGTGTGTAGGCAGGTTCTGAAGGTGGTACGTGAGCGCGTTAACCAACGTGCCATTCCAGTTATTGTAAGCTGGGTGCACCACCATGCCTGCTGGCTTATTAACCAGAAGCAACTCATTATCTTCATAGGGAATGGTAAGCGGGATATTTTCAGGTGTAATGTCTGTTTCCCGGGGCGGTTCTGCCAATGTAATTGTTATTACATCAAAAGGCTTTACCTTATAGCTTACCTTTACTGGTTTCTGATTTACTTGCACCGCTTCGGAGCGGATAGCGCTCTGGAGCTTGTTTCTGGTTACGTTTGGCAGACGGTCCATCAGGAACTTATCTACCCGCAGCAAGGCCTGGCCCTTATCCACTACAATCCGATGGTGCTCATAAAGCTCATCGGAATCTTCCGCGTTTTCTGATTCTGTGTATTCTACCACGGTTATTAACTACTGTAGGTATAAAAAAGAAAGCCGAAGTATATACATCGGCTTTCCGTTACTTATTGGCAAAAAACTTTACTTAGTTTTTCTTCTTTGTGTTCTTAGAGCTTGTTGCTGGCTTTGTGGTAGTGGCTGGCTTAGCGGCAGCTGGCTCAGGAGTTTGCTGGGCTTTAGCTGGGTCGACACCAAGCTTCTTTAACACTAGCGGAGAGATATCGCCATCCTCTGGGCCTGCAAGTAAAGCCTGGTTGCTGATAACGTAGGTATAGCCGCTTTCTTTTGCAACATCTTTGATAGCTTTATCGATTTTAGCAATAACTGGATCTACCAGAGATTTCTCTTTTTGCTGCAAGGACATTTGCGCCGTACGCTGAAACTCCTGAATAGAGTTGTTCATGTTCATAAGCTCTTTCTCCTTGTCTTCGCGGATAGTTTTATCCATGGTGGCAGCACCTTTCTCATAGGCTTGCAGCTTGCTTTCATACTCTGCATACTTGCCTTTAAGCTGGTTCTCTAGCTGTGTGCTGTGGTCTTTCAGCTGAGACTCAATTTGCTTGCTCTCTGGCATTTGAAGAAGTATATACTCTACGTTAGTATAACCAATCTTAAGCGGCTGGTCATTGCTCTGAGCAAAAGACGCAAAGCTAATAAGGAAGAACGCTACTACTAATAATTTAATCTTGTTCATCATTGGTTGGTTAATTAATAATATTTAGGTGTTTAGTTGTTAGACTTCTTTTTGGTTGTTTTCCCTTTGGCAGGCTGTTGCTGAGGTTGCTCCTCACTTTGCTCCTCTCCTACTTCAGGTAAGTTATTCGGGTCATCCACAATAGCATCTGCAGGGCGGTTACCTGGCATATTTGCCCGGTCAGATGCTAAACCTAACTCTTCCAGAACATACTCGGTATAATCATGCACCGGATTTGTATAAATCATTACCAGGTCGCCTGATTTATCAAACATTATCTGGACGCCCTTGCCTTTAGAAACTTTCTCAACAGCTTCGAAAACCTCGTCCTGTATCGGGCGCATCAACTCCTGGCGGCGCTTAAACATCATCCCTTCATAACCGAAAACCTTGCGCTGGTAATCGCGCAGCTCATTTTCTTTCTTAGCGATTTCGGACTGGCGCTTTTGCTTCATCTCTTCAGTAAGCAGCACCTCTTCTGCCCTGTATTCTTGTTTCAGTTTATCAGCCTGCTGCTGCAACTGTTCTATTTCGCGCTGCCAGGCTTGTGCATACTTGTCCATCTCTTGCTGTACCTGGTTATAAGCCGGCATCTTGCTCAATATGAAGTTGGAGTCAATATAGCCAATCTTCTGAGCTTGAGAAACAGACGCCAGTAAAAAGCCAGCTAAAAAGATGAACAAAAACTTTTTCATACTAATTCAAATCGGGTTTAGCGTATCTGCTGGCCAATAATGAAGTGGAACATACCACGTTTTGCATCCATGCCTGCTGCACCTGGCAAGGTATCTAGTCTCCAAGCATAGTCAAAGCCTAGCAAACCAAATGCCGACATAAAGATTCTGGCACCTACACCCACTGAGCGATAAAGCTTAAACGGGTTATAGTTTTTATAGCTACCAAAGTTATTACCTGCCTCAATAAACGCCAGACCATAAATTGTAGCGGCTGGGTTAGGAGAGATCAGTTGGCGAGCCTCGAACACGAATTTATTGTAAGCAATACCACCGGCATTCAATAGCGTCGTCTCGTTTGCGTTAACTACACTTTCATCATCATATCCACGAAGGCCGATGTACTCTGTGCCTACAAACACGTTACCGCCACCTAAGCCGGCTCCACCAAGTTTAAATCTCTCGAATGGGCCAATCTCAGCTTCTGAGCTATACGTGCCCAAGAAACCAAAATGCGCTCGGGTATTGAATACCAAATTCCCTGCCACATTTATGAAATAAGAGGCATCAAACATCCATTTGTTGAATTCTATGTATTCGAAATCATCTTTTCTATCCGACAGAAGCGAATATGGCGGTGTTAGGTTCAGACTTAAAGTCAGGGAAGAACCACGTCTCGGGAATGTTGGGTTATCGATGCTAGAACGGCCGATAGTATTTACAACCGAGATACTGTTAGATATGCCATTGCTAAAGTTTTCACCATCTCCCACATTCTGGAAAAGCACATAATCATCCAACGTATAGCGGTTATAAGAAATGGAGTGATTCATGTAGAAGTAATTGTCCGGCCAGTTGAGGCGTCGGCCCAGGCTGATTGCTCCACCATTCACATCCAGTTTGCTAAAATCATCTCCACCCTGTGGTCTTCTGTACACAGTTTTAAACAAGCTTACGGTAAGAGAGTTAGCCTTGCGGCCTCCTAACCATGGCTCGGTAAACGACAGCGAGTATGACTGATAGTATTTACCGTTAGCCTGGATGTTGAGCGACAGGCGCTGGCCATCGCCGGTTGGGATTGGTCTCCACTCCGACAAGTCAAGCATCTTGCGCGTAGAGAAGTTATTCAGCGTTAAGCCTACAGTACCTACAGCACCAATTGGGCCACCCCAACCACCTGATAAACTGATCTGGTCGTTCGGGCGCTCAACTACGCTATAGGCAATATCCACTGTTCCTTCAGCCGGGTTTGGTATTGGGTTTAGTCCAATCGTTTCCGGATCGAAGTATCCCAGAGCTGCCAGTTCATTTCTTGTTCTGATTAAGTCGTCGCGGCTATACTTCTGGCCTGGTAACGTACGGATCTCGCGCAGAATTACATGGTCACTGGTTTTATCATTACCTGTAATGATGATCTTGTCGATGGTTGCCTGCGGGCCTTCGGTAACGCGCATTTCCAGGTCAATCGAGTCTCCCTCTACACGCACCTCTACTGGCTCAATGCTTGAAAACAAGTAACCATCGTTCTGATAAAGAGCGGATACGTCCACACCGGCGGGGTTGTAGGTCAGGCGTTTTTCCAGTTCTTGCTGGTCATACACATCGCCTTTCTCGATACCCAGCACACGCGCTAGGTAGTTGTCTTCGTACAGGTAGTTGCCAGTCCAGGTAATATTTCGGTAATAGTAACGCTGGCCTTCGTCTACTGTAATCTGAACGCCTAACCTGTCGTCGCTGATGCGGTACACGGAGTCTGATACGATGATCGCATCTCTGTATCCCTGGCTGTTGTAAAAAGTGATCAGGGCTTCTTTATCTTCCTCAAACTTTGTGCGGTTGAATTTAGATGACGTAAAGATTTTATAGAAACGTTTTTCTTTCGTGCTCTTAAGCTTGCGCTGCAGTTTTTTATCGGAGAAAGCCTCGTTGCCAACTATCTCGATGTCGCCAACTTTCACTTTGTTCCCTTTATCTACATGGATGTTCAGCACCACACTGTTTGGAAGTATAGAGTCCGGGCGCTGCGTGATATTCACTTTCGCGTTCAGGTAACTTTTATCGATATAATATTCCCGAACGGCATTACGTGTGCTATTTAGCACAGCATCCGTCACGATGCGGCCTTTCTGTAAAGGCACCTTGTCTTTCAGGGCATCCGATTGGGTTTTGTTGATTCCGGAGAAGCGGAAATTCGACAAGCGTGGGCGCTCCGTAAGGTTAAAGGTCAGGTAGATCACTTCACCTTCTGTGCGTGCAGTCACATCCACATCACCTAGGATACCCTGATCCCAAAGGTTTTGGATGGCGCGGCTGATATCCTCTCCGGGTACGGTAACCATGTCACCTTCCTTTAGGCCTGTAAGCGAAGTGAGCGCTATAGGATCCAGAAACTTATACCCGCTCACGTTAATCCCGCCAATGCGGTACTGGCGCGGCTGCTGATAATCAATAGGCGACGACTGGCGAGATTTGTCCAGTACTTGAGAAGAGGCCGTGCCTGCCATAAGCAGAAACACTAGCACCCAGATGCATCTTGTCATTAGTGTATTTATCACTTAACTATTTGTTCACTTGTCTTACCAAAGCGGCGCTCCCGGCCCTGATAAGCTATAATTGCCTCGTAGAGGTGCTCTTTTCTAAAATCAGGCCAAAGCAACTCTGTAATGTATAACTCAGTATAAGCTAATTGCCAGAGCATGAAATTACTGATGCGCATTTCGCCACTGGTGCGGATAAGCAGTTCCGGATCAGGTATGCCTGCTGTAGATAAAAAGCCTTCCAACGTGTTTTGGTTGATATCTGCAGCTGCTAAACTTCCTTTTGCTATTGCTTCGGCCATGCGCTGCGTAGCCTGGGTCAGGTCCCAGCGGCCACTATAGCTCAGGGCCAGCACTAGCGTCATGCGGGTATTGTGCTGCGTCATCTCTATTGCCTCTTTGAGCTCGCGCTGGCATGCTTTAGGCAAACTGGCCGTATTACCAATTGTCTGCAGGCGTATGTTGTTTTTGTTGAGCGTTGCTGTTTCTTTTCGAATGGTAGAAACTAACAAGGTCATCAATGCGGATACTTCCTCTGCAGGCCTGGACCAGTTTTCGGTAGAGAAGGCGTACAGCGTCAGATAGCCGACACCAAGTTCTGCAGCGGCCTCAACGGTCTCGCGTACAGCCTTAATGGCATTCTGGTGCCCAAAAATACGCAACCCGCCCTTTCGCTTAGCCCAACGTCCGTTACCGTCCATGATAACGGCTATATGCCTTGGTAAATTGCCTAAGTCTACTTTCTCCTTTAGATTCATTAAAACACAATTTCCTTGCAAGTTACAAAAAGCAACACAAACTTGTGAAAGATTGCTACTTAATCTAGTAACCCAGGCTTGTTCTTATAGACAGGAGGGCAATTATTACGATAAAAAGTATAGGAGATGCTGATACCGTTGTAGAAGTACCAGTCTTTGTCGTGCGGGTTTGCTAGGTGGCTTTCTCTATCTTCTGAGAGATAGTCCAGCTGGTCTGTAAATAGTTTTCGTGCGCCGAACTCAAGGCCCAGATTCCAGTGCTTACTCATGGCATACTTTACCCCTACCCCGAAAGGCACCGATACCGCTACATCAGTTTCGTAAGGTTCGTTTAATTGTGGGGTCTTTTCTGAGGTTAGCTTTTTATTGTATAGCAACCCTGCCACTCCTGCAAACAGGTATGGCGAGAAACGGGGCCGCTGGCTGCGGTCATAGTAATCAAGGAAGTTATACTCCATTACTGCTGAAAGCTCCAGCAGGCTTAGCCGCAACTCTGCATCACGGTAAGCATGGTAAGGCAGTTCTTCTGCATAAGCCTCATCGCTGAAAGTATTATCGTCAATAATTCTATGGCTGCCCATAATACCGCCACGCAGGGTAATAGCGTTCGACATGTCTCGACGGTAAAATACCGTAATGGCTGGCTGGTTGTTTAGAAAGCGGTAATTAGGCGATAGCTCTCCTTTGTAGTTGGCTCCCCCGATCCCTACGCCTAATTCTGAGGTAGTAACTGGCGCAACAATCTGCGCTGACGCTTCGGTGCTAAAAAAAACACTCCCTATTTGCAACATCAAACAAATAAGGAGTGCCTGTTTAAAAGTATTCAAGGTCATGTATTGTAAGCAAAGTTTAGTTGAACAACGCAGCGTTGTCCGATCTATTATCTAAACTTCGGACTTCTGATGCGCGGTGATAAAATATAATTAAGGGTAAAGTTGGTGGTAATGTACCAGTCATCATCAGAGCTTTCGCCGCGTTGCTGCCCATCTCTGCCGTAGCCTTTTACGATAACGTAAGGTGTGCCGCTTGGGTCTGGTAGCTTTGTAAAGTCCGTTTCCCCGCTTCTATCCGATAGAATTGCTGAGGCAGTAGGGTTGTCGCCGCCACCGGCCAGCAGGTTTGCCTTAGAAGCATAGCTTGTGCTTACATCATCCAGGTAATCGGTAAACGTTTTTCTCCAGCCTACCTCCAGGCTAAGGTCCCAGTACCTGTCTATTTTGTAACGCACGCCAAAGCCAAATGGCAGCACAATCTGAACACGTTTGTACGGGTCTGGATAATTACCACCCTCAGCATACTGTCCTTCGGTACCTAAAGGTTGCAATTCATACCAACCTGTTGGAATATCGTTGCTAGAAGACAGGTTTCTTGAGCCATTTTCATAGTAAGCTTTTGGGTTATGGTGCATAATACCTACCCCTGCAAATGCGTATGGAACAAAGTCTGGGCGGCGCTGAAACGTATTACGGTTCTCAAATAGGTCTACGATGGCTACGGCGCTTACTTCTTTAATGTCATTCCTGAAAGACAGGTTTCTGCGATATCTACCAAGGTTTTCCTGCTCATCATTAGAAGCACTCAACGCATCATCGCCAGTAATGCGGCCCCAAGTAAATCCTACTCTGTACGAGTATCGGGGTGCAAAACGATAGGTATAGCTTATGCCTGCACTTGGGCGTGTCGACTTAAATCTAAAGCTGGTAAAATCGGGGGAAGGAACGATATCCCCGAAATAATTCGTGGCGCCAAAAGATACACCAACTGATCCATACCGCTTACGCTGGGTAAAACGCTGTGCTTCGGCATCTGGGGCGATGCACAAAACGGCAAAAACAAGCACTAAGAAGAGGGTACACAGTTTATTCATAACGAAAATATATCTTAAAGATGGCGTATCAGCTAGTTTACAATAAGCCCAAGTTAGATAAAGACAAAAATAGGCATAAAAGCTAAACTAAAAAATGATATTCCGTATATTTAATATTACTTTATCTGACTATTTCGCTTATCGAAGCCCCAATTTAGCTTGCTGCGCAACGTAGACAGGAAATTTACATGGTTGAGCCGCACTAACCTGGCAACAAACGCCTCTCTTCTCACGGCCAGTTGCAGGTTCATGTCTACTGCCGTTGACCTAGAATCCAGGGCAGCCAAATAGCTACTGCTGCGCCCTTCCACCTCGAAGGAGATCACGCTTTTATCCGACACAATCATTGGCCGCACGTTTAGGTTATGCGGGCATACGGGCGAAATCACAAAATTGTTAGTTTGAGGCAAAACCAGCGGACCACCGCAGCTCAGCGAATAACCTGTAGAGCCTGTTGGAGTGGCTACCACTAGACCGTCTGCCCAGTAAGAGTTCAAGTATTCACCATCAATATACGTGTGCACCACTATCATGGACGAGGTATCGCGCTTTAATATACTGAACTCGTTCAGGCCAAAGTTAATGCCATCAAATACTTCTTGGTCTGAGTCCACCCGTATAAGGGCCCGGTCATCCAAGGTATAATGCCCTTTGTACAGTGCATCCAAAGCCATGTTTATACTATCGTAGGGGATAGTGGCCAAAAAACCCAACCGGCCGGTGTTTATACCAAGTATCGGAATTTGCTGCGCACCTACATAAGTTACGGTATCCAGCAAGGTGCCATCGCCGCCTATACTTAGCACCACATCCACATCCTTCAACTTATCGCCACGTCGGAAGGTTTCGATGCCTGTAGGTAGGTTAATAGTATTTTTAAGGAAAAGCTCAAAGTGCTCAACTAAGCACAGCTCTGCTTTGCGCCGCTGCAGCTCATCAAAAAGCGTTTGTATATAGGGGGCAATGGTATCGTTAAAAGGCTTGCCTAGTATTGCTATTTTCATTTTAATCCAGTTAAAACGGAAACCGACCGCTAAAATAAAATCCTCTGTCGCCTTCGCGGTTTAGCGTATACTCCAAGCGCAGGACGACATCGTAAAAAGTAACTGCGTGCAGGCCCAGACCACCGCCAACCAGCAAGCGGTTCGTAAGCGGGTTACCGGCATCAAACGCCTTATCGGTCACATAGCCGGCATCAGTGAAACCGTTAAGGTACAGTTGCAACGGTATGCTATTGAACTTTGGGTTATCTGTAAATTTAAGCCTTATACTTTTAATATCCAGCAACTGCTGCGTTAAGCCTTGTTTAAAAAGCCCGAAGTGCTGCCCCCCGACTACGTATAGCTCATAGCCCCGCACATAAGATCGGTAGCCCATGGCCACATTATCTGCAAAGGCATACTTGCCTGCCAGCCGCAGCTGCCCTTCGGCACCGGCCATATAAGAAAGCTTTGCTGTTAAGGGCACATATTGTACATACTTTGCGCGTGCTGTGGTAAACGGAGAGCCCGAGTGTTGCAAAAAGAAGGTCTGCGAAACGCCTGCCTCAAAATAGCTGCCAGCCGTGGGATAAATAAAGTTATTGCGTTGGTTAAGCACCCTGAAAAGCTCCAGGCGCACGTATTGCCGCTCCTGCCCTGCCTTTCTGTAATACTCCGGGTTTAAGAATGCAACAGAGTCTGATATTTCCTCGGTGGCATAGGTTAGCCGGAGCCCGTTTTGCTCCTGCACATCCTGCCTATAGATTACAGCCGCAGAGAAAGCTGTGCGCTTTATCGGTATACCTTCCTCCTGCTCAAAAAAGCGCTGTTTATTATTATGGTTGGCATAACTGATGGTGCGGCTACGGTAATCTGACACGCTAAAATCAGCCCCCAAATTATGCTTGCGCCATAGGTACGGAATGCGGTAGCCTAGCTCCAGGCGCTTGTTAAAGCCACGCTGCACCCGCAACCGTACTTCCTCGTTTCGGCCCCTAAAGTTTCTACAGAGCAGGCTGACGCCGTAATCAATGCGGCTCCAGTCCTTCTTTTCGAGCCAGGCGTTAAAATTGCGGTCGGCAAAATCAAAAATAGGTATGGGGTACAGGTAAAAGCGTTCTTGCACCTGGTAGGCCACCTGTAACCGGCCCTCTTCACAAGTATACGTATAGCTTACTTCATGGAAGAGCCGCAGGTTAGACAGCCGCTTCTGGTTTTCCTGTAGTAGTGGCTCCAACAACTCTGTCGCCACGGTATCGCCCTGGGCAAAGGTAAGTTCGCGCAGCATAACCTGCTCTTTGGTTATCTCGTTGCCGGATATTGTAATATCACTGACAACCAACATTGGCGCTGCGCAAGGCTGTGCCAAAGCTGCGGCTCCGGGTAAGAGTAGAAGTATAAAAAGGCAAGCCCGCAGCCACATTACTCCGCAAGCATTAAATATCAAGGTATTTGAAGAGCATATCCAGGCGGTCGCGGCCTACATCATACTCCGTGTTTTCGTTGAACTGTGCCGTAATGCGGTACTCAAAGCGCTCCAGCGTGGCAATAATGCGGGTCAGGTCGTTGGTGTTCAGCTTTAGCGTCAGCTTGATTTTGTAGGGGTCCATCTCATCCGGCGACACGTAGGCGCTCAGAATTTTCGTATTTTCCTCCTCTATCAGGCGGCTGATTTGGGCCAGCGAGTAATCGCGCTCAGGCATAGAAAGCACAAGTATACTTCCCTGGCCCTGCAGCGCAGACATTTGGCCAAAGGCGGCCAGCGTATCGTTTACCGTAATGATGCCAAGGTAATCCAGCTCCTCATCCAGCACGGGCACCACCTGAATCTTGTTTTTAATGGCGGCCTCCATTACATCATAAAAGTGCTGATGTGCCTGCACATTTACGTCCTTATGGTCCAGTTCTATATCCTTTAGCTGCCGCTCCCGGTCAGGTAGCTCAATCAGGGCAAGCTCGGTGGCGAGGCCCATGTATTTACGGTTGCTAACCACCGGCAACTCGTTTACGCGGAACTCATCCATCCAACGCAGCGCTTTGTCTACGGTGTCGTAGAGCTTGAGCGGCGGTATCATTTGGTTGATGAGTTCTTCTGCGATCATGCGGATGCTTTTGTTAGAGGTGTTTTTGCTAAAAATCTATCTAAGATACTGTTAAACTTCTCCGGATGTTCCATCATGGGGGCATGCCCGCACTTGTCTATAAAGTATAACTCGGAGTTATTCATGAGCCTGTTAAACTCATAGGCTACCAAAGGCGGCGTAATCGTATCGTTCAGGCCCCATATTAACAACGTAGGAACCTCAATGTTTGTGATATCCTTGGCCATATTATGCCGCTGAGCCGATTTAGCGATAGCGATAATGCGCAGGCACTTAGAGTTGCTGTTCGTGATCGAGAAAACCTCATCCACCAGTTCTTTGGTTGCCGTTTTCGGGTCGTAGAACGTATAGCCTACGCGCTCCTCCACATACTCGTAGTTGCCGCGCTTCGGGAAAGAGCCGCCCATGGAATCCTCGAACAGACCAGAGCTTCCGGTAAGCACTAGGCGCTTCACCATACTTGGGTTATCCAGCGTATAAACCAGGCCCACGTGGCCGCCAAGCGAGTTACCCAGCAAGGTCAGGTCTTTCAGTTTCTTCAAGTTAACGAAATCTTCCACAAAATTCACTAACCCTGGCACGCCCGCTTTGTGCAGCGGCATTTCGTAAATAGGCATTAGCGGAATAACAACACGGTAGTTTTTCGAGAAATGGTCTACAACGCCGTTCCAGTTACTCAGGGCGCCAAACAGCCCGTGCAACAGTAAAAGCACTTCGCCTTCTCCTTCATCTATAAACTGAAATTTCCCTTCTTGTTTGATTTGTAAATCCATGAATCGAAAAAACTTATTGAAAGAAACGTTTTTCTGACGTTAACGGTCGAACTGGTGCGCAATATTAACAATACTAACCCAATTTTGAAGCATGTGCAAACCATAAGTCGTCAGCTGCGCTTCCGGATGGAACTGCAACGCATACAACGGCAGCTCTCTGTGCCTGAAAGCCATCAGCTCGCCTTCCTGCGTGTGCGCTAACGGCACAAGGCAATCCGGCAGGTGGTGCAATACCAGCGAGTGATACCGAACAACAGGCATAGTGGCTGGTAGGTTCTCAAAAAGCGGGTCAGGCGCACAGCTGATCTCCGAGATTTTGCCATGCATTGGCTTTATGCCTTTCTCTAACTTTGCCTCAAAAAACTCGCCCAAGGCTTGGTGCCCCAGGCAAATACCTAACATCGGAATCTGTGTGTGGTAATAGTGTATCACCTCCATCATATTTCCGGCCGCTTTTGGCGTGCCCGGCCCCGGCGACAAGACAATGCCGGTTACCGGTAACTGCTTTAGCTGCTCCAGCGGCACATCGTTGCGAACCACCTGCACCTCTACCCCCAAACGGCCAAAATAGTCGACCAGATTATACGTAAAGGAGTCAAAGTTATCGAGCAGCAAAAGCATGAGGTAAGTTTGGGTGTTATGGGGTTTAAGAGGGTATAAAGTTAGATACTTCTGTGTGTCAAATCATCTGTCACACAAAAACTATTAATGTGCATTGCAGTAAATTCACCAACACCACCTATCACCAAACATCACCTCTCAAACACTCAAACTCCTAAACCCTCTACCTCCTAAAAGTGTTGCCGGAGTGATGAGATGAGGGCTTTGATGAATGGAAGTACGTAGCTCAGGATGTCCAGCGCATAGGGTGTGGTTTTGAGCACGACAGGGTATACTACGGAGGCGGCGGCGGTTTCGGGGGAAACGCTAATGCCGGCCATCTCAGATACATACAGCAGTAGACTGAGCGCCACGCACCATTTCAGGGCACCAAGTATACCGCCCAGCACATTATCGAACAGCCCGAACGGGGTAAAATCGACTACCTTTTTCAGGAGCAGGCCACCCACATGAATGAGTAAGATAATACCTACAAACACTACCAGAAACGTAACGTAAGGCAGCAGGCCATGCGCATCGCCGATAAAATCTGCCATTACTGGTAGGGCCGCATCCAGAAACTTTAGCCCGCCAAGTATGGCCAGCACCAGCGCCACTAAAGACACCAGTTCTAACAGCAAACCCTTGCGAAAGCCCATAAAGGCTCCGTACGCAATAGGTATGGCCAGGAAGAAATCAAACGTACTCATTTGCTTTAGGTGTAAGGTACTAGACTTAAGACGCCGGACTATGGAATTCCAGTGCTACTGCTGAATCTTAAAAAGGGGCTTTGGAGCTTCTCTAAAACCAAGAAGCTCCAAAGCCATACTTTATACTTTAAAAATCGGTGTTGTTAAGCAATGCGCCTACTGCCTGCGAAACCGCACGGCCATCGGCTTGGCCAGCCAATTCTTTAGAGGCTACCCCCATAACTTTACCCATGTCAGAAGGGCCTGTAGCTCCCACACGCTGGATAATTTCCAGCAGGCGCGCGCGCAGGTCGCCTTCGTCCAGCTGCTTTGGCAGGTATTGCTCAATCACGGCCAGCTCTGCCAGCTCTACCTCCTCCAGGTCGGCACGGCCCTGCTTAGCGTACAGTTCCGCAGACTCGCGGCGCTGCTTCGCGGCTTTGGTCAGGAGCTTCATCTCTGTATCCTCGGATACGCCTTCTGTGCCCCCTTTCTCGGTTTCAGCTAAAAGAATAAGCGATTTTATACTTCTCAGAGCCTGCAAACGGGCTTTATCCTTGGCCAACATTGCCTGTTTAATATCGGCGTCTACGCGTTGTTTTAATGTCATAGTTTTTTGAGTTTTATTTCCCTTTTTTGAGTTGATGTGCTGCAGATATTGCGGCACTGGCTCCTTTATACGCTGCCATGGCCAAAGCTATAGGTTATCATCTTAAGCAAAATTCCACTAATTTAGTCATTTCAAAAAAACGCCAGAATAACCTGGAAACGGCCTAAACATACAGCCATGACAAAACTGAGTGTAAATATAAACAAAATAGCCACGCTTCGGAACGCCCGCGGCGGCGACAGGCCAAATGTGGTGCAAACAGCCAAAGACTGCGAGCGCTTCGGAGCCCAGGGCATCACCGTGCACCCACGCCCCGACGAGCGCCACATCCGCTACCAGGACGTGTACGACCTGAAACCTGTGGTAACCACCGAGTTTAACATAGAAGGCAACCCAACGCCCGACTTCCTGAAGTTGGTAAAAGAGGTGCGCCCGGAGCAGGCCACGCTCGTGCCCGACGCCCCGGATGCCATTACCTCCAACGCCGGCTGGGATACTATAAAGCATAAAGATTTTTTGGTTGATGTAATCGGGGAGCTAAAAGAACGGGGCATCCGCACCAGCATTTTCGTGGACCCAGACGAGGCTATGGTAGAGGGAGCCGCCGCCGTAGGCACGGACCGCATAGAGCTTTACACCGAAAGCTACGCCAGCCACTACCACCAAAACCGCGAGCAGGCCCTTGCGCCATACTTGCAGGCCGCCCTGAAAGCGCAGGAGTTTAACCTGGGCCTGAACGCCGGCCACGACCTGGACCTGGACAACCTGAAGTACCTGCACGACATGCTGCCAAACCTGATGGAGGTGAGCATTGGCCACGCCCTGATCTGCGACGCGCTATACTTTGGCTTGGAGAACACCATACAGCTGTACCTGCGCCAGCTTAAATAGATGGTAAACAGCGTTAACATACAGGAGTTTCTAGAGAAGGCCAAAAAGCTGCCCGTGCTGGATGTGCGCGCACCCAAAGAGTATGAAACAGGCCACATACCGGCGGCGCACTCCTTCCCTATCTTTGATGATGAGCAGCGCGCCGTAGTAGGCACCGCCTACAAGCAGCAGGGCCACGACCCGGCCGTGCTCATCGGCCTGGATCTGTTCGGCCCGCGCATGTCGCGCTTTGTGAAGGAGGCAGGCAAACTGGCCAAAAACAAAGAGCTGCTGGTGCATTGCTGGCGCGGCGGCATGCGCAGCGGGGCTATGGCTTGGCTCCTGAATTTCGCGGGCTTTAAGGTGCACCTGCTGCAGGGCGGCTACAAAGCCTACCGGCAACGGGTGCACGCCGAGATCGAGAAACCACGCAGCCTGATCATACTTGGTGGCCTTACGGGCAGCGGCAAAACCGATATTCTGCCATACTTGCAGCAGCTCGGCCAGCAAAGCATAGATCTGGAAGGCCTTGCCAATCATAAGGGCTCAGCCTTCGGAAGTATAGGTTTGCCACCGCAGCCAAGCACAGAGCATTTCGAGAACCTGCTGGGCACCGCCCTTATGGAGAGCAACAGCCAGCAACCGCTTTGGCTGGAAGACGAAAGTATAAGCATTGGCCGCGTGCACATGCCCAAACCGTTCTTCGAGCAGATGCAGGCCGCCCCGACCATCGTGCTGGAACTACCACATAAGCTGCGCGTACAAAAGCTGGCCCAGGAGTACTGCCGCACCAACGAAGCCATACTTGCCGCGGCCATCCTTAAAATAAAGAAACGCCTGGGCGGGCTTGCCACCAAAGAGGCCCTGGCCGCTATTTCTGATGGCGATATGGAGAAGATGGTGGAGATAGCGCTTGCCTATTACGATAAGGCCTATACTTACGAGCTGGCAAAAAAACAGCGCATGCTGCCCCTCTCCCTCCAAAGTATAAACCCCGAGGAAAATGCCGGGCAGATTGTTCATTTTGCCAAACAACATAAGCTGCTTTAACATGGAAACCATATCCACCGAAAGTATAAAACTGACTCAATACAGCCACGGCGCCGGCTGCGGCTGCAAAATATCGCCGAAGGTGCTCGATGCCATCCTGCACTCTGAGGTGCATTACCCGGAGGAGAAAAACCTGCTGGTAGGTAACAGCTCCCGCGACGATGCCGCCGTGTATGATATCGGCCAGGGCCGCGCCGTGATCAGCACCACCGATTTTTTTATGCCTATTGTGGATGATGCCTACGATTTCGGCAGAATTGCTTCGGCCAACGCCATTTCGGATGTGTATGCCATGGGCGGCACCCCGATGATGGCGATTGCTGTGCTGGGCTGGCCTATAGACAAATTGGCCCCCGAAGTAGCCAAACGCGTGATAGAAGGCAGCCGCAGCATTTGCCACGAGGCCGGTATTCCGTTGGCTGGTGGCCACAGCATCGACAGCCCGGAGCCGATCTTCGGGTTGG
Source organism: Pontibacter oryzae (assembly GCF_003576375.1). GTDB lineage: Bacteria > Bacteroidota > Bacteroidia > Cytophagales > Hymenobacteraceae > Pontibacter > Pontibacter oryzae. The sequence continues at coordinate 113,795 of NZ_QWGE01000003.1, forward strand.
CCGTAACCGGTATGGTAGACATCAAAAACCTGAAGCAAAACGACACTGCTACCGCCGGCTGCGAGCTATACTTAACCAAACCGCTGGGCGTAGGCATACTTTCCACGTCTCAGAAAAAAGCCATACTTAAACCAGAGCACGCGCAGCTGGCCCCGCAGCAAATGATGCAGCTAAACAAAATAGGTGCGGATTTGGGCCAACTGCCGCAGGTAAAAGCCATGACCGACGTTACTGGTTTCGGTTTGATGGGCCACCTTTCGGAGATGTGCGAAGGCAGCAACCTAACAGCAGAAGTATACTTCGACAAAGTGCCAGTTATACCGGAGGCACTGGAGTACCTGGCGCAAAAAGCCATCCCGGGCGGCACGCACCGCAACTTCGACAGCTACGGCCACAAACTCGGTGAGCTAACCCCAGACCAAAAGCACCTGCTCTGCGACCCGCAAACCAGCGGCGGCCTGCTAGTTGCCGTAGACCCCGCTGGCCGCGAGGAAGTACTTGCGATTTTTGAGAAGTATGGTTTGCAACTGGAGCCGCTGGGTATGTTGAAGGAGCAGAACGGAAACAAGAAGCTGATAAGAGTGATATAAGCTGCAGCAGATGAGCAGAAGCAAACATAAGAAGCTATACTATGTTCCGGGGCTAATTAGTTTGGTCCTGTTGCCTCTGCTGTTGGTTTATATTGGCGAAGAGGTATTAGACAGGTTCAATAAAAACGTACTATACCTTAATGTAACTAACGAGGCCATAAGGGAAGAATTGGGCTGGCCTATTCCCGAGCGTGCATACACAGAACTAGCATTCACTGGAGACAGCACACACGATAGCAATACATCTAAGTACATCAAGAGCAAAACTAGGGGGTATATCGCCAGCAATGACACGTTAAATGGTTTACATATACTTTTTGACTCCAAAGCTAAATATGCTTCTCTAGTAGAAGTCTTAAATTACAATAGCTATGACAATGGAATAGTAGCCGGTTTTACTGAGAGTGGGATTTGGATGTTTTATAGACCACCTTATGATGGGCCATACTTGATTTGCGGAACTTCTACCATTGGTGATCCCGAACCATTTAATTTGATTGACTTCATAAAAGATACTACAGTAAAATATTTGCCAACTATAACTAAGCTCTGGCCTTCTCTTCTTTTACTGGCAATACTTACAGCAGTAAGCCTTAACAGAACATTAAGGCTTATACATAAACCATCACCTAATATACTTCCGTAAGCAAATAACTGATAATTGATCCCTGATAAATATGAAACTACACTATAAGGAAATGGGCCATGGCCAGCCGCTGCTGATTCTGCACGGATTGTTCGGCACATTAGATAACTGGGCAACGCTGGCCAAGCGATTGGCAGAGCATTACAACGTATTCTTAGTAGACCTGCGCAACCATGGCCGCTCTCCGCATAACGAGGAGCACAACTACGACGCCATGGCTGACGATGTCCTGCGCCTGGTGGATGAACTGAACATCCCAACGCCTGCTATCATGGGTCACTCGATGGGCGGCAAAGTAGCCATGAAGTATGCCCTGAAATACCCAACCCGGCTCACCCGCCTGATAGTGGTAGACATTGCGCCTAAAGCCTACCCGCCGCATCACGACGAGATTATTGAGGCGCTGCAATCAGTAGACCTGAGCCAGGCAACTAGCCGTGGTGAGATAGATGCGCAGCTGGCCAAAAGTATAAGTGAAGAAGATGTGCGCCTCTTCCTGATGAAAAACCTCTACCGCAAAGAGGATAACACCTTCGGCTGGCGCATGAACCTCGATGCATTAGAAAAAAACTATGAGCATATCGCCGCTGCCATTACAGCCGATGTACCGTTTAAAAAACACGCACTGTTTATAAAAGGCGGCCGGTCTGGCTATATCAAACAAGAGGATATCTATAGCAACATTGAGCACCTGTTTACTTTGGTTGAGGTAGAAACCATATCTGAGGCCGGCCACTGGGTACACGCCCAAGCCCCCGACGAGGTATACGACCTAGTTACCACTTTCCTGAGCGCCGACTAGCATTTGGATTTACTGGATTAGAAGATGAACTGGAGCTTAATCATAAGTATGAAATCTACTTCAGAATATTAACTCGGATTTATACTTCAAATGATCATTCTGTCCATTCTTACATCCTGCAAATCCTGATTCTGACATTGAACTGCCACCGCTAGAAGCTGTGGCAGTTTTGTTTATACTTTTGCAGGCCTTCGCAGTTTATCACTTAAGCAATCCAGCAATTACTTTTACCTTTGCGTTATGAAGAACACCGGCACTTTATATTTAATACCGACTATACTAGCTGATAACACACAGGATGAAGTGATATCTCCTCAGGTGAAGGAAACCGTACAGCACCTGACATACTTTATTGTAGAAAACCTGCGTACGGCTCGCCGCTATGTAAAAAGCATTTGTCCGGAGCTTGTAATTGATCAACTCACCTTTGTGCAGATTGATAAGGATGCTACACCTGCACAGGTTCAGGCCTCCTTAAACCCGACCTTAGAGCAAGGGAAAGATGCCGGAATAATCTCGGAAGCCGGCTGCCCCGGCGTAGCCGACCCAGGTGCTGAGGTTGTAAAGTATGCCCACCAGAAAAGCATAAAAGTGGTGCCATTTGCAGGCCCTTCGGCGATACTTCTCAGTCTAATGGCCAGCGGCTTCAGTGGCCAGCAGTTCTGCTTTCATGGGTACCTGCCCATTGAGAAACGTGACAGGCTACAGGCTCTGCGTCAACTCGAGAAGGAAATGCAGCAGCGCAACCAGACACAGATCTTCATGGAAACGCCTTACCGCAACAACAAGCTGCTCGAAGACCTGCTCTCTACCCTGCATCCGGAAACAAAACTGTGCATCGCTGCCAACATCACCTCGCCAGAGCATGAATTCATCCAAACCAAAAGTATAAACCAATGGCGCGGCAAGCTGCCCGATATACATAAGCAACCTGCCGTGTTCTTGATCTACAAGTAAAGACACAGAACCTTTATATGCACAAAGGCCCGGGCTAAAGTATAGCTTGGGCCTTTTTTGTTGCTAAATAAGAAAAGGCTCCCGGAAGCCGGGAGCCTTTGTCCAATGAAGAAGACTACTACCTAGTTTTCTTATCTATCTACTTTATTTAATCAATCTCTACATTATGTTATTTCACGTCCCACCAGGCTTTTACGCCTTTGCTATTTCCACCAATGGCTTGAACAGCTTTTTTATAATTCTCACCGTTCAAGGATGCTTCAACTAATGGGTAAGTCATTCTAAATGGAACAGTATCTACCTCAGGGTCAAGTGACCCCTCAGCTGGAAGGGCAAAAATTTCTTCTCCAGTATATGGGTCTTCAAAGTCTAAACGCAGTCTTTCCAGCCATCCTTGTATTCCTTGTCCATACATGGCAATCCACTTCTGAGAGCCTATTGCATCTAATGCCGTTTCAAGGTTAGTTGCCACATAAGGCACATTAGCTAGATATTGAACATATGCATCGTTGCTTAGACCTGCATTGTCAAAAGATGCTTTAATCCCTTTCGCATAGTGTTCTTGAGCAGTACCTGAAACACTTACCCCAAGATTTCTTGCAGCAATTTCAGCTAACATGAACTCAACCTCAGCATAATTAAGAATTACTGTAGGAGAAGTGGCGCCTATTAAGTAATCACTTGGAAGGCTCACAACTTTCGTGTTTCCATTTGAGTTACCTTCGCCAGCATCTAAGCCATAGGTCTCACCCACATACTGCAATTTGCCATTAGCATCTAAGATAGGCGTGCCATTATTATTTAATGGATCAGCATATACTGCTAAACGCGGATCATTGTACTTTTTCAGATAATCTACAAAAGGTGCTGAAACTGAAAAGTCTATACGCGTCTTGAATGCTTGGTTTAGTGGGTTATTATTTGGGGCACCATCAATCCAACGGAACTCTGCACTCTCAGAGTTACTCATGATGATGCCTCCGTTTGCAGGGTTTAATGACTTGCTTATTGCTGTCACTGCTGCTGACTCGTTTGCATCAATCATGCGCAATGCGATACGCAATCGCAGTGAGTTTGCGAATTTTTTCCACTTCGAAACATCACCTCCATAAATAATATCTCCAGAAGTGAAACTAGGCTTTGACTCATCTAAAGCTGCAATCTGCTCTTCTAATGTAGATAATAATCCTGCATATATTTCAGGTCCTGAGTTATACACTGGAGAAGCAATATCATTATTCAATGCTTCAGCATATGGTATCGAGCCACCGTAGATATCAGACAAATAATGGTAAGTCAAAACCTTAAATATCTCAGCGATTGCTATACGGTTCTCATATCCAGGAAGCTTTTTATCAGCATCAATTTTCTGAGCTTCAACTAACTCTCTTAATACGTCCTGGTAGAACTGGTTCCACATTGCATTATTTGTTCCTTCCCGTATTAAATAACGGCTTTCATCAGTATAATACGTTGAAGACCAGTATTGAGAATAATACATACCCATCCGGCCATTATTCCATTCATCTCCTATGTTATCAGCAAAGTTATACTGAGCTGTTGTCATAAGTTGTGCTGATGTAGCATCACTTGGCTGATTAGGATTGATGTTCATTTCTTCAAAGCCATCCGTACAAGACGACATGAGAGAAATACATGCTGCTCCTAATAATAATTTATTATATAACTTCATGTTAGTTCTAATTTAAATTCTGAATTGATTACAGTCCTAAAGTTAATGTAAAACCGTAAGAGCGAACTGAAGGTAGAGCACCTCCTTCAATACCCTGAATATTAGTAATTGAATTAGTGATGTTGGAAGGGTCAACGTGCTCAGAGTTTGAGCTTATCAACCATAAGTTTCTACCGACAAATGCCAGTTTCACATTATTAAAAGGTGTTTTACTAACCAATGAACTAGGAAGAGAATAGCCTAACGTTACCTCTCTTAAGTATAGGTAGCTTGCATCTACAACATCAGCAGCATTCAATCTGTATCCTCCATTGTAGTAGAAGTAATCACCCGCTGAAATCGCTTTAGTGTTTTGTGAGCCATCAGCTAAGACACCGTCAGTTACAATTCCGTCTTCACGGATAGTGCCAGCCGCCGTTCCTTCCAAGATACCTGAGTAGTTACCCCACATCTGTGTAGTTGAGAAGAAGTCTCCACCTTTCTGGAAATCTACAAGAGCAGACATAGAAACGCCTTTGTATCTGAATGTGTTTGTAACACCACCTGTAAAGTCTGGAAGAATAGATCCTATTACTTTTTGCTCTGATGTACGAGCATAATAGCCTCCAGCTGTAACTACTTTGTTACCGTTATCATCATATACATAATCGTAACCAATTATCGACCCAAAGGACTCTCCTTCACGTGCTTCAAGGCGCACTGCAAATGGGGCATTTGCAAGAATTATAGTTTTCTGCTCATCAGTCAGCTCAACAATTTTATTCTTGTTCTTAGCCCAGTTCACATTAACATCCCATGAGAAGTCATTGGTTTTTACCGGTGTACCATATAAGTTCAATTCAACACCTTTATTTTCAACCAATCCGGCGTTCACATACTTATATGTATGACCTGTTGCTGCAGAGCGGCTTATTGGCAGAATTTGGTTCTCCGTCTGTCTGTTATAGTATGAGAAGTTGAAGCCTAGCCTGTCATCGAAAACTCTAAACTCAGTACCTAACTCATACTCTGTTGTAATCTCTGGTTTTAAGTCAATATTAGGCAGGGTATTAGGCACAGACACTCTTGAGTCGGAGCCGAAAGGCTGATGCAGGTTATAAGACAGTAAAGTATTATACGGATCAGTATCATTACCAACCTTTGCTACTGCAGCTCTTACTTTGGCCATATTTAACCAAGAAGCATCTATTAAGTCTGTGAACACGTAAGAAGCAGACACAGAAGGGTAGAAGTATGAGTTCTCACCAGTAGGTAGGGTTGAAGACCAATCATTTCTAGCTCCAAGATCTAAGAAAAGAACATCATTATACCCTAAAGATGCACTAGCAAAAATTGAGTTGATCTGCTTCTCAGACTTATAATCATCAATAGATGGTCGACCTACCGAAGCCTCGAGGTTATATACCGCAGAGCTTAGGCCGTCAACTGTGGCGCCGTATAAATTACCACGGGTACGTGTCATTCTGTTTGCACCTACAAAAGCATTTAGAGAGAAGTTATCACTCAGGTCTTTATTGAAGTTAACAATACCCTGGATGTTGTTCTCCATAAAATTGATCTTGTATAAGCTATAGCCAGGTATATCCTGTGAGCCAATTGCTGTGCGCTCTTCTTGTATTTCCGAATATGTATCTGTGGAAACACGCAATTCACTGCTTAAGTAATCTGTGAATCTGTAGTTAGCAGTCATATTACCAAAGATACGATCTCTACTATCATTTTGATAGTTCATGTATCTAGTCCAGTAAGGGTTATCTGTATACTTTGGCGTTGGGTTATCCCAAGCAGTACGGTTCCAAGTAAGCTGTGTCCCATCCTCAAGCATATAGTTCTTAGCACGGTCCATATCTAGTTGGCGTTGTCCCCACTGCGTAAACTGTTGCATTACGTTTTTACCGTCGTAACCAGTACCTGGACGGCCTACAGCATCATGTGTCACGTAGTTTGCACTAGCAGACACATTTAATTTATCAGTCAGCTTGTAGCTACCATTAAAACCAATATTATGACGCTTGAGATCAGAATTTGGCAAAATGAAATCTTGGTCAAGGTTTGAATATGATAATCTGAATGATCCATTATCATTCGCGCCTTCAAATGCTACCGAGTTCGTTAAAGTAGTACCAGTCTCGAAGAAATCACGAATATTATCTGGCTGAGCCTCCCATTTTGCTAACTCTCCAAAGTTTGGATTGTTCTTATCTGCATCCCAGCTCCAGTAAGGGCGATATAACTGTCCTTCAAATTTCGGACCCCATGATTCATCTGTCGCGTAGTCTGGCACATAGTCATAGCTACCTTTTCCGTCTCCATCATCATATGCCCCTTGTCTTCCCTCTGGAAAGGCTTCAGGGTTTTCGTTGTAGTAAAGCTTAGTGAAACCATAGCCACCACCATACTTATTTTGGTACTTAGGCAAGACAGATACTTTATCTAAGGTCAGACCTAAAGTATAAGTTACACCAATGCCATTCTTCTTAGTACCTTTTTTCGTAGTGATTACAATAACACCGTTAGCTCCACGGCTACCGTACAACGCTGTTGCAGCGGCACCTTTAAGCACTGTCACTTCGGATATATCATTAGGGTTGATATCTTGTATAGCGCTACCATAATCGTAGCCTCCCCCACCACGCTGTTGGTCAGTAGAGTTTGTGTTAGAGTTTTCAATTGGAACGCCGTCAACAACAAAGAGGGCATTGTTGTTACCGAAGATAGAGCTAACTCCACGCATCGTAACTCGTGCTGATCCACCCATAGCACCGGAGTTGTTGCCAACTTGAACACCAGCTACACGACCAGATAATGAATTTACTACGTTTGTTTCGCGCACTTGACTAAGCTCATCTCCACCAACTTTTTGTGCAGAATAACCTATTGATTTTTCTTCGCGCTGAATACCTAGGGCTGTAACAACTACCTCGTTAAGTTGCTGTGAGTTGATAGGTAATGCAACATTAACACTGTTACCTGTAATTTGCTTTTCTACAGTTTGATACCCTATAAAACTAAACACTAATGTCGCAGCATTTTCAGGGGCATTAATAGAATAGCTACCGTCAGCACCCGTAGCAGTACCAACAGTAGTACCTTTTACTAGTACCGTCACACCTGGCAATGGCTGACTTGTGGAAGCATCCGTCACCTTACCGGTGATGGTCCTTACCTGTGCCATTGCCTGTTGCAGCAAAGCACTAACCAGTAAGAAGCTTAACAATAGAATTTTCTTCATTGTAATTTGTTTAAAGTGAGAGTTAAAGTTATTGTCTGATTGCAAGATTATAAGGGATTAACACCTTAAGTGGAGATTCATCGTAAACAGTTTACTTAAACAACAGAACACAAAAGACACAATAATCCTATTCTACTAGTTTGGCATTCATATGCAGCTAGCAGTTATTCTGATGTTAAAACAAAAGATATGTAAAGCTAAGTATACAGGTACTTTAAAATCAGCAACAATAAACTTAGCTATAACACTCTAATAATTAACAGATTGCATTGTCTTGATAATAGGAGGAGGAGGTTGAAAGCAGTGCTCCAAAAGCACTTTAGCAAGGAGTAAATCTTTCTTCATAAGTTATTTGTTTAAGGTGAGATAATTCAAGTATATTAAAATCGTATCATATTTACAAAATATTAATCACAATTTTCTGCTTTACCTCTACTTTAGCATCTTACCAAATATAGTTAAAACACTAATTTTCAACACATTAATAATTATCTCTATGTTGTTGAAGAAAACCGAAATTTTGGCAATGATTTTTAAGTCCTATTCTACTTTATATTACAGAAACCCATCACCCTATACGAGAACATACAAACAAATAGTTTTATTTATTTGTACAAAAAATACAATTTAAAGCTACAAGTCTATTGATTCTATTAGTGCTGATATATGATGAATATAGTAACAAACAAGGGAGTCCTTTTGGGACTCCCTTGTTTGTTACTACTCCTAAATATAAAGCTTAGCTTCTAGCTGAAGATGTGGTACGTGATAAATGCCATGACATAGGCCAGGCCACTCATATAAAGGAGCTGGGCCAGTGGCCAGGTCCAGCTTTTGGTTTCGCGGCGCACAATGGCCAGTGTGCTTACGCACTGCATGGCAAACAGGTAGAAAATCATGAGTGAGAAGCTACGGGCAGGCGTAAAGAACGGGTCGCCGCTGGCGTCTTTCTCAGACATAAGCTTGTTTTTGATCGTGCTTACGTTTTCCTCTTCGCCTATACTATAGATGGTAGACATGGTTCCCACAAACACTTCACGGGCGGCAAAAGAGGTGAGCAGCGCAATACCGATCTTCCAGTCGTAGCCAAGCGGTCTGATGATTGGTTCTATACTTCGGCCCACAATACCCGCATAAGAGGCTTCCAGTTGATAAGAGGCAATCTTGTTTTCCGTTTGCACCTCATTCAGGTTGCGGGACTGGGCTTCGGCAACTGCTTGCTCCCTAGCTTGCTCAAAGGTGTTCCCCGGGCCGTAGGAGGCTAGTACCCAAAGTATGATCGAGATAGCCACGATCACTTTACCGGCTTCAAACACGAAGGCTTTGGATTTCTCGATAATGGTAAGGCCCACGTTCTTCCAGCGCGGCATTTTATAGGTCGGAAACTCCATGATAAAGTAGCTGCGCTCTCGGGCCTTAAGTATAATCTTAAGCAGCAACGCAGATAGTATGGCCGCCAGAAACCCTATCAAGTACAAGCCCATCAGCACAAGGCCTTGCAAGTTCAGGAAGCCCAGGTAATACTTCTCCGGCACCACCAGCGCAATTAGCACAGTATACACCGGGATACGGGCAGAGCAGCTCATCAGCGGCGTCACGAAGATGGTGATCATGCGGTCTTTCCAGTTCTCGATGGTACGCGCCGACATAACCGCAGGCACCGCGCAGGCCACACCCGAGATCAGCGGCACCACGCTTTTACCGTTCAGGCCGAACTTCCGCATCACTTTATCCATCATAAAAGTAACACGGGCCATATAGCCTGTTTCCTCAAGTATGGCGATAAAGGCAAAGAGTATGGCAATCTGGGGCACGAACACCAGCACGCCTCCCAAACCGGCAATTACGCCTTCTGTCAGGAGGTCGATCAGCGGGCCATCAAAATTATCTTGGATTAACCCGTTTAGACCGGCAATGCCTTCGTCTATCAGATCCATGGGGTAGCTGGCCCAAGCAAAGATGGCCTGGAAGATGAGGAAAAGTATGGCGAAGAAAATCAGGTAGCCAAACACCTTGTGCGTCAGTACCTGATCGAGGCGGTTACTGAACTTTTCATCCTTCTCTACCTTCTCCACGCGCACGGCATCCAGCAGCAACTCGTTGATGCGGGTGTAGCGGTTTATTGTTTCGTTAGCCTGCTGTGCGTTAGACTCGAAAGCAGCTATCTCCAGCTGCTCGTGCAGCCAGGCAGCATCTTCATCCGAAAGAAACTTCAGGCTCTTATACTGGTGCGCAAACTGAAGCGCCAGGTAGTCATTGCTCAGGTTAAACCTGTGTTTAATGTTTTTCAGCAGCGGCTTGAGGTCAGCCGAAATCTCGAAAAAAGTATTTCGGTTAGGTTCCAGCTGTTGCGTCATTACAATTTTAAGCGCAGCCACGCCTATGCCTTTACGGGCATTCATAGGTATAACCGGCACGCCAAGCTCACGCTGCAAGGTCTCTACATCAATTTTTACACCCTCCTGCTCAGCCACATCCACCATGTTCAAAGCGAGTACAGCGGGCAGTTGCAGGTCGGCCAGTTGTGTAAAGAGCAGCAGGTTACGCTTCAGGTTAGAGGCGTCGGCGGTAACGATTACAAGATCCGGGAAGTGTCTGGAGGTAGGGTCATAGAGCAAATCCGTGATAACGCGCTCATCCAGCGATTTAGGATACAGGCTATATGTACCCGGTAGATCAATAATCTCGGCTCTGAGCTGCGGGGTAAGCTGGCTATAACCGGTCTTCTTATCCACTGTAACACCCGGGAAGTTGCCTACCTTCTGGTTTAAGCCCGTAAGTTGGTTAAAAAGTGAGGTCTTACCAGAGTTTGGATTACCGATCAGGGCAATTTTAGCCATGCCCGGACCAGAAGTAAGTGTGGAGGTCGGCTTTATTTCAGGTTGGGTTGCTACAGTCATGAAAATTTACTGCTTGAGTAAGATGGTCTCGGCTTCGTCTAAGCGCAGCGAGAGGGTATAGTTATTCACGATGATGGTAATTGGATCGCCGAACGGAGCGCGGCTGTTCATCTTAACACTGGTACCGGGTATGCAACCCATCTCAAGCAACTTAAGGCCCATCTCAGGGTCCTGGAGGCAGCATATAACACCATGTTCTCCTATCTTCAGGTCGCGCACAGATTTGCGCCCTTTATGCTCTTCTACCTTGTGTTGCACCTCTTAGCTGTTTTTATTTAGACTGCTTATAAACAACTGCAAGTTACGAGGTGTTCAACTTTATTGCAAAAGAATTGACGATTTGGCCGTTGCAAGTTCCGGCGATCGCCTGCAAAGTATAAACCTGGCATCGCCAGCACGCTTTTTACTCCGAATAAAAAACTCGCTTCACACGCGTGCTCACGTTTGTAAGCAACTCATAAGGGATCGTGCCGATGCGCTGCGCTAACTCAACCAGCGTTAACTGTGGGCCAAAAACAATAACGGTATCTCCGGCTTTCACTGGCAAGCCTGTTACATCAACCATGCACATATCCATGCACACGTTCCCGATGATTGGGCAGCGGTGGCCGTTAATGATAACCTGCCCCGCCCCGTTGCTGAACCGGCGATCGTAGCCATCGGCATAGCCTATGGCAATGGTAGCGGTGGTTTTAGCCACATCAGCCATACCTTTACGGCTGTAGCCCACGGTTTCGCCCTGCTTTATACTTTTAACCTGCGATACGGTGGTCTTCAGCGTGCTTACCGGGCGCAGTGCCTCCTGCTCCGAGCCGGTTGCCTCCACGCCGTACAAGCCAATGCCCAGGCGCACCATGTCCAATTGATGTTCCGGGAAACGCACAATTCCCGCTGAGTTTAGGATATGCTTCACCAGTTTATACTTCAGGCCGTTTTCCAGCGCGCTGGCCATACTCCGGAAGGCGGCGATCTGCTGCTCTGAGAAGTCGTTGTGCACGGCCTCATCGGCACCGGCCAGGTGGCTGAACGCGCTCACGACCTGCACCTGCGGATGCTGCGCCAGCATGGCAAGGAGCTTCTCAAAATCCTCTGGCACAAAGCCCAGGCGGTGCATGCCTGTATCCAGTTTCAGGTGTATTTTATACTTTGCCCCCACCTCCAGCGATTCCAGGAAAGCCTGTAACTGCTCCAGAGAATAGATTTCGGGCTCCAGATTGTACTGCCGCAGCTTGGCAAAGCTATCCTGCGAAGGGTTCATGACCATAATGGGCAGCGTGATGCCATTCTCGCGCAAAGCTACGCCCTCGTCTACGTAAGCCACTGCCAGGTAATCCACCCGGTGAAACTGCAGCAGGTTTGCCACCTCGAAGCTGCCGCTACCGTAGGCAAAGGCCTTTACCATCACCATCAGCTTTGTGTCGGGGGCAAGTTTGGCCCGGTAGTAATTCAGGTTGTGCACCATGGCATCAAGGTTAACCTCCAGCACCGTGCCGTGCACCTTCTGCTGAAAAGCCTGTACAATCTTCTCAAACCCGAACACACGCGCGCCTTTCACTAAAATCAGCTCGTTGCGGAAACTGGCAGGCTCAAAGTGCTTCAGGAAATCAGTGGTGGAAGTATAAAAGTCAGCCTCAGAAAACAGATGGCTATACTTACCGATGGTTGGCCCAATACCGATTAGCCGTTGCACCTTATGTGCCTGCACCAGGCTGGCGACCTTTTCGTACAGCTGCTCTTCTGGCAAGCCCGATTCCAGCAAATCGGAAAGTATAAGCGTGCGTTTCCCGCGTTGCGGTTGGCTAGCCTGCAAATCCAGCGCAATGGCGAGGCCGGCCAGGTCATTGTTATAGGTATCGTCTATCAGGTAGCAACTGTTTATGGCCTCCTTCATTTCTAGGCGCATGGCCACGGGGTGCAGGCGGTCCAGGCGGTCCTGGATGTCGGATAGGGGCAGGCGGCGGTGCAGCAGCACGGCCAGGCAGTGCAGGGCATTCTCCACAGAAGCCTCATCAGTAAAAGGTATGGCCAGCCGCTGTTTTTCACCTGCAAATGTATACACCACAATGGTTTTATGGCCCACGGTAGAGGTGGCGTTTATAAACAGGTCTGCTTCGGGGTGCTGCCGGCTCCAGGTAAACGAGTGTATGCCCTGGGCCTGCACCTGCTGGTGCAGCAGGTCGTAATCGGCGCAGTAAAACAGCAGCTCAACGTGAGCAAACAGCTTCAGTTTTTCCGTTACTTTTTGCTCTCTGGATGCAAAGCCTTCATCGTGGGCGCTGCCGATGTTGGTGAATATGCCTAAGGTGGGCTGAATAACCTGCTCCAGGTTTTCCATCTCGCCGGGTTGCGAGATACCAGCCTCAAAGATTCCGTAGGTATGCATAGGCTGGATCTGCCACACACTGAGCGGCACACCCAGCTGCGAGTTGTAGCTGCGCGGGCTTTTCACCACCAGTTCCTCGGGGCTCAGCAACTGCGAGAGCCACTCTTTTACTATTGTTTTGCCGTTGCTGCCGGTAATACCCAACACAGGTATATTAAACTGCGCCCGGTGCCAGGCCGCCAGGGCCTGTAAGGCATTGAGGCTGTTCTTTACCTGCAAAAAGTTGGCCTCTGGATAAAGCTGCTGCAGTTCTTCGGGCTTGCCCTGCTCTACCACAAACGCGCGCACGCCCTGCGCATACAACTGGCCCAGGTACTTGTGCCCATCGTTATACTTTCCCCGGATGGCAAAAAACACCGTGCCAGCCGGCTGCGACAGCTTGCGGCTATCGGTGAGCAGGTGCACGATGGGTAGCGGCTGCACCAACTGCACCAGCTGCGCCCGGGTTATACTTTGTAACTGCTGAAAGGTAAGCATGCGGTAGCGTTTATACTTCTACATCAAAGATAGGAAGGGAAAGTTTAAAAGTTAGAGAGATAGAGGAGTTAGAAAGTTAGAAGGTTGGGAAGTTAGAAAGGTGTGCTGAGTTGACTGACTTTCCTCGGAGCAATCAACAAACTAGCAATTCAACCATGCAGCAATTAACAATCAACAATTAAACCCCTACCTTTGCGCACTTTTATACTTTTGAGTGACCTATGGAGGCTACTAATACCAAACCATACTACGCTGCGGGGCTGGCGGCATTTATTATCTGGGGTTTCATTCCTTTCCCGTTAAAGGCGCTGGCCGCATACCCCAGCGGACAGATTTTATACTTCCGGATAGGGCTATCGGTGGGGCTGCTGTTTATTATATCGCTGCTGTTTCGGCGCAGGCAGCTAAAGGCCACCTGGGAGCAACTGAAGTCCGTTACCACGCATGAGAAACGCATGTTCTGGCTTTATACTTTCCTGGGCGGCGCCTTGCTTACCACCAACTGGCTCACATTCATCTACGTTGTCAACCACATCGATATCCAGACGGGCTCTTTTTCATACTTGCTTTGCCCCATAATCACGGCTGTGCTGGGCTTTCTGCTGCTAAAAGAAGAACTCCGGATAAACCAGTGGTTTGCCATTGGCCTAAGCGCGCTGAGCTGCGTGTTGGTGGGCACCGGCGAGCTAACGAGCCTGCTGTTTAGCTTGCTTATCGCTCTGAGCTATGCGTTTTACCTGATTACGCAACGCCTGCTAAAAGCCTACGATAAGATTGTACTCCTAAAGCTGCAGCTTCTGGTGGCGTTTATACTTATCGGGCCGTTTTATACTTACCTGGCTGATGAAGGCGCGCACCTGGATACGCACTTTTTCTTGAACATTGGCCTGCTTAGCGCGGGCTTTACCGTGCTGCCGCTGTTCCTGAACCTTTTTGCACTGAAAGAGCTTACCTCGGGCACCATCGGCATCCTGATGTACATTAACCCGATCCTTAACTTCCTGATGGCTTTTTTATACTTTGGGGAGCAGACAACCGGCACCAAAATAGCAGCTTACCTGATCATTTTTATCTCCGTGATTATTTATAACCTACACATAAAAAGCCGCAAGAAAGGCGGTGATGGCCTGGTTATTCCGCCGGTTGGCACTACGGCTGTGGTTAAATAGAAAGAGGCCTTGCCAATTAATCAGCAAGGCCTCTTTCTATAGATTAACTACTTATTATTCTTTACGTCTTTTCTGTTCGTCCAGCTGCTCCATTTGGCGGGCCGCTGAGTCTACATTGGGGTTCATGTCGCCAAACTGGTCAGCCTGCTCGCCGGTAACGGCTGTGTCGCCGATGGGCGCTGGGCGCGGATTGTTTAGGTTAGCGGCACTCTCATCCTCTTCTACAATGGCTTCGGAGGTGCTCACGTCGTCGGTTGGGTTAGACTCGGGGCGCTCGTTGCTACAGCCAAAGCCCACAACAGCGGCAAAGGCCACGGCCACGCCCGATTTTAATATGTTTGATGTATTCATAGTCTTAGTTACTTGGTTCTTCGGCTATTTTTAACGGCCTGCACGCTAATTGGTTATCAGGAGCCATACCTGCACGGCCGGTTCATACTTTAAGCCATCAGAAACCGAAGCCAACCATAAGGCCCGTTCTGGCCCTGTTTCCTTCCTGAAAGGCCACGGCCACGCCCGATTTTAATATGTTTGATGTATTCATAGTCTTAGTTACTTGGTTCTTCGGCTATTTTTAACGGCCTGCACGCTAATTGGTTATCAGGAGCCATACCTGCACGGCCGGTTCATACTTTAAGCCATCAGAAACCGAAGCCAACCATAAGGCCCGTTCTGGCCCTGTTTCCTTCCTGAAAGGCCACGGCCACGCCCGATTTTAATATGTTTGATGTATTCATAGTCTTAGTTACTTGGTTCTTCGGCTATTTTTAACGGCCTGCACGCTAATTGGTTATCAGGAGCCATACCTGCACGGCCGGTTCATACTTTAAGCCATCAGAAACCGAAGCCAACCATAAGGCCCGTTCTGGCCCTGTTTCCTTCCTGGAACGAGGTTACAAAATCCACGCGCAGCACTTTAAAGATGTGCTCAATGCCTAAGCCAAGCTCCATGTAGTTCCTGGATTGCTGCGTGTTCAGGTAGTTTATACTTACCACCTCCTGCAGTTTCAGCTTACGGAACAGCGGAATCTTGTTAAAGATAAAGCCGTTGAAATGATGCTCGTAATGCGCCTCCAAGTAAGCGTTGTTCGTGCTGTAGCGGTAATAATCCAGCAGCTGGAAGCCGTTGTACACACCTGCCACCAAGGTGCGGTTGCCGTTAAAGTGCTTGTAATCCATCAGCCGCATATCTTCCTTGCCCCAGAACACGCCCCCGATCGCGCTATACTTGCTGCGGCCCAGCAGGCCAAAACTAATGTCGTCGCTCAGGCTAAGGGCTGCCGTGTGGTACTTTACGTCGCCACCAAGCGCTTTCAGGCCACCGCGGTAACTCAGCGTAAAGGTCGGGTACTTAGAGCCCAGGTTTATTTTATCGTCGGGGCGGGTAATGTATTCCTGACCGGGCTTAAAACTGAGCGCTGCGCTAACCGTAAGGGCCTGGTGCGGCGAAAAAGCGGCATCGGCCAGTTCAGCGTTTACGGGCACGTTCGGTGTAAAGCGGCTTTCCACGTCATCCATCCCCTTCCTAAAACTGAAGTCTGCAGTGTTCTGTAGCGGCATGCGGTGGGCGTAATCGGCGCCCAGGCTCAGCCTCACCCCATTCCAAAGCTCGCTGCGGTAAGTTATGCGGCCAAAATCGCGCTGGTACAGCTTCATGTAGTTGCGCTCGGCAAGCCAGGAATAAAGCGTATTTACGAAAGGTGAGATCGGGTTCAGGTTATTGATCTGGTACACGTAGCGGCCGCCCTCCACGGCAATATTGCTGTTCTTGAATGGGTCAAAGTGATAGCTCATGCGCAGTTTCCCGTTGAGCTTTTCGTTGCTGAAACCGTAGCGCACGGCGGGCTCAATGGTATAAGACCGGCGGTCCTCGAAGCGCTTCACAAACTCCACGCGCAGGTCGGCGGCCACGCCCTCCACGGTGTTGTACTGCAAAATACTCGGGCCTCCCGTCAGGCTCAGCAGCGGGTCAAAACGGTAAAATTTGCGCTCGTATGTGTTGGAGTACGTATAGCCGCCCAGCAGAAAGCTCCCGAACGAGGGCTTGTTGCGCACCGCATCCAGCGAGTCCTGGTACGGTCTGGAGTTTTTGATCACCTCGAGGCTGTCCTTTTTATGGTAATCTGCCACTTCCTCCTGCGTGAGCGGCACCGGGCGCACACTGGCCCAGTACGCAGAATCGCGTTTGTTAGAGCCTTTCTCTACCAGCAGTACCTCCTTGCTGAACACTTTATCGCTGATAACAGGTTGCTCCGGCTCGGGTGCCTGCACAGGTTCTACAAGCTTATACTTAGGCTTTTTAGGAGGTTTAGCAGCGTCGATAATTGGCTCCTCTTCGGGCTCCACTTCCTCCAGCTTGGGTGGTTTGGCATAGGCTGGCTGCACTTTATACTTCGAGTACACGCCCATGGCATAGCCGCCACCTTTAAAGCCCAGGCCAGCCGCCTCAAAATCGAAGCGCTGCGACACAGGCAGCCATACTTGCTCTGTAACCGGGGCGTATACTTGCCGCACCCTTATCCAGTCCACAAACTCAATTCCGGCGTTTTTAGTCAGCTTGAGGTCGGTGCTATGGACGCGCCAGGTGCCATCCACAATGTAAATATTACCGGCAAACACCGGGTCGTTTTTGCGGCGCGGGATAACTTTGATCTTATTGATGGTGTGGCCGTTTTCCTGAAAGGTGCCCAGGTACTCGAAGCGGTAAAAAAACAGCGCATTGTTGGCCAGCGGCGACACGAAGCCGCGCTCGCTCAGGCCCTGCACCTTCAGCAGCGGGTCGTAGAAACTGATGTTCATCTCGGAGGCCTGGTTAAAGCTAAAGCCTTTCTTCTGGCCGCTCACCTTGCTCGAGATCATGCGTTCATGGATTTTGTTGGGCCGCTTATACGCAAGCTCCGACACCGACTCCGACAAGTACACAATGCCCGTATCCACATCCACCACTTTTATACCCAGTATCTTGGAAGGCACTTTATCCATGCGGGCCACGCTTTTCATGTACACGCGGGCGCTCCAGGCCAGTGCTTCGTCGCGGTGGTATTTGCGCAGCCGGATAGCATTGCGCATGATGCTGTAAGCCGGGTCCTCGTCGGTGGCGCGCACCACCACCTCTTTCAGGTTAAGCACCTCGGGCTGCAATGTTATATTCAGTTCCTGGTCGTCGGCCCCGATGGTTACGGTTTCGAGGTGGGCACGATACCCGACATACTTAAACTCTATGGTGTACGTGCCCGGCGCCAATGCTAATTGGTAAAGGCCCTGGTCGTTGGTGGCAGTGCCGCTGGCAGTCTCTTTAATGTAGATGCTGGCAAAGGGTAAGCCATGGTTGTTTTCATCGGTCACGCGGCCGCGCAATGTACCGGCCCAGGCAAGGGCAGGCAAAAACAGCAGCAGCAAGAGCAGGTAGCAAAAGCGCATGTGTGTAAGGTTAAAGCTAAAATCTATGAAAAGGTACAGACGAAATGCAGATAATTTAGCACATGATTATACTATTTATACTTTAGGTGCATTTATACTTACACTTCTTCTTCTGTAGAGCTTTTTTGGGCAGCTAAGGTTGCTTTTCTGGTGATATTATTTTTGTACTGCACGTTCAGCAACACGCCCAACAGTACCAGTGCCATGCCTGCATAGGTCCAGACATTTAGTAACTCGCCGAAGAAAATAAAACCGAACAGCAGTGCATAAATAATACCAATGTAGGTAAGGTTCGCGACTTTAGAGATCTCCTCGTTCTGGTAAGAGAGCGTCATATAATATTGCCCCAGCTGCGTAAAAAGGCCCACTAACAGCAGCATGGCCCAATCCCAGCCTTCGGGCTGCACCCAGTTAAACAAAGTATAAATACCCACCACCGGCAGCGTTACCAGCGGAAAATAGAAGATAATGACCAGCGGGTGCTCCTGCACGTTCAGTTTGCGCACGATGCTATAGGCCAGGCCCGTAAAAACTGCACTAATTACCCCCAGCCATAGATACAGACTGTCTACGTTTGTTTCAACGCCCTCAATTACGAGCACGCCGGCAAAAGAGATCAGGAAAAAAACCCATTGCCATAGCCTCACCCGTTCCTTCACCATAAAATAACCTATAATGGCCGTAAAAATCGGCGACAGGTACTGCAACGTGGCGGCGGTTGCCAGGGGTATGTTTTGCAGCACATTAAAGAAAAGTATAAGCGCCACGGCCCCAACTGCTCCTCGTGCAAAAAGCCACTTCCGGTTATTGCCCCATACACTCACACCTGCTCTCCTCAGAAAGGCCATGCTAATTACCAGCGAGATCAACGACCTGAAAACGATAATTTCCTCTGCCGGTATATGCGGCACCCACTTCACGCACACCTGCATCAGCGCGAAAAAGAACGTAGACAGCAGCATGTATATTACTCCTTTTGATAACTTCATTTTTAACACTTTTCACAACAAAGGTCAGGCTTTTGCCCGTAGATTGCTAATAGTGGTTAACTTGCTTATGGTTACTGATTGTTGGTTGATGATTGTTAATTGTTGGATGGTTGAATTATTAGATTGTTGGTTGTTAATTGCTGGGAAGAAAAACCTACCACTAAGCCACACCTTTCTAACTTCCCAACCTTCTAACTTTCTAACCTCTCTACCTCCCAACCTCTCTAACTCTTTAACCCTCTAACTTACTTTTCTCTTTTGGAACGCGACAAGAAAAAGAAAACCTATACCCCCAAAGAAGCCTTGCTGAAGGCTGCTGCCTACTGCGCTTACCAGGACCGCACGCAGCAGGAGGTGCGCGATAAACTTTACTCCTACGGCCTTGAGCCCGACGATGTAGAGGAACTGATCGTGCGCCTAAGCCAGGAAAAAATGATTGATGAGGAGCGCTATGCCCAAAGCTACGTGCGCGGCAAGTATGGCCTAAAGAAATGGGGTCGTCGCAAAATCATGCAGGGCTTAAAAGGGAAAGGCATTTCTGATTACTGCATCAAGCAGGGCCTGAAAGAAATCGACCCCGACGTATACGAGCAAAACCTGCTGCAACTGCTGGAAAAGAAGAACGCCACCGAGAAAGAGAAAAACCCGTTTACCCGCCGCCAGAAACTCACCTATTTTCTAATGAGTAAAGGCTATGAGAACGATCTGATTCAGGATGCGCTGAAGGGGCTGGAAGAAAAGTAGTACTTTGCTTTTGCTAATTCTACAGCACTAGTTGAAAAATCTGTGAATCTCCCATACCTGTAATGCAAAGTGTAGCTACGTATTTCAACCATGCTTTACTGTTGCTGCATCTCATCAGCGTCTAAAAGGTTGTGAAGCCATCCAAGAGCACATTGCTGTTCCACGGCGCGACAAACAGGTAGGCTAGCATTGCAAAGCCCGGCTATATTATTTAACTTTATCTTGTAACACATTCATTATCTAAAACTTGCCCCATCGCCATGATTACAAACCAACTAATTTCTATCAGCAGTAACTTAGTCACTTGGCAAACACTTTTATTCATGGTTTGCACCACATCAGTTATTCTATGGCTTTGGGCACTCCAAGATATACTTAGGAACGACTTCAAGACAGGTACAGACAAGTTAGTATGGGTAATCGTAGTTGTGGTTCTACCAATAGTGGGCGCTGTGCTTTACCTCCTGATTGGCAGGAAGCAAAAAAGAGACATTACTGCGGCCTAAAAGCAGTTACTATTATCAGACAGACCTATTGTTTAGGCGGCAGTTCTGGGTTCTGAACTCTCCGCTGTGGCACCAGCACCACGCGGCGGCCAGTTACTTCCTCTAAGATCGGTTTCAGTATTTTTTCGGCGTTTACTTTGGTCTGGCTCAGGATACCGGAATTTAGAGCGGCGCGCTTTACATTATTTTCGGCGTAAGTATAAGCTTCTTCCACAAGGTCTGCATCCTGAAAGTATGTGTTCTCTTTGCTGAAAACCTTTGATTTGCTGTGATCTACTTTGTAATAACAGACCTCTGGGTCCGGCAGCGCCACCTGCACCAGCGAATCGCCCTGAAACTGTATGTCGGCCTGCGTGATTTTAGTAAAGTCAACGCAGCCTACAGCCTCGCCAGCCACAATCAGCACCACTTTGGAGTTGGGCACCCACCGCGACACGTTTTTCTCATACTCTACCACATCCTTGAAATTGTAACGCACTAATTCCATTTTGCCAAGATCCTCCACTGAGGTGAGAACAGTGTTGAAATTCACCACTACCTCCGGCTCTTCCTTTTTATCCGGCTTGCTAAAAAACTCGCCAAAAGTGCGCCACAGGTACACGCCGAGCAAAATCAATAGAATCCAGGGGGTGAGCTTAAGTATAAAACGAAGTAGGGGCATAGGTGCTTATTCAGGATATATGTTCAAATACGACGTTGCAAATATAATGCTACAAAAAAGCGTTTATGGCACTGCAAAAAATCCTTAGGTAAAAGTCCGCTTTGTTAATACCTTACATCTTTTAACACGTGTATTTTCATACTTGGCACATCATATTTACGGCAAACTCAGGACCCAAAAGAAGGCAGCCGCAGCATGGCTAGCAGCCCCGAAGCGATTACAGTTACTCATACTTTTGAGGCTGTTGATGAACATTGCTTTATACTTTAGGTTTGGGGTGAAAATCGTTTTCGACAGCCACAGATACCTTGCCTATGCTGATTCGTTAATGGCAGGCGAGACTTACTGGTATAGAGCAGATAGCATCCTTTATTCAGGGTATACCTTTTTCTTAACTGCTATTCTGCACTTGCTAGAACTCCCGATCAAATCAGTAATTCTGATACAGGTACTAGTATCTGGTTTGGCACTTATCTGCCTCTATAGTGCAGTGTATAACCTCACAAGTAACCGTGTAAGCAGCTTTATATGCTCCTTTCTTTATATAGCCTGGCCCGAGATACACCTATGGAATTTCTATATCCATACTGAGTCATTGTATATAAGTACCAGTATTTTTATACTTTATTACCTATCCATAAAAACCAAGAGCAGGTTCGACACGATAGCCTGCGCCTTATTATTCTTGTTCGTTGTTGTGCTGCGCCCCAATGGTTTTTTTCTTGTGATCGGAGTAATAGGCTATCTTATCCATAGGTTCCATGAAAGATTTAGCCAAAGCAGTAAGCTTACGTTTTCGGTAATAACCTTGCCTTTTTTAGCTTATGGGGCATACATTTCTTTGGAGATTTACTCACCTATAAACAGCCTATTGCAAGGGCACGCAATACAAGGGTATCAGGATGTTCGGATTAACATGAAGCCTATGCCTTCAAATACAGCCGGTGCTGGAGTTATGCAGATGTTTTACATTGTGGCAGATCAGCCGGTTAACTATATAAAGTTATTGCTGTTGCGCTTTGGTTACTTTTGGGGGCAGGTTAGGCCATACTACTCTGTCATACATAATGCAACTATTGTGGTTTTCTATCTGCCGGCATATTTTTTTGCTTTGAAAGGCTTCAGAAAGATTCTTCAGCACCCAATCTATACGTTTATGCTTACAGTCATGTCGCTTCAGACATTGATGGTCATGGCTCTGGCAGTAGACTGGGACAATAGGTTCATGGTGCCGCTCTTGCCTTATATTTTTGTATTCACTAGTATCGGATTAACATCTTCCAGTACATATAACCATGTATCTAGCGTAGCTTCTCAAACTGGTTCTATTGTTTAAAAAGTTGCCAGCGGGCTCATACCTGTAAGGATTCTGAGCTTTTATCTTTTCATCAAAATACCACAACAGCTCCTTACACCTTCAACCCAAGCCGCTCTGTAAAGCCTGCGTTGCCTTGCAGCCCGCCCGTGTGCACCGCTACAATACGGCTGCCCGCTTCGAAATAACCTTTTGCTATCAGGTCGAAAAGGCCGAAAAGCATTTTGCCTGTGTAAATGGGTTCTAATTGTATACCGTATTGCTGCTTAAACTGCTCCATGAAGTTTAGCAGCTCGGGTTTTACCTTGGCGTAACCTCCAAAATGATAGTCTGTGATAAGCTGCCAGTTTGTATAAGTTTCTCCGCTGTAAGCCTGCACCAGTTGCTGCACTTCATCTTTCAGAAAATCACCGCCTTTAAGCGCCGGGAAGCCCAGCACCTGCTGCTGCCCTGCTAACCCCGCCACAATACCTGCCAATGTGCCGCCAGTGCCCATGGCACAGCAAATGTAATCGTAAGCCATATCGATGTCCTGAACGATCTCGGTGCAGCCTTTCACCGCTAATAAGTTGGTGCCGCCTTCGGGCAAAAGGTATACCTGCCCAAACTGCTCTTGCAAGGCTGCCAGAAACGCAGGTTCGTCTTTTAATCGATACTTTTCGCGGCTGATGTAGTGCAGCGCCATACCCGTTTCGGTAGCCAGCGCCAGGGTTGGATTCAAAGGTAAATGCTCTTCCCCGCGAATGATGCCTATGGTACGCAAGCCATACGCCTGCCCGGCCGCAGCCGTGGCCGCAATGTGGTTAGAATAAGCGCCGCCGAAAGTTAGCAAAGTATGATGCCCCTGCCGCTGCGCTTCCTGCAGGTTATACTTCAGTTTTCGCCACTTATTTCCCGAAATATGCGGATGCAGCAGATCTTCGCGCTTTACCCATACTTCTACGCCACGCTCCTGCAGCCACTTGCTCTCCAACTTTTGCACTTTTGCTTCCATACCTGGTAAATATTGGCAAAAAAAGAAGCCCCGGCAACTGCCAGGGCTTTCTGTTTATACTTTGAATTGCTGAATTGTTGAATGGTAGATTGTTGAGTTGTTGATTGCTCCAAAGGAAAACCATCAATCAACGTACCTTTCTAACTTCCCAACTTTCTAACCTTCTAACTTCATTAAACTTTCGCTACCACCGGCTGCGCTACGGGCTGCTTTTTTATCGCGTAGTAGATTGCGCCTGCAATAACCAACAGCAACAGGATCGATGAGATTAACGAGATGGTGTTGCCAAGCGAATAAGCTTTTGGAGCAAACTTAAATTCTATGGTATGTTTGCCCGCAGGTACTTCCATGGCGCGCAGCACGTAGTTTGCCCTGAAATGATCTACCGGCTCGCCATCCAGGTATGCCTGCCAGCCATCAGCGTAGTAAATCTCAGAGAACACTACCAAACCCTCGCGAGCCGACTCCGACTCATACTTAAGCTCGTTAGGCGCATAGCTCACCAGCTTAATGCTTGCGCTGTCTGCGTTGAAATGGCGGCGCTCTACTTCAGGGAATTTAGCCACATCTACCACAGCCGTTGTGCCGGCATCAAACATGGTTAGGGCCTTGATTTCCTCATCCGGTGATTCTACCGGTTTTACCTCCGATACAAACCAGGCATTGCCCAGCGGGTCTGGCACGCGCTGCACGGGCTGCTGTTGGTTGCCAGTAATGGCATACTTGGTGTTCAGCATGCGCAGTACCTCCAGGTTATTCTGCGAAATGTGCCTATCGATCAAATCCTGGTAGCGGCGCAGCTTGGCACCGTGGTACCCGCCTACCGATTTGTGGAAGTATGACGTGCGGGCATCGTTAAACGGATTCGGTAAATTGATAACCCGATAGCTCAGGTCCTTGTCCTGCAGGATCAGTTGGTCTGCCTGCGTTGGCTGGAAATAGTTAGCTTCTACCTGGCGCTGGAAATCGTTGCTGTTCAGGTAGCGCTTATCTACTGTCCATAAATCAACAAGCAGCAGCACGCCCACGCCTGCCATAGCCACCGTAGCGGATACTTTGTTTTTGATGTAGAAGTATAGCAAGCCGCCTGCCAGCACAATAAACACCAGGGAGCGGAAAGCATCGGAGCGCATCATACTTGCGCGGTCGGCGCGGATGGCATCGATCGGGAACTGTGCCTGTATCAGTTGCTGGTCAGAATCCGAAATAAAGCTTGCAGAGCCTGCAAACAACCAAACCAGCAAACACACACCTGCGGTTATACCGCCTGAAATTAGCAATTTCTTATCCAGGTTCTTGATCTCGTCGCGCTCGCTAAGCAGTTTCCAAAGGGCAAGTATAGCCAGGAAAGGCATCGTAATCTGGGCGATAACCAGGGTAGATGACACCGCTCTAAACTTATTGTATAGCGGGAAGTAATCAAACATAAAGTAGTTTAGGGCTTCGAAGTTTTTGCCCCAGGCCAGCATCATCGAAAGTATGGTTCCGGCCACCAGCCAGCTCGTCCAGCGGCGGTTCACGATGAAAAGGCCCAGCACAAACAGGAAGCACACAATGGCGCCCACATACACGGGCCCGCTCGTCATTGGCTGTGGCCCCCAGTACATAGGCAAGCCTTGTTTTACCAGTTGCTCGGCCTGCGCGGCAGGCGCACCCATGTTCAGGAATGCGTTGTAGGTTTCAGAATCAGTATCGAGTGGCGCGCTGCTGCTGCCGCCGTAAAAGTCCGGGATCAGCAGGGTAATGGTCTCGCCAACGCCGTAGCTCCAGTTAAAGGCATACTCGCGGTCCAGGCCGCTGCCAACTTTCTCGCCGCTGTTTGGCTCGGTCAGCTCAGATTTGCCCCGGATGCTATACTTGCTGTACTCAGCAGTTGTATACAACCTCCCAAAGTTAACGCCTACTGCCAGAATGGCGGCTACCAGCAGTACCAGGCCGCGCTTAAACAGCTCGGCAAACGCACCGTTCTTGATAGCGTAAACAATCTCCACCACCGCAAACACAAGCACCAGCAGGAGCATGTAATAAGTCATCTGCAGGTGGTTGAAGTGCAGGTTCATAGTAAGGCCAACCGCAAAAAGCGCAGCGCCCACCCAAAGGTTTTTGCGCAAGGCGTACACAAGCCCGCCCAGCACCATCGGTATGTAAGCAATCGTCAGGGACTTAGTGTTGTGCCCCGCCTCCAGGATGATCAGGTTGTAGGATGTAAACGAGAACGCCACCGCGCCGATAATGGCCAGCCAGGAGCTCATGCCCATTGCCACCAATAAAATGTATGCGCAGATCAGCGTAATGAATATATTGCCCGCCAGTGCCGGCAGGTCAAATGTCAGGATTTTGTGGATGTAGCCAGACCAATCGCCGGGGAAGTGGGTTTGGATAAGGTAGGCTGGCATGCCCCCAAACATAGAGTTGGTCCAGAGGGCCTCATTGCCGGTTTGCTCCCGGTAATCCTGTATTTCTTTGGCACCGCCCTTAAACTGCAGGATGTCGTGCTGGGCCAGGCCTTTGTTTTCAAACAGAACCGGCGAGAAGTATACCGCCGTCAGGAGCAGGAAAATAACTACTGCGATGGCATGTGGCAGCACATCGCGCTTAACGTTGAACGAAGTTGTCATATCTTTCAAAAAACCTCAAATAGAGGTTGAAAGATAGTAGTTTTATTTTACTTCTTCATAATCCACATACTCTCCGCCGTTG
This sequence comes from Pontibacter oryzae, assembly GCF_003576375.1. GTDB lineage: Bacteria > Bacteroidota > Bacteroidia > Cytophagales > Hymenobacteraceae > Pontibacter > Pontibacter oryzae. Next base: position 139,973 of record NZ_QWGE01000003.1, read on the forward strand.
AAACTCTTGTCTTTTGGCTGGTCGGGGATGTAGTCTATTTTGATATCGCCTTTGGCGCGGCCGTTTGCGTTGTGGCTGCTTTGCTGCTGCTGTGCTTGGCGCTGCTGGTTTATGTTAGAGTAGAAAAAAGTGCCGTTGCGCATACTTTTCTTCAGGAAAAGGCCGAGTAACCACCTAAACAAGGTAGGGGCAATCATTCTAAGGAAGAAAATAATGAGTAAGGTGGTGAATATGAACTTAATCATGGTAAAGCTTTCTCTTTTTGATACATAGGGTGCACTGCAAAAACAGTACCCAATCCTTCATACAACTCCTTTGCCAGGCTTTTGTTACCTGACGTTTTGGCGGTGCCCTGCAAAGATAAGGACTACAGATTGGAAATGCAGCTTTGGCAAGGTTAGTTCCGGTTTGCTTAGGGAGCTATGCTTTTGTTAGCTCACTTATACTTTGGTTATACTTTATACTTACAGGTATAAACTTTTATAGCTGCTCTTCTGGCGCAAGCGCCCACTTGTGCCTACTTGCAACTGAGGCCAAGCTATATCTTTTCTAGTTACAGTTTGTCCATGGCGCTACAACCTGTATGTTTTCATTTTTTTGGCTTTGGTCCCTTCTCGGGAGGGGACAAGGAGTGGGTTTACACATATGAGCACAGCTCGTGACCTATCCGCGCGATGGCTGTACAATGAAGCTTTTACCTTGATAGTTTCAGACTCTTGCCCCTCCTTTGATAAGGCAGGGGTGGTTGGCCCCGGTAATACAGACAACCTCCTTCCACTGGTTTTCAAGTATAGTTATTCATATCAGAGCCATATTGAGACTAAGTATAACCGAGGTCCTAAAACAAAAAGCCCTTCCCTGAAAACAGGAAAGGGCTTAAGTATAATTTCACAGATTCTTACTTACTCAAGTATAACTTTCTTTCAGAGTATACTTTGGTAAAGTAATCGTCTTGCAGATCGTCAATGAAGTAGATGGCCTCGCCAGTGGATTTCATCTCCGGCCCCAGCTCCTTGTTCACTTCCGGGAACTTGTTGTACGAGAACACAGGCACCTTAATGGCATACCCGTGCTTGTACGGATTAAAGGTAAAGTCCTTTACCTTCTTATCTCCCAGCATAATCTTGGTCGCGTAGTTGATGTATGGCTCGCGGTAGGCCTTGGCAATGAACGGGAAGGTGCGCGAGGCACGAGGGTTCGCCTCAATGATGTATACTGTCTCGTTCTTGATGGCGAACTGGATGTTGATCACACCTACAGTCTGAAGGGCCACCGCAATCTTCTTAGTATACTCTTCAATCTGCTTGATCACCTTCTCGCTCAGGTCAAACGGAGGCAGCACGGCATAAGAGTCTCCGGAGTGAATACCGGCTGGCTCAATGTGCTCCATGATACCGCAGATGTATACATCCTCGCCGTCGCAGATCGCGTCGGCCTCGGCCTCAATGGCGTTATCAAGGAAGTGATCGAGCAACACTTTATTACCTGGGTGGTCCTTCAGGAGGTCGATCACGTGGGCTTCCAGCTCTTTCTCGTTGATCACGATTTTCATGTTCTGGCCACCCAGTACGTAGCTTGGGCGCACCAACAGCGGGAACTTTAACTCCTTGCTTAGCTCCAGCGCCTCCTCTGCCGTCTCAATCACAGCGAACGGCGGGTACGGAATGCTCAGGTCGCGGAGCAAGGCAGAGAACGAGCCACGGTCCTCGGCTAAGTCTAGGGCTTGGTAGCTTGTTCCGAAGATCTTGATGCCGAAGCGCTCCAGCTTTTCGGCCAATTTCAGGGCTGTCTGCCCGCCCAGCTGCACTATTACGCCTTCTGGCTTTTCGTGCAGAATGATATCGTAGATATGCTCCCAGAACACTGGCTCGAAGTACAGCTTGTCCGAAATGTCGAAGTCTGTGGATACCGTCTCTGGGTTGCAGTTGATCATGATGGTCTCGTAGCCGCACTCCTTGGCCGCCAGCACGCCGTGCACGCAGCTATAGTCGAACTCGATGCCCTGCCCGATGCGGTTCGGGCCGGAACCCAGCACCACTACTTTCTTTTTATCAGACACTACGCTCTCGTTCTCCCCATCGAAGGTGCTGTAGTAGTAAGGTGTGTTCGCCTCGAACTCAGCCGCACAGGTATCCACCATTTTGTAGACCCTAGTAATGCCCAACTCGGTGCGCACGCTGTGCACTTCGCTTTCCTTGCAGCGCAACAGGTGCGCAATCTGGCGGTCGGCGTAGCCTTTTATCTTGGCCTCGCGCAGCAACTCTGCCGGTATGGTGGCCAGGCTATACTTCTCAATCTCCTTCTCCGTCACGTCCAGCTCCTCGATCTGGTTCAGGAACCATGGGTCGATTTTCGTGAGCTTCTGGATGGTGCTGGTCGGGATACCGATGCGCATGGCGTCTTTGATGCTGAACAGGCGGTTCCAGCTTGGGTTGGCGAGGCTATAAATCAGCTCGTCGTAGTTGGTCTTCTCCTTGCCGTCCGCGCCAATGCCGTTTCGCTTGATCTCCAAGCTCTGGCATGCCTTCTGCAGCGCCTCCTGGAAGGTGCGGCCAATGCCCATCACCTCACCCACCGATTTCATCTGCAGGCCCAGTTTGCGGTCTGCGCCCGGAAACTTATCGAAGTTCCAGCGCGGTATTTTCACGATCACGTAATCCAGGGCAGGCTCGAAGTAAGCCGACGTGGTTTTGGTGATGGCGTTTTTCAGTTCGTCCAGGTTATACCCGATGGCTAGCTTAGCTGCTATCTTCGCGATTGGGTAACCGGTAGCTTTGGAGGCCAGCGCCGAAGAGCGGGAAACGCGCGGGTTAATCTCAATGGCGATGATGGTATCGTCTTCTGGGTTCACGGAGAACTGCACGTTACAGCCACCCGCAAACTGCCCGATACCGTTCATCATTTTGATGGCCAGGTCGCGCATCTGCTGGTATACCGTGTCGGGCAGCGTCATGGCCGGGGCCACCGTAATCGAGTCGCCGGTATGCACACCCATCGGGTCGAAGTTCTCTATAGAGCAGATAATGATCACGTTGCCGATGTTGTCGCGCAGCAGTTCCAACTCATACTCCTTCCACCCCAGGATGCTTTGCTCCACTAGCACCTCGTGCGTAGGCGAAGCATGTAAGCCGCGTGTTAAGGCTGCATCAAACTCCTCGGGGGTATGTACAAAGCCACCACCGTAGCCACCCAGCGTAAACGACGGACGGATAACCAGCGGGAAGCCAATCTCCTGTGCAATCTCTTTTCCTTCCAAAAACGATGTGGCTGTCTCGCCCTTGCACACGTTCACGCCAAGCTCCAGCATCTTCAATCGGAACTCCTCGCGGTCCTCGGTTGTCTCAATCGCTTTGATGTCCACGCCGATGATTTTCACGCCGTACTTTTTCCATATACCGGCTTTGTCACAGTCTATGGCAAGGTTCAGGGCGGTCTGGCCGCCCATGGTTGGCAGCACGGCATCAATTTGGTGCTTCTCCAGAATCTCGATGATGTACTTCTTCTCCAACGGCTTCAGGTACACATGGTCGGCCGTTACCGGGTCGGTCATGATCGTGGCTGGGTTAGAGTTGATGAGAATGACTTCTATTCCCTCTTCGCGGAGCGAGCGGGCGGCTTGTGAGCCAGAATAGTCGAATTCGCAGGCCTGGCCGATTATGATAGGACCAGAACCAATAATTAAAACGGATTTGATGGAGGTGTCTTTAGGCATTGGGATGGTATGTATAAATTGCCCAAAGTTACCGCAAAATGTTTTGGCACGCAAAAGGAAAAATCCCTGGATGCATATTTACTACCCTATTATAGCATCTTTTAAGCTAGCTTTAATTTCTAATTGAGCCGTATTTTATCCCTTCCCGGCATGTGAGGGCATATTATGACTTATCAAAAGTGATCAATAAAAAGATGGAAATATAAAGTATATCCGGCCAACATGTACATAAATCCTCTATCGCACGTAAGCTACAAGTATAAACCATACTTTATTTCACTTATGGCCCCAAGACAGGATGATCATATAACAAATGCAGACGAGAGCAAACGCCTGCCCGACGAAAACCCGGAACCACTGGCTGGCTCCCTGAAAAAGGAAACAGACATTATGGATGGTGAATACGAAGGCAAAGAACAAGGTGGTAACGTAGCCGCCAAGAACGAAGAGGACACCAGAAAACTGGATGGCAGCAACGCCAACAACCTGCGCACCAAGTAGCGCTTTAGCCTTACTAGCCATACAAAAGCCCGACCCAGATAACTACTGTTCTGAGTCGGGCTTTTGCTTATGTAGTATGGCTAGCATGCCAGCTATATTAAAATTAGCATGCACACTCACATTTAAAAAAAACAATTTTATGCAGCTCAATTAATATCAATATTAGTATTTAATGTTTTGAAGTCAACAGATTAAACACTAATATTAGGATATCTCAATGTCATACAAGTTCTTATGGTTTTATCGGACACACCATATATACATGTAGAGTATTACCCTGCGCACAACGTAATCGTGACGCAATGGTATGCTCACTGCACGAGCCGTGAGTACCGTAATGCGTTGAATCGTTTTTTGGCTTATGTTACCTCCATGGACATATCTTACGCCATTGCCGACAGGCGCCTATTGCCTCCCCTGCCTCCAGAAGACACCCGCTGGACCCTCACAGAATATATTGAAGACTTTAAAAAGTTGCCGCTAAAACGATTTGCCATTATTAATTCGTTTGACCCTGCCGCCAGCACCCAGGTGCAAGAGTTTATCCATAACAAAGCGAACCCGCTGCCCTTTGAGGTACGGGTTTTTGAGGACCTTACCTCTGCGTATGACTGGTTGATAGAAGACCAGCAAAAGTAAGGCCCTTCCCGAGCCTTGTATATGGCGCATACGGGTAGTATAGGTTGCACCTACTGCTTATCTCCCCGCCTCGCCAGCGTCCTGCTCCAACTGCTGCAGGGCAGCCAAAAGCTGCTCGTAAGGCATGTAGCCCCGGGCCACTAAGTATAGTTTTTCCCAGGATTGGCAGATAACAGCCGGGAAACCTGTAATCCCCCAGTTTTCTACCAACTCAAAATCCTGCCTCGCCTTTGCCAGAAACTCTTTATCTGTAAACTTTCGCTTAAAGTCACCCTCGTCTGCGCCGAAAGCACGCACTACAGGCAGGTATACGTCCACTTCGTTCAGGTCTTTGCCTTCCTCAAAATGCAGCCTCTGGATTGCCGTGGCCATAGGCAGTTGTTGGTCCGGGAAGTAGTCCTTTAGTATGGCTAGTGCTATGGCAGGCGGCTCAGAGTTGCTTTGGTAGGTGCCCTTGTCCAGTATCTCGCGGTGGTAAGTATCTGTTAATTTCACACCGGCAACCTCCTCTAGCCGCGGGGCCGCCTGGCGTATAAAGCTGGCCATGCCGCTAATCGGGCGCACGTTCTCACCGCGAATCATGCCGCCGCTTAAGGCTACAAAATCATACTTTTGGTTATGCTCTTTATAGAGGCGCTCCATAACGGGGCTCATGCCATAGCACCAGCCACACAGGGCATCCTGAACATAGTATATTGTTTGGTTTTTCATCAGATCAGGTAATTTGTTTTGTTTTCAACTCCGCAATGGGGCAAAGGTTTTCCAAAGATTGCCAAGCAGCTATGGCGGCAAAAAGCTATCTTGCTTTTTTGATTGTTACAGAGCCCTTATGCTTTACGCCATACTTAAGTTTATTTACCGGGTGGGTCTTCAGGTGTTTTTCCGGAAGTTTGAGGTGCGTAACCGCCACCTGATACCTGCCCAGGGTCCCCTGCTGGTCGTAAGCAACCACCCTAATACCTTCATGGACCCAATCGTGATTGCCTCGCTACTGCGCCAGCCAGTATACTTTATTGCGAAAGGGACAGTGTTTGGCTCGGGTTTCCAGAACTGGATGCTGCGCCAAATGCACCTCATCCCAATACATCGGCGCGAGGACAACCCTGACCAGCCTATCAGCAACGAAGAGGCTTTTTCGGCTAGTTTTCGGGCGTTGCGGGATGGCCAAACGCTGCTCATTTTCCCGGAAGGCAACAGTTTCAACCAGCGCCGCCTGCGCAAGATTAAAACAGGCACGGCACGCATTGCCTTGGGCGCCGAGGCAGAAAACAACTACACATTAGGCGTAAAGATACTGCCAATAGGGCTGAATTACTCAGCGCCTACTCGGTTCCGCAGCAATGTTTTTGTGAACATTGGTGAGCCGATAGAAGTTGCCGATTACCTGGAAGCCTATGTGCAGGATAAAAAAGCGGCTACCGTAGCCCTGACGGATGAAATCAGAAACTGCCTGGAAAGCCGCATTATCCATACCCCAACCGACGAGGAAGACACGCTGGCGCGCCAAGTAGAAACACTGTACAAAAAACGACTCGCTGCCACCATTCCTGCCACTGCACCGCCGCACATTCATGATTTTATACTTACCAAAGCTATAATTAGAGGCATAAACCATTTTAGCCAGGTGGCACCCGAGCGGGTCAATGCCATTAAGAAAGAGATCAACCACTATACCCTGCAGCTAAAGCGCCTCCGGCTGCACGATGCCCTGTTAGGTAAAGGCCCTACAACCATACTTCGTAAGAGCGCCATCGGATTGTTTTTCCTATTGTTAGGCCTACCTATTTACCTGTATGGGTTGCTGCATAACTACCTTCCCTACATTATCCCCTCCAGGGTGGCACGCGCTGTAACCAAAGAGGAGGAGTGGTATGCGCCTATTATGCTCACTGTTGGCATCTTTACCTTTCCGCTATTTTATTGGCTGGAAGTATGGTTGCTCTCGCAATGGATAGATATGGAAGGATTGATTCTAGTGCTTCACTTGATTACCCTGCCACTGAGCGGCTTTTTTACGCTTGGCTACTGGGATACGCTGCTCCACACCCAGGCACACTGGCTGTTGCTCCGGATGTTTTTTCAGCGCCGGCGCCTGATAGAGCAATTACAGAAGGAGCGAGAGCACATAATTGCACAGCTAGAACAGGCCCGTGTAGAGTATCTTGCACTCCAAAATACGGGTTCTTAACAACCTTCCCTCGTAAAAGACTCCTTCCTTTTACCAGCACGATCTGCACCTATACCTTGCACCCAGCCGTCATTAGCTAAATAACTATTAAGCCCATAAACAAACATTGCACTGGAAATCCACCTTAACTCCCACTGCTCGTAAAAGTAAGGCTAGTATTAAATCTTATACTGGTTAAAACAGACAACAAGCTATGAAAAAGACCTTTGTAAACTGCGCTGCAGCCCTTGTAGTATCGGGCTTACTATTTAGTTGCACCACCTCTGACTCCACCACGGATTCTGAGGCAGATATAAATTCTGAAACCGGCACCATGGATGATGATTACGGCTCCACCACAACCGGCACAACTACGGGAACAACAACCGGTACCACGACTGGAACAACCACCGGTACCACAACCGGAACAACAACCGGTACCACAACCGGAACAACCACCGGTACCACGACTGGAACAACCACAGGTACAACCGGGACTACAACCATGTAGCTAATTACTGAACGGTAATACAGATATAAAAAGGCAGACACTCGCGGGTTTGCCTTTTTATGTTTCTTAACACAGCACATGCATGAAGTATCTGGAGCAATACTTACGACATGTTTTTACGGTAGACCTGCGGGCACTAGCCCTGATGCGCATCTGGCTCGCTGGCATAGTCCTGCTTGACCTGGCTATACGGGCAACAGACCTGGAAGCGCACTATGCTAACACCGGGATCTTGCCCCTGCACGTGCTGCACCAATACCTTTGGCTACCACAATACTTCTCGCTTCATGCACTTAGCGGGCAGTGGCAGGCGCAGCTATTGCTTTTTGTACTTGCCGCCCTTGCTGCTTTTAGCCTTTTGCTGGGGTATAAAACAAGAACAGCCACTGTAGTAAGCTGGCTGCTTTTGGTTTCGCTGCAGAACAGAAACCCGATGATTACCCAGGGCGGCGACAGCTTGCTGCGCATGCTTCTGTTCTGGGGCATGTTCCTTCCGTGGGGCAGATATTACGCTTACGATGCCATTAATTCTGTTAGAACAAGGCTCACTGAGCAAACAACCAGCTATTTCAGCCCGGCCTCGATAGCGTACATCCTACAGATTGCCTTAGTATACTTTTGCACCGGGCTACTGAAAAACTCACCGGAGTGGCGCACCGACGGCACAGCTTTATACTATGCCCTCAGCCTGGATCAAATCCTGATGCCCGGTGGCAAGTTGATCTACCAATACCCTGATCTGCTGCGCTTTTTAACCCTAGCTACGGTGTACACCGAACTTATCCTCCCCTTCCTGCTGCTTATTCCGTTTTATACTAAATTCTTCCGGATGGTGGTGGTCGGCGTGCTAGTGAGCCTGCATATTGGCATCAGCCTTACGTTGTTTGTAGGCTTGTTTTATCTGATAAACATTGCCTCGGTAGCGGGACTGCTCCCGGCATCATTTATGGATTGGATTGACAGGCGCCTGATGGCTTCGTATAGGCGCTTGCGAAGCGGGCAGTTTTGGCCACTGGTCTCGTACCTGGATAAGCTGCCCGGCATCCGGGTGTCGGTGCATCTGCCGAACCGTGCAAGCGCAACGCGCCTACGCCCATACTTTCTGAGTGCATTTATAGTGTTTTCCCTGCTTTACAGCATCTGGTGGAACTTAAGCACCACCAACCTGCCGCTCCGCACGCTGCCTGATAGCAGCCGTTGGTTTGGCTACCTGCTACGCCTCGACCAGCACTGGGGCATGTTTTCCCCGACTGTTTTCAAGGATGATGGTTGGTATGTGCTGGAGGGCAAAACCGCGACAGGCAATATTATCGACCTTAACCAAGAAGGTAAGGCATTAGACCATGTTAAGCCTGCCTCTGTTATGGCGCTTTTCAAAAACGACCGCTGGCGGAAATACTCCGAAAACTACTTATTCGTTTCAAACTCATACTTGCGGCCTTACTACTGCAATTACCTGGTGCGCCGCTGGAACGAGGCACATCCGCAAGCGCCAATCAAAAACTTAGAGGTAGTGTATATGCTGGAGCCCTCGCTACCAGACTATCAGGTAGCCACTCCAACCCGCCAAGTGCTTTGCTCTTGTGCCAATGCCCCAGAGTGAAGGTATAACACAAATAACCTGATCGGTTTTAAAGAAAGTAACGTACAAGTGTAATCTTTTACAACCCTTAAACTGAATATGATCATGAAAAAAACTCACATTGCTATACTTGCCGCTGCTGTTTTTATGAGCACCAGCCTTTACAGTTGCTCTTCTGAGACCACGACAGGCGTAGACACAGAATCTACTGAAAACGAACTGGATGGGCAACCTAATGATGAAAACGAAGGCAGCATGAGCCAAGACAACGTAAGCCCGCTAGACACTGCCAGCAACGCAACAGGCGACACTACGGGCATTAACCACTAAATGGCGCGCAAGTTTTTGGGGCCAAAGTAAAATCAGCAACATTACTGATTTAACCTGCTCTGTAAAGTATGAACCTCACCAAACACAAGGTGGGCCGGCTTCTTAAGAAGCCGGCCCACCTTGTGTTTTATTAAGTGATACCAGAATCAATCTTCGTCGCTGCTGAGTGCGTGGCCTACAGCAGCTGCCACCATACCGCCCAGCAAGTAATACCCGATGGTCATGGCCTGCGTTTTATGGGTTTTGTTACTTGGTTCTTCGCCTAAGCCTAGTGGCCCTGGCAAAAATACGGCTCCTGCTCCGGCAGCGGCACCAAGTATGGCCCCGCGCCACCAGGCATCTTTGCCTGTACCCGCTAGGCTGTAAAAAAGGGAGTTCGAAAGCATGTCTCCGGCGAGCGCCCAGTTGTGCAGTTCCTCCTTGTTCTGTGGCGGCTCTTCACCGGCCTTTTTCATAATTTTGGTGATGGAGCGCATCCCGAGCACATCCATTCTGGGGGCATCCGGCATCAGACGCCGTGCAGTTTCGTGCAATAGGGTTAGGGCACAGGCTCCTGCCAGCCCCCCAACCATTGCTTTTATCGCATTGTTCATAGTTTTATACTTTTGGTTTGCATGGTTGCTGTTGAGGTATATAGGCAAAATGCTACCATAAGGTTACATGTGTCGCAACTGCAACACGTCGGCCTTAACCGCCCCCTCCCCTACCTTGCGGGCTTTTACGGGGCTATCAAAAACTACCAGCACGTGCTTCTCATCCAAAATGGCCAGCCCTTCGGCTTTGTCTTTCCCTGAGTTTTTACCGGTACCATGTGGTATTTCGCAGAGCCGCTCCAGTTCATTGTTATGCAATAGCTGCTCCTGCTGTCCAACGGCATTTCGCCAGCGGTAAATGGCGATTACGCCATCTAAATCCATGGTTGGGCCAGCAAGTATGTACAAGTCTTCATTAAAGAAGCGAAGCTCCCGGATGCCTTTGCCGCGCAAGTTCAAGAAGTGCTTTTTGTATAGCCTGCCGTTTTCCAATTTCTCCAGGTGCAGTATTCCTTTTTTATCTTCTTTGGCCTCTACTTCCAGCACCACGGCCCAGCCGCGCAGCACTGGGCCACGCAAACCAATAAAAATCCGGTCACCGAAAATAGCCAGCCCTTCTACATCGAAACCGTTGTCCTTACCCGATATATCCATAAAAGCAGCCAGGTGCTCGTCTTGCTCCAGTATCTCGGTAAGCATACTGCTGTGGCTGTTGCCTCGGACTTGTGCGGCGCACAAGGTGTGCATGGGGTTGTCGGGGTTCTGAGCAAAGCGGTGCAGCATATACTCTCCGCTTTCCTTATCCTGCAGAATGGGGATGCGCGCCAGCAGGTAGCGGTTGGGGTCGTTCTTTACCCTGGCAAGCCTTTTAACTTGCTTCGCAATAGACTGGTGGCGCTTGGGCTTGCTGCGCTTCAGGCTATGCGATCCCATAATCCAGAGGTAATGGTTCGCCATACCTATCCCTTCTATGTCAATTCCTGACCCTTTTCCGCCAGGCAAACTCAGGAAATCCTCCAGGTTAAACGAGTAATGGGCAGCAAAAGAGCCGTCGGGTTGCAGCGTCAGCCGCTCAATTGTTGTGCGCTCATCACAGCTGAGCCACAAATTGTTATCTGTTAGAAGCACCGTAGACAGGCCGTCGCGCACATGCTTCCCTTCCGGGTTTTGACTCAGTTTTGAATCAAACGTAAGTATAACCTTCTTTTTCATTCCTCAGTTGTAAAAGATACAGGTGTATGCATTTGCACCATGGCACCTGCCATTATAACGTATACAAAACCGAACAATCTTACTAAACCATGGAATTAACTGGCAATAATCACACAGCAAAGGCTACATTCGGCGCCGGCTGTTTCTGGGGCGCCGAAATGGCATTTCAAAACCTGGATGGGGTAACCGGCACAACTGTTGGCTATATGGGCGGGCACCTGGATAATCCAACATATCAGGATGTTAGCACTGGGCGCTCGGGCCACGCTGAGGTGGTGCAGGTTACATACAACCCCGCTCAAATCAGTTTCGACCAACTGCTGCAGGTGTTCTGGAACTACCACAACCCGACAGAGCATAACCGCCAGGGGCCGGATGTTGGCACACAGTACCGCTCTGTAATCTTCTTCCACTCCGATGAACAGCGCGTTATCGCTGAGACTTCCAAAGAGAACTGGCAGCAGTCGCCGGAGTTTAGCGGCCGCGAGATTGTAACTAAGATTGTGCCCGCCGATACGTTTTACCCTGCCGAAGAGCATCACCAGCAGTATTTGCTGAAGCGTGGCATGGCTGGTTGCAGGGCTTCGTAGCGCTTACACCTGTAGCACAAAAAAAAGCCGGAACGTAATGTCCGGCTTTTCTGTCGTGTAGCTTAAAGTATACTCTCGCTTACTTTACTCTTGCATTTGTTGTTGATGATGAACTGTTGCCAGAAGTGTTTTGCTTTTGAGAAGAAGAGCTTGTCATGTTTTTGTTGGCCTCTTTCATCTTATCTGTTGCATTGGCGGCTGCCGAGCTAATCTGGTTTTTAACCTTATTCTTGTTCTTAGAGCTCAGTGCTAACCAACCTGCACCTAGCGCCAACGCAGCACCGCCTACGGCAGCTTTCTGAGTGGTTGTCATCTTATTGAACTTATCTGCGGCAGTGCTGCCATACTGCTTCAGTTTGCCCTGAAAATCTTTTAAACCGCCCTTGCCTGTAGTAGCCTGCTGGTTGCTGCGGCCCTGTGCGTTCTGGCTATTGCTACTTGTCGAGCTATTGCTACTTGTAGATTCGTTTGTTTTCGAGGCGTTGTTTGTAGTGCTTGTATTGTTATTATTCTTATTAACTTCCATAAGTCTTTTATTCTTTATATTTAAAAATGGTACAATTTAACTCTAGGCTTACCGCAGGTTGTTTTTTACCTGAATCCGGATGGCTTAGGTTTATTTTATCGTTAAAATCGCAGCTTAGTTACACTTATAGCTATATTTTTGACCAGTAAAACTAATATTATGATTATTGGGCAATTAGCGTAGCCACCTAACCGTGTTCATAGTCAAGTACAAAAAGGTGCATATTTAGTGTACGTAGCGCATACGTGGTGTAAAGCCTAAAATACTAGTGGCAGGAGTTCTCAGCGGGGCTTCGGCAAGTATGGCTTGTTAGTTTTGCAGGCTTTCCTGCCTATGCCTGCGATAGAGCATGACTTCTACAATGCTGATACCAACCAGCAGCCAAAACGCCCCCAGCATGAAGCCCGCCAGTACATCTGAAAGATAATGAACCCCCAAGTATATCCGGCTGAAACCAATGCCCAGTATAAAGGCCACTGCCAGCCATGCAGCCAGTCGCCTTTGCCATCTCTCATCGTAGTGGCGGTGCATAAAGTAGGCTAACAGTCCGAATAGCGCTATAGCCGTGGTAGAATGCCCACTTGGGAAAGAGAAATGCTCAATGGTATAATAGGCTACATCGGATGGGCGGGCACGGCTCACGAAATTTTTCCCTAAGCGCACCGATAGGCCTACCCCAGCCATCGTAATCCAGAAAGCAAGTATAGCCACCCACTTTTTCCGCAGCAGCAACATTACCGTAGCTATGCCGCCAATAATAAAGACGCCCTCCTGGTCGCACAGCTTGGTTAGCAGCAACAGAAACTGGCTAAGCCACTCCGTGCGTATCTCATAGAGCATGGTGCTGAATTGTTTATCCAGCACTACAACCCATTCGGCATCCAGAACGCTTTCGGTTAGCTCTGAGAGTAGCGCAATGTTTACGCCTGCCGCCACAAGTATAAGCGTAAGTGGCAACCCTATGAAGTACTTTGTATCAAAGCGGCCTTTTGCAAAGGCGGTTAGTTTAGGATAGCGCTGCCTAAACCGACGCACGGCAGGTTGGTGCAGCACCCAGTTAGTGGCATACCTTACTTTAGACGTTAATATATTTTTCATAGGCTTTTGCTGTGCAGGTATACGCAGCCAGATTCCTTTGTTTTCCGGAGCACGCTTTTGCATCATGGCAGTCAATATTTATCTCCCAAAGTTGGCTCCGCTCACAACAATCGTCATCCAGGTAAAGTACATATTTATATGCAGAAGCGAGATAAAGTGTTTGATCGGGTGATGCTGGTGATAGGCATCCTGCTGCTGGGCTTGTTCTGGGCTCAGTTTCCGGCCGCGCCTGCCCTGAGCGATCAGAACTTTGCCACGTATACTTCTGACAGTTCCGAAATCAGCCATACTTCCAAATGGACGTACCTGAAGCCAGACAAAGCGCTTTCGCCGCGCGAGGTAGTGCGCATACAGCTTAAGGCCCTGCAACAAAACGACCGCAGCGATAGCGGCGTGATCACGGTATTTAACTTTTCATCGCCCACTAACAGGATGCACCTCGGCCCCCTGGACCATTTCCGGATGATGGTGCGCGACCCGGCCTATCGGCCAATCCTGAACTTTAAAAGCTACACGCCCGGCCAAATGGTTGTATCCGGCAAAAACGCATACCAGCTTATACTCATCGAAACACCCAGCGGGCAGCAGGAAGCCTACATGTTTATACTTACCAAACAAATTAAAGGTACTTATAAAGACTGCTGGATGACTGAGGGTGTCGCGCGTATGGAACAAGCACGCCAAACCAGCCAGATTTAATTTTCCGTTAGCCACGATACAAGGTTTGCCGTATCTTTCTCAGAAGTAAACCTGATTTTTTATGAGCCTACCTACAAACCTAAGCCTTCCTGTTATAGATCTGCATTGTGACCTGCTGGTATATCTCACCGATGTGCCAAACGCAGACATGAACAAGTTGGAAGACATTGGTTGTGCCGTGCCAAGCCTGGCCGAGGGCAATATTAAGCTTCAGGTAATGGCAATTTACTCCGCTGTGGGCACAGGCAGCACACGTTACGCTGAATTACAGCGGGACATGTTTCGGCGCCTGGCCGACGACCAAACCAACTGCCTGACTGCCGTAACCAATGCCGCCAAGCTAGCCGAGGTGATGCAGCAGCCCGGCGGGGTTGGCATGGTAGCGGCCATTGAGAACGCCGCTGGTTTCTGCGAGGAGCATGAGCCGCTGGAAGATGGCTTTAAGCGCCTTGAGAAGATGATTGAAGTATGCGGCCGCATCTTGTACATCAGCTTTACCCACCATACAGCCAATCGTTTTGGCGGAGGCAACGCCAGCATGCAGGGCATTACCAGAGACGGCAAAATGCTGCTAGATTATCTGCACGGCCGCCGCATCGCCGTGGATTTATCGCATACCAGCGATGCCCTGGCCTTCGACATGCTGGAGCATATAGACCGCGAGAAACTGGACATTCCGCTGATTGCGAGCCACTCAAACTTCAGGCATGTATGGCAGCACGAGCGCAACCTGCCCGATGAGCTGGCTCAGGAGCTTATCCGGCGCAAGGGGCTTATTGGCATGAATTTCTTGCGCAAGTTTGTTCATGCTGAGTTGCCGGAGGAGGCTTTGCTGGAGCACATTGTGTATGGTTTTGCAAACGGTGCTGAAGACGCGCTATGCTTTGGTGCCGATTACTTCTATTTTGCCGACGAGCAGGACCTCAGCCGTTTCCCTTTCTACCATAAGGTGCACGAACAGGCTGGCAGCAGCTATGCCCATATTTTGCATAGCCTTCGGGAGCAACTTACTCCCCGGCAGTTACAGAAACTGGCATATAGCAACGCCCGGCAATTTGTAGAACGCCTCTGGGAATAGGCTGAGATTATTCTACCTCTGTGCACATCCTACTTTTTAATTAACTTCTGGTTTTATACGTAATTATTCCTATATTTAAATTACCAGGATTTGACAAAAGGATAAAGCCTTTGTGCGGAGAATACGGAGACCTGGCATTCACTCAAAAAATTTATATTTATGAAATTTATCGGGTTATTTCTTTTGCTGGCTGGGTTGGTTTCGCTGGTGCTCGAGTTTACGGGCGCTAATCTAGTTGTTCTCAATTGGTTAAGCCAGTTTGGAGAGACCGGCAGTTGGGCTATTCGTATTGGCATAACTGCGCTCGGAGGCATAATTTATTATGTGCGCCGCCATGATGATTAGGCCTTGACTCAAATTTCTATATAGATTGATTGCCATGTGCCGCAAAACTCCGTATACGCAAAATAATACCCGCACAGCACCGTATGGGCCAAAAACCAAAATCTTAAAGCCGTAATGCCATGGACGCTCAGGAATATTCGCCGCACTACGTACAAATAAATGAACTGTATATTGATACAGTTGTGATTGACGATACCGAGTTTATTACGCTTTGGTGTTTTACGGTGCTTGATGATGAGTATAAATTCGTTTACCTGGGCTGTGACTTCTGCCAGTTTAACCAAATACTGATTGCTGCCGGCGAAAAAGGTAAGGAAATGGCGCTACACCTGGCCGAAGTGCTGGATAAGCCTTACGAAACCCCTACCCTCATCCCGATTAAGGAGCAGTTTGATGAGTACCTCGAGCTCACCGGCCACGATATTATTGTGTATGAACCCATGGCTATAGAAGATGGTTTCGAGGAATACGACGAGGAAGACGAAGACCTGCCACTGGAGCAGCTTTTTGGCGGCAGATCAAACAAAACCCACCAGAAATACCTTATCTACCAGCTCGACAAATTGTATCCTTCTAAAGTGTTTGAGCCCGAAAAACGCAGCCAAGAAGACCTTACTGAATGTTTTGAGGATGACTCGCTGGAGCTGGCACAATTATACTACGATTACCTGAATGCCGTGGAGAATGGCTACAGTGAGTGCGAGGCAAGGCAGGTAGCCGGCCTGGACCGCGAACTGTTTTTCCGGATGGCGCGCAAAGCCTCTGAAGCCTGGAAGTAGCCCACCGGGCAACAACACATTCTGTGTTATAACAATGCATCTTCTGCCACGCTAGCAGAGTCCAGTTTGCTAAATGCGTTTATCTCTTCGCGCAGGTGGCTACGCATATCCATTATCCAATCCCGTATTTTCTGATCATCAGCTTTCACCAAGGCCTCTTCATAGCGGTCTAGTTGCGCGTTGTGCGTACTAATGATAAACTCCTGATACCGCAGATCAAACTCCTCGCCTTCCAGCAATTTCATTTCCTGCACCAGGCCCTGATCGGCTCCGGCAAGGCTATCTGGCAATAAGATATTATCCTGTTTACTTACCAACTGCTGCAGTTGCTGCAAGGCTCCGGCATGATATGTTACGGCATCTTGGGCCATTGCTCGCAGTTTAGCGGAGCTAGCCTTTTGCTCAGCCAGTTTGCCCAGCGCCACTTGCAGCATGTTGCTGCTGGCGGCATAATCCCAGAAGGCCGGCTCGTGCAGTAAGGTGCGTGTGCGTGTTTCAGGTATTGCCTCCGCGGTATCCTTTTCAGCAGCAGGTCCCTCGCAAGCCAGCACCAGCAGAAAAATCACACCAAGGATGAAAGAAATCAATTTATCGGTTAACATATATCGGGTGCGTAGTATAGATCTTTTTAACCTATACTATGCATCAGTATACTTAGGTTGAGCTAATCATAAACTTCACCTCAAAGTATAATTCACCCTCCTCAGACTACTAAATAAGGCCTCAGAAAGTATAACTTTTCTGGACAACCGTTAGGTTGCTGTCGCGGCCTGACTCTGCTATAACATGTGCCGGTTTGGCTTGCTTTACAAGTTGCGCAGGCAAGCCAATCACCTGGTCGTAGAGGTAAACAGTGAGCGGTTTTTTGGGTGTAAGGTGTAGCTCCAGATCCACTGTTTTACTGACCGGCAGACCGTGCAGGCGCATAAAGTATACTTCGCCGGTTTCTATGGTGATAGGCTCCAGTTGCAAAGGCTCTCCGGCCACCGATGCCTGCAGCAAGGCACTGGCAGGTTCTGGTTGCAACACAAGTTCCATGTGTGCCGCCCCGCGCTGCGATGTCAGCCGCAACCGAAGTATGCGCTCCGCTCTTATAACCGTATCCTGCAACACCTCGGCTACGGGTGCTGGCAAATTAACAGCCTCTGCTTTGCTTTTCAAGTATGAAATGCCTGCATGCGGATACACCTCCTTGAGCGGCTCTACTACTGGCTCATTGAAAAACTGCTTGTTCCACATGTCAGGTAAAGTATAGGCTGATGCCCAGAAAGCTTGGCCAGTGTCAGCATTAAGGTAATAGGAAACATGGCTGCGAAGCGGCCGTTCCGGGGTTGGCGTTTGGTTGTTGATAGCCAGCATCAGAAACACTATTCCTACAAGCAAGGCAGCAAGTGGCAGCGCCGGCACCTTACCGAAAGTATAACACTGCAGGGCAAACAGAAGCAACGGCAACAGCAGCCCAACCAACAACAGGAACAACACCACCGTACCAAGCGGCATACTCATCCCGAAGGCTAAAAACACGATCTGCACCACCGGGAACACGATAAATATTGCTGGGTCAGCAGCCGCTAATAGTACTAATGCATACTTCCAGCCTTGCTGCTTGTTTAGCTCCAGCAGGAACATAACGAATGCACCTGCCAACGCAAACAGCACCGGGAATAACAGCAGGTACGCAGCTAGCGGCAGCAGCAGGTATAACCCCAGCATCAGAAAGTATAAAAGTATAATTGCGCCCATAAAAATGGACAAGGGATTTACCCAGCGCAGTGCAACCTGTAGCAGCAACAGGGAAAGCCCCAGCGCTAGCAGCAAGTATGCCACAAAGAAAGTATGAGTAGCGTGTAGGCCAAGGTGTGGGTTAAGCACAGGTAATAAGTCCAAAACCAAATTGTTAATCGGGATAAACAGGAGCGCTACCACCACAACCAATACTAAAAAAGCCAGCAAGCCCAACAAAGCCTGTCGCACCGAGAAGACCCGTTTGCGTATGCCAAGAAGGCATGTTGCAACCAGAAGCAAGGTTGTCAGCGCTACCCATACTATGTTTAGGTTGCTACCATAGCTCACCACCCAGTTGCCTGCTGCGTTAAAGAAAACCCTATCGGGTGCCTTGGTTTGCGTGAACTCGGAGCTGTCGAAACGCTTTACCAGCGCAAGCAAGTTGCTGCCGTGTTGCTGTAAGCTGCCTGTATCCAGGTTTTCGGGAGCGTCGGTGGTTTTGTGGTAGTGCACCAGGCCATCAATGAAAGCGGAGTTCAGGCCACTGTAGCCTGCTTCTTTAAACACCGTAAAATCGGTATCGTTGGGCATGCGCTTGTACACCTCGTAAGCCAGCGAGCTGATGAATGGATACGGCGCCGCCTGCGCGTACTGGTCGGCGAGCCAGCCATTGTAAGGGCTTAGCTCAAACGTCATACTTGGTCCGCTGTTTCCGCGCGCCTCCAGGTTCAGGACCAGTGCCACTTCTTTTGCCCATGGGTGTTTTAGAAAAGCCCGCGCGCCATACAGGCCATACTCCTCGCCATCGGTCAGCAACACAATGATATCGTGCCGTAACGGGGCTATAGTTTTAAGCGCTCGGATAGTTTCCAGGATAGCTGCTACTCCGGCTGCATCATCGCCGGCGCCGCGGGCGTTAGGCTGAGAGTCGTAGTGGGCCACTAGTAAAATTGCGCTGCTATCGGGAGTGGTGCCTGGTAACCGGCCCAGCAAGTTATAGACATGCCCCACGCTCGCCATGCCATTACGGCTGTTAACCACAGTGGCTTCCTGCACTTGCGGCTGCAGGCCCAACTGCTGCATCTCCCCGAGCAGGTACTCCCTCACCCTGGCATGCGCTGCGGTGCCCATGGCATGCGGCTCTTGTGCCATTTGGTGCACGTGCTGCATGGCCCGCTCCGCAGAAAAAACAGTAGCACTGGCAGTTGCTGGCACAGGCTTAGGCGGCGACAGCAAGTATAAACTCAGGAGAGCCAGCCCTGTAATGGCCAGAAGTATGAATGCGGCAAGTACCCGGTTTCGGTTTTGCATGAGCGCGAGGTTGTGTCTGTATCTATCCCTACCCTAATGTAACGCTTTTAGGCCGAAGTATAAACAGGGCACAAAAAAGGGGCGGCACCTATAGCAGGCGCCGCCCCTTTTTCAGAGATTCCAGTAATGTATTATACGACCTTTTCCTTTTCGGGGTCCAGTACTTCGTTTTGGCGTAGGTGCACGGGTTTCGTTTTCTTGCGCAGCCGCAGGTTCAGCATCTCTACAAGCAGCGAGAAGAACATGGCAAAATAGATATAGCCCTTCGGGATGTGCTGGTGCAACGACTCTACCACTAGCATAAACCCGATAAGTATAAGAAAGGACAGCGCCAGCATTTTCACGGTTGGGTGCTGGTTCACGAAATCGCTGACATACTTGGCGAATATCAGCATGATGCCCATGGCAAGTATAACCGCAATGATCATAACGCTTACCTCCTGCGCCAAACCTACTGCCGTAAGTATGGAGTCGAAGGAGAAAACGATATCGATGAGCACGATCTGCACTAAGGTTCGGCTTAGCGTAGCGTATACTTTTCCCGCGCCCTCCTCCTCTTCCTCGCCCTCTAGCTTGTTATGGATCTCGGTGGTGCTTTTAGCCAGCAGAAACAAGCCTCCGGCAAAAAGTATGATATCGCGCCACGATACCGGGAAATCGGCTTCGGTAAAGGGCAGGTTTATACTGAACAGCGGCGCGCTGGCCCCCACAATCCAGGAGATGAACAGCAGCAGGATAACACGGAAAATCAATGCCAGTGCCAACCCAATGGTGCGGCCTTTGCTTTGCTGCTCGTGCGGCAGGCGGCCCACCACAATCGAGATAAACACAATGTTGTCGATGCCGAGCACCACTTCCATAAAGGTCAGCGTCAGCAGGCTGATCCATGTATCTGGGTTAGCGAAAATCTCCATACGGATTTAAGATAAATTGTTTGATGGTTAAATTGTTAAATGGCAGCGCAGCCGGCACGCAGTTGTTGCATAGTGCTTGAAGACCTGACCTTCAACAATGCAGCAATTCAACAATTAGGTTTTAGCTTTTCATGTTCACGAACTGCAGCGGCATGCCTATTTCTTCGGATTTACCGCGCAGCAATGCAATTACGCCCTGCAGGTCGTCTATCTTTTTGGCCGTCACCCGGATCATCTCATCCATCATGGCCGCCGATACTTTCAGCTTGCTGTCCTTAATTATTTTCATGATGATCTTGGACGTGTCCTTCTCAATGCCGGCCTTCACCTTGATATCTTTCTTGAGCATCGCCCCAGACTGGTACGCCTCTTTGGAGAAATCGAGGGCGGTAGCATCCAGGCCCTGCTTCACCATTTTACCGATCAGCACGTCTTCGGTATGCTGCACGCGCATTTCGTTTTCCATCGTGATGTTTACGACGTTGTTTTTCTTATCATAGTCCAGGCTGCCTTTGGTGTCGCGGAAGTCGTAGCGGTTCATGATTTCCTTACGCGCCACGTTCACGGCGTTGTCCATGGTTTGTGGGTCTACTTTACTTACAATGTCAAAAGATGCCATAGTTTTTCTTATGCTTTAAAAATTGATTTTACATGTGTTGATACGACAAAGTTATTTTTAATTGTTGATTCTTGCACCGCTGCGTGGTTAAATTGCTACACGGTTACATTGTTAGAGGCTGGCTCTCTTTACAACCCGGAGTTTCCATACTTGGCTGCTACACGAAACAGAGCAACTAGTCACCTAACGAGCCATCAATAATACATGCAGCAGAAAGCATACAACCGTTTAATCATGCAGCAATTAACAATTATCAACCAACGATCAACTCCATGCATATTATAGAACCCGCCACCCCAGAGCAGTTTGAACAGTATTACCGCTTGCGTTACCAAACACTGCGCGCACCCTGGGGCCAGCCCGAAGGCAGCGAGCGCGTAGACGACGACGCCTCCGCCATACATGCCATGCTGGTAAACGAGGCCGGCGAGGCCATTGGCGTGTGCCGCCTGCATCTGAACACACCCCAAGAGGGACAGCTGCGCTTTATGGGCATCCGGGCCGACCAGCAGGGCAAATGCCTCGGAGACCAATTGCTGGCTTACTTAGAGGAGCGCGCGCGCAATTTAGGCGCAACACGCATAATGCTGCAAGCCCGCGACAATGCCGTAAACTTTTACCGCCGCAACGGGTATGAAGTACATGAAAAAACCTACCTGCTGTTCGGCACCATCCAACATTACAGCATGGGCAAGCCGCTGCAGTAGGTACTAACATACCTGAGCATGAATAAAAACACGAAACTATGGCTTGGCGCCGGGGCCTTACTGGCCGGCGCGTTTATACTTAACAGTTGCAACCGCAGCTACGCGCCTCTCCAAACCGTGGGAAGCGTGGACTTGAACAAGTACGAAGGCCGTTGGTATGAGATTGCAGCGCTGCCGCAACGCTATGAGAAAGGGTGCCACTGTGTGTTCGCGGAATATAAAATAAACCCGGATGGCTATGTGGAGGTGCATAACGTGTGCCGCAAGGGTGGCCCTAACGGAAAACTAAAAGAGGTGCAGGGCAAGGGCTTTCCGGTGGAGGGCAGCAACAATAGTAAACTGCGCGTGCAATTCTTCTGGCCATTCCGTGGCGATTACTGGATTCTGGCGCTTGATGAGGCCTATAGCTATGTGCTTGTTGGCTCCCCGGACCGCGAAAGCCTTTGGATACTTGCCCGCTCACCACAGCTAAACCCCCAAACCTATAACCGCCTGCTGCAACTGGCCCAGGAGAAAGGCTTCCCGGTAGAGAAGATGGAGAAAATGGACCAAAGCTGCTACACGGGCAAGTAGCTTGGCTATACAATTTTGCACAAAAGAGCATCAACCGTTAGTATGTATACTTTGGGCTGATGCTCTTCATGTTTCAGGCTCGATTTACTGATGCTTTGGGAATTTAACCTTTTAACTGTATATCCTGATCACCTCTCCGTTAGCCTTACCTATCACGCTTCTAATGTAGGCATTAACCGCTTTCTGCATCGGGATAGGGTTGTGGCCCGGGAAGTAGTCTTTATACTTTTCATACGCATCTTCCACCATCCCTAAGGATACCGCATTCACCCGAATGCCGTTTTCTATCTCTAGCGCAACAGCCTGCACAAAACTATGAATACCGCCGTTTACCATGGCTGCACTTGCCGTTTTAACCACTGGGTCGTCGGCTAATATACCTGTAGAAAGCGTTATTGACCCTTTAGGGTTAAGGTAATACTGCCCAATGCGTACAAGGTTAACCTGCCCCATTAGCTTGCTCTTCAGGCCAATATAATAATCATCTTCCGATAGCTCATTAAATTCAGCCCACCTGGCTTCTCCAGCAATGCTAATAATGGCATCCTGCTTGCCTGTTTTGGTAAACATTGCCTCAATAGAGCTGGTATCGGCTATATCCACGGTTACATCGCCACTTGTTCGCCCGGCTACAAGCACTTCATGGTTTGGAGCAAAGTGGCTGGTTACCTTCTGACCGATGGTTCCATTGCCTCCTATTATCAGTATCTTCATTGTTTATCTCTTATATAAAATGGTTTAAAATCAATCTGTCTGCTTTAGGCTGTTAACTCACAAGGTATAGATGCTTCAAAAACTTACACGGCGTTTAGTTAACAGCAGTCCGTTTTCCTCGCACTTACCACACCAGAAGTAATAGCAGGCTATAACAACGTGTTTTCTCCTGAATTCGAGTTGCTTGAACGCCACTACAGAAATGCCAGGGCATGCAGAGGAAGTGCTTTCTTGGTGCTTTTTGCTATACTAACATTTGCAATTGCATAAGGTTAGACAGCGATTTACTTACGTTAATGGTTAGCCGTAACCTATACCATAAAAGCATATTCATAAATATCAATATATAGAAGAACCTGTGTGATGCAGATAAGTTATTCGCATAAGAGCATGAGTAGGCCCGTCAAGGTTTAGAATATACTTGTAGCTTGTATCTTTACATTTGTAAAGTACACTATACCCAACAATCATGGAAAAGCACCTTGCCCTTTCCGATGCAGCGTTTGAGAGCCAGTTTGAGCACTGCCAGCTGCCACCATCTATTTTCAGCCATGAAGCGCACCTGCGGCTAGCCTGGATTCACATCCGGAAGTATGGTATTACCAAAGCGATAGAAAATGTGCAGGCGCAGCTTCAGAATTTTGTAGCGCACGTAGGCGCAGAGAGCAAGTATAATATGACCCTGACAGTGGCTGCTGTCAAAGCCGTGCATCACTTTATGCGCAAATCCGATGCTGACAATTTCGCAGATTTTGTTGCAGCACTCCCTAGGCTAAAGTATAACTTTAAAGAACTGATGAATTGCCATTACGGAATCGACATTTTCAGCTCCGAAGCAGCCAAAACTGCATTTCTGGAACCAGATTTACTTCCTTTTGAATAAAATTCCGCGCCACAAACCAAACAGCATGCTATACGAAAACAAATATTCTTCTTTTAGCTCTACTTCTCCCAAACACAGCGGCTGTTACGCAGTCCCCGGAACTAAAGCCACTTGTCGGGCTTATAACTAAACTAGAGCTCGGGCTTCAGGGCGTTGGGTTAGGCAATGAAGTGCTTTTCAGCCAGAAATGGTCTGTAAGCCTGAGCGCTGGCTTGGGTGGCGGCTACTCCATCCAAGATGAGGCGTATGCCAATGGTTTCCGTAGCACGCTCATCCTCAACAAGCCCGCTGTTTATTTTCGGTACGAGGTAAAGTATACGTACAACCAAGCCACTAGAGCGCATTAGGGCAAATCAACCATAGATAATACCGGCAATTACATCGCACTCCAGACGAAGTATACCACCAACAGGATTTTTGAAACGGATGACTGGAACGCCTCGGCACACCCTATGAATCGCACACTTTAAGCGAGGTGCATTGGGGCATGCAGCGGCCACTGGGGCAGCAATTGATACTAAAGGCCATCTGGGCTTGGGTTATGCCACTGATTTTGACTTCGATAATAGCCAGGCATATCCGGCGGCGGGGCTGCAGGTGGCGTACGTTATCTCCAGAAACCAGCGGTTTTAGTTTAGCAGTGCTGTCTGATGGTAGGTAAAAATAGTTTTGTATCTTCAGGCAGTTGCCATTAACTATAACCTTAAACCGCTATCTGATGCAATCAACAGCCCTCACCCCCGAGCAGTACATTGCCGAGTTACCCGAAGACCGCCAGCAGGCCATGGCGCAATTAAGGCAAACCATACTTGAGAACTTGCCTGCCGGTTTCGAGGAAACGATGGCTTACGGCATGATCGGTTATGTGGTGCCGCATTCGCTCTACCCTGCAGGTTACCATTGCAAGCCAGCAGAGCCGTTACCGTTTATGAGCATAGCTTCCCAAAAAAACTTCATCGCGGTGTACCACATGGGTATTTATGCGGATGAAGCACTTCTGGGTTGGTTTAAACAGGAGTATGCCAAGCAGGCTACCACTAAATTGGATATGGGGAAAAGCTGCATTCGGTTTAAGAAAACGGGGCATCTACCATTAACGCTCATCGGCGAGCTGGCTGCCAAAG
Organism: Pontibacter oryzae; assembly: GCF_003576375.1. Classification (GTDB taxonomy): domain Bacteria; phylum Bacteroidota; class Bacteroidia; order Cytophagales; family Hymenobacteraceae; genus Pontibacter; species Pontibacter oryzae. The sequence continues at coordinate 164,845 of NZ_QWGE01000003.1, forward strand.
TCACGCCCCAGCAATGGATTGAAACGTATGAGCATCAATTCAAAAGTAAGCCTGCCAGCTAGTTTAACATCATACTTAAATAGCGCCACTCCTTAGCAAACTTATACTTATGCTGCCAGTTGCAGGCTGCCTTACCAGAGGGTTTCTACATAGTTTTGCAAACAATATTTTGGTTTAAGCGTTTTAACCAGGAATACAACATATTATTAAACAAGCATAAAACTATGGAAGCACAAGATTTGAAGAACAAGGTAGACAGCATGAACCCTGATAAGAAAGAAGGAAAAGTAGCAACCGCTATTGAAGAGCAAACCGCTAAAATACCATCCGACGTATTTTTATGGGCAGCCGTTGGCTCAATTGGAGCCTCGCTAGTGCTCAAAATAATGAAGAAAGACGATGAAGCGCTTTTCGTGGGTCAGTGGCCGGCACCATTCCTGCTACTGGGCATATACAATAAGCTGGTAAAACAGCTTGGCCACGATTAATATTGGCGCTTTAGATAATTATAAAAATAACTTAAAGGAGAAAGCAATGCTTTCTCCTTTTTTTATACATTGCACGATTAGAATATTTTCCAGCAGTTGTGCCCGGTTGGTTATTTGGAAATGGAGCTGCTTTAGGTGTGTGAGTTCAACTAAAATAAATATACCCTATGAAAACCTCTCTTTCTATTTGCCTGATGCTAAGCATCTTGCTTTTCTCTGGCTGTGCTGTTTCCAGCACTAACACTGCTAACCTCAACAAGTCTCAAAAGTACTATGTCGGCATTGTAACGTTGGTAGTAAATATAGACCAAGACTTTAGCAAGCTAGATTCCGTTACATATAATAAGTATGTGCGAGGTAAATTTAACAACCTTGAAAACCTGAAATATCGCAAACAGTTGGAGAAAAGCCTGGAGCGAAACCTATCACAGCAAGGGACACAAACACGCGTCATCAAATCTGAGGACTTATTTGAGTTAAACACCGATGTTAGCTACAGTGATTTCCTAGATCAAATTGAATACACTGGCGCGGATGGCATCTTACTGGTAAACCAGCGCAGTTACTGGACAACCGTAAACTCTGCCCAAACCGTAAATTTTGAGTATACCAGTGCCACAACCATAGACACAGAGCCAAACGCAGATTTCCATAGCTACCTAATAGATACTAAAAGCCTACAACCTGTATGGTATGCCAATACATTAGTACAGGGCGTTTCGGCTGGTTACGACACGCTAAATAATTACCTGGCACGGGCGCTTTATCGCAAGCTCCGCAAAGATAAATGCATTATCACAGAGTACGCACTCCGTTAGCCAGTTAAGGCCTCTATTTTAGTATCTAGCTTGTACTGCCGCATGCTGCAAGAACTGCGATGCTCATGCTGATGTCGCTTCAAAAGCCTGTGGCTTAGGCAGGGTATGAGCGTAGCCATTGCTGATCACTAGCAGCACTCAGAAACCTCAGTTAACCTAAAACCTAGCCAAAGCTAGCCGTGGAGTTACACTTAGTGGCAACGAGAAGTATCATTGCGGCAGTTTATAAACTGCAAGCTAACCTTTACTAGAGGCAAGTATGGAATGCGCTGTTTAAAAACACAAAGCCCAGGCTATATCAGAGAACCTGGGCTTTGTGTTTGTAAAGTATAAACTACGCTTCAGCTCCGCTTTCCCTGTATCTTCTTTACCATTTGCCGCACCAAATGCCTTGGCAGCAGCCGTACCGAGAAAGCTGTAAGTTTATTCTGAATGCCTGGGATAACCACTACTTCACCAGCCAGCATGCCATTGTAGCCAGCTTTTGCCACGCTCTTGGCATCGGCAACAAGCTGGCTATTAAACAAACCGGACTCATGCAAGTTAGCAGCATCCTGAAAATCTGTTTTGGTAGGCCCGGGGCATAGTGCTGTCACGGTTATGCTATCGTCCTCAAGTTCGGCGGCAAGCGCTTCCGAGAAGCTTTGCACATACGCTTTTGAGGCATAGTAAACAGCCATGTACGGCCCAGGCGGAAAAGCAGCCGTTGACGATACATTCAAGATCTTTCCGTTGCTTCCTTTTGGCAGTTGGTCTAAAAACAGTTTGCATAAGTGCGTTAGAGACACCATGTTAAGCTGCATCATATCCAGCTCTTTTTGCAAAGCAGTTTCCCGGAACGGGCCGAAGTTACCGAAACCAGCATTGTTTACCAGCACATCTACCGCTACGCCGTCTTTCTTAAGCTCCTCAAAAACCTTTGCGGGCCCATCGGCTTTGCTAAGGTCTTGGCTAATTACCTTGGTGTAGATGCCATACGTAATGGCATAGTGCAGGGCTTGGTTATGCAGTTTCTCCTCCGACCTGGCAACTAATACCAGATTGTGCCCATCGCGGGCAAACAGCGCTGCTAATTCTTGGCCAATCCCACCGGAGGCACCGGTTATCAGTGCGGTGTACTTTCTTTTATCACTCACGTTATTCGTCTTTTTATACTTAGTTTTTATCGTTTCTCATTTCCTGACGGCGCATGGGCATCTGGTCTATCAGGCCAAATAGTTCTTCAGGCTCTACGGGTTGGTTGCGGCGCAGTTTTTCGGTTCCGTCTTTGCCCAGTAGCAGTATGGCAAAACTATCCGGGGGAACCTGAAACCAGCCTTGTATGGCTTTCGCTTGCTTTTCATGCTGTAGCTTGCCGTCTATGTATAATTTATTGCCCCCAACCAGCTCTATTAGCACTATATCGCGCTCGTTTAGCTTTGGCTTCTCTGCGTATAACATTTCTTTCTGAGAGAGATAGGCGGCATTAGCCTCATCTGGAACAAAGACCAGCACTAGGCGGTTTTTCCATTTATAAGCATCGAGGTACATAGGTGCATTAGGTTGCTGGGCACAGGCCACTGCCGTGCAACAAAGGAAAAGTAAGAGCAGGGGTAAAGTATACTTGCATCGCATACATACACCTACGCACATAAGGGTGGGCAGGATTGGCTGAGCCGGAAATGCTGCCTGCCATACTTCGTGAAAAGCGCGGGCAGAGGCTATTGGGCTTATCCGAAGAAAACCTTAGGTTTTGCAGACCGAAACTATGCTATGGATAACAAAGAAGAATTATCAATGCGCAAAAATGGGAAGTGGGGAACCCCTAGACGTACTTCTGTTCTGTAAGGTCGCGGAACTCGGTTTGGAGTTGGCTTGCTACCTGTTGCATTTGCTGCATGGCTGGCTCTTTTTGGCTATGCTGTAGCAGGTGCAGTTTTTTGCCGTTCCGTAGCTTTAGGTAGCCATCATACTTCTCGCGGTGCGCCACAGACATAGAGGCTTTGGACTCAAAGGTCTGGCTGTACGTGTTCTTCTTCAGGAAAGCGAACTCAAAACCCGGCAGTGGTAACTTCTTTCCAAAGGTTATTCCTCCTATCCGCACACCTTCGGTATGCCTGTTGCTCCAGGTCGAAGGCTAAGAAGTATTTGGTCAGTAGCGCTATCGGCCCTAGCGGGAGCAACAGCACCGCAATCCATGCTCCTGAGAGCAAGTACACGAGCATTATCCCGGAAACTATCCAACTGCCGGCACGCGCAGCCACACTAAAGTATTTACCGGTGTCGTACTGAAAGTAGGTTTGTTTCATAGTTTCATAATATCTAAACCGTTTCTATTACCTGCCCTACTTCGGCTTTGGGCAAGGCTACAAAAAAGGTGGTTCCTCTCCCCTCTTTACTTTTTACCCATATGCGCCCGTTTATACTTTCAACAAACTCCTGGCACAGCAGCAGGCCAAGGCCCGTGCCTTTTTCGTTGCAAGTGCCTACCGTAGAGAAGCGGCGGTTCGTGAAAAGCAGGCTCATGTATTTATCAGGGATGCCTTTGCCGCTATCCTGAATGGCAAGCACCACCTCGTCCTGCTCCAGTGTAGCAAGTACCTGCACCTGCCCGCCGGGGTAAGTAAATTTAAGGGCATTGGAAAGCAGGTTGCGCAGCACAAAGTTAAGACGCTCTTTATCGGCCTGTACCAGTGTAAATGCCGGCACATTATTAACCAAACTTATGTCCTTGCCCTGCGCCTGGCTGGCGAGCAACGCCAGATTTTCATGGGCCAGTTCATGCAGTGTTACAGGCTCGCTGTGTATCTCGCCTCCTTCCATTTGCGCCTGAGCCCACACAAGCAGGTTGTTTAGCATGTTCATGGCTACATCCACTTCTTTCTCCAGTAACCAGAACATATGCTTCATATCAACCTCTCCCGGCTGCTTGCGCTGGTGCAGGTTAAACATCATCTTAATTGAAACCAGAGGGCTGCGCAGGTCATGGGAGATAATGGACAGCACTTTACTTTTAAAAGCATTTGCCTGCTCCATCTTTGTATTCTGAATCTGCAACTCTGTGGCTTGCCCGGCTATGGCGTCTTTCTGCAGCCCAATTTCCGCGTTCTGGTTTTGTACTTGTACATATAGATTCCCAAGTTGAAGATTCTGGGATTTCATGCGCTTCCAGCCCAGATACAGAACAATAACTAACACGCTAAGCAGGAGAATAGCTATGATTCCTAAGCCCTGCACCAGATTTTTCTGCTCCAGCAACGCACTTTGGTTTTCGGAAAGGGCGCGTAACCGATGGTTTTCCAACTCCTTCTTCTCCGTTTCGAACTTAGCCGTTATCTCCTCCCGGATTCTGTCGGCCTGTTCGTTATACATGCTGTCGGAGTGCGCCCCCACTATCTGCAGGTAAGTATGAGCGGTTTTAAAATCGCCCTGCGTTTCTGCAATTGTTTCAACCAGCCCAGCCGATACCGTAATTTCGTTGTGCGATTTTATACTTTGAGCCGCTTCGTAACTTTGCCGGGCATAGCGCATGGCTTCTTCGTAGTTTTTAAGGCTAAGGTAAGCCTCTGCTAACATACGGTTGGTGCCAATGTTGCTCACGCTGTTATGTGCTTCCTCATTTAGCCGCAATGCCTGAAAAAGATAAGGCAGCGCTTTCCTGGCATTGCCCTGCAACATGTGCACCACGCCAATGTGCTCCAGCGTAACGGCCCACCCTCGGGTATCGCCAAGTTCTTCCTTCAGTTTAGACGCTTTTAAAAAATACTTGAGCGCCTCCTTGTAATCGCCTTTGTTTTCGTGGAAGCTTCCAACGTTATTATAAATCCGGCTGAGGCCAAGCTTGTCACTAACCTTCTCGGCAAGCACAGAGCCCGCTAAGTAGTTTTTTAAAGCGCGCCCTTGGTCGTGGGTTTTAAAGTATACGTTGCCTAGGTTGATGTAAGAAGCTACCATACCTGCCGTGTCGCGCATACTTTCGCGTAGTTTCAGGGCCTGCAGGTGCTTTTCCAGAGACTTGCCATAATCGGCCATGATGAGGTAGGAAATACCCAGCGCGTTCAGGGCTTTGGCCTGCCCTATCTTAAACTTGATTTTCGCGGCCAGTTTCTCAGCTTTCAGGCCGTGAATAATCCCCTTCGGAGGGTCAGACAGAAAATAGTGCTCGTTTAGCTGGCAATGCAGCATCACGCGCGCCGAATCCGTGGTTGCCTTGGCGAGCGCTGCCTGCAGGCTGTCTATCGGCGTTTGCTGCGCATAGGCTGCTCCTGCAAGTAAACTGAACAAAACGAGTAAATAGTGCCTCATACTACGGCCTTAACAAGGCTCCTTAAAAGTAAATCAACAACTGACTAAGTAAAAATAGAAAACATCCTATATAACGCAACTCATTACCACTTTTTAAGCAATGATTCCAGTTCTTACAGTTACCGTTGCCATGCAAAGTATAGCTCTTCTTTATAAGCTCTCAGGCTTTCTGAACATAAAAAGGCCGCCCCCAAGCATAGACGTAACTGCACTTGGGGGCGGCACTTATAAATTTAATTGTGAAAGCTACTCGGCTATTAATTGCGGGGTATTCTGCCTCGGCGCATTTACTTCGGCTTGCTGCAGCTGCGCTACGTATTGAGCCTGTAGCTCGGCTTGCAGTTGCTTAGAGGTCTTACGGCTTCCGTCAGGGCTCCACCCCGGAGGGCCAAATACATACATCAGGCGCTCGTGCCATGTGCTGGATTGCTTTACATCTTTCCAGATGTCTGAAAACTCATGAAAGTTAAGGGTAATTGGGTCGTGCTTTACAGGTGGGTGCAATACGCCGAATTTCGTTTCGAGGTATTTGTCTTTATCCATGTACGTGCCAAACATTCGGTCCCAGATAATAAGTATGCCGCCATGGTTACGATCGAGGTACTCCACGTTGCAAGCATGGTGCACCTGATGCACCCAGGGCGTATTAAAAATTTGGCCAAACACAGGAATCTTAGGCACCAGTGTGGAGTGCAGGAAGAACTGGTAAATGGAGTTGAATGACATACACAGGGCAATCATTACGGGGTTAAACCCCAGTATGGGCAACCAGATCCAGTAGAACGGCTTGTACAGGAAGATTGTCCAGCCGTTGCGGAAGGCAGTGCCCAGGTTAAACTTCTCGGAGGAGTGGTGCACGATGTGTGCCGCCCAGAAAATACGCACGGTATGGCAAAAACGGTGGTGCCAGTAAAAGTTAAAATCATCACCAACAAGGCAAAGCACCCAGGCCCACCAGGCCCAGCCCATGTTCTCGTAACCAAGGTAGGTGACGCGCAGTGGTTCAAAAAGCTTATAAAACACAAAGAACAAGCCTATTTGGTAGGCTTTGGTAAGGGTATTGAACAGTGCTGCGCCCAACCCCACCCATGTGCTGGCTATCGAGTCTCTGAAATTGTATAGCTCCTTGTCTTCGCGGTAGCTAATGTACGCTTCGCCTAAGATCAGAAGGGCGAATATCGGCACAAAGTACACGAAGGGATTGGGCATGTTATCGAAAAGAATTTCCATAGAGAAATATGTATGGCAAGTAGTAAAATATTTAAACGGCAGCTTTTTCAGAACTGCGCGCATATCCGAAATTTAACTATATCCTATGCAAATTCCTATTCCTGAGTTGCTGCTTCTGCTGCTGAAGATTGCAAGTATAAGTATTAAAAAAAGCATCAGACAGCACACAGCATGCTGGTAAACAACAACTTGAAAATAGCCAAAGCGCCCAAGAAACCAAAGATTAGCAACTGGGTTTCGGCCGACCAATAAACTTTTGCGGAGCCGAGCCATAACACAAAAAGAAGAGCGGCAAACGCATTTCGCGCCTGCCGCTCTTAGCAGCCAAGTGTGGCTATGCTATTCCTTAGAATCTACAGAAACGGGCACTTCCAAGTTCTCCCACTGCAGTATAATGCCTTCGTCGGTTACGTTATACTTTAGGCGCTCCTGCATGGCTCCTGCCTTACGGGGCTTTACCGTTACGCGCAGGGCATCCTGCTCCTGGCTATACTGCGTGCCCCATTGCTCGGCCGTTTTATTGAAAATAATGGTCCACTGGTCTTCGCCGGGTATGGCATAAAAGCTATAGGTGCCGGCCGGCAGTTCTTTGCCTTCCACCATCAAATCTTTATCGGTGGTTACGGTTGTGGCCTCGTTGGCTCCTGCCCGCCATACTTCGCCATAAGGTACTAGCTTGCCCCATACTTCGCGGCCTTTAACAGCAGGGCTGCTATAGTTTACGGTGAGGGTGGCATTACCTATTTTACCAGTTGCTGTGGCAGGTGGACTGGCGCGCTGAGCTTTGTCTTGTTTCTGTGCCATTGCGCTGGTGCTAACTAATATACCGAGCAGCAGCACGGCTACCATACTTAAGATGCGTGTGTTTTTCATAATTTTCACTGTAAGGTTAAGATAGATATACGGCAAAGCATTGGATTATTATCCGGTACTTTGCCTTCCCTCTAAGTTAGTAATTCCCTCATATCCTGAAACTTAATTTAGCCACTATGCCATAAAAGCCCGCCAAACGGCAGCTCAGCTTCGCCAGGAAACAAGATAACCCTGTGTAACCACAAGCCATGGGTTTCTGCGTATAGCAGTAGGTATAAAAACCAGCTACCGCGCTTTGGGTTTAAAGCGCAAAACCGACATACGTATATGGCTTCCTACAGAAGACCCTCCACTTCAAAAGCAACACACGAGCAAAATTATACTACCCGCAGCAGGCGCAGAACGTCCGTATCGCAGCAAACCAGTTCTCCCCGCAGAAAAGTCAAAAGAAGAATCTCCGGCGAGGGTGCCGTAAAGGGGGCAGAAAACCGATTAAAGAACTTCAGGCAGGCAACGGTGCTGGCGGTGGCAATAACCGGCTTTATGATGCTGATGTTTGCTCCCAGCGAGGCAAGTGTACAAACCGACACCCTAACCACTGACACCTTAATGCAAGAGGCTGCAGTGGCAACCGCTGAACCAGACACCGTGACGGCCCCTCTTTCCACCCGGGAGTCTGCGGATGAAGCCATTGGCGCACTGCAGAACCTCTGGGACAGCTTCCTGTACAACCTACCCAAGATCCTGATTGCGCTTGGCACGCTTATACTTGCCTGGCTGATAGCGCGGCTCCTGAAAATACTTTTGCGGCGCGCGCTTGGCCGCTGGAGCAGCTCCAGTGCTATTATCTCACTGGTATCTATTGCGGTGTGGCTTTTGGCTATTGGCGTGGCACTTAGCGTGGTGGCCGGCGATATTCGGGCCTTGGTTGGCTCACTGGGTTTGATTGGTTTGGCGCTGTCATGGTCGTTGCAAACCCCGATCGAGAGCTTTACCGGCTGGGTCCTCAACTCGTTTCAGGGCTATTACCGCGTCGGCGATAGGGTACGTGTAGGCGAGGTGTTCGGGGATGTATACCGCATCGATTTCCTGACCACTACAGTTTGGGAAATCGGGGCGCCTTACCAGCCGGGTTTTGTGCAGGCCGAGCAGCCCACGGGCCGCCTGGTTACTTTCCCGAACAACGAGATCCTGACGGGCACGGTCATCAACCTTACCGGCGATTTCCCTTATGTCTGGGATGAACTGGCTGTTGCCGTGGCCAACGAGTCTGACGTTGAGCTCTCGATGAAAGTGCTGGAGAACTTGGCGCAGGACCTGCTGGGCAGTTATATGGTGGACCCTGCCCGCAAGTATGCACAGCAACTTAAAAAAGCAGGCCTTTATGACGATGTGCCTGATAAGCCACAGGTTTTTCTATCGATGGAAGACTCCTGGACCAATATTACCATCCGCTACCTGGTAGGTGCCCGCGAACGCCGCAAATGGAAAAGCGCCCTTACCTTCCGGATCACAAAGGAGCTCGCCAAAGCAGATTACCTTAACAAGATCATACCTGTATACCCAAGGCAGCAGGTGCAGTTCATCAACCCGCAGGGCGTGCCCACAGAGTCATACTTAGGAGGAGCCTCCCCTAACACCTCCTCCTAAGTATGACTGCTACTTTTTAGCGCTGTGCTGCTGCTTTAGCTTAGCCAGGTTGTTCTCGCTGCTTTTAAGCGTGGCTGTATCCTTGTTGAGCGTGGCCAGGGCAATGGCTTTCTCGAATTGGGCTTTCGCCGATTTTAGCTTGCCGTGACTCATCAGGGCTTCGCCGTAGCTATCATAAGCGTTGGCGGAGGAGGCATACTGTATGGCGTTATACTTAAAGATGAGCACAGCCACGGGCATATCGGTGGCGTTGCCCAGCTGCTGGTAGCCAATGGCGTTAATTGTTTTCTCATCGAAGCCTGTTGCTGCGAGCGCCTCAAAAACAAGTTCTTCCGCCTTTTGCTGCTGCCCTTTCTTTACGTAAGCAGCCGCCGTATGCAGTTTGCTTTGTAGCTCGGTTACCTTAGCCTGGTACGCCTGGCGCTGGCGCTCTTTTGTGGCCGATTGGATCACCTGCTGTATGGCGTTCACTACCAGCTCTGGCTCTTCTTTGTGTATGTTGTGCCCGCTTCTGCTGGTTAAAATGTGGGCTCCGTTGGCAAATTGGGCAAAAAACTCGTTGTGCAGCCTGCGCCATACTTCCACGCCCTGCGGCTCATGCAGAAACAGCTCCGGCTTGGCGTGCTGCTGCACTGATGTCAGCACGGCCACTGGCACCTCTGGCAGCAGGCCTGCATCGGGCAGTGCTGCCTTCTCAAAGAGTTGGTTTATCAGCTCGTTCTCTTCCTTAAAACGCTCCGGCATAAAGCTGCGCTGTAGCGCTACATCGTTCATTGCTTTGGCGTAGTCAACTTTTTTAAGCTCCTGCATCAGCCTTTCATGCGCCGGGTCAACAAACACCATTCCTTTTACCTTGTCTTTATTTAGGGCGGCATACTGCCGGATAATGAATGCGCCGTAGGAGTGCCCCACCAGGATGAGCGGCGTGTTTATGTTAGCTTTTTCCAGGAGCATCGATAAATCCTGCACGGCCTGCTCCAGTGTTTGCGGATTTGCGCTTTTGCCCGAGTTGCCGCAACCAGCCCTGGAGTAGAGCAACACCTTGTTTGCGACTGCAATTTCGGAGGCCACTTTTCCCCACACCTTATAATCAGACCCGAAGCCCGCTTCGAAAACCACGGTATACTCTCCCTCGCCGCCCTGCACGGTTTCCAGGGCATGGTCCCCGACCTGTATCATTTGGGTTTGCTGCGCATGGGCTGCGCCGAACATTACTAAGAGTGCAAAAAGCAACCAGATCTTCTTCGTTATTATAAGCTTAGTTTGAAAGTGAAAGCACTACAGACGGGCACAAACTGTTCGGCCAGAAGCGCTATATTTACCAGATGCCAGACCTAGAACTGAGGTTGCCCAATGGGATTCGTTTATTTCGCAGGTGCGTGCGTAATTTTACCAAGCAGTAGTTGTCATGATCCTTAAATTCATACTTTCCTGCGCCATACTTTATAGTGCTTAACAACCCGACATTGTATGCAAAACCCTAACACTCCCGCCCGGTCATTTATGCCACAGATACCTGCACAGGCAGGCGGAAAACTTGGCAAGCTGCAGGAGCAGTTCAACAAAAAGACGCAGCAAATAGAGAAGCTGAAATTGGAGCTGGCGGCAAAGCGAGAAAGTATAAACCTGGCGCAAAAGCGTGTGGATGACGAACTGAAGCCCCTGATCGCGCAGATTGTTGAGCAGCAGGTTATACTTGTGCAGCTTCTTGATGAGGCGTATGCCCTGCCGTTTTTCAGGAAACGCGAGAAGGAAAAGCTGGCAGACCTGATCGCGGGCATGGCATTCGACCTGATTGACAAGTATGGCCGCCAGGACTTGGTGCCGCTGCACGACAAGTATGCCCCGCGCTCGTTTGAGGAAAGTATAGCCCAGGTTGAGGAGGATGCCCGGCAGGTAGCCGAAGATATCTTTAGCACCGTGTTTGGGTTTGATGAGGAACCAGACGAGCCGTATGACTTTGAAAACATACAGGACCAGCTGGACAGGGAAGCAGAGCGACGAGAGCAAGAAAAGCAGAACCGCCAGAAATCCAGAAAGACCAAAGCCCAGCAGGCCAAGGAAGACAAGGCAAAGGCCGAGCTCAGCAACATTGGCAAAGCCTGCCGCCGCGTGTACACCGAACTAGCCAAACAGCTCCATCCCGACAAAGAACAAAACGAGACTGAGCGCGCCTGGAAGGAAGAGGCCATGAAACAGGTAACACAGGCTTACCACAACGATGATTTTTTCGAGCTGCTGCGGCTACAGATGGAGTTCCTGCACCTGCACCAAGACGCCCTCGGCCAACTCCCCGACGATCAGCTAAAGTACTACATCAAGCTGCTCTCAGACCAGGTACAAACGTTAGAAGACGAGCTTGATGATTTCCTTTTCGGCCCTGATGGCGCCTTTTACGAACACTACTGCGGCACGCCCAAGCAAATGAACCAGAAGTTTAAGCAGGCAAAAGACGGCCTGGGCTACGAGCTGCAACGCCTCCGCTACGAACTCCGCCTGCTACAAGACCCGCAGGAAATCCGGAATATGCTGAAGGAGGTGTAGTAAGTGAACATACCTAAATATACCGCCAGTTTGAGCACAGCGGTAACTGGTGGTCGGGTATGTAGCCAGTTTGTAACTGGCGAGATCCAAACTTATACTTTCGCCAGTTGCAAACTGGCCTTATAGAAAGCCACAAGTTGCGCTGCGCTAAACTTGCGGTATGCATAATTCCCGGCAACGAATACCTGTGCACGATTGGACAGGTCGCGACCTGTCCCTACAAGGTCATAAAACGTATGCTGCTCTATGACAACAAGGCCAACACGCAAGCAAAACAGACTGGCGGGATATGCCTACAGCTTGGATGCGCTATATTTTGTGACCTGCTGCGTGCAGGAGAAGCAGTGTGTTTTCGGGAAAATTGCCAACCATACCATGCAGCTAAATAGCTATGGCAGTATAGCACAACAGCAATGGGAGTGGCTAGCCCATCAATATCCATACATTGTTTTACATGCCTTTGTGGTGATGCCCAACCACATACACGGCATCCTTGAAATAAACCAGGAAAGTATAGCAGAAGGCGTGAAGATTAAACCTTTATCTGAGTTGATGGGCGCTTACAAAACCACATCTTCCAAACTTATAAGAGCGGCAGGTTTAACTGATTTTGCCTGGCAGCGCTCATTTTATGACCACATTATCCGTCACGAGAAATCATACTTGCACATTAAGGCATACATAGAAGATAACCCATCCAAATGGAGCGAGGATATGTTTTACCAGCAGGTTTAAAACCGCACCACCCTCGTAGGGACAGGTCGCGACCTGTCCAATCGTGCAGAGGTAATCGTTACTGAACAATTTATGGGGTATCTGCAGAAGCCGGGTTTATAGTTTCATAGTATGGGCTGATGCGCGGACAGGTCGAAACCTGTCCCTCCGAAGACGATGACAAATGCAGCGGCACAAAAGCCTGAATCCTACAAAATCCGCCGCTAGCGCGAGCTTGTAGCTCGTGCTTCCAAAGCCTGCAGATGAAAATCCCGCAACCTTCTGCCCCTCCTTGTAGTTCTTTTAAAACATTATCTTTGTGTAGATAGAAAGCAGGTATAAGCCCGGGCTCTTGCAGCGCGTGGCCTTATTTCCTGCTATTGGTGTTTACACGATCTTGCGTTTTAAACCAATTTACCTTTGAAAGTAAAAGACTTCTTAGAGCTATACCGCCTCGACAGCGTGGTGCAGACCATTGCCGAGCGCCTGAAAGCAGATGAACCCTATCGCCTTCAGATTAAAGGCCTGGCAGGCAGCCTCGACGCGGTGCTGGCCTCGGCGGTGTATACCTTAAACTATGGGCACCAGCTCTTCGTGATGCACGACAAAGAGGAGGCCGCCTATTTCTATACCGATCTCAAAAACCTGCTTGGCGAGGAAAAGGAGATATTGCTTTTCCCGACCTCCTACAAGCGCCCCTACAGCTTCGACGATACCGAGAACGCAAACATACTCATGCGGGCCGAGGTGCTTAACCGCCTCAACCAGAAAACAGGCAAAGGCGAGCTGATCGTGACCTACCCGGAGGCGCTGACCGAAAAGGTGATCAACAAGAAATCCCTGGTAGAGAATACGCTGGGCGCCAAAATAGGCGAAAAACTGGACACGGCTTTCCTGAGCGAGATGCTGGCGGAGTATGGTTTTGAGCGCACCGAGTTTGTGTACGAGGCCGGCCAGTATGCCGTGCGCGGTGGCATTGTGGATGTATACTCGTACGCCAACGACCTGCCCTACCGCATCGAGCTCTTCGGGGATGAGATAGAAAGTATACGCACCTTCGACCCCGACACGCAACTGTCGGTAGAAACCAAGAAGGCGATCTCGATTATCCCGAACGTGCAAACAAAGCTGCTCCAGGAAACACGCGAGGCCTTCCTCGACTTTCTGCCTAAAAACACCACGCTTTGGTTTAAGGATGTGCGCCTTACTTTGGATGTGATTGATGAGTACTTCGACAAGGCATCGCACAACTTCGAGAAGCTGATGGAAACCAGCGGCGGCACCCAGATCGTGTCGGACCCCGAACAGCTGTTCCAGACGCAGAAACAGTTTAAGAAGCTACTGGAAAACTACACGGTGGTGGAGATCGGCAAGCGTTTCCATTTCAAAAACACCGAGGTATTGCCGCTGCAGGCCAAGCCGCAGCCATCGTTCAACAAAGACTTTAAGCGCCTGGTAAAAGACCTGCACGAGCAGCAGGGCGCCGGTTTCGTGAACGTGATCGCCACCGACTCGCCGCGCCAGATCAACCGCCTCACCATGATCTTTGATGAGCTGGACCACGACGTGCGCTTCCAGCATTTGCCGGTTTCGCTGCGCGAGGGCTTCATCGACCAGACACTAAAAATAACCTGCTACACCGACCACCAGCTGTTCGACCGTTTTTATCAGCACAAAGCCAAAGAGGGCCACTCCAAGTCCAAGGCCATGACGCTGAAAGAGCTACGCTCGCTGCAACCCGGCGATTACGTAACGCACGTGGATTATGGCATCGGGCGTTTTGCCGGCCTGGAAAAGGTAGAAGTGGGTGGCCGATTGCAGGAGGCCATACGCCTGGTGTACCGCGACGACGACCTGCTGTATGTAAGTATACATGCGCTGCACAAAATATCGAAGTATAGCGGCAAAGAGGGCGGCCCACCAAGTATGAGCAAACTGGGCTCGCCGGAGTGGGAGAACAAGAAGAAGAAAGTAAAGAGCAAGGTAAAGGACATTGCCCATGAACTGATCAGTCTATACGCCAAACGCAAGGCCGCGCCCGGGTATGCTTACACCAAAGATGGCTTTCTGCAGGCTGAGCTGGAGTCGTCGTTTATCTATGAAGACACTCCAGACCAGGGCAAGGCCACCGAGGACGTGAAAGCCGACATGGAGCAGCCCCACCCGATGGACAGGCTGGTATGCGGCGACGTGGGCTTCGGCAAAACCGAGATTGCTATACGTGCTGCCTTTAAAGCCGCCTGCGACGGAAAACAGGTTGCCATACTTGTGCCCACCACCATACTTGCCATGCAGCATTTCCGTACCTTCCGCGATAGGCTGGAGCAGTTTCCGGTAACCGTTGATTACGTGAACCGCTTTAAAACCACTAAGGACACCAAGGACACGCTAAAACGTGTGGCCGAGGGGAAAGTGGATATCCTGATAGGCACGCACCGCATCGTGAGCAAGGATGTGAAGTTTAAGGACCTGGGCCTGATGATTATAGACGAGGAGCAGAAATTTGGCGTGAAAACCAAGGACAAGCTCAAGGAGATGAAAGTAAACGTGGATACGCTCACGCTTACGGCCACGCCAATTCCGCGCACGCTGCACTTCTCGCTGATGGGTGCCCGCGACCTGAGCGTAATTGCCACACCGCCCCCAAACCGCCAGCCCGTGAAAACAGAGCTGCATGTGTTCGACGAGACGCTGATCCGGGATGCGATTGTGCATGAGATGAAGCGCGGCGGTCAGGTTTTCTTTGTGCACAACCGCATAAAAGACATCGAGGAAATCGCCGCCATGATCCTGCGCCACGTGCCTGACTGTAAAGTTGCCTATGCTCATGGCCAGATGGATGCCGAGAAATTGGAGAAGCGCATGATGAAATTTGTGAACGGCGAATATGACGTACTGGTGAGTACCAACATCATTGAGTCGGGTTTGGATATTGAGAACGCCAACACCATCATCATCAACAGGGCGCACATGTTTGGCCTCTCGGACCTGCACCAGATGCGTGGCCGCGTGGGCCGATCCAACAAGAAAGCCTATTGCTACCTGCTCACGCCACCTGTATCGGGCCTACCATCGGATGCCCGCAAGCGCCTGAGCACCCTGGAGGAGTTCTCTGACCTGGGCGAGGGCTTTAAGATTGCCATGCGCGACCTGGATATACGCGGCGCCGGCAACCTGCTGGGCGGCGAGCAAAGCGGCTTCATCACCGACCTGGGCTTCGAGATGTACCATCAGGTGCTGGACGATGCCATAAAAGAGCTGAAAGAGACCGAGTTCCGCGAGCTGTTTATGGCTGATAACCTGGAGCAGTTTATTGAACCGGTCCGCGAGTGCTCTATCGAAACTGACATGGAAGTACTGATTCCGGATAGCTACGTTGGCAACATTTCGGAGCGCCTGAACCTGTACAGCAAACTCGACAGCACTAAAGACATGCAGGAGTTAGAGAAGCTGCGCGCAAGTATAGTAGACCGCTTCGGTCCGTTGCCCGAGCAGGTGCAGCAGTTGGTCGAGATCGTGAAGCTGCGCTGGCAGGCCCAGCAACTCGGCTTCGAGAAGCTCACCATCAAAAAAGAGGTGATGAAAGGCTACCTGCCAAGCGAGGACAACGACAAGTATTTCCAGTCCGATACGTTTGGCAATATACTTAAGTACGTGCAGCAGCACCCACGCCGCTCGCGCCTAAAGGAGGCTAAGAAGAAACTGATCGTGATTGTGGAGGACATCCGAAACCTGGCCGATGCGAAAGAGGTTTTCGAGGACTTTGGTTTGAAAGAAGCTGCATCGGTATAGACTTAGTGCAATTTAGTTATACTTGCCGCCTACCTGGCAAGCCAGGCAAAAGTGCCGGATATACAGTTAGTTGTGTATCCGGCACTTTATTCTTATAAATATACTTATAAAGACCTGGAAAATACTCTTCTTTATTCGTACCTTATACTATCATTGCCATCATAGCCATACCAAATCCAGTTACATTCTTCTTAAAATGAATAAGTCTAACCAAATAGCGCCACCTGCATTTGACGTTCTTTTTCATGCACTACCAGGTTTATACTTACTCATGACTCCGGATTTTTACGTGGTAGATACGACAGACGCGTATTTGCGGGCCGCTCTTCTGACCCGTAACCAGATCATTGGCCAGTATATCTTTGATGTTTTCCCAAACAATCCAGAGAACCCCGGTGTAGATTCAGAAAGTGAGCTGAAACGCTCTCTAGAACTTGTTCTGGAAAGCAAGCAAGTGCAAACCATGTCTGTCATCCAATATGATATTGTAGACCACATATCACATAAGAACCGGTTTCTGCAACGTTACTGGCGCTCTTCCAACACCCCGATTCTTGATGACAAAAACGATATTTGCTACATTCTGCACGAAACCAGTGACATTACTGAGCTAATGCAGCTCCAGCAGCGGGAACAACACATTACAGAGCACCTAACTGCGCTAGCACAGGCTGTAAACGCTGTAAACCGTGAGTATAACCTAGAAACCAAGACCATCAGATGGGGCAAAGGCCTCAGAAACATTCTTGGCTATACTCCTGAGGAAATTGGCACGCAGTTGGAATCCTGGACGGCGCGCATCCACCCTGGTGATTTGCCACGCGTTGTAACCGGCCTAACAGAAGCCATGAAAGGCAAGGTATGGACCGCGCAATATCGCTTTAAGAAGGCATCCGGCCACTATGCGCATTTCCTAGACCAAGGGTACATTATGCATGACAGGCATGGCAACGGAAGCAAGATGTTGAGTTCCATGATTGATATTTCGGCAAGCAAGAAAGCCGAACAAGCCCTTAGCGACAGTAACGACCGTTTCCTGAAGCTGATAGAGGCTTTGCCACAGATGGCTTGGACCGCAGATCCCAAAGGCAAAATCCTACATTTCAATAAGAACTGGTATACATACACTGGCATGCTCCATGGCCAAACCGAGGGGTGGCTAAATATGGTACACCCCGATGATTGCCCGTTGGTGATAACAGCCTGGAAAGAGGCCCAGCACTCAGGGTTTTACCAGATAGAGTGCCGTGTTAAGTGCCAGCTAGACGGTTCTTACCAGTGGTTCTTTGCCCAAACTGTACCAATCCGCAATAATGCCGGAGAGGTTATTTACTGGCTCGGCACCATGACGGACATGCACCACCGAAGCGTCTTTAATGGCAGAAGCAACAACTAATATCCCAGGCATGAAATTGCCACGTATTCTCGCATCCTTCATTCGTTAGCTAGACATTATGCTTGCACCTCTTACAAAGTATAGGTATACTTCTGGAGGCACCCTTGCAGAGCCACGTAGTTTTCCCTACCTTACTACGTATAAACCCATAGGCTACTCCACAACAGATTAGCATGCTAGAAACAAACGACAATTTTACAGGCTCCATCTTTCATGCGCTGCCCGGCTTATACCTTGTCATGGCACCAGACCTGGTTATACTAGACGCAACGGATACTTACCTGCATACCACGCTTGCCACCCGCGAGGATATTATTGGGCGCTACTTTTTCGAGGTTTTCCCAAATAATCCTGCCACCCCTGACCTGGACTCCGCCCAAAACTTTGAATACTCTTTGCGCTATGTACTGGAACATAAGCAGGAGCATATAATGGACGTGCTGCGGTATGATATCCCGAGCCCAACCCAACAAGGTGGTTTTGAGGAGCGCTACTGGAGCCCGCGCAACAAGCCTATTCTAGATAGGGCAGGCAACTTGCTCTATATCCTTCACGAAGCCCGTGATATCACCGCGCAAATCCTGTCGCAGCGTGAAAAGGCCCATAACCAAGAACGCCTGCAAATGCTTACCGGTGCTCTAAGTGCCGTTTCGTGGGAGTATGACATTCTGAATGACCACATGAGCTGGGGCAAAAACCTGCAGCAGATACTAGGCTACACCCCTGAAGAGATTGGAAACAAAGGCGAAGGCTGGGATAAACGCGTACACCCCAAGGATTTTAACGCCGTCCAGCAAAGCATTACTATGGCAACCTCTTCCGGCAGTAAAATATGGACGGGCGAGTACCGGTTCAGAAAGGCCGATGGCACATATATTCCTGTGCTGGACCAGGGCTACATTGTTTATGATGCCAAAGGTACCCCAATCCGCACGATTGGCTCCATCATAGACCTTACTCATAGCAAGCAGTCCGAAGAAAGCCTGCGGGAAAGCGACGAGCGCTTCTGGCATCTACTGGAGGTGCTGCCCCAAATGGCCTGGTTAGCGGATGCCCAGGGACGCATTGTTTATTTCAACGAGAACTGGTTTAATTTTACGGGCATGCCTAGAGGGCAGCTTAATGGCTGGGTCAACGTGATCCACCCCGAAGATTCTGCCAGCGTTCTCACCGCATGGCATGACTGCGTCCGAACCGGCGACCTGTACGAGATGGAGTACCGCATTAAAAACTACCTAACCGGGGAGTACCGCTGGTTTATGGAACGGGGCGTACCAATGCTTGATGATCAGGGAAAAGTAAAGTCCTGGATTGGAGCTTTCACAGACATTGAGGATCAAAAAAACGCGCTGGTGCAAGTGCAGGTGAAAGACCGTCAACTGGAAAGTATACTTAACCTGTCACCGGCCCACCTTTGCCTGCTTACCGGCCCCGAGCATATCTGCCGCTACATTACGCCTGGCGTGTACCGCATGTATGGTAACCGCCATTATGTTGGCCGGCCCGCCCGCGAGATATGGCCAGAACTGCATGAGCATAGCTTTCTGGAGATCCTGGAGCAAGTATACCATCAACAAGACTCGGTTACTATAGAGCAGCTTAAGATACCGTTCGATAGGCATCACACCGGCAAACCAGAAGAGGCATACTTTAACCTGCAGTACCAGCCTATACTTGACCAGAACCAGGAAACTGAAGGCATCCTTATCTCAGCCATCGAGATAACAGAATTGGTAGTATGCCGAAAGGACAAGAGTAACTAACACGCTCTAAGCTCTACCGGATAAATCTGCACTTATAAGTAAACAATTTTATCGCACTTAGGTATTGTAGTATCACGCATATTTTACTGAGTGAGTTAATAAACAGGTCTATTTTTAAGCCTGATATACTACCTTTACGTAAAGGCAAGCTTCTGGCGAAAAAAGCAAGCCACTAGGCATATCCGTATTTTTATCATGGAAAAAGCACCTTCTTATACTTCTGCAGCAGACTTTGTGGCGCTATTTGAGTCACTGCCAGGTTTGTACCTGCTTTTATCACCCGATTTACGAATACAGGCGGCTACCAAAAGTTACCTGAGAGCCATTAACGCCGATGAGCATGAGATTATAGGCAAGTATTTTATGGATGCCTTTTCCAGCACCTCGTTCCCGGCTAACTCTTCTGCTTTAGGCGAGATAGAGATAGCCCTGGTGAAAAGCGTAACCGAGAAAGACACCACCACATTGGAGCAACTTCGCCTGGATGTATTGGCAGGGCAGGAAGCATACTGGGAGGCAACCAATACGCCGATGTTTGACGCTGAAGGCAAACTAACCTACATTCTGCAAGAAGTGCGCGACATTACCAAGAAAGTGTTTGCAGAGCGTGAGTTCGCCTCCACCCAAGACAACCTGCTGATCATGTCGAAAGTGGCTGGCGTTGTAGTATGGGAATGCGATGTGCCCGCCAACAAGCTGGTCTGGAGTGATAGCTATAAAGAGATTTTCGGTTATACCGACAGTGACCTGATTACAACCCTGGATGTTTGGGACGAGCAAGTGCACCCTGATGACTTCCCGCAGCTGCGCAACAGCCTGAACAACGCGCTCTTGAACGGGCAGAAATCATGGACTGGCGAGTACCGCTACCGCCGAGCTGATGGAACTTACGCAGATGTGTTCGACCATGGCTATATTTTCTATGACCCACAACAAAAGCCCCTGCGCATGCTGGGGTCAATAGTGGATATAACCAACCAGAAAAAACACGCACATGAGGTAAAGGAGAGCAATGAACGCTTCGAGCGTGTAGCCATGGCCACAAACGACGTAATATGGGATTGGGACCTGGTAAACCAAACCGTGTGGTGGAACGAAGGTTTCAAGACTTTGTTTGGATACGATGATGCGGTTCTGCTGCAGGAGCCAGGACCTGAATCATGGACGAACCGCATTCACCCTGATGACATAGGTACCGTCAGCGACACTATACATCATACGATAGATCACGGCAGCGTGTGGCAGGCAGAATACCGCTTTCGCTGCCAAAACGGCGCCTATAAACTAGTGCTTGACAAGGGCTACGTTATCCGGAACGAGAAAGGCGAATCGGTGCGCATGGTTGGTGCCATGGTGGACATAACGGAGCAACGCGAAACCGCCCTAAAGCTTCAGGCATCCATGGCCCGCACCCAAGATGTTCTGGAATCATTGCCTTTGATGACTTGGACAGCAACTCCTGAAGGCAACGTAGATTATTACAGCTCTCGCTGGTACGACTATACAGCTGCTAGCTTTGATGAGCTCAAAAACTGGGGATGGGAGCACTTTATCCACCCGGATGATTGGGAGATAACGAAAAAAGTATGGTTGAAATCCCTGAAAGAGGCCTCTCCCTTTCACCTTGAAAACCGCTGGCTTAGCAAAAGCGGCGAATACCGCTGGTTTTTGGCTCGCGCGCTGCCGATCTACGATAGTGCTGGCAACATTACCATGTGGGTCGGCTCACATACCGACATTGAAGAGCAGAAGCAGATGATGCTGAAGCTGGAGGACAGCAACAGTAAGTTTATGATGTTAGCGGAGTCTATCCCTCATATTGTGTGGAGCGGAAACCCTGACGGACATGTGGACTACTTTAACCAACAGTGGTACGACTACACCAAAATGACGCAGGAAGAGACGCTGGGTTTTGGCTGGGGACCATCGCTGCACCCCGACGACCAACAACCCACCGTAAACGACTGGCTACACTCCATGCGCACCGGCGAGAAGTACGAGCGAGAGCTGCGCCTGCGCGACATCAACACCGAGGACTACCGCTGGTTTCTGGCACGTGCCCTCCCTCACCGCAATGCCGAAGGGGAGATAGTTAAATGGTTCGGAACAGCCACCTACATACATGAGCAAAAGTTACTTCGCGAGAAAGTAGAGGAATCCGAGAAGCAGTTCCGGTTCCTGGCCGAGTCTATCCCGCAGCTGGTTTGGACCACGCGCCCGGACGGATATACGGACTATTTTAACAAACGCTGGTACGAGTACACGGGCATGAAGCTTGAAAATAGCTTAGGTGATGCTTGGAACACTGTGCTGCACCCGGATGACCAAAAGCGAGCCATTGAACGCTTCCAGTATTCTCTCCGCACCGGTGAGTACTATGAAATAGAATACCGCATCAAGAATGGGTATAATGACACTTACCGCTGGTTTCTGGGCCAGGGCATGCCGATGCGCGATGAGCAGGGGAATATAATCAAATGGTTCGGCACCTGCACTGACATTGAGGATCACAAGCGCGCGGAGGAGGAGCTGGTGGAAAAGAACATTGAACTAGAACGCATCAACCAGGACCTGGACAGCTTTGTATACACAGCCTCTCATGACCTGAAACTGCCGATCATTAACATGTCCGGCATCTTTGACGAGTTGATGAATGATGCAACGTTCAACGACCCGGACGCCCCGAAGCTAATCGAAATGTTCAACAAGTCTCTAAAGCAGCTGCACAACACCATTTACGACCTAAGTGAGGTAGTGCGTATACAGCGCACGAAAGACCATAAACTGGATGACATAGACCTTAACGAAACAATAAAGGATGTGCTGACAAGCGTACAAGATCAGATCGATAGTATGGGGGCCAAAGTCTCAGTTGACTTCTCTGCTGTAGATAAAGTGCCGTTTACACGCTCCAGCCTAAAGAGTATACTTTATAATTTGGTGAGCAATGCCTTAAAGTATCGCTCCCCGGACCGTATGCCGGAAATTAGTGTTACATCTGCCCTTAAGGCTGATTACATAGAACTGAAAGTACAGGACAATGGACTGGGCATCGACATGAATAAACACGAGAGCAAGCTATTCCAGATGTTTAAGCGATTCCATAGCCACGTAAAAGGCTCAGGACTAGGATTATACATTGTAAACAGGCTCTTAAGCAACCACGGCGGCTATATCAACATCGAAAGCTCCGTAAACGAGGGTACTACCTTTTACCTATACTTTAAACTGAAGAAATAACACTGATATAGAACATGAGAAGGCTCAATACCATACTGCTTATCGATGATGATGACACCACAAACTACCTGAATCATCGTTTACTTAACCGCCTGGAGGTCGCTCCGGACATACGTGTCGTGATGAATGGCGAAGAAGCCATTGACTATTTGAACAAGTCGTTTGCCAGCGTGGATGGCTACCCACGCCCTGACCTTATCTTTGTGGATATCAAAATGTCGGTAATGGATGGCTTTGAGTTTCTGGAAGAGTACCAGCAGTATGCCGATGCGCAGAAGCGTGAGATAGTGCTGCTCATGCTCACATCCTCTGCCAGCTTCTATGACCTGGAAAAGCTGAAGCACTTCCCGGACGTGCGCAGGCATTACTCCAAGCCGCTGGCTGAAGCCGATGTACGCGAAATTTTGCACGAGTTCTTTTAAACGCCTACACAACCCAAACGCAAGGCACCTCTCTAGAGGTGCCTTTTTATTTCTGCAAGGTGCTGTATTTCAACTATAGCTTTACTAATACCGTACAATTTAATGCCCGCCATTGCGCAGGTACCGAAATGTAGAACACCAAATAAGACAGAAACAGCGTTATGGAAAATAACCCAGAAAATAGAAGCAGAGAAAATCGAAACAACCAGCAAATTGGCCGCGATTTATATAACAAAGAGCACCAACCTAACAGCCCGCAGGGCCAGCAACGCTACGGATACCGTGGCCAGGACGACAGACAGTGGGGCGAAGGCAACTACTTCCACACAGGGCCAAGCCCACGCGGTGCCCAAGACAAGCCAGAGCAACGCTACGGCGAGAATTACCAGCACGACCGCCGCAGCACCTATGCCCAAGACCGAAACGCTCACCTAAACGACCATTACGGCTCCGAGGCAATGAGCTCTTACCGCAACGAGCGCAGCCGCATCGACCACGGCGACCGCGGCAGTAACTACCAGCACAGCCAGGAACATAGCATGCGGCGCCCGCACACACCAGGCGGCTCGTTGCAAGGCAACCGCTCCGATGTGCACGGCTATCAGAACGACCAATGGCGCGAAGGCCCAGGCAGCCGTAGCCGCTACAAGGAAGATGACTTTAGGTATGGCAGTGGCTCCCACAACTGGTACACAGAAGGCCGCTACACACCCGACAGCGACGCCACAGCCCCGCATCCACGAGACCATCGCGGTTTTATGGAACGCGTAAAGGATACCTGGAACGATATCTGGCACTCCGATGATCCAGGCTATAACCCGCCCCACCATCAGTCGCAGGCAAGCCGTTCAGACTCCCGAGAGCGCTACGGATCGGAACAGTATCGCAACCGTAACTTTGACAGAGGCTATGAGGGTGGGCCACGCTGGGCTGACGAAGGCGACTCCGGCAAGGATAATTACTATGATAATATTAACAAGGACCGACGCTAAAACGTATAAACTTTAGATTAAGTAGAATTGGTAGTAGATTAAGTTTTAGTTAGTGAAATAGTAAAGCCGGCCTGATAGCCGGCTTTGCTATTTCACATTTTTATGCGTATCTTAAAAGGAACCTCCTGATTATCAAGCCGTACATTATTTAGAGATTAGATCAATCCGGAAAGAATTATTTATCTAAGAAATTAACTATGCATAACGAAGAGCACGACCCTAGGCACCCGCACCATTGGGAGCACCAGCGCCATCGCCGTGAAGAGCAGCACCACAAGCACCATCAACACCCGGAGAACTTTAATGACTTTGGGAGCAGATGGGGCGAGCCCGCCCCACGACTTACCAGAGACCACTCCGATTGGCAGCCACGTAATACTGACCGCTTCGAGGAAGAAGGCAGATACCATAGAGAGGAAGATTGGCTACCTGAAGGCCAGCGCCGGCATCAGCACCCGCAGCGATATCAGCACCACCCGCAGCAGCATTATCACCCCATGAATCAGCAACAGCCACATGAGCCCATTTGGCGCCAGCGCGACGTGCACTTTGCCCCAAGCAACCAGCGTGTTGAAGATAGATGGCACGAGGACCCTACTATGCCTTACCCGCAACGCCGCCAGCCACGCCACTACGATGGTTTCTGGCAGGAGTATGAGGACTAGGAAGTATAAACACAAAGCACAGATGATAAAAGCCGGACTTATCCGGCTTTCGTTTTTTGTGGCTGCTTACACGTTTAAAAATGCTTCCTGATGCCCACGCCTACCGATATTAACTCTGGCAGCCCCGGCACCATGTTTACCGATAACTCTGTGTTTTGCTTAAGCATATAATTATACTCAAACTCTCCGCCATACCAGTAAAACTTATATTGCCAGCCGCCACTTCTACTAAAATAGCCGTCGTCCTCGTAATCCTGCATTTTGTTCCAGTCTTGGCGGTATACTAGTGTAGGGCCAAACCCACCGTTTACAGAATGCCGACCACTCTGCCAGATTACTCCGCGCCAGCCCAGGTGTGTAAACCCTGCAAACTCGGCGGCACAGTCAGCATACAGTCCCTGCTCCACCCGGATGCTCAGCCTATCGCGCCATACAAAGCGCTCATAGCCTACAATCCCGCCCAGGTTCAGCACAAAAATTCCGTTATCATCCAGCCGGTTAGGGAACAGGGATGGGTTTCTTACTTGCCTGATGTGCCCGGAAAGCCCAAAAAATTTGAGCGTTACCGCATTTTTAAGCATAGTACTCTCCTGAGCCAGCGCCGGAAACTGGCTGCAAAGTATAAAAAGCCATAAAACTACACTTCTCACCTTCTGCATATACTAGGTTTATACTTGTTGCATTATAAACAAGTATAAACTTTCAGTAAACTATTAAGGGCGAGCGCAGTACACTTTGCAAAGCTCTCCCGTTTATTCTTCCGAAAAAGCGCTAACTTAGGTTTAGGTTATACTTGGCCTCGCGCTATCTTATACGTACCATATGATATCATACCCTACAAGCAAACTCCCTGATATTGGCTCCAGTATTTTTTCGGTGATGACTGGGTTGGCCAATGCCAGCCAGGCCATTAACCTTTCGCAGGGCTTCCCCGATTTTGACTGCCCGGAGCAACTGGTACAGCTAGCGGCAAAGTATATGCACGAAGGCTTTAACCAATACGCTCCCATGGCCGGCATGCCGCAACTGCGCCATCAAATCAGCTTGAAAACCGGGAAACTCTACGGCTACCAACCAGACCCGGAAACAGAGATAACGGTAACCTCTGGGGCCACCGAGGCGCTGCATGCAGCCATTACTGCCGTTGTAAAGCCCGGCGATGAAGTTGTGGTGCTGGAGCCCTGCTATGATAGCTATGTGCCTGTTATACGTTTGTGCGGCGGCGTGCCTGTTTTTGTATCGCTGGCCTTGCCAGATTTCTCGGTGGATTGGGACCAGGTGAAAAAACGACTTTCTTCCCGTACCCGGCTCATTATCATTAATACGCCGCATAACCCTACTGGCGCCATACTTACCAGGCAAGACATGGACATATTGGCAAACCTGATTAATAGCACCGACATACTCGTGCTGAGCGATGAAGTATACGAGCACATGGTTTTTGACGAGCAGGAGCACTACAGCGTGTTGCAGCATCCGGGCTTGCGGGAGCGCAGCTTTGTAGTATCATCCTTTGGCAAAACGTATCACACAACGGGTTGGAAAATTGGGTATGCCGTGGCTCCTGCTCCGCTTACCGCCGAGCTGCGCAAGATGCACCAGTTCATAACATTTAGTACAGCTACGCCTCTGCAATTGGCCATCGCCGATTTTATGGATGAGGAGGCGCATTACCTGGAGTTGCCGGCTTTCTACCAGGCCAAGCGCGATTATTTTATAGCACAGCTGCAAGCATCTCGTTTCGAATTTATACCTTCGGCGGGCACCTATTTTCAGTTGGCCAGGTATAGCAACATTACTGCAGAACATGATCTGGAGTTTGCTCGCCGCCTCACTACAGAAACCGGCGTGGCAGCTATACCTGTTTCAGCTTTCTATCACGACAAGACCGACAATAAGTACCTGCGCTTCTGCTTTGCCAAAAGCGAGGAAACCCTGAAAGCTGCCGGCGAGCGGCTTGCCAAAGTATAAACCTAGGAGACCATTAGTTTTTGGAGATGCAACGGGGCAAGCGACGCGCTTAACTTTTAAATTTAAGAATCATACTTCCGATGAACTTACGTGTAACAATCATACAAACCAGCCTGCACTGGCAGGATGCATTGGCGAATCGCCACATGTTCAGCCAAAAGCTGGAAGCAGCGCAGCCCAAAACCGACCTGATTGTGCTACCCGAAATGTTTACCACTGGCTTTAGTATGGATGCGGAAAGGCTCGCCGAAAAGGCTGATACCACCACACTTGCCTGGATGCAGCAAGAAGCCCGGAAGTATGACGCTGTGCTAACAGGCAGCGTGATGGTGCGCGAGGGAGAGCAACACTTCAACCGTTTGTACTGGGTTAGGCCCGATGGCAGTTATACCAAGTATGATAAAAAGCACTTATTCCGGATGGCCAAAGAGCACCATACATACAGCCCTGGCCAGGAGAGGTTAATTGTAGAGCTAAAAGGCTGGAAAGTATGCCCGCTGGTTTGCTATGACCTGCGCTTCCCGGTATGGAGCCGCAACAGCCACAACGCCTATGACCTGCTACTGTACGTAGCCAACTGGCCTAAAGTGCGCAGTTTGCCTTGGCGCACGCTGCTACAGGCCCGCGCCATCGAGAACCTGGCTTACGTAGTGGGCGTGAACCGCATGGGCACCGACGGCAACAACCACCCCTATTCCGGCGACTCTGCCATCATTCACCCCAAAGGCCACCACCTGCTGGATACTTCCGAAGCCGAAGGCATTCATACGTTGCAGCTAAGCAAAACGGAGCTGGATGCGTTTCGGGAGGCTTTCCCAGCGCATTTGGATGCAGACGGCTTTACGCTACTGAGCTAAGAAACCGCTTAACTTCTTCCAACACCTGCCCTGGCTCAACTTTCAAGTAGCGCACATGCGGCCTGGCATCAAACATTCTTCGCAGCCGGGCGTGCTCGCCTTCTAAAATCACCAGACGCTGCGGCCCTTTCCGGAAAATCTCTTCCAGCAAAGGCATCAGGCTGCCCAGGTTTTTGGTGCTTTCATCCGCTTTTATACAGACAATGCTTTGCGTTGCCTCGCGCAGCATGCGGCGCGCATAGTGCTGCAAAAGCTCATCAGAGGTGGTATCCAGGTCCAGCACTGCTATGTTGGGGAACGCCTGCCGCACCTGCGCTACCACGGGTTTCTGGTAGGCACCGGAATCCGTCAAATCAAAGTATAAAAAAGCCTGCATTAGTACACCATCAGTTTGGCAGAAGTATGCTTTCCGGTTTCGGATACGGCCCGCACAATGTAAACCCCCGACTGCAAGGCTGGCAACGCTAAGGTATGGCTGCGGCTATACTTGCCAGTGCTCTCTAATACGCGCTTGCCCACCATATCATACATTTCTACTTGTACCGGCTCTGATGCCTGCACACGCACGGGCTGCTCGCCTGCTTTCAGGTATGGGTTGGGGTATACTTGCAGCGTTAAGCCATTGGTTTCAGGGTTGGCGACATTGCCTGCCGTTTGCTCCAGCAAGTATAAACCGCCGCCTTTGCTGCCCAGTGCCAGGTAAAGCTTGTTCTCGCCGCCCAGTGGGGCTACGGTTATACTTAGCCCAAAGCCTAAGCACGTGGCCTGTACCTGCTCCGTTAGCTTGTTCTCCAACACCTCAGTTTCGGCGGTAAACGTGGCGTTTAGATCCTGTGTGATGTTGCGGTAGATGCGCAGCTCCCCCGACTCATCCACGGTTAGCAGGTCAAAGTTTCCGTCGCCATCCAGGTCGTGCACGGCAGGGTACAAAAAGCGGCGCGTAAAATTAAAATTGATGCCACCGAAGCTGCTATCCTCCAGGGTAAAGGCCGGAGCGGTAATAGAACCTGTATTGCGGTAAAACTCCAGGTTGCTGGCGGCTTTCCCAAGTATAAGGTCCAGGTCGCCATCGTTGTCGAGGTCCGCGAAAGCCGGCGAGGAGCCATCCTCCACCTTCAGTAAGGTTTGCAGGTAAGCCAGGTCGTAAACGGCGGGTTGTCCTTTTTTAGCCAGGTTTTGCAGATAAGCAATCCGTGTAGAGCCCGCCTGCAAGCCTTTAAAGGTAAGTATAAGGTCGGTGGTGCCATCGCCGTTTATGTCGGCAAACGCGGGTTTCAGGTTATAAACCTGCTGCGCGTGCAGGCCCAGAAAATCATTGGTAACAAGTTCATACGTTGCCTCGGTGGCAGTGCCGGTGTTGCGGTAAAAGCTGAGCGAGGCACCATAGCGCTTGTTTCGGTAATCCGCTGCGTTGCCTATCAGCATGTCCAGGTCGCCGTCTGCATCCATGTCGGCAAAAGCCGGGAAAGCGCCCTCGCCCAGGTCAATCATCTGGTTCTGCAGAAAATCGTCCTGCACAAAATTAAATTGCGGCTGGTCTGTGGCGCCCTGGTTTTGGTACAGCCAGTTGGATCGCTCAAAATCCATATTCCAGATATCTTGATACGCCTGCGGTGCCACCAGTAGGTCGGGCACTCCATCGAAAGTAACGTCCTCGTAATAGGCAGCAGGGTAGATGTTGAAGTTGGCAGGTTTTACGACTGGGTAGAGCGGGTTAAAACCCGTCATCACGGCGTTGCCGCTGTTTCCCTTGTTGTCAAAAATAGCCAAGTCCTCGCATTGCACGCCGCCCATCACAAGTTCTTTGTCGCCGTCGGCATCGGTATCCAGCAACAATAGAGAAGAGCCATCGTGGCCGGAGTGCATGGGCGAGGCAACGCTTTCGCCTTCGTAGCCGGCGCAGTATTCCCCAAACTTAAAGTTGTTACAGCCCTCGCACTCGGTAATTCCGCCCCACCAATCGGTTTGCTGCACAAAGCTTAGCGTGCCGCAGGGCTGGTTTGTTTCGGATTGCACGTTGCGGTAAAGCTCCAGGAAAAAGCCCTGCGAGAACTCCACCAGCAGCACGTCTAGGTCGCCGTCGCCGTCAATGTCAGTAATAGCGGGCACATCGGCGCTGTTCATCTGCATGTTAACCCTGCCTGAGTTATAGCGCAGTGCATCCGTTGCTAACGAAAAGCTAAGCTTGCCCTTGGCGGCCTGCTCCTGCCGGAACACCTGTATACCGAGCGGCGAGCTGGTAAAAATATCCTTCAGGCCATCGCAGTTATAATCGCGGAGCAGCACCCAGTAAGTAAGATCCTTTGGGAAAAAAGCCTCATACTCCGGGGCGTACGTATAGCGCCACTGCCCGTTTTCCTGCACGGCCAGCCAGGTAAAGGCCTTTTGCAACTGGCGGTCGAACACAAACAGGTCTTCCTGCCCGTCTTGGTTCAGGTCTATCGTAGAGAATTGGGGTGTGTTAAGGCCGCCACTCCAAGGGTCTTTCAGCGCTTTGCTCTCCACCGAAACAGGTATAGCCTGGCTCATCTGGAAGCGTAGCGGATCTTGCTGCGCCGTGGCGGTAAGGGTGGTGGCAAGTATAAACAGCAGGGTAAAAATTTTCTTCATGCACGTAAGGGTTCTATTTGATGAACGCAGGCCGGGGTACTGTCGTTTTTGTTTAATAGAATGTATATTGCCGCCAGGAGTGCCGCCGTAAAGTATAAACGCTGCAGCGCCTCCCTTAAGCATCCTGACTAAGTTAAAATTACGCATTTCATGCAGAACAGCATCGAGTTTCTATACCAAAAGTACCTGGAGTGTCGCCACGTAAGCACCGACTCCCGCGCCGACCAGGAGCAAAGTATGTTTTTCGCCCTGAACGGCCCGAACTTTAAAGGCGCCAAGTTCGCTACGATGGCACTGGAAAAAGGCGCACGCTTTGCCGTGGTGGATGATGCCAGCATGGCCTCCGACAATGTGTTTGTAGTGGAGGATACGCTGCAGGCCCTGCAGGAGTTGGCACGCCATCACCGCCGCCAGCTCAGCATCCCGGTCATCGGCATTACGGGCTCTAATGGCAAGACCACCTCCAAAGAATTGGTGCACGCTGTGCTCAGCCAGAAGTATAACACGCTTTACACACAGGGCAACCTCAATAACCACATCGGGGTGCCGCTCACGCTGCTGCGCATTACCCCGGAGCATGAAATGGCCATTATCGAGATGGGCGCCAACCACATCGGTGAGATTGCCGCGCTTTGCAGCATCGCGTTGCCCACGCATGGCCTGATCACCAACATCGGCAAGGCGCACCTGGAGGGCTTCGGCAGTCTGGAGGGCGTGGCCCGTGGCAAAAGCGAGCTTTACGTGCACCTGGACACGTATGACGGCACCGTTTTCGTGAACACTGCCAACGAGCACCTCATGCGCATGAGCCGCCGCATCACGAACAAGGTTACCTACCCTACCCCCGGCGATTATTACCACAGCGAACTGCTGGAAGCCTCGCCATACGTGGTGTACAAGGATGAGGAAGGAAGCGTGGTGCATACGCAACTGGTGGGCAGCTACAACTACGAGAACATGGCCGCGGCGGCTTGCATCGGCAAGTTTTTCGGGGTGTCTCTGGCAAAAGCAAACGAGGCCATTGCCGACTACAGCCCGGTAAACAACCGCTCGCAGGTACTGCAAAAGGGCAGCAACACCATCATTCTGGATGCCTACAACGCCAACCCAACCTCTATGGCCGCCGCCGTGCGCAACTTCGGAAGTATGAATGCCGCAAAGAAGGTGGTTATACTTGGCGATATGTTTGAGATGGGAACCGAGAGTGAGGCCGAGCATCGCGCACTGGGCGAGGTAGTAGCAGAGCAGCCTTTTGATACGGTTATACTTTGCGGTAAGGATATAAAGTATGGCGCAGAGGTAAACGAGAACTTTTTATACTTCGAGACAAAGCCGGAGTTGGAAACCTGGCTACGCAAGAACCCGATCGCAGAAAGCTACATCCTGATTAAAGGCTCTCGGGGTATGGGCCTGGAGACACTGGTCGAAAAGCTAGACGTAGAGCAATAAGCAAGTATAACTTCTATGAACAGAGAAAAGGCCAGAAGCGGTTAAACCGCTTCTGGCCTTTTCTCTAATATCTAATATCTAACGCCTAAAATCTAGCGTCTAGTGTCTCCCTAAAATGGTGAGCTGAAATCCTGCAGCAGCGGTAGCACTTCATCTTTCGGCGACACCAGCGGCTCGGCGATGCCCCAATCTATACCCAGGGCCGAGTCGTTCCAAAGTATGCCGCCTTCCGTTTCCGGGGCATAAAAATCGGTGCACTTGTACAGGAAGGTGGTGTTATCCTCCAACGCCATAAAGCCATGCGCAAAACCCTCCGGAATGTAGAAGAGGTTGTGTTTATCAGCATCCAGCACACAAGAACCATGCTGCCCAAACGTAGGTGAGTTTCTGCGCAGGTCAACAGCTATATCTAAGGCTCTGCCGCTGGAAACGCGCACTAGTTTACCCTGCGCATGTGGCGGTTTCTGGAAGTGCAGCCCGCGCAGCACGCCCTTTGCCGATACCGACTGGTTATCCTGCACGAAAACAGGCTTAATGCCCAGCGGCTCAAACCATTTCAGGCTGAACGTCTCCAAAAAATAGCCTCGTTCATCGCGAAAAACGCGTGGCTGAAACTCTACCAACCCCTCAATCGGGAAAAGTTTGTGGTCCATGATTTAAAGTATGGATTACGGATGATGCGCAACACAGCCTAAATAACTGCCTGCCTAAAAAGCCGTAAGTTAGCCATTTTGCAGTAGCATCGGAAAATTTAGAGTAAATTGCATCCATTCTTCCAACTTTGATAAAACAACGTATAACAACATGCAAGCAACTGTCGCATTTCTGCACACGCACGTACTGGTAGTCGTATTATTCCTGCTCCTATTCACGTTCAAAACTGTTTTGCTGCTCCTCAACAAACGCGAAACACTGGCAAAAGCACGCAATAAAACCAAAGTGCTGGATATAATCTTTGGCACGCTGATCCTGATTACGGGTGGCTACCTGCTGTTTAACTACAACGGCGTACCGGGCTGGCTTATCACGAAAGTAGTATTGGTGCTAATCGCCATCCCGATCGGCATTGTGGGCATCAAGCGTGAAAACAAAGTGATGGCCATACTTTCGCTGCTGATTTTCCTGTATGTGTATGGCGTGGCCGAAACCAAAAGCCTGACCATGAAAAAACCGGGCCCGGTAGAGAACGCTACCATCAGCCCGAAGGCCGACAAAACACCAGAAACGGATGCCGTAGAGGCCAGTGATGCCGGGCTTAGCGAGTCTGCGGTGGCGCACGAGGAGATTGTGGCAGCTATGAGCGAGGCGCAACTGGCAAACGCGAAAGCCGTTTACACACAGCTCTGCGAAACCTGCCACGGTGCCGATGGCGCCAAAGGCCTGGGCGGAGCAGCCGACTTACACATCAGCAATCTCAGCCTAAAAGATCGCCTCAACGTAATCGAGAATGGTCGCGGCCTGATGCCTGCCTTTGGCAGCCAGCTTTCTGATGAGGAAGCTGAGGCGCTGGCCGCTTATACCATGACGTTAAAAAAATAATGAATGGCTAAAAAGAAATTCTTCGAAACCTCCAAGCCGCAGGAAACTGCCGTGCTGGTGGCCGTACCTAACTATCGCCAAACCGATGAGCAAACCCAGGAATACCTGGACGAACTTGCCTTTTTAACTGAGACTGCCGGTGCTCAGACCGTAAAGCGCTTTATACAGAAGCTGGATAAGCCGGACCGCGCAACTTATGTGGGCAGCGGCAAACTGGACGAGATAAATGCCTACGTAAAGGAGCACCAGATCGACATGGTTATCTTCGACGATGATCTGAGCCCCTCGCAGGTGCGCAACATTGAGCGCGAGCTGCAGGTGAAAATCGTGGACCGCAGCTTACTTATACTTGACATTTTTGCCCTGCGCGCCAAAACCGCCCAGGCTCACGCTCAGGTCGAGATTGCCCAGTACCAATACCTACTGCCGCGCCTTACTAACCTCTGGACGCACTTATCCAAGCAAAAGGGTGGTATTGGTATGAAGGGACCGGGTGAGACTGAGATCGAGACTGACCGCCGTATTGTGCGCGACAAGATATCTTTGTTGCGTGAGCGCCTGAAGAAGTTTGAGAAGCAGAACTTCGAGCAGCGTAAAGCCCGTGCAGGCATTGTGCGCGTGGCGCTGGTAGGGTATACCAACGTGGGCAAATCTACGCTGATGAACCTGCTCTCTAAATCAGAGGTGTTTGCCGAGAACAAGCTGTTTGCCACCGTGGATGCCACCGTGCGTAAGGTTGTGCTCGACAATGTGCCTTTCCTGCTCTCCGACACAGTAGGATTTATCCGGAAGCTGCCAACCAAGCTCATCGAGTCGTTTAAATCTACTCTGGATGAGATACGTGAGGCCGACCTGCTGCTGCACGTGGTGGATGTATCGCACCCGTCGTTTGAGGACCATATTGCCGTGGTAAATGAAACGCTGAAGGACATTAACTCTGCCGAGAAACCTGTGCTTCTGGTTTTCAATAAAATAGATCAATACCTGGCTATGCGCCAGGAGGAGCTTGCAGAGGAAGACATGGCAGCCCGCCCATCCATTGACGATTTAAAAGCGACATACATGGCCAAAGAACATGCCCCGGCAATGTTTATTTCCGCTACTGATAAGCTGAATATTGATGCCCTGCGCGAAGAGCTACAGCGCCGTGTGGCCGAGATACACTTCCAGCGGTATCCGAACAACGTTTAGGTGCTTACTTCGCTAAGTATAGTTTAAGCCCGTGGTTGCTGTTGCAGTCACGGGCTTCTCTTTTTTAGCTAACACTAGCTGCTGCCTCATCTTAACACGTACTTAACTGCCGCCACACAACTATTTACCCATACTTTCAGTAAGAAGCAAAGCCATACTTGCGGATTTAAGTAACTGCAAGCGGCACATGCAACAAACCAAACGTATGAAAACCCTATACATTCTTAGGCACGCTAAATCGAGCTGGGAATTCGACGAACTCAGTGACCATGACCGCCCGCTGAACAAGCGTGGGCGCCATGATGCGCCCCTTATGGGCCATGAGCTGGCAACCCGCGGCGTTACTCCAGACCTTATTATTTCCAGCCCGGCGGTCAGGGCAATTAGCACGGCCACGCTGGTAGGCAAAGAGCTAGACTACGATGCAGACGACATTACCGTAGACACCCGCGTTTACGGCGCCGATGAAGAGGACCTGCTGGAGGTAGTTCAGGAAGCCCCTGCCGAGGTAAATACACTGTTGCTGGTAGGCCACAACGAGGCCATCTCCGACTTTGCTAACCTGCTCTCGCCAGAGCCGGTGCACAGCATGCCCACTGCCGGTGTTACGGGCCTCAGCTTTAACTGCGACGATTGGAAAGAGATCTCCAAAGACAATGCTACCTTACTGTTCTACGACTTCCCGAAGAACCACAAGTAACCCTTTCGCCGGAGCCACGGGCTTTGGCACAAATCATTAATTTACCATGGATAAACAAACCCACAAGGAGCAGCTGGCTACGGCAGGCTATCCGTTTATAAACCGAGAGCTTAGCTGGCTCGCCTTCAATTACAGAGTACTGCAAGAAGCCAAAGACAAAACCGTACCCTTGCTGGAGCGCGTTAAGTTTATGGCAATTTTCTCCTCTAACCTCGACGAGTATTTTAAGGTACGTGTCGCTACCCTGAAGCGCCTCATTAAACTAAAAGAGAAAACCCGTAAAAAACTGGAGGAGGACCCCACTGAAACCCTGGACCAAATTATGGCGGAGGTGCACAGGCAGCAGCAGGAGTTCGGGCAGGTATTCCGGGAGGGAATCCTGGCGGACCTGCGTGAACAAAACATCCACATGCTTACCGAGAACGACCTGAACGCCGAGCAGGAAGCCTGGGTGAAGGATTACTTTGAGGAAACGCTGGAGCCGCTCTTGCTACCCATTATCCTCGACGAAACCGAGACGCACCTTTTCCTGAAAGACCAGACCGTGTACTTGGGCGTGAAGATGTGGGAGCCTGCCGAAAGCGATTGCAAGCCGGAGCGTTTTGCCATGCTGGAGATCCCTACCAAGAAGCACGGCAGCCGTTTTGTAAAACTGCCTACAGTAAACGAGCAGCGCTATGTGATGTTTATAGACGATGTGATCCGTTTCTGTATGCCACGCCTGTTCCCGCAATATAAAGTCTTTGATGCCCATGCCGTAAAAGTATCCCGTGATGCCGAGCTGGATATTGAGGAAGAAGTATCGGGCAACCTGATGGCCAAGATCCACAACAGTCTGAAGAAACGTGAAACCGGCTACCCGGCTCGCCTCCTCTACGACCCGCAGACGCCGCAGGACTTACTGGACATGATGATGGCGCACACCGGCATAACCGAGGCAGAGTTGGTAGAGGGCAGCAAGTACCACAACTTCCGCGATTTCTTTCAGTTCCCGGATTTTAACCTTCCAGAGCTGAAGTATGACCTGCAGCCCACTTTGGTGCACCCCGAACTGGAGAAAGCCGAC
This sequence comes from Pontibacter oryzae, assembly GCF_003576375.1. Taxonomy (GTDB): domain Bacteria; phylum Bacteroidota; class Bacteroidia; order Cytophagales; family Hymenobacteraceae; genus Pontibacter; species Pontibacter oryzae. Next base: position 201,039 of record NZ_QWGE01000003.1, read on the forward strand.
AGTCTGCTGGCCGCCATGAAGGAGAAGGATTACCTGGTGCACTATCCTTACCAGTCGTTTGACTATGTGCTGCGCCTGTTTGAGGAAGCCGCCGAAGACCCGAAAGTTACCGCCATGAGCGCCACGCTGTATCGCGTAGCCGACAAATCGAAGATAGCCAAGGCGCTGGCCAAAGCCGCTAAAAATGGCAAGCTTGTAACGGTAGTGGTAGAGCTTAAGGCCCGCTTCGATGAGGAGTCTAACATCTTCTGGGCAGGAAAGCTGCAGAAAGCTGGGGCCAACGTTATTTTCGGGGTGCCTGATCTAAAGGTTCACTCCAAGCTGGGCCTGATCACCCGCAACGAGAAAGGCAAACTGGTAAACTATGCCTACCTGAGCACCGGTAACTACAACGAGGATACTTCAAAGATTTATGCAGACCACGCTCTCTTTACCTCCGATAAGCGCCTTACCAAAGATGTAGAGCAGGTGTTTAATTTCTTCATTGATCGGCAACCCAACAAAACCTTCCAGCACCTACTGATGGCCCCGCTAAATATGCGCCAGAACTTTGTGAAGCTGATTGATCGCGAGATTAAGAACGCAAAAAAAGGCTTGCCCGCAAGTATGATTCTGAAGATGAATGCGCTGCAGGATGAGCGCATGATCAGGAAGCTGTACAGTGCTAGCCAGGCAGGCGTTAAAATTCAGTTGCTGGTGCGAGGTATCTGTTGCCTTATGCCAGGCGTAAAAGGCATCAGCGAGAACATTGAGGTGCGCAGCATCGTGGACCGCTACCTGGAGCACGCCCGGGTGTATATCTTCCATAACAACGGCGACGAGCAGCTATACATTGCCTCTGCCGACTGGATGACCCGAAACCTGAACCGCCGCGTAGAGGTGGCCTTCCCGATTTACCAGCCCGAACTGGCCGCGCAGATCCGCCACATTATTGAGTTGCAATTAGCCGACGACACCAAAACCCGCAGCGTGGACAACAGCTACATAAAGGCCGAGACACCAACCGCCATGCGCGCGCAATATGCCATTTACGATTACCTCCGCGACATGGTGCCTACCACTTTAGATGCCAGTTGCAAGCCTACGGAATAGCAGGCAAATTACATACTCTTAAAACCAGAAAGGGGGCCGACCATACGTTTGTATAGCCGGCCCCCTTTCTGGTTTATACTTATGCTTGCCAGGTTACTGAGCTTGGCGCTGCGCCCACTTTCGTGGCGGCACCAGGTATAGCTCTACGCCAACATACGCGGCGCCTTTCAGGTCGTTGGTGATCAGCTCGTCGCGGGAGCCGACCTCATCGAACAGGCGGTTGCGGTAGTACTGCCGGAAACCACCTTCAACGGCAAACCATACAAAGTCGTAGATCTCGCGCTCCATGCGCAGCAGCCCTTTGATATCGGTGCGCCTAAACTCAACCTCCCCAAACTGCGAGAGCGAGGTTTCATCGGCAAAAATATCGTAGCTAGCACCCTCCAAGCGGTAACCGGCATAGAAAAGCGTTTTCTCGTTGGCATTGTAGCGCAAACGGGCATTCGCCGGAAATATCGATTCTACCCCGTACTTATCGTTGAAGGTTTTATTAAACAAGACACCTGGGTAAATGCTCTGCCGGCCATACGTATAACCCAGTTGCAGACCCACGCCCAAGGCATAGGTCGGCGTTTTTTTCCAGCCATAAGCCACGTCTATAGTTGCCTTTAGGTAATCCGGTATGTTGATGTTATCTCGCGTATAATCCCCGTTGAGTTCTCCTTTTATCCGAATCAGGTAGAAGTTGCGCTCGTTCAGGGAGTGCAGGTAGGCCAGCTGCAAGCCTATACTTTTCAGGTTTTTGTCCTCCAGGTACCGATACAGATCATATGAATTCTCATTAAGGTTCTCGAAGTTAAACTCCTCCAGCTGATAATCGAAGCCTAGGATAAGCTTAGACTGCGGCTTGTTAACCAGAGGCGCGTAAGCCTTCACAAAGAACTTGTTATGCCGCCGCACCTGTCCGCTGCCATCGCCCAGCCGCGGGTCTTCAGACTCCGAATCGATGCCAAAATCCGGCAGGCGCTCATACCCTATAATGACGCCACGGCTTTTGCCCATGCCTATTACGCCAGGGGTAGCATACTCTTCCAAAGTTTCTGTTTCGGGCGCCTGCGCCTGTGCATGTACTGTAAAGAAAACCAGGCATAAAGCGCCTAGTAGGAGTTTCCGTATTTCCATAGTTTTATTATTGCAGTTAGGCCTGAAAAGGCAAAGTGCCATACAGGTGCATGGCACTTTCAGTTATACTTTTAAATCAGTATTGTGTTAAAAAAAGAATCCGAAATTAAGCATCCACAGGCCTTCGTCGCTGCCTACGCTATAGCTGAGCGATAGCACGGTGCGGTTTAGCATGTCTACCCATACGCCGCCACCATAGCCCCAGTGCAGGCTCCGGAAAAAGGCTTCTTTTGGCTCCCCGTTTTCATAAACGCGCCCCGCATCCATTAGGCCTAGCACCCCAAACTTGCCTGGCGTTAAGTATAGGTTATAGTCGAAGAGCTGCACACGGGCCTCGCCGTTGGCATACAGGCTGCTGCGGCCAGCATAGCGCGTGCGGCGGTATCCGCGCAAGTTTTCGGTGCCTCCCAGCGTGTTAGCCTGAAAAAAGCGATAATCGCCATAGTTGTGGGCTGCCCCTACCCTGCCCGCCCAGGTTAGCTGAAACGGAAAGTTAGGGCTCAGGTAAAACCGGAATTCTGAGCTGATGTTAGTGTAGCTCAGCTTTTCGTCGCCCAGCTGGCGGTTATAGCTAATATTGTTGTGCCAGTGCAGGCCGATGCGCGGGTTGGCCACTGTGCTGCCTGCACCAATTACTTGTACTATAGAAAAGGCCTTTGCCCCTATATAGTGCTGCACGGCAAACCTACCTGTTTCGGCATCGTAAGTGCCCTCGCGCAGGAGGCCTGCCCGGCCCTGCTCCAGCAGAAAGCTTTCGCCCTCTGGCATACTAATCCTAAACTTATCATACGTTGGCCCAATACCGATTCTCACAAACGCGAAAGGCTCCCGGTAAAGCATGGAGTTAAGGCTGATGCGTTCGAAGCGCACCCGGTAATAGCTATCGTCGAAAGCATCGGATTGTACTGTGTTGTTGCCCAACCCGTAGAAGTTGCGCTGAAACTGTGGCCCTTGCACGTGTGCGTTCAGCGCCAGGTTCCAGTTGCCTACTACATTCCGGATATCACCGGTATACCTTAGGTTAAAAGAGCTGGTGCGCAAGGCATAGTTTGCCTCCAGCAAGTGCTCTGAAGCATACGGGTTCTTACGGAAACTCTGTGTGCGCCACAGCACGCCTGCACCCAGAAACACGCCATCTTCTACGTTATATTCCGCCGAAAGGCGCGGCCCAAAGTATGGCAGCTTGTAATTATCGCGGTCATATAGGTTTACTTCATCGTAAGGGTCGGTTTTATCCTTGGTCTCGCTCCCGAAGCTAAAAGTGTTGCCATCCTCGGTATCGTATACCACGGTGTACTTTTTAAGTCCGCTCACATGCGAGTTGTCTACAATACTGTCTTGGTCATTGCCCCCGATGATGCGCACGAGTATACTTTTATTCACGTCGCCGGACACGATAAACGCATCCTGCCCATCCATACCGTAAAAGCGCACTTCTTTGGTTTCATCAGTATAAAATGTACGGTTGTAGAGCTCGGCAAGAATTTCTCCCTCTTTGGAAGTTTTGTACCCGGTTACCTGTAGTTCTTTGTCGTTTAGCCTGTTAATAAGGTAGCGCTCATGCTTGTCGCTCCCCGATATATCCACGAACTGCGCCAGAAAGTTGTAGTATGTCTCGGCTGCCTGAGGCAGTTTGTCGCGCCTTGCTTTCAGCTTGGCAATAATTTCGTCAGCGGATATTTCCCGGATCGGCTCGGGCCACTCCTGCACGGCGCGCGCTATCACCTCATCGGTTACGTTTTGCTTGATGTCCTGTGCGATTTGCTGCCATTGCTGGCCTGTAACTTTGGAGCTAAGGGTGCGGTCCAGGGTAAGGCTGCTCAGGTTAAGCCCGATAACATCCCTGTAATCGTAATCGAAATTCTGGACGTTACGGATAGCCCATTTGCGTGTTACCAGCCAGGGCAACGCACCGTCGGCCTTAAAAAATGCCATATCGCGGTCTTCGGGCACTGGGGTGTAGCGCTTGCCTTTGCCCTGCTTCTCTTCTTCTACCCAGCGCCACTGGCCCTCGTGGCGGTCCCAGTCGCCGATGAGCATATCGAAGAGGCGCGCCCGCACATATTCCAACTGGTCTACCTCATTATCATTATCATCTTCGAGTTCCTCCAGCACTTTATCGGTGCCTACAAGGTTTTTGGCATAGCCCAGGCTGGCTGTTTCCTCGTGGTTCTCATCGGCGTCCTCCTCCAGGTAAGCGAGCACGTTGGCATACTCATCCTGGTACTGGCGCAAGTATGGCGTGTTAGGGATGTACACCAGTTCGGGGTTGGTATGGTACACGCCTGCGGCATCGGCCAGCGTTGGTATGATCAGGGCGCCATAGGGGTGCTGGGCTGATATCTGGTCCTGGAGCAAGGCCCTCACGGCTGTTTCGCGCAGGTATGGAGACAGCGCCATGGTAGGGTCCTTGTCGATGCTGCGCAGTGTATACTCCTTGGCATCAGGGTTCCGGATCTTGAGCGCCAGGGTTTGCTTGCCACCACCTTTCTGGTAGGGCGTGAGACCGCCCAGCGTGTTTTTCAGGTCTAGCAGGGGCACGTTTATCGGTGTTGCCCATTCTTGGCGGTAGTGAGAGCCAAGCAGGGTTTCGCGCAGGCCGCCGGCCTGGTAACCTGGGTTTGCCGCCAAGGTAATAGTGCTATCGGCGTAGTTGGTGTTATCTACTATGGCAGCATGCTCTTCGCGCGGTTTTTTGGAGTATAGCAGTGTACGGTACATGATTTGCCCGGTTTCCCCGCTCTTATCCGGAATCCAGAACTCAGCCCATACTTCACCGTTTTCATGATAGTTCGTTTTCACGAAGCCCTTTGCCTGCTGCAAGTATGCCGCCCCGCCTCCTGGCTTCACGTTATCCGTTTTACAGCCTGATCCGCTTACAATGTGCGGAAGCTTGCCATACTTAAAGTACTCCAGCGCGTGCTCGTGGCCTGCTGCATATACTATATTATCATACTTATTAAAGATATCGAGCAAGCCGTTAATGTATGCTTGGTAGCGCGGGTGTGCCACATCCTGCAAAATACCGCCATACTTTCGGGCGAAGGGGTAAATGGAGCCGATGACAGGCAGGGGCAGGTACATCCACTCGCGGAGCATGGTAAGCGGAAAGAGGTGATCTTTCAGGGTAAAGAAACCGCCGTGTTCGCCACGTGTCATTAACGGGTGGTGCCCCACAACCAAAATATCGCTGCCGCTGTTTTTCTCGATGATATCTTCCAACTGCACCAGCATTTCGGCTTCGGTGGCTGCGCCGCAATTGCTGTTATCGCCGTAAGGTCTGTTAAATGGGTGCAGCCACCATTCAGAGTCAAGGGCTATTAGTACCAGGTCATCGCTCAGGCGCACCTCGTATGGGCCGGGGCAACCGTTGCCGGGCACGTAAAAATCGCCGCCCACTACAATGTCTTCTTCGGTGAGGTACTCGTTTACGTAGCGCTGCTCGCGCATAACGGCCTCCAGGCCACCGCGGCCACTGTGGTTCCAGTCGTGGTTGCCGGGTATCATGTACTTTTCACCGGGGTATCCTTTTAGTATGTCGAGTTGTGCTTTCAGGCGGTTCTCGGACACCTCGCGGTCATACTTGTCAGGGGCTGGCAAACCGTTCATGTATACATTATCGCCTAAAAAGATGGTAGCGCTGTTCATGCCGGTTTCCATCATCATTTTCCGCATCAGTATCATTGATGGCTCTCCGTCCAGGATGGGCGCCCCAACATCACCGATCAGGAACACCGAATAAAGCACCTTATTGGCCGGGTCTGGCTTTTGCTCCTCCCAGCCAAAAACTTCTTCGCTATAATAGGGTTTCCTGACACCTGCACATGCGGCAAGAGCCAGGCATAGTATCAAACTCCATCCGTAGCGCATCATTATCAGCCGTGCCTGCTGTAGAATTTCAATCATAGTTTATTTGCTAAATATGCCCGCCAGATTCTGCTTAAGGCAACTATACTTATCACCCTGCGGCATAGCAGTTTTTTTATCGTGCCAGAAGATTCTTGTCCCGGATATCTCTAAGAAATGCCACTGGGGCGGCCAAACTGAGATTCATAAACGAAAGGCCTTTAGTTTTAGTTGTTACCTCTCTATATACTACCAAATACCACCGCTGTTGCTCTTTTCACTAACAAAATGCTGATTTCGCCGTAACCGCAGATTACTGTGTGCCACACCTTGCACACCCCGCTACCGGGCAGAAAGCCGCACCTGCGCACCCGGTACTGCAACACAACTAATTATGGAAGACCAGACACTAATAAAACAAGCCGGCGAACACGTGTTCAGGCTTTTTAAGGAAAAGCTCTCGAAGAAGCTTGTATACCATAACTACAAGCATACTTTTGAAACCGTTGCCGAGGCACAGGAGCTCGGGCTAAACAGCAAATTGCCAGAAGATAAACTGCAGGACCTGGTGCTTGCGGCTTGGTTTCATGACACAGGCTACATTAGCACTTATAAAGGGCACGAGGAAGAAAGTGTGCGCCTTGCCACAGAATGGCTGGAAGCAAAAAACTACCCTCAGGAGCGCATTGCCCGCATCTGCTCCATAATTCTGGCAACATGCCACAACCGCGAGCCCCAAAACCTGGAAGAGGAACTGATGGTGGATGCCGACATGTCTAATATTGGCAAGGATACGTTTTTCGCGACTGCCGAGCTGCTGCGCGTGGAGTGGGAGATTTTCCAGGATAAGTTTTTCTCGGACCAGGAATGGGAGCAGTTTCAGATGGATTTCCTGCTTTCCACTACGTTTCACACCAATCAGGCACAGCGCAAATTCGCCTCCCAATTGGGCCTGAACATACAGGAGCAGCGCAGCCGCCTGAGCAAAGAAACCGAGAAGAAAAAGAAAGAGGAAAAGAAGCACCGGAAGACACTGGCCCAGCCGAAGCGCGGTATCGAAACCATGTTCCGGAACACTTACCGCACGCACCTTAACTTAAGTGCCATTGCCGATAACAAGGCTAACATGATGATTAGCCTGAACGCTATCATTATTTCCGTAATCATCACCTACCTTAGTGCTAAAACTTCAGTTATAGGCACCGATTACGCTACGCACCGCACCTTGCTCATCCCGATCGGCATTCTGCTACTGACCACGCTGGGCTCTGTTGTGTTTGCCATCATCTCGGCGCAGCCGGAGGTAACTAGCTTCACTTTTAAGAAAAAGAAAAACCAGCAGCTGAACACCCGTAAAATAAACCTGCTATTTTTCGGTAACTTCACTAACCTTCCCCTAGAGGAGTTCCAAAACGGCATGCACGATATCATGCGCGACAAGAAGTCGCTTTACAACAACATGATAACTGATATTTACTACCTCGGCGAGGTGCTTAGCCGCAAGTATAAGATTCTGCGCATTTCCTATACTATATTTATGGTTGGCTTGGTACTTACTGTACTCGGGTTTGCCGTGGCCGTAGCCTCCTCCTGATTTCTGCAGCACACTACGGTTCCGGTTGTTGTTTTGTGGCAGAGATTCATGTAAATTCGCCAAGCAAAGCTTTGGATGCAGGCCCTGTAGTTCAATGGATAGAATAGGAGTTTCCTAAACTCTAGATCCAGGTTCGATTCCTGGCAGGGCCACCAGGTATAAAAAAGGCTCCCGACAGATATCTGTCGGGAGCCTTTTTTATACTTTTAAAATCATATCCTCGCCCTACTTCCCCTCTCCTTGTGTGCCACATGAAACTTTAAAGCTCATCTGAGCATATAACAGAGTATGCACCCTGCCACACCAACATGAGAAAAACCGCACTGCTCGCCCTTCCCCTGTTTATACTTGCTGCCTGCTCTGATGGGCCCTCCAGCCACGGTTCCGAAGAGGCTACGGTTGCTGCAGAAACCGGTCAGGCTGCGCCGCTCCCTAAAGACGTAATTTATGCGGCTCACCCTCTTATAAGCGGCAAGCTCTATAGCCACCCAGATTTTAAGGCACAGACTATAACTTATTTTGACACCTCGCAGCAGGTTTATGTGCTAGACACCGCTGATGTGATGTTTGTGAAGGCGCGAGTTAGCAGGGACACTACTTCTTATACCGGGTATATTACCAAAACCATACTTCCCGAGCGCCAGCGGGAAGTAAAAAAATAAGCCCTGCCGAATAATTCCGGCAGGGCTTACGGGTCACAAACTAAACTATCGGTATAAGTTATAAAAAATTTCTGACAAACAACACTTAGTTTCCGCTACGGCGGCCACCACGGCGCTCTTGTTTCTGATCTTGCTGCATGGCATCAAACTTAGCCTGCTGCTCCTCAGTAAGTATGGCTCTAATGGCTTCCTGATGTTTTTTCCTAATTTCTTCCATCTTTGTTCGGTCTGTTGAACTGCTGCTACGCAAAGCACGCATCTCTTCCATGTTTTGCTTATTTATTTCTTTTAGTTTAGCAACCTGCTCATCCGTCAGGGTAAGTTCGGTTTTGTAGGTTTCCAACTGCTGCTGGGCACGCTCTTGCATGCCTCCGCCTTGGCGGCCACTAGCTTGCGCCATAGCCCCAGTAGAAAGTAATACACCAATACTAAGTACAAACAGGTTTCTAAGGATGTTCTTTTTCATGATTTCTGATTATTAAGATTTGCCTGTTTGACAGCAAGTATAGAGTAGGGTTTAAGTATCTCTCAAAATTTTGGTAAAAGAAAAAAGGGGCAGTCACCTTTCAGCGACTGCCCCTTTGTAGGCTTCGTTTGATTTACTTAATCACTACCCGCCGTACGGCACTGTAGTTATCCGCTTCCAGTTTAATGTAGTATAGGCCTTTTGCATAACGGTCCAGGTTAATGGTTTTGGTAAGGCTTGGCTCGGTGCGTGTTAACGTTTCGCGGTAAATCTCGTTACCGATTACATTTAGGATGCGCAGCTCTACTTTGCGGGTTTCCAGGTTTGAAACCGAGATGGTGAAAACACCATTGCTAGGGTTGGGATAGATGGCGATGTCTTCCTCCTGTTGCAAGCCAAGCGGGTTATTTTGCTCAGCTTGCTGCGTTACCTGCACCTGCACCGGCGGCTTGGCCTGGGCCTGCACAACCAGCACGGCTAAACACGTAAAAGCAGAAAGTATAAATTGTTTCATATAAGTCAGTGTATCAAAGTCTTGAATAAAAAAACAACACTCAAATGTCGTTCCATTAATAAGAACGTCGGGCACATTTTTTTGTTCTTGCATTGTACCCTCCGAAAAATGGTCATTCACCAAATATGAAGCAGGCAAATTGAACAAATCTAATTTTTAAAAGAAAGATAATTTGACAACGGATGTTCTGGTAATCGGGGGAGGTCTGGCTGGGCTGGTTAGTGCCATCGGGTTAGCCAGAGCGGGGCTTAGTGTAACGCTCGTCGAGAAAAAGGCTTATCCCTTCCATAGGGTTTGCGGCGAGTATGTATCTAACGAGGTGCTGCCCTACCTCCGGCAGTTAGGGGCACACATCAGCAGCCTGCACCCGGCCCGCATCAACCGTTTCCTGCTAAGCTCGCCCAACGGCGAAACCCTAACTGCTAAATTGGATTTAGGCGGCTTTGGCCTTAGCCGCTTTACCCTGGATAACTATCTTTTTGAGCTTGCCAAACAGCAGGGCGTAAAATTCATACTTCAGCAGGCAGTGCAGCAGGTAATTTTCGCAAAAGATGTGTTTACAGCCACGCTTTCCGGGGGGCAGGGTTTACAGGCACACGTGGTGGTTGGGGCTTACGGCAAACGCACAAACCTGGACCGCCAGCTGCAGCGGCGTTTTTTCCGGGCCAGCTCCCCTTACATTGGCGTAAAATATCACGTCAGGTATGATTTTCCGAGAGACCTGATTGCGCTGCACAACTTCGAAAACGGTTATGCCGGAACCTCTGCCATCGAGGACGGCCGCTACTGCCTCTGCTACCTTACCACACGCCAAAACCTTAAAAAGCATGGCTCCATCGCGGCCATGGAACAAGCCATACTTTACCACAACCCGCACCTGCGCCAGATCTTTACCGAGGCCGAGTTCCTGTACAAGCAACCTGAGGTTATTAACGAAATTTCCTTCGCCACAAAAACCTGCGTGGAAGAACATCTGCTGATGTGCGGCGATGCGGCTGGCATGATTACGCCGCTTTGCGGCAATGGTATGGCCATGGCTATACACGCAGCTAAGATCCTGACAGAACATACTATACATTATTTTGCAAACGGGCACAACCGCCAGGAGCTGGAGCATGGCTATACAAACGCTTGGAAAAAGCAGTTCGAAAGCCGCCTTCGGGTGGGCCGTACCGTGCAAGGTTTATTCGGCAGCCCGATAGTTTCGGAGGTCGCCGTAGGAGCTTTGAAGCGTTTGCCTGCCGCTGTAAGGGTTATTATGCGCCAAACCCACGGCAAGCCATTCTGAATGCATCAATACATCTAATCTGTCACCGCATCCGTACTTTGCATATGTGTTTTTCTAGCCACGCTTAAGCATTTATTGCCCCGTGCGGGTTTTCTCTGTGCATTTGCTGTGTAAATGCTGGGGCTCCACCCGAAACACACCATACGATTCCCGAAACACAAAGCCCATGAAGAGTTACTTATGTGCCATTGGCACTGCCAACCCACCCCACAAAATACCTCAGATGCAGGTCGCCGATTTTATGGCAAACGCCTTGCAGTTCGATGAGCGGGAAACACGCAAGCTAAAGGCGCTCTACCGGGTATCAGGCATTGGGCAACGCTACAGTGTACTGGAAGATTACACCCGCCAAAACGGCGATTTCGCCTTCTACCCAAACACACCTACGCTGGAGCCCTTCCCCACGGTGCAGCAGCGTATGGATGTATACCGAAAGCACGCCCTGGAATTATCAGAGCAAGCTATCCGTAACTGCCTGGCACAGGTCAGCAGTACCCAATTATCCGAACTCACGCACCTGATTACGGTGAGTTGCACCGGCATGTATGCCCCCGGGCTGGATATTGAGTTGGTAGAGCGCCTGCAACTGCCGGGCACCGTGCAGCGCACCGCCGTGAACTTTATGGGCTGCTATGCGGCCTTCAATGCCATAAAACTGGCGGATGCCATCTGCAAGGCCACGCCCAAGGCTAAGGTAATGCTGGTTTGCACCGAGATCTGCACTATCCATTTTCAGAAGCACAGCGAGCAAGACCACCTAGTGTCGAACGCACTGTTCGGCGATGGCGCTGCGGCCGTGCTGATGCAAGGCCAGCCCTGCCAGGAGGTGAGCCTGGAGCTGCAATCGTTCCACTGCGACCTAGCACCCGCCGGCAAGCGCGAAATGGCCTGGCACATTGGCGACACCGGCTTCGAGATGACACTGTCTTCATACGTTCCCGATCTTATCAAAAAAGGTATAAAACAACTCACCGACAGGTTACTGCAGGGGCTAAAAACCACAGTCTCGGAGATAAAGCTATTTGCCATACATCCAGGTGGGCGGCGCATACTAGAGGTAATTGAGCAGGAACTAGGCATGACCCGCGACGATAACCGCTTTGCTTACCGCGTGCTCCAGAACTTCGGCAACATGTCGTCGGCCACGGTGCTGTTTGTGCTGAAGGAGTTGATGCAATCCCTGACGCCGCAGGAGCAGAACGAGCCCGTGCTTAGCTTTGCCTTCGGCCCCGGCCTTACTCTGGAATCGATGTTACTAAAAGTGCACTATGCGGATGCTAAAGCAGCGGTCTGAGGAACTGGAGCTGATGGATGACCTCAGCCTGAGCGGCGAGGAACTACGGCAGAACCTGCAGGAGCTGGAGGTAATTAACAACTGGCTTGGCGGTCACAAAGTAGTACTAAACGCGCTGGAACAGCTATCTGCTAAGTATAAACCAACACGCCTGCGCATTGCCGACATTGGCTGTGGTGGCGGCGGTACCCTTAAAAGCATTGCCCGTTGGGCGCGCAAGCGAAGTATACCCGTTGAGCTGGTAGGCGTGGATGCCAACGATTTTATGGTGCAATACGCCCGAAACTGCTGCGCTGCCTACTCCGAAATTACCATAGAGCAGCACGATGTATTTTCGGAGAGTTTTGCACAGCAGAAGTATGATGTAGTGGTTTGCAGCCTTTTCTGTCACCATTTCACCGACAGGCAACTGGTATGCATGTTCCGGCAGCTATACAGGCAGGCGCAGCTTGGCGTAATTATTAACGACTTGCACCGGCATTGGCTCGCATACTATTCCATTAAGTACATCACGGCAGTTTTCTCAAAATCATACTTGGTAAAGAATGATGCGCCGCTCTCGGTATGGCGCGCCTTCCGGCGATCAGAGTTAAAGCGCTTGGTGCAACAGGCAGGCGTTACAAGGTATAAACTGCGCTGGATGTGGGCTTTCCGGTGGCAGTTGCTGTTGCACAAAGTATAGAATTTCTAAAATATTTAGCGCATTTTGTATATTTATATATGAACCTGATGAACAAGCTTTTGCCGCTGCGCCTACATTTACGGCTGATGCTTGCCTATACTTTGCTCGTGCTTCTCCTTCTCATTAAAAAGGAAACGATGCCTACGCTACCAGAGCTGATGATTCTTTTGTTTCCGCTCTTTATGTGTGTAGTCCGGATTACCACCGGCGAGCGCTTATCCTCGTAGTAACTTCTAAAGCATACATATGATGAAAAAAACGATCAACTTCTGGATACTGTTACTTGTGTCAATCGCTATTTCGGCTATGCTGATCGGCGTTTTCGTGAAGGCCTTGAAATTTATTCTGATGATGATTCTGATACTTGCCCTTACGCCTATCATATACATCGTTCTGCGCCTGATCTTCCCCACCAACAAAAGCGAAGACGGTAGGTGATGATTGCTGGTTGTTGATTGCTAGTTGTTGAATTGTTAGATGGTTGTTTGCTACGCAATGTGTTATAACACCCACTTTCTAACTTTCTAACTTTCTAACTTTCTAACTTTCTAACTTTCTAACTTTCTAACTTTCTAACTTTCTAACTTTCTAACTTTCTAACTTTCTAACTTTCTAACTTTCTAACTTTCTAACTTTCTAACTTTCTAACTTTCTAACTTTCTAACTTTCTAACTTTCTAACTTTCTAACTTTCTAACTTTCTAACTTTCTAACTTTCTAACTTTCTAACTTTCTAACTTTCTAACTTTCTAACTTTCTAACTTTCTAACTTTCTAACTTTCTAACTTTCTAACTTTCTAACTTTCTAACTTTCTAACTTTCTAACTTTCTAACTTTCTAACTTTCTAACTTTCTAACTTTCTAACTTTCTAACTTTCTAACTTTCTAACTTTCTAACTTTCTAACTTTCTAACTTTCTAACTTTCTAACTTTCTAACTTTCTAACTTTCTAACTTTCTAACTTTCTAACTTTCTAACTTTCTAACTTTCTAACTTTCTAACTTTCTAACTTTCTAACTTTCTAACTTTCTAACTTTCTAACTTTCTAACTTTCTAACTTTCTAACTTTCTAACTTTCTAACTTTCTAACTTTCTAACTTTCTAACTTTCTAACTTTCTAACTTTCTAACTTTCTCAAAACCAGATTTGCTGTGCCAGCCGGAAGGTGTTGGCATGCGCCTCCACAATATGTGCGATCTGTTTAGAGTAGCCGCCACCCATACTTACAGCCACAGGTAGGTTGTTTTGTTTACACAGCTCCAGCACCATGCGATCGCGGGCTTTGCAGCCATCTATGGTCATACCTAGTTTGCCTAGCTTGTCGGTTGCCAGTACATCCACGCCCGACTGGAAGAACACAAACTCCGGTTCCACCTCATCGAGCAGGCGCGGCAGGTGCTCGCGCAGCAAACCCAAGTATGTTTTATCGTCAGTGCCTTCGGCCAGCGCCACATCCAGGTCCGATTGCTCCTTGTGGAACGGGTAGTTATGCCCGCAGTGCACGCTAAAAGTGAACACGCGCGGCTCGTGCTCGAAGATCTGCGCCGTGCCGTTGCCCTGGTGCACATCCAAGTCCACCACGAGCACTTTTTTAATGCTTTTATACTTAAGAAGGTGATTGGCCGCAATGCCAATATCGTTGAGCAGGCAAAAGCCTTCCCCCCGGTCGGTGAAGGCATGGTGCGTGCCTCCAGCTATGTTCATGCCTATGCCATACTCCAGCGCAAACAGAGCGGCCTGCACCGTGCCGTTCATAATTACCACCTCGCGCTGCACCAGTTGCTCCGAGAGCGGAAAGCCCGTTTTACGAACCTCCGATGGGCTCAGTTCCAGTTGCTTCAGGCGCTGCCAGTAGTTGGCATCATGAGTATCAAGTATAAACCGCTCGGTCAGGGGCGTGGGAGCAAACAGGTTTTCTTCTGTTATCGTGCCTTCGTAGAGCAACTGTTCGGGCAGCAAATCATACTTCGCCATCGGGAAGCGGTGGCCTTCGGGCAGGCTGTGGGCAAAAATCTCGGACCAGGCAATTTTTAGCATATCGCAAAGCTAACAATTATTTAGCCCATAGGTTTCTGGCTAAAGCCACTGCGCACGTCTTTCGCCAAAAGCAGACTTCACACTTCAGTACAATTTAACAATAATACACAAGCTTGGTGGATAAGTTAGGCAACTAAATTAGATTGGGCCTGTTATTAACTGTTTTCAGCGATTTTGCAAACGCATAATGTGGATAACTTTGTTGATTACCAAGCTTTATCCACTATTTGTTGTTAACTGCCTGTTAACAAGCCCGGAATTTCCTAACAATTCGTAAATCTAACGTAGTTGGCAATTTGCTAAAGGCATTGCAAAACCTACTAAATCAGCCCTGAAAATTCCAAATTTATTAGCTTAATACAATTTACCTCTTTAAAGTTATTAAGTATGCGCTGCACTAAAAATCAAGCTCTTGATCTATGCTTTGTCACTCAGTTTTATACTTACACCAGCTAAGCATGGCATTGCCTGCAAATAACCTCCTCTGGAAAACTGAAGTATAAGTCACATGAAAAAATCTTCAGATAATCGATCTGAACCAACCACACGTTAAAAGCATCCAGATGAAAAAGATAATCATACTTGCCCTCCTTACGCTATGCTCGGTTGCAGGCTTTGCCCAGGAAGATGTTGGGCCGCATACTATCATGCAAAACCATAACTTGTTCAGTACGGCACCTAACTCGGGCATAGGTATAAAAGGCGGTGTAAACTTTGCCAGCGTGCACGGCAGCGATAAAGACAAATATGGCAGCGTAAACAGCCATACTTCGTTTCATGCGGGCGTTTATGCGCAATTTGCCATAAGCGAACTTTTCTCAATACAGCCCGAGCTGCTTTACTCCCGAAAGGGTTTTGAGCGCCAGGACTCGGTTTACAGGCTGGATTACCTCGAGGTACCCGTGCTGGCTGTGTTTAACATCACTGATAACCTGAGTGTGCACCTTGGCCCGCAGGTAGGCGTTATGATGTCTGCCAAAGTGGAGGACGAGGAAATCGACCTGGAGCCCTACCATACCTTCGATTATGGGGCAGCAGCAGGCATTGAGGGCCGTATCAGCCGTTTCAGGTTAGGCACGCGCTACGTGCACAGTTTCGGCGACTTACGTAAAGAGAACGACAGCGGCAACAGCATCAATGAGGATGTAAAGAATGGCGTAATACAAGTTTACTTAGGCGTCGGGTTTTAGGCAAGTGGTACAGTGGCAAGGCATCGTTTTTGGTTACTGATGCGTATCTGTAGATGCCGGCACTGCCCGCCTGCAAAGTTACACTAACCAAAACCTTATGGGTAAGCAACACATATACCTGCTCCTGCAGCTGGCACTGCTACTCTTTGCCGCCAGTGCCTGCGATACTACCGTAAAAACAGACGAGGCTGTAATTGGTGATGCCATTGTGAAGCAAAACCGCGTTACTCCCACCGAAACTTTTACCATTGACACGACCAACAGCGAGGTAACCTGGATTGGTGCTAAAATGACTGGCCGCCATAATGGTTTGCTGAATATTGCTAGTGGCAAGCTGAACATGCGCAACGATTTACTGACCGACGGCAGCATTGTGTTCGACATCACCTCGATTCGGTCTGCGGATAAATCTATTGATGAGGGTAGCAATAAGAAGCTAACCACTCACCTCCGTTCAGAGGATTTCTTTGACATTGAGCGCTTCCCTACAGCCCGCTTTGAGCTTACCGGCATAGCACCCTTCGACAGCACTGCTCAGAAACCCCAGCCCCCTACAGCCTCTTACAGTGAGCTGCGTGTTAAGAACCCTACGCACCGCATCACTGGCAACCTAACCATAAAGGGGCAGACAAAAAGTATATCCTTCCCGGCAAGAGTTACCATCCAGGATAGCCTGCTGCGCGCCAAGGCAAACTTTAACCTCGACCGCACTAAGTGGGGCCTTGTTTATAGGTCTGATAACTCCCTGGGCGACAAAACCATTTATGCTGAGGTAAACATTGGGCTGGATGTTGTAGCCAAACCCGAAAAGCCATAACACACCCTTCAGTTTATACTTTATCCGTCGGGTGCCAACAGCGCCAAGTGCCACACCTGTACGCTAAACCGCTGCTTTATGCGTTGCTAGTCATAAAACAGCCTGTTACGAATGAGAAATTACCTTTGCCTTTTAATCCCAGTTTTACTGCTAAGCATACCTGCCAGCGCACAGCCTAAGACGCTGCCTCAACTCAACGACATACAATCCGACACGCTTGAGATTGGCATGCTTGTACTTGGTGGCTGGGCTATTGTAAACATACTTATCAGCAGCTTTAAGCTTACCCGCGCCACACGCAACCGCAAATACTTTTACCAGATGAACCTGTACTGGAACCTGGTAAACCTGATAATAGCCAGTGTTGCTTTATATAGCATTCTTTCTAAAGACCAAAGCGCCCAAAACCTGGCTGACAGCCTGTACCTACACAGCTGGTACAAGAAGGTGCTCTACCTGAATGTGGGCCTGGACCTGGGGTATATGCTATTGGGCGCCTACCTCAAAGAGCGCTCACGCAACTCTTATAAAGCGGAGCGGCTTATGGGCTGGGGGCAGGCTGTTATACTGCAGGGGCTTTTCCTGTTATTGCTGGATGTGGTACTGGTAGTGCTACTGGAGAGCATTGCCGGACACTTATTTCGGTTGGTGCCGCAGCTATAGCAAAGTGCAGGTATAGTATAAAAAAAACAGGCCGCTTCCTAAGGATAAGGAAGCGGCCTGTCTCATAATTTAGTTTAAGAGCAGGAACTTCTAGCGGTCATGTTTGCCCTCGGCAAACTCCTCCACCATTTTGCGGTTAAAGGCCGGCAGGTCGTCGGGGTTGCGGCTGGTTACCAAACCATTATCCACTACTACCTCTTCATCCACCCATTCGGCGCCAGCGTTTTTGAGGTCGGTTTGCAAGGTATGGTAGCTGGTCATTTTCTTGCCTTTTACCTTTCCGGTTTCGATCAGCGTCCAGGGGCCATGGCAGATCGAGGCCACCGGCTTGCCGCTTTCCATAAACTTACCCACAAAGCTAACGGCCTCCTTGTTGGCGCGCAGGGTATCGGGGTTCATCACGCCGCCAGGCAGTAGCAGGCCGTTGTAGTCTTCGGCTTTCACCTCATTTAGCTTTTTATCTACTTTAAATGTATCGCCCCAGTCGGTGTGGTTCCAGGCTTTAATTTCGTTGTTTTTGTTAGGAGAGATGATGTGGGCTTCAGCACCTTCGTCCTTCAACGCCTGAAGAGGCTTGGTCAACTCAACTTGCTCAAATCCCTCTTCTACTAATATCGCTATTTTCTTTCCTTCTAATTTATTAGCCATTACTAAGTTTGTTTGAATGGTTTAACATCGGTTTGTTACTAGAATAACGGTTTAAGGCACTTTTTGTTAATAAGCCTTTCAAACAACCTACTCTCGCCAATATCAGCTACAGCCTTGCGTGCCATACTAGCTACTGAAGGCTAGCGCTCTAGCTAGCAGTAGTGATTCTGCACATACTCGCTTCAATAAGCCCCTGATCTACTTGCATGCAGGCTATAGCCCTTTTACGTTTGCATCGGTTTAGAATCAGTCTAAATAACATTGTAAGGCTTTTCAGCCACCACTATAAAAAAGCGCTATGTTAAAAAAGTTTACACTATTAGTTTGCATGTTGCTGCTCGCACAATTGGTCTGGGCGCAAACAGGAACAATTACCGGCAAAGTACTGCGGGAAAACGGGCAGCCCGTGCCATCGGCCAGCGTGGTGGTGGAAAACACCCGCTACGGCACAGTTACCGATGAGCAGGGCGCTTTCGAGATTAAACGCCTGCCGGCCGGTACGTACCAGGTCCGCGCCATGCTGCTGGGCTTTGAGAGCAACGTGAAGCAGGTTACACTTAACCAAAACGAGAGCAAGGCCATCACTTTTACGCTGGCTGCCAAAGTTAACCAGGTAACGCAGGTAGAGGTATTTGGCGAGCGCGACAAGCAGCCCGAAAAACTTGATGCCATTACCAGGCTGCCCCTGAAGCCAAGCGAGCAGATCCAGAGCATTTCTGTGATCTCAGAAAAACTGATAGAGCAGCAGGGTGCGCTTACCGTAATTGAGGGTGTGCGCAACGTACCAGGCGTGTATACCTACTCCACTTATGGCGGCGTGCGCGAGAGCATCTCTTCCAGAGGTTTCCGGGGCATACCTACCCTTAAAAACGGCGTGCGCGTAATGACCGACTTCCGGGGCATTGGTTTCTCTACGGATATGCAGGGCGTGGAAAGTGTGCAGGTGCTGAAAGGTGCCAGCGCCATTACCATGGGTGCCGCCACAGACCTAGGTGGCCCGGGCGGTATCGTGAACATCGTTACTAAAACTCCTAAGTTCGAGAATTCTGGCGCGGTTTCTTTCCGTGCAGGCAGTTGGGGCTTGATTCGACCTACCTTTGATGTCCAGCGCGTGGTGGATAAAGACCAGAAGCTGGCCGTGCGCCTGAACGGGTCTTACGAGAACGGCGGCAAGTTCCGCGACCACATGGATAACGAGTCGTTCTACATTAATCCGTCCCTTGCCTGGCACCCGAACGCAAAAAGCACCCTAACCCTGGAGATGGATTACTTTAAAGAGGAGCAGGCAATTGACGCGGGCACGGTGAACCTATCGGTAGACAACAAGAAAAACGAGATCTATGACCTGCCTTCAGATCGTTTTCTTGGCTTTGAGACGGACAAAACAGACACCAGGCACATGACCTACACTGCCCGCTACAAGTATGATATCAGCAACAACTTATACTTGCGCGCTGCCGTGTTCAACTCCGACTATGACTCCGATGGTATCAGAACAAGCCTCTCGGGCCTGAAGAAGAATACTGCCGAAAACATTAACGTAGACCAGGTAAACGTATACACCCGCTCTATTGCCCATAACCAGGCGCGCGACGACAACAGCACCGTGATGCAGCTGGACCTGGTAGGCAAGAAAGTGAAGACAGGCGGCATAAACCACACGTTCCAGGTTGGCACAGACTACCGCTACATCGACCTGTTCCAGCCTTCTTACAACGCCATTGCAATTGATACCATTAATGTGCTAAACCCGGAAACGGTAACCAACACACTGCCAGCCAACGTGGCAGACTTTACACGCACGGGTGGCACGCACTCCTTCGACCATAGCTTTGGCATTACCCTGCAGGATGTTATTCAGCTTACAGACTGGGCCAGAGTATACGGCGGCGTGCGCTACAGCACCAACAAGTCCAGATCTGAAGGTGTATCCAGTACCACATCAGAGTTCTGGAACCCACTGGCCGGGGTCATGTTCACGGTGAAAGACGGCATTAACATCTTTGGTTCTTACACCAACAGCACCAACCCGCGCTCTGCCGCAGTAGTAGATGTGAATGGCGAGCCCCTTGGCGCTGAACGCATCGACCAGATTGAGGCAGGAATCAAATCAGAATGGCTCAACAACCGCCTGCGCTTTAACCTGACCTTCTACAAAATCAACAACAAAGACATGAACTTGAAGGCCTTCACCGTGGATAATAGCGGCAACGTGCTGGATGCGGGCTACTACATTAAAGGCGGGAACGATGAGCGAAAAGGCGTGGAAGTTGAGCTAACGGGCCGCGTACTGGAGAACCTGGAGGTTGTGGCCGGCTATGCTTACATCGATGCGCAGTACAAGGACCATACTACTTTTGTACCAGGCTCAGCACCAAACAATACCCCGAAGCATACTTTCAACGCTTACGCCAACTACACTTTGCAGAACGGCGTGCTGCGCGGCCTCAACCTGGGTGCCGGCGCCTACTACCTCGGCGAGCGCCCTTACAACGACTGGACACAGGACGGCGTGCAGTACCACGATATTCAGCCTGACACAGCGCCCTGGAACAACAAAGCTTATACTATCGTGAATGCGCAGGTTGGCTACGAGTTTCAGCAGCACTGGGGCGTGCGCGCGCTCTTCAACAACGTGTTCGACGAGGTTGGCTACGATGCCTACCGCTCAAACTTTATAGACAGAATACAGCCACGGAACTTCTCAGGTGTAGTTACCTATAAATTCTAAGGCCACATAACATACCTTTCCCGCAAAAGCTGCCGATATTTACCTCGGCAGCTTTTGCGTTCCCAAATCTCTGATTACCTAATGTTTGTACCATGAAAAAGTTTACCTGGCGAAAGCTGTTTAATGATGTGCATCTCTGGCTGGGCATTGCCAGCGGGCTTGTGCTTTTTGTAGTATGCCTCTCGGGCACGATTTATACTTTCAGGGAGGAAGTGGAGCAGCTCATGGACCCCGAGAAGTATACCGTGGAAGTGCCCGCTAACACCCCGGCCATGGCCCCGAGTGCGTTGATAAGCCAGCTGGAGCGCGAGCTGAAGGGCCAGGTTACAAGCATCAGCATTCCGGCGGATGAGGCAAGCACCTACACCATAAGCGTAGCCCCTGCCCAAACCGAGCGCAAGCCGGAAGGCCGTCCGAAGCAAGGCCGCGGCGAGCAGAAAGAAGGCCGCGGTGGCGAAGGCGGCGGAAGGCCGGCCACCTACTACGTAAACCCTTACACAGGCCAGGTAGTGGGCACGCCGGAGAGCGCCACCTCCGAGTTCTTCACAACTGTTATGAAGCTGCACCGCTGGCTGCTGGTAGAGGGCGAGGTTGGCAAAATCATCGTGGGCATTTCTACCATCATCTTTTTCTTTCTGGTGCTAACGGGCCTGTTTATCTGGATACCTGCCAAAGCCAAAAACTGGAAGCAGGGCCTCAAGATCAAGACAAACGCCAACTGGAAGCGCGTAAACCACGACCTGCACAATACCTTGGGCTTTTACTCCTCGCTGCTGCTGCTCGTGATGGCCATAACCGGCCTTTGCTGGTCGTTTGGCTGGTACCGCGATGGCTTGGGCAAAGTGCTGGGCGCTGAGGTATTTAAAGGCCGCCGCGAGAAGCCAATGAGCGTGGCCGCTGCTCCGTCGCCGGCGCTGTCGGTTGCGCAGTTCATCGCCAAAGCAAACGAACTGCTGCCGTACGCCGGCGACCTGCGCGTGTCGCTGCCCGCCGACGATACGACTGCCGTGGTGCTGCAAAAGAGCAAAACAGGCTTCTTTGCGCTGGCCGCTTCCGATAAGGTGCAACTAAACCCATACACCGCCGAGGCCTTGCAAGTAGACCGCTTTTCCGACAAGGCCTTTAACGAGCAGGTGGCCTCGCTGATAAAGCCGCTGCACGTGGGCAACGTGTTCGGCACCTTCTCCAAGATTTTATACTTTATTGCCTGCCTTGTTGCCACCAGTTTGCCAATTACCGGCACCCTGATCTGGCTA
The DNA here is from genome assembly GCF_003576375.1 of Pontibacter oryzae. Classification (GTDB taxonomy): domain Bacteria; phylum Bacteroidota; class Bacteroidia; order Cytophagales; family Hymenobacteraceae; genus Pontibacter; species Pontibacter oryzae. The sequence continues at coordinate 222,940 of NZ_QWGE01000003.1, forward strand.
AACAAGCTGCGTAAAAAATCGAACAAAAAATCTCGCCGCAGCACCGCCACGCAGCTGGCAGGCTAAGCATACCGCTCATAACTTCTTTTTTAGCCCGGGCAAGTATACTTGCCCGGGCTTTTTCGTCTGATCTATAAGTTTTGCAGCCTAATTTATTAGGCAAGCAATAAAATTTCATAGCCTTTTATGCGTATAAACCAGCGGCATACGTTATTTTAGAGTATGAAAAAAAGAATCCTGTTACTATCGCTTTTGGGCATCCTTATAATGGCTTACAGTGCACAGGCGCAGCAAGTGCCCGTGATAAAGTATGATGGCTTGCAAAAGCTCCGCAACCAACCCCACGATACCCTGTACGTGGTGAACTTCTGGGCCACCTGGTGCCGCCCGTGCGTAAAGGAGCTGCCATACTTTGAGGCGGCCAGCCAACGTTACAAAAACCAGCCTGTAAAAGTATTATTAGTGAGTATGGATGCCGTGGAAGACCTGGATACCCGCGTAAAGCCTTTCATCAAAAAACGAAACATGCAGGCCACTGTGCTGCTACTTGATGAGGTAGATGGCAACAGCTGGATAGACAAGATCGAGCCTAAATGGTCTGGGGCGATACCGGCCACGATGGTGTTTAACAACAAGCGCGGCGTCTACGAGTTCAGGGAGGCCGAGATGACGGAGCAGGAACTTACCAGCCTGATCGAGAAGTATAAATAAGCTGATTTACCTAACCTTAAAAGCCATACTTATGAAAAAACGCAACCTGCCACTTATGTACATGGCCTGCCTGCTGCTGGTAAGCTTGCTGCTCGCGGCCGTGCCGGCCTCCGATAACGGTTACAGCGTAGGCGACACTGCCCGCGATTTCAAGCTGAAGAACGTGAACGGCAAAATGGTATCCATGGCCGATTACAAAGATGCTAAGGGCTTTATTGTGACCTTTACCTGCAACTCCTGCCCATACTCCGTTGCCTACGAAGACCGCCTGATTGACCTGCACAACAAGTATGCGCCAAAAGGCTACCCGGTTATCGCCATCAACCCTAACGACGCCAAGGTATCGCCGAAAGACTCGTTTGAGCAGATGCAGGTGCGCGCCAAGGAGAAGGCTTTTCCTTTTGCCTACGTCTACGACCAGACCCAGGAGATAACCAAAGCCTACGGAGCCACCCGCACGCCACACCTCTACGTGGTGCAAAAGCAGAAAGACGGCTCCTTTAAGGTAGCCTACATTGGCACCATAGACGATAACTACAAAGACGCCAGCCAGGTGCAGAAAAAGTATGCCGAAGCCGCCCTGGACGAGCTTGTTTCTGGCCAGAAGGTAAGCCAGCCCAACACCAAAGCCATCGGCTGCACCATTAAGTGGAAGGAGGCTTAAGCGTTAGCTGCAAAATATAAAAACGCCTCTGCCGGTTCTGCTGGCAGGGGCGTTTTTTGTTACCCTCAGCTAAGTGTAAACTGCTGCTGAGATTTCTTATCTTGTGGTAGAAATGGGGTGTGGGCATAAAAGCCTTTCTCTAACTATAAAAACTTAAGTTCACCCATCCTTAAGCCTACTATTATATTACGGTATCATGAAAAAGATTAACCAGTTTATTCTGGCGCTTACATTCTCCGGCATCATTGGCTACTTGGCTGCTGAGGCTGTTTTCGGTTTTGGAGGGGGATGCGATGGTGGCCTCTGCGGTATTACCACGCTATTCGCAATTGGTGTCACGTTAGTTTTATTTATCTTGTTCTCAGTAATCAAGGCTGTACTATACATCACTAAACGCAAGCAATAGTACATACTTTAACTGTATAGCTTAATTTCCCGGAGCCACCCATGCCACAGCCTTACCATACTTTCGAAACCGAACGCTTGCTTTTGCGGGCCACTACCGAGGCCGATGCGCCATTTATGCTGGAGTTGCTTAACAGCCCGAAGTGGCTGCAGTTTATCGGCGACAGGCAGGTGCATACCGAGGAAGATGCCAAGCAGTATATCAGGTCGCGGATTTTGCCGCAGTTTGAGCGGTTGGGCTATGCCAACTACACGGTTACCCGCAAGGCTGACGGTGTGCCGCTGGGCACTTGCGGCCTTTACAGCCGCGCAGGCCTGAGCGGCATTGACATTGGCTATGCTTTTCTGCCCCAGCACGAGGGCCAGGGCTATGCTTACGAGGCAGCCGCTACGTTAAAGGAAGCAGCCTTTCATACGTTGTTGCTACCGGCTATTGGCGCTATTACCACAAAATCAAACCACAGTTCCCAGAAACTCCTCCAGAAACTTGGCCTGCGCTTTATGAAGTATATAACCCTGCCCGACGAAGACGAAGAGCTGATGTATTTTGAGCTGCAAAAGCCGGAGAGCCATACGTGATCACACCTCTTTCTTGGTATCGGCGGGCAGCGGGAAACCGGTAGGCTGCACCGCCCCCGACGCTCTTTTGGCCGGGCTTTCGTGCTGGCAGTGCTTCATGCCAGCCTTGCGTGCCTCCACTTCATACTTGTTATTGTAGTACCCTACCCGCCACGACTCGCGCAGGTATAGCCACAGAAACCTGAAAAAGCCGTGCTCCTGAAACTGCCGGATATGGCACAGCTCGTGCGCCAGCCAGCCTTCGTTTCGCAAAAACTCTGTGCGGCTCACTCCGCTTAAATGTATGCTTTTGCCCAGCACCATGGCCACGTTGCTGCTTTTTAGCACCATGCGTGCAATTCGGGCAAAGAAAGAGCGTTCAACTATTTTGTAATCCATAAACCTGAAAAATTGCACCGGTGGTTGCCCTGGCCTATGTGGCCTTTGGGTGAATCTGTGCGCCTACCTGGCGAAAGCATCAGTCTATCAGGCAAGTAACTGCAGATTTTTATTGCCGGTGTTAAGTATTACACTTATTTTTGCACTGCTGTTGCCGTGTGCGGTTGCCTGGCCCAGCATTATTGGCTTTGTTCTGTCATGTTTTACCCTTCATGCCAGCACTTGCCAACGGTGAAATTGTATGCCCGCTTTGGCGGTGTCAGATCAAGCTAAACCTTATGAAAAAATCTATTATCCTTTGTGCGTTTGCGCTGCTGTCGCTGGCCCTATCGTACTTCTACGAGGTTACGCCAGCACAATCGGCCACTCCGGAAACTACTGCCCTTCCGGCTTACGCTATCACTCCTTACGCCATAAACTCGCCAGAGGACATGGTGCGCGCTCTGGAACTGAACGAACCTTTGGAGGATGAGGAAGCCGACCAGCCTTACGAAGAGTACCACATCCGGAAGCTGGGCCTTACGTTTAAGAACCCCGCTTACCGCGACCTGGTGGAAACAGCCTCTAAATGGATTGGCACCCCTTACCGCTACGGCAGCAACTCGCGCCGCGGCACCGACTGCTCTGGCTTTGTATCCAGCATCTACCGCGATGTGTACGGCATCAAACTAAACCGCAGCTCGCGCTCCATCTTCCAAAACGTTGCGCATATCCGTAAAGACAGCATCCGCACCGGCGACTTAGTATTTTTCCGGCGCAGCGCTAAAGGCCCGATCTTCCATGTGGGCATCTACCTTAAGAATAATAAATTCATACATTCGGCGACTAGTGGCGGCGTGCGCGTAAGCTCTTTATCAGAGCCATACTACCGTAATTACTTTTATGCCGCCGGCCGTGTAAACTAATATATATACACAAACAACCTGAGGCCCTGTAGCATCGCGCTGCGGGGCTTTTTGTTTTACTACGGCATAACAAATTTTGAGGTAGCAAGTATAGGAAGGTTAACGTTTGTTTCGGCAAATTGCACCCGTTTGGCACCAAAGTATGCCAAGCCCACACAAACACATTAAGTATAAGCACGTACACAATCATGGATAACAAAAGAGCAGAAGGCAAAAACGTAGCGCAGAGTGCCATCTTTAAAAACATCCTTAACAAGGCAGAGGCCTACCTGAAGCACCCGTCGCAAGTGGCCAAACTGGTTACCGATACGCTTAAGAAGGCCACCGCAAAAAAAGGCGTGGGGGCACTGGCCGGCGAGGTCTGGGAAAACCTGCAATTACTTACGCGTATGATAAAAGCAGCCACTGCCGGTGAGTATAAAGGCATACCAACCCCAACGCTGGTTGGCGGCGTGGCCGTATTGATCTATTTCCTGATGCCGATTGATGTAATCCCGGATGTGATTCCGGTAATCGGTTTGCTGGATGATGCAAGTTTGCTGGCCTGGTTCATGACTAGTATCAAATCGGAGTTGGACAGGTTTAAGGAATGGGATGCCACGCGCCCAATAAAGGTTAGCCCCAAGGAGAAAGCCCAGCAGGAAACTGAAACTCCTACTACCGATACCTCTTTCGGAACGCCAAAGTATAGCGACCGCGCCGCTGGCGATGTACAGATAGAAACTAAAAGCGATTTATAACCAAAACTATAATTAACATGGAAGCAAATAAAAAAGATTGGGATAAAACAGCACAGGATGCAAAAGGAGACCTTAAAACAGGCCGTATTCCGGACAAGCATACCGATGCGCAGTACCGCAACGTAAGCGACAAAAACAGCAACGACCCGAATTCTGTAAAAGGTGAGGCCAAGCAGCAAGAGGGAAAAACTAAAAAAGAAGGCGGCCACGAGTGAAGTGCTCGCAGCGCTACCACAGATAGCAGCCGCACACACAAAAACCCGCACGATGACATGCCAACAGGCGGAAACATCAGATAAAAGAGTGATTAAGAACAAAGAAAGGCAGCCGCACAAAAGCTATTTGTGTGGCTGCCTTTTGCATTTTAGAGCACATTCATACTTCTCAGATTAGTTTACTGGCGCATATCATATATTACTTTATTTATTAAAATATAGAACAATATTAATACAACGTTTTATATTAAATCTCACAAAAGCTTAGTGCTCAGGCTTTTTTTAATGAAATTAATACCTATCTTTGGCAAGAGGATTTTGTACTTTAACTTTTAGCCAAGTGTCTTCATCATTCTTACGTCTTACATCCGTTAACCTGCACATCGACGGAATCGGCAAAGTGCTGTTTGAGCGAAGCGACAAAGCCAAGCGCCTAAGCATTAGCGTGCGCCCTTTAAAAGGCGTGCGCGTAGCAGTGCCGCCGCACATCAGTTTCGAGAAAGCCGAGCAACTTATTTACACCAAAGCCAGCTGGATAAAAGAGCACCAGACGCGCATGCAGCAGCATGAGCAACAGATAACGCTCTATGACCACGACAGCGAATTTAAAACCAGGCACCACAAGCTTCGCCTGCTTACACATGCCCGCTACGATATGCGCTGCGTTATCCAGAATGGCTACCTTGATGTGTTTTACCCTGCCTTTAAAGAGGTGAAAGACCCTGATGTGCAAAAGTTTATCCGCAAATCCATTGAGGAGGCTTACCGCAAGGAGGCCAAGCAATACCTGCCGCAGCGCGTAAGATACTTCGCTGAAAAGTTTGGCTTCGAGTACCAAACGGTGTTTATCAAAAACGCGAAAAGCCGGTGGGGCAGCTGTTCCCACACCAACAACATCAACCTGAACCTGCACCTCATGCGCTTACCCGATGCGCTCTGCGATTACGTGATTCTGCATGAGTTGGCGCACACGGTAGAAAAGAACCATGGCCCGGGCTTCTGGTCGCTGCTCGACAGTGTATGCGGAAACGCCCGTGACCTTGACAAGAAACTGAAGGACTTTAGAATTTCCATCTTTTAAAGAATACGTTATCGCTGAACTTTACTGCCTGTTTATACTTCCTGAACTCAACAAACGCTTGCTGCGGCGTGCCTGCTGCCCAAGTATGAAAACAGTTCGCCTTTTGTTGGCAGAGCTTAAAAGATAGTACAAAGTATAATACTTTGACGTATGTATAAAAACAGAAAGCCCTGAAGCATAACTTCAGGGCTTTCTGTTTTTATAAAGTATGAGCTGTTGTTATTAGCTGGCTTTTCTGATGGTGTGGGTGGCCACGAAATCAACGAAATCGCCTACAGTATCAATCGGCACTTCGTCCGGAATAGTGATCTGGAAACTTTTCTCCAGTTCCAGGATGATATCCACCAGATCCACGGTATCGAAACCAAAGTCCTGGAACAGCCGCTTGCTGATTTGCAAGCGGTCAGGCTTAATCTCCTTGGTCTTGCTAATGATGCGGATAACCTCCTGCTCAATAGCATTATCTGTTGTAGTAAGCATAAAATTATAATGTGTATTCTCTAACTTTTCCGTTCACGCGCTGCTCCTGCTCTTGCTGGAACTTCAGATCGCGCTTTTTCTTTCCTATGATTCTATCTTTCAGTTTCTCGTTAAGCAAATACATTACCGGTACTACCAACAGTGTTACCAGAGTGGCAAAGCCAAGGCCGAAAATGATCGTCCAGGCAAGCGGTCCCCAGAAAGTCACGCTGTCGCCACCCAGGAAGAAACCTGATTCAAACTCTGTAAACAAAGTATAGAAGTTAAGGTTTAAGCCTATCGCCAGCGGGATCAGGCCAAGTATGGTAGCCGTAGCCGTAAGCAACACCGGGTTAAGGCGCGTTTTACCGGCCTCAATAATGGCTTCTTTCAGTTCCTTGCCCTCGCCGATAAGTATGTCCGTGAACTCCACAATAAGTATACCGTTCTTCACCACGATACCGGCCAGTGCCACAATCCCCACACCGGTCATCACGATAGACACGTCCATGCCGAAGATGGAGAAGCCCAGAAGTACACCGATGATAGAGAACACCACTTCCGAAAGTATGATAAACGGCTTGGAAACGGAGTTAAACTGCGTAACCAGGATCAGGAAGATGATGCAGAAGGCTGCGGCCAACGCTATCAGCAGGAAGCTTGCCGTTTCCTGCTGCTCCTCTTGCTGCCCGCCCATGCCAATCTCATAGCCTTCCGGCGTATCAAAGTTGTTGAGCGACTCCTGTATCTGCTGCACCACTTCGTTGGCGTTGTAGCCATCCAGCACGTTCGACTCCAGCGTTACCACGCGTTTCAGGTTTTTGCGCTTAATACCACCGTATGTGGTAGAGTAATCTATACTTGCCACCGATGAAAGCGGAATCTGGCGCACCTGGCCCGAGTTCATGTCGCGGTAGGTGATGCGCATATCCAACAGGGCATCAATGTTATCGCGGTATGGCTCAGCAAAGCGGATCTGGATCGGGTACTCTTCCTCGTCCAGCTTAAACTTGGAGGCTTCGCGGCCAAAGATAGCGGTACGCACCTCACGGCCAATCTGGCCGGTGCTGATGCCCTCGCGGTTGGCGCGGTCGCGGTCAATGTTGATCACGATCTCCGGCTTGCTGTCTTCCAGGTCTGAGCGCAGCTCCTCGATACCGGCAATACCCTGTTGGTCAATGTACTGCTCCACTTGCTTGGAAAGGCTTATCAGGCCTTCAAAATCCTCGCCGGCAATCTCAATCGACACGGGCTTTCCTACTGGCGGGCCATTTTGCTCCTTATCAACAGTGATATCTGCGCCAGGTATACCTTTCACGGCATCGCGTATGCCAGACAGGTAATCGCTGGTAGATTTATCGCCTTCACGGTCTTTATACTCGACAAAGGCAACGGTAACCTTTCCTTTATGCGATTGTGCCGTAGTGGAGCGTTCGTTTTGGTCGCCGGCGCCAATGGCCACGTTCGATATCACAGATTCAACATCGGGGTTATCCTTACCGATAACGCTGTAAATGCGGCGCTCTACAATTTTTGTAACCGAGTCTGTAACAGCCTGATCGGTACCGATAGGCATGTTGATATAAGTATAGACAAAGTTCGGAGCCCCTTGCGGGAAGAAATCAACTTTGGGAGGCCGTACCGCTGTCAGAAACAGTGAGAAAAAAAGAAGCACAATTACTCCTATAAATACACCAATCGGGCGCTTGCCTAGCAGCATCCAGCGCAGCAGGCTTTCGTAACCCGACATGAACCTTGGCAGCACACGGTTCTGGAACTTGTCGATCAGGCCAGTAAGGACATACTTGTTAAGTAAGATAAGCAACACAAGCAGTATGGACAGGTTTGCCACCCCATAAGAGCCGGCTATATACCCGATAATGCCAACCGCAAAGCCAATAGCAATTAGTATCCAGAAAATTTTGCGCGAACGCGGAGATGATTCCCCCTCGCCGTGGCGCTTCATAAAGGACACTGCAAATACAGGGTTAATGATAAACGCCACCAGCAACGAAGATACCAGTGTTACGATGAGCGTAATTGGCAGGTAGAACATGAACTTACCCACCACGCCGGGCCAGAAAGCCAGCGGCAGGAACGGCGCCACTGTGGTAAGCGTACCGGCCAACACAGGCACAAACACCTCCCCGGCAGCAGCCTTCGCCGATTTCACCACATTCATACTTGTGGTATGGTAAATTCGGTGCGTGTTCTCGATCACCACAATGGCATCATCCACCACAATTCCTAAGGCAAGCAGGAACGAGAAAAGCACGATCATGTTCAGCGAGAACCCTAATGTTGGCATCAGGATAAAGGCCAGGAACATTGAAATAGGCACCGACAAACCAACGAAGATTGCGTTGGTGGTACCCATAAAGAACATCAGGATCAGCGTTACCAGCACAAAACCGATGATGATGGTATTTATCAGGTCATTCAGGGTATGACGCGTTTGCTTGGATTGGTCGCCGGTGATGGTGATGTTCAGATCGCCGGGTAAGGTAGCGCCCTGCATCTCATCAATCGTCTCACGTATCTTGTCCGATGCCTCGATCAGGTTTTCGCCGCTGCGCTTGATGATGTTAAGTGTGATTACCGGCTGATCGCCAAGGCGGGCGTAACTTTCCTGCTCCTCAAAGCCTTCTTTTACCTCAGCTATATCGCGCAGCTTTATGTTTGCGCCTTGCAGCGACTTGAGCACGATATCGCCGATCTTGTTTGGGTCTGCGTACTGGCCCACCACACGCACTGACCGCTTGGATTCGCCTACAGTTATGTTACCACCCGAAACAGTAACGTTTTCGGCGGCAATAGCATTAGCAATATCATTAAAAGTTACCTGGGCTGCCTGCATTTTATACAGGTCCACGTTTACCTGCACCTCTTTATCCAAGGCACCTACCATGTCTACGCGGGTAATCTCCGGGAAAGCCTCGAAACGATCCTGAAGCTCTTCGGAGTACTGCTTTAGCTGGTCCAGGCTGTAGTTACCAGCCACGTTCACGTACATGATCGGAATCTCAGAGAAGTTTACTTCCTGTACCGATGGTTCCTGATCCAAATCGGTAGGCAGGTCAGCGCGGGCTTTATCCACAGCGTCTTTTACCTGCTGTTTGGCTTCGGCCACCTCCACATCGGTGTTAAACTCCACGGTTATCATCGAGAAGTCCTGCACCGAGTTAGAGGTTACTTTTTTAACCCCATTAATGGCCTTTATCTCCTTTTCGATGGGGCGCGTTACCAGGTTCTCCATATCGGAAGGAGATGTACCCGGGTATACTGTGCCTACAAATACTGTCGGGATAACTATATCAGGGAAATTCTCTTTCTGTAGATTGATATAAGAGAAGATACCCGCCAGTGTAATAATGATGGTCACGATATAGATACTGGTTCTATTATCGATAGACCAACTGGTTGGCTTGAACTGTTTCATCGTTTAAAGCTTTAGAGTCTTACTTCTGTGTCAGGCCGTTTTCCGTAAATACAATCGGCTGCCCCTCGTTTACACTCTGGTAACCCGCTGTAATCACTTTGTCTGCCGCCGTCAGGCCGCTAAGCACCTCTACCTTGCCGCCATAGTTCACGCCGGTCTTTATCTCCTTGCGGGAGGCCACATACTTGTCGCCTTCTTTTTTGGCAACGTATACATACTCCGACTTCTCGTCTTTCTGCACCAGGTTTACCGGCAACACCAGTGTGCCTTCGTTTTTATAGTCTTGTATGCGCACCACGGCTACCATGTTCGGGCGCAGGGCTACCTCGTTGCCGTTTTTCAGGCGCAACTCCACAGTAAATGTGCGGCTGTTTGGGTCAATGAAGCTGCTCACCACATCCACGGTTGTCTGCACCTCTTTGTCCACGTCTGGGAAGTATACTACTGCTTCGTCGCCTTTAGAAATCTTAGCCTGGTATGCCTCCGATACCTCCGCCACAATCTTGCCGCCCTGCAGGTTCACCACCCGGATAACGCCTATGCCCGGCGAAACAGCCTCTCCGGCGTTCGGGATCACTTCATCCACTACCCCGCTGATAGGCGCCTTAATGTTGTATTGGTCGCGCTGCTGTTGCAGGGCCGCCATGTTACGCTCCAGAGCCTCTTTGTTGTTTTTGGCTGTGAGGAACTGCATTTCGGTCCCGATTTTCTGGTCCCATAGGTTTTTCTGCTTTTCGTAGGCAATGCGGGCCAGCTCTAGGCGGGTTTTAAGCTCGGCGATGTTCTGCTCCAACACCTGCGCATCGATGGTTGCCATAGTTTGTCCTTTCGAAACACGGTCGCCGCGCTCTACGCGTACGCTTGTAAGCACACCAGGTACTCTGGCGCTTACCAGCACATCTTCTTTAAACTCTACTTTGCCCTGCACCTCCAGGTAATGGCGGAACGTGTCCTGCTCCAACGATGCCACCGACACAGGCACCGTTTTCTTTTGCACGGCCACGGTTTTTCCTTCGGCTTTCAGCTCGGCCTCAAGCTCGGCGATTTGCTCCTGCAAGGCAGCTTCCTGCTCTTTCAGGCTGGCCAGTTGCGCCTCTTTATCGTTACCGCCGTTGCAGGCTGCCAGGCCAAGCAGTACGGCCATCGATGAGATTTCTATAATTCGTTTCATGTTCAGATTCGGTAGATGGATTGGTTTTTCGATAGTTTTATTTAGTGAGTAATGTGCCGGTAGCTTTCTCAAGGTTTACCTTGGCTATCAAGGCATCGTACATGGCGGCGTAGTAGTTTGTCTGCGCCTCGCGGAGGTCTGTTTCAGCGGTTACTACCTCTAGGTTAGTGCCTACGCCCTCCTGAAACTTGATTTTGGCCACGCGGGCAATCTCGTTGGCAAGTTCCAGGTTCTCCTGCTGCGACTCCAGCACGTCCAGGGCATTTGTAAGTTCCGTAGATGCCTGCTTCAGATCCAGGTCTATACTTTGGCGCAGTGTCTCGAAGCCCAGCTTGGTGTTATCTAGCGTTATTTTGGCCTGTTGCAACTGGTAGCGCTTGCGAAAGCCATCGAATATTGGCACCTGCAGCTGGGCACCAAAATATCCAAAGTCGAACCAGTTGCGGTCTGTGGTATTATTTGACCCGGCACGCACGTTCAGCACATCCGAAAGCGACTCTCCCACACCAATATAACCATAGCGTGCATTCAGGCTTAGCTTTGGCAGATACCCCGACTTTTTGTTGCGGAAATCCAACTCGGCCAGGCTCTGCTGGGTTTCCAGCAGGGAGTACTCAATGCGGTTGCTATAGTCAAAGTTTTGTGGGTTAAGCTGGCCAAGATCTATATCCACAGCGGCAAGTTCATCGGTTAGCAGTACAGGCTGGCTCTGCGACAAACCCATCTGGAATTTTAGCAGGCTTTCGCTCAGCAGCATCAGGCGCTCCGCTTTCTGGCGCTCTACTTTCAAATTGTTTAGCTGCACACGCAGGCGGTCTACATCCAGTTTTTCGGCCACGCCATTATCAAACATCACTTTTGTCTGGTTCAGCAGTGTATCCAGGCGCACCAGGTTCTGGGTTAGCAATTCCATACGGGCTCCGTTCACCAGCACGCCATAGTATGCTTTGCTCACCTGTTCCGCCACCTCAATCTCGCTCTGAATCGTGTTTTTGCGCGATAGTTCGGTATACGTTTTAGCAGCCTTCAAGCCAATCAGGTAAGAACCATCAAAAAGCAGCTGGCTTGCCGAAACGGTGGCGTTGCCCGTATAAGGCTGCACAAAGGAAATAGCCTGTAGCTGGCGTTCCTCGTTAGTGGGCTGCGGTTCAGAGTAAGAAGGCTTTAACACGATTGGCTCTCCCGAGTCAATCTGCTCCGGCGTGATAACAAAATCATCCAACTCCTGGGCAGCCCCAAAACTACTTGGGTCAAAAAGCGTTTTCTGTTGAATAAAGTTATTGCCTACCTCCACAGCTGCATTTACCTGCGGCAAGCCGGTAGCCCGAATTTCTCCTACCTTGGCTTTGGCGATTTTCTCTTCGTTGCGGGTAGCCTGCAGGCTCGCGCGGTTTTGCAGGGCATATTTTATACTTTCCTGCAGGCTCAGGCGCATAGGCTCCTGTTGCCCCTGAGCGTAGCTCGTGCCAAGCAGCGCAAGTATGGCTACGATCAGGCTAATCTGTTTTTTCATAATCAAGTATAGGTTGGTAGTAAGTGGTGATTACTCTTCTTCAGTTATCTGCTTGTATTGGTTTATTAGTTTGTGCCCTTTCAGGGTAGCCATGCCTAGCATGTAATGCTCCAGCACAGCCAGCTGTACGCGCCTAATTTCATACTTGTCCGGCGGAAACGCTTGGGCATCAAAAGGGAGCTCAAGTATGGCCAGGCGCATGCGGGCCATTATTTCCACATCCAGGTCTTTCCGGAACAGGCCTTCTTCTATGCCGCGCACAATATTTTCCTTCACCTTGCTCAGCATAAAGCTGTTCTTGTGCTGCATCCAAAGCTCCCAGCTCTCGCGGTGGTACTTTTGCAGGTCGTGAAAGATGGAAGGGTGAATCTTTGAGAAAACCTGCTTGGTTAGAGCCATGATCTGGAAAAGCTCATCAATGGCATTCTCGGCCTTGGCAATAAAGCCTTCGCAGTCGTGCTGCACGCAGCACAGGTAGTTCGCCGTGGACTCATAAACCACCTGATCTTTATTCTTAAACCACTTGTAAAGCGTTTTCTTAGACATGGCCAGGTGTTGGGCAATATCATCCATGGATACGCTCTTGATTCCGCGCAGGCAAAACATGCCAAAAGCAGCCTGCGATATCTTTCCTTTAATGTCCGGTCTTTCTGCTGTCTCCATATTGGTTATCAGGCGGCAAAACTATGGAAACATTTTCTGTTTCAAAAGTTTCCACAGCTGTTTTTTAAGTAACCTCTTAACCGACAGAAGGTTTACTTCTCGCTTATATACAAGCTGTTGCAACAACCTTTTCGGAATATATAATCCATAGTATAAACTATATATTTTGCCAGCTTAACAGCCTGAAAGGGCATTATGCCATAACCAAAAGCTATCTGTAGCAATCTGTTTTTGCTTAAATGGAGAGCACACTGCGCAGCCTGCTGTAGCCGCTGCGGCTCAGGGGCACGCGCACGCCATTTTTCAGCAGGGCCAGGTGTGAGTCTTTCTCCAGGGTTTCGATGCGGGTGAGCTGGGCAAGCGGAATGATATAGGAACGGTGCACGCGCACAAACTGCGCCGGGTCCAGCACGCGCTCGTAATAGCTCATTGTTTTCTTCTTCAGGAAGAGGCCGTCCGGGGTATGCACTTTCACATAGTCGTCGTAGGCTTCGAGGTATAAAACATCCTTTACAGGTATGATCCGGATGTCGTTGGCCACCTTTACCACGATGCGCTGCTGCTCCTCGGGCTGCTTGGCAGGCACCTCGCTTAGCTCGGCTGTTTTGCTTTCGGTAGTTTGCACACTGCGCTTTTCCAGCCACTTCTTCATGGCGGCATCGAAGCGGGCCTGGCTAAAGGGCTTGAGCAGGTAATCCACGGCATTTGCCTCGAAGGCCTTTAGGGCATACTCATCAAAGGCAGTGGTAAATATCACGTCGGGCGCCTGGTCTACCAGTTCCAGCATCTCGAAGCCGTTTATTTTAGGCATCTGCACATCCAGGAAGATAAGGTCGGGCTGGTGCTGCGCAATGGCCTTTACGCCCTCAAAGCCGTTGCCGCACTCGTCTGCCACTTCTATTTCGGGGTAGCGCTGCAGGTACTCGGCCACAATGCTGCGCGCCAGGGGCTCATCGTCTATTATCAAACACTTCATCATTTTTCTGCGGAATTTTAATGCTGGTGATAAACTGGTTTTCATGCTGGCGGGTCTGCAGCAGGTCCTGGCGGGCATAGAGCAGGTAGAGGCGGCGCTGCACGGAGCTAAGCCCGAAGCCTGTGCCCCGTTGGGGCTGAGCGGTGGCGGGGTCATAAGGGTTTTGCACCTGCAGCAGCAAATGGTGGTCCTGGGCGGTAGCTGTTATACTTATCACCGTGTCGCCGATGGTATCGTAAAGGCCAAACTTGATAGCGTTTTCCACCACAGGTTGCAGCAAAAGCGCAGGCAGGCGCATGTTCATAGTTTCGTTTTGTACATCAATGGCAGTTTGCAGGCGGTGCCCGAACCGTACTTTTTCAATATCGAGGTATAGCTCCAGTTGCTGCAGCTCGTCGGCCAGGCTCACCTGTTGTTGGTTGTCTTTGCGGAGGGTGCCGCGCAGGAAATCGGAAAGCTGCTGGATCATGTTGCGCGCCTGCTCCGGCCTGGCCACCACCAGCGCCGAAATGGAGTTGAGGCTGTTGAACAGGAAATGCGGCTGCAGCTGCTGGCGTAAGGTATGGAGCTCAGCTTCGCGGGCCAGTTTTTCTGAGGTGGCGCGGCGCTGCTCCTCCTGTTGCTGCTCCAAAGTATAAAACCAGAACCAGCTCAGGAGCAACAGCAGCAGCACCATCAGCCAGGTAAACACGAAGCGCACCGCCAGCGTGGCATCCACGAAGCCCAGGTATACTTCATCGCCCTGAAAGGCGCGCGTGGTTATCCAGTAAAACACCATGGTGCTCAGCACGCCCAAGCCCAGGCTCCAGCCCAGCAAGTATGCGGCCTCTTTTATACTTGGCTGGTAATAGCGCAGGCCGGTGCCCATGGCGTAGCCACCGGCGGTTAGCAGCAGGTTGGTCAGCAGGCCATCGGAGATAGCGATGCTCCAGCCAAACCCCGCCGACCATAGCAATGTTGCCTGCACCGCCGCCCAAAGCACCGCCCAAACAAAATACATCAGAATAACCCGGCTCGGAGACATGGTTTGGAATTGTTGATCGTTAGATTGCTAAATGATTAGGCTTTGCTGGTTGTTCACGGAAAGTATAACCCGTTTTCACAAACAATTTAACCCACAGCAATTTAATAGCTCTTAATACTCAGGCCACCGAACAGTGCGGTTCCTTTCAGGATGAGCACTTTGTTAGGGTCGTAGCTGCTGCCGGGCATGATGGGGCGCTTATCGTCCACGCCGCCAAGTATGGCTGCCACCTCCGAGATTACATGCCAATGCGGCGGCACGATCAGGGTGGTTCCCCCAAAGATCTGGGTGGTTTCCAGCACGGCGGGCTTTTGCAGGTCGGCCTGGCTCAGGTTAAGCTCGCTTCCGCCAAA
Organism: Pontibacter oryzae; assembly: GCF_003576375.1. Classification (GTDB taxonomy): domain Bacteria; phylum Bacteroidota; class Bacteroidia; order Cytophagales; family Hymenobacteraceae; genus Pontibacter; species Pontibacter oryzae. The sequence goes on from NZ_QWGE01000003.1 coordinate 238,216, forward strand.
CACGCTTACAATCTCGCCTCCCCTGAAATTTTTAGAGATGATGTTTTTCTTCACGCCGCCAAGAATGGCTGTAGCCTCTACCACTTCTTCGGTTGAGTAGGTTGTATCGGATGCGCTATCGGCATCGTCGGGCCCGTTGTGGTAGCCTGTGGGTTGTGGCCCTGAGCTCCCGCCGTGCCTTCTGCCGAAGGAGTCGAAACGGTGGCGCGGTTTCAGCATCACCCATAAACCGATAGCGATGAGCAGCACAGGCCAGAAGTAGAAGCGCATGTTAAACCCGGTAAACATATCGTTAACGAGGAAAACGCCGCCTATCAGCACCAGCACCAGCCAGCTAGACTTCCGGAAGTTGTGCTTAAAACCAATAAACAGGCCCAGCACGATCAAAAACATCTGCCACGAGAATACCCAGTGTGGCAGGAAGAAGAGGTTTAGTTTAGTAGCAAGCACAACTAAGCCAACTGCTATCAGCAGCAGGCCAGCCATTACTTTTCCGCTTGAGCCACCGCGGGGAGCAGGCCAGTTGTCGCGGTAATTGTTGTCCGGGGTTTGATTTCTGTCTTCCATAGTTCTTTTCCTTTAAGATTATATTATAAAGGTACTGTAACCGGGCCTGCGCGTCTATAGGCAATAGGCCGATGCGGCAGAGAAGTCGGTAAGCTGCGGGTTTGCGTCGGTAAACTACGAAGTATATAGTGGTTGTGCAATTTACCGATGGTTTGTAGGAACTTGGTATCTGTAACTTATACTTTAATTGCAGCTTCCCTTGATTTGAACCAAGTTATACTTTCTGGGTCCTGTTCTTCCTCAGCCTTGCTTGCTTATTGTTTCATCATCTTTGGCTTTGGTGCCCTCTAGGCCGGGAGGCCTCGTCCTTAGACATCGCGCGGTGTACATTTCCTGCCCTCGTGCCTCGGGCTGCCTCACTACGTTCGTCACCGGAAATCTACAAGGCGCTCAATCCAAGGACTGGGATCATTTCAGTAGCTACCGTTAATGTGACTGGAACCGCCTTGTAGGGACAGGGCGCGACCTGTCCTGCGTTGCCCGCCATTATGAAACTGTGTGGGTGAGGATTGATTCATACTTGATAATTCTTACCCTACCGCAAGTTTTCAACCTGTGGCTTTAATTGACATTGAGTTTTCAACTCAACTGGGACAAAGGCCCAAGATTTAGCCAGGTACAAGTAAGCAATCTCACCCCAAAAGTATACTATCTACTAAACGTAACAGTCTATACTTTTGAAGACACATTGGATCCAGTGCTGTACAGAAAAACCCTGCGTATCTAACTATCCTGTAAACCATGACCCAGGCAATTACAAAGTATACTTCCTCCTGCTAACTTGCGTATCAACTCAGTATTACCTAAATAGAGCCGGAACGCGCAAATTATTTATCTTTGCATATTATGGTGGAGAACATACAACAAGTAGCACAAGAGATAGAGTCGGCTGCGCTAAGCAACGCTGCCGAACTGGAGCAATTCCGAATTGCGTATATAGGCCGCAAGGGCCGCATTGCAGACCTTTTCAACAACCTGAAAGAAGTAGCACCGGAGCAGCGCCGCGAGGTGGGCCAGCAACTGAACACGCTGAAGAACCGTGCTCAGGAGCGCTTTGACCAGGCACAGGAGCAGCTTGCCAGCGCAGCAGACAATGCCGGCGATACAGGCTTCGACTTTACGTTGCCAACCATCCCGAACACGTTGGGCACGCGCCACCCGCTCTCGCTGGTGCGCCAGGAGATTGTGCGCATTTTTGAACGCATCGGTTTTAACGTGTCCGAAGGCCCGGAGATGGAAGACGACTGGCATAACTTCTCTGCCCTGAACTTCCCCGAGAACCACCCGGCCCGCGAGATGCAGGATACCTTCTTCCTGAGCGAAGACAAGGAGCAACTGCTGCGCACCCATACGTCCACGGTGCAGGTACGCCTGATGGAGAACAACCAACCGCCGCTGCGCAGCATTATGCCGGGCCGCGTGTATCGCAACGAGGCTATCTCGGCGCGCGCGCACATGGTATTCCACCAGGTAGAAGGGCTTTACGTAAACAAAGGCGTTAGCTTTAAAGACCTGAAAGAAACTCTGTATTACTTCGCCAAAGAGATGTTTGGGCAGGACACGCAAATCCGTTTTCGCCCGTCGTTCTTCCCTTTCACAGAGCCTAGCGCCGAGATCGATATTACCTGCTTTATCTGCAAAGGCGAGGGCTGCAACATTTGCAAAGGCTCTGGCTGGGTAGAGATTGGTGGCTCCGGCATGGTAGACCCTGCCGTGCTGCAAAGCTCCGGCATCGACCCGGAAGTATACTCTGGCTTTGCCTTTGGTATGGGCATCGAGCGCATCACCATGCTCAAGTACCAGATAAAAGACCTGCGCCTCTTCACCGAAAACGACGTGCGCTTCCTGCGCCAGTTTGAAGGGGTAATTTAATTGTTGATGGTTAAATTGTTTTATTGTTAGCTTCGCCAATAGTATACTTAAATACCCTATCCTTTCTGTCATCCTGTGAATGATCTTGGCTGAAGGGAGGTTAAGCTCAACAAAGAGCAAAGGCTTTCATCTACTAAAAAAGACAAAACAACAATTTAACCATCCAACATTTAACAGTTTATAATATGAAGCTGGAGGATATCAAAACCATAGGTATAGTTGGGGCCGGGACCATGGGCCAGGGCATTGCCCAGATCTGTGCGCAGGCAGGTTATAAAACCATCCTGTTCGATATTAACGCGCAGGTGCTAGAGAAAGCCGAGCAGACTACGGTGAAGAACCTGGACAAAGGCATAGAGCGCGGCAAGCTGACCGAAGCTGATAAAAAAGCAGCGCTGGCTAACCTAAACTATACCGGCGATACCCTCCAACTAAGCTGCGATGTAATTATTGAGGCAGTGGTGGAGCGGCTGGAAGTGAAGCAAAGCATCTTTCAGGAATTGGCCAATATCAACACACCTGATACTATACTTGCCTCTAACACGTCCTCTATCCCGATTACCCAGATTGCCGCTGCCGTGCCTAACCCTGAGCGCGTGGTGGGTATGCACTTTTTTAACCCGGCCCACATCATGAAGTTGGTCGAAGTAATCTCTGGTGCTGCTACGTCTCTTGAAACCGCTGAAACTATAAAACAGTTAGCCGAAAAGCTTGGCAAAACCGCTGTTATGGCCAAAGACTCGCCGGGCTTTATCGTGAACCGTGTGGCGCGCCATTTTTACGTGGAGGGCCTGAAGCTGCTGGAAGAAGGCGTTGCCGATGTAGAAACAATAGACAAGCTGATGCAGGCCAGCGGCTTTAAAATGGGCCCTTTTGAACTCATGGATCTGATCGGTGTTGATACCAATTATTCTGTAACCACCTCCATGTTCGAGGCTTTCCATTATGACGCTAAATTCAGGCCGAGCCGCATACAGCAACAGAAAGTTGATGCCGGGCACCACGGCCGCAAAACAGGCAAAGGCTTTTATACTTATGGCAAATAGGCGCTGGCCCATACTTTTGCCTTTGCTGGCCATACTTGCCAGCTCCTGCCAGGATAACGGCAGCAGCCCCGGCATACCCAACGTGCCCGTAAACACACAGCTTAACGTAAACAGCCAGCTGTACCCCGACCTGCGCCAGGATGGAGGCTTTGCGTATCTGCCCGAAGGGTATAAAGGCATTATTGTGGTGCGGCAGAACGCCGGGAGCTACCTGGCTTTTGAGCGTAGCTGCTCTTACGACCCTACCAATACCTGCAAACTAGAAGTAGACCAGTCCCGGCTTTTCATCGTGGACCCTTGCTGCGGTTCTCAGTTTAACCTGAAGGGCCAGGTAACGGGCGGACCAGCGGTTATAGGCTTAAGGCAGTACAGAACTTCTTTGGTAGCCTCAACGCTTTACATTTCAAACTAAATTTTTCTTTTTGATTTACAGCAAATTACAATTTTCTTGAAAGTTTTTTTATCATAGTACTTGCGTGAGAAACTAAACTGCCGTAATATTGCATCATCAAACGGCGGTAATAACGCCACTGATAACGTCGAAAATTCCTCCTTAGCTCAGTCGGTTAGAGCACCTGACTGTTAATCAGGGGGTCCCTGGTTCGAGCCCAGGAGGGGGAGCAAAAGCCACTCAGTAATGAGTGGCTTTTTTGTTTTTATACCCTGCCAACTCGAAAGTATAAAACCTCGCGAAGCAGCCAGCCCTTATATACTTTCGATTCTGCTATAATCATACATATTGTTTTAGCAGAGCTTCCAAATACTAAGCCGCCTACCTTTTAAGTTGCAACTGCTCCATTACATGTGCTTTGTAAAGGCTTCCTATCGGGATGGCGCTTTCACCGATAAAAATCCTGTTGCCTTCTATGCTGCTGATGTGGTCTTTGGCGACGAGGAATGATTTGTGCACCTGCAAAAAGTGCTCTGAAGGCAGCTCGCGCAACATATCAGAGATTTTCTCCCTTACCAGGAGGTGTCCGTCGCTCATAATTACCTTAGCATAATTCCCTGCCGCCTCTACATAAAGTATGGCATCCAGCCTTACCTGCACATGCCGCTTGTCGCTGTAAAAAAATGCGAACTCCTTCTTTGTTTGGCTTGCAGGCGGCATACTTGCTGAGGCATTTTCTTTAACCTGGGTTGCTTTGTTAACAGCCTTCAGGAAGCGCTCAAAACTGAATGGCTTAAGCAGGTAATCCGAAACCTCCAGCTCATACCCTTCCAGCGCATACTCCTGGTAGGCTGTGGTTACGATAACCTTGGGCGGCTGGGGCAGGGTTCGCAGAAAATCGAAGCCCTTTAGTTTAGGCATGTTCAAGTCCAGGAAAATCAGGTCTACGGGGTTTTGCCGCAGGTATTCCAGGGCCTCGAAGGCATCGTAGCAATGCTTCATAAGTTGCATGCCGGCAAGCTTGTCGCAATAGCTCTCGATGATCTCGTGAGCGATGCTTTCGTCGTCTATGATAAGGTATCTAACCATTTTTTAACTGTAAATGCGCCCTGAAAACAGAATTATCGTTGGTTAGCACCAGTTTATACTTTTTAGGGTAAGCCAGCTCCAGCCTGCGCTTCAGGTTCTTCAGGCCTATGCCTGGTTTTTCGGAGAGTTCGCTTGCATCGAAGTTATTTTCAATCTCAAATGTCACAGCCTCTGCATTGGCTTTTATATTGATGTGCAAAAAGGCGTCGTTTCGAAGTTTCTCCACGCCATGCTTAAAGGCGTTCTCCAGCAGGATAATAAAAAGCAGTGGCCGTATCTGTGCTTTCTCATCGGCAATATCAGTGTTAAACCGGATGTCAATGGTTTTATGATACCGCATTTTATGCAATGCAATATAGTTTTGCAAATAGCCAACCTCCTCTTTTATGGTGACAAAGGGCTTCTCGCCTTCGTAAATGCTGTAGCGCATTAAATCAGAGAGCTTCAGGATTAGCGCCTGCGCCCTATCCGTGTCTTTCCCGACCAAGCCATACAGGTTATTGAGCATGTTAAAGAAGAAGTGCGGGTTTACCTGGCTTTGCAGGTGCAGCAGTTCATTCTTCATTTTCTCGTTTTTTAGGCTTACGAGCGCCTTTAGCTGCACGATAAGCCAGATAACGCCTGCCACCAGCAATAGCGCATAGTATAACATTACGGTTATGCCCCACGCGGCTGGGTAGCCTCCTAGAAACATCACAGACTCTTTGCCAAGTATGATCAGCTCGTAAGCGGTGATGCCCAGCGGAATGGCGACCGTGGTAAGGACGATGACTTTAACCCACAGCCAGTTGGTTCTCTTTAAATGTGTAATCATCCTGAAAAATAGCCAGATTAAAGGGAAACGCGAACAAAAAGTGACAAACCGGCCCATGCAGGATACAAACACCTGCCCGTGGCTGGTGAAATCGTTTCGAGGGAGATTTCAGGGTTTGTATCACGCGCGGCGGAAGCCTTATCACATAAACTTATTTGTGCATCAGCTTTAACGGACATTTGCCTTCAGATACAAAGAATGTCCATTTAAAAACCCACACACATGAAAAAGAGGATACTGCACTACTTGAAACATCTGTCGCTTACCATACTTGTACTTGCAGCCATCGCTATACCTTTTGGCTTGTACCACGGCGCCAGCTTGAGCTACGGAGACAATCCTGAGCGCCTGAACCTGGACAGGGAAGGCCCATATGCTTTCTATAAAAACGACAGCACCCTGACGGTGAAGTATGTTAGAGGCAACAAGGATGATGGCTTTTACATTGATCAGAAAGATTACCCCGCACAGACTCTATTGCAGCCGCTTGCTTCTTCCCGTTAGACTCCACCAGGTTTGATTTCACCATTAAACCCGGATTCACTTCCCCTCCCGCTATCTATAATGACGGCAACAAGATACTGGCTATTTCGGATGTTGAGAGTGGCTATAAGACGTTTCGGGATTTCCTGATTAACAGCAAGGTGGTTGACCATAACCTGAACTGGACGTTTGGCAAAGGCCATCTGGTGCTGCTCGGCGATTTTGTAGACAGAGGCTTTTCTACCACCCAAGTGCTGTGGTTTATTTATAAGCTTGAGCAGGCAGCGAAACCGCAAGGTGGCTCGGTTCACTTTATCGTGGGCAACCATGAGCTAAAGAACATGTACGGCGATTATCAGGCCGCATCGCTCAAGTATACTTATGTAGCATCGATGTTGGGAAAAACGCAGGCAAACCTCTACGACTTCGGTTCGGTGCTGGGCAGATGGCTTTCCACTAAAAATGTAATAGAATCCATCAACGGCAACTTGTTTGCGCATGGCGGCCTGCACCCAGATGTTGCCAGTCTCGGCATGTCTTTAGAGGAAATTAACAGCTTCTTACGGGCCACTTACTATACTGCTCCATACCCAAAGCCAGGCAACCAGAAAACAGAACTACTGCTTTCCTCAAAAACAGGCATCTGCTGGTACCGCGGCTACTTTAAAGATGACCTATCTCAAGACGATGTAGACAAGCCACTGGCTATGTTTAAGGCTAAAGCCATTGTAGTGGGCCATACGCTTCAGTCAAAAGTAAAAAGGCACTTCAACGGTAAGGTAATAGGCATAGACGTGAAGCACCCGAAGGACTACCACAAGAACTGGCCAAACCAAAAATCAGAGGGCTTGCTAATCGAGCACAATACTTATTACAGGGTTTTTAGCGATGGCGGCAGAGAAGAAATATAGCACTCGGCGGTAGGGCATAGAGTATAAAGCGCATCAAAGGCAGTATTCTGCCGCTTTTGCTAACCTTTTGCCAGCCTACACAGTAACACTAACATGGCAATATTATCATATTTAGCCCTGGCTATACTGTTGCCATACTTGCTGGTAGCCTGCGGCAAAAACTAATGCTATAAAACTATGAAAAATATAAGAGTATACTTGATGACACTATTGGTGCTGCTCACCTTTACCTTGAGCAGCTGCGAACTAGTAGGTGATATTTTTGAAGCCGGCATGTGGACCATGCTGATCATTATCATACTAATCGTGTTTCTGCTAGTATGGCTTTTTAGAAAGCTGAGAAGATAGAAACACTAAGCATAAAACAAGAAAGGCGCTCCTCACAGAGCGCCTTTCTTGTTTTATGCTTAGTGTTAATTCATTACTTTTTCACTACCCTGAATTGCTGCACACCTTCCTGTGTCTTGGCCTGTACCAGGTACACGCCAGCAGAGAATTCGGTCAGGCTTAGCTCATGCACATTCTCGAAGCGCTTTAGCTCCTGCCCTTGCAGGTTTCTCACAACAGCCTCTTCTACTCTTTCAGTAAAGCTTAGCGAGCTTGTGGTTGGGTTAGGGTATACATTAAGCTGCGCAAATGTATAATTCCGTCCTGCCACTTTAACTATTTTAGAGTAATTGATTGTTCCGTCGGTGTCAGTTTGGGCAAGGCGGTAGTATAGCTCGTCATTAGTAGGGGCTACATGCAGGAACGTGTAGTTTCGGGTTACGCTGCTGTTGCCAGCACCTTCCACACGACCGGCTACCTTAAAATTAAAGCCGTCAGCACTGTACTGCACTTCAAAATACTCATTCTCAGTTTCAGTGGCGGTTTTCCATTTTAGCTCCACTTTGTTTGCGTTACGCGCTGCCGAAAAGCTAACAAGTTCTACAGGAAGCGGAGCCGGTGACGCAAATACAGCCACTTCATTTCTTTCGTAACTGTCACTCTCTGCCGCTGTTGCATTGGTAGTATAGCTAGTGCTAAATACGCTATTGGTGCTACGGGTTGCAGTCCTGAGGCTGTTACCGTCAGTTGTATTGGCAGCTCCGAAGTCATCTGTAAAGCTAAGCTCATACAGGCCAGAGGTTTCGTTCTTCACAATACTTACCGGCTTTCTCAACTCCCACTTACCTGTTCTGCTGTTCAGGCGTCCAACAAACACCTTATTAAGATCAAAAGGCTCTCCATCAATACTCTCAGGCGCCCACTCCAGCACTACTGTGGAAGCAGGAGTACCGCTCGCCAAGACCTGCTTCTCAATAACCCACGTTTTACCAGATATTGCTTCCTCCGTTAAACCGTTTAGGATACCAGTGTTTATCACGCCTTGCTTCACAGAAACTTTGTAGTTTAGAGCCCGGCCGTCGCTTTTAATTTTTACAGGAGCATATGATTCGCTTGTGCCTACCGGAAACAATACCTCCCCGGCATCTGCAGCAACTGTTCTGTTGAGCGTACCTCCGTCTTCGGCAATTACATAGCTATCTTCCCCTGCATTATCCAGAACGCCGCCTCTCGAAATAGTGAGTGAGTTTTTAGAAAGCTTCAGCTTCTTGCCATTTAGCTCCAACTTACCGGTAATAGTAAGTGACTCAGCCAGGCTCTGCGCCACAATGTTCTTCTTGCTGTACTCATTGCCTAATACTACCAGGTTTCCATAAGCTACATTCGGTATATCCAGGTTTGTGCTGTCTGAATAAACCACTGTGCTAGTTGGGTCCAGTTTTCCGAAAACAGGCAGTTTAGATGCTGTGTTTTTATCAGTATTGATAACCAGGGTAGATCCTGCAGCAAGGTCTAGTGGCCCGTAGTAAAACTTATCTTTGTGCAGAACTACTTTTACTGGCTTTGTTCCGTCTCCTAAAACCACTTTGGATCTCTCGCCAGATACTGTCCAACCTTCTTTCGACTTTAAAGAAAGCGTAAAATCATCCTCTCTGTATTTCTTTTTCTTGCCTTCATCTTTTTCCTCGAAGTTCTTAATCACGAAAGTTTGGTAAGGATCCGTGAAGTTTCGAGGGTTGGTACCACTACCATCAGGCTCAGTACCCCAAGATTTTGTATCATCCAGCTTCTTATCAGCCTTGTTGTAGTATACTACCGCTTTCTGTACAGGCACATCACTGTCGCTTCCAACACCTTTAGGGGTGATGGTTACATCATCAAGCGCCAAGCCGTTGAAGCCTGTGTTATCTTTCGTAAGCTTTAGCACCCAACGGAAAACAATTTCTTGATTTGCTGGCAGGTTAATGTTTTCAAGGGTATGGGCTTTAGCTACTCTGTTGCCAGATTCGTTTCCTTTTCGTGATCCAACTGCACCACCCTTCACAGGTGACTCAACCTGTGTTAGCGGATACCAGGTAACCTGAGTAGTTGTAGCTGATATTACGTTAGGGCCAATAGCATACTCCAAGTCTATACCCGTTACCTCACCACCATAATACCATTGTTCTATAGCAAAGTTAATGTCGAAGTTCTTAATAACCTTACCTGAGTTGTTCTTCATACGCAGGGCAGCGTAGAGCACGTTCTGCTCTCCAGCTTTACCCTTGTAACCAATCGCCCGATCTGCATTACCATTTTCTCCATAGCTGAAACCGGTAGTATATGGTGTTGAATAAACACCATCGCTACCAACTACATATACTTGCTTTATATCCTGGTTTTCGATACCCAGGTACCAGCCCGGTTGAGAGCCCGCCCCTCCATTCGCCCAAACAGTGTATCTTCCGTTCACCGTGGCGAGCCCAGAGTTGAATGCTTGGCTATAGGCGTTAAATGCCTTTGTGGTGCTGTTGTATTCTATACCAACCTGCCCAAATGCTGAAGCAGCGCCAAGCACAAGGAGTGGCAAGAGCAGGAAGTATGACGAGAATTTCGAGATAGTTGTATAACGTGTCATTTCTTTGTAGAAGTATATCCTATAATCTTATGATTTAATACCTTAAATATTCCATTTAATATATTCACAAGCATATACTTAACTATAGAGATATATGTTACAAAATATATCTAATGTTTTATATACACTTCAAATGTAAACCATAAAAATATATAAATCAATATATAGAAATTATAAATATCACAGAAAAATTAAACGCTTACTCTACAAAATATCACTATTTACGCTTGTTTTACAGCTATATAGCCAAAACCCCGGTTTAAGGGTTGTATGTTTTTGTACAAAACGCATAAAAAAAAGGGCTACTAGAGCCCTTAAAAAAATTAGTTTTTGTAAAATTTATCTGTTACGCTTAGGCATTGTACCTAAAATATAGTCCCAGAGGGGAGAAGATACGCCAAATGCTTTATCGTGATCCTTGTAGTGATGGATACTGTGGTTGATCCAGAGTTGCTTTAAAAAATTCTTGGGCGGTGGGTAGGCATGTACAATATAATGCACCAGCAGGTACATGGCATAACCAAACAGCACACCGGCCACTACACCAAACACAAACGTGCCGAAGATCACTTTAAATATAAAGAAGAAAGCCGAGGCGTAAAGTATACTTACAACCGGTGGCATGGCCAGGCGCTTCTTATCTTTAGGGAAATCGTGATGGTTGCCGTGGAAAAGGTACTGCAAACGCGCCTTTAGTGGTGTGTTGGTATCCATATGGAACACATAGCGGTGCGCCAGGTACTCTATCAGGGTAAAAATAAACCACCCCATGAAAAAGAACCCGATGGCCTCGAATATACTGATAAAGCTATGCGTAATTCCATAGTACACCAACCCGACAGCTATCGTCAGGAAAATTGAAATAGGTACAGCTATGTGCGTTCTGGTCATTTTCTCCAGAACAGGGTTTTTAAAGAGCTGTGCGCTTCCTTTATGATTAGGTTTCATAATTGATTTTGATGTATTATTTAACGCTGCAAAGCTACTTAAATTTTCAAATCAAGACGTAAAAGACGTGGCTTGTTCTACTATAACGGCAGCAGAGGTTATAGGTTAAGCACCCGCAAAAAGTCACTAACTTTTATGGCGGGGCCCTTTAGCGTATGCTTTGCGCGGGTATAGAACTGCTTGCGGTGAGCGAATGTTTCGGTAAGGTATGAAATTAATTCGTCGGCGGTTTTGCCTGCCAGCAGCGGGCGCTCTTGCTGTCCGCGCCTTAGCAGCCTACTGGCCAGTTGGTTGGCGGGCACATCCAGGAAAAATGTTTGCCCCTGGCGGTTCATAAAATCTATGTTATCGAAGAAGCAGGGCGCGCCTCCGCCGGTTGCCACAACAGCCTGCTGGTGCTGCGCCGCAATTTGCTGCAGGGCCTGCCGCTCCAGGCTCCGGAAATGTTCCTGACCCTGCACTGCAAATAACTCTGCTATACTTTGCCCCTGCTGCCGCACAATGTACTCATCTAGGTCCACGAAGGTATAGCCAAGGCGCTGCGCCAACTGCCGGCCCAGGGTGGTTTTCCCGCTGCCCATCATACCTATTAAGAAGATTCGCATTAGGAGTTGTAGCTATTGATTATTTAATATTAAAATTCGTTCGCTTAATCTCGGCATAATCCATCTTCTTCTGGGTCTGCAAAAGACTTTTGCCTTCTGTGCTCCGAAACTTCTCCTGATTTATCAACTCGCACTACAACTGTATAATACGGGTGCTCCCCACAGCCGAAAGCTTTATAGTCAAATAATTGCACCAAATAGTAACCATCTACTTCTTGCACTACTGTTGTTCTTGGCTTACTATTAAAGTACCTGTATCCATCTTTAAAATAGCTTTTATTAAAGACTGGATAATAGCCAGACATTACAATAGCATAGCTTAACGCTTCCTCTCTTGTCTCAACCGGTGCAAAAATCTCCTTAAACTGTGACCTACTGGAGATAAATTTAAATTCTACTGAATCTTCAATTACTATGTTTTTGCAACCACACATCATTCCTTTGTTTGCCCACTTTGAGTCATGGCAATACTCACTTTTATCGCATAGAGCAAAAGTATAAGCAAAACTATGAGTTGGTTTAAGGCCACCTAAATAATCAGGCGCTTTTCTAACATCAAAGTATCCATACTTGGTTTTAATCTCATCATATCTTGTTGAATCTATTTGCAAGGTCTGTATCTGACTAAAATCTTCTGTTATAGATTCATCTGTACATGACCAAAGAAATAATATCAGCAACAGGACACCCAACTTGTTACTCACCCTCCGCCAGCAGTTCCTGCACCTCTTCTATGTCTGGGGTGTCGTTGTGGTGCCACTTGCCTTTTACCGTGCCGTTCTGGAGTAGCACAAGCCCCGGGTTGGAACGAATAATGGTTTTAAGCACGGTGCCATCGCCAAAGTAAAACGGCACAGCCAGGTTTACCTCGTGGCGGAAAACCTCAAAATCCTGAGCGCTGCTGCTGGTTATCACCATTGGGGTAATACCAGCTTTCTCGGCTGCTTTAACTAGTGCGTTTATACTTTCGAAGTTCTTCTGCTCGGCCTTTGCCACGCTTTGCACTAGTATCAGCAGTTTGTTGCCACTTAGTACTTCCTGTGTAAAGTCGGCCTCATCGTTCCAAACGTTAAAGTCCGTGATCTTTGGCCCATCCTCGGGGTTAACAGCCAGCATCTCCTTAAAAGTATAAGTCGTGTCGGTTGGGTACTCTTCAAACTCTTCTTCCTGGCCATCCTTGGTCATCACATACTTGTAACGCAACGGCGCCGAAGGCTTCATCAGTTCTGGGATGTTGTTACCGACTTTGTAAGACCTGAAATCGATGTAAGGCAAGTGCTCATACGCATACCACCCTATAACCACTGATAGCGCCGCTGTGATAATTGTAATAATGGTGCCTGATGATGCACGCACAAAAGGTGGCAGGTAGCGCTGCGTAAACAGCAACACTAGAATCATCAGCAACAACACGATATCTTTTGTAAACGATTGCCAAGGCGTGAGTACAATGGCGTCGCCGAAGCACCCGCAATCCGTTACTTTGTTAAAGTATGCCGAGTAAAACGTCAGGAAGGTGAAAAACACGATAATCAGCAGCAGCAGCCATAGTATAAGCTTCAGCCGGAAACGCACCAGCAAAGCTACACCCAGCACAATCTCTGCGGCGCTCAGGAAAATGGATAGGAACAGTGAGTATGGCTCAAAGCTCTTGAAAAAAGGAGCGATGTCTGTGGAGAATACCTCAAAATACTCCTCTAGTTTAATGGCTGTGCCCACCGGGTCGTTTATCTTGATAAGGCCCGAAAAGATGAACAGCACGCCCACAAAGAGCCAGAAAAACTTTGTAATGAACTTCATCAGAAAAGTTAGAGAGTTAGAAAGTTAATAAGTTTGTGCGCCAAAGATTAGGAGTTCTACCTGTATCCTCCCCACCGCTGGTGCGAGCTTGCAGCTCGTACCTTCACCTGGTAACACCGCCTCCCCTGTTTTTCGGAGAAGCCTGGAAAAGTTACGCCGCGAAGCCGGATTTTATCAATGCAAACACGGCGTAATTGATCATATCGCGGTAATTGGCCTCCACACCTTCTGAGATCAGCGTCTGGCCCTCGTTATCCTCAATCTGCTTGGTACGATACAGCTTCATCAGGATAATATCGGTGATGGAGCTTACGCGCATGTCGCGCCAGGCCTCACCGTAATCGTGGTTTTTGGCGTTCAGCAGCTTAATGTTCTCCTCGATGTGGTGCGTATACTCGCGCTCCACCTCCTCCGCCGACAGGCTCTGCGGAGCATTCGCAGGCAGGTTCAGCTGCATTAGCGCAATAACGCAGTAGTTGATGATGCCAACAAACTCGCCGTTAATATCATCCTCCACCAGCTGTTTTCCTTTTTCCTGAATGGAGCGGATGCGCTGCGCCTTTATAAAGATCTGATCGGTGATGGAAGGCAGCCGCAGCACGCGCCAGGCAGTGCCGTAATCCTTGGTTTTCTTCACAAATGTATCTTTGCAGCGCTGTACTACCTGATTATATTCTTGCAGTGTTTGACTAATCAACTTTTTAGCTTTAATTTTAAAAATAATTGACCTACATGCCAACATTGGAAGCGAAAGATACGCTTTTTAAGAAAAAATACACACTAAACTGCCGTGGAAAGCTGCTCTCCCTGGAGGCGCCGCTGGTCATGGGCATCCTTAACCTTACCCCCGACTCTTTTTACCCGGGCAGCCGCCTGAGTTCTGCCGAAGAAGCCGTTGCCAAAGCCGGAAAAATGCTATCCGATGGAGCCGACATACTTGATATTGGCGGTTACAGCAGCCGGCCCGGCGCTGCAGACATTTCTGCGCAGGAGGAACAGGAACGCATACTCCCGGCAATACAAGCCATACTTCAAAAATACCCGGAAGCGATTTTATCGGTAGATACGTTTCGTGCTGACGTGGCCGAAGCCGCAGTAAACGCCGGTGCCGCCATCATCAACGACATCTCGGGGGGGCTTCTGGATGAGGCCATGTTTGAAACATTGGCGCGCCTGCAGGTGCCTTATATACTGATGCACATGCGCGGCACGCCCCAAACCATGAGCGGCCTGGCAAAGTATGAGGATGTAACGGTAGAGGTGCTGGACGAGCTGCGCGTGCAGGTAGCCAAGCTGCAACAACTGGGCGTAAAGGACATTATCCTGGACCCTGGCTTCGGGTTTGCCAAAACCGTGGAACATAATTTTGAATTGCTTCGCCATTTGGATGATTTGCGTATCTTAGACCTGCCATTACTAGTCGGCCTCTCCCGGAAATCCATGGTATACAAAACTCTGGGCATTGAGCAGGCCGATGCCCTAACGGGTACAATAGTGGTAAACACGCTGGCGTTGACAAAAGGTGCCGACATTTTGCGCGTACACGACGTAAAAGAAGCGAAGCAAACAATTATACTTTTAGAGAAAGCGAAACTTTGATTTTTTTATTCAGCATAGGTTTTTTGGAGATTGGGTGGATTGAGATAATTGACATCCTGCTCGTAACGGTGTTGCTGTACCAGTTGTACAAGCTCCTGACGGGCAGTGTGGCACTTAAGATTTTCCTGGGCCTGCTCTCTATTTACCTGCTTTACCTAGTGGTGCGCGCCGCCGGCATGGAACTGCTCACCATCATACTTGGCCAGTTTATGGGCGTTGGTGTGCTGGCCGCCATCATACTTTTCCAGCCCGAAATACGGCGTTTCCTGTTGCTGATCGGTAAAACCACCGCCTTTAACAACGACCGCTTTTTCAGGAGTTTCCCGTGGCGCCGCGAGCAGAGCGATAAACTTAGCCTAACGCCCTTTATCGAAGCCTCCAAATCCTTGGCAGGCAAAAATACCGGAGCCCTGATTGTGTTTGCCAAAAGCTCCGAGCTGAAATATTACGCCGAGTCCGGTGACCTGATCGATGCCGTGATCTCGAAGCGCCTGCTCATGTCTATCTTTAACAAGAACAGCCCGCTGCACGATGGTGCCGTTATAATTTCGGGCAGCCGCATTAAAGCCGCACGCTGCATACTTCCGGTATCCGAAAACCAGGAAATCCCGGCCTCTATGGGTTTGCGCCACCGCGCCGCCATCGGCCTGACCGAGATTACAGATAGCGTTGTATTGGTTGTATCAGAGGAAACGGGGCAGATTGCCTTGGTGCGCAACGGCGAAGTATACCGCAACCTCTCGTCGGCAGATCTGCGCGTAAAGCTAAACCAGTTCCTGTTCGATACCGACCAAAAGCCAGCCGCCGCTGTCTCAGAAAAATCAGTCAGCGCAGCATAATTTTATGCTTCCGAAAGGCAGCACTTCAGTGTTTGCTGCCTTGAACAAGGGCTACTTTAAAGCCACGCAGGTATAAAAGCACAGCAGGCTTTCGACTTGTTTTAGCCAGTAGCATACTATGGTTATATTTCTCAAGTTAAAAGCTTGCCATGATCAGCTATGAGATGTGACTTCGCGGCAGTAATGCTTAACATGCCCTTACAGCGGTCCGCTGCAGATTTTTTGAGAAAGAATGCCTGAAACGGTTCGCGTGAGATTAAGTGAAGAGTATACCTCAACCTCCCTAACGCTTGAACACCCTACATTCCAAACTCTAAAGTTTTCCTTGCCGCCTATACCACACCAGCCAGTAGGCCGCAATACCCAACACAGGCACCACCCACAGTATGGCCACCCAGATCAGGCGCGAGCCGATAGGGTAATCAGATTTGAAAATAAGGTGAATAAGGGCAATGGCCACCAGCAGGTAGTTTAGCGTGACCAGTAGGAAAATCTCGGGGTTCCGTGCAAATAGCTCCATGGGCTAGAATAGGGTTTCACTTACAAACCACATTAGGTAGAGCAGCGCCGGCGCGATTAGTAGCAGAATAGTGCCGATATGCACGCGTGTCCACTGTGGGTTCAGTAGCATGCTCAGGTATGCCTCCACCGACAGCAGCAGTGAGAAGTAGAATGCTATCTGCAGCAGTGTGTACATAATATCGGCCTCGCCGCGAATACCTGCCGTAGTATAGGCCAGAAACGATATTACCATCCACGACAGCACCGTGCCCAGTAACACCTGCCCCGGCTTTATTTTAATGTTATTCATACTTTCTGCGGCTTCTTTACCGGTACAAGTTATAAAAAAACAAAGCCACTCCCATAACAGGAGTGGCTTTTCTATACTTGAAGTATGGGTTTACACTTACTTGATCACACCCAGCTCCTTGCCAACTTCCACGAAAGCGGCGATACATTTATCGATGTGCTCTTTGTCGTGCACGGCGGATAGCTGCACACGGATGCGCGCCTGGCCTTTTGGCACTACCGGGTAGTAGAAACCGATTACGTAAATGCCCTTATCCAACATGCGGGCGGCAAACTCCTGCGCCAGCGGGGCATCGTAAAGCATAACCGGCACAATCGGGTGGTCGCCGGGCTTAATGTCGAAACCCGCCGCCGTGATCTGCTCACGGAAGTACTTGGTGTTCCACTCCAGTTTATCGCGCAGCTCAGTGGTAGAGCTCAGCAGGTCCAGCACTGCAATAGATGCACCCACAATAGACGGGGCCAGCGAGTTAGAGAACAAGTATGGCCGCGAACGCTGGCGCAGCATATCGATGATCTCTTTTCGGCCAGAGGTAAAGCCGCCCATCGCACCGCCAAGCGCCTTGCCCAGCGTGCCCGTAATGATGTCGATTTTACCCACTACGTTGTGGTACTCGTGCGTGCCGCGGCCTGTTTTGCCCATAAAACCGGAGCTGTGGCAATCATCCACCATAATCAGGGCTTTATACTTGTCAGCCAACTCCACGATCTTATCCAGCTGGGCCACGGTGCCATCCATCGAGAAAGCGCCATCTGTTACGATAATGCGGTGTTTTGCACTTTGGGCTTCCTGCAATTTGGCTTCCAGGTCGGCCATGTCGTTGTGGTTGTAGCGGAAGCGCTGCGCCTTGCATAAACGCACACCATCAATAATAGAGGCGTGGTTCAGGGCATCAGAGATAATCGCTGACTCAGCATCGAACAGCGGCTCGAACACGCCTCCGTTGGCATCAAAAGCGGCCGCGTAAAGTATGGTATCCTCGGTGCCCAGAAACTCGGAGATCTTGTGCTCCAGCTCTTTATGTATATCCTGGGTACCGCAGATAAAGCGCACCGAGCTCATGCCGTAGCCATGCGTATCAATGGCCTCCTTGGCCGCCTCAATTACACGCGGGTGCGCAGACAGGCCCAAGTAGTTGTTGGCACAAAAATTAAGCACATGGTGCATTTGCGTGGTATCGATGTCTGCGCCCTGCGGCGTGGTGATAATGCGCTCCTGCTTATACAATCCTGCCTCTTTAATCTCGGCAAGCTGTTGTTCTAGGTCTGGTTTTAAAGTCTCGTACATAGTTTCGTTTCTCGTTATACGTTGCTCGTTGTTTTCTCTTTTATAGTATGATCACAGGCCGGTCGCCTCGCCGGTATCGTCGGGCTTTGGCGGTGGCCTGCGTATGATGGGCCGTGGCCGCGCGGGCTTCGGCGTTGGGTTTTCTGCAGCTGTGTCGGTTTTCTCACGTGCCGCTTTATTTTCCGCTTGATCCATACTTGCTTCCCCTTCCCTTTCTTGGGCAGGCTTTTGCAGGGCCGCTGGCCGCTTTATGACCGGCCTTTGGCGCGGTAGCTTTGGTGTTTCCTCCGTTGGCGCGGCTATACTTTGAGCTTCCTCCGCAGGGTTGTCGTCTATAGGCTTAGGCGGTTCTGCTGCTGGTTTTTGCAGGGCTGTTGACCGTTTAATAACTGGGCGCGGGCGAATAGCAGGTTTAGCGGCAGACTCATTTTCAGGCTTTTGCTCCGGGGCTTTTTCCGGTTGCTGCAAGGCGGTAGGCCTTTTGATAACCGGCCTTGGGCGCGGCGCTTTTGGCTGCTCCTCGATAGTACTTGCATCCGGCGCAGTTGGCTCAGGCTTGGCTTCCGCATCGGGTGTTGGCTTTTGCAGCGCAGCCGGGCGCTTTATAACAGGGCGCGGCCTGGCTGGTTTGGCGTCAGTGGGCTCCTGGGCGGCTGGGTTTATACTTGGTTCAGCAGGTGCTGCGGCATCTTTTTCCTCTTCTGGTTTTTGCAGCGCGGCCGGGCGCTTAATCATCGGTCTTGGCCGTGCCGCAGGCTTAGTCGCCTCGCTATTTTCAGGAACGGAGGCAGTTTCATCCGCTTCGGTTTTCGGCTTAGCTATAACCGGCCGCTTCACCACTGGTCTAGGGCGCGGGGCTGGTGCCTCGGTGGTACTAGCTGCCTCAGCGGCTGGCTTCTCCAATGCTTCGCCCTCGGCAGGTTTTCGGATGGCTGCAGGGCGGCGCACCGCTGGCCTTGGCTTTGGAGCGCTTTCCGCAGGTGTGGCGGCAGGTGGTTGCTGCGTCGGTGCTGTCTCGGCAGGTGTTGGCTTAGCGGCTGCAACTGCCCTACGGGCTGCCGGCCGTGGCGCCGCCGCTGGCGCTGCTTTAGGGACATCCTCCTCCGCCAAGTGGTACCGCAGGCGCACATCGTTCAGCACCATCTTTAGCTGCACCTGAAAGCTGTTGGGGTGCATTTGTGCATACATCTCCTGCCATGCCACAAAACGCATGGGTTCTGCAGCCGCAAAAGCCGCCTTATTTATCCGCTTCTTTATAAGATACTCTTCAAACGTCATGCAATACAGCCTTACTATGATGCGGTTTACGGTTACAGCCTGCTACAGGCTACTAAACTCATGTCTTGTATCAACTTCTTAGTACAAAGATAAGAAAATCCGCGGGCTGCACTTGGTTCATGTTACGCCTGTTTTAACTGTATTATCTAATCATCAAATCTGCCTCAAACGCTTTCCTGCGCCACATGGCTCGCCTACCTTTATTGCCAAGGTGAATACAGGTTAAAGTTAGATTAGTTGCATGAGAGCGCTTGCTCCTGGCAGGCGCTCTCTTATTATAAACGTTCCTGCTGTTTACGCACTAGGTCCTGCATGCTTTCTTCGGAAGTATATTTTTTGGATTGCACCGAATTCGGTTACTTTGTACAAAGATTTTGATTTAGCTTATGGCAAACACAAGTGACACGGTATTGGTGATTGGTGCCTGCGGGCAACTGGGCTCAGAACTAACAATGGAACTGCGCCGCATGTATGGGGAGGCAAATGTAGTGGCAGCAGATATCGCACCGCCAAAACAAGCTGACTTGCGCGATTCGGGCCCATTTGAGAAAGTGGATGTGCTGGATACAAACGTGCTGGCCAGCATAGCCGGCAAGTACAAATTTAAGCAAATATATCACTTGGCAGCAGTGCTCTCGGCAACCGGCGAAAAGAATCCGAAGTTTGCCTGGAAACTGAACATGGATGGCCTGTTTAACGTCTTGGACCTGGCTCTGGAGCATAAGGTAGGCAGTGTCTACTGGCCTAGCTCTATTGCCTGCTTTGGCCCAAGCACGCCACGCCAGAACACACCGCAGCAAACCATCATGGACCCAAACACTGTGTACGGCATCAGCAAGCAGGCTGGTGAGCGCTGGTGTGAGTATTACTTCCAGAAGTATGGCTTGGATGTGCGCAGCCTGCGCTACCCTGGCCTAATCGGCTACAAAGCACTGCCTGGCGGCGGCACCACTGATTATGCCGTGGATATTTACCACAAAGCCCTGGATGGCGAGGCGTTTGAGTGCTTCCTGAGCGAGGATACGTACCTGCCGATGATGTACATGCCCGATGCCCTGAAAGCAACTATTGACCTGATGCATGCCCCGGCAGAGCAGGTAAAAGTGCGCGACTCTTATAACCTGAGCGCCATGAGCTTCTCGCCACAGGAAATAGCGGCCTCCATTAAAAAGCACATTCCGGATTTCGAGATCATCTATAAACCAGACTCGCGCCAGCAGATTGCCGACTCCTGGCCACAAAGTATAGACGACAGCGCTGCCCAACAGGATTGGGGCTGGAACCCAAGCTATACCCTGGATGCCATGACCGAGGACATGCTGCTAAACCTTAAAAGGATGAAACAGGAGCAAACAGCTTAAATCTGGCTGCATAGTATAAAGTATAAGCAAGAGAGGCGATGCGAAAGTATCGCCTCTCTTGCTTTACAGGCAGCCTCTAGTTGGCAAACTGGCGCAACGTATAAATTGCTTTCCAAACCTGCACGCGCGTTACAAGTATAATCTCCTGGTCACTCCTATTACCCTCAAAATCCTGAGCATGATTGTAAACGCAACACCCCAAGGCTGGGAAGTAATTTACCAGCAGGCACACGGTATGCTGGCTGCCCAGTTAGCATATTATCTTAAGCCCGAACTGCAATGCGCCCATTGGGTAGAAACGCTGGTAGCCATTGCCAACCACGACAACCGCCAGCGCACCTGGCACGGGCAAGATGGCCTAACGCCAGCTGGCGCGCCCGCCGACTTTACACTACAGCCTAACACCCTGGAGCAAGCCCATGCCCTGATGGATGCCGTACGCTTCCAGGGCCGCTGGGTAACGCTGCTCACCTCCATGCACATGATTTACCTGTACGAAAGCCGCCGCGGCGAGAACCAAACCACCGATACCTTCCTGGATGCGCAACTAGAGCTGCAGGAGAGCTGCAGGAAAACGCTTAAGCTCACTAAAAAGCAGCCCCAGCAAGCCTACGCCATCCTGCAGTGGTGCGACCGCCTCTCGCTTATACTTTGCCGCAACGAGCTACCCGCCGATGAGCGCACGCTAGAGATTACCACCGGCCCAGATGGCAAATCATACTTTGTGAAGCAGCTGCCCAGCCAAACGGTAAGTATAAACCCGTGGCCTTTCGCAGAAACCCACCTGGAGGTAAGCCTGGAATACCGCGAGCTCTACCAGCTCCAGTTTAAGAATGATGCGGAGTTGGCCACAGCCATGCATCAGGCTGAGGTAAAGTATAAAAGCTGGGTGCTGGAGAAAGAATAAGTTCAGTGCAACATGTAGCTTTGCTCAAACAGAAGGCATGTTCAAAAACTCATCTTTTTTTAACCAATAGCGGCCAGCCTTCGTCTATACTTCTTAGCAAATTAGCGCCACACATACCCATGACTATTACAGAAGCCACAGACAACGACCTGAGAAAGCTGATTTTTGAGAGAGATAAGGTAATCGTAAAGTTTGTAGACGAATCCTGCCCTATTTGCAAAACCCTGGAGCCTGCCTTTGCCCGGCTTGCCGCCGACCCGGCTTATACCGACATCATGTTTGTGCGCATGCACGCTAAAGAAAACCCTGTATCGAGCAAGGAGGTAAAGCTAACCGGCACACCATTTTTCGCCACGTACCGTAACGGCACTCTGCGCGACTGCGGCATTATCTCGACGGAGGAAGGAGTGAAAGAGATCCTGGTTCGCCTGAAATAAATATCCCTGACTATTTCGGAACGCCCCAGCGCCTATAGCTGTTTTCAGAAACCTGTGCTAACTTGCGCAGCTTTTTTAAAATCAGCTAAAACGTGTATAAAAACCACCTTCTCAAGAGCTTAGTGCTCCTATTACTCATAGCCTCCGGCTTTGCCATGCCTGGCTGCTCCAGCACCGATAAACTGAACACAGCCGCCCCGGACGCTACGGCGCTTGGCGCACCGGCCTATAAACCGCAGCTCTCCTCCATCTCAGTGCCAGTTTCAATTTCTATCGCGGCCATGGAGGACAAGCTAAACCAGGAGCTTTCGGGGGTGCTGTACAAGGATACCAACCTGAACGACGACAACGTGGCCGTAACCGTGACCAAGAAGGGTCGCATGAGCATCCGGGCCGATAAGGATAAGATATACTTCTCGGTGCCGCTGCATATCTACGCCAAAGGCCGATGGAAATGGGACCCTTGCAAACTGTGCCCCGCCATCGATAAAACTGAAGACACAAGCTTCGATATGGTGATTAACACTGAAAGCAGAATTGGCCTGACGGAGGATTACCGCATTAACACCATAACCAGCGGCGATTTTGAGTGGGGCAACACAAAACCGGTGCTGGAGCTTGGCCCCCTTAAGATCGGGCTTGCCCGTTTTGTGGAACCTGCCCTGCGCAACCAGATGAGCACGCTCTCCAAGCAACTGGACAAAGAGCTGCAAAGCCGCCTCGACATGAAAAAGTATGTAACCGAGGCCTGGGTGATGCTGCAGGAGCCTGTAAAGCTGGACGATGCTATGAACGCCTGGCTAAGCGTGGTGCCCAAAGAAGTACGCATGGCGCCGCTGCAAGCCAAGAACGGCACCCTGAACACCCGCCTCGGCATTACCTCATACATTGCCGTTACCACCGATGGCAAACCAAAAACGCAGGTCAACAGAAACCTGCCTAAACTTATTGTGGATAGCCGCCTGAGCGATGAGATACAGATTGGCCTTACGGCAAATATCCCGTACGCGCACGCCAGTAAACTATTGCAGGAGCAGGTAGCCAAACAGACCTACAAGTTCGACGGAGGCAAAAGCCAGCTCACTGTAAACGATGCGTCCATCAGCCCAAGCGGCAACCAACTGATTATGATGCTAGACGTGAACGGCAAAACCAAAGCCGGCTTGTTTACCAAGAAGATCGTAGGCAAAGTATACCTGCGCGGCACGCCATACTACGATGCCGAAACCGCCTCCATTAAGGTGCGCGACGTAGACTACGACCTCGACACGAAAGATAAACTGCTAAGTACCGCCAGCTGGCTCGCCAAGAACAAGTTTAAGGATATGATTCAGCAGCAGGTAAACATCCCCGTGAGAACCGAGCTAGAGAACGCCCGGAAAATGCTGCAAGCCAGCCTGGACCAGCAGGGCCGTGTGCATGAGTCGGTGCTGCTGCGCGGAAGTATAAAAGAGATCACCCCAGATAACATTTACCTAACCGCAGACGGCATTAAAGCTGTAGTTAACGCCAAAGGCACGCTAACCGCAACCGTGGATAAGTTTTAATTTTTTAGACGTTAGATTTTAGACGCTAGACCTTAGACAAATGAAAAAGCAATTGAGGCTGCCATTACGGGAGCCTCAATCGCTTTTTCATTAATCGTTACACAAAATCTAATGTCTAACGTCTTATGTCTAAAACCTAACCTCTAACCTAGAGCTTATCCATCGGCGTTGGGCTGTTGAAAACGGAATCTGAAATAGCGGTTGGCGCGGCAATATGCGTGAGTTTGAAGTCGCTTTGCGGGTTGCTGCGGTCGCTGGCTAGCTTTATACTTCCGTAGTCTTTGTAATCGCTCCAGCGGCGGGTAAACGATGGCTCCTTGTCCTCGAAATTCCTGAAAAAGGCCCACTGCGTTACCAAACCCGAGTTTCTATCTACCCACACGTGGTATTTATTCTGTGGCGTCAGGCCCACTTCCTCAAAGGTCATTTGCAGCACATCGGCTTTGGCGCCATCCATGGTTTGCTGCTCTGCTACATACTTTAGCGTAACGCCCGGGTCTTGTAGCTTAAAGGGCATTACCAGCCAGTAAGAGTTGTTTATGAACAGGGCGTAAGCGCGGTCCAGCATCTTCTGCTTCTCCTCGGGGTTTTGCAACTCCCGGCCTGCCACGTATACTTTGCCCTGCTTGGTTTGGGTATCGATGATGGCTATTGTGCTGTCTTTCTCCCACCGGAAACGGTTTTGGTGCTTATCCCAGACCTGGTATTGGTTGTTAAAGGTCCAGGCAAGGTAGCGGGTATCGTCCCAACCTTTTTGTCCGCCCATTTTCTTCATCACCTTTGCGGCAATTGCTTTGGCTTTAGCATCTGATTGAGCAGCAGCGTTTATGATGGGTAAAGCCACAAGGCAAAGTATAAAAAGAGGCTTCAGAAAATTTTTCGATAACATATGAGTATAGTTTATTAAAGTGCCTTAAGTTACGGATTTATACTTTAGAAGCTATCGGCCTTAGGCTTACTTCAGCTTGTTTTTAACCCAACACAAAGTGCTGCCGTATCCATCTAGGTATACCAAACACTGCAAAACCGCCTATGGCAAATAATTATACTCCGAAAGAGATTTTTGGGCTGCTCAAGACCTCTGGCATCGAGTTCCTGGACAATAAATCGCTGCGGTTGGCGGCTGCCCTAGCTTTTAACGCCATTTTCTCCATCCCGCCTATCCTGATCATACTTATAAAAGTGGCAAGTCTGTTTTTGGGCGAGGAGGCTGTGTCCGGGGAGCTTGCCAGCACTATCTCCAAAGCTATCGGGCCTAATGCAGCCGAAGCCATACAAGGCGTTATTAAAAATGCGTCGATGGCCGAATCGTCGGGGTGGGCGTTGTGGGTTGGTATTGGCACTACTATTTTTGCGGCCACCACGTTTTTCTCCACCCTGCAAGAGTCGCTTAACAGCGTCTGGAACCTAAAGGTAAAACCAACCAACGGCATCCTTCAAATGGCCAAAGTACGCATGTTCTCGTTTGGTATAATCCTGAGCATTGCGCTGCTCATGCTGATTTCATTCGTGATAAGCACAGGCATCTCGGTGCTTAGCGATTTCCTGTCGGACCAGCTGCCGGGCATTGGCGTTTGGGTGATAAAGCTGATAGATTTTGTGGTATCGGTAGGGCTGGTAACGCTCTTGTTCGGGCTGATCTTTAAATACCTACCGGATGCGCACATCCGCTGGCAAGACACTCTGATCGGAGCGCTGATCACGGCCTTGCTTTTTGCGCTGGGCAAGTTCCTGATAAGCTTATACATCGGCACTTCCGACCCAGGTTCTGCCTATGGTGCGGCGGGCTCCATTATCGTGCTGCTCGTCTGGATCTACTATTCCTCCATGATCGTGTTTTACGGTGCTGAGTTTACGCAGCAGTATGCCACCAAGTATGGCCAGCGCATCCACCCGAAATCCCATGCCGTGTTCGTGGAAGAGCGCGAGGTACACAAAGACCCCCAAGACAAGAAAAGCGGAAGGCCGCCTTCTGAAGGCAGGTTTGAAGGGTAGGCTTTTGCGTAGCACGTAATACGTATCAGGTAGCACGATGCATGCCTCAGGTTTAGCGAGAGCGCAACCTATGGCTAAGTTCGGCCCAGTTTGTAATTGGCAAAAATATACTTGCGCCAGTTGCAAACTGGCAAGTTTCCTAACCACCAGTTACAAACTGGCGGTATGAAAAGAGGTGTGCTGCGGCCAAAACACATCCGCCCGGTATACATCACATAAAAAGCAAGAGCGGCACCTGCGTATTATTCGCAGGTGCCGCTCTTTTATACTTTTACTCAGGTTAGTTAATCCCTATGTGCATCGTGCTACTTGATACGTGCTACGTGCTACGCTAAGCTAGGCTGTCTTCTCTTTCACGGCCAGTTGCCCGCAGGCGGCGTCGATGTCCTTGCCACGGCTGCGGCGCACATTCACCTGCAGGCCACGGTCGGCGAGGTAGTAAATGAACTTCTGCAGGCGGTCATCGTCGGTGTTCTGGAAGTCGGCGTTCTCGATCGGGTTATACTCGATGATGTTGATCTTGCACGGGATGATCTTAGAGAAACGCAGCAGGTCTTCGGCATCAGCGGCGGTATCGTTAAAGTTATCGAACACGATGTACTCATACGTTACCTTACGGCCAGTTACCTCGTGGTAATGCTTCAGGGCATCGGTCAGGGCCTCCAACGAGTTTGTCTCGTTTATCGGCATGATCTGGTTCCGCTTTTCATCATTGGCGGCATGCAGTGAAAGGGCCAGGTTAGCCTTTACGCCATCATCGGCCATCTTCTTTATCATTTTGGCGATACCTGCGGTACTTACTGTAATGCGGCGCGCCGCCATGCCCAGGCCATCATGTGCCGTAATGCGCTCAATGCTCTTCATCACGTTGGCATAGTTCAGCATCGGCTCGCCCATACCCATATATACAATGTTGGTAAGCGGCTGGCCGTACTGTTTCATACTTTGCTCGTTTATGCGCACCACCTGGTCGTAGATCTCGGCGGCATCGAGGTTGCGCACGCGGTCCATGTAGCCGGTGGCGCAGAACTTGCAAGTTAGTGAGCACCCTACCTGGCTGCTCACGCAGGCGGTTTTGCGCTCGTCATGCGGAATCAACACGCCTTCTACTATGTGGGCATCGTGCAGTTTGAAGGCAGATTTTATAGTGCCGTCGTTGCTCAGCTGCTGGGTGGCCACCTGCACGGCATTTACCGTAAAGTGCTGGTCTAGCTTCTCGCGCAGGGCAAGGCTTACGTTGTTCATCTCCGCAAACGACTGTGCCGAATGCTTCCAGAGCCACTCATACACTTGTTTGGCACGGAAAGGCTTCTCCCCGTTCTCCACCAGCCACGCCTTCAGATCGTCCAGCGACAGCTTCCGGATGTCCTTCTTATTCAGGATATTTATATCTGCAATCAAACTCATACGGCAAAATTACAAAAATACTCCTGCATTAGTTTCAATCTTTGCTTTTACTTCGGCGGGCAGGCTCATTAGTTTGCGTTGCTCGTAGTTAAAGCACAGCATGCCTGTTTTGGCGCGCGCCACTTCTTTACCGTTTTGGTTGGTGATGTGGTAGGTAATGTCGAAACCATACTTGTTCAGGTCATCAAAGGCGAGGTTTATGTGCAGCACATCGCCGTAAAAGCCCTCGCCCTTATACGCTATCGCCACATCGGCCATAATCATACCTGCCCCGCCTATACTTAGCTCGCTCCAGCCAAAGTGGTTCAGCAGCTGCATGCGCGCCTCGTGCATGATCGAGAGCAGGGCATCGTTGCCGAGGTGGTTTCCGTAGTTCAGGTCGGTTACGCGCACCGGAATGGTGGCTTTAAAGTGGCTATGGTCGGGGATGCGGACGGTTACTCTTGCCATGTGTTTTTGCTTAGCGGCAGCCAATGCCGGTGTTATACTTTTATTTTCTTAAATTCTGACGTTTATATATTGCAGCCTCTGCACTGCTTTGCGTACATTTGTAAAGTAACACAATAAAACATGCACCTCGAAATACGACAGACCAAAGACGGCTCTAACACCCTGTATGTGCCCGAACTAAACGAGCATTACCACTCGGTGCACGGTGCCATGCAGGAGTCGCAGCATGTTTTTATCCGGCATGGGCTGGAGCATGTTCTGGAACAGAAGAAAGACCTGAAGGTGCTAGAGGTTGGTTTCGGCACTGGCCTGAATGCCATACTTTCCTTCCCGGCGGCGCTTACTAAAAAAGCTTTTATACAGTACGATACGCTGGAAAAATACCCGCTGCCCGAGGAAACGGTGCGCCAGCTTAATTACGAGAACATCATCCTGAACCCCGAGCTGCACGATTATTTCTACCAGCTGCACGCCGCCCCCTGGAACGAGCCAGCAGAAATTATCCCGTACTTCACGCTGCAGAAAATGCATGAGTCGCTGGAGGAGTTTGTGGCGCCCAACTCATACTACGATGTGGTATACTTTGATGCCTTTGCCCCCGAAAAGCAGCCCGAGCTCTGGAGCGATGCCATGTTCAAGAAACTTTTCAACGCCATCCGGCCCGGCGGCATACTTGTTACTTATTGCGCCAAAGGTTCTTTTAAGCGCAGCCTGAAAGCGGCCGGTTTTATGGTGGAGGCATTGCCGGGCCCTCCGGGCAAGCGCGAAATGACCCGTGGCGTGCGCCCTGTGGTGGAGCGCTAGGTTGGCTTTATACTTCCTGCCGGCTTAGGTCT
The DNA here is from genome assembly GCF_003576375.1 of Pontibacter oryzae. Classification (GTDB taxonomy): domain Bacteria; phylum Bacteroidota; class Bacteroidia; order Cytophagales; family Hymenobacteraceae; genus Pontibacter; species Pontibacter oryzae. The sequence continues at coordinate 266,440 of NZ_QWGE01000003.1, forward strand.
GCAATCATTTCGTCAATCTTCCGGAGCCTTTGTTCATACATTACCTGCACGCTCAGGCGGTAGGTACCTATACTTATGCCTTAAAACACAAGGCCACCGGCAAGCCACAACAAAGCCTGTACTTTTATGCTTGCGCTGTAAAACGCCTGCACCGGCAACCCCATTACTTCCAGCATAAACACGAACATTGGCAAGCCAAGCAGCAAGGCACCCGCGCCAGCCACCAGCGTGTAGTTAGTGCTTTATCATACTGTTGGCCATACTTCTAAAGTCGGCGGTGGTACACCAATACGCTATCCTTTCACGACAACGAGGTTAACTTTTATGCCCAGCACATCGGCAATTTCTTTGTAGCTTTTATCCTCCAGGTATAGGATGATGATTGCCCGGTCTATTTCTTTGAGCTTTTTGATGGCATTATAAAGCACATCCAACTGGGCTGCCTCCGCAGTGCCCGGCGCTCGGTTATAGGCTCGGTTTTATGTACCTCAACTTCCTGGGGTGCTTTTTTAGCCTTCTTAAACAGCGTTAGGCAAACGTTGAGAGCCAACCGGTAAACCCGGCCGCCTTCTCCTCAAAAAAGCTGTGCGAGCGCCACAGTTGCACGCATACTTCCTGAAAATAGTCTTCATAATCTTGTTCGGTATCGGTGTACGCCCGGCATATTTTATTAATGATGCCTATGTTTTCCAGAATAAAATTGCCATAGAAATCTACTGTCATGCGGCTAAAGGTCTTTGACCAGTTAGTAGGCGCAAATCAGATTTTATTACAGACAAATCATGTTTTTTTCTGTGCAGCAAACCCAAGATAGCCAATGCTTGAGCAAAGTCTATTGCGGTACTGCATCTGCTCTTGATAACAGAATATAGTTATGCGCGTATATTCTTGTGAGCCCAACCTGCACCAGGCTTTCCAAAACGCAGAGGCTCCCAAGAAACGCTTACTATGCCCCAGACAACCAGCTACGGCAAACGCACCCTAAAAACCAGGCTGCTAAATATTCTTTCGATCCTTACACGTGCCTTGGCCGTTGTTGCGATTATTGGCACGGTGGTGCCGCTTTTCCCTTTCGAGGAGTGGTTTGTGCGCGTATTTGATTTCCCGAGGCTACAGCTGTTTTGCCTGGCGCTTGGCAGCTTTATCCTTTACCTTACGCTGTACTACCAGCACCGGAAGCGCGGCAAGTTTTTCCTGCTGCTGCTTGCCGTAGTGGTTATCTATCAAGCCATTAATATATACCCTTATACTATGCTGGCTGAGGTGCAAACCAAGCAAACTGAGCGCGACCCTGCCGACACGACCCAGCTCAGCATTATGGTGTCTAATGTGCTAATGACCAACACAAAGTACAGCAAGCTGATGGGTAAGGTAGAGGATTACCAGCCTGATATTCTGCTGCTGCTAGAATCGGACTCAGTATGGCAGCACGCCTTGCAACCCCTTATGGCGCATTATCCTTACCGAATAGAGATACCGCTGCACAACACCTATGGCATGCACCTATACAGCAAACTACCCCTGCGCCAAAAACGCGTAAACTACCTGCTTAGCAAAGAGATTCCTTCCATTAAAACTTATGTTCAGTTGCGCAGCGGTGACTGGGTAGAGCTGCGAGGTGTGCACCCCAAACCACCCGTGCCTACCGAGGACGGCAATTCGCGTAAGCGTGATGCCGAAATCATACTTGTCGGCGAAGATGTATCCGACTCGAAATACCCGGTAGTAGTGGCCGGCGACTTTAACGATGTAGCTTGGTCTGCCACAACCAAGCTTTTCCAGGAGGTGAGCGGTTTGCTGGACCCACGCATTGGCCGGGGTTTCTATAGCACGTTTAACGCAAACTATCCGCTGTTGCGCTGGCCTCTGGATCATGTTTTCCACTCCACGCACTTTAAGCTGGTGGAGATGCAGCGCCTGTCCGGTATCGGCTCCGACCACTTCCCCATTTATATTAAGCTGAGTTACGAACCCGACGAGAAGTATGAGCAAACGGCCCCCAAAGCCGACGAAGGCACGCAGGAAGAAGCTACAGAAACCATTACCGAAGGCATAGAAGAGGCCAAATCAACAGAGCAGCCAGCCACAGGAACCAAATAGTTATACTTTTAGGTTTCAGCAATTTGCATTGCCAGACCCCTGTTGTGCGTAGTGTTCTATGGTTTATAATATCCTCGTTATTTGTGTGCCTCGAAGGTGAACTCAAGCTTGGCGCGAATGGTTAAGAGCTAAATTGCACTTTTTTATCGCTGCTATACTTTGAAATTAGTCATAAAGTAGTAGATTGCAGTGGAGAAGAGCATTCCTCAAAAAAATATTGTATGAAAAGCTTACTTAGAAAAGTTATTAAACCATTTCTTCCGAAGTATGAGGTGGTTTGCACAACCTATCAGGTTATTCCGGGCTTGCCAGTAAACGGCAACCAGCAGAAGCACACTTTTGGCAAGGGTTCTTCTGAAGAAGCCCGTAAGTTTTACGTTAAAGTGATAAACTCTGACATGACCAGAACTATGGCTCCTGTAGAGGTACACCTGAAGCGCCGCGGCAAAACCATCGAGCAGCAACACTTTGGCCCTGTGGAAGAACTGAAAAAGTTTAATATAGTATACAAAGGCTAAGTACGCTTAAAAGTATATCGTATAGAATCGCCCTGCCGGAAGTTACTGGCAGGGCGATTTTGCGTTATAAGCCACCTGTAATAACAAAAAAACCTGTCTGTTACAGCACCAGCACGCGTGGCTCTGTAACAGGCAGGCATCTTAGCGAAGGCATACACGGTATAAACCGCTGCCTTTCTTTCCTGTCTGTTTTCTACTTAATGTACTTCGTCTTGATAAGGTCGAGCATTTTGATGAAGTGGCTCTTGTCTTCGTTTGTGAGGTAAGATCTCCAAAGGCCCTCTACCAACAGCATAAGCACCTCTGTTTCAAGCTCAGGTTCTGCATAGCCCAACTTACGGAACGCCTCCACCAACTTTTGCATCACGGAGTGTGAGTAGCGCAAATGGTGCTTCTGTGATATTTCCTCATCTACCAGGCGGAACTGCATGCGCCAGAAATTACGCTCGTCCTCTACTAGTTTTAGGGGCATATCCAGCACATTGCTGATTAGCTTGTTGGGGTCGTTTTCCTCTACCAGCCCTTTGCTCTTATCGGTAATGCGGCGGTAACCAGCCTTCACGACAGCCTCCAGTAAATTCTCTTTGCTAATGTAGTGCTTAAAAATAAGGCCTTCTGATACACCCGCCTCTCTTGCGATCAGGCTGGTTGGGGTGGCATCGTACCCCTTGTCTGCAAAGAGGTTTAATGCTGTCTCTAAAATTATTTCTTTCTTTGTTTTAAGCATCTCGGTATCTCAAAATATAAACCTACGGCCGTACCTTCCCAACGGGCACAACAACAGGTAAAGCGCATAAGTATGTAGGAAAATACAAAAGTATAACATCTGACAGAAATTATCAGTGTGCTTTTGCGCAGATTGCGTGCTACAAAGTTATCATTTTATTAATTATGGCGCTAACATATTATCATTACCCACACCAATAGATTGAATTAATGCACAATTGGCAATGCAACACAGCATTTCATGCTAACCTGCTTTAAGTACTCTAATTAACTGCGTTAGCTGCGGATTAGTTGCCTTGCCATACTTGCCCATGTGTTTGCTAAACATCATTTTAAGCGCTGCAATGCAATTTTACACCTGGCGGCCATACTATATGCTTACAGGAATGAGAGGTTTTGATGTGGTAGAAATATGGCTTTAATGGCGCTCCCAAACGGCCTGCGGCATAACAATGGCATCCATGGGCACATCAAATGGGTTAGGGTCGGCAATTTTTTTAATGGGCGGCTCCAGCGATAAGCCAACTTTAAGCACGTCGGGGCGGCAGTCGGCCAGAAAGCGATCGTAGAAGCCCTTGCCGTAGCCCACGCGGTGACCCGCTTCATCAAAAGCCAGCAAGGGAATCAGCACCATATCCACTTCCGGCGCATGGATGATGTGCGCGTTCTGAGGCTCCGGGATGCCCCACTTGTTTTCTATCAGCACGGCCTCATCGGTGAGGTGGTGGTGCGTAAGTATGTTCTGGGCCACATCGGTTACCGGCACGGCCACGCGCACCTCGGGATGTTGCTGCCGCAGCCTGTTAATGATTAGCCAGGTATTTACCTCGTTGTTTTTAAGGATGGGCAGAAACACATGCACCGTTTGGCCTGCCTTTAACGCAAAGCGGCTAAAAAATTGATCGGCTATTTGCTCGCTGCGGCGCTGCACCTCCTCTGCCGGAAGCGCGCGCCGCAGTTGCAGCATGTGTCTGCGCAGCTCCGATTTCTGCATTATTCCTCCTCTATAATGGTAAACTTAAACTCCAACGGGTCGAAAGCCTCTACCAACGCAGGTATAAAGTCGGGGTTGTTGGTTTTGTAGGTGAGCAAATTGTCTTTGCGCTCCTGCAGCGTGCCGCCCGGGAAGAGCTTGTCCTTCAGGTTTTCGAGTTGCTTAAAGGTTTGCTCGTGCTTGCTGTCGCGGGCTTTGGATATCTTCTTCTCCAACATCTGCAGCGAGTTATTGGCTTTTTGCGCCTCAGCGCCTACAGCTTTGGTCAGGGTTGGGTCTATACTTTCGGCAAGCTTCTCTACCTCGGCAAAGGCAGCGGCCACTGCCTGGCGCTGCGCCTCCAGGTTGATCTCTTTCTCGTGTATCTGCCCGGAAAGCTGCTTCTTCAGTTCCTGAAAATCCTGGAAAAGGTCCTGGGGCTGCAGGTTAAGTTTGTGCATGCGGCTGGCGTTGCTGCGGCTAATGTAAAGCGCCGAGTTGCGCAGCATCAGCATCGGAAAAGCCACGTCATACTTGGCAAACAGCTCTTTCAGTTGGAACCAGTAGGCCACTTCCGCACCACCGCCAATGTAAGCCAGGTTCGGAAGTATAAGCTCTTCGTATAGCGGCCGAAGTATAACGTTTGGGCTAAAGCGCTCTGGATGCTCCTGCGCCTCCTTGCGTATCTCCTCCAGCGTAAAGCTCAGGTCTGTGTTAAGCACGTTATACTTGCCACCTTCTTGCACAATGCGCTCGCGCAGGGTATCGGTCAGGTAAAACAGGTTGATCTCGCGCGAGTATACCTGTGGTTTATACCCTAGCTGCTCCAGTTTCTGGCTTGTCTGCTCTACCAGTTTGTTGGATAGCTGCTCGGTTAGCTCCTGCTCCACTATGGGTGTCAGCGCTTTCTTCAGTTCCGCGTGGTCGCCGTCTATACTCACTAGTCCATACTTGCCGAAAAGTGCGTGGGTAATGGCGCGCGTGGCGTCTGCCAGGTTCTTGCTGGTGCGGTAGGCCTCCTCAAAAACAGGGTATGCTTCGGGCAGCTCGGCTAGCAGCGTGCCCATGTCCTGGGTTGAGAAGCGGCCTACGGCGCCGGTTTGCCCGGTTTCCCAGGTATACTTTTTGCCGAACAGGTTAAAATGATTGATCTCGGCAAAGTCGTGGTCTTCGGTGGCCATCCAGTATACCGGCACAAAGTTATAGTCCGGATACTTCTCATGCAGCTGCCTGCATGTGTTTATCGCCGTAACGATCTTATACACAAAATATAGCGGGCCGGTAAAAATATTCAGCTGGTGGCCGGTAGTGATGGTAAACGTATTGGGCTGTAGCAGCAGCTCAAGGTTTTGCTGCACCTGCGGATTGATTTCGGAGATGGAAATATACTGCTCCTGAAGCGCCGTATATAAGGTCTGGCGCTGTGTTTCTGTAAAGCGCTTTTCTTTGATCTGGGCCTCAAACGCATCCAGGGTCGGGAAGTGGTTGTAGAATGGCCGCAGCTGCTCGCCACAACAAAGGTAGTCGGTAATGGTCTGGGAAAAAGCGCCTGTGGCGGCGTAATCCATCTTCGTGATCTTCATGGTCTGTACATCCATCTGCTTATGTAGCCGTAGGTTTAGCCCTTTTAACAGGTTAGGCCGAAATGTGTTGCAGCAATTTTTGCGCGTAGGCAAAGTTACAGGATTTATCTGCGTTTTGCAGGCCCCACGATAGAAAGCAGGCGCAGGCAGCTAAGCCGCAAAACCACGCTATACTTCGTTACACGCTCAGCGTTTATACTTGCTTGAAACAGCTGTGCACATCCGCACCGGAACACTGGTATTACTGCAACTGCGTGCACCGGAAACAGGTATAGAGAAAGCTACGAAGGCACAACGTTCAACCCACATTAAAACCAGGCTATGGCTACTCCCCGAATCCTTCCTCCCACGCCGGAGGCACACCAGTCGCAGTTGCTTATCGGTAGCATTTTAGAGCAATCGCTAAAGTATGAGCCAGACAGGGAAATCGTTTACCGCGACATCTCCCGCATTACCTACCGCGAGCTGAACAAGCGCGTGGCGCGGCTGGCAAACCTGCTTACCAACCACTTAGAGGTAGCGCAGGGGCAAACCGTTGCGTTCCTGGACTACGACAGCCACCGCTACCTGGAGGGCTATTTTGCCATACCGATGGTGGGCGCTGTGCTGCACATGATCAACTTCAGGCTCTCTCCGGAGGAGATACTCTATACTATAAACCACGCCGAGGATGCCGTTATTTTTTGCCACCAGGATTTCCTGCCCATACTTGAGGCGCTGCAGGGCAGAATGGAAATGGTAAAGAAGATCGTGCTGCTATCTGATTCCGGCGCTGAGGCGACATCGCCGTTGCCATTAGAAGGCGAGTATGAGAAACTGCTGCTAAACCAACCCGACAGCTATACTTTCCCGGACCTTCCGGAGGATGCCATTGCCACCACCTTTTATACTACCGGCACTACAGGGCTGCCCAAGGGCGTATACTTTTCGCACCGCCAGTTGGTGCTGCACACATTTGGGCTGGCTACTGCCCTGGGCGCTATGGATAATGCCGTTAAGATCGGCTCTAATGATGTGTACATGCCTATCACACCGATGTTCCACGTGCATGCCTGGGGTTTTCCGTACCTGGCCACTTTTCTGGGCATGCAGCAGGTTTACCCCGGCCGCTACGAGCCCGCCATGCTGCTGCAATTGGTGCTGAAGGAGAAAGTAACCATCTCGCACTGCGTGCCTACCATCCTTCAGATGCTTGTAAACAGCCCGCAGGTAAAATCCTTTAACCTTACAAATTGGAAAGTGGTTATAGGCGGCAGCGCACTGCCTCGCGGCCTTGCTATGGCCGCTATGGGTTTGGGCATTGAGGTGATTACTGGCTACGGCATGTCCGAAACCTGCCCGGTGCTCTCGCTGACCTATCTCAACAAGAAAACAATGGCCCACCTGACCGAGGACCAGGAAGCCGATCTACGTATAAAAACTGGCCGCCCGATACAGATGGTGGACCTGCGGCTGATGAACGAGGAGGGCCAGTTTTTGCCGAACGACGGTAAGTCTACGGGCGAGATTGTGGTGCGTGCGCCGTGGCTAACCCAAGGGTATTACAAGGATGAGGAGCGCAGCCTCGAGCTCTGGAAACACGGCTACCTGCACACCGGCGACATTGCCACCATCGACCCCGATGGCGTGATAACCATCACCGACCGTAAAAAGGATGTTATCAAATCCGGGGGCGAGTGGATTTCCTCGTTGCTGCTGGAAAGCCTGATCTCGCAGCACCCCGACGTGCAGGAAACAGCCGTGGTGGCCGTGCCGGACCAACGCTGGCAGGAGCGCCCGCTGGCTTTGGTGGTGGCCAAACCCGATACAAGTATAACCGACCAGGACTTGATCCGGCACATGGAGCAATTCTCGGACAGCGGTAAGATCAGCCATTACGCTGTACCTAAGCAGTTCCGGTTTGTTACCGAGATTCCGAAAACCAGCGTAGGCAAGATAGATAAGAAACGTATTAAAAAGGAATTGGCTTCAGAAGACTGATTGCCATGAAGTCATACTTATCCACAGTATCAACATAGTTATCAACATAAACACATATGGGATTATTAAGCGGCATGATGGGACACGCATCAGAGGTGTCTATCGAGAAAATTACCAGGGAGTTTCAGCCTATACTTATCGACGACGAACGCATAGAACGCGCCTATAAACTGATCCGGGATATGCTGGTATTTACCAACAAGCGCCTTATACTTGTAAACAAGCAAGGCCTTACCGGCTCTAAAATCGATTATCAAAGTATACCTTATGGCAGCATCAAGATGTTCTCAAAAGAAAGTGCCGGCATCGGTGATCTAGATGCAGAACTAAAGATCTGGCTAACCGGTGAGTCGGAACCAACTATCAAGCAGGACTTCCGGAAAGGCGACAATATTAACGAGGCCTACCGTGTACTGAGCAAGTATGTTTTGAAATGAGACCTCCCCCTGCCCCCTCCTAAAAACAGGAGGGGGAACTCTTTAAGAGATATTGAAAGTTGCGTCTATTCGCTGCAGCACTGCTTCCGGTTGCTCAAACACTTCATCATTCCTAATCCGGATTACTTTGTAACCTAGAAACAGAAGTGTTTCATCCCGTACCTGGTCATTTGCGATAGCTTCAGCTGTGTCGTGCACAGCTCCATCTAATTCAATCACCAACCTTTCTGAAGCACAATAGAAGTCTACGATGTAACTCCCAATACTATGCTGCCTCCTGAACTTCCGCCCGCCGACTTTGTGCTTTCGGAGCAGGTACCAAAGTTCTTCCTCCGCTGGCGTCATACTATTCCGTAAGAGCGCACGCTCAATTTTTAAATTCGGGATGCTGTGCAACTGGTCTTTGCGCATAAGCTTCTGCTTTGCGAGCTAACATCTATATGCATTAACTATGTTCCAGAAAAAAGCGAAAGCCTTACTCTTTTTGAGTAAGGCTTTCGCTTGGTTATATGCTACACCCCCTCCTGTTTTTAGGAGGGGGCAGGGGGAGGTTAATTTACCACTTCCCCATACAAATCGAAATCTGAGGCATCGGTGATCTTTACGTTGGCGAAGTCGCCGAGGCGCACGTAGTTGCTATCGGCTGGCACCAATACTTCGTTATCCACCTCTGGAGAGTCGTATTGCGTACGGCCAACAAAATAACCGCTCTCTTTACGGTCGAACAGTACTTTGTATGTATTGCCAACTTTCTCTTCGTTCATCTCTACAGAAATGCCTTGCTGCAACTCCATAATGGCATCGGCACGGTCCTGCTTCACCTCTTCCGGCACATTATCTTCCAAAGTATAAGAATGCGTATTATCCTCGTGCGAGTACGTAAAAATACCTAAGCGGTCGAAGCGCGTTTCCTCTACCCAGTCGTATAGCTCCTGGAAATCCTGGTCGGTTTCGCCGGGGTGGCCGGCAATAAGCGTAGTTCTTAGAGCGATGTCTGGCACGCGCTGGCGGATTTGGTCTACCAACTCAATAGTGCGGCGCTTGCTGATGCCGCGGCGCATGGTCTTGAGCATGTTATCGGAGATGTGCTGCAGCGGCATATCCAAGTACTTGCAGATATTGTCGCGTTCGTTCATCACATCGAATACCTCCATCGGAAACTGCGATGGGTAGGCGTACTGCATGCGTATCCACTCGATGCCATTTACATCTGAAAGATTTTTCAATAAATCGGCCAGCTTGCGCTCTCCGTAATGCTGCAGTCCGTAGTAAGTAAGGTCCTGGGCAATAAGTACCAGTTCTTTGGTACCCATGCTTGCCAACCTCGACGCTTCTTTAACCAGATCCTCAATAGGTCGGTCAACGTGTTTGCCGCGCATTAAAGGGATGGCACAAAACGAGCAAGGACGGTTACAGCCTTCGGCAATCTTAAAGTATGCGTAGTGAGAAGGAGTTGTCAGTAAACGCTCGCCAATCAGCTCGTGCTTGTAGTCGGCCTCCAGTTTCTTGAGTAATTGCGGCAGCTCCAGGGTGCCAAAGTATGCATCTACCTGCGGAATCTCTGCTTCTAAAGAGTCCTTGTAGCGCTGCGAAAGGCAACCTGTTACGTATAGCTTGTCGATCTGGCCAGACTCTTTGGCCTCGGCGTAGCGCAGAATCGTATCGATAGACTCCTGCTTGGCATTGTCTATAAAGCCACAAGTGTTAACGATGATGATGTTGGAATCATCCTGCTCAGACTCGTGCGCCACATCAAACTCATTGGCACGCAGCTGCCCCATCAACACTTCCGAGTCTACCAGGTTTTTAGAGCAACCCAAGGTAACTACGTTTACTTTATCTCTTTTTAAACTTCTTACTTTCACTTATGTATGTATTAGCGCATTAATCCTTAGTAACTGGAAACCAATGCGGGCCTGTATTAGTTCGATTGGCAACGTTGCTGCAAAAGTACGATTTGTTTGGCTAATAACAGAACAGCCCGCTGAATAGCAGGCTGTTTGTTTTGAAAAGGCATGTTTGGATCAAGCTTTTTAGTATTTAACAGCCATCAAAGGCCTACCATATAAATTTAGCTCTACGGGCTCTGAACGATTTCGTCATTCGCGGCTTGCGGAGCCATTCCCTTACAGCGCCAGGGCTTTTTAGCAGCTTAACCTCAATTGGCAATTGGTAAGTAGTAACAAGTAGCAGAATTACCTGGTATAGGTTATTGTCCCAGAGGTAATCCGGCGACTCCAGGAGAGCTATCTTTTTAAGCGGTGTATTTGGTATATTATGGATGAAATAGTCAATTAGCTCCTCGGAGAGGACACCACCGGCTGGTATGCCAGAGTCTATGAGCAAGTTCGGCACTTGTTTCTTCTGCACGGTATCAAATAAGGAAACAACGGTCTGAAAGAACTCAAGCGATTCTACACTTAAATCATCAGACCATTTCGCACTCAAAAGATTAAGCGTATTGTCGAATGCTAACTCCATGGAATCATCCTTTTTTACAATCATAACCCGCGCTACCTTAAAAATTGAATCCTAATTTATAAACCATTGTTCATAATTTCACAATTATATTCCATTAATTCTACCCTATAACATAAAATTTTAGTTAAAAATGAGAGGAATGGCTTAAACTAGCTCAAAAAATGCACTTAGCTATAAAGTTGAGAATTGCATACAGCACCTCGTGTTATGTGCAAGTCACATAACAGTGAGCAATAGCCATACTTTGTTAAATATTATACTTAGGAGAAGAGGTGAACCAAATGAAAGGAAGGCAGCCACATCATTTTGCTAGCACCCAATTGTAGTGTAGAGAAGGGAAGTTACTTAATAGTTTGCCTGGTAGTTAATCTGGAACTCAACATTTGTAACCTGCCCTTGTTGCACCTCAATTGGGAAAACGTTGTTCTCGCCATCATATTGGTTTGCGTAAAAGCCTTTTTCCTCTTTCGAGAACAAACTATACTTACCTGGCTCTAAGCTTACCGAGAAGCTGCCATTGGCATCGGTGGTGAATTGTGCAACAAGTTTTGCCTGGATGTTGGCGTGGAAAACACCATCCGTGGACGTGGTTTGCGAAGAATTAGTAAGCTCATATACATACATGGTACGCTGCACACCTCTGCCTTTACTCGGCGGTGCATCCGGTGAGGGCATTTGGTTGCCCGCTACCCATAGTACCTTGCCGGTTATGCCCTGCTCTACCGGGGCCGGCTGTTGCTCGTCCTGCGCCATATGCACCTGGTTTTGCGCTGGCATAGTTTGCTCTTGCTCGCTCTGGGATTGATGCGCGTTTTGGGCACCGTTGCACTGCGATAGCAGCAGGGCCAGTGGCATTAACAGGAGCCTTACCATACGTAGTATACTTATTTGCGTGAGAAGAAAGAGTCTACAAATTCGTGCTTGTCGAATAGTTGCAGGTCTTCAATTTTCTCGCCAACTCCGATATACTTTACCGGAATTTTAAATTCGTCAGAAATACCAATCACCACACCGCCTTTTGCCGTACCGTCCAGCTTGGTAATAGCTAACGCCGTTACATCGGTAGCCTTTGTAAATTCGCGGGCCTGTAGCAACGCGTTTTGGCCTGTGCTGCCATCCAGCACCAACAGCACCTCATGCGGTGTGTCTGGTGTTATCTTCTGCATCACGCGCTTGATCTTGGAAAGCTCGTTCATCAGTCCCACTTTGTTGTGCAGTCGTCCGGCAGTGTCGATAATCACCACATCGGCGTTCATCTCCACACCTTTCTTCACAGCATCGTAGGCCACAGAGGCTGGATCGGTGTTCATGCCATGCGAAATAACAGGCACGCCCACACGCTCGCCCCAGATGATGAGTTGGTCTACGGCAGCGGCCCGGAACGTATCGGCAGCGCCAAGCACTACCTGTTTACCCGCTTTGTGGAACTGGGCCGCCAGCTTTCCGATGGTGGTTGTTTTGCCCACACCGTTTACGCCAACAACCATAATCACATATGGTTTGATGTCTTTCGGCAGCTCGAAGTTGGCACCGTCGCCAGCGCGGTTCTCTTCAAGGAGAGCGGCAATCTCTTCGCGTAGGATACCATCCAGCTCGTCAGTGCTCACATACTTATCACGGGCCACACGTTTCTCAATGCGGTCAATGATCTTGACAGTTGTTTCTACTCCTACATCGGCATGCACCAGAATCTCTTCCAACTCATCAAGCACTTCCACGTCTACTGTGGATTTTCCGATAACAGCCTTGCTTAGCTGGCCGAAAAAGTTGCTCTTGGTTTTCTCGAGGCCTTTGTCCAGCGATTCTTTTTTCTTCTCTTTGCTGAAAAAGTCAAAAATTCCCATGCCGGTTTATGATGTAGGGTGAATGCTATCTAGGTGATACGGTAATATACTAAAAAAGTCCCAGTAAAGGGACTTCTTCATGTTATCTATCTATCGATGTAGAGTAGGCTGTATTATTTCTTAGCAAGGAACTCCTGTACTTTGTCTACAGGTACCATTTCCTCTTTAAAGCTGTAAGCACCAGTTTTTGGAGATCTCACAGCCTTTATTACTTTCGCCCAGTCTTTACCTGTAGCGGTTTTTAGGGTTGCAACTACCTTCTTAGCCATGGTTATTTAATTTCTTTATGTACAGTTACTTTTTTCAACACAGAGTTATACTTCTTCAGCTCAAGACGCTCTGGAGTATTTTTTCTGTTTTTGGTAGTGATGTACCTTGAAGTTCCAGGCATGCCAGTAGCTTTATGCTCTGTGCACTCCATAATAACCTGGATTCTATTACCTTTTGCTTTTTTAGCCATCTCGACAGTAATTTTTTATTTAGGACTGCAAATATAAAAGCTTAAATCTCTAATTACAAACAATGTATAAATTTTCTTGTGAAACCTCTTTAAGATGCTTCACAACATTTACACGCGCTGTACAATGCGCCGTCCCCCGCGAGAGGCGAACAGCAAAGGTCGAAAAAAACGGCAACGGAGGGGACCTGTCAGACAGCTTCTCTCCGTTGCCGATGTTTTATTCTAAAGTACCAGATGGCTTTCCCGGTCTGTATCTGATTTGCGCCACAGCCTAAACTACCGCACACTTACAACCGGAAGAGATGCCAATACTAGTACATAATGTAGCCTTGCTCTACTGCTTTCTTCAACACTGCAGTAATACCATTCTTGTTGATGGTTCTCAGTGCAGATGTAGATACTTTCAGCGTTACCCAAGCATCCTCTTCTGGGATGTAGAAGCGCTTCTTCTGTAGGTTTGGATAAAATTTACGCTTCGTCTTGTTATTAGCGTGAGAAACGTTGTTACCTACTTGTGGTCTTTTACCTGTTAAGTCGCAAACTCGTGCCATCTTGTATTCTTTTCTGGTTTATTTCAATAGGGGTGCAAATATCTATAAAAAGATACAGAATATCAAACGTGTATCTAAAAATTTACGCTCAATGTGTAGCATCTGCCACACAAAGCAAGTTTAGGTAACATTTTTTATACTTTGCCCGGCTTACTCGCAGCCTGCTTCACCTTTTCATGGAAACCATACGGGCAATGTCGGCAGCCGTTTTCGCAGCACCAGCCACGCTCGGAAAGATATTTGGCCGTAAGTACCATCCGCCCCTGCTCGTTAAAGTAAAAGTCTTCTCCTTCTGTTAATTTCTGGCTCAACGCTTTGCAATTTATTTTTCTGCGCAAATAACGCCATTTATCCTTCATCCATCAAAAACATGCACTACTAATACCTCTAACTCTACGGCATGCGCAACGAGTTTGAGGCATAACCAACTCGGCCTGATGACCAGCACATACGCCCTGTATGCCCTCGCCGGCTTTGATGCGTTATGGGCCATTGCAAACGCGGGCTTTAACCACGTACTTAAACCCAAAGTTTGAATCTGGCCCTTAAATCGCTATTTTTGAAAACTATAAAATGATTTATCTGTAATTGTAAATAAGATAGGCCATACGCCTTCCATCACTAGAAAAACAATCAAAAACTATGAGTACTCAAGCTATTACCACCAGCCAGGAAGCCATTGACATAGAGCATAAGTATGGTGCGCACAATTACCACCCATTGCCCGTTGTGCTTAGCCGCGGCGAAGGCGTACATCTCTGGGATGTAGAGGGCAAGCATTACTATGACTTTCTTTCAGCGTATAGCGCGGTTAACCAAGGGCATTGCCACCCTAAGATTATTGGCGCCTTAACTGAGCAGGCACAGCAGCTTACACTTACCTCCCGTGCATTTTACAACGACAAGCTTGGTATTGCAGAGAAGTATGTGTGCGAGTACTTTAACTACGACAAAGCGCTGCTTATGAACTCCGGCGCTGAGGCCGTGGAAACAGCCATAAAGCTGGCCCGAAAATGGGGTTATCTTAAAAAAGGCATCGCACCGCACAATGCCGAGATTATTGTGGTGGAGCATAACTTCCATGGCCGCACCACAGGCATCATCTCTTTCTCCACCGACCCAGACTCTACCAAGGGCTTTGGGCCATACATGCCTGGCTATAAAGTGATTCCTTATAACGATGTAGCCGCACTGGAAGAGGCCTTGAAGGAAAACCCGAATGTTTGCGGCTTCCTGGTAGAGCCAATCCAGGGTGAGGCTGGCGTAATGGTGCCCGACGAGGGTTACCTGGCCAAGGCGCATGCGCTATGCAAGGAGTACGACGTGCTGCTGATGGCCGATGAGATACAGACGGGCATAGGCCGTACTGGCGAAATTCTGGCAAGCTGCTACGATGGCGTGCATGCTGACATCCTAATACTTGGCAAGGCCCTTTCAGGAGGGGTGCTTCCGGTTTCCTGTGTGCTTGCCAACGATGATATCATGCTATGCATCCAGCCCGGCGAGCACGGCTCAACCTTCGGGGGGAATCCGCTGGCTGCCGTGGTTGCCATTGCTGCCTTAGAGGTAATTAAAGATGAAAACCTGACGGAAAATGCCCGCATCTTGGGTGAGGTGTTCAGAGAGCGCATGCGCCGCTTAATTGATAAGCGCCCAGAGCTGGTTACACTGGTGCGCGGCAAAGGCTTGCTAAATGCTATTATTGTACAGCCCACTGCCGATGGCCGCACTGCCTGGGATGTATGCGTAGCCCTAAAAGACAAAGGCTTGCTCGCCAAGCCTACGCACGGTGATATCATCCGCTTTGCGCCGCCACTCGTTATCACAGAGGAGCAACTGCACGAGTGCTGCGACATTATCGAAGAGGTGATCATGAACTTCTAAAACCATACTATATAAGTATAGAAAAGGCGATGCTGCAACATGTGGCATCGCCTTTTCCATATTTATACCTTTCTTAAACCAGGCCTTCTTGATCCCGCTGATCTGGCCAGCAGCTTATTAAAGAACCACGATAGGTGACCCGGCACTGCGCCGGTTTAATAAAATGCGCTCGTAGACTAAGCCTAATTACTGTCCTGCACATCGACTGATTCTGCCAGTGCCGTAGTCCTAATCCTCTTTACTCCATGATTGAACCAAATCCCTTACCACTGCTGTTCCCGTCTTTATAGTAGTTATCTGGCTGTTAGTCGATTATAACGCTGAAAAAGTATAAAAACAGGTACTTGCCACGTTATACCCTTATAGCTTTGCAGCTTTCTGCTCTTATCACGCTTTGATGAACTTTAAATGAAGAAATTCTTTTGGTGGTGCGCTGGCGCCGACGATACCATACTCGAAAAATGCTCCCGCTCTGAGCACGTAAAATACGCCGGCGTAGGTGCTACTGTCCTGTTCACGGGTGTGCTTGCCAGTATTTCGGGTGGTTACGCGCTCTACACCGTCTTCGACTCGGTGCCTATGGCTGTTGCCTTTGGCTTGCTTTGGGGCGCCGTTATCTTTAACCTCGACCGCTTTATAGTTTCCACGCTGCGCAAAGAGGGAAAGTTCTGGAAAGAATTGTTACAGGTAACACCGCGTATCCTGCTGGCTTTGGTACTGGCCGTTGTCATCTCAAAACCGCTGGAGCTTAAAATCTTTGACAAGGAGATACAGGCGGTTTTAAAGGAGAAACAGGCAGAACTTGCTATTGAGCACAAAAAACTGGTGAGCCAGCAGTTTGGCGAGGTAGACTCTGTAAAAGCCGAGATTGCCACCATACGCCAGGAAGTGGATGCCAAATTACAGGAGCGCAACAAGCTTTACGATGCTATGGCCGCTGAGTCTGATGGAACAGGTGGTACAGGAAAAGTTGGCCGCGGGCCGATTTATGAGGAAAAGAAGCGCCAGTACGATAAAGTAGACGAGGAGCTCAAACTCTTGCAAGCCGATGCCCAGGAGCGCATAAACCAACGCCAGCAACGCATTGCCGAACTTATGCAGCAGTATGATAAAACAGTGAACGAGGGGCAGGAAAGTTTCTCGAACTACGATGGTCTGATGGCGCGCAT
Source organism: Pontibacter oryzae (assembly GCF_003576375.1). Taxonomy (GTDB): domain Bacteria; phylum Bacteroidota; class Bacteroidia; order Cytophagales; family Hymenobacteraceae; genus Pontibacter; species Pontibacter oryzae. Next base: position 283,146 of record NZ_QWGE01000003.1, read on the forward strand.
CAACGCGCTGGATGAACTGCCCTGGCTGCCTGTTTTCTTCATCACGTTATTGTTCATCTGTCTCGAAACGGCTCCTATTTTTACTAAGCTGATCACGAGTAAAGGACCTTACGATGAGATTCTGAAAGGCGTGGAGCACGAGCGCACCATACAGGAAATGCAACGCGTGGCCGAGCGCCAGAAGCAGTACGATGTACGCCTGCAGGTGGCAGAAACCAAGTTTGCCGCCCGCCGCGATTACGAAATGGATGCCAAGCGGGAGGAAGAGCGCATTAAGTCCGATGCTCACCTGGAGGTAGTTCGTGAGTCTGCGGCTGTCTGGAAAGAGCGTAAACTTGCCGATGTGCACCGTAGCCCCAACACTGCCGCCGAGATCCTAAACGATAACGAAGAGAACGGCTACTATAAGTGGTAAGCGCTTAAGCTAAGTATAAAAAAAGCCTGGGCCGCTCTGGTTCAGGCTTTTTTGTGCCTACCTGTTTATACTTTCCCAGATCTGCGAAAGTATGCGATGCGCGCCGTTACATAACTGGGTAACACGTTTTAGGCGCGCACCAAATTTGTTTCCGTGAGCGGGCTTGCCTACACAAGAATCCGTAAAAACAGAAAGTCCTGCTGTATACTTTCAGCAGGACTTTCATATCATCTTAAACCACACGCAAGTTAACTTATTATTTTCAGGATTGTCCGCATTATCGCTCGTGTCATCCATAGTCTTTTGTCCATTAGTCAAACATAATAAATCATACTTCTTAGAACACGGCCTTGGTAAAGGGCTTACGCGAGAAAGCGGTTACCTCATCAATATCCTGCAAGCGGCAGATAAAGCGGGTCATGCGCTCCACGCCAAAGCCTCCGCCGGCTGTTTTCGGGATACGGCCTTCCTTGGCTACCTCCAGGTAATGCGTAAACGCCTGCTCGTTGGTGCCTACGTCAGCCATGCGCTTACGGATCTGACGGTACTCATGCTCGCGCTCCGCCCCAGACAGGCCCTCGCCAAAGCCTTCCGGCCAGATCACGTCATAGTTCAGGTAGGTGCCAGGCCGCTTTGGATCTTCTTTGTCATAAAACTCGCGGGTATGGTTTAGTAACCAGAACGGATCCGTGGCTTCCTCCGATTTAATTTTCTCATAATCAGGCCCTAGCTGTGCCTCTAGTTTCTCGGTGCGGTACACGGGCCACTTCTCATACTGTGGCAAAAGCTCGCCGCGCAGCTCCTGTATTAGCCCCGGAATCTCCTCGTTCAGGCGCTTAAACACGAAATTTACCAGCTCCTCCATAAACTCCATCACAAAAAATCGATCTTTCCCCTTAAATTCGAAGTCTATTTGCGTAAATTCGAAAAGGTGGCGGCCCGTGTCGGCACGGTCGGCAAACTCGAGGCGCACGTTCGGCGATACAATGTACAGGCTGTCGAGGTCCGGGTGCATGAGGGCAAGCTGCTTATGGAAGATCATGGACTTGGTAAGGCTCCAGCGCTGCTCGGCATAGGTAATGCTTGCATCAACCACGCCGTGGTTCAGCGGGTCTGTTATCGGCGATAGCATGAGCGGCATGAGTTGCGTCAGCCCTTTCTTGAACATGAAATCGTGGGAGGCGCGCACAATGGCCTGCTGCACTTTCAGGATTTTAGGGAGCTTGGCGCGGCTGAGGTGGCTAACCGTAGACTCCAGAACAGTGGGTTCGGCAAGGATTTCTAATTCCATCTTTTTTATAAATTTGTTAATGAATAATTGGCTTATACATAAACAAATTAAGCATCGTTGCCTATTTTTAAAAATTTATCAATAATTATTTTTTATGTTTGATAAATTTTTAAATACAAAGCAGTATATTTGCAACTTTGTTAATAGCAGCAAGTATAGAAGCATATGAATTATGAAATTGACAATCTGGATAAACAGATTCTAAGCCTGCTGATGCAGGACGTAACACGTGCCTACACCGATATAGCGAAAGAACTGGGCGTTTCAGGCGGAACCATACACGTCCGGATGAAGAAACTGACCGAGATGGGCGTGGTAAAGGGCGCGCAGCTGCTGGTAAACCCCTCGGCGGTCGGCTTCGATATCTGTGCCTTTATCGGTGTGTTTCTGGAAAAAGGATCTGAGTATAAAGACACCGTAGAGAAAATGCGGGAGATTCCGGAGATCGTGGAGCTGCACTACACCACGGGCTCTTACAGCATGTTTGCCAAGATAATTTGCCGCGATACCACGCACCTGCGCCAGGTACTTAACGAAAAGCTCCAGCCCATAGAAGGCGTGCAGCGCACCGAAACGCTGATCTCGCTGGAAGAAAGTATAAACCGACAGATCAAGATAGAATAAAAAAGAGGCGCAGTTTCCTGCGCCTCTTTTTTGTAGATGATGTATTGGTGTAGCTGGGATAATGCTAATACTTTTCCTTCACTAAAACAGGAAAGTGCGCACCAACCCCAAACCTGTTTACTTCAGTTTTTGAAGTGCTTCGCGCAGCCTGCCCAGCGCTTCTTTAATCGCATCCAGCGAGGCGCCTCCTACCGACAGTCTGAACCAGTTAAGGTCTTTGCCCGTGCCGAAGGCCGAGAATGGCACTACCGCCAGCTTTGCCTTGTGCAGCACATAGAATGTAATGTCCTGGCTGGTTTCGAGCGTTTTGCCATCCGGGGTGGTTTTGCCAGCCAAATCCAGCTTGGCAGACAGGTAAATAGCGCCCATCGGCTCAATGGCATCCACCGAGAACCCTTCCGACTTCAGCTCCTGAAACCCGTTGTACAGCACATTCAGGCTTTCCTGCACTTTTGGCTTAAACTCGTTCATAAAGCCGTCAACCTCCGCTGGCTGCTCCAGAAACTCGGCCATGGCTACCTGCTCGGCTTTTGGTGCCCAGGCGCCCACGTGTCCAAGTATGGATTTCATTTTATCCATCACCACCGTTGGGCCAAAGGCATAACCTACGCGCACGCCCGTGGCGGCAAAGCATTTAGACGTACCGTCGATGTATACCGTGTAATCGCGCATCTCAGGGCGTAGGCTTACCGGGTCGTAGTGCTCGGCGTTGCCAAAAGTCAGCATCCAGTAGATCTGGTCGTAGAGCATGTACAGCGGCTTCTCGCCTTCGCCGCGGCTGCGGTTTTCCTCCAACACTAGGTTGCAGATCTCCTCCAGGTCTTTTTTGGAGAACATAGTGCCCGTTGGGTTCAGCGGAGAGCAAAGCGCCAGCATGGTTGCGCCCTTCAGGTGCGGCTTCACGTCGTCGGCGGTTGGCATAAAGTTGTTTTCGGGGCGGGTTTTTACTTCCACAGGCGCAGCCCCCGACAGGTGGCAGTAGTGGTTGTTGTTCCAGGATGGCGTAGGGTATACTACTTTATCGCCGGGGTCTACAAGGGCCATATAAGTGGCATAGATAAGCGGGCGCGAGCCGCCTGCCACTAATATATCGTTCTCCGGGTAATCTAGGCCGAGGCGCTCTTTTGTAAAGGCCACCACCGCTTTGCGTAGTACCGCCACGCCGTTTGCAGGCGGGTAGTTGGTATGGCCTTGCTCATAGGCTTTGGTAATGCCTTTGCGCAGTTCTTCCGGAATTGGGTAGATGCTTGGGTTAAAATCACCGATGGTGAGGTTGCAGATGGGCTCACCTTTGGCAATCATCGCGTTTACCTCGCCGGCCACACGAATAATTTCGGAGCCGATCAGGTTTTGCGCCATTTTAGATACTGTCATGATGTATAACGGGGTTAAAGTAGGTTCATGCTAAATTACTTATTTCTCGCCAAGTATAAACTCAATTTTCTAAAATGTTTATGCAAATGCTTTATTTTGATAAAATCCATACTTTAGAAAGCATAAATTTATCGAATCAGCAATCATGCTTTCGTTATGATGCGAAATCAATCCAGCGCTTATACTTTGTAAAGTATACTCCCCTAGAAAAGTAATGAAGCAGTCAGCTTTATACGCAGGTTATCTTTGGCTGATGGCAGGGCGTACGGGCCATACCTGTAAAAAGCGCCCACCCCAATGCCGCTGAACGGCGAGCTGATGATGTTATTGAGCATCAATCCAGACTCCAAAAAGCCTTTGCGCATACTTTGGCTTTGCTCGGCCAATTCCGCCGGAAGCGGGTTATGAAGCTTACCGATGCCGGCGTTAGTCACCACAACTATATCCGGGGCAAAAAAGCGGGTATTCAGCAGGCGCTTGCCCAGGTTCTGAGACAGAAACAAGGCGCCATACTTATCCGAGAAGAACTCGTAAGGCCGCATGGTCTCAAAGCCTTCGCCGGTGTATACTTTGTAGTCGGGGTTGTAGCTACCGTGGCCGTTGAAGCGCGTAACCAGCGGTGCCTGGCCTGCCACCCAGCCGCCTGCTACAAGTATACTTGTCTCGCCGAAGGTGCGGTGGCGCAGGCTTTTCTCCAGCCTTACGTCATACTTATGGTAGCTGTACTCGCCATCCAAAAACCCATCGAAGCTGCGCGTGAACTGTAACCATACTACCGGGTACTCCTGCTGCGACATAGGCATCAGGCGGTTAAACTGCTGCATAAACTTCTCGCCGGGCGCGTAGCGCAGCGTCAGGACGGCCTCCGTAAGGTTAAACTGCGGCAAAGGCTCCCTTTCAGGTGCCAACAGTGTTGGCTGGCGGGTTTCCTGGCGCAGTTCTGTGTAGGCTTGCAGGTAGCGCAGCACGCGGCCCTTCAGGCTTATACTCTTATGCGATGTATAATCCATGTCGGGGAGCAGGGCGCGGCGCAGGTTGCCTAACACGCCATAGCTTTGCCCGCTTGGCAAACGCCGCCCGCCGGTTTCCAGGATATCTTTGAAGAAGGTGGCGCTGAGCTGCAGTTCCAGGGGTTTGTAAAGTATAAAAGAGGCATCTGCGCCATACTTCGGCTCCTCATCCTTGAAGCCGTAACCCCAGTACCCGCCAACTTTAAAGCGCTCCGAGAAACGATCATTGGTATCCGCGCCCAAGCCCAGCCGGATGCCCTCAAACTCGCTGAAGCGCAGCAGGCGGTTCAGGTCCAGGCTAACGGCGCCAAGCGGCAGCTCTTTGCTCATCAGGTACTCCAACACCCGGATGGTGCGGTCCAGTTTTTGGGCGCGGCCAACGCTGTCGAGGCGCTGGTATGTTTGCTGCTCCAGGTGCGTGAGCGAGTCGGGGCGGTAACCCTGGAAAAAGCTGTCGGGTTGCCGGTTGGCGTCGGGCTTCTGGGCCAGTGCCACTACGCCAAACTCATTTTTGCGCAAGGCAGGGTTTAGGTTGATATTGGTGAGATAGGTACGCATGTGGGCATAAGGCTGGTGCCCGTTCAGGCTTACCTGCGGAATGCGCAACTCTACGTCCAGCTCCGTCGGGAACCATACTTTGCTACTGCCTACCCGCTCGTATTGCTGCTGCAGCCTGATGTCGCGCTTATCGTCGTTCCCCGCCGACTGCGCCAGCACGTTCTGCACGGCCCAGCCATCGCTGTTTATGTATAGCAGGCCCTTTAGCCCTTCAAAATTTTTACCTTGCTCCGGCTTAAACGAGATTACGAATACGGTATCGGTGCCCTGCACCAGCGTTTCCTGCAGCACAAAATCATACTTACGTGTGCTGCCCGGGCTTAGCGGGCTCAGGTAATGTTTTCCGAAGAAAACAGGCAGGTCATCGTACACCGAAAAATCGCGGGCCTCGGCGGCCACTACACCAAAGCTTGGCTGCTGCAAACCCGATACGCGCGTGGCAAGTATGGTTTCTTTGGTGAGGTTGGGCTGCATAAACGCGTAGTCCGTAATGCTCTCGAGCAGGAAAAGGTGCTGCTTCTGCAACAGGCTTTGCATTCTCAGGTATGCCGAGTCGCGTGGCGAGAGAGACAGCGTATCTCGTAGCACCTTTTCCCCGACATCGGTGGCGGTAAGTATGAATTTGTTGTAGGTGCGGTAAGTATAGGCTGGCAGCTGCTGCAGGCGGTGCCGCTCCCGGTGCTGCGTTGCCACCCGGATGATGCGGTGCGCAGGGTTTTGGCCGGTGCCCCGTATCACAACTTCCTGCAGCTGCGCAGCCGCGGGCTGCAACCGCACATTTAGCTGCTGCACCGAATCAGGGTAAACTGTTTGCGCCGCATAGCCTACATAGCTAAAGCGTAGGCTGTGGATGGGCTTGCGGTGACGTAACAGATACTCGCCCTCCAGGTTGGTAGTGGTTCCGGTTTCGCCGTTGTTTACGGTTATACTTACAAAGGGCAGCCGCTCCCCGGTGGTGGCATCGCGTACAACGCCGTGTACTTGCTGCACCTGCGCAAACGTGAGCAAGGAGCTGAGACAGATGTATAAAATCAGGAGAGATCGGGAGTATGGCATCTGGTAAATATAAAAAGAAAAGGCGCTACTCCCGCAGCGCCTTGCCTTCATTAGCCGGTTTGGCTTAAAACGTTATACTCAGGCCCATGCCCGGGCTACCATTTGGCAACACCGTTGGGGCGATGGTGGTGTTGAGGCCTTTGTTTTTCGCCAGCTTGTCGTGCAGCCAGTACACCGTGTTCACCGAAAGTATGCCTACGCCGGCACCGGCCAGCACATCGGCCATCCAGTGCTCGTTGTTCATAACACGCATTACACCTGTGGCGCTGGCAATGGCGTAACTGCCCACGCTAACCCAAGGACTCTTGTGCCGAAACTCCTTATCTACTACGGTAGCAATAGTAAAAGCATACGCCGTGTGCCCCGATGGGAAAGCAGTTGGGTCGCCGTTGGGCCTATCAATGTTGGTGAGTTTTTTGGCGGGCCACACAATGGCAGAGGTAAGCGCCCCGGAAGCCAGCAGCAGGCCCGTTTGGCGGCCAATGTCGTGGCGGTTCTGCGAGGAGAACGCGTTAAAACCATACAAGTAGGCTATCGGCAGGAAAAACACGTAGTCGTCCACCTTGGTGCTAAAGTTAGGGGCATAGCGGTTGCGGTCGTCGCGGGCATCGTGGCTGCTGTAAAAGCCGTTGCCCTGTATGGTATACAACCCTGCGCCCACTAGCACAGCCGCCGGAATCAAGGCTCGCTTCAGAAATCGCTTGTCTTCGCCCTCACGCAGCTGCGCCTCGGTAAATGGGTTTTTCTGGCCAGGGTAAACGGTATCGGCTGGGGCCAAGGCAAGCGCAGCACCCGTATCTATCTGTGGAAGCGAATCAGCGGCTACAGAAACTTGTATGGCGGTATCGGTTTCGGTAAGTATACTTGTGTTTTGCGTCTGCGCCAGGAGTGGGTTAGTAAGCGCGAGCAAGCCAAACAAAGCGGCGGTTAGGTTTTTGGTCAGGTTCAAAGGCAATTCTCTTTTTGGTTGAACAATAGCTAATAAACTGTATTTCATACTTTTTTGTGCCCGTGTCCTATATTTTTTTGATGCTATCTACTGCTTTTCTCTTCGTTTATACTTCCAGAGCATCCAACTTTGCACTGTAACTGAACCGCCGAAACAAAGTATATTTAGCTAGACCAATAAACCCTGCCGCCCATGAAACTTTTATCCGCCGAACAAACCCGCGCCGCCGATGCCTACACGATTCAGGGAGAGGGAATTTCCTCCACGGATTTAATGGAGCGCGCCGCCCGTGCATTTGCAGGTTGGTTCGAGAATAAGTTTCAGCCCAGCGAGCAGGTGCACATCTTCTGCGGCCCCGGCAACAACGGCGGCGACGGACTGGTAGTGGCCCGTTTGCTCCACGAGCGCACGTATGGCGTGCAGGTATACCTGGTCGGGGAGCAGGATAAAACCAGCCAGGATTTCAGCATCAACCTGAAACGCCTGCCCGAAGCCCTGCAGCCAAAGCATATTGCTAAATCGGCAGACCTGCCGGCGTTGGTTAAATCATCTTGCGTGATCGATGCGCTCTTCGGCACAGGTTTAAACCGCCCCGTTACCGGCATCTTTGCCCAAGTCATCAACATGATGAATGAGAGCGGCGCCACCATCACCTCCTTAGACATGCCTTCTGGCCTCTACACCGACAGCCAGACACCCGAGGAAGGCGCTATTGTGCAGGCCAACCATACCGTCAGCTTTGAGCTTCCGAAACTAGCCTTTCTGCTGCCCCAGCACGAGCAATTTGTAGGCGATTGGCATGTAGTGCCCATTGGGCTAAGCCAGCAGTTTATTTCTGAGGTTGCATCTGATCTATACTTTACCACCCAGCAGGATGTGCACCAACTGATCCGGCCCAGAAAGAAGTTCTCGCATAAAGGGCTTTACGGGCACGCCTTGCTGCTCTGCGGAGGCTATGGCAAAATAGGGGCTGCCGTGCTTGCCGCGCGCGCCTGCCTACGCAGCGGGGCCGGGCTGCTAACGGTGCAGGTGCCCCAGGCGGGCTATACCGTGCTGCAGACCGCCGTTCCCGAAGCCATGACGCTTACCGATAAGCACCGCAAGCACCTCTCGGCTCTGCCTTCCAATATCGATACGTTTGACGTGATTGGGGTAGGCCCGGGACTGGGCACGGAGCGTGTAACTAAAACTGCCGTTGGCCAGCTGCTTGCCACCGTTTCGCAGCCACTCGTCATTGATGCCGATGCCATTAATATTGTGGCCAGCAGTGATAAGTTGAAAGCCCAGCTTCCGAAGGGAAAAGTTATCTTCACGCCGCACCCCAAGGAGTTTGAGCGCCTGGTTGGCAAGGTAAAAAACGACTACGACCGCTTGCAGCACCTGCGCGAGTTCTGCACCGAGTACCAATGCTATGTAACGCTTAAAGGTAGCCACACGGCCATAGGCACGCCTGAGGGCAAAGTATACTTTAACAGCACCGGCAACTCTGGGCTGGCCACCGGCGGCACCGGCGATGTGCTTACCGGCGTGATAACCGCGCTGGTTGGGCAGCAATATTCGTTAGAGGAAGCCTGTTTGCTGGGTGTATATATTCACGGCTTAGCCGCCGACCTGGCCTTAAGCACCGTTGGAAGTATAGCCATGACGGCCTCCGATGTGATAGACCACCTGCCCAAGGCCTTTATGCACCTCAACCAGCCGATGCCATAGCGGCGTACACTAGCCCGGCGTGCAGCAGCATGGCGCCATCGGCAAGTATGGCATAGTATATCCGGGGCCGATGAGCCGCCGAAAAGTATACCACCGTAGCCGCGCTCAATGTACTGGCAAGCAAAGCCCACAGCACAACGCCAGCCTCATTGCTCAGCAGAAGTATGGCATATAACCCCAGCAAGCCCAGCGAGAGCCGTTTCGTGTTCCTGACCCCGATCCACCCCGGGAAAGTGAGTGTGTTGGTATCGCGGTCATACGTATAATCCCGGATGTCGAAGAGCAAGGCCAGGGCAAGTATAAAAACGAAGCGGCGGAAGAAAAGCGCCAGCGCCTCTGGCTGCCATACCTGCAACCCTGCATCCAGCAACGGAAACATAGCCGTAACCACTGCCCATACATAGGCTATCAGGAAAACCTTAAGTAGCGGTACGCTCCGCAAGGGCTTTACACGTTGCTTTTTATACAGCATCGGCACGGTATACCCCACCGATATGACGGCCAGGTGCAGCAGGAACCATAGGTTTACCCTCAGCCCAAACCAAAAGTATACAGCCACGGCCATACTTATACTTAGCAGCCCAAGTATGGCAAGCTCGCGTTTGTGGCGCTGGCCCCAGGCCGGATCTTGCCTGTTTATGCGCTGCCCAGGCCTGCGAAGTATACTTTGCACACTGCTGAGGTTATAGGTAAAAAGCGTTGCCAGGAAGATAAACGTGGCCATGGGAAGCGACACGGGCAGGCCAGCCAGCAGGTAGGTTTCTACGGCCAGCGCAAAACCGCAACAGGATATAAACACGCTGCTATACAGCACACCTTCCAACACCCTATAGAGGCTTGGCTGCGCTGGGCGTGTACCGATTTGTCTGTTGGCTTCCATGCTGTCTTGCAATTACGCAACAAATCCGCCCCTAATCAAACGGGAGTATGCCTGCGCCTAAAAACAAAAAGCCCGGCACAGGAAATCCTACGCCAGGCTTAACAGGAAAAGTAAAATTCGTTATACCGCTTTCTCGCGCTTCTTAGGCTCGCCGAAAGTAGTGTTGTACAGTTCTATACTGTCCTGAATGATTTTGTAAGCATGCTCGCGACCCAGGAATTGCTCCACGATCACTTCCTTGTGCTCCAGTTTCTTATAATCTTCGAAGAAGCGGCGCATCTCCAACAGGGTGTGCGGCGGCAACTCGGAAATATCGTTGATGTGGCGCACCGACATGTCGTTGTTTGCTACAGCGATGATTTTATCGTCTTCTTCGTTGTTGTCGATCATCTGCATTACCCCAATTACTTTCGCATCGATCAGGCACATTGGCTGCACATCAATCGAGCAAATCACAAGGATGTCCAACGGGTCTTTGTCGTCGCAGTATGTTTGCGGAATGAAACCGTAATTGGCCGGGTAGTTTACAGAGGAGAAAAGTACACGGTCAAGCTTTAGCATGCCGCTTTCTTTGTCTAGTTCGTATTTTGCCTTAGATCCTTTCGGGATCTCGATGATAGCACTTACTACTTCCGGCGCCTCTTCGCCATAGCTCACGCTATGCCATGGATTGTTGTTGTCCATTATCTCCATATTCATCTTTAAATTTTTAATGCGCCGTCAACTATCACATCTTCTTCAGGCGCTATGGTTTTATTTCATGTATACTTGTAAGGGTTTGCCTACGCTTCCGTTGGGCTCTTGTATGTATAACCAGGAGGCGATGGTTGCGGCAATATCGGATACAGCAGTTGCTTCGCTGCTCTCGCCGGGTTTTATATTCCATCCGTACCATACTAACGGTACGTGTGTATCATAGTTAGAGTAAGAACCATGGGTAGTGCCTTTTGACTCTCTGCCATGGTAGCCCTCGAACCAGCCTGGCTCCATTAGCAGCACCACATCTCCGGAACGCTTCGCATTGTAACCGTTCTCAACATGCGACATCATGCCTGAGCTCCAGTTTGTGTTCTGCAACGTGGAGGCAGCCACCACGCGCATCATGCCTTCCAGACGCAAAGCATAATCCGCTACCCGCTGTTGCACTTCGCTTAATTCAAGTTTTTTGGCAAAGATAAGCTTGTAGTTAAGGTAGATCTGCTGGTTCATGTATTTTTCAACCCAATCGCCGTTGCCATACGTTTTGTCTAGGTAAGCATCTACAGAGTCGCGTACTGTGTTGGAAACAGCTACTCCTGCAGGCACTTTCATTTCTCTTAGAAACGCAGGCGCATGCGCTGCACCGTGGTCAGCTGTTAAGAAGAAAAGCACTTCGCCTTTTCCAACTTCTTTCTCAATCTCGCTGATCAGCTCAGCCAGTTCTTGGTCCAGACGCAGGAAGATATCTTCAGCTTCCACTGAGTTTGGCCCAAAGGTATGCCCCACGTAATCCGTGGAAGAGAAGCTTACCGCCAGGAAGTCTGTTACATTATCCTTGCCCAGGTCTTCGCCACGCAATGCCGCTAAAGCAAAATCTTTGGTAATGGTATTACCCGCTGGGATAGAACGAATCAGTTCATAGTCTTCTCCTCTTAGCGCGGGTATGTTATGCGGAAAAACAGGTTTCTCCTCGCCAGCCAGCGTCCCCTCCCAAGGAGAATCGTCAGCGGAGCTTTCGGTGTACTGCTCAAGCGGCAGCAGAGTTTCCCAAACACTGTTTAAGTACTGGTCTGCCAGTTTCTTATTGTTAAACGCTTGCACCCACTCCGGAAGGTCCTGACGGTAATACGTGCTCGTGATCCAGTTGCCGCTCGGAGAGTCGAACCAGTAAGCCCCGTTAGCCAAATGGCCAGCCGGAAGTATAGAACCGCGGTCTTTCAAGGCTATACCAATTACTTTAGCCTGCTTGTTTGTAGCCAGCCTAAGCTCATCGGTAATAGTTGTTGTTTTAAGGTTGGCCGGCGACATTTGCCCTGCTGTTGAGCTACTGCCTACCGTTTGCACAGATTTATCATCTACACAGTATACTACCTTTTTTTGGTCTCGCTCATACCAGTTGTTCCCTACAATGCCATTTACTGCAGGCACGCTACCCGTATAAATAGAGGCATGCCCTGGCCCTGTATAGGTTGGTACGTAGTTGTACTGCGTGTTTTTAAAGTTAAACCCCTGCTGCAAAAGTTTCTTGAAACCGTCGCTACCATACTTGCTCCAGTAACGGTACAGGTAATCGTAACGCATCTGGTCAACCACAATACCCACTACTAGTTTGGGTCTCTGGAAAGCAATGTGGCTCTGCGCAGCTGTGGCCTTGTTTGTGGTAGAAGTTGTTTGGTTGGCTCCAGCGCATGCGCTTAGCAATAACATGCTGGCTAGTACTGGTCTTACCAAAGCTAACTTTTTCATAAGGGTGTTGTGTATCATGTTACTTATGTTCACTTATTACAAATATAACAAGTACCCTCCACTAACGTGCATGGTGTTCTGCTACAGCCTAATATTTACGATTTAATAACATTTAACCCGACTTTACAGGTAGCCGCAAAAAATAAGCAGCGCCCACCTTTGTTGATGGGCGCTGCTTTTGTGCTTTGTTACTGATTAATTTGAAGACAAAGCCTCTGCACCACCCACAATCTCGAGGATTTCTTTGGTGATGGCTGCCTGGCGTGTCCTGTTGTAAGTCAGTTTTAGCTGCTTCAGGAGCTCCCCAGCGTTTTCAGTTGCCTTGTCCATGGCTGTCATACGGGCACCGTGCTCAGAGGCATTAGACTCCAGAACGGCTTTGTATACTTGTATCTTCAGCGATTTAGGAATCAGCTCTTCAATAATCTCTTCTTTAGAAGGCTCAAAAGTATAATCGATCAGCAGTGCCGCAGCGTCCACCTCTTCGGCTGGCTTCTCCTCGATTGGCAGGAATTGCTCCTGGCGCACGATCTGAGTTGCTACGTTCTTAAACTCGTTATATACCAGATCCACTTGGTCAAACTCACCAGCCACAAAGCCAGCCATGGCACGCTCCGCAGCAATGCGAACCGTATCAAAGGATAAGGTTGAGAAAGTATTGCTATAATCACCGATTACGTTGAAGCCTCTTTTACGGAAAGCGTCAAAGCCTTTACGGCCGATTGTCAGGATGGTAACCTTACCGGCATCAAACTGGCTTTTGTACTTACCATTAGTTAATGCCAGCACACCTTTAATGATGTTTGAGTTAAAGGCACCTGCCAGTCCACGGTCAGAGGTTACGGCAATGATCAGTACGTTGTTAACGTCGCGTTTTTCGGCGTACAGATTAGTAACAGAACCTTCAGCCATCGACGAAAGGTTCGTCAGGATGCCGCTCAGGCGCTGTGCGTAAGGGCGCATACGCAGGATGCTATCCTGTGCACGTCTTAGCTTGGCAGCCGATACCATTTTCATGGCCTTGGTAATTTGCTGCGTCGACGAAACAGATGTAATGCGGCTTCTAACCTCTTTTAAACTTGCCATATATTCTTGCTATGAGCAAAAGCTGAGGGGCAAAGTATGGCTTTACCCCTCAACCTCATTACTTAAAGACTATTTGTTATACTTTGCAGAAGTTTCCTTCGCCACCTGTTTGATAACAGCTGTAGTAGTGTCATCCAGCTTACCAGCTCTCAGTGCGTTAAGTGCATCTGCGTGCTGAGCACGAAGCGTGCGCAGGAAGTCTTTCTCAAAGTTTCTTACTTCAGAAACCGGAACTGTATCTAGCAAGCCATTGGTAGCGGCATAGATAGTTGCTACCTGCTCCTCTACCGGTACCGGCGAGAACTGTGCCTGCTTCAGGATTTCCAGGTTACGACGGCCACGCTCAATCGTAAGCTTTGTAGCAGCATCCAGGTCAGAACCGAACTTAGCAAACGCCTCCAGTTCACGGAACTGTGCCTGGTCCAGCTTAAGCGTACCAGCTACTTTCTTCATTGACTTGATCTGCGCCGAACCACCTACGCGAGATACCGAGATACCTACGTTGATTGCCGGACGGATACCTGAGTTGAACAGGTTAGTCTCAAGGAAGATCTGGCCATCCGTGATTGAAATCACGTTTGTTGGGATATAGGCAGAAACGTCGCCCGCCTGCGTTTCAATGATTGGAAGTGCTGTAAGTGAACCACCACCTTTTACAAGGTGCTTGATTGACTCTGGCAGGTCGTTCATGTTACGGGCAATCTCATCAGAAGAGTTAACCTTAGCCGCACGCTCTAACAAACGTGAGTGCAGGTAGAACACGTCTCCTGGGTAAGCCTCGCGCCCTGGTGGGCGACGAAGAAGAAGTGACACCTCACGGTAAGCCACAGCCTGCTTCGACAAGTCATCATAAACTACCAGTGCAGGGCGGCCAGTATCACGGAAGAACTCACCGATGGCAGCACCTGTAAATGGCGCAAAGAACTGCATTGGAGCAGGGTCAGCGGCAGAAGCAGATACAACTACAGTATAATCCATAGCTCCACCTTCTTGCAGGGCTTTCACAACCTGTGCTACAGTAGAGGCCTTTTGGCCAACAGCTACATAGATACAGAAAACAGGCTCGCCTCTGTCATAGAATTCACGCTGGTTCAGGATAGTATCGATAGCTACCGCTGTTTTACCAGTCTGGCGGTCACCGATGATAAGCTCACGCTGGCCACGTCCGATTGGAATCATGGAGTCGATCGCTTTGATACCTGTTTGCATTGGCTCATTTACCGGCTGGCGGAAGATAACGCCCGGTGCCTTACGCTCCAGTGGCATTTCATACATTTCGCCCGCGATAGGGCCTTTACCGTCGATAGGCTGGCCCAGCGTGTTTACAACACGGCCAACGATACCTTCACCTACTTTAATAGAGGCGATACGGTTAGTTCTTTTTACGGTGGCGCCTTCTTTGATCTCGCTATAGTCGCCGAGCAATACGGCACCTACATTGTCCTCTTCCAGGTTAAGAACAAGTGCCTGTAGACCGTTCTCAAACTCTAAAAGCTCACCAGACTGAGCCTTGGAAAGGCCATAGATACGAGCGACACCGTCACCCACTTGCAGTACAGTACCTACTTCTTCCAGTTCCGCTTCGGTACGGAAGTTAGATAACTGTTCTCTTAATATGGCTGATACTTCGTCAGGTCTTACTTCTGCCATGATTATAGTTTATTGATGTATGGGTTGTCTTTAAAATTATTTCTCAGCTTGCGGAGACTGTTCTTCACAGAGCTGTCGATTTGTTTATCTCCTACGCGCAGCACAAAGCCGCCGATAAGTGATGGGTCTACACGCTCTACTAACTCTATGCGCTTACCAGTCTGGGCTACCAGTTTCTGGCCAAGTTCATCGCGTAGGGCAGGGGTAAGCGGAGCAGCCGAAACGACCTCAGCCGTTTGAATGCCTTGCATTACCTTATATTGATCCTGGAAAGATGTTGCAACTGAATCCAAGATGGACTCCCGATTTTTGCGGGCAATCAGGATAAAGAAAGCCAGTGTCAACTCCTGTACTTTCCCTTTAAACACGCCATTGATGATCGCTAGCTTTTTATCTGACTTAACGATCGGATTCTCCAACAGCAGCTTAAAATCGCGGTTCTGAGAAATCACCTGAGAGAACAGCTGCATATCTGCATTTACCTGATCTAACACGTTCTTCTCCTCAGCCAGCTCAATCAGCGACTTCGCGTATCTGGAAGCAACTCTAATATCTGACATAGTGCTTTTTTATAATGCGGAGGTACTACTTTGGTAGCACTACAGCGTTTATACTTGTTAGTTAAGCGTTACTTCGCGGATATAATCCTGCGCCAGTGTGTGCTGGGCAGTTTTGTCGCTAAGCTCTCTTTTCAGGATTTGCTCGGCAATCTCCAGAGAAAGGGAAGCAGCCATATTCTTCACTTCAGTGATGGCAGCACGCTTCTCGTTTTCGATCGACTCGCGCGCCTGCTCAATCATGCGGGCTCCCTCTTCGTTAGCTTTTAACTTGGCTGTTTCTACAATGCTGTTGCCAGCCTCAGAAGCTTCCTTGAGGATTTTGTCGCGCTCCATACGTGCTTCAGCCAAAAGTTTCTCGTTGTCAGCTTTTAGCGCCTGCATTTCAAGCTTTGCCTTTTCAGCTGCGCTCAAGGCACTTTCAATAGAAGTCTCACGCTCATGCAGTGCAGTCATGATTGGCTTCCAAGCGAACTTACCAAGCAGGAACAGAACGATCAGGAAAGTTACTGTCTGCCAGAAAAGTAGACCAATACCAGGGGTTACTAATTCCATTTTTTATGAAGTTGAATATTAGGTTCTTTTTTGAGTGGCTTTGCTGCCACCTTTAACTATACTGAACTATGTTTTTAACCTCATCGTCTGGGCCATGCGCCCAGACGTGAGATTAATAAGCATGTTAGCTTTGTTACTTTTATAAAAAAGTAATTAAGCGATAGCGATCAGAAGGCATACTACCACACCGAACAGGGTTACACCCTCGATAAGTGCAGAAGAGATGATCATGGCAGTCTGGATTTTGCCACCAGCCTCAGGCTGACGAGCAATAGATTCCATAGCTGAACCACCGATGCGACCGATACCCAGACCAGCGCCAAGGGCAACTAGACCTGCACCGATACCGGCACCCATGATACCAAGACCAGCGCCTTCAGAAACAGCTTGAAGCAAGATTGCTAACAACATAGTTATAGTTATATATAGTTAAAAAAATAAAATTCTTAGTGATGATCCTCTGCATGGTCGTGCTCCTCTACGGCGCCACCAAAGTACATTGCAGAAAGAAGGGTGAAGATATACGCCTGCAGCAGTGCCACAAACAACTCCAGGAAGTTCATGAAGGTAGCAAACGCCACGCTCAGCGGGCCAACGGCCACACTTCTAAAGATAAAGATCAAGCTAAACAGCGACAGGATAATGATGTGGCCTGCTGTGATGTTAGCGAAAAGACGAACCATCAGGGAAAATGGTTTTGTCAGGATACCGATTAACTCCACAGGGATCATGATCGGGGCTAGCCATGTTGGCACGCCTGGCGTGGCAAAAATATGCTTCCAGTAGCTCTTGTTGCCGCTAAACACTGTAATCAGCAAGGTGATCAGTGCAAGAACCAGCGTTACAGCAATGTTACCTGTCAGGTTAGCGCCACCCGGCATCAGGCCAAGCAGGTTGTTAAACCAGATAAAGAAGAATACAGTGAGCAGGTATGGCATGTAGCGCTCATACTTCGGGCCGATGTTCGCCTTCGCAATCTCGTCACGAATAAAGATAATGATCGGCTCAAAGAAAGATTGAATGCCACGTGGGGCGCTCTTCGGGTTGTTTTTATAACGGCCTGCGATTATAAAGAACACAATAAACAGCAGCGCCACACTAACAAACATAGAAGCTACGTTTTTAGTGATAGAGAAATCATACAAAGCTGCATGACCTTCTAGTGGCTCACCTGCCTCGTTTACACGTGTGATATGGCCGTGCTCCAGGGCATACCCATTATAAGGTACTGTTTCGTGGTTCTCGCCATAGAAATTGTGAGAAGAGAACACCTTAAACTCACCATTATCTACTAATATAACTGGCAGGTAAAGAACTACCCCATCAGCAAAATGCCAAGTATAATCATCTGCGATGTGGTGCGTGATCATGTCACCTGGCTGAAACTCACCTCCTTCAACAGGCGCTTCAGCATATACAGTTAGCGTCAGGAAGGAAAACAATAAAACAAATAACCTCTTCATTAAGAATGATTTAGAAGCAAGATTTCACAAACAGAACCTACCGTTAATTCTGCCCTCTCAAATGCGGGCGCAAGTTAGCCAACAAACTGTAAATTTCAAACCCGGTAAACAGGAAATATAACGCAAAGAAGTTGAAAACAAAGTGCAAGCGGCCCTCTTTAAAGAACCACACATACAGGCCTATTACACCGATGCTCAGCACCACCCGAAACCCCATCGAGGCAAAATAGTACACCTGGAAGTTCTCAGGGTCGTTTTTATATCCTAGCTGGGTCAGGTAATAGGTAAATCCAGTGATGAATACGAAGAAAATAAGCATGTACCAGATATATGCATGCAGCAGGGTATGCCCGGTAAATTGTAGCAGCGCACCGATAACAATACAAAGTATAGCCGCAAGTATGGCCAGGTTTCGGAAAAACGTCACGTATATTACTTTTTATTTATTGATACTATCGTTAAAACCATCGTGCTTATTACGGCTATTAAAAGCAGCGCAATGGTAAACCATGGTTTTTCGTTACCCATATAATCATCCAACTTCTGGCCAGCAAAAGCTGCCAGCACCAACGCCCCAATCATCTGGAACGCCATACCTGAATATTTCACATAAGGCTTTATACTATCTTGCCTCCGCTGCTCAGGTTTCTTATCTTTCTCAGAAGAATTATCCATGTGTTTCAGAAGTTTACAAAGGTAGTCCTTTTTACGGTCACTAGCGTAGCATACATGCAAGCTTCTATATTATATCTGGCCTGAAACCAATATCGGTTTTAGATAGTTCAATAGCAGGCTGTAAAACAGCCCTTTGCTAAACTATCCAAGGATTATTGTATTTTTGTATAGGGCTAAGGACCTTGCTGCTTACAACTAATGTTATAGCAAGCAGCGGGGCATGTTGCCATAATTTTGCACAAACCGCGACGTTTATACCTTATTATACTATAGTGCCTACACACTCTGCAGCAAGCATCACCTTGAACAAGAAACCGCTCTACATACTTTTTGTGCTTACCGGGCTCCTGCTGGCGGCCTGCTCCACGGAGCGTAATAACCCGCTGAGCAAGGCCTACCATAATACCACTGCCCGCTACAATGGTTACTTCCTGGCCAAAGAGAAGATGCGCCTGCTGGAAGAGCAGCTGCAGGAACAGACACAGTATGACTACAGCCAGGTGCTGCCAATTTACCCGGCCATAGACTCCACGACTGCCAAAGCCATGGCCGCCGACCTGGAGGACATCAAGAAGAAAGCCTCTTTCCCGATTCAGTATCATAAGAACAGCAAATGGGTCGATAACAGCTATGTGCTGATCGGTAAGGCAAACTATTACGAGCTGGCTTTTGCCGAGGCCGTTCGTACGTTTAAGTATGTTAACGCCAACAGCCAAAGCACTGACGACCGGCATGAGGCATTGGTATGGCTGATGCGCTCTTTTATGAAGCTCGGCGAGATGGAAAACGCCCAACAGGTATCGGAGTACTTGCGCAAAGAGCGCCTGAACCGTGCAAATGCCCGTGAGCTATACTTGGCCCGTGCCCATTACTACCGCCTGCAGGGCGATACCGCGCAGGTTATAGAGAACCTTGCTCTCTCTGTGCCCAACTTCGAGGAAAAAGATGCCGAGTCGAGGGTCCGTTATACTTTGGGGCAACTCTACCAGCTAACCGGCCAAGACAAGCTCGCCAACAAGCAATACAGCAAAATCCTGCGGAACAACCCGCCTTATGACTTGGGCTTTTTCAGCCGCTTAAACCTGGGGCAGGTAACCGAGCTCGCCGATGCCAGTGACCGTGAGCGCATTGAAGGACATTATCAGAAGCTCTTGAAGGATGATAAAAACAAGGAGTACCGCAACAAGATATACTATGAGATGGCTCAGCTGGAGCTACGCCAGCAACAGTACGACAAAGCCCTCAACTACCTGAACCTATCGTTGCGCACGCCGGGTGCCCTGCCAAACCAAAACGCTTACAGCTATGTATCTGCCGGGGAGATTTATTTCGATAACCTGCACAAGTATGATGTAGCCGCCGCTTACTACGATAGCGCCGTGCAAGTATACCCGCAGCGCTCTCCGCTGTATGAGGCAGTGGCCGAGCGCGGTGAGATACTCGCTAATTTTGCGCAGCAGTACACAACCATACAAACCCAGGACAGCCTGCAACGCCTTGCCCGCATGCCAGAAGCCGACCGCATGGATTATCTGCAAAAGCTAGTGTTGCAGGCAGAAGAGGCCCGCCAGGCTGAAGCCGCAAAGCAACAGCAACTGGCACAGCAGGAAGAACAGCAAAGCCGTCGCCAGAACCGAAACAATAGCAACGGAGAGTTTGGCGCTGGCAACAATACAGGTGGCGTTTGGTATTTTGATAATCCCTCTGCCATGGCGACAGCACGATCAGAGTTTACGCGCCGCTGGGGCAACCGCCCAAACCAGGATTTCTGGCGTACCCGCACCCAAGGCGAAACCGGTGCCCAAACCGATATTGCCCGTGCTCCGGAAAGTATAAGTACCATCGAAAACCAGCTTACACCCGAAGAGCGCATGCAGGCCCAGGTTGATACATACTTGCAAGATATTCCGCTAACAACCGCCGCGTTGCAGCGCTCAGAGAAACAGGTTGAGGAGGCTTTGTTTAAGTTAGGAGGTATCTATGCACAAATCCTAAAAGCGCCTTCCGAGGCAATCACGACCTACGAAAACCTGCTGGAGCGCTTCCCGCGCACTGAGCATGCCGCCGAAGTATATTATAGTTTGTACTTGCTTTATGGCCGCACCGGCAACACGGAGCAGCGCCAGGTATACCATAACAAAATCAAACAGCAGTTCCCGAACACGGCTTTCGCGCGCCTGCTTGACGACGAAGGCTTCATGGCAAAGAATGCAGCTAACAATATTATCGTACATGCGCTCTATGACTCTGCGTTTGCGCACTACCAAGAGCAGGAGTATAAGCAAACACTGGATTTGCTAAACCAAGTAACAGCGCAGTATCCTTTAAATGATATCCAGGATAAGGTTATGTTTTTAGATGCTCTGGTAGCCGCACGCACCGAAAAGCCGCAGGTGCTCCGCGACAAGCTTATTCGTTTTAAGCAGCAGCATAAAGGCAGCCCACTTATTTTCCAAGCCGATAAAATGCTGGATACTTACCAGGAGCTGGAACAGAAAAACCAACTCCGCGCCGAAGCGCCTGCCCCTCCAGCACCAACCACCAAAAAGCCAGCGCTAAGCCCGGAGGAAAAAGTTAGCACAGAAATTGCTCAGGTTACAGCATCGGCGGCAAAGGCCACGCCTGTTTTAAAAGCTGCCGAAATGGGTGCCACAGCGCAAAAGCAACCCGTGGCAGCACCTGCAGTGGTTACGCCTCAGCAGCCACTTGAGCCCAAAGCACAAGTGCCTGTGCAGCAACTTCAGCCGCAAGTTGCCTCTCCATCAGTTGCAGACTCAGCTGCTTTGCCCGCCGCTGACCCGCTGGAGTATAAAGCCGAAACAGATTCTGCCTACTACTTTGTGCTAATCTACCCGGAAGGGGAAGCTGCATTTAAGGACATCCAGCAGAAGTATGAAAAGTATAACAGCACATACTATAGGGCACAGGCCCTGAAAGTTGATTCAGTGGCATACGGTAATGGCAAAACCATGCTTGTGATGCGGGCTTTCCAAGACCCGAAGCTGGCATCATCTTATAACATTAAACAAAAGGCGCCCCAAGCTCCGGTGGGTAGAATTAGAGGCGTAGATTTCACTACCTTTGTAATCTCTTCTGCCAACTTCCAGAAGTTTATGCAAAAGAGAGACCCGGACGCATACCTGATCTTCTTCAAAAACAACTATTAACCACATGACTACGCGTCAAAAGACCCTTAACCCGAAGAACCCGATTTTCTCTAAGATAGTATCGGCTTTGTGGCTGCTTTTTATCGGCGGCTTCGTGGCTTTTATATTCTATATCTATGCGGTAAGCATCAATTTCCTGAACCTGTTCGGGGAGTTACCAAACCTGCGCTCCCTCGAGAACCCTAAAAGCGAACTGGCCTCTGAGCTTTTCTCGTCAGATAATGAGTTGTTGGGTAAGTACTTCCGCGAAAACCGCTCACCTGTGGATTACGAGGACCTGTCTGACAACCTTGTTAATGCCCTCATAGCTACAGAGGATATCCGTTTCGAGGACCACGCCGGCATCGACCCGCAATCTATGGTGCGTGTGGCGGCTGGTATACTTACCGGCCAATCGAAGGGTGGTGGCAGTACGCTTACGCAGCAGGTTGCCAAAAACTTATTCGATACGCGTGGCGATGAGTTGAATGATGGTATCCTGAGTGATGTACCGGGCCTGCGCATGCTTATCCTTAAAACCAAGGAGTGGATCATGGCCGTGAAACTGGAGCGCTCTTATACTAAGCGCGAAATCCTGACTATGTATCTAAACACCGTGCACTTTGGCTCAAACGCCTATGGCATTAAAGTGGCGGCAAAAACTTTTTTCAATAAAAAACCCGACGACCTGAATGTCGAGGAATCAGCTGTGCTGGTAGGTCTGCTGAAGGCCCCAACATACTACAGTCCTAAAATGAGCCCAGAGAACTCCAAGCGCCGCCGCAATACGGTGTTGGCGCAGATGGTAAAGTATGATAAGCTTTCTCAGGAGGAGTTCGACAAGCTAAAGGATCAGGATATTAAGCTCGATTACCGTGTGGAAAGCCATAACGTGGGTCTAGCGCCATACTTCCGCACCGAGGCTAGCAAATTCCTGTTGCAGTGGTGCCGCGAAAACGGCTACGACCTGTATGCCGATGGCCTGAAGATTTATACTACCATCGACTCTAGGATGCAGCAGTATGCCGAGCAGGCAGTTGCCGAGCATATGAAAGACCGTCAGAAAGCGTTTTTCGAGCATTGGAAAGGCCGAAACCCATGGGTAGACCAAAATATGCGTGAGATTGAAGGTTTTGCTGAGCAAGCCATAAAACGCACAGACCGCTACCGCCGCCTGAAAGCACGCTTCGGTGATGACCAGGACTCTATCAATTATTACCTCAACAAAAAAATCCCGATGACCATCTTTACCTGGGATGGTGACAAGGAAGTTGAGATGAGCCCAATGGACTCGCTGAAGCATTATAAGAAGTTCCTGCAGACTGGCTTCATGGCCATGGAGCCACAGACTGGCCACATTAAAGCATGGGTAGGTGGCATTAACTACAAGCACTTCAAGTATGACCACGTGAAACAGGGTGCACGCCAGCCTGGCTCTACCTTTAAACCATTCTTGTACACTACCGCCATCGAAAACGGTTACTACCCATGTTACGAAGTACTGGATACTAAAACCTGTATCCCGCTTGCCGATGGTAATATGTGGTGCCCGAATAACGCTGACAATAAGTTTAGCGGCGAGAAGTATACACTGCGCAAGGCCCTTGCCGAGTCGGTTAACTCTATTTCCGCCTTCCTGATGAATAAGTTAGGCCCCGAAGCTGTTGCCCAAACTGCCCGCCGTATGGGTATTACCACTACTTTGGATGAAACGCCAGCGCTTGCTTTGGGGACCAGCGATGTTACGCTGTATGATATGGTAGGCGCTTACGGCACGTTCGTGAACGGAGGTACTTGGGTGCAGCCATCATACATTACCCGCATTGAGGATAAGCATGGCAATGTAATCGCTGAGTTTGTGCCAAAAACGATTGAAGCCTTAAGCGAGCAGACAGCTTACATGATGGTGCATATGCTTAAAGCCACTGCTGAGCCAGGCGGAACAGCTTACTATGGGCTGCGCTACCGTAATGGCCTTAAAAATGAGATGGGTGCCAAGACCGGCACCACCCAAAACTATTCCGATGCCTGGTTT
The DNA here is from genome assembly GCF_003576375.1 of Pontibacter oryzae. Lineage (GTDB taxonomy): Bacteria > Bacteroidota > Bacteroidia > Cytophagales > Hymenobacteraceae > Pontibacter > Pontibacter oryzae. The sequence continues at coordinate 306,625 of NZ_QWGE01000003.1, forward strand.
ATGGGTATTACCCCTGATCTAGTATGCGGAACTTGGGTTGGCGGTGAAGACCGCTCCATACACTTTAGATCAATGGCCCTGGGCCAGGGTGGCAAACTGGCTATGCCAATATATGGTTCGTTTATGCAGAAAGTATACAAGGATAAGTCGTTGGATGTTTCTAAAGATCCTTTCCCTAAACCTTCTGCGCCTTTATCTGTAGAATTAGACTGTAACAAGTATAACCAGGGCGTGCAGATAGACTCTACCCAAAAAGACGAGTTTTTGAACCTGCCAACCGAGATTGACTTGGACGCTGAGATCTAATTCTGTGACCTATGCCAGCAAACGAAAAGCTGAAGGATAAAATATCGCACCTGCCGCATAAGCCCGGCATTTACAAGTTCTTCGACGATAACACTATTATTTATGTAGGGAAGGCGGTTGACATAAGAAAGCGTGTAAGCTCTTATTTCAACCGCTCTGCCCAGCATAACAAGAAAACGCTTAAGCTCGTCTCCCAGATCAGGGACATTGAGTTTACTATCGTTGATACCGAGGTAGATGCTTTCCTTTTGGAAAATAATCTTATCAAACAATATCAGCCAAAGTATAACATCCTTCTAAAGGATGGCAAGACCTATCCATACATCTGTATCGTAAATGAGCGTTTTCCGCGTGTTATTAGCACACGCAACCGTAAGAACGATGGCTCCCGCTATTATGGCCCGTACCCAAGCGGCACAACCATGAACGTGATCCTGGATCTCATCCGGACCTTGTACCCGCTTCGCACCTGCACCTATAACCTTTCCCCAGAAAATATCGCGGCAGGCAAATTCAAAGTATGCTTGGAGTACCACATAGGTAACTGCAAAGGCCCTTGCGAGGCGCTCGTGGATGAAGCAGAGTATAACCAGCACATCGCCCAGATTAAGAACATACTTTCGGGAAACCTTACCGTAGCTAAGTCATACTTTAAAGAGCAAATGGCTATTGCGGCTGCCGATTATCAGTATGAGCTAGCGCATAAGTATAAGCAGAAACTGGACATGCTTGAGGATTTTCAGGCGAAGTCGACGGTTGTTAGCAATACGCTTACCAACATCGATGTATTTACGATAACCAGTAACGAGCAATGCGCCTTTATTAATTATTTAAAGGTCATGAACGGCTCAATCATACTTACACAATCACTAGAACTGGAGAAGAAGCTGGATGAGGAGGACGCCGAGATTCTGGCCTCGGTTATTGTGCAGCTGCGTCAGGAATTTGAAAGCACTTCCCGCGAGGTTATCACAAACATTGAACTAGAACTCCCGCTTGATAATATTACCATCACTTACCCACAGATTGGGGATAAGAAAAAGCTGCTTAGCCTCTCGCTGAAAAATGCCTTATACTTACGTAAAGAGCGTGAGGGGCGGCAAGAAAAGAATAAAGAACTAACTGAGCAGCGCGAAATACGTGTTTTGGAGACAATGAAGAAAGATCTCCGCCTTACGGAACTACCACGCCACATTGAGTGCTTCGATAACTCGAATTTTCAGGGTGACAATCCTGTAGCATCTATGGTTTGCTTTAGAAATGGCAAGCCCAGCAAAAAGGATTACCGTCATTACAATATCAAAACTGTGATTGGCGCCAACGACTTCGAATCGATGTATGAAATTGTTACACGCCGCTACCGCCGCCTACTCAACGAGAACCAGCCACTGCCGCAGCTTATCATTATTGACGGGGGTAAAGGCCAGTTAAGTATGGCAGTAAAAGCGCTTAGGGAGCTTAATATTTACGGGCAGGTAGCAGTAGTAGGCATCGCTAAACGCTTAGAAGAGATTTTTTACCCTGGAGATTCTCTGCCTTTATACATTGATAAAAAGTCAGAGTCGCTTAAGCTTATCCAACGCTTGCGTAATGAGGCGCACCGTTTTGCCATTACCTTCCATAGGAGCAAACGCGATGCAGGTACGCTTAAAACCGAACTCACCGACATTAAAGGTATTGGCCCTACCACCGCGGATGCTTTGCTTCAGAAGTATAGATCTGTAAAAAAGCTTCGTGAGTTAACTTATGAGGAGTTGGTTCTTGAAGTTGGTAAAGCTAAGGCTGCTATACTTCATGCGCATCTTCATGCAACTAACCAGGAAGCATAAACTCATACTTCTAGTTAATAAAAAAGGAGACTCAAATGAGTCTCCTTTTTATATCGCTGTTGCAAAGCTTAGTAGCTCCACAAGCTGTATTCGTATTCAATTAGAGCTTCTGCTGCATCCTGTGCTGCAAGTAAGCCTTTCTTGCCACCACCGTAAATATCTGCCAATGCTCTATCGCCTGGGTTAGATATTTTAGTGATGTAGGAGCTGAACAGCCACAAGTCAAAAGCATCTGCCAGGTTCTTATGCTGTGCATCGTTTTGCGCGTTGTACCAGATCGCCATATCCGGGTTGTTACGGAAGATGCGTACCAGGTCACTCATTTTAAAGCTCGCCACGTTCTGCTCAAAACCTAGCGGGTTAAGCGTTGCTGGCACTTTAATGCTGATCGACTGGATATCGTGATACATGCGGGAGCGCTTTTTATCGAAAACAACGTTTTCTTTCAGTTCCAGCAGGTACAGTTGCTTCGGGAAGAACTCGTTGCTAACAGCAACAGGCTCAGACGAACCGGCATCGCTACCTAAGGCAGCACCCCATCCATCATCCTCCGCTTGCTGTTGGCCAAAACCAGCAGCAATTTCCTCATCGCTCAATCCTCCATCGCTTTGCTTCGGAGTCATGTTAGCGATAAATTCTTCACGCGTGATAGGCGTATTTACAGAGTCGCTTCGGTAAGGGGTAAGTTCACCGCTTTTTACCGCGTTGATAATCACTTTAGTGATCTCTCTGTTTTCTGAGAACATTGGCTTGTTCTGCTTTTCACGCAGGTCAACTTTACGCCATACTGTTTTCTTGAACAGAACATCAGACTCTGGAATAGGCCTTGCCGAAGGATTACTAGAGGTTGTGTTTGATACCTGCTGCGCCATAGCACCTACAGATAACATCAAACCGGCTGCTACACCTATTGCTTTAACTAATTTCATACTCCTTGTAAGCTTCTAAATATTAATTTAAAGGAACGTTGAAGTTCGGGCTTCCTACGTTAACATCAACCGCCTGGCCTTTATAGTTCAAACGCTTTACATCAACAACCTCAATCACAACACGGTCACCTTTGTTGGCCTTAGCAGCAAAGCTTGTCAGGTTCGCTGTTGGCCCGTTAAACTCACCCTGATCTACAGGTTGGTTGTTACGCACCAGGAACGCTCTCCACTTTGTTACTCTATAACGTGCTTCGTTCGGTAATAATTGTTTAAAACCTTCATCAGCTACTGCCTGAATCTCAACCGCTCTGAAAGACTGTGCCGGAACACCGCGTTTCACATCCACTGGGCGGCCATTAACCAAGGCAACAATCTCAGGCTTTGGAATCGGGCGAACTCTGAATTTTTCAGAACCGATTGCATTGCCACCGCTGCTTACGTTAATAGTTACCTCCGTTGCGTTCGGGATGATGGTTACCTCACCTTTTTTGGCACCTTTGATGGCAGAACCACCGCTAGCGCTGAAGCTTGGGTCATATACTGCGCCCAACGCAGGCACCTGAATATTCAGCTCGTTAGCACACTGGAAATACAGTGCCTGCACCGATGCAGACTGAACCTGGATTACCGGCTTCGCTACAATGTAGTCTTCTGTTAAAACAAATGTTGTATCGCGTCCATTCTGGTTAATGGTTACTTGTCCTTTCCAGGTTTGCTTTGAGTTACCATCCGCATCGTAGTTTGAGGCAGAAGCTACAAACTCTACTTTACCTAAGCCATTCTCAACTTTCACAGGCTTGCCCTGGAAACTCATTTTAGGCGTAATGTTGTCAGAAGAAGCAGCGATAAACATATCTGCTTTATACTTTGTACCGGCTGCCACAGTTTTAGACTCAGCACGCGCCATCGCAAAAATCTTCTCAAATTTAATGATGTCGGCACCTACCTTTTGGGCAAGCTTCTGCAAAGCGTCTGCTTCATACTTCAATACTTCAGCTTCTTTCTGAGAAAGCACTGCCAGGGCAGCAACCATAGGAGTCTCTTCAAAGTTTAGCTGTGCAAAGTCTTTACGGCGCTGATCCGGGTCATTTTTAGCTACCGGGTCCTCTGAGCCATCAAGCGCCAGTTTGTCTGGCGTACTCGGGCTATACTGCTTCAGAAACTTAGCATAGTCATTTAGCTTATCCTTCAGTTCATAGGCAGCTCCGTTATTCTTGTTAGCAGCGCCAATCATATTGATGGCAACGATGTCGTTACCCTCTGGTTGCGCATAGCCGCCTTCTTCAGTCTTACCACCAGTTTTTTCAACTAGCATATCGCGCAGGCCGCGGATATAGCTAACCATTTCTGATGTTCTCTGCCGTACTTGCTGCGCACTCTCCAGCACACGTCTGTCATTAGCAGAAGGTGTTTTATTTTCTGCTATGGCAGCTTTAATGTTAGATATGACCCCGGCATTATCATTCACTGTCTTATTGTTTACTTGTCGCAAGGATTCATCCAAGAACTGAAACTTTAACAGGATAGCCGAGCTCACATTTAAGGCAAGCATTGCGGTCAGTACGAGGTACATCATACCGATCATCTTCTGCCTTGGTGTCTCTTTTCCTCCAGCCATTTTATACTATATTAACTGTTGTTTTCTTACCTAGAACTTATTCAAATCAATATTAGCTTTTCATCGCTGTCAGCATGTTACCGTACACTGTGTTAAGGGAGTGTAGGTTTTGCGTCAGGCGGCTAACTTCTTGTTTGAACTGCTCTGTATCTTTGCTGGCATCAGTCAGGTTTTCCATGGCCATGCTAAGGTTACCGTAGAACTTGTTCATGGCTTTCAAATGCGTGTTAGCATCCTGCAGTTCCATTTCGTAAACAGCGTTCAGGGCGCCCAAATTGCGGGTCATACCTTGTACCTGGTTGTGATACTCCTGAGCATCAGCGGTAGAAACAGCCATTTTAGCGATAGCATCAGCTGTAGTAGCGTATGCATGATTGATCTTATCCATCTGATCAGCGGCAGATCTCACACGTACAGTATATTCTTCGGTTGCGGCAGTGGCATTGCTGATATCAGCTAAGCCAGCAGCTGTGTCGCTCAGGCGGTTAAGGCCTAAACCAAGTTTATTGATTGTCTCTGGAGTAATATCAGCATTACGCATCATATCATCCAATTTACCTGTTACAGAGGGACCTGCAGAAACGGCTGCTGTGGCAGGCACAAGACCTTCACCAGCGTAATCATCAGACAGTTGTGGGTAAACTCTTGACCAGTCTGGCTCGTGCCCTTGTGGCTGAAATGCACTTAGCGCAAAGATTACCGCCTCTGTCAAGAGACCTATAATAAGCATTTCGTTTGCGAACTCCCAGTGCTGAATCTTGAACAACGCACCAACAATTACGACGGCAGCACCAAGACCATATACTTTGGGCATCAAAACGTCGAACAAGAAACTACGACCTTTAGCTTTGCTCATTTTGTTTTCTAATTAAGTAGTGAACGATTAATTAAGGATTAAAGGGGGATTGGTGTATTATACTATTAAATTAAATGTGATTCTTAAAACTCTCTTCCAGATGAACGCCCAAGATAGATCATTGCGTTCCTGAAACCGATATAAGATCTAGCAGAATCCTGGAATTCGAAGTTACGCGTACCTGTCTCCAAGAAGTATGCGATATCTTTCCAAGAACCGCCTCTTACCACTTTGCGCGGCTCGTTTGGATCGTTGTAAACAGGGTTCAAGTCCCAAACAATCGGAACAGTAGCATCAGAGTAAGCATCCTCGCACCACTCGGATACGTTTCCTGCCATATCATATAGGCCAAAGTCGTTCGGGAAGAACTGCGCTACAGGAGCTGTATAAGTAAAGCCATCGCTGTAGTAGTCGCCACGGCCTGGCTTAAAGTTTGCAAGCAAGCAACCTTTACCATTGCGCAAGTATGGGCCACCCCAAGGATAAACAGACATATCGCGTCCGCCTCTGGCAGCATATTCCCATTCGGCTTCGGTTGGCAACCTAAAGGCTGGCATTGGAGCCATACCATCTTCGGTATTTGCCTGGTTCTTATGTTTTGTGCGCCACTCACTAAAGTATTTGGCGGCAAAGTAATCCACACCTACAACCGGGTAATCGTCGAATGCCGGGTGAGAAAAATAGTACTCCATCAATGGGTCTCCCATGTGGTAAGTATAATCTTTCACCCAAACTGTCGTATCCGGATATAGTTGCGTCATCACATATTCTTCGCCCAGTACATCCAATGAGTCCTCCATCATCACGTTGATGAACTGACGGTACTCGTTGTTTGTAATCTCGGTTTCGTCCATGTAGAAGCCACCAATAGTTACTTGCTTGTTCAGGTTAGCCATGGATGCTGCGATGTCTTGATCGGCCTGGCCCATATGGAATGTACCTCCTGGGCAGGCTACCATGCCGTAAGGCACTTGCTGCGGATTATACTCCGGCCGGTCCTCAGCACCAACAAGATCGCCTTGTGGTCCGCGTCCCATTCCACAGCTTGCAAGCAGTACCACCGCCAATACGAAGGAAGACAGCTTAAGTAGTTTGTTCATGATGACTGTTAAAAAAGTAAAATTTTCTGTAATAGAATTTAGCACACTTTTATGGGTGTAGCAAATATATGAGAAATAGGAATAAATAAAAAACAATTCACTACAACACCATTTTATTATTTTTAAACGGTGTAATCAACTGATTATTATAACAATAAATCACAATTTTTTTCTGCACTATTCCTAGAATTGTCATTCGAACAGTGCAATCCGTTACAATATTTAATACATCAGTTTGAGAAGATGTAGCGTGGGGTCCTTACTGGCGGCTTGAATCGGATCACCGGTTCAGCCAAGCGGTAACTTAACATCACCTCATGCGATGTATTTGCTTTGGCTGCTTTATTTAACGTGGTTAAGTCTAGTGCATATCCTACCCGCAGCGCATTGTCCTGAAACAGAGACACTCCCACAAGTGCACTAACAGCTTCTTCATGCCGATAATTCACTCCGGCCCAATATTTTTCGAGATACGTTACGCGGCCGCCTGCATCAAACGAGATATTCTCAGTATCGTGCTTCAGCAATACGGTTGGCGTAAGCGTCAGGTCGGATGATATAGGCAAATGATAACCAGCTGTGGCGTAAATATGGTTCTCGCTTAATAAGGTGCCATTACCGGTATTGGCAGAGTCAGCAAACGCATACTCTGCCTTTAAAAGGTTTGTCACCCCACCCCCTGCATAAAACGTTTCTGACTCATACCATACGCCTGCGCCAAGGTCAAACTTCGTGTCTGAGCTGTTATAGGGCACACTAGGGTCATTGTTATCTATGGCGCGGTAGCGCCCTTTCTTAAAGTTATTCACGTTACCCTGAATACCAAGCCCCAACTTGCCTGTTTCTCCTATTTTGATATGGAAAGAGTAGGAGAGCGCGGCTGTTAGCACTGTGGTGTTAGCAATTTTATCACGCATCAGGTTTAGGCCCACACCACCATGCAGCAATCTTAGAGGCGTATTGGCCGAAAGGAAAAATGTTTGCGGTGAGCCCCCATCATCGAAAGAGGCATCGTAGCCGAGCCACTGATACCGGTAGATCGACAGAAACTCCGGGCGGTTGGTTATGCCTGCGTAAGCAGGGCTTATCTGCATGCCATTAAACCCATAATGGGTAAACTGAGGCTGCTGCTGCGCCAGGGCAAGTGGCGCTGCAAGGAGCACCAGCAGCAATACAGGTAGAAGCTTTTTCATAGGCTGCGGCAAGAAGGCAAGGTATAGCATGTGCTAGTCGCACAATATGTCTTTCCAAATATAGCTATTAAACACTAAAACGCAAATGCGAGCCTGTATGACACAGTGCTTGCGTTTGCGTTTTAGTAAGTATGGAAAACAGGTGTAAAAGTTACGTTAACTTGTTATTTTTTTGCATCCTGCATTTGGTTCTGTATATAAACCTCGATGGCTCCTGTCATGGATGGGGCATTCGGCATTGGCGCCTCTATGTCCAGCTCCAGGCCTGCATCGCGTACTGCTTTAGCCGTTGTAGGGCCAAAAGCTGCAATTCTTGTGTTGTTCTGCTTGAAGTCCGGGAAGTTGATGAACAGCGAGTGAATACCAGACGGGCTAAAGAAGGCCAGGCAGTCATAGGTTACGTCATCCAGGTCCGACAGATCTGCCGCCACTGTTTTATAGATAATCGCCTCAGTGTGCTTTATCTTGTTGGTAGTTAAAAACTCCGGAATATCGTCTTTGCGGATGTTAGAGCACGGGAACAGGAATTTCTCATTCTTGTGCTTCTTGATAACCTCGAAAAGATCCTTGGCAGTTTTCTCGCCTACAAACAACTTGCGCTTGCGCAGGGTAATGTATTTCTGCAGATAGTACGCTGTTTGGTCCGAAATACAGAAGTATTTCATATCGGCGGGCATCTCGATCTTACTTTCCTGGCAAATACGGAAGAAGTGGTCTACGGCATTGCGGCTGGTGAAAATCACTGCCGTGTGCGCCAGTATGTCAACTTTATCCTTACGGAACTCCTTAAACGGAACCGGCTCAACCTCAATAAACGCCCTGAAGTCTACTTTGATATCATACTTCTCCGCAATAGATAAGTATGGAGAGTTATCCGTAGTAGGCTGTGGTTGTGTAACCAGGATCGTTTTAATCGGGACCTTGTATCGTTCAGGGTTCGCAGAGCCCTTTGCTTTGCTTTCAGCCATAGTAAAATGATGCGGTTTTCTAAAAGTTTACCTGCTGTAATACCCGCCGCGGCCTTAGCTTTGTGTTTTTAAAAGTTAAAAACGATCAGTTTAAGCATAATGGCAAGCGGAATCACTTCTGTGGCGCAAAGGTACGAAAATAAATGTAAATTAAGTACAGAGGCTTTCTTATTTACCGCATAAAACACGCGCAGTATCGTGATAACCAATACCAACGACACCGCTAGGTTCGAGATCAGCAGTATCATCTCAGGAATCAGGGTATTTAACCCCAAATATAGCAGCATCACTAACGGCAGGAACACGCCCAGAAATAGTAATGATCTTATAAACTCGCGGTACTGCAACTGCACAACCTGCTCCATGCTAAAGATAAATGCCATCACCTTCAAAAAAACATACTTTGAGAGCACTACGGCAAAAATCAGCAGGGTATAGAAGAGGGTCTTCGTAGTAATATCAGACTCTGAAACCGGGAACAGGCGGTTAAAGAGCCTTACATGCTGCACATTTGTATGGATGGCTGCAATCAGGAGAGCTAGTGAGAGCGAAAAGGCCAGCACGAACAGCACATTAGACACTGCCCCTACAGGTTTTGCCGCATAAAGCTCTGCCTCAGAACTGGACTTCAGGAAGCCGTTGAGATTAAATGTGCTCTGAAAGTCCGACGGGTAGTTTACACGCAAGAGGCCATAGATTAAGCCAATAACGAGCATAAAAACGATAAACGCGTTTTGGTTTACATATTCCCGCACAAGTATGGAGAATGGCCGGTGGTTGGCCTCTTGCATAGCCTCTGCCACGCGTGGCACATTTCGGAAGGTGCCAACGCTTGGCTGCTGCACCGGGTGCCATACTGTTAATAAGTATTTTCCTTCCACAGTTTCTATGCCCTGCGTATACTTTGCCAAATCCAGGGTATAGTTTGCGGCAGAGTCTGCCTTAAAGATAAGCTGGTTATTGAGGAACAGGCAAAGGTTCTGGGGTGCAGCAAAGGCAATTTTGAAAGGCTGCGCCGGCGTAATGGGCAGCCACTGGTGCAGGGCATTGTACCCTGCGTGCACTCCGGATACGTAAGGCACCAACTGGTCGGCATCCGTGGGCTGCACCATCCAGTTGCCAGTAATGGTGTTTTTCTGTTCCAGCGGCAGCACCTGCCCCTGTGCAGGCAGCAGGCACGCACCCAGCCATAGTATAAATAGCCCAAAAAGCGTAAAGCTATACTTCTGGATTGATTTGTGCACGTTGCGTGTGTATGATTTTAAGTTTCTGAACGGGGCCAGTATAAATTATGGCAGCTTGGGTTACGTATGGAGCACTCCCTGCATTTGCAGCATGCTTATCTCGATCAGGTTTTCCTCCACGATAGAGTCCGGCACAAACACGAAACGCTTGTCATAAATCTTCCGATCGATATAATAGCTTACCCAGTACTCGTTATTGATATGGAAGATTGCCGGGTCAATGGGCTCTACTTTTACGAAACTCTTTGCCTCCACGCGCTCAAACATATGGCGCAAAACCGATGTTTTTACCTCTTGCTCCTCAACTATGCCGTAGCCTTTGGATGCCACCAGCACATTCTCTACCGGAAAGGGGTTGTTATTGATGAGGTATACATTCCAGGTGTCTGCCCCGGTGGCGGGGTCTGCTGATCTGGCAACGGCTATGGCTATACCTTCTACCGTCCCGAAATCAATATCCTTCTTCATGCGCTGCTGTGGTAATAGTGGCCCCGAACAGGGTGGCCAGGTGCTTTAAAACTTTCTCCTCTACTTCTGCCATGGGCACCTCGCGCCCCAGCTCTTTAGCCAGCGAAGTTACAGCTTTATCAGAAATCCCGCACGGTACAATGTTATTAAAGTAATCGAGGTCGGTGTTTACGTTAAAGGCAAAACCGTGCATGGTTACCCAGCGGCTGCACTTTACGCCCATGGCGCAGATCTTGCGCGGGTTGCGCTGCTCCTCGTGGTCCAGCCATACGCCGGTAAGCCCCTCGATGCGGCCAGACGGGATGCCATAGTCGGCAAGAGTAAGTATGATGGCCTCCTCCAGGTAGCGGAGGTATTTATGGATGTCGGTAAAATAATTCTCAAGGTCGATGATGGGGTAGCCAACCAGTTGGCCCGGGCCGTGGTACGTTATGTCGCCGCCCCGGTTTATGTGGTAATAGGTTGCCTCCTTGGCCTTCAGGCCTTCTTTGTTTAGCAGCAAATGGCTCTCATGTCCGCTTTTGCCCAGCGTGTACACGTGTGGGTGCGAACAGAAGAGCAGGTAATTAGGAGTTGATTGCTCAGCGCCTTCGCCAGCTTTGCGGTTCTGCACTTTCAGGTCCAGGATGGAGGTAAAGAGCTTGTCCTGGTAATCCCAGGCCTCTTTGTAGTCAATCAGCCCCAGGTGTTCAAACTGAATATAGGTGTTCTTTTGCACGTTATACTTTAGATATTTCCCCTTTCAGGTAATTTATATTATCGTTTATGTTAGGGTCCTCGCTGTTCAGCTCTGCCAAGTACAACGATGCCCAATCAAACAGGTGCACCAGGTAAAACAGCTGCTCCAGGAAAGTGGCTCCCACTGCTTCTACCTCCATCACCGTTTTCACCTTCCGCTCTATGAGGGGGCGAGTCAAGGCCATACGCGAAGCAATGCGCGGGTTATCGTAAGCGGTTTTGATACATAGAACAGCCACTTGCCCGAATAGTTCCTGCGGATGCTGCCACCCTTCAACCTCGTTGTGGTTCATCTCCGGAAACGTACCGACATGCGCCAGTTGCTTGCTGTTGGCATTTAGCTGTTGCTGAAAGCGCATGGCCACCGCCTCAAACGCGCTGCCGGCATAAAGTATGGGCAGCTTTCCTTTTAAGGCATTTGCCAGGGCACTTGCCTGCACTTTTATCATCCCGGCCTGCTCCTGAAGCAGGTTTATACTTTGGTTAAGCTCGGTCTTAAACACATTGTTCAGCAGGCCGGCATAGTGCAGCAAGTATAATAACTCTGTTACCTGGTAGCCAAGTGAGGCACGCGGTTGCTTCAGTTCCTTCGGGATAGCGGCAAGCGGTATGTTATGCTCCCTGGCAATGCGCATCAACTCCCCGTCTGAGGTAACAAAGCCAATTACGGCACCAGCCTCCATCGCCTCCCGCACCGCCGAGATGATTTCCTCGGTGTTTCCTGAAAAAGAGCAGGCGATGAACAAGGTATCGGGGCCTACAAACGCCGGGATGTTATACCCTTTGTTTACAAGCAGTGGCACCTCAAGCTTATCGGCCACGTATGTTTGTATAATATTGCCAACAATACCCGAGCCTCCCATGCCCGCAATCACTACATTATTATACTTCCGACCAGAAAAGGCTGTTGACGCAGTTTCGCTGAAGCTGCCGGTGTGCCGCAGCTGTGAGGCAAAACCCTCGATGACTTCTTTCATAGACTTCATGTATGCTAAGTTGTGCAACAGCCTTAGCTGCCTGCAAAGTACAAGATTTATATGGCTTCTCAAATAAGCGAGCACCTCCGCACCGGGCAACTGGGCGAAAACCACGCGGCAGCTTACCTGCGTGCACAAGGCTATGTGGTACTGCGGCAGAACTACCGGTTTAAACGCGCCGAAATAGACATCATTGCGCAAATAGAGAACCTGTTGGTGTTCGTGGAGGTGAAAACCAGGTCTACTGATAGGTACGGATATCCGGAGGAGGCGGTTAATACCCGCAAAGAGGAGCTGCTGCTGGGCGCAGCCGAGGAGTTTATACTTGCGCAGGGGTGGGAACAGGAAATCCGGTTCGACATTATCTCGGTTACCCTGACAACGCCGCCAACCATACATCACATTGAAGATGCCTTTTACTAACCAAGATACATCAGAAGCTTAGCAGCAGCCGTATGCTAAGTCTGAAGAATAGCTTTAACTTGATCACCGTTTCAGAAAAGTATGAGGCATCCGTTTTAACCCGCGCCAACAACGTATAACTGCAAATTACTTGCTGCTTGCCTGCGAACGCTTATCAAACTTGCCGCGCTCGTAGATAGGGGTGGCATGGCGGTCATACTCCCGGATCAGGAAAGGCTCGTGGGCCTTGTCGTAAGCGGTTTCGGGATACTGGTACTCGTAGTGGCGGCGGTTCCGGAAATCGTAGTAGTTTATCCAGACGCCAACCTTACGGCCTTTCTGGTACTGCCCGCTCCACTCTAACTGGCCGTTCTCGTAAAAGCGATAGTATGTCCCCTGCACCTCGCCATACTCGTAAGGTATAACCTCTTTTATCTTTTTGGTATCGCCATAGTATGTTACCACGGCGTCGCGTAGAAAGCCTTTCTCGTAGTGTTCTTTATCAACCAGGGTATGGTCGTCGTTGTTGCGGTATTTCTCCCAGCGCAGGTGCTTGGTGCCGATGTAGAAATATCCTTCCTCCACCACCTCGCCGTTTATGGTTTTCTCGTAGGGGCCGTGCAGCACTTTATAGCGGTCTGTATCCTCTACGTTTGAGGCTGAGCGGGCCAGTTTGCCCTTTTTCGCATCGAAGTAATATTTGTAGGGCGCGTACTCGTTAGGTTCCACGTGCTCGGGCAGGTAGCTAAACGTCTCGACGGTTTCTTTGTAGCGGCCGCCGCTTTTAGTATAGCCCCGCTTTACTTTCTGGCCCAGAAAATACCTCTTGTTATGCTTTTGCTTGCGCTTGCGGGCCTTCTCCTTCATCTCCTCCTCCAGCGGGTTTTTCATATCCACGGTGGCGGGCTTGGTAGTGTCGGCTGAGGCCAGGGCGTCGGTTTTGCTGCTTTCCTTCAGGCGCGCCATGTTCAGGTTATAATCGCTGTTCCACTTGGGCTGGCCGCAGCTGCCCAGGCTAAGCAATACAACACCTATCACCAAAGTATAAACGGAGGTCTTCAAATCTGAATTTCTATAGTTGGGCGGATAAACTGCTTGATGGTTGGCACAGGCACTTGGCGCTGCTCTTAAACCACCGAAACGACTTAATAATGACGCAAGTTAGCTTTTATACTAAACGTAAAGATGCACATTATAAGTATAAGCGCCAATATGCTTGTCGCCACCTATAACTACGCCTGCCGCCTGTAAGTTTCATTTATACTTTAGGGCCCATTAAAAGCGAAAAGGCAGCACCCGCGCGGGGCACTGCCTTTAGGTAATTAAACTGTCAGGTATCTTAAAAACCCATTTAAGGGTGCAGGGCAAAACTGAAGTATACTTCTATCTTACGCCCTGCGCGCTTATTCGTTCGTCATAATCTCGAAACTGCGCTTCACGAAGTTGGTAAGCGCGGCACCCGAAAGCATGTTCTGCGATAGCAGGGCAAGGTCGAAGGCCTGGCGGGCCATTTTCGACTTTTCCTCGGCCTTGAGCACGCGCTGGTTAAGCGGGTGGTTCGCGTTGATGGTTACGTTATACGTGTCCGGCATGTCGCCCATGAACATCATACCGCCACCGCCTGCGCGGCTCATGTCCTTCATGCGGCGCATAAACTCTGGCAGCGTAATCACTACCGGCGCATCGTCTGGCGACATTGGCGCTACCTCAACCATCATGTTCTTGTTATCGATGGCCTGCTCGTACACGCCTTTTAGCTCTTCTTTCTCGGTGTCGTTCAGAACGCTTTCCTTGGTCTCGTCGCGCTCGATCAGCTTGTTAACGGTTTCGGAGTCAACACGCTTGAGGGTAGTTTTCTCCAGCTTCTGCTCCAACATGCCAATAAAGTGGCTGTCTATCACGGTATCCAGCTTCAGGACATCGTAACTACGGCTTTGGGCCGCTTCCACAAAGGCATGCTGCTTTTCGGCATCAGAAGTATAAAGCATTACAAGCTGCTCGTTCTTATCGGTTTGGTTGGCTTGTACCAGCGCCTTATACTCTTCTATAGTATAGTATTTGCCTTCGGTGTTCTGCAGCAGCACAAAATCCTTCGCTTTTTCATAGAACTTGTCGTCGCTCAGCATGCCATACTTCACAAACACGCTGATGTCATCCCAGTTGGTCTCGAAAGCGGTGCGGTCTTTCTTGAAGATCTCGTTCAGCTTGTCGGCTACTTTTTTGGTGATGTACGTGTTGATCTTCTTCACGCTGGAATCGGCCTGCAGGAACGAGCGGCTCACGTTCAGCGGAATGTCCGGCGAGTCGATAACGCCGTGCAGCAGCATCAGGAACTCCGGCACCACGTCTTTTACCTCATCGGTAATAAACACCTGGCGCGAGTACAGCTGTATCTTGTTGCGCTGCACCTCAAAGTCGTTCTTCAGCTTAGGGAAGTATAAAATACCCGTCAGGTTAAACGGATAGTCCACGTTGAGGTGGATCCAGAACAATGGCGCCTCCGACATCGGGTACAGCTCTTTGTAGAACTCCTTATAGTCCTCGTCCGTCAGCTCGGATGGTTGTTTGGTCCAGATCGGGTTCGGGTTGTTAATAACCTCGCCTTCAAACTCTACCGCCACCGGCAAGAACTTGCAGTATTTCTCCAAGATGGTTCTGATGCGCATCGGCTCCAGGAACTCTTCGGAATCCTCGGTTACGTTCAGCACCACGTTGGTGCCTCTGGTTTCCTTGTGCGCAGGGGCAATGGCAAACTCGGTGCTACCGTCGCAGGTCCAATGGGCCGGCTCGGTGCCATCCTTGTAAGACTTGGTAATGATCTCTACGCGGTCAGACACCATAAAGGCGGAGTAGAAGCCCAAACCAAACTGCCCGATAATCTGGTCTTTGTCGCCGCCGGTTTCCTTGTAGCGCTCCACAAACTCGGTGGCACCTGAAAAGGCAATCTGGTTAATGTACTTCTTGATCTCCTCGGCCGTCATACCAATACCATTATCGGAAATGGTGATGGTTCTTGCCTCTTTGTCTACCTCAACCTTTACCTTCAGCTCGCCCAGGTCGCCGGTGAACTCCCCGATAGAGGAAAGGCGCTTCATTTTCTGGGTAGCGTCCACGGCGTTGCTTACCAGCTCGCGCAGGAAAATCTCGTGGTCGGAGTACAGGAATTTCTTGATGATCGGAAAAATATTCTCGGTGTGGATGGAGATATTACCTCTTTCTTCCATTGTCTATACTTTATATGTTAGATTGATCTTTTACAGATTAATAATGTACAAACAGGGCATTCAAATCCTGTTCCAGAGGCTCTCACCGTGACAGCTTGTCAGCTTACGGCTGTAAATACTACCGGCGGCGGCAGGTTTTATACTTGCGCTTGGCGGCCCCGGCAGAAAAAGAAGCGCAAACCTAAATGCAACATTGTGGAATTTAATGTATATTTGATTATGTTCGTGAACTGAACCGTGTATCGCTATACCCATTATATCGCCCTGGCGCTGCTGCTGCTGTTCTGCAGGGCAATGGTGCCTGATGCGCTCATCCAAGAGCTGCATGCGCATACGCATACCGTCCATACAGAGCATACCGATCCGCATAAGGCGCAAATTGGCATGAAGCACAAGCACTGCCAGGTAGAAGATGTGTTTAACACGCCGTACCAGGGCACTGCGCTTTCCGTTGATTTTACCCCTATCACTTATAATGCTGTGTATGCCGCTGTTTATACATACAGCTGGCAAGGCAGCGCGCCCAACCTATACTTTCTCCGTGGCCCGCCCGTGGCCTAGTTTTTAGCAGACCCGTGCCTGTTGCGGTTATACTTTATAGTATGCCACTGGTAGGCGCACAGTATCCCCAGGTATACTTTTAAGGCCCTATGGCGTATGTTTGCCGTTGCAGGGCGAAGCGGCTATAGCTTTAGCTGCCACTTTTTATTGCTGAAAACCAGAAGAAGTGTTGACTCTCAGAAAACTTCAAAAGATTGTGCCATTGACACTGGCGCTGCTTAGCGTGTATGTGCCACAGGTATTGGCTCAAATGTTACCCGCCCCGGCTCTTATTGATATCAGCCAGGATTGTGGGCTTACCATTTCGGGCAAAACACTGGACCACGACTCGCGTGAAGTGCTGATCGGAGCCACCGTTTATATCCCGGAACTAGACAGGGCCGCAGTATCGGATGCGTATGGCAATTACCATTTTCACCAGCTTTGCCAAGGCAGTTATACTTTGCGGGTTACTTATATCGGGTATCAGCAGGAAGACTTTCCTGTAAAGCTCACCGGCTCCACGGCCCGAAACCTGCAGCTGCATGCCGACGCCAAAACCCTGAGCACTGTAGAAATTACTGGTGCCCACCTGAAAGAGCAGGCGCAATCGCAGCAAACACTGGAGGGCCGTGAGCTGGAGCAAACCCGTGGGCTGGCCCTGGCCGAAACCCTAAAAGGCATTGCCGGTGTAACAACCCTGCAAACCGGCCCGAATATATCAAAGCCCGTTATACATGGCTTGCATAGCAACCGCGTGCTGCTGCTGAACAACGGCGTACGGCAGGAGGGGCAGCAGTGGGGCTCGGAGCACGCCCCGGAGATAGACCCTTTTGTAGCTTCCGAGATGCGCGTGATTAAAGGTGCGGCCGGCGTGCGCTACGGAGCCGATGCCATTGGCGGCGTTATTATTGTTGAGCCGAAGCCTTTGCGCAGCGTGCCCGGCATAAGCGGCGACCTACATTTGCTGGGCAGCACTAATAACCGCCAGCTGGCAACATCTGCCATGGTGGAGGGCAACCTAAGTAAAGTACCTCCGCTGAGCTGGCGCCTGCAGGGCACCTTAAAGAAAGCCGGCAACGCCACCACCCCAGACTATTACCTGGAGAACACGGGCCTGAGGGAGCAAAACTTCTCAGCAGCGCTGGGCTATAATAAAGAGCAGTTCGGGGCAGAGGTTTTCTTCAGCCAGTTCAACACCAAGTTAGGCATCCTGAAAGAGTCGCATATTGGCAACTTAACCGATTTGCTTGGTGCCATTGCGCGCGGCAAGCCCAGCAATGCAGACAATGTGGCGTTTACCTACGACATTAGCCGGCCCTACCAGGATGTGCACCACAACTTGCTAAAGGCAAAAGGCTTCTGGCAGTTGGGCAACGCGGGCAAGCTGGAGTTTGTGTATGGCTGGCAGCGCAACATGCGCCAGGAGTATGACATCCAGCGCAGCAGCCCGACAAAGCCTTCGCTTCAGCTTATACTTAACACCCATACTACCGAGACCGTGTTTGCGCACAAACCTTTGGGCCGCTTTACCGGCTCTGTGGGCGTTAGCAGCATTTATCAGCGCAACGTGTATGAGTACAGTGCCTTCCTGCCATACTTTACAGGAACCACGGTGGGCGCTTTCGCCATAGAGCGCTGGCAGAAAGACAGGCTGCAACTGGAGGCCGGCCTGCGCTACGATTACAAGCACCTGCTGGTGAAAAGGCTCGAAAATGACCGCGAGTTACAAAAGCCCGAGTATGATTTCAATAACGTGTCTGGCACCATCGGGGCGATGTATGACGTAGGCTACCACCTAACGTTTGGCTTGAGCGCTACCTCTGCCTGGCGCGCACCGGGTGCCAATGAGCTGTTTAGCCAGGGCGTGCACCATAGCGCGGCAACTTACGAGGAAGGCGACTCGACGCTTACTTCGGAGCAGGCGTACAATTTTGAGCTCTCCACGGATTACTATGGTAACTTACGCCTCAACGGCACCCTGAGTCTTTATCATAACTATATCAGCAATTTTATTTACCTGGCCCCGCAGGCAGAGCCTAGGCTAACCACCCGCGGCGCTTACCCGGCATTTAAGTATACCCAGGCCGATGCCACCCTAACCGGGGCCGACCTAAGCTTAAACTATACTTTTGTGCCGGGCCTTAAGCTAGAGTCAAAGACCTCTGTGCTTTACGCGCGCAACCTCGACACCGACGATTATCTGGTTTACATGCCCTCCAACCGCTTCGATAACAGCTTGCACTATGATTTCGGGAAGATCGGGGAAGGGAGCAAAGTTACAGATGCTTATGTATCTGTAGGTGGTGTGTATGTGGCCGAGCAGAAACGGGTACCCACCAAAAGCGAGCAGGATTACGCACCGGCCCCGGCTGGCTACTTCCTGTTGACGGCCAAGGCCGGCACCACCGTGCATTTTGGCCGCCAGCCCGTCGAAATCAGTGTTACGGGCAATAACCTCCTGAACACTGTTTACCGCGAGTACCTGAACAAGCTGCGCTATTTTGCCGATGAGCCGGGCCGCCTGATCATGTTCCACATCCGGGTGCCCTTCAACTTTAGCAAATCCTGATCTAAAGCATCATTTCAAATTAAAACACCGTATTGTTGTACACTCTTAAACACGAATATTATGAAAAAATTATTCAGACCTTACTTAAGCGCATTTCTGTTAGGCTCACTTTTAGTCTCTGCCACTGCCTGCAAGGACAGCGACGATCCTGAGCCACTTGATGACGAGGAACTGATCACGACCATGACGGTCACGCTGGTTCCGGAAGGCAAAGGAGGCACCGTGATAGCGACGTTTACAGACCCTGACGGCGACGGAGGGGCAGCACCAACCATCGAAACGATGGCGCTTAAACCAAACACAACATACAACGCCACCATTACCATAGCAGACGATAGCCCGAATGGCGCCGGCGATATCACAAGCGAGATCCGGACGGAAGGTAACGACCATGAGCTGTTCTGGGTGGCAAACCCGAGTAACCTGCTAACTGCCCAGAAAATCGATAAAGACGCGAACAACCGTCCGCTTGGTTTGGCAGCTACTGTAACTACCACCAATGCAGGTTCAGGTACTTTAACTATCACCCTGAAGCACCAGCCAGGCCTGAAAGGCGCTACCAGCGATGCTAACAAAGGCGAGACTGATATTATGGCAGCCTTTCCTGTTTCTATCCAGGAATAGCCACGGCCTACTTTTAAGTATAAAAAAGAGGTGCAGCAGGTTGCTGCACCTCTTTTTTATGTCTCCTATCTATACTTTAGCCTGCGCTAGTTTGGCAACGCCTCCTATTGTTTTGGCTATGCGGCGGGCACGCGTTTCGGACTTTTTAGCTTCCAGTATGGCCACTACATACTCTTTGCGGTGCGTAAATGCCATACCTTCAAAAGCCTGCAGCAAGCCGGCTTCTTCCAGGGCTGTGCGGAGGTCGCCTGGGATCGCCACTGTTTTAGTTGTGCGATCTATGCCCGGCATATCCACGCCAAACATAGAAGCCTCGGGCCGTTCGCTTTGGTGCCGGAACCGCAACGCCGACCATACTTCATTTACAGCCACCTGCCGCACGCCCTCATAGCCCAAGTCTTTCATGGTTTGCCAGCCCTTATCGCGGTTCAGGTCTGTTTTTATGCCGGATGATTTCTTGGGATAGGCAATCCAGAGTATGCCGTTTGGCTGCAGCAAAGCAAGCGCCTGTGGCCCCAGCGAGTCGAGCTCGGCAGCGCTTTGCACAAACTGCAGCACGGCATCATACATTCCTATACTTGGCGCTTCGTCGGCGCGGGTAAACGAGTATGCCTCTTGTGCCAGCGCCTGCACCACTTCCTCGGAGGCCTGCAGCAACAGCAGGCTTTTGTCTTTCTTAAGCTGTAGTTTCTTTCCTAGTTCTGCCATAGTAAGTATAACGTAAGCATTTTGCCACACCCTAAGCTACTATAAAATTAGCTTCTGCGCGCAGGCCGCCGGGCCATTGTTTTGTGTTTAGCGCAGAAGCACTATATTAGATATCAAAAATATATGCCTATGTCAGCGCCTGCTAAGCTTTCTGAAAAGAGTATACTTTTAAATGCTGCCGTTATTGTGGCCGCCCTTGGCTACTTCGTAGATATTTATGACCTGGTGCTTTTCAGCATTGTGCGCATCCCGAGCCTACAGGAGTTGGGCATTACCGCGCAATCGGAGCTGCTGGAGAAGGGCGTTTTACTCCTGAACATGCAAATGGCGGGCATGCTGTTGGGCGGTATTGGCTGGGGCATTCTCGGCGATAAGCGTGGCAGGCTCTCTGTGCTCTTTGGTTCGATCTTCCTGTACTCCATTGCCAACATTATGAATGGCTTCGTGCAGGATATTTACATGTATGCTTTCCTGCGCTTTGTGGCTGGCCTGGGCCTTGCTGGTGAGCTGGGAGCGGGCATCACCCTGGTAAGCGAGGTGCTGCCCAAAGAGAAGCGCGGCTACGGCACCATGATCGTAGCTACCATCGGCATCTCGGGGGCGGTAATTGCTGGCGCGGTCGGTGATTATTTTGGCTGGCGCACGGCATACTTCATTGGTGGCGGGCTTGGTTTGCTGCTGCTCTTTTTGCGCCTGGGCGTGTATGAGTCCAGCATGTTTAAGAATGTAAAGGCCGTGGAGGATGTTACACGTGGAAATTTCCTGAGCCTTTTCACAAATGGCAAGCGTTTTTGGAAATACCTGAAATGCATACTTATCGGCATCCCGATCTGGTTTGTGGTAGGCATTCTCATCACTTTCTCCCCGGAGTTTGGCGTAGAGCTTGGCGTGCAGGAAGCGGTATCGGCGGGCAAGGCCGTATCGTTCTGTTACCTGGGCCTTACCTTCGGCGACCTGATAAGCGGGTACCTGAGCCAGCGCCTGGGCAGCCGCCGCAAGGTGGTTATGGCTTTTCTGGGGCTGTCTGCCGTGTTTATACTAATGATGCTACTCGGCCGCGATTTCTCTATCAACCGGTTTTACCTGCTTTGCACCGCCCTGGGTTTTGCCAGTGGCTACTGGGCCGTGTTTATAACGATTGCCGCAGAGCAGTTTGGCACCAACATACGCGCCACCGTTACCACTACAGTGCCTAATTTTGTGCGCGGGGCCGTGGTTCCGCTCACCCTCACCTTTGAGGCCCTGCGCCACCCTTTGGGCTTCCTGCCCACGGCCATGCTGCTGGCTGCCGTGTGCCTGGCCATTGCCATCGTATCTATCTTTACCTTAGAAGAAACCTTTTCGAAAGAGCTGGACTATCTGGAGCCGATTTAATAAAGCAAACACAATACATAAATCTTATAACCTATTGCTTATCAAAAGCATATATAGTTGCTATTTTTGAAATAGTCATACCTTTACACAACATTTTACAGTATGCCAAAGTATAAATAGATATAGTTAAAACTCTATTTATGCCTATGAATAAAATCTTTACTTCTGTAACTTCCGATTTAAACCGATTTGTTTTCTTACTAGCACCTTTGTTTATCCTGGCAGCCTGCTCCGCACGCGTAGAGCCCAAAGCCACGGACCAGCAAGAGGCTACCGCTAACGCCGTATCCACACAGGCCTCGCCTGTAACGGTGGCTGCCATAGAGAACTCATCCGACGAGGTTTATTTCGACCTGATTGCCAACACCTCCAACTGCCTGGGCGAAGACCTGTGGCTCGGGGGCAAACTCGAAAGCGAAAGCAAAGCCACATTGGCGCAATCAGGAGCAATCTCTCACCACAAAGCCTACAAGATTACGGAGCTCACGGCCACCGGCCTTAACAGCAACAACATCTACCAGGTTAATAACAGAACCAATACACTGCGTGCTGTTGTAAACCCGGATGGCGTGATTTACCTGCAGCTTAGCCAGGGGCAATTACAACTTCTGCCACAGGCCGACAACAAACCGCTGGTTCTGGCGTATCAACCTAACCCCGCCGACGGTTACTACGATGGAACCGTAGGGCGCTGGAGCTGTAAATAATCTGCATTCTCACCTTAAACAAACGCGTATAAGCAACGGCCTGTGCACTGCAAGCACAGGCCGTTCTTTTTATACTTTGCCCACCTTACCGCAGATTTTCGTAAATTTGAAGTATGATATTGTACAACGTAACAGTCAGCATAGATAACAATGTGGCCGATGAGTGGCTGCAGTGGATGAAAGACGTGCACATACCGGAGGTGATGGGTACAGGCTATTTTCTGGCGAACCAGATTTGCCGCGTGATGGGCGAGGAAGATACAGGTGGCACCACCTACGCCGTGCAGTATACTTGCCGCAGCGTGGCCGATTTGCAGGAGTACCAGCGGGAGCACTCGCCGGCGCTGCAGCAAAAAGTAAACGAGCGTTACGCGGGCAAGTATGCCTCCTTCCGGACGATGCTGGAAGTAGTGGGTGTAAACGTAGAGCGCGGAGAGCAGCAATAGTTTCTGCCCCTCAGAAAGTATAAAACCGTATCCCGGGGTAGCTTCCAGAGCACCTCGGGATACGGTTCTTTTAGTTAGGGCTGGCGCTAGATACCGTATTTCTGGATCTGCTCTTCCGTCATGGTGCAGTTTATCCATTCGCCGTCCAGGTCGGCACCGATGGTCTTGTAGAAGGCAATGGCCGGCTCGTTCCACTCCAGCACCTGCCACCTGAAACGCTTGGCGCCTGTGTCTTTTGCCTCCTGGGCTACGGCATTAAACAGCTTACGGCCCACGCCCTGCCGGCGCAGGCGCTCGGTTACCACCAAATCCTCCAAGTATAAGGTGCGGCCCTTCCAGGTAGAGTATGCCGTGTAGTATAACGCAATGCCCACAATTCCCTCGGCCCCTTCAGCCACAAAAAACTTATAGATCGGGTTTTCGCCGAAGCCGTCGCGTTCCATTTCCTCCACCGTGGTGGTTACCTCCAGCGGTGCGCGCTCAAACTCCGCCAGCTCCCTGATCAGGCCGTGTACCTGCGGCAAATCGTCTATCGTTCCTTTTCTTATGTTCATGCTTAAGTATTTATTGCTGGTTGTTGATTGTTAAGTTGTTGGATGACTAGATGGTTTAATTGTTAAATGGCTGTTTGCTACACGGCGTGTTATAACACCCTCTTTCTAACTTTCTAACTTTCTAACTTTCTAACTTTCTCCACGCTGTTTGGGCCTGCACCAGTTCTTTGCCGGTGGCCTGGCTGGTGAGTTGGTGCAAGTATACATTTTCCCCCTCCGTGGCAGGCGCAGCAGCCGACGTAACCGTATCGCCAAGTATACTTTCTGATTTAAAGATGATGTCGAGTTGCTGCAGTTGGTTTTGCTCCAGTAAGTCTAGCGGCAACGTATCGAGGGCCCACTGCAGGTAACGAGTGTTGGTTACGTGGCGGTTCAGGTCGATGTCGTGCCAGCGCACAGGAATCTGCTGCTCGTGTTGCACCGCTTGCAGCTGCGGTAACTTCCCTTTGGCGAAAGGCAGCGGCTCACTTCCGGGCACCACTTCCACGGCCATGATAAAATCGGGCACCGACACCAGTTGCCGTTTCACCACATCCATCACCAGCCATACGCTGGTTGCCTGCCCCAGCAACTCGCGGGCTTGGTTATAGATCCTGAAATCGCGGTGCAAAAAAACGCGTTCTCGGCCCGAGGCCCAGGTTTCCACGGTTATCTTATCGTTGTGCGCCGGGTACCGGAACATTTCCACGCGCATACGCTGTAACACCCAGGTTAGGCCACGCTCCAGCAGATCATACATGGATATACCCAGGTTGGCGGTATTTTCCCAGGCGGCTTCCTGCATGTAACCAACCAGTGCCGGCATGGTTGCCTGGCCACGGTAATCTATCTCGTTAGAGCGTACGGTAAACTCACTTTCGCCTGCCCTTGATTTCATAGCTTGCTATACTTGGTTCCCTGCGAAGGTACGCAAGAATAGCCGCTGCCGCTATACTTTGGTCAGCCTAAAAAAGAAAGCGCACCCGTTTCCGGATGCGCTTTCTAACTCAATATAGTTTGTATTCCGCTTACATCATAGAGCCAATGCCCACGCCTAAGAACACGAACAGCATAGCCAACACGTAAAAGCTCAGCATAACAATAGTAAGCACGCCCATAAACTTGAAAAGCGACTTCAGGTTTGCGAAGGAGGTAACAAGCAGCTCTTCGTTTTGCAGGCGCAGCGCTTCCTGCATTTTACCTGAAAAACGGTACAGGTATAGCACCGGAAAGAAGTATAACAACGCAAAAAGCAGGTAAAAAAATATGAAGAAACCTCCGCCAATCATGCCGGCTGCGCTACCGCCAGACTCCTCTGGCAGGGACAAAGATCCTATGGCAGTTCCGGCAAACAGCGCTATAATCACCATAAGCCCTATCCCTATAAAGCCAACGATCGCTAAAAATTTACCCCATTTGGCTATTTCGCGCAGGTAAGCCGTGGATGGCAGTGTAATGGTAAGCGCCTGCGGCTCAGGTGTGTTGTCGTAGAAGTCTGTTTCCATTTTCAATGTATTAGTTGTTTAATGACATGATCAGAACTGTTAAAGTATAAAAAACTGGCTATACTTCAAAAACCCTATACTTTTGTGCCGGCCAGCAGCAACACAAGCGAACCCGCAAACAGCACCAGGAACAGCAGCAGCATAATGCTCAGGAACTTGAACATGATTTTTAGCTGGCGGATGGCCTTGCGCACCTGCTCCCGTTTCTGCTCTTTCAAGCCGCGCTGTAATTGAGTGGAGAAATTGTAGAGATACAGCGACGGGAAGAAGTACACCAGCGCAATAAACGCATATAGCAAGGTGGCAAAGCCCGATAGACCCACATCCGAGCCGTTTGGCTGCAAGGCTGGCACTTGCACGTAAGGCAGCAGAAAAAGCCCGAAAACCAGCACAGCGGCAGCCAGCACAAAGCCAAGTATGGCCAGCAGTTTTCCCCAGGAGGCTGCTTCGTAAAGGCTGGAAGAAAGCCGAAAATCCAGGTATAGCTCCCCGGCGGCTTGGTTAGAAGGTTCTTGGCTCATGCCTTAAAGTATACTTTGTGAATTGATTGCGCTTCCTAAATATACTAAAAAGTATATGCCGGGCACAGCCACGAGGTTCTTTTGTTCTATCCTTAAAAACCCTCAGCCCATAAAAAAGCCGCGCCACCTGAAGCAGGAAGCGCGGCTAAAGTATAAATGGCAGATTTATACTTAGGTGTTACTGGTTTTGCTGGTACGGGTTCACGCCCATGTTTTTATAGATGAACGCATAGGTATCGGCGTATTCCTGAATTACAAGCGAAGTTGGCTTGCCGGCACCGTGGCCTGCGCGTACATCCACCCGGATCAGGTATGGGTTGCCCGGTGCGCCCTTGTCCTGCAGCTCAGAGATAAACTTGAACGAGTGCGCCGGCACCACGCGGTCGTCGTGGTCAGCGGTTTTCACTAGCGTGGCCGGGTATTTTACGCCTTCCTTGATGTTGTGCAGCGGCGAGAACGTGTAGAGGTTTCTGAACTGCGCCTCATCGTCCGAAGAGCCATACTCCGGCACCCAGGCCCAGCCAATCGTAAACTTATGGAAGCGCAGCATGTCCATCACGCCCACGGCTGGCAAGGCAACTTTGGCCAGTTCGGGGCGCTGCGTCATGAAGGCACCTACCAACAAGCCGCCGTTAGAGCCACCGGCCACGGCCAGTTTATCAGAGGAAGTATACTTTTGGTCGATCAGGTACTCGGCTGCCGCGATAAAATCATCGAAAACGTTTTGCTTGTTTGGCGTCATGCCGGCTTTGTGCCAGTCTTCGCCGTACTCGCCGCCGCCGCGCAGGTTTGGCATGGCATATACGCCGCCGTTCTCCAGCCACAGCATGTTGGCAATGCTAAAGCTTGGCGTTAGCGAGATGTTGAAACCGCCGTAAGCGTACAGATACGTCGGGTTGGTGCCATCCAGTTTCAGGCCTTTTTTGTGCACGATAAACATCGGTACCTTGGTGCCATCCTTAGAAGTATAGAATACCTGCTTGGTCTCGAAGGCATCGGTGTTTACGTTTACCTCCGTTTTGCGGAATTGCGTTACTTTGTTGTTTACCACATCGTAGCGGTAAATGGTTGGCGGGTAGGTGAATGAGGTGAAGGTGAAGAATACTTCTTTGTCCTGCTGCTTGCCGCTAAATCCGCTCACGGTGCCCAGCGTTGGCAGCTCCACGGTGGTCAGTTGCTTGCCGCTCTGGTCGTACACCACCACCTGGCTAGCTGCGTCTTTCATGTAAGTCACTACAATGCGGCCGCCCACCGCCGACACGCCCTGAATCACGTTCTGCGACTCCGGCACCACGGTTTTCCAATTCGCTTCCTGCGGATTTTTCGGGTCGATCATTACCAGGCGGTAGCGCGGCGCGTTTTTGTTCGTCATCACCAGCAGCTTATCGCCGAAGTTATCCACCACGTTATACTCGCTCTCGAAGTTATCCACCACAGGCTTGATGCTGCCCTTGGCGTCTTTCAGGTCTTTGTAGTATAGCGCATTGGCTCCGCTTGCCCCCTCCGACACGTTCAGAATCAGGAAGCGCTCGTCATCAGTAGTTTGGGCGTAGAAGTTGCGCAAGGCGTGCGCCTTATCTTCGTGCACCAGCTGGTCCTGGCTCTGCGGCGTGCCTATTTTGTGGTAGTATACTTTGTGGAACTCGTTCTTGTTGGCCAGCTTGTTGCCTTCGGTTGGGGCATCGTAGCGGCTGTAAAAGAAGCCGTTGCCGCTCCAACTTGGGCTCGAAAACTTCACCCAGTCCAGTTGGTCGTCCAGCTTTTTGCCGGTGGCCGTTTCCATAACGTGGTAGGTGTTCCAGTCGGAGCCGCCGCTGGAGGTGCCGTAGGCCAGGTACTTTCCGTTATCGGAGAAGGCCAGCGCCGTCAGGGCCACTGTGCCGTCAGCGCTCAGCTTGTTCGGGTCGAAGAACACTTTCGGCTCGGCCTCCAGGCTCTCCTGCACATACAGCACGCTCTGGTTTTGCAGGCCATCGTTCTTGAAGAAATAATACTTGCCGCCCTCTTTAAACGGAGCGCCGTACTTTGGGTAGTTCCAGATCTCGGTCAGACGGTTTTTGATCTTGTCGCGGAAGTCGATGCTGTTCAGGTAGCCCTGCGTTACCTCGTTCTGCTGGGCGATCCACTCGTCCAGTTGCTCGTCGTGGGTTTCCTGCCAGCGGTAAGGGTCGGCCACTTTGGTGCCGAAGTAATCGTCTACATGGTCTACTTTTTTGGTATTCGGGTAATTTAATGCTTTTGCCTCTGCGGAGGCCGTAGTGCTTGTTTCTGTGGTCATGCCAGTGGCAGTTGTGTTGTTTTGTGTTGATTTGCAAGCCGACAAGGCCGAAAGGCCGCCAGCCAGCATTAATACGGTTGTCTTTTTCATAATGGCCAAGCCAGTAGTTTGTTTAAAGTTTATACTTGCGCATCTGCTCCAACAAGATACAAAAAATAGATTAAAGTATGATTTCGCTGCGCTTGTGGCCTTTAAAATCATACTTCTGGAGCCAGAAAAAATAATTTATCCTACCGGAACGCCATAAGTATACAAGCGATGAGTTTAGCGGTTACTTTTGCACGCTTTTCTCCTGAACCTGAGCAAAGTATAGCGTTTTACAGATGATTGAAGAAGTTTTAGAAGACAGACTGCTCCTGAAATTCGAGCAGATCGCCGACCGCTTGTCCGAAAAGGGCTATGCCATTATAGATAATTTCCTGGAGCCGCAGGAGGTGCGCGACCTGCTGGAGGTGCTCACGCACCACAAAGAGCAGGGCACGTTTAAGAAAGCCGGCATTGGCTCCTCGGATCAGTTTACCGTGGACAAAGAGGTGCGCGGCGACTTTATCCGTTGGATTGAGCCCTCGGAGGCGCTGCCGCCCACGCAGGTCTTCCTGGACCGCATGCACGAGGTGATGCGCTACATTAACCGCACCTGCTTCCTGGGCCTCAAGGATTTCGAGTTTCACTTTACCGTATACCCTCCGGGCACAGTATACCAGCGCCACATCGACCAGTTTAAGGAGAACGACCACCGCCGCCTGTCCTTTATCTGTTACCTGAACGAGAACTGGCTGCCTGAACACGGCGGCAACCTGCGTTTATACTTGCCCCAGGAGGATGGCTCCGAGGAAGAGGTAGACATACTGCCAATAGCTGGCCGCCTGGCCTGTTTCCGCGCCGACCTTATCCCGCACGAAGTGCTGGTAGCCACGCGAAACCGCTACAGCCTCACTGGCTGGATGCTGGACCAACTTAACGAGCTTACTTTTTTGTAGAAACATCTCAGCCGCCCGCGGAACCTTTGGGCAACGCGAGCGGCTTCTTTTTTCCCACCCATAGTTTGATAACTCTTTCATACCGTTGCGCTCAAACTGGCGGTATTAGAAGCTTACACCATATTTCAGTTACTTTAGCATAGCTACAAGGTTGGGCAGAAAATTACTGAAACTGTGCGCCAGCATAGGTAACAGCAGGCTTCCGGTGCGCTCCACGATATAAGCCAGTCCAAGGCCGAGCAGGAACGTTTGCGCAAAGTATAACGGCTCAAAAGAAACTTTAAATCCTACGGAAAGCGACAGCGCATGCACAAAACCAAACAGCAGCGAAGTTACCACGTTAGCCATTGAAAT
Source organism: Pontibacter oryzae (assembly GCF_003576375.1). Classification (GTDB taxonomy): domain Bacteria; phylum Bacteroidota; class Bacteroidia; order Cytophagales; family Hymenobacteraceae; genus Pontibacter; species Pontibacter oryzae. Next base: position 335,619 of record NZ_QWGE01000003.1, read on the forward strand.
GCTCCGAAACAATTTACTGTGGCATGTGGCCTTGTTCACCAGCGCCAGCATAATGCCTCTGTAGGCCAATTCTTCGTCCAGCGTAGGCATGGTCAGCTGGAAAGCCAGTGTTTCCAGATTCAGCGTCTCCGCAGGCACCAGCACGCCTCCAAGTATGGTGCGCACAAGTATAAACAGAAAGACAAGTATAAGCGGCAGCTTCAATGGCCCGTTCTGGCGCAATGTAAGCCCTGCTTCTTTTGTAGATAACCTTTGGTAAAACACCAGGAAAAGTATAGAAAAAGCGGATGTCAGTACTTTGCCCGACCAATTCCAGTTTCCCTGTATAAACCGCAGTTCGGGGTGGTAACGCGGAAGGTCCAGCAGAAACTGGTTTATTAAAAAGAAAAAGAAGAGCACCAGCAGGTAGTACCAGAAATCTTCACCTTTCTTTTTAGAGAATAAAAGCAGGGGTAGCACCAATAGCAGGTACAGGGCATAGTTAAGGAAAGCTGTTTTCATAGTAGATTACATTGCGCATCTGCAATATAATCTAGTTGCTATATACTTTCACTAAAATTCCTGCTTAATCTCTCCAAACGGTCGTATGAGCCTGCCGAGAACCGCATATACAGCCGTACATATGAAAAGCCTTACTTCCTACTGCCCAAAGTTGATCTCCGTGCTGTCGCCGATGTTGAGGCTGTGGCTAAAGCCTTTGAAGGAGGCATCGCTGCCGATGATGGAGTCCTGCATAACGGCAAAGCCCAGCTCAGAGAACGACCCAATAATGGAGTTGCTCAGGATGCTGTGCGTAATGGTGGTGTTATCGCCGATGGCCACGTTTGGCCCGATGATGGAGTTGCTGATAGTGCAATCCTGGCCGATGCTTACCGGAGGAATAATAATGCAGCCGGGACACATCTGGCTGTAGTCGCGCTCCCGGAACTTGGGGCGGGCCAGCAGGGTGGCGTTGGCTTCCAGCAGCGTTTCCTTGCGTCCGCAGTCGAACCAGTGGTCTACGCTCCAGGGCACCATTTTCTCGCCGTGCTTGATCATGTGCATCAGCGCATCGGTTAAGTGGTACTCGCCCTGCGTGCGGATGTCTTCTGAGATAATGTGCTCCAGCGAGGCGATAAGTTTTTGCGGCTGCATGATCTTGTAAAGCCCTACCAGCGCGAAGTTAGATTTCGGGATCTTCGGTTTTTCTACCACCTTAGTCACAAACTCGTCGGAGCCCATTTCGGTAACGCCGAACAACGATGGCTTTGCCACTTTTTTAACACCTAATACTGAGTAAGGTGCCTCTATGATAGCTTGCAGGTCCACGTCCACAATGGCGTCGCCGAGCATAATTAGCACACTTTCCTCCTGCGCATATGTGTGGCGGGCAATCCAGAGGGCATGGCCCAGGCCCTCGCGGGGCTCCTGCACCACAAACTCGGCGCTCAGCTCGGGGTACTTTTGCCGCACGTAGCGCTCTACTTTCTCGCCCAGATAGCCAATTATAAAAACGCAATCGCTTACACCAGCATCCATCAGTTTTTCGATGATGTGGCCAAGTATAGTGTTATCAGCCACCGGCACCAGCGATTTAGGCTGCGTGTGCGTGTGCGGCCGAAGCTTAGAACCAACGCCTGCTACAGGTATAATTGCTTTCATATACTATACTTTTCTGCAATATATCGATTTTAAACTATAAGTTAAAGACAGGCAACTGGTTGGCTACCGGCTTTATATTTACCAGTATCTCCAGACAAAGCTTTGAACATCACCCCTTATTAGTTTAGCATACTTACGCAGGAAAGCGCATGCCTTATACCTGTGTAGCATTAAGTTTTCACTATTTTACTGCCGCACTTAACACAGCTTTCCTATCTTCGTACAGATATCGCCTGCAAGGGCTTTTTACAACGTATACTAAACCATACCAACACCTAACTTATGAGAAAACTGTTTTTTTACCTGATTGGCTTCGTAATTCTGGCATCTCAATCATCCTGCGGCTATAACAGCATGGTTGAGAAAGACGAAACCGTAGAGGCGCAATGGGCAAACGTGCAGAACGCGTATCAACGCCGTGCCGACCTGGTACCTAACCTGGTAAACACCGTGAAAGGCGCAGCCAACTTCGAGAAAGAAACCCTGACACAAGTGATTGAGGCACGCGCCAAAGCCACCAGCGTAAACATCAGCCCCGATAACCTGACACCTGAAAACATTCAGCGCTTCCAGCAGGCGCAGGGCGAGCTGAGCGGAGCCCTGAGCAGGCTGCTTGTATCCGTGGAGCGTTACCCGGAACTAAAGGCTAACCAGAACTTCCTGGAGCTGCAGGCTCAGCTGGAGGGTACCGAGAACCGCATCTCCGTAGAGCGCCGCAAGTTTAACGAAACCGTGCAGGACTACAACTCTTACATCCGTTCTTTTCCGCGCAACCTAATCGCGGGCATGTTCGATTTTGAGAAGAAAGGCTACTTCGAAGCCGATGCTGGTGCACAAACAGCCCCAACGGTAGAGTTTTAAATTGCTGATTGTCAATTATTGATTGCTTTCCGAGCACTTTTAACAACTGACAATCACCTATCAACAATCAAGCTTATGCCCAAAGACACGATAACGCCTGCTGATGAGCAGAAGATAATTGAGGCGATCAAGGATGCCGAGATGCAGACCTCTGGCGAGATACGCGTGCATATAGAGAGCAGCTGCAACATGGATGTGCTGGACCGCGCCACTGAGGTGTTTGCCGAGCTGCACATGCACCAGACCGACCAGCGCAACGGAGTATTGTTTTATGTAGCGATAGAGGATCATCAGTTCGCCGTGCTGGGCGATGCTGGTATCAACGCCACCGTGCCCGACCATTTCTGGGAAGACATTACGGCGGAAGTCATTAAAAACTTTAAGCATAAAAAGTATGCCGAAGGCCTGGCTCGCGGCATACGCATGGCCGGAGAACAGCTACAAGCTCACTTTCCTTACGATCGCCACGGCGACATAAACGAACTGAGCGATGATATTTCGTTCGGAGATTAGCAGATTATGAAGCACTTATCCCTTATTTTCTACTTTTGTTTCCTGAGCCTGGCTGCCTTTGCACAAAGCGCAGACTTCCCGGAAAAGCCAACGCGCCTGGTTAATGACTACGCGGACATGCTAACCCCGCAGGAAGAGCAGGCGCTGGAGCAAAAGCTTGTAAACTATTCTGATACCACTTCTACCCAGATAACCATTGCCCTGATAACCTCCCTGGGCGGCTACGATGCAAACCAGTATGCTGCTGAGTTGGGCGAGCGCTGGGGCGTTGGCTCCGGCAAGTATGACAACGGCCTGGTTATACTTGTAGCCAAGGATGAGCGGAAAGTTGCGATACAAACTGGCTATGGCCTGGAAGAACACATTCCCGATGCCATTGCCAAGCGCATTACAGAGCGCACCCTAAAGCCGGCCTTTGGGCAAGGGCAGTTTTACCAGGGCTTGGACCAAGCTACCACTTTGATTATTGAGCTCGCCAGCGGAGCTTACCAGGCAGACCCAGCACAGGCAGAGGGCAAGGGCTCGGGGCCCTCGGTGTTCTTTATCATTATTGTAGCTATTGTCGTGCTCATCATACTTTCGAAGATGGGCGGAGGAGGCCGTGGCGGCAGAAGAGGCTACTCGCGCACGTTTGGCGGCCCCGTGATTGTGCCAGGCGGCTTTGGCACCTTCCGTTCGGGAGGTGGCATGTTTGGCGGCGGAGGCGGTGGAGGAGGCTTCGGCGGTTTTGGCGGAGGCTCTTTTGGCGGCGGTGGCGCCAGCAGCAGTTGGTAAGCACACATCACTTTATAAAAAAGCCTTGCGCAGATTAGCTGTGCAAGGCTTTTTTATGTGCTCATCAATTTATTAGCCGCCAACGTTTGCCACTACCATATAAACAGTGCTTAGCACGGCCACACCTATGCCAAAGCCTGCAGCGGCTTTCTTAGCCTTTACCTTGCGCGCTGCTTTCCGGTATGCGTTTTGGTAGGCTGGCTCTTTCATCAGGTGCCGGTTGGGGTTATAGTCTGCGTTAAGGTTAGGAGGGGCAACAGTGTTCACGGCACCTGTCACGATGCCGGCGGCAGGGTTTAAAACGGTGGCTCCCAAGGTCGACCACATCACGCCACGCCCTTTATAGTATACTTTTGCATCGTGTTGTGCCTGGGCAACCAGCTCCGCCTCCGTGCTTATACTAGTCTTCTCCTCCTGAAAAACGTGTTCGGGTGCCTCCATAGGCGCCACAGAGGCCATCAGGCGCATAGCTTTTACCTCCTGCCTGCCCAGTCTAAAGGTTTGGCTTCCATTGGTATCGTTAAAATAGCGGTATACTACTTCGTCTGGCCCTACGTGCAGTACTTTACCCACAATTTCCTGCCCATCGCTGGTAGAAATAATGTCTTGCCCAAAGGCTCCTTCACACATTAGGCATAGCAGCGGAACCGTAATCGTGTAAATATATTTGCCCATAATTTGGAGGTAAAAGGTGAGGCCGGTCAGCAGGTTATAACTTGCGTCAGTATCTATTTTCAACGCAATTCATATTTTTCTGGACATATAGAATTAACAATTTCTTAACAGAGGAACAAATCGCAAAGTATAAAACTGGCTTATAAAGGGATATCAGGGCAAAGGGGCACCCTTCTGTAATCATTTCTGTTGTAAAGGCGTTATAGGGATTGTGCCGGTGGTGGCACGGCAAGCACAAGCGGAATTTACCAGTACATGAAGATATTCGGAGATAGTATAAAAACGAAGGTGGTGATAGGTTTTACGCTGGCACTAAGCATTGTAGTGGCGGCCATTTACCTTACCTACTCCAGCTTCACCAAATTACTCGACTCAGTAGAGGTTTTATCGCAGCCAAACCATAAGCTAAAGGAGCTACAGCATACTCTGGCTACCATTTCCACGGCAGAGAGCGCCATACGCGCCTATACGCTTACAACCAAGGAAGATCATTTTAAGGCATATCTTATGCACCTGGATACTATTCAGAGCCAGATAGACTCATTGGAGCGAATGATGCAGCACAGCCCGCGAGAACTGGCCCAGGTAGACTCCATTTCCGCCCTGCTGGATGCAAAGCAACAAAGCCTGGAGCGCTATGTGGCGTTAAAAAAGCAGCAGAAACTTAATAATTACTCAGGCAAAGCTATGCGCCAGATTGCCTCTACCGCTGAACAAAAACCGCTTTCTACCACCATCCGCCAGCACACCACCACTACTATTTCCGATCGGCTGGACATGAACGGCACCGACACTGAGTTACAGGAGGAGGTGCCTACGGAACAGGAGCAACCCGTAGAGAAAGACGAGGACAAGCGCGGTTTCTTTGGCCGGCTCTTCTCTAGAAAGGAGAAGCAAAACAAACAGCAGGATGCGCCACCTAAAGTAATTGTCCCCCAGCTCGATGTTAAGCAGGAGGTAAAGATTGATACCAGCCGTGCCTCTACGCCAGTAGCGCCGCTGAACAAGGTAAGGCGCATACTCCACAATGTGCAGCGCGAAGCCGATGAGCAGGAGCAGCAGTTAGAGGCAAAAGAATTGGCCTTGCTGCAGCAGGATAAGCAGATCATGGACCAGATCCGGACAATGATGTATGAGCTGGAAAACCATGAACAGGCGCAAACAGCCATAAACTCCAGCCGCGCCCGTGCGGTAGCCCAGCATACATCCGTTATCATGCTGATTATCGGTATCATTGGTTTGGGAAGCGGCATCGCGTTTATTCTTATCATCCTCCGCGACCTTACGCGCAGCAACAATTACAAATCAAGGCTGATACATGCCCAGAAAGAGGCCGTGAAGCTGGCCCGCGCCAAGGAGGCGTTTGTAGCCAACATGAGCCACGAGATGCGCACGCCCCTGAATGTTATACTTGGCTTTACCCAGCAAATGCGCCACACACCGCTGCAGCCGCAGCAGGAGGACCACGTACAGGCCATTAACGGTGCCGGCCAACACTTGCTACATATCGTGAATGACGTGCTGGATTTATCCAAAATAGAGGCTGGTAAACTAGAGATAGACCACACGCCATTTAGCCTGCGCCAGCTACTGACAGACGTAGAACAGGCGTTCCAGTTAAAGGCTTCCAGCAAAAGCGTGCTACTTACATGTAAAGCTGATGAACCCATCCCCGATACGCTCTCTGGCGACCCGTTGCGCCTGAAGCAAGTGCTGTTTAACCTCGTGGATAATGCCATTAAGTTTACGCACCAAGGCGAGGTAACCGTAGACGTGCGGCTGCGAAGCCGCCGCCGTAGCCGCGCTGTGCTCAGCTTTGCCGTTGCCGATACAGGCATAGGTATTCCCGAGAATCGCATGCAGCATGTGTTCGGAGAGTTTAATCAGGCTGATGATTCTATACTTCGAAAGTATGGCGGTACAGGCCTGGGGCTTTCTATCAGCAAGAAACTGGTGGAGATGCAGGGAGGCACGCTCACCGTAAAAAGTATGTATGGCGAAGGAACAACATTTACCATCGTGCTACCAATGCGTGTAACACAGGAGCAGGTGCCTGCCATGCCAGCAGAAGCAGTACCTATGCCAGCGGCTTTTAAAGGTTTTAAAGCGTTGGTAGTAGATGATGATGCCTATAGCCGCACGCTCTGCGATCTGATCCTAAGCCGCTGGGGCATGCAAGTGCACCTGGCTAACGACGGACAGGAAGCCCTTGACTTAGTGCAGGAACATACGTTTGATGTAGTCCTGACTGATATCCAGCTGCCTGGCATGAGCGGCAAAACCGTTGCGCGCAACATCCGGAAACTGGATAAGCAGGTACCCATTATCGCCCTCACGGCCAACATCCTCAGCAACGATGCCGACTTCTTTAAGAACACTGCCATCACGGCCCATATCCTTAAACCATTTACCGAGCAGGAATTGCACCAGAAACTGGCCGATGCACTGCCCACAACACCTATTGTGCCCTTCGAACCTATCGCAACCATACAACAACCCGCAGCAGAACCTGCCCAGAAATACGATCCGCAGGAAAAAGCCGATGAAGTATTGTTCGATTTAAGCGAGATGCGTCTGTTTACAGGCGATGACCACCAGGCACTGGCCGATATTCTGGAATTATTACTGGAGGATCAGGAGCAAAACCTAAAAAAGCTACAGCAAACAGCTGCCGCTAAAGACTGGGAGGCCAACGCCACCATGGCTCATAAAATGCTCACCGCTTTCAAGCACTTGCACGCGCACTCCGTTACGCCATACTTGCTGCAACTAGAGCAAGTGCTGCATACCGCCAAGAAGCCACAAGAAGCTGCCTTAGAGAAAGCCGCCACTGAAGCTCAGATGCAGGTGCAAAAGGTGTTAGCAGCCCTACGCCAGGAAGTTGCACGGATGACAGCCGAGGTTAAGCACCCTATAACACAGCAATAGCGCAGCTTAGATATCTATGTTATAAAGTTTTAGCTTGTTGTAGAGCGTTTTGCGGTCTATGTTAAGCAGGCGCGCCGCTTTAGACTTATTGTACTTTACGCGCTCCAGCATGGCCAGAATCATTTCGCGCTCGGTACGCTCATTTATACTTTTCAGATCGGTATCCATGGGGTGGCGCGGGGCATAGGTAACGCTAGCCTGTTGCTCTGAGGGCGTATAGTATACTATTTCGGGCGGAAGCTCCTGCAGTGTCACCAGATCAGATTTGGTTAGCAGCACCGCGCGTTTTACCACGTTCTTTAGTTCACGCAGGTTTCCGGGCCAGTTATATTTAAGCATGGCTTCTTCGGTAGCCTCATCAAAACCCTCTACTTCTTTCTCCAACTCGTGATTGGCTTGCTTTAAAAAGTGGGCGGCAAACAGGATAACATCTCCGTTGCGCTCCCTTAGTGGAGGAATATTGATCTTAAATTCGTTAAGGCGGTGGTACAGGTCTTCGCGAAACTGACCATTGGCCACTGCTTGTGCTAAGTCCTCGTTGGTAGCAGCCAGCACGCGCACATCCACATCCTGGTCAGTGGTGCCGCCCAGTTTCCGCACTTTGCGCTCCTGCAGGGCACGCAGCAGTTGCACCTGCACCTCGTAAGGTAGGTTGCCAATCTCATCCAGAAACAGAGTGCCGCCCTCAGCTGCCTCAAACTGGCCCATTTTGTCTTTCATGGCACCTGTAAAGGCCCCCTTTACATAGCCAAACAGCTCGCTTCCGGCCAGCTCCTTCGAGAGGGCGCCACAATCTATGGCTACAAAGGGCTTATCGTGGCGCTTGCTTTGCTGGTGTATCATGCGGGCTACATATTCTTTACCAGTGCCACTTTCGCCCTCCACAATAACAGAGAGGTTGGTTGGTGCCACCAGCGATATGAACTCCTCGATCTGCTCTGCCTGCGCGCTCTGCCCCTTTACAAACTGTATTTCGGCAGCAGGGGCCGCGGCAGTCGCATCCTGCGCTGTATCAGCCTTCTTAGCAAGTGCATTTTTAATAACAAGCAGTGTTTCGTCGGGGTTTATAGGCTTGGTAATATACTCGAAAGCACCCATTTTAATGGCGCGCACAGCCGTGCGAATGTCGGCATAGGTTGTCATCAGGATTACCGGGACCTCCTGTGTTAGCACACGTATCTGAGACAGTAGCTCCAGTCCGTCTTTGTCGGGCAGGCGAAAGTCCGTAAGAATTAGATCAAAAGATGATGCCTTCAATAAACGTAATCCGTCGTTTGCGGTAAAAGCGGTTTCTACCTCATACTGCTGGCGCTTTAAATACCCTTTTAACATCAGGCAGAAAGCTGGGTCATCATCAATCAGAAGTATCTTTGGCATAGTATAGTTTACGTGTTGCACTCTGCCAGGTGATGCAAAGAGCAATTAAATAACGGGTTTAGAAGCCTTATTGTTCTGTATGGCATAACAAAGCTATTCTATACTGCTTATAACGCAAAACAGGCCGGGCCTTCGTTACGTAACGAAGGCCCGGCCTGCATCAATATATGTTTGGTTAGCTTATGTTAGCTGTATGGCGCTGCCTAGCTATCTACTTGCTTTCCGTTTTCATCGTAGCGCACCACAACCGATTCTTCCTCTCCATTCAGGAACTGAAGCTCATATACAGCAAGGGTTCCTTCTTCGGTAGCTTCCACTTTGTATACTTCACCCAGCATCCAGTCTTTATAGGCACCCTCGGCCACAACAGATTTCACGGCATCAGGTAAGTCTTCCGAGCTGATTCTCTGCTTCTCCTGCTGCGTTGTGGTTTGTTGCTGCTGCGTGGTAACTCCTTCCTGTGCCTGTGCATTCAAGCTTAAACAGGCTACAAAGGCAATGGCTAAAACACTTATCTTCTTCATACTTTCTGATTGGGTTTATGATTTGCGTTAATTGTATTTGTTCAGTTATTCCTGCTGGCCTTCTGCCGAGGCAAGCGCTTTGCCGGTCTCATCGAAGCGAGCTACGGCTTGCTTTTGTTCTGCGTTGGTAAAGTATACTTCGTACATTGCTTTGGCTTCGGTACCTGCTGCGGCTTGTGGTGCCACTTTGTATACTTCGCTTACTTGCCATTCTTTTAAAGCCTCGTTTTTCAGCGCTTCTTTTACGGCCTGGGGTAGTTGCTCCGGAGAAATCTGCTCTTTACCAGCCTCCTGGCCGACCGCTTGCTGGCTTTGCGGTTGTTGGTTAGAGGCGTTTGTGCTTATTGTCTGTGCTTTTGATTCTGATGAGATGGCGAAGGCCGCAAAGGCAAACGCTAGTAAAGTTGCTTTCTTCATGGTTCGTTCAGTTTGTTATTATTGGTATGCTTATGCCTTATGAGATAACTGTGCCAAAGAGCAGGAAACCACCTAAACCACTGAATACCAGATAAAAACAGACAAATCTTAAGATTTAACAGTTTACGCCACTTGGGTAGACATTCTACACACTGGGTACACAACACAGCAGGTTGTATCGTAATAGGGGCACGCTACCAAGTATGAAACACGACGTATAAATGCCGCAGAGCCGCCAATGGTTAGCCCGAAATTGACTAAATTAGCCCCATGAGTGAACCACGTAAGAAACTGTTTCTGCTAGACGCCCTAGCATTGATATACCGCGCGCACTTTGCCTTCAGCAAAAACCCGCGTATCAACTCCAAAGGCATGAATACCGGTGCCGCCCTTGGCTTTACCAATACTCTGGTAGAGGTGCTGCAAAAGGAAAAGCCTACACACATCGGTGTAGCCTTCGACTCGGCTGCCAAAACATTCCGCCATGATAACTTTGCCGACTACAAGGCCAACCGCCAGGCACAGCCCGAGGATATCTCTATTGCCATACCTTACTGCAAAAAGATTGTAGAAGCCTTTAACATTCCAGTGCTGATTATGGATGGTTTCGAGGCAGACGATATTATCGGAACCATGGCACAGAAAGCCGAGAAGGCTGGCTTTGACGTGTACATGATGACACCCGACAAAGATTACTGCCAGTTGGTGACGGATCATATTTTCCTTTACAAACCAGCTTTTATGGGCAATGCCATTGATGTATGGGATGTGCAGAAAGTGCTGGAGAAGTGGGAAATTGAACGTGTGGAGCAGGTAATTGATATACTCGGCCTGCAGGGCGATGCCGTGGACAACATACCGGGCATACCGGGCATCGGCGAGAAAACAGCCAAAAGCCTGATCAAACGCTTTGGCTCCGTAGAGAACCTGATTGCTAACTCTGACCAGCTAAAGGGCAAGCAAAAAGAGAACGTAGAGAACTTCGCTGAGCAGGGAATGATGTCCAAAGAGTTGGCCACCATACATTGCGATGTGCCGGTAACGTTTAGCGAAGAAGGCCTGCATTACGACGGCCCGAACGAGGAGCAAATAACTGAACTGTTTGCAGAACTGGAGTTTAGGCAGTTGGCGCAGCGCGTACTGGGCAAAAGCCTCGGAGAAGCCGCTGCTGCACCAGTTGCCACCAAAGGAGGCAGACGGGGCAAAACCGCCGACAGCAACCAGACTTCGCTTTTCGGGACACCTGTCGCGGCCCAGGAGGTGGCCCTCATGGAAGAGGATGCTGCTCCGGCGGTGATGCAAAGCCTCAAGACCACACTTCAGGATTACCACCTTATCAATACGCCCGAGCTGCGCCAAAATCTGATCGAGTACCTGCTGAAGCAGGACGAGATCTCTTTTGACACTGAAACCACAAGTGTAGACGCCATTACGGCTCAATTGGTCGGCATGTCGTTTTGCTACCGCGCCGGTGAGGCCTACTATGTGCCGGTGCCGCATGATAACCTGGAGGAGACCCAACGTATACTTGATGAATTCAGGCCGGTGCTGGAGAATGCCAACATCGCCAAGATAGGGCAGAACATAAAGTATGATATCCTGGTGCTGAAGAAGTATAACCTGGATGTGCAGGGCCCGATCTTCGACACCATGCTGGCACACTACCTGCTGGAGCCCGAGATGCGCCACAACATGGATGTGCTGGCCGAAACTTACCTCAACTATAGCCCGGTGCCAATTACCGAGTTGATCGGCCCGAAGGGGAAGAACCAGAAAACCATGGCCGACCTAGAGCCGGAACAGGTAAAAGATTATGCCTGCGAGGATGCCGACATCACGCTGCGCCTTAAAGTATACTTTGAGCCGCTGCTGCAGGAGCAAGGCCTCACCAAACTATTCCGGGAGGTAGAGAACCCACTAGTGCAGGTGCTGGCCGCTATCGAGAACGAGGGCATAAGTATAGACAGCAATGCCCTGGCCGATTACTCAGCCCAGTTGGAAAGCGAGATTATCACTATTGAGAAGCGCATTTTCGAGATTGCCGGCGTGCAGTTCAATATCGGCTCACCAAAACAATTGGGCGAAGTGCTGTTTGATAAATTAGAGCTGCATGGCAAGGCCAAGATCAAGAAAACCAAGACCGGGCAGTATGCTACCGGAGAGGAGATATTAGCCAAGCTGGCCCCCGACCACGAAATTGTGCGCCTGATTCTGGACCACCGCCAGCTTACCAAGCTTAAATCGACGTACATTGATGCGCTGCCACAACTTGTTTGCGAATTAGACAACCGCGTACACACTTCCTTCAACCAGGCTGTAACCGCCACCGGTCGCCTCAGTTCCACCAACCCGAACCTGCAGAACATCCCGATCCGGACGGAGCGCGGGCGCGAGATACGCAAAGCCTTTGTAGCCCGCGACAGCAAACACCAGATCATCTCTGCCGACTACTCGCAGATTGAGCTGCGCATCATGGCCGATTTCAGCGGTGACCCTACTATGAAGGAAGCCTTCAAAAACGGTGTTGATATCCATTCATCCACGGCAAGCAAAGTGTTCCATGTGCCGCTGGACCAAGTAGACAGCGAAATGCGCCGTAAGGCAAAAACAGTGAACTTCGGTATTATCTACGGCATTTCTGCCTTTGGCCTGGCCGAGCGCTTGGGCATACCGCGCCGCGAGGCCGCCGATATCATAGACGAGTATTTTGAGCAATTCCCGGCTGTAAAAGAGTACATGGATAGCACCATAGAGAAAGCGCGGGATCTGGAGTATGCCGAAACACTGCTACACCGCCGCCGCTACCTCCGCGACATCAACTCACGCAACCAAACCATCCGTGCCTTTGCTGAGCGCAATGCCATCAATGCGCCTATTCAGGGCACCGCCGCAGATATCATTAAGATCGCGATGATCAACATCCATGATTACCTGCGCCAGGAGAAGCTTAAAACCCGCATGATCCTGCAGGTGCATGACGAACTTCTGTTTGATGCCCCGAAAGAGGAAATCGAGATCGTGACGCCGAAGATTGTAGAACTTATGACTAACGCCCTGCCACTCAGCGTGCCTATGGAAATTGGGCTGGGCGTAGGCGACAACTGGCTGGAAGCGCATTAAACTCATACTTCGCAGGAAAAGTGTTCCCCTGCAAGAAACATTATTAATGCTCCTGTTACCAACAAAAAAGCACCTCTTTTCGGGAGGTGCTTTTTTGTTGGTGATACAATGTATACTTATGGTAGCAACACGGCTCTATATTGTGTTTCATCCACAAACGGGATGCTTGCATTATACTTTGAGTTGATCTCACGCAATATTCTGTTGGCAACAATCGCATAGCCTCTTGGCGTTAAGTGCACACCATCAAGCGAGAACAGGTTACCTGTAATAAAGGCTGGGCTGTAAGTAACTGCATTTAAGGCAAATCCTCCCTTAATGGAGTTAAAATAGCCATTCATGTCAACGTACGCCAGGTTCTTAGTTTGAGCAGCAGTAGCTAGCTTTGCGTTAAACTCAGCAGTTCTGCTAATAACAGCCTCTACTTCGTTGACATCAAGCACTTCGCTGTTAGCAAGCGGGTTTAGCGGGCTAAAACCGTGAGGCACTGTTCCAATCCCCGGAACTGACTCTGGAGTACCTACAGTTGAGGTCAATAGCACGTAATCTGTTGTTTGAGCCTCACGCACTGTATTATCTGCTAACCTGATGTACAGCTTCGCGTTTGACGCAGCAGCTAATTGCTTTAACTGAGCCGTAGACTTAGTTGTAAAGAAAGGTATTGCCGTCACATCTGGAATGTTGATCACTGCACCTTCTACATTTGGTTTTGCCAAGGCAGCCATCATAGCATCCAAGTTAGACTGAAAAACACTAGCGCTTGTCATGGAGGCTACACCGCCGGAAGTTGCGTACCCGAGTACATCGTTATTGCCTAACCACATTGTAAAGAAGGTAGGGTTAGTTGCCCCAACGTAATTTACGTATGGCATTAAGGCCTCAGTAGGCGTAGGGCTGTCTGGCAACAGGCGCTCATAGTATGGGTTAAAGCCAAGCGGGTTGTCATATCCGTACCCTGCAGTAGTAACATCTGCCATTTTAATACCTGGCACACCAAGGTTGTTCACTGGCTGCAGGTAAGGTGCAAGCAGGTTCGTTTTACCATCCTTGCCTTTACCAACTACGGCAAGGTTATCTGTAACCGGGGTCAGGATTGGACTGGTTGGCGAGGAAAAACCCGTAAGCCTTACATAACCCGAACCGTTGCGCTGCGCCTCTGAAAATAGTGGTTGCACAAACTCTCCACCTCCTGCCAGCGAGAACTGCTGCGCGATCAGGGCTGGGTATGAGCTTATCTGGCCCTCAAGGTATAAACCGTTATCCTGAAAACCTGCAGTCAGGGAGTTACCCACAGCCACATACTTTGTTAAGTCTAAACTTCCTGAGGAAGGGTTGGCTGCATCGATTTCTGGATCGCAGCTTGATAACAGCATGCCTGCCGCCAAGGCAAGCAAACCGAATTTATTGAAGAAGTTCTTCATAACTAGTTAAGGTAATTAGAATTTAAAGTTAAGGCCTATACCAGGGATATAAGCAACCGACTTGAACGTACCGGCCACGCCACCAGATAGATCAGCTTGGTCTGTTCTCTCCTTTTTGTTGATGTAAAGGAAAGATGCATCCAGGCTGAAGTTATCAGAGATGCTATAGCCTACACCAGCAGACAAACCGCGAGAGTCGGCATCTGGTGTTTCAGGGGTCAAGTATCCGTCTTGTACAGGAGACTGGTCATAATAAGCACCGCCACGCACAGCCAATTTATCGTTAACCATATACTCTGCACCTAGTCTGTAGATAAAGGCATCGTCATAGTTTCTGGCGCTTTCAGAAAATCCAGAACCTCTGATTTGTTTCGAGAAGTCGAAGCGCAGCGACTCATATGCACTCCAGCGCACATGGCTCACATCAGCTGCCAGCGTTAGCTTATCGTTTACTTGGTAGCCTAAACCTAAAGTTAGTGTAGCTGGTAATGGCAACTGTGCCGAGAACTCAGTTCCAGATGGGAAGTTGCTGCTTGCAGACGCGGGGATGTTTGTAAAGGTAACATCACCCTCTTGTACCTCAAGCTCAACTTTAGAGCGATAGTCTAAGCCGATTGTCAGCTTATCCGTAGCCTGGTAAAACACGCCAACGTTTATGCCGAAGCCCGTCTTAGCGCCACCATCAAGCTCTATGGTTCCTTCCTGTCTTTCGGAGTTTTCTACTGGCAACACACGTTGCAGGTTCACGCTTCCTGTGGCAATTACAAAGCCTAAGCCTACACCAAATTTATCACCGAGTTTATAGCTTACAGTTGGTTGTATAAAGATGGCTTGCAAGTCAATCTCATTCAGCGAATAACGGCCATTCCACTCATTGCCCCATCTAACGCCACTACCGAAAGGAGTATAAACCCCTAAACCTACAGTCAAGAGGTCATCAATTTTATAAGCGGCATATACCTGAAAAGGAGTACCAAGGTCATTATCTGCTTTTGCAGAAGAGTTTGTTGGCTCTATGGCCCGGTAGGCTATTCTAGAGTTAATAGCGCTTGCCCCAATAGTTACTCCGCTCTCACGGATGGAGCTCAAGGCACCAGGGTTGAAGAAGATACTAGCTGTACCCGTTTGGATACCTGTACCAGTATGCCCCATACCTATCTGGCGCTGGCTGGCCAGGTTTACCTGGTAACCTCCGGCCATTGCAGAAGCCGATAGGAGCGTACCACCTAGTAAGGCTAAAATTTTGCTTTTCATAAGGTCAACTATAAGTGAAATAGGGTGATAATTAGTCTAAACAAATATATGCTTATTACAGCGGCCCGCAATATTTTTTCAAATATTTTTCCAATCGGGTCGAAAAATGATTTCATCGAGTGTCGCTCACGCTTTGCGCTAATTTTAGAGGTGTGCACACGGCGCAGGCAATCAGGCTTTACGCGCTAAAATGCATGATCCAATATAGCAGCGGATTGCCCGGTTATACTTTGCCTGTAGCCACCACACAGTTTATCAGCTATGGCAACAAAGTATAAATTTATCCTCCTATAAAATCTATCTTATTTGCGCGGCATCTCGTTAGATAAACCTTAAAAACTGACTAGAACGCAATGTACGATGTGATAATAATAGGAGGCGGCCCCGCAGGCTTGAACGCAGCTATGCTTCTGGGCCGCTCGCGCCGCAGTGTAATTGTGCTGGATAGCGGTGAGCCACGTAACCGCTGGGCCAATAACATGAATGGCTTTTTAACCAGCGATGGCATGAACCCGCGTGAGTTCATTAAGAAGGGAAGAGAAGAGCTCGCCAAGTATGGCGTAAAGCTGGTAGATACCCGCGTAACGTGCGCCACTTACAGCAAAGGCACCTTTATAGTAGACGATGCGGACGGCACGGTATACAAATCTAAAAAGCTGCTGCTGGCCACTGGCCTAAAAGACAATTTACCTGAGTTGGAAGGGCTAGAGAAGATGTACGGCAAAAGTATTCATCACTGCCCTTACTGCGACGGTTGGGAAAGCCGCGACAAAGCCATTGCCGTGTATGGCCCTAAAAGACATGGCGTGGGCCAATCGCTGGCCATGAAGAACTGGAGCCCGGACGTAACGCTGTATACCGACGGAACCGATGACCTTACACGTGCCGACCTAGAACTGCTTAAACGGAACGAGGTGAAAGTATGCAAAGATAAAATCACAAGGTTGGAAGGGACAGAAGACGGCATGCTGCAACACATTGTGCTTAGCACCGGCGAGAAACGCGCGCAGCAAGCCATGTTCTTCTCGCTGGGCACCAAGCAGCAGTCCGATTTGGGTGAGCAGCTTGGTTGTGAGTTCACAAACAAAGGTGTTATCCGGACAAAGAAGCTGCAGCAGTCCAACATTCCGGGGTTGTTTGTAGCCGGCGATGCCGCCCGCGATATGCAAATGGTGGTGGTAGCCGCCGCCGAAGGCGCTAAGGCTGGCGTGGCTATAAACATGGAGCTGCAAAAAGAAGAGCGAAAATAGGGGATAGGCTCAAATTATCTATCCCTCATACTTCGAGCGGCAAGGATGATTGATTAGTAATCGTCCTTGCCGCTTGGTGTTTTAACCCGAAGTAGAATACCGGTTATTTACCCGTTAACCACAGACTTACTTACCTCTTGGGCCAAAGACTGAAACAGGTGCTCTCGGAGGCAATAGCGGTAGCCATGTACCAGCAGGTGCATTTTGAGGTTCTCAACGGCTATTGGCTCGTTGTCTGCCACTAAAGGTATGTTCGAGAATTTTATACCCCCGCCATCTATGACGGTAACCACGCCGGGGCCGAATACTTCTACCTGGTCTCCCTCCTTTATAATGATGCCTGTTTCCTCGCTCAGGCCTATACCTATGTAGGCAGGGTCGTGGGCAACGGCATGGGCCAGCCTTCCAAAGCGGCCACGTTCCGCAAAGTGCGTATCAATGAAGATGTTTTTGATGAACGAGCAACCCTCTGTGGTCTTCATCTCTCCTTTGATGAGGGAGTAATGGCCATAGCCGTTGTAAATCATGCGATCAGACATGATGGCTGCGCCTGCGCTTGTTCCGGCAATGATAATGTCATCCGTCCGATAGCGGCGGTGCATACTATCTAGCAGTGCGGTGCCGTTCAGAAACTTTGCAAGCCGCACCTGGTCGCCACCCGTGAAAAAAATAACGTCGGCTTTAGCAATTCGCTGCAGGTATTCCGGCTTATCAGCAGGGTTGGTTTCATCGATGTGCATAAAATGCACGCTGTGGCAACCCATTTCCTCAAAGGCTTCTTTGTAAGCCATCCCCGACTCTTCCGGTGTGCTCGCGGCTGTGGCAATTACTTCTATATGTGAGGTTACAGCGCAAATCTCAGAGCGGATCAGTTTAATCAGCCCATCGTCATCGCCGCCACCCAAGGCAATTAGTTTTCCTTTTACTGGCTCCATAGATGCTTTTACTCTTAAAATGCTACTATATACTACGTAAAACTACCTGAGGTTGAGGTCTACGGTAAGATTGGCAGCACTTTAAAATTTACCTTATGGCAGAAGCTCTTTTTGGCGGGGCAGTTCCTCACGCGATGGCACTGTACCATCCGGCAGTTGCCATGGGCGCTGCTTCTCAAAAGGCATCCGGAACAGGTGCGCCGGGCTTTGCTCATGGGGGTTCCGGTAAGAGGGTACTCCAATAGTAATCTTATCCTGAGGCACGTTCAGGCGCAGGGTCTGGTGCAGGCGGTCCCAGGCAGAAAAAATAACGGAGAAATTACTGTTGGTTTCACGGGCTACAATGGAATGGTGGATCCCGTGCATGCGTGGGGTAACCATAAGCTGGCACAGGTGCTTCTCGAACGCATAAGGCAAGCGTAAATTGCTATGATGAAAAGCGGTGCAGCCCTCAAAGATCACCTCATAGAAAAGCACCAAAGGCGCAGGCACACCCAAAAGAGCTACCATACCTCCCCGGTAAGGCACCGAAGCAACATTCTCCCCAATGTGAAAGCGCCAGGCAGAAGACAGATCTAGGTCCATATCAATGTGGTGCACGTTGTGGAAGCGCCAGAGCAGGTCGGACTTGTGCAGCAGCACATGCCACAGGTAGTTACTGTAATCAAGCAGCAGAAAGCCGGCGCCATACTTTGCCCATTTAGGCAGGCGTAGCCAAGCCATCAGCCCAAAGCTATTTTTGTTTGCCCATTGGGCGGCGGCATACATGCCGGGCACAAGCAAGAGGCGCAATGCCGGTACAGCTGCTGCGGCAACGCTACCATTCTCTACCAACCGATCTTTCTTGGGCCGGGTGCGCCGGCGCAACTGGTGCTTACGCTCTAACACAAATAAAACCATAGCAGCTGCACCCAATATGGGCATGCCCAAAGTATCGAATTTACGGAACATGAACTTCATACTTTCTGCTACCAGCCTCTGGCGATTTTAGTTGCACTGGCCACAGCAAACACAGTGTTTAAACAAGAAAAAATATTTTTAATTCTAGACTGGCTTTTTGTGAAAAAAATGTTCGGTACTGAACAGTTAAGTGTTCGGCACCGGACAAATATATCGCTCCAGAAACTATAAATTTATACACAACAACCTAATAAACAGATAGTTACAAACTATGGCACGCATCATGTAATAGCTCAAGCAGGAATAAAAAAATTATAGTAGACATAAGCAACCATTCGCTACAGCCTGCTATCTATTAATACAGAAGCTTATAATAAAGTATAAACCAACTAACTATAAAGCCATGAAAATTGTAATCCTAATTTTAGCATTTATGTCCGGTGTTGGTGCCTCTATCAAAAAGTCTGCGTCGGATATCGAAAAAATCAAAGCACACCACGAACTAAACGAGTACCAAAAGTACCCAAACCTGTTACCTGAGGTTGAGATAGTTGCCCCTGCTCAGAAGTAAGCCTAGTATTTTACCCTCTTTAGCATCTACTAATCCAATTCACTACCACTCAAAAAAATAAAACCATGAAAATCGTAATCTTAATTTTCCTATTTGCGATCGGCGTTGGCGCCTCAGTAAAAAAATCGGCTGAAGACATCAAGGAAATCAGCGTTCGCCAGGAGCTAAACCAGCTTAAGAGCCTACCAAACCTATTGCCAGAAGTTGAAATTGTGGCACCACGCATTTAACCTTGCCTATGAGAACTCTTCTCTTAATAATTACAGTGTTGCTGGCCTTTGCTTTTGTGTGTAGAAGGCTGCTTGACCAACAGCCTCAGGCTTGCGCAGAGCTAGCACACCAGTTTTAGACTAAATTGCTGCCAGTTGCCTACACGGTAAGCCTCGTTTAAACCAGCTTATTGTAACATAGCACGTACTCACAGGAAAGATATTATAAACATAAAGCCCGGTTTATGGCCGGGCTTCTTCGTTTTATACTTGCCTTTAATAGTTAATCCTCTTTCTTTTTAAAGATGTCCAGGATGCTTGGCTTATCGTCGTTCTTGTTGTTTTTCTTTCCGAAGGGCCACCACTCTTTCTTCTGCTTTTTCTCCTTCAGCAGCACATAGCGCACCGAAACCCCGGAGGAAAGGTGTATCCAATCCTCGTGGTTGATGTGTACCGCCGGTTTTACGTCTGCGGAGAGCAGGAAGGGCAGGCCGTTCACCTTATACTCTATGCCCAGTATGCCATCTACGCCTGTAAATACGCCGCTGTCTTTGAGGTTGCCAATGTGGCCGCCGGCACCCAGGTAATAGTTGAAGCGCTTGCCTAGCATTGGGAAGTGCCACTCGTACAAGGCCGTGCCGCTATACTCGCGCGAGCCGATCTGTACAATACCTTCTATGGTGCCTTTTTCGTGCAGTTTCTGCTGCAGGGTAAGGCCAAACCTATCGCTCTCCAGGCGCACGCCGGCTGCCGTTCTATACTTCTGCGCCATGCCAGCCATGCATACAGTGCACAGCAATAATATCGTAAACAGTACTCTCTTGCTCATGGGTAAGGGTGAGATTGAAGTTCTGAAGTATAAATTCAGAGGCTTAAAGATACTTTATTCTCAGGTTTGTGTTGCCTCCCGGAAGTATACTTTTAAAAGATATAGGCACATGTACCCAACGGAAAACAGTGCCCGTATGGTATTTATGCTGATAAAAGCCCGCTAAAAGTATACTTGGCAAGGCTACTAATCGCCGCGATAGCCGCGATTGGCTTTCTTTTCGGACTGCTTCTTTTTGCCTTCCAGCCTGCGCCGCACGCTGGATCGGGTTGGCTTGGTGGCTGTGCGCTTCTTCTGGCGGGTAAACGCCTGCCGAAGCAACTCGTAAAAGCGCTTTAAACATTGCTCCTTGTTTTGCAGCTGGCTGCGCTCGGTTTGGCAAACTACCTGCAGGTAGCCATCGTTAGTGATGCGGTTAGCCAGCTTTTTTTGCACCAGCTCTTTTTCAGTGTCCGAGAGAAGCGATGACTGCCCCACATGGAAACGCAACTCTACCTTTGTATTTACCTTATTCACGTTCTGCCCGCCTGCGCCACCGCTGCGCGATGCCTGAAACTCCAGCTCCTGTTCAAAATTGCGTTCGTGTAGATTCATTCTTATTTCTTAAAGTACATGCTTACCTAAGGCCGCTTTTATACGTGTGTTTTGCACGTATAAGTACACGCCCACAGGCAAAGGCTTTGATGTTACGCTTTTTTACCTTGGTTATACTTTGTCAGTATTGTGCCATTTCGCTTAACATGCCTTCCGGGGCCGGTTACTAACAAAAAGATAGCCTCTGCTTGCTTTGCCATCGCTCAAGGAATATAACCCGTAAGATAGTATAGGCTATAAAGTATAGCATCGTTTTATAATCCTACACATTACTTCGTATGGAGCAGGCTATCGGGCATAAAGTATGGGCAATCGCGGAAGGATTTATTCCGTCCTACGGGAATGGGCCGGCGCCCCAGTTTACCAGCCACGAAGCAGCCTGTATCCTGAACGCATCTGCGCAAGATGCAAATGTAAAGCTCTGGATTTACTTCTCTGACCGCGACCCAATTGGGCCATATAAATTCCTGGTACCGGCCAAGCGTACCAAGCACCTCCGCTTTAACGACCTGCATGAGCCAGAGGCCATACCCCTGGACACTGACTATGCCAGCCTGATAGAGTCGGATGTGCCCATTGTGGTACAGCACACGCGCCTTGACTCGCGCCAGGCAGAAAACGCGCTCATCAGCACCATTGCTTTTCCGGTTACTTCCTCTGTGTAGCATTGGTGTAAACATAAGCGCTTTGGCCTGCGTTAAACAATTGAACACCAAGCTCTAAAATCATGAAATGGTCGCTAAACCTGGGAAGGGTGGCTGGTATAAAAATACTGGTACACTGGACATTTGTGCTCCTGCTAGGTTGGGTGGCGATTACTGAGGCCCAGCGCGGCAGCGATATACCCACTATCTTTCTTGCCATCGGGTTTATACTTTCGGTTTTCCTGTGCGTGGTGCTACATGAGTTGGGCCATGCCCTAACGGCCAAGCGCTACGGCATTAATACCAAAATGATCACGCTGTTGCCCATTGGCGGGGTAGCCAGCCTAGAACGGATGCCAGAGGACCCAAAGCAGGAACTATTGATTGCCGTGGCCGGACCAGCCGTAAACGTGGTCATCGCAGCTATACTTTGGCTTGTGCTACCCCCGCTGCAGGAGGTGCCTGCCGATGAGTTTTTCATGCGCATTACGCCCGCCAACTTCCTTTACCTGCTCCTTTTTGTGAATGTGGTACTGGTGCTGTTTAACGCTATCCCTGCCTTCCCGATGGATGGCGGCCGCGTGTTGCGCGCTTTACTCTCGTTTAAACTTGGCCGGGTGCGGGCCACTCAAATTGCCGCCAACCTAGGCCAGATGTTGGCTATTTTCTTTGTTTTCGTGGGGTTCTTCTACAACCCGTTTCTTATTCTGATCGGTATTTTCGTGTTCTTCGGGGCTTTCTCCGAAAACATGATTGTGAAGCACTTAGAGTTTCTGCGTGGCCACAGCGTGCGCGAAGGCATGATGACAAATTACGTTACGCTTAACCCTGCCGACACTGTGCGCGATGCCCTGGATAAATTGCTGACAGGCTCCGAGCACGAGTTTATCATCGAAGAAGAAGGGCAGGTGCTGGGCACGCTTACACGCTCTCAGCTAATACAAGCCGTGAAGCAGGAACAGATGTCTACGCCTGTCAGTAAAATTATGTCGGGGGAGGTAAAGACCTTTAATGTGCAGGACAAGCTTTCCGAGGCATACTCTGAGTTACAGAAATCCAAAGCACCTCTCTACCCTGTGTTGGAAAACGGCCAGCTTGCCGGCGTTATCAACTCTGATAACATCAACGAATTCATCTTAATCCAGTCAGCTTTGCAGCATTAAAGGCTTTTTCTCGCACTATAAAACTCAAGCGTGTGCTTATGTCCGCTTTATTCAGGAGCTATACTTTAGAACTTCTCTTCCAGCCACAAAAACCCGCTGCTTAGCACAAACAGGGCAAAGAACCACCACAAAGGCACCGGCTCGTTGCGGTATGCCAGCGCGGCATTAGCTTGGCGTAGGCGTTGACTGGCGGCAAAGGCCTGCGTAGCGGCACGGCGGCTAGCTATACTTTCGAAGGTGAAACCAGTGGAATCCTGTACGAAGAAGAAGTATGGGTCTGTGCCCGCTGCCTGCACCTGGTGCCAATCGCTTTGGCGCGGCCAGAAGTCACCGCTAAACTTCTCAGGCTGGTGCATGTGCTGTGCCAAGGGCATGTGTATACTTGTGGAGTCGGCTAGGCGCGTTACTGTGGCTGTAGTTAACTCGCCGTTGGAAGTATAATCCGTGAAGGTAAGCTGCACCGGCTGGTTTGGCTTCGGGAACTGCGGCTGCGTAACCTGCCAGAACTGCTCCTGCACCTGCTCTTTGGCCACTGCTGTCAGCAGCGTGGCCCAGTAACTGGCATATACCTTGTCCTTGCCCTCCAACTGCCACGGGAAAGTCTGCGGCACCAGGCTAATGGCAACCTTGCCCCAACCCGCTTTTCGGGCACCGGCCAGTACATTTTTTCCTGATTCTGATATGAGCGCTGAAAGTGCTGGTGCGTTTACCAAAGTATAGGGGGCGGCTATAGCTGTGGCGGCATCTGTACCGGCCCAGGAGGCACGCACGCTGCGGCTCTCTTGCCGGGAAACACGGCGGGTATCAAAGGAAGTGAAGAAAGCGGTGCTGCGGTTTGTGGCAGGCGCAGCAGCAATGCTCAACACGCCTAAACCATCCCTAGAAACAGCTTGTTGCAAAACGGATCGTTCGCTGGCGCTCAGATTTTGGAGGGCTTCCGGCTCTGTTATCACCACATCAAAATGCTGCAGCAAGCGCGGCGTAATACGGTTCAGATCTGTTTTGGGCATGTTCAGCCACTCGCTTTGGCTCAGGTTTTTGCTGATGGTTGCGCGGAAAGCCACCCGGTGCTGCAGCTCGCCCAAATGGTTTTTCAGGAATTTAAACTCAAAATTGGGTGTGGCAGCCAAAAGCAGCACGCCCAGTGGCTGCGGCTCCTCTACGTGCACAGGTAACTGCCCGAGGGTATCAGTTTGAGAGCCCTTTTTCTGCAGCAAAGTATACATGGCACAGCCTTTTACCTTCGGGGTATAGCGCAGCCGGAACGTCTGGCTGCTATCAGGTAACAAAGTAACCGAATCCTGAAGCTGGCCAGCTGCGTGCAAGTATAGTATAGCTTTACCTGCCTTAGCCATATACTTGCCGTTTACCTCCACTCCTTGGCCTAGTTTCACGCGTTGCGGCCAATCAACTGCTTGCAAGCCCGCTGGTAGCTCTGTTAGGTGTGTTTGCAAGCTAAGGCCTTCCAGTTGCGCTAATTCTTGCGTTGGCAAGCCATACCCTAATACGTGTAGGGTTTGTAGCCCAGGCTGATGTTGCCGCAGCTGTAGTAAGGCATTAAGTGGTATCCCATTGACGTTGCTAGTGGCTTGGTAAGTATAAACCTGCAGCTTCGCCTTTTGCTGCTGCAGCGCTTTTAGGGTGTCGGGGTTATAGCCTTCCGTCAGTAAAATGGCAGCGCTGGGATTGATGGCCTGCTGCGTAACCGGCGGAAAAACCAGTAGCACCAAACTGATGCCTGCCACCATACTTGCCACCAAACGCCAGCCCAGCCGCTGTCGGTTTGGCCGGCGCCAGGCCAGCCACAACAGCACAAGTATAATCGGTATCGTTAGCAGCCAGGTAAGTTGCATCATAATTTTATTTAGCGCGGAGGCAGCCCCAGCATGGCCCGGAAGTCTTCCTTGCCCTCCGGCAGTGTTTTTAGGTTCTCGATCAGGGTAATGGCACGGTCTACGCGCAGTTGCGGGCTTTTTACCGCCGACACGTGGTTAAGCACGTAGCGCTGCACACTGGGCTTCAGCAGCTGAAAGCGGCGGTTGCCTTCTTCGTCCTGGTACAGCAGTTCCTCCAGTTCTTCAGGCATGTCGGTGCCATACTTGCTGTCGTCTTTCTCCAGGGCAACCGTGGCAGTGTCGTGCAGGGCCAGCCTCAATTGCTGCATGCGCTTCTTGCTGATGCTGATGTATGCTTTGCCCTCGCCCAGGGCCATTAACCCGCACTGGAACGTCAGGGCTTGGTTAACGGTGCAATGCAGGCGTATTTTGAGCGTGCCTAGCTGCTGCACCACTTCCTGCGGCACTTCCAGGTAGTGCATGCCGGGGAGGTGCTGGAGTAAACCGATATGGGTTTTGAACTGAATCATGTCTTTTGCTTCTGCTATACTTCCTATTTACTGTTAATCTTCAGCCTTGCTTGCCAACCGTTTCATTTCTGGCTTTGATGCCCTCTAGGCCGGGAGGCCTCGTCTTTGGGCATCGCGCGGTGTATTGAAGCTGCCATCGCTGCGCTGCAGGCTGCCTCACTGCGTTCGGCACCGCATCAATACAAGGCGCTCAACCCAAAGACTGGGATCATTTCTAATAGCCGCTGCTGACGGAGCTTGAACTAAACTCCCTCTCCTGTTTTTAGGAGAGGGTTGGGGAGAGGTGAAAAAGTCTGAAGGGAGCAGGAGGTTAACAAAACTTTTCGAGCATTCCCACCCATCCTCTAATTCTTACACCTTTTAACTCGTGACTCAGAACTCAGAACTCAATTAAGCTCCTTCAAATATTTCTCTGCCAACTTGCTTCTGACCGTTTGCTGCGGTTGGGGTGTTTGCGTTGCCGGCGGCAATAGGTTCACGAAGGCGCGTTCCACGGAAACGATACAGGTGCTGCACAGCTTTTTGCTAGCGTTCATTTCCGAGATCAAGGTTCTCAAATCCTGAAGCGCCTTTAGGTTGCTGCCGGGCTTTTGCAGCGACTGCTTTGCCAGCTCCTGGCCGGCTTTTTCGAGGATGGCCGCATCGCCTGGTTTATACTTGCCGGTTTGTTTATACATTGCCAGCCAACTTAGCGCCTTGCGCGTGCCAGGGAAGTTCTGCGTTTGCTTTAGATCGTCTTGCGCTTGCAGCGGCGTTATCTTGTCCAGCTCGCCCGAAAGGCGCAGTTCCGGCTCTTTTAGCGGCGGTGCCTCGAAGCCGGTTTTGGCCACGTATGCCCGCTGCGATTGCTGCACATCCTTCAACATCCGAAGCGCTTTGTACTCGTAAGGCAGAGCCTCTTTGGGCTTGTGTGTGCGCAAACGCAACTCAGCTTCCCACATCTGCGCCAGCGCGCCCTTCAGTTTGGCCTTTACGGCTGGTTCAAAAATAGTGGCCTCGCCTTCCTGGTCGTGTTTGTGCATGTAAGGGTCTAACAGAGCTTGGGCGCTGTTGGGGTCCTCTTGCTGCTGCCCGTGGTCGTGGCCATCGTCCTCGTGGTGTTCTTCGCCCTCGGGTATGCCACCGCCCGGACCGATTCCGCTCTCAAACTCCTCGCCCAGAAACTTGCCGTAGCGCAGGCGCAGCAGCTTTTGATCTACCCCGATGTTGTTAGATCGCTCCTCAAACGCGGCCCGGCTAATGCTTTTCTGCTCTTTTATCAGTTTTTCGGTGTCGATGATGATCTGGCGCTGGCTCCGGAAATACTCCGGAACCGGGTTTACGCCGGCCGTCATGTCGAAGCTGGCCTCTACAATGGTGGTGTCCTCGATCTGCACAAAGTATGTTTCGGAGCGGGTGTAACCGCGGTGGCGGTCCCAGGCCTGCAGGTAAAAGTATAGCTCGTCGCCGAAGCCCATGCCCAGTTTTTGCAGGTCCAGAGTTTGGTTGATGGTGTAGCTGCGGCTATTACCGCTCAGGTTCAGTTTGATCTTTTCCTCCCGAAACTTTACGGCTTCGCCAGAACCTTTTGCCACCGTGGCGATCATGCTGGCCTCCCGGATGCCGTAATCGTCGGTAAGTTGCGCCTGAAGCCTTACACGTTGCGGCTCGCCCAGCCGAATTTCGGTGTACTCGTTGGGTTTGCTGATCTGGATAACCGGTGCCTCGTCGGGGATGATCTCCAGGGTATAGAAAGCCGATTTTTGCCCGTTGAGGTTGATGGTGTACAAGCCTGACTCGCTGAAGCGGCGAGAAAAAGTATACTTGCCGTTTTGCGCCTTAAAGCTGATAGGCTGTTGCTCGCTCAGGCCAAATTGCAGCTGCGCCGGTTTGGTAGTGCTAATCAGCCAGGTGACGGTTGCGCCTTCCTCTACACGTAAATTAGGGCTCTCGGCGCGGTAAGTAGCCTTGCCGGTATAGCCGGGCGGCGACACGGTAATTTCGATCTTCTCGATTTTAGCAACCGTATCGGCAGTTGCAGCGGGCGCATCCGGGAACTCCAGCTTTATACTTTTAGGTGCAGCTGTGCCAAGCGGAGCCGCCGGCAAGTATAAAATCCCGACCGAGAGCAGTAGCGCCAGCCCCAGAAAAGTAAAAGTGGCCGTGCCGCGCAGGCTAAAGGTTTTCTGCTGCTCCGGGTGCAGCTCGTGTAGCGTGGCGGCCAGGCGCTGTTGCTGTAGTTTTTGCAGCAGGTTATCGGGCGCGTGCAGCAGCAGTTCGGTGCTGTCCTGCAGTTGCGGGTAGTGGCGGTTCAGGTGGCGAGCCACTTGGTGCAGCGTGGTTTTAGAAACCGATCTCCAGCGAAGTATAAAGTATAGAACCGCACCCAAAAGTATAGCCACGGCTGTTGCGGCCAAAACCGGAGCCTCAAACTTCCAGCGCCAAAGTATGGCCACGCCCACAAGTATAGCCGCCAAAGCCTGCAGCGCATAGAGCCACAGCTTTGCCTGCACATATTGCCTGCGGATGCCTTGGAGGATATGGATGCTTTCTGTTAAGGCCATACTTATACTTTGCTGCGCCTGTTGGCGATAATGCGCTCTATTAAAAATAAAACAAAGGCCGCCAAAACAAACCATTTCAGCAGGTTTGTCTTAGCTGATTTCGGGGTAGTGTCAGGAGACGCTAGTATCCGTTTTTCCGGTAACAACTGTCGCTCATCCAGAGCGCGGTAGTCATAGGAGGCTTTTTTAGCTGGCAAAAGTAGCGGTAACAGCTGCTCGGGCAGTTGCATGTTCTGCGCCAATGTGCCAGTATATTGGTGGATGCTGCCTTTGCCCTCCTGCCACACTTCCAGCGGCGCCGTAGCTGTCGTGAGGGTTACCTTTTTTGCTTGGTCATCAGAATGCTGTTGCACCCATACCTGCAAGCCCCGCTTTACCTGCCGGGTTATACTTGGCGGCAGCGCCTCGTTTTGCAGCCAGAACACCCAATCAACTGCTGTGGTATCAGCTTTAAGCTGTATAGGCAAACCGGTATAACTGCTGATAGCCTGCAAAGCCGCTTTTAAATAGCGCGCCTCCGCCTGCTGCGCCTTGCCGGAAAGTATGGCTACCTGCAGCGGCTCTGTTTGCACCTGCACCTTGCTGCTGTTGCCGGAGATGGTGGCCTGCAGCGAGTCTTGCTGCCGTAGGAGTTGCAGTTGCTGGTTGCCGGGTAGGTTTATACTTTGGGTTGATGTGGCTGTTTTATACTTGCTGTAGCTGGTGCCCTCGCGGGAGCTGTGGCCAAGTATAAGCAAAAGGCTGTCGGGGGAAGTTTGGATGGCCGCCTGCAGCCAGTTTATACTTTTATCGGTAGCCACCGGAATCCAGTGGATGTGCTGCGGCAAAGCATTGGGGCGTGCGCCGGTAAAGTACTGCTGCTGATCCGATGTGAAAAGCCACACGCTATCCTGCGGGTTTTTATACTTCGCTGCCAGAGCCTGCAAGAGGCTCCAGTAATTATACTTGCTCGTAAGTATGCTGTCTTCTGTACGGGCGCTGATCTGTTGCCATTTCTCCTGCGGAATCTGTGTAAAATCAGAAGTATAGGCATGCAAGGTATAGCCACGCTGCAGCAACGAATCAATGGTTGGTTTGATGGGCTTGAGAGAAGAAGTATACAGCAGCTCCTCACCGATAAATATTGCCCTGTTACCTTTTTGCTTTTGTGATTGATGCACCCAAACCGGTTGTGCCAGCGCCACGGCCAATAGTATAAGTATAAGGCAGCGCAGCACCAGCAGCCAGAAATTGTTCAGCTTTATGCTACTCCAACGGTTACTCGCCGAGGCCTCTAACCAGCGCAAACTGCCCACCTTCACCGTCTTTCCCTGTCGCTTGTTCCACAGATGAATGGCAATCGGGATAAGTATAGCCGACGCTGCAAGTAGCCAGTATGGTGCTGATAAGATCAATTATGAATTAGAAATTAAAAATTAGAAATTATTATCGTCTGTTATGCCGTCAGAGCCTTGCAAGCCAGTTTCGATAGCTTCACCTCCCTTCAAACAAGATCCTTTTCAGGATGACAACTACAGGTTTGGGATGTTTTCTTAAATGACAATCATCAATTAATAACCAACAATTAAACCCCCTTGCTGGCGCGGGTTTGTAACCCGTGCCTACATATAATGTTGAGTTTGCAACTCAACTGGGCCAGAGGCCCAAACTATAGCTAGTCACGAGCGAGGACGCTCGCGCCATTAAAAAGGTCTTTATCATACATAAAAACAACAATCGACTATCTAACAACTAACAATCAATAAAGCAGCCGCTTTTGCAGGAACGTGCGCAGCGCTTTATCCAGCGGCTCGTCGGTCACGAAGCGGTTATAGGCGATCTGGTGGTTGCGCAGGGCCTTTTCGGTTTCCTGAAGCCACTCCTGCTGCCTGGCTAAGTATGCCTGACGCTGCGAGGCGCTGCTTACCTGCAGGGTTTGGCCTGTCTCCAGATCCTCGAAGGTAAGGGTGCCGGTGTAGTTAAAGTCCAGCTCGTTGCGGCTCATCAGGTGCATCAGTAGCAGTTCGTGGCCTTGCGCTCCCAGCTTATACAGCAAGTCCTTTATCTCGCTTTCGTGCTCGTACAAATCCGAGAGAAAAACGGTAAGCTCTTTCTGCCGTCTGTCGGCAAACAGGTTGGCGGCCACCTCCATACCCGGAAACTTACCTTGCGGCTTTACTTCGGCCAGCTGGTGCCAGAAGCGCTGCAGGTGCATGTTGTCGGAGCGCGGCGTCAGATTAATGAGCTGGTTCTCGTGCAGCACGTACAGGCCCACGGCATCGCCCTGCGTGGTGGCCAGGTACGCCAGCGAGGCCACCAGAAACCGCGCATACTCCATTTTACTGATGCCGTTCACATCCTCGTGTGCCATCGAGGCGCTGCCATCTAGTATAAACCGCACCGTAATGTTGGTGTCTACTTCGGCTTCCCGGATGTAATAGCGGTCGGAGCGGGCAAACATCTTCCAGTCGAGTTGGCGCAGGTCGTCGCCGGGCTGGTAGCTGCGGTACTGGCTAAACTCCAGCCCCGCCCCGCGCCGTAAGCTTTGGTTTTGCCCCGCCAAAAAGCCCTCCACCACCGTTTTAGCCAACAGCGGCAGGTCTTTTATGGTAGCCAGTACCTTCGGGTCGATGAATTTGTGGGTGTTCAAGGACTAGTGTCTCGAATGTTATTTACGCTTACGCTTTTTAAATTGAGTTGTAATAGCTTCTAGAGCTTCAGCTGTACTTGCTGTAAATTCTTTAAGAGCGAGTGCCAAGTTCCCAAAGAAAAAATAGTTTCTTTTGCCTATAACCACCTTATATAAGAATGGAATAGGATGCACGCCTTTTATTGCTGTAAGATCCTCTCCACAGAACTCAACCTTAGCATACAAGTTCTCAATGATGATTTCATGATTCTCGATTTTTACATCATAAATTTTTGCATAAAGTAAATTTAAAGTAACAAGTCCTGCAGTACTAATAAGTGTAACTACTATCATATTTTTTGTAGGTTCAGACCATACAAATAGCACATTAAATAATGCCAGTAGAGAAGAGAACAGTAGAATAAACAGTTGAAAAAATTTAATTCCACCTCGACTTAGCTTAATATAATCAGGTATCATCTTTAGACAATAAGTATAATCTACCTACACCAAACTCTGCCGCAACTTCAAATCCACCAACTCTGCCTCAATAGCGGCCTCATCCAAAATAACATCTACCCCACCAACTAGCTCTTCGCGTACCTTTAGCATATACTTTTGGGAGTCGGTGTAGAGCACGATGGCGGCGTCGTAGTGGATGGTTTCGTCGAACTCCTGGTTCCAGTCCTGGTAAATCTCCAGCATCAGCACCTGCCCCGACAGCACCTTTATCTCCGAGTATTGCCCCGACTGCAGCAGCTTCTCTTTGCGCAGCGGCACCTTGCTTTCCTCAATCTCGAAGCCGTAGTAAGTGGTCGAGGATTTGGAGGAGAGCTTGTAATCGGCGCTGATGTTGATAAAGCTCTGGTCGCGCTTGTTGGTAGTAAGGCCTACCGCGAACTCCAGCGCCCAATACCGCACGTTACTGCCGCTGGCCTCAATTTTTATACTATCTGTGATGAAGTAGCAGATGCGCGTGCCCAGCATTTTCCGCAGGAGGTCGGTTCCTGTTTCCGTCAGCTTTACAATATCTGTCTCTTCCATCTGTTTCTGCTTTTGTTTTACAAATAATATAAGCGAGTCTGGACACTCGCACTTATTCCACATCACGGGTTGCAAACCCGCGCCAGGCATTCTAAACTCCCCTCCTTAAACAAGGAGGGGCTGGGGGTGGTTAGATGCTTTATACAAGAACCGCCTTTGGCAGCTTTATACTTTGCAGCAGCTCATCAACCACCTTGTCTGGCGTGATGCGCTCGGCCTCGGCCGCGAAGTTTACTAGCACGCGGTGGCGCAGCACGGGGTAGGCCATCGTTCTGATATCCTCCACGGTAACAGCGAAGCGGCCGTGCAGCAAGGCCCTCGCTTTGGCGGTAAGTATAAGTGCCTGCCCGGCGCGTGGCCCGGCTCCCCAGCGGCAATACTGTTTTATAAAGTCTATACTGGTGCTGTCGGGGCGGGTGGCGCGTACAAGCTGGTTTACGAAGCTCAGCAGCTCGTCGCTTATACTTACCTCGCGCACCAGCTGGCGCAGCAGCATTACCTCCTCGCCGCTAAGTATGGGCTGCACCTGAGCCTTCTGTGTGCCGGTGGTGCTGGAAAGTATGTTTAGCTCCTCTTGCTCGGTAGGGTATTTTATTTTGATGAAAAGCAGGAAGCGGTCCAGCTGCGCTTCGGGTAGCGGGTAGGTTCCGGCCTGCTCTATCGGGTTTTGAGTAGCCAGCAGGAAGAAGGGCTTTGGCAGGAAGTATGTTTTTCCGGCGTAGGTTACCTCGTGCTCCTGCATGGCCTCCAGCAAGGCAGCCTGCGTTTTGGGCGGCGTACGGTTTATCTCATCGGCCAGCACAATGTTGGAGAAGATCGGCCCTTCGTTAAACTTGAAAAAGCGCTTGCCTGTGGCGTGGTCCTCTTCCAGCACCTCGGTGCCAAGGATGTCGGTTGGCATCAGATCCGGGGTGAACTGTATCCTCCGGAAGCCTAAATCCATGGCATTGCTGAGCGTGCGCACCAACAGGGTTTTAGCCAAGCCTGGTACGCCTTCCAGCAAACCGTGTCCGCCGGCCATCATGGTTATCAGCACCTCGTCGAGCACCTCTTCCTGGCCCACGATTATCTTTTGTATTTCCTGCTTTAGCCGTGGGAGCTTTGCCAGCAGGTTGGTTATGTCTTGTTCAGTCATTTTATACTTGTTGATGACTATTGTAGTATATGGTAGCCACTCACAGGCCCGGAAGACGCTGTGAGCGGCTGGTGTCTTAAAGTGCTTTCGTCGCTATTTCCATCGCTTTCTCCAGAAACTCGTCACGGCCTTCGCGCACGCCTTGTATGGTTTTCTCTACATAAACATCCGGAAGTATACCTACCCCATGGTGCCGCGTGCCATCGTGCTTCTGCACTTTCATGCCTGTCCAAGGAATGTAATACCCACCGGGCAGCGTAAACGGGTTAACGTTGCCATTGGTGCCTGCCGTTGGCTGGCCTACAATAGTAGCCAGTTTATAATGCTCAATAAAGCTCATGTAACTCTCTGCATAGCTTATGGCCCGTCCATCGATCAGGAAAATAATGTTAGCTGTTAAGTGCGGTGTTTTAGGCTTTAATCGCCAGCTATACTTTCTGTAGCCAACTACCTTCTCCTGGTCGGGGTAAATGATTTGCGGAATCTGCATCCATTGGCTGGAGGTGTCTGCCGTAGACATCAGGTATTGGATAAACTCGTGGTTGCTATTTGGATAGCCGCGCAAGTCGCAGATGATGGCCTTGCTCTGTTGCAGCTGCGGCATCACCTCCTTAATTTTCTTCATTGGGGCCTTATCCATGTTGATGTACATGATGCCATCTGCCAGTTCCTTAATAATATCTGGCTGCGGTAAAGTATTAAAAGCTTGCGTACTGGACACCGTGCGTTTCAGCTTTAAATCGGTGATTGTATTATCTGTTTTTTGGATGGCAAGGTGCATTTCTGTGCCTTCTTCTCCCCTCAACGAGG
Source organism: Pontibacter oryzae (assembly GCF_003576375.1). GTDB lineage: Bacteria > Bacteroidota > Bacteroidia > Cytophagales > Hymenobacteraceae > Pontibacter > Pontibacter oryzae. Next base: position 368,724 of record NZ_QWGE01000003.1, read on the forward strand.
CCCATTGGGCCTTATACTTAAGCAATCCATCGGTGGCCGCTGAAATATATGCGTGCACATCATCAAAATAAACTTCGGGCGATAGACCGTTAATGGCTGTAACAACATCGCCTATTGCAAGTAGCGCAGACTCGTCGAACACATGGGTGATCACTAGCTTGCTTTCCACCCACTCCCAAGCAATAGGCGGCTGAAAAGTGGCTTTGTCCTCGGCAGAGGTTACACGTACATGCCCATCTTTTAACTTGGCTGTAAGCTGCTGCAGCGTTTTCTGAAAATCTGTGGCTGTTTGGTCAGTGTAGGCACTGTTGAGGGCCATTTGCAGGTCATGGTGCCAATCGGTTTTGGCCACATCAAAGTATGGGTAGAAATGCTGAAAAACGTTCCAGGTGATGGTGACGCCCCCGAGCCTGGTATACAGATCAGCACCTACGAACTCTTTAACCGGCATAGCTTCCAGGTTGCTTTTCAGTTTTTCAAAAGATGCCTTATCTGCAGCAGGGTAGGTTTGTTTTTCGGTACCATAAAGCGCTAATGGAATCACAGCTTTTAAGCCGCTTCCAATTGCTTTAGAAGTATACTCTCCTACCTTCGGGTAGGCTTTAAACAAGAACTCAGGCTTTTCCTGTATAGCTTCCAGAGTTTCGCTTTTAATCGAGTACCATTTATCTTCTTTGTTTGATGCACTTTTAGCAATAGTAAAAAGGTAGCCCTGAACCTTAGGTTTGCGAGGACCTTTGTTATCCAAGACCCTGGATGTACGCCCTACTTTCCTTTTCGTAAACTGCTCTGCGTATACTTCCTGCCAAGTACCATTTTGATTTATTTTCAGGCTTATATCATCCAGGCAGAGCTCTCCCGAACCAATTAAATAAGTGCCAATGTTAAGGTCCTTCGCATCAGCATCTATAACGCCTTTAATTTCATAGTATGCCCACTCCCCAGACTTAATAGGGCGGTTGCTCATGTTATCGAAGAAGCCCATTTTGCCGTTTTCTCTGTCTACACGAGCCCACAAATGAGCGGCCCCAGTACCTTCTGCCAACCTTACCTTTGCCCTGTATACAAACTCTTGCCCTCTGTATGCAGCTGCTCCCAGAGATTTATGGGCTTGCCCATAGCTAGCTGCGGAAGCTTTGTAGGAGGTAGGCCTGTGGGTGCGAACACTTTTGTAAGAGTTTCTTTTGTCTCCCATACCCAAGCCAAGGTGCTGCCAGGCAATGGTTTTATACTTTTGAGGTTTGGCCGGAGTAATCGCTTGTAAATCGAACGTTACCTCATCTTCCTCCAAGTATACTTTAACGGTAGGCGCAATAGGTTGGAAAAGTTCTGTTAACGTGGCTTGTAACTCCTGAGGCGTTTGGCAATTGGCTACTTTCTGCTGGCCGTAAATGGCGAAGCGGTCCCAGTCCAGTGCGGCGGCCTCATCGCTTGGGTGGAAGTAGCGTACATAGCCGTAAAGCCGCGCAAATGCTTCGGCATTACTTATTTTGCGGTCGGGAAGGGCGAAGGCTTGGCAAAACGCCAGTAGGGAAGCGAGTAAGAAGAGTGTCTTTTTCATAGCATGTAGTTAAGTTTATCTATAGCATTTACTATATATTAACTCGTCAGCGCATACATTATTATATTCACTCCAAACTTGGTATTGTCCTCTGCCAGCCAGCGCTTGTTTCTAAAGTCGTAGTCCCATTCGCAGCCGTAGTCTTTGTTGCTGTAGAGCACGGCAATGCGGCCGTTTACTTCTATGGCTTTCAGATAATCGTGCACCAGATCGTCGCCCCAGCCGTTTAGCTCGAAGCTGGTGGTGGGTGGCCCTTCCTCAAAGGTGAAGAAAGACTTGTACAGCTTGTGGTTGTTCGGGATTTTCTTGAGCGCGCCAGCACCGAACAGTTGCCGCATCTGCTCCTCAAACGACTTGGCGAAAAGCCCATCTACGTCGTGGTTACAATCGTCCACAAACACGAAACCGCCGTTCTGCACATAGGTCTTAAAGTTCTGCCGCTCCTTTTGGTTAAACTCCACCAGCTTATGCCCGCTCAGGTAGCTGAAAGGGTACTTAAACAGCTCCGCACTCTCCAACGCCACTACCTTCTCCTGCTCGTTTACCGGCACCGTGGTGTACTGGATAAGCGAGTGCAGCAGGTTGCTGGGCATACGCGGGTCGGTATCCCAGTTGCCGGAGCGGTATTGCAGGCGCACAAAGGTGAAGGGTTGCACTTTGGGAGTTCTGAGTTAAGAGTTCTGAGTCTTGAGTTAGGTTTATACTTTAGCAATTGCCTTCAGAAGCGCTGCTTTTAAGCAGGAGGTCGAAGACGGTTGTTATTTCTATACTCCCTAAATTTAAAATGAATGCCGCACGCAGCGTTGCTGCATACGGCATCCAAAGTATAGATCAGCAGCGATTACACCGCATCCGAAAGGCTCGTGAAGGTAAAGTCGCGGATCTTCATTGGCGGAATCAGGCTGCCGTTGATGCGTTGCGGCTTGCCCAGGGCTTCCAGGTTGTTGAGCATGATTACCGGGCTCTCGTTAAAGCGGAAATTCTTCACCGGGTACATGATCTTGCCATTCTCGATGTAGAAAGTACCGTCGCGGGTAAGGCCGGTATAGAGTAGCGTTTGCGGGTCTACGGCGCGGATGTACCACAGGCGCGTAACAAGTATGCCGCGCTTGGTATTCTTGATCATATCCTCAATAGACTCGTTGCCGCCCTGCATGATTACGTTGCCCGGAGGCGGTATGGAAGCCGCACCTTTGTTAGAGGCCCAGTAACGCGTATTGTACAGGTTCTTCACTACGCCTTTATCAATCCAGGTTACTTTTTGCTGCGGGCGCCCATCGCCGGAGAAAGGAGAGGCTGGCACTTCGGCATTGGTTGGGTCTGAGTATACCGTGATCCGCTCATCAACCAGCTTTTCGCCTACTTTTGTTTTGCCACCCGGCTTGCTCAGGAAACTGCGGCCTTCTTCGGCATTGCGCTGATCCATGTTGTAGAACATGTTGCGCAGCAGGTCTATGGAGGCGGCAGGCTCTAGTATAACGGTATATTTACCCGGCTCCAGGGCCTTGGCATTGCGCGAGTTAGCAGCTTTTTCGGCGGCTATCTGGGAGGCTTTGCCTGTATCGAGTTTGCTTACATCACTGAAATCCTGTGTAATATAACCGGAACCTGTGCCATCTTCGGTGCGCATCGTTACCGAAAAGTCCACTACTGTAGACGGATGGTACGCAAATAGGCCCTTATTATTCATTTTGGCCGTAAAGTTAGTATAGTGCTCCAGGAAGCCCGCAGCTGCCAAGCCTTTGTCCGAGGCCGCCTTTATACTTTTAGCGGCCGCTTCGGCTCTGTAGGCCGGGTCTACCTTTGCCGTGGAGTCGAAATGCGCTTTGGTGGTGATGTACTTTTGCGGCCCAAGCAGTTCTACATACTCCGGGCTTTCAGGTGCCAGGCGCGCAATCTCTTCCGAGCGCCGAATCACTTTTTCCAGGGATTTATCGTCGAACTCGTTGATCGTGGCCACACCGGAGCGCTTGCCAAACCTGGACTCCACGGCCATGGATACGTTCTCTTCTGCGCCGCTCGTAGACACCTCGTTTCGGGCATAGCGGATGTTGCCACCCACGTTACCGCTGAGCGTAATCTCACACTCATCGGCTTTCGAAAAACCCAGGGCCTTTTTCAGTATCGCCTGAGCTTCTTCTTTTGATAATATTGCCATGTTTTGATGTTCTCTTAATTTGAAACCAATTGCTTTGTCAGTTCTGAGTCTTGAGTTCTGAGTTAGGAGTTGTTTTCTTTTTGCTGAGAAGTAAGAATTATACTTTTCAGTATTTTGATCAACTCTTCGCATTCGCCGTGGATGCTCTTAAAAGCATCTGGTTTTATATATTCTGAGTCTTTTAGCAACCGCAGCCAATAGCTGGTTTCCCTTGCTTCTTTCAGGGCTATACTTAACTTGTACCTAAAATCGGCTTTGCTTTGCCCGCCAAGGGCCTCTTCTACATTAGCGCCGATGGATGTGCCGCTTCTTAGAACTTGCTTTGCCAATACAAACTCTCGTTGCTCCTGCGTAAGGTGTTTATACAGCTTGATCACGCGCAGCGCAAAGTTGTAAGATTTGGTAGCAACTATACTTTCGGCCATAGTATATAGTATAACTCAAAACTCAGAATTCAGAACTCGTGACTCGCACGCGCTAGATTTTGCGCGCTGTATTTATCACGTTCACGCCGTTGAAGCGGGTGTGGGCAGAGCCATGCGATACCGCGCTGATCTGGCTGGGCTGGCCTTTGCCGTCGAAGAACGAGCCGAACAAACGGTAGTCGCTTTCGTCGCAGGAGCCAGCGCAGGAGTTCCAGAACTCTTGCGTATTGCTTTGGTAAGCTACATCCTCCAGCATACCCACAATTTTACCGTTCTTAATCTCATGGAAGGTGGTGCCACCGAACTGGAAGTTGTAGCGCTGCTGGTCGATAGAGTAGGAGCCGCGGCCCGCAATGTAAATGCCTTTATCTACGCCGGCAATCAGCTGGTCTACGTTTTTCTTCTCTTTGCCTGGCGCCAGCGAGATGTTGGCCATGCGCTGGAACTGCACAGAGCTCCAGTTATCGGCGTAGCAGCACCCGTGCGATTCTTTCTCTCCGATAATGTGAGCTTGGTCGCGGATGGCCTGGTAGTTCACCAGCACGCCGTCTTTAATCAGGTCCCACTGCTTGGTTTTCACGCCTTCGTCGTCCCAGCCTACATAGCCTAACGAGCCTTTCTGCGTTTTATCAGCAAAGATGTTCACCTTATCAGAGCCATACTTGAAGCTCTTTGTCTTCCACTTATCCAGCGTGGCAAAGGAAGTGCCTGCATAGTTGGCCTCGTAGCCCAGCACGCGGTCTAGCTCCAGCGGGTGGCCTACCGACTCGTGTATCGTCAGGCCCAGATGGTTCGGGTCTAGCACCAAATCATACTTGCCAGCCAGCACCGATTTAGCTGTGAGCTTTTCTTTGGCTTGTTTCGCAGCGATAGTGGCATCCTCTAACATATCGTACGCATAGCGGTAGCCGTTTAAGCCGGTGCCTTCCGGGCCCTTGATCTTTTCAGATGCCTTCGGGATCATGTACTCATAGCCCATGCCCATCGGAGCGCTCAGGGCCTCACGGGTCCTAAACTTTCCGCTAGCTTTATCTACAGCCGTAACGGTAAAGTTTGGCCAGATGCGGTGAATATCTTGGTCTATATAAGAGCCTTCGGTAGAGGCAAAGTATTTCTGTTCGTTTACCTGAAACAGGGCGGAGTTTACGAAGTTGGCGCCGTTGGCCATAGCGGCAGCATTGGCGGCTAATAGCAGGTCAGCTTTCTCCCCAACCGGCACTTCAAAGGCGTTCTTCTCGATTGGTGTTTTCCAGCTTACCTCGCCGTAGCCTTTTACAGGAGCCAACTGCACCGGCTCTTTCTGCAGCTTAGCGTTTGCCTTGGCAATAGCCACGGCCTGCTCAGCAGCTTTAGCCACGCCCTTATCCGATACATCGGAAGTGGCGGCAAAGCCCCAGGTGCCATTGGCCAGCACGCGCACGCCCACGCCGTAAGACTCAGCATTTACGATGTTCTGCACTTGCTTTTCGCGCGTAAAAATATACTGCTGCAGGTAGCGGCCAATGCGCACGTCGGCATAAGAGGCCCCTTTTGATTTAGCCGTGTTTAGGGCTACATCTGCTAAGCGCTTTTTAAGGGCAATATCCACGGTTTCCAGTGCTCTTTCCGGCGATATGATATCGCCAAACACAGGTATGGAAGGCAGCATTAAGCCGCCGAAGCCCAGCGCCGATAACTCAAGAAAGTTTCGTCGTTTCAAGGTGGTATAGGTTAGATTTTGAGTTTATAGTGTTTAGTTTTTGGTATTTAAGTATAAGGAATCTATACTGCTTATCAAAGTTTTACTACCCGCTATAAGCTTAATGAGAGTTATTTATAGATAAACACATCATAGGCCTCTACCAAAACAAGGGGCACAAAAAAAGCGCAAGCCCCATAAAGGACCTGCGCTCTGTTCGTTTTCTGAGTACGCTGCTAAGCGGCAAAGGCTATAAAAGCCGTGTTTACCTTAGTTTCTGCTTGCCAGATCTGGTGTTTCGCCAGATGCAAGGGCAAAATCAGAGAAAGAAGCCACATCGAAGGAGAAACCGGCAGCCGAAGCAAGTTCAGCACCTGGGTTCAGCACCTCAATCCTAACATTTCCTACGCCCTGGGCATGGAATTCGAGTTTGCGTGCGGCGGCTTCTGATACATCAATAATACGATCGCCTACAAACGGGCCTCTATCGTTGATGCGCACGATAACGGATTCGTTGTTATCGAGGTTTGTCACTTTCACTTTCGTGCCGAAAGGTAGTGTTTTGTGCGCAGCAGTCATGTCGTTCTTGTTATAACGCTCCCCGCTGCTGGTTTTTCTGCCATGGTAACGGCTCCCGTACCACGATGCCTCGCCCTTTTGGGTCTTGGCTTTGCCTGAGTTGTTGTGTGCAAAAATTGGTTGGCTAATGCCGACAAATAGAAAAATGATCAAAGAAAAGATAAAGCACTTTCTATTATGAATCATATCACTTAATAGTTGGTGAAGCTGCAAATTTACGAAATTTGTTTTTAAACGAGGCCTTTTAAGCAATTATTGCTTGTTAGGTGTAGGGGGATACGGTTGGGATGCCTTGATTTAACCTAAGTCAGGTAATGCAAAAATCTGGCTTTATAGCACACAAAGCTATATTTTTGGCTAGGTTTTTACATTAAGTATAGCCTATAAAAAATAAAGAAAAAATTTTTGGTTTGCAAAGCGTTTGCGCCGTAAAACGGTTACTTTTTCACCAATTTACGTTTTAGGCGGCTTTAGTTTTTGCCTCAGCCGGCATGGCTCAGCCAAGTATAAAGCGGAGGGTATTTTATGGATTTTGGAAAGCTTTCAGACATCAGCCGCGTAGACTTTACGCTGCCCCCTAACCACCCCGATACACTGCCGTTGTTGCAGCAGTTTAAGACAGGCCAAAAACCGCAGGTATACATCGGCCTACCGGTATGGGTGAACAAGGCCTGGGTTGGCAAATACTACCCGGCCCGCATGCCGGAGCGGGAGTCGCTGCTATGGTATGGCAAGCAGTTTGGTACCATTGAGCTCAACAGCACACATTACCACATCCCCAGCCCCGACACCATCGACCGCTGGCGAAACACTGTGCCGCACGGCTTTAAGTTTTGCCCCAAGTTTCCGCAGCTCATCAGCCACGAAGCGGCCCTGCGCAGCACCCAGGATGTAACGGCAGCCTTTTGCGAAGCCATTGCCGGGCTAGAGGATAAGCTGGGCGAAGCCTTTCTGCAGCTGCCTCCATACTTTGCGCCAAGCCAACTGCCCGACCTGGAAGCGTTTTTGGGTTTTATCCCTGAAAGTATACCGATAACCGTTGAGCTGCGCCACGAAGGTTGGTTTGCCGATGCGGATGCCAGCCGTGAACTGTTTGCTGTGCTGGAGAAGTATAAAACAGGCACCGTACTGACCGATGTGGCGGGCCGCCGCGATGTGCTGCATATGCGCCTGACCACACCCTCGGCCATGATCCGCTTTGTGGGCAACGGCCTGCACCCAACCGACTATACCAGAATAGATGCCTGGGTAGAGCGCCTGAAAGAGTGGTTTGACAACGGCCTGCGCCAGCTATACTTCTTCGTGCATGAACCCGACAATACACTGGCTCCAGAACTGGAAACGTACTTGGTGGAGCGCCTTAACAAAATATGCGGTTTTGACCTGAAGCCACCAAAGAAGTTTATACAGCCTGTGCAGGGAGAACTGTTCTAACATACTTATCCATACTTGTTTTCCACATTTCTGTGGAAAACAAGTATGGATTTGGTGAATAATTGCTCCGATAAGGCACTTCCACAGTAAACAGTACAGTTAAGCCCATTAGCTTTTCCGGAAAGTATCTATCTCCTGCAAAAAAGCCATTGCTTGGGTTACATGTTTTCCGCCAGATGCGGCTACCAGACGTTTAACCCAATTTATGTGCAGGTTCTTGTAAGAGATCTTGCGGTACAGCCATAAAGACACTGGTACAAGAAGTATACTTAAAATCCCCTGGCTGATAAGCCAGTTATCATCTCCAACCTGCCAGATATTCAGCCCGAAAATCAATTTAAACCCAACCATAATGTAGGCAAAGTATATGGGCAGTTGTAGCACGGATAAACGCAGATACGTGATGATATGGGCTTGCAAACCGGCCAGCATCTGCTGGTTTTCCGAAACGCTCCGCGCATAGTCGAACTGGTTGATACGGATGATTTGCCTGATACAGCCTGAGATAGCTATAACCATAAAAACCATAATAACAGCAGCGGCAACCACAAGACTCACGCTGCTAATATTATAATAGGCAAACAGCGCAAGGCAAACGGTTACAGCTAAACCAAGCAGCAACTCTGCCACCCTATGGTACAGCAGGCCTTTCAAAACTGATTTTGATTTATGAACCTGCAGCCCTTCAACTGCTTGGAGAGAGATAGCGTTTGCCTGGCTGATCTTGTGATCATAGCTGTTCAGTAGGTTCAGTAACTCGTCCTTTTCCATAGTCATGAATCGTTATGGGTTAAAAATCTTTGCTTTAGTTTGTCTTTGATGCGGGCAATTTTGGTAGACACGTTGGATACAGAAATACCCAGAATATCCGCTATCTCTTGCTGCCCTTTCTGCTCCAGGTAAAGCAGCATCAGTGCTTTGTCCAGTTCTTTCAGCTCCTGTATAAACCGATCCAGCAGGGCGAGTTGCTGCTCGTGGCTTTCCGGGCTTTCTTCGGCAGGGTGCGCCGTGGTTTCCTGTACCGGTATGCGCAGGTGTTGCCGTGTCTGGCTTTTGCGGTAAAACGAGATCGCCACATTTAGCGCCACACGGTACATCCACGTCGAGATTTTATACTTCGCATCATACTTATCAAACGCTTGCCAGAGCTGCAGCATAATTTCCTGGGCCAGGTCTTCGCGCTCGTCAGGGCGGGGGCAATAGGTGTTTACCACTTTGTAAATAATGCCCTAGTTCTCCTGAATCACCTTTTCGAATGCTGTCTTGTTTCTTTTCTGTATCATCGGGAAAACGCATGTCTGATCCAGGCTGTAGTTATACTTTGTTAGCACCCGCGCTGGCGGCATCATACTTTAACTTATTATTCGCAAGCAAGCTGATAATCTCACAGACTGCGGTAAATTTTTTATCGAAATCAAGAAAAACAAGCCAAACGAATTGTAGTGCCTATACTTTATACTTGCCATAAGTGATAAAACAAAAAGGCGGCTGACTCAATAGAGCCAGCCGCCTTTTATAATCCGCAAGTATCAATCCTGCTTTTTAAGAGCCTACAGCTTAAACGTGTCGTCGCTTAGGTTTTTGTTCACTTCAATGGTCTGCACCTCGGCTTTGATTGTCTGCGGGCCAACCACGGTTTCGACCATGTATGGAAATTTCACGCCGCTTACTTCTTTATAGTTGCTATAGGTTTTGGTCTGTGTGATAACGCCTTGCGGTGTTTCCAGGCTGTTCACCTCTTTCAGGCGCAGGCCGCTGTCTTTAGCAAAGTAGTGCGTGGCTTTCTGGCCATTCGGTTGAGTCACTTCTACAGCATATGCTTCTTTGCCATCCACATCTTCTACACCGGTCAGCTTGGTTTTGATGCCAAGTTTATCGTACTGCAGCGCCGGGAACAGGTTTGCCTCTAACTTTTGCGTTTTCAGTTCCTCGGCAGTCATCTCTTTGTTAACGCCCTGCATGGGCGCTTCCATTTTCCCTTTGTCGCCGTTGATGATTACACGCTGCATCGGGTTGTTGTTCATCAGCACCTGCACGGCAAACTTATCGTTGCCTTTTTGCTGCTGCTTAAACACTAGCGTCATGCCCTGAATAGTGGCGTTGCTAGTGATGGTCACGTCCTTCAGCTTTTCGATGTTCGCCTTGCCGCCAATAGCTTTAACATAGTCTGCAAGAACTTTTTCTGCTGTTAAGCCAGCCGGAACACCCATTGCCTTGCGGTCTACTTTTTCGCCGGCCGTGTTGTAATACGTTATCTGGCTGTCGTCTTTATCAAACTTCTTTAGCTTATCGGCTATCTCGGAGGCATTGCCCACGGCCAGCACGTACATTTTATCCGGGTTGATATACTTTTGCGCCACGCGCTGCACGTCATCGGCAGTTACCGCTTCCACCTTTTTCAGGTAGTTCGGGTAATAATCCTCTGGCAAACCGTAGCGGGCCGTGTTGATGGCGTATACTGCCACGGTTGCTGGGTTCTCCAGACCGCGCCCAAAGCTGCCCATAACAAATGCTTTTGCATCGCGGAGCTCATCTTCGGTAACGCGCTGGTCACGGATTTTAGTCAATTCATTCATAAACTCGACCACGGCACTGTCGGTAACGGCATTGCGAACGTTGGCAGTGGCATTAAAGCGGCCTAGAATCTCATCGTTGTTGATAGAGGAGTAAGCGCCATAAGTATAGCCGTGGGTTTCGCGCAGGTTCTGGAACAGGCGTGCATCCATGCCGCCGCCAAGTATATTATTCATCAATTGGGCGGCCACTGCATCCTCAGCGCCCGGCTTCAGGTCGGCAGGGTTGGTTAGCACCAGCGAGCTTTGTACTGCGCTCGGCCGATCCACGATCACCACCTGCGTTTGCTCCGGCTTGGTTGGCAGCGCGTAGTTTACCTCTTTCACATCGCCTTTCTCCCAGTTTTTAAGCTGCTTTTTCAGCAGCTTTTTCATCTCCTTCGGCGTTACGTCGCCTACTACGGCCAGGTAACCGATGTTCGGCTTAAAGTATGTGCTATAGTAGCTCTGGATGTCCTGCAGCGTGATGTTATCCACTGTTTCCTCGGTCATCAGCTCGCCGTAAGGGTGATCCTTGCCGTAGAGCACCAGGTTACGGGTACGGCTGGCAATAGCGTCCGGGTTATCTTTGGATTGGGCCAGGCTGGCCTTCATCTGCTTTTTAATTTTGTCCAGCTCCTCCTGCGTAAACTTCGGGTTCAGCAGGGCATCGGTAGTCAGGTCGAGCAGGGTTGGCAGGTGCTTCTTCAGGGCGGAGGCATTAAAGCCAGTCGAAGAAAAACCAAGGTCGGCACCAATAAAGTCTACCTGCTCATCAAACTGGTCTTTGGTGCGGTTGGTGGTGCCCGTGCGCATCATTTGCCCTGCGGCCTGCACATAACCGGCCTTATTGGCTTCCAGAATCGGGTCTCTATCCAAAACCAACGACATAGACACAACCGGCAGTTTATGGTTCTCGACCACATATACTTTCAGTCCGTTTTTCAGGGTAAAATGCTCGTAATCGCCGAGCTCTATTTTAGGGGCCGGGCCCGGAGGCGGCGGTGTAGACTGTTGCGCCTGGGCTGGCGTTACACACATCAGGGCCAGGGCCAGAAATGCGGCACTATATATTTTCTTTATCATGATTGCTTTCTTTTTTAGACACAAGTATCAAGATATTAGATACAAGATTTTTCAGGTAATGTAATTAGCCTAAAACATCATAAGTCTAACATCTAATATCTTATGTCTAAGATCTAAACTAAACGTCTATTTCGGTTGGGCTGACTTTGGCAGGTAGTGCAGCACCACGCGGTTGTTCTTGGTGAGGTACTCTTTGGCCACACGCTGGATGTCTTCTTTTTTCACATTCAGGTAACGTTGCAACTCCGTGTTGATCAGGTTGGCATCGCCAAAGTATACGGCATAGTTTGCGAGGCTTTCGGCGCGGCCGGCCACCGTGCTGTTCTGCTGCACAAAGCTGCTTTCTACCTGGTTGCGCAGCTTCTGGAACTCGCGGTCTGTCAGGGGCTCTGTTTTTACGCGCTCAATCTCTGCGTTCATGGCTTGCTCCAGGTCGTCTACTTCTACGCCCATGTTGGCGATGGCAAACGTCAGGAAAAGGCCCGGGTCTTCGGTAGGGAAGGGGATAGAGGCGGCTGCCACGGCTTTCTGCTGCTTATCTACCAGTGCTTTTGGCAAGCGGGCACTCTCGCCGCCAGAAAGTAGCGTTGTTAGTAGAGAAAGGGCATAGTAATCATCCGTGCCCTGTGCCGGAATATGGTATGCCTGAATAACCGCTGGCAGCTGAATGTTATCATATACTGTTTTGCGACGCTCTTGTGTCTGCTTTGGCTCTACCACATCTGGGCGCGGAATAGCTTTTGTTCCTTTCGGGATGCCCGCGAAATACTTCTCAATGGTTTTCTTGGTTTCCTCGATATCAATGTCGCCGGCTACGGAAAGCGTGGCATTGTTCGGCACGTAAAACGTTTTGTAAAAGTCGCGGAACTCCTCGATGCTAGCGGCGTTCAAATCTTCGAACGACCCGATAGGCATTGTTTTATACGGGTGTTTCTCGTAGGCCAAGGCAAACACATTCTCGCCCATAGAGCCGTAAGGCTGGTTGTCGATGCGCTCGCGCTTCTCTTCCTGCACTACTTTGCGCTGGGTTTCCACGCCCACCTCATCTATTTTGGCATGCTTCATGCGCTCTGCCTCCATCCAAAGGCCCAAAGCCACTTGGTTAGATGGCAACAGCTCATAATAATAGGTACGGTCGAAAGAAGTGTTGGCATTGAGGGCACCGCCTGCCTTTTGCACCAGCGAGCTATACTCCCCGCGGTTGATATTCTCGGTGCCCTCAAACATCAGGTGCTCAAAAAAGTGAGCGAAGCCTGAGCGCCCTTGTACTTCGTTTTTAGAACCTACATGGTACAGTACCGAAACCGCTACGTTGGGCGTAGACTTGTCTTGGTGCAGGATCACGTGCAGGCCGTTCGGGAGCGTGTACTCCGTAAACTCGATCTTGTTTCCCTTGCTTTGTGCCATCGCCGAAAGACTGGCGGCACACCACAAGAGGCAAATTAATAACTTGCGATTCATGCTTTTTAAGTTGTTTAAATAAGAATGTAAATGGCTATTAGCCGGTTTGCAGATGATATGCTACAAAGTATAAATTTAGTTCTAATCTAAAGGATATGCCAATTTCAGCGGCGTGCATACTTTATGTTTCGGCCAAACCAGCCTTGCGCCGGACAAACCTATTGATTTTGTAGACGAACAGAAGAGTGGAAAATATGTGTGTGGCAACGCTGAGTAGTATAAATGTAATATTGCTAGAGAGTAATTACGCATTTAATTAAGCTGCCATACAAAGTGTGATTAAAACAGCTGCTGCACCTGACCAACGACAAAATTTTTAGGTACCGTTAAGAGCAAGGAAATCAGAAACAAAGCTAAAATAGCATACTTTGCTTGCACTACATCTTTATGGTTGTCCGGCAGTGTAACTACAGTATAGATTATACCTATAAAAACCGGAAAACTCAACGGAGAGAGCAGTCTGTAATCTAAATCGTCGAAGTGCGAGACGGAGCGCAGCACCAGCACAGCAAGAAAGTATAAAACACCAATACCAACGCAGATAAGCGAGAAGCTTCTTTTCCTAAGTTCTTGCCAAAATGCGTAATGCCTTTTGAGTTTCATGGTTATAAAAGCTAGTAGCAGCAGCTGTAATACCGTAGTAAGGTAAAACAGGTAATCCGGCTGATTCTGTAATCTGAACTCACGGATGATAAGGAACTCGTTTATCAGGCCTTTAAGCAGCATCACTACAAAGTTGCCAGGGCTTTCTGTTTTGCCATCCAGCCTGTCGAAGCCAGTGGTAAAGCCGCTTTGCAAATAGTTGTTATACAGATATGCGCCAGCAAACAAGGCAGGCACAATAGCCGCCAGAAAGAGTTTTATACCTAGTTTGTATTTGTGTTTGAATGCAAAGTACAGCCCCAGCAGTGCCGGCACGCCAAACGAAAAAGCTCCTATGTAGCGGATTAGAAACAGGCATATGCATGTAAGGCAGATCAGCAGTATGCTTCGGTTCACTTTTACATTTAGCCACACTTGATTAGTAAGGCAGGCAAGTATAAGTATCCCCAGCAGAAATGGTGCTTCTGACCAGGTAAAGCTGTACACTTCCATGTAAGTATAGGCCCCATACACTGAGGCAAGTATAAATGCATAAGACCTATTTAAGTGCCGTAGCATCAAAAAGCCACAACCCAAGAAAATAAGGTTCAGCACTTTTGACGACCAATAGACATCCAACATGCTTATTTCCGAGAATAGGTAAATGAGCACAGGATAGCCAACGGGCCAAGTTGAAAAGTAGTTTCTTCCCGTTCCGTTTGCGTTCATCGTATAAAGCCCGTGCCCCTCTTTTAAATTTTGGGCCAAACCAAGGTAAGCTTCTGAGTCAGGGCTTAAGTAGCCAGAGCCGTGCACATTTACTCTGAATATGATAATTGCTGCCATAGTAATATACAACAGGAGCAAAAGAATATCAGGCTTAAAGTTCTTCTTGATTTCTAAGTATGGCATAAGCGGCATGATCTTACAGAAGCTGTGAGAGCAGGAATTTCTTTGGCAAATTAAGTAGCAGCGAAAGTATAAAAAAGCCAGCAATAACATACTTGGCACGAACCGCACCTTTTATATTGTCCGGCAAAGCAACAATGTAGTTGACTATTGCAAAAAGCATCAATATAGTAAAAGGAGAAAGTAGCCTGTAGTTAGGTGGGTCAAACTGTGATATACTTCTCAAAAATACGAGAACTACCAAGTATGATAAAGCGACTACTACAGCCATATGCGAAAGTATATTTTCCTTTACGGCTACGGCTACAGCTTCACGTTGCTGCCGCAAAATTGATCCGACATAACCGATTACTATAACTTGAAGCAAGGCAGTTGCAATAGTAAGTCCTCCGGGAATGCCCCGTAAATAGTAATTCCGTATGATGAACAGTTCAATTATTAACCCTTTTATAGCCATCCACAGAACTTTTAGCGGGCTTCCCATATCTGCCGTTAGCCTCTGCGCATCAGTATTATATCCAGCTGCATAATGATTATGCATGACATAGCCACATACAAAAATCACATTCAGCACAAAGACAATAAACAAATGCCGGCTTAGGCGCCTTCGTTGCTCAAGCCAAGTTATGATAGCAAGAAGCAAAGTTACACCACCTGCAAAGAAACCGATGTAGCGGACTAAAAACATAAAAGCCGCTACAGCCAATAAAGCATAGATCTGGGAAGGTTTACCGCTGACATATACTTTGTAAGTTAAGAAGGCAAAAAACAGGCATCCATACATAAAAACGCACTCCGACCATGTGTAAGAGTACATCTCTATAACTGTAAATGCGCCGTAGATAGAAGCAAGCACAAAAGAGTATCTTCGGTTTATATGGCGCAACAGCAGAAAGCCCAGTCCTGCAAAAATCAGGTTTAGAACTTTGGAAGCCCAAAACAAATTAAGGCCGCTTATCCACGTTATAGTGGCAATTAGAGTTGGATAGCCTATTGGCCATGCGGTAAACAGAATGCGAGCATTTTTTTGCCCTGTATGCAGCCCGTATAAATCTCGAATAATAAACTTCTCTCCATTATTTAAGCTTCGGGCAGCTTCCATGTAGTATTCAGAATCGGGGGAGGTATAGCCTGTTCCTTCGATGCTTACACGTAAGACCACAGCCGCACAATAGGCAATAAACAGCACCAGCAGATATAAATCCGCTCTCATCAGTTTATCTTTCAGCATCGCCTTAATACATTCTTGGCAGTTCAATGCCTTTAATTTTGCGGTAAAGACCCAGTGCGGCCTGGTCGGTGAGGCTGGTTACGAAGTCGGTGATGTGGATGATGCGCTCGTAGTTGGTGGCAGTTTGGGGGAGCTGCAGGTAGTGTGGCGGGATGAGCGCCGCAAGCTTCCGGTGGTGCTTTGACTCTGGTTTAAACACGGCTTTGATGCCCGCATCCAACAAACCACCCAGCACTTCAAAACCTGCGGCTTCGATCTCGAGCACCGGCCTGTTCTGGTAAATTAGCTTGATAGAGAGCTCTTTGATTTGGTCAAGTATAGGTTTGCAGGCCAATTCGTTAATCAGTGGCTTATCATAGGTTCCGGTCAGGATTTCATCTTCGTGCTGTAGAAAGAGCGCGGAGGTTTCTTCGATCAGTTTGCCGATGATGCGTGCCCGTAAGTACCCAATTTCCTCGCGCCAATCATAAAACGTGAGGCTTGATTTGCGCCCTGGATTATCGTTCAGGATTTGGCGCAGCAGGCTTATACCTTGCTCCTGTGGCACAAGGCCCAGTTTCAACCCATCTTCAAAATCGATGATGCGATAACAGATATCGTCGGCGGCCTCTACTAGAAAAGCCAGCGGGTGGCGGTGGTAAAACACCTCTCTGCCAGCTCCTTTTTGCAGCAAGCCAAGCTCGTTGGCAATAGTGTTAAACCAAGTTTTCTCGGTCTGGAAAAACCCATACTTCTTCTCGCTGGTGTTTTTGGTATTTTGCACCACCGGCAGCGACTCTTTGGGATATTTGGTAAAGGTGGCCAGCGTAGTAAATGTAAGGCTAAGGCCGCTGTGACTCACACCGTCAGGCAGTTTGCAGTGGGCAGGATAGGTATACGTTAGCACCCTGAAGCCGGCAGCATTGCCTTCGTAGCGTTGCAGGTCGGCTTTTTCGGCTTCTGTTAGGTTTTGCAAGTATAACTGCGCCTCCTCGCTCAGAAAGTAGGATGAAATGGCATCCTCGCCGGAGTGCCCGAAAGGCGGGTTGCCAATGTCATGCGCCAGGCAGGCAGCCGCCACCACGTCCCCAAAATCCGCTTCCTGTATGTTTTTCTCCTCAGCAAGTTCAGGGTGCCGCTCCAGAATGTTTTTGCCCACAATGCGCCCCAACGACCTACCCACCACCGATGCTTCTAAACTGTGCGTTAGGCGGGTATGCACAAAGTCGCTCTCGGGCATAGGCATAACCTGCGTCTTATTTTGTAACCGCCTAAAAGCCGACGAAAATACGATACGATCATAATCGCGCTGAAACTCGCCCCGCACCGATTCATCAGAAGTATACTTTTGGTCAGAAGATTCGAAGCGTTTCTTAGAGATAAGTTTGCCCCAAGTGGTTGTGGCTAGTATTGATTGGCTCATAGGGGTAGACGGTTGCTATTTTGTACAGGTCATAAATTTACCAAAAAGAAATTGCCAAGCGCACTAATCAATACTGATCGATCATCTTAAGTTTAAAATTCAGACAGGCCTACTATAATTGGCATAGAAGCGGGCCAAGACTTAGCCAAGAGAAATGGCATCCTTTAAAAAGCTTATCTGTTTTGGCACCTTCTATAGCTTATCTCCTGCCTATAAAAAGCTGCAATTATTTTTTGCCCTTATATCAAAGCCTCGCAAAATAATTTCCGGAGAAGGCTAAGTCCAAGGCTTTCAAACATATGCATACTTATATTTATGATATTAATAGCAAACTATAACATAGCGTGCACCATACTTTATTAATGTTATTCTTTGAGGTCAATGTTACAAATTTTCGCTTTATTAGCTAGACTAAATAGTGTTTTAAATGCATTAAAAGCATATATTATGCTATCACCACATGCTAAATGCTCAATATCCATGTTACAAAACGCCATTAAAATACCTTGTGTTACAGAGTTGATATGCCGAATTTTGAATCATCGCGCAAGTCCTTTTCAAGCTAGAAAACACTTTTTGCTCTATGAACCCTATGTGTGGCGTGTGTGTCAGTTCAAAGTTTTCCATGTATCCTGAAGCAGCACACCAAGCCTATTTGTCCTAGAAAGCAGTTGATTATTAATTCCCCAAATTATATTCCTCATTTGCTTTTTGTGTTTGTAGTTTGTTCAGCTAACCGCCGGCTTACCCTATTCCGGCGGTGGCTGAAACTACACTTCCAACTTACATTCTTCCCCACAAATCAACTTTCCCTGATGTTACAATTCAGCGGATTCTAGTATAGCTCTACTTTTCTTTTACGTAAACCCCCTTCTATCCTGTGTTAAGACTATCCTATGATGCAAACAATGCCAGAAGCTGAATCGTAAATTTAATTACACGAAAAGCACAACTTAATTTTAGGGTAGTTCATTAAAATATAGGAGGATAGATTATGGCAAATGTAGCACGGAGGAATGCGGGCGGATCTACTCCAGCACGTTCTGCATTCTCAGATTTCTTTAGCGATGTAGATCGCTTCTTCGAAAACGATCTTTGGCGGACACCAGCACAATGGGGCCGCCAGTTAATGTCGGATATGCCAGCCACAAACATCCGCGAGGATGATAAGGGCTATAGCATTGAGTTGGCTGCGCCAGGCAAGCAAAAAGATGACTTTAACATTGATGTGAACGAAGGCATGTTAACTATCAGTTCGCAGAAGGAGGAGAATAAAACCGAAGAGAACGACAACTATACCCGCCGGGAATACAATTACAGCTCCTTCAGCAGGTCTTTCCGGTTACCCAAAGGTGTGAAAGAAGATGATATAAAGGCAAACTACAAAGATGGCATCTTACACATTCATGTGCCTAAGGGTGAAGAAGAAAAGCCAAACCGGCGCATAAGTATTGAGTAAGTAAATCATAGCTGCATATAAAATGGAAGAGCCGGGCTGCTGTAAAGTAGTCTGGCTCTCCCATTTTATACTTACAGCTTAAGAATTCGCTGCTGCCCGCCTCGGGTGCCCTCCTGCCACTTCAGGATATACATTCCGGAGGCTATACCCGATAAATCAAGCTCAATGGCCACATTGGTATCGGTGAGCTGCAAATCGAAGTCGCGGACTAGTTGCCCCTGCATGCTGTAAATCTCTACCTCCATGGTTGTGGTGCGGTTTACGATATAGAGCAGTTGCAGTCTGCCTTCTTCTGAGGATGTAAAAGGGTTAGGGTACAAGCGGAGGTCGCGGAGGCTGGCTGGGTTAATAACGCGCACACGTGGTGAGAAACTGAAAGATGCATCGTTATAAACAACTTTTAACCTATAAAAGCTCACGTCTGGCAACGGGCTGTTGTCTTCAAAAACATAGCTTAAATCTTGTGTGGCGCTCGGGCCTTTGGCATCTACCATTCCGATATCCTCCCAGGTTGAGCCCGTGGTACCGCTGGCACTTCGCTGTACTATAAAATTATCCACGGTCAGCTCGTTTCTGGTCGTCCAGCTAATTGTTACAGTGTTTTCAGAAGTAAAATCAGCTTCGAGGGTATAAATCTCCGGGGCTAAGTTACATTCGCCCTCCAGGCTTGGCACCATTGGCGATGGTGTTTCCCTGCAGTCATAATCTCCAAGCGTGCCATCGTTTTCTGTGCTGGTAGCCATAACCAAATCTGCTCCCTTAATATCGATCGGGCTAAGGTCGCGCACCAATTGCCTTTGCTCAATGGCGTAGAACATGACAGCCCGCGATAGGTTCACGTGCCCTAGTTGATGCGCATGGCCCAATTCGTGCAGAACTACAGTCTCAAAGTCAAACTCCCCATCTCCGGGGCCAGCCGGCCCATACTGCCACCTGATGTTACTGTTGATCTCCATATCAAATTCGGTTACCCAGAATAGCGTATCAACCCCATTGGCACAGCCGGCGTAGCGGCTTACTGTGCGCGCTAACACGCCTGCCCCTACAGTGGAGGTAGGCGCAAAACGGATTATCACCATGTCATCGTCTGCGGCAGCGTCTTTTGTAGTTGGTGCCCCGATTTCCCAATTCACTTCTGAGGCGCATACCCACGAGTTCATGGCACGCCGGAAGCCTTCCTTGGCAGCCTGCTGGTTTTCCATGCTTGGCGCAAAGCGGATAGCGTACCCGCCATTGCCACTCTGGTCTATCAGTATTGGCTTAAAGGAAGTATCGTTTAAATCGATGTTAGAGTAAGCAAACTCCAAGGTCAGCGAAGTAGCGGAGACGAACGTGCTACCATCGCTGGCGGTAACCCGGATAGGCCCGGACCCGGCCGTGCCGCCATCCTGCGTTATTGATGGAATATACATTCTTATCTGTCTATCCGTCCAGGAGATGTATTCTTTGCGGAGCGGCTTTACGTAGGTTTGGCCACCGTCGTCGGCGTTGCGGAACTCCACGCTGCCATTGCCACGGCTATTACCGAAGCCTGAGCCATTTATAGTAAGTATGGTTCCGGTGCCTGCACTGGCCACTGTCGGCGAAAAGGAAGTTATCACGGGCACGAGTTGCGCGCCCTGCTCCTGCTGCTTACGTTCCTGCACTGGCGGTGCCTGCAGTATTTCGTTTTCGGAAATGGTTCGGAACGGCTTGTTAGTTTCTGCGCTAACAGCCTTATACAGTTGCTCTACATTGCTATAAGCATCGAAAACCCCGCGGGCAGCACGTGTTTTGAGATTGTATTGTACAAAGCCTTGTTGGCTGCCGTAGGCATTAGTGCTATAAAGCCCTTCGGCTGGTGTGCGTTGCACTGCCTGCTGGCGTTTCAAGAAGAACATGCCTTGCTGGCCTGCCCGTAAGTTCAAGGCCGTCGAGAATACGTGTTTCTGCATCCCCACTGTTCCGCCTTCAGTAATTACCTCTACCTGTTCGGCTTGCATATCACCCTTAAACAGCTTGTATACTTTGATGATACTAGAAGTATAAATATTCTCGTGCTGGGCATCCCAAAAGGATTTCTGCGATAAAACTTCGCCTTCCAGCACTATATCTGCCTGGTGTACACGCTCCTTTATAGTAAGCGGCACCATGTGCTGGGAGTCGGAGGCTAGGGTTTGGCGAGTAAAGATGAGCAGGGTGAGGCATAGCAATGTAAGTGCAATGCGTGTGCTTGCTACCGTGAAAGCGGACGTATCAGCCATATAAAAAGAAAGGGGTCATGTGGGCGATCAAACATATATCTGCACCAACCTAAAGGCGGTGATTTATACTTACGCAATTTTCTATATTCAGGGATGTGTTGGCAGAACAGAAACTGTAATTCAAAGGCTTATATTTAAAAAAATGCCCGCTACAGGATACAACCCATACCGGACATTTTTTATACTTTATAGTAAGTAAGAAGTTATTGGCTTATTGTTTCTTCGCATCTGCGTCAAACCACTTTTTATACTTGTTGTATACTTCTTCTGGCTGCTTTTGGCCGTTAATGAAGAACTCTCCGTTATTGATCTGAATATTCAGGTTGCTATCAGTGCTCTCGATAAACCCATCCTTCACCATTTCCTGTTTCATCTCTGTAAGGCGCTTGGCATGCTCTTCTCGCTTAACAGCCATTTCCTTGCGGCGGGCATCCATTTCAGCGCGGCGGCTTTCCATTTCCTTTCTTCTTAGCTCGGCATGAGCCTGTGCTTCGGCAGCACGCTCTTTTTGTCTCCACATAATTTCTTTCTGTCTTATGCTGTCCGACACTATACGTCTGATCTCCACCTTCTGTTTATACCTGTCTTGCTCATGCTGCTTTATCTCCTGTATATGCTGCTGCAGCTCTTTTTCGTGTTCCTGCAGTTCCTGCTTATACTTCTTCATTTCGAGTTTATAGGCTTCCTGCTCCTTTTTGCCGGCTCCGGCGGGTGGCACAGGCGGTGCTGGAGGCACAGGCGGAGCTGCAAGCACATGCGGTACAGGTGCCATGGGTGGGAGCGAAGGCAGGGGAGGCAGTGCACCTTCACCTGAATGCTCTATAATAATTCGCTCCTCGTGCACATCTCGTTTAGCTTCTGCTAAGGCCCTTTGCTCGTTCCGGATGATTACCTCAACTTCCTCACGGCTGGCCTTAGGCGCGTTTTCTGTTACTTGCAGGCGTTGGTCTATTAAGTTTTTGTAATCATCGATGTTCCGTTTTGGAATGCGCTTGCCATCTACGTATAGTTCTTTTACCTTACCTTTTTTATTGGTGATGATAACCACGTTGCGGTTGTTACCGGCCGTATCCTGTGCCACGAAAGCAACCGCCTCTCCAGGTTCATCTATGGCTTCAGTTACTAAAAAGCTCTCGCTTTCAGTATTTTCGGCAATTCCTTTATCCAACGGCTGGCGCTCGGCCATGGCACCGAAAGAAAGCACCAATAGCCCCGCTACCAACACCAGTCCGGCGGCAAAGCCTTCGGTAAATGTAGGCTTCAGCGGTTGGCCCACCAATCGTTTTACACGGTTCATCAGGGTGCCCCGCTGTCCTGATAAAGCGAGCGCCATGCCTTGTGCGTTCGGCATGCGCAGGGTTTCCAGTTCTGTCAGGGCGCGGGCATACGTAAGGGTGTCTCCGCAGAGTGCCACGGCAATATCATCGCAGCAGTTTTCGCGCTCGGCGCGCACCACCCCAGATACCCACCACATAGCCGGATGGAAAAAGAACAGCATATCCACTACAGATTGCAGCAGGTTCAGCAGGTAGTCTTTGCGCAGGATATGTGCCAGCTCGTGGGCAAGTATGGCCTCCAGCTGCGGCTGCGTAAGGCCGGTTACGGCACCTATCGGCAGCAGAATAACAGGTTTTGCCACCCCAATGGCCATCGGCACCTGCACCAGTGCCGACTCTACCAGTTGCACCGCTTGCGTCACGCCCAGTCTTTTCTTAAGCTCATCCATTTTCAGTTGCCATTGCCCACCCAGTGCTGTGGTTTTATAGTAGCGCAGCCTTTGGGTATAAGCCAAGCCGCCTATAAACCTCACAGCCATTAGCACCATACCCAGTAGCCACAGTGTAACCAATAGCGGTAAGTGGCGCTCAAAGTATACTTGTGACACACTCACCGGGTCAGCCCAAAACGAGATTTCTACACCACTGCCCGCAGGTAAAGCCACCTGCTGCTCTGCTGAAGTTTGTAGGGTTGCCATTGCCTGTGTTGGCTGACAGTAGTAATAGGCAAACGTGCCCACAGATAGCACCAGTTGTGCCAGCATTGCCAGACTTGCCACTGCGTAACGCACTCTGGCCGACTCGCGGTGCAATGCTATCAGCAAAAGACTCAGGAGTAGTGCCACAAATGCGCCCTGCCACAAGGCGTGCAGCAACGCCCAGCCTAGAGAGTTTACAAGCCCTTCCGGGATCAGGTTTAGGATTTGATTCATTGGTTACCTCCTTCCAGTTTATCTAACAGGTTTCTGATTTCGCCTAGTTCTTCTTTGGATGTGCGGCTGTTGCCGAGCGCCTGCATAACCAGCTTGCTGGCCGAACCCCGAAACGCCGTATCCAGAAAGCGGTTTAGCAGCAGTTTCTGTGTATGCTCTTCCTGCAGCAACGGCTTGAATATATGCGACCTGCTTGATTTGTCCGCTTCCAGCATACCTTTTTCAGCCATAATCTGCATGATTTTTAGCGTGGTGGTATAGCCAGCGTCTTTTACTTTGCTCAACTCTTCGTGCACGAAGCGCACAGTGCTTGGGCCATGCTGCCAGAGTACCTGGAGTATTTCCAACTCCGATTCTGTTGGTTTAGGAATTTGTGATAACGTCATAGGGTATAAGCAGTTAGATGATATTACTTTGTCTACTGCAAGTATATACGATATGTTTCGTAATATGAAATTTATTTACGATAATCTTCGTAGTTTATAGTATAAACGAGGTTAGGAGGATTACAATTGTTCTTTTACTCCATTAAAACTTTCAACTGGTTCTGCGAAAGTATGAGCCGCCTGAAAAAGAAAATGCCGCAGGAGGTATACCTGCGGCATTTTCTTTTTCAGGATAAAACATTCTACTTCTTCAGGATCTTAAACTCTGTTCGGCGGTTAAGCTGGTGGTCGGCCTCGGAGCATGGCACATTGTCGCGGCAGCGGTTCAGTAGCTTTGATTCGCCATAGCCCTTTGCCACTAACCTGCTGCGGCTTATACCCCTTGATACGAGGTAATCTACGGCGGCTTGCGCGCGGCGCTGCGACAAGGCTAAGTTATAGGCATCACTTTGGCGGCTATCTGTGTGCGAACTCAACTCAATGCGAATATTCGGGTTGTCCTTCAACGTTTGCACCAGTTTATCCAGCTCTTTGGCGGCGTCCGGCCTAATGTCCGACTTATCAAAGTCATACAAGATGTTCTCAACCACGATTGGTTTCTCGGGGGTATCGCGGTTAAAGCGCATCTCCACTTTTACGGAATCGGTGTTAAAGCGGCAGTCCGGTGACACAGTCAGCGATTGAGTCAGGTAACCCACTTTACTGCCTTTAATCCTGTAAGTGTTACCAGCTTTTACCGGAAACACAAAGTTGCCGTTTGCATCGGAGTATACTTCCAGAGGCGTGTCGCTTCCTTCTTCAAATAATTGCAACTGCACTTGCGCCACTGCTTTTTCCTGTCTGTTTAGGGTACCTATGCGCTCAATGGTTTTACCGATCAGCGTGCACGGCACTTTGTACTCTGTAAAGGCCAGAATATCATCAAACCCATTCTCTGATAAACGGCTTGATGATAATAGCCCTTTCTGGCCCGAGGCATCCATTTGTATCCCAAAGTCATCCTGTGAGGTATTGAGCGGATACTTTAGGTTTTCAACGCTTGTCCAGGCTTTATGCTTCCCTATGGCTTTAAAAATATCCAGCCCTCCCATGCCAATGTGGCCATCAGAGGAGAAGTATAGATAACCGTCTTCGCCGAGACTCACAAAACTCTCACGACCGACTGTGTTAATTACCGATCCGGCATTCACGGGTTTGCCCCAACTGCCATCGGCCTGCCGCTCACTATAATACACATCGGTCTCGCCATAACCACCTGGCATGTCAGACACAAAGTATAATACCTGCCCGTCCTCGGTTATGGCTGGATGGCCGATAGAATACTCGTCAGTATTGTTGTAAGGGAATGCCTCTTCCTTTTCCCATTTGCCTTTGTTACCCTTTCGCTTGGCCATGTAAATGCCATGTCGGTTGGTGTGCGTGCCGTTATCGCTGCCCTTAAACCAGCTGGTCGGGTCAGGGTTGGTGCCTGCAGTTTTTTTCTTCACCACCTGCGTGCGGGTAAAGTACAGCGTCTGTTCCTTTTCGAGGTAATCAGCCGGGCCATTGTGGTAAGAAGTATTGATCTCTGCAGGCAATGGTTCCGGGTTTCCCCAGGTGCTATCGGTTTGAGCAGGTGCAAAGTACATTTGTATAAAGCCATTGCCTGTCCAGTTATTACGCTCGGTTTGCTGCCTATTGCCTGCTTCTCGCCTGTCCGAAGAAAAGAACAAGCCTTCCTTTGTTCGTATTGGCCCAAAGTCGGCACCTGAAGAGTTCATAGCTTGCAGTTGCTCCAGCTTATACGGTTTAGGGAATTCCAACCACTGCATGGCAGTATCGCAGGAGGCGGCCATGCGCGTGGCAAGGCTGTTTTGCGCTGGCACCCTGCGGCCATACTCCAGAAACAATTGTTTAGCTTTGCCATAGTTACCGTTGCGCTTGGCTGATTCTGCATACAAGAAGATGTATGATGGGTCAGCTCCCGGGAATGTAATGGCCTGTGCGTACCAGAACTCGGCCTCTTTGCTGTTGTTCAGGATGCGGTAGCTATCCGCGATGCGCTGCACCACGGTAAGGTTAGGCTCCCCGTTTTCCAGGATTTTCTTGTAGGCATCCAGCGCCAGGCTAAACTCGAAGTTGTTGAAGTACTTATCTGCCTGTTTCATGTCCTGGGCCATCGCCGCAAACGGCAGGCACAGCACCGCTACCAGCAGCAGGAGGGTAAACGTACGCTTCATATAATGGTAATCTAAGGGCTATAAGTTGCGAGGCGTAAGGATGCGGCCATACTTCTTTTTCAGGAAATAGTAACCTACCGATACCTCGTGGCTTGAGTAGTTTCTGAGCTCGTTCAAGCTAATATCGTAAGAATATCCAATACGTAGCTTTTGTGTGGCATAAATCTGCGTGATCAGGGCCAAGGCGTTGCGCTTACTCAGTTGCTTCATTTGCTGGTCCGCAAACATCGGCACGGCCGTGCGGTACGAAGCCCCGAACCAGATGCGGTTATGGAGCAGCACAAACGTATTGAGGTCTACAGCTGTCGGGCTCCTAAAATCTTCTTTAATAAGTATACTTGGCTTAAGGCGCACGTTCCGGTTAATATCGAAAACATAGCCCGTGGAGAGAAAATAGTGCCTGCGCGGTGTGGCAATATCAGTGTTGCTATCCTTGAACGGGATTAGGCTTGCCACTGAAAGACCGGCATAGTAGCGCTCCGTATTATAAAAGGCGCCGATTTTAAGGTCGGGCAGCACCTGCGATATACGACCTTGCGGAATTGCCTGGTCAGGTATCTCGCTCATATTTCCGGGGTCCAGCTTGGTGCCATCCAATGTGTACTGCGATACCCCAACGGCTACACCCAATGCTAGGTCAGAGTAGCGGTCCAGGCGGATGCGTGTAGAGAGTGCCCCGTAAGCTCCTGTCTGGCTTTGCGCTCCAATTTCATCGTTGATCAGGTGCAGGCCCCAGCCCAGATTCTTATTGCTTGTCGGCCCATCCACACTTACAGTTTGGGATGTAGGTGCTCCTTCCAGCCCCGTCCATTGCGTGCGGAAAGTGGCATTGGCGTGCAGGATTTGCTTGCTGCCGGCGTAAGCAGGGTTAATAACCAGCTCATTAAAAATGTATTGGCTATACTGCGGCGCCTGCTGGGCCAGCGCGGCTGGAGCCAGCGCAATACCGAGCAGTATAAGTAGTCTCTGAAATGCCTTCACATACTTTGCCATCGCCTTACCTTACTATCATCACGTATCCTTTGTACATCTTATCCTGCCCGTCACACATCTTCACGCGCACCACATAGAAGTAAGTGCCCTCGCTCAGGTTATCGCCACCCCAATTATCCTTGTAAGATTTACTGTTGTATACCTGGTTGCCCCAGCGGTTAATCACGGTCACCTCATTATCCGGATAGTTCCTGAGGTTCTGTATAACCCAAGTATCGTTGTTGCCGTCTCCGTTAGGGGAGAACACGTTCGGGAAGTTTAACTCGCCTAAAGCCAGGGCCGGGTCTGCCGCAATGTAAAGCGGCTCATCGGTGCAGCCGCCGTTGCTTACCACCAGACTGATATCTCCGCGGCTCATACCTGGTGTTACTGTGATTTTCGGTGTATTTTGCCCGGATGTAATCACCCATCCGGCTGGTACCTGCCACGTGTAGGTTGTAGCGCCCGGCACCGGCTCTACTTCGTAGCTGAGCCCCTCGCACGGGTTGCTGCTGTCTAGAATGGCTGTAGCTCCTTCGGCAGGCATAGCCGCCACGTTAAGCGATACAGGGCTGGTGCTGCCGCAGCCGTTGCTGCCAGCTACCGTTATGGTGCCTGCCCCTTCACCTGCTCTTACCGTGATTGTACCTGTACCCTGGCCCGAAACAATTTGCCAGCCAGCCGGCACTGCCCAAGTATAAACCGTGTTGGCGCTGACATGCTCTAAAGTATACTTCAGCTCTTGGTTAACACATAGGCCGCTTTCACCAAGTATGGCTCCCGGGGCCAGTGGTGCAACCGTTGACGGGACAACCTCCATTTCGGCCTTGCCGCTATCGCCGCAGCTGTTTTTGGCTGTAACTTTAATCTTTCCGCCAGTTGCAGTGGCAATCACAACTAAGGTAGCTGTGTTTTGCCCGGACACGATAACCCAGCCGGCAGGCACTTCCCAGAAGTATGAATCGATATTGGTATTTGAAGTAACGCTATAGGTGCTGCTGCTGCCAATGCACGGGTTAGCCGGGCCAGCGGCCAGTTGCGGCACTACAGGGCTGGTTTGCGGTACCACATCAACGGTTGTGCTGCTGCCGGTACCGCAGGCATTCACTGCCGCTACTTTTATCTTGCCAGCCGCTGCACCTGCTGTAACTGTAATAGCATTGGTTCCCTGGCCCGCAGTGATTGTCCATCCGGTTGGTACCTCCCAAGTATAAGATTGGGCACCGCTTACTGGGGCAACACTATATTTCAGCCCGGCGGTTTGCTGACAAAAGCTACCAGCTGGCGTTATGATAGAGCCAATGCTTGGCGGCACATCCTGCGCAGCTACTACTGCCAGCGCAGATGCACTACTATTGCCACAGCTGTTATTTGCAGACACACTAACGTTGCCAGCCCCAGTACCTACCTGCACAGTAATGCTTGTAGTGCCCTGGCCGGATACAATTACCCACCCCGACGGCACAGACCAAGTATACCCCGTTGCTGTTTTTACCGGATCGATGCTATAGGTAACCGTTGCGTTTGAGCACCCTTGCTGGTTGCCAGTAATGGTGCCTGGTTTAAGTGGTGATGCAGTGTTAAGTATAATCTCGCGGGAGATAGAAGCGCCGTCGCCGCAGTCGTTTCCTGAGGTTACCCTGATGGTGCCCGGTGTGGTACCCACTTGTACTTTTACACTTGTACTACCTTGCCCTGAGGTTATCGTCCAGTCTGCTGGCACTTGCCAGGTATATGAACTCGCCCCTGCCACAGCTTCTACCGAGAATATTGCTTCGCCCTTTGCACAGGCATCAGGGTTACCAAGTATAGCTTTAGGAGCCGCAGGCGCTGTATTTGTTGGCGAAACCTGTAGTGTGCGCTCTGGGCCAGCACCACAGCTGTTATCAGCTGTAACACGTACGGTGCCAGCGGTTGCTCCGGTCTCCACTACAATAGAGGTACCTTTGTCATCGATAATCTTCCAGCCGGCTGGTACTGACCATATATATTTGTAAGCATCTTTTACTGCATCAATACTAAACGTGTAGGTTTTACCAACACACGGAATTGTGGTGCCGGTAATTGGCCCCGGTTGCTGTGGCACAGCGGCCGTCACTACCGTTGCTAGCTGTGTTTCTCCGGTTACACCGCATGCATTTACAGCTTTTACAGTAATAGTAGTACCTGTAGCCCCAGCGTTTACAACAATGCTTGTGCTGCCCTGCCCCGACACGATAGACCAGCCATTGCCGCCCACCGACCAGATGTAGGACGAAGCGTAAGGCACAGGATCAATAGAGTAAGTTATGCTTGGCTGATTAGTACACACCGATGGTAAACCAGTAATGGCACCCGGCTTATCTGGTGGTGACGGCACTACTGTAACGGCTATACTTGCTTTGGCACTTTCGCCACAATCGTTAACGGCTGCTACTGACACACTTCCTGCTGTAGCTCCTGCTTTAATGGTAATGCTGTTTGTACCCTGCCCAGATAGGATAACCCAGTCGGCTGGCACAGTCCAGTTATAGCTGCTCACACCTGCTATTGGTGTTACGCTATATGTAAAGCCAGACACACCCTCGCATACTTCTGCGGGGCCGCTTATTACTGCTGGTGCGGCGGGAGGGGAGGTTTGCGGGTTTACGTCCAGATCGCGGGTAGCGCCAGCTCCGCAGCCGTTGTTTGCGGTTACGGTCACTTTTCCAGCCTGGCTTCCTACCTGCACCTCAATAGATGTTGTGCCTTGCCCTGATACGATAGACCAGCCTGATGGTACAGACCAGCTATAAGATACTGCACCTGCCACATCGCTGATGGTGTACGTAGTGGTTTTGCCTACGCAACCATACACAGTACCTGTAATAGGGCCTGGCATTGTAGGTGCTTCTGTCGTTACTTCAACAGCAAGCGCACTGCTCTCACTTGGCCCGCAAGCATTAACCGCAACAACTGTAATTTTGCCCGCCTGGTTACCAGCGTTAACTATGATGGATGTTGTGCCTTGGCCCGATACAATAGACCAGCCCGAAGGCACAGACCAGGTATAACTGGTTGCGGTTGGCATAGCGCTGATTGAATACTCTAACCCATTTTGGTTAAGGCACGTTACAGCAGGACCAGTAATTTGGCCTGGTGCCGGCGTTGGCGCCGTAACAGGCTCTATCGCCTTGCTGATACCAGCTGTTTGCCCGCAGGCATTTTGCACTGAAACAGATATTTCACTCGCCACAGTACCTACCCTTACTGTAACTGCACGCGTTCCTTGGCCACTCAGAATCTGCCAATCACCGGTTATGGCCCAGTTATAGTATGAAACGCCTGGTACTGGCTCTACCTCATAGTTTACCGTGGACCCTACGCATCCTTGGATCGCCCCTAATATTTCTGCAGGAGGGGTAGGAGGGTTGTCCTGGATAATCACATCTATGGTACGCGGCTCGCTATCTCCGCAGGTGTTTTTCGCAATTACAGAGATCGTACCGCCGGTGGTGCCCGGGTTTACTACAATCTCGTTGGTGCCTTCTCCTGATACAAAAGACCAGCCAGCAGGCAGGCTCCAGGTATATGAAGAAGCATACTCTGTAGGTGGCACGAGATAGGTTATACCTTTGGCCCCCACACAAAGCTCGGCTGGCCCTTGTATAGGGCTTGGCTGTGCTGGTTTTTCTGGCATCGGCGTTACCTCAAGGGTGCGGGCCGGGCCTTCGCCGCACGTGTTGCTGGCTGTAACCTTAATAGCTCCTGCGTTGGAGCCTGGCGTTACCCGGATTGAGGTTTGCCCAAGCTGCGTGAAACTCCAGCCCGACGGCACGCTCCAGCTATAACGAGTGGCACCTTCTACTGGGGCAATACTATACACGAAGTTTTCGTTTCTGCAGACTTCCACAGGTCCGGCAATTTCACCGGTCTCCGACAGGAGCACGCAGAAGTTAAGGTCACCTGTGTTGTTATCTCTTATTTCATCAATACCAAAGCCATACACCAGGGCCCTCAGATATCCTGCGCCGGCCTGGTTTACTTTTGCCACAATATTTAACGTTGCTTCTTCTTTATAATTGAGCGTGCCGATTACCCAGTTTGTGCCATTGAATGTGCTTCCGGGCCTGGAAGAAGTATAGCTTTGCATCTCGCCGGTATACTGCACTCCCGACACAACCACACCATCCTCAATTGTAGGTCCGTTATTGCGAACTTTTATAGTGTAAGTTACCGTTTCGCCGAAGGCATAGGTGTTAGCGCCCTTAGAACCTGGCGTTTTAGACAGGGTAAGCATCAGGTCGGCTGGGTGGTTCAGAGTATTGTTAGAAAGCTGAATTTCACCGCTACGGCTAATAAGCCGCCCCTGCAGCTGCGCACCATCCTGCATAACAATGTTCCCTCTGGAGAAGATATTGCCTAGCGCGGCCGCGCTTTTATGCACTTGCACCTCGCCTTCTACCACCCAAAACAGGTTAATACCGGCTGCGTTGTTCAGAAGCTCGTACTCGCCTTTCACTAGGTTGAAATTGCCCTGAATCTTAATGATAAAGACAGGCTTATCTTGCCCCTGGCCATTTAGCGTTAGTTTTCCGTTTAGGTTTGCGTTTCCGTTGATGGTGTAAACGCCAGGCGTAATGGTGGTGCCAGAAATATTACCAGAGCCTATAGTGCCTGTATTGGCCTGGTTGGCCATAAAATCGAACGCGGTTGCGGCGTCTGCCACAGCCTGGTTGGCCAACTGGTTTCCTTGGTGTATTTCCCGTTTGCATTGGCCTGGCGGAAAGCCTACCACTGTACCGTTAGATACACCCATGCTTGCATGCACTACCGTATTCCCAGAGCTAAGAATCTTGTTCGGCGAAACGGCGCTGAACTCATATAGGGCACCAAGAGATGGAGCCTGCTGCGCATAGCCTGCGAAAGCCAATACCCAAAAGCATACTACAGGAAGTATAACTTTTTCAAACCACCTTCTCATTCAACGTTATTGTAAAATTTCGCTATAACCAATTTTCCTTTGAGTGGAACCTTCAGGACTGAGTGCAAAAGCTACATTGTACTAACTCAATTACTTCCGCCCTAAACTATATACTAAACCAGACTTTTCCGGTGCAATATTAAACTATAAAAATTACACATAAAAACAAGCAATCTCCAAATGGCAGGGTTGCCCTGTTCTACACATCTAAATTTTCACAATTTTAGATGCAATGCAAATTATACTTAAAAGTTTAAATTTTTCCTTTTCGAAACCACATACAAATATACGATTAACGCTATATATTTACCTGATATTGTTTAATATAAATCCGCTAATTTTTATATGTTGTGCCACAGTATTTTTGAACTTCTGCCATCAAACACCAAATTGTTTAAAAAAGTAACATAGCCTGTATATTTTTTTCAGGCGTCTGAGCTAAATGCCTTAAAAGCAAACAGCCCAAGCATTTGTGCTTGGGCTGTTTGCTATACCTTAACTCTATCCGGTGTTTACCAGACCCATTGCGGGCAAATAATTCGTCTGTTGTTCAGAAGCTTGAAGCCAATTACTACTTCATGGGTTCCGGCACTCACATTATTTAGGTCTGAGGTTGTAAAGTCGTAGGAATAGGAAAGGTCCAGTAGTGGGCTGATGTATAGCCCAACCATGGCTACGGCGGCATCGTTGTGGCGATAGGCTCCACCTAGCCAAACCCGCTCATCGTAAACAACCCGCACACTGGCATCGATCGAGGCGGGGCTAGGGTCGGCTAGCTTCAGCATTACCGATGGGATTACATCAATGTTTTCGGTAGGTTCCAAACGGTAGCTACCCGAAATAAAGTAGTGCCGCTGCAGCTCCAGGGTTGCCTCGTTGCTAACCACTGGCCCGTTGCCGAAGCTAGCCGCATTTTTCAGAAGTTGGGCACCAGCTACACCCACCGAGAAGTTGCGCGAGTAAATCCACATTCCCAGGTTCAGGTCTAGCGCAGTGTTATTTATACTTCCACCTCCGGCCAATGGGTCATTCTCGTTGGTAAAAGTCAGGTCACTGGTATTGATGGAGTTTCGGATAAGCCCCGTGGACACGCCTGCCGACACGTTTATACTTGTTGTAATAGGCAAATGATACGCGTATGATATGCTAAGACCTGTTCGGCGCAAGGGCCCGGTTTTGTCCGTATGAAAGATAGTCCCGACGCCATGGTGAGCCAGCGCCCGGTGATACTTGTTACCGGAGGCTCCTTTATTGAGCGGCGTGTGCGCCGATACGTAATATGTACTTGGCGCACCATCTAGCCCCACCCACTGCCTCCGGTGGCTAACGCGTATATCCGCATAGTCCTCGATGCCGGATATGGCAGGGTTAAGTAGGTAATTGTTTAACATGTACTGGCTGTATTGCGGCCGCTGCTGCCCAAAGGCCTGCAGTGCCAACGCAAAAACCAGCAATGGTATAAGTATAAGCGGCTTGTTCATGTCTTATCGGATAATGGTCACGTTACCAGAAATCGGCTCATCACTTATCCGCTCCAGATAAATGAGGTAGTAATAGGTTGCTACAGGCAGTTCCTTGCCATTATAAGTACCATCCCAGG
Source organism: Pontibacter oryzae (assembly GCF_003576375.1). Taxonomy (GTDB): domain Bacteria; phylum Bacteroidota; class Bacteroidia; order Cytophagales; family Hymenobacteraceae; genus Pontibacter; species Pontibacter oryzae. Next base: position 401,812 of record NZ_QWGE01000003.1, read on the forward strand.
GCACACCATAGCCTTTGGAACTGAAGATTTTATTGCCCCAGCGGTTGAACACTTCCACACGCATGTCCGGGTAGTTCTCGAAGTTTTCTATTTCCCATACTTCGTTCACATTGTCACCGTTTGGCGTGAAGGCGTTTGGTATTTTTATGCCCGGGATAACCTCTACCGTAACGCTGGCTGTATCTACACATCCTTCTCTGGACGTCACGGTAACGGTGTAGGTAATAGTTTCTTCCGGCCTTGCGATCGGGTTAGCGATGTTCGGGTTGTTAAGGTAGGTTGCCGGCTCCCATTGGTAAGTTGCCCCACCTGTGCCACGCAGTTCCACCGTCTGCCCCTGAATAACCGTTTTGTCTGGGCCTGCGCTGGCCTCTACCGTTACCACGGTTACAGTTGCCGGCGCCCGGCTTGCGCTGGCACATTCCTGCGCATTTACGGCTTCTACATAATAAGTGGCAGATTGCGTTACATTGTCAATGGTATACTCTGCCCCGATAAATACCGGAGAGCCGCCTGTGGAGGAAGTATACCATCTGTATTCTGACCCGTTCGGGTTAGCCACCGATAGTGTTACGGATCCGTTTAGACAGGCTGTAGCATTGCTCACAGCCACCGTAGGCGTTGCAGGAATAGGCAATACCGTTATACTGACTACATTAGAAGTATCGGAACAACCACCCGAGAACACTACCCTCCGGAACCAAGTATTGCGGTTTAACGCTTGCGGTGTGTAGTTTTGCCCGTCGTTGGTACCTGAGGCCTGCACAAATCCTGCAGTTGCGCTAATGGTACTGCTTTGCCACAGATAAGTATAACCACCAGCGCCATCGGTTGGCATACTTCCTGTAATCGGGTTAGGGGCCTGGCCTGTACAAACTGTAGCTTGGCTGGCCACAATGGTGTTGTTGCGCACAGCAGGGCTAACAGTAATTACAAGCACAGCGCTGGTATCTGCACTGCAGGCTTCTGAGCCAACTATACGCCTAAACCAGGTGGTGCGCCCAAGCCTGCCCGGCGAGTAGCTTTGCCCGTTGTTGGTACCGGTTGCTGCAGTAAACCCGGCATTAGGACCAGCCGTGCTGCTCTGCCAAGTATAGGTATAACTTCCGCTACCGCCCGTTGGCTCAGAACCAGTAATTACGCCTGGCGCAGTGCCTGTGCAAGTTTCGTCTTCTTCGATGCTGATGGTGTTGTTGGCAAGTGCATCATACACGGTAATGACTACCGGCTCTGAAGTAACACGGCACCCTCCGGACTCGACCACGCGCCTAAACCAGCTGGTTTGGGTAAGCATATCCGGGTCATAATTTTCTCCGGCGTTGCTGCCTGACGCAGGCACAAATCCGTTATCAGGCCCGGCAGTGCTTACTTCCCAAATAATATTATAGTTTGTGCCATCGCCTCCGGTTGGCCGCTCGCCGACTAGCGTGGCAGGCATATCATCTGCACAAATCTCCTGATCCTCACTGATTGTATTGTTCTCGATGCGCGGCACCACGGTTACCTGTACCGCTGCGCTGGTATCGGCAGTGCAGCTCCCTGAGTTAACTACACGGCGGAACCACGATGTTTGCCCAATGGATTCCGGCTTATAATTTTGGCTGTTGCTGGTGCCTGTGGCTTTTGTAAATCCGCTGGCAGGGCCAGTTGTGCTTATCTGCCAAGTATAAACATAACTGCCGCCGGCCCCTCCGCTTGGCTGGCTGCCTGTAAGCTCGGCAGGGGCATCGCCCACGCAGATGCTCTGCGCCCCTATAATGGTATTATTACCAATGGCAGGTACTACACCAACAAAAACCGTCACCATATCGCTGGGGCAGTTGTTGCTATCAATAGTTTCTACCCGGAAGGTAGTGGCTCCGGTAAGCGGCGGAGTTTTGTAGGATGCTCCCGTGAATACCAGGTTACCTCTGTTATCATAAAAATTATAAGACGTACCTGGCCCGGTTGGCGCCAGCAAGGCGCTATCGCCAGAGCAGGTTGTTACATTGCTGATAACCGGTGGGCCTGGAACCGGAAGAATGGTTATCACCTGCGGCGGTTGCTGCTGCCCCAGGTCGTCGCTGGTGCCGCACTCATTGGTTATCCGGACTTCCACATTATACGTGCCAGGGTCATCGAACCTTAAAGTAGGATACTGCTGCCTCGATACTTGCTGCCCGTTCACAAACCACTCGTAAGAAACCGTGTTCCCGAAGTTAGGGTCGAAGAAGACTGTTGTCTGATCATACCTGATGGTGGTGTCGCCGCAGGCTGTTATACTTCCGCCTAGCTGTGCCTGCGGGTAGCCTACAATTATACTTTGCGAAGTAGTGTCTGAGCTACAGCTGTTGCTCACGATCAGTTGCACTTCAAACACACCTGAGTTGTTAAACTGAACCCGCAGCGTATCTTCTGTGAGAGTTTCCCCTAGTTGCACTTCCCAGCCTCCAATGTTCATCTGGTCCATGATCTCCCACTTGTACGTCAGGTCATCGGAAAGGCCGTCACCCACGGTAGTGCTATCGCCAAACGACCAAATCACGGGCGTGCAGCTTTGCGGCGTGCCTACGGCCTCTTTGTTGGTGGTGAAGTTTGCCTTTGGGTTTTTGCCGTAAAAGAACTCGCGCTCAAAAGTGGCCTCGCAGCCGTTGTTGCTCTCCACCCTTACCTTTATCGGGTATGAGCCAAAATCCGTATACTCCGGGCCTTCTTCCGGAAACAGCGATGGGTCGCCGGGGTATCTTTGCTCCCCGTTTCCATCCCCCCAGTCTATAAAGTATGCGGCAATGTTTGACAAGTATGGCTCTTGGATGTTGTTAACAAGTTTAGCAACCACCGTGGTGTCGGCAGGGTTAATAGAGTCTTCGAGGCAGACCGTGAAATCATTTTCCTCGCTAAAATCAATGACAGGTGTCTGGCGAACTTCTACGGTAATATCTTCGAGGGTGCGGCAACTGCCTGGCTGCCTGATGGCCTCTACCGATACGGTAAAGAAGTCTGAGCCCACCCCAAACGACTCAAAAGTATACATTACTTGGGTTCCTGATTTCGGATTACTGCCATCTACACGCCAGATATAATCTACCCCGGCCTCCGGTGACTGCACCGTGAACGTAACCTGATCGCCGCCGCAAATAGCTCCTGAGGCTGGGTTAACCGAGATAACCGGCGTTGAAGGCCGATCGGTTACGTTTACCCTGATATTATTTGAGACTTGTGGACCACAGTCGCTACTGGTAATTTGGAGTTGGTAAACGCCTGCCGTACCAACAGCCTGTGATTTGCTGGTTGCCCCTGGCACGGCCGTAAACACGCCATCGCCGTCCTCGTCTACAAACCACTGATAAGATGTAACAGGATAGGTTGGCTCCGGGCTTAGCAGCAAGGTAGTGCTCTCCCCGCTACAGATGGAGGTTTTGTCGGTGGTGATGGTAGGTGCAGTACATGCCTGGGCCCACAACCGTTCAGGCGACGCCAGTAGTAGGTACAGGAGCGCAAATACAAAATAAAGGCGCTTATGTAAAAAGAGATGCATTAAGTCGGGGTTAAGGGTGAACTATAGGCTTAGATCATTAGTATTACGAAATCTATATATTTAAGATACAGAGTATTTTACCTCCCATCCGCATAAGATAGAAACCACGAGTCAATAAGCTTACGCCCTCCTGGGTTATACTATCTTAAAGACAACTGCCTGGAGGGCATTTTACCTTTCCCTTTAAAGAGATCTACTTAAAAAGGTTACAATTCAACTTTGTTTTTTATCATAGTTAATATATTAACGAACCCACAATTTTAAAAATTGCACCGTCTTGCGCTATAAATAAAAAAGCCTGCAACAAATGTTACAGGCTTTCTATCAATAAGTTAAACTATAATCTATTTTGCCAGCACAATACGTTGCATAGCCTGCACATGGGCAGAAGTAATATGTATAAAATACATGCCTTGAGGCAAGTGCTGTAGGTTAAGCTCTTGCTGCACTTGCCATACAGGGAGCTGCTTGCTTAGCACCACCTGCCCAAGGGCGTTGAGCACATTTACTTGCACACTATGAAGTGGTTGTTTGGTTGTTAAAAGCAATTTGCCCTGTGTTGGGTTCGGGAAGATGCTAATGCCCGCTTTGGTGGCATCTGGCAGGGCGTTAGGCTGCAGCACCACTTCTAAACCTTCAGAGTACTCTGAATAGCAGTTTTCGTTGTTGCGTACGCGCACTGTGTAAGTACCTGACTCGCTCACAGAGATAATTTTAGAGATTGCCCCGGCAACTACTTTACCATCTTTCAGCCACTCATATGTTTCGCCATCCACAGAGGCAGTCAGCTCTTGGTTGTTGCGTGTGATGGTTGGTTTTTCGGGAGCTGTGGTGACAGTAATCGTAACCTCGTCCTGATAAGAGCAGGTTCCGTCTGTAGCGGTAACGGTGTATGTATAAGTACCGCCAACTGTAGTGGAAACCGTAGGGTTTGCAGCACTAGCATCGTTGAGGCCAGCAGCCGGAGACCAGGTATACGTATAACCCTGTGCCGCAGCGGCGCCAATAGTTACTGCCTGGTTAGTGCACACCGCCTTATCTTCACCAGCAATGTTCTCCAGGGCATTCTCATCACAATCGGTTGTAGCAGCGGCCGCATAAAGGCCGACATCGTCGATGCACCATACTTCATTAGAAGAAGAACCTGTTTTAACCACAAGCTTCAGCTTTACAGAAGAAGCTCCATCGGGTATACTTACCTGCAATTTTGAGGGAGCTATTTCTGCAGCTATGTCTCCGGCTTCGCCATCTGCTTTAATAAATGTTCTAGTCACCGGCGTACCCGCTGTGGTAGCAATCACTGCGGTTCCATTCATGCCGTAGCGCACATTGTTATCAGATTGGTCGCCTGTTATTTTGATCTCTGGAGCAGCAGGAAATGCTCCGCCGTTCAGAGCTACGTATACTTCTAAGTAGTCTGAAGCTTCGATGCCGTTTCCTGACGAAACTGATACAGAGGAATTGTAAAGCTCTACATAAACACCCGTTTTACCAGTTACATCTACGGAGGCAAACTCCAAGGTGCTGGTAGTTGCGCTTACCTGGTGGCTTGATCCGCTTCGCACACGCTGCCCGCTAGGGTTACCCGTGTTGTCGCTTGACTTGCTAAAGCCGGAAGTTACCGCCCAGCCATCCGTAGCCGCGCCGTTAAAATCCTGGATGGCGATGGCGTTGCCGTTGCCCACAGGCGGGTTAGTAGTTGCTGCTTCCGTTGTTACGCCATAAGATGGGGCTCCTTCAGTAGCATAAACATAGCCATTAGAACAGCTCTCGAAGATTTGGGCATAATATATAGTGCCTGACTCCAGACCAGTAATTGCTATGCTGCTTTCGGCACCTACATAAATTAGCTTACTGCCATCAGCCAGAGCATTTGCTAACGAAAAATCTGCATTTGCACCTGTATATGTGGTGCCATTGGCAGGCACAAAGTTTACTGGCTCGCCTTTTCTTAGAACTACCAAACGGCTATCGCCGCCGCCATTCGTCCAGCTCAGGCTAAAGCTATTTTTCGTGACGCCAGTTGCCGCCACAGCTGTTGGCGCTGCCGGTGTGCCGCTGCAGGTATAATCCGGGCTGGTAATGGATTGAGCCGGCGCGTTGGCCGTTACGTACGTCGCCGACGATGCACAATACTCAAATGCTTGCACGTGGTAAGTTGTGTTAGCCTTTAGGCCAGTTATAACTACATCCGAACCATTGGCTCCAAACACTATTTTATGGCCATTGCCCTGGTCTGCGGCCAGGCTAAAGTCTGCATCTATACCTGTGTAGCTCCCAGATGGTATAAAATCTACAGCAGCGCCTTCTCTTACTACCACCAGTCGGCTGTTGCCATTACCGTTTGTCCAGGTTGCCTTTAAAGAAACAGGGGAAGCAGTGATTAAATTTAGGTTGGTGATTTGCGTGGTTGCCTCGCAAACAGCAGGAGTCAGGTTCCAGGCTTTTGCAACAAGGTCTGGGTAGTCGATGTATGGGTTTCTGTTACCCTGCGATACTTCTACGCGGTTATTGCGCTCGCGCTCACGGGCATCAACCGGGTCTTGCTGGTGCCACTGGTAAAGCGTATTTATATCTGCCACGGCAGAGATAGTGCCTTTCCCTGAGTCAAATCTTTGGCCAGCATGCATTGTGTAGAAGTAGAATACAGCTCTGGCCAGGTTACCCTTATGGTCCTCGCGTGGCTCATATTTGCCAGGGCCATCTTCGCTATACTCATCTATGTTTGTAGTTGGAATACCTGACTGAGAGTTGCTCCCTCGCACCCATTTGGTTGTTTGGTTATCCGGAATCTCAGCGAACGGATCGCTGCCGCGGTCGCTGTTCCATTGAATATACGTCGGAAACAGGTGATGAATATCGGAGCGCATACGCACCTCCTCGTCGAACCAGGATTGCGGCACGGTGTGCTCGCAGTTTATATTGCCAATGGCGGTAGATGTTGATGTTTCGCTGTAGGCTTTGCTCTCCTGATAACCTGAATAAACGCAAGTAACCGTGTTATTATAGTTATCGATGTAATTGTACATTTTGCCACGTGCCGTACCATAGTCTAATACATTACGCTTGCCATCGTACCAGTTCTCACGCAGCCAGGTTTTAAGCGCTTCGCCGGATAAGTTAGAAGGAGGCGCGGATTGAGCATTGACATACTGCACCCCCAATAGCAGTGCAAATGCTAGGTGTAAAAATCTTTTCATGAAAAAACGGGTTGGTTGATTAAGCTGCAAAACTAGCCTTTCTAGGCTGTCCTTGAAAAAATTAACCTATTATATTATTGTTACTGAGACGGCTGCGCAACTTTTATACCCGGGCAACCGGGTACAATTTAATGTATACTTTCCTTAGCCATTCTCTACCCCCCCTTATATCAACGCACAGTCACAAACGCATTAATTATTGATTATCAATTACTTGCAACATCGTTCACAAGCTGTTATATTAGTAGAAAATAGCCATAGATTGCTTGCCTAAAATACTGGGCAAAGCAAAGTATAACCGGGAAAACCTGACAGGACTTTATAGCTAAACCGACCATGATAGCTGTACTACGCAGAACATACGGCCCACCAAAAGCAATTAAAGTAGAAGAGGTTGCCAGACCTGTACCGCAGAGCAACGAGGTACTGATCCGGGTGCACGCCACCACGGTTAACCGCACAGACTGCGCCAACCTGACGGCCAGCCATTTATCATGCGCTTTGTGTTAGGGCTCCTTAAGCCACGGCTACAGGTTTTAGGCACCGACCTTGCAGGCGAAGTGGTAGCCACCGGCAGCAACATCAGCTCTTTCTCCGTTTCCGACAGAGTGTTCGGGTTTACAGATACGGGCCTGGCCTCCCAGGCCGAGTATGTTGCCCTTTCACCCACAGGCAACCTGGCCACCATCCCCGACAACATCGATTACCAGCATGCGGCTGCCAGCCTGGAGGGCGCGCACTACGCCTATGCTTTTATCCGGAGGGCAAGTATAAAACCTGGGCAAAGTATACTTATAAACGGCGCCAGCGGCGCAATTGGCTCAGCGCTCTTGCAGTTCGCAAGGCAGTACGGTGCCCACATTACAGCAACCTGCAGCACAAAGAACATCGCTTTAATTAAATCGTTGGCGGCTGATAAAGTATACGATTATACCCGGCAGGATTTCACCAGGCACAACGACTGCTACGACTTCATCTTTGATACAGTAGGCAAAAGCAGTTTCGGGAAGTGCCGGCCGCTACTAAAAAGCAAAGGCGTTTATACTTCCTCGGAGCTAGGAAAATTCGCCCAAAACCCGATTCTGGCAGCCTTTACAGCGCTCGGCAAAGGCAAGAAGGTTATCTTTCCAGTACCCTACAGCATCCGGGAAAGCCTGCCGTTCATTAAAAAGCACTTACAGGAGGGCACCTTTAAACCGGTCATTGACCGGGAATACCCCTTAGCGGCCATCGCCGAGGCATACGCTTACGTGCTGACCGGGCAAAAAACCGGAAACGTGGTTGTCTCCATCCAGGGAAAACATAGCAGCGATACGTGATATGAAGTATGTAAAACGAGCCTTGTATGTTCTTGCCGCTGCCGTGGCGCTTTTGGCGGTGCTGGCGCTTACCGTAACCGCCCTCGAGAACCGGCAAACGGCCTATCTCAGCATTAACGAGCAGCCCGAGTTCCAGAATAACTCTTACCTGATCCGGAATGCGCATATCATACCCATGACCTCAGACACGGTTTTGGCAAGTATGGATGTGCGGGTAGTGGACGGCATGATCAAGGAAATTGGCGAGAACCTTGCCAGCGCGGGAGAAACCGTTATCGATGCCAAGGGCAGCTACCTCTCGCCGGGGCTCACAGACATGCACATGCACCTTTGGGATAAGTATGAGCTAGGCCTTTACCTGGCCAACGGCGTAACCACTGTCCGCAGTTTGCTGGGCATGCCTTACCACCTGGCCGTAAAAAACGACATACAGCGCGGCGAGCTGCTTGGGCCATTTTTCTTCACAGCTTCCCCACAGTTTACAGGCCCCGAAGATGGCGATATACTTAAAAAGCCCGTTGATAGCCCCGAAGAAGCACGTAAACTGGTGATTGCCTATAAAGAGCAGGGCTATGATTACATCAAAACCTACAACCTGCTGCCAAAAGCCACTTTCGATCCAGTGCTGGCACAAGCTGAGGCATCAGGGATACCGGTTGTGGCGCACCCCAGCTTTAAAGTGGATTACAGCTATCATTTCAACCCCATCATCACTACTGTTGAGCACACCGAAGACATCTATCAGCAACCGCTAAACTATACTTTTGACCGTGAAAAACTGGAAGCCGTAGTTAAGGGCTATGCGGCCTCGGGCCAAACACACTGCCCCACTCTGACGGTTTTCTATAACCTCACCGAGATTTACAACAAAGGCGAGCAGGTACTTGCCTCGGAGCAGGCGGCATACATTAACCCCTTCGTACAAAGCGCCTCCGACGACTACAGCCGTCACATGGCCATCAGGGAAAAGGACAGCACCGCTACGTCAAGAATAAACGCGCAGCACAATTTCCATATAGAGGTTATCCGGAGGCTGCATGAGGCAGGGGAAACATAGTTTGCGGTACTGATGCCGGGATTGTAGGCACAGCGCCCGGTTTCTCGGTGCACCAGGAGCTTGGGTTTTACACGCAGGCCGGCATGTCGAACTACGAGGCGCTAAGAACAGCCACCGTAAACCCGGCAAAGGTTTATGACGCATTCAGCACTATAGAAAACGGCAAGTATGCCAATTTTATGCTTTCCCCGGGCAACCCGCTGGAGAACCTCGCCACCCTGCAAAACCCGCACTGGGTCATGGTTAACGGCAGACTGATAAGACAGCCTATGCTCAAAACATTTAAAGAGAAAGCGTATAACAGGCACAATTACCTAGCCTCTATGGTGCGTGTGTTTAAGTACATACTTTGGGATAAGTAAAGAGCAGGCGCAGCGCGTCCATACTTCGGGATTGCTGTGAAGGACTAGCAGCTGAAGTATAAATCAGCCGTAAAAAACCAAAGCCTGACTCATTTCTGAATCAGGCTTTTCTGAGGTAGACCAAAGCACTCAAATATCGAATAATATCTTTAATGATTTGATAGCCATAGCAGATTTCTTCATTGCTGCCAATATAGATAAAAGATAGCGATATTTATTAGTAAAATCTGTACTCCATCTACCAAAATTCGGGTTGTTTTAAAACTTAAAATTGCCGCATTTCGAGTTAACTATATAAAAAATCAAGCTATATAATTATTATACTCAGTTGCTATCGCACATGATGAGGATGGAGGACTATTTCTTCTCTAATATTAATTTGGCAGCAGTATTCGTTTTCTGTAACTCAATGCTTTCAAGTTCTTTTTGACATAAATCAGTTATAGGGAATATGTGACTCACCAGTTAATACACAAACTTAAAATCCCTATATTTGAAGAACTAGATCTTGCTATTATTGCAATTCAATGATCCCTTTCGGAAATAAATTAATCAAAAGACTATTTCTCAAAGGAAAACTTAGAAGCCAGGTATTGTGAGGACATTCTCATCTATAAAAGAATTATTGGCTATTCTCAGTCGTGAGCAAAGATTGCTCTCTGAGATATTTGAAAAACGTAAAACGCTGTCATACACTTATGACCATGCCTTAGAGGTTGTAGATTTTGATACAGATAAAATACAACGGCTGTTAGAATACTCTGTCTTGCGGGCAAACGGATCCTATCTTGAGCTAGATGACCAGTATCTGCAGTTTTTTGAGCAAGTACTGGAAGTGAATGAAGAAATCAATGTATCCTCCATAAACGAAAATCTCCAGGGTATTAAACAAAATATTCTCTATTATCTGAAAGAGGATAACGAAAACCGAAAATACAGTTACCTACGCTTAATCAAAAACGCTTTACGGAAGACCGGAGTCACAGCTATCAGAAGCGTGGTAGACTTGAAAAGAAATATCGACATTACCTTTAAAAACGAACCTAATTATAAGGTAAAAAAAGCCAAACTGGAGCACCTTGATATAAAGCGGAATGACATTTATATACTGATAAATTTAACAGATAATCTTGTATCTGGAGAGGAAGAACAGACCTTCTTTAAGTCAGCTGCTGATGAAGAACTTCAGCGGGTGATTGTTAAACTAAAACTTCAGCTAAAAGAATGTAGACACAATCTAATAGAAATTGAAAAGCAAATTATTGAGTTTATCAATCGCCTTAAATACCAAAGTGGACTGGTAGAAAAAATACGTCAAATAAAATATCTCAAGGACCAGTTCGAACTCAAAAGTAAAACCAATATAGTAGAGGTATTGCAGACAGACCATGCTCTAGTATACGAGCCAAAACCGGCTTACCCGCTAAAGCTATCTATGGAGCAATTACAAAATGATGGTGAGATACTGGAGATAATTCGCAAAGTTTTAAACCGCAGCCGTAGTGATGCAAAGGTAAAACAGCCATTAGCAGATCACAGCTTGGAAGGCTACCTAGAAGCTGATACACAAGTGATAGTGCAGGTAAACCTAGAAGAAGTAAAGAACAGCTTTTTAGCAGGCAGCAATAACCTCTTTGATTTTCTTCAAACCTATGATTTTGGGAGAGTACTATCTTTTGAAGAACGCCTGACGGTGTATTGCCAACTTACTTCACAATATGACTTGTTATTTGAACTAACAGAAAAGTACCAGATAAGCGAAGAGACGGAGTACCTGTTGATTTATCCTAAAAGTATATGATAGAGATCCCAAAACAATCGGCAGAAGCTTTTGAAATTATGAGTAAAGGGCAGTTTATTTGTTCAAATAGCTGTAATGCTGCCATACGAAGATTATATAATGCCATTAACCAAGACTTCGAAGCTTATTACACCTATTTTCAGGGCATAAACCTGATTCTCAGGGAGGGTAATGAATATTATCATTTTTCCCGAATAGACAGTAAGGCAGAGCTGGATCGCAAGTTAGAAATAGCAATGAAATGGATAGATATTGTAGATTTCTTTAAAACCTATGACCCCGGCTTTGGTTCAGGATTCCGCTTCTCTCCATCCAATATATTGGTTAGGTTATCAGTAGATGCTGATTTGAAAAATAAGCTGGAGGGTCTTAAAAAATATGCTGGTGGTAAAGTAAAACAGTCCGAAATCTTTGATAAAGTGCTGGACCAACTAGAGAAGGATAATTTTATTGAACTTGAAAATGACATCCTTCACGAATATAAAACGCTAGCCTCCTTCGCATACCTGGAACAATTGATTTTAAGCATTACTATCCCTGAAGACGTCCAGAATGAGATACCTGAATAAAATAGTTTTTGTAAATAGTGCCAATGTCTACTATGCCGAAATAAACCTTGACGGTAATGTTCATTTTATTGGAACACAGGGGGTAGGAAAAAGCACAGCCTTAAGGGCTATCCTGTTTTTTTATAATGCAGACAAGCAGAAACTGGGTATCGAAAAAGGTAAGCGTAGCTTTGATGAGTATTATTTCCCTTTCGGTAATTCCTATATCGTTTACGAAGTAGTAAGGGAAACCGGTCCTTTCTGTGTGCTGGCTTTTAAATCACAGGGCCGTGTAGCTTTCCGTTTTATCGAGGGCGCTTTTGACAAAAGCAATTTTATCGGAGAAGACAATAAAGCAATGCCATGGGAGCAAGTAAGAAATACATTTCCAGGGTATAAATATTTCTCCAGGAAAATCGAACGCTATGAAGAATATCGCGATATCCTGTATGGCAATAATAAGGGCCTAACGGCTGAGTTCCGGAAATTTGCTATGCTGGAAAGCCGCCAGTACCAGAACCTGCCCCGCACTATTCAGAATGTATTCATGAATTCTAAGCTGGAAGCCGAATTCATAAAGCAAACTATCATCATGTCTCTAAATGAAGAGGATGCGAAAGTTGACTTGGACCAGTATGCTTTTCATCTTCGGGACTTTGAGGAGCAGTTGGCCGATATTAGCAAATGGAGCACCAAAAACAGGGTTGGTGAAATTGTAGTGCGGCTGTTAGCCGATAGGATTACTAGGAACTACACTGACATCTGTTATCTTAAAAAAGAGAAGGTTGAAATTGCAGAATTACTTATTGCTGTCCAAAAACATGTGGAGATAGCGCTCCCCAATGAATTAAAGCATTTGGAGGAGGAGAGTATAAAATTTGCGGCGGCACAGAAAAGAGTTTCTGAGGCAGATGAGAAATTCCAGCAGAAGAAATCTAACATTGTTACCCAAATTACAATGCTGAATTCGAAGCTGAAGGAAGCTAAAAGTAAGTGGGAGCAGTATGAAAGAATAAATATCACCAGCCTCATTTCTCGAGTAAGCAGAAAGCAGGAGTGGGAACAGAAGAAAACCGCTTTGCTGGAAGAAAAGGGACTATTATCAGCTCGATTCAGTGAAATTACGAATAAGTATGATGCCCTTGTTAAGCAGGTGCAAATACAGCTGGAACGGTTTGTGAATACAAAAAGTAACGAAAAGAATTTACAGCAGGGCAACTTTTATTCTTTCAAGGAGCAAATTGACAAGCAATACGAAGTTATAGTTTCCGGCATTGAAAGGGAAAGTGAAGGAATTCTTATAGGTGCTCGAGAAGCCATATCTGATAAAGCTAACCAAATTAATACGCTTAATATCCGAAAACGGGAGACAGAGCTGAGACCATATTTCGATAAGGAGATTACTGATACAAAAAAAGTAATAAGAGAAGCTGAGCAGGTGATGCATGCGGCCTCTATTGAAGTAGCAGGTTGGAAGAAACAAATTGAGTTGGTGCAGCAGCAATGGGATTTAGATAAAACAAAGCATGAAACCGAATGCAATGCTGAGAAAACTAACCTGCTTGTTGAAATTAATTCTTTGAATCAAAAAATTAGTGCTATAGCAGCCTTGTTAACTGATAAGAAAGATTCGCTCTATACCTGGTTACAATTACACCGCCCAGGCTGGGAGAAGAATATCGGAAAGGTAATAGATGAAGAAAGCATACTGTTCCATACCGGTCTTTCACCAACATTGTCTGACTTTAGTAAAAATTCTTTTTATGGTGTGGAGATCGACCTATCGGAGATTTCCAGGAAGGTAAAGAGCGTGGCAGATTACGAATCGGAGAAAGAGCAGTTAGCACTGAAAATCGAGCGTATGAAAGTTAAAATTTCCAGTATAGATAACAAAAAAGCACAGGAGCAGGAAAAGCTTAAAAAGAAATATCAACCTGAAATTCTCGCATTGAAAGATAAAATATCTCTACGAGAATATGAAGCACGTAAAGCAGGATCTGAAAAGGATCTTGCCACCATTACTCTTGCAGAATGGCATACAAAGGCTAAGCAAACCCAAAGCTTAGAACTGGATGCCGTGAAAGAAGCTATAAAGAAAGCTGAGGATGAAAAACAATTAGCTGTGGACCACCTTGCTAAAGCAGAGAAAAGCTTAAGTACTCAGGTGGAGGCTAAAAAGAAAGAAAAACAAAATAAAATAAATCTGGAGCAAGCCGAACTCCAGCAAAGGCTACAACAATTAGACCTTGATACTAAGGAAAAGCAGAAAGAAGCTGCTACCCGTATAGCGGCTATTCAAGAACAAAATAAAAAAGAACTTGACCAGGAAGGAGCCGATACCAATCGACTGGACCAAATCGAAACGGACCTACAACATATAAAGGATGAACTTACTTTTATAGAGAATAACCGTGATCAGGTTGCTGATTTTAATAAGGATAAGCGGGAGCTTTTCGACTTTGTAGATACTTTTAAAGCAGATAAAAAGAATTATGAAACCCGCTTAATAGCGGAGCAGCAGAAACATGACCAAACAAAAGCTAAGCTGCAGGAAAATGTTGAATTGCTAAATCTGAAGCTGTCGGGTTTACAGGAATCGTGCCAGCAGATGCAGGAAGACCTGAATGAATTCGACCGATTCCAACAAACTGATGTTTGGCTGGAGCTTCGGCCAGATGTCTTAGATATTAAAAAAGCCATGCAACCGCACAAGCGGCTTTTTGAGCTTATTCGGGACCTAAATGATAAAAGCTTTAGCTTAATCAGCAGGATGAATAACCTGCGTTTGGATGTAAATAAATTCTTAAGCGACTTTTCTCTTACCAATATCTTTGGGTTTAAAACTAACCTTATTGATGACAAAGATTACCTTGGTTTTGCAAACAACCTGAAGGAGTTTATTGAGGAAGACAAAATTAGTGAATATGAAAGGCGCACAAATGAACACTTTGCCAACTTAGTAAGACAGATTGGCAAAGACACTACCGACCTCGTTTCTAAAGGGAAAGACATTCAGAGTATAATAACTAAAATAAATAGGGATTTTGAAGACCGTAATTTTGCTGGTGTAATCAAAAGCATTAACCTAAGGTTAACGGAGAGTACCAATAAAATAGTCATACTGTTGCAGGAAATAAGGGCCTTCAGCAACGATTATGCTAATTCTCTGGGAGCGGCAAATTTATTCAGCACTGATGACTCCGCATCGAACAACAAAAAAGCTGTTAGCCTGCTCAAGAGCTTTGCAAATGAGATAGCTGGCACCAAACAACATGAGATAAACCTGTCGGATACGTTCGAATTGGAGTTCCGCATTATTGAAAATGAAAATGATAGTGGCTGGGTAGAAAAGCTGGCTAATGTGGGCTCCGAGGGAACTGACATTCTGGTTAAAGCCATGATAAATATTATGCTGTTAAATGTGTTTAAAGACAGCGCATCCAAACGGTTTAAGAATTTCAGTCTGCATTGTATGATGGATGAAATCGGTAAGCTGCACCCTAATAATGTAAAGGGTATACTGAAGTTTGCCAACGATCGAAACATTTTATTAATCAATAGCTCTCCTACATCCTACAACGCCATGGATTACCGTTATACCTATTTGCTAGCTAAAGACAGCAGAAACGTAACTACGGTAAAAAAACTTGTAAAAAACATTCCTGTTAATGAAGCTGTCTAAGGCGCTAGCAAAAAAACTGTTGCAGCTGTGCCAAGGTGAAAAGCTGCCGGCAAGTAAACTAAATTATCCGCTAGTAAGTGAATTAGTGGAGGAGGATATTATTGTTGACAACCGCGCAGGAAGATCTAAAAGTGTTTTGTCCCTCCCACGGCCAGAGGAGCTCAAAGCCTTTTTGTTGAGTAGGTATGCCATAGCCAACCTAGAGAATTATATTCAGGTATTAAGTGATGAAGTTAGTAGATCACAATTGGTGCAGATAGCTGCAGATTCTAAGATAAAGAAGGTTCGTACTTTTAAAGGTTTCTTGGTGAATTGCTACGAACCTGTACATTCTTCTCTGCATGAAGCAAGCTACCTAATTACTCCACCTGCCGGAACTTTTCAATTTATTTATGATTATGAATCTTTTGTGCCACATCCGGATGTTACAATCGTGGGAATTGAAAATCCAGAGAATTTCAGTCAGGTAGATAGGCAACGACATCTTTTTAAAAATATTCATCCGCTTTTCGTGAGTCGCTATCCACAGTATCAAAGCAAAGATCTGATCAGGTGGCTTAAGACTATACCTAACCCTTATCTTCATTTCGGAGATTTCGATTTTGCCGGTATCAGAATTTATCTTCATGAGTACAAGCGGCATTTAGGATCCCGCGCTACCTGGCTTGTTCCAGAGGATGTGGAATCATTGCTCGTAAAGTGGGGTAGTAAAAACCTGTACGATATTCAGAAGATTACCTTCGATCAAAACCTGATCGAGGAACCTGCAATACTTAGCATGATTGAGCTGTTGCATAAGTATAAAAAGGGACTGGAGCAGGAGGCGTTGATTATTAACAAATCAGTGGTAGGTGATTCTGTTAGTTAGTGATTTAACCAAACGAGATAAATCATCGAACAAAAAAGCCGCTTCATTTGACATGAAACGGCTTTTTTTCTGAGGTAGCGGGGACAAGACTCGAACTTGCGACCTTTGGGTTATGAGCCCAACGAGCTACCAACTGCTCCACCCCGCACTGTTATTATGATGCAAAAGTATAGTAAAGATGTTTACCATGCAAGTGTGTATACCAAAAAACCGATAAAAAGATTTAATTCATTAAAACTTACTTGTTATGCCAAAATGTATCTTGGAATATTTAAAAGACAATGGCTGGCGCTCTGATTCCCCTAAGGAATACACTAGCTGAAAGATACCTGCACCTGTGCTAAAGCTAATACCGGCACCTACACCAAACGGATAATCCTGCTGGCGGCTGGCCTCTAAATCGCTTCTGTAGTAGCCTTGGTCGTAGAATAACAGCACGTAGGAGTCTGTAGCTGTAAATAGGCGGTACTCCAACGTGCCCACAGCATAGGCAGAAGCATAGAAGAAATAATCATCAAAGCCGCGCAACGACGATAGCCCACCTAACCGATACATGTCATTCAGGAAAATACGGTCGCTTAGCAGTGCCTCGCCGCGCAGCCGGGTAAGCAGGGCGCTGCTCTTACCCAGCCGCAGGAAATTCTCCAGCCGCAGCCCCAGGCTTAGCTGCGATGTTTTCAGATCCAGGGTGTCGTAAAAGCTTTTCTCTACATCGGCATTGCGGAGCAGCTTTTTGGTACCCGCCGAAAACTGCAGTTCCAGTAGCCTGCCGCGCTTCGGGAAATAAAAGTCGTCGAGGTTGTTCCAGAGATAGTTCAGGCCATAGGTTGTGGTTTGGGCATCGGCCAGATCCAGTTGCTGCAGGCGTTGCGGGCTCACTTCTGAAAGTATGCGCGAATTACGCCATTCGGTAAACACGCTGAACTTCCCATACTTTAACATATAATACCCGAGCTGCACACGCGGTTGTACCGTTATAAAGGTCGTGTCCTGCTTCATCAGGTTAAACTTAACACCACCCTCAAACGGACTTCCGAATAAATTGGGATGCAGGTACTCGCCGTTTAGTATCACTGACCCGGCACTTACGCGCCGCCATTGCAAGCCTAGCTGTTTGCCACTGCCCCTGATATTACGAATGTTTAGGTTTGCCTCGCCCGTTATAAGCAGTTTGTTCGCGCGGTTCGGGTCGGGCAAAAAGCCGGCCACGCCATCGATCTGGTTAGCCTGCCTGTCTTCCAGGAAATAGTATACTTTGGCCTTGCTGCCAGTGAAGCGCACCTGCGGCGGTCCCGTGGCCTTAATGTAAGGCAGCGCCGTGAGCATGCGTTGCGAGGCATTTACCTGGTCCTGGTTATAAAGTTGGCCGGGCAACAACTGCAGGTAGCGCATCAGGAACTTAGGCTGCGTTTTGGTTTTGCCCACAATCTCCAGGGTATCGTAGGTTACAGCAAAAGCCTTTTCCACCATCAGGGTGGCATTTATTTTATTATCCGATATACTTACAGAGTCGAGCCACACGGTGGCAAAAGGGTAGCCATTGCGCTCGGCGTAGTAAAGTATGCGCTGCTGCAGCCGCACGAAATCGGATGGCTTGAAAGGCGTGTTATGGTAAAATTTCTCCCGGAAACCAGACTCAACCAGCACTCCTTCGCTCAGGTTGCCGTTGCGGAGTTGCGCCCACTCAAAAGGCTGGCCCACATGAAGTTTCACGTGGAGCGTATCCTGGGAAAAGTATAAACTATCTGCGGAAGCCAGTAGAAAAGCGTCCTCCTGCAACCTGTAAACAAGCGCCCGAACTTCTTTAAGCGCCTCTGCCGAATCGGGCTGCGCCTGCCTGAAGTTATACTGGCTGAGCACCTGCCTGCCGGCTGCATCGGTAGCCTTTACCGCCAGTTGCACTCGCTGGGATTTGGTCTGTTGCACCTTTACAGGCGGCAACTCCTGCGCCTGCACAAAGGGCAGCCACAGTAACAGGCAAAGCAGAAAGGCAGCAATTTTGTACATTTGTGCGGTTGAACTGTTAAATGTTTAAATTGTTTAATGGTTAGCTGGTTTAGTAAAGAGGGTAAAGCCGTGCTTTATACTTGCAAAGGTAGTGGGTTCTGAAATACTTTTAAGAAAAGAGACATGGCCATACTTTCAGACCATCAACAATTTAACCATACAATAATCTAATATTTCTCAAGCATATATACTTTGGCCGGAATATACCTTCATATCCCCTTCTGCAAGAAAGCTTGCCACTACTGCGATTTCCATTTCAGTACATCCATGGCACTTAAAACCGATTTGGTGCAAGCCATGGTACAGGAACTGGAGTTTCGGCAAGATTACCTGCAGGGGCAGGAGGTAGGCACGATCTATTTTGGAGGCGGCACCCCGTCTTTGCTCAACCAGCAGGAACTGGAACTGCTGTTGGAAACAACAAGGCGCTTGTTTAAAGTTTCGCCGGAGGCTGAAATAACGCTGGAGGCAAACCCCGACGACCTGAAACCGCAGAAATTACAGGAGCTTAAAGCGGCAGGGATCAACCGCCTGAGTATAGGTTTGCAATCGTTTTATGAGCCGCACCTGCAGCTCATGAACCGTGCGCATACAGCCGAGGAAAGTATAAACTGCGTAAAGTATGCGCAGGCAGCGGGTTTTCAGAACATCACCGTAGACCTTATTTATGGCGTGCCCGCCCCGGACCACAGCGTGTGGCAGCAGGATTTGGAGATGCTTTTTGCCTTGGGTGTGCCGCACGTTTCCTGCTACGCACTTACCATTGAGCCCGACACCGCCCTTGGCCGTTGGAGTAAGAAGGGTATGTTTAAGCCCGCCGACGATGAGTTTACCGCTGAACAGTTCGAGATTTTACTTACCCGCATGAAACAGCAGGGTTATGTGCAGTATGAGATCTCTAATTTCTGTCTGCCGGGCCACGAGTCGAGGCATAACAGCAATTACTGGCGCGGCATACATTACCTGGGTGCTGGCCCAAGCGCGCACTCGTTTAACGGGCACTCGCGACAGTATAATGTGGCGCATAATAAAAAGTATATTGATGCACTACAGCAAGGCACTGTACCTTTTGAGTTGGAAAGCCTTACCCCCGCAGACCAAGCCAACGATTACCTACTGACCACGCTGCGCACCACCTGGGGCTGTGATTTAAACAGGCTGCAGCAAACCTATGGCTATAATCTGCAGCAACAGCATGCCGGTTACCTGCAAGACCTGCAAAACCGGGAACTGGCAATTATACGCAATAACACACTTTACCTCACAGACGCTGGCAAACTGCTTGCCGACCAGATAACACTTGAGTTATTCTTGGCCTAGCGTTAGCTAAAAAACTCAGACTAGCCTTTAACGCAGACTTAAAACAATGCCTCAGCTACTTTTCTAACAGAGCCCGATTTTCCCATGGAGTAATAATGAAGGCATGGCACGCCAAACTCCACCAATTCCTTGGATTGCTGTATAGCCCACTCCACACCTACCTGGGCGGCGGCTTTATTGTCAGCGCAAGCCTCCACGGCATCGGCTAGCTCGCAGGGTACATCAATATGAAAAAGGCTTGGTAGCAAACATAGCTGCGTTTTTGTGGTTAGCGGTTTCAAACCCGGAATAATTGGTGCAGTTATACCTTCCTGGCGGCACAGGTTCACAAAGTCGAAATACTTCTGGTTATCGAAGAACATCTGCGTTACGATATACTCAGCCCCCATGGCAATCTTCTGCTTCAGCCACCGCAGATCCGATTTTAAGTTAGGAGCCTCAAAGTGCTTCTCGGGGTAGCCTGCCACGCCAACACAGAAATCGGTGCCGTTGTTGTAGGCCTGCTCATCGTCCAGGTAGCAACCGTTGTTCATGTTTACAACCTGCTCAATCAGCTCGGAGGCATAGTTATGCCCGTCTGGTTCAGGTATGAAGCGCTGCTCACTTTTCACACAATCGCCACGCAGGACCAGCACATTATCAATGCCCAAAAAATGCAGGTCGATGAGGGCGTTTTCGGTTTCCTCTTTGGTAAAGCCGCCACAGATTAGGTGCGGCACGGTATCTACTTTGTAATGGTTTTGGATGGCCGCACAAATGCCCACCGTGCCCGGGCGCTTGCGGGTAGAGCGTTTCTCCAACAAGCCATTTTCGCGTTGCTTGTAGATATACTCCTCGCGGTGGTACGTAACATCGATAAACGGAGGCTTAAACTCCATTAGTGGGTCGATGTGTGTGTACAGGGTATGCAGGTTTTCGCCTTTCAGCGGTGGTAATATCTCAAAAGTGAACAGCGTTTTGCCGTCCGCATTCTTGAAGTGGTCTGTTACTTTCAAAGTATGTTGATGTTAGATATTAGATGTTAGATAATAGACTCCTGATGTTAGATAATCCATTTTCTTGGAATAGTAACTTACTCTAGATTTGTAAAAGCTTGGCCTTCAAAATATAAATCTAAAGTCTATTATCTAACATCTAGCGTCTCCTTTAAACCGCCTGCTGCGCCACGGGCTTGGGCTCGTAGTTCAGGTTAGGCGAGAGCCAGCGCTCCAGCTCTTCTTTGGCCATACCTTTGCGCTGCGCGATGTCGGCCACCTGGTCCTCTCCAATTTTGCCCAGCCCGAAATACCGCGACTCCGGATGCGAGAAGTATAACCCGCTTACCGAGGATGCCGGATACATGGCCAGGTTTTCGGTGAGCATGATACCTGTCGTCTCTTCGGCTTTCAGCAGGTTAAACAAGGTGATTTTCTCGGTATGGTCTGGGCAACCCGGATAGCCCGGCGCAGGACGGATGCCTTTGTATTGCTCTTTTATCAGCCCTTCATTATCTAACTGTTCATCTGGTGCGTATCCCCAAAGCTCGCGGCGAACTTTCAGGTGCATAAGCTCAGCAAACGCCTCGGCCAAACGGTCAGCGAGTGCTTTCACCATAATGGATTTATAATCGTCGTGCTCGGCTTCATACTTTTCCAGCAGCTTCTCAATGCCAAACCCTACCGATACGGCAAAGCCACCGATATAATCCGGTAACTCGGTTTCTTTTGGGGCGATAAAATCAGAGAAAGCCAGGTTTGGAACAGTAGCACCTTTCTTGCCCTGCTGCCTCAACGTATGAAACTCGGTTAGTTCTTGCTCCCGTGAGTCATCAGTGTATACTTCTATGGTATCATTGGCGGCTACGTTGGCCGGATAGAAGCCTACCACAGCGCGCGCCTCCAACAATTGCTCATCTACAATTTGCTGCAGCATAGCCTGCGCATCAGCAAAGAGTTTGGTTGCCTCAATGCCTAACTCGGGATCATTCAGGATTTTCGGATACTGACGCTTCAGCTCCCACGTATGGAAGAATGGCGTCCAGTCGATGTACGGCACAATTTCGGCTAAAGGATAGTTGGTGTATACTTTGTTGCCCAGGAAGCTCGGCCTGGTTGGGGCTGTGGCGGCCCAATCAACGTTATACTTATTGGCGCGGGCCTCTGCTATACTTGCAAAAGCACGATCTTTGGTACGGCTCAGATGGTCCTCGCGCAGCTTTTCATACTCTACCTTCAATCCGGCGATATAGGTCCCCTTGTTGCTACCCAATAGGCTGCTAACCACGGTTACGCTACGGGAGGCATCGTGCACGTGTACTACGGGGCCACTATACTGCGGTGCAATTTTTACGGCTGTATGCACCCGCGAAGTGGTGGCGCCGCCAATCAGCAACGGAATCTTCATGCCTCTGCGCTCCATCTCCTGCGCCACATATACCATCTCATCCAGGGATGGGGTAATTAACCCGCTCAAGCCAATCACATCTACCTGCTGCGCTTCGGCTTCAGCCAGAATTTTATCTAGGTGCACCATCACCCCAAGGTCTATAATCTCGTAATTATTGCAGGCCAGCACCACGCCTACAATATTTTTACCGATATCGTGCACATCGCCTTTTACAGTAGCCATCAGGATCTTACCCGCTGAAGAAGACGAGGAGCCTGCTTTCTCAGCTTCCATGTATGGCATCAGGTAGGCCACGGCCTTTTTCATTACGCGGGCGCTTTTTACAACCTGCGGCAGGAACATTTTCCCGGCTCCAAACAAATCCCCAACCACCTGCATACCGGCCATCAAAGGGCCTTCAATCACGTCCAGGGTTTTAGTGTTTGCCTGCCGGGCTTCTTCGGTATCTTCATCAATAAACTCTACAATGCCCTTTACCAATGCATGTTTTAGCCGCTCTGCCACGGGGGCTTCGCGCCAGCTGTTGTCTGCTGCTGTGGCGGTTTTGCCTTTTCCCCGGATTGTTTCAGCGTAGGCTACCAGTTTTTCAGTAGATTCCGGATGGCGGTTAAAGATCACGTCTTCAATCAGGTTGCGGAGTTCCTGCGGCACTTCCTCATAAATACCCAGCATACCAGCATTCACGATACCCATATCCATACCTGCCTGCACCGCATGGTACAAAAACACCGTGTGCATGGCTTCGCGCACCACATCGTTGCCCCTAAACGAGAACGACAAGTTGCTCACCCCGCCACTGATAAGCGCATGCGGTAAGTTGGCCTTGATCCATTTAACCGTCTCAATGTAATCTACAGCATAATTATTATGCTCCTCGATGCCTGTGGCAATGGCAAGTATGTTTGGGTCGAAGATGATATCCTGTGGCGGGAAACCCACTTCTTCGGTAAGTATGCGGTAAGAGCGCTCACATATCTCGATGCGGCGCGGCAATGTATCGGCCTGCCCTTGCTCATCAAAAGCCATTACCACCACGGCGGCTCCGTACTGGCGTACCTTGCGGGCCAACTGCTTAAAACTCTCTTCGCCTTCCTTTAAGCTGATGGAGTTAACGATGCTTTTGCCCTGCACACATTTTAAGCCGGCCTCAATTACGCTCCATTTAGAGGAGTCGATCATGATGGGCAGTTTAGCGATATCAGGTTCTGAGGCGATTAGGTTAAGGAAAGCGGTCATGGCTTGCTCTGAATCCAGCATGCCTTCGTCCATGTTCACGTCTATGATCTGGGCACCGCCCTCTACCTGCTGTTGCGCCACCGACAAGGCCTCCTCAAACTCGCCGTTCACAATCAGGCGCGAAAATTTCTTAGAACCCGTTACGTTTGTGCGTTCGCCCACATTTACGAATAGCGTTTCGGGTGTAACCGTTAAAGGCTCCAGGCCGCTGTAGCGCGGGAGCGGGGCAACCGGTGCGGGCACGTGCGGTTTATATTTTTGAGCAAGGTCGGAGATAACTTTAGTATGAACGGGCGTGGTACCACAACAACCGCCAAGTATATTTACCAAACCCTCTTTTAGATATTCTTCCACAATAGCCCCCATCTGCTCGGCTGTTTCATCATAACCCCCAAAGGCGTTTGGCAAGCCCGCGTTAGGGTAAGCACTAACGTAGCAGTTAGAAATGCGTGCAAGCTCCTGTATGTGTGTTTTCAGTTGGCGGGCACCCAACGCACAGTTAAAGCCTATACTTAGTATTGGCGCATGCGAGATCGAGTTCCAGAAGGCTTCCACCGTTTGCCCGGAAAGCGTACGGCCGCTGGCATCGGTTATCGTTCCGGATACCATAATCGGCAGTTCCTTGCCTCCGTCGTTTACAAACTGCTGAATGGCGAAAAGAGCCGCTTTGCAGTTTAGCGTATCAAACACGGTTTCTACCAAGAGCAGGTCGGAGCCACCATCTACCAGGCCGCGTACCTGCTCATAGTATGCTTCTACTAGTTGGTCAAAAGTAATGGCGCGGTAGCCGGGGTTATTTACATCCGGGGAGAGCGATGCGGTGCGGTTAGTGGGCCCGATGGCGCCTGCCACAAAACGTGGCTTACCCGGCAATTTTGCTTCTACCTCGTCTGCTGCTTCGCGCGCCAGCCTTGCCGACTCATAGTTTAGCTCATACACCAGGTCCTCCATTTTATAATCGGCCATGGCAATGCTAGTGCCGCTAAAGGTATTGGTTTCTACAATGTCTGCGCCTGCCTCCAGGTATTCTGCATGAATAGCCTTGATAACATCGGGGCGGGTGAGGGAGAGCAAGTCGTTATTGCCTTTCAGGTCTCCGGGATGCTCTTTAAAGCGCTCGCCACGGAAATCAGCCTCTGTGAGCTGGTAACGCTGAATCATGGTGCCCATAGCACCATCCAGCACTAGCACACGCTCTTGCAACAAAGTATAAATCGGATGTTTCTTAGTTCGGTTCGGTGTCATGCTTTTCTTGAGTCTAGTACGCTAGCTTATCAAGAAGGACACCTGCAGAAGGTAGGATCGCTCTTATCTTCCCTGGCTGCAGCTGCGCCAGGAGGGAGTTAGCACCAAGCTTTATACATGGTTGCTAAGACGTCGCAGGGCCCTATCCCTCAGTCTTTCTTGATAAGTTTAAACAAAGTAACGTTATATCCGCGGAAAAAGGAAATAAGTTACCGCGAAATATGCCGGGATTTAGATAAGGAGGGGTTTAAAGTAGGTATAAAAACAGAAAAGGACACTTGACGTGTCCTTTTCCTTGAGGATCTTCTTCGTTTATTAACAAATCCGACCCTTGCTTTATATATACGCTACTAACTTCTGTGTGTTACGCAAATGTTACCTTCTGCAAAAAAAAGAGGGATACCTTTCGGCATCCCTCTTTTTGTAAGTTAGCTAAGACTAAGCTTCAGCTTGTACCTTAGGAAGTACAGAAACGTAAGAACGGTTCTTCTTACCCTTTCTGAACTGTACCACACCGTCAGTCAAAGCAAACAGTGTGTGGTCTTTACCCATACCCACGTTTGTGCTTGGGTGGTGCGCAGTACCTCTTTGTCTTACAATGATGTTACCTGCAATAATGTCCTGGCCACCGTAAATCTTAACACCTAGTCGTTTAGAATGCGATTCGCGGCCGTTATTGGAACTACCAACGCCTTTTTTGTGTGCCATTTTCTTTAACTATTTAGTTGGGTTAGCAAGCTAAGCCCAAAAGGTTCAACGATTAATTTCTTCTTACTGCTTAACCAATGTTCTCGATAAGAACTTTAGTATAGTCCTGACGATGACCTCTCGACTTTCTATACCCTTTTCTTCTCTTCTTCTTGAAGATATGAACTTTGTCAGCTCTAACGTTTCCTAAGATTTTACCAGTTACTTTGATACCATCTACAAAAGGAGCGCCAACGGTAATGCTACCGTTATCGTCTGTAAGAAGAACATTGGCGAACTCAACGGCGTCACCTTCATTGCCGGAAAGCTTGTTAGCGTAGATGAACTTACCGCTCTCTACTTTGGTCTGTTGACCTGCGATTTCTACAATTGCGTACATCAGCTTCAATGTATGTTTAAAAGTTTAGTCCGCAAAAGTACGGCTTCCTTTTGATATTTGCAACGCCTTGTGAATGAAAAACTTCTCAGAGGGTTATCCACTTCTTACACTGCCTGTGGAAAACAGTGTGCATATCTCGCACTGCACACCAAGAAACCTCTCAAAACAACCTCAATCATCTATACATCAGACACATGCATTACAAGCCAGGAATACTGCTTATCCACAAAAAAGGCCAGGCTTGCTACACAGGAAGGTATACTTGCGGCTGAATTATTCGCCATTATCTTTACCACTGTATATAAGATGGTTACACGGCATTGCTAGTACTCAGAAGTGCGTAAAGCGTGTCAAATATTTACACATGCCAATATTAAACAGCATATATATATTATCCACAACATGTGGATAACCATGTGCATTACTGCTAAAATGGGCTTAAAACCGCACGCTGGGCGATGTGCATAAATTGAACAACTTTCGCCCCTGAAATCAAGTTCATTTCTACTATATTTGAAGTCAGGATGTATACCGGCAGCTATCCAGAGCAGGCCAAAACAATTTCTGATTTCAAGAGGTTTTGAGTGCGACAACACACCCCAGAACTCTTTAACTATAAAAACACACGCGATTATGGAGCCAATACTGCAAGAGAACCCGAACCGCTTTGTACTGTTCCCGATACAGCATGACGAAGTATGGCAGATGTATAAACAGGCTGAGGCCAGCTTCTGGACTGCTGAGGAGATAGACCTTAGCCAGGACCTGAAAGACTGGGAGAACCTGAACGATGGCGAGCGCCACTTCATCAGCCACGTACTTGCCTTTTTTGCTGCCTCTGACGGCATTGTGAACGAGAACCTGGCTGTAAACTTCATGAACGAAGTGCAGATACCAGAGGCGCGCTGCTTCTATGGTTTCCAGATTATGATGGAGAACATCCACTCCGAAACATACTCACTCCTGATCGATACTTACGTTAAGAAACAAGCCGAGAAAGACCACCTGTTCAACGCCCTTGAAACAGTGCCTGCCGTGAAGCGCAAAGGCGAGTGGGCGCTTAAGTGGATCGAGAGCGAGAACTTTACCGAGCGGCTGATTGCTTTTGCCGCGGTGGAGGGTATCTTCTTCTCTGGCTCTTTCTGCTCTATCTTCTGGATGAAGAAGCGTGGCCTGATGCCAGGGCTTACCTTCTCTAACGAGCTTATCTCCAGAGACGAGGGACTGCACTGCGACTTTGCCTGCCTGCTGTATACTATGCTGCAGAACAAGCTGCCAGAGGAGCGCGTGCACCATATTATCCGTGATGCGGTAAGCATAGAGCAGGAGTTTGTAACCGATGCCCTGCCTGTTGACCTGATCGGTATGAACGCCAAGCTGATGAGCCAGTACATTGAGTTTGTAGCGGACCGCCTGCTGGTGGCGCTGGGCTACAGCAAGGTCTACAACTCAACCAACCCGTTCGACTTTATGGAGATGATCTCGCTGCAAGGCAAAACGAACTTCTTCGAGAAGCGCGTAGGCGAGTACCAGAAAGCAGGTGTAATGGGCGACAAAGACAAAAACGTATTCTCGCTGGACGAAGATTTTTAAGCTAAATAGATTACGTAGTACGTTTAGGCGGGCCAGGGAGCAACCGCTTTCTCATACCTGCCTAAACGTATACTTACTACCATCTTGCCGAGCGGCAGCGGCAGAAGCAAAGGCAGCAACTGCAAGCCGTAGCCGCAACCATAGCTGGCAGCACTGCCACCTGCAGGGTACTACATTCCTGCTATATAGTAAAAACTTTTAGCTTAACACATAATCATTTGTACTGCAACGGCTTACATACGTGTTTGCGTATGGGCTGATTGTATCTCTCTTTATAGTATAACCGCCTGCTGCAGCGGCAGCGGCATTTTATATATCAGTTTTAATTAATCACCCGAGGCCTTCTACCTCGCTAATTGTATACACTATGTTAGTTGTAAAACGAGACGGCAGACGCGAGTCCGTCAAATTCGATAAGATAACCGCACGCATTGAAAAGCTGTGCTATGGTTTGCATATGGATTATGTGTCGCCGATAGAGGTGGCTAAGAAGGTGATAGACGGGATTTACGATGGCGTGACCACCGTGGAACTGGATAACCTGGCGGCTGAAACTGCGGCATCGCTTACAACCAAGCACCCGGATTACGCTACGCTGGCGGCACGCGTGGCTATCTCTAACCTGCACAAGGTTACCAGCAAGTCGTTCTCGAACACCATGAAGCGCCTTTATACTTACGAGGACCCTAAAACTGGCGAGAACGCTTCTCTTATCGCCAAGGATGTGTATGAGGTTATCCGCAAGCATGCCGCCCTGCTGGACTCTACTATCATCTATGACCGCGACTACAACTACGACTACTTTGGTTACAAAACGCTGGAGCGCTCTTACCTGCTTCGCCTTGATGGCAAGATTGTGGAGCGCCCGCAGCATATGTTGATGCGTGTGGCCGTGGGTATCCATAAGGAGGACATCGAATCTGCCATCGAGACTTATAATCTCATGTCTGAAAAATGGTTTACTCATGCCACACCAACATTATTTAACGCCGGCACGCCTAAGCCGCAGCTGTCTTCGTGCTTCCTGCTAACCATGAAGGACGACAGCATACCAGGCATTTACGATACCCTGAAGCAGTGCGCCCAGATTTCGCAGAGCGCCGGTGGTATTGGCCTTAGCATCCATAACGTGCGCGCCACGGGCTCATACATCAAAGGCACCAACGGCACATCCAACGGCATCATCCCGATGCTGAAGGTGTTTAACGACACGGCTCGCTACGTAGACCAGGGCGGTGGCAAGCGCAAAGGCGCCTTCGCTATTTACCTGGAGCCATGGCACTCAGATATTTTCGACTTCCTGGACCTGAAGAAGAACCACGGTAAAGAAGAGAACCGCGCCCGTGACCTGTTCTACGCCCTTTGGACGCCAGACCTGTTTATGAAGCGCGTGGAAGAGAACGGCGACTGGAGCCTGTTCTGCCCGCACGAGGCACCTGGCCTGGCCGATTGCTGGGGCAAAGACTTTGAGCGCCTCTACGAGAAGTATGAGCGTGAGGGCCGTGCCCGCAAAACCATTAAGGCGCAGGAGCTTTGGTTTGCTATACTTGAGTCTCAGGTAGAGACGGGCACGCCGTACATGCTGTACAAAGATGCTGCCAACAGCAAGAGCAACCAGCAGAACCTGGGCACGATCAAGAGCTCGAACCTGTGCACCGAGATTATGGAGTACACCAGCCAAGACGAAGTGGCTGTTTGTAACCTGGCCTCGCTTGCCCTGCCACGCTTCGTAACCGAAGACGAGAACGGCAACAAGACTTTTGACCACCAGAAACTGTTCGACGTAACGTACCATGCCACTGTTAACCTGAACAAGGTTATCGACATAAACTATTACCCTGTAGAGGAAGCCCGCAACTCTAACATGCGCCACCGCCCGATTGGCTTGGGCGTGCAGGGTTTGGCTGATACCTTTATTCACCTCCGCATGCCTTTCGAGAGTGAGGAGGCACGCGGCCTGAACAAGGATATCTTCGAGACGATTTACTTTGCCTCCATGACAGCCTCTAAGGACCTGGCCAAGAAGCAAGGTGCCTACCCAACCTTTAAAGGCTCTCCATTATCAGAAGGGAAGTTCCAGTTTGATATGTGGGATGTAACACCGGAAAGTGGCCGTTGGGATTGGGAAGAGCTGCGCAAAGAAGTAGTAGAGCACGGCGTACGCAACTCGCTGCTAGTAGCGCCTATGCCAACAGCTTCTACAGCTCAGATCCTGGGCAACAACGAGTCGTTTGAGCCTTATACTTCCAACATTTACCTGCGCCGCGTGCTTTCAGGTGAGTTTATGGTGGTAAACAAGCACTTGCTGAAGGACCTGATTGCTCTGGGCATCTGGAACGATCGCATGAAGAACGACATTATTGCAGCCAACGGCTCTATTCAGGACATCCCGACTATTCCGCAAAACATCAAAGACCTGTATAAAACAGTTTGGGAGATTAGCCAGCGTACAGTAATTGATATGAGTGCTGACCGTGGCGCTTACATCTGCCAGAGCCAGTCGCTGAACCTGCACGTTATGAACGTGAACTTCGGTAAACTGACTTCGATGCACTTCCATGCTTGGAAGCGTGGCCTAAAAACAGGTATGTACTACCTGCGCACCAAGTCGGCGGTAGACGCCATTAAGTTTACGGTGGAGAAACAAGCCGCCGAAACCTTATCGCCGGTCTACAGCAACCAGGATCAGAACCGCAGCGATATGAGTTGCAGTTTAGATAACCCAGACGCTTGCGAAGCTTGCGGATCGTAAATAACTAAAGAAGGAGGGCTAATTGTCCTCCTTCTTCGTTTTCCTACCTCTTATACACTCCATGTTACCGCTAGCGTCCTGTTAGCGGGCGGAATACTGTTGCTTATATTTTTAGAACAAAGTATTAAACATATCTAAATTGAAATCAATTATATTATTTGGCAATGGCTTTAATAAGCTGTTAGCAAATTTGGTCAATAATTATCCCACAGAGAAAATACCTAAAGCTTTAGGTACCGATTTAAAAACAATTTCAAATAACATCAATGATATTGCAGGGCTTTGGGAGAGATTTAAATATGCATTTCCTAAGATAAAACAATCTCACCCATATTTATGTGATGAACAAATATTATGTCTTCTCAATGACCTAGCCAATGAAGAACTTTTTAAAGAAGTGATACCAACAGATAAAATAGAAGAGCTGACAGGAAAAGTTAATATTGCTCGAAAAAATAGTTTGAAAGAAGTAGCAACAGACTTCAAACGCTTCGAAAATATATCAGGAAACAAAGTAATACGGAGGCTTTTTCCTCACTTTGGCGTTGGATTCGAAAATATGTTAAACAATAATGAAGTAGAAGAAGCATTTATTTGCACCACTAACTACGACGGCATACTTGACACTCTCCTAACAGGGCCAATAAAAAATAATGGAACCAGTTTCATTTACCCAGATTGTTTTGGACTAAGTAATATTGAGGGGCATCTGAAGTTAAATGAGTCAAGACTTAAAATTGTAAAAAGATGTATGGTTCACTTACATGGCTCTTATAAGTTTACTAAATACAAAAACAACACCTACAAGATAACCGGTGACATCTTCAATGAAGAACCTGTCTTGATATTTAACAACCCTTTCTTGAAGGAGCAAGAAATCTTAAATGATCAGGTATTATCTGCATATTATAAAACTCTTACAGAAAGGTTAAAAAGTTATGACAGGTTGGTTATCATAGGAAACTCATTTAGATATGAGCCACATATAAAAGAGCTTATAAGCAAACATTTTGACCGTTCAAGAACTGAACTAGTTGTTTGTTCTCTAAATCCAGAAGAAGTTGCAAAAGAGTTACAAGAGCACTATAGAAAAGAGATATATCAGTTTTCTACTAAAGATGTATGGTGTGAAAAGCAGTTGCTTCACCTACTAAATCAACTATTTGCACCTAACATTATGAACAGTAATATGTGTATAAATAGCACAGGGCTCGTTGCATAATATTTACCCTATAGACCTCGCGGTGTCTTTAAGACCCGCGAGCGTCTAACACCCTAGTTATCTCACCAACAACCAAAACTAGACAAGTATAACTGCCGCCGTATACTTAATAGCTTAGCATACTTGTAGCCTCAGGTAAATAGCTTACTACACGTAAACGTATACTTGCAGGCAGCAGCTTTACCCACCGAAACGTTTCTCATACTATCACTCCAACTCAACTTCCATAGGGTTATAGAGTATAGCTGCGTGGTGCCCTCAAAGCCAGAGTCTGTGCCTATAATTCCATTGGTGTCAGCGGCGATGAAGCCAGGTTTTTGCGCGTTGTCTCGCTAAATCGATTGATATGTAAACTTGTCCTTATGATCGACATTTCCAAGCATCGCCATGGTGTTACCGCCATCTGAAAGCATACTATGGTAAACTAACTAAAAGTATGAGTCAGGCCGTGCTGCTGCGGATTAAACACAGCGGAAATACACAAGTCTGGTAGCATAAAATATGGGGTATTTCACCCTTTAGAACAATCCGGAACTGGAACAAACGTGCTACACAATAGATGACTGATTAGGATCAATCGTTATCATAGTATTGGAACCTAAGAAACAGATCTACACTAAAAACAGAGGCCATTAAAACCACAAGAGCCGATGCTTTCCAACATCGGCTCTTGTGGTTTTAATACTAATTTATACTTATAAGTTACTGCTCGCGTGTAACTACTACCACAGCTACCCGGCGGTTTAGCTGCCGCCCTCTAGCCGTCTCGTTGGTTGCGCGAGGGGCAGTTTCGCCCATTGCCTCAATGGATAAGCGCTGCCCGTCTATGCCGCCTTTATTCTGCAACCAATCCTTTACAGCATTGGCGCGCTCCGCAGAAAGCTCTTTATTATACTCGTTGCTGGCGCGCGCGTCAGCGTGGCCGAAAATACGTATCTGCCCATTAGGCGGCAAGTTCTTGATCTCGTTTACTATTTCCTGCAGCTTCTCTTCGCCGGCAGTTCGGATCTGGGCCTTATCGGTATCAAAAAGCAGGCGATCATCCATGGTATAGATGTTATATTCCGTATCGGAGCGCATTTCAACATCTGTTGCCTTCATCTTCTCATTCTCTACTACAGGAGCATCCCAGTTTATATTGGCCCAGAAATCTTCTCCTACGTCAATTATTTCAGCGCCATCAGCTTCAACGCGGCCCATCTCGTCTTCATAAACTACTGCCGTGTCAGCAGTAGCATCGGAAAGAGAATCATTCTCAACTGAGCCTTTCGGATCGTTACAGGAGGTCAAAATTCCTACCCCGAGCAGCATTAGTATTGCATTTTTCTTCATAGTTTCTTTTTTGGTTTGTTATAGAACCTACGCGAGGCATGCTGCAGAGTTATACTTACACTATGCTGCTACGCGGTGTCTGGAAGAGTGCTCTTCCGGACTGTATGGCGCAGTAAGCTAATACCGGTGCATAACTTAAATGCCATTTTATACTTAGGGTGTGATTTTGCTGACAGAAGGAGCTTCTTGCAGCAACCAAGCCATTGCTTCCTCTTCATTTTGAAAATCACGTAGCTCTAGGCTGTTATCCAGGTCATGCGATTTGCTCATGAGCATATTTACGGCTTGCCTGTTTTCCTCATACTTAGAAGGTAAAGTAGCCATCCGAAGCAGTGGCCCACATAAAAGTTTAGGAACAAATACTTCTAGGCTCCACTGCAGGTCTTCAGGACTGATAGGCTTCATGTTGCGGTTATCCCCTAACCAACGGGTTAGCTCAAAACGATCCAGCATCTCAAGGCACATAAGCGTTACCTCTCTAAACTCAGCCCCAACCAATTTCCCGTTCCAAACGGCTTTGCCCAAGTTTAAGTCTAAATCGTAGTACATATCCACAAAAGAGTTACGGAAATATAACTGCTGCATATTGAACTAGTTATAAAATATTATTAAAATAATGTCCTAATTAACTACGTAATATTACTATCTGAAGGACAACATTAATTAAATGTTACCAACTCTCTTTGCAGAGTCAACATAAAACCATAGTGCCCCAAAAAGAAAGCCTGGCCTCCACACGGAAGGCCAGGCCTGTATTGAACGAACGAAATAAACTCTCTGTGATTACTGCTTCACGAAACGCTGTGTCTGGCGCTGCGCACCGTCCGTCACCGTCACGAAGTACACGCCGCGCTGCAGGTTGCTCACCGGGATAACCAGCTCGCGCCCGGCGTTGGCAAACTGGGCCACCTGGCGGCCGCTGGCATCAAGCACGGTTACGTTTGCATTAGTTAGCGCGAAGTTTACCTTAACCTCTGTAGAAGCTACAGTAGGGTAAACTGAAGCAAGCGCTGAGTTGGCAGCTATCGTGTTTTTGTTAATGTTTAACTCTACAACTTTAGAGAAATCCTCGGTGCCGTCGAAGTCGATCTGGCGCAGGCGGTAGTAGTTGGCGCCTGCGGCAGGGTTGGTGTCGGTGAAGCTGTAGTCGGTGCGCGCGGCGCTCGTGCCGTTGCCCTTTACCTCGCCGATCGCCGCGAAGGCCTTGCCGTCCTGGCTGCGCTCCACCACGAAGCGCTCGTTGTTCTTCTCCTGCGCCGTGGCCCAAGTTAACTTAGCCGCACCGTTTACGGCGGCGCCCTTGAAGCTAACCAGCTCCACTGGGAGCGGGGCAAGCGAGCGGTCTCTTCTCCAGCTCAGGTTATGCACCCCAATGCCTTGGTTTCCCTTTGCAGCATCTAAATTGTAGTACTCAATATTAACCTGCCCTACTGGCTCTGAAAAACTAATTTTAACGTTGCCTCCTGGCGTCGCGCTGTTTACATCAGAACCGGACACACCAGTGATAGCATTAGTAGCTGTCGAAAAACTATTATTAAACGTTGTTATTACTTTTGTTTCAGCTAACACAACTCGGCCACTATAACCTACGCCGGTGATTTTTATGTTGTCTTGAAACTGGCCACTGCTTTGGTCTACATCGAACAGTGAGAAAGTAAGGTCTGCCACAGGCTCTGCAAAATCCACGCGCAATCTCGTGCCAGTTGAGCTGCTGGCACCTCTTTGCAATACTGATAGTGTTTTTGTGGGAGCCTGGAATGTTGTTCCTACCGCAGCCTCGGTAACAGTTACTCCTGAGCTGGAAGCGCGAGACCATTTTAGCACATTTCCATCTACCTCATAAGAAGCGTCAGTCGAGAATGGGTTTGTTCCATTAGGCAGGCTGCTCCAATCGAAGACAGAAAGATCGTTTTCAGCAGTAGTTGGATCTTCTTCAGGGGTACCGACAATTGTAACATCATCTAACGCATAATAGTAGTCATTACTGTCGCTCGTCGGCACTCTTACAAACCAGGCAAAAGTTAGTCTGTCGGCATTCATTGCATCTGCTGGCAATGAGACATACTGGCCGTTATTCACCAAGTTCCATGAGTTATTCATGGTGCTGTTGGCCTGCCAGCCGCTCACCTCCTCAAACGCACTGCCATCAACACTATAGAATAAACGCGCTTTAGGAAAGCTGCTGCTAACGTTATAGTTCTGCCTATTGGCCCAGATGATTTTAACATTCTTAAAACCCACTGTTGAGATGTTGTCCAAGAGTATAAACTTATCGACATATCTTCCAACACTTGTGTTATTAGGAACTGTATACCCATAAGCCCCTCCTGAGGCGAGATAACTCGACGTATTTCCTCCGCTAGTAGCTCTAGATAATGATCTACCGTCAGAGGAGTACATTCCACCAAATCCGTTTGTAAAATTGTTGTGATATAGCAATGTACTGATTTGAGCAGGGTCTTGCTGCGCATTACTAAACAGTGGAACTAGAAAAAGAGCTATGGTAAGTATGTAAATTTGTTTCATGGTTATTTCGTTTCGTTCGTTATCTATAATGAAAGAATGGTGCCATTAGCGTCACTATTTTCTATTTCGCAACGAGCCCGAACAAATAACCGGCACAAGAAACATCCATAAACACCTGATTTGCAAAATATTAGACAACTTGCATAGTTGAATTCTTCTATGCTTAGCCTTTTATTACTCACTATATGAGCTTATTTGAGACTTTCCAATATTGGGAAGCAACTCTCTCCAACTTCGCATTTATTCCCGAAAAGGGAAATTTGATTCGGTTTTTTTATCAAGAATATTCCTTAAAACTTCAAGACAAATAGCATAATAATTACAGTTCGTTCTGCCAACATGGCACTTTATTAGCAAGACAAGAACTGTAAAAGAGTCATATTGACTCTTTTAAATCACTATTTCTCACATTATGACACAAAGTTGCAGGTGGCATTGCATTTGTATTTAACGTTACTGTAAAAGAATGAAGGAGAAAGACATGAAACTGATAAAAGATAAAGAGTTCTTAAGAAATATCGCTTATCAGATCGACCTGATGAATACTTTAGGTGGGGGCGTAAGCGAGACATACGTTAACATTAAGAAGTATAAGCGAGGGGCTGTAATTAGTATATCTGCTGCTAGCGTGCGGCCAGATTTGTTTAAAGTTGTGCTTAATAATAACCAGCTTACTCTATTATCAGTCCTACAAAGCGAGTTAAGTGCAGAGATTGCAGCACCTATGTTTAATAGAACCTTTATACTTCCGCCACAGGTTGACCTTGGCCGCATTGAGGCTGTACACGAAAACGGAGAGTTGCAGGTACGCCTGCCATACTACGAAAGCACAGGCAAGCCCCGTGAAATCGAAATTAAGGAACTATAATTACATGAAGGCCACCGAATGGTGGCCTTTTTATTTTAGGGGCAAACAGCACCTCTAATTTACTAACCAAAGAGCCTATTGCCATACTTTTACAGAAACTTAGCCTTTATAATTGAAGTGAGAAAGTCATGCACCTCCACAGTTTCCTTATCGAAACTAAATGTATTGAATTGCTCGGCGGTAGTCTGCACAATCTGGCAGCCATTTTCAATCATCATAAAAATTAACTCCCGTAGCCGATAAGGGTGCCCGGCAATATTTAGAATACATACTACATCCGTGCTTTCCACGTGCAAAAACATGTGCTGCACGTGATTCTCGTCGGCCATTATTCTTTTCTGCGTGTTATCCATGAGTTATACTTTGGCTATACTTTATAAGTGCAAATGCGCACAAAAAGTGCCATAGCCTAGAAATTTGCTATATATGAAAGCAAGCGCAGAGGCGTAAGTATTTAGGTTAGCGCCGCGGATGCGCTTTACGCCAGCCAACAATAAAAAAAATGATCCACACAGGGTACAACGGGGAGATAACGGCAGCTAGATAAGCGCCTACCATTAAGAAAAGCAGCAATTGTAGTATCATACTCAGGCCAAGACCAATAAGGGCTACTTTATAGTATGTGTTGTGTAAACTCATAAAAGGCTGTGCGTGATAACCCTGTAAAACTTTAGGCTTTTGACATTTTAACGGCAGAAAAAAACCCGGCCGGGTTACGGTCGGGTGTTCATTAACCTGAAGGCCTGCGCCCTAGTTATGTTTTTCTCAATAATCAGGGGAGGGTCTTTTTCCTTAGCGATCACCAGCTTAAACTTATTGTTTATATCCTGATAGAAAATGAGTGTCGTCAAATCTTCGTAAGCTATACTAAAGATTTTCCTAGTTCCTCCACCCGCGTGAAAATTATATTTATCTAACGTTATATTTCTTAAAAGCTTCATATCCCTACAATCTCCTGGTATTTTAACGGCAAACCACCCAAACAATGTTTCAAAAAACAAGAAAGGTACAAGCAGTTTCTTGAGAAATTCATACAATTAACTATCAGCCACTTAATGCCTCAAATTATATATTTACTAACTTAGACCAGAGAAACTGGTCTTTAAAAGGCAGCACTGTTAGTGCAATTAGTATGGCAAAGCGCTTGAGTGTATCTGTGGCTCTGTAACTATACCACGCATGAATGATTATACTTTACGAGAGATAAGCGGTTTCCCGGAAATGCTTGCGCAGCACCACCTTATTGAACAGCTAAACCCGGATATGCCCAAAGAGCGCTACCATGAACTACTCCGCCTGATGTTACCCTATAACTACCGCATGGTGGGCGCTTTCGATGCATCAGAAAAATGCGTAGGTTTATCAGGGTTTTGGATAGCCGCTAAGTTTTACAGTGGAAAATACCTGGAGATAGACAATTTTGTGGTAGATGCCGCATATCGGGCAAAAGGCATCGGCAAGCTTTTAACTGATTGGTTGCTGCAGCTGGCAAAACACGAGGGCTGCGATACAGTAATGCTGGATGCATACGTTACAAACACTGCTGCCCATCGCTTTTACCTGCGGGAAGGATTCCAGATTAAAGGCTTTCACTTTTTAAAAAGCGTACATACATGAGTGGCACAAAGCGCGCCTGGCTTTACTGGCTGTTTTACTTTGTTATTTTTGAGGCAGTCGTGTTCTTCGGCCTCCGGTGGCTATTGTCTGGCATGGGCATAAGCAACCAGTACCAGGCCGAAAACACCGTAGTGCCAAACTGGGTAAAGGCGGTTACGTTTATACTTCTTTACCTGCTTTGCCTGCTGGTAGTGGTTATGGTGATTAGCAACAACGTGCCTAGCAAGCACCGCCGGCAGCTCATGCGCTGGGTATACTTTGCCTTGCTAGGCATGGTGGTTATGCTGTTTTTCCTGTTCTGATTAGAAACGCAATAGATTAAGAAGTATGATAAAGAGCAAATATTTATTCTTGTTACTGTTTTGCCTGATGTTGGGCTATACTTCCCGGGCACAAACAGGCAATGGGCAGGGGCGCTACTTCGTGCAGCTCCAGAACGGACAGATCGTATACGCCAACAAAGTCCAGTATAAGTCCCCGATCTTTAAATCGAACCACTTCCTGCTCGACGACTCCCTGAAGTATAACCCCAGCGTAGTCTCCGTGTTTCAGAACGAGGACGGCTTTTTTGCACGCGTAGAGGCAGGCAATAGCTACGATTCGTTTGCAAAGCGCATTACTGATGGGCCGCGCATAGACAGGTTTTATACTTCGCGCACTACTTATGATTATGGCTATGGCTATAACCCCTACGGCTATGGCGGGCCACGTACCAGCCGCAAGCGCATTTACTTCTTTTCTAAAGATGAGGGGCCGCTTTACATTATGGATTATGACAACCTGGAGATGGCTCTCGCTGACAATGCATCAAGTATGGCACTGCTGAGCCGCTATAAAAAAGACAAGCTAATTAACACCGGTGTGTCGATTGTAGGAGCGGGGCTTTTGGCGGTGGGTGCCATCAAATCCGTTAACGACTCGCAGGAAGTGAACGGCAGCACCAGTGTAAATATCTCCCCCATGATGTATGCCGGGGCAGGCATTTTAGGCGCGCAGCTAGTCATCAACCTGTTCAAGAAGGATAAGCTTACGCAGGCTGTAGAAGTGTACAACTATCAGCTAAAGCAATAATCTGTAAGCCGGAGCCATAAACTCCGGCTTTTTTTATACTTCTAGCCCCAATTCATTCTGCTTTTTGCGGGGCAACTTGCCAGCCACCAATTTATAGGATGCTTTTGCGAACTGCTCCATTTCCTGTGGCGCTAAACTGTTTACATCATCTAACGCGACCCACTTATACCGGGCTAGATAAGGGGCAGGTTTAAAGCCCGGCCGGCTGCTTAAGGCTTCGAAATCCTCCGGGCTCACTTTGAAAGATGCTGAAACCGGCACCTGGTCCAGGCCCACTACCAGAAATATTTTATCGGCCACGCAGAAACAGAGGTCGTGCTCCCACTTTATACTTTCAGTTACCCCCGGAAACTGGCGGCATAGTGCCTGCAGGTCTTCTATATGCATACCTTCTTTGCTTCGTTGTGCCCTGCAATTTATACTTTAAGGTGTATACTTGGGCTGATATTCTGTAACTTTGAGTGAAGACTAACTCTTGAAGATGCAAAACTTGGTGCTATTGCACGGTGCGTTAGGCTCTGCTGCCATGCTGGAGCCCTTGAAAGAAGCCCTGCAGGATACGTTTGAAGTTTATACCTTGAATTTTACAGGCCACGGCGGGAGCGAGTTGCCGCAGCAGCCTTTCCGGATGGAGCACTTCACCCGGGATCTTATCGATTTTATGGATAAGGAGCAGCTTGGCAGCGCGCATGTTTTTGGTTACAGCATGGGCGGCTACGCAGCCCTCAGCTGCGCTTTGCAGTATCCTGAGCGCTTCCAGAGCATCTATACGTTAGCTACTAAGTTTGCCTGGTCTGCGGAGGCTGCCGCGGAAGAGGCAAAGCTCCTGAACCCAGAGCGGATGCAAGAAAAAGTGCCTCAATTTGCCGCCACCCTTAAACTACGCCACGCAACGCAAGATTGGACTCAGGTTGTAACGCATACCGCCGCCATGATGCAAGCGCTTGGCCAGCACCCCATACTTACTCCCGAAAGCTTGCCCACGCTTCAGGTACCCGTGCAAATCGCTGTTGGCGACCGGGATAATATGGTAACTGTAGAAGAAAGCCTATGGGCCTATCGTTTACTACCTCATGCCAGCCTGCAGGTTTTGCCTGCTACCCGCCACCCCTTCGAAACGCTCGCTGTGGAGGGGCTGTCCCAGCAAATAAGGCAATTCATCAGCCGCGCATCCGTTGACTTTAAAATACCTAATGAATAATATGCCGTACCGCTTTACACCATCCTTGCCTGTCACTGTTACCCGTGCCACCAAAAGTATAGCTATTGCCAGTGTTGTGGCTCTTTGCTTAAGCTCCTGTGCAAGTTCTGCCCCGGCGTTTGGCGAGAAAGGCTATACAGAAGAGGGCAAAGCCTCCTACTACGCCAGAAAGTTCCAGGGGCGCAAAATGGCCAACGGCGACCCATACCGCAGAGGCAAATTAACGGCGGCACATAAAACATTGCCTTTCGGCACGAAAGTGAAGGTAACGAACCTGCAGACCAACGAAACGGTAAAGGTGAAGATTACAGACCGTGGCCCCTTTGTGCGTGGCCGAATTGTAGACCTGTCGGAGTCGGCTGCCAAACGCGTGGGTAT
The DNA here is from genome assembly GCF_003576375.1 of Pontibacter oryzae. Classification (GTDB taxonomy): domain Bacteria; phylum Bacteroidota; class Bacteroidia; order Cytophagales; family Hymenobacteraceae; genus Pontibacter; species Pontibacter oryzae. Next base: position 442,006 of record NZ_QWGE01000003.1, read on the forward strand.
GCTGAAGTCCGGTGTTGTACCAGTGAAGGTAAAAGTGGTAAAGCCTGCCAAAAGCAAATAAGCATCAGGTGTTATAACTGCCAATAACTGCCACACAGTCAGAACACTACATTTACCATAGCAAAAGCACTATTCTCTAAAATATACTACGCAGTCCTTGATATTCATCAATTGTATTTATACATTTGGATATGATTAGAACTTGGGGTCAGGTGCGTGAACTAACTTTTATGGCAGCCATTGTATTGCTATGCCTCCTGGTTATACCTGTTGCCCAAGCACATGCAGAAGTTTTACCGGCTTCTATAAACGGCACGACAGCTGTTACCGCTACTACACAGCAGAACAATGCTACTCTGCAGCAAGCTTCTGAGCAAAAAGGACAAGACACACCTAAGCCTAAGGCCAAGCCCTCCACTAAACCTCGCGACAAGTCGGTACTAGATACTGAAGTATTGGAAAGCCCGCTCGCTTATTTCCGTGATGCCTTTGGTTCTGAAGAGGAGGACTCTGACAGCTCGGCTAAGTCTGGCGCTGTGATGATTACGCTGAAAGCGTTAATGGCTACGCTGCTTTCTACAGTAATGTAGTTTTTAGCAATTCTTTTTCGTCCCCCTCAACCTGCCATTACCTGCCGCTTTTTCCTGAAGAAGCTTATGTTTTCTCTTTGTGTGACTCTCTTGATAATGAATTGCTCACAAGGAAGTCAAGGCCAGTTATCTACTCCGGCTCTTAAAGCCCCGCTCCCATAAAAGTATATCAAAGAAAAGTTTTAAGTCCAGAGCAAGAAGGTGTTTTGATGCTCCGAAAAACAGGATGGATAGAACTCTTTTAGAGGCCAGTGGAGATGATTGGTAGATTGGCCTATAGTTCCAGCCGAAGGCCTTCAGCACAACAACTTAATCTTCTTGCTTTGTTTCAGCCTTAGGCATTATAACGTGAAGTTTTTAGCTGATCTTACTAGAAGAAACTTACACTTTATCAGTAGATAAAGTCTCCGGCCAACGCTAGGCTAAGCCCTAGCAAGGTAGCTACTAACTTGTTACGGTTAAACCGGTGGTCCGGACTTGTCTCGAAAAGGATCGTGGTAGAGATATGCAGAAAATTACCTGCTACCAGACCTGTTAAAGCAGTATAAACCAGCCCATCCGGCGCCTCCTGGGCCAACACGGTGTTACTCACTAAAATACCCAACGGAGAACCTACCGCAAAGATTAGCAACCAAAGAAAAGCCTTTCTGAAATTCTCGAGCCGCGACATCAGCACCGACATCAGCGCGAAGGCCGCTGGCACATGGTGCAGCCCCACGCCCAATAACACCAGGTAGAAACTGTTGCTGCCATGGTTGCCGCTGCCGTGTGCATGCCCATGCTCAACCAGTATACTTCCTTCTAAAAACGAATGCACAAAAAGGGAGCCCAGCAGCAGGAAAGGCATAGAGCCTACGCGCCCATGATGGTGATGAATGTGGCCATGCTCCACACCATGCGAGAACAGCTCCAGCACCAACTGCAGGAAAAAGCCTGCCAACACCCAATAGCCGATATGGTATGGGTTAGTGGTGCTACCTGCCAGCACTTCGGGCAGCAGATGGATAATGGTGATAGTAAATAAGTAGGCGCCGCTAAAGGCCAGGGCCATTTTTAGCCAAATAGATTTATCCGGCGGAAAAACCTTTACCAAAAAGCCAGAAAGCACTACCGTAAAAAACAGGGCAAGTATAGCTACGATCATGCAGACATGTTATTTCTTAAGCACAAATATCATCCGGTCACTGGCCGACTGGCTGTAGGGGTTTAATTCGTAGTCGCCGAAGGTATCCACCATGCGCAGCTGTGTCATCTGGAAAAACGCCAGAAAATCTTCCTGTCTCAGGGCTCTAACTCGCTCCTCGAAATGGTAATCTTGTCCCTTATCCTGAAAACGGATGGTTTTGACGATGAAGCCTGTCTCTACGCCGCGCGTTATTTTAAAGTTTATACCCTGTACCTCTTTTTCTTCGGCTAGCACTAGGTTCTCGATCACCTTATCGGTGTTCATAAAATCGATAACTAGTTTTCCGCCGTGTTTCAGGCTTTGGGCCGTGGCGCATAAGGCTACAACATTCTCGGTGTCGTTATCAAAATAGCCGAAGCTTGTAAACAGATTCACCACAAAATCGAACGTTTCTGGCTTAAACACCTCGCGCATGTCGTGCACGGCAAAGTGCAGCCGCTCGTTCTCGAACTGCCGGGCGTAAGCTATACTTTGCTCAGACAGGTCAATGCCGGTTACATCACAACCTTTTTGATTCAGGTAAAGCGAATGCCGCCCTTTACCGCAAGCAAGGTCCAATATTTTCTCTTCTGGTTTGGGATGCAGATAGCCCATCAGGTTATCCATGAAGTGCTGTGCCTCCCGCATGTCGCGGTCCTTGTAAAGTATGTGATAGTACGGCGAGTCGAACCAGGTACTGAACCACTCTGCTGCCTCCTGTTGTGCTGCCATTAATTTTATAAAAGCAATTATGTTGCAAATATACGCTAAAATTCTGAACCCATACGGTGTGGCTCATTTACGGGCTCTACTGTTTGGCCGGGTAGTTATAAAAAAAACCTGCCGTTGCTGCTCTTAACGTCAACAACGGCAGGTTCTTGGAATACTTACAGCTTCTTAGTGGTGTGTTGCGCCAGCTTCTGTGTTTGTCTCAGAAACTTCTCGTACACTGTCGCCTGGCTGGATAGTGTTTCCGCCTTCATCGTGGTTTGGCATCACTTGCTCTTTATCTGGGTGGCCCTGCACAGTACCATGCGTGGTTACCTCGGCATTGCCTGCGTCTGACACGTTGAAAGTATGGCGCGTACCTGGAGCCACTGTTTCAGTAGAAACTTTCTCATCAGGTCTCAGGTCTGACGGAGTACCGCAAGAAGCCATAAACAAACCGCAAGCTGCGGCAAATACTGCTATTACGTTCTTATTCATCTTTATATTTTTTTACTTTTTTTGATGATGGCTTAGCCCGAATAAAGCAGGCCAAAGCCGCAATGCTATTATTTACGCCCCTTAACCTTGGTTAGGTTGTTGAGCCGCTACAGGTGCTAACAGGCTTTTGCGTTGCAGAATGCTCTCGAAACGCTTGATATCGGTTGGGCTGTTAAAAATACGGAATGGCATGTTAATAAATACCGGAACCTGAAACGTGCGGGCCAGCCAGCCTTTCCAACCGCCTGGCAGCTGCGCATCGGTTGGCGGCTGCAGCCAAAGCATATAGGAGTCCTCTGTTTTCTGTGCCTTCTGGATCATGTCCCAACTTAGGGTCATACCCTCACGCTCGTTGCGCTTCAGGATTAGCTGGCGCTGATCAACCTCGTATGTCAGTTTCTCAAAAAGCGGGCTGCCTTGTTCTACCTGTGTTACACTAAGCACCTGGGCCGAGCGCAGCAGCACAAACAGCAATGTTACGATAATGGCAAAAGCTACCCACCACCACGAAAAGCTGAAGGCCGCAGGCAATAATAGCAGCACCAGCGGAATAAGGGCGTACCACCAGTCTTTGCGCCATACTTGCACAAGCGCCATGCGGGTATATACATTTTTATCGAGCTGATACTTTTTTGTGCGGATAGCCATAGGGTTTGCTCCCTGTGCCACCCGGCGTCCTCCTCTTTGGTTTGGTTGCTGCATAATATTAGTCTAAAATCTTCTCTGTCTTCTTCTTTTCCAGCCCCGCAGAGCGTTTATCGTATATGTATCGAGATCTAAAAAGCCTTCAGGCTCAGGTCTATACTTTTAATGGAGTGCGTAAGTGCGCCTACCGAGATGTAATCCACGCCACACTCGGCCACTGCCCGAATGGTTTCCTCGGTTATACCACCAGATGCCTCTGTTTCATACTTGCCGCCAATTATAGCCACGGCCTCGCGCATCATGTCGGTGCTCATGTTATCCAGCATGATGCGGTTAATGCCGCCAGTGCCCAGCACCTGCTGCACCTCCTCTAGGTTACGGGTTTCCACTTCTATTTTCAGGTTCTTGCCCTTCGCCTGCAGGTACGTATGGGTGGCTGTAATCGCCTCCCGAATGCCCCCGGCGTAGTCGATGTGGTTATCCTTCAGCATCACCATGTCGTACAGGCCGAACCGGTGGTTTTCGCCGCCCCCGATTACCACAGCCCATTTCTCCATTAAGCGGAAGTTAGGTGTAGTTTTGCGGGTATCCAGCAGTTTGGCGCCGGTGCCCGCTATAAGTGAGGCCAAGTAGTGCGTGTGCGTAGCTATGCCGCTCATGCGCTGCATGCAGTTAAGCACCAGCCGCTCGGCAGTAAGAATACTTTGCGCCTTTCCTTTTACGGTAAATGCCACGTCGCCATACTTCATCGTTGCACCGTCTTGCATCATCACGTCCAGCTCCAACTGCGGGTCAACGGCTTTAAAAATGTAACCGGCCATCTCTACGCCAGCCAGTATACCGTCGCCTTTCACAAGCAGCCGCGCCTGGTTCTGCGCATTGGCAGGTATGGCCGCCAGCGAGGAATGGTCGCCGTCGCCAACGTCTTCGGCAAGTGCCGCCGCGATAAACGCGTTGATGCTTTCTGGGGTTAGGTAAGTCGGTTTCACGGTGCAAAAATAAAAAAAGGCTCGGGATAAATGCCGAGCCTTCTTGAAAATATCAATTTTATCTGCTTAATCTTTGTCAAACTCTATCTTATGAATGAAGTACTTATCGCCTACAGGCTTCATCCGGATGACGACCATTAGGGTTTCATCATTAGAAACATACTCTCCTAAGATATAAGCCAAGCCATCGCTAGAGGTGCCGTTATGCGGGTCAAAGCTCACCGGAGGGTTCTTAGCGAAGAAGTTTTTCATCACAAACTCAGCTTGGGTACCGCTATAAGTTGTTGCTTCGCCATCATCCAGCTTAATTACCACCATCCGGCCAAAATGCTTTGAGAGGTCTTTGGCAGAACCTGCCTTCATGGCCTGCTTTACGCTATTCACAGCATCGCCTTGGGCAACTGCCCGCCCCGCCATAAAAAACATGGCTACCAACAACATCGAAAATACTACTGTAACGTGTTTAAAATTCTTCATAATACCGTTTGTGATCTTGCCCACGTATGAGCCAAAACTATGCCAAGTACATTTATGAGCCTCGCATCTCTAAAGGTAAGTCCTTTATCTAAAAAAAGAAACACCTGTACCCTCTTGTAGCCGTACATTAATACCCGCACTGTAAAACACTTAATCCTTAACCAAGGATACGGCGATGGCTAATTGTGGTCGGCGGCTTCAAAGATTATAGTTATATTTGCACTATGAACAAGAAGGTACTTTTAGTGATTTTGGACGGTTGGGGCCTGGGCACCGACCCGGAGGTTTCTGCTATCCAGAAAGCCAACACACCGTTCATAGACTCTATCCTCAAAAATTACCCTACCACTAGTTTGCACGCATCTGGTGAGTATGTAGGTTTACCGGAGGGCCAGATGGGCAACTCTGAGGTAGGACACATGAACCTGGGCGCAGGCCGCGTGGTGTACCAGGATCTGGTGCGCATTAACAAAGCCATTGCAGAGCGCAAGCTTGCCACTATGCCAGCCCTGGCTAACGCATTTGCTTACGCGAAAGAACATAAAAAGCCGGTACACCTGATCGGGTTGCTGTCTGATGGGGGCGTGCACTCGCACATAAACCACTTAAAGGCGCTTTGCACCGCCGCTTACGACCAGGAACTGCATGATGTATACATCCATGCGTTTACCGATGGCCGCGACACCGACCCGAAGGGAGGCGTAAAGTATATCAACGAGTTGGAGGAGCACTTGGAAAACACTTCCGGAACCATTGCCTCCATTGTTGGCCGCTACTATGCCATGGACCGCGACAACCGCTGGGAGCGCGTAAAACTGGCTTACGACCTGCTCGCAAAAGGGGAGGGCGAGAAGTCCCAAAACCTGATCAAGTCGGTGCTGGCGTCTTATAATGCCGGGGTAACCGATGAGTTCATCAAGCCGATCGTGAAGGTGAACGATAACCAGGAACCTATCGCCACTATTAAGGATGGCGATGTGGTGATCTGCTTTAACTTCCGCACCGACCGTGGCCGCGAGATTACCCAGGCCCTGACGCAGCGCGACTTCCCGGAGCAGGACATGCACAAACTGAACCTACGCTACATCACCATGACGACCTACGACGAAACGTTTACAGGCGTGGAGTCGATCTTTGTGAAGGATAACCTGAACAACACGCTTGGCGAGGTACTGAGCAAGGCTAGCAAAAAGCAGATACGCATTGCCGAAACGGAGAAGTATCCGCACGTTACGTTCTTCTTCTCTGGCGGACGCGAGGAGCAGTTTGAGGGCGAGAGCCGCCTGCTGTGCCCATCGCCGAAAGTGGCCACTTACGATCTGCAGCCGGAAATGAGCGCCTATGACATCCGCGATGCCATTGTGCCGGAACTGCAAAAGAAAAGCGCTGACTTTATCTGCCTTAACTTTGCCAACCCGGATATGGTAGGCCACACAGGTGTGTTTGAGGCTGCTGTAAAAGCCTGCGAGGTGGTAGACGCATGCTCCGAAAAGGTGATAACAACCGCCTTGGAGAATGGCTACGACATTATCGTGATCGCTGACCACGGTAACGCCGATATGATGATAAATCCGGACGGCTCGCCAAACACGGCCCATACTACCAACCTGGTGCCTTGCGTGCTGGTAAGCAACGACTTTAAGGGCACCCTGCACGAGGGCAAGCTAGGCGATATCGCCCCGACGATACTAGAACTAATGGGTGTGCAGAAACCGGAAGAGATGACCGGCGAATCCCTGATAAACCATTAATTCACTACTGTGGCTAAGTATAATCCGCTACTTTGGGTGGGCTTATTGCTTGCCATTGCATCTTGTGAGAGACCTGCACCGCCTGTAACTGACAGCGCCGGGCAGGCCTCTTATAACCTTACAGCCTACTTGCAGCAACAAAAAGAAGCCTTGGAAGCAGAAAAGCCAATGGTATTAAAATCGGTGGAGACGCAAGGGAAAGACGCAGAACTGGTGGAAACTTCAGAAGTAGATTGGGAAGACGAGCTAACTGTGTTTGAACAGGCTGACCTGAACAGACCCTCGCTGCAAGAGTATTACACCAAGCAGCAGCAAACCCTAAGCGATGGCAGCGTACAGGTTGAGTATAGCAAGCTGGAGGATGCCGAGCCACAGGTACACTACCTCCGCCTGGTGCTAACACCAAATGGCAAGCTAAAAGAGCTTACCGCTACCTTACAGGATCAGAACATCATATACTATTCGCACCGTAAAATTGCGTTAACTACCAACCCCAAAACCGGCAGTATTGCCAGTTACCGCGTAGATGGCGTTCAGAAAATGATTTTCGGCGACTCACTGCATTACAGTGTAAAAGCCAACCTGTAAAGTATAAATTCATCCAATCCCTAGGGGCAGCCTCTAGTGGTTTTAGCACCTCACCTTAACTCTAATATTTCTGCTCCTATAGCGCTATTTCTACCTCCCTTTACTATGCGTATTTTTGTCTTAATGGTGGTGTTTTGCCTTGCCGTATCCTCTGTATATTCTCAGCAGCTTACGGGCACCCGTAACTGTGCCACCAACCACTACCTGGAAACCCTTAAAGAGCAAAACCCATACTTAGAGCAGGAGCGGCAGCAGGCGCAACAAGCTATTCTACAGCAACTAGAGCAGCAGCGCCAGTGGCAAAACCTGCGTGTAACCACAACCATCTCTATTCCGGTTGTATTCCATGTAGTGTACAGCAACAGCACCGAGAATATATCTGATGCGCAGGTTATGTCGCAGTTAGAAGTGCTTAACGCAGACTTTAGAAGGATGAATGCCGATGCGGCCAACACGCCATCATACTTCCAGCCTGTGGCAACCGATACTAGGATAGAGTTCTGCCTAGCCACCCTTGACCCCAATGGCAACCCTACCAGTGGGATCACGCGCACCCAAACCAGCCGCACAGAGTTTGATTATACCAACGATCAGATAAAGTCTTCTTCCAACGGAGGGGTGGATGCCTGGGACCGTAACCGCTACCTGAACATTTGGGTGGGCGCTATTAAGGATGACATTCTGGGCTACGCTACCTTGCCCGGCACAGCACCTGCACGCCTGGATGGCGTGGTACTACACTACGCCACTATCGGAGCAGCGCCTGCCAACCCATTTATTTGGCCGTACAACATGGGCCGCACTGCCACGCATGAGGTAGGCCACTGGCTTGGGCTAGAGCACATTTGGGGAGGCGATGAGCCAAGCTGCTCAGACTCCGACGGCATCAGCGACACACCCAACCAGGATGATTATACAGTAGGCTGCCCAAGCGGCATACAGTTATCCTGCAACAACGGCCCTTACGGCAATATGTACCAAAACTATATGGATTACAGCGATGATGCCTGCATGAACCTGTTTACTAAAGGGCAAGCTGACTACATGAATGCCGTATTGAGCACTACCCGTAAAGCTCTGCTTAACTCGCTGGTATGTTCCGCCTCATTACGCGCTGATTTCGGACTGGCAAAGGAAAGGGATACACTGGTAGTAGCAGGTGCAAGCGTGCAGTTTGCTGATGCCTCTGCAGGTGTACGCCCCACTGCATGGCTTTGGGAGTTTGAGGGCGGGATTCCGGCCACTTCTACGCAGCAAAACCCAACCGTTACCTATCCGGCGCCGGGCAAGTATGATGTAAAGCTAACAGTAAGCAATGGCGCACTGAGCAACACGACCCTGAAAGAGGACTTCATACAGGTTACGGTAAACGATTTAACAGTATACCCTAACCCTACTTCATCTTACATCAACATTGAGCAGCCGGCGCGCATACTTGTCCGGAAGGTTGAGCTAATGAACAGCGTAGGCAAAACGGTGCTTACCGCCGAGGTGCGCGACCGCACCCTGCAACTAGACGTGCACCACTTACAGCCCGGTGTTTACTTCCTGCGCCTGCTCAGCACAAACGGCACTGAGATCCGGAAAATCAATATTCTGCGCTAGCAAAACAGAGTGAAGCTGTAAAACTGTAACTACTCTCCTTGAAGCGTAATCACAAGGGTGCGTTTTGAGGCATGGTCGCGGTGCTCGCAAAGGTAAATGCCTTGCCAAGTGCCCAAGTTTAGCTCGCCATTTGTAATGGGCACGCTTACAGCATTGCCAAGTATGGCTGCTTTGAGGTGGGCCGGCATATCATCGGATCCCTCTAAAGTATGGCGATAGTATGGTTGGTTCTCTGGTACCATGTGGTTGAAATGGCTTTCGAAATCCTGGCGCACCGTTGGGTCTGCATCTTCGTTTATAGTTAGGCTGGCGGAGGTGTGTTTGATGAAGATATGCGCGAGCCCGACGTTTATTTCTTCCAGCTCCGGCAGTTGCGCCACCACCAGATCAGTTATCAAATGGAAGCCGCGCTTTACGGCCGGCAGTCTAATCTCTTTCTGAAACCACATACGTTATACTTTTGAGTGAGTGAATGTGTGACTGAGTGCGTAAGGAGCGCTGTATAGGAAGCTCTAAAATGCGGAAGTATAGATTGTATTCGCACATTCACTCACCCACTCATTCAACATTAATTCTAATCTATGCTACGCTCATACGCACCTGCGTCTGGCTTGGTGCTGCTGCGTGTAACTCCTTTCAGGTCTTTGAGTATAGCTGGCAGTATTTTGGCGGCACCGCTGGCCGGGGAGAGTGTATCCAGCCGAAAATCATACTTTGCCGGGGCCTTAAACTTTGGCGCTGTGTTTAAGATGTTCCCATTCCCTTGGAAAAGGGCTTTATAGCTTTCAGTGCGCAGCAGGTTGTTGCTTGCTTCTACTACAGCGCTCATTGGTTCTATCAGCACTTCATCTGCTATACTAAAGCCATCTGAGTAAATAATGGAGTTAACGAGGCGCAGCGTGGTGGGCCGGTCCTTGATATCCGACTCAGGTATAAAATCGGTTATTACGAGCAAAGGTGTTTCGCGCAGGAGCGGGTTCTGGTAACTGGCAATGGTTGTGTACATCAGTTCATAGTTGCCGCCGCCCAGGCCTCCAAAGCCGTATTGGCCACAGTTATAGATCAGGCTGTTCGTTACCTTCACATCCGAGGTAAAGGCCACGATGCCATCCCAAAACGCATGCGCTACCACACAGCCTTCTACCAAGGTAGCGGCTTTGCCGGGGTTGCCAACACGCATGCCGTAAAGCGTGTTCTTGATGTCTGCATACTTTATGCTGCTGCCACTGCTGGTTGCCAGCAACCGAATGCCCTCCCATTGGCCCGGTGCGGTGCGGTAATCTTCCTCGCGGCGATACCCGCTAAAGCTGACGCGTTCCTGCGGCGTGCCCTGTACTTGCAGCTGCCCTGCCACCAACAACACCGACTTGTTGTAGCCAAAAACCCGGGCGCCTTTCTCGATGGTGAGTATAGCTCCTTCGCGCACCAGCACCGAGTCCAGGAGCACGTGCGGTTTATCGCTGGGCCAGGTTTCGGTACCGATGCTGCTTTTGCGGTGGAAGTATGCGTTTTGCCCATAGGCCACCAGCTTCACGTTTTGCTGCCGGCCATTCGTGCTAAAAAGTATGGAGTCTGCCGCCAGAAAAGGCTGGTTCTGATCGGATGGGTTGATGTTGACCTTTACCAGCACATACAGGCTGTCGCCCCCGCGCAGTTCCACGTTGTTAGCCAGCGGACTTTGCACACCGTTTATGGTAAGCTGATAAGGAGAAGCTCCGGCACCGGCCAGGTTAATCTCACTTATCCGTACGGCCTTTTCGTTGCGGTTATATACTTTCAGGCGCTTGGTTACACTGCCCCGGCTCACAAACACGGTATCGAACAGCACAGTATCCGCCGAAAACGACAGCATGGCACTCGGGTCTGTGGTGATGATCTCCTCCTTGGGCTCGCAACCAAACACTGATAGCAGTAAAAGTAACGGAAGTATGGCTAGCAGGTATTTCAAGGCTGGTTTTTTGATGTTGATGGCTATCTTGTTTAATTCTTGCCAGTGCTTCATGCACCATTTAGTATCACTAAGTATAAATCGCGATGAAAGGCCCCCTAATTTAAGCAGCTCATTAATAAGCAATTTAGCAATAAAGAAGAAAAGGAATGCAGCGCAGCGACAATCGCTTTACTACATTCCTTTTTTATACTTGTGGCTACACGGTAATTTACTCTGCTGTTGCGCCTTCTTTCAGTCTTTCGGCGTTTTCGGCAATGCGGAGCTGCTCTACAAAGTCGTCGATGCCACCATCCATTACGCTTGGCAAGTTGTAAACAGTAAGCCCGATGCGGTGATCGGTTACACGGCCCTGCGGATAGTTATAGGTACGGATCTTATCGGAACGGTCGCCGCCGCCCACCATAGACTTACGCTGCGCGCCTTCAGCCTCGTTTTTCTTGGCAAGCTCCTGCTCATAAATACGCGAGCGAAGTACAGCAAGGGCTTTATCGAAGTTCTTTAGCTGCGATTTCTGGTCCTGGCACTGGGCCACAAGGCCGGTTGGGATGTGCGTCAGGCGGACGGCAGAATACGTCGTGTTTACCGACTGGCCGCCTGGTCCTGAAGAGCAGAATAGGTCTTTGCGAATATCGTTCATGTCGATCTCCACATCAAATTCCTCTGCCTCTGGCAATACCACCACCGATGCCACGGAAGTATGGATACGGCCCTGCGTTTCAGTGGCTGGTACACGCTGCACGCGGTGCACACCCGACTCAAACTTCAGCTTGCCGTAAACGTCCTCGCCAGATACGCCTATGATAATTTCCTTGTAACCACCCGATGTACCTTCGGTGGCATCCACTAGTTCCATTCTCCAGCCTTGCTTTTCAGCAAAGCGGCTGTACATGCGGTACAGGTCACCGGCAAAGATAGAGGCTTCATCGCCACCAGCTCCTGCACGGATCTCCATCAGGATGTCCTTGCTGTCGTTCGGGTCTTTCGGGATCAGCAGCTCTTTCAGCGTATCCTCCATCTCCTCACGCTGCGGCAACAGCTCATCAAGCTCGCCCTTAGCCATTTCTCTGAAATCCTCATCCTTCTCTGTCGCGATTACCTGCTTGGCATTGTCGATGTTGCTAAGGATGTTCTTATACTTTTTGTATTCGGTTACGATCTTGTCGAGATCCTTATATTCTTTGTTCAGCGCCTTGAATTTCTTCATGTCGCTGGCCACATCCGGCTGGATAAGCAACTGGCTTACCTCTTCAAAACGCTGATTGATGGCTTCTAACTTATCTAACATGGTGCTTCTCTGGTTTTAGGCTGCAAAGATACAAAATTGGCGTATAGATTCTGTCATCCAATTTCATCGGTTCTGCTAATATTCTATAGCCCTAATTGATTCTATGCTATAACTTTAAAGTGGGTGGTATAGTTTCCGAAGAAAACTCAGCATATATTAAAGCACGCAACTTATAGCTTATATCTATAAGTTGATAAATAATATCTATCGGAGCTCTTGCCCTATTATTGTTTGAAACATTTACTTTTGACTTTAGTTAAAAAGGGGACAGAACCTGATTACGTAAATTACAAAAATAAGAAATATGGCTGTTATTGTAGCAACTGACAATGATTTCAACGAAGTACTAAACTCAAACAAGAAGGTAGTTGTGAAATACTTCGCAGACTGGTGTGGCAACTGCCGCCTGTTTTCGCCAAAGTTCAAGCGAATGTCTGATGACGAAGCGTTTGCGGAAGTGACCTTCGTGGATGTAAATGCCGAAACAAGCCCAGAGGCGCGCAAGGTAGCCAATGTAACTAACCTGCCGTTTTTTGCTGTTTTTAGAGATGGCCAGTTAGTAGACTCAGTAGCCGCCAGCAAAGAAGAGGCGATACGCGAACTAATCCATAAACTTGACGCTTAATTAAGTATGAAAATACCCGCGATAAAAAAACTTGTTGAGAATTATAAGTTACAGGAGTTGATGGCGGCCGAAGCTGCCATTGTAGATGAACAGCCGCTTGCCATTGAGGTAGAGGGAGAAGATGAAGGCGAACAGCTAACACATGTGCTGGCTGCTGTCTGGATCCTGAATGAGATGGAAGACAACGGCACTGAGTTTAAGAGCGCCTTGCGCATGTATACCCAGAAAGTACGCGTATCCATTAGCTAAACGGCATTCTATTAACGCTTGTAAAAGGAGCGCCGCGGTAAAGTTTATACTTCAGCCACGGCGCTCTTCTTATTCATACCTGAAACGTATGGCTGCCAATACCTTTAAGAGCAAAGCAACCTTCGCTGAAATGCTATATGTTGTTTTTTGAAAAGTATTCTTCTGCAAGCTTTGCGCCTTGCTCTGTACAAATACCGCGCACATAGTATAAGTATACGCTCCGGAACACCTCACCCAGTTCGTAGCGATCGGGGGGGAAGATAACAGGGTTAATCATCATATGGAATTGCTCCATAATAATCTTCACCACCAGCTGCAGGTTAATGTCCTTCCGGAAATACCCTTGTAAAATGCCTTTGTTAATTATGTTCAGGTTTAAATAGTAGTTGTAGGAGCTTAGATGCTCTAGGCAAAGCTGCCATACTTCAGGGAAATACTGTTGCAGGTCAATGATATATGCTGGGTTTAGCTTTTTGAGATCTTCTATCCCGTTTTGCAACAACATCATAATCTCTTCTACAGAGTTGGTTGTTCGCTTCAGCATTTCTTCATCGCGCAGCTCCTGCTGCCGCAAATCAAAGAGTATGACTTGCCGCACCATGTCTTCCCTACTGCTGAATAACCCCTTATATTGGCTCTCCTGAATCCCCAACCGCTGCACTAGCCCTTCTTCAGTATGGCACTCTATACCCTCGCTCTTAAACACCTGAAGAAGCTGGCTCAATATCGTTTCTGCTACTACCATTTTAAGTGTCAAATGTTAATCCTGCTGCAGAGGTACAGCCTAATATTGCAGTAAAAGTACTATTTGAAAGCTAATTACCATAATAAAACTTTTATCCGGCTTAAAACACCCCGCCGTGCTTCACAGCAAACAATAGATACTAATAAAGAATAAAAGCTGTATCAGGTATACGGTAGGGGCCAAGCGGTTACTCTTGTAAAATGGTGCCATCTGAAAGTATACCTGCAAGCCCAGTGCCACTAAAAACCAACCTACGAAGTTAGACAAAGGAATGTGATTGCCCTGCCAGCTCCAGAAATCAAACTGCATGGCCACAGGTTCTATAAACACATCAAGCACCACCATTAGGCTAGCCCCAATTAAGGCCTTTGCAGGCCAAGGTAGCTTTGTATGGTTGCTAATGTGGCCGGTCGTGTAAACCAGCATCAGCCAGTTTAGGCCAATGAGCAGCGGCACATCCCATACTTTAGGGCCTAAGGATGCGCCGTAGGCATAGTCTCCGAACAAAAGGCCGGTATGCACACCCAATACCTCTGACAAAAAACCTGCAGCAAAAACTAAAGCCGCGAAAAGTATAAATGCAACATTCCAGCGCCGGTGAAACGCAAAAAGCAAAATATTGGTCAAAATTAGGTTCATGGGTGTGAGCCGCTGAAAATACTCTGGCTTGCCGCTAAATAACATGCCCCAAAAGCCAACCGCATGAAAAATTACTAGCACAGCCACAGCCGCATGAAATGTATACTTCCTATACTTATGACCAATATTAACAGGCGCTGTTTTAATTTCAGGCATGGTGCTTAACATTGTGTGTGGAACGTGAAACTATAGCAGGAACCAGCCCGGCCACAATTTTGGCTGATAGCAAGCATAATGGAATGCCGCCGCCCGGGTGCACGCTGCCACCGCAAAAGTATAAACCTGTTAGCTTTGAGCTGAAGTTTGGGTGCCTAAGAAAGGCTGCCATACGGTTATTAGAGCTGCTTCCATAAAGCGCCCCTCCAAAAGAAGATGTCCTGCTTTCGATCAGCAGCGGGTCGAGCAGCTGTTCTTCCTCTATCAGGGCTTCTACATCGGTTTGCAACATGGCGCTCAGTTTTTGCAGCACAGCCTGCCGGGTAGCGCGGGTCAGCTCTGGCCAATCCTGGCCTTGGTTGTGCGGCACGTTTACCATCACAAACCAGTTCTCGGCGTTGGCTGGGGCATCAGCGAGATCTGCCTTTGAGGTAATGTTGATGTATACTGTCGGGTCTGGGCTTACGGTTTTATACTTGAAGATGTGCTCAAACTCAGCTTTATAATCCTGGCTGAAAAAGATGTTGTGTACGTGCAGCTGCGGGAAACTGCGCCTTATACCCCAATAAAAGATAAGTGCGGAGCTGGAGCGAGGCTGCTGCAAGGTTTTCTCGGGCGCAGTGTGTTGTGGCAGTAGCTTGCGGTAAGTTGGCACCACATCCATGTTGCTTACCACCACATCTGCTTTATACTTGCCAGCGCTGGTTGCTACGCCGGTTACTTGCTTTCCTTCGGTCAGGATCTGTGTAACGCATTCATTATACTTAAATATCACCCCTAATTCTTCAGCTAGCTTTACTAGGCTGGCTGCAATGGCATAAATACCGCCCTCCGGGTAAAACGCGCCCAGGTTGTGCTCTAGGTGCGGAATAATGTTGAGCGTGCCGGGCGCCTGGTAGGGGTCGGAACCGTTGTAAGTGGCAAACCTATCCAGGAGCTGCACAAAGCGCGGGTCGGAAAACTGTTTGGCATTGGCCTGGTGCATGGTGGTGGTAAGCCCGAGATCGGAGAGGCAGCCCAGTGCTTTCAGCACATCGGGGCTCAGGTACGTATCCAGCCGGTGCAATGATTTCTGTAGAAACGTATCTGCCGTGCCTGTATAAAGCCTTTTACTTTTTTCTAATGCCTGTAGCACCGCATTCTTGGGCACACCCAGTTCCTGGTTAACCTCGGCGGCGAATGCGGCAGGCTCGGCGTACGCTTTTACGTGGCTGCCATCGGGCCAAAAGTAGTGCGTTATTGGGTTGAGGCGCGAGTAGGTGAAATGATCCTGTGGGTTGCGGCCGGCGGCTTCAAACAGTTCATCCACTAGGTGCGGCAGCGTAAACAGCGATGGCCCGGCATCAAATCTATACTTGCCCAACCAGAACTCCTGCATTTTGCCTCCAAAGGTGTCGTTGGCCTCCAGCACGGTTACCTTATAGCCTTTTAAGGCCAGGCGCACCGCTGTGGCAATGCCTCCAATGCCGGCCCCTATGATCACTGCTTTTGCCATACCCTAATATACGGTTTTATACTTGCTGTGCAGTAAACTGGCAGCGCCGGGGAAAGGTTTTATACTTTGCCAAACTCGCGCTCGTAGATGGGCCCGCGCATCCCGAACTGTAATTTCATGATTGGGAGAAGTATAACATCCAGTAATTTTAAACCGGTGCTAAAGGTAATGATGTCGTGGATGGTGGCTCCGGTGCCGTTTTTCGTAACCAGGTGCTTGTGGCGCCACAGGCGTAGGGGAGGAGGCAGTTGCTGCCCCTCGTCTATGAAGTATGCCTCAGAGTCCGTCACTTTCCGGGCTGTGATCAGGCTCGTCCAGCGAAAGGATTTAATGCCAGTCTGCAGTTCCACATCTACTACATCGCCGGGCTCGGAGCCATCAAAGCGCAGCAGCTTTAGCTTTGGGTACGCCGGTGATAGCCTCCGGAACAACCGCTCATCAAACGCATTAAAAACTGTAAGGTAATCTTGGGCTACATTGGTTCTGAGGTGGAGATGCATAGGTTGATTGCTGGTTGTTGTATTGTTGATTGCTAGTGTTCGGAAGTACACATACATAATGTATAACGTGCTTATCCCGCTCGGCGCTGTATCTCAACCTCTCTACCTTTCTAACTTAACAAACTATCAATATCTTCTCTGGTCAGGCTTTTGATGATGGTTTCGTCCGTGCTGATGAGGTCAGTTACCAGCTGTATTTTGCGGTTTTGCAGGGCGAGTATCTTTTCCTCTACAGTATCTTTGGTGATGAATTTATAGGTGAACACTGTGTTCCGCTGGCCGATGCGGTGGGCACGGTCTACGGCTTGCGCCTCCACGGCAGGGTTCCACCACGGGTCAAGTATAAACACGTAGTCGGCAGCAGTCAGGTTTAGACCTACACCACCAGCTTTCAGCGAGATCAGGAACACTTGTATACTTTCATCGGTCTGGAAGCGCTCTACCTGCTCCTGGCGGTTCTTAGTGTTTCCGTCCAGGTATGTATAGGCTATCTCTTTCTCATCCAGTGATTTCCGGATAATTTCCAGGTGCTTTACAAACTGGCTAAATATGAGCACTTTGTGCCCTTTGCCCATCACGTTCTTGGTCATGCGCAGCACCTCCTTCAGCTTACCCGATTCGCCCACATAGCCTGCATCGGTCATGAGGGGGTGGTTGGCGATCTGGCGCAGCTTAGTCAGGCCTTGCAAGAGCATAAACTGCGTGTTGCCCGGCCCGTTTTCTTCCAGGCTCGTCAGGATTTTGTTGCGATAGAATGACTTTGTTTCTTCGTAGGCATGCTCCTGCTCCTCGGTCATTTTGCAGAAAGAGGTATGCTCTATTTTCTCGGGCAGCTCTTTGGCCACTTGCGATTTATGCCTGCGAAGTATAAATGGCTTGATGAGCGCATGTAGCCTACGGGTTTTCTGTTCGTCCTTCTCCTTCTCAATCGGCTTTAGAAACTCATTCCGGAAGAAATGCTGGTTGCCCAAAAGACCCGGGTTAATAAACGACATCTGCGCCCATAAATCCATGGTGCTGTTCTCAACGGGCGTGCCCGTAAGTATAAGCCGGTGCCGTGATTTAAGCGAGCGCACGGCCCGTGAGGTAGTAGAGTCAGGGTTTTTAATGGCCTGCGACTCATCCAGTATGATATAATCGAAATAATAGCTCTTGAGCAGCTCCGCATCCAGGCGCACAATGCCGTAGGATGTCAGTACCACGTCATACTCCTGAAACAGCTCCACGTTTTTATCGCGGTAGGTGCCCGTATAGTTAAGTATGCGCAGGTTTGGCGTAAACTTCTGCGCCTCGTTCAGCCAGTTATAAACCAGCGATGTTGGCATTACCAGCAGCGAGGCCGACTCTGCACCGTTCTCCTTGCGGTGCTGCAGCATGGCCAGCGTTTGCACGGTTTTACCTAGACCCATGTCATCGGCCAGACAGCCGCCAAACTTATAGTTCTGCACAAAGTGCAGCCAGTTGTAGCCAGCCTTCTGGTACGGACGCAGCTCGCCTACAAAACCTGCAGGCAAAGGCTGATCTTCTATGGTCTCAAACTCTCGCAGCTTCTCCAGCTTGCGCGTCATGGTTACGGTAGCCAGGTTGCCATTCTGAAGGTCGTTTACCAGCGCCATGTGGTGCTTCTTCAGTGTTAGCTGGTCCTCGCCCTCCGAGAAGGCAAACAGTTCAATGTACTGCGTAAACCACTCCTCCGGGATAATAGCTACCTGCCCGTTCGGAAGTATGAACTCGTTGTTTTTAGTGAGGATGTGGTTTTTGAGTTTGATGAATGGCACCTGAAAATCGCCGAAGCGCACAGTTCCGTAAATATCGAACCAGTCGTTCTTCTCCGTAATGCCCACATCCAGGGTAATTTCCCCGATAAAGTAGTTTTTGCCGCTTTTCTGGCATTGTGTTACTGTAAAACCTTGCTGCTCCAGGCTCTGCAGGTTGTTGCTCAACCACGAAAAAGCCTCGTTCTTCTCCAGCACGGCCTGTCCGTTTTTCACTTCCAACGCGCGTTTGTTAAGCTCCTTCACAAATTCCTTCTCGTGGTTTGCGTCCCGGATAAGTTTGTGAAAGATGTATGAGTCCGGCGTTTTCTCCATACTTACGCTGATGCGCTTAGCCTCCTGCGCCTGCACCATGTAATCGCCATACTTAAACGAAAGGTCGAAAAGGATCTTACCACCCGCGCTGTTCCGGTCCGAGCGCCCTTCGCCGGCTTGCTTAAGCGCCCCTACTTCTGCCGCGGCAAGCTCCGAGAAGGTAAGGTATGGCGTGGGCGCATACTTTTCGGCATTTATGGCGAAGCCCTTGGCATGCACGTCAAACTGCTCTACCAGCTGTGCCACAAATTTGCGGTAATAGTTTTCCTCCACCGAACGGGGCACTACGATAAACTTCTTATTTAGGAAGGGCTGCAGCTTTTTACCGTCTACGTTCTTCTCGAAGCTGTACACTACATCGTTCAGCAGCAGCCAGGCTGGCTCGTAACAGATCAGCGAAGCGTTGCGGTACTGAAAATCCAGCTTTTGGCCGGCGTACTTTATGGTCGGGAAGTAATGGGTGTTATCGGTGTTGCGCATAAAATGGAACAGCACCGTGGCGCGCTCCGGGGCAATATTGATGCGTTTCCAGGTTGGCTCGCCATCCTTGCCCATGATAAATGTCATTTTATCGTGGCGCAGCAGCTCCAGTATTTTAGCCATGCGGGCCTGAATGTAATGGCTAATGCTTTCCTGCAGGGTTTTGTCGCCTTTCTCGGGGTCGTATACTTTCAGAAAAAAATCAACCGGCGACATTTTTTTAGTGGAGAACTTCTTAAGCACGGCATCCTGCTGCACCTGGTCGATGAGCTGTATGAGCTTGAAATCTTCGGCGTTGAGGCGCGAGGAGAATTCGTCGGCGTTCTTGGCCGAGATATTCTGGTGCTGCAGTGTAAGCTGGCCTTTGGAGTTTACCTGTACCACAAATGACTCAAACAGGTAACCCAGGTATTCGTGCTCGAAAAGCGAATAGATTACCTGAAAAGGCTGAGTGGTATAAACGTTCATGCCAGAGACATTTTTAGGACTTCAAATTTAGGCTTAAACGGGCTGAATTCCTATAAAAAACAAGCCTTTTAGCAGGTACATTAATAGGACTTACCAAATACTTTTGAGCAACAAGCACGGAGAGTGATTGTTTTTGCAGCCATGCAATTGTACTGTCTCAGGAGAGGAAGAGTATACTTATATGTTCTCTGTAACCGAAAGGGCAGCCGCTTTGTTTGCCGGCCTGATAGATACCAGAAGGGTGATGATGACAATGGCAAGGCCCGTCAATACAAAGTCCTGGATTTCCATTTTTACCGGGTATGCCTCTACCACCGAGGTAGCCATACCCATACTTACTAGCCCAAACGTTTGTTGAAGGTTGCAAATAAACATGCCCAGTGTAAGGCCATACGCAGCACCAATACAGGCTACCAGCGCGCCTTCCAGCAAAAAAATATTACGGATGGTTTTAGCTGTGGCACCCATGGAGGCAAGTATGGCAATGTCCTTCTTCTTATCGATAACGAGCATAGACAGGGAGAAGAAGATATTGAGCGAGGCGATGCCAAGTATAAATGCAAACGTGATGAAGACAAAGAGCTTCTCTACTTTTACGGCGCGCAAAAGGCTGGTATGTTGCTCATCGGAGTTTAATATTTTGAAATCATCTCCTAGCAGTTGCTGTAGTTCCCGTTTTACCTGCTCAACCTTAAAGCTATCTTCAACCTTTAGCTCCAGGGAGGTGCGCCTGCTGCCATACTCCAGCAGTTCTTCGGCAAAGTTAAGTGGCACAAATACGTAGGCATCATCATACTGGCGCTCTATGGCAAAGATGCCGCCAGGAAGTATATTTATGTTATTAAAGGAACCTTCCGGGTTTAGAGGGTTGAACTTGACGTTGCGCGGGTATAGAAACTGCAGCGGTACAAACTGGTTGCTCGGGTGGATGGAGAGTTGGTATTGCACCCCACGGCCTACTAGCGCCCTATAGGCGTTATTATTGTAAAGATCGCTGCTGCCTTCCACCACTGACGAGCCAACCTCGTTTTGGGCAAAAAAGTTCTCGCTCACGCCTTTCATCTTCACCCCCATCTGGCGGTCGTTGTAGCGCAGCAGGGCGTTATCTTCTATCACCTCCGATACCACAGCCACGCCTGGGGTGCGCCTGATACGGTTCATAAACTCGGTGTCTGTCTCGAAGGATTTTCCTTCGGCAGCGGTAATTTTCAGGTCAGGGTCAAAGCTGGAGTATATTTCCCGGATCAGATCCTCGAGGCCGTTAAACACCGACAGCACAATAATAAGCGCCGCCGAGCCCACCGCCACCCCGATCATGGCAATGTTAGAGATGATACTAATGATGTTCCTCTTCTTTCTGGAGAAGAAATATCGCTTCGCTATCAGAAAAGGTACGTTCATTCTTTAATTGCTAATTGTTTGTTGTTGATTGTTTGATAGAAAAACGTTCACTTTTACACATCTTGAGCTAACATTTTAACAATTAACAATCCAACAATTTACTATTTCCAGGCTTTTACAATCAGGCCGGTGCCTGATGCGTGATTGCCGTTTACATCTTTCTTGTTCAAGAAAAGGCTAAACGGAAAGGTAAGCAGGTAATAGAACGGCAGCAGCACAAAGAAAATTTTAGATACATTCAGCATCAACAGCGGATACTTCATAGACAGGCGCCAGGAAACCTGACCCGGCTTGCCATAGGAGTAGCGCGCCTGCACTTTACTGAAACCGGCCAACTTAAGCTTATCCTCAATCTCCTTGATATTATAGCCATCGCGTACGTGCTCCTCAATAAATGAGGTTTCATCATCGCCGTGCACATCCGAGCCGCCCTGGTCAGACGGGGTAGAAATTAGCAACATGCCTCCTGAGCGTAACGACGCGTGGAAATTCCTGAACACCTCCACATCCTCCAGGATATGCTCCATCACATCCACCGAAAGTATGAGGTCATAATTTTCCGGCTCCCGAAACTTTACAAGGTCTGCAATCTTAAACAGCACATTGTGGCGGCCAATGGCACGCATAAAGCAGTTGCAGTCTGATACCTGCTCTTCTTTTACATCTACGGCAAGTATGTTCCACTTGCTGCTCATACCAGAGAGGAAGT
Organism: Pontibacter oryzae; assembly: GCF_003576375.1. GTDB lineage: Bacteria > Bacteroidota > Bacteroidia > Cytophagales > Hymenobacteraceae > Pontibacter > Pontibacter oryzae. Next base: position 463,815 of record NZ_QWGE01000003.1, read on the forward strand.
AAGTATACTGGCCAAAACCAGAACCTGCATCCAGGATATGCTGTTGCTCGCCTCGGCGGTTGGCAGCCCACTCGTTCAGCTCTTTGTGCACGTGCCAGGCACGCAGCAAGAGCAGGTCCAGCATGTTGTAAAACACGCGGCGCAGGAAAGGCGTTTTGTTAAAAGCGTTGCCAAGCACCCGCTTTATAGGGTCGTACTGCATAAGGGTGATGTGCGGCTAGGGCTACTTGTTAGGGTATGTTTCGTCATCCTCGTCGTCCTCGCTGGCGGGCGGGATTTCCAGGTTATCAAACAATTTATCTATTTTTGAGGCGTACTCGGCAGTATCATCCAGGTAAAAAATAAGCTCCGGGATAATGCGCACCTGCTTTTTAATGCGCTGCGCCAGCTGATGGCGGATGGTTTTGGCATTAACACGGACCTCCTGCAATAAGCTCTCGTTGTTCTGAGCCATCATTACGCTCAGGTATACTTTGGCTACGCCCAGGTCTGGGGATACGCGCACCACGCTTACGGATATATAAGCGCTGCCAAACAGGTGAGGCACCTCACGCTGAAAGATATCCGCCAGCTCTTTCTGAATCAGGCGCGAAAATTTCTGTTGTCTTTTACTTTCCATATGAAGATGCAAATATCATATTAATTTCGCATTTTTACCCCAAAAGCGCCTCACTCATTTCAAGTTTGGCGTTTTAGGTGAACGCTGCTGAGGCAAAGGCACTTGTTGCGGTAACGGCTGACAGCCCTGATTTGGGTTTGAGGTGCTCCGTATAGGTGCTGTATACCTTTCGTTGGCGTTTTTTTGTTTTTATGTAGTTACTTCTAACTCCGTCTTTCCTTGATTAGTTACTTCCGTAGCATACTGCCTTCCCGCCTTATTTTGCTGATTCTGCTGTTTTTGGGGATACAATTGCCGCTCGTGCTGCTCGGAATCCCGGGCACGGCCCCTGAGCTGCTGCACATGCTGGTAGGGGAGCGGCTCGCCGACGGGCACCAAATGTACCGCGACATTTACGATAACACGGCTCCTATTTCCGCGCTCGTTTTTTGGATACTGGATTTACTGGCCGGGCGGTCGTTCCTGGCTTACCGGCTTACATCCATGGCTTTGGTTTTGCTGCAGGCGCTCGTGCTGAATAACATTCTGAATCGCCACAAAGTATACGCCAGCAACAATTACCTGCCGGCGCTGCTATACCTATTGCTAGGCAGCCTCTCGTTTGAGTTTAACATGCTTACGCCACTGCTCATTGGCAACACGTTTCTCATACTTTCACTGCCATACATCATCACGCTCTCGCGGGAGGGGTACGACAACAGCCGTTTGTTTGTGGGCGGGTTTATGCTCGGCTTGGCTGCCATGAGCTACCTGCCGCTGGCCGTTTTCCTGCTGGTTGGCATTTTTGCAGTGATATTCTTTGCCTCTAACACGTTTCGTAGTTTTATGCTGATGCTGTGCGGCTTTGCCTTTCCGTATGCCGTACTGCTGACATACTATCTCTACACCAACACCAGCCAGGAGTTTCTGGAGCTGCACCTCCTGCGCCCGTGGCAACTGCAGGTTGCCTTCCTACGGCCTCCCGCCGATGTGGCCAAACTCATGGCAATCCCGGCTATCATACTTTTGCTGTCGCTGCTAAGCACGGCCTCGCTGCCACAGCGCCTGGTGTTCCAGGTTAAGTTTCAGCAACTGATGTGGGTATGGTTAGTGGCCAGCCTACTGGTTATTTTCACCCGCGATGAAATCTCCGTGGCCACCTTCGTGATCGTGCTGCCGCCCATTGCCTACTTCGGGCAGTTTTTCTTCACCTCTGGCCGCAAAGCCTGGCTGCTGAACGTGGTGTTCCTGGTGATGCTTGCCGGCGTGCTGGTGCTGCGCTACAGGCTAGCGCTGGGTATAAACCGGTTCCTGCTGCTGGATGAGTCGCCGCTGCTCTTGCCGGAGCAGGCGCAGGTACCAATGCAGAACAGCTCCGTGCTCGTGCTAGGCAACGACATCAGTTATTACATGCAAAACAAACCCGTAACGCCATACATTAACTGGCCGCTTGCCCAGCGCCACTTCGGAAAGCTACATGAATACCAGGCGGTGTTTGAGGTGTACGAGAACTTTAAACGGGAGATGCCGAAATACCTGATCGATAAGGCCGGGCTATTGCCTGAGCTAAAGTATAAGCTCCCCGATGTTTTCGGAAAGTATAAGCCAACCAATAACCCTGATGTGTTTGTGCTTGAATAGGATGAACTTGGAGGCTATTTTTTTTGTTAGCATAGCCAACTATAACATCCTTTAAGTGCTTAACATGTTATTTTTGGCCTTTCTGGCCAGTTGAGTCGGAGACTCAACATTTATACTAAGGCACGAATCTGGAGATTCGCGCCAGCGAATAGTATCGCCAAACGAAATTTATAAAAGCTGTTGTGAGACTTTGGGACTCAAAAAAGTGCATTAGACAATAAGAGCCGCCCCTGTATGGGAGCGGCTCTTGTTGTTTAGATTGGTAGGATGTGATGCCTAGCAGTCGTTGATTTTGTTTACACGGTTTTGGTGACGGCCTCCCTCAAATTCAGTGCTCAGGAAAACCCTGACCATCTCCTTGGCCACTTCCTCAGACACGAAACGCGCCGGGATGCAGAGTATATTAGCATCATTATGCTCGCGGGCAAGCTTTGCCACTTCTACCTCCCAGCACAGGGCTGCACGGATTTGTGGGTACTTGTTGGCCGTTATGGCCACGCCGTTGCCGCTTCCGCAAATCAGGATACCGAACTCGGCTTCCTTTTTTGCCACAGCCTTTGCCAGCGGGTGCACATGGTCTGGGTAGTCAACAGAGGCATCAGACTGCGGCCCGAAGTCCTCAATCTGGTAGCCTTGTTCTGCCAACACCTCTTTTAGCATACTTTTATACGTAAAACCGGCATGGTCTCCACCAATTGCTATGTTATGTGCCATTGTTGCTATTACTGTGTGTTATTTTCGTTTAATCGCTTCAGGTCCTTTTTACGGATAGAGTTTGAAATCCGTATACTTGCTTCGTAAAGCAGCATTAGCGGCATGGAAATCAGTATCTGACTTACCACATCCGGAGGCGTGATAATGGCACCTACCACAAGTATAACAATCAGGGCATGGCGCCTGTACAGCTTCATGGTTTCTGCCGTTATCAGCCCTGCCTTTGTCAGGAAGAACACGATTACCGGCATCTCAAACATAAAGGCGCAGGAGAGGCAAAGTGTAGTTAGGGTAGAGATGTAAGAGGACAAATCAAACTCGTTGATAATGGTTGGGTCTACTTGGTAGCCTGCCAGGAAGTTAATCGAGATCGGCGATACCACATAATAACCAAACAGCAGCCCTAGTACAAACAGAATCCCGACGAAGAATACGGCTCCCTGCGAGTTTTTACGCTCTTGTGGGTATAAACCCGGTTTCACGAAACGCCATATCTCCCAAAACGCGTATGGGAAAGCACAAGCCAGACCAAGTATGGCCGACACCAACAGGTGCATGGCGAACTGCCCGCTCATCTGGCGGCTCTGGATGGTAAAGCCCATCTCCGAGAAGCACAGCGCATCCGTGCCGAGTTTTTGCCCCAGCTCACACATTACCCTGTAGCTCAGAAAATCTGTGCGGGAGGGGGCAAGTATGATATCATGGAAAACAAAGTTTTTCGCCAGAAACGCGATGGTGGCAAAAACAAAGATTGAGGCCAGCGCCCTGATAATATGCCATCTCAACTCCTCCAGGTGGTCCACAAAAGACATTTCCTGGTGCTGATCCTCCTCAATATATTGCTGGTCCATCAAAAGCAGTTCCTCCTATTATCTAGTTATTCTTAGTAAGCAAAAAGTGGATACTCCTGCATCCAGTTGTTAATGTCGTTGCGCACTGCGCTGATTTTGCTATCGTTGTCATTGTTTGTCAGCACGTCATCTATGTACCCTACAATGCGATCCATGTCCTGCTCTTTGAGGCCACGGGTAGTGATTGCAGCAGTACCCACACGCATCCCTGATGTAACGAACGGTGACTTATCATCGAACGGCACCATGTTTTTATTAATTGTAATATCGGCTTTAACCAGTGTATTCTCAGCCAGCTTTCCTGTAATTCCTTTTGATCGCAGGTCAATTAACATCATGTGGTTGTCTGTACCTCCGGAGATGATGTTATAGCCACGCTCTAAGAAGGACTTCGCCATAGCCTGTGCGTTTTGCTGCACCTGCTTCACATAGCCAAGGTAGTCATCTGAAAGTGCTTCGAAGTATGCTACAGCTTTTGCTGCGATTACGTGCTCCAATGGACCGCCCTGCGTTCCTGGGAATACGGCACCATCCAGCACAGAAGACATCATACGAGTTTCGCCTTTTGGAGTTTTAAGGCCGAATGGGTTCTCGAAGTCTTTACCCATCATAATCATACCGCCTCGTGGGCCGCGCAGTGTTTTGTGCGTTGTGGTCGTTACGATATGGCAATGCTCAAAAGGGTTATTCAGCAGGCCACGCGCAATAAGGCCAGAAGGGTGAGAGATATCAGCTAGCAACAGGGCACCCACCTCATCGGCAGCTTGGCGCAGCTTTTTATAATCCCAGTCACGGCTATAGGCAGACGCACCGCAAATGATAAGCTTTGGCTTTTCGCGCCGAGCCGCTTCTACTACTTTGTCAAAATCGATCAGGCCGGTTTCCTGCTCCACGCCATAAAACGTAGGGCTGTAAAGTTTACCCGAAAAGTTAACCGGTGAACCGTGCGTTAAGTGCCCGCCATGCGAAAGATCGAAACCCAGGATTTTATCGCCGGGGTTTAGCACGGCCAGCATTACAGCAGAGTTTGCCTGCGCACCAGAGTGCGGCTGTACGTTTACCCATTCTACTCCAAACAGCTCCTTTGCACGGTCAATGGCCAGCTGCTCTGATTGGTCTACTATTTCGCAGCCGCCATAGTAGCGCTTGCCTGGCAGGCCTTCGGCATACTTGTTTGTCATAACGCTGCCCATAGCTTGCATTACCTGCTCCGAAACAAAGTTCTCAGAGGCAATCAGTTCAATACCATGTGTCTGGCGTGCTTTTTCTTTCGCAATCAGGTCAAATATCGCTGTATCTTTTTGCATCGGTTGGGGTTAGGTTTAGTAAGCGTTCAAAATTAAAGTATGCGCCGGAATAAACCAATGTTTCAGAAGTTTATATACGGGGCTCATGCCGCCGCCAGATTTACCCGCTTCTATATTTGCACCACTTCTTGGCTATACTTTTAAGGCCCGGCGCAGAAGCGCCGGGCCTTAAAAGTATAGAGTGCCCTAAGGTTACTGCTTAAGCACCTTTACCTGGTATACTTGTCCGTTTATAGTTACCGTCAGCACATACATGCCTTTGGTTAGCTTGTCGTACACCGGCAGTTGCACTTCGTTTTTGCCTGGCAGCAGCGCTATCTCTTTGGTGTATACTTTTCTACCGGAGATGCTGTGCAGGTTCAGCGCCGCTTCGCCTGCTACCTCGGAAGTTACATATACTTTTGAGTTGTAATTGATTGGGTTTGGAGCTACAAGCAGCTGCGTTACTAACTTTGGTGCCTGATATGTTACAGAAACCACTTTGCTGTAAGCCGATGTGCCATCCAGGTCAACTTGCTTCAGACGATAGTAGCGCGTACCGCTCTCCTGGCCCAGTGCGTGCGTAAACTCATAGGTTGTGCGGACGCTGCTGTTGGTTTGCTTGCTGGCTACCTCTCCAACTTTGTTAAAACCGGCTATGCCGTCCATCGACATTTCTATATCAAAATGAGAGTTATTCTCTTCGGAGGCAGTAACCCATGTTAACACGGTGTTCCCACCCTGCAACGTTGCCTTAAATGAGGCCAGCTCAACCGGAAGCGGTGTATTGGTGGAGTTACCTGTTACAGACACTACCCTTGCGGAGGCATTTGTGGCTGTGTGCACAATGCTACCTGTATGGTAATCCTCATCCAGCGGTTTATACTTTACATAAATTGTGGTAGGAGCCAAGGTGCCGTCTCCATTCGGGTTCGGAATGACAAGGTTACCTGACGAAATATAGCCACTGCTTTCGCTGAGCGAGATCATGAAATTACCTCTTGCAGGTGCTGCAATTGTGATATCACTTTCTAGGTTGGTTGCGCTCACAGTATACGTCTGCACACTAGACTCTTCGCCTACAGTTGCCTCGAATTGCGCTAACGAGGATCTGCTAACTGTAATAACCGGAACAATCACTGTGAAGGTCTGGCTGCTAGTGGCAGGCGGCCCCTCTAACGTGTATACCTTAACTTTACCTGTACCTGCACCTTTTGGCACTACAACAGTCAGTTCCAAGCCATCTTCAGATTCCTCAAACTGCGATGTCGAGAATCCGTTTCCGAACTCTACCTTTCCTACATCTCTTAGGTTAACGCCAGAGATAACAAATGTAGAACCGATTTTACCTTCTGTCGGATTCAAGCTATCGATGATCGGGCTGGTAACTACAAAGTCATTGGTGCTGGTTGCGGTGCCACCAGCTGTAGTCAGGGTTATTTTGCCCGTTCTGGAGCCGGATGGCACAACCGCCGTTACCGTGTTGTAATTAACGTTGCTAAAGGATGCCGGCACACCGTTAAACTGCACAGATTGTGTACCTGTAATTGCCACACCGGTAATAGTAATAGTAGTTCCAAATGGCCCTTCTGTAGCGGTAAAGCTCGTGATCTCCGGTATAACCTTGTAAGTATAACCCGCGCTTGTGCCGCTTGGCGTAGTTACGGTTACAGCTCCTGTTCGGGCATTATTTGGCACATTTACAGTAAACGACTTCAACGGAATGCCATTAACGTCAGTCCCTGCATCTGTAAGCGTTATGCCTGTTAATAGCACGTTCACTGAACCGGCAAACCGGATGTTTGTAATGTCATCGAAGTACCTGCCGGTAACTGTAACCTGCTCGCCTACCTTGCTTCCTGCCGTTGGCGTAATGGATGTGATAACTGGGCGCAGCACTGTAAACGTTACACTATTACTAACACCGCTTGGAGTCTCAACGGTAACACTGCCAGTTCCAGAGGATGCGCCTATAGGCACTGTAAATCTGATTTGCTCGTCATTGTCAAACGTAAATTCAGAATCGTTAAGTACTTTGCCATTTACTGTCAGCTTAAAGGCATCCTGGAAATACTGGCCGGCAACTATAATTTCTGTAATGCCTACCTGCCCTTGGTTCGGGGTCAGCGAAGCTATGACCGGTTTAAGCACTGTAAATGTTGGGCTGTTTCCGGTACCGCTCGGGGTTGTTACGGCAATTGGGCCGGTTTTGGCTCCTGCAGGCACCACAACCGTTATTGTGGTATCATTTACTACAGTAAAATCCCCACCGCTTACAATCACATCATCCGAGTTATTGCCTGTATCACCCAGGAAAACAAGGCTGGTAGCGCTGTTAAAATACTTTCCGCCAATAGTTACAGTCGTAATATTCACACGCCCCTCTGTAGGGTCCAGTGTAAGTGGCTTCGGAGCAAGCACGGTAAATACCTCGCTCTCACCTGCGCCACTCAGCGAGGTTACCACAATGCTGCCGGTTACTGCACCGGTAGGCACGTTTACCGTAAAGGACTTCAACGGAATGCCGTCACCATCAGTGCCGGCGTCGGCTGGCGTGATTGTGCTAACATCAATTGCTTCTGCTCCTATAAACTCTATTTTCTCTACATCCTGGAAATAACGCCCTGTGATAGTAACAGCATCCCCAACACGCCCTTCATTTATACTTATAGCTGTAACCTCAGGAGCCAGCGTTTTAAAGGTTTCGATGCTTTGCCCGGTGCCGCTTGGTGTGGTTACTGATATGGTATTGATGTTCTGGTTAAGTATGGCTTTAGGCACATAGGCCAGGATTTTGGTATCTTCCTCTCCCGGAACTGGCGTAAATGAAGCTGTTATAGTGCCAAACCTCACTTCGGTTGCGCCGCTAAAGTATTGGCCTACTATAGTAACCTCTGTATTATAATAACCTTCTTTGATATTATCGACTTGGTTACCCACATAGAAATCCGCGATCTCCGGCGACAGCACTTTAAAGGTAAATGGATTGCTGCTCGCCGTGCCGCTTGCGGTTGTTACCTCTACCACGCCTTCTCCGGCATTTGCCGGAGGGTAAGCCGTAATCTGTGTATCGCTGTCTACGATAAAGCTGGTGGCTGCATTTCCGTTAAAGGCAACGCTGCTCGCACCTGTCAGGAATTGGCCAGTGATCGTTACGGCATCGCCTACATAGCCTTCCGTTTTATCCAGGGCAGTTATTATCGGCGCAGGCACTTCAAAGTCGTCGGTGCTGGTGGCCGTGCCGGCTGCGTTTGTAACTGTTACTTTACCAATAGCTGCATCTGCTGGCACAATGGCCGTAATGCTGTTCCCGTCTGGGGCCACTGTGAAAGAAGTGGCATCGATACCGTTAAACTGCACTGCCGTGATAACGGTGAAGTTTGCGCCGTTGATAGTAACCTCCGTACCCACAGCGCCGCTGAGCGGGGTAAAGTCTGTGATTTCGGGAGCAAGTATAACCGTGAACTCGTCTGCGCTTGTATCGCTACCATTGGCACCGGATACCGTGATGGTTCCTGTAGTAGCATCTGCCGGCACGTTTACCACCACCTCCGACTCAGAAGCAGATACCGGAGCAATTGCTGCGCTTGCTCCAAAGGTTACGGCATCGATCTGGCTAAGTAACTTTCCGGTTATGGTTACCGTGGTGCCAATCGTTCCGGAAGCAGGAGTGAAGCCAGTTATCAGCGGTGTGGTAAGCACGGTAAAGTCTTCTGTGCTCGAGCCTATGCCTGCCGCATTCTCAACTGACACAACACCCGTTAGCGCACCGGAAACCAGCGAAGCTGTTATCTCTGTATCGCTAACAAAGATAAAGTCAACCTCTACTCCGCCTACCTTCACGCTGGTAGCGCCCGTGAAGTTTATGCCTGTTATTGTAAAGCTATCGCCAACACGGCCTTCTGTTACTGCAAGAGTAATGTTATCAGGCTGGTATACTACTGTCAGGTCTTCCGGGCTTGTAACTGTGCCTGCAGGGGTAGTTACGCTGAAAGCGCCAGTGGTTGCCCCGGTTGGCACGGCTATCTCGAAGCTTTGCGTGCCATTAGGGTTTGCATTTAGGGTAACACCAGAAACATCTGCCGTTACTCCATCAAAGAATGTCACGTCTGTCAGCCCGCCCAAATTTTGGCCTGTTATAGTTATGATGCCTGTCTCTTTCTGAAATGTAGGGTCGAAACTGATTATTTTTGGTGTGGCATCAACCACAAACTCACTTGGCGTAAGGGCACTGGTTGTGCCGGTGCCGGCATCGTTTGTCAGTGAAAGCTCACCGGTTACCGCCCCGATAGGCACAACCACTGTAATCTCTGTATCGGTTACTGATGCGGCAGTTACTGTCAGGTCATCGGCCCCGCCATCGCCGGAAGCGCCTAAGAAGGTTACATTGGTTACTCCTGTAAAGCTAGTTCCGGTTAGTGTGATTATATCGCCGGGGCGCGCCGTTTCGGTAAAACTGGCAATAACCGGGGTTTGGTATACTACAAAGGCCTCTGCGCTTGTAGCGGTTCCGCCTGGTGTGGTCACACTGACGGTGCCTGTTACAGCTCCTTCCGGCACTGTCACTTCGAAGGTTTTAGTACCGTCGCCATTATCGGTAAGAGCCACTCCTGTCACATCCACTGTAACATTATTGGCAAAGGTAACTGTGGTTATACCTTCCAGGTTGCGGCCGGTAATGCTCACGTTTGTACCGGTAGCTGCACCCAATGTGGCTAGGCCAGCCTCAGGCGAGAAGGCCACAAACTCCGGTGCGGGTATTACTGTGAACGCATTGGTGCTTGTAGCGGTGCCATTTGCGCTCGTAACCTTTATTTTGCCGGTTTTGGCGCTTGCCGGCACACTTATGCTTAGTTGCGTATCGCTGGCGCCAGGGGCCGCCACGGCAACATCTACATCATCCGTATTATCGCCATCGGCACCCAGAAAAGTCACTTTAGTAACGCTCGACAAGCCAGTACCCGACAGGGTTATACTTGCATTAACCGGTGCGGCTGTTGGGTTAAAAGCTGGGGTGTTCAATTTTGGGGCCGAAACTGTAAAGTTTGCCACGCTTGTGCCTGTTCCGGCGGGAGTAGTAACAGAAATTTTACCTGTGGTAGCACCTAAAGGCACTATAGCCTTTAATTGTGTATCCGTAACAGAGCCACTGACAATGGTAGCAGACACACCATTAAAGCTAACGTTGGTAGCCCCTGCAAAATATTGGCCGTTGATGGTAACCTGTGTTCCTGCGGCACCAAGGTTTGGTGTGAATTTAGTGGTAACAACTGGTGGCGCCATCGTAAATTCATTAGCGCTTTCAGCGGTGCCCTCTGGCGTGGCGATTGCTATTTTTCCTGTTGGAGCGCCTGCCGGAACCTTTGCTACTAGCTCTGTGCCCGTGTTAGAAACGATAGTACCTACCACTCCGCCAAAATATACATCTGTTGCTCCAGTAAAGCCACTGCCTTTTATAGTTACCGATGTATCGAAGCTACCTTCTCCTGGAGAAAATGAATAGATTTCGGGAGCTACGGCAATTTTAACGGCATCCAGCAGGAGGTTTGCATCATTCCTTTGCGTCATCGCGAAACGTACGCGTTGCGTACCCGATGGCAAAGTATAGGTGTGCCGGGTTTCCTCGTTTTTGCTTTGGTCTGTAATAGTACCCAGCGTTATAAAGTCATCGTCACTCGCTGACGAAGATGATTCTACAACCATAGCAGTAGAATAGCTAGACCTGGCGGAGGTAGCTTTCAGAGTAAATCTTAAACGAGCTTCTACTGTAAGCTTTTTAAAAGCCAACTCAACTGTAGAGCCAGTAGCTTTAAACTGCGCTGACCCGCCAAAAGTGCTTGGGCTGAGTTCTGCACCATCAGCACTTAGGTTCGTTGCTGTAATGCCAGCCTCTGCATTTTTTGCCCAAGGCCCATCGAAGGTAGCTATCGCAGGCGTAGGTGTTTGTGCGCTGACCCCGAAGGCTAAAGACAGAAGTATAAAGAATGATAGCAGAAACCGTCGAATAAAATAAAGGCTGTAATTTTGTGTCATAGCTAAGTGCCTAGAATAAAAACAGGAATTTACTAGTAGTATATTATTTACAAATATCGTCACAAAATAAGATAATTAATCTTTTATTCTCACAAATCGCTTAAACACTTTGGTTTATGCGCTTGCTCTACCTAGGTATAAGTATATTCTGGCATTTTAGATTTGACCTCTATTTTAAGTCCCCAGAAACCATAACACCACATAAACACTTAGCTAAAGCATATGTTAATGTTTATCCATCTATTGATATATTAAAAGTTATATACAATTACCTAATGGATTAGGCCAAAACACTATCATTGGAATATTTATACTTAAAATACCTATGTTAAAAGTATAAATTTGCATCTCTATTGATAGTGTGCACCGATGTTAAAACGCAAAGGCTATAGCCTGTAATAAAGGTTTAGGTTTTACGTGCAATAGGGTAGGGCCTGTCAACGTTTGGCTGCACGAAAAGTTCTCGGGAGTCGAGGTCTAGAGCTACCAAGTTGCCATAAGCAGCATTTCTATAATAGACGCAGCCGGCATCCAGGTTAAGCTTTGGATCTCTATGCGACACAGCCTTTTTAATTGTGTGGAGTGCCGTGGGTGTGTGCCCGTGCAGCAGCGCTTTATTCTCTATTTTAGCCCAATCAACTTTGTAATTCCGGATGTTAAGCATAGCGTCCTTGTCCGCAAAGATATCTCGTTGTTTAAAGTCGAAGCCGGCATGGACCAAACAAAAATCAGGCAGTTGCAGGTAATAAGGGAGGCTTTTCAAGAATTTCACGTACTTTTTAGGTAATTTTTCGAAGCTTTCTACCTCAAAGCTTTGCAGCACCAGTTTCTTTTCCGGCGGAGTAAGGTTTAGTGCTTTTTCGCCTTTCTTCACGGATTTTAGCAGCATTTCGTCGTGGTTGCCGCGTAGGCAGTGCACCTGGTACTCCTGGTGTTGCAGGTGAAGTATAAAATCAATAACGCCCCTGGAGTCAGGGCCTTTGTTCACAAGGTCGCCGAGCAAGTAAAGCTCATCGGTTTTCTGCAGCTTTAGCTGGTCTTGCACCAGCGCTTTAAATGTACGGGCACAGCCGTGGATATCGGTAAGGGCGTAGCGGGCCATGTGTAAGTAGATTGCGCTGCCGTTTGGGTGGCATGCAAAGGTAGGACATAAAAAAGCTAGCACCTATTGTAGCAGGTGCTAGCCCTCATTAAAAATCGTGTCAGGAGCGATCAGTTATACTTGTTGTTGTCGATCTCCGGCTTGTCGGTGTTGCGGTTCGGGTTGTTGGTCAGCGTGTTTTCGCCTGCTGCTGCATCCGGGCCGCTTGTATGCTTTTTCTTCAGCTGCTCATGCTCGGCGCGGGTCTGGTTCGGGTCTACGGGCTTTCCGCCTGCTGCCTTATCCTGGCCCTGATCTGTTGGTTTGCCTTTATTTTCTGAGCTTGGTTGTGTGTGCTTATATGATGGCATAATTACCTCCTATTTATACTTAGTTTAACATGATGGTGATGAGCAAGTGTACACTATACTTGCCCATTGCCATACTTTAACTCGTTTTTATGAACCGCGGCCCTCGTCTTCGGTGCGCATGTTATCTGGTGGCTGTATGCCATCGTCGGCATAGTCGTTTACGCCAGTGGCGCTTGGCCCTTCGGAGGCTGTATCGCTACCGTAGCCTTCTTTGCCGTCGCGGTTACCAAAGCCGCCGCGCTGGTGTTCGTTCTTGGGCGGGTTTGCGCCTGGTATAATATGCCCGGCGCGCATTTCCTGATTCCCGGTATCTTCTTCAATCTCCCTGAAGCCTCTTTTTTCAGGTTTCTGATTCTTCAGTGTATGTTCTTCTTTATCTTCAGCCATATTGCATTCTTTTAAGTGATTTGGCGCCGCGTACTTTAGCAGCGCTTGCAAGTAGTTTTACTCTTTTTAGTTGCCTTAGGTTTAGGTAGTCACCATTTCGCCGCCGTTTATATGGAGCATCTCGGCAATGGTAAACGATGACTCCTCTGATGCCAGGTACACATAGGCTGGCGCTACCTCAGAGGGCTGCCCAGCACGCTTAAGCAGGGTTTTCTGGCCAAAGGTTTTTACTTTTTCCTCCTCAAACGATGCAGGTATAAGTGGTGTCCAGATTGGGCCTGGGGCCACGCCATTTACTCTGATGCCTTTATCTGCCACCATCTGTGCCAACGTGCGCGTGAATGCCACAATCGCGCCTTTGGTAGAGGAATAATCCAGCAACACTTTGTTGCCATGATATGCCGTAACCGATGCCGTGTTGATGATTGAGCTACCTTCTTTCATGTGGTCGAGCGCCTCTTTCACGAAATAGAACATGGCAAAGATATTTGTAGTGAAAGTGCGCTGCAGCTGCTCCGCCGAAATATCCCGGATGTCGTGCTGCTCGTGCTGCTCACCGGCGTTATTTACAAGTATGTCCAGCTTGCCCAGCTCTTTTACCGTGCGCTGCACAGCTTCTTTGCAAAAATTTTCCTCGCCCACGTCGCCGGCAATAAGTATGCATTTTCGGCCTTCTTTCTCTACCATGGCTTTGGTATCCTGGGCATCTTTGTCTTCTTCCAGGTACACAATAGCGATGTCGGCACCCTCGCGGGCATAATGTACCGCTACGGAGCGGCCGATACCGCTATCGCCTCCCGTAATCAAGGCTACCTTATCTTTTAGCTTGCTACTGCCTTTGTATGTGTCTTTAATAATTTCCGGCTCCGGAATCATTTTATGCTGGTCGCCGGGCTGGTCGAGTTGTTGCCCCGGAAAAGATTTAGGTTTGTTTTCCATAGTTTTCTAGTTTTAAGTACTGATTCCGCACGTAGCGGAACGTTAGAACTATACGCCCGGCATAAAAAGCATGTTGCCAGGCTATTGAAAGTATAAACCCTAAACGCAAAAGCATATGTGGCAGGAAAAAGACAATAAACTGGTTTGCAGCCTTACGTTCAAGGATTTTAAGCAAGCGATGGACTTTATGAACCAAGTGGCCGAGGTAGCCGAGGAAATGGATCATCACCCGTGGTGGAGCAATGTGTATAACAAAGTAGACATAGAACTCACCACGCACGATGCCGGCAATACCGTAACCGACAAGGACCATCAACTGGCACAGCGCATCGACGAGATCTATACTTCGTTAAAGAGTTAAGCGGGCGGTTGCCATTCTTATACCTTTGCATTCGTTTATCTTGTTGCCTGCAGCGCCCCGAGCCATACTTCCCCTTGCAACTTTCTAACCTCCAAACTTTTTAACTTTCTAACTTACATAAGTTATCTTTACGGCATGCAGGAACAGGAAAAAACGAATTTATACTTGGTGCCGACGCCCATCGGCAACCTGGAGGACATCACGCTCAGGGCCATCAGGATACTAAAAGAGGTAGACGTTATACTTGCCGAGGACACACGCACCAGCGGAAAGCTGCTACAGCACCTAGGCATTGAAAAACGCATGCACAGCCACCACTTGCACAACGAGCACAAGGCCACTGCGCACCTCGTGGACCGCCTGAAGGCCGGCGAGGTGATGGCCCTTATTTCAGATGCAGGCACGCCGGGCATCTCTGACCCTGGCTTTTTCCTGGTGCGCGAGTGCCTGAAAAACGACTTAAAAGTAGAATGCCTGCCAGGGGCCACAGCCTTTGTGCCAGCCCTGGTTAAATCCGGCTTCAGTACCGACCGCTTTACCTTCGAGGGGTTTCTGCCGCTAAAGAAAGGACGCCAAACACGCCTGCTGAGCCTGGCCGAGGAGGAGCGCACCATGATTTTTTATGAGTCGCCGCACCGCCTGCTTAAAACGCTTACGCAGTTTAAAGAATATTTCGGAGCAGACCGCGAGGCATCTGTTTCACGTGAAATCACGAAGATGTTTGAGGAAACCATTAACGGCACCCTGGAAGAGCTTATCGAGATCTTCAATAACAAAGCCATTAAAGGGGAGTTTGTGCTGGTAGTTTCCGGAGCGCCGAAAGCCGGTAAAGCTGATAAAGAATAAGATGAAGAACGCAATCAAGAAAACCATACTTGCCCTGCTGCTTTGCCTGCTCACGCTGCCGGGCTGGGCGCAGTTTGAGGGCATGCAACTCTCGCCGCAGGCAAAAATAAGCCTGATAACCTGCTCAAGCGGCCAGGACCTGTATGCTATATTTGGGCACAGCGCCGTGCGCGTAAACGATCCTGCGTCCGGCCTGGACATTGTGTTTAACTATGGTACTTTCGATTTTGATGAGCCTAACTTTTACCTGAAGTTTATCCGGGGCAAGCTAAACTATAAACTTTCGGCGGCATACTTCAGCGATTTCGTGAACAGCTATGCCCGCGATAATCGCTCGGTGTATGAGCAGCAACTCAACCTCACACCTGATGAAACGCAGCAATACTGGACCTTCCTGACGACGAATTACCTCCCCGAGAACCGCTTTTACCTGTACGACTTCTTTTTCGATAACTGCGCCACCCGCATCCGCGATGGCCTGGAGGCTACCTTCCCTAACCAGCTGACCTTTAACATCAGCCAGTTCGATGAAGACATGAGCTTCCGGAACCTGATCGATTTGTACCTAGTGCCGCAGCCGTGGTCGGATTTTGGGATAGACCTGGCACTGGGCGCGCGCATCGACGAGGAGGCAACGCCTTACCAATACATGTTCCTGCCGGATTACCTGGAAAAGGGAATTGCCAACGCCACGCTCTCCAAAGATGGTCAGACCAAGCCGCTCACGCTGCAGCGCCAGGTGGTTTTTGAGCGCGAGCCTATGCCATTTGATGCCGGCTGGCTTACGCCACAGGTAGTATTCTGGATATTCTTGCTGGTTGTAATCGCCATTACAGCAAGAGATGTTATAAAGCGGCAGCGTAGCCGCGTGTTCGACATGGTGTTGTTTTTTGTGGTTGGCCTGTTGGGCATCTTGCTTTTCCTGCTTTGGGTGGCTACAGATCACCAGGCAGCAGCCTACAACTTTAATTTGCTTTGGGCTTTGCCAACACATGCCATTGCTGCTTTCTTTGTGGGACGCAACGTACTTGCCAACTGGATGCGTAAATACATGCTGGTAACGGCACTGCTTGCCACAGTGGCACTAGTAGGCTGGCCTCTTTGGCCGCAAATGTATCATGCGGCATTTTTACCGATCATGCTTTTGCTGGTACTAAGAGCCCTGTATGCCGTATGGTTCTCTAGAAAGGCGCGAGCCATTGTAACAACTCCAAGTATAGAGCAAACACATGAACCTAGAGCCAATAGCAACTAACCTGAATAAACTTTGCCGCAAAGTCGGCGCCTTCATACATCAGGAAGGCGAGCACTTCGATCGTTCTAAAATCGAGATGAAAGGTTTTAACGATCTGGTGTCTTATGTAGACAAGGAGGCAGAAAAGAAGTTGGTGGAGGGCCTGCGCCACATTCTGCCAGAAGCAGGCTTTATCACCGAAGAAGGCACCGCCACCACGCGCGGCGACCGCTATAACTGGGTAATAGACCCGCTGGACGGCACCACCAACTTTACGCACAGCTTGCCTGTGTACTGCGTTAGCGTTGGCCTGATGGATGGGAACGAGGTAGTAGCAGGTACGGTATATGACCCAAACCGCGATGAGTGCTTCTGGGCTTACAAAGGAGGAGGCGCCTATTGCAATGACCACCCTATAAAAGTATCCGATTCGACTGCGCTTAAAGATAGCCTTATAGCCACTGGCTTTCCATACTATGATTTTGGCCTAACGCAGCAGTACCTGCAGGTGCTCGGTTCGTTTATGTCTAAATCGCATGGCATACGCCGCATGGGTTCTGCCGCCATCGATTTGGCGTATGTGGCCTGTGGCCGCTTCGAAGGTTTTTTTGAGTATAACCTAAACCCCTGGGATGTTGCTGGCGGTTCCATTATTGTGCAGGAGGCCGGCGGTGAGGTGAGCAAGTTTACCGAAGACGAAGACTTTATTTTTGGAAGGGAGATTGTAGCCAGCAACGGAAACGTACACCGAGAGATGCAGCAGACGATCGCTGAGTTCTGGAAAAACACCGGAGCCTAAACTTTTTATACTCCCGCAGGGTTTCACATACATGATACAGCACATCCTCATACTTCTGATTTTCCTGGTGGCTGTGGCTTACATGGCCCGCATGCTCTACCGCAGTTTTGCAGCTAAAAGCGGCTGCGCCAAAGGTTGTGGTGCCTGTTCCACCATTGATTTTAAAAAAATACAGAAAGACCTGGAAAAACAGCAGCTTAGAGCGTAAGCGCACGTTACCCAAGTGCTCACATACTCCCGTTTGCACATTAATCCCTCATCAATTTGTATCTAAACTTCGTTTTTGCGTATAGTTCTATACTTGAGTTAGAAACCACTTAAACTAGATACCATGCAAGATAAAGTTGAAGAAAGATCTTTGGTTAACGTACTGAACCGCCTCCAAAAGGATGGCTATAAGTATGATTTTAAAGTATCGCAGGATGGCAAACTGTGCACCATGGAAGAAAAAGACCAGTTCTCTGCGGAGGAAGTGCGCATTGTAGACTTTTACCGCTTTGAGGGCGAGAGTAACCCGGACGATATGTCTATACTTTACGCTATCGAAACGAAATCTGGCCTGAAAGGCACCATCTCGAACTCATATGGCCCTTATGCCGATGAAAACGTGGATACGTTTTTAAAGCAGGTAGAGGACCTAGGCAAGAACCTTGATAAGAACGACAAGTAAAACAGAAAGGGCCGTTGGAACGGCCCTTTCTGTTTTATAAAGTATAAAATTATGCTCTATTGGCCATTGCCGTTCAGGTGCTGGCCATTTTTTATGGATGCTGATATAGTCTGCAGCTCCTCGCTCAGCTTTTCGCCGCCCTTTATTCCGAAATCCAGCGTACGAATAGGGAATGGGATCAGGATGTCGTTGGCATCGAAAGCCTTTTTGATGCGGATAATGGCATCGCTTTTAGCGCCTACATAGTCTACCTGCCGGCTGTAGCTTACCCAAAAGCGCGCCTTAAAGTTGATGGAGCTATCGCCGAAGGCATCATACATTACTTCTATATCTCGTGTCTTTACGCGGTTTTTAACGTCCTGCAGCGCCTCTATCACCACCTGCTGTACATGTTCCAGGTCTTCGGCGTAGGAGATACCCACTTCCAAGTCTACGCGGCGCACGCCATGTATGGAATAGTTTGTAAGCGGATTCTCGAAAACCATTTTGTTCGGCAGCTTTACCAACTCGCCGGTAACTTTCCGGATGTCCACGGTGCGCAGGGTTATGCGCTCAATCACCCCAAAGTAATCGTTCGTCTCGATCATGTCGCCAACGCCAAACGGTTTCTGCATAGCAATAATCACCCCGGAGATAAAGTTGGCTGCGATATCCTGAAACGCAAAACCCAAGGCCAAACCGATGATACCGACACCAGCCAGTAAGGAGATAACGACCTTATCAAGGTTAAGCACATTGAGCACAAAGAAGAAGCCCAGAATGAGCACTGAGATGTACACCAAAGTAGTAACCAAGTTGCTTAGAGCCGCACTGTGCGAGAAACGCGTTACAACGCGCTCTACGGTGTTGCGCACCACTTTAGCCACATAAAAGGTTACAATGAGCAGAATTAGTGCTACAAAAAGGTTGGGCAGCATCAGGATAATGTCATCGCTCCAAGCTTCTAGCTTACTCCATAGTAATGCCACCGTTTCGTTAAGGTCTTTCATATAATCTGTAAAAGTTGTTACACGTAAAATTGATATTCTGATTAGGCCCATACTTTGGTCCCTTCTGTGCAGTTGCGGCACATCTCCACTTCACTCCGCGAGCGCAGCAGCGTTTGCCGGAATTTCTTATACTTTTCCCCGCGCCATACTTGGGCAAAGCTTTGCTGCTGCAAATCACCTTGGCGGTACTCAGCGTCCTTATCGAAGCAACAGGGTACCACCAGCCCATCCCAGGTAATTACGCAGGAATGCCACATTTTCCAGCAGTGGTTTAGCAACTTATTTTTAAGGCTGTAGCTGCCGTCGCCGTTGTTGTGGTATCTGGAGTAATAATCAATCGTCGGGATAAGCGGAGAGCCTTGGGCATAATCGTAGATCTGAGCGGTTTTAAACACGACCTCATCTACGCCCAGCTCTTTGGCCAGCTCTTTTACGTCCTGCAGCTGGTGCTCGTTAGGGCGCACTACCAAAAACTGAAACATGATGTGCGGTGTTTTCGAGTTTAGCGCTTTTTTCCACTTCACAACGTTTCGTGTGCCGTCCAGCACTTTCTCCAATTTGCCGCCAACCCTGTAAGCCGCATAGGTTTCCTGCGTGGTGCCGTCAATAGATACGATCAACCGGTCGAGGCCGGATTCCACGGTTTGGCGCGCCGTATCGTCATCCAGGAAATGCGCGTTGGTAGAGGTTGCCGTGTAAATCCCTCGCTCAGAGGCATACTTTACCAGCTCCAAGAGGCTCTTGTGCAAGTATGGCTCCCCCTGAAAATAAAAGATAAGGTACATCAGGCGGTGGTGCAGCTGGTCTATCGTGCTTTTGAACAGCTCGTTTTCCAGCATCCCCGTTGGGCGGGAGAAGGAGCGTAGGCCGCTTGGGCACTCAGGGCAGCGTAGGTTACACGAGGTAGTGGGCTCCAGCGAGATGCTCAGCGGGTACCCCCAGTGCGTGGCCTTGCCGGTGAGTTTAGCGTATAGGTAGCTGCCTACCACCTGCATGGCGTTAAGCATGCGCAAAGGCGTTAGCTTCGACAGAAAATTAAACCCATCCGTGAGTTGAAGTGCCATAGAAAAATGCAGGAAGGCCAAAGCCAAAAATAAAGGGGCAACCCTGGTAGGTTACCCCCTAATTTAATCTATCTGGCGCTAACGGCCAAAAAAACGGTTATTAGTATCTGAAAAGAGCTTTCACGTTTCCGTTGGCACTAGGGCTCTCGCTAATTCCGCCATAGCTGTTTACGAATACCTTACCTCCTTGCGACAGCGTTTTGGTAGCTGCCAGGTTTATCAGGTCGTGGTCGCCTCGCTGGTACTCCTCGTGCACTTCAGCCGTAGCGCTTGCTGCGTCATACCTTCCCCAAACCGGCTGGCTCGGCGAAATAAACAAAGTATCAACACGGCCATGCACAGCTTCTGCGGCCACTGTGGCAATGTCTTCGGAGGTAGCGCCTGTGCCAGCCACATTCTCGTAGCGTGTCAGGGAATCGCTATGCCCTTGCTGCAACAGCGGCTTAATTACTTTCATAGCCTTCTCGTGCAGCACCTGCATGTTATTCACATCGCTGTTTTCGTTTATATTTATGTTCTCAGGCACTATGTTTTTATACTTGCTGATGTTGCGGTAAATACCGCAGTAATGGTCTACGCCGGCCAGCACCAATGGCTCTGACTCGTTATGGAGAATTTGCTGCAGCCCGTTATCAATGGCAAGCATGAACTCGCGCACGCGCTCATGCTCCTCATCGCCTTTGGTAGAGCCAGGGCCGTGCACAATGCCTGTCCCGTTTACAGTTGTAGTGGAATTGGTGAAATCCTGGTCGTTGCCCTTCACATCATACTTCAGCGCCTTGTTGAAGGTTTCTGGCACAAAGCTGCTCACATCAATTGGGCGTATCTTCTCAATGGTGGCCTCATAAAAACCTATCTTCTCACGGTACAGGCAAAGCAAGAAAAAGCGGCCATTCTGGCTTAAGATCGGCAATAGCGGAGTTACGTAGAAATCATCAAGCACATAGGCTACGTCTGGTACCGCAATTGGTAAGGTATAGTGTGCCGAGAAGCCTTTAGTAATAAACACTGCCAGCCCTTCGGCTTGGTGGCGCCAAAAGTTTGTATCGTTCAGCAGCTCTTCAGCAGGTTTCATGTAGCTCTCGATCTCTGCTTCCGACACATCGTGTCGTTGGAGCAGGTTACGTGTTTCTCTTAGTTTGTTTTTAAAAAGGATATGGTCCTGGCCATTGAGTGTTTCGTGCCCTGCACGGTGCGTAGGGATGTAGATAGAGATGCACAAAGCATTCTGTGTGTTGTTCTGCACATTCAGCAACTTCTCAATGTCGCTTTTATTGATTAATGCCATATGGTTAGTGGTTAAGGAAGAGTACCTATAATTGTTTAAAATTGTGATAAAAAGCACCTTTGCCAGCAGCAGTGGTGTAGGGTTTAAGTACGCATCTAAACAAACTACGGTTATTGCCAGCCCTTACCTGGTCCACTGGCCCTGGGTACAATACAAAAAAGCCCGGCTTCTTTAGGACGCCGGGCTTGGTGGGAGGCTTAATGTGTGAACGATGATTATTTTAACGAGGCCTGATGCAACTCTAAGTAGTTCAACAGGTCACGGATAGTTTCCGGATGGTTGGGGTGGCTGGCTTTCAGATTAGCAAGCTGACCGTTTTCATCGACCAGAAAATATGCGGGCACATCTTTTAAGTTGTAGCGCTGCATAAGGTCGGAGGCCTGGTCTCCGGCATAAAGTTGCTCTCCTTGCAACTGCTTTTGCTCCACAAGCTGGCGCCATTTCTCCGGCGTTTCGTCCAAAGCCACATTCACAAACACTACTTTCTCGGCATTAAGCTTGCCAATTAGCTGCTGCAAATGCGGAAGCTCCATCAGGCACAGGCCGCAGTCGCTCTTCCAGAAGTTAAGGTATATCAGCTTGCCTTTAAAATTGCTAAGGGCCACTGTGTTGCCAGCGGTATCAACGGCAGTAAAATCGGGGGCCATGCTGCCGGGGGCTAGGCTTTTATTGGCGTTGCTGAGTTGTTTGAGGTAGGTGTTTAGTGCCTGGTCGGGGTTGCGGGCGATAAAATCCTTGAGTAGCTGCTGGGTATACTTCAGGTGGCCAAACTGTATCGATTGCTTTAACACCTGCGCTTGCGCCATCATTAGTGCCGCCCCCTGCAGCTTTTGGCCGGCCACATCGTAGCACGCTTTATAGAACTGCTCGCTCTCCTTGCTGCTGCCTGCTTGCTGGGCGTAGTAGAACGTATAGTCCTGGAGAAAGCTTACGTATGCCGGGCTCAGATGGCCCTGCGGACGTTGCAGATCCAGTTGCTCCAGGAAAGTATAAAAGCTTGCCTCGGGCTTGGTGAGTTTCAGTTGCAGCGCCTGCTCGCGCAGCGGATGGTAGTTCAGCTTATCCTTGGCGTAGCCAAACTCGATCTCGGTAAGTATAAAACTCCTGAACTTTTCAGATAGTGTATACTTTGCAGCATACTTATCAAGGCTTTTCAGCTGGTCGGCGCGGCGGTAATCCAGAAACTCTGTAAACTCCCCGGCTTTTAATTTGATGTTATCTGGCAGTACCTGGTAATCCTGCTCTTCGTCGAAACGGGCCGTGGCATAGGCCAGGTAGTTGTTCTCATTGGCACCTTTTCCGTTATACTTTATCGTTTTAAAGAATTTGCCACCATTAACTGTAAGTTTCAGGTCATAGCCGGGCTCAAGGTATACTTGTACCACCTCATCGCCGTGCAGCAGTTCCGCCACCGTGGCCTCCTGCACCGGCACCTCTATTCGAAAACTGTCGCCGTCCAGCTCTACCTCCGTAACTTTTTCGTCTGGTATAAGCGGGTTAGCATACGTTACCAGCGCTACATAGTCATCGAGCGGGTTAGTGATTTTGCCACTGATCACGGCTTTGCCTTGAGCTAGAAGTTGATGGGTGAACAGGAGCAGGAGAGTGGCAAGCAGCGGGGTAAGCTTTTTCATAAGTAAGATTTCTGGTGATAAGGTTAAAGCAATGGGGCATACACCCATACCTTGTTAGTACCTTAAGGCCCTGAACAGCAGCGCCCTGAAATATAATTCCAGGGCGCTGCTATTTTTCTTATTTTACCAGAATATGCTAATACCACCTATGCAAAGCAAAAATCATACTACCCGAACAAGCTGCTAAAAACCTCCTCTAAGCGGCCATACGCATGTATATTAATAGAAAACTTGCTCAGATCAACTCCTTTTTTATTATACTTTGAGATATAGATATCTGTAAAGCCCAGCTTTTCGGCCTCCGTAATGCGGTTCTCTACGCGGTTTACGGCACGCACCTCGCCACCTAAGCCCACCTCGGCAGCAAAGCATGCCGTGTTCGGAATAGAGATATCCTCGAAGGAGGAAAGTATAGAAGCACAAACAGCCAAATCCAGCGCCGGGTCCTCAACCTTCAGGCCGCCGGCAATGTTCAGGAACACGTCTTGCGCACCCAGGCGGTAGCCACCACGCTTCTCGAGCACGGCCAGCAGCATATTCAGGCGCTTGGCATCAAAGCCGGTGCTGGAGCGTTGTGGCGTGCCGTAGGTAGCGGGGCTCACAAGGCTCTGCACCTCTATCAGCAGCGGGCGGTTGCCCTCCAACGTGGCCCCAATAGAAATACCACTAAACGCATCCTCGCGCTGGGTAATCAGAATCTCAGATGGGTTGCTTACTTCACGCAAGCCAGAGCCCATCATTTCGTAAATTCCTAACTCGGAGGTGGAGCCAAAGCGGTTTTTGGTGGTGCGCAAAATGCGGTAAGTCATGTGGCGGTCGCCTTCAAACGTAAGCACCGTATCTACCATGTGCTCCAGAATCTTTGGCCCGGCCAGGTTGCCCTCTTTGGTGATGTGGCCTATCAGGAAGACCGGCGTGCCGCTCTCTTTGGCAAACTTAAGTAGCTCCGCGGTGCACTCGCGCACCTGGCTCACGCTGCCCGCGCCTGCCTCAATAAAAGAAGAATGCAACGTTTGGATGGAGTCGATGATGAGCACCTGCGGCCGCACCAGCTCTATTTGCTTAAAGATGTTCTGCGTGCCGGTTTCTGTAAGTATAAAGCAGTCGGAGGTTTGGGCCGAGAGGCGCTCGGCACGCATCTTTATCTGCTGCTCGCTTTCCTCGCCGCTAACGTACAGCACTTTAAGGCTGCTCAGGCTCAGCGCAATCTGAAGCATCAGCGTACTTTTACCAATACCCGGCTCGCCACCGATCAGCACCATAGAGCCCGGCACAATGCCGCCACCTAGTACGCGGTTAAGCTCCTGGTCCTGGGTTACGATGCGCTGCTGCTCCTGGTAGCTGATGTCGGCGATGGGTTTGGGCTTGTTGGCCACCTGCGCCGTGCTGCTGCCCACTTTCCAGGCAGTGGTAGGGGTAACTTCCTCGCGCTGCACTACCTCTTCTACGTAGGTGTTCCACTCGCCGCAGGCCGGGCACTTGCCAATCCATTTAGCGGATTGCGCACCACAGTTCTGGCAGAAGTAGGATGTTTTAATTTTTGCCATGTATACTTGCTGTTCGTATTTTGATGGTTCGTGGCTGGGCTATTTTACCCAGCCAATCAGAACAAATTTGGGAGCCGGAAGGGTCAGTTTTTCACTCAAATTTTCGGGATAATTCCCGCATGTAGGTATAACTGCTTTGGCCTTACGCTTGGGCGCTGGTGAAACTATACTTCCTGTGCTATAGACACTTGCTTAAAGTAAACCCGGAATGTAGTGCCTTTGCCTAAATCGCTTTCCACCTCAATCTTTCCGCCATTGTTCTCGATGATGCGCTTTACAATGTATAGCCCAATGCCAGTACCCTCTACGTGTGTATGCAAGCGCTTAAACATACTGAACAGTTTATGCTGCTGCTCCTTTCTGATGCCTAAGCCGTTATCCTGTACCTCTAATATTGTGTATTCCTTTGTTTGATAGGTTCGGACATGCACCTCAGCTCTGCGCTCCGGCGCTTTGTACTTAATGGCGTTACTTACGAGGTTATAGATGATACTGCGTAGGTTTTTGCGTGCGTAAAGAATGTTATCTACCTGCAAATCCGTTTTTATCGAAGCCCCTGATTCGCGTATCATGCCATCAATATCTGCCATGATGTCCTGCAGCATGAGCTCAAAGGAGAGCGGCTCTACATCCGAATGGAGCTCCTTTTGCACCTTGGTTATTTCAGCCAGATCGGCAATAGTGCCCTTTAGTTTATTAATGGATATCTGGACCATATCCAGCACTTGCAAATCCTCTACCTCCAGCTTTCCCTTCAATATATCGCGCAGCAGTGTTGCCAGCCCCTCCATGTTGGCAATCGGAGATTTAAGGTCGTGCGAGGCGGTGTATACAAAGTTATCGAGGTCATTGTTAATGCGCAGCAACTCATCGTTTTTACCGCTCAGTTCATCATTTGTCAGCAGCAGCTCTTTCCGGGCGTTTACCAGTTCGGTTACCTCTACGGCAAACACCAGCACGGCCTCTACTTTTCCGGTGGCATCAATCAGGGGCTGGTACACCAGGTTAAAGTATCCGTAAACTATGTCGCCACTATTATTGCCTTCTACGGCTGTGGGCACCTCGTTGCCAATAAACGGCTCTCCAGATTTGAACACTTCTTCTACTCTTTCAAAAAAGCCCTGGCCTTCCTGATCCGAGTGCGCCTCGTAAATGGTTTTCCCTACCAATGGGCGGTTGCCATACAGCCTGCGGTACTGTGGGTTAGCCAGCACATACTGGTAGTCCGGGTAACGGATTAGGCCTACTACAGCCGGCACTTCCAGGAATAGCTTCTGCAGCAACTCGGCGTTTTGCTTTACTTTTCGTTCGGCCTCTTTTATCTCAGTGATATCAATAATGGAACCTATGTAACCCAGGAAATCGCCATTAGCCCCGAAACGCGGCGTGTTGGTGCCAACTACCCAGCGGTACTCCCCATCAAAGCGGCGCATTCTGTACTCAGCCCTGAAAACTTTATGGTCTTTAATGGCCTGTTGCGTTATGCGCTCTTTCTCACTCACATCGTCAGGGTGCACCACGTCTTTCCAGCTCATGTTGATTGTGTCTTCAAAGCTGATGCCTGTAAAATCCCCCCATTGCTTGTTTACATACAAGAAGTTGGCGCAATCGTCCATTACCTTTATCATTACCGGCGCGCTGTCGGCCATGTTTCTGAAGCGGGCCTCGCTTTCGATAATGGCCTGTTGGGCTTCTTTTTCGTCGGTTATGTCGCGCACTTCAATGATGGCGTAGCTTTCGCTGCCGCTTTCGTGTATAGGCTGCACAGCGCACATTACGTTAAAAGTGGAGCCATCTTTGCGCACAAACACATCCTCGTAGGCGCGCATAGGCTTATGCACAGCAAGAGCATTCCGGATAGGGCACAGGGTCACAGGAAATGGGGTACCGTCGCTGTACTTGTAATGGATCATGTCGTGCAGGGTTTTCTGCTGCATTTCCTCAAAAGTATAGCCGACCATTTCCTCAGCTGCCGGGTTCATAAAGGTGCAGTAGCCCTTCGAGTCGATGATGAAAAGGGCTGCCGTGGCGTTATCGGTTATAGTTTGTTTAAGCCTGTTGGAGCGCCGGATGTTGGAGAGCGACCAGATGATGAAGAACATCAGGAAACTGATGATACTGCCGCCCAGCAGGATAAAGTATGGCAGCTCGGAATCGGCTGATTGCCCGAAGCCTGCTTTGGCCGAGATATAGAGGCGCCACGTCCTGTTTCCGATGGTAATTGTATTTAGCTCGCTAAACTCATGGTTTTGGGCGGCGTGGTAATAAAGCGTAGAGTCGGTGCTGAAAAGCAGGTCTTTTTTGGCTAGCTTGGTGCCATCGTATACCTCCACATTTAAATCCTGAAAATCATCAACCAAAATGGCCGTCATTAGGTCGTTGGCACGGAAGGGGCTGTAGACGTAGCCTTTGATAAGCCTTTGCCGCTCCTGAATAGACTCTGGCTCGATATTGCCTTTGTAAACCGGAAGGTAAATCAGGAACCCTGCCTGCTCATCCTTGCCGGTTTCCTGCAGTAGCCGCACCTTGCCCGACATGGCTGGCTGGCGCGTATCGCGGGCAATACGCATGGCTGAGCGCCTTGTTGGCTCACTAAACATATCAAACCCAAAAGCGCGTTGGTTCCGCTCATTAAAGGGTTCCAAGTAGATAATGGATGTGTAAAGAGGCCGCTCGCCTTCAGGGCTAATTTTGAAGTCTTTGAAACCTTCGTTCCGGATTTGCTGCTCGAACTTAGGAAGCTCCTCTGCCTTTACAACGGCGGAGTACCCAAAACCTTGTATGCCCGGATAGTTCTCTTCCAGGTTCAGAGTTTTGTAGTATGACAACCAGTCTTTGCGAGAAATACTATCCGAGGAGACAAACAGAGCCTTACCACCTATCAGGATCTGGATGTAATCGTGCATGCGCTTATCGATCGCCTCCGTTACCTGGCCTGCACGCAGCGAAAACATTTTGGCGCTGCGCTCCTCAGCCTTCTTCTTCGTTTCGGAATAAATAAAGAGTGTTAGCAGAAAGATAAGCAGGAATGAGAAAATCGCAATAAAATAGTCTCTTACAAAGGACGCCAGTTTGGCAAATTTCATGTGCTTGGAGTTAATGCCGTAGGGTTACCAGAATAATATAATTTTGATGGCCTGTTTGAGGCACCTCCGGCATAAAGTTTTGTACTACTTCAAATGTATGAAAATTCAACTCCTAAGCCAATACAAAAGGTTTAAACCTGACATCCTTATTTTACCGGCAAGTACGCAAACAAGACTTGCAAATTAGTATTCAAGCCCGTACTTTCCTATGGCGCTAAAACATATATCTTAACTAATTCCGGACCTCCCATGAGAACAGTGCAACAATGGTTTAATGAGTATGGCCAGAGCCATCAGAACCATACGAACAAGCTCATCCATTGGGTTTGCGTACCACTAATCTTTTTCAGCATTGTGGGCCTTTTGGCCAGCATACCCAGCGGTGCCCTGAAGGGGTTGTTCCCGCCACAGCTACAGCTTTACGCGCATTTTGGCACCGTGTTGATTCTTTTAGGCTTACTGTTTTACCTAAGGCTCTCGGTGAGTATGTTTATAGGCATGGCCTTTGTTTGCGCCGTGATGCTTTGGGCAGTGCACACCGTGCAGGCATATGTTGCCGCGCCGCTCTGGCTCGTATGCCTGGTTGTGTTTGTACTGGCCTGGACAGGGCAGTTTTACGGGCACAAGGTGGAGGGCAAAAAACCATCGTTTTTGAAAGACCTGCAGTTTCTGCTGATCGGGCCGGCTTGGTTGCTGGGTTTTATTTATCGGAAATTGGGGATACCGTATTAACTTTGCGGCACCAATACCTATACTATGCTGGAAATAATTAAAAGCCTGCTAATTGCCTTTTTTGCCATTGCCGTGTTGCTGCCTGTGGTGCGTTATGCCCTGCGCCGCCTTTCGCCGGCACGCCAGCGCGTAACTGTATCCGCTGAGGAAGTGAAGTATATTCAGAAGCAAGAGCTCAAGCTAACCATCATCTACTTTATTTTTGCCTGTGTGCTGGCAGTTTTCAGCGCTGGCATGCTGGCTTTAGTTTCCAGTATTATCCATAGCTCTTCAGATTACCTGTACGTGCTCACGCCAAACTTCCGAGCGCTGTTTGCCCCTGGCTTGCTGCTGGGCTTAACTTTGGCAGTTTTGCCGCTCCGCTTGGTGCAGCGCACGCTAATAGGCCACGACTATGAGCTATACAAGGATTTCCTGAGCCAAACGGAAGGCCATAAATCTAACCGCATTTACACTGTTTTATTCATGCTGATGCTCGTGATTTCCGGTGTGATTGCTTGGTTTGCGGTGCGCTGGCATGTTACCATCACCGAGGACAAAGTAGAGATCACCAACCTGTTTCTGGAGCAGCGATCTTACCCGATGCAGGAGATCCAAAGTATACACTACCTGGGTTCTGAAGAGGAGTACCTAATTACCTTCCAAGACCAAACCAATCTGAACACCACGTACCTCAAACCCATTTCGCTGGAGATGATCGCTTTATTGGCGCAGCAATCCGGACAGCGTGTGATCCGGTAAAGTATAACCTGTAAATGCTACGGATTATTTTCTATTCTCCTGCCCAAAATCCTTTCCCACAAATCTAATTCTCAGCTAACTTTGCGCGATTTTCTTATGATATACCATGAAGTATAAACTAGTGATGCTCATGCTGCTTATGCAGTTATCGGCATCGGCGCAAAAAAGCGTGCAGGTGGCTAACCTGCAACTTACCATTCCTGTACCGCTAGCGCAGCCGCAACCTACCAACCCGCTGGATAAAGCGCTCCTTTTCTATGGCTTTCAGCAGGGAGACGAGGTGGTGATAAACGTAGAGCCTGCGCAGAGCAACCAGCCTTTCAACCTGGAGGTTCGGGAGTATGGCTCTAGCTCAGCTGTTTATTCGGCTAGAAACCAGAAGAAGCTGCGCAATGTGCGCATACCCGCTCCGCGCAAAATTGCTTATCAGTTTATACTTACATCCGCTAACGGCACGGCCATACCAGCTCAGCTAAATATTAAGCGCATCCCGGCAAGCAGCGAGGCGAAGTACTTTAACCCCAACATCACTTGGAAGCCGCAGCACGACACCACCTGGACGACCGTAACCGAAAAAGTTGCTGTGAAAGGCGAGCTGGCACCCGTCACGCTGATAGACAAAACCTTTAAAGTTGCCTCTAAAGCCAACCTGAACCCCAGTCGTGTGGCCATTCCGTTTAAGCTGCCTGCCAATACCGTGCACTGGGTGTACTGGGTAGGAGTGGGGCAGGAGCCCGTGGAGCAGCTCAGAAACATTACAAGTATGGCTACCAAAGGGGCGGCAGCGCTTGCCTCTACCGTTAGCCCGGTGGCCGCTTTCGGGCTTGGCCTCATACCCAGCCTGCCCCAGGTAAGCTCCTCCGGAAGTATAGATTACTACTTCATGAACAAGGCCTCGGCAGACAAATTTGTGGCAGACGCCGACTCTGACTGGAAGCATTATGCCTTTGCGCAGGGCACCGGCGTGGTGGCCGACTATAAATTAGTGCAGCTCTCCGAAACGCCTAAAACCCCTGAAGGCAACCTGTATGCCGTATTTCGAAACAGTAATTCCGTAACCGGCCTAGATATTACCCTAAAAGTGATAGCCTTTGAGCAGGAAAAGAAGTATGTAAACAGGCAGGTGCGCAAACCGCTTAGGATCGAGCAGAAATTTGTACCCGTCTTCGGAGAATAGGCTTTTTGAGTGATGAGTTTAGAGTGCCGGGTTATGAGCTTTATACTTAGGTTGCTGGCGGGATTTATACTTATAACCGGAGGCAATGGTATGCAGTGGCTGACACAGCGCGCCAAGTATAACCAAAGTGGCAACACGCAGAATATTAGACTCAAAAAACTTTTGTAGATTTGCCTTAAACTGATATTCCTTTTAACCAAACATAAATTGATATGCAAGTTCGCGTAGAGAAAGACACGATGGGCCCAATTGAGGTGCCTGCAGACAAATATTGGGGCGCTCAGACGCAGCGTTCAAAGGAAAACTTCACGATTGGTGGCCAGCGCATGCCGCAGGAGGTAGTGGAGGCTTTTGCTATCCTTAAAAAATCAGCGGCGCAAGCCAACGCCGAGCTGGGCGTGCTGGCGCCGGAGAAAGCGGAGATCATCTCTAAAGTATGCGACGAGATCCTGGAAGGCAAGCTGAACGACGAGTTCCCGCTGGTAGTATGGCAAACAGGCTCGGGTACGCAATCCAACATGAACGTGAACGAAGTGGTAGCCAACCGTGCGCACGTACTGCTAGGCGGCCAGCTTACCGACGAGAAAAAGCAGATCCACCCGAACGACGACGTAAACAAGTCGCAGTCTTCTAACGATACCTTCCCAACAGCCATGCACATTGCCGCTTACAAGAAAGTGGTAGAGCACACGCTGCCGATGGTCAAAAAGCTGCATGATACGCTGAAGGCAAAGTCGGAGGAGTTTATGGATGTGGTAAAGATAGGCCGCACGCACCTGATGGACGCCACCCCGCTTACGCTTGGCCAGGAGCTTTCTGGCTACGTGAAGCAGCTGGAGTATGGCATGAAGGCGCTGAACAACACGCTGGACCACCTGAAAGACCTTGCCTTGGGCGGCTCTGCCGTAGGCACTGGCCTGAACACACCAAATGGTTATGCTGAGCTGGTTGCAGAGAAAATCTCTACGTATGCCGGCCATGAGTTCCGTACGGCTCCTAACAAGTTCGAGGCGCTTGCCGCGCACGATGCCATGGTAGAAACCTCCGGCGCCCTGAAGCAGCTGGCAGTTAGCCTGATGAAGATCGCCAACGATATCCGTTTGCTTGCTTCTGGCCCACGCTCTGGTATCGCTGAGATCCTGATCCCGGAAAACGAGCCGGGTTCTTCCATCATGCCGGGCAAAGTTAACCCAACGCAGGCTGAGGCCATGACCATGGTTTGCGCCCAGGTGATCGGTAACGATGTGGCTATCTCGGTGGGAGGCATGAATGGCCATTTTGAGCTGAACGTGTTTAAGCCCGTAATGATCTACAACCTCCTGATGAGCGCCCAGCTGATCGGCGATGCCTGTGACTCTTTCGACAAGCACTGCGCCGTAGGCATCGAGCCAAACAGAGAGCGCATCAAGCACAACCTGGAGAACTCACTGATGCTGGTTACAGCCCTGAACCCACATATCGGTTACGACAACGCCGCCAAAATCGCGAAGAAGGCCCACAAAGAAGGTACTACGCTTCGCCAGGCCGCCATCGAACTTGGCCTGCTCACCAATGAGCAGTTCGACGAGTGGGTGAAACCAGAAGACATGATCGGCAGCTTGAAGAAATAAGACATTAGATTTTAGACCTTAGACACAAGAATTTATACTTGTGTCTAAGATAAACAAAAAGGCAGCTCCGTTTGAAGCTGCCTTTTTATTGTATATTACTTTGTATAGCTTTTGCTATATTTATACTCCTAATTATTCTTTAGACTACAGCTATGAATAGGCCACAAACAATTCAAATATTTTTACCAGATGGATCCCCACGGAGTGTGAAAATTGCAGAAATAACTAACAGAGTTGTTAAAGCTGTTTTAGTCCCTAGGAACAAGCTAGAGTACATAGCAAGTAGAGACGAGTTGAAAAACGTGGGCGTGTACTTTTTATTTGGAGAGAGTGCTGATAAGGCAAAACCTATGGTTTACATAGGTGAAGCAGAAGACTGCTTAGATCGCATTAAACAGCACAACAGGTTAAAGGAATTTTGGAATTATGCTGTTGTAACGGTTTCTAAAATCAATGCTTTCACTAAATCTCACGCTAAATACTTAGAACATATTGCTGTGGCAGAAGCCAAAGAAGCAAACCGCTTTGACACAGAAAATACAGTAGTTCCAAGTAAACCATTTGTAACAGAATCTATGGAAGCTGACCTATTAGATAGCTTCGATACAATCAAGATTCTGCTTTCCACTTTAGGCTTCCCTGTATTTGATAAAATCACTAAAGAATCTATCACTAAAAAAGAACTTCTAATGCTTAAAGGTGACAATCTCTATGCCGAAGGAGATTTAATTGATGATGGCTTTGTTGTTTTTAAAGGATCAGGGCTAAAGCATAATACAACTGCTTCTTGTCATGATTATTTGGTAACCTTGAGAAAAAAGCTGATAGAAGAGCAGATCGTTATGAATGTTGACGGCAAATACAGATTTATGGAAGATTATATTTTCAATTCTCCAAGTACGGCTAGTGGTGTCGTATTGGGAAGGGCGACCAATGGTTGGACAAGCTGGAAAGATAGAAGTGGAATAACTCTTGATGAGTTAAAAAGAAAATAGCGGCATTCTTAGTGAGGGCTATTATCCCCCGCTAGTGCCAGCTCGAACTCAATTATCACAACAGATTAGCGATAGCACCATCACCGTAGCTACTATCTACATTTACTCCCAAGCTCAATGCCACCGCCGAATTTGGAGTTGCATGTAGAGTATAGAACTGATAGGATGTATCTCTCTTTCTGAGTTCTTTACACGAGAAGAACAGCAAGAGCATGCCCAAAAACCATATAGCTTTATACATTGGCTGATGTATAATGTGGCCTTTAAAAAATGATGGTAATAGTTGTGCCTTTGTTTAGCTCGCTTTCTACTATTATCTGGCCTTTCACGTTGTCTATCATTCTTTTTACAATGTATAAACCCAAGCCACTACCTTCCACGTGGTCATGGAAGCGCTTAAACATCGAGAAGATCTTGTCCTGCTTGTCGTAAGGAATGCCAATGCCGTTGTCTGAAACCGATAGCTGGGTTTTGCCACCGACCTTTTTCATACGCACCAGAATTTCCGGGGCCCTGTCAGGGGAGCGGTACTTAATGGCGTTGCTTATCAGGTTGTGCATTACGCTCTTGAAATTCTTGGCCGAGAAGTATAGAGTAGGGTCGTCTTCGCAAGCCACGGTTATACTTGCGTTAGACTCAGCTATTTGCCGCTGCTGCTCTTGCTTTATCCGCTCTACCACATCTACCAGATTTATCGCCTCGACCTGCTCATTGCCGCTGTTTTTGTCGATTTCTACGATGGTTGTGAGGTCTTTGATGGTGGCGGCAAAGCGTTTGATAGAAGACCGCATTAACTTAATAATGCTATTAACTTCGTCCCGATCCAGGTTCTCCTTGCTAAAGGTCTCCGTCAAGGCATCCAGCAGCCCCTCCAAGTTAGCAATCGGAGACTTTAAATCGTGCGAGGCTGTGTATACAAAGCTGTCCAGATCGAAGTTGACGTTTGCAAGTATCCTGTTTTCGTGATGCAGCTCTACGTTGGCCTGATAACTACGCTCCAGCACATCCAAGCTTTGCAGGTAAAAAGACAGCAGGTCGGCAAACATGTTGAACATGCCGATAATCTTGGGATTATTAACCTTAGCTGGTTTCGCGCTTATGGCGCACAGTGTCCCGAAAAACTCTCCGTTCTTTAAGACAATAGGAATAGA
This sequence comes from Pontibacter oryzae, assembly GCF_003576375.1. Taxonomy (GTDB): domain Bacteria; phylum Bacteroidota; class Bacteroidia; order Cytophagales; family Hymenobacteraceae; genus Pontibacter; species Pontibacter oryzae. The sequence continues at coordinate 497,640 of NZ_QWGE01000003.1, forward strand.
GATATAGCTTTGTAGGCCATAGATTTTAGGGGTATGGTGGCATTTATAAGTCGTGTCCTTTTCAAAATCGTCGATAACGATGGGTTGGCGATGGTCCCTGATTTCGCTGCATAAGGTTGTGTCTACTTTCAGTTCATCACCTTCTTTTAAACCAAAATCTACCTCATCGCGAACGCTGCATGCCAGCCACCTGTTATCGGTAACGCGGGCAATGGCTGCAAAACCCATTCCCGTGGTCTGGCAAATAACGTCCAGCATGGTGGACACATTGGTAATCTGCTTTACAGCTTCAAAGTCTTTATATAACTCGTCTTGGATGTCAATCATTGCAAGTAAAGGGGTACTGTTTTTTGGGGTTGTGGAGTAATAGTATCGCTACTGCCAAGCTTGCCGGCAATTCGGTTCTTAAAGAAACTCAGCTGCTTCTGCAGGTAAACCATAAACGCCAAAAAGGCAACTTATGATACTGGTTTGGTTAAACAGATTAAGCCTTAAGAGTTACACAATGAAGCATTGCCACCTTAAGCTGGATAGCATACTTACGGAAGTACAATCACGAGAGCAATTGAGAACTCTTACAGCCGCAGCCAGGCAACAAACGGGTAAATGGCCAGAAATACAGTATACTTGTAAAATAATTTATTAAATATAAAGATTATCTTCTGACATCGGAAGAACAAATAGTCGATTAACGCCAATGCCTCACCGAAAAAAAGCGCACCCCACACAGAAAACTGGCCTGCACGCCCGCAACAGGCACAGAGCGCGCTACAACTTTCCGGAGCTGGTAAAAAGTTGCCCTGCTTTAAAGCCCTTTGTCAGGCAAAACGAGTATGGCGATGCTTCTGTCGATTTTTTTAACCCGCAGGCTGTGAAGATGCTTAACAGCGCCCTGCTGGCATCTTTTTATAAAATTAGCGATTGGGATATACCAGCGGGTTACCTTTGCCCGCCCATACCCGGCAGGGCAGATTACATACATCATGCAGCCGACTTGCTAGCCGCATCTAACCAAGGGAAAATACCAACGGGCAAAAGTATAACCTGCCTCGATGTTGGCGTGGGGGCCAGTTGCGTTTACCCTATCATTGGCCAGTATGAGTATGGGTGGTCGTTTATCGGGGCAGATATAGACCCGGCTTCCATTGCCTCCTCCCAAAAGATCATAGACGCTAACCCAAGCCTGAAGGGCAGCGCGGCGCTGAGGCTGCAACCAAACTCCAAAAGCATCTTCCGGGGCATTATACAGCAGGGTGAGTTTATTGATTTAACCGTATGCAACCCGCCTTTCCATGTATCGCTGGCCGAGGCGCAGGCAGGCACTATGCGGAAGCTTAACAACCTGCAACAGCAGAAGAAATCGAAGTTGGTGCTGAACTTTGGCGGCCAGAAAGCCGAGCTTTGGTGCCCGGGCGGGGAGAGCCGCTTCGTAAACCACATGGTTTCCCAGAGCCGCGAGTTCGCCACGTCGTGTTTCTGGTTTACCACGCTTATCTCTAAGCAAGCCAACCTGAAGGGCGCTTACCAGGCATTGGAACAGGTGGGCGCCACCGAGGTGAAGACCATACCAATGGCCCACGGCAACAAAGTAAGCCGCATTGTAGCCTGGACTTTCCTGAGCCCGAAGCAACAACAAGCATGGCAGCAGCTACGCTGGAAAAAGCACGTATAAAATCATACTTTACCAATCTAAAACCTTACAGCCTTGTTCGCTGTTCTTACAGCCACACGTATAAAAAGCATCAAACCCAACATATAAACCTATGAAAATCGCGAAAGACCCCTCAGATTATAACAAACTTACACCGGAAGAAGCACGCATCATTGTGGATAAAGGCACCGAGTACCCTGGCACCGGCGAGTATGAGCACAACAAGGCCGAAGGTGTATATCTGTGCAAGCGCTGCAACAACCCGCTTTATACTTCGGAGTACAAGTTTGAGTCGCATTGCGGCTGGCCTAGTTTTGATGACGAGATAACCGGAGCCGTGAAGCGCGTGCCCGATGCCGATGGCCGCCGCACAGAGATTGTATGTGCCAACTGCGGCGCGCACCTGGGCCACGTATTTGAAGGAGAGTACTTAACGCCGAAGAACATACGCCACTGCGTGAACTCGCTCTCGATGAAGTTTGTGCCGGTAGAGGAACTGGAGAAACAGTAAAACCGCCGGTAGCGCCAGGTATAACCAATGGTCCGGAACCAGAAAATAGACCCGGCAGCGCGGCGGCAGGAGCAGGGAGTTTATACTTGCTCGGGCTGTGGCGAGGCGCTGTTTGAGGCCAGCAAGAAGTTTGAGGTGGGCTCTGGTTTCCCGAGCTTCTGGGCGCAGATAGGGGAGCACGTGGCACACAAGCCCCTGGCAACCTACGGCCGCCAGCGCACGCAACTGCTGTGCCATCGTTGCGGCCAACACCTGGGCCACCTCTTTAAAGATACCCGCACGCCTACCAACGTGCGCTACTGCATTAATGCGGCGGCTTTAAAGCTGCGGCAAGTATAAATTGGGTTCAGCCATGCTTTGTTTTGCCCTGGTTAAACCCTCAACTATAAAAGAGAAAGATCACCTATGGAGATAGCAACATTTGGCAACGGCTGCTTTTGGTGCACCGAAGCCGTTTTCCAGGACCTGGAAGGCGTGGAGAAAGTAGAATCGGGGTATATGGGCGGCCACGTAGACAACCCAACCTATAAGCAGGTTTGCTCGGGCAACACTGGCCACGCAGAGGTACTGCAAATCACTTTTGACCCAGCTAAGATAAACTATAAGGAGCTGTTGGAAGTTTTTTGGCGTACCCACGACCCCACCACCCTTAACCGCCAGGGTAACGACGTGGGCACGCAGTACCGCTCCATTATCTTCTACCACAGCCCTGAGCAGCAGCAACTGGCCGAGCAGTATAAGCAGGAACTGGATGCCTCCGGCGCATTCGACAACCCGATCGTGACGACCATTGAGCCTGCCGAGAAGTTTTACCCAGCCGAAGCCTATCATCAGAATTACTTTAAAAACAACCCGGACCAACCTTATTGCAGATTCCTGATTGGCCCGAAGGTAGAAAAGCTAAAACAGGTTTTCGGCCACAAACTAAAGCCCCAAGCTAGCTAATGCAACAGGCCATGCCACCAAATTGGTATGGCCTGGTTTATTTTTGAGCGGCATACTGCAGTTGGGCAGTATACATTCTTATCCAGCTGTTCAGATCGGTGTTTGCTTGATAAGTATAGCCGTCCAGGTAATCGCGCCGATTGATGGTAGCCTTGGTGATTAGCCATTCCGGGGCCTTCACGTCAGAATTATATTCCATACTTAGCCTGATCTGGTTTTTCTCAACATCTTCTGCCACTTTCACGGTAATGGCAAAAGTGGCGGGTGCATCCTTGCTGTAGCCGGGTAGCCAGAGCGCTGAGAAATTGAACGGCTTGCCTGCTTTTGCCTGGCTCCGCTGCCGCAATACCATGGCGTTATTAATGATGCGGATAATGCCCTCGCGCTGCTTTTTGTTAAGGCCTTTGTAAAAATCAATGTTATCTATCCTAAACGAGGTGCGTTGCGGGTCTGGTGTGTTTTCGGGCAAGTAAAGCTCGTGCACCGGGATAATGTTGCTTGTAGCGCCTTGCACCAGGCTATCGCGGTAAAACAGTTCGGTGTGCTGCACAAAAGATTTTTGAGGAGAGAATAGTTTTAGCTCGTTATACTTATCCTCCATCACACCGCCCTTTATCTTACCTTTGCCGTTATTAGGCCTAAAATATAGCTGGTAATACACACCGGGCTGGCCGTTCAGGTTAAGGGAGTCAAGGGAAGATACCAGCGTATAGTTTAGCCGGTGCGGCTTCTTTCGTACCTTTGTGGTATCAAACACAAGCACCTGGCCGTTTTGCTGCAGCGAGTCGAAGCGGTGCATGTAAAAGCGGTTTACCCGCCGGAACTGCGCCTCATAGTTGGCCCCGGCGCTGTTGCTTATCTCCACCCGGTCAATGGTGAGCGGCCTTTTGTAGGCATTCGGGCCGCAGGAGCAAAGCGTTATACTTAACAGAAGTATGGAAAGGAGCCAGGTCAGTTGTTTCATGTGGTTTGTTTTCTAAGAGGTTCGATAAGCATGAGCATGTCAGAAAGTTATACTTTGATTCTCAAGAAATCAAGATACAACTAAAAATTTAGTTAAAAGTATGAATCCATGTAATCTTATACTTTCCAGTGGTTAAAATAACCCATTAGCCTGTGTAAAGTATATTTCTTACATCAGCTTACTATAAACGACCTGCCCGGCTTGCGAACCTATCTTAAAAAACGTTATACCAGTTTTAAATATGCCTTTAAAGGGCTGCATGCCGCTTTGCGCTCAGAGCCGCACATGCGCCTGCACGTACTTTCAGCAGTGGGGGTAGTGGCCGCAGGTTTTGCCTTTGGTGTGAGCCTGACGGAGTGGTGCCTTTTAATTGGCTGTATTGGGTTGGTGGTAACGGCTGAGGTGTTTAACACGGCCATCGAAACGGTGGTGAACCTCGTATCGCCCACATACCGTCCGCTGGCCGGCAAGGCAAAGGACTTGGCGGCAGGAGCCGTACTGGTAGCAGCAGCTACCGCAGCCCTTATCGGAACTATTATTTTTCTGCCGTACCTGCTGGCATTCGCTAAAATATACTTTGGCTAGGCAAAGTGTGCTTCTTGTGGCTAAAATGGCACATCAGGCAATACCTTCCCCAAAAAATATTTAACTTGCACCCGCATGAAAAAACCACAGCAGAACAGTTCTTTCAGAAGTATAGCGTGCGCCATAGCCTTGGTTGCTTGTTTCGGCATAAGTAGCTGTAAGCCTGGCAATGCATCAACCGAAGCTTCAACGGCGCAGGATTCAAACCCTGCCTGGCTTACGCAACTGATCGGGAAGGTAAAACTAGAGGAGCCTGCTAACCCACCTGCCAAAATCTACCGCTATACTTATAGTGGGCAACAGGTATACTTACTCAGTGGCCGCTGCTGCGATGTGCCAAGCAAGCTTTACGATGCCAATGGCAACGTAATCTGCGAGCCCGATGGCGGCATTACGGGCAAAGGCGATGGCCGCTGCCCTGATTTTTTCGAGCAACGCCAGAATGAAACATTAGTTTGGGAAGATAAAAGAAAAAGCTAAATAACGATGACCGGAAACGACGTACTGAAAAACTTATCAGAATATAACATCTGGGCAAACCAGACCATGCTGGATGTGTTCAGCAGCCTGCCGGAGGTGCCAGCCAACTCGCTGCGCCTGCAGAGCCACGCCCTTAACGCACAAGCCATTTGGATTGCCCGAATCACCGGCACCGAAAGCCCTGTAAAAGTATGGCAGGAGCATACTTTGGATGAACTGAAGGAACTGCACAAGTATGCCTCTTACAAGATAAAAGAGCTGGTTGATTCTTCTGACGAAGCTGAATTTAACCGCCTTATCGACTATACCAACAGCCAGGGCCACAAATACAGCACCCGCGTGCTCGACATCCTGACGCATGCCTTCAACCATGCTACGTACCACCGCGCACAGGTTGCCACCGACCTACGCAACAATAACCATACGCCGCCAAACACAGATTACGTGACATATGTGCGCGAGCTGATGGGCCAGGTGTACTAACTAGATGTAAGATTTAAGGCAGGATCATAAAAGAAAGAGGCAGCACGTTAACGTGCTGCCTCTTTCTTTTATGATCCTGCTTTGAGAGTTTCTAAACAACCCTGATTCTTGGCTATTGCTGTTTAGTAGTATCCGGTTTGGTGGCTGGTACTGGCTTGGTCAGGCCTTTCAGGAAGCCGCCTACTTTATCGGCGGCCTGCTTTTTAATTTGCTGCTCAGCCTCCAGGCGTTTTTTCTCAAGCTCTTCGCGGGCTTTTTGCTCTGCCTCCAGCTTCTTACGGTTTAGCTCGGTTTGCACGCTATCCTGCAACTGTTGCTTGCGCTGCGCGGCCTGCTGCTTTACCACGTTCAGCTTATCCTCTACCACTGATTTAACCAGGTCTGTGGCCTGCTCTTTTACCGAGCCACCTGCCAGCGATACGCGCGGGTTATTATACGTGCCGCCTACATTTAGCTTTAAGGTAACACGCTCGGTATTTGTAAGGCTTTGGCCGCCCAGCAGGTTTGCCAGGCTGGCGTTTAGCTGCTGCCCAACCTTGCCTGTAGGCACGTTTAGCGCAGTAACGTAATCAATGCCTCCATCGGAAGCAGTGCTGCCGCCCACGGTCATGTCTATGTTGCCGATGTTCAGGTTAAATGGCTTTACCAGTAGTTTACCGTCTACTATCTCGGCATCAATCTTTTTATTCTCGATCACGAAGCTGCGTAGCTCATCAAAGTGCGTCAGGCTGCTGATCTTCTCTACCAGTGGCACATCGCGCACAGCAGCGCGCAGCACATTAATTACTCCTGTACCATCTAGCGTGTTAAACAACGGAATCATATCCTGGCCAAGCTCCCCGGCAAAGGAGAAGGTAGTAGAGAATTTACCCTCTAGCAGCTTTGCAATAGGGGCGAAGACTTGTACGGTGTTAAACGCATTAAACGCCTCTTTAAAGCCCAAATCTTGGATGTCCAATTTCATATCGAAGAGCGGGTGCTGCAAATCCTGGGTGTTGTAGCTGCCACTTGTGGCAAATGTGCCGCCCAATGTGTTAAAGGTAACTTTGTTGAGCTTTGCTACTTTGTCTTTCACCTGCACCTGACCGTTTACATTGCTAAGCTTCAGGTTATCGTAGAGTACTTGCTTGGCATCAATATTTAAGGCAACATCCAAATTACCCGGCACTTCTACTACACCTTCTGAGGCGGCATCTTCTACAGGCTCCCCGGTGTCCTCGTCCACCATCCACTCATTCACATCAAAACGGTTAGAGCTCAGGTTAAATGTACCGCGCAGCGACTGGTTATCGGCCAGAGCATAGCCCAGGTAGTTAGATACAGAGCCGCTGGCTTTAAAGTCGCTCTTGCCCAGGTAGCCGCTCATGTTCTGCAGGTTAATGCGCTCGTTATTAAAATTGGCCGTGGCACTGGCTATCTTCATACCTTGCGGCAGGTCGGTGCTTACAAAATTCAGGTTGCTGATGGCCATGGTACCGTTTGCCATAATGTTGTTATACTTCTCAGCCTCCACATCGCTTAGCTTGCCCTTGGCCGAAACATCAGCCGTAATGCGCCCTGAAACTGTCATGCCTTCCTGCGGGAAAATCTTGGTGAGCTTTGTCAGGTCAAGTATACCTTTTATGCGGCCATCAAAGGCGGGTTTGTCTATGCCGGCAATCAGCATGCGCCCTTCCAGAGGCTCGCCATCGAGGGTCATGTTAAAGCGCTCTATGTTGATGCGGGTATCATCGGTGTTGCCTGTGGTGTTCCGGATGTTTGCCACCATGTTCAGCCCTTGTATCGGTGCCGGAAAATCTTTGGATTTGATGTATGCGTTGGTCAGGTTCAGGTCTGCATCCACCACGGGCATGCTTTTCTCAGAGTATGTGCCTTTGGCGTCGGCATCCACTTTCAAGAGGCCGCGCAGCGTCATGCCCTCTACAGGATATACTTTTGTAAGTTCGGCCAGGTCTACGTTTGCTTTTACGTTTCCATCCACCTGCATCACTTCTAGGCCTTTCACCGTTACTTTGGCATCTATCGGGTTTTTACCGAGATCCATGTGGAACTGGCGCACCGCGATGTTTGTGTTCTGTGGCGTTCCGTCTTTGCTGTCCACACTCATGTCTACGTTGATGTTGCGGGCAGCCTCAGGCAGGTCCGGGTATTTGAACATCCCTTCCATTACCTTCAGGTTCACGCCATAGCCGGGCATCTGTGTATCAATCATGCGGCCTTTAAAGTATCCGTCAAAGCTAAGTTTTCCGCTTGTCTTAATATCCTTGAACTGCTCGCTATACATGCCCGGCACCACCGACAGCACATTACGAAACTCGGCTTCGGTAGCGCTAAAGGTCAGGTCAAAGTCCATCGCCTCGTCTGGCATAAGTATGGAGCCATCAAAAGTGAAAGGCAGCTCGTTTACGCGTATATTGTTATCCTTGAAAGTATAAAGCGACTTAGCCAGATCCATGGCCATCGTTACGTTTGCATCAAGGGTCGCATTCTCCAGGTAATTTACGCCGTCGTAAGTCATGGTAACACGGTCTGAGGTCGTTTCAGAAACCATATCAAATACATCCTGCTCAAAATCGCCGCTACCCGAGTGCTGCACATTATAGGCCGCAAACCCGAACGGAATACTAAGGTCGTCGTAGAAGATGGTGCCGTTATCAACCTCCCAACCCTTTATGGCCATGTTAAAATCGGAGGCGGTTGTGTCGGAGGGCGTGGTAGCAGTAGTGTCTTCCAGGAAGATATCCCAATTGGCCTTGCCGCTTTTCAGGACCAGCAGGCGAATGACAGGCTGCTCCAGCTTAATGGAGTTTACCTTTACCTCGTCGCCGAACACACTGAACAGGTTAAGGCCCAAACGGAAGGAGGGGATTATTGCCAGCGTGTCGGTGGCAAAAGAGTCCTGGCCGATAACCGTGAGGTTCTCCACACCCAGCGATAGGTTTGGGAAGTCGCGGAATAGCGAGAGGCTTACATCGTCTGTCTCGTAAAGTATGCGGGCATTGATATTATTGGCAATCTCTTGGTCTAGGGCTTGTTTGATTTTATCTTTGAATAGGAGCGGTACCAGCGCTGCTGCGGCAAACAGCAGGGCCAAAAAGATAAAAAAGCCTATGGCTACTTTTTTCATGTTTTATGGCAGTAGTTTAGGTGTTTACTATTATACATTAGCTAAGCTAAATAATTTATAGCTAAAATCGTGCTAATAGTGTTGCACTTTAATTTATACATACTTATAACTGTAGTGCTTAGGGTTGATTGTACGGCATGCATATTCATTTAAAAAAAATTTTCCTATTGTTCCTAAGCTGTATGTGGGCTCAAAGCGCTCTTGCGCAAGATGTGCAGTACACTCAGCAGTATGCCAACCAATTATATTTAAACCCGGCCTTTGCTGGCCTAGACCGCACCTGGAGCGCCACATTGTCGCACCGTAAACAATGGCCAGCGCTTAACGGTTCTTTTATCACAAACTCGCTTGCCGCTGATTTCCGTATTCCTGATTCGAAAAGTGCAATTAGCTTACTGCTGCAGCAGGACCGTGCCGGTATTGGTGGATTACAAAAACTACAGGGTGGCCTAGCCTATGCTTACCATACCAACATTAGCACGGGTTGGTCGGCCTCTGCAGGCTTGCAGGCAAGTATAGCCTCACTAAGTATAAATTACGGCAACTTGGTTTTCGGGGACCAGCTGTCTGACAATGGTATGGTGGCCCTTTCCTCGGCGGAAGTAAACAACTTCCAGCCAACTACTTATGTTGACTTTACAGTTGGCGGCCTGGTATACTCCGATCAGTTTTGGGCGGGCCTGACGGCAGCGCACTTAAACAAGCCTGCTTACGGGCTGGGGGAGCAAACGGAATTGCCATTGCGTTTTACGGCTGTTGCAGGGTATAAATTTTACGCTAGGTCTTATGTGGAGCGCGGCAACCTGTTCGAGCTCAGCTTTACGCCTACCGCCACTTATGTGCATCAGCAAAGTTCTAAAAGATTAGATTTGGGCTTATACACTAATTATACGCCTCTTACGTTAGGAATAATATATAAAGGTGTACCGGTCACCGGCGGAACTAACCAGGACCAATCCTTGTCCGTAATAGCGGGGCTGCAGATAAAGCAGTTTCAACTAGGTTTTAGCCACGATGTCGGCCTCAAAGGCCTGAGCAAGCAAGCCGGCGGTACAAACGAAATTTCACTGATTTTTGAACGTTCGGATATTAACAAATTGTTTAGAAGCCGCTTAAGAGACAAATTTAACAGAAACATTGTTTGTCCGGCATTCTAATATTAATTATAATTGCACATTAATCTACGTTACAAGAACCTTATCTTAATTGGGTACTATTTTATGAAGTTAATTAAGTATTTATCGGCTGCGGTAGTGGGAGGCTTCCTGTTGACTGCCTGCTCTAAGGGTGGCCAACCGACAAGCACAAATCCAGGCGCTTATAGCTCCGCTACAGGTGCTGAGTATGGTGAGGACGAGGAGGCTTTTGCTGTCGCTGACTATGCTGAGTTTCCGCAGGGGCCGGGCTTGATTTTTATTGAAGGTGGCCGTACGGTGTTGGGCTCTATGGAAGAGGATATCGCCATGACCCGTGACAACGTGGAGCGCACAGTAACTGTGGCATCTTTTTACATGGATGAGACAGAGGTGGCTAACATACACTGGCTGGAATACCTGCACGACCTGAAACGCGACTCTTTGCCGGAAGTATATCAGGCAGCTTTGCCGGATACAACGGTTTGGTCTCGCCAACTTTCTTTTAATGACCCTTACGTAACGTATTACCTACGCTACCCAGGCTTCCGTTTCTTCCCAGTGGTGGGAGTGAGCTGGTTACAGGCCAATGATTTCTGCGTGTGGCGTACTGCTAAGGTTAATAACATTCTTGCCAAAGAAGCCGGAGGCGGCGGAGGCAGAAGAGGCTTATTTGGACGTGGCGGAAGCGATGAAACAACTGAAAGCGAACAACCATCTATCGAGTCTGGCTATGTATTGCCAAACTATCGCCTCCCAACAGAGGCAGAGTGGGAGTATGCTGCGCAGGCTATGATCGGCACGCAGTACTCTGAAGACGAAAACCAGAATAACCGCCGTTTATACCCTTGGGACGGGCACCAGGTGCGTAACCCATATGGCCGCGAAATGGGTAAGTTTATGGCCAACTTTAAGCGAGGCCGTGGTGACTATGCCGGTATTGCCGGTTCCCTGAACGACGGTGCCATGATCACGGATTACATCTATGCTTACCCTCCAAACGACTTCGGTTTGTACAACATGGCCGGTAACGTAAACGAGTGGGTACAAGATGTTTATCGCCCGCTTTCTTATCAGGACGTAGAAGACCTTAACCCGTTCCGCCGCGATGGCTACCTGGATGAGTCTGAAAACTATGACTCTAGCGAAGGTTACCACTCTCTGGTTAATGATGAGGTTCGTGTATACAAAGGTGGCTCTTGGAAAGATGTAGCCTACTGGTTGTCTCCGGGCACACGCCGCTTCATGGCTCAGGATTCATCTACCGCAACTATCGGTTTCCGTTGCGCCATGATCAACGCAGGTTCTAACAAGTAAGATTAACCCCAATTGATTATACAAAAGCCCGGAAGCAATTCCGGGCTTTTTAATTTTATACTTTATGAGTGAGAAGAAGCAAGGACATAAAATCATTTTCCGTTTCCATAGCGAGCTATTTGCCAAAGAAATGACGGAAACACTGTGGGCTTTGGCAGTTGACCCTACGCAGGACCTTTACCAGATCGACAGCATCCCGACTTTTGTACCGCTTATTGCCACCGAGGATATTGTGCGCGCCACCTATGACGCCATGGAAGAAGGACTGCTGTACCAGGAAACCGTGACGCCTTCCGGCAATTCTACCATCCAGGTGATACGCCAGAACGAAGACACACCCTTGCTGGAACTGCGCAAGCGCTTTGCCGAGACCGGATGCCTTTCGGAAGAAGTGAATGAAGATTTCTTTGTACTAGAGGTCCCCATGAATGTCAACTATGCCGTAGTGAAAGAACTGCTGGATGAGCTGGAAACCCAGGAAGAGATTGAGTATGCCGAACCTTGCCTCTCGGAAGTGCACCGCGAGCAGACTTCCTCAAAATAGAGTAGGCGAGAAGCTACAAGTATAAATAGTAAGGCCCGTTGCTGTTATAGTTACGGGACTTACTATTTATACTCGTGAAGCCTTTACTTCTTTTCAACGGCAGGCACCAGACCCAGCACTTCGCTAGTATAGTTTCGTACTTGTTCCAGCAACTGTGGGTTATCAGCCAAAGATTGGCCATACGACGGGATCATCTCTTTCATCTTTTTCTGCCACTCTTCCGTGTTCAAGCGCTCCATAAAACACCTTTGCAACAGGCCCAGCATTATTGATACTGCTGTAGATGCACCTGGCGAAGCACCCAGCAAAGCCGCCAGCGTGCAGTTCGCGCCGCTTACTACTTCGGTGCCAAACTCCAGCACACCGCCTTTCTGCGGGTCTCTCTTGATGATCTGTACACGCTGACCAGCAACCTCAAGCTCCCAGTCTTCGGGCTTTGCCTCCGGGAAGTATGCTTTCAGGGCCTCCAACTTATCCTCCGGTGATTGCCGCACCTGGTCTATGAGGTAGCGTGTCAGCGACATATTCTGTATCCCCGCCGATAGCATTGGGCGGAGGTTGGTTGGCTTAATGGAGCGTGGCAAGTCTAGGAAAGAGCCTTTCTTCAGGAATTTGGTGGAGAAACCAGCATATGGCCCGAAAAGCAATTCTCGCTTTCCGTTGATATAGCGCGTATCCAGGTGCGGCACCGACATAGGCGGCGATCCAACGGCTGCCTTGCCGTATACTTTGGCTCTGTGCCGCTCAATAACATCGCGGTTGGTACACTTAAGCCACTGCCCGCTAACCGGAAAACCGCCATAGCCTTTGCCTTCCGGGATATCAGATTTTTCCAGCAGTGGCAAGGCGCCTCCGCCTGCCCCAATAAATACATAGCGGGCAAATACGGTTCGCTTGTCCCCGTTTTTCAGGTCTTTTACCCTGATGCGCCAGCGGCCATCCTCACGCTGCCGTAGCTTACGCACCTCGTGGCTGAAATGCATTTTCACGCCTCTCTCTTCCTGCAAATGCTTAAACATGCTTTGCGTAAGAGCGCCAAAGTTCACGTCTGTTCCTAAATCCATGCGGGTAGCTGCCACTTTATCCGTATTTTTTCGTCCTTCCATAATCAATGGAACCCACTCCCGGATTTGATCCTGATCCTCTGAGTATATCATGTCATCAAACAAGTGGCACTGCACCATTGCCTCGTACCGCTTGCGCAGAAAGTTCACGTTCTCATCGCCCCACACAAAACTCATGTGCGGTATGTTCTTGATGAAGGATGTAGGCAGCTCAATAATATTATTCTTGATCAGGTAAGCCCAGAATTGTTTCGATTCCTCAAACGATTCTGCAATACGAATCGCCTTTGAGGTGTCGATGGTGCCATCGGGTAGTTCAGGAGTGTAGTTTAGCTCGCAGAAGGCAGAGTGGCCGGTGCCGGCGTTGTTCCAGGCATCAGAGCTCTCGGCCGCGGCCATATCGAGGCGCTCATAAACCTCTATTTTCAGGGATGGTTGTAGCTCTTTAAGCATCATGCCCAAGGTGGCGCTCATAATACCTGCACCAATCAGCACCACATCGGGGTAGTTTTCTGTATTGTCTTTCATTTGGTTCATATCGATCCTAAGTTTTAAACCTGCTGCTACACAGGCGAGAACATAGCGGTTAGGATTGAGTACGGGAAAAACTTCTTTTTGATAAAACCAGGCCGCCTCTTATACTTTAGCTTACGCTGCGGCAATGGTTACCACGCTTACTTCCTTGGCGCCGGCAGCCAGCAACACCACGGCACAGGCTTCCAACGTTGCGCCTGTAGTCATCACGTCATCCACGAGCAGCACATGCTTGTCCCGGACCTGCTCCGGTCTGGGCACCTGAAATACATCCTCCACATTCTTCCATCGGTCGAAACGGTTCTTACGCGTCTGTGTAGCAGTATTCGCCTTTCGGACAAGCGCGTGCCCATAGCTAGGCAAGTTCATACTTTGGCTTAAGCCCAACCCAAAGCTTTCGGCCTGATTGTAACCACGGCGGCGCATTTTATACTTGTGCAGCGGCACTGGCACGATCACATCAAAATGCTGGTTATACTGATGGTCGGAGAGGAGGGAGCCATAGCGTTGGCCCAGATGCTCGCCAAGCTCCTGCGCGCCTTTATACTTTAGCTGATGCAACAGCCGCTGGACACGCCCCTTGGGCACAAAGTACAGATAGGCAAATGCAAAACGTACAGGCACCTTGCCCCAGAACCTGCGCTGCAAAGGATTATGCTCGGTGGCGCCATGCACGTGAAAATCGGTATAAGGCAGCTTTATACTACAGTTGGTGCAGATAAACTTTTCGCCGCGTGCCAGTGCACCACTGCAGGCATAGCAGCTCTCTGGAAACAGCAGGCTTAAGACATCCTCAAACATTGGCAGCAGGCTTTGGGTTAAGGTATTCTAACGATTTTGGCGTAACTTTATACTTGGACTAATTTACAATCCTTCCTAATTAAAAATAGCTAACAATGAGCTTAGTAGAAGAATTCAATGATTATCGCACGCGCATGAACGAGCGCATCATGTCTTACGACAATAAAGTAATAAAGCGTTTCTTTAACCTGGATACCAATACCTATATGGAGGGTGCCCTGGATGTTAAAACCAAAGAAATGCTGGGCCTAGTGGCATCCATGGTGCTGCGCTGCGACGATTGCATTAAATACCACGTCGGTAAATGCTATGAAGAAGGCGTAACCGATGAGCAGTTTATGGAGGTATCGTCTATCGCTAATCTGGTGGGTGGCTCCATTGTTATCCCTCACTTCCGCCGCGCCGTGGAGTATTGGGAAGAGCTGAAAGAAACAGGCAGCGCTAAATAATATATCATTGCTGATTGTTAATTGTTGGTCGTTTATACTTTATATCAATCAACAATTAACAATATACAATCACCTTATATGTACGACAGCGATAATTTAGAGCATAACTGGACGCAGCTCAGGGCCGACCTGATGAAGCGCTTTGGCAAAAAGCCTGACCTGAACGCTATTCTGTTCCTGATCGGGATTCAGGAACTGGGTATGGGCATTCGGGAGTTTACAAAGGAAGAGAAGCAGGACCTGATGCACATCGCCACTTGCCGCGTATTCAGCCTGTCGGGTTACTATGAGTTTAAGGGCCGCGACAGCGATGGCTGGCCGCACTTTAAGCCTGCTAAAGCTTTGCCCTTCGCCAACCTGAAGGAGCAGGAGCAAATGCTTAAATGGCATGTTATTGAGTATTTTAACCGTGCCGACGATATCCGTAAACCTTAATGCGTAGCACGTAGCTAGTATCACGCAGCACGATTTTAGTAAAGTATGGTTTAATAATATAAGCTACTTTGGTTTATACTTGATCCATCACTACTGCTGCTTAGTAAAAAGAAGAGTCATGCTACCTGATACGTGCTACGTGCATCGCTAAATTCACCCATGAGAATTATCACCTATAATGTTAACGGCATTCGTGCTGCGCTTACTAAAGGCTTTGATGAGTGGCTAAAGGCTGCTAAACCTGATGTGCTTTGCCTGCAGGAAATCAAGGCCGATGAATCGAAGTTTGATAAAGCTTTGTTTGAGGATATGGGCTACCACGTTTACCTGCACCCGGCTGTTAAGAAAGGGTATAGTGGTGTGGCGATTCTCTCTAAAGAAAAACCAAATCATATTGAAGTTGGCTGTGGTATGGATTGCTACGACGTGGAAGGCCGTGTGCTGCGCGCAGATTATGGCGATGTGTCTGTGATGAGCGTATACATGCCATCGGGCTCCAGCGGCGATCTGCGCCAGGACTTCAAGTTTCAGTGGATGGATGACTTCTATGGCTATATCGGCGACTTAAAAAATCAGCTGCCGGCCCTAGTAGTTAGCGGAGACTATAACATTTGCCACAAGCCAATTGATATTCATAACCCGAAGTCGAACGCTAAAAGCTCCGGCTTTTTGCCTGAAGAGCGCGAATGGATGAGCAAACTGGTTGAGAGCGGCTTTATTGATACCTTCCGCCACTTTAACCAGGAGCCTCATAATTATACCTGGTGGAGTTATCGGGCAGGGGCACGCAACAAAAATCTGGGCTGGCGTATTGATTATAACATGGCCACTGCTAACCTGCGCGACCGCCTGACACGCTCCGCCATACTTACCGAAGCTCGGCACTCGGACCATTGCCCTGTGCTTTTGGAGTTGGAGTAGGGCAAGGGCCGGCAACTATACTTTATACTTTCAACGTTCTGTTATAGATAGTATAACCTAACCCGGATTTTGGTTAACTTACAAGATAGCCGCCATGCCTTAACTTTGGATTAGAAACAGATGAAACATACCGGTGCACTCGATCAGTTGCTGCATCAGCTGCAGGAGTTCAAGCAAAAGTTCTATCTCAATTTACTTTTGAGGGGGAGCATTTTTGCTGTTGGGCTCCTGCTGTCTGTTTATATCGCGTACAGTTTGCTCGAGTACATGTTCTACTTCCCAGTGTATGTGCGCGGCTTTCTGCTTTTCTCTTTTGCAGCGGCGGTTGTCTATGTTTTTATCCGCTGGATTGCCCTGCCTTTAAGCGCCCTTACCCGCCTGCGCCGTACCCTCTCTGATGAGCAGGCTGCCAAACAAGTAGGCTTATACTTCCCGGAGATACATGACAAGCTGCTCAACGCTATTCAGCTGCAGCACCAGGACCGCACCAATGCTTTAATACTGGCAAGTATAGACCAACGCAGCCAGCAGTTGCTTCACTTTAAGTTTAAGGATGCCGTAACGTATAAGGAGAACAAGCCGCTATTAAAGTATGTGGCCCTTCCGTTGGTTATAGCTTTGCTGATTATGCTGGTATATCCTGCTATTTTTGTGCAGGGCACTGAGCGCATCATCCATTACAAAACACATTACACACCTAAAGCACCCTTTACCTTTGTGGTGCAGAATAATAACTTACAGACCTACCGCGGCGAGGATTTTGAGCTACAAGTTGCCCTCGAAGGTGATGCCGTCCCTAGCGAAGTATACCTAAACTACAGTGGCCGCCGGCAGAAACTCACGCAGAATAAAGCCGGAGTGTATACTTATACATTTAAGCAGTTGCAGCGCCCCGTCGATTTTCAGCTGGAAGGTTCGGGCTTTTTTTCTGATGCCTATACTTTGGAGCTTCTCTCGCGCCCCAACCTGAAAGACTTCCGGATGCTGGTGCAGTTCCCTGCATACCTTAACCGAAAACCGGAGGAGATACAGAACACAGGCAACGCCACTGTGCCTGAGGGAAGCCGCATCACCTGGAACCTGGCAACCTCTGAAACGGATACTGTAAATTTTGCCTTCAAGGAACCAGCCCAAATGCTGACGGCCCAAAACGATGGCGGCAGCTTTATGTTAAGCAAGCAGTTTAACCAAACCCAGAACTACAGTATTAAACTGCAAAACGAGCATAGCACTAATAAAGAGCAGATCAACTATCAAATCACAACCATCCCGGACCGTAACCCGCAGATCAGCCTGGAACAGTACAAGGACACCGCGTTGTATGCCTATGCCGTTCTAGGCGGTGATGTATCCGATGACTATGGCCTTAGCCGTTTGGCACTGGTTTACCGCGTCAGCAGCCCAAGCAGGCCTCAGGCAAAGTTTAAATCCCAATCATTGCCACTCAACAAACAGCATCTAAGCCAAACATACTATTACCAATGGAACATTGCCGCCCTCAACCTCAAGCCCGGCGACAAGCTGGAGTACTTTGTGCAAGTGTGGGACAACGATGGCATCCATGGACCTAAAAGCGCCCGCACCCGCACCTACGAGTTTAAAGTGCCTGATAAGCGCGACCTTCAGAAAGAGCTCGACAGCAACTCGCAATCCGTTGCAAGCCAGCTTAGCAAAACTCTTGAGAAGGCCGACCGCTTGGAGCGGGAGCTTTCTAAGTCTGAAGAAAAGATGAAGACCAAGCGTGACCTCTCCTGGCAGGACAAGAAACAACTTGAAGATCTGGCCGCTAAGAAGAAGCAATTGGAGCAGGACATCAACTCAATGAAGGAACTGTTTGAGGAGCTCAACAAAAAACAGAATATGCTGAGTGAGCCAAACAAGCAGCTGGCTGAGAAGGCCCAGGAACTGCAAAAGCTCATGAACGACCTCCTGGACCCCGAAACCAAAAAGCTTTACGAAGAACTAGAGAAACTTCTTCAGCAAAACCAGCCAAACGATACAGAGCTGCAAAAGCTCCTGAGCAAACTTGATAACCGCGAGAAGAACCTTGAGCGGGAGCTAGAGCGCGCCCTGGAACTTTTTAAGCAGCTGCAGTTTGAGCAAAAGCTTGATAACATTGCCAACCAACTGGATGAGATGGGGGAGAAGGAGCAACAACTCGCCCAGAAAACAGAGCAGAAACAGGAAAATAACCAGCAGCTTCAGGACCAGCAAGAAGAATTACAACAGGATTTTGAGGACGTTAAGGAGCAACTGAAGGAGCTGAATGAGTTAAATGACAAGCTGGATAACCCTAACCAAGTAGACAAACAACAGCAGCAGCAAGACCAGAAAAGTATAGAGCAGCAAATGCAGCAAAGCCAGCAGCAGCTTCAGAAGAACCAGAACAAGAAAGCCAGTGAGTCGCAGCAGAAGGCCGGCCAGCAGATGAAGCAAATGGCGAAGCAGATGGAGCAGATGAAAAGCAGCATGAGCATGGCTGGCATGCAGCAAAACCTCGACCACCTGCGCGACATCCTGGAGAACCTTATCACGCTCTCGTTCGACCAGGAGCACCTGATGAAGCAGTTCCGCAGCGTTAACCAAAGCGACCCGCGCTTTATCGATCTCTCGCAACAGCAGCTGAGCCTGCGCGACAATGCCCAGGTTATCGAGGACAGCCTTTTCTCTTTAGCTAAAAAGGTATTTCAGATTGAGTCTTTTGTAACCCGCGAGGTGGCCGCCATGAACCAAAGTATGGACAACAGCATGGAAGACCTGCGGGAGCGGAACCTAGGCAAGGCTACCGGCCAGCAGCAACTCGCCATGACAAGTATGAACAACCTGGCCCTTATGCTTAACGATGTTCTGAAACAAATGCAGCAAGCCATGCAGCAAATGCAGGGTAGCATGGCCGGAAAACAGAAGAGTAATAAGCCGCGCCCAGGAAATATGGGTGATTTGCAGCAGCAATTGAACAAAAAAATAGAAGATCTTAAAAAAGGAGGCGTATCAGGTAAGGCACTTTCTGAAGAATTAGCTAAATTGGCTGCGGAGCAGGAGGCTCTTCGGAATGCACTGAAAGAATTAGAGAAACAGGGCAAGCAAAACGGCAAAAGCGGGCAGAACGGCGACTTGGGAAATATTAGCAAGATGATGGAACAAACCGAAACTGATCTCGTTAATAAACGTTTGACCGAGCAGACGATAATGCGCCAGCGTGAAATACTTACGCGCTTACTCGAAGCCGAGAAATCGGCTAAGGAACGGGAGTTAGACAACAAGCGAGAGGCTAAGTCAGCCCAAGACATTGCTCGCCGTGTTCCTCCTTCTTTCGAGAAGTATATAAAGGCAAAAGAGAAACAAACGGAACTACTTAAAACTATACCTCCTGCTTTATCACCTTACTACAAGCAAAAGGTAAACGAGTATTTTCAGAACATAAGCAATTAAACAGCACCTATTTTACACTTAACGATTAATATGAATCAGGTTAAAATTCAGATTCCTTCTCTAATCGAAAACATCAGAGTAATAGAAAGCTTTATCGACAACTCTAAAGATGAATTTGAGTTTGAAGACGACATTTATGGCAACATTATGGTTGCCGTTACGGAATCTGTGAACAACGCCATTCGCCACGGCAACAAGTTTGATAAGGACAAGAATGTATACTTATCACTGCAGGTAGAAAACAACAAATTACTATTTGAGGTTGCTGATGAAGGCCCTGGCTTTGATTATGAGAACTTACCGGACCCTACCGCCCCAGAGAACTTAGAGAACCCTGGTGGCCGAGGCATCTTTTTGATGCGAAACCTTTGTGATGAGGTCAATTTTTTAGATGAAGGCAAAAAGGTACAGTTAATTTTTAATATTCTTCCTTCCCAGAATGGATCATCCAATTGAGTTCTTTAGCGAGGATATAGAGTTTGAGCTAAACAACCCAGATAAAGTTTCAGAGTGG
Source organism: Pontibacter oryzae (assembly GCF_003576375.1). Classification (GTDB taxonomy): domain Bacteria; phylum Bacteroidota; class Bacteroidia; order Cytophagales; family Hymenobacteraceae; genus Pontibacter; species Pontibacter oryzae. The sequence continues at coordinate 517,530 of NZ_QWGE01000003.1, forward strand.
ATCTCCACAGTAATCGAAAAGCATGAGCAGGATCTAAGCAACCTTACTTACATTTTCTGTTCCGACGACTACCTCCACGAGATCAACCTTGAATACCTCGATCACGATACGCTAACAGATATTATCACCTTCAATAATGCCGACGAAGATGGCATCGTTGAAGGTGATATTTTTATAAGCATAGACAGAGTTCGTGACAACGCAACCGACCACGGCACTTCTTTTGAAGATGAGCTGCACCGCGTCCTCATCCATGGCGTGCTGCATCTACTTGGCTTTAAAGATAAGTCTGAAGAGGAAGAGGCACTTATGCGTAAAGAAGAAGATTCTTCGTTATCTTTGCGAAAGTTTTAGCATCAAACGGAATTACCAACCCTCGAAAGATGTTTCACGTGAAACATCTTAAAAAATCAGAATACATGTTTCCAGAATACGATATTATAGTTGTTGGAGCTGGGCACGCAGGCTGTGAAGCCGCGGCGGCCGCAGCAAAAATGGGCTCAAAGGTTTTACTCGCAACCATGAACATGAACACCATAGCGCAAATGTCATGCAACCCAGCAATGGGCGGTGTGGCAAAAGGGCAGATTGTTCGTGAGATAGATGCGCTTGGAGGTATGAGTGGAATCATTACCGACCAGACCATGATTCAGTTTCGTATGCTAAATAAATCAAAAGGCCCAGCTATGTGGAGCCCAAGAGCGCAAAGCGACAGAATGCGATTTGCAGAAGCATGGCGATTAACCTTGGAGCAAACCAGCAACGTTGACTTCTGGCAAGAGATGGTTACGGGCATAGAAGTTGAAGGAGAGAAGGCCGTAGGAGTAAGGACAAGCCTGGGGATAAGTATACGCGGAAAGGCCGTTATATTAACTAATGGCACGTTTTTGAATGGTATTATCCACATCGGAGAAAAGCAATTAGGGGGAGGCCGTGCAGCAGAAAAATCAGCTAAAGGTATAACGGAACAACTGATAGAACTGGGTTTTGAAGCTGGCCGGATGAAGACGGGAACACCGCCACGCGTGGATGGCCGTTCGCTGGATTACAGCAAAATGGAAGAGCAATTCGGTGATGAGGTGCCTAGTAAGTTCTCTTACACTGACACACAGCCCCTCGCCCAACAGCGTAGCTGCTACATAACTTATACAAACCCGGAAGTACATGAGATCTTGAAAACGGGCTTCGAAAAATCGCCGATGTTTCAGGGGCGCATACAAGGTTTAGGCCCGCGTTACTGCCCATCTATTGAGGATAAGATCAACCGCTTTGCAGACCGAGACCGCCACCAGATTTTTGTGGAGCCGGAAGGCTGGGATACAGTAGAAGTATACGTAAACGGTTTCTCAAGCTCATTACCTGAACACGTGCAGCTAGAAGCCTTGCGCAAGATTGAAGGATTTGAGAACGCTAAGATGTTCCGCCCAGGATATGCTATAGAATATGACTTCTTCCCGCCAACCCAGCTCAACCTAACACTTGAGACAAAGTTAGTAGAGAACCTATACTTTGCCGGCCAGATAAACGGCACAACAGGTTATGAAGAAGCAGCATGCCAGGGATTGATGGCGTCTATCAATGCGCATAACAAAATCAACAATAAGGAGCCTTTCATTTTGAAGAGATCTGAAGCCTACATTGGTGTTCTTATCGATGACCTAGTTAACAAAGGTACAGACGAGCCTTACCGGATGTTTACATCACGGGCTGAGCACCGCATTTTGCTCCGCCAAGACAATGCCGATATTCGCTTAACGAAGATAGGTTATGAGTTAGGACTTGCCGATGAAAGGCGCTTGAAAAATGTTGAAAAGAAGATTCAGGAAACTGCTGAAATCATCGCTTATCTAAATATTAAACCGATAGAGCCTGAAGATATCAACAGTGCCTTGCTAGAAATGGGCTCGGCTCCAATATCGGAAAAACAGCGCGCTGGTCAGCTTATCAAACGCCCGAATATAGAAATCGAAACAATAGCTAAGGCAGTGCCATCTGTGGCAGATTACTTAAGTAGATTTAATCAGGATAGTGTAGAGCAAGCAGGGATTTCTGTAAAGTATGAAACATACATAGAGAAAGAATATGCTATGGCAGCCAAAATGAGCGAGTTGGAAAACTATAATATCAGAGGCAAAATAAACTACCAAGAAATACCTGCGTTATCTAAAGAAGCAAAGGAGAAACTACTGAAGGTAGAACCTGAAACTATAGGGCAAGCCAGTAGAATCAGTGGAGTTTCACCGGCTGACATTTCAGTGTTAATGGTATACCTCGGAAAATAGATGAGCTACGAAAGACTGGATCAATGCCCGATTTGCGGCAAAGAAGAGTTCAAGAATTTTTTAGTAGTAACAGACAATGCTGTATCGAAAGAGAGCTTTGTAATTGTGGAATGCGAGAACTGCTCGTTTAAATTCACTAATCCAAGGCCTGATGCAGCAAGCATAGGCCAGTACTATGAATCAGAGGATTACATTTCGCATAGCAATGTTAAAACCGGGATTATCAACAGAGCATATCATGTAGTTAGATCCATCACCACAAAGCAAAAGGTGGAGCTTATCAACAGGCAGGCTCTCGCCAAAGGGAGCATTCTGGATTATGGCTGCGGTACAGGCACATTCCTGGCTGCATGCAAAAAGGATGGCTGGGAAGTAAGAGGAGTAGAGCCTAACACAAAAGCCAGGGAGGTTGCCACGCAAGAAACAGGTGAGATAATTGCCGCTAGCCTGGAAGATATAGAAGGTGAAAAGTATGAGGTAATAACGCTATGGCATGTACTAGAGCACATTCATACTCTAAATGAAACCATAGCGCAGCTCCTGGAGTGCCTGCAAGATGATGGGACGCTCATAGTAGCTGTACCAAATGCTGACTCGCATGATGCCCAGGAATATAAAGAAAATTGGGCTGCCTATGATGTACCAAGGCATCTATATCACTTCACCCAAAACACAATGAAACGCTTCTTAAAAAAACATAAAATGGTGTTAGAAGAAGTCCTCCCCATGAAGTTTGATGCATATTACGTGAGCATGCTTAGCGAGAAACATAAAGAAGGAAAAACAAAGATGTTGAATAGCGTAGTAAGCGGTTATCGGTCTAATAGCTATGCTGAAAAAAACGGCAACGATTACTCCAGCTTAATTTTTATAGCAAAAAGAAAATAATAGTATCAAATTTACGTGCAGTACTAAATAGGCAGACGCAAGTTTGCCTATTTTAATTTCCAGACTCATTTGTCCATGAAGCTCCTCAAAACAGTAGTGACAGCAGGTATACTAGCCAGCATGGCATCTTGCGCTACACAAAATCCTCCGCAGGGCGGACCAAAAGATGAAACCGCTCCAACATTGATAAGCAGTAACCCCAAAGATCAGCAACTAAATGTGGACACACGCACAGTCACGCTTACGTTTGATGAAGAGGTTCAGCAGAATACATTATCAAAACAACTGTTGATTACTCCAAATATCAACAACCCGTATCAGGTTAAAACCAATAGAAATGAATTGACACTAGAGTTTGAAAAACCACTAGAGGACAGCACTACCTATACATTTAACTTTAGAGAAGGCATAACAGACATCACTGAGAAAAATAAAGCGCAAGGCCTAATGCTTTCATTTAGCACAGGAACATTCATTGACAGCAGTAAAGTAAGCGGACAGGTTATCAACTTGCTAATGCAAACACCTGAAAAAGATGCAGTGGTAGCATTGTATCAAGCTGAAGATACACTAAGCGTTCGTAAAAACCGACCATACTATTTGACAACCACCGACGCCCAAGGAAACTTCAGTCTAAAAAATATAAAAGAGGGAAGTTACCGAATGTATGCCTTAGTTGATAAAAACGGAAACACATATTATGATTCTGAGGAAGAAAGAATAGCATACTTAACAGCACCAATCCCTATAACTCCACAGACAGATACTATACGCTTGCAAACAATACGCATCGATACAAAGAAACCAATTCTTTTAGCCCGTGAAAAATATAGCGATAGATTTACAGGAAACTATAATGAGGGAATACAGGAAATTAAAGCCAGGACAATCGACTCAAAAGATACGTTAATTACTAAGCTAGCAACTGATGGCAGATCTGTAGAACTCTTTAAATCGCCTAAATTTAACGGTGGAAAAGTGCTTCTAACTGCAGTTGATTCAGCAGGCTTAACTGCGCTTGATACGCTTGAAATAGCATTTGAAGGCAAAAGATCACAACGAGTTAAAGGCGCTCAAATCAAGGTTATCAACACAACGGCAAATGGAAATTATAGGGTGGGACAACAAGTGGCTATTGAGTTGCAGACACCGGTTAACATTAAAGGAAATAGCCCCATCAAGTTAATATCTGACTCAACTATCTTAAAGGAGTTAAAGTATCCTGAAGAAATAAGCATCGATAAAACAAATACAGAATTACGTTTTGTCTTACCGCAACTCAACAGTAGAATCAGGCAGGTAATCGTACAGCTGGACAGCACTGCTATACAACCTATAGAAGGAGAACCACTGGCTTTTCCGCAACTCCAAATAGGAATTGCGGAAGGGCGTGGAACAGGAAGCCTAAGCGGTATAATAACTACTAATTATGAAAGCTATACGCTACAGCTCTTGAACAGTGAGTATAAAGTTGTTGAAGAACAACGTGGCCAGAAAACATTCCGATTCAAAAATATTTCTCCAGGGAATTACTATATACGGGTACTTATAGATGCCAATAAAAGCGGTAGATGGGATAAAGGTGACCCTGAATTTAAACAAGCACCTGAGCCAGTATTTATAGTACCGAATGCTATTGAGGTTAGAGCGAATTGGGAAATTGAAGATTTAAAATTAACCTTCTAAATATTAGTTCCAACACATAGAAAAGGAGGCGATTGTGCCTCCTTTTTTTATGCGTTGGAATGTGTATAAACTAGCTATAATCTGAAGATACTAATTCTTAAAGCAGATTTAAAAATAAGGTTGTGGTCTACAATGTATGATGATGGAATAAGTATGGCAGCAAGGGTGTTTACAGGAAGTTATGTGCGAGATAACTATCCAGGTAAGTTGCCCCTACTGCCACAGTATGAAGGTAGTCAAAAACGGCGTAAAGGTCACGGGCAAGCAGAACTTTCTGTGCCGTGCATGTGGAAAGCAGTTCCAGCATACCTATGAGAGGACCGGCTGCCGGCCCCAGGTAAAACAGTTGGTATTGGGCATGCTGGTGAGAAACTCCGGCATTCGGGATATTGAACAGGTGACGGGCGTGCACCGGCAGACCGTGCTCAAGTGGCTTAACCAGAAAGCTGAGAGCTTGCAGGTCAGCCCCCGTCTCAAGGCCTACACCACCGTCCAGCTAGACGAGGCATGGACGTTCGTCAAAGAGAGTAAGAAGCGCAAGAGATGGCTTTTTTACGCCTACGCGCCGGAGACGGGCGAGGTGCTGGCCTGGAGCTGGGGCAACCGAAGCCAGCACACGGTCAGAAGGCTATACAAGCAGCTGGAGCATTTGAAAATAGCCTGCTTCTGCACCGATGACTGGCCGGCCTTCACAAAAGTTCTACCCCCGGAAAGACATTTGGTGGGCAAAGCCTACACTAAAAACATAGAAGGCGTGAACCTATGCCTGAGAACAAGGAACAGGAGAATCGTTAGGAAAACGGCCTGCTTCTCCAAAAAAGAGCGGAACCATTACAATGCCATGAAGCTAATATTCTATTACCGAAATCATCATACATTGTAGACCACAACCTAAAATAATATTAGAGTAGATAAAGGCTTGGGGTGGCAACAAGGAAACGGATAATTTTATCAGAAAATGGAAAAGGATGCAAAACGAGTTTAGTTCAAGAATATATTAAAATGAGATCTAATTAAGTATACTTTTAGATCGGTAGTAAGAATAAGTTCATGGTAAGTCTTATTACGAGTATACTTGGCATGATCATTCACAAACCAAAATCAAATAACGGATTAAGTGGTGTGACAAAAACCTATTTTGAAAAATGAAGTCGTAAAGTAAGCGTTAAAGATAGCTGTTGATAAGTTAGAAATGAACCCACGGAATATAGTTAAGAACTTAGTTAAAAATAGCTTAGCAGTGACTTCACACCAATGTTAACCATGCTTCATAGAAAGCGAAATGAAAGTTATCCACTAGCTATACCTGAATTTTAGATGGTGTATTGATGGGAATATCAACCAGCTAATAAAATTAAAAGATGAGGTAATATTGGCAATACTGAATCATGGCTTAAAAAATACTGAATTTGGTAGCATAACTATAGACTTTCAATTACTGAACGATAAGCCTAGTCCGTATAGTAGAGACTGTCTGGGATCAAAAATCTGATTGATTGATATAACAAGCATCTAACCCAATAATTAGGATAGATTAAATGCGCCCTTACTCCTGCTCAGCTGATAACTATTGCTGAACATCTCGGATGCGAATTCACTGTTACAGAATCTCATTTGCAATTGTAATACAATCAAATCAAAAATTGAGAAATCTCTCAAAAGCAGTATCGCGGTCATGCCTAAGTCCGAATTTTAAAAACGGTACTCCTAAAAAAGATTGGCTTTGACCAAACAGGATATAAGCCAGACTCGCTCCTTCCTAAAAATCTGAAATCTATTTTATAGATGCTAGCACGAAGCTGAAGAGCGGAACAGTGATTCTAGCATGCAGCACTCCCATATTACTGAATGGTCAGATGTGGACTGACTGATCAGGAATATTTGTATCTGATCAAATACTACATGACGTTGTAAAACACTTTCCAGGTGACCCACCTAAACTTAATCAAGTAAGTTTTAACGAGAGTAATAATTACTCACAAAAGCCCATGCAGCAATTAGAAAAACTAATGCGTAAAGGCTGTTAAAGATTACACTTTAGAATTAAACAAATGGGAAAAGGCAGGTGTGAAAGCCCTGCTAAGCGCCAAATTTAGGGCAGCGTTAAAAAATAATTTACAGCTTTGAATAATTTTATAGTTAATCCACAAAAATGTGATTAAACCTGTGGATAAGCGTGGGTAACACTCAGGATAACTTACACACACATAAATTACACAGTGAAATTGGGCTTACACAAAGGGTAAAAAGTGGATACTGGTGTATAATCTCCCACACAAAAACCGCTTTTCCACGATGGTGTATTCTGTTTATAAAGAAATACACATTTTTAGTCAAAAAGTGGATAAAACAGCTAAAAGCTTGATACAAAAAGAAATAAAATACACAATTTGGACGACCCATGGTGAATAACCATAGAGGAGTACACAAGTTATCGGCAATACACAAAGCAGTGTAAAGTTGTCCACTTATGAACAGCCCTAGAAACAAAAGAAGAGTATTTAAAGAAAATCATTTTATAAAAGTTATTAGGTGTCGTAAAGTGTGGAAAGCTCGGGAAACAACCTTGTAAAATGAAATCTCAGAGTTACACAAGAGAACTATACAAGCGGAAAATCGATATATTTAAAACTTTAGAAAAGAGAACAAGATACTAACGCATGCTACAGAATATACACTTGACACTTCCGCTGGAAGAACCCGTCGTAATTTTTACACTGGTGCTTCTAATCATACTTGTGGTTCCGATCATACTTGGGCGGTTTCGAATTCCTGGAATAGTTGGCCTAATACTGGCCGGAGTTATATTTGGACCCAACGGATTTCACATACTGTCTCGGGATGCAAGTATAGAATTGTTCGGGACGGTAGGCCTACTGTATATAATGTTTCAGGCGGGCCTCGAAATCGATATGATCGATTTTAAGAAGTATAAAGTCCGCAGTCTGGTGTTCGGAACGTTTACCTTTATCATACCGATGATTCTCGGTACGCTTACATTCTTCTATCTACACGGGTATGACATCAAACCTGCTATACTACTGGCAAGCATGTTCGCGCCACATACACTGCTCGCCTACCCTATCATTAGCAGACTGGGCCTGAGTAAAAACGAAGCGGTAACACTAACAATAGGCGGAACCCTGATAACAGATACAGCAGTACTGTTTGTACTGGCAGTTATAATCAATTCTACGCAGGGCCAGACAAACGCGGGCTTTTGGGTTTGGATGATTGCCCAAATGGCCCTCTTTGTAGGCGTAGTGCTATGGATATTCCCGAAGATTTCGAAGTGGATGTTCAAGCAGTTAGAAAGCGAGAAAGGCGCACAGTATATATTCGTGCTGACCGTGGTATTTGCTGCAGCATTTCTATCAGAGGTGGCAGGTATGGAAGCCATCATAGGGGCCTTCCTGGCAGGTCTTGCCCTAAACCCTCTAATCCCGCATGCATCCGCCTTAATGAATAGGGTAGAGTTTGTGGGCAACAACATCTTTATTCCATTTTTCCTGATCAGCACTGGCATGCTAGTAGACCTGAAGGTGCTATTTACCGATACGAACGCTATGCTAATTGCCGGTACCATAGTTGTGCTTGCCCCAGCCGCGAAGTATGCAGCAGCCTGGATTACACAAAAGATATTTAAGTTTAGCGCGCTTCAGCGCAACCTGATATTTGGGTTAAGCAGTGCCCACGCTGCGGCTACGCTAGCTGTAGTGCTGGCAGGGTATGATATTGGCATACTAGGCGAAAGCGCATTGAATGGGGCGGTAATATTGATTTTAGTATCAAGCATGATCAGTTCATTCTCGACAGAGAAAGTGGGCCGCAAACTAGCCATACTAGAAAGCCGACGAAAACCAGACATCAGCCAAAAGCCAGACAGGATCCTTGTACCGATCGGAAATCCGAAGACTATCGAAAACCTGATCGATCTCTCGGTAATGCTCAAAAACCCAACCCATAAAGAGCCAATCTATCCGCTGGCAGTGGTAATTGATAACGAGCATGCAGAGGAGGAGATTTATAAGAAGAACAAAATGCTACAGGAAGCTATAAAGCATGCCTCAGCTACGGATAATGATGTACATTTGGTAAGCAAGATTGACATTAACGTCTCAAGCGGTATACTGCGGGCGATAAAGGAACTGATGATTACCGAGGTGGTGCTAGGATGGAACGCCAAGATAACCACCCGCGACAGGATCTTCGGGACAGTGCTGGATAATCTACTGGAGAACACCGAGCAAATGATACTGGTGTGTAAGATCATCCAGCCACTAAACACAACCGGCCGCTTAATCGTGATTGTTCCCACCAATGCAGAATTGGAAAGAGGCTTTATGCGCTGGATCAGGAGCGTGAAGCTACTCTCGACACAGGTAGGGGCTCCAATTGTGTTCCGGGGCCGCAGGCGTACCTTAAACAAGCTGAAAAGCGTAGTGAACAAGACTAAGCCAACTGTAGAGGCAGAATACTCACCATACAGCAACTTAAACGAGTTTGCCACTATGGACTCGGAACTGCAGAGTGATGATATGGTTATTGTGATTTCCGCCAGAAAGCGCACAGTGTCGTATAACAGCAACATGGATTACATTCCACGCGTGCTATCCAGAAACTACAAGAACAACAGCTTTATCGTGATCTATCCGGAGCAGTATCCGGTATACCAGAACGTACCGCTAAAACCTAATTCGTATTCGGGCACAGTAGATAATGGGGAAGAAATTTAATTATGACCTGGACTTTAAAAGTATAGATTTCAGGGAACAACCCGGGTTGTACCGTGTAGGCAAAGGCGAGCAGGGTGTGCTGTTGGTAGAGCCATACAAATCAGAGATACTACCGCACTGGCGTTTTAAAACCCCGGAGATAGCCACAGAGTCATCGGAGAAGATCTATGAACTGTTTCTGAATTACCTGGAAAAAGAGGACTTTATAGGCGCAGACATGGCGCGCAAGTTCCTGCAGATGGGCTATACGCGTAGCCGGCGCTATGCCAACCATAAGTCCGGGAAGAAGTATAAAGGCCCCGTACCCGATGATAAAAAGGGGCAAAGCGGCGCCCATGGCCGAAGCGAGTTACCAAGAGAGGAAGACCCAGTAAAAGCTGAATCCGCAGCAATTTTTAAGAAGAAATGGGATCAGGCGAAGGAAAATGAAAAATATAATACACTGAAAGAGGCTTTCCAAAAACAATACGAACAGCCAGAAACAGAACAAAAAGATAAACCTAAGAAAAAGTAAATCGCGTATCTTTGCACATAAAAACCACTAAAGAAAACATGATCAATAAAGACATCAGGTTAGGCAAGGGGCTTGGCAAGATCAAGTTTGGCCTGACAATGGAAGAAGTAGAAGAATTGTTAGGTGAGCCTGAAGAAGTAGAGGAATCTGATGAAGAGGATGAGTTTGAGCATCAGGCTTGGAATTACTGGGAAGATGGCTACTCGTTATACTTCGACAAAGAGGACGACTACCGCCTGAGCTGCATCGAGACGGCAAACCGTGAAGTCCAGATTTGGGGAGAGCGTATATTTGAGATGAGCAGAGCGCAAATTATCCAGCTCTTTGCCGATAACGATATCACCAACCCAGAAGAGGAAGAAGCTGAAACCGGCGAGACGCGCATCTCCTTCGAGAAAGAAATGATAGACCTGTACTTCGACGAGGATCAACTGATCGCGATAAACTTCGGTGTGTTCATCAATGATGATTTGGAAGTAATGTGGCCTGAGAAGTAAAAAGGCATATGCAAAAGTATAGCCCCGGTTGCCTGGCAACCGGGGCTTTTTTGTACCCGGCGCAAAGTATGAACCGGCCATAAAAAAAGCCCGGCACAAGGGCCGGGCTTTTTAGAAAGTATACTTCAAGGTCTTTTACTTAAAGAAGAAATCCATCAGCTCCTCCTGGATAACCGGGTTAATGGCCACAGCAAGTATGATAGAGATAATTAGACCGATGGTAACGGAAAGAATATCCTTACCGATCAGGTTAAAGGTTTTGGCGAACTTCACAGACGAATCGTGGGCGCGCAGGCGCATACCTAGCTCGCGACCAGCCAGCAAACCGACAAACACCCAGGTCGTACTCATTGGGATATTGTTAATCTCTTTAAAGTAGTACAGGATGATAGAGTAAGCCAGGTCGATGATGGTGGCACTACGCACGTCGCGCACCTCAGACTTCTCGTTAATGATGTGCTGGATTTTCTCGCCGCGGCGGTAGAACATGAAACCAAGACCCAGAAAGATAAAGCCCGCAAAAGCCGCAAACTCCCATCCACCAAGCTGGCGCGGCAGGTAAACCGCTACGTTGGCCAAATCCTGCGCCAACCACGTGTGCCATAGGAAACCGCTGATTACCCACTGGGCAACAACCCAGGCACCGTGCGCCTCGCCTTTCACAAAGCGCTTGATAACCTTTGTAAGCGCTAGATAAATGATGAAAGCAGCCACAAAAGCAGCCACATAACCCATCAAACTCTTGCTTACCATACTTATAATGGCTCCAGAGCTTACTGTAAACACACTTAAGAGCATAAACGTGGTAGAAACCGGAATACGGAAGCGCGTTAGCAAAAGGAGCACAATTGGCGCGGCCAACTGCAAGTACACGAAGTTGTCTATGGTCTGGTCGAAGCCCTTGGAAGACAAGCGCTGATACGTTACATCGCCATCAAAGGCATACCAGCTATAGAATACGGTGCCCAAAAAGATGGTACCCATAAAGAGCCATTGCCAATACCATTTTTTATCCTCGTTGGAAACAATGAACGTACCGATGGTCTGGATACTGTCGTTGGCGATGGCAGAATAACCCGCAAAGGCAAAACCCACCCACATAGCGATGGAGGCATACGGGTACACCAAACCGGCAAGTATGAGCGAGAAAGCGATAAAGTAAAGGAAGTTCTTTTCCTTCTGGATGTAAATATCAACCTGCTTGTACCGCTTCCGGAACTTGTATGGCTGGATAGGGGCTACATTTTTGGCTTTTTTTACTTTGGCCATTTTATTTAAAAGATTGGTAAATAATCAAAAAACGGCGCAAGTTACTCTAAAAAAAAGTGGAGGCCCGAATGCCAATGTTAAGAAATTGTTAACACAGGTAACATAAGCTACTGTAAGCGCCCTAAAGCCAGTTTTAAAGTATAAACCTTACAGAAAAAACACGGCACGCATGGGCTGCACCAGAAAAACTCTATCTTTACTTTAGCATATACAGTAGCTAAAAACTTATCTTTGCGACATGGCGACACAAGAAAAAACACCTGTAGAAAACGCTCAGCTGAAAGATATCATCTCGCACGCGAAGGAGTATGGCTTCATATTCCCGTCCAGCGAGATTTATGACGGCCTGCAAGCCGTGTACGATTACGGCCAGATGGGCGTGGAGCTGAAAAACAACATCAAAAACCTGTGGTGGAAGAGTATGACCCAGCTAAACCAGAATGTGGTTGGCCTGGACGCATCAATCTTTATGCACCCGCAGGTATGGAAGGCATCCGGCCACGTGGATAGCTTTAACGATCCGATGATCGATAACAAAGACTCCAAGAAACGCTACCGTGCCGATGTACTGATAGAAGACAAAGCCGCGCAGTACGAGAAAGACGGCCACTACGAGAAAGCCAGCGAATTACTGGTGGAGATGGGCAAGCTGCTCGGCGCCGAAGACCTGGATGGCGTACGCGAGCTCATCATCCGTGAAGATATAAAATGCCCAGTATCCGGCACTACCAACTGGACCGAAGTACGCCAGTTTAACCTGATGTTCTCGACGCAGGTTGGTTCTGTGGCCGAGGATGCCAGCACCATTTACCTGCGCCCCGAAACGGCCCAAGGTATATTCGTAAACTTCCTGAACGTGCAGAAGACCGGCCGCATGAAGATACCTTTCGGTATTGCGCAGATCGGTAAGGCCTTCCGCAACGAGATCGTGGCGCGCCAGTTTATCTTCCGTATGCGCGAGTTTGAGCAAATGGAGATGCAGTTCTTTGTGCGCCCTGGCACCGAGATGGAGTGGTACGAGCAGTGGAGAGACACTCGCCGTAAGTGGCACGAGGCCGTTGGTGTACCAACCAATAAACTGCGCTTCCACGATCACGAAAAGCTAGCCCACTACGCCAACGCCGCTCTGGATATTGAATTTGAGTTCCCGTTCGGTTTTAAAGAAGTAGAAGGTATCCACTCCCGCACCGACTTTGACCTGACGCAGCACCAGGAACTGAGCCGCAAGAAAATGCAGTACTTCGACAACGATCTAAACGAAGACGGCAAACCATACGGCAACTACGTGCCTTACGTGATCGAAACATCCGTAGGCGCCGACCGCCTGTTCCTGATGATTCTTTGCAGTGCCTTTACTGAGGAGGAGATCACCGAAGGGGAGAGCACAAAGAGCCGTACTTTCCTGAAACTGCACCCGGCACTAGCTCCGGTAAAAGCTGCCATACTTCCAATCACAAAAAAAGATGGACTTCCAGAAAAAGCGACGGAGATCTTTGAGGAACTGAAGTATGATTTCAACATGATTTATGAGGAGCGCGACAGTATCGGTAAACGCTATACCCGCCAGGATCTGATCGGAACGCCGTTCTGTATCGCCGTGGATCACCAGACGCTGGAGGACAATACTGTAACTGTGCGCGACCGCGATACACGCGAGCAGGTGCGTATGCCAATCAGTGAGTTACACAGCTATATCAACAAAGCCGTTAACTTTAAAAGTGTTTTAGAGAAACTGGCTTAAGTATAGATTTATCTTTGCAGAATAAGAGGCAGTGCGGCAAAACCGCGCTGCCTTTTTAATTATGGTAGCAAACACATTTCCTAAAAGCAATCTCCATAATTTTCGAAAGTATAACTGCACGCAAGCCTTACTGCTAGGCTTTTACAGAGAAAATGCTATTATATAAGGCGCAAAAATTTACCGGCCACACCTAGGTGTAGTTGTGCAAAAAATTATTAGTTTAAAAGGATAATTTATACTTCCGAATGAAAAATATGCTAAAGTTGATGCTGTGCCTGCTAGCTTTCCTGAGTATGAGGCCAGTTAATGCGCAGGTAACGGCGCCAGTAGATTCTGCATCTGCACCTAAAGGGGCGCCTATAGTCTTGAACCGCGATACACTGTTCTATATTTACCACCCTGTAGGTTCCTTCAGCAAAGAAGAGCGGGCCGCAGCAATAAATAAGAGGGTGCTGCAGCTATCGGAAGAGCGTTTCCTGCAACCCGACTCTGTAAAGGTAGTTGAGAATGTGCTCAGTACAGACATTGCCTACATGGACCGTGTGCTGATGAGCATTACAGAAGCAGACGCGGCAGCCGTATCGAGACCTCGAAAAGAGCTTGCCGAGTTATACGCGGGCAAAATTAAGCAGAGCACCATAGAGAAGGCGCGCCAATACAGCCTACGCAGCATCCTGATCGAGATTGGCTTAGCCGTGCTAGTGCTTATTATATTCTTCTTTCTGGTAAAGTATGTTAACAAGCTTTTCCATTTAATTTTCCGGAAGATTGAAGAGCAGGAGAATAAGCGTTTGAAAGGGCTAAAGCTAAAAGATTACGAGATGCTAACGCCCGCACGCGAAGTGGCTGTGGTGCTAACTGTAGCCAAGTTCCTGCGGTTAATCGTCATGTTTGTGATGATTTACATTCTGCTACCTATCCTGTTCAGTATTTTCCCTTGGACGGAGGGCTATGCCGATACCCTGCTGCTGTATATCCTAAATCCGCTCCGCAACATAGGTATGGGGCTGATAAACTACATCCCGAACCTGCTCACTATACTTGTGATTGTAGTGGTAACGCACTACGTGGTAAAATTCCTTCGATTCTTGGCCGGAGAGGTGGAGAGTGGCAAACTGGAGGTTCCGGGGTTTTATAAAGACTGGTCAAAACCAACCTACAACATTGTGCGCTTCCTGCTTTATGCATTCATGTTTGTAGTGATTTGGCCATACTTGCCGGGCTCTGACTCAGCAGTATTCCAGGGTGTGTCGGTATTTTTGGGTATACTCTTCTCGCTGGGCTCCTCATCAGCTATAGCAAACATGGTGGCGGGCCTGGTGCTTACCTACATGCGCTCCTTCAAATTGGGCGATAGAATTAAGATAGGAGAGATCTCGGGCGATGTGATCGAGAAAACACTGTTGGTAACGCGGGTGCGCACCACTAAAAATGAGGACATAACTATCCCGAACGCCATGATCTTGAACAACCATACTACAAACTTTACTACCTGCAGTGAGCAAAGCGAAAAAGGACTGGTATTGCATACCACAGTTACCATTGGCTACGACGTGCCTTGGCCGAAGGTGCATCAGGCGTTGATAGATGCTGCGTTGGCCACGCCCAATATAGAAAAAACGCCACAGCCATTCGTGCTACAAACCAGCCTTGATGATTTTTATGTGAGCTACCAATTAAATGCTTATACTTTTGCTGCCAGTAAGATGGCTGCCACATACTCCGGTATTCACCAAAACATACAAGACAAGTTTAACGAAGCCGGTATAGAGATACTGTCGCCTCACTACCGTGCCCAACGCGATGGCAACATGGTAACTATACCGGCGCATTATTTACCTAATGATTACCAAGCGCCAAGCTTCAAGATAGAACAAGTAAAAGCAGAGGTAGCCATGCATAGCTAAATGCAACATACATATTAACCCTGTCTCAGCATAGCACCAAGGCAAGGATTTGAAATGTAAGGTACATCAAACCTAATAATAGCCCTGGCAGCATATACAGCTAGCCTGGTCAAAGCTCTTAAAAGTCTTTAATTTTAAAAGTTATGTTAAGTATTGCATGCGCCAAAGCTGTTGAAAAGTCTACCTTCTTCAGAGGTTCGCTTTAAAATGTCATGCATTAGGTTTGCTTGGTAATCAAGGCAAATTCGTCCAATTAGATTTAGCAGCTTACTGCTTTTTGAGAAGGTTATACACTAAGGTTTCAGTTCTTTACATAGAGTATAAGACCTTTAGCCAAAGTGTAATATTCAGCTGCCCGACCCGACGTATACAAACAAGGGCTTACTTATACAAAGCAATAGGAAAGAAGAATCGAGCAAAGAAAAAATAAAGCAACTACTGACTGTTGAAACCAGCCATGATGGCAGGGCAACTAAAAAGAAGACCAGCAACATCATAAAGGCAAGCTAAAGGTACTCATACCACCTGTCGGGATAGCCTCGCTATATGCGAGGCTATTCTTTTTATGCCAATTGCAGAGGGCGTACTTTTGATGGCCTGGGCTAATGTTTAGCAATTGATAGCCTGCAGCGTGCGCAAAAAATACGTACCTTTGCCGAATTGTAGTTGCCGGATCATGTGGAATAAGATTGCCATTTTTATTATTAAGAATAGGCTGAGGCTGATGCTAGTCTTAGCCGTGCTTACTGCGTTTATGGCCTACCATGCCAGAAACGTAGAAATGTCGTACGACTTTGCCAACGTGGTAAGCCCCAACGACCCAGATATGCAGTATTTTACCCGCTTTAAGGAGACATTCGGCGAAGACGGGAACGTGCTGGTGGTAGGCATGCAGGATAACAGCATCTACAAGCTGCAAAAGTTTAAGCAACTACAGCAACTCACCCAAGACCTTAGCCAGGTAGAAGGCGTGAAAAGCGTAATAGCCTTGCCAAACCTAGTGCAGGTAGTAAAGGACACTGAGGCACGCAAATTCATCACCCGCAATATCTTCGAGCCTTTTCCTACATCGCAGCCAGAGTTGGATAGCTTGCTGCAGGTAGTTAGCAACCAGAACTTCTACGAAGGGCAGATAATTAATCCTAAAACTGGAGCCACGCTACTGGCTATCACTGTAGAGCCTGCATACCTAAATTCGGTGCGCCGCGTGGAGGTGATGGACAATATCTCCGGGCTTACAGAGCAGTTCACAAAAGACACGAAGGTACAGCTGCACTATGCGGGCCTGCCATACGTGCGCGCCGTGATGACGACCAAGGTTGCCTCCGAGATGAAGCTGTTCCTGGTGCTGGCGTTGCTGGTAACGGCCGTAACACTGTTTATCTTCTTCCGTTCGTTCTTTGCCGTGTTCATCCCAATGCTGGTTATCAGCGTGGTGGTGGTATGGGTATTAGGCATCATCTCACTATTCGGCTTTAAAATATCGCTATTAACCGGCCTTATTCCGTCCATTATCGTAGTTATCGGCATCCCGAACACAACCTACCTGCTAGCGCGCTACCATTTCGATTACCGCCGCCACGGCAACAAGATACTGGCCCTTTCGCGAGTTATCAGCAAAATCGGTTTGGTAAATCTGGTGAATAACACTACCACGGCTATTGGCTTTATCGTGTTTACGTTCACGCACATTGCCATACTTTATGAGTTTGGTATGGTGGCAGGTATAAACATCTTCGTTACCTTTTTTATAAGTATGATCTTGGTGCCGGCAGCTTTCTCCTACTTGCCGCCGCCCACTGAGCGCCAGTTGCGCCACCTCGATGCTAAACCGCTGAACAAGCTACTCGAGTTCTTCGATTTTATAGTGCACCGCAAACGCCCGCTGGTATACTTCTTCCTGGCGGTTATACTTGGCCTTTCGTTCTGGGGCATCTATAAGGTAAAAACGGTGTCTTATATGGTGGATGACCTGCCGGAGGAAAGCAGCGTGAACGCCGACCTCGCCTTTTTTGAGCAGCACTTTAACGGTGTGATGCCACTGGAGATTATCGTGGACACAGGTATTAAGCAAGGTGTGATGCGCCTGCCGAACCTGCGCAAACTAGCGGAGCTTGAAGATTTCCTGCACACGCAGCCCATACTTTCCGCACCAATCTCGGTAGCAGGATTGGTCAAAACGGCTACGCAGGCATTTTACGAAGGAGACCCGAACTCGTACCGCTTGCCCGATAATACCGAGCGCAACTTTATCTTTAGCTACCTGGCGCGGCAAAATGACGAGGCCAACCAAAAGCTGCTGCGTGCCTTCGTGGATAGCACCGGCCAGCGCGCGCGCATCTCACTGAAGGTGGCAGACGTAGGCTCACGCCAACTTGATACGCTCATCAACAAAAGAATAAAACCACAGCTGCGCGAGATCTACGGCGGTGAAGGCGTAACGGAAACTGACGAAGGCAATACCATGCGCTTCATCCGCGATGATAGCGGCGCTGAAACTACCGTGAACCTGACTGGCACCACGCTGTTATTCATCAAAGGAAACCAGTACCTTATTAACAACCTGCGTTCTAGTTTGCTACTAGCTTTTGTGTTGGTAACTCTTATCATTGCTCTGTTGTTTAAGTCTTTCAGGGTAGTTGCTATATCTTTGATTCCTAACATGATACCGCTTGTAATAGCTGGTGGTTTAATGGGGCTTTTCAATATTCCGCTGAAGCCTAGTACTGCGCTTATTTTTAGTATTGCACTAGGTATTGCCATCGACGATTCTATTCACTTTCTGGCAAAGTATAGAACCGAGCTGCTGGCCAACGGCTTCAACGTGAGCAAGGCCATTACGAACAGTTTAATAGAGGCGGGCACAAGTATGATTTATACTTCGCTGATACTGTTCTTTGGTTTCGTTATCTTCGCCTTCTCGGAGTTTGGCGGCACGAAAGCGCTGGGCATACTCATGTCGGTGAGCTTGCTGATTGCATTGTTCACGAACCTGATTATCTTGCCAACCTTGCTGATGAGTTTCGACAGTGGCAAGTACATACACGAACCAGATGCCCTGATAGAGGGTTATGAAGAATATTACGATGAAGACAGCGACGCCGAGCTGGATTTGGCTCAGCTGCGCCTGAAATTAGATCAAGAGGAAGACAATAAACCTGAAAATGGTAAAGTACAACGAGTATAAGAACCTGAACTACGCTAAGGTAGGTGAAGATGTGCTAGCATTCTGGAAGCAGAACAACATCTTCGAAAGATCGGTGGCTACCCGCGAGGGCAACACGCCGTTTGTGTTTTACGAGGGCCCGCCTTCAGCTAACGGTACGCCGGGCATCCACCACGTGATGGCCCGTGCCGTGAAAGATATTTTCTGCCGCTACAAAACCCTGAAAGGCTTCCAGGTAAACCGCAAAGGCGGCTGGGACACACACGGCCTTCCGGTAGAGCTACAGGTAGAAAAGGAGCTGGGCATCACCAAAGAGGATATCGGCAAGAAGATTACGGTAGAGGAGTATAACCAGCGCTGCCGCGAAACGGTCATGCGTTTTAAATCGCAGTGGGATACCCTGACCGAGCAAATGGGCTACTGGGTAGACCTGAACAACCCGTACGTAACCTTCGAGAACGAGTACATCGAGTCGTGCTGGGCGCTGCTGCGCAAGCTTTACGACAAGGGCTACCTGTATAAGGGCTATACTATTCAGCCATTCTCGCCGGCTGCCGGCACCGGCCTGAGCTCGCACGAGCTGAACCAGCCGGGCTGCTACAAAATGGTAAAAGATACTACCATCGTGGCGAAGTTCGAGGTGAAGAAGATAACCCGCAACATGTTTCTGTTCGAGCATGAGGAAGAGAAAACATACTTCCTGGCCTGGACAACAACCCCCTGGACGCTGCCAGCCAACACTGGCCTTGCCGTGGGCAAGAACATCAAGTATGTAAAAGTCCGGACCTACAACCCGTATACTTTTGAGCCGATTTCGGTTATACTTGCCAAGGATCTGGTAAGCCGTTACTTCAACTCGAAAGCCGCTGACCTGGCCCTAACCGACTATAGCTCCGGCGATAAGCTGATTCCTTTCAAAGTTGTGGAGGAGTTCCTGGGCAGCGACCTGGCAGGCGTGGAGTATCACCAGCTGATGCCATACGTGCAGCCTGAGAAGCCAGCCTTCCGCGTGATCATCGGGGATTATGTAACTACAGAGGATGGTACCGGTATCGTGCACATCTCACCGACATTTGGTGCCGATGATGCCCGCGTAGCTGCCCAAAACGACATCCCGGCGCTGCTGGTAATGGACGAGAACGGCAAGCCAGGCCCGATTGTGGACCGCCAGGGCCGCTTTGTGCCGGAGATAACAGACTTTGCCGGCATGTACGTGAAGAATTACGACGGCCAGGACGAGTCTGCCCCGGACTACAAGCCAACCGACGTACTGATCGCCATTAAACTGAAAGAAGAAGGCAAAGCCTTTAAAGTAGAGAAATACGAGCACACCTACCCGCACTGCTGGCGTACCGATAAACCGGTGCTATACTACCCGCTGGATAGCTGGTTCATCAAAACCACAGCCGTAAAGGATAGACTGATCGAACTGAATAAAACCATCAACTGGAAACCGGAGTCTACGGGTTCAGGCCGATTCGGTAACTGGCTCGAAAACCTGGTTGACTGGAACCTGTCGCGCTCGCGCTACTGGGGCACACCGCTGCCTATCTGGCGTACCGAGGACGGTGAGGAGGAAATCTGCATCGGCTCTATTGCCGAGCTGACCGAAGAAATTGGCAGAGCCGTAGATGCTGGCGTAATGGACGAGGCCGTAGAGGTAAAAGACCTGCACCGCCCGTATGTGGACAACATCATCCTGCTAAGCAAGTCTGGCAAGCCAATGTACAGAGAGACAGACCTTATCGACGTTTGGTTCGACTCTGGCGCGATGCCTTATGCACAGTGGCATTACCCGCTCGAGAATGAAGAGCAGTTCCAGAAAAACTTCCCGGCAGACTTTATCGCAGAAGGCGTTGACCAGACACGCGGCTGGTTCTTTACCTTGCACGCGCTGGCCGTAATGCTGGAAGATAGCGTAGCCTATAAAAACGTAATCGCCAACGGCCTGGTGCTCGACAAGAACGGCAATAAGATGAGCAAGCGCCTTGGTAACGCTATCGACCCGTTCGAGATGATCGGCCAGTATGGCCCGGACGCCGTGCGCTGGTACATGATCGCGAACGCGCCGCCTTGGGATAACCTGAAGTTTAACCCGGACGGGGTGGTAGAGACGCAGCGCCGCTTCTTCGGTACCTTACAGAACACCTACTCGTTCTTCGCGCTTTACGCTAACCTGGATAACTTTACCTATTCCGAAGCAGATGTGCCGATGGCGCAGCGCACCGAGTCGGACCGTTGGATCATTTCTAAGCTAAATACCCTGATTCAGGATGTGGATGCGAATTACGCGGATTACGACCCAACCCGTGCCGCCCGAGCCATCCAGGATTTTGTGGTAGACGACCTGAGTAACTGGTATGTGCGCCTTAACCGCAAACGTTTCTGGAAAGGTGAGTATAACACCGATAAGATTGCCGCTTACCAAACGCTTTATACTTGCTTGGAAGTGATTGCGAAACTGGCCGCGCCAATTGCGCCGTTCTATACCGAGCAACTGTACCGCGACCTGAACGCCGTGAGCAACAAGCACACTGAGGAGTCGGTGCACCTGGCATACTATCCGGAGGTTAACCACGAGGACATCAACAAGGACCTGGAAGAGCGCATGCAACTGGCCCAGACTGTTTCCTCTTTGGTGCACTCGCTGCGCAAGAAGGAGATGATAAAAGTACGCCAGCCGCTGCAGCGCATACTTATACCTGTGCTGAACGATAAAATGCGCACGCAGATAGATGCCGTAGCCGACCTGATCCTGAGCGAGGTGAACGTGAAGACGATCGAGTACATCGATGACACGTCGGGCATCCTGGTGAAGAAGATCAAGCCGAACTTTAAGAAGCTGGGTCAGGTTTTCGGGCCGAAGATGAAGCTGGTTGCCGCCGCCGTGCAGCGCATGGACCAAAACGACATCGCCCACCTGGAGCGCGAAGGAGGTTTCGAGATCATGCTGAACGAGGAAGAAACAGCCATACTTACGCCAGACGATGTAGAGATCTCGTCGGAGGATATACCGGGTTGGCTGGTAGCCAACGAAGGCAGGCTAACCGTGGCTTTGGATATTACGCTAACCGAGGAGCTGAAGCAGGAAGGCATTGCCCGTGACCTGGTAAACCGTATCCAAAACCTGCGCAAAGACAGCAACCTGGAGGTACAGGACAAGATCCATATCCTGCTGCAGCGCACAGAGCCTGCCGTGATGCAAGCCGTAGAAAACTACAGCAGCTACATTTGTGCCGAAACGCAGGCCCTCAGCCTGGATACAGTAGACGAGCTCGAAAATGCCACCTTGCTTGATATCGATGATTATAAAGTATACATCCATATCCAGACGGAGCGAAGCACGATCATCTAAACCGAAAGCACCAGGAAACTAAAAGTGTTCCTGGTGCTTTTATACTTTTACAGAAGTATAAAAGCAGCGGCTGCGCAAAGTCGCTTAACTTACACATATGAAATACCTGAAATATTACCTGGCTGCACTGGCCGTTATACTTGTGGATCAGGCCGTGAAGCTGATCGTGCATTACAACATGGAAATGGGCATGCCTGGTGAGATACACCTGATCGGCGACTGGCTGAAGCTGCACTATACTTTAAATCCGGGTATGGCCTTTGGCGTGGAGCTAGGCTCCGATTACGGCAAACTTATTCTAACGCTGTTCCGGTTAGTAGCTATGTTCGGTATTAGTTACTATTTATACTATCTGGCTAAAGCTAAAGCACCAAAGGGCCTTATTTGGTGCATCGCACTTATACTTGGCGGTGCCATTGGCAACCTGGTAGACAGCACTTTTTACGGGGTTTGGTTTGATAACGCGCCTTACGGGGCCTCTACACCCTGGTTTCATGGGCAGGTAATTGATATGTTTTATGTGGATATCTGGGAGGGAATCGTGCCGAACTGGGTGCCTTTATTAGGTGGCAAGCCCATGTCTTTGTGGCCAATATTCAACGTAGCCGACTCAGCCATCTTTGTTGGTGTCTTACTGATTCTGTTTAATCAAAAGCGCTTTTTTGGTTACGACGAAGCACCAACTAAACACCGTAATACAACTATAGAGCAGGAGCAAGGCTTCTAATATAGCAGAAACTAAATAAAAAAGCGGCTACCATACTCAGGTAGCCGCTTTTTTATTTTAAGCCGGGATAAAATTTAAAAGATTGGTTACTGGGTTAAAACACCCATCTCCTGTAAGGCAATTCGTAAGTTTTCCGGCGATGTGAAGTGGATTGATGTAATGCCAAGCGCTTCGGCGGCTTTAATATTGCGCAGGTTATCATCAATAAATACAGCCTCGCTCGGATGCACGCTGTAGCGGTTAAGTAACGTATGGTAGAAAGATGCAAATGGCTTTCTGTCTTTCTCGGTCCCAGAAACCACAATGCCGTCAAACCAATTTAGGAAACTGTAACGCTCTTGAGCAATCGGAAATGTTTCAGCAGACCAGTTGGTAAGGGCATACAGGTTATACTTCTCGCTTGCTTTTATTTCTTTTAGTATATCTACAGTGCCGTTTATCGGGCCTCCCAGCATCTCGTCCCAGCGGCCATAAAACGCTTTTACATTCGTTTCATGCTCAGGAAATCGCTCTACCAGCATGTTAGTAGCCTCACGTAGCGGACGACCGGCATCCTGTTCTTCGTTCCAATCCGGAGTACAGATATTTTCCAGGAAATGATGCATTTCAGCCTCATCATCAAATAACTTATGGTATAAATGGTGTGGGTTCCAGTCAATCAATACGGCGCCCAAATCAAAAATCACGGTTTTAATCATATTCTAAATATAGCTTTTCAAAAATATACTTAAGGACCTAAATAAGAGCCATGCAATAGTGGTACCAGTCCGTATACTCCCGCAAAATGCTTATTTTTACCTAAAGCCCAAGTATAAACCCCTTGAAAACACTTTTACCCATACTTCAGGTTTCAGGACTTGAGACTAGTTTTAGGTCACGCTATAACTCCATAAAAGCTGTGGATGGTATTTCGTTTGAGCTTTACCCCGGCGAGACAATAGCCATCGTAGGAGAGTCGGGGTCAGGGAAATCAGTAACTGCGCTATCGCTGATGGGGCTGCTAGGCAACGGAGGTGTAATTTCGGAAGGGAAGGTGCTATATCAGTCAAAGGCATTTGGCGAAGTTGATCTGTTACAGCTCCCAGAAAAGCAGTTGCAACGCTTGCGCGGGCAAGAGCTAAGTATGGTTTTTCAGGAGCCGATGTCATCTCTGAACCCAGTCCTGACTTGTGGAAAACAGGTGGCTGAGGTGCTCTCGACACATACAAGCATGTCTGACAAAGACATTAAAAAACGCGTTATAGAGCTTTTTGAACTGGTTGAGCTGCCTCGTGCCAAGAAGATGTACGATGCTTATCCACATGAAATTTCTGGTGGACAGGCACAGCGTATCATGATTGCTATGGCTATGGCCTGCACCCCGCGCATCCTGATAGCCGATGAGCCAACTACTGCCTTGGATGTGACGGTTCAGGCACGCGTGCTGCAACTGCTCGATAAGTTAAGGGCTAAAGAAGGAATGACTGTCCTGTTTATAACTCATGACCTAGCTGTGGCAGCCGAAATAGCGGACCGTATTCTGGTTATGTACCAGGGCAGAATAGTGGAGCAGGGCAGCACCATGCAAATCTTTACCAATCCGCGGCATAACTATACTAAAGCTTTGCTTGCCAGCCGGCCAAAGTTAAGAACAGCGCCCAAAACCCTGCCTACATCAACTCCCGGGTTTCTGGAGAACCGGGAGGCGTGTGTTCAACCGAAGGATTATAAACCTAAGGAAAATTATAAAAGCAGGCCGGAACCACTCCCTCCGCTACTGCAAGTGGATGCCTTGAAAGTATACTTTCCGCTGAAAAAAGGAATTTTCGGACGCAGTAGAGAGCAGGTAAAGGCAGTAGATGGCATAAGCTTCTCGGTACTGCCAGGAGAAACACTTAGCTTGGTAGGTGAGTCTGGCAGTGGAAAGACTACCTTGGGGCGTGCCATACTACGGTTGGTAAAACCAACATCGGGTAGAGTGTTATACGATGGCCAAGACATAGCCAGCATGCGTGACGGAACCTTGCGCAAAAGCCGTAAGAATTTCCAGATGATTTTCCAGGATCCGTATAGTTCGCTCAACCCGATGCAGTCTGTAGGCGATGCAATTATAGAGCCAATGCGTGTGCATAACCTATACGGTTCGGCAGCAGCGCGGCGTGCAGAAGCATTGCAACTGCTTGATAAAGTGGGTCTTCCTAAAGATAGTTTGGCGAGTTATCCACATGAGTTTTCGGGTGGGCAACGCCAGCGCATCTGCATTGCGCGCGCCCTGGCATCCAAGCCAAAATACCTTATTTGCGATGAGGCAGTTTCTAGCCTGGATGTGTCGGTGCAGGCACAGGTGTTACAGCTACTAAACCAGTTGAAGCAGGAACTCCAGTTGGCCATTATCTTTATTACTCACGACCTTTCGGTAGCGCAGCAGATATCAGATCGGATTTTAGTGATGTATCAGGGCCGCGTTGTAGAGCAAGGCACTCCGGATGAGTTATTCTTTAACCCCCAGCAGCCCTATACTCGTACGCTAATTAATGCCATCCCTAAGGGCGAACCCGAAGATATCGCAATGGCGCAGCAGAAACGGCAGCTTCGCAGAACCAGCTCCGTGTAAGCGCCCGGCCAATGCGTATCTTCCTGTTATTCAGTTCTGATGGGCTCCGAAACAAAACCACTAACTACTATGGATCAAACAAATTATGTATCAGATTGGGAATTCTATTTTGGCAATGTAAACAACATGTTAGGCTCAATTGCAGTAGATCTGGGCTTAGCTAAAATTGCCCCTGTAGCGGAGCAACCCCATGTAGTCTGGGTATCTATTAACATGCTGGATCCACGGCCTGACGGTTTGTCGTCGATGCAGGAAACAGTTGTGCTCCAACAGATAGAAGATGACCTGGAGGCAGCGCTGGAAGAAAAACACAAAGCCATCTATGTGGGCAGGTCTACTTCTAACGGGCACCGCAAAGTATACTTTTACCTAGCCGATACCACTGCTTATGAAGAAACAATTGCCTCGGTAATGCAGGAGTATGCGGGGTATACTTATGATTTCGGAACAAAAGAGGACAGAGGCTGGAACGGCTACTTTACGTTTCTGTTTCCGGAGCCGGAGCAGTATCAAAGTATCCGCAACCGCAAGGTAGTGGACAGCCTAGAGGAGCATGGCGATGACCTGACCAAAGCGCGCGACATCCATCACTGGGTCTTCTTTAAGACTGCAGAAAGCCGCGAAGCGTATGCAGCAAGTATAGAAAAGGAAGGTTTTACGGTGGTTGCCCGCGATTATGACAAGGCATTGGGCAGCTACCCATATCGCCTTCATATCAAACACACCGACAAAGTAGACTGGACGAGTATAGATAAAACAGTGCTGCACTTGTGGCGCCTCGCCCAGAAGCACAACGGCGATTATGATGGTTGGGAAACCGCCGCAAAAACAAATTAAAGTATATCAGGTTAGTGTAGCAGACTTATAGTAAGTATAGGTAAAGAAGATAAGGCATCATAACCCTTGTATACTTTATACTTCAGAGAAAGTATAAAGCTGTTGTTTTACGTGCCATATCCAGAAACAACCCTCCTTATATAGAAAATTCTCTATAAATTGAACTCGAATTGCATAGTGCTTTAGCCAAAGAGCCTTTACAGGCGTATAGTAAAAAATTAATAGAGCTAAAGTATGTACATGGGTAAGTAGCTATACAGGCAACAGCCCATAGACACCTAATTTTATACATGAGAAGTAAGAAAGACAAAAAAGGCGGCAGAAGTAACGAAGGCCGCAACGATAACCGCCGATCCGGTAGAGGTAGAGGCGAGTCAGCATCTAACCATAAATCATCAGCGCGCGAGGCATCTGCTCGCAAAGAGCCCTCCAACCGTAAGGGTGCTCCAAAATCAGCCAAAGCTGTAGTACTGGAAGTATTCTCCAATAGCCCGGATGCCGTATTCACCATGCGCCAGGTTACCCGCCGCCTTGGCGTGACGGATAAAAGTGGCCGCGAGCAAATGCAGAATTTAGTAAAAGCCCTTGTGCGCGAAAATAAACTGCTTGCCGTAGACGACGACAAGTTTATGATGAACCTGAAGGTAGACATCATTACAGGCCGCGTAGACTTGGCAAACAGCAAGTATGCCTACATCGTTTCTGAGGAGCGCGAGGAGGATATCCGAGTATATACAGAGCACCTGCAGTACGCCATGGACGGCGATCTTGTAAAGGTCGAGGTCCTGCCATCGGTAAGAGGCGGCCGCCAGGAAGGCGTAGTGGTAGAAGTGCTGCAGCGCTCCCGTACCGAGATGGTGGGCCTGATGGAACTCTCTAAAAACTTCGGTTTTGTAGTACCGGACTTTAAGCGCACATACTTTGATATTTTTGTAGGCGAGCGCCACCTCAAAGAGGCGCAGTCCGGCGACAAGGTGCTGGTGCGCATTATTGAGTGGCCTGATAAACCGGGCAAGAACCCAACCGGCGAGGTTGTAAGGGTGTTTGGCCCTGCCGGCGAGCACGAGGCAGAGATACACTCCATCATGGCAGAGTTTGGCCTGCCGTTCGAGTTTCCGGAAGCCGTGGAGGAAGAGGCAGAGAGAATCTCGGATAAAATACCAGCCGGAGAAATTGCCAAGCGCCGTGACTTCCGCGACGTAACCACCTTCACCATAGACCCTGCCGACGCCAAAGACTTCGATGACGCGCTATCGATTCAGAAACTGGAGAACGGCAACTGGGAGATAGGCGTGCACATTGCAGACGTAACGCACTACGTGCACCCAAGAAGCATACTTGAGAAAGAGGCTTTCCATCGGGCAACTTCTGTATACTTGGTAGATAGAACCATCCCGATGCTGCCAGAGCGCCTGTCCAACGGCCTGTGCTCACTCAGACCGGAAGAGGAGAAGCTTACTTTCTCAGTGGTGTTTGAGCTCGACGAGAAGGGCAAGCTATACGATACATGGTATGGCCGCACCATCATATATTCTGATCGCCGCTTTACTTACGAGGAAGCCCAGGAACGCATCGAAACCGGTGAGGGCGACTTTGCCGAAGAAGTGAACATCCTGAACGGCATCGCCAAAAAACTACAGACCAAACGCTTTAAGAACGGCGCTATTTCTTTTGAAACGGTAGAAGTTAAGTTTAACCTCGACGAGAACGGCAAGCCGCTTTCAGTCTATGTGAAAGAGCGCAAGGACGCGCACAAACTGATCGAGGAGTTTATGCTGCTGGCCAACAAGCGCGTTGCTGAGTTTGTGTATGGCCTGGGCAAAGGCAAGAAGCGCCCAACCATGGTATACCGCACGCACGGCAACCCAGACCCCGACAGGCTGACTACCTTTGCGCTGTTTGCCCGCAAGTTTGGCTACAAAGTAGACCCCGAAGGCGATATATCGGAAGAGCTAAACCACCTGACAGCCGAGATAGAAGGAAAGCCGGAGCAGAGCGTGCTTCAGAACCTGGCTATCCGGACCATGGCAAAAGCCAAGTATAGCACCGAGCCGGAAGGCCACTTCGGATTGGCCTTTGCGCATTACTCGCATTTTACATCGCCAATCCGCCGCTACCCCGATATGATGGCGCACCGCCTGCTGCAGCATTACCTGGACGAAGGGAAATCCGAGGATAAAGAAGAATACGAAGAGCGTTGCCGCCACTCTTCCGAAATGGAGAAGCGCGCCGCCGATGCCGAGCGTGCCTCTATCAAGTATAAGCAGGTTGAGTTTATGAAAGACACAATTGGCAATCAGTACAAGGGTATTGTTTCCGGTGTCACAGAATGGGGTATCTTTGTAGAGATCGAGGAGAATAAGTGCGAAGGCATGGTACGCCTGGCCGACATCAATGACGATTACTACGAACTGGATGCCGATAATTACCGCATCATCGGGCGGCAGACCAAGCGTATTATTTCGTTCGGGGATGAGGTATTGGTAGAGGTGAAAAGCGCCAATATGGCCGATCGCACCATCGACCTCGACTTAATCGAAACACTAAAACAACATTAAGCACCCTGTGGATAGCAGCATCCTTTCTGAAAAGATAAGCCATACGTTATCAACGCTCCGCTACGGTGAAAACCCAGCGGAGCTTTACGAGCCGATTCGCTACATTATGGCGCTGGGCGGTAAAAGAATACGCCCTTTGCTGGTGTTGCTAAGCGCTAAAATGTTTGATGAGGATGTGGAGAAGGCTCTTTTGCCCGCAGCGGCAGTAGAGGTTTTCCACAACTTCACGCTCATGCACGACGACATTATGGACCGTGCGCCACTGCGCCGCGGGCAACAAACCGTGCACGAAAAGTGGGATGCCAACACGGCCATACTTTCCGGGGATGTGATGCTGGTGCGTGCTTACGAGCTGCTGTTGGGTGTAGAGCCTGATAAGCTGGCGCTGGTGCTGCGCTTGTTTAGCCACACTGCTGCCGAAGTTTGCGAAGGACAGCAACTCGACATGAACTTCGAGCGCCGCGAGCAGGTAAGCATACAGGAATACATCCACATGATCACCCTGAAAACAGCCGTGCTGCTGGGCTTTAGTTTGGAGCTGGGTGCCATACTTCAGGGAGCACCCGAGGCAGACGCGGAGCACCTGAAAGCATTTGGCGTTAACGTGGGCATTGCTTTCCAACTGCGCGATGATTTACTGGATGTGTATGGCGATAAAGCCAAGTTCGGTAAGCAGGTGGGCGGCGATATTCTGTCGGACAAGAAAACGTTCCTGATGCTAACGGCGTTGGACCAGGCCAACGAGCAGCAGCGGCAAACCATTATCAGCTGGCGCAACAAGACGGATGAAAGTATAGCTGAAGCCAAGGTACAGGCTGTAACTGCCATTTACGACCAGCTGAACATCCGCTACCAAACAGAGCAGCAAATAGAGTTATACTTCCAGAAGGCCCTGCACCACCTCGATGCTATCCAGCTACCAGAGGAGCGCAAAAGCAGCATACGTGGGCTAGCCCTGCAACTTATGGAAAGGGATAGTTAAATTGTTGCATTGCTGTATTGTTAAATTGTTGGCTCACAGGTGTAAGGTATCCTCATTAACAGTCAACTTCCTAACTTTCTAAAGTTCTAACTTTCTAAACTCTCTAACTTTTACCTTTCTAACTTTCTAACTTAGAACATGAGCGTTACCATCATCCTTATCATCATCACTGTAGGTGTAACTTTATACGCATGGCAAAATCAAGACCTCATGCACAAGTGGATCTTCCAGCCTTATGCCGTACAGCGCGATAACTCCTGGTACCGCTTTTTAACTTCCGGCTTCCTGCACGCAGATTTTTCTCACCTGCTGTTTAACATGTTTACGCTGTTTTTCTTTGGCGATGTGGTGGAGTATGTATTTACAACTGCTTACGGGCCAACCACTGGTATACTTTTATATTTACTGGTATACTTGGGCGGTATCATCGTATCAGATATTCCTACCTTCTTTAAGCACCGCAACGACCCGCCTTACCGTGCTTTAGGGGCTTCGGGTGGCGTGGCAAGCATCGTATTTGCCAGCATCCTTTTCTACCCTACACTGGATATTTGTCTGTTTGCTTTGCTTTGCTTGCCAGGCTTTATTTTCGGTATACTTTACATGATGTACTCATACTTTTCGGGCAAGCGCATGGGCGATAACATTAACCACGATGCCCACTTGTATGGCGCAATCTATGGTTTCTTGCTGAGCCTGCTGCTGGTGCCAAGCGCGCTGCCGAGCTTCGTGGACCAGATAGCGGGCTGGCGCTTGTTTTAAACTGTTAAATAAGCGATATAAGGGAGGGTGTCCTGGTTTTCAGCTGTTATGGGATAGGCTGCGTATAAAAGCCTGACAGTAACTTGATTTACCCATGGCGCACCACTACTCCCATACTCCCCTTAAACTATTCTTTATAGTATTTTTTATGCTTTGCTGGCAGGCAGGGCAGGCACATAAAGCTACATTACCAGTAAACCAAGGGCAAAGCACTCTAATGGAACTGGTTATAAAGGAACGCCCTGCGCTGGCCGATCTCCTGACGAAGGCCGGGCTTGCACCCTTATTCTCCGCAGATGCTTCCATTACCTTGCTTGCTCCTCCAGAAGCTGCTTTACAAAGTATGAAACAGGAATCTCCGGAGCGCTTGCGGGCCATACTTTCGGCGCACATTATCAAGGGATCTTATCAGGAAAAGGACTTCAAAGATGGCGCGACACTCAAATCTATCAGTGGCGCCGAGATTACCGTGTGCCGTAAAAAAGACCATACGCTGGTTAATGGTGTGCGCATACAGGAAGCTAATCAGCCAGCGAAAAATGGTGTACTGCATAGCCTGAGCGGCATAATCAGAATTTAAGCTATAAACAGCAAATCATACTTCTTTAAGTTATACTCACTCAAATACACTTTATCTGGCAGCAAGCTTAAGTCCTGAAACAGGATAGGACAAACGCAGCCCCGTTGGCAAGCAAATAACTGGACTTGTAACCGTAGCTACACAAACCAAGTTATAGTATCTAAAAACCTTGCCCTTAGCCTGTTAGTTTTTTCAGGAACGATACGGATGCAGGTTTAATCACCTTTAGCTTTGCACCAATGACCTTTGAGATTGCCGTTGTGCTAGGGATAATTGTGCTTGCGGTTATATTATTTGTAACCGAGCGGCTCTCTATCGATACGGTAGCCATACTTATCATGGTGCTTTTTATGGTTACTGGCATCCTTACGCCTACCGAGGGCTTCGCCGGTTTTAGCAATCCTGCTACTGTTACAGTGGCCTGTATGTTTATCATCAGCTCTGCCATCTTTAAATCTGGGGCGCTTAACAGTATAGGCATTGGCCTTACCCGCATAGGCCGTAAGAATTATCTGCTGTGCCTGCTCTCGCTCATGCTTATTTCCGGGAGTCTTTCTGCTTTTATCAATGATACTGCGGTGGTAGCTTTGCTTATGCCTGTTGTGATCCAGGTTAGTAAGGATATCCGGGTTAGCCCTTCCAAGCTTCTTATCCCGCTTTCTTTTGGCGCTTTAATGGGCGGAGTCTGCACGCTTATCGGCACCAGTACCAACATATTAGTAAGCGGTATTGCGCAGGCGCAGGGCGAGGAGCCTTTACAGATGTTTGAGTTTGCCCCGGCTGGCATATGGTTCTTGGTGGTAGGCGTTTTATACATGTTCTTTATTGGCCGCCACCTGCTGCCTAACCGCAAGCTTACCGAAAACCTCTCCGAAGACTTTGACTTGGGCGATTACCTGACCGAGATTGTGCTACTACCTGATTCTGCATCGGTAGGGCTACCACTGCAGGAATCCAGCCTAGTGCGCGACCTAGACATAGAGGTGATGCAGGTAACGCGGCAAAAGGAAAAGATTCAGGTTTTTCCTATGCTTATACTTCATGCCGACGATATACTGAAAGTGCGTATCGGCGTGCAGAAACTTAAAAAGCTCAAGCAGGAGCGAGGCGTCAAGCTGAAGTCGGAGCGCAAGTTCCGAGACGAGGACATGAGCATGCGCGACAGCAAACTCTATGAGGCTATTGTTACGCCCAACTCATACATGGAGGGTAAATCCCTGAAGGAGCTAAACTTCAGATCTTATAACTATGGCGCATCCGTACTGGCCATTCGCCACCGCGACGAGATTGTGCACGAGAAACCTACGCATATAAAACTTTCTGCCGGAGATGTACTGCTTATCGCGGCCGATACACAGCAGGCCGAGAAATTGCGCCAAAACGATGCCCTGCTCATTATCTCACAAACAGAGCGAAGCCCCTTCGATTATAGCAAGATTATACCGGTGCTGCTGATAAGTGTGGGCGTGGTTATAGCTGCTGCCACAGGCTTGGTGCCCATCGTGCTTAGTGCGCTGGTGGGCGTTATGCTACTGATTATACTTGGGTGTATCCGGGTGGACGAAGTATACAAAGCCATCGACTGGAAGGTGATTTTTATGCTAGCAGGGGTGCTGTCTATGGGGGCGGCGTTAGAGAAGACCGGTGCTGCCAAGCTTCTTGCCGATTACCTGATTTACGGCGTGGGGGAATACGGCCCACAGGCGCTTTTGTCGGTGTTCTTCTTTATCACGTTTATGGCCACCAACTTTATGTCTAACAATGCTACGGCGGCCTTGCTGGCCCCAATAGCTATTGTTACGGCCCAAGAATTAGGCGTAAGCGTGAGGCCTTTCCTGATGGCAGTGGCTTATGCCGCCTCGCTCAGTTTTATGACACCGATGGGCTACCAAACCAACACCATGATCTACGGCCCTGGTAACTATCGTTTTTCAGACTACCTAAAAGTTGGCACGCCGCTTAACATACTGTTCTGGATACTGGCTTCTATCATACTTCCATACTTTTTTCCGTTTTAGACATATATAGGTATAAATGGATGTTCCACGTGGATAGGGACTTGGCCTTCAATACAGGGATAGCGGCAAGCGGTGGCATAGCCAAGGCCACTGGCAGTCTCGTGTGTTAGCACAAGTAGCCAGTGGTCTATGTATTCAAATCAAAGTTAAGTTCAGCGCGTAATACGCACGAGTTCTTCCCGTTCCATGCCACCTTCAATCTTCTCTGCCAGGATCATACCGATGCCCTTGGCGTAATACTTGTTTTCTGCAACATCGGGCTCCAGGGCAGTATACTCCCTGGTCTTAACACAATGCCTGAAAGTACCTAAGCCAATCTCAACGGTGCTGTTCGTGTTGATGATCACAGCTTGGTCCTCAGCCTCTCCAAGGTAAAACTCCTGGTAATAAGGCACGCCTATATGGGCTTTTGGGTTGGCATACATAATAATGCCGGGCTGGGCACCGTCAACGCCTGCTTCCCATGATCCTGCTGTACTCACCTCACCGTCTTCATATGCTTTTGTATCTTCTCCAAAATACCACACATTGCCTTTGTTATCCTGGGCAAACCAATCGAAAGTGTCCTCTACCAAGTCGCCATCTTCATCAGTTGTCACCTCATGCACTACCCGGCAAGTTACACCCATAATCACCTTTGTATCGTGTGTTATCTCTACCTTAAGGTTCTCGGTCTCGGTTTCGCCATCTTCTACACTGGTATTTACATAGTAAAGCGTGTTTCCGGGTGTTAGCGGGAAATAGGGGTTATCAATAACTGCCGGGGTAAAGTTGCGCGGGTCTATTTGGCGGTCAGGTGGGAATGGATTAAATAAATCATCCTTGTTGCAGGACGGCAGGAGAAAAAGCAGGCATATCAACAAAAGAATTGATGTGTTTATTTTCATAGGATTTGGACTTAGGGGGTTGCAAAGTATTTATCGGAGCCATAGTACTACTCTTCAGAAGTGAAGAAACGAGAGGATGCATAATGGCAGAGGCCTTCTGTCAGTCTAATTTAAAACGTCTGGTATATAATAATAGTTATTTATTTTTGTGAATAACCAATTTAAACGGGTTGGCTCCCTTTCACTATAGTAAGGATCTAAAAGCTACTGACGACGCTCCAGTGGTACGATATAGAAGTATGATAAGCAAGAGGGTAAAGGAGAAAAGCAGAATATGTAGGGTTTGCGTTACCAGAGTATGGGCAAAATAAACCGGTGTTGGTAGTGAGACTAGGCTGTTATTGTACGGCCAGCACTATAAATACCCTTTCGCCTGCAATTGAAACAGCTCGGCGTATTTGCCGTTATGAGCCAGCAGTTCCTCATGAGAGCCAAGCTCTTTTAACTGGCCCTGCTCCAGAAACAGAATACGGTCGGCCATGCGTACGGTAGAGAAGCGATGCGAGATAAGCACAGCTGTTTTGCCTGCAATAAGTTCGGAGAAGCGCAGGAAGACCTCATGCTCCGCGCGGGCATCCAGAGCAGAGGTAGGCTCATCAAGTATAAGTAGCTGCGCATCGCGCATATAGGCCCTTGCCAGCGCCACCTTCTGCCACTCTCCACCCGATAGGTCCACGCCATTGTTGAAGCGCTTGCCAAGCACCTGCTCATACTTATCCGGTAGGCGCTGGATGACAAGGTCTGCCAGGCTTTTCTGCGCCGAGCCTTGTATACGCTCCTTATCCAAAATATTACTGATTTGCCCGATAGCAATATTGTCGGAGGCTGTCATCTGAAAGCGTACGTAATCCTGGAAAATGATACCCACTTGGTGGCGCAGGTCGTTCAGGTCATATTCTCTCAGGTCTATGCCATCTAAAAGTATACGGCCCTCAGTAGGCTCATACAGCCTGGCCAAAAGCTTAACCAGCGTAGTTTTGCCTGCCCCATTCTCACCAACCAATGCCAGCTTCTCGCCTGCCCGTAAATGAAAAGACAGATGTCGCACCGCCCATTTTTCAGAGTTGTGGTACTTAAAGCCGACGCCCTCGAAGGTAAAGCCCTGCTTAATGGGGCGGGGGATGGGCAAGGGGTTCTCGGGTGGGGTTATTTGCGGCCTTAGCTCCAGGAAGTCGAACAGATCCTGTAAGTATAACGCACTCTCCGCAATCTGCGAGAAGC
The DNA here is from genome assembly GCF_003576375.1 of Pontibacter oryzae. Lineage (GTDB taxonomy): Bacteria > Bacteroidota > Bacteroidia > Cytophagales > Hymenobacteraceae > Pontibacter > Pontibacter oryzae. The sequence continues at coordinate 552,736 of NZ_QWGE01000003.1, forward strand.
GCGTCATGATGCCTTGCAACAGGCTGCGCATGTTGCTGAACGAACCGGCCAGGAAGGTAAGGCTACCCACTGTAATGGCTCCGGCCACCGTCTCGAAAAGTATAAAAACGTAAGCGCCGTAGTATGCCAGCGTGCCAATGGCTGAGAGCGCGCTGCCCCAGAAAGCACGCTTCATAGTAATGCCTTTATTTAGCAGATAATATTTATCAGACAGCTCTTTAAAGCGCCCAGCTAGAAAACCAGCCAGATTAAAAGTTTTGATTTCCTTGGCTGTTTCGTCGGAGGCACCAATGTAGCGGAGGTAGTCCAGCTCGCGGCGTTCGGGCGTCCAGGAGCGGGAGAGGGAGTAGCTGCGCTCGTTAAAGTGCGTCTCGCCTAGGAAGGATGGGATCACGGCTATCAGAAGTATAAGTATGAGCCAAGGGTTAAATGCAATTAGGCCCACGGCCAGAAAGCCAATCGTTACCATATCCTGCAACTGCGACAGCACTTGCGACATAAGCACAACCCGGGTTACCGTTTGCCGCCGCGCGCGCTCCAGTTTATCGTAAAAAGTAGCATCCTCGAACTGGGCCAAATCCAACTTGGCGGCATGTTCTATCAGGGTTACGGAAGTACGGTTCGAGAAAAGGTCGCCTAGCAGGCTATCCACCAGTGTGATACCGCGGTTAATAATGTCGGAAATTACAGCCAGGCCAAGTTCTATGGCCACCAGCGTCCAGAGGTATGTTAGGTTTTGGTCTCCGGTAACATCAATCAGCCGAATTACTTCATCAATAATCAGTTTGCCAACATAAAGCATCGATAAAGGGATAGCAGCCTTTACCAAGCGGAGGAGCAGGTTTGTAACGGTTAGGCTAGGGCTGGTGCTCCATATAAGCCGGAAAAATTTGGGTAGGTTCTTGAGCGCGCCCATTTGCTCGCGCAGGCTTTTTTTGTCCTTATCGGTTTGGTTTATACTTGCTCTGGCTCCTTTGTTCGCTTTATCCATGCTCTAATTTACACTTTTGGGCGCATCACTCCGATATAGCTATACAAGCAGGAGGGTAATTTGTTTGTGTGTGGCAAGTTTTAGTGCAATTTTATGGGCAAGAATATATTTGGATAACACAATTCATATTATATTTAGAAGATCAAATAATTCCCAGTTAGTACAAGCGCATGACACACCTTTACACTGAAAACAAACGCAAAGCATTTCTTCTTTTGGCCTTGCTGTTCGGGCTGATATGGCAGGCCCACGCCAGCGCCCCGAAAAATCTGAAAGTTACCCCGGAGCCGGGCTGGGCCATAAAGCTGCCGGCACGCACCACTACCAAAATCAACCCAGACCACGTAAACGGAGGCTATCATTACCTGCTCACCAACGTGCAGTACGAGCTAGCTCTGCAGGAAACGTACCACCAGTATACATACAAACTGCTGACTGAGGAAGGCGTGCAGAACTCCTCAGAGATCAGGCTTAACTTCGACCCCAACTACGAGCAACTGCTCTTGCATAAAGTGCAGGTATGGCGCAACGGGAAGGCCATAAACAAGCTGGACCTGGCAAAAGTAAAGGTGATACAGCGCGAGGAAGGCATGGACGCCGGCATCTACGATGAAAGCCTGACAGCCATACTTGTGCTCGACGACATCCGGGTAGGCGACGTAATAGACTATGCCTATACTTCCAAGGGCTACAACCCCGTGTTCGGGGGCAAGTTCTTCACGGGTTTTAACCTGCAGCAGTACGACCCCGTGGATGAGCTACTGGTAAGTATGGTTGTGCCGCAGGGGCGCAAGCTGCAGTTTAAGTACCACCTGGATGCCCGCAAACCCGAAACCTCCACATCCAACGGAAAAACAAGCTATACCTGGCACCTGAAAAACCTGCCCGCCACCAAAATGGATAACAACCTGCCCGACTGGTATGACCCTTACCCCGGTGTGTATGTGTCGGAATTTAAGAGCTGGCAGGAAGTGGCACGGTGGGCGCTGCCGCTGTTCGAGGTGAAGGAAGCGCCCTCTAAAAAGCTGCAGGCCAAGATTGATAGTATAAAAGCAAGTACAGGCAGCGACGAGGGTCGTGTAGAGGCTGCGCTGCATTTCGTGCAGGACGAGGTGCGCTACTTGGGCTACGAGGCGGGCATTGGCGGGTACAAGCCGCACATGCCCAACCAGGTGTTCGCTAACCGCTTCGGCGATTGCAAGGACAAGGCGCTGCTGCTGGCCTACATGCTGCGGCAGATGAACATAAAAGCCAGCCCGGCGCTGGTTAACACCACGTTGGATGGGCACATCAGCAACCTGCTTCCCTCGCCGAGCGCGTTTAACCACTGCGTAGTGCGTGTAGAGCTTTTGGGCGGAAAAACATACTGGTACGATGCCACCATTAGCAAGCAGCGCGGCAGCTACAACAATATTTACATGCCGGCTTACGGCAAGGCACTGTTACTGGCCCCTGGCACCAAAACGCTGGCCGCAGTGTCGGGGCCGGTTACAGAGGGGCCAACCGTAAAGGTGCGCGAGATCTATTCTATCGATAAGGTTGAGAATGATGTGGTGCTGGAAGTCCGGACGGAGTATAGCGGTGCTGAGGCCGATTACCAGCGCAGCAGCTTTGCCACCACCAGCATGTCCGACATCGAGAAAAACTACCTCAACTTCTACGCCAACGCCTACCCTGAAATTGAGTTTGCCGATAACCTGCGCTTCGAGGATAACGAGCTGGATAACATATTCACCGTGATCGAGAAGTATAGCATACCCGGTTTCTGGCAGCCGCAGCACGCCAACGAGGATGTGCTGGAAGCCTGGTTCTCGCCGTTGGTATTTAATGGCTACATAAGCCGTTTGCAAAGCAGCAAGCGCACCATGCCTATGGCCCTGAACCACCCGGTGCACGTGGAGCAAAGTATAAAAGTGCTGTTACCACAGGCCTGGCCCCTGGATAACCAAGACCAGGAGATAGACGATGAAGCCTTTTGGTACAGCCGTAAGATTGCTTACAGCTCCAAAGGCACCGAGCTTAACATTGACCTGGCTTACCGCTCTAAGCAGGATTTCGTTAGCCCGGAAGCCACTGCCACCTACCTGCGCAACCAAAAGGCCATGGTTGACAACATGGTGTATGGCCTGACGTTTAACAAGGGCCTTGTGGATAGCATTAGCGACTTTAAATTTAGCTGGACGGTAGGCATCATGTCGTTGTTAACATTGGTGCTGCTTGGCTTCGGGGCCTACAAGCTATACTTCTGGGACCCGGCACCAGTTGGCGGTGAGCTGCCCTATGGCGGCGAGAGCCTGGGTGGCTGGGTAATCGTGCCCTTGCTGGGGCTTATTTTCACGCCATTTTCAGTTATCGTCTCTTTTATTTCGGAGGGCTACTTTAACGCCAACCTATGGGAGAATATTTCCGGCAACGGGTCAGGTGCGTTTCTAGTTGGTGCAGAGATGGCGTTTAATCTGGCGCTGCTGGCCTTTAGCGGGCTTTTGATTACGCTATACTTAAAGCGGCGCTCCAGTGTGCCAAAATTAATGGTTGCCTTTTACGTGAGCAGGCTGGCATTTATGCTTCTCGAACTTGCGCTTACCTCCGCTTGGGGTATTGGTGTAGCAAATGAGAAATTCGGCTCCAACCTGTTAGGCACTTTTGCCGGCGTCGCGATTTGGGTGCCATACTTCCTGCTTTCGTCCAGGGTAAAATCAACCTTCGTGGAGCGCCTGTACCCGCAGCACGAGGAGGTGTATGCCGAAGAAGAGGAGGAACAGGCCGCAGTGCGCTAAAAATCAAGTATACTTACCAAGCTAATCACTTACCACAAACATGAATATTATTGACTTAACGCACAGCAAACGTATGCTGCTGTTACTTACGGGCGTTGTTTTCTGTGCCCTGCTGCCCGCCCACGCGCAAACAAAACAAGTAAGGTACCTCAGCGAAACCCAAAAGGAAGTACCGGCCTCAGAAGCATACTTTATCGATGTAAAGGAAATAAACGAAGCCGGGGGCGGTACCCGGACGCGCTTTCTGGCAAAGGACAGCACAAAGGTGCACCAGCTTACCTACAGCAACTTTGAGGGTGGTAAAGAGAACCTCGGCCATCTGAACGGGCCTTACTCGGAGTGGCATGAAAGCGGCCATTTCAAGATTAAAGCCAGCTACGAAAACAACAAACTCAACGGCGAGTACAGCGCGTGGTACGACAGTGGCCAGTTACAATACACGTGCAAGTATAAAAACAACATGGTCCAGGATACGCTGGTAGGTTATTTTGAGTCAGGGAAAGTGCGCCGCATAGAGATTTACGAGCAGGGCAAGGTAGTTTCCGGCAAGGTATACAACGAGGCCGGTGCCGAGCTAAGCTATTTCCCGATGCGGGAGATGCCGGTGTTTCCCGGCGGCGAGCAAGCAATGCTGCGTTGGCTGGCCACCAATATAAAATACCCCAAAAGCACCCGCAAGGCAAAAGTGCAGGGTTTGGTTTTAGTGAGCTACGTGGTGAATGAGCAGGGTAAGTTAGAAAACATTGAGCTTATTAAAGGCATACACCCCGATGCCGATGCCGAGGCGTTGCGCGTGATCCATACTATGCTGGTATGGATAGCGGGAAAGTATGAGGGTGAGGCCGTTCCGGTGCATTATACCTTGCCCATCCGGTTCAGTTTGTAGCCTGCGTTTTATACTTTCCTGGTATCCGAAACTGCCCATATCCAGTATGATACCCTACTATGACACGGTATCTGCTGTTTTTCCTGACGGGCGTTGCTACGGCAACGGTAATATTATTCTTTAGAGGCTATGTATCGGTGCCGCACAATGTATACTCGGATGTGGCGCTTCGGGCTGGCATGATTCTTTTTGGGCTAACCTCCTGGCTTACGCTGTTCCGCATAAAGGCTGGTGCGCTACTGGCGCTGTTAAGTTCGCTGGCTATAAGCCCGTGGCTGGTGCGTGTGGGGCTGCGGGTTTGGGATGCAAGTATAGATGCGCCGCAGGCAGTGCAGTTCGTGCACCTGGGCGTGTCGGTGCTGGTGTTTCTCTCGCTGCTAGTTAGTGTACGGTATGTCTTTAGCCGTGGCTCCTGGCGCTCCGGCACGGCAGCGCCGGGCTTTGTGCTGAAACTCATACTTGCCGCCATTCCGCTGGCTATACTTACCACCTGGTTCCTGGTGATGGATAAAGTATAGGCTATAAAATGAGAAAAGCCCCGCCATTTAATGACGGGGCTTTCTCTCACCTTAAAACAAACTAAACTAATCTAAACTTTATCTAACCTTATCTTTAGTAATAATACATCGCGTTTGGGGCGGCATTTCAGGTTTTAATCCTTTTCTGCCAACGAACTAATGGTGCACCACTGAATAAATCCTGAAAATTTTTCCAGCTCCGGCTTGTGTGTTAATTTAGTGTTAACTATATTAGCCTTCCGGTATAGTGTACCCCTTAATTCGGGTGCAAAATTACTCCTTTGTTTTCTTTTCCAAAAGGAAAATCATAAAAGATTTTCTGCCACTCCGCTATATTCTCTGCTTTGCCAAGTTAACCTTTTGATTTAAAGGAAGTTGCTCCTGTGAAATATTTTCAAATTTTACAGAATCGGCCATCGATTTTCAGCCAAAGCCCCTCGGTTGATGTATAAACTTTGATAACAGAGTCTAAAGCATCGCTAAAAACCAACAGTAAAGAGGCCCGAAAAAGAAAAAGCAGGGTATGAGCCCTGCTTTTATAGAATAGATTTGGTGGTGTGCTGCCTAAATCATAGCCACAGTTTTATTGCTCACCTGCACACCATACGTTTTTTTGTAATGTACTTTGCGCTCAAGGGCCTCAATAATCGGCTCTGAAAAGTCTACACCCTCTAGTTCGCTGGCATCGGGCAGAGCGCCGGGGCTGAACACGTTTATCTCCATCAGCTTGTCGCCCACTATATCTAAGCCTACCAAGAACATGCCATCCTGTATTAGCTTGGGTTTTACCAGTTCTACCAAATCGAGCATGCGCTGATCTACTTTGGCATGCTGGGCAGAGCCCCCGGCGTGCATGTTGCTTCTGATGTCGTCTTTGCTGTTTACACGGCGGATAGCGCAGTACTTGCCTTTATGCTGCAGTGCCTCGCCGTTCATCACAAACAGGCGCACGTCGCCTTCCGTGGCCTCTGGCAGGTACTCCTGGGCAATCACGTAGCCATCGCGGCTGATGGCCTCCACAATCTGATTCAGGTTAGTAGAGTCATTCTTCTTCACCATAAACACGCCTGAGCCGCCAGAGCCTTGCAGGGGCTTCAGGATGATATTGTTCTTCTGCTCGTTAAAGAACTGCTTAATCTCGTCTTTGTCGCGGGTGATGAGTGTACGCGGGCGCACTGCCTCCGGGAAGTGCTGAAAATACATCTTGTTCACGGCATCGGATAGCTTGGTCGGGTCGTTTAGCACGATCACGCCATGGCGCAAGGCCAGCTGGCCGAAAATAATGCCGGCGTTCTGGGCCCAGGCGCGGCCCTCGCCCTCAGAAGACGGGTCGTTGCGGAGCATGAGCACATCCAGGTCAGGGGCGGTAACACGTACTCTATTTACTTTCTCCCCCTGTATTGCCTCCAAGTAGGTGGTGCAGGATTTATACTTGTGCTTCGGGTCGGCTTGCACGGCCTCGGCACCCATGTATCCATCGGGGTAATAGGCCAGGTCGCCAACACCCATCAGGTACACGGTGTGGCCCTTGTTGTGCATGCGCTGCGCCAGGAAAATGGTGGTGTAAGATGCTTTCTCGGTATTTATATCGTTTACTACAAATCCTATCGTCATGGGGTGGTTTTTATACTTAGGTTGATAATGCGGTTGGAAGATTATAGTAAGTTAAATACTGAAATACCGCTTTTAAGTTGTTCCAGCTTTGGTTGGATGCTGCTGTCGAGCAGGTAGCGAGGTTTTATCGGGACTGGGCGCAGCACTTTCCGGTAGATCAGTTCCTGCACAATCGGGATGTAATCCTGCCGGATCTTGCCGATGAGCAGTGGTTCCAGTTCGTTGCCCTCCTTCAGGTAATTGAGCAGGTGCACCAAGCCGCGCAGGTATACGGCGTCTTTGGTAAGGCCGCCGCCACGGTGCACGCGCATGGTTACGTCCCAAGCTGTCTCATCGTCGAAGTGATACGCATCTTTTAAACGCCAAAAGTTATCTGTAAAGCTGCAGCCCTTGGTAAGATGGTACACAGCCACCACGCGGGCAGCTAAAATGCGCATACGCGTGTGGTCGAGGCCGCCCACCAGCCACTCGCTCAGCACGGCAAGCCCTTCCTGCAGCTCCTCATAGCCCGGGCTGCCCACGTACAACTGGTGCAGCGGCTGTGCCTTGCCATTAAAGTATGTCAGGATATGGGTGCCAACTTCATGCTGTATCAAAGCCTGGGCGCGGTGCCTCGGAATCTTGGCATCGGTTCCCACGTTTAACCTGCCCTTCGACACGATGAGCCCCACAATATCATCCCGAACATCCACGCCAGACTCTAAGCCCGGGTATTGCTCTTTCAGGAAAGCGATCTCCTGCTCGGCCTGCGCCACAAACTCAGACACGGGAATAATCTCGGGAGAGGATTTGTGGTCAGATTCCGGAACAGTGGCAAGTATGCCTTCGGCTATTTTCAGTAGTTGGTCATCCACGGTGCCGTAAAGCTGCATGCTGCTGTAGAGAAAATCCGGTTTGTTGCGGTCTGCAAGCATGGTCAGCATCTTGTCCAGCTCATGGCGCTTGTCGCGGAACAGGTAGCCGAGCGTGGGGTCGTCTACCTTCTCGATGGAAATGTTATAGAGCTTGCGCTTGAGCTGGTCGGCATCCACGGGCATGAGGCGGTAATGAAACGTAGGGGCCTTTTCATACTTAGCTTTTTTAAATTCCTCCCAGGCCTCGTTGTTGTTCACGGGGGTTACCAGCAGCAAAAACCGGAACTGGTCGCTTATACTTGTAAGTTGCTTATCGATGCGCCACACAACGCGGTTTACGGCCTGCCGCCCCAATGCCTGGAAATGCACCGGGTGATGTGTCGTCTGCACATTCACGAAGTCAAAAACAGTTTTCTTGATGGCGTTGGCCACTTTCTCGCGTAGCGTGCGCAGCAGCAAAGGGTAGATTTTTCCGGTAGAGTCGTTTTTGTAAATCGGTCGGAGCTGCAGGCCAAGCATCAGAATGCTGTGTTTTTTCAGGTCCTCCTCCGGGATAAGGCAAAGCGGCTCCTGTAGCAAGGGCTTGTTGGTAGCGGTGCTTACCGAAGTATGGATGCCGCTCAGTTTTATATTTTGCAGCTCCTGCACAATGGTTTCTGTTGTAGTAGGTAACTGATGTTCCGGCCCCAACACCTTAAAGAGGTCAGTATCTGTGGTGCTGGGCAGAGCGGCCATCACCTCAATAATCATGAAAGCGCCAAACTGATCGGCCATGGCATTGGCTATACTTTGCACAAGCGGCCGTAGCTCCTCAGTACGCTCTTGGTGCGAGATAATGTAAGCGGCGTTAGCTTTAAGGAAGTCGGCAGTAGGGTGGTCTGGCTGGCCTTCAGGGTGGCGGAAAATCACCAAAAAGGGCAGGGGCCTGTCGATGTAGATAAGCCCGCCCTGCGGCAACCGGCGGTGCACCTGCTTGCCACGCTGCAGGCTACGGGTAATTTTACGGATAAAGCTATCAGTTATACTTTCGATCATGTTTGGTGCGGCAGCTAAGTTCTATGCTATTCTACAGGCTTTAGGTTAAACGATAAACGATCAAGAAGTATGGCTCACATTGGCCAGGGCCTCTAGCACGGGGTTGGTGGTGTGCTGCAGCGCAGCCCGTATTTCCTCTACCTGTTCCTGGTCTGGCTCACCGGTCCATTCATCCATAAAGAATTTCTTAAACTCGATGCTCATCACGCATATTTCATCGCCGAAGGTATCGTGGAGCCAGCGCATGAAGTGCCCGCCCTCGAACTTTACGTTCTCGCGCACATCCAGCTGCCGGCCCCGGTAGTCATAGTTGCTCAGGCTTTGGATAAAGGCATCTACCACAGGCGTCCATTTCTCACGGTTCATGTTGCCCGTGCCGATGTTTACCTCCGGGTTCTGCTCCGGATCGGCAGCAGGGCCGTTAGGGCCTTCGCGGCGGTGGTTGTAAGTATGCAGGTCGTAGACAACAAGGCAGCCGTGCTTTGCCAGCAGCTCGGTTAGCTGCCGTTTTACCGCTGCATAAAACTCCTCGTAGCGCCCCATCGATTCTTGCGCAAGCTCCTCAGGCAAGTCCTCTTTCCAAACCTTCAGGCCCCAGGCGTCCTCTGGCTTACGGTAAATGGCTTTCTCGGGCGGGCGGTTTAGGTCCAGTTCAAAGCGGGAGTAGTGCCCCACAATCTGATTATCGGCAACGCTTACCCATGCGGCCGTAAAAGGGTCTTCTTCGCGCAGCCGCTCTGCAGAGGTAAGGTTAAAGCGGCTGCTGAGGTTGGGGCGTACGATGTGGCCATCGTGTATGGCGGTGGCTACCAACGGGCTGTTGCCGGTGCTAATGGTAAAGTATGGGGTATCGGTTTTTGTCTGTGTCATAGTTCTGTATTTGTGTACAATTGTACCCTTTCCGGCAGCTGAAGGTTATATTTCGCCTCCTTGATAAGTTCTATTTTGAGCTTGAGATCGCCTTGCCTATTTTTGCGGGATATCATCCAACATCTTATGAAAACAGACTATACTGCCCAAGCCGAAGCCCTCAGCACAGAGCAGTTGCAAGGCATACTGGAAGATCACAGCCAATACGAGCCACAGGCCATACTTGCCGTGATAGCGGAGATGGAACGCCGCGGGGTGGAAGTGCCTCAGCAGGAGCAGCTCAAGCAAGAGCTAAGCGCGCCGCTGCATCCAGCACCGGAAACGCTGAGCCAGAAATTCAAAAATTTCCTGCAGGTATTCGTACCCAAGGAGCACTATTTTGTAACGCCTATCCTGCTAAACCTAAACCTGCTTGTTTTTATAGTCGGGGCCCTGCTTGGCGTGCATGTGCTGGACCCGGATGCAGAGCGGCTCGTGGAGCTTGGTGCTAACTTTGGGCCTTATACCTTAACCGGCCAGTGGTGGCGCCTGCTTACAAGTATGTTCCTGCATGGCGGCATTGTGCACCTGCTGTTTAACATGGTAGCGCTGATAAACATTGGCATGCAGCTGGAGGCGCTGGTTGGGCGCGTGCAATTTATACTTGCCTACCTGCTGTGCGGCCTTGCCGGCAGTATAGCCAGCCTCTGGTGGACCAGCCCGGAAATCAGCGTGTCGGTGGGTGCCTCGGGTGCTATTTTCGGATTGTTTGGCATGCTGTTGATGGTATTACTGCTAGAGCGCGAGCTCGATTGGAAGAGCAAACGCGCCATACTTGGCAACATGGTTTTTGTGATAGGTATAAACCTGGCTTACGGCATGCGCGGCGGCATAGACAACGCAGCACACATAGGCGGCCTGGTGGCAGGCTTACTGGTAGGCGGTGTGCTGCTCTTACGCTCCAATCGCTACATCACGCAAAACTATGGCTTGCTGGGCAATGCGGTTACGGTAGTGGCCGGCATGCTGGCGCTCTTTATCTGGTTTAAGCAAATACCGTTTACCGGCAAGGTGCGTTACGCATACACCATGGAGCAGGTAGGCAAACTAGAGACCTCAGCCATAAAAGCCGCCCAGGCACTGGACAAGGCCGGAAGCGACTATAACCCTGACGAACTGTTACCGCTGCTAACAGAAGGCATTGCACAATGGGAAGAGGGGGAGGTGCTGCTCGAAAACATAGATGATGCCCCGGCGGGAGAGGAGGGGCGCGTGGCAGCCATGCTGGATTATGTGCGATTGCGTAAACTCTCTTACCAGATGCTGTACGACGACATGAAGGCCAACCGCCCGATCATGCACGCCAAGCAACAGCAAATGATGTATGCCATCAACCAATACGTGCATCAGATCCAAAACAATAGCTTTGATGAGGATAAGCCAGGCAACGTAACAATTCCTGAAATAAAAGACAGCCAGGGCAACCCCGTGCAGCCCGGCCAGATGCAGGAGGCTATCAGCGATCCGTTTTTTGTGATAGACGGCGTAGAGATGGGCACAGAATCCGAAGCAGAACAGATAATGCAAAACATCAATCCGAATAGCATCGAGTCGATAACGGTTCTGAAGCCCGAGGAGGCAAAAGCCGCCTACGGAGAAAAAGCGGCTGGCGGTGCCGTGGTTATCACTACCAAGAAGTAACACGCTGATTACCTGATTCCTGAGTTTATGTATGTCTAAACATTATTAGGCTTTTAAAAAAATATTTGTGTAACTTGATCATAGTGAATATAGTACATCGGTGTTATACCTAACTATATAGCCTATGGCCAAGTTATACAAACCTCTTTTAACGGCAGTAAGCGTCCTATTGCTGGCTTTGCTGATGCATGGCGCACGCGAAGGAGGGTTTTACCCTGCACAACTCCTGGTGCCACTGCTGTTATACCTAATAGGCTTAATAGCAGGCATTTTACTGAAACCAACTTTAACGGCTTAGGCTAACTTGCTTTTAAAGCTTGCCAATTTACCTTTGTGGCTATGGCTACTCCCCAAAACACACCACCAAAAAACTGCCCGGCCTGTGGCGCTTCCGTGCCGGCTAACGCAACACAGTGTCCGGAATGCGGAGCAGCGCTGCCTCCAAAAAGTAAAAACTGGTTCCGAAACCTAACGCCTACAGAAATCTTCCTGATGGTTATCGGGCTTATCATGTTATCTATTGGTTTGGTAGCCGTGTGAGTATGAAAACGATCCGGCAACCATATTTTCTGCTTTGCCTGGCGCTATTCATGCTAAACCAGCTGCTAGAATGGCAGCAACTGTACATTCGCCCGCTCTACTCGTACCTCGATGACCTGCTGTGCCTGCCCCTTAGCCTAACAATAGTGTTGGCAGCCGAACGCGCATACTTCCTCAACCCAGCATTTATACTTCCGAAGAGCCATATCTTACTGGCAATATTTCTGTTTAGTATTGTATTTGAGTTAGTGCTACCGTTCTGCTCATTAGCTTACACCGCTGATTTTTTGGATGTGGTGGCTTATGGCTTTGGCGGAATATTATATGCAGTGCTTCTTAATAATCCGCTGCAGGACTATAGTATACTAGCTGATTGACATGAAGCGTTGTACTAACTCACGGAAGCATAAGCTATTTTTTAGATTTTTTTGGGCTGAGGCAACCTTTCGGGTTATAATGCATCTTTAGGAAAGAAAGCAGCCAACAGGGCTGCTGTTTAATTTAAAATCATTCACTAAAATGACCTTATACAACTATGAACATCAGGAAATTTTACACAGCCGCTCTTAGCGTATTCGCACTTGGTTTTTTACTGCTGCATGTAACGGATGTTGCTGCGCAATCGCTTAGGGGCAATAAGCAAATAACCACGCAAGACCGCAAGGTGTCTAACATTAGAGGAATCGATGTGAGTGGCGGTTTTATTGTAGAGCTAACCCAAGGCAGCAACGAGGGCGTGCGCCTGGAAGCCGAGGAAAACCTGATCGACAACATTAAAACGGAAGTGCGTAACGGGGTGCTGCATATTTACAATGATAAAAGCGTGAGCACCAGCAAGGGTATGAAGGCTTACGTTACCCTGAAAAGCCTGGAAAGTATAGATATTAGCGGCGGTGTGAAGGTTGTCGGTAACTCTACCTTCAAATCATCGGCCCTGAAAGTTGATATGAGTGGCGGCTCCAACGTGAAACTTACCATTGATACCAAACAGCTGAAGGCCGACTTAAGCGGCGCGAGTAAAATAGAACTGCTGGGCAAAGTTGATGAAATGCATATGGAGATATCAGGAGCCTCCAGGATAGATGCCTCTGCACTAGAAGCACGCGAGGTGGAGGTGCATGCCAGTGGCGCGAGCAACGCCAAAGTATATGCCAAAGAGAGCCTGGATATTAACGCTTCTGGCGCTTCCGCAGTGCATTATAAAGGTAGCCCAAGCATCACATCAAATGTGTCGGCAGCAGCCCGCGTATCAAGGTTATAAGAGAAAACAACCTATTATTCAATAGAAAAGCAGCCTCAAGGTTGGGGCTGCTTTTCTGTTTTGTAGAATACTGCTTAGCGCACCGGAGCTGGTAACACAGGCAAGCTGGCGTGTCCATCCTTATCCACTGACTGCACAGCAAAGAAGTAATTATCCTTGGAGTATGGCAGCGTGGCTTTGGTATCGGTTACGTAGAAGCGTTTCTCCCAATTGGGGCTGCTGGTCTCACGCATCAGCACATAATAGCCAGCTGGTTTGGCTCCTTTAGCGGGAGCGTTCCACTGCAAGTCAGTTTTATTGGTGAGGTTAGAGGTAAGCACGCCCACTTTCTCAGGGGCCGCAGGTGCCCAACCAAGGCTTGCCATACTTGCCAGGTTCACGCCGGCGTTTTTGCGCAGGTACTCAAAATCCATGAACTCGGGCAGGTCGCCGTATTGCTTGCCATCTTCTTTGCGCACATCCTGGTGCTGGTGGTCAAAGTCCTCGTTCATCTCGCTCATGCGCACAGCTGTAAAGCCCTGCCTGTTAAATGGCGTATGGTCGCCGCCACGCAGAAAGCGGTCGGTACGGTGCACGAGCACTACATCGATCTGGTCTACATATTTTTCGCCTACCAACTCCATGTAGCGGGCCAGGTTGCGGCTTGGGCTATCGTTTTCGGCGCCCAGCAACTTGCGCAGGCGGGCCTGCTCTTCGGTTTCGTTGGCTGGCGTGCCCTCGCTAAAGATGCGCACTTTCGTATTGTCATGCAGACCGGTTTCGGCAGAGTAGGAGTTGCCTACAATGTCGTTGTTCTGCATGGCAATTAGGTTCCAGCCTTCTTTCTTGGCGCGCTCGGCCAAGTGCGTGGAGCCGTACAGGCCCTGTTCCTCGCCCTGGAAAGCTACAAATATCAACGTAGCCGGAAATTGCTTTGGTGCCATTACGCGGGCCATTTCCATCACCATCGCTACGCCAGAGGCATCATCGTTAGCGCCCGGAGCTTTACTTTTAGCATCCATCACATCGGTGGCCCGGGAGTCGAGGTGCCCGCCTACAATGATCACGCGGTTGTCGTTCGGGTCAGTGCCTTTCAGGATGGCCATAACATTTGCCATTTCAGTGTCCTGAGGCACGCGGCGGCCGTCAGCTTTTATCACAAAGCGGTCCATTTCCACGGTCATGCGGCCACCGGAAGCCTGGGCATACTTCTCAAATTCAGATTTTACCCACTCGCGGGCCGCGCCAATGCCTTCTTTTTTGCTGGTGGTTGTGCTCAAAGTATGGCGCGTGCCGAAGCTTACCATTTTGCGAACCAGTTGCTCCAGGTTTTGGGCCGACAGCTCGTTCACCATCTTTTTGATATCGTCGTCCTGGCGTACAGTTTCCTGGGCTATACTTGGGGTAGGCGTAAGTATGGGCGCTCCGGCCAGTAGAAATAGCGCCAGCAAGGCTTTAAAGTTAGGTTTGATGGTCATAAGTATGTTTAAGGTATAAAAACGTTGTTACAAGTTACAAAGGAAATGGCAGAAATGGGAATTGCGGGTTTCCATAGTGCTTCTTTAGCTGCTGCTGTTTCAGTTTAATACGGGCTATACTTTCTAGCAGCTTTTGATCCTCAGTCTTACAGACCTATAGTTTCATCTCAGGCTCTGGCTCGCTCAAGCCCGCGAGGGCTCGTCCTCGGACATCGCGCTGGGAGCTTTTCCTGCCCTCGTGCCTCGGGCTGCCTCACTGCGTTCGTCACCGGAAAAACTCGCATAGGCGCTCAATCCAATGACTGGGGTCAGTTTTTGATAGCCGCCGCTGACGGAGCTTCAACAGAATTCCCCGCCTTAGCCAAGGAGGGGTTAGGGGTGGTTGGATAATTCAGCTGACGGAGCTTAAACAGTACTCCTTCTCCTGTTTTGGGGATAGGGCCCTCGAGAAAAGGGGAGGGCCGAGGCAGGGTAAATTAGGGGCAGTTGGACCCGGCACTGCAGAAAATCCTGTCCATCCACTAATCCTGCAAATCCTGATTCAGACAATTTAAAAAGCCACCTTGCAGCGCTCCTGCTGCAACTGATGGAGTTCCTGCTCTACCTGAAGTATGGTTTTGGAATTGGCTAGTTCGGTTTCGTAGCGGCGTGAGAGCTCACGGCGCCTGATGGCCTCTAGAAAGCGCCGTCCGTCTTCGCGGGTTTCCAGTATCAGGCCGGGCACTTGGGCGGGTTTGTCGTCATCGCCTTTTGCTACCATCGTAATATAAGAAGTATTGGTATGCTTTATTAGGCCAGTCTTTACGTTTTCGGCAATAACCCGGATGCCCACCATTAACGAAGTGTTACCCACATAGTTGATCGAGGCCTTCAGAGATACCAGGTCGCCCACATCCACGGGTTGCAGAAAGTGTACGCCCTCCACCGAAACCGTCACGCAGTAATTACCTGCATGTTTGGAGGCGCAGGCATAGGCCACCTTGTCCATCAAGGAAAGAAGTATGCCGCCGTGTATTTTGCCCCCAAAGTTGGCGTAGCTCGGTATCATGAGCTCTGTGAGGGTGGTGCGGGAGTAGGAAACGGGGCGGAAGTTCTGATTATCGGTCATGGGCAAATATAGCTATTCAAGAAAAACTATACTTGTTTTCAGGGCATGCCGTTGCTTTACAGGAAAATGATGTCCTTCACCACATCGGTGCCAGCCTCAGTGTTCAGGATCTCAACCACCTTGCTTTTAGACATGTTAAGCTCGTGCTTGAGCGGGGCCGAGGTCAGTTTCACAAACAGTTTACCGTCTTTAAAGTATAACTGCTGCGTTTTCAGGGCGATGGGCTTGCCCATGATTTTCTCCCAATTCTGCACCAGTTGCACCTCACTCAGCTTGCCGTCCAGGCGGTAAGCCTTCATCAGCGCCTTCAGGCTCTCCCCAATGGGTTGGATGTCTGCCTTGCGTTTATCAATCGCCTCTTTCTTCTTGTAATAGCGCACGTTTTTAATTTTGGGTGAATGACCGAATAATTATCAGTCAACTAAGGTTTTCAAATAATTAAATTCCCATTTTGAATGAGGAATGGTATAAATCTTCTCGTTACTTTGAACTTCTAATTCTATTAATCCAAAGCTCATTTTTACCTTTAAAATATCATGAAACTCTACAGTGCTTTTAGTAAGAGTATCTAAGTTTCTTATGATCAACTGCTTGTTGTCTTCTAAAAGGTATATTTCTTTTATTTTGAAATATCTAAGATATCTAACAATGAAGAAGTGAAAGATTACAAATAGGAGGTATACAATAACGATGAAAGCAGGTGCTGAAATAAGTATGGATATTGAAAGAAGGACATGAACAACTATCAATAGCGAAGGAAATAGTGATTTCCAGATCTGTAAATTGTCTTTCGAAAGCTTTATCATATTTTCTAAGCAAAACTAAGAGCCATATATGCTTTTGATAAACATAATTACAACTCCCCAATCACCTTTACTTCCCCCTCCTTAACCTCAAATCTACGGATACTTTCTGAGAGGCCTTCGAGTATTTTGTCGGTGCGCTCCAGGTGGGTGTCGGTCAGGAAGATCTGGCCGAACGTATGGGCGGCTACCATTTGCATGAGCTTGGTGATGCGCTTCTCGTCGAGGCGATCGAAAATATCGTCGAGCAGGAGCAAGGGCTTGTGGTGCTGCCGCTGGTCCATTACCTCAAAGTGCGCCAGCTTCAGGGCGATGACGTAGCTTTTCTGCTGCCCCTGTGAGCCGAAGCTTTTCACGGGGTTGCCATCCATCAGAAACACGAGATCATCTTTGTGCGGGCCCACGGTGGTGCGTTGCAGGGCCAGGTCCTTACGCTCGGCCTGCTGCAGTTTCTGGGCAAAATCGTGGCCTTCTAATTGGCTTTTATACGTCAGCGATACCTCTTCGTGGCTGTCAGAGATGTGGTGGTAGTGCTTCTGAAAAATCGGCACGAAATCCTGCAGGAAACGCTGCCGCGCCTGCACCAGCTCCTCGCCGAAAGGCACCAGCTGCTCGTTTAATATCTGCAGGTAATCGCGGTCGTAGTAATGGCGCTCGGCAAACTGCTTTAGCAGGGAGTTGCGCTGTTTTAACAGGTAGTTATACTGTATAAGCTGCTCTAGGTACACATGGTCGAGCTGCGACATCAGGCTGTCGAAGTACTTGCGGCGCTCCTCGCTGCCCTCGCGTATCAGGTCGGTGTCGTAGGGCGAGATAAGCACTACCGGAAAGCGGCCAATGTGGTCGCTGATCTTCTCGTAAAGTGCCTTGTTGTGCGTCACGGTCTTTTTCTGTCCCTGCTTCAAGCTTACCTGCACCGTGTGCTTATTGGCGGCCACGTCAAAGCGGCCCTTCACCATAAAAAAATCCTCGCCCTGCTTTATACTTTGCGCATCGGTGCCCGGAAACGCGCTTTTGGTCATGGAGAGGTAATGGATGGCATCCAGCAGGTTCGTCTTCCCGCTGCCGTTATCGCCTATAAAGCAGTTGATATGCTCCGAAAAGCTAAGCGCGGCTTCTTCGTAGTTTTTGAAAAACAACAAACTGAGATTTTCGAGGAGCATTTAATTTCTACTTTGATATCTTTTTCCTTAATTTCGCATGCTAAACCGTTTGTGGCTTATATATTTGCCGCAGCGCTAAGTGGTTAAAGCCGCTAAGTATAAAAAACGGACATCTAAACAAACGCATAGACTAATACTCATGGCTGATACGAAAGATAAGGCAAAAGCGAAGTCGGCGAAAGCAAAGGTACAGGCTGAGCCAAAGTTTTCAAAGGAAACATACATGTGGTGGTTTGAGTCGATGAAACTCATGCGCCGCTTCGAGGAAAAAGCAGGCCAGCTTTACGGCCAGCAGAAGATAAAGGGTTTCTGCCACCTTTACATCGGCCAGGAGGCCTGTGCGGCAGGTGCTGTATCGGCCCTCACAAAAGACGATAAGTGGATCACCGCTTACCGCGACCACGCACACCCGCTGGCACTAGGCACCAGCCCGAACGCTATCATGGCCGAGCTTTTCGCAAAGGCTACTGGCTGCTCTAAGGGTAAAGGCGGCTCGATGCACATTTTCGACAAAGAGGTAAACTTTATGGGCGGCCACGGTATTGTGGGTGCGCAGGTGCCGCTTGGCGCTGGTATTGCCTTTGCCGAGAAGTATAACAACACCGGCAACGTGTGTATGGCTTACATGGGCGATGGTGCGGTGCGCCAGGGTGCGTTCCACGAGGCCCTGAACATGGCCATGACCTGGAAGTTGCCGGTAATTTTTGTGATCGAGAATAACGGCTACGCCATGGGTACTTCCGTGCAGCGTACTTCTAACGTGGTAGAGCTTTATAAATTAGGCGAAAGCTACGATATTCCTTCTGAGCCGGTAGACGCCATGGAAGTGGAGAACGTGCACGAAGCCGTGGCAAGAGCCGCTGAGCGCGCCCGCGCTGGTGAGGGACCAACTTTGCTTGAGTTCAGAACTTACCGTTACAAAGGCCACTCTATGTCTGACCCAGCTAAGTATAGAACCAAGGAAGAGCTGGAAGACTATAAAGGCCGCGATTCTATCGAGGCGGTAGCAGCTACCATCCTGCAAAACGGATGGGCTACTGAGGAAGAGCTCGATGAAATCGACGCCAAGATCAAACAGCAGGTAGCTGAGTCTGTGAAGTTTGCCGAAGAGTCTCCTTACCCAGACCCTTCTGAACTTTACACTGACATTTATATAGAGAGCGACTATCCGTTTATCATGGATTAACTTAGAATTTAATGGTGAATTAGGAATTAAAAATTGTAAATTCGATGTTCGGGTTTATAAAGTATTGTTTCTAATTACTTTTAATTTCTAATTTTGAATTTCTAACCTTTTAATACTGATGGCAAAAGAAACAGTAAAGAAACACAACGAGTTTGAGGAGCTGGTTGAAAACCCTGATGTGTTGGCAGAACGCCTGGCGCACTCAGAGGACTTTGTGAAGAAGAACAAGTCGAAGCTGCTCGGTGTGTTTATCGCCATCGCTGCTATTGTTGTAGGCGGTTTTCTGTACTATAATTACCGTAGCACTCAGAATGCAGAGGCTAAAAACGCCATGTTCCAGGCGGTGTATTACTTCGAGGCAGACTCGCTGAGCAAAGCCCTGAACGGGGATGGCCAGAACCTGGGCCTGTTACAGATTGCAGATGAGTATAGCGGAACCGATGCCGGTAACCTGGCGAGCTTCTACGCAGGTGTTGCCCTACTGAAGGAAGGACAGTTTGCAGAAGCTGCAGAGCGCCTCGAGGATTTTGACTCAGACGACTACCTGCTGCAAGCGCGTGCTTATAGCCTTACCGGAGATGCCCTGCTAGAGCAAGGCAAGAACAAGGAGGCTGCTGATATGTACGCAAAAGCTGCAAATCATAACGCTAACCCGTTCTTCTCGCCGCAGTACCTGATGAAAGCCGGTATCGCTTACGAAGCCGATAACAACTTTGCTTCCGCTGCTGAGATGTACGACAAGATCATCACGGATTATGTTGCCTCTGCAGAGGTTTCTGATGCTAAGAAGTATAAAGCCCGTGCCGAAATGCTGGCAGGTGGCAACCAAGCTGAATAATAAGGCCAAGGCCTAAATACAAAGCGCTTTTGCCCTAACTGGCAGAAGCGCTTTTTTTATATATTACTGCGTAAGGAGTTGCTTGGCCAAGTAAAGCATGCAAGCAACCGCAGGTATCAATCAACAACGAATAGCAAACGTATGGCAACATCACTAAAGAATCTGAGCGATTACAAAAAGGATAAGTTTAAAGATATATCGGAAAAGACCTTTGGTATTGTGGTAGCCGAGTGGCACGATGATATTACGGGTGTTCTTTGCGAAGGCGCGGTAAATACCCTACTGGAACATGGCGCTAAAAAAGAGAACATTTACATCAACACAGTACCTGGCAGCTTTGAGCTAACGCTGGGTGCGCAGTTCCTGGCCATGCAGGAAGAGATTGATGCGGTAATCTGTATTGGGGTAGTTATCAAAGGCGACACGAAGCACGACGATTACATAAACAACGCGGTTGCAAACGGCATTACAAACGTATCCCTGAAGTTTAACAAGCCAGTATCGTTTGGGCTGGTAACCACCAACACGCTGGAGCAGGCACTGGACAGAGCCGGCGGCAAGCACGGCAACAAAGGCGTAGAGGCCGCTGCTGCCGCCATTGGTATGCTCAGTTTCTAAAGGTATAAATTGCCTACCATAAAAAAGGCCCGAGCTACACCTGAACAGCACGGGCCTTTTTTATCTTGTAATATAGGGCTAAAAGCTATAGCCAACGGTAATGCCCGGCCTGAAGCGCACCCCGCTACCAACCAGGTTCAGGAAACCCAAATCGAAATCCTCTTCAGTGCCAGAGTTCACTTTCAGGCTGCCACCGTTCACGCCAACACCCATAAACAGGTCCAGTGAGATACCGCTGTTAAAGATGAACTGGTTGCCGGCTGCCACACCCGCACCTACAGGCGCGTAAGTGGCGGTATACGTTTTCTTCTCCTCATTCTCTTCCTTCTCTACTGTAAGCTTATAATTAAGTATACGGCCGTAGCCTGCCACGTAAAAACCATTTGGTGCCTGTTTGGTGTCGGAGAGGTAGTAGCGCACCTCAGGCGTGAAGCCATAACCTTCAAAGTCAACATCCTTATAGGATGCTCCAGTGGTAAATGCGCCAAACTGACCACTAATCTGTGGGGTGAAAGCATACTCTACAAACCCGGATGCAGTAAGAACAAAGGGGCTTAAAACGTTTGCTTTAATTACAGCGCGGCGAGGCGCTGGTGCCTGCCTGCGCACTTGGGCAAGGGCTGCAGATGTAAAACCCAGTAAACATACTATCAGCAGGAGAAGTGTAATTTTTTTCATACAATCAGTGTTATAGGTTTGGCTATAGCGCGTTCTCTGCAACTATTGCTCCAGTAAATGCATCACGCTATAAACAGAATATGAGGTAATTATCTGATATAAAAAATTGTTAAATAATTGCCATAGGTAGTAAAGTATAGAGAATACTCTTATTTTTGCAGCAAATTTAGGCCTATTCCCTTTAAGCAGAGTGTTTAGGCAGCGGTTTTGAGAGCGAAAGAATCAAATTAAACTATATAAGCAGGTCTAATGTTGTGCTGTTAAAGCACTTGTTTAACCTAAAAGAGTTTAATTCTTAAGATAAGTGTAAAACTATAGGACAGTTCAATACAGCGTAATGAATACAAACGAAGAAAAACAGCGTTATTCGAGAGAAGAGCTTGCTGAGTTCGAAGAGATTATCCAGGAGAAACTTACTAATGCACGCAAAGAAGTTACCTTTATAAAGGAAACTCTGAGCCGCCGCAACGATTCCGGTACAGATAATACGGCTTCACAGTCGAAGATGCTGGAAGATGGGGCTGATACTGCCGAGAAGGAAAGCCTGAACCAGCTGGCTTCCCGCCAGATGAAGTTTATCCAGCAGTTAGAGAATGCCCTGATCCGCATCAAGAACGGAACCTACGGCGTTTGCATCGTAACAGGTAAGCTTATACCTAAGGAAAGACTACGTGCTGTGCCGCACACACAACACTCTATAGAGGCAAAACTTCAGCGAAACGATTAGTACCATTTCCCTTGGATATTCTGCAAAACCATATTCAGGCACTTGTTTTCTGTGCCCAGTCGCCAATCAGCATCGAGGAAATCCAGCGCTGCCTTCAGGAGTCGCTAGGCATGGAGGAGATAGCAGTAAGCGATGTGCTGGAGGCCGTTGAGGCTATCAATGCGCGGCTGGTAGAGCAAGGGTTTGCCTTCCAGATCTATGCGATCGGGGGCGGATACCAGTTCCTGACCAAGCCTGAGTACCAGGATACGGTAAGCACTTATCTGAAACACAAATCAAAGAAAAAACTGTCAGCGTCTGCATTGGAGACGCTGGCAATTATTGCCTACAAGCAGCCCGTTACCCGAAGCCAGATGGAGCAGATCCGTGGCGTGGGCTGCGACTACGCCGTACATAAACTTCTTGAAAAAGAATTAATTGAAATAAAGGGCAAGGCCGATACCATTGGGCGCCCGGTGCTATACGGCACTTCTCAGAAGTTTATGGATTACTTCGGCATCAACCACATCAAAGACCTTCCGCAGCTAAAAGATTTCGTGACCGAGGAAAACACCATCGGCGAAGCTGCAGACTAGCCCCTTGCATACCCTATATCGGGATTGAACTATAGTTTTACCAAATCCATTATAACTGCACAACCAAGGTACAGTAGCGATACTGCATCGATAAATACATAGCAATGGCAAAATTTAATGAAAGGCCTGATCGCGCAAACGCGGGAGAAGGCAGAAGAGGCGCTGACAGAGACCGTTCTGACAGGCCAAACAACGACCGTGAAGGCAAGAAGATCTTTAACAGACGAGATAAACACGACAGGTCTGACGAAAGAGGAGAGGGCCGTGAGCGCCGCCCTTTCAACGACAGACAGGATAGACGAGATAGCGACCGCAAACCGTTTAACAACGACCGCCGCGAAGGAGGCGAAAGACGTTCTTTCGGAGGAGACAGAAGAGAGGGCGGCGAGCGCCGTTCTTTTAACCCTGACAGGCGCGAAGGCGGTGACCGCAGAAGCTACGGCGACAAGCGCGAAGGTGGCGAGCGTCGTTCGTTTGGAGGAGACAGAAGAGAAGGAGGCGAACGCCGCTCTTTCCAGAATGACCGCCCAAGACGCAATGACGGAGAGCGCCGCAGCTACGGTAACGACCGCCGCGATGACCGCCGTGGAGGAGATGACAGAGGCAACGACCGTCGTTTCAGCCGTGATGGTAAGCCAGCGTTTGGCGACAAGCGAGGCCCGCGTGACGACAGAGGTGCCGGAAGAGGCAAGGACTTTAGCCCTAGAGGCCGCTCTAACGATCGTTACCGTGATAACGGTCCGGAGCCTCAAACCCCGGACTATAACCTAAGCCGCTATAAGAACAACCCGCGCATCAAGAAAAGCAACCGTGAGGAAGATGAAAACGACGGTACAGTTCGTTTGAACCGCTACATCGCAAATGCTGGTGTATGCTCCCGCCGCGAGGCCGATGTGCTAATCGAGTCAGGAGAGATAAAAGTAAACGGCGAAGTGGTTACAGAAATGGGCTACAAAGTACAGCCTACTGATAATGTATACTACGGCAAGAAACTGCTTAGCCGCGAGAAGATGGTATACGTGCTTCTGAACAAGCCAAAGGATTTCCTGACAACCACAGACGATCCGGAAGGGCGTAAAACAGTGATGAGCCTGGTAGCAAGTGCTTCAAAGGAGCGCATCTTCCCGGTTGGCCGCCTGGACCGCAACACAACGGGCCTGCTGCTGTTCACCAACGACGGCGAGGTAGCGCAGAAACTGACGCACCCATCAAACAACATCAAGAAAATCTACCAGGTAGAGCTGGATAAGCCGATTACAAAGGCTGATTTCCAGAAGGTGGCTGAAGGTGTGGAGTTAGAAGATGGCAAAGCGGAAGTGGATGATGTAGCCTTGCTGGGAGAGTCGAACAAATTCCTGGGGCTGGAGATCCATATTGGCCGTAACCGTATTGTGCGCCGTATTTTCGAGAGCCTTGGCTACGATGTAGTAACTCTGGATCGTGTTCAGTATGCCGGACTCACCAAGAAAGACGTGCCGCGCGGAGAGTGGCGCTACCTGACCGAAAAAGAGGTTATCCAGCTGAAATACTTCATGTAAACATATGCGCAACGCCGCCATCGACATCGGGAACACAGGCACAAAGTATGGCATCTTCGAGGATGATGCCCTGGTAGCGCAAGGTTATTTCGAAGGGCAGGAGAAACTGCCAGCAGGCTTGCTAAACCATACGCTTGATAACGCCATTGTTGCCTCGGTTGGCGCCGAAGTGCAAAGTATAAGTATAAAGGAGAGGCTGTCTGTGACGGGTAAGCTAGTAGAGCTAACCCCACAGGCAGCCTTACCTGTTTTAAACCTTTACAAAACGCCCCAAACCCTCGGGGCCGACAGGATTGCCGCAGCGGTAGGGTCAAACTACTTGTTCCCGGGCCGTAACTGCCTGGTGTTTGATGCCGGCACCTGCATTACCCATGATTTCGTGGATGCACAAGGCCAGTACCATGGCGGCGGCATAGCCCTAGGGCTACACATGAAATTCAGGGCGTTGCATACTTTTACCCAGCGCCTGCCGTTAGTAGAGCAAATTAATGGAAACTTTCCGCTAACCGGGCAAACCACGCAGGAGTCTATCCAGAGCGGCGTATTGGCCGGAAGCGTGGCCGAACTCAACGGCCTTATCCAGGCATACACCGAAAAAGCACCTGATTTGGTGGTTATACTTTGCGGGGGCGATGCAGGATTTTTTGAAAGTAACTTAAAAGGACGCATCTTTGTAATTCCTGAATTGGTCTTAATCGGGCTTCACAGAATATTGACACATAATGTATAAGACACTCCGAGTACTAATAGGCTTTGCCGCCCTTTGTTTGGCACACACCACACAGGCGCAGCTTATTGGCAATACACCCTACTCACGTTATGGAATAGGCGAGATTAACGAGAACTACGGAAGCATCCGTGGGGCAGGTATGGCCGGAACGGGTATCAGTGCTGGCAACAGCTATCAGGCAAACACTGCCAACCCAGCGTTGCTATACTATAACAGCATTACCAATTTCGATATAAGCGGTGCAGGGCAGATTAAGAACGTGAAAAGCGCCGATGCCTCGCAGTTGGATGGAAACGGAAACCTGTACAATCTCTCGATGGTGGTGCCCTTGGCCAAGCGCTGGAGCTCTGCCGTGGGTTTGCGCCCATTCTCAACCATCAACTATGAGATCAATGCAACCTCAGATGTAGAGGGAAACCCGCAGGCGTCCATCCAACGCACTTATGCTGGCGAAGGCGGCCTGTCGGAAGCATACTTTGCACACGGCGTTAAGCTGTTCGGTGGCCTTACGGTGGGCGGTAGTGCCTCTTATGTATTCGGGAATACCTTACTGGAGACATCTGCCAACGTAGTAGATCCGGAGCAGGTGGGCGCAGAGCAGATCCGCGTGGTAAGAATCGACCGCACAACCTACAACGATTTCTTTTTTAAGGCAGGCATCAACTATCGCCAAAAGCTAAAAGATAAGCTTTTTGTTAGCGGTGGCGGTACGTATAGCTTTGCCACCGACTTGGAGGCGGAGCGCGATGTAACCTATGAGCGCCGTGGCCCAGACAGCAACCCTGTGGATTTTCCGGTAGCTGACGAGGATACCATTCAAGGCTCCATCCATTTACCGGCCAACTGGCGTGCGGGCTTTAGCCTGGACAACGGCAACAACCTGACCATTGCGGCGGACTACACGACATACGAGTGGTCTAAATACAAAGGCCTGGACGGGAGCAACGATAAATTGAAGGATAGCTATAAAATGGCTGTAGGCGCAGAATACACTCCAAATGCCAACGCCATCGACAGCTACTTTAAGCGCATAACTTACCGCGGTGGTTTATACTATGCCAATACACAGTTCCAGCTGAATGGCGAAGATATTAAAGACAAAGGCGCGACTGCTGGTTTCACTTTCCCGATTGGCCGTGGCACTATCTATGATTTATATTTGTTAAACGTGTCGTTAGGCTACGGGCAGCGCGGCACAACAGATAAAGGTCTGATAAAAGAAGATTACTTCCAGTTTGGCCTAGGCTTCACTGTAAACAGCCGCTGGTTCCTGAAGCGACGCATAGAATAAAGCAAGCGAAGCTATAAAGTATAAAGGCCGTTTTTGAAGCGGCCTTTTTTATGATAGGTACCTACTGTTTTGTGCCTAAGTATAAAAAAGCTCAGAAATTGCTAACTTGACAGAAACTGCAGTTTAAGATGCGCACACAAAAAGGATTACTGGCTGGGCTAATGATGAGTATAGTTGCTCTGGTTAGCTTTGGCTGCGAGAGAGACATAAAAAACCCGGACGAGGAGGAGAAGTACACAGGGCCAACAATCGAGAACCACGATGTAACCACCCTCTACAGCGACTCGGCAAGGCTTATGATTAAGCTGCAAGCGCCCATCCAGCAGGAGTTTGAAGGAGGCGAAGGCGTGTTTCCCAAAGGTTTTTACATCGAGTTCTATGATGAGGCCGGCAACCTGGAATCGACCCTGAAAGGAAATTATGGCAAGCAGGAGCCCAATAAGAACATGTACACGGCCAGAGGCAACGTGGTGGTGCATAACCTGAAGAAGCAGGAAAAGCTGGAGACGGAAGAATTATTCTGGAACAGAAACAAGGCGCAGATCTACACCGATAAATTCGTGAAGATCACCACGCCCGAAGAAGTACTGACCGGCACCGGGCTTACGGCAAACCAGGACCTGTCCAGATACTCTATTAAAAAAGTAACAGGTAAGTTTAATTTTAACGAGCAATGAACCAACGGCTTGTTTACATGATATTGCTGGCCCTCGCCTTTGTTTCTATGGTAATAGGCGTGCATCGCAGCATTGTAGAGGATGATATACTCGGTAACTACTGGATCTTTATGGTCGGGTTTGTTTTCTATATGCTGTACCGCTACAGCAAAAAAAAGGATAGCGCCAAGTAACATCACCGAATATCATAAACCATGATAGACCCCAGTCAGATCATCTTGCTGTTTGCGGCACTGCTTTTCTCCGCCTTCTTTTCGGGGATTGAGATGGCTTTTATGGCAGCAAACAAAATCCAGATCGAGCTGAGCGAAAAGAACGGCGTGCTGTCGGGCCGTATACTTTGGCACCTGCTGCAGCGCCCGGCCCGCTTGCTGGGTACCGCTTTAATCGGCAATACGCTGGCGCTGGTGCTGTATGGCTTTGCCATTGCCGGCGTACTCCATCAGCTGCTCACCCTATACCTGCCTGAACCGCTGCAGTTCAACTTCCTGGTGCTACTATTGCAGGTAGTCGTGGCATCAGTGGTAATGCTGCTGACAGCGGAGTTTCTGCCGCGTAGCCTTTTCGCCATCAACCCAAACAAAATGCTGCAGGTGCTGGCCGTGCCTATCCTGCTGATGTATTACCTGCTGTGGCCCGTTGTATACCTGATTGTGGGTATGAGCAAGTGGATGGCCGAAAAAGTATTTAAGATCGAGTTCTCGGAAGATAAGCCGGTTTTCGGCTTCACAGATCTCAATGCCTTCATCAAAAACCGCTTGTACCACCCGGAGCAGGAGCACGCCCCGGAGGTAGACCCGCAGATTTTCCATAATGCCCTGGAGTTTAAAACCGTGAAGGTGCGGGAGTGCATGGTGCCACGCACCGAGATCGAGGCTGTGGATGTACAGGATTCCATCGAGGCCCTGCGCGAAGCCTTCATCAAAACAGGGCACTCCAAAATACTGGTTTACGAAGACAGCATCGACAACATTATTGGCTATTGCCACCAACTGGCCATGTTCAAGCAGCCACAAAGTATAAACGACATACTTGCCCAAGTAAGTATGGTACCGGAAAGTATGCTGGCCAGCGAGCTGTTCGTGAAGTTTGTGTCGGAGCACCGCAGTGTGGCCGTGGTCGTGGATGAGTTCGGGGGCACGTCGGGCATCGTAACGGTGGAGGACGTGATAGAGGAGATATTTGGGGAGATACAGGACGAGTACGACGTGAGCAATGGCCTGATGGAGCAGGTTATCCCGGACAAGGGGCTGTACATTCTGAGTGCCCGCCATGAAATAGACTATCTGAACGAAAAGTACGAACTGGACTTACCGGAAGGCGATTATGAAACTCTGGGGGGGCTTATATTCTCAGAAATAGGTGAGATTCCTATGCCAGGCGATAAAGTAAAGGTGCCGCCTTTTACAATTACAGTGCTTACCATGGACGAGAACCGCATCAATGCCGTGAAGCTAGTAAAAAACACAGATTTTCAGGCAGATGCCCAAGGTTAAACTAGAAGATAAAAATTTTGAATTTTAGCTTGATTAACCTTATTTTGCACAATCCTTTTATAAGTTAAATAAAGAATGGCATTAATTAACAAGATTAGAGAGAAGTCTGGTTGGGCTGTAGGCGCCATTGCCATAGGGCTTGGTGTTTTTGTAGTAGGCGGCGACCTGCTAGGGCCAAACTCGAGGCTGCTGGGTAACGATGCAAACATAGTAGGCGAAATAGCCGGCGAAGAAATCGACTATCAGGAGTTCGACAATGTACTGCAGCAGGTTAAGGCAGACTATGAGAACCGCGTAGGCCGTGCCGCCAACGAAGGGGAACTGGCAATGCTGCGCGAGCAGGCATGGAACCAGCTGATCTTTAAAATTGCCCTTCAGAAAGAATACGACCGCCTGGGCCTGGAAGTAACAGACGAAGAACTGGCTGACATGGTGCAGGGCAACAATATACACCCGGCAGTAATGCAGGCATTCACTAACCCACAAACCGGCGAGTTCGACCGTGCGCAGGTAGTGCAATATCTTCAGAACCTGGACCAAACTGGCACCCGTGACATGTGGGTTAACTTTGAGCAAAGCATTGCCTCAGACCGCCTGCAGAGCAAGTATGCCAACCTGCTAAGCAAAACAGTTTACGTAACAGCTGCCGAGGCAAAAAACTACTACCAGGCTCAGAACACGGCTGCCAGCATGAAAGTGCTGTATGTGCCATACTTTACTGTATCTGACTCAGCGGTAGAAGTTACTGATGCCCAGCTGAAGGATTACTATGAGCGCAACAAAGAACTCTATAAAGTAGAAGCTGGCCGCACCATTGAGTTTGTAACCATACCAGTTACAGCCTCTAAAGAGGACAGCACATACTATAACCAGGAAATCGCTACCATTACACAGCAGTTCGCCAGCGCACCAAACGACTCTGCCTTTGTAAACGCGAACTCCGACCAGCCTTTTGATGGCACATACCGCATGCCAGGCGAATTGCCAGAGGAACTGCGCAAGCAACTGCCGCTGCAGGAAGGCAAAATCTACGGCCCATATACCAGCAATGGTTCTGTAGCGCTATTTAAAGTACTTGATGCAAAGGATGCCGAGAAGAGCGCAGCCAAAGCAAGCCATATCCTGATTCGCCCCGAGGGCGATACCCCAGAGGCAAAAGATGCTGCTAAAACTAAGGCGCAGGATGTTCTGAACCAGATAAAAGGCGGTGCTGACTTTGCACAGATGGCCGTACAGTATGGCACAGACGGTACCGCATCGCGCGGTGGCGACCTGGGCTGGTTCCCGGAAGGGCAAATGGTTCCTGCTTTCGACAAGGCTATCTTCGGTTTCAGTGGCACAGGCTTACTACCTAACTTGATCGAGACGGAATATGGCTACCACATAGTGAAGGTTACAGAGCCTAAAACCAAGAGCTCATACAAAGTAGCCTCATTGGTTCGTGCTATTGAGCCGAGCGAAACAACCCGTGATGCAGCCTATGCCGTAGCCGATGAACTGGCAGGCACGAGCGGCAGCACAGAGGAGTTCCGTGAGAATATCGCCAAAAACAAAGCCCTGGTAAAAGAGGAGTCTTCAAACATCGGTAAAAACCAGGTGCTTGTAAACAACCTGTCTAACGCACGCGAGCTGGTTCGCTGGACGTATGCAAAAGATACCGAGGTTGGTGATGTATCGCCGGTGTATGAGATCAACGATCAGTTTGTGGTGGCGACCCTTACCGGTAAGCGCGAAAAAGGCTACGCCGAGATCAAAGACATCAAGGACGAACTTACAGCTGCTGTGCGCAGCGAGGTAAAAGCCGAGCAGATCATTGCGAAACTGAAAGGGCAAAAAGGCTCGCTAGACCAAATCGCTGCTGCTTATGGCCCGGACGCTATGGTGAAAACCGCTGATAACGTTACGTTCGCATCTGCCGCTATCCCAGGGTTGGGTGTTGAACCGGTTGCCGTTGGTAAAGCCTTTGGCCTGAAGCCGGGTGCCCGCACTGCGCCGTTCCAGGGCGAAGGCGGCGTGCTGATCGTAGAGTTATCAAACCTGACGCCAGCGCCAGAGATCAATGACTTCTCTAACGTAAAAGAGCAGCTTCGCCTGACGCGCGCCGGCCGTGCCGAAAGCAACGCCTTCGAAGCGATCAAAGAGAAAGCAGATATCAAAGATAACCGCGTGAGATTCTTCTAATCAAACCCGGACAAGTATAACTGAAGAGCCACTCCTGCAAAAGAGTGGCTCTTTTCGTTGGCGCCAAGTATAAATCCATATGGCGCAGGCAAATCTGCCGATTAAAATCAAACTGATTAAGTATATTGATAGTTAATGAAGTATGGCAGCCATAAAACTCGGCCATAATTTTAGAGACGTATGCAGATGAAGCTACTTTATACCTTGTTGCTCCCGCTTTTCCTGTTGCTTGCTGCGCCAGCCGTGCAGGCGCAGCAGCAGGACTTGGAACTTGCCCGCGAGTACTTTAGTCAGGGAGACTATTCCAAAGCCGAAGCCCTGTACGGAAAGCTGATAAACGACCAGCGGCTGTTCCACGTGGTGTACCCCGACTACCTGAAGACCCTGCTGGCCCAGCGCGACTACAAGGAGGCCGAGAAGCTGGTGAAGAAAACCATGAAGCGCTACCCGGAAAACCCCGGCTATGAAATTGACCTTGGGTTGGTATACCAGGCAAGCGGGGATAAAGCTGGTGCCGAGAAGCAGTTCGACAAGCTGCTGGAAAGTATGAACCCCCAGGAGGTAATTGTGGTGGCCAACGTGTTTATGCAGCACGACCTGTTTGATTATGCCGAGAAAGCATACCTGCGCGGGCGCCAACTCGGCAACGACCCTAACGCCTTCAACCGCCCGCTGATAGCGCTGTATGCCTACCGACAGAAAACAGATAAGCTAATCCCCGAAGTGTTAAACCTGCTACAGGAAAACGAGAACGAGTTGGGGTACGTGCAAAGCAGGCTGCAAAACAGTTTGCAGGAGGAGAAGAATGCCAACCTGCTGGAGAATGAACTGATCCTGCGCGTGCAGCAAAACCCGAATAAGCTGGCTTATAACGAAATGCTGATCTGGCTGTATATCCAGCGCAAAGACTTTTACAGCGCCCTGATGCAGGCCCGGGCTGTAGATAAGCGTACCCGCAGCGGCGGCACGCGCGTGATGGACTTAGGGGCCATCAGCCTGAAAAACGACGACTATCAGGGCGCTATTGAGGCATACCAATACATAGTGGAGGAGTACCCTGAGGGGCCATACTACCTTGCCGCCCGGCAGCGGCTCATACATGCCCGCGAGGCTCAGGTGCAACATACGTTTCCGGTGGACCGCGCAAAGATACAGGCACTGATCGCTGATTATGAGGCGCTGCTAAACGAGGTTGGCCGGCGCCCGGAAACGGCAGAGGTGTTGCAGCATATGGCCAGCCTCCACGCCTTTTATCTCGATGACAAAGACAAGGCAATTGCACTACTGCAGGAGGCTATCCGGATGCCACGCGCCAACCCGGCGCTGGTGGCAGAGAGCAAACTCACGCTGGGGGATATATACCTCTTGAAAGGAGAGCCGTGGGAAAGTACGCTCCTGTACTCGCAGGTGGAGAAAGAGCAGAAAGAAACTCCGATCGGGCATGAAGCCAAGTTACGGAATGCCCGCCTTAATTACTACAATGGTGACTTTGAGCTGGCGCAAGCCCACCTGGATATCCTGAAGCTGGCCACCAGTCGCGAAATAGCCAACGATGCCATGGACTTGAGCCTGCTGATAACAGATAATACCGGCCTGGATACCTCTGCCGTAGCCATGCAGGAGTATGCGGCAATTGATCTGCTGATATTCCAGAACAAGGTGCAAGAAGCTTTAACGGCCCTGGACGTCCTGCTGCAAAAGTACCCTGGCCATAGCCTGACGGATGAAGTATACTTCCAGAAGGCAAAGCTTTATGAGCGTATAGGTGATTTTGGAAAGGCAGTGGAGAGCTTGCAGCAGATCGTGAGCAACCCGCAATATGATATCTTAAGTGATGATGCACTCTACATGATAGGGCGCATTTACGAGGAAAACCTGAAAGACAAAGACAAGGCGCAGCAGCTTTACAACGACCTGCTGGTAAAACACCAGGGCAGCATTTACACCGCAGAGGCACGCAAGCGCTTCCGGAAGCTGCGCGGCGATAAGCTTAACTAAAGCCGATCAGCTAAAAAAAATAAAAAGGATAAGTATAAAAACCAGGAAGAACCCATACATGATCAGGTCCAGGGAATAATTTTTATACTTTTCGAAAAATCGTCTGAATCGTTTCACTGCTATTCCTGTTGTACTAAGCAAAAGTAACAAAATTACCGCAAAGAGATTTTGGACAGAGGCATCCGCTCACCCATTATCATGTTAAAATAGCTACCTTTGCGGCCAGACTATAGTGTAGTGCAGTAAGTTTATGGAGAAAAGGTGGGTTATTAGCCAGGAGGCACCGGCAGAGGTAGTGCAGCAGCTGACAGAGCAGCTGAAAATCAGTTCGACGTTGGCTTCCATACTTTGCCAGCGCGGTATCTGCACCTTCGACGAGGCCAAGCACTTTTTCCGGCCATCCTTACAGGATCTGCACGACCCTTTCCTGATGAAGGACATGGCCAAGGCTGTGAACCGCCTCAACAACGCACTGCACTCCAACGAGAAAATCCTAGTTTATGGCGACTACGACGTGGACGGCACCACTTCGGTGGCGCTCATGTATGGTTTCCTGCGCAATTATACCTCCAACATCGATTTTTACATCCCCGACAGGTACAAAGAAGGCTATGGCGTTTCGAGCCAGGGTATAGAATGGGCCGCTGAAAACGGCTTTAATCTGATCATTAGCCTGGACTGCGGCATCAAGTCGGCGAATAAGGTGGCTGAGGCTACCGAAAAAGGCATCGACTTCATCATCTGCGACCACCACCTACCTGATGAGGACATACCCAAAGCCGTGGCAGTGCTCGACCCAAAGCAGGTAGACTGTCCGTACCCATACAAAGAGCTGTCGGGTTGCGGCGTAGGCTTTAAGCTGCTGCAGGCATTTTGCATACAGAACGATATTGAGCAAGAGGAAGTATACAAGCTGCTGGACCTGCTGGTGGTAAGTATAGCCGCCGATATTGTGCCCATTACTGGCGAGAACCGCATACTGGCATACTATGGCTTGCAGCACCTGAACGGCCCGCAGCCGATGCGCCCCGGCCTGGATGCGCTGAAAGAGCTGGCCGATATCCGCAGCGAGATGGATATTACGAGCATTGTATTTGGTTTTGCGCCACGCATTAACGCAGCCGGCCGCATGGGCGATGCCAAAAACTCGGTGCGCATGCTGTTGGCCCAAACCAAGGAAGAAGCCTTTAAAATGGCCGACATCATTAACGAGTCCAACAAAGCCCGCCGCGATAAAGACAGTAACATTACCAAAGAGGCTTTACAGATGATTGCCCAGGATGATTTTCTGCGCGGGGCTAATTCTACGGTGCTGTTTAAGGAAACCTGGCACAAAGGTGTGATCGGAATTGTGGCGTCGCGCTGCATCGAGCATTACTACCGGCCTACCATCATACTTACACAATCAAACGGCAAAGCGTCAGGCTCAGCTAGGTCGGTGCACGGCTTTAATGTGCATAGCGCCATAGAGAGTTGCTCAGACCTTTTGGAGCAATTTGGAGGGCACATGTATGCGGCAGGCCTAACGATGCCTGTGGAGAACGTACAAGCCTTCAAAGAGCGCTTTGAGCAAGTAGTAAGCAGTACTATCACTGAAGAGCAGAAAATTCCACAGATCGAGATCGATGCGCCTCTGAACCTGAAGCAGATCACGCGCAATTTCTATAACATTGTGCGGCAGATGGAACCGTTTGGCCCGGGAAACATGCGCCCGGTGTTTGTGTCGGAATGTGTGTATGATACCGGCAGCGTGCGCGTGGTCGGCGATTCGCACCTGAAGCTGCGCCTCACCCAGGACGGTTTCACCAGCATCGACGCCATTGGCTTCGGCCTCGGCGATTACTACGACAAGATCAGCAAAGGCATTCCGTTTGATGTTTGCTACACGATCGAGGAGAACGTATACCGTGGGGTTATCTCCCTGCAGCTGCGCATCAAAGACATCCGTATTAACTAAGAAAGGCTCCTGATAAGGGAGCCTTTCTTAGTTAATCTAATAATTAGCAATAAACAATTTAGCAATTAATTGTTACGGTTGCGGCTGCACGTGCTTTAGCTGTTTCAGGGGGCTGGCCAGGTCAGCGTATGAGGCTAGCTGGGGCAGGCACAAGGAGCTGAGCTGGTCAAAGTCGCCGGCAAAGAAGTTGATGTCCACAGCAGAGTTGATGCCCGAAATGGAGCCGCGGTCAGTGTACTGCCAGAACATCCAGCTGTCGGTATGGTGGATATCGGGCTTAATGTCGCTGTAGCGGGCAATCCAGAAATGATACTCCGGAAAGTGGCCCTGCAGGTAGCGGCGGTAATAGTTCTGGCTGGTATAGATAATCGGCTTAACACCATAATGCACCGTTACGCCCTCCAGCCAGGTGCGAATGTCCTTACGTAGCTTTTCGGTGCTCACTCTTGGGTCCGATACCTCAATATCGAGCACTGGCGGCAGGTCGCCGGCTTCCAGGGTTACAGTGCTGGTAAACAGGTTTATCTGGTCTTGCACGGCCGCCTCGGGTTTGTAAAAATGATAGGCACCGCGCTTGATGCCGTGGCGTTTGGTTTCCTCCCAGTTGCGGGCAAAGTATGGGTCTAGCCGGAAGTCGCCCTGCGTAGCCTTCACAAACGCAAACGACACCTCCGACTCACGCACCAGCGACCAGTCTACTTCCTTTTGCCACCGAGATACATCAATGCCTTTTACAACAGTAGTGTTGCTCGAAGCCGATGCCGCCGCTTTGGATTTATCATCTTCGTCGGGTAAGCCTGTATTGCCTGGGGAAACATTTACCAAGCTGGAGTATAGCAGTAAGCCAGAAAAAGCGAGCTTCTGAAGTGAGAAAGATAATAAGGTAAACGGCATAAGGTAAGGTTGTAGATGTAAGGGTGTTACAAATTAAATATTAATCCGGCACGAGGCAATAGGCAAGCCTAATGATTATACAGTTTGTTGAATTCTTTTTAATAGAAATTTTCTAATATAGAAGCCGATGCATTGCCCTGGCCTGCCAGCTGGCACACACGTTGCACGATGCAGGCTTTATGTGTAAATTAGCCACGATGATACTGAGAGCAGAACACCTGATAAAGAAGTATAAATCGCGCACAGTTGTAAACGACGTGAGCGTAGAGGTTAACCAAGGCGAGATTGTGGGGCTTTTGGGGCCAAACGGAGCTGGTAAAACCACATCCTTTTACATGATCGTAGGCCTGGTGAAGCCCAACACAGGCAAGATATTCTTGGATAAAGAAGACATTACCAGCCTGCCCATGTATAAGCGCGCCAAAAAAGGTGTAGGTTATCTGGCGCAGGAGGCCTCTGTGTTCCGGCAGCTTACAGTAGAGGAGAATATCCTCTCGGTGCTGGAAATGACGGATTTGCCAAAGCAGGCGCAGCGCGAAAAAGTAGAAGAATTGCTGGAGGAGTTTTCGCTTACGCACGTGCGCAACAACAAAGGGATCGTGCTGTCGGGCGGGGAGCGCCGCCGCACCGAAATTGCCCGCGCCCTAGCCGTAGACCCGAAGTTTGTACTGCTCGATGAGCCCTTTGCCGGCGTAGACCCCATTGCCGTGGAGGAAATACAAGGCATCGTAGCTAAGCTAAAAAACAAAAACATCGGCATCCTCATCACCGACCACAACGTAAACGAAACGCTTTCCATCACCGACCGCGCTTATCTGCTCTTCGAAGGCAAGATCCTGAAAGCCGGCACCGCCGAAGAACTGGCCGCCGACGAACAGGTGCGCCGCGTATACCTCGGCAAACACTTCGAGCTGAAGAGGAAGATATAAATTGTTGAATTGATAATTGTTGATTGTTTTTTCTCGTATGCGGTCCTATGCAAGAGAGAAAACATTTGCAGTTAAACGATCTGGAGGCATACAAGGTAGCTTTTGCCTTAAGCAATTTTGTTTGGTTCAGAATAGAGCAGTGGGATTATTTCGCCAAGAAAAGTATTGGGATACAATTTGTTACAGCTGTAGATAGCGTGTCAGCAAACATTGCGGAAGGGTTTAGCCGAAATGGTAAAAAAGATAAGATTAATTTTTACCGTTATGCCAGAGGGTCTGTTTACGAGTGCTTGGATTGGAATGAGAAAAGCCGTGTCAGGAAGTTGCTAGTGCAGCAAGATTATGACCACATCTTTGTGGCCTTGCAAAAATTGCCTAAGCTAATAAATGGTTTAATAAAAGTAACCAATGATAATCTTAGCGATTAGCCTAAAACAATCAACGATTAACAATCAGCAATTACAACCTTGGAGATAATCAATTCAATTTTAACGTGGGTGATGAAGAAGCGGATCCATGACATCGATCTGTTTCGGAAATACCCGCACGAAGTACAGCTGGAGCTGTTTCAGGGCCTGGTAGGCACG
The DNA here is from genome assembly GCF_003576375.1 of Pontibacter oryzae. Classification (GTDB taxonomy): domain Bacteria; phylum Bacteroidota; class Bacteroidia; order Cytophagales; family Hymenobacteraceae; genus Pontibacter; species Pontibacter oryzae. Next base: position 589,193 of record NZ_QWGE01000003.1, read on the forward strand.
GCAAAAAATACCGAATGGGGCAAGAAGTATGGCTATAGCGATACCTTGAGCGTGAGAGAGTTTCAGGAGCGCGTGCCCGTTAGCACCTACGAGGACCTGTATCCATACTTTGAGCGCGTTATGAAAGGCGAGCAAAACCTGCTGTGGCCTGGCAAGATAGACTGGTTCGCCAAGTCGTCGGGTACTACCAACGCGCGTAGCAAGTTTATACCTGTAAGCCAAGAGTCTTTGGAGGACTGCCATTATAAAGGCGGCAAAGACATGCTCTCTATTTACGTAAACCTGTACCCCGAAACCAAACTCTTTACCGGCAAGGGCCTCTCTATAGGTGGCAGCCACCAACCCAGCGAGCTAAACGCCAAAGTATCCTGCGGCGATGTGTCGGCGGTGATTATGCAAAATCTTCCTATCTGGGCCGAAGCCATACGCACCCCGCCACTCAAAATAGCCCTAATGGACAAGTGGGAGGAAAAGATTGAGAAGATGGTGGAGGTAACCGTGCCCGAGAACGTGACCAGCATGAGCGGCGTACCCACCTGGACCTACGTGCTGCTGAAGCGCATACTGGAAGTGACTGGCAAGAGTAATATTATGGAAGTATGGCCTAATCTGGAGCTGTTCACGCATGGTGCCGTAGCTTTCGGGCCGTACCGCCAGCTGTTCCGCGACATCATCCCATCCGAAAAAATGAATTACCTGGAGGTATATAATGCTTCGGAAGGCTTCTTCGGGATACAGGACCAGGCCGGCACCGAAGACGAAATGCTGCTGATGCTGGATTATGGCGTGTACTACGAGTTCATCCCAATGGACCAGTTTGAGGAGGAGCAGCCCAAAACCCTGACGCTGGACGAAGTGGAGCTCAACAAGAACTATGCGCTGGTTATTTCTACCAATGCAGGTCTGTGGCGCTATAAGATTGGCGATACTGTGCGCTTTACAAGTATAAATCCGTACCGAATTAAAATATCTGGGCGCACCAAGCACTTTATAAATGCCTTCGGCGAGGAAGTGATTGTGGAGAATGCCGAAGAAGCTATTACCAAAGCTTGCCAGGCCACAGGAGCCGTTATCTCTAACTTCACGGCAGCGCCCATTTACCTGGAAAGCGACAAGCGTGGCGGGCACGAATGGCTGATCGAGTTCGAGAAGGAGCCTAGCAGCCTGCAAACCTTCACCGAGGTGCTGGACGAAACGCTGCGCACCGTAAACTCCGACTACGACGCCAAACGCCAAAACGACATTGCCTTGCAAAAGCCTTTGGTGCATGCCGCCCCGGAAGGCACGTTCCTGAACTGGCTGCGCCACAAAGGCAAACTGGGTGGCCAGCACAAAGTGCCCCGCCTCAGTAACACCCGCGAACACTTGGAAGAGATCATGCAGGTGAATGGAATGGAAGCGTAGGGAGTTAGAGAGTTTAGGTGTTAGAAAGTTAGAAAGTTAAAAGGTTAGAAAGTTATACCTGGTATCCCGCAAGTTTAGCAGAGCGTAACTTGTGGGTTTGCATGGCTGCAAGTTTTCAACTTGCTTTCTGCTCCGCAGAAAAGTATGGCTCTACCTAAGCATCTCATCTAAACATCAATAGGTTTATACTCTACAAATTATACTTCAATGTATTGTAACCCAAACCGCCCGGCAAATATAAACCTGTCGGGCGGTTTGGGTTTTAGGAGCTTCCGGGTAATTGCATTCCTCCGCTGGTGCGAGCTTGCAGCTCGTACCTTAAACGATCAGAAGTATAAAGTATAAGAAATGCAAAGTGCCCGGCAGTTTTATACCTGCCGGGCATTTTAAATTAATAAGCTTGTACTTATGTTATTAATACTACCTAAAGGAGTAAAGTGCGGCAACAAGGCCTGCACTCAGGAACAGAAGCAAAAAAACGTTAGCTACAACAGGTACCTTTTTGTCTTTGATCTCCTTATAGCGCACGAAGTTAGTCGTTAAGATGGCAAGCAAAATAAGGTTTACAATAGTCAGCGCTTTATTAATAGGCTGCCATACATTGTTGATACCTGTTGTCATAGGTTGTTAGTTGATTTTTATGAAAGTAATATAACAAATCAAAGAAATTGTCGCATAGTTCCTGTTCCTAAGTAGTGGACTGCTATTCCATAAAGCTGCTGAAGAAGCCGCCTTCCTTGTTGGCATTCTCGCCTCTAGGCATAAGCGCCTCAATCAGCTTTTTCACTGGCATAGATTGCAGCCATACTTTGCCTGTACCGCGGAGCGTTGCCAGGAACAAGCCTTCGCCGCCAAAAATCATGGACTTTAAGCCGCCAGCGCGCTGTACGCTAAAATCTATACCTTCCTCAAATGCAACCACACAGCCTGTATCCACGCGCAGGGTTTCGTTATTCAGGTGCTTTTCCACGATGGTACCGCCAGCATGTAAAAAAGCGAGCCCATCGCCTTGCATCTTCTGAAGTATAAAGCCCTCGCCGCCAAATAGCCCGGAACCAAATTTTTGGTTAAAGTGGATGCTAAGCTTGGTGCCTAGCGCAGCTGCCAGAAATGCGTCTTTCTGCGCAATTAAAGTATGGTTTCGGATGGTGCTCAGGTTTACGGGCAAGATGGTGCCGGGGTAAGGAGCCGAGAAAGCCACGCGGCTCTTGCCGTAGCCGCGGTGGGTAAAGTGCGTCATAAACAGCGATTCGCCGGTAATCATGCGCGAGCCCGCAGAAACAAGTTTGCCCAAAAAGCCCTGGCTTGGGTTGGAGCCATCACCCATTTTTGTCTGGAAATCAATGCCGTCTTCCATGTATACCATGGCGCCCGCTTCGGCAATCACCGTTTCGTTAGGGTCAAGCTCAATTTCCAGTACCTGTATGTCGTTGCCAAATACCTTGTAATCTATCTCGTGTGAATTTCTCATAGTTTTGCAGATGTTGTGTGATAATAGAAAGATAGCGAATTAAATAAAAAAGCGGAAGCGGTTGTCGCCTTATGTGGCATCCCGCTTCCGCCTTGCATTTATACTTGCCGTCGCTGCTCAGTCTTCCTCCTCGTCATCGTCGTCATCGCCTTTTTTGCGTTTGGCTTTGGGCAGTGTTTTATCATCTTCCTCATCGGAGGTGGCGTTGGTGTTGCGCACAAAATCCTCGTCGGTCTCCTCGGCTTCCTCATTTTCCTCCACATGGAAAGCCTCTTCTTCTTCGCGTTTGGCTTTCTCGGCGGCATTGCGCTTCATCAGCTTTTTGTCATCCACGTTTTGATTCAGGAAGTCATTAATTTTGTCGATGCTGTAGTTCGATATGATCTCACCGTGCTCATTCACTTTAATCTCAAAGCCCTCCAAGTCTTTGTGCACCCGCGACTTTTTCTTCTCGTTTTTACTTTCCTTTTTATTCTTAGCCATGATGTTGCTCGTCTGGTTATACTTTAGATGTATAAGCAAGGCAGGGCCAATTTGTTGCAGCGGCTGGGCAAAGGGCATTAAAAAAGGCTGACCCACGGGCCAGCCTTTTTATACTTCAGTGATTTATGTGTTATTCTGAAACGTAGCTGTTCAGTTTACTGATAGCGGTTTCGATGCGCTGCATCGTTTCCTCGCGGCCAATCACCTCGATGATGTGCATCAGGTCTGGGCCGGCCTCAGCGCCGGTTACAGCCAGGCGAAGCGCCTGCATTACCTGCCCGATTTTCATGCCGTGGCGCTCTAGTACGTTTAGCAGCAGCTCTTTTATCGTATCGGCGTTGAAGTTTTCCAGCGATGGCAGCTCGTTCTTGAAATCCTCGAAAACGGCAACCGACTGGCTGTTCCACTTCTTAGAGGCCACTTTCTCGCTATACTCCTCCGGCGCTACAAAGAAATACTCAGCCTCTTTCCAGAAATCCTGCGGAAACGACACACGCTCCTTCATCAAACCGGCAATTTTCTCGGCTTTCTCCTGCGTTGTGCTGATGCTATGCTCTTCCAGTGCTTTGATCAGGTAGCCTGCCAACTCGCTGTCTGGCTTGGCGCGCAGGTACTGCTCGTTAAACCAACGGGCTTTTTGTATATCGAAACGTGTACCGGACTTGCCAATGCGCTCTACAGTAAACTCCTGAATCAACTCATCCATTGAAAACAACTCCTGCTGTGTACCTGGGTTCCAACCTAAAAAGGCCAGGAAGTTGGTAAAGGCTTCCGGCAGGTAGCCGCTCTCACGGTAACCCGACGATACCTCGCCGGTGTTCGGGTCTTGCCAACGCAGTGGGAACACCGGGAAGCCCAGTTTGTCGCCGTCGCGTTTGCTTAGCTTGCCGTTTCCGTCTGGCTTTAGCAGCAGTGGTAAGTGCGCAAACTCAGGCATAGTATCTTCCCAGCCTAGGTAGCGGTACAACAGCACATGCAGCGGCGCAGACGGCAACCACTCCTCCCCACGGATCACGTGGGTGATCTTCATCAGGTGGTCATCCACGATGTTGGCCAAGTGGTAAGTCGGCATTCCATCAGACTTCATCAATACTTTATCGTCTATGGCAGAAGAGTGTACCATTACCCAGCCACGGATCATGTCTTTCAGGCGTACTTCCTCTTTGCGGGGCACCTTCAAACGGATCACGTACGGGTCGCCGGACTCCAGGCGCTTGGTTACCTCATCCTCAGGTAGCGTGAGCGAGTTTTTCATCGTCATGCGCGTAATGGCGTTGTACTGCGGCGTGGCAACCTTGGCGGCTTTTAAGCGCTCGCGCATTTCCTCCAGCTCCTCGGCTGTATCGAATGCGTAGTAGGCATGGCCATCGTTTACCAGTTGCAGGGCATACTGCATGTACATGGGCTTGCGCTCCGACTGGCGGTAAGGGGCGTAAGGGCCGCCTTTCCATGGGCTTTCGTCCAGCTCAATGCCGCACCACTCCAACGACTCGCGGATATAGTCCTCGGCGCCGGGCACAAAGCGGTTCTGGTCTGTATCCTCGATGCGGAGGATCATTTTGCCGCCTGTTTTCTTGGCCAGCAAAAAGTTATACAGGGCAGTGCGCACACCACCGATATGGAGAGGCCCGGTTGGGCTTGGGGCAAAGCGTACTCTAACTTCTCTTTCCATGTATAGTTATCTGATTCAGATCGTTCAAATTCGGTGCAAAGGTACAAAATAAAGTATCGTTTCGGTAATGGTAAAATAGTGCGCGCGCTGCAAAAGGCTAATTATGCCCACACAGGCAGGAAGATGTTCATATATAACATAAACATAGTGGCCAAATTGCGTATCAGCAAGTAAGAAAAGCCGCAAAGTATGGTTAAGAAGCGCGCATGGTTAATCTGGGGCCTGTTAAAAGAAACCGGGCTTGAGTTTATCGACAACAACTCCTTTCAGAAGGGAGCGGCGCTGGCCTATTATACTATTTTTGCGCTGCCACCCATGCTTATCATTATTATTAGCGCTGCAGGCTACTTTTTTGGAGAACAGGCAGTATCTGGGGAGATTTATTACCGCATCAAAGAGCTAATTGGTACAGAAGGGGCCTACTCAGTGCAGAAAATGGTGGAGAACGTAAATGAGTTTGGGGCTTTTAACCTGGCTGCGCTGGTTGGGGGCTTTGCGCTTTTTATTGCAGCCACAGGGGTATTTATCTCTCTGCAATACTCCCTCAACGAGATTTGGCATGTAAAGCCAGTGCCCAAGCGTGGTTACATCAAGCTAGTGCTGGATCGGGTGCTTTCCTTTGGTATGATACTGACCATTGCCATTGTACTACTGCTCTCATTGCTGGCCAATACCATTTTGGTGGCAATCGGCGATTTCCTGACAGCGCGCTTTTCTGGATGGGTAGTGTATGTGTTGCATGCAGCTAACTTTATTTCTGCTTTTCTGCTAATGTCATTCCTTTTTGCCTGTATCTACAAGTTTTTGCCAGATGCTAAAATAAAATGGCGCGATGTGGCGGTAGGGGCCTTAGTTACATCCTTGTTATTTGTCCTGTTTCGTGGGCTGATCGGGTTATACTTAGGCAAAAACGATGTAGGGTCCGTGTATGGCGCGGCTGGCTCTATCGTGGTTATACTTACCTGGGTGTTCTTTACCTCACAGATTATATTCTTTGGGGCAGTTTTTACATTTGTATACTCCCGCAAGTATGGCTATAACATTTACCCATCAGATTATGCCGTGCGTGTGATTAGGCAGGAAGTAGAGGCAGGCAACTCGGCTGTAAACGCGGAGCCAGGCAAGCACGAGAAAGAGGTATACGGAGAGCCTGAGGATGTGCTGCAAAAGCCCACCGACGAAGGCGAGAAGGCAGAAGGAGCAAATATTTAGGAAGTTGGGAAGTTTTAGAAAGGTAGAAAGTTAAGGAGTTAGAGAGGGGTGGGGATTTGGGTGTTTTGGTTCGCAAGTGTATTTAGCGCTGATGGTGAACTTGCCGTCTGCTCTGTGTACATGTTGGGCTGATTAACTTGTAGTGACAGGCCGTGACCTGTCCGCACCTTATCTGGAGCTATGAATTTGTACTTAGGCGAAAGCAACAAAAGTATCTGCCTTTAAACTCATACATAGGTGCCTGGCGAATACGGCAAAGTATAAAAGCGGCGAAGGACAAAAAAGCCATACTTAGCTCCTTTGCCCTTCGCCGAAAATCTTATGCCTTCAGAAAACTACTTGGTAGCGATGCAGGAAATCTCCACGTTCACATCTTTTGGCAGGCGGCTCACCTCTACCGTCTCGCGGGCTGGCGGGTTGCTGGTAAAGTAGCTGCCGTAGGTCTCATTAATTTTGCCAAAATTGTTCAGGTCTTTTACGAAGATGGTACACTTTAGTACGTTGCTGAAGTCCATACCGGCCTCTGTAAGTATGGCCTGCAGGTTCTGCATTACTTTGTGCGTTTCGTTCTCGATGCTGTCGTTTACCAGGTCGCCGCTCTCGGCGTCCAGCGCTATCTGGCCCGAAACGTATAATGTTCCGTTGGCTAAAGTTGCTTGGCTGTAAGGGCCGATCGGGGCGGGAGCCTTCGGGGAATTGATGATGGTATGTGCCATAGTGGATTCGTTTTAGTTTGTATCTTTACCATCAAAAGTACAGAAATATGCATATAGTTGTTTTATCTGGTCCTGAAATGGCCGCCGAATTCCAGCAGAAGTTTCCGGAAGGGAAAGAAGGTATAACCTATACTTTTTTACACAGCCACAGCTTGCAGGATGAGCAACTGAAGCCCTCCGACATCGTGTTTGACTTCCTGCTGCACGAGCAGCCGGAGCGCCTAAGCCTGTACGCGCCGGAGCAGGTGGTGTTTTGCCATGCCGTTATGGTGCAGCTGGCTGCGCTGGTAAAAGAGGCAGGCCTGGAGCGAACCTGTACTTTGATAGGGTTTAACGGGTTGCCAACGCTGTTTAACCGCGAGGTGCTGGAGGTGAGTTTGCTGAATACCCAAGATGAGCCAACGCTGAAGCAAGTATGCCAGGCGCTGGGCACTGCATATTTGTTGGTAGAGGACCGCGTAGGTATGGTAACGCCCCGCATGATCTGTATGATCATCAACGAAGCCTGCTATACTTTACAGGAGCAAACCGCAACAACAAACGACATAGACCAAGGCATGAAGCTCGGTACTAACTACCCCAAAGGGCCATTTGAGTGGGCAAACCAGATAGGAGTAGCCAATGTGTACCATGTGCTGCAAGTCGTGTATGAAGATACTAAAGAAGAACGCTACAAAATATGTCCGCTCCTGAAAACGAAATACCTTAAGGGTGAGCGTTTTTAAAGTATAAACCATTGATAGCAAAAGGAGCAATGCCGCCATCGGTACTGCTCCTTTTTAGTATTGGGCAAAAGTATAACACAGTTCGACTTACAAGATATCAGATGAAAATAGTACTTCTGGCAAGTATACTTTGCCTGGCAGGTATAGGCGCAGTAGCTCAGGATGCGGCAAATTACCAGGTTGTTATTGATGGCAAGGCCACAGATATAGCCTTAGGTAAGGCCCAAAAAGTAAAGCTAGCCAATGGCAAAGAATTAGAGCTAACAATAAAGCAGAAGGATATACTTACTTACCAGGATGACTGGGTTTCTCTGCAATACCCCAAAGCGCTGCAGCCAACCATTGCCACTCCTGACCCGCAACTGGAACAGGTAACGTTGGTAACTGCCAACGGCAACGGCATGCTGCTGCAAAAGTATAAAACCATTAACCCCACCGAGCTGGTAGACCTGATGCTGCAGGAGATAACCGAAGGCGAGATGAACTTTGGTTACACGCGCTCAGAGGAGGCTTATGAGCTTAAATTGCAGTCGGGGCACAAGGCTAGAGGCAAATCGGTGGTGCTGAAGCACGGTGGCCAGGAGCAACGCTACACTGTGGCGGCCATCGGAAGCAAAAACAAAATTGAAGGCATCATCTTCATGACGATGCTAAACCCTGGGTATACTTCTGAAGATACCGAGGCCATCTGTCTTTTCTTGGATACGTTGGCATACAGGCGTAAATAAAAAAGGGAGCTGTTAAGGCTCCCTTTTCTGTTTTATACTTTGCTAGCGCTTACTCCACTGTTACAGACTTAGCCAGGTTACGTGGCTGGTCCACATTGCACCCGCGCATTACCGCTATATGGTAAGACAATAGCTGCAACGGAATAACGGACAGCAGCGGCATCAGGTGCTCGCTGGTTTCTGGTATCTCAATCACGTGGTCGGCCATGGCCGGGATGGTTGTGTCGCCTTCGGTAACAACGGCAATCACTTTTCCTTTTCTGGCCTTCACCTCCTGCACATTCGAAACGATCTTCTCATAAGAGCTATCCTTGGTAGCAATTACCACTACCGGCATCTGCTCATCAATCAAAGCAATCGGGCCGTGCTTCATTTCGGCGGCTGGGTAGCCTTCGGCGTGTATGTACGAGATCTCCTTAAGTTTCAGGGCGCCTTCCAGGGCAACCGGGAAGTTATAGCCACGGCCCAAGTATAGGAAGTTGGTGGCGTCCTTGTACTGCTCCGAAATTCCTATGATCTGCTCGTTAAGCTTTAGGGCTTCCTCCACTTTAGCAGGGATCGTCTCCAGCTCCACCATCAACTCGCGCAGTTTGGTGGTTTCTAGGGTGCCGCGCTTGCTACCGATAATCATGGCGATAAGCGTAAGCACAGTAACCTGCGCCGTAAAGGCTTTGGTGCTGGCAACGCCAATCTCAGGGCCTGCATGCGTATAAGCGCCTGCATCGGTGGCGCGCGCAATAGATGAGCCTACCACGTTGCAGATACCGAATATAGTAGCACCTTTAGATTTGGCAAGTTCCAGGGCAGCCAGTGTATCGGCCGTCTCTCCTGACTGCGAAATAGCGATTACAATATCACGCTCGCTGATGATCGGGTTACGGTAACGGAACTCGGAGGCATACTCTACTTCTACAGGGATGCGCGCCAAATCCTCGATCAGGTACTCGGCTACAAGACCGGCGTGCCACGATGTGCCGCAAGCCACAATGATAATTCTGCTGGCATTCGCGAACTTGTTTTCAAACTCACGGATACCGGCCATCATCAGGTGGTCGCTTTCGGCAACCATGCGCCCACGCATGCTGTCAAGTATAGAGCGGGGCTGCTCAAATATCTCTTTCAGCATGAAGTGCTCGTAGCCGCCTTTCTCAATCGACTCCAGCTCCATTTCCAGCTTCTGCACGTAAGGCGTTTGCTGCACATCTTCCTTGGTACGGATATCTAGTTGCCCGTTATTGATGATAGCCAGCTCGTAGTCGTTAAGGTATACTACCTCGTTGGTGTACTCGATAATAGGCGTTGCGTCAGAAGCCAGAAAGTACTCGCCTTCGCCGATGCCCACTACCAACGGGCTACCTTTTCGGGCGGCGATCAGTTGGTTCGGGCTGTCTTTTGAGAGCACCACAATAGCGTAAGCGCCAACCACCTCGTGCATAGCCAGGCGCACGGCCTCCGGCAGGGTGCAGTTGTTGTGCGCACGAATGTCCTCGATCAGGTTAATAAAAACCTCTGAATCTGTTTCTGATTTAAAAGTATGGCCTTTCTCAAGCAATAGCTTCTTTAAGGAAGCATAGTTCTCGATGATGCCGTTGTGGATGATGGCGATATTGCCGGAGGTTGAGTAGTGCGGGTGCGCATTCTCATCATTTGGCTCTCCATGCGTTGCCCAGCGGGTGTGGCCCATGCCAATGCTGCCGTGGGTATCCTGAGTAGCAATAAATGCCTCCAACTCGGCTACTTTGCCTTTTTTCTTGTAAATGTTCAGGTCGCCGTTCATCAGGGCGATGCCTGCACTGTCATATCCTCGGTATTCGAGCCTTTTCAGGCCTTTAATGATAATTGGACTCGCTTCCCGATGTCCAACGTAAGCTACAATTCCACACATAGGTTATATCAATAAATTCTCATAGGTACACACAAAGGTACTTCTTTCTTTAATATCTGAATAGTGAGGGTGCGATATCGTTATACTTGTAGCACGTTTATAAAGCTTAAAGCCAAGAGTATAAGTTATTTACGGGAAAACAAAAAAGGCTGCCGCTTCTACATGAAAATGTAATGTAAGCGGCAGCCTTTTGTAATTTTATGTTATAACGCTAGTGCGTTTATTCTTGCGTGCCGCGCTTTAACTCACGAATAGTACAAGAAACGGCAGTAATGCGATGCAAGTAGTTTATTTGCTAAGCTCGTTGTACAGGTTATAGTAATTATCCAGCAAGGTATCATCGGCAGAAACCGTACTAATGGTTTTCTTCTTCATGAAGTCCGTGAACAAGGCGTTCATGTTATCTCCGAAGTTCTCGTTAGTTTTAATCACCGAGTCAGCATACTCCATGCCGCACTTAATAAAGCCGTCAATGTCTGTTGATTGCAGCTCGGTTAGCATACTGTCGTCAATGTCCAGCATTTTTACCTTCTCAAGCAGGTCTGCGTCAAACTTATGGGAGTAGTTGTGGTTATATACTGTAAACATCGACTTGGCGTCCTTAAAGATAGGATCCTTTTTGTACGTGGTTTTCAGGTACATCGGGATCAAACCAGTCATCCAGTCGTTGCAATGCACGATATCCGGCGCCCAGCCCAGCTTCTTTACTGTTTCCAGCACACCCTTGCAGAAAAAGATGGCGCGCTCGTCGTTGTCTTGGTGGAACTTGTTGTTTTTATCTACGAAAACTGATTTTCTATGGAAATAGTCTTCGTTATCAATAAAATAAACCTGTAGTTTCGCGTTCGGGATGGAAGCCACTTTAATAACAAGCGGTTTCTCGTCTTCGCCAACAGCGATGTTGATTCCTGAAAGGCGTACTACCTCATGCAAACGGTTTTTGCGCTCGTTAATCAGGCCGAACCGCGGAACAAAGATTCGGATCTCCATTCCCCGCTCTTGCATCCCCTGTGGCAGCGTCTGTAAAAACTCTGCTACTTTCGTGGTCTGTAAGAAGGGATTGATCTCGGTGGCGGCGTATAAGATTCGCAATTTTGACATGGGTATGTAGTTAAAATTTATTAAGCAACAGTAATGGGACGTGCAAAATTAGTATTTTTTATTCTAATTTTCAATTTAATACACTATAACTTACTTTTGCCGGCTTTACCTTTGCATTACACAGATATATCCTCAACATGGAAGTTATAGAGCAGGTTAGTGTCATCCGGGAGCGTACGCAAGCCTTACGCTGCAACGGCAAGCGTATTGGTTTTGTACCAACCATGGGCGCTCTGCACGAGGGGCACCTGCAACTGCTGCGCGCCTCGGCTCAGGAGAACGATATAACCGTTTGCAGCATTTTCGTAAACCCCACGCAGTTCAATAACCCGGACGATTATAAACTGTATCCGCGCACCATGGAGGAGGATATCGCGCAACTCAAAACGGTTGGCTGCGACATTCTCTTTGCTCCGCAGGCAGTGGATGTATATGTACAACAGCCGCTTATGCAGTTTAGTTTCGGAGCGCTGGAGACGGTAATGGAAGGCGAGCACCGTCCAGGCCATTTTAACGGTGTTGCCACAATCGTTGGCAAGCTTTTTCACTTCGTGCAGCCGCACAAGGCATACTTTGGCCAGAAAGACTTGCAGCAGGTAGCCATTGTAAAACAGCTGGTGCAAACCCTTAGCTTCGACTTAGAGCTGGTGCGCTACCCAACCATCCGTGAAGCAGACGGCCTGGCTATGTCCTCCCGCAATACGCGCCTGGATGCCGCCCAGCGCCAGACAGCCACTGCGCTGTATAAGGCGCTGCAGTTAGCCAAAAGCCAGCTGGGACAAAAGCCATTGTATAGTATAAAAGCAACTGTAGAGGCCTACTTAACAGATAAGGATCAGGTTAAGCTGGAGTATTTTGAGATAGCCGACCCGGATACTTTGCAGCCTTTGGCTGTGGTAGAGGCAGGGCAGGAAGTGGCGCTTTGCATCGCTGCCTTTGTGGGCCCCGTTCGCCTGATTGATAACATTCTGGTGAATTTAAACGGAGTATAGTTTGTTTGGCCAACAGATGCCTTTAAGCAGCTTTAGGTTTGGTAGTTAATATGCTGCCAATTGCCTAACTTTGCGCTTTATTACAAAAGTAAACCATGTATATTGAGGTTTTAAAATCCAAAATCCACCGCTGTAAGGTAACACAGGCCGAGCTGCACTATGTAGGCAGTATCACCGTAGACGAGGACCTAATGGACGCCGCTAACATCGTGGAGAATGAGAAAGTACAGATCGTTAACATTAATAACGGCGAGCGTTTCGAGACTTACGTGATCAAGGGAGAGCGCGGTACCGGTACCGTATGCCTTAACGGACCTGCCGCCCGCAAGGTGCAGGTTGGCGATATCGTGATCGTGATTTCTTACTGCAGTATAAAGTTCGAAGACGCCAAAAACCACACGCCTACGCTTGTGTTCCCAGATCAGCATAACCGCCTGGTGTAACGCCATTTCATGAAAAAACTGCTCTCGCTTCTGAAGTATGCGCTGCTTTTAGGTGTATCCGCATTTCTGATGTGGTATGCGCTAAAGGAGCTTGATTTTCAGAAAATGTGGGCAGAGCTGCAAAACGCCAACTATGGCTGGGTGCTGCTGTCGGTGCTGCTAGGCATACTAGCCTATATAAGCCGTGCCGTAAGGTGGCAAATGCAGATACGGCCAACTGGCTACAGCCCGCCGCTGCGCAACACCTATAATGCCATGATGGTAGGCTATCTGGCTAATCTGGTACTGCCGCGCATGGGCGAGGTAGTGCGCTGCAGCATGCTTCGCCGCTCCGATAACCTGCCCGTGAATACCGGTTTCGGCACCGTCATCGCGGAGCGCATCATCGACATGGTGATGCTGCTAATGGTGGTTGGGCTTACCTTTCTGATAGAGTTTGGCCGCATCCGCGACTTTTTCCTCGGTCTTTTCTCTGATAAGTATACAAACGTAGAGCAAAGTATAAGCTCGTTTTACTGGGTGTTCTGGGTAATGCTCGGAACAATACTAGCTATTCTGTTCATCAGCTTACGCTACTTAAGCCGCTTACGCAAAAATTCATACTTTCGGAAGGCGGTTAACTTCGTGCGCGGCATGCTTAAAGGCGTTTTCAGTATTACAAAGCTTGATAACCAAGTAACCTTCTGGGGCCATACAGTGTTTGTGTGGCTGATGTACTATGGCATGAGCTTGGTGGTTTTCTATGCGCTGCCTGCTACGGCAGGTTTGGGATGGGGAGCTGCGCTTTCTGTTCTCTTAGTGGGCACACTGGGCATGGCCGCACCTGTGCAAGGGGGTATTGGCGTGTATCATTTGCTAGTGCAAGCTACTTTGTTGCTTTATGGTGTCCCTAAAGAGGCTGGTATGGCCTATGCGCTGCTGGCCCATACCTCGCAAACTCTTTTGGTAGTTGTAATGGGAGTGATTAGTTTTATGGCAGGTTTTCTGGGCCGCCCGAAGGCGGTAACAGTAAAGCAAAGCCACGCTAATGCAAGCTCTCATGAATTCAAAAGATAAAATTTACACCCTTCCGCAGTTGCTGGAGCAAGTGCAAACCTGGCGCGACCAGGGCCAAATAATCGTGTTTACAAATGGGTGCTTCGATCTGTTGCACCTTGGTCACGTCGATTACCTCGAGAAAGCAAGACAACTTGGCGATAAGCTTATACTTGGGCTAAATACTGATGCCTCCATTAGCCGTATAAAAGGCCCAAGCAGGCCGTTGCAGGACGAAATGTCACGCGCGCGCGTTATGGCATCCCTTTTGTTTGTGGATGCCGTAGTACTTTTTAACGAGGATACACCGTTAGAGCTTATCGAAGCGATACAGCCAGATATCCTAGTAAAGGGCGATGACTATGCCGTGGCGCAGATTGTGGGCCATGAGGTGGTGCAGGCGCGGGGCGGAGCGGTTAAAACGGTGCCACTCGTTAAAGGCTACTCCACTACAAACATCGTAAAGAAGATAGAGAACAACTGTAATTTAAATTAAAACTATGCTCGGAATATATTTCATTGGTATCGTTTTTATGCTCATAAGTATGGGCGTAAGCGCCAAGCTTAAAAGTAAGTTCAAGGAATACTCCCAAACGCCGTTAAGCTCGGGCCTGAGTGGCCGCGAAGTGGCCGAAATGATGCTGCGCGATAACGGCATCACAGACGTAAAGGTAATGTCGGTGGCAGGGCGCCTGACAGACCACTATAACCCTTCCGACAAAACTGTGAACCTGAGCGAGTATGTGTACGAGGCGCGCAGTGCCGCCGCCGCTGCTGTGGCAGCGCACGAATGCGGGCACGCCGTGCAGCATGCCAAAGCCTATGCCTTTCTTAAGTTTCGTTCGGCCATGGTGCCTGCGCTAAGTATAGCCTCGCGCTACATGCAGTGGATCATCTTGATCGGTATCTTTATGCTGCAGGCCACTCCGGTGCCTTTGGCGATAGGTGTAGCGTTGTTCGGCCTTACCACAATCTTTAGCTTTGTTACGCTGCCGGTAGAGTTTGATGCCAGCAAGCGTGCGCTGGCTTGGATAGACCAGCGTGGCATCGTGACGACGCAGGAGCATGCCATGGCGAAAGATGCCCTGAAGTGGGCAGCCCTAACATATGTGGTGGCAGCTTTAGGTTCGTTGGCAACTTTGCTATACTATGTGTCACTGTTAATGGGGCGCCGCGACTAAAAATTATTTAAAACTGATAAATTGTACTTGCGCCGCCTGCTGCTTCTGCACTGGCGGCGCTTGCTTTTTTTAGGCATTTGTAACCTGTAGAGGTTAAATGTGTACAAAACGGTGGTGGCGCACAACAATTATTAGAATATCAGGTTGAATAAATGCAACTGAATTTCATAGTTTTGTACCGGAATTAAAGTAAACTAATCAAACTATTATCCTTTAGATACTACATATGGATTTTCAATTAACAGAGGAGCAGTTAGCAGTACAGGCTGCCGCCCGTGACTTTGCCCAAACAGAGCTGTTGCCAGGCGTTATTGAGCGCGATGAGCATCAGAAATTCCCAGCCGAGCAGATAAAGAAGATGGGCGAGCTGGGCTTTTTGGGTATGATGGTTGACCCAAAGTATGGCGGAGGCGGCATGGATGCCGTTTCTTACGTGCTAGCCATGGAAGAAATCTCTAAAGTGGATGCCTCTGCGTCTGTGGTGATGTCTGTAAACAACTCGCTTGTTTGCTGGGGTCTTGAAACTTTCGGCACCGAAGAACAGAAACAAAAATACCTGACTAGGTTAGCTACCGGAGAGATTATTGGCGCATTCTGTCTTTCTGAGCCTGAAGCCGGGTCTGATGCAACCTCGCAGCGCACCACTGCCGAGGACAAAGGAGATTACTATTTGCTGAATGGTACAAAAAACTGGATTACCAATGGTAGTACGGCTTCCGTTTACCTGGTAATTGCACAAACTGACGTAGAAAAAGGCCACCGTGGCATTAATGCCCTCATTGTAGAGCGCGGTATGGAAGGTTTCGAAGTTGGACTAAAAGAAAATAAATTAGGAATTCGTGGCTCAGATACCCACTCTTTAATGTTTACTGACGTAAAAGTACCAAAAGAGAATAGAATCGGTGAGGATGGCTTCGGGTTCAAGTTTGCGATGCAAACACTGGCTGGAGGTAGAATTGGTATTGCTGCCCAGGCACTTGGCATAGCCTCTGGCGCTATGGAGTTAGCGCTTAAGTACTCTAAGGAGCGTAAGGCTTTTGGTGTAGAAATCTCAAAGCACCAGGCAATACAGTTCAAATTGGCAGATATGGCAACAAATATTGAAGCAGCTCGCCTGCTGTGCCTGCAAGCTGCTCACGACAAAGATGCACACTTGGACTACGGCAAGTCTGGCGCAATGGCTAAGTTATTTGCTTCTAAAGTAGCTATGGAAACAACTGTAGAAGCAGTGCAAATACATGGTGGTTACGGTTTCGTAAAAGAGTACCATGTAGAGCGTTTAATGCGTGATGCAAAAATCACACAAATCTATGAGGGTACCTCTGAGATACAGAAAATAGTAATTTCGAGAGAATTGCTCAAATAAAAAACGCCTTAAATTGCTGTTTCTATGTGAATTGAGCTATAGATAGTCTTTTCTGAATTAAAATTAATTTTAAAAATTATTTTGAATTTTATAAAGATTAATCTTAGCTTTAAGCCAAAATTAAGGGTTTATAGTATAAAAGTTAGTTGGTAACACACATGGAAGATTACAATAAGATTATTGAATCGCTTGGGGTGCGGTTCATTAAGGCTAAAAATCTGGTGTTGCAACAGCCGTTTACGGTGCGCAACTACTACGATGTAGGTAACAACCTGATCCTGCTTCATAAAGGCAGTATCTTTTTCGGTGACGAGGAGCAGATGGTAGAAGAAGGGGAACTTCTATTCATCCCGGGTGGCCGAAGCACAAAAGTTACCTTTGGGCCATCGGGTGAAGGTAAGTCCATCACAAACGATGACTTGATCACAAACAGAGAGAAGTTTTTCAAAAGCAATAACGATCTGGACCTGATCGGAGATGCCGAAGAGAGCCATACGTATGTAAGCTTCGAGGCGAAGGTGTTCGATTCGGTTAACTTCTTCGCTTCACTGGATCTGCCAGCGTTCCTGATCTCTAATAACACCAAACTTGCCAATCTGGTAATTAAGGTGGTGGAAGAGAGCATGCAGGAGCTGCCAGGCAAAGAGCGCCTTACAAACCTGTACACAGAGCAGGTGGTGGTAGAGATTGTTCGCCACATCCTCAAGAACAGAATGTTTGTGGAGCAGCTGGCAACAAATAGCACATACTTTAAAGATCCTCGCCTCATCGACTTGTTCAACTACATTAAGGAGAACCTGGGCGGCGATTTATCTAACAAAGTGCTTTCTAACGTGGCCAACGTGTCCGAGGATTATGTAGGGCAGTACTTCAAAATGCTGACTGGTATTAACCCGCAGGATTATATTGAGTACCAGCGTATGGAGCGTGCCGTATTCCTGCTTCGCACTACAAAGAAGAGTATCCGCGAGATCGGTAAAGAAGTTGGTTACAAAGACACAGCTTATTTTTGCCGCCGCTTTAAAATGATGTTTGGTATACCAGCCGGTAAGATGCGCCGCCGCGAATCAGCGACGAACATCTAAGGCTACGTTATACGAAGCAACAAGAGAAGAGACCTCGGCCAAAAAGCCGGGGTTTTTTTCTATGTGGTTACCTACCACAATTACGTCGGCTCCTGCATTGAGGGCCGCTGTAGCTTTGGCAATAGAGTTAATGCCACCACCTACAACAAGAGGCAAGTCCACAGCTTTGCGCACTTCTCCAATCATACTTGCCGAAATGGGCTGCATGGCGCCGCTGCCTCCATCCATATAAATATACTTTAGGCCCAGTAGCTCGCCTGCCATAGCCGTGCACGCTGCAATAGCGGGCTTATCAAACGGGATGGGCGTAGTTCCGCTCATGTAAGAGGCGGTGGTTTGGCGGCCTGTATCAATAAGCATATAGCCGGTAGGGTATACTTGCAGGCCGCTAGCTTTTAGCTTAGGGGCTGCCACAACGTGCTGCCCAATTAGGAAGTCCGGGTTGCGGCCAGAGATGAGCGAGAGGAGCAAAATGCCATCAGCCTGGCTGTCTATATGCTGGCTGTTGCTCGGGAAAAGTATAATAGGCGTATTAGTGTGTGCTTTCAGGAGGCGGATAAGGCTTGCCTGGTTTTGCGAGGTAATCAGGCTGCCACCCACAAAGAAGAAATCGATAGGGTGCGTCTCGCTCAGAGCGATAATATTCAGGCAGGATGCCTCCGTCAGGTTGTCGGGGTCGAGCAACACGGCGAAGTGTTTCCTGCCTGCTTGATATGGTTGTGCTTTTTGGGAATCGTAATTAAATGGCATCCTTCTGTGGAACGATATACTCAGTTGTCTCAACCTGGGTAACCTCTACGATAGGCGCTGCAGGCTTTGCTGCAATATCGTTATTTTCGGAGACACTGCTTAAGTATTCTTCCAGCTTTTTGGTCGCGTAAACTACTAGCAGGGCTAATGCCTGTTGCTGTATGGCCTTTCCAACCTCGGATTTAAGAAATCCCTTAGACTTTTTTTTTGGCTCAGTGGTTGCCTCTGCATGGTGCATACGCTCCGAGGACAGGGTGTAGTCATCTTCCTGCTGATGCACATAAGAATCATAGTCTATGAGCGGCGTAGAAGCATGGGTTTGCTGCACGGCAACACCTGCTCCTTTATTTTTTCTCTTGTTGCTGGGTTTCTTTACTTTTTTTTTACCACCTGAAAACAGGCGCTTTACCAGCCAGCCAGCTAGCAGCACGCCACCTGCCACGGCTACCTTTTTGCCAATTTCTTGTCCCTGCGACTTAATCTGGTCTACATCGCCCATCAGGGCTCTTTTATACTCTTCTTTTTGCCGCTCTAGGAAGTCGCGCTCGTTATCGAACAGAGGATTGTTTAATTCGCTCATATATGTTTTTCTCTTTTGTCGGACTTATAAATTGTATTGTCAAATGCTTTATCGGCTACACCTTGGAATACCTTTTTATCCAAGCCAACCACTAGCACCACTAGTAGTATAATATAGAAAAGTGCTACAATCCCGAAGCCCCAAAAAGTGCTATCGAGTAAGTGGTTAAGCAACAGGCCTAAAAAAATGCTTACAAAAATAACCACCATAAAAGCGGCGAAGCCTAGCAAAATAGCGTGGAGTGTACCAACAAAGGAGGCTTTCAGCTTTTCCTGTATTTCCAGCCGTATGATGTCTATGCGGGTATCGATGTAACCCATCAGGTTCTCCATTAAATGCGGGCTGCGTTCGCGAGTTCCGTTATCTTGTATAGCCATAGGTTTATTCTCGTTTTTAGTACATTTTCTGTATACGAGGGTAGATTTAAAAATTTACGCAAAGTATAACTGATTCGAACTGTAGTACGGAATTTAAGGTTTATTGTCCGGATTTAGTTAAATTTAAGACTGATCTTTGTTGAGATTGATACCTGCTTGAATAAAAATTACTATAACGTATTAGGCGTAAGCCCGTCGGCCCCGACCCAAGAAGTGAAGGCGGCATACAAGCGGCTCGCGGTTAAGTATCACCCTGATAAAAACCCGGGCAACTTGCTTGCCGAAGAGCTGTTTAAGCAGGTGAATGCTGCTTACCAAACCCTGTCTAACCCAAGCAAAAGGGCTTTGTATGATTTGCGCCTGCAGTACCAGCGCGAGCAGCAGCAGCGTGCCGTTATGCAGCACCAGCCACGCCGATATGAAGAGCGGCATTACCGCACACGCCAACCCGCCGGAGTATCAGAAAGGTATTACAAAAAGCGCCAGCCTGATACAAAGCGTTTTTCACGCAGAGATTGGTATATCACTGCAGCATTTATCAGTGGTATCCTAGTTTTCAGCCTGCTGCTAAAAACCGTAATGGACCGCATTACAGGCGAAGATAAGTATAAAACAGCGCTTACATATATAGCAGATGGTAAATATAGTAGCGCACATCGCCTTCTAACAGATGCGATCGAGTTTATGCCTACTAAGGCCGCGGCCTACGAGGCACGTGCCATGATTGAGTTGGATGTGTATGAGAACTATAACTCTGCGTTACGCGACCTGAACAAGGCTATTGCGTTGCAAGAACAGCCATCTGCAAAGATATACTACATGCGCGGGCGCAGCTACCAGCAACTGGCAAACTACCAACAGGCAGAACTGGATCTGACACAGGCGCTTCGGCTGAACAAAAGCCTTTCGCAGGCTCATCTAAAGCGTGGCGAGGTCCGTTTGTTTTACTTGCAGCAGTATGACGCAGCCATTGCAGACTTTAACGCTTTCCTAAGGCATCAGAACACAAATGCGGAGCAGATAGAAGCACTGACTTTCAGGGGTTTTGGGCGCTATAAACTTGGGCGGCTAGAGGAGGCAGCGCAGGATTACCGGGCTGGGCTGGCTATCAGCCCTGAAGGCGAAGGAGGGAGGCTGCTATACTTGCTGGGCCGCGCCGAGCTGGATATGCAGCAAGCAGACTCAGCATGCACACATTTTCAGGAGGCATATCAGCTTGGTTATACTGCTGCCCTTTTGGAGCTGCGCAATAATTGCCGTTAGCAACCCCATCATCTTATTTATACTTTATAACATTTCTGGTTTTATTGGTGAGGCGCCACGTGTGCCGGAGTGCAATAATCAGTGCAGAATGCTTTAAAAAATTTATCCTTGGATAGACAAATGGGCGATTCCTCGGTTTTACTATAAAGTATAAATCAACAGGATATTAAACTGAGGAGCAGGTACCGAACCGTTGGCCTGAATTTAAAGTATAGAAGTGCCTGATAGATGGGATAAAAAAGCAAGAAGGCCTATAAACAAAAAACCCTCACCGGTTAGAGTGAGGGTTTAAGCTGGTGGTGATGATTGGAATCGAACCAACGACACAAGGATTTTCAGTCCTTTGCTCTACCAACTGAGCTACATCACCAGCTCTTGTTGTGCCCCTTGTTTCGAAAGGGTATGCAAAAGTAGCAACTAACTTTTAAGTTGCAAACATTCGGGTGAAAAATATTTTAAAAAAATACGCCGGCATACATCTTTCTCATTATTCTGCTATCTTTATCTACTAATTAGTATGTATAACGAATAATTTGCCGTGATAATAGGACTGGAAAACATCATCTTTCTACTTGTGGCTGCTGTGGGCATTGGCCTTTTTGTGTGGCAGATCCGCAAGATCCGCAAAAACGTGCTCATGGGCCGCGACGTGGAACTGGCTGATAACCCTGCAGAGCGCATCAATAAAACCTTGCTGGTGGCTTTTGGGCAGCAGAAAATGTTTAAACGCATGCTGCCAGCCGTGCTGCACCTGTTTGTATATGTCGGCTTCCTGGTGATCAACATCGAGGTACTGGAAATCCTGATTGACGGCATATTCGGCACGCACCGCATACTTGGCTTTGCCGGAGTGCTGTATAGCGGACTGATGGCAGTTAATGAAATTCTGGCAGCGCTGGTGATTGTGGCCTGCGCCATGTTCCTGTGGCGAAGAAACGTAACTAAGGTGCCGCGCCTGGCTGAGGGCGTGGAAATGCGCGCCTGGCCAAAGCTGGATGCCAACCTTATCCTGATCACCGAGATTGTGCTGATGCTGGCACTGTTTGCCTTCAACATATCAGACCTGAAGCTGGCAGAGCTAAGGGGGACGCATATTGCCGGAGCCTTTCCGGTTAGCTCTATGTTTGTGAACATATTAGGCAACGACCCGGATACACTGCATGTAATTGGCCGCGTGGGCTGGTGGTTCCACATTCTGGGCATACTCGCCTTCATGAATTACCTGCCAAGCTCCAAGCACTTCCACATTATCATGGCCTTCCCGAACGTGTATTACTCTAAGCTATTGCCGAAGGGTAAATTCACAACGAATGCGGCTATTACGCATGAGATAAAAGCCATGCTGGACCCAAGCTACCAGCCGCCAGCACCGGAAGTAGATGCCAAAGGCAACCCGATCATCCAGCGCTTTGGTGCCAAAGATGTAGAGGATCTTACCTGGAAGCAACTGATGGATTCTTATACTTGTACCGAGTGTGGGCGTTGCACTGATGTGTGCCCCGCCAACATGACGGGCAAGTTGCTTTCGCCGCGCAAGATCGTGATGGATACTCGAGACAGGATGGAGGAGAAAGGCGAGCACCCGGCAATCTATAAGCCGAATCACTACAAGGAAATGGGCGTGGAGCGTGTAGAAACCACCGATGAGAAAACACTGCTGCGCGGATATATTACGCCGGAAGAGCTTTGGGCCTGCACCAGCTGCAACGCCTGCGTAGAGGCCTGCCCGGTAAACATCGATCAGCTGTCCACAATCATGGACCTGCGCCGCTTCCTGGTATTGGAAGAGTCTGCGGCTCCGGCCTCTCTAAACGCCATGTTCACCAACATCGAGAACAATGGCGCCCCGTGGGCCTTCTCGCCAGCCGACCGCTTTAACTGGGCCGACGAACTGTATGTACCTTCGAAGAATTAAAAATTAGACGATAGATTTTAGACGTTAGATTTTAGATTAGGCTGGACGTAGAGAAACATAGCATGTGGTTTTGTCTAAAGTCTAGCATCTAAAATCTAGGGGCTCACAAATAACCAGATGGAAGAGAATAAAAGATTAGTAAAAGTGCCTACCATGGCTACCATGGCAGCAAATGGCGAAGAACCGGAGATCTTGTTTTGGGTTGGTTGCGCCGGCGCTTTCGACGACCGCTATAAAAGAGTAACACGCGCCTTTGTGCAGATATTGGAGCATGTAGGCGTAAAGTATGCCGTGCTGGGCACTGAGGAGAGCTGCACCGGCGATCCGGCCAAGCGCGCCGGTAACGAATTCCTGTTCCAGATGCAGGCGCTTACCAACATCGAAGTGCTGAATGCCTATAATGTGAAGAAGATTGTGACGGCTTGTCCGCATTGCTTCAACACTATCAAAAACGAATACCCGGACCTGGGCGGTAACTATGAAGTTATCCACCACTCTACCTATCTGCAGCAGCTCATAAACGAAGGCAAGGTGCACGTGAAGGGTGGCGAGGCCTTTAAAGGCAAGCGCATCACTTATCACGACTCCTGCTACCTAGGCCGCGCCAACGATATTTATGAGGCGCCGCGCGATGTGCTGGCTGCCTTGGATGCCGACCTGGTGGAGATGAAGCGCAGCCGTGCCAATGGCCTGTGCTGCGGTGCCGGCGGTGCCCAGATGTTTAAGGAGCCTGAGCCGGGTAAAAAAGACGTTAACATAGAAAGAACCGAAGAGGCGCTGGCCATACTTGGCAACGGCAACGGCGTAATAGCCACAGCCTGCCCATTCTGTATGGTAATGATGAATGACGGCGTGAAGAACAAGGAGCAGGAAGAAAGCGTACAAGTTTTTGACATTGCCGAGCTCATCGCCCAGGCCGAAGGGCTTTCGAAGTAATATTTAGTTGTTGATTGTTAATAGTTGATGGTTGTTTTACTCCAGGGTTAAGTCCGGGCTACCTGTTTTACTTTATAAAGTATGAGAAATGGGCTAGCCTTTCAGAGTTTACCTCATCAACAGTTCTCTTATAAAAACAATCAACAAGTAACAATTAACAATTCCTATGTATATTCCGTTTAGCGAATTGCCGCCACAGGCCCGCCTTTGGATTTACCAGGCAAGTCGCCCGCTGACTGCGGCAGAACAGTCTGAAATAAAGCCGCTTTTGGAGCGTTTTGCTACTGAGTGGAGTAGCCATGGCAAAGGCCTGCAAGCCTCTGCCGAGCTGCTACATGACCGCTTTTTGGTGCTGGCCAACAATGAGGAGGCAACCGCTGCCAGCGGCTGCTCCATTGATAAGTCGGTTAGCTTTGTGCGCGAGCTGGAGCAGCGCTACAACGTATCGTTCTTCGACCGCACGCAGCTGGCTTTCCTTCAAAACGAGGAAGTGAAGCTGATAGGCATGCAGGAGCTGAAGAACCACGTGGCGGCTGGCGAAATTGATAAGAATACGCTATATTTTGATACGCTAGTAACTAGTTATGGAGAGTTGCAACAGGCCTGGCCCCGCCCTGCCGGAAACAGCTGGCTCTCTCGTTATTTCTAATCAGGCTCAAACCTAACCTATACTTGTTCATGCGCTTACTGCTACACAACAGGCCCCTGGCCAACCAACTAAAACAGACTGGCATACTTTTATTGCTGATACTTATACTTACCGGCTGCGGCGCAGGGCAGTATTTAAGCAAGGGCGATAAACGTTTTGGGCAGGAGGAGTATGAGCGCGCCATTGCCTACTACCAGCAGGCGCTGGCAAGCACCAATAACCCCGGCGAGGTAAACTACAAGATTGCCGAGTCTTACCGCCGCTCTAACCGCCTAGCACAGGCAGAGCCGTTCTACAAAGCAGCCCTGGATGCCAACTTCCGCAAAGAGGACACTTACTATTACTACGCCATGTCCCTGAAGGCTAACGGCAAATACGAGGAAGCACTCCGCTGGATGAAGGATTACATGCGCGTAGGCACCAGCCCGCAGCTTAAAAGTATGGCAAGCCGTGAGCTGGAGAACCTGCAGCAATTAGATGGTATCCTGGGTATGCACCAGCGCTATGAAATCAGTAACCTGGAGGCCCTGAACACCGATGCCTCTGAGTTTGCGCCTTACGTACTGGACAACGAACTGATTTTCTCTTCTACCCGCAGCCCCGGCAAAGAATACCTGGGCAACGGCGAAGGCTTCCTGGATATTTTCTCTACAACCCTGACCGACTCTATAGCTGAAATGGGTGGCGCCGTGCATAAGTATGAAGGTATTAGTATGGAAGAGATGCACGATGCCCTGCCAACTTTTACCAACAACGGCGCTACTATGGTATTTGCCCGTAGCAACGAGGGCACTAAGAAAGGCCGCCGCAACGTAGACCTGTTTATCTCGCTGCGCCGAGCCAACGGCTGGTCTGAGCCAAAGCTGCTAAGTATAAACGACCGCGAAGCCTGGGACTCTTCCCCAGCTTTCTCACCGGATGGCAAGACTTTATACTTCACATCAAACCGTAGGGGAGGCCTGGGCGGCACAGATGTATACAAATCCACGCTGGATGATAACGGCCGCTTTTCTAAGCCCGAGAACCTTGGCCCAGGTATAAACACACCGGGCAACGAAAGCTTTGTTTCTGTTGGCCCGGATGGCACACTCTACATCGCCTCGGATGGTTTGCCAGGCCTTGGCAATCTCGACCTGTTCAGGGTAGAGAACGGCAAGCCGGTAAACATGGGCCAGCCCGTAAACTCGCCTGGCGATGACTTCGGAATATACTTCGTGAATGGGCAGTACGGCTTTTTCTCCTCTAACCGCGAAGGCGGCAAAGGCGGCGACGACCTGTATCGCTTCGAGAAGAGCGCGCGTAAGCAGGTTAACTTCTTTGTGGATGGCACACTGTACCAACTGCGTGATGGCGCCCGGCAGAGAGCAGCTGTACCAAACCATACTGTCACGCTACAGGACGAAGCCGGTAAGCAGCTGCGCCCTACCAGCACCGATGGTAGCGGCCAGTTTACCTTCGCCCTGGATTCTGCATCTACTTATTACGTAATCGCCGAGAAGCCCGGTTTCTTTACGGCACGCCAGCGCATTACCACAGTAGGCAAAATGCCGGCTCAGGAGGATCTGGAAGATGAGGTAACCGAGGTGCGCCTCACAACCGTGCTTGTACTCAATGAGATCGTAAAAGAGAAAGCCATTATACTAGAGAATATCTTCTATGACTTTGATAAGGCAAATATTCGCCCTGACGCCGCCCTGGAACTGGATAAATTGGTGCAGATCTTAAAAGACAATCCGGGTATCTCCATCGAGCTTAGTTCGCACACAGATGCCCGCGGCAACGATGCCTATAACCAAGACCTGTCGCAGCGCCGCGCCGAGTCTGCCGTAGAGTATATTATCTCGCAAGGCATAGACCGCAACCGCATCACCGCGAAAGGCTATGGCGAGAGCCGCCTGGTAGTGAAAAACGCCAAAACAGAGGAAGAGCATCAGCGCAACCGCCGTACCGAATTTAAGGTAGTGCGTATACAAGAGTAACATCAGTGTAGCGCAACATAGCAGAGCCGCATAAGTTTATACTTGTGCGGCTCTGCTGTTTAGTGTAAGTATGTTTTCTAGCCGGTTTTATACCTTAGCCCTACATGCTTTTTGTTTTGTTCAGACTGTGAGGCCACAAGGCTGTCAAGTACAGATCAAATTTGTAGGGCAAATTCGCGTCCCGGCCACGCAGCAACGATTTATACTTGATTGCAGCAGCACCAGTTCGGGCTGGTACTGCTGCAGGTGTTACCTGAAAATCACTTCCCGAAAGTATACTTCAGGCCCAAGCCCAACGTGTTCAGGCGGGAGTAGCCGGTATACTGAAAGGTTTGGGTCCTAATGCCAAGTACGGCGTGCCGGTAGTCCAAAGAAATAGCCAGCGGCATCTTCCGTAAAGTATACTCTATGCCAAAAGTGGCGATGGCAGCGGCGCCAATCTCCATTTTTTCCTTTTCATGAAACATGTCGCCTTTTGTGCTCACGGCGCTAATACCAATACCTGCAAATGGCCTTAATCGGCTGGAGCTAAGCAACTGCGGCTGCCAGAGGTAATGCAGCGAAGCCTGGTACGAACCCTTGTAACCAATGGAGCCGGCCTGTAGCTCAAGCGCCGTTTCGGGTCTAACAAAGTACTTCAAGTGTAGCTCTGGCTGTATGCCTGCAGGGCCGCCCACAGAAGTGCGTATGCCAAGCGAGAACTTATAGGGCGCCATGGCTTGGAGCGTAGACGTCGGGGCCTCTTCCTGGGCAAGTGCCGGCTGCACAAACAGGGGCAAGGCTCCCAACAAGGGGAGAAGAAGTTTGTTTTTCATAGCTATATAGTTTTAAGGTGATACTTCTATACTAGCTGACCCAAATTGCAGCCCAGGCGTTGCGTCGTGGTTGCCATGCAGGAATAAAAGTATAATTAAAGGCTTCGGCTGTCGCTAATGCCATTCCCTTTGTTAAATTTGTAGGCAAATAATCCGGAACTATGGAAAATAGATATTTGCGCCGCGGTGTATCCGCTTCTAAGGAAGATGTGCACAACGCCATCAAGAACATCGATAAAGGACTATTCCCGAAAGCTTTCTGCAAGATCATCCCTGATATCCTGACCGGGGACGAGAATTACTGCGCCATTATGCACGCCGACGGGGCCGGCACCAAATCCTCGCTGGCTTACATGTACTGGAAAGAAACCGGTGACCTGAGCGTGTGGAAAGGTATTGCCCAAGATGCCGTGGTCATGAACACCGACGACCTGCTGTGCGTGGGTGCCACCGATAATATTCTGCTTTCCTCTACCATTGGCCGCAACAAAAACCTGATTCCGGGCGAGGTGATCGCCGCCATCATAAACGGTACCGAAGAAGTATTGCAGATGCTGCGCGATAACGGCGTGGGCATTTACAGCACCGGTGGCGAAACCGCCGACGTAGGCGACCTGGTGCGCACCATAATTGTGGATAGCACCGTAACGGCCCGCATGCGCCGCGACGAGGTGATCTCTAACGACAACATTCAGCCCGGCGACGTGATCGTGGGTTTTGCCTCTTACGGGCAGGCAAAGTATGAAACGGAGTATAACGGCGGCATGGGCAGCAACGGCCTGACCTCGGCACGCCACGACGTGTTCCATAAATACCTGGCCGCCTCTTACCCCGAAAGCTACGACCACGAACTGCCAGCCGACCTGGTATACTCCGGCAACAAGCGCCTAACCGATATCGACAAGGAAACAGGCATGGAAATTGGCAAGCTGGTGCTGTCGCCTACACGCACCTATGCGCCGATCGTGATGGAGATACTTAAACAGCACCGCCCGAACATACATGGCATGGTGCACTGCAGCGGCGGAGCGCAAACCAAGGTGCTGCACTTTACCGACAAGGTGCACATCATCAAAGATAACCTGTTCCCGGTGCCGCCGCTGTTCCGCATAATTCAGGAGCAGAGCCAAACCGACTGGAAAGAGATGTACAAGGTGTTTAACATGGGCCACCGCCTGGAGATTTACCTGCCCCAGGAGCACGCCCAGAGCCTGATCGACATTTCGGAGAGCTTCGGGGTGGAGGCCCGCATTATTGGCCGCGTGGAGAAGAGCAAAACCAATGAGCTAACCATAAAGAGCAGCAAAGGCGAGTTTTACTACGAAGGTTAAAACAAGTATAAACCTATACTTTAAAATAGCCGCAGGTGCCTAAGTGCCTGCGGCTATTTTTTAGGGCAGATGTTACAAAAGGCTTGCAAAGAGTTGGGCAGAAGGCTGCTGAGCTTATACTAAACATGATTTTCTTTTTTATAAAGCAGCAAAACTGATGAGTTGTATTGTTGCAGCAGGGGCAAAAGTCGCCTTCTATATACAGATTTTAATACAGAATTTGGAGCGGCCTGTTTGCTTTTGCTTTTGGCTTAGTTTTCTGGGTTGCAACAAAGCAGATTTTAAATAAGCACTCTTGTAACCGTGGGAGATATGCGTTAAGAAATGCTTCAATATAAGAAGTAAGACTCCTCTCATATAATACCTAAAAGGTGCAGGTGGTCCAAATGAAGCTATGACTTTCTGATTCTCAATATGGTGTAGTATGAAATTGCTATTCATCTTTTCATTTTTAGTTGCTTTAACATCAAGTGCAATGGCGCAGCAGCCTGAAGAGGTTAGCCCCCGCGAGGGTAATCTCTATATAGGGGTTGGTGCAACAAACGTTGAGTACCACATTTACTATAAGGAAAAGAAAGGCACAGGTACAGTAAGATCAGGGTACTTTACTCCCATGTTTCTAACTGTTGGCTATAAATGGACTGAGAGGGCAAAGTTGCAGGTTAGTCTTGGCTATGGGGGCGATAAACAAGAGATAGAAGGGGCAGGCGGCACTACTGCCAGTTCGCGTACGCAAGCGTTAGCACTTGCTGTGTCAGGACAATTTACTTTCTTCAATGTATTGAAGCGGTTTCCTGTATATGGTTCCGTAACTGCCATGCCCGCCTACGGAACTACCAAGTCAAAAGAAACTGAAAATGGGGTTATTGTATCTGATACAAAAGATGCAGGCACGGATGTTTTTGCCACTGCTGCCCTCGGCTTTAACTATAAAATAAGCAAGAGGTTCACAGGCTATACGGAGTATCTCTTCTTTAAAAGGAGCCTGACCGGGGAAAACTCATACTATTACGACTGGAACCAGGATGCGACTTTACTTGACCGGGTTGCCAAGTCCCTGGCTATGGGCCTCAACTATAACTTCAACCTTAAGCAGGAGAAGTAAATCAACTCCTGATAGACAAACTGGCATAATAATTGGCTTCAGGCAAGTATAAGCAAAAACCTATACTTGCCATGAGAAAGCTTCTACTTCCGTTTCTGTTTGTGCTGCTGGCTTTGCCGGTACTTGCACAGTCTTCTATACTTACGTTCACTGCCGAGCGCGGCGAGTACTTCCAGGTGGAGGTAGATGGCCGCCTGGTAAACCGCACCGCCACTAACTATGTGCGCCTGGACCACGTACGGCCCGGCAAGCACTATATAGAGCTCCGTGTGCGCAGCCGGCATGGCGTGTACAAAATGGGCCAGAAGGTATTTGTGCCGGATAGGGTAGAGGCTAACTATGGCGTCCGTACGCTGGGCCGTAGCGGGAAAGCATACCTGCAACTAATCAGTGAGGTGCCGCTGGCCCCGGTGGTTGTGCATCCGCCACTCCCGCGCTACCCCGACCGCCGTCCACATGACGACCGCTATGGCGACCGTTACGAGCCTGTGCCGCCCCGCCGGGACGATGACTACTACGGAAGCTGCCGCAACCTGTTAACCGGCCGCGAACTGGACCGCCTGCTGGAAACCATCCACAGCCGTGACTTTGAGAGCACCAAGCTAAGTATAGCCCGCGATGCCGTGCGTGGCAGCAGCATCATGGCCGAAGACCTGAAACGCATCCTGCGCGACTTCGACTATGAAAGCACCCGCGTGGAGTTCGGCAAGTTCGCCTACGAATACCTCTGCGACCGCGAGCACTTCTACTACATCTACGACCTCTTCCGCTTCGACAGCAGTGTGCGCGAGCTGGAAGAATACACTAGGAGAAGGTAGGGGAGGTTGGGAGGTTGGGAGTTAAAGAGGTTGGGAGTTAGAAGGTTAAAATGTTAGAAAGTTGGAGGGGCTGCCTTGGAGAATGCCTGACTGAAATATTTTGTGGCTGCTGTATGAGTTAGATTAAGGCAAGCCATAACGATAGCAATAGTATAAAAAGAGAAAGCCGCCTCCAGACCCTCTGTCCGGAAGCGGCTTTTTTCATGGTTGTAAAGAGCTAAAACTCTCTACCTCCTAAACTCTTTAACTCCTAAACTTTCTAACTATCTCAGTCTGTCTACGGATCTTACCAGGTCTTCGTCGCGTTTGATGAAGCGGTTGGCCAAGGCGTTTAACAGCAAGCCGAGCACAGGCATGAAGAAGCCTGCCTCATAAGCACCGTTCTCAGGGGCTTGCACCAGCTCAGCGCCCACGTAAGCGGCATAGTAAAACGAAACGCCCAGCAGAGCGGCAAGCACCAGCGTGTTCAGCAGGCCCAGCTTCATTTGGTTCAGGCGGCTCTTGAACTGGAAAATCTCATACACGGCTACCACGGCGGCGGCAATAGCCAGCATGCCAATGGCAATAGCCCCGCGCTGCGGAATGGTGCCTGCCGTATCAGGCTCGCCCTGCTCATTCAGGAAGTATGATTTAATGTTCCAGGCGCTCAGCACCACGGTTTCGCCAGTAGTGGCATCAGTTTTAGACCATAATGGCAAAAACAGCATCACAATCATGGCAATGGCCAGCAGGGCCAGAAATACGGTTTGAATTCTTTGTATCATACAGTGGTTAATTTAACTTGCAAAGAGATGCAAAATTAGACAAAGACCTGTAAAACTAAAATTAAGATGCACACTGCTTATATAGTTGATATACTTAGAACACCGGTTGGCAAGTTTGGCGGCACCCTGAGCACTGTTCGCCCCGACGACATGGCCGCTTTGGTGATGAAGGAAATCGTGGCCCGCAACTCCAACCTGGACCCTGCTATGATTGAGGACGTGGTGATGGGCGCTGCCAATCAGGCTGGTGAGGATAACCGCAACGTAGCGCGTATGGCGCTGCTGCTGGCAGGTCTGCCGCAGGAGATAGGCGGCGTAACCGTAAACCGGCTGTGCGCATCGGGTTTGCAGGCTATCATGGATGCCTCGCGGGCAATTAGCTGCGGCGACGGCGAAGTATACTTAGCCGGTGGCGTGGAAAGTATGACGCGCGCCCCGTTTGTGATGGCAAAATCAGAAACAGCCTTTGGCCGCACCGCCGAGATCTATGATACCACCATTGGCTGGCGCTTCACCAACCCTGCACTATCTAAGCTGCATTACCCGTTTGGCATGGGCGAAACGGCAGAGAATGTGGCTGAGCGATACGGCATTTCACGTGAAACTCAGGATGAGTTCGCACATCAGTCGCAGGTGAAGTATAAGGCTGCTGCAGAGGCAGGTAAGTTCAGTGATGAGATCGTGCCGGTGCATATTCCGCAGCGCAAAGGCGAGGATATAGTGTTTGATACGGATGAGCACCCAAGGCTGTCGTCGGTGGAGAAGCTGGCAAGCCTGAGCCCGGCTTTTAAGAAGGGAGGCACGGTAACGGCTGGCAATGCATCCGGCATAAACGACGGCGCAGCGGTATCCATTATCGTGAGCGAGGAAACCCTGAAGCGCTACAACCTGACGCCGATGGCGCGTGTGGTGGCTACCGCTATAGCCGGCGTAGACCCTGCGCACATGGGCATCGGCCCGATACCAGCCACACAGAAAGCCTTGAAGCGTGCCGGCCTAAGTATAAACGACATCGGACTGGCCGAGATAAACGAGGCATTCGCGGCCCAGGCCATTCCGTGCATCCAGCAGTTGGGTGTTAACCCGGACATCGTGAACGTAAACGGCGGCTCTATTGCCATCGGTCACCCGCTAGGGGCCAGCGGCACGCGTATTTCGGCTACGCTGCTGCACGAGATGAAACGCCGCGATAACGTGAAGTATGGCCTGGCAACCATGTGTGTGGGTGTGGGCCAGGGCGCCGCCGTTATCTACGAGAAAGTATAAGTTAAAGCCTGGCAGCGTGCGCACCCTTCCCGAAACGTTTTGGAGGAGGTATGCGTGCCTAAAGCAAGTATAAGTTTCGACTAAAAAGCGCCTGCTCATGTTCTAAGCAGGCGCTTTTTAGTTGAAACTGTCGTGAGTCTTTTGCCCTTCTACTTTTGCGTCAAAATCATACCTTTGCTTTATGCGGTATTTTTTAGAAATAGCTTACGACGGAACCCGGTTTCATGGGTGGCAGGTGCAGCCCAATGCAATTTCGGTGCAGGAAGTGTTGGACGATAGCCTGACGAAGATTCTGCGGGAGCCAATTAGCAGCACCGGCAGCGGCCGCACCGACACTGGCGTGCACGCCAGCCAGCAGTTCGTACACTTCGACAGCGCGCAGCACCTAGACCCGGAGCAAGTAATTTACCGCCTCAACCGCATCCTGCCCGACGATGTGTCTGCGATACAATTATACTTGGTGCAGGAAGATGCCCATGCACGTTTCCATGCCTTTGCCCGCACCTACCATTACTACATTACGCGCCGCAAAAACCCGTTTAGCCGCTACCATGCTTGGCACCACAGCCGGCCCCTGGACGTTGAAAAAATGAACGAGGCCGCGGCCATACTGCTAAAGTATGAGGATTTTACTACCTTCAGCAAAGTAAAGGGCGATACAAAGCATTACCGCTGCGACATGTATGAGGCCGTTTGGCAACAGGAGGGCGAGGATCTGAAGTTCACGATACGGGCCAACCGCTTTTTAAGAGGCATGGTGCGCCTGATAGTAGGCGCGCTGGTCGACGTTGGCCGCGGTAAGCTAAGCGTAGAGGCCTTTGAGCAGATCATTGCCAGCCAGGACAGGAGCAAAGCCAGCGGGGCGGCTCCGGCAGAGGGCTTGTTTCTGGCAAAAGTAGAGTATCCCCCCGAGCTTTTTATACAGAAAAACTAATCAACCTAACCCAAAACTAACCTACATGCAACTGGAAGAAGATCATCAGGGGCCGCACATCAATGGTAAACACCTGCGGCCCGAAAGCTTAATGATGAGCTATGGGTATAACCCGGAATGGTCTGAGATGGCCGTTAAAGCTCCAATTTATCAAACCTCCACCTTTGTTTTTAAGAATGCCGAAGAGGGCAAAGCCTTTTTTGAGCTAGCCTATGGCCTGCGCGAGAAAAATGCCGAAGAGCAACTAGGCTTGATCTACAGCCGCCTGAACAACCCCGACCTGGAGATACTCGAGAACCGCCTTCGCTTCTGGGACGGTGCCGAGGATGCAGCGGTCTTTGCCAGCGGCATGGCCGCCATCAGCACCACACTTTTGGCCCTGCTTAAGCCCGGCGACGTGATCCTGCACAGCGAGCCCATTTATGGCGGCTCGGACTACTACATCAAAAACATCCTACCTAAATTCGGCATCCAAAGTATAGGTTTTCAGGCAAGCGCCACAGCCGAGGAGGTTTCGCAGCTGCTGGATGCCTCTGGCGTAGCCGATAAGCTGGCCATGGTATACGTGGAAACGCCTGCCAACCCAACCAACCATTTAGTGGATATTGAGGCTTGCGCCGCGCTGGCCAAAAAGCACTCTACCCCGGATAAGAAAGTAGTGGTTGCTGTAGACAATACCTTCTTAGGCCCGGTTTTCTCGCACCCACTCAAGCATGGAGCCGACTTGGTTCTATACTCTGCCACCAAGTACATCGGCGGCCACTCCGACCTGATAGCCGGGGCCTGCGCCGGCTCCGCCGATCTGATGAAGGCCGTGAAAGGCATGCGCACCTTTACAGGCTCTATGGCTAGCCCCTGGACCGGCTGGATGCTGATGCGAAGCCTAGAAACGCTGAAAATACGCATGGAAGCGCAAAGCCGTGGTGCCGAAACGGTAGCCGCATACCTAAAGGAGCATCCCAAAGTGGAGAAAATCTACTACCTCGGCGACCTGGCGCACAACCCGCACCAGCAGGCGATCTACGAAAAGCAGTGCAGCGCTGCCGGCTCCATGATTGCCTTCGACCTGAAAGGCGGCGAGGCAGAAGCGTTCCGTTTCCTGAACAGCCTGAAGCTGATAAAGCTGGCAGTAAGCCTAGGCGGAACAGAATCGCTGGCTGAGCACCCTGCCTCCATGACGCACTCCGATATTTGCCTGGCCGACCGCGCCAAAATGGGCATCGGCGAAGGGATGGTGCGCATCTCAGTAGGTATTGAGCACCCCGACGATATCATCTCTGACATAGAACAGGCGCTGACTAAAGTATAAAAAGAGTTCTGAGCCTTGAGTGCTGAGTTACGAATTTACAGAGGCCGGTGCCATACGTTATGGTGCCGGCCTTTTTTTGTACATAATGCATTGCTGCCGCAAGTTTTTAAATCGTGGCTCTTTTTGAGGTAAGCTTTCAGCTTGCAGCAGGAAGATTTCTTAATTTTTGTTCTGGTCGTAGTCTCGGAAGTAGGGGCTAGGGCTGGTTAGATGGTTGTTACTGAAGTATAAATCCGGTTCGTCCCAAAATCCTGAAAATCCTGATCCGAAACCATTAACTTTGCAGCCGGTTAAGACTAAGCGCCCGTACAGAAGAATCGCTGCGGCTTGCGCTTAAAATTTGCCCATGTAACCTGATTTATACTTTTGGAAGATAAACCTAAAAATAGCGGTAAGGTATTCGACTCTGATGTGCTGAAGCGGCTTTTCACGTTTGTGAAGCCCTACATCAAGATCTTCTACTTTATCATATTCCTGACCTTTGCCTCGGCCATACTTGCCGCGCTGCGCCCCTTCCTAATTCAGTACACCGTAGACCACGAGATCCTGAACAACGACTGGGAGGGCCTGAACCGCATGTTTGTGGTGCTGGGGGTGCTGCTGGTGGTGCATGCCATTGTGCAGTATCTGCATACTTATTTCGCCGGCTGGTTGGGGCAGCACGTGGTGCGCGACATCCGCATCAAGCTATACCGCCACATCCTTGACCTGCGCCTTAAGTTCTTCGACCGCACGCCAATCGGCACGCTGGTTACCCGGAATGTGTCCGATGTAGAAACGCTGTCTGATGTATTCAGCGAGGGGCTGGCCGCCATGATCGGCGATGTGCTGCAGCTGGTGTTTATACTTGGCTTCATGTTTTACATTGATTGGGAACTGGCGCTAGTGAGCCTTTCCACGTTTCCGCTCATGATCATCAGCACGTACATCTTCAAGGAAAAGATCAAGCATACCTTTCAGGAGGTGCGCACGGCTGTTGCCCGGCTAAACTCTTTTGTGCAGGAACATATCACCGGCATGAGCATCGTGCAGATCTTCAATAACGAGAAGCGCGAGATGGATAAGTTTCAGGAGATCAACAAAGAGCATACTCGCGCCAACATTCGGTCGGTACTGTATTATTCGGTATACTTCCCGATCGCGGAGATTATCGGGGCGGCTGGCCTGGGCCTGCTGGTGTGGTATGGTGCCTATGGTGTAGTAGAGGACGAAACCTCACTGGGTACACTGATGGCTTTTATCATGTACATTCAAATGTTCTTCCGCCCGATACGCCAGATAGCCGACCGCTTTAACACACTACAATTGGGCGTGGTAAGCACCGAGCGCCTGATGCGCCTGCTGGACAGCAAGGAAATGATTGCCGACAACGGCAGCTACGCCCCCGAAAAGATAAAAGGCAACGTGCGCTTCGAGAATGTATGGTTTGCTTACCAAGACGAGGACTGGGTGCTGCGCGATATCTCTTTTGATGTGAAAGCAGGCGAGGCCGTGGCGTTTGTGGGCGCAACTGGTGCCGGCAAAACCTCTGTCATCAACCTCCTCAACCGCTTTTACGACATCAACAAAGGCCACATCATCATCGACGGGCACGATTTGCAGGACTATGACTTGAGCGTGCTGCGCCACCACATTGGCGTGGTGCTGCAGGATGTGTTCCTGTTCTCGGGAAGTATAGCCGATAACATTAGCCTGGGCAACAAGGCCATAACAGAGGAGCAGATGTGGCACGCCGCCGATCTGGTTGGCGCGCGCAAGTTTATTGAGCGCCTGCCCGGCGGTTTGCACTACCAGGTAATGGAGCGCGGTGCCACGCTATCCGTGGGCCAGCGCCAGCTAATCTCCTTTGTGCGGGCCATGGTGTACAACCCCGAGATCATCATCCTGGATGAGGCCACCTCCAGCGTAGACTCCGAAACCGAAGAACTGATACAATACGCCATAGACCAATTGATGCATGGCCGCACCTCCATCGTGATCGCGCACCGCCTCAGCACCATCCAAAAAGCCGATAAGATCATTGTACTGGACCGTGGCGAGCTGAAGGAAATGGGCAACCACGAAGAGCTTTTGCGCCAGAATGGGTACTATGCACAGCTGCACCAGATGCAGTACAAGAACATGATTGATTTATGAAAAAGCTACTCTATGTAATGGCGGGCTTCGCCATCCTGCTCATGGTGTTTTACACATACATTGGCGGTTTCACAGAGCCAGAGGTAACCATGGCCACCTCCCAGGCCATGTATGTGGCCGGCGCACCCTTTGAGGGTTCTGTGGAGGATGAGGCCATGGGGCAGCTCTTTCAGCGGGCGGCTAAAGTGCTGGACCAAAAAGAGCTGGAAGGCATGCTGGGTAACATCTATTACAACGACCCCGACAAGAGCGGCGACAGCATCCGGGCATTTATCGGCATCATCATCCCTGATTCTTCTGTGGTGCTGCCTTCCGGCTATACCTTGCGCACCGTGCCGGGTGGCCGCCGCGTTGTGCGTGCCGAGGTAAACGCCAGCGTGGCTATGTCGCCCCGCAAGCTCTACGCCGCCGTGTTTGATTATGCCGAAGAAGAAAAGTTGAAGCTGGAAGAGTTCTATGTAGAGTGGTTTCCGGCCGATGATCAAGGCGTGCTGGAGGTGCCCGTTAAGCAGTAGCGCCATACTTGTAAGTATGGATTTATACTTTATCTTTGGTGAGATAAAGGAAACCGCTGCAAACGCACATTTCGGTTTCCGGTAACCACAGCAGCTATTGTATTTTGGGCAAGAAGGCAGAAGCTAAAAAAGAACTGATTTTAGAGGCGGCAAAAACCGTGTTCGGCAGGATGGGCTACAGCAAAGCCACCCTCGACGACATTGCCGCGGCTATCGGTATGAAAAAGCCCTCGCTGTACTACTATTACAAAAGCAAGGAGCTGCTCTACATCGAGGCCTTTTCGCAGGAGTGGAAAGCGCGCCTCTCACACATCAAGCAGCTTGCCGAGCACGAGCCAAACCCACACAAGCGCCTGCTGCTCTACATCCAGTCCTCGCTGCGTTACTATCAGGAAATCGTGTCGGAGCATACTATCTCCATCAAGGTGCTGATCGAGACGCGCATTATGTTTCAGGAGCTTTTCCGGGAATCCCGGGCGAAAGAGGCCAACTACTACGCCGCGGTTATTAAAGAAGGGGTTGCAAAAAGCATTTTTATACCTTGCGAGGCCGAGCGGGTAGGTTACTCCATGATGGTGGTAAAAGACCTGATCCAGTTTGAGGAGTTCCAGCGGACCGATTTCCATAAGCTGCCTTCCATCGACTTCGAGAAGATAGAGCGAGATGTGGTCTACACCATCAACCTTATACTTAACGGAATAGCGGCGCAGCAAGAATAAATACATAATGGCTGAGCCGCCTAAACAGTTCAGCCACTATAAGATAGAGTTTTATACTATTCAGTTGCTTTCAACTGGTCAAGTTTGGCTTTTAGCGCATCAATGTCGGGTTTGTGGCCTTTGGCTACCTCAGCGGCATCAAGCTCTATCAGCATATCCTTCATTTGCTTCAGGTAAGCAGCTTTGTCCTTTTTCAGGCAGCCTTTCTGGTGATCGTGGCAGTTGCCGTTTTCATCCATGGGCTTAAACATACTGCCCTCGCCGTAAATCAGCCATTGTGGGTTCAGGTCCTTGAAGTTTTTAATGATCGTAACCAGCTCATCCAGCACAATGTTGCGGCCATAGATGATGTGACTCAGGGTTTCCTCGTCGCTGCCGGTCATAGCCTTCAAGTCTTCCATTTCCAGTTCTTTCAGGTTAGTGTAAAACCTGAACCGTTTACCGATTTGCTGCAAGTCAATAGCCATAAGCAGTTTGTTTAAGTGAATTTTATGTTGATCGTAGATTGCTATACGTAAGCATAACAGATTACGAACTAAAAAAATCCCAAGTGCCGCTTTTGGCATGCCTGCGGAGCCAAACAAGTGGCTAACAGTACAAATAGGCTGGCCGGCTATTCTGAGTCTTCCTGTTGCAGCTGGCGCTCATAGAGCTGCTTATACAAACCCTCCTGGTTGATGAGGTCTTCGTGTGTGCCGTGCTGTACAATCGCTCCGTCTTCCATCACAAGTATGGTGTCAGCCAGCTTCACCGACGATACGCGGTGCGAGATGATGATGCTGGTGCGGTCTTTCATGATGCGGTGCAGGCTGTTAAGTATGGCGTTCTCCGTTTTGGTATCTACCGCCGAAAGCGAATCATCCAGGATAAGTATGCTTGGTTCCCGCACCAGTGCCCGGGCAATAGAAACACGCTGCTTCTGCCCGCCCGATAGCGTAATGCCGCGCTCGCCCAGTTTGGTGTTGAAGCCTTCCGGGAAGCGCTGGATATTCTCGTAGACGTCGGCATCTTTGGCAGCCTGTACCATCTGCTCCTCAGTTATACTTGGCAGGCCAAAGCCGATGTTGTTTCTGATAGAGTCGGAGAACAGAAACACATCCTGTGGCACATAGCCAATCTGGCTGCGCAGGTTATGTATGTTATAGTCACGTACATCCACGCCGTCAATCATAATGCGGCCGCCAGTGGCATCATACATACGCGGCAGCAGGTTGGCAATCGTGCTCTTACCCGAACCGGTATTGCCGATCACGGCCAGCGTTTCGCCATGCCTGATGCTAAAGGATATATTCTTCAGGGCATGGATGTTTGTGTCAGGGTATACGAAGTCTACGTTCTCGAACCGTATGTCGCCCACAATAGGCTTGCTCACGTTTTCACGGGAAACGATATTGTTCTTGGTGTGCATGAACTCGTTGATACGCTCCTGCGAGGCAGCTGCGCGCTGCACCAGACTGGCCGTCCAGCCTAGCGAGGTTACCGGCCAGGTCAGCATGTTCACGTAAATGATAAACTCGGCAATATTACCCGTAGTTATGCTTCCGTTGATTACCTCCTGGCCGCCAATGTATACCGTAATGATCGTGCTGAGGCCCACCAGGAACAGTACCAGCGGGAAGAACAGCGAGTTCACGAAGTTCAGCTCCAGCGATTTGTCTTTGTACGTGTTGCTGGCCGTGGTAAATTTGCTGTACGAGTCATCTTCGCGCACAAAGGATTTAAGCACTCGGATACCGGAGAAAGCCTCTTGCACAAAGGTGTTTATACCTGAGAGGCTGCGCTGGATCTCATCAGACTTACGCTGGATAATATTGTTGACGTAGTAAATGCTGATGGCAAGTATAGGCAGCGGAATCAAAGTATACATGGTCAGCTTCACGTTTACTGAGAGCATGTACGGGATCACCATCAAGAAAAGCACCACCAGGTTCATGCCGTACATAATGGCCGGCCCCACGTACATGCGCACGCGGCTCACGTCCTCAGAAATGCGGGCCATCAGGTCGCCGGTGTTGTTTTTGCGGTAAAAGCTGAGCGGCAGGCTTTGGTAGTGCTCGTAAATCTCATTCTTGAGGTCGTTCTCAATCAGGCGGCTCATCACAATAATGGTCTGGCGTACAAAAAAGAGGAAAACCCCGCGCAGCAGCGCCATCAACAGAATAATAACGCCGTAAACAAGAATACTCTTGGTAAAAATATCATACACCAGTTCCTGCTGCGCCATACCCTTATAGAGGCCGTGCAGGTTTATACCCTCTTTTATCAGATTAAAGGCGTGGCGAACCACCTGCGCTGGCAGAATCTGAAAAAAGTTGGAAATAACAGTGAAGATAAGCCCCAGCAGGAGCCTATACTTATATTTGAGAAGGTATTTATTTAAATATCGTAACGATTTCACAGTCAGAACTTGAAGCCCTTGCGCTTTTCCGGAGACTTGACG
The DNA here is from genome assembly GCF_003576375.1 of Pontibacter oryzae. Classification (GTDB taxonomy): domain Bacteria; phylum Bacteroidota; class Bacteroidia; order Cytophagales; family Hymenobacteraceae; genus Pontibacter; species Pontibacter oryzae. The sequence continues at coordinate 629,293 of NZ_QWGE01000003.1, forward strand.
TGGGCAAATTGAAATAATAAAAAAAAGAACTAATTTTGAGGCGCGAAACCGGGAGGGTGCCATTAGCCTCCTCTTCGCAAAGATAGAACAACCCCTAATCAAAACTATAAATGGTCGAATTAAAAGAAGTTGAACTGAAAAAAGACAAGTCAGTCTTTGATCAAATATCAGAACACAATCACGAGAAGGTTGTTTTCTGCCATGACAAAGAAACTGGTCTGAAAGCCATCATCGGCATTCACAACACAGTGCTGGGCCCAGCGCTGGGTGGTACCCGCATGTGGTCTTACGCTTCTGAGGCAGAGGCACTTGACGATGTGCTGCGCCTGTCAAGAGGGATGACCTACAAGGCAGCCATCTCTGGCCTTAACCTGGGTGGTGGTAAAGCAGTTATCATCGGCGACGCTAAAAAAGATAAGAACGAGGCACTGCTTCGTAAGTTCGGCCGTTTCATCAAAAACCTGAACGGCGCTTACATCACAGCCGAAGACGTGGGCATGACAACCAAAGATATGGAGTTCATCCATATGGAGACAGAGCACGTGGCCGGTTTGCCTGAGTCTATGGACGGTAGCGGGGACCCTTCTCCAGTTACAGCCTATGGTACATACATGGGTATGAAAGCCGCAGCCAAGAAAGCTTTTGGCTCAGACTCTCTGGAAGGCAAGAAGATTTCTGTGCAAGGTGTTGGCCATGTAGGCGGATACCTGGTAGAGCTGCTTGCCAAAGAGAACGCCGAGGTTTTCATCACGGATATTTACGAGGACCGTCTGCGCGAAGTGTCTGAGAAGTATGGCGCCAAAGTAGTAGGCATGGATGAAATCTACGACCTGGATGTAGACATATACTCTCCGTGCGCACTTGGTGGAACGATCAACGATAACACACTGGACCGCTTGAAGTGCCAGGTTATTGCTGGTAGCGCTAACAACCAACTGCGCGAAGAGAAAGTGCACGGACCTGCTCTAATAGAGAAAGGCATTGTTTACGCACCGGATTTCCTGATCAACGCTGGCGGTTTGATCAACGTGTACTCGGAGCTGATTGGCTACAATCGTGAAAGCGCTTATGCCCAGACCGAGCGCATCTACGGCTATACGCAGGATATCTTTGCGCTTGCCGAGAAAGAGGGCATCCATAACCAAGCCGCTGCCATGAAAATGGCCAAGCAGCGTATCGAGAGCATCGGTAAGGTTCGCTCAACTTTTTAGTGTTAACTGTAACTTACAGATACCGTTAAAGTCAAAAGTGCTGCATTAACCTGTGGCACTTTTGCTTTACATACCTTAACCCTTCGGAACTATAGCCCCGCATTTGGGTTTGTACTGAAGGCAACAATTTTAAGACGGGCACCTGCCCACCCAAGTAGAATTTACCCAACCACACACGTTCTTTAAAATTAGATTATGCTCAACCGCAGAACACTACGAATTAAGGCTATGCAGGCCATTTATGCCTATCAGCAAGCCGTAGGTTCAGATTATCTGCTGGCCTTAGACCAGATTAGCGAAGATTTCGCCCCAGACCTTAACTCCATGGAGGTGCAGGACAGAAAACTGCTCGAAGGCAAGAAACAAATGGCTACCCTTATGTTTAAGGAGTGGTACGAAACCCAACAGTACGACGAGGAAGGTGCTGATAAGGAAGTTATCGATGCGGTGAACAGAGCAATTGTATTCTACAACAACGCCACCAAAAAAGACTTCAAGTATTACGGCAACCAGATGCTGAGCGCCGTGGAACGCATCTACGACCATTACCTGGGCACACTACAGGTGCTGGAGGTGGTCACCAGCCTGATCCAGGAAGAGGAAGAGAAAAAAGCCAACCGCTTTACTGCCTCCGAAGGCCCGGACACAACCAGCTTCCTGCAAAACAAGGTGGTGCAGCTCCTGCTGCAGAGCAAATCATACCAGGATAGCATCATTCGCCGCAACATAAGCTGGGGCTCTGATATCAGCGAGATTCGCGCTGTGTACAAAAATATCCTGAAGAAAGACGAAGCCTTTCTAGCCTATGTAAGCCAGCCACAGCACACCCTCGAAGAGGACGTAGAAGTGGTGAAACATATTTTCAAAAACATTATCTTTAAAGAAAAAAACTTACAATCTTTGTTTGAGGAGCAAGACCTGAACTGGGTAGAGAACAAATCGATTGTAAAAAGCCTGGTAAACAAGACAGTAAAAATCTTTGGCGAAGAAGCCGAAGAGGAGAAGCAACTGCTTGACCTGTCTGCAAATTGGGAGGACGATAAAACCTTCTTCGAGGATTTATACTTCCAGACGGTGGATGAGGATGAGAAGTATGAGGCCATGATCAGTGCCAGCGTGAAGAACTGGGATGTGGAGCGCGTGGCCTTGCTCGATAAAATCATACTTAAGATGGCGCTCTGCGAGATGCACATCTTCCGCAGCATACCGGTAAAGGTAACCATCAATGAGTACATCGAGATCTCGAAGCTGTACAGTACTCCAAAAAGCAAGCAGTTCATAAATGGTGTGCTGGACAAAATGGCCCAGGAACTTACCACCAGTGGCGATATCCGCAAGTCAGGACGTGGCTTGATAGACAACAAGTAGGCCAATGAGCGCCTACGGTGGCTTTTATATCGGATTCTCCGTAGAAGAAGAAAAAATTTGTACCCGATTATTAAGTATACACAAACTATGAGCAAAAAGACCAATACATTACTGGCCTTTATGTCTGGCGCTGCCGTAGGTGCCGCGGCCGGTTTACTTTTCGCCCCTGAAAAAGGAAGAGAAACACGCAACTGGCTGAGCTACCGCCTAGAGAAATACCGCGACACGCTTTCTGACCTGTTGGAACAACTGATTGCCAAAGGCGAAGGAATGCCATCTTCAGCTAAATCCGAAGGGCAGCGGGTAATACAGGATGCAAAAGAAAAAGCGGAAAAACTGCTTGGCGATGTAGACTCACTTATCAATGAAATAAATAGCAGGAAAGAACTGTAAATATGAAACAAGTAACCCTTATACCCGGCGACGGGATAGGCCCTGAGATCACAGAAGCTGTAAAGGCTATTTTTAGTGCGGCAAACGTTCCCGTTTCCTGGGAAGAAGAAAATGCCGGACAAACCACGTTCGAATCAATCGGTGAGCTGATCCCTGCTACCCTAATTGCTTCTCTTGAGAAAAACAAAGTAGCTTTGAAAGGCCCGATTACCACACCAGTGGGCAAAGGCTTTAAAAGTATAAATGTACAGCTGCGCCAGAAGTTTGACTTATACTCTAACGTGCGCCCTGCTAAAACCACAAAAGGTATTGAGACGCGTTTCGATAACGTGAACTCTGTGCTGTTCCGTGAGAACACCGAGGGCTTATACTCTGGCCTGGAGATGTTTGACGAGCGCTTGCAGATCTCTGACTCTGTGGCACGCATCACGCGTGTAGGTTGCCAGAAGATCATCCGCGCCGCTTTTGAGTATGCCAGCAAACATGGCTGCAAAAAAGTAACGGCAGTGCACAAAGCCAACATCCTGAAAAGTGCTGGCGCGATGTTCCTGGGCGAGTTTAACCAAATTGCAAAGGACTACCCGAACATACAAGCCGACGATAAGATCATCGACAATATGTGCATGCAGCTGGTGGCAAAGCCAGAGCAGTTCGATGTGATCGTGACAACAAACTTGTTCGGTGATATCCTGTCTGACCTGTGCGCAGGCCTGGTAGGTGGCCTTGGCGTGGTAGCCGGTGCCAACATCGGCGATGATATGGCTATTTTTGAGGCTGTGCACGGTTCTGCTCCGGATATCGCGGGCAAAGGCATTGCTAACCCAACGGCTTTGCTTCGTTCTGCCATCATGATGCTGCACCACCTCGAGCTGAAAGAGGAGGCAAACCGCATTGAGGCTGCCCTGGAAGCTACGCTTGCCAACCAGCAAGAGTGCACCGGCGACCTTGGCGGCAAGGCAAGCACCATGGAGTTCGCGCAAAACATCATTTCTAAGCTTTAATTTAAGGTAAGATGAAAAAGAATCTGTTTATGGCCGCTGGCCTGGCAATGGCTTTCTTTGCCACCAGCTGCGACAATAATGCAGGCAATGATACGGTAACCGAGAGCACTGCCAGCGCTGAAATGGCCCCACCGCCACCGCCGGTTAGCAACCCTAACGTAGCTGGCGAGACTAATGCTGTAGCCTCAGAGGACGCACCAGTGATGACGTTTGAGCAGACAGAGTATGACTTTGGAAGCATCAAGCAAGGCGAGACAGTAGAGCATACATTTGAGTTCACTAACACAGGAGCCACTCCGCTTATCATCGAGAATGCCTCTGCTACCTGCGGTTGCACCGTGCCTGAGTGGACGCGCACCCCAGTTGCCCCAGGCGAGAAAGGCACAGTTGCCGTTAAGTTTAACAGCACTGGCAAAATGGGCCAGCAGCAGCCAACCGTAACTATCCGCGCCAATACGCAGCCAAATATCGTAAAGGTATCGATGAAGGGAAGCGTAGAGGCTAGCAGCATTCCTGCCGCCGGCTCTGACGGACCTGTGCGCCGTAACTAAGAAACACTTTTAAAGCTGATTAGAGAATACACTACATGAATACACTACTTCTTCAGGCCCCGGATGCAGGCATGCTACCACAGCTGCTTATGTTCGGAGCAATTATCCTTGTGTTTTATTTCTTCATGATCCGCCCGCAGCAAAAAAAGGCGAGCGACCAAAAGAAATTCCGCGAGGAGCTGACCAAAGGCATGTCAATCGTAACAATTGGCGGCTTGCACGGCAAACTGATTGCAATATACGACGACACGATTACGTTAGAGGTTGACAAAGGCGTTCGTCTGATGTTCGATAAATCTGCTGTCTCTATGGAGGCAACCATGAAAGCTCAAAAGGTACAGTAACATTGCCATTTGAAGGAGTTAGAAATATAGCTATTTGGTTTCTGAGGCCATTTCAGCCACGGACAAAGCAGTACTGGCGAGTAGTACTGCTTTGTTTTGTGGCGGCCTCTACTTTTTGGCTGCTTAATGCCCTTAACAAAAGTTACAATACGCAAACTACCTATCCTATCCGGTTTGTGTATGATGAGGAAGAGCTCATCCCCATAAAACCCCTTCCCGAGGAAATCACAATCAATGTTACCGGAAAAGGCTGGAAGCTGCTACGCAAAAGCCTGATGCTGGAAGTGCAGCCCGCCGAAGTATACATCCGTAACATGCCACGCAACAATTACCTGCTGGGCTCAGCATTACGGCCTGCCTTGGTAAATGCCCTGGATGGCTTGCAGCTAAACTTTGTGGTAACGGATACCATCTACTTTAACTTTAACCAGAAGGTAGAGAAACGGGTAGCCCTGCGCCTTGCGCCCAACCAAAGGCTGACGGATAACCAACACGTAGTCATTGGCCGGGTAAGTATAAAACCGGACTCTATAACGTTTACCGGGCCATCTACTTTAGTGGAAAGCCTGCCAGACCCATTCCTGCTGCAGTTGCCTACACAAAGCCTCACTGAGCCTTCTAAAATACCTGTGCCCATCAACTATGACTATAAATCTTTGGTGAAAGCGGATATTGAAAGGGCAGAGGTATCGGTAAATGTAAGAAGCCTGGTGCCTGAGGAGCGGCAAGTGCTGCCGGAGTTGGTAAATGTGCCGGAAGGCATGCTGCTTAACTTGCGGCCGCCAATTGTGGTAGTGCGCTACCAGGTGTTGCAAGACTCGGTGCCGTTGCTTAACCGCGAGGCGTTTAAAGTGGTCTTGGACTATAACCGCTACAACCCCATCGACTCCACGCTAGTGCCTGAATTGGTGCAGCAACCACGCGGCATCCGCAATGTGCAAGTGTGGCCAAACCGCATAAAAATTTCCAGACGATAATGCTGAAAGTAGGTATCACCGGTGGCATTGGCGTTGGCAAGACCATCGTGACGCGTATGTTTGCCATACTTAGCGTGCCTGTTTATGATGCAGACACACGTGCAAAATGGGTAATGCATCATAACCAGGCCCTGCGCCAGGAACTGGAGCAAGCCTACGGCCCGGATACCTTCACAAGCGAAGGCGAATTAAACCGGCCATACCTGGCAAGTGTGGTCTTTAACGACCCGCAACGCCTGGAGCAGCTCAACGCGCTAGTGCACCCACACGTGCGCGATGATTTTGAAGCATGGGTAATGGCGCAAAAGAACGCGCCATATGTACTCAAGGAGGCAGCTTTGATGTATGAGTCTGAGGCCTGGAAGCAGATGGATGAGATCATTGCGGTTTACGCGCCCATGGAGGTGCGCCTGAAGCGGCTGCTGCAACGCGACACGCACCGCACAGAGGCAGATATCCGATCAATTATTGCCAAGCAACTGAGCGAAGAGGAGAAAATGCGCCGTGCGGAGCACATCATCTATAACGACGATGCGCGGCTGCTTATCCCGCAGGTGCTCAAACTGCACAAGCAATTTCTGGGGCGCAAGCCTAAAGTATAAATCCGATTTATTTCGTGGAGTAAGTATGCCGGCTGTAAACTAACAGGCGGGCAGGGTATACTATACTTGTAGCCAAGGCGTTTCTGAAGTATGGAAGTGCTAAGAAACAGGCAGTTAAGCAGGGAGAATAGAAAAGTATGGATATAAAAAAAGGACAACTTTGCAGTTGTCCTTTTGTGGGGCGTACTGGATTCGAACCAGTGACCCCCTGCTTGTAAGGCAGGTGCTCTGAACCAGCTGAGCTAACACCCCGTTTTTTGTTTTTGAAGACCTTTTGTCCCCTTTTGATGATGCAAATATGGGGCATATTTTTTTAACTGCAAAACATTTGATGAAAATTTCTTAAAAATTTTTTCTGCCCAGTAGTTCCTGTTGTACGCAAGTTATTGCTGCAGTACCTTTAGGTTTTATAAGATGCTATAAATCTGAACTTTCGGCGCGTGAGAAAAGGAGCGGTAAAAAAAGTGCTATTTTATGGGGCCACAGGATTAGTTGTGGCGGTGGGCATGGCGTTGGCACTGGTGTATGCATATCAGGATAAAATAATCGAGCTTTTTGTGGCCGAAGCCAACAAGCACATCAAAACAAAAGTGGATGTGCAGCAAATCTCGCTCTCGCTGTTCGATAAGTTTCCGCAGGTGGCCGTAACCCTGGACCAGGTAAACGTGCACGAGGGGCTACCGGAAAGCGAGGAGTCTTTGGCGCGGGCCGATAAGCTATACTTTACATTCAGCCTCTGGGATGTGGTGCGGGGCAAGTATAGCGTAAAGCAGTTTTACATGGAACAAGGCGAAGTATACGTCAAGGTGCTTCCCGATGGCACCGTGAACTACCAGGTCATCGCTACAGACACTACGACTACCGAAGAAAGCGAATTTTCTTTTGACCTGGAACAGATAAACCTGGATGAGGTGCGGCTGCACTACATCGATCAGCAGCAAAAGCAGACCTATGAGGTAAGCGCGCATAGCCTGGCGGCTGCGCTGGCCATTTCACCGGAAACCATAGCTATCGAAGCAAAGGGGCAGGCCACGATCCAGACGATCAAGCTCAGCACCGGAGAATACTTTAAGGACAAGCGCGTAAACCTGGCCACGGCGCTAAGTATAAACCGGCAGGCGCAAACAATAGCCTTGCAACCCTCGGTAGTGGAGGTAGAGCAGGCAGCTTACGAGTTGGGCGGCACAATTGCCTATGGAGGGAAAGACACAGAGCTGGACCTGAAACTAGAGGGCAAGAACACGAACATACAGTCGCTGCTTTCGTTGCTGCCCCAATCCATGACGCAGGAGCTGGCGCAGTACCGCAGCGAAGGCGAGATATACTTTAACGGCACTGTAAAAGGGAAGGCCTCCGGAAAGTATACGCCTCAGGTTAACGTTAGCTTCGGTGCGCGCAATGCCTCCTTTTTCCACCCCGATGTGCAACAGCGTGTGGATAAGATCAACCTGAAAGGGAGTTTTACCAATGGTGAGAAGCATACTGCAGCAACCTCTGCCTTAGAGCTGAAAGAACTGAGCGGCGTGCTTAATGGGCGCCCGTTTAAAGGCAACCTAAAGTATAGCAACTTCGAGAACCCCTACATTGCCTTTGATGTGCAGGGCATGCTGGATGTAGGCTATATACTGGGCCTGGCTAAGCTGGAGCAGGTACGGAGTGGCAGTGGCCTGGCCGATGTGCGCATTGCCTTCTCGGGTAACGTTAATGAGTTTAAGGCCCGCCCTGGCAACAGCACCCTGAACACTACCGGCGAAGTAACGCTGCACAACGTATCGCTGGCGTTGCAGGAGCTGCCACTGCCTTTAAGTAACCTGAGCGGCAACTTCATGTTCAAACGGAATGATGTTGGCGTATCGGATTTTAAGGGCAAGCTGGGCGAGTCTGACTTTGCCGTTAACGGGATGTTTAAGAACGTTATGGCTTGGTTGCTGCTGGAGAACCAACGCCTGCTCGTAGAAGCTGACTTCAGTAGCAAGTACCTGAACTTCGATCAGCTGCTAAGCGAGGAGCTGAACACACCGGAAGCAGCCCGCACCGGCGAAAGCTACAAGCTCATCGTGTCGCCAAACATTGCTTTCGACCTGAGCGCCTCCATCGACAGGCTCCGGTTCCGTAGGTTCAGGGGCAAGAACATCCGGGGCGAGGTAAAGCTGCGCAACCAGGTGCTATCTACGGCAAATATCTCGTTTCGGGCCATTGGCGGCGACTTTGCGGTGCGCGGTAACCTGGATGCCCGCTCGCGCAACCATATTAAGGTGAGCACCGCCGCAAAGCTGAATAACATGAACGTGGATAGCCTCTTCTACGTGTTCGAGAACTTTCATCAGAATTTTATTGAGCAGCGGCACCTGCGCGGCCAACTAACGGCCAACATCGTGTCGGATGTATACTTTGACAGCCAGCTTAACCCGATCACTGATTTGCTGCAGGCCGAGATAGTGGCAACCGTGCGCAGCGGGCAGCTGATCAACTTCCCGCCCATGCAGAAGATGTCTGCCTTCGTGAAGCGCACAGAATTGGCCAATATGAATTTTGCGGAGCTGCATAACTCGTTCTGGATACAGCAGGGCACCATTTTTATACCTGAAATGGATATCCGCTCAAACCTGTCCGCAGCGCCTGTGGTGTCGGTATCCGGCACGCATACTTTTGACCAGCGAATGGACTACAAGATCAAACTCCCACTTTTCCATAGCCGCCGCCCGGACAAGGACGCACGCTACGGCACCGTGGCTGAGGACCCAAATGCCGGCAACAGCAACCTCTTCCTGACCTTGAAGGGCAGCGAGAGCGATTTTAAGATTGCTTATGACGACGAGCGCGTGCGGCAAAAGATTAAAACAGACCTGAAGCAGGAGGGGCAGGAGCTGCGCGACCTACTGCGAGGCAAGAAGCCGCAAACCAAGGAAAAAGAGGTGGAACTCCAAGAAAACGAATACTTCGATTTCGACTAAATTATACCACCAAGCCCAAGGTTTAGGATAATATATATGCTTCCCTATTATTTGTTTACACAGAGATAGGGCACGTTTACTTCTAAAATAAGTAGTTAAGTAGGAAAAATTATACTTTTAATGAAACTAAGGCTACAAATGGTCGTTATAAGAAACCAAAACTGCAATTAAGTTACTATTGTAAACTTTCGTTGAACATAATTAGAGAGAAGATAAATTACATTTTTTCAAATCAATGGAGATCATATGAATCTTAAGAAATAAGGGTGAAAAAAAAGCCGGAGCTTCTCCGGCTTTTTTATTTCTGCTTATTTGAAATCAGTATTATTAAAGTGTGCAGCCGATGCAAGAGGCTTTGGCTTATCAGGTGTCTGCGTGTGCATGTATAGAGTTTGTGTTGGGAAGGCAAACTCTGCTCCATGCCGTTCTACAATCTCCACAATGCGGTAATTAATCTCCTCCTTAATGTCGATAAACTCATTCCAGTCCATTGTATCCACAAAGTATAGCACCATTACATCTTTAGAGTGCGCGCCAAGGTTCAGGAAGCGAATGCGGCCATCCTGATTGGTACGCGGGTGCTGATCAATGTATTCCTGTATGTCGCGGGTAATGGCCCGGATCTGCTCAGAAGTAGTGTCGTACGTTAGATTGATGTCGAACTTGGCTCGGCGGAACGTGCGCAGCGTCAGGTTATCTAATGGCTTATCAATCATGTGCTTGTTTGGCAGCGTTACGAAGCTTTTCTCCAGCGTGCGCAGGCGCGTGCTCCGGAAGCCGATCTTTTCTACAACACCAACCAGATCGCCTACCTGCACCAGGTCGCCTACCATAAAGGGCTGATCGAGAAAGATGGTGAAGGATGCTAAGAGGTTTTCCAGGCTCTCTTTGGCGGCAAATGCAATGGCCAGGCCACCCACACCAAGTCCGGCAACAAGGCCAGTCACGTTCACATCAAACACAGAGCCAAGCATCACCAAGAAAGAGAAAACCACGACCATCACCTTCGTGAAATCCTTGAAAAATGGCACAAGCTGGTCATCCAGCTTCGAGGCGGTTAACTCGGCGCGATGCTTGAATACCAAGCCTATAAAATCCACGAAGCGCAACAGCACCCAGGTTAGCGCTACAATCACAAATACCTGGTAGGTGCGAAATAAGAAGGTCTTCAGGAACGGGTCGCCTTTGCGCAGGTCGCTTGGCTCCAAAGGGTAATCTAGCACCTGAAACGACAAGTATAAAAACACCAGAAACAGCAACACTTCCAGCGGCTGTATAAGCAGGCGCCTAAATGCAGGCAGGTTCTCCTCACTCCAGAAGCGGCTTCCGAGCCTGTACATCAACCCGGAAAGCAGGCGCGATAGAACGGTCTTGAAGATAAAGCCAAATAGTAAGATGCCTGCAGAAATCAGGTACTCGGCCAGCGTATTGCCTAGAAACTCGTATTGCAACACCCTGCTGTCTAAAAAAAACTTTTCCAGGTTCATAGGTGAAGATTTAGAGCAGTTGGCTCAGGGCAATCTCAAAACTGGTTTTTGCAATCTCAGTGCGTTGCACCTGCTTTTCATGGGATTTCTCCAGTGCTACCCGAATAGTGTCTGAGATGTCGGTAAAGATTGCTTCATCGGTAATTTCCACTTCACTCTCCATAAGGTAAGCAAATACACGGGCCATACCACAGTTCGCAATAAAATCCGGGATCAGGGACAGGTTGCGGTCGGCAAACTCACCGGTTGGGCCGAAGAAGATCTCTGGGTCCTGGAAGGGAACGTTGGCGCCACAAGAGATTACTTCCATGCCACTGCTGATCATGCGCTCTACCTGCTCGCGCGATACAAGCCTGGAGGCCGCCGCAGGTATGAAAATCTCGGCAGATAAATCCCAGATGCGGCTGTTCGCCTCCTCAAATGGTATGATGCCTGCTGTGTCTGGGTTCAAGGCATTGCCCTGGCGACTCAGAAACAGATCAGTGATCTCCTCGAAAGTATAGCCACTCTCTTTGACCAAACCACCGGCCCGGTCAATAATGCCAACTACTTTTACGCCTTTCGAGGCAAGGTAATATGCTGCTGCTGCACCCACATTTCCCCAGCCTTGTATAATGGCGCGCTTGCCCTCAAACTTGCCACCCCAGATGCTATAAAAATGGCGCACGGCCTCGGCCACACCAAACCCCGTAATCATATCAGCGATGGTATACTTGCGAGCCGTGGAAGGGGAGAAGTGCGGGTCTTCTATAACTTTGATCACACCCTGGCGCAGCTGCCCGATCTTGTTTATCTTCTGAGGCTCTGTGGCGTTAAAATGCCCGTTTACCACACCCTCCTGCGGGTGCCACAGGCCATAGTCCTCCGTAATAGGGATTACCTCGTGTATCTCGTCCACGTTCAGGTCGCCGCCTGTGCCGTAGTAGCTTTTTAGCAGAGGAATAACGGCTTTGTACCAACGCTCCAGCACGCCACGCTTGCGCGGGTCAGCAGGATCGAAATTAATGCCGGACTTAGCGCCTCCGATGGCCGGGCCAGACACGGTAAATTTTACTTCCATGGTTTTCGCCAACGATTCCACCTCACGCTTATCCAAGCCCTTGCGCATACGCGTACCACCGCCGGCCGCGCCGCCGCGCAGCGAGTTTATCACTACCCAGCCCTCTGCTTCAGTCTCGGGGTCTTTCCACTCAAAAACTATTTCAGGTTGCTTATTCTCGAATTTGGCAAGTAAGTCTTTCATGCTATTATCTTATTGTAATGCAGTTATGTAAGCAAAGCTACGAAATTAAGCAGGGCCTTAGCAAAGGTAAATAGCGCCGCCAATGTTGTTTTGGCTGGCACCGGTTACGCTGCTCAGGCAGTTATACTCCCCGCGCCAGCGCAATACCCCCAGAAAGGCAAAAATCAACGCCTCTTTAAACGAAACCACCTCCGGGCTTGGGACCTCCACAGTATACTTTGGCCCCAGCTGCTCACGGATCAGCTCCACCAAGTATAAATTAAAGGCACCACCGCCGGTTAACAGTACGCGGTGCTGCCCATCGTGGAGTAGCGGCAAAGCCAGTTTTATCTGCTGCGCGATATGCACACAGGTGGTATGTAATTTGTCAGCTACAGGCGTATTGCTTTCTGCTATACTTTTGAGGCTATACTCTAGCACCCATTCCTTGCCCAAAGACTTTGGTGCAGGCTCAGAAAAGTATGCTGGCTTGTTAAGTTGCTCTAAAAGAGTTTCTTGTAAGGAACCGGAGCGGGCCAAATCACCGTTGTTATCATAGGGCTTGCCCACGCTGTTAGCCAATGAGTTGAGCAGCATATTGCAAGCGCTAATGTCAAAAGCCAGGCGTTTGCCCTGTTGTGCATAAGAAACATTGGCAATACCTCCCAGGTTTATACAGTAGTCATAGTCCCCGAAAAGAAGCGCATCACCAATTGGTACCAGTGGTGCGCCCTGCCCGCCAAGAGCTATGTCCAGCGTTCGGAAGTCACAGATGACGGGTAAATTGGAGTTTGCCGCGATGTATGCTCCATGTCCCAGCTGCAACGAGATGTGTTTGCCGGGCTGGTGGAAGATAGTATGGCCGTGCGAGGCAACAAAATCTGGCTGTATCTCGTGTTGTTGTACAAATTCCTGAACCCGTTGGCCGATAAAACTGCCGAAGGCATGGTCTAACGCTACCAACTCAAGGGCGGTTGCAGTCTCGGCGCCTTGGAGTTGGCCAATTAGTTCATCGGAATATATTAATGTAGTAGTATTTAGTATATCATATATCCAATTTTTGGATTCATACGTAAATCTACAATGTGCTATGTCCAGGCCGTCTAACGAGGTGCCTGACATTAGCCCGATTACATGATAAGAAGTATCCATTAGCCAAAAATAGTAAAAGCACGGCAATGATTTTCAGCCAAATAGTGCAGGCTTCGTATATATCTTATTATGAATGAGATTGAAAATTGATTTGTAGAAACTGTTAGGTATAATTTTAATTATGAAAAGTTTGTTGTCAAGAGTTGAGTCGAAGAAGATAGATAAGGCGGCAGCCATGCTTAAAGTGTTGGCCCACCCTAAAAGATTAGCGATAGTGGATTTACTCGGGAAAGAGGATAAAATGACTGTTACCGAAATATATAAGCAGTTAGACCTGCCTCAGGCTATCGCATCGCAACACCTGATTACACTGAAAGACAAGGGCGTGCTCTCGTCTTTTAAAGTGGGAACGAAGATTTACTACTCCTTGGCTATTCCAAAGCTGATCGATGTGATCGACTGCCTGGAAGAATGCTGCATCGATATTTAAGCGCTACAAGCAACCGAAGGCTACCATTCTCTGCCAGGAGAAAAAACGGCTGCGGTCTCCGTATTTCACACTAAGTGAAAATTCGCGGAGGCCGCAGCCGTTTTTTTACTAAAAAAAATGTACCGTTTACACAGATTTATGATCTGCTTCTTCGGGTTGGTTTTCGAGGTTAAACAGGTCGTTCAGCAGATCGATCAGTGTTTCGGCCTCGCCGCGCTTACAGGCAGCCTTCAGTTGAAGCACTGGTAACTTAATGATTTTCTGCATCATAGACTTTGTGATGTTGTCGATCAGCTTCGTTTCTTTCGGGCCCATCTTTTTCATGTAGCGGGCCATCTCCTCCTGCCGAATAGTTTCCAACGCGTTCTTCAAGCGGTTGATCGTCGGCGACACCATCATCTCTTTCGACCAGTCGTTGAACTGCTCAATGGATTCTGTGATAATCTCCTTAACCTTCGGTACAGAGTTGATGCGGCGCTGCAATGCCTCCGATGCTTTATTCTGAATGGTATCAATGTTATAAACCAACACGCCCGGCACGTTCTCTACATCCTGCTCTACGCTGCGCGGCACAGACAGGTCGATAAAGAACTTAAACGTGAGCACGTTCAGGCGCTGGATCATTTCTTTGGTGAAGAAAGGCGTTTCGCGGGCTACTGATGAGATGATCACATCGGCATCCTTCAGGCCTTGAACGATATTCTCAAACGGAAGCACTTCCATGCCGCATTCCTGGGCCAGTGCTGTTGCTTTGGCCTGGGTACGATTCGTGATTTTTACGTTTTTATACCCAAGATCCTTAAGGTTACGGCAAACATCGGCACCAATCTCGCCTAAGCCTACCACCAAAATGCTTGGGTTAATAATATCTGTCGTGAGCTCCTCGATCAATTCAATAGCGGCATACGAGGTAGAGGCGGCACCATCGCGGAAGGAGGTTTCCTGCACTACGCGCTTGTTGGTGAAGAAAATCGTGTGCATCAGGCGGTGAAGGAAAGGGCCGGCGGTTTCGTTGTCGGCACTCCACTGGTACGCCGTCTTCACCTGGTTCGAGATCTGCATATCGCCTACCACCTGAGACTCCAGCCCCATCGAAACATCAAAAAGATGCTGCACAGCATCGTCGTGCTCGTTCACGATGGTGAAAAAATCGAAGTACTTGGTAATATTATCAATGCCCTTGGTAATGCCAAGCAGCTTTACAATTTCGGTACTATAATCAATATCAGCGTTGTAGTATACTTCGGTGCGGTTGCAGGTAGAGAGTACTAATATGTCAGAAGCCTGAATAAAGCCTTTGAGCGTCTGTAGAAAAAGCCTGCAGGAGGTTTCGTCTAAGGCAATCAGTTCCCTGATATCCAACGGCGCTTTCTTATACGACAGGCTGATTGCTTTAAAATTCTGAAGCATAATAACGTGGGTTCTACTAGGGTACAAAGGTAAAGCTCAATTTTTTAAAATGAAACTTACTTGCCCGCTATGTTTAATTTATACTAATTTCAAATAAATTACGTGTTTACTGCATGATTCCCATCTACTCCCAGAAGAACAGGATAAAGCTTATAGTTGTTATCATTGCTCTGATTATTGGTGCCGCTACCATTACCTATACAAACATACTTGTCAGCAAGTTATCGGAACGCGAGCAGGAGCTAGTGCAGCTGTACGCCAAGGGCTTACGCTACATGATAAATGCTCCCAGCGACGACAACATCGTGTTCATCGAAGAAGAGATTCTTTCCTCCAACACCACGGTTCCTGTTATCCTGACGGATGAAAACGAGAATATTCTCGATTCCAAGAACATAAGTATACCCGAAAACATTTCGGATAAGCCTGATAAAATAAATAATTACCTGCAGGGCGAAATAGAGAAGATGAAAGCCCAGCACGAGCCGATTGTGGTGCCCTGGGCTGAAGGGTCGGTTAACTACGTGTTTTACAAGGATTCAGAGTTGCTTTCGCAGTTGCGTTACTACCCTTATGTGCAGCTGATCGTTATTTCCTGTTTCGCGTTGGTGGCATACTTTGCCTTTAGTTACTCGCGCCGCGCCGAGCAGAACAGGGTATGGGTAGGCCTGGCCAAGGAAACAGCGCACCAACTGGGCACGCCACTCTCCTCGCTTATGGCCTGGTACGAGTACATCAAGGCTAACCCGAAGTTTGAGAACGAGCCAATTCTGGAGGAGCTGGGCAAAGACGTGCGCCGATTGGAGGTGATTACGGAGCGCTTTTCTAATATTGGCTCGGTGCCAACCCTGCGCGACGAGAACATCCTGGAGGTTACGGAAAACGCTATCAATTACCTGCAAAACCGAATCTCACGAAAAGTTACCTTTACTGTGGAGTCGGCTTTTGCGCCCGAAATTACTGCTAAGGTCAACGTGTCGTTGTATGATTGGGTGATCGAGAACATCTGCAAAAATGCTGTGGATGCGATGGAGGGCCGCGGAAGTATAAACATACAGTTAGTGTTACTGGGGAAAGGCAGCATTGCCGTAGATATCACGGATACGGGCAAAGGCATTCCCAAGAGCAAAGTCGATTCTGTTTTCCTGCCTGGCTATACTACTAAGCGGCGTGGCTGGGGCTTGGGCCTGGCGCTTGCCAAACGCATCATCGACAATTACCACGAGGGCAAACTTTACGTGAAATGGTCGGAGGTAGGAAAAGGCACCACTTTCCGTATCGTGCTGAACAGGTAGGGTAGAGAGTTAAAGAGTTAGAGAGTTAAAAAGTTAGAGAATTCAGGGCGGATGAAAAGTATGAGAAATGTCTTTTGTTCTTTGTCTCGTAATCTTTTGTCAAGCTAATGCTGGAAGTAGTAAAGTATAGCGCAACGCATAAACTGAATTGGAATGCCTTTGTGCGGACATCAAAGAATGGCACCTTTTTGCTGCTGCGCGATTACATGGAGTATCATGCCGAACGCTTTACCGACCACTCGCTGCTGTTTTACCATAAGAGCAAGCTGGTTGCACTGCTGCCCGCAAATGAGGCGGAGGAGGGGATTGAGAGCCACGGCGGCCTGAGTTATGGCGGTTTTATCACGGATAAACGCATGAAGGCCGCGCTGATGCTGGAGGTTGTAAAAGCCATGAAAACATACTTTGCCGGGCTGGGTTTCCGAAGTATAAAGTATAAAGCCATCCCGCATATTTATCACCAGTTACCCGCCGAGGAAGACCTGTACGCCCTTTTCAGGCATGAAGCCATACTTTACAGAAGAGACGTAAACTCGGTAATAGCTATGGCTAACGCTTTGACTTATAGTAAAACCCGTAGGTGGGAGGTGCGCAAGGCCAGCAAAAGCGAACTGCAGTTGCAATTAGCTACATCCTATGGGGCCTTTATGCAGCTGGAGCAGCAGGTGCTGCAGGAGCGCTATAACCTGGTGCCAGTGCATACGGCAGCCGAAATAGAACTGCTGGCGGCGCGCTTCCCGGAAAACATAAAGCTGTACACGGCAACTTTGGGTGATGAACTGCTTGCCGGCATACTCGTGTATGAAACAGCAACGGTAGCGCACTGCCAATACATGGGAGCCTCTGCAGAGGGCCGCAAGGCAAGTGCTTTAGACCTGTTGGTAGATTGGCTTCTACAAGAAGTATACTCCCACAAATCATACTTTAGCTTTGGTATTTCTACGGAGCAGGCCGGCAAGTATCTAAACGAAGGGTTGGTGTGGAACAAGGAAAGCTACGGCGCACGCGCTGTAATGCACGATTTTTACGAATTGAGGCTCTAGCCAAAGTATAAAGTATAAGCATGAAAAAAGCGTCGAGCTACTTCAGATAGGGGTAGCCCGACGCTTTTTAATTTAAGGTAAGATGAATAGATAGCTTTATGCCATTTCTGTGGCAGGAACAACTACCTCCTCGTTCTTCTTACCGAAAATCTTAATGAAGCCCCAAAGTATAACTGCGCCGATCAGGTAAACCAGTAGCCAGTGCACCCCAAAGCTGGAAAGATTCGTGCAGACAATGTTAGCTACCAGTGCTACTGTAACAGCATAGGGCAGTTGCGTTTTTACGTGGTCTATGTGGTTACAGCCTGAGGCAAGCGAGCTCAAAATAGTAGTGTCTGAGATTGGGGAGCAGTGGTCGCCGAAAACGGAGCCAGCCAGTACCACTGAGATTACATTGTAGATGATCGGCATGGTCTCATCCATCGGGTAGCCTTGTTGCTGGCACACATACCAGGCAGCGGGTAGCATCAGCGGGTAAAGTATGGCCATAGTGCCCCAGCTAGAGCCCGTCGAGAACGCGATGATGGCAGCCAGGAAGAACGTAATTTCCGGCAGGAACTGCGGCGAAATGTTGCCTGAGAACAGCGAAGTAAGGTACTCGGCCGTATACAGCTCCTTGGTTACAGCCGCCAAAGACCAGGCCAGCACAAGTATAAGTATGGCCGGGAGCATCGTTTTAAAGCCTACCACCAGTGATTCCATGGTAGATGTGAGGCTCATGATGCGCTGGCTTACCGTTAAGGCAATAGCCACAATCACACCACTCAGGGAGGCCCATACCAATGCTACATATGAGTTGGAATCGCCGATGGTAGTTGATAGCTTACGCAGAAAGCCCATGCTGGTATCAGCCCATACTTCGGGGGCATAACCCGTATAAAGTAACCCGATAACTGTGCCGAAAATAACGGTAAGCACCGGGAGCAAGGCATTAACCGCACGGGTGCGTGTGGCGTCTACGGGCTCAAACTCGGCCATTTCCTGTTGCTGTCTTTCCTGGCCACTTTCATCCAGGCTGGACGAGGTAACGGCACCCGTGGTGCGGGCACGCATCTCGGCTTTGTGCATGGTGCCAAAGTCGCGGTTCATCAGGATCAGCATCAGCATAAATACCAATGTAAGCACTGGGTAGTAAGCATACTCCAGCGAGTGGAAGAACATGGAATAAGCGCCTTCTTCAATGCCAAGGCTGATGGCTGCATCTTTGATGTATCCTAGCTCTGCACCGATCCAGGTGGTTACGAAGGCAATGGCCGCTACCGGGGCAGCTGTGCTGTCAACGAGGTAAGCCAGTTTCTCGCGGGATACGCGGTGCCCGTCGGTTACGGGGCGCATGGTGTTGCCCACGATCAGCGTGTTTGCATAATCATCAAAAAATATTGCCACGCCCAGCACCCAGGTTACCACCTGCGAGCTTTTAGCTGATTTGGCATAGCGTGAGAGCAGGTTTACCACTCCGGCCATGCCTCCGTTTTTAGAGATAATGGCCACCATGCCGCCAATCAGCATCGAGAAGATGATTACAGAAACGTGGTCTCCGTCGGTGAGCGCCTCCATCAGGTACGTATCGCCAACAGCCAGCAAGCCTGTGAAAAAAGACTTAACGGATAACCCGTAAATCACGAAGCCGCCTACCCAAATGCCTGCAAAGAGCGCCAGCAGTACCTCCCTGAAAATAAGGGCCAGCACAATGGCAATGAGTGGTGGAAGTATGGAAAGCCACATCGGAAACTCGCGCACGCCATTCTCTGCCTCCGGGTTGAGGCGATAGAGCCTTGCCAGGGTGTGGGTGCCCATGTTAGCGCTAACTTGCACCAATTCTGCGCGCTCGGAGAGCGAGAACGTTGCCTCGCCATTTAGGAATGCCGTTTCCAGCAGATCCCCGTTGACCCGGAGGGGTAGCGGCCCGTTATACTTTACCAGGTTGCCCTCCTCAGAGGTGGTGCGCAGGGTAAAGGCCGTGTCATTGATGGCTTGCAGTTGTAATTCTTCTATAGCGTCTTTCGAGATTGCATCCTGGGCCATGGCTTGCACGGTAAGCAGCAGGAGCAGCAAAAAGCTCAGGAGGGGCTTATGTAGCTTCATTTAGTTTTTGTGGGGTTTTTACAAAACTCCCTAAGTTAAGAAAGAATTGATAAACATTGAAATAATGCCATCGCGGCTATACTTGCGGCTTGGTTAAAACAAAACCGCCCCTGCACCAATGGCGCAGGGGCGGTTTTGTTAAATATTAGAAAGAGCTAGTGCCTTACCACTACTTTTCTGGTAACGGTTCGGTTGCCTTGCTGCAGGTGCAGCACATACATGCCGTCGGCCAGGTTTGGCAGGTTAAGCTCACGGGTGTAGGTGGCGCCAACGTTTTTAGCAGTTTCCACAAACACTACCTTGCCAACCATACTTACTAGGCGTACCTGTACTGGCGCTGCACTGGTGGTGGAATACTTGATCGAGAACTTCCCGTTAGTTGGGTTAGGTGTTACCTGTAACCCGTTTTCAGCAGAGAAGTCCCTCAGGCCAGTCAGTGTCAGGTTTAGATCTGCGGATAGGTTGGAGCAACCCTGCGCTGATGTAACCTGCACGTTGTACTTGCCGCTTGCTGTGGCAGTGTGCGTTTGGCCGGTAGCGCCTTCTATAGCCACGCCATTCAGGAACCACTGGTTGCCTTCTGCAGCAGAAGAGCTAAGTTCAGCGCTGTTTTGCGTTATAGTTGGCTTAGCTGGTAGCGGTTGGATGATAACCTCAATAGCTTCAGAGGTAACCTGGCATGATTTGCTGGTAAGAGTAACTGTGTAGCTGCCGCCGGCACTTGCTGTAATGCTCGGCGTGGTAGCGCCGTTAGACCAGAGGTAAGTATAACCATTGGTCAATGCTTCTTCTGAACTTACGCCTGTGTTTGCGCTCAGTACCACGCTGCCGCCTTCGCAGAACTCGGTAGGGCCTTCTGCTACAATAGCCGCCGACAGGGTAGTAACGGTTACCGGAACCTCCGTGCGGGCTGCAGTGGCACAGCTTGGCGTGCTTACCTGCCACTCGTACAGGAAGTAATAGAAGCTGGTTGGCGCCGTCTGGTTGTTGCCCGTGATGCTTACTAAACCGTCAAGCTTATAAGGGTAAGTGGCTGCGTTTGCAGTATTGTTACGGTAAGCCGTAGCGCCGCCGCCAAAATCAATCACTTGTATGCCGTAGTCCGTGCCTGCATTTGGTACTACCAGGTTTAAAGTATACTCTTTAACGCCAGGGGTTACCTCTATCGTTACACGATTCACGATCACATCGCTCTTGCCCATGTCCATGATTCCGATTGTCATGGTGCCGGCAGTGGCTACGTTGATGGTGGCTTTCTCCAGAACAAAAGGTGCAGCGGCATCGAAATACATGCGGCCTCCGGTAAAGGAAGAATAGGAGCCCCCGGTTGTGCTGCTAGGGGAGTTTAACTTGCCTCCTGTAGCGTTGCTGGCAGCTACAAAATAACTAGTGCCTCTTTCCAGTTTAGGCGTTGTAAAGCTATTTCCTGTGTAGAGCAACTCGCCGCCAGTGGCTGCGCTGTACCAATACAATTGCCCGCTGCTTGTTTGGGCGTTGATGGTGGCGCTGCTGTTAGCACAAGCGCTTGCATTTTCCACAGTTATCTGGGCCACATCGTTGTTAAGTACTACTGGCTGTGAAACAGTGCTTCCGCAGGTTGTAGCTACGGCAAGGGTATAGCTGCCTTTGGCTGTGGCCGTGTACGTGCTTTGGTCTGCTCCGGCAATTGGAGCACCGTCTTTATACCATTGGTAAGTATAAATGGCGTTTTGGGTGCTAAGCTTTGCGCGTAGTGTCTGCGAGAACGCATCACCAAGGCAAATGCCAGGGGTGAAGTCCTTCTCAATCACAACGGTGGCAGGAGGCAATGCATTGACTGTAACTGTGGTTGGCGCCGATGTGGCATCGCAGCCCAGTTCGTTAGTAACCTTTACTGTGTACTCGGCTGAAGTGGTAGCTGTGTATGTAGCTGCAGTGGCTCCGGCAATAGCCTGCCCGCCCTTGAACCAGGCATAAGTATAACCCGTGCCTGTGTTCGACTTCAACACTACTGAGTTTCCTTCGCAGAAAGTTGTAGCGCCCTCTGCTGTGATAGTAGCCTGAACAGGAGCAGAGGTATTAACTGGAACCACCACGCGCGGACCGGCGCAGCCGTAGGCTTTTACTTTTACATTGTAGAAGTAGTAGTAAGAAGCTGCTGTCGCGCTGTTGCCTGTAATAGACATCACGTTAGGGATTGTAAACGGATAGCCCGTTACGCCTGCGTTGTTTCTGAAAATGGTAGCGCCATTCTCATACGCAATAGAGATGCGATAGTCGCCAGCACTAGGGAAGGCCAGGTTAAGCGGATATACAGCGCCTTGGTCAGTCGGGTCGTCTGCAACGCTTCCTGCGGCTGCCGGAGTGCGGGTATTTGTCACATCCAACGTGGTTGTTGAAACAGGCACGCCAGCAAGTGTCTCCACTGTGAAGGTAATCTTACCGGGGTTGCCAATATATAACCTTGCACTCTCCAATATGAATGGCACTTTGGCGGTTACATATACAGAAGGGCCATACTGGTTGTAGCCACCGCCTGTAAAGCTAGTCTTGGCAGCCGGGCCAACCTGCCCTGTAAAATCATTAAGGGCAGCAAAGAGTACGTTGCCAGCCGGGGCTGCCGGAATGCTTGTGTTGTTGCCGGCGGCAAGCAGATTGCCTCCTATAGCGGCATCATACCAGAACGTTGTTCCGTCGCCAGCGCTCTTTAGCGCTACCTGCGTGCCTGCGCAAATGCTGGCGGTGGCGGTAGGCGCTGCAGCCGGGTTGCTGGCTACGCGAGTTTCAGTTTTAGCGTTGTTAGCCGGGTTCTGGTCATCAGCAAGCGAGGTATGCATGGCAAAAGTATATGTCTTGCCAGCCTGTGCATTAAAGCTGCCCTGCATGTAGAAGCGTGCTTCACCGTTTGCAGGAAGCGAACTAGTGTAGGTGCCCGTCAGTGTAGTAGTTTGCCCGTTATTGTTGGTTATGGCAACCGTAACAGGAATGTTTGATTGTGCCACTGTACCATAGTTGCGCAGCAGCACAATAATGCCTTGGCTTGGGTTTGCGCACAGGTTCTGATCCGGGAAGGCCAGGCTGGCCACACCCACATCTTTAGAGGCTTGTGCAAAACGCAGTAAGTAGTCCTGGGTTTCTCCTTTGGCATAAGTGCCGCAGGCCTTTACATCGGCTGCATCATTCGTCTCAACCAACACCACGCGCATTCTTGTCTGGGTATTTGGAGTTACTGAGGATGGCACGGTAATGCTTGTGTTGAATGTAGCACTGCCGCTTACGGTGCCGCTGGTCGCAACCAGTTCACCAGCATCGTCAAAGCTGCTGTTTCCGTTCCAATCGATGAATACTTTAGCGATTTTGTTGTTTTCCGCGCCGCAAGTGCCTAAGCCTATGCTTAACGGCAAGGTTTGGCCAGGTTCTGCAGTGCCAGTAAGGTTTGTGAAGTCAGCAAAGGCAGAGCAGCTAGTGCCTGAAGTGTTGCTGATTCCCGCAAAAGAGAAGCTGTCGATCTTGGAGTCGGCATCAGAAGTTGCGCCGGAGGCACAATATGCTGAGCCTCCTACTCCGCTAGCTAAAATGGAATATGCCTGTGGGCCACGGGTTAATGTGCCTTTGTGCGATACAGTTACAGTATAGCTGGCGCCAGGCACAGCATTGGCAATATATACTTGCTCCACATTGTCAAGGATGTTGTCGCCAAAGCCAGCCGGGTTGGCAGGGTTAGCTGGGTCTAGTACCCAAGGTTTATACTCTTCAAGGCCTTTGCTTATGCGCAGGTCCAGGTCGTTTACCAGCCTTGGGGCGCGGTTGTTAAGCATTGCAGCCGTAAATGGCAGTGTCTCGCCCTCCACGTCCGTCCAGGAAATGGTTATCATTAGCGGGCCTTTACCGGAAGCAGTAACATTAAAAGTATAAGTTTCGCCTTCGGCCAGCGTTTTCTCGGCCAGTTGGTAGTTGTTGCCTTTGTTAGATAGTAGATTGGCAGCGCGCTCCATGTTTACCAATCCCCAGCCATATACATAGTCCGGGCCAGGAGATGCACCTGCCTCATCGGCAGTATGTATGGCCAAGCCTTTCAGGGTAGCGGCACGCATAAAGTTGCCGTTTAGCTTGTGATAATATTCCTGAAGCAGGTTAAGAGAGCCTGAGACGTTCGGAGAAGACATAGAGGTGCCGTTGTAACTGGCATATGTGTTGTCTGCTGTACCTATCGAGGACAGAAGTCCAACACCATTACCGACTACATCGGGCTTGATACGGCCATCATCAGTAGGTCCCCAAGAGCTGAACGAGGATATCTTCACATCTTCCTTGGCGCGGTAGCCATTAGCGATCGGCTCCACAGCACCTACTGTAAGTATATTTTTAGCGTTTCCGTAGGTTGAGATAATGTCGTAGCCATTATTACTGCTGATACCTGCAGGGCGTGCAGTTACCAGCGTCCAGTAACCGTTAGCGTCTAGCTTCCAGAAAGGCTGCCCTATAGCCGGGCCGTTTTCGCTGCGGTTGTTGCCCGCCGATTTTACAATGAGGTAATATGGGGCATTGTAAGCAATCTGGTCCCACTCACGAGCGCGGTCATTGTAATAGCCAAAGTTGGCATCTTCCGTAGTGCTGACGTTTGGGTTGCCATAAAATTCCCAGTATGGGTTAGAAGTGGTGCCAGCACGGCTAGAGTTGTAGCGCCAGCCCGCAATAGTGCCATACGAGTGGTTAGAGATGAGGAGCCCGGCAGCGGCAGCGGCCATTTCCGGGCCATCGTTGCTAAAGTCCCAGGCCTGCAGGTTAAGCGCGCCAAATGACATGCCTTTAGCCAGCGCGTTTACACCTGAACCGATCATCGTGCCCGACACGTGGGTGGCATGGTCACTAATGCTTGTTACATTATCGCGCTGCACAATGCGGCCCGTTAATTCTTGGTGCGTGGCGCGTACAGCGCCGCCATCCCAAACGCCTAGCTTGCCCGATAGAATCGCACTGTTTCCGCTCAGGTTAAGGCCTGTAGAGCCACCTGCCCAAAGCTGGTTAGTGCTGATAGTGGCAGCCGCACGGGTATTGTTCTGAGTGATGTAGTATACCGGAAAACCAAGTGCATCAATGCCTTCGAGAGAGGCAAGCGTGCCATCTTCTTGCACCTGCTGCACTGCCCAATTGCGTTGCTTTGCCATTTGCAAGGCCAAGTCTTTGTTGCGCGAGTACTTCTCGCCTAGCACGGTGCGCATGCGCTGCAGCTCTGTCTGGTTTGCTTTTAGCGCACTTTTACCGGTTGTCTGGGCATGGGCGCCCCCTGTAGCCATAACCATTATTGCCACAGAAATATATGAAAGTAGCTTTTTCATGATGTGCTAATAATCAGTGTGTTGAAAAAGCCGCGTTACGGCATCTGGAGGCGCAGGCAGCATGTTGCTGGCGCACAGCAGGGGCAATAGCCCTGCGTTAAAGTACAGGTGATTCATCAATAAAGGTGATAGGTTAGAAAATTGGTAGAAGAGCTCGAGTAAATTTTGAGCACGCTAAATGTATAGCAATATTCTGATATTGCAAGCTATTAGGGTAGTAAAACTTTATAAAGAAAATTTGTGCTATACCGGAGACGCCCTATAAACCTGATTGATGTTGTGCTGTTAATGTAAAAGGCTCGCTGTGTGCCTACTAGGCCCTGTGGGGCAGAAGACTTACTTGGCTCGGTTTACTATAAATACACCGGCAAGTATAATCACCATGCCCAAATAGTGCCAGAGCTCAATGGTTTCGCCATCCAACACACCCCACATTAAGGCCACAATTGGAATAAGGTAAGTTGTGGAGCTGGCAAACAGCGTAGTGGAAATGTGGATGAGCTTGTTGAAAAGCACCAGGGCAATGGCCGTGCTGAACACGGCAAGTATGGCAATGTACATGAGGGCCTCCCAGGCGCCGGGCGTATGCTGCAGTTTATGCGCAAAGTCTGTGGTAAGCAGATAGCCCAGCGAAATTGGGCCAACGGTAAGCAGAGCCAGGCCGGAGATTACGTAAGGCTTGAGGTCGTGGAGGCGGTGCTTGATGATGTTAACACTGCCGCCGTAGCAAATTGTGGCGATAACAATATATAGGCCGTAGTACTTGTTATCGAGGTCGGCGCTGCCATTTCCTGAAAAAATAAGTATGGCTGTACCGGCAATGCCCACCAAAATGCCAAGCATACGCAGCCAGGTAATAGACTGCCGGAAAAACATGGCGCCAACCAGCAGGGTGAAAAGCGCCGTTAAGGAGTTAAGCACGCCGGCCAGCCCACTTGCCAGTCGGGTTTCAGCGTAGGCAAACAGAAACGCAGGCAGAAAATTACCCAACACCCCGCTACCCGCTAGGTACTTCCAGCGGCTTGGCTCCACCTTCCGGATGTGCTGCAAAGAGAATGGCAACAAGGCCATGCAGGCAATCACCATGCGCAACGCGCCCAGCTCCCCCGAAGAGTAAACTACCAAACCCTTTTTCATAAGTATGAATGAGGTGCCCCAGATCAGCGTGAGCACGATAATTAGGAGCCAAGACAGCGCGTTATTAGTGGCTTTGGCCGGGGCAGGAGTAGTTGCAGTTTTGATGGCGGTAAAAGTTAGGCGTTTAATATCCTGGGCAAAAGTATAAGAATGATCTGAAAGGAGGGCGATGGTGCAAAACTAATAGCAAGAAACAGAAAAAAGCCCTCGCAGTGGCTGGTGCTTGCAAGGGCTTTAGTATAGCTGTTTTATCTTTCCACGGCCTCGTAACTCATGGTTTGGGCAATCTCGTCCAGTGTGTCGTAGATTTCCTGGATGTCCTCGGACTGCACCAGCTTCATGCGCAGGGGCTTAAAGTGCGGCAGCCCCCGGAAGTAGTTGGTGTAGTGGCGGCGCATCTCAAAAATGCCGAGTTTGTCGCCCTTCCACTCCAGCGAGTGCGTAAAGTGCTGGCGGCATACTTCCACACGCTCCTCCAGGGTTGGCCCCGGTAAAATCTCGCCGGTTTTCATATAATGTTTGATCTCGTTAAAGATCCAGGGGTAACCTATACTTGCGCGGCCGATCATGATGCCGTCCACGCCATACTTGTTGCGGTACTCCAGGGCCTTCTGCGGCGAGTCGATGTCACCGTTTCCGAAGATCGGGATGTGCATGCGCGGGTTATTCTTGACCTCTGCAATCAGGCTCCAGTCGGCTTCGCCCTTATACATCTGCACGCGGGTGCGGCCATGTATACTCAGGGCTTTAATGCCGATGTCCTGCAGTCTTTCGGCGGTTTCTACAATAAATTTGGTGTTCTCGTCCCAGCCCAGGCGGGTTTTCACGGTAACCGGTAGGTTGGTCGCTTTCACGATCTCCTCGGTCATCTTTACCATTTTAGGGATATCGCGCAACAAAGCGGCACCTGCGCCCTTGCAGGCCACGTTTTTGACCGGGCAACCGTAGTTTATATCTATCAGGTCGGGGCCAGCCTGCGATGAAACAATGGCCGCCTCGCGCATCGACTCGATGTCAGAACCGAAAATCTGAATACCGATAGGGCGCTCGTAGTCAAAAATGTCGAGTTTTTGTACGCTTTTGGCAGCGTCACGTATCAAACCCTCAGAAGAGATAAACTCCGTGTACATCAGGTCGGCACCGTTGGCTTTGCATACCTTACGGAACGGCGGGTCGCTTACGTCCTCCATGGGGGCAAGCAGCAACGGAAACTCTCCTAGCTCTATGTTAGCAATCTTTACCAAAGCAAAATCTATATTTTCGCGTAAATTTACGTCAACTAAACCTAATTACCAGTATGAAAGGTTTCATCTCCAAAGATCTGCATCCAAGTTGGGTATTATTACTGCTGATAGTATACATGGCGGGCGGCTATTTTATAGCCATGTTTGTGGTAGGCCTGCTGGCAGATTGGATCTTCGGTATCAGCCTTTTTCAGCTGGCCGATGTGGCCACGAACCCTGCCGCGCACCCGCAGGGCCCCGGCGTAATGTTGCTGCTACAGGGCGTATTGCAGTTCTTTGCCTTTATCGTTACGCCGTTGTTTCTGCTGATGTCGTTGGGCTACAAGTTGGATAACTACCTGAACTGGAAAGTGCGGCCGGCCTGGCTGCTGGTGCTGCTCAGCGGAGCGCTTATCGTGCTGATTATGCCAGCCAACTCCGTGATCATCAACTGGAACGCCAACCTGAACTTCCCGGATTTTATGAGTGGCTTTGAGCAGTGGGCCCGGCAACAGGAAGACCAATTGGCAGAGCTTACCAAACTAATTACGCGCTTCGAAACGGTACCGCAGCTGCTGGTGGGTTTGCTGGTTTTTGCAGCCATACCTGCTATTGGCGAGGAGCTGGTGTTTCGGGGCATTACGCAGCGGCAGCTGTATCGCTGGAGCGGCAATATGCACGTGGCCATTTGGGTAACGGGCATCATCTTCGGGGCGATACACGTGCAGTTCTTCGGGTTTGTGCCGCGGGCCATACTTGGGGCGCTGTTCGGTTACCTATACTTCTGGTCCGGGCGCATCAGCGTGCCTATAATAGCGCACTTTGTTAACAACGGGTTTACTGTATTTATGCTATACTTGCATCAAACCCGCACCATCGACGCAGATATTGAGAGCACGGACACAATGCCGCTCTATAGTATAGCGTTGTCGGTGCTGATAAGTGCGGCAATTCTATACTACCTTTACCAGAACTTTGCCCGCCTGCCCCTGCGGCAGGAGAGCCTGGCCGAGGCCAACGAGATAGAGGAGCGAACCTAAACAAGCTAAAACCTAACCCTTACACTTGCCGCAGCGCCGGCGCAATTCCTGTTCATGAGTAAAAAGATCTCCACCCTCAGCAATCTAAACCAACGAATCATAGTAGGGGTGCTGGGCGCCGCTGTTTTTATAGGCGGCATCTGGTATAGCGAGTGGACCTATTTTCTGCTATTTCTGGGGCTCACGCTGCTGGGCATTTCCGAGTTCTACAATTTAGTGCGGGTGCAGGGTATAAAGCCAAACAAACCATTGGGGCTTATACTTGGCGGGATGTTTTTTGTCTCGATGTTTCTGGTGCAAAAAGAATCCATGCCCGGCGAGGTGCTATACTTATCGTTGCCTGTGTTGTTCCTGACGCTGATTCTGGAGATGTATCGCAAAAAAGCGCAGCCTTTCACTAACATTGCCTTTACCATCACTGGTGTGGCCTACGTGGCCGGGCCATTTGGCTTGCTTAACCTGCTGGGCTACCTGCACGGCGAGTATAGCTGGCAACCCATACTTGGCCTGATGCTGCTTATCTGGGCGGCCGACACGGGGGCCTACATCTTTGGCAAAAGCTTTGGCAAGCATAAACTTTTTGAGCGTATTTCGCCGGGCAAAACCTGGGAGGGCTGGGGTGGCGGCACACTGCTGGCCGTGCTGGTAGGCTACGGCATGTCTTTTTCGTTCGTGGATCTGCAATTGTACCAGTGGGTAGGCATGGCCGTTATCGTGGCTGTGTTTGGCGTGCTCGGCGACTTAACCGAATCCATGCTGAAGCGCAGCTTGGGCGTAAAAGACTCTGGTACACTGCTGCCGGGCCATGGCGGATTATTAGATCGTTTTGACAGCCTTTTGATGGCAATTCCGTTTATAGTTACTTTCCTGGAGATCTTCTGAAAAAAATTGCAGCCGCCCTGTAGGAGGTTGTAAGTATAATTCTCAACTTTGCCCCGAAATTCATACAATGATTGATTACTCACCCCTAAATTTTTTGAGTAGATGATGTTATATAAAGAGCCAGCACCGATAAAGGACAGAGAAAATCCTTTCGAGTCGATGATGTCGCGCTTCAACATAGCAGCTGAGGTGCTTGGGTTAGATGAGGAAGTGTACAACGTCCTTAAATCTCCTACTCGCCAGGTAATCGTGAACGTGCCCGTTACGATGGATGACGGCAAAGTGCGCGTGTTCGAAGGCTTCCGTGTAATGCACTCTAACATTCTGGGGCCATCAAAGGGCGGTATCCGCTATGCACCGGACGTTTTCCTGGATGAAGTAAAGGCCCTGGCTGCCTGGATGACCTGGAAGTGCGCTGTTGTGGACATACCTTACGGTGGTGCCAAAGGCGGTATCATCTGCGACCCATACTCTATGTCGGCTGGCGAGATTGAGCGCTTAACAAGAGCCTATACATCTTCGTTGGTAGATATCTTTGGCCCCGACCAGGATATTCCGGCGCCGGATATGGGCACAGGCCCACGCGAGATGGCCTGGCTGATGGACGAATACTCTAAAACCAAAGGTTCAACCACGCACGCTGTGGTAACAGGCAAGCCGCTTGTACTTGGTGGCTCGTTGGGCCGCGTAGAAGCTACCGGTCGTGGCGTGATGGTATCGGCGATGGCTGCCATGGAGAAGCTAGGCATGGACCCGCATAAATCTACTGCCGTGGTGCAGGGCTTTGGTAACGTAGGCTCATGGGCTGCTAAACTGATGGCCGAGCGCGGTGTTAAAATACTTGGCGTAAGCGACGTAAGCGGAGCATACTGGAACGATAAAGGCATCGATATAGAAGAAGCCATCGAGTATAAAAACGCACACAATGGCCGCTTAGAAGGCTTTACCGGCGCCGAGCAAATGAACCCGGACGACCTACTGACTGCTAAGGTAGACGTGTTGGTGCCTGCCGCCGTGGAAGATGTGATCACGATCCATAACGTGGATAAAATCCAGGCCCGCCTGATTGTGGAGGGTGCCAACGGCCCTACTTCTTACAAGGCCGATAACATCATCAACGAAAAAGGCATTATGGTTGTGCCGGATATCCTAGCGAACTCTGGTGGTGTAACCGTATCATACTTTGAGTGGGTACAGAACCGCATGGGCTTTAAATGGACGCTGGACCGCGTAAACGAACGCGCCGAGCGCATTATGAATGAAGCCTTTGAGCGCGTTTATGCGGCATCACAAAAATATAATGTGCCAATGCGAATAGCGGCCTACATCGTTGCAATCGACAAAGTAGCGATGACATATAAGTACCGCGGCGGATTCTAAAATATATTTTTTAGAAGAATAAGCGAAAGATTATATAATTTTGAAGCAGGTAATAGCCCATCCATAAAACTGGATGGGCTATTATGAGTTATAAAAGTACCTGCGGCAAACACATAAACGGATGAAAATTCATAAAGAAGGACGGAGAATTTTATTTATCACATTGTTAATTCTGGTAGTGCTAAACCTGCTGCTTTATAACTTTAATGCAGAGAATGGCACCTTTAACAGAATATTCTCCGCCGTTTCAGCCGTTCTCTTCCTGCTGATCCTGCAGTTTTTCCGTAGCCCTTACCGCAACCTGTTGCTGCACGAAGACTTGATTATTGCCCCAGCCGATGGCAAGGTGGTAGTGATTGAGGAAGTGGAAGAGCCAGAATATTTCCAGGACAAGCGCAAGCAGATCTCGATCTTCATGTCGCCGATCAACGTGCACATTACGCGCAACCCAGTTTCTGGCATCGTAAAGTATTTCAAGTATCACCCGGGCAACTACTTTGTGGCCTGGCACCCAAAATCGAGCACGCAAAATGAGCGTACTACTGTTGTGGTGGAGTCTACGGCTGGGCCTGAGGTGCTTTTCCGCCAGATTGCCGGAGCCATGGCGCGCCGCATCGTATGGTATGTAAGCGAAGGTGATGAAGTAAGCCAGGGCGAGGAATTCGGGTTTATTAAATTCGGCTCCCGCGTAGATATCTTCGTGCCACTGGATACAGAGATTAAAGCAGAGCTAGGCCAGAAAACCAAAGGCGGGCAAACGGTAATCGCGCAGCTAAAAACGCCAGCACCTACGCTGTTTGGGTAATACTTCTGCGTATCACGACACACGTATTACGTATCACGATAGTTAATTAAAAAGGCCGCTGCAAGTATAAACTGCAGCGGCCTTCTTAATTTATCTGAATCAGGATTCGCATGAGCGCCTTGCCCTGCCGCGAGTTTAGCGTAAGCGTAACTCGTGGCTAAGTATAAGATTGAGTTGTCAACTCAACTGTCCCGAAGGGACAAAGCAAACCATGAGAGCACTTCTGCTTTGCAATGATGCATATCTATAGTCTTTTGCCTTCTCTCTTATCGCCCAGAACGCAAGTTGAAAACTTGCCCCATTTCAGCCACGAGTTACGCTTACGCTAAACTCGCGGCAGTAACTGCAGTAATTGTAACTATCTGGAAGTCGTACTACGTGTGTCGTGCTACCTGATACGCTAAATCTAATACCAGCTTTCTACCAGCTTCATAACCTGCTCCAGGTATTTCTGATCTACCTCATCGAAGTCGTTTAGCTTGTCGCTGTCTACATCCAAAACCAGTTTTACCTCGCCGTTTACGATGGCTGGCAGTACAATTTCTGATTTAGAGTCGCTGCTGCAGGCGATGTGCCCCGGGAAAGCCTCCACATCGGGTACCAGCATGGTTTTTTGCTGTGTGTAACAAGCGCCGCAAACGCCTTTGTGGTAGGGGATGCGCGTGCAGGCAATCGGCCCCTGAAACGGACCCAGCACCAACTGCCCCTCCTTGTTAAAGTATACGCCCACCCAAAAGAAGCCCATACCCTGGCGCAAGGCAGCCACCAGATTGGATATATTGGCAATCAGGTCGGTCTCGCCAGTTGTGAGTGCCTCGATCTGCGGGAGAAGTGCTTTGTATTTTTCCTCTTTGCTGAGGTTTGCATCTATCAAAAGTGATTCTGCCATGTGATAATTTTGAATGAGTGATGTATGAATGACTGAATAAGTAAGTCCGGATCTGTGAAATCGGCTAAAGTCTACTGCCTAAGGAAATGCAACAGCTGGTCGGGGCCTAATGTTTGAATGCTTTTTAGCTGGCCGTAAACCATACTTGGTGCTTTTATGCCGGCAGCCAGTGTTTTATGCAGACTTTTAAAAACCATTGCCTCGTCCCAGAGGTTTGCCTGTAGCAGACTTTCCAGCAAAAACGTGCCACCCTCAACTAGTACAGAAAGAACGTTGCGCTGGTACAGGTCCTGCATAATCTGCGGAAGGATAGGCTGTTGCTCGTCTAGCTGCGCAAAGTATACATTCTCGCGGTTTTCCTGTTGCTTGTAAGTATAAACTACCGTAGGCTGGCTGCCATCAAACAGGTGGAGGTGCGGTGGTAGTAGCAGTTGCTTGTCGATAACCAGGCGCAGGGGAGGCTGCCCGTGCCAGAGGCGGGTGTTCAGGCGCGGGTTATCGTAAAGGGCTGTGCGGCTGCCTACCATAATTGCTTGCTCCTCGGAGCGCCACTTGTGCACCAGCCGCTGCGCCAGCTTGCCACTGATTTGCTCTTGCTGATAATTTGCCGCAGCAATAAACCCATCGGCGGTTTCGGCCCACTTTAAGAGTATAAAAGGGCGCTTCTGGCTATGAAACGTGAAGAAACGCTTGTTCAGCTCTAGTCCCTCGTCTTCCAGCATGCCAACTTTAACCATAGCGCCAGCCTCGAAAAGCTTCCTGATGCCTCGGCCTGCCACCAGTGGGTTCGGGTCGGTGTTGCATATAACCACATCTTTCACGCCATGGCTGATGAGCAAATCGGCACAAGGAGGCGTTTTGCCGTAGTGCGAGCAGGGCTCCAACGTAACATATATCCGGCTTTTAGGCAACAGGCTTTTATCTGCCACGGCGGCTATAGCGTTTACCTCGGCATGCGGCCCGCCATACTTCCGGTGCCAGCCTTCCCCGATAATCTGCCCCTTGTGCACCACCACGCAGCCAACCATTGGGTTTGGGCTAGCGTGGTCGGCACCTAACCGGGCCTGTTCCAAAGCGCGTCGCATGTATCGTTCGTCAGACATAGGGAAAGTTGGGAAGTTTGGAAGTTAGAAGGTTAAAAAGTTAGTGTGTTAGAGAGTATAACTCCTAAACTCTATAACTCTTCAGCTTTCTAACTCAAATAGTTTATTTTTGCAAAGATACCTAAATCAACAGAAAGTATAACCGTGGCTACCATCCAACAGTTGCAGCAGCATATTAGGGCAAGTATACAGGATGTTTATCCTGAGCCGGAGGCAGGAAGTATAACCCAGTTGGTGTTGGAGCATATGCTTCATAAAGACAGACTGCAGCTTTCGCTGGCGCAGCAGGAGCTTGTGGCCCCGGCGCAGGAGGCGCAAGCGGAACAGGTTATTAAGCGTTTGCAGGCCCAGGAGCCGGTGCAGTATGTGCTGGGCACGGCGCATTTCTATGGCTTGGACCTGGATGTAGATGAACGGGTGCTGATCCCGCGGCCCGAAACAGAAGAGCTGGTGCACCTGGCGCTGAAAGAGCATGAAGGCCGGGATAACCTGCACGTGCTGGATATTTGCACTGGCAGCGGCTGTATTCCGTTGGCGCTAGCCGCAAACCTATACCAAGCCAAGGTGTATGGACTGGAGGTATCGGAAGGGGCGCTGGCGGTAGCGCGTGCCAACGCGGCAAAGTATAACCTGCCCGTTACCTGGCTGCACGCTGATATTTTTGAGCCGGTTTCGGGTATAAATCCAAACTCCCTAGATATCATCACCAGTAACCCTCCGTATGTGCTGGAGGAGGAAAAGCTGCAGATGCGTGAAAACGTGCTGCAGTATGAACCGCACTTGGCGCTTTTCGTACCTGACCAGGATCCGCTGAAATATTACAGGAGAATAGCCGAAGTAGCTTTTGAGCTGCTGCGCGAAGGTGGCAAGCTATACTTTGAGATAAACGAACGCTATGGGCAGGAGGTGAAAGAGCTGCTATTGGCAGTGAGGTTTAGACAAGCGCAAGTCGTATCAGACCTGTTCGGCAAAGACCGTATGGTACGTGCCGTTCGCTAAGAGTACATACCTTTTTAAGATGAAATCATCAAAAGTATAGCTTTAAATTGTACTTTTGAAGTAAGCTGGCCAAAGGAGCCGGATATAAAAGTATAAAGGGCAGTCGATAAGCTGCCCATATGTATAATGGACCATTTTGCCCACGAAACCGCTGTGATAGATGCCGGCAGTATGATTGGCCGGGGTAGCAAAATATGGCACTTCGCCCATTTAATGGCAGGCTGCCGGCTGGGTGATGAATGTAACATTGGGCAAAACGTGGTAGTGTCGCCGGGTGTGGTGTTGGGCCGCAACGTGAAGGTACAGAACAATGTGTCGATCTACACTGGCGTTATCTGCGAGGACGATGTGTTTCTGGGTCCATCCATGGTCTTTACCAACGTCACCAACCCACGCAGCTTTGTGAACCGCAAAGAGGAGTTCAGGCAAACGTTGGTGCGGCGTGGCGCAAGCATCGGTGCGAATGCCACCGTAATATGCGGCCTGGAGATTGGAGAGTATGCCATGATAGGAGCCGGGGCAGTAATCACTAAAACAGTACCTGCCTATGCATTGGTGTATGGTAACCCTGCCCGGCAGCATGGTTGGGTGAGCCGCAACGGACATAAATTAGCTTTTAACGCTAACGGAGAGGCACAGTGCCCCGAAACAGGGGAGCGTTATATGCTTCAGGCCGGAGCGTGTAAATTTGTATCAGTATAAAAAACAATAGATAGCGTGTACGAACAACTGCTTAACAAAGAAGCCAAACTTGCCGTGATCGGCCTGGGCTATGTAGGTTTGCCTATTGCACTGGCATTTGCTAAAAAGATAAAAGTGATCGGTTTCGATATCAACGCAAAGCGCGTGGAGATGATGCGCAACAGCATTGACCCAAGCGGTGAACTGGAGAGCAATGATTTTGAGGGAGCTGATATTGAATTTACCGATAGTCTGGAGGTGTTGCGCGAGGCAAAGTTCTTTATCATGGCTGTGCCAACGCCTATCGACAGCTATGCGCAACCGGACCTGAAACCACTGCTAGCAGCATCAAGCACTGTAGGGAAAGTACTGAAAAAAGGTGATTACGCCGTGTTTGAGTCTACGGTATACCCTGGCTGCACCGAAGAAGATTGTGTGCCAGTGCTGGAGCGCGAGTCAGGCCTTAAGTTCGGAGATGACTTTAAAGTTGGCTACTCGCCGGAGCGCATCAACCCAGGCGATAAGGAGCATACTTTGGCTAAGATCGTGAAAGTAGTTTCTGGCAGCGATGCCGGGGCAGCCGAGGAAATTGCCAAAGTATACGAGCTGGTGATTGATGCGGGCGTGCACCGTGCGTCATCTATAAAAGTGGCCGAGGCCGCCAAAGTAATCGAGAATACGCAGCGCGACCTTAACATCGCCCTGATGAACGAGTTATCGATCATCTTCGAGAAAATGAACATCAATACCTACGAGGTGCTGGAAGCAGCCGGGACAAAATGGAACTTCCTGCGCTTCTCGCCAGGACTGGTGGGGGGCCACTGCATCGGCGTGGACCCATACTACCTTACTTACAAAGCAAAAGCGCTGGGTTACGATGCCAAAGTGATCCTGAGCGGCCGCAGCACCAACGATAACATGGGCGCGCACATTGCCAACAAACTGGTGAAGATGATGATCATGCGCGGCAAGAACATCTCCCAAACCAAAGTGCTGGTGATGGGTGCCACGTTTAAGGAGAATGTAGAGGATATCCGTAACTCCAAAGTGGTAGATGTGATCCGTGAGCTGCAAAGCTTTGGGGTAAACGTTGAGGTAGTAGACCCCTATGCAAGCTCTGAGGAACTGCAGCACGAGTATGGCTTTGGGCTGGTAGAAGAAGCTGGCAAAGATTACGATGCAGTGGTAGTGGCGGTGCCGCACCAACCATACCTGGAGCTAGACGAGAATTATTTC
Organism: Pontibacter oryzae; assembly: GCF_003576375.1. GTDB lineage: Bacteria > Bacteroidota > Bacteroidia > Cytophagales > Hymenobacteraceae > Pontibacter > Pontibacter oryzae. The sequence goes on from NZ_QWGE01000003.1 coordinate 665,511, forward strand.
AAGAGGATCATGAACGACACCCCGATCCTGGTAGACTTGAAGGGAATTCTGCGCGGCAAAATTAACGAGATAGAATATACAAGCTTATAAGCTATGGCAAACGAAAAGATTCTGGTAACAGGAGGCGCAGGCTATATTGGTTCCCACACGGTGGTAGCACTAGTAGAAGCTGGTTACGAGCCTATTATTATTGATAACTTCTCAAATTCTGAGGAAAGTGCACTGGAAGGAATAGCCGCCATACTTGGCCGCAACATTCCGTGCCACCGCATTGATTGCACCAATGCCGAGGCGCTGCGTGAGGTGTTTGCGCAGGAGCAGGACATCAAAGGCGTAATTCATTTTGCGGCTTACAAGGCTGTGGGCGAATCGGTGGCAGAGCCGCTGAAGTATTACCACAACAATGTAGGTTCTTTGGTAACGCTGCTGCAGGTGATGGCTGAGTTTAGCGTGTTTAACCTGGTATTTTCTTCGTCGTGCACAGTGTATGGTATTCCGGATACTTTACCGGTAACCGAGCAAACGCCGGTGCAGAAAGCCAACTCACCTTACGGTAACACCAAAAAAGTATGCGAGGAAATCCTGACGGACCTGGCCAACAGCGGCAATAGCCATATCAAAGCCACGGCGCTGCGTTACTTCAACCCGATTGGGGCGCATCCATCTGCAAAGATTGGGGAATTACCGCTTGGCATTCCAAACAACTTGGTGCCTTTTATCACACAAACCGCCGCAGGTATACGCGAACAGCTAACTGTTTTCGGTAAAGATTATGATACACCGGACGGCACGTGTATTCGTGACTACATCCATGTGGTAGACCTGGCCAAAGCGCATGTGGTGGCAGTAGAGCGTCTGCTGCAAGGCAAAGCCGAAAGTATAGAGTTCTTTAATGTGGGCACCGGCAACGGCAACACTGTGTTAGAAGCAATTCATGCGTTTGAGAAGGCATCCGGCCAAAAGCTCAACTATAAAGTAGGCCCGCGCCGCGCCGGCGATGTGCCGAAAATTTATGCCGACGTGACAAAAGCCACGCAGGAGCTTGGCTTCAGAACCACCAGCACTCTGGAAGAGGCTATGAAAAGCGCCTGGGATTGGCAGTTATCCCTTCAAAAAGAAAAAGTATAAGTATGAAAATATTGATTACAGGCGGTGCGGGCTTCATTGGCTCGCATGTGGTGCGCTTGTTCGTAACCAAGTACCCGAATTACCAGATCTACAACCTCGACAAGCTTACCTATGCGGGTAACCTGCAGAACCTGTCGGACATAGAGGAGCGCGAGAACTATACTTTCCTGAAGGGTGACATTGTGGATGCGGCTTTTTTGGAGGAGGCTTTCGCAAAGTATAAGTTTGATGCGGTGATTCACCTGGCGGCCGAGTCGCATGTGGACCGTTCCATTTCTGATCCGTTGGCCTTTGTGCAGACAAACGTGATCGGCACGGTAAACCTCCTGAACACAGCGCGCAAGCACTGGGCCGATGACCTGAGCAAGCACCTGTTCTACCACATCTCCACCGACGAAGTATACGGCTCGCTGGGCGAGGACGGCCTATTTACCGAAGAGACGGCTTATGACCCGCGTTCTCCGTACTCAGCCTCAAAAGCAAGCTCTGACCACTTCGTGCGGGCATACTTCCATACATATGGCCTGCCGGTGAAGATCTCGAACTGCTCGAACAACTACGGCCCGAACCACTTCCCAGAGAAGCTGATTCCGCTGGCTATCAACAACATCAAAAACGAGCGCCCGGTGCCTGTATATGGCAAAGGCGAGAACGTGCGCGACTGGCTCTACGTGCTGGACCACGCACGCGCGATCGATGTAATATTCCATGAGGGGAAATTGGGCGATACCTACAACATTGGGGGCGTAAACGAGTGGAAGAACCTGGACCTGATCGAGCTGCTTTGCGACCAGATGGACGAGAAGCTGAACCGCGAGAAAGGCCACTCCCGCAAGCTGATCACCTTCGTGAAGGACCGCGCCGGCCACGACCTGCGCTATGCCATCGACTCCTCCAAGCTGATGGACGAGCTGGGCTGGAAACCATCGGTGACTTTTGAAGAAGGCCTGAGCAAAACAGTGGACTGGTACCTACAAAACCCGGAATGGCTCGAAAACGTGACCTCTGGCAACTACCAGAGTTACTACGAGCAGCAATACACTGATCGCTAATTTATCAAGCAAAGTATACATGTACGATTTTCCTTACCACGAGAAACCACTCGAGAACCTGTCTTTTTTAGTAACCGGAGGCGCCGGCTTTATCGGCTCTAACCTTGTAGAGTACCTGCTCAAGTATAACGTGGGCAAGGTGCGTGTGCTGGACAACTTCTCGAATGGCTTCCGCAAAAACATTGAGCAATTTCTGGATAACCCTGCCTTTGAATTATTAGAAGGCGACATCCGCGACCCGCAGACCTGTATGGATGCCTGCGCCGGAATGGACGTGGTGCTGCACCAGGCGGCGCTGGGTTCTGTGCCGAGAAGTATAAACGACCCGATCACGAGTAACAACGTGAACGTGGGCGGCTTTGTGAACATGTTGGTCGCGGCCAAGGAGAACAATATCAAACGCTTTGTATACGCGGCCTCATCCTCCACCTACGGCGACAGCAAGGAGCTGCCGAAAGTGGAAGACCGCATCGGCAAGCCGCTCTCGCCGTACGCCGTGACCAAGTATGCCAACGAGCTGTATGCGGATGTATTCGGTAAAACCTATGGCATGGAGATTATCGGGCTGCGCTACTTCAATATTTTCGGGCCGAAGCAGGACCCTAACGGAGCCTACGCGGCCGTTATTCCTTTGTTTATTGATGCCCTGATTCATAACCAATCGCCGAAGATTAACGGCGATGGTGGCCAAACCCGCGATTTTACATTTGTGGAGAATTGCGTGCAGGCCAATATCAGAGCAGCGCTGGTAGAGAATCCGGAGGCTGTGAACCAAGTATACAACATTGCCGTGGGCGATAGAACCTCGCTGCTGGAGATGTTCAACATCCTGAAAGAAACGGCAGGAGCCGATGTGGAGCCTATCCATGGCCCAGACCGCCCCGGCGACATCCGCGACAGTCTGGCTGATACCTCCAAGGCGCAAGGCCTGCTGGGCTACGACCCGAAAGTACGCATTGGCGAAGGCCTGAAGCTAACTTTTGAGTGGTTCAAGCACAACCAGGAATTTATTTACAGAGATACCGATAAAGCAGCTGCTATAAAGTAACCTAAAGTATAAATAATATGAAGGGAATCATACTTGCCGGCGGCTCCGGCACCAGGCTGCACCCGCTTACGCTGGCCGTGAGCAAGCAGCTTATGCCGGTTTACGACAAGCCGATGATCTACTACCCGCTTTCCACGCTCATGCTGGCGGGCATCCGCGAGATCCTGATCATCTCCACGCCCCACGACCTGCCAATGTTTGAGCGCCTGCTGGGCGACGGCAGCCAGATCGGCTGCAGGTTCAGCTACAAGGTGCAGGAGGAGCCTAACGGGTTGGCGCAGGCCTTCGTGATCGGGGAGGAGTTTATCGGTACGGACAAGGTGGCGCTGGTGCTGGGCGATAACATCTTCTACGGCTCGGGCATGAGCAAGCTGCTGCAGGCTAACGCAGACCCGGACGGCGGCGTGATCTACGCCTACCACGTGCACGACCCAGAGCGCTACGGCGTGGTGGAGTTTGATGAGCAAATGAAGGCCATCTCGATAGAGGAGAAGCCCCGGGAGCCGAAGAGCAGCTACGCGGTGCCCGGTTTATACTTCTATGACAACGAGGTTGTGGAGATTGCCAAGAACCTGAAACCAAGCCCTAGGGGCGAGTACGAGATCACGGACGTGAACAAGGAGTACCTGAAACGGGGCAAGCTGCAGGTGGGCGTGCTCAACCGCGGCACCGCCTGGCTCGACACGGGCACCATCCAGTCCCTGATGCAGGCGGCTACCTTTGTGCAGGTGATCGAGGAGCGGCAGGGCCTCAAGATCGGGTGCATCGAGGAGGTGGCCTGGCGCATGGGATTCATCAACGGGGAGCAGCTGCGCGAGGTGGCTGAGCCGCTGCGCAAGAGCGGCTATGGCGAGTATCTGCTCCGGATGCTGAAAGAGAAAATATAACATGGAAGGCTACCTGAGAGGGTGGCCTTTTTACTTGTCGAGCAAACTTATAGATAGAGTATTCCTTCCTTAAGGTATATCAAAACCCTTCCCTCAAATTAAGAACCCCAGCAATAACCCGGTAAGTATAAGCACTGGCGCAGGGATTTTGGTGAACATGAGGAGGCAAAATGTAGCCACTACAATACTGAAATTGATGATAGTATTTTCGATGGGGTGATAGAGCAGAATGGCGGCAGCCACCACCATGCCCGAGCTCACGGCACTTATGCCCTCCAGCGAGGCACGCACCACTCTATACTTCTTCAGTTCATCCCAAAACCGAATCACGAAGAAGATCAGGAATGTGCCCGGCAAGAATATGCCCACCGTGGCCACAAAGGAGCCCAATAGTTGCCCGCCAAGGCCATACTCCCGCATGGCCAGGTTACCGATAAAGGAAGTGAAAGAGAAAGTTGGCCCCGGCAGCGCCTGCACAATGGCATAGCCCGACAGAAACTCCTCTCCGGTGAGGTATTCCTTAAAATCCACGAACTCGGAGTAGAGCAGCGGGATGAGCACCTGGCCGCCACCGAACACCAGGCTGCCGTTACGGTAAAAGTTCTCGAACAAGCGCACTGGCAACGATGAAGTATAGGCACCCAGCACAGCGGCTACCACTAGCACCGCCACATAAAGTATAAAGTTGGCCCACTGTATCTTGAGTTGCTTATCCTTTTCCATGGGGTGCTGCTTAAAGCGCAGCGCTGTTACGGCGCCTCCTGCAATCAGTAAGGCCGGAAATACCCACGGCGAAGAAAAGAAGTAGGCAAGTATAGCCGAAATCACCATCAGTACCACCGCTGTTTTGGTATGGATTACTTTAGAGCTGATCATATAGGCGGCATAGGCCACAAAGCCCACGGCCATGGGCTGAATAATGCGCAGAAACTCCAGCGAGATACCCTGTTCCTGCAAGTATGAAATAGCAAGCGCAGCCACGGCCATAATGGAGGCAGCAGGCAAAATCCAGATCAGGAGGGTGAGGTATGCTAGGTTGGGCCCACCGATCTTAAACCCGATGGCGGTGATGGTTTGCGTGGAGGTTGGCCCCGGAAGTATGGAGCAGAGGGCGTTGAGCTCTATCAGTTCCTGCTCGGTAACATAGCGGCGCTTATCCACGAGTAGCTTAAACATGAGGGCAATATGCGCCTGTGGCCCGCCAAACGCAGTGAGGGCCAGCAACAGTACGTCTTTTAGGAAGATGTAGTAGCGCAAACTCATAATCGCATAAAAATAAAAAAAGAGAGACAGCTTTTCAGCCGACTCTCTTTTTTATAGTAAATTTTTATACTTAGGCTTTTTTAAGACCCAGCTCAATCAGGCGCTCATTCAGGTACTCGCCTGCGGTTGCATCCGGGTAAGCTTTAGGGTTTTTCTCATCAATGCAACTCTCCAGGCAGGTAAGGTCCATTTCGGAGCGTGGGTGCATAAAGAACGGAATAGAGTAGCGTGAGGTGTGCATCAGCTCGCGCGGCGGGTTAACTACACGGTGGATAGTAGACTTCAGCTTGTTGTTGGTCAAGCGCGCCAGCATGTCGCCCACGTTCACGATCACCTGCTCCGGCAAGGCCGTTATCGGAATCCATTGGCCATCGCGGCGTAATACCTGCAGGCCATCGGCGCTGGCACCCATTAGTAGGGTGATCAGGTTAATGTCGCCGTGCTCGGCAGCTCTTACCGCATCAGCCGGTACGCTGTCCGGGTTCTCGATCGGGAAGTAATGGATAGGGCGCAAAATGCTGTTGCCATACTTTACTTTCTCATCAAAGTAGGTTTCCTCTAAACCTAAATGGATGGCAATGGCACGCAGCACTTGTTTGCCGGCTGCCTCTAGCTTGCGGTAAGCCTCCAGCGACACGGTTTTAAAATCAGGAACTTCTTCTGGAAAGATATTTTCAGGATACTCTGCCTTAATCGGGTCACTGTCTGGAATGTCGCTCAGTTCTTGGCCCACATGGAAGAACTCTTTCAGGTCGCCGGTGTTAAAGCCTTTGGCCTTTTCTTTTCCTTTACCAATGTAGCCGCGCTGGCCGGCAAGCTCCGGGTTCTCATACTTTTGTTTTACCTCGTCTGGCAAGGCAAAGAACTCTTTAGTGGCTGCGTAAAGCTGTTCTGTCAGCTTGTCGCTAAGGCCGTGGTTGCGTAGGGCTATAAAGCCGATATTCTGATAGGCATCGCCTAACTGCTTTACAAACCGAGCCCTTTTTTCTGCATCTCCAGAGGTGAAATCCGCCAAGTCAAGGGAAGGGATCTCGTCAAACAAAATCTCGCTCATATTATTCTAGCGTATACTTTTTTGTGATGTTCACGTACTTCGCAATATACGAAGAAAATCACTAAATTAGCTGAATTGCTAACCAAACACTTTATACATGAAAAAAACGTATTTACTCCTGGCCTCAGCCGCAATGCTCTGCTTTTCTGCCTGTGATACTGCACGCCAGACGCAGGAAGCCGAAACACAGCAGCCTAATGAGGGCACGGTGAGTGAAGGCCCGGAACCCGTAGGAGCAGTAATGAGTAAGAATGGCCTCCGGGTTTTTGCTTTTGATAATTCGCAGCGCTACCCTGAGTCGCAGTTGCGTTTAAACACGCCCGCTGCAAACAGCGTAGTGGAGCCCGGCCCCGTGCAGTTCTCCTATACGTTATCTAACTACCAGCTCACGCGCATGACGCCGCACTCCAATGCAGACCACATGGCCAACTCGCAGCAAGGGCAGCACATCCATAACATCGTGGATAACGAGCCCTATACAGCACACTACGAGACTGAGTTCACCAAAGACATTGCGGAAGGCGAGCACGTAATACTTTCGTTCTTATCGCGCTCATACCACGAAAGCCTTAAGCACAAAGGCGCTTATGACTTGCGCAAGATAACCGTAGGCCGCCCGGCACAGCAACTGGATATTGACTTGGATGCCCCGCACATGTTCTACAGCCGCCCGAAAGGCGAGTATGTTGGTAAGGATACAGAGCAAGTGATGCTGGATTTCTACCTGGTAAATACTAACCTGTCTACTACTGGCAACAAAGTGCGCGCTACCATAAACGGTACCGAATTTATGCTTGACCGCTGGATGCCATACATTATGGAAGGCTTGCCAATGGGTGAGAATACCGTTAAGCTAGAGCTGATCGGCAACAATGGCAACGTGCTGCCTGGCCCATATAACAGCGTAACCCGTACGTTTACCCTAAAGGCGCAATAATATTTATCGCCTTAAAGTATTACCTAAAAGGCCCGGTTCTTAAATGAGCAGGGCCTTTTGGGTTTTTAGGGAATATGCCGCAGAATATGAGTTGCACTTGTATCCGAAGTATACTTAACTTAACCCGGAGACAAAGAGCTATGACTATGGCAGAAAGTATAATTGAAGACGAAGTATTTGAGCGGGTTGACTATACAAATCGTGCGTTGCCAAAAGGAGAGTATGAGCACTGCACCTTCCTGAACTGCGATTTCTCAGGCTCCGACCTGGCGGGAGTGGTTTTTATGGAGTGCACATTCCGGGAATGTAACCTCAGTATGGCAAACCTCCGCGGCACGGCGCTGAAGGATGTGAAGTTCAGCAATTGCAAGCTTTTGGGCCTGAGCTTTAACAATTGTAGCAGTTTTTTGCTGTCGGTTGGGTTTGAGGACTGTGTGCTTAACCTGGCATCGTTCTACAAGCTAAAACTGAAGAACACCGCCTTTAAAAACTGTAGCCTGCGCGAAGCCGATTTTACCGAAGCCGACCTTACCAAAGCCAGCTTTGAAAACTGCGACCTGGCCAGTGTCACCTTCGATGGCTCGGTGCTAGAGAAAGCTGACTTCCGGATGGCATACAACTACTCTATCAACCCCGAGAATAACCGCATGAAAGGCGCACGCTTTTCGGCTGATGGCTTGGCTGGGCTGCTAGATAAGTATAAACTGGTTATTAGCTGAGGCTTATGCTGCACCGTATAAATCTGCATAAACAAAGAGGCCGCCTCAGTAACTGAGGCGGCCTCTTTGTTTATTGTATACTTTACTTTTAATTACTCTTTCGGCTTACCAGAACTGCCTTGGTCGCCGGGGTTGGCAATGTTGTTGCGCATATCAGTATCAGACTGGATATTCTGCATACGGTAGTAGTCCATAATGCCTAGGTTGCCGTTGCGGAAAGCCGCCGCGATGGCCTGCGGCACCTCCACCTCGGCTTGAATTACGTTAGCACGGGCTTCCTGTGCCTTGGCTTTCATTTCCTGCTCCACGGCTACGGCCATAGCGCGGCGCTCTTCGGCTTTAGCCTCCGCTACACGCAGGTCGGCTCCGGCCTGGTCTATCTGAAGTTTGGCGCCAATGTTTTCACCCACGTCAATGTCGGCAATATCAATCGAGAGAATTTCGTAGGCCGTGCCCGCATCGAGGCCTTTCTGCAATACCAGCTTCGAGATCATGTCCGGGTTTTCGAGCACGCTCTTATGTGAGGTAGAAGAACCGATAGAGGTTACGATACCCTCGCCAACACGGGCCAGAATCGTTTCCTCGCCAGCACCACCCACCAATTGCATAATATTGGCGCGCACCGTTACACGGGCCTTGGCAATCAGCTGAATGCCATCCTGGGCTACGGCTGCCACATTTGGCGTATTAATTACTTTCGGGTTTACCGAAGTAGTTACGGCCTCAAACACGTTACGGCCCGCAAGGTCTATGGCGGTTGCCTGTTTAAACGATAGCGGGATGTTAGCTTTGTCAGCAGAAATAAGCGCTTTGATAACGTTTGGCACGTTACCGCCAGCCAGATAGTGCGTTTCCAGTTCGGTGGTGGTTACGTCGATGCCGGCTTTGGTGGCGTTGATCATGGAGTTCACGATCAGGCTTGGCGGCACCTTCCGGATGCGCATGAACACGAGCTCCAGCAGGCCTACTTTCACGCCCGAGAACAGCGCTGTTATCCATAGGCTGATCGGCACGAAGTATAAAAAGATGATGAGCAGGATAATTCCGCCTGCCACTAAAAATAATACGGATAGGTTTTCCATCTGAAAAGGGTTAGGAGATTGCTTCTACAATTATCTTGTTTTGGTTAAGCCTGATAATGCGCACGGGTGTGCTTGGCGCTACAAACTCGCCGCGGGTTTGCACCTCGTGGTGGCGCTCGGCAAACAGAGCAGTGCCTTGGGGCCGCAGCGCAGATACGGTCTTGCCAGTGACGCCCACTTCCAGGGTGTGCTGGTGGTCTTCGTTAACGCGGCCTTTATTTTGGTTTTTCAGGGCAAAGCGCGCCCAACTATCCGACCGGAAACTATAGAAAAAGGCCAGGCCACTTATCAGCACAGTGGCTCCAAGTATGATATGGCCTGTTTCGGTGCCCAAGGCTGCGTAGCCAATCCAGATGCCGATAGCGGTAAGTATAAATCCCAGCACGCCTACTATGGTAGTGCCCGGCACAAATATGAGCTCCACCACTACAAGTAGCAGGCCGATGCCGATGAGCAGTATTACCGTTATCCAGTCCAGTAGCATAAGTTTGTGTGCTTGTTAAGTAAATATAGAGATTTTTAGATAGAATTACGAATTACGAATTACGAATTACGAATTACGAATTACCGTTTGTTATGCAACCCTATCTCGTGCGCGGCAGAGTTTTATACTTCTGCAACTTAAATAGAGTAGTTATACTTATATCTACGGATTCTGGGTGGTGTAGGCATGAATGCTGTAATGCAAAAGCGCCGCCTGCTTGTGTGCAGGTGGCGCTTCAAGTATAAATATGTTAAAGCCGATCAACAATCAGCCACAAACAAGCAGCAATTAATACGCTTTGGCAAAGTATACGCGCTGTTTGCTTGGCTTGCCAGTTAGCATGTCCACGCCTTCTTCTTCCTGCGTATCCAGGGCGATGCAACGGATAGTGGCTTTAGTCTCTTCCTTAATGCGCTCCTCTGTTTCTGGTGTGCCATCCCAGTGAGCCAGTACAAATCCACCCTTGTTTTCCAGCACGTCCTTAAACTCTTCGTAGGTATCAACTTTGGTAGTGTGCTCCTCGCGGTAAGTAAATGCCTTGTTGTAAATATTCTCTTGGATCTCGTCTAGCAAGGCAGGGATATAGTTGGCCAAGCCGGCGAACTCCTGTGAGCTTTTCTCTTTGGTGTCGCGGCGGGCAATTTCGGCAGTGCCATTTGCCAGGTCGCGTGCCCCGATGGCTACGCGCACCGGCACACCTTTCAGCTCCCACTCAGCAAACTTAAAGCCTGGTCGCTCTGTGTCGCGGTCATCATACTTTACACTTATGCCTTTAGATTCGAGTTCGCGCTTCAGTTGGTGTACTTTCTCAGATATCTGTGCCAGCTGCTCTTCGCCTTTATAAATCGGCACAATTACAACCTGTATCGGAGCCAGCTTTGGAGGAAGCACAAGCCCCTCGTCGTCGGAGTGAGCCATAACCAGGGCGCCCATCATGCGTGTGCTCACGCCCCACGAGGTGCCCCATACATATTCTAAGCCGCCTTCCTTGGTAGCATACTTCACATCAAACGCTTTGGCAAAGTTCTGGCCCAGGAAGTGAGATGTGCCTGCCTGCAGTGCTTTTCCGTCTTGCATCAGACCCTCGATGCAATAAGTGTCTAGGGCGCCGGCGAAGCGCTCGTTTGGTGTTTTAACGCCTCGGATAACCGGAAGCGCCAGGTACTGCTCAGCAAAGGTGGCGTATACTTCCAGCATTTGCTCTGTCTCGGTTACGGCTTCTTCGGCGGTGGCGTGAGCCGTGTGGCCTTCCTGCCACAGGAACTCCGCTGTGCGCAAAAACAGGCGCGTGCGCATTTCCCAGCGTACTACGTTTGCCCACTGGTTTACCAGCAGGGGCAGGTCGCGGTAGCTTTGGATCCAGTTTTTATAAGTGCTCCAGATAATCGCTTCGGAGGTAGGGCGTACAATCAGTTCCTCTTCCAGTTTGGCGGCTGGGTCAACGCGCAGCTTGCCGGCTTTATCCGGGTCGGTTTGTAAACGGTAATGGGTTACCACGGCGCACTCCTTGGCAAAGCCTTCTGCGTTCTGCTCCTCGGCCTCGAACAAGCTTTTGGGCACAAACAGCGGGAAGTACGCATTCTGGTGGCCGGTTGCCTTAAACATATCATCCAGCACACGCTGCATCTTCTCCCAAATGGCATAGCCGTATGGCTTGATCACCATACACCCGCGCACGGCTGAGTTCTCAGCCAGGCCCGCCTTCTTCACTAGCTCGTTGTACCACAGAGAGTAATCTTCGCTTCTTTTAGGTAACCCTTTGCTCATTTTTCTTTAATATTATCTTATATGGCTAATTTATGATGCTTTTGGAACAAAGTTTGCAGCGTTAGTATGAGGGCTGGACATCATTCCGGCCCAAAAATACGTTAATATATTATACTATGATAAGGTTTTGCCCCATTGTGTGCTTATCTTTGATATAGAACCAGTTAATCCCAGCAGAACAACAGCAGAAGGCCATGAAAAAGTATACGATTTTTACCATAGCCCCCGCGCTCGCTTTACTGGCAGCTGGCTGTAGCAGCCCCACTGCAATGCAATCGTCGGAGTACGACGATATGTATTACAGCTCAGCCGACCAGACCGTGTACGTAGAGCCGGAGGCACAATCCTCGGGGCGGGCTTACCAAACTTATAACGATAACACCTCCGCTTACAGCAACGATCAGCTTGCCGAAGGAGAGGTGCTTAACCCGGAATACTCCGATAACTCTATCACTCAAAATTATAGCGGCGATGAGTATTACGATGGGCGCGATTATAACCCTCGCGATAACTGGTATCGGCCTGATTACTCTTTCGTAGATCCTTATTGGGGCGCAGCTTATGTGCCTCGCCGCGCAAGTTATGCCTTTTATGATCCTTTCTACGACCCGTTTTATTACGATCCTTTTTACTATGATCCTTTCTGGGGGCCATCGCGCTACAGAAGCGGCCTGACAGTAAGCATTAGCTACGGTGTAGGATGGGGCGGTGGTTTTTATGGCTATCCGCGTTACGGGTATAGTAACTGGTGGCCAAACAGCTATGGGCACGGCTTTTATAATGGCTACTACAGAGGCTATGCTAATGGCTATTACGCCCATAACCCATATAATTGGTACCACGACAGACCCGTTGTTTTTGGCAAGGCTGCTAAAGTGCAGTATGGGCCACGCGACAGCCGCAGAACCTCTGTGGATAACAGCAGTGCCGCCGGGCGCCCAGATAGAGGCCGTGTAAACCGTGGTGAAAGCACGGGGCAGCAGCAAACAGAGGGAGTGGTCGGCCGCCAATCGCGCAGCAGCCGCAGTACAGTATCTCCGGCCAGAGGCACTGAGTCTGCTAAGCCCTCGTTGCCAAGCAGGCCAAGCCGCAATACTACGGTGCAGCCCCGTGAGCAAAATGTACAGCCACAGCCAGAAAACGCTAACCGCAGCCGCCGCACCCGTGAGTATACGCCAAGCCGTTCACCGGAGCAACGCGAAAGACCAGCACGCACTATTGAACGCCGACCGAGCCGCACGATAGAGAGCAGACCAAGCCGTACCATAGAAAGCCGGCCGAGCCGGACTTTTGAGAGCCGCCCAAGCAGCACGCCATCACGCACTGTTGAGCGCAGCAGCAGTTCATCGTCCTCTTCTTCGTCTGGGGAGAGTAGCGGGCGATCATCAAGAAGAGGAAACAATTAATCTAGCATAAACTTCCTATAAGCATATGAAGAAGACACTTTTGGCCAGCCTGGCGCTTTTGCTGGGCTGGGGTGGTACTGCTTTTGCCCAAACCGAGGTAGACGCCCTGCGCTACTCTCAGACCGGGGTATCAGGTACTGCGCGCATTCAGGGTATGGGTGGCGCCCAAACAGCCCTCGGAGCAGATATTTCCAGCCTTTCCGGCAACCCTGCGGGTTTGGGCATGTTCCGCCGTTCTGAGTTTACTATTACGCCGGGCATCCAGTCTGCTAACTATAATAATTCAATAAGACTGTCAGACGGTTCCTCTGAACGTAGCACAGGTAGCAGCAGTAATTTTGTCTTCCCGCAGCTAGGTGTTGTCATATCCAACAGAAAAGGCGACAGCGATGGCAGCGATTGGCGCGGTACGACCTTCGGGATTGGCATAACCAGGCTCAATGATTTTAATGAGCGTTATACTTCCTATCGAACTAATACAAATATTAATGGGGAAATGTATCAGCAAAAGTATGGTCAGTATCTAGAAGCTATGAAAGCTTGGGAGGATAATAATTTTGAAGGGGCAATGCCGCTTATATCTGAGTTTGATCCTACGATAGTTGGATACTTTGCTGATTTAGCAGAGTATAATGCAAGGACAGAAGCTAGTTTGAATCAAGAATACGATGATGGAATTACGTCGTTGGAAGGCTTAGCATACGGAAGCTTCTTGTTTGGGTATAATAATGATGGATATATTCTGCCTGAGTATAGAAATGGTCTAATAACACATCGCGAGGAAATTATCAGAAAAGGATCTCAGAACCAGATTGACATTGGAATAGGTTCCAGCTACAAGGACAAGCTATATATAGGCGCGTCGCTTGGCATCGTAACCGTGGATTTCTCGCAAGAAACCATTTACACAGAATCCGAAGGCGACCCAACCACACCCTTTGCCAGCTTAGAGTACAGAGATGAGTTTTCGACTACGGGTGCAGGTGTAAACCTTAAAGTGGGTATGATTGCCCGCCCGATAGATGCGCTTCGGTTAGGTGTGAGCGTACAAACCCCAACAGCTTATACATTTGACGACGATTACCAGCGCTCCATAATAACAACCTTTGATGATGGGATAGAGGGCGCAGCAGAAGTGCCCGGGCAATTTTCTTACCGTTTGGTAACTCCCTTTAAAGCAACGGGCGGCGTGGCTTATTTCATTGGTAAGTATGGCTTTATCACCGCCGATGTGGAGTATGTAGATTATGGCGACGCGAAGTTCCGCGAAGATGATGACTTCTCGTCTGGCGGTTTTTTTGATGACATCAACAACGGTATAGCAACAAACAACAGATCAGCAGTAAACTATAAATTAGGCGCTGAGGGTAGATATGATGTGTTTCGGTTGCGAGCAGGCTATGCATATAATGCCGAGCTTGATAACGGCTCCAGTTACAGAGATGGGTTCATTAACTACAAGTACGGTGCCACCAAGCATTATACTTTAGGGGCTGGTGTAAGGCTGCAAAAATTTTATGTGGATGCTGCCTATGTGCACTCACAGCAGGATCAAGTATATGCGCCTTTCGTGAGCGGTACCAGCTACTCACCGTATACCTTTAAAACAACCGGGGAGCCTGCCGTGAACATCGATAAAAAACAGAATACAGTGCTTGTAACGCTGGGCTTTAACTTCTAACGGCCCGAGTATAAACCAAAAGCGGCAGTCCATTTACATGGGCTGTCGCTTTTGGTTTAAGCTTTGTGAGCCAGCGTTAAAGTATGAGCAGCTCTCCGGGTCATTCAATCAATTATCCATTCAAAACTATTCAAACCCCAGGTATGGTTTTGGATGTGCTATTATGGCGAAACCACATTATTCTTCTAACTTAGAGGAGCAAAAACTAAACTTCAACTAAAAACATGCATATCAGACTTAGATCAAACCTTTTGGCTGCCATGCTTCTGTGTTTTGCCTTTGTGGCGCAGGCGCAGCAGAAGAAAGATATAACCCTGGAGGATATCTACAAGAAAGGTACTTTCCGTAGCCAGTCGGTGTACGGCGTAAACTGGATGAACGACGGCCGCTACTACAGCTCGCAGGTGCCGGATGCCACCAACAAAGTATACGACATCGTAAAGTATGATGTAACTACCGGCAAGCCCGTAGCCACCATCATCGAAGGCGAGAACCTGGTACCAACTGGCAGCAACCAGCCAATTCAGTACGACGATTATACCTTCTCTTCGGATGAGCAGAAGGTGCTTTTTTCTACCGATACCGAGCAGATCTACCGCCGTTCTTCCAAGGCAGAGTTCTACATCTACGACATCGCCTCTAAAAAACTGACCAAGCTGAGCGACGGCGGCAAGCAACTGTATGCCTCTTTCTCGCCGGATGCCAAGCGCGTTGCCTTTGCCCGTGGCAACAACATGTTCGTGACGGACCTGAGCAGCATGCAGGAAACGCAGATTACCACGGATGGCAAGTTCAACGCCATCATAAACGGGTATGCGGACTGGGTGTATGAGGAGGAGTTCTCTTTTGCCAAAGGCTTCCACTGGTCGCCGGATGGTAAAAAGATAGCTTTTTATACTTTTGATGAGGCCAACGTGCCAGAATTTAACATGCAGATGTGGGGCGAGCTGTATCCGCAGGATAACAAGTTTAAGTACCCGAAAGCCGGCGAGGCCAACTCTACAGTAAAAGTATCGGTGTATGACGTGAACAGCGGCAAAACCGTGAAAATGGATACCGGCAACGAGGCCGATATCTACATCCCGCGCATTAAGTGGACGAACGATGCCAACCTGCTGTCGATCCAGAAGATGAACCGCCTGCAGAACACATTGGAAATTCTGCACGCCAACGCTACCACCGGCAAAACCAGCGTGGTGCTGAAGGAAACCGACAAAGCCTACATCGACATCACCGACGACCTGACCTATCTGAAAGATGGCAAGTATTTTATCCACTCATCAGAAGTAAAAGGCTACAACCACCTGTACCTGTATAGCATGAACGGTAAGCTGGTGCGCCAGATCACGGATGGCAACTGGGAGGTAAGCGAGTACGTGGGCTACGACGAGAAGAACGACCGCCTGTACTACATGTCTACGGAGGTGTCGCCGCTGGAACGCCACTTGTACAGCATCAGCAGCAAAGGCAAAAAGAAGCAGCGCCTGACCGACAAGGAAGGAACGCACCACGTGAACATGAGCAACGACTTTACCTACTACTTGGACTATTATTCGGCTGCCAACCAGGTGCCTACCGTTAGCCTGCACACCGCCAAAGACGGAAAACTGATCAAGATGCTGGAGGATAACCAGAAGCTGCAGAACACACTGGCGCAGTATGACCTTGCCAAGCAGGAGTTCTTTACCATGAGCACTTCGGAAGGTAATAAGTTGAACGGCTGGATGATTAAGCCAACCGATTTTGACCCGAACAAGAAGTACCCGGTGCTGATGTTTGTGTACGGTGGCCCGGGCTCGCAAACGGTAACCAACAGCTGGGGCGGAAGCAACTACCTATGGTACCAGGTGCTGGCCGACAAAGGCCTGATTGTGGTGAGCGTGGACAACCGCGGTACAGGTGCCCGTGGCGCAGACTTCAAGAAAGTGACCTACGCCAACCTGGGCAAGTATGAGATCGAGGATCAGATTGAGGCTGCCAAGTGGTTAGGTAACCAATCTTACGTAGATAAAAACCGCATCGGTATCTGGGGCCACAGCTTTGGCGGCTACATGACGCTGCTGGGCCTTACCAAAGGCGAGGGCGTGTTTAGAGCGGGTATCTCGGTGGCTCCGGTTACGAACTGGAGATTTTACGATACCATCTACACGGAGCGCTACCTGAAAACACCACAGGAAAATGCTGCAGGGTATGATGATAACTCCCCGCTGTTCTTTGCCGACAAACTGAAGGGCGAGCTGCTGCTCATCCACGGTACCGGCGATGATAACGTGCACTTCCAAAACGCAGTGGCCATGCAGGATGCCCTGATCGATGCCAACAAGCAGTTCGAGAGCTTTTACTACCCGAACCGTAACCACGGCATCTATGGAGGCAACACCTACATGCACCGCTTCACCATGATGACTGACTTCCTGGAGCGCAACCTGATCAACCCGAAAGGGGAATCTGTGAACCAGTAAGCATATCGTATAAACCAAAGTATAAAGGCCTGCCGGAAACGGTGGGCCTTTATACTTTACAAAGGATCTGAAAGCTACTGTTGCCTGCTTGCGCTGGAGATTAAAGTATAAAGCTGTTGTTTTTCTGCTTGCGTAAGAGGCAGGTTGGCGAGCTGTGCATACAAGGCATCTAGGGCGGCCGGGTGCTTGCAGGAATGCAGCGCAATCGTAAGTTGGCGCATAAACGAGGCCATGGCATCGGACTGGCTGGTAAACCTGTTTAGTATTTGAAGCAGCAGGTTGGTAAGCTCGTTGTTGTTATGGTCGGGGTACCGCAGGCTGTGGTCTATCTCGCTCCAACCTTCCTCAAACAAGGTGCGCAGCTGTATCTCGGCAAAGTATCGCTGCCTGCCCGGTTGGGTCTCTATCACAAAGTGCACAGCCTTATATCCCGAAGGGTGCGGCATTATCTGGCAACCAAACCTCCCGAAAGTATGGGGCACTAGGTTGCTCTCGCTGCTAACCACATAGGCGTATGGCGGCCTTTTAAGCTGCCAATGCTTGTTTATGTAATGCCCGGTTTTTGCCCAGTGCCCCTTGTACAGGTGCAGTACCCGCATGCCTATCAGATCGTTAATCAGGTGCAGGTATGTATGGCGGTTAAAGTGGCGGTTTGGGTACTCCCGTTTCTTTCGGATGATCTTTTTGAGCAGGTGCTGTGGCTCTTTCACCCTGAATTTTATACTATGCACATGGCTTGCTCCCTCCAGTATCCGGGAAATATAGATGGCTGTATCAGTGAGTTCGGCTTGCCTTTGTACATAGTCCTGGTAAATGGCCAGTAACTCGTGCGGGTTTATATGCAGTGCGCGCAGTTCCTGCTCACTTTTGTTAACAACGGAAAGTATGAATGATACAGTGGCGGTATGGGCAGGTTTGTGTTGGCGCATTACAAGAGGGGTTTAGTATGGCCCTCCTGTAAATTATAATCCGTTTTGGGTGGAAATGTTGCGTAAAGGCGTAACTAGCTGGGTTATAGCTTTACGCAAACGTTTTGCGGCTCGGTAAAGAAGCGCAGCGCCTCAAACCCTCCTTCGCGGCCCACGCCGGAGCTTTTCATGCCGCCAAAGGGTGTGCGGAGGTCGCGCAGCAGCCAGGTGTTCACCCAAACAATACCGCTGTGCACCTGGTGCGCCACGCGGTGGGCGCGCTGCAGGTTCTGTGTCCAGATGGTGGCGGAGAGGCCGTAATCGGTACAGTTGGCATAGCGAATCACTTCCTCTTCAGAGTCGAAGGGCGTGAGCGTAACCACTGGGCCAAATATTTCCTCGGTGTTGGTGCGGCAATCTGGTAGCAGGCCCTCTATAACGGTTGGCGCTATAAACCAGCCGTTGGCGCAGCGGCCCTCAACCTGCACCTGGTGCCCACCGGTAAGTATGATGCCGCCTTCCTGTTTTGCGAGCGCAATATAAGAAAGGACTTTTTGCATGTGCTGCTCCGACACCACAGCGCCCTGTTTGGTTCCGTCCTCCAGGGGGTCGCCTACGGTCAGTTTATTCACTTTATCCACAAAAGCCTGTTTAAACTGTTCATAAAGCGGCCGCTCCACAAAAATGCGAGAGCCGCATAGGCAGATCTGGCCCTGGTTGGCAAACGAGGAGTGGATAGAAGTATGAAGCGCGTTGTTAAAGTCGCAGTCCGCAAATATGATATTCGGGTTTTTTCCGCCCAGCTCCAGTGAGAGCTTTTTGAACATGGGTGCGGCCGTGGCGGCAATGCTACGGCCGGTTTTGGTGCCACCTGTAAAAGAGATAACAGGCACCTTAGGGTGCGAGACAATGGCTGCCCCCACTTTATGCCCATAGCCATGCACAATATTCAGTACGCCAGCCGGCAGGCCAGCTTCCATGCATAGCTCCGACAGCAGGTAGGCCGTCATGGGGGTTACTTCGGATGGTTTGGCCACTACGCAGTTGCCGGCGGCCAAGGCAGGCGCTATTTTCCAGGTGAACAAGTATAGCGGCAGGTTCCAGGGCGAGATGCAGCCCGCCACGCCATGCGGGTGCCGCACGGTATAGTTAATGGCCTCGGTGCCCTCCATGTAATGCGCCTCTGAGGCAAAGTGCTGGATAGCGGTGCCGTAAAAGCGCATGTTGCTGCTAGCCCTCGGTATGTCTACGGTCTTGGCAAGTTTCAGCGGTTTGCCGTTGTCTATACTTTCGGCTTCGGCCAGGCGGTCCAGGTTCTGGTCTATCAGGTCGGCGATGCGCATCAGCAGCTGGCCGCGCTTTTCGGCTGGCGTTGCGGCCCATGCCGGAAAAGCAGCCTGTGCCGCCTTCACTGCCTGCACCACATCCTGCTCATCCGAGTCGGGGATGTACGCGTAAAGCTCGCCGGTTGCCGGATTATAATTATCGATGTACTGCCCGGCAGTGGGTTCTATCAATTGGCCGTTTATATAGTTCTGGAGCTTCACGGATGAGAAATGATGAATTAAGAGTTAAGAATTGTGAGGCATTTATTAGCTTGAAAACCTGCGACGTATGTGCTTAATTTGCTTAAGTATACCGTTCCTGAATGGTGCTAGCGAAACATGTACTATAACAAGCGATATAAAGAACTTAATGAATGAGGAGTAGTCAGGCGCAATATTAAAATGCTTATTCAGATACATCAGGAACACGGTAAGGTTCAGGCATATCATATGGAATACATATTCATCATTGCTTATACTGTACCACTTCGATAAAAGAAAAATTGCTGCCAGAAAACCTCCATTAAATAATAGTGCCGCCAATAACATCTCTAAAACCTAATCACCTACAAACACCCTGTTCGGCCACCATCTACGGGCAGGTTCACGCCATTAATATACGCCGCTGCCGGCGATGCCAGGAACGCGGCTGCGGCGGCCACCTCTTCAGGGTCTGCAAAGCGGCGGGCTGGTATTTCGGATTCCATACTTTGCTGCACCTCGCGCGCACTCATCCCGGATTTCTGTGCCCGGCTTTCGATGATTGCCGTAATGCGGCCTGTGTGGGTAGAGCCCGGCAGCACGTTGTTTACTGTAATGCCGTATTGCCCCAGCTCGTTTGCCATGGTTTTGGCCCAGCTCGCTACGGCGCCACGGATGGTGTTAGACACGCCTAGCCCATTAAGCGGCTGCTTTACCGAAGTGCTCACAATGTTAATGATGCGGCCATACTTGGCAGCCTTCATGTAAGGCAGCACGGCTTGCGTAAGCTGATGGTTATTGACCAAGTGCTGGTTAAAAGCATTTAAAAACTCTTCGGTATCAGCGTCTGCAATGGGGCCACCCGGAGGGCCTCCGGTATTGTTCACCAGAATATGCACCTGTTGCAGCTCCTGCAGGCGCACGCGCACGGCCAGGTCTACCTCGTATGGGTTGCTGAAATCGGCCACTACATAATCATGGTGTTGGCCTTGCTCGCCATCCAGCTCCTGGAGCACGCGCTGTAGTTTACCCTCGTTTCGGGCTATAAGGGTGATGCTGGCGCCAAGCTGGGCCAGCTCCAGGGCTACAGCTTTGCCAATGCCCTGTGTGCTGCCGCATACCAAGGCGCGTTTGTTCTTCAGGTTTAAGTCCATAGGTTAAATGTACGGAAATATGCTTAAAGATGTAAGGGGGCAACTAAGGTATAAACTATCATATATGCCGGCTTTTTCGTACTTTCATACTATTAACCAAGATATGCTACACGTATGGCTATAAGCAGACCTTTCAACTTTAAGCAGTGGATAGATGAACACCGCCACTTGCTAAAACCGCCGGTAGGCAACCAGCAGGTATTTAAAGGCAACGACGATTTTATAGTGATGGTGGTAGGCGGACCTAACGCACGCAAGGATTACCATTATGACGAAGGTGAGGAGTTCTTCTACCAACTGGAAGGCGATATTGTGCTCAAGATAATTGAAGACGGCAAGCCCGTAGATATTCCGATCAAGGAAGGGGAGATATTCCTGCTGCCGCCACGCGTGCCGCACTCGCCCCAACGCCCGGCCAATACGGTGGGGCTGGTAATGGAGCGCTACCGCAAGCCCGGCGAGAAAGACGGCTTCTTGTGGTTCTGCGAAAACTGCGGCAACAAGCTCTATGAAGAGTATGCCGACGTAACCGACATTGTTGGACAGCTGCCTGTTATCATGGGCCACTTCTGGGATAGCCTGGAGCACCGCACCTGCAACAATTGCGCAACCGTTATGGAGCCACCGGCAAAGATGTAAGACGTTAGATTTTAGACATTAGTCGTTAGATAAAGATCATTGTATGATTTTTATAAAGGCAGATTTGCTGCTTGAGAGAATTGAAACGGAACCAAAGGCGCTAAGATTCGAACCTGCCTCAAGGCTCAGTAAAGTCCTTCGCCTGAAGTCTAAAATCTTACGTCTTATGTCTAAAATCTAAAATAAACTTTACCCTTTTGTATGCCAGAAAGCAAACAGCCTATACTTACCGCCGACAAGCTGCTGAAGATAGACATCCATACGCATATCCTGCCTGCTACCTGGCCCAACCTGCGAGAGCGCTACGGCTATGGCGGGTTTGTACGGTTGGAGCACCATAAGCCTTGCTGTGCCCGCATGATGATGGATGACAAGTTCTTCCGGGAGATACAGGACAACTGCTGGGACCCACAAGTGCGCATGCACGAGTGTAGCCAGCACCGCGTTGGCGTGCAGGTGCTAAGCACAGTGCCCGTTATGTTTAACTACTGGGCCAAACCCGAGCATACGTACGACCTGTCACAGATCCTGAACGACCATATTGCTGGCATTGTGTATGACTACCCGGACCGCTTTGTGGGCCTGGGCACCTTGCCCATGCAAGCCCCCGACCTGGCCATTAAAGAACTGGAGCGCTGCATGAAGGAGTTGGGCATGGCCGGTGTGCAGATCGGTACGCACATCAACGACTGGAATCTGGAGGCACCGGAGCTTTTCCCGGTTTTTGAGGCGGCAGCAGAGTTGGGCGCGGCGGTTTTTGTGCACCCCTGGGATATGTATGGTAAGGAGAAAATGAGCAAATACTGGCTGCCCTGGCTGGTAGGAATGCCCGCCGAAACAAGTATGGCTATCTGTTCTATGATCTTTGGCGGTGTGCTGGAGCGGCTGCCTAACTTGCGGGTGGCGTTTGCCCATGGCGGAGGCTCTTTCCCGGCAACTATTGGCCGCATTGCCCACGGCTTTGAGGTGCGCCCCGACCTGTGCGCCATTGATAACAACGTAAACCCCCGCGAGTACCTCGGCAAATTTTATCTCGACTCATTGGTGCACGACCCCGCCGCGCTGGAGTATCTGGTAAACTTGGTAGGCGCCAACAGCATTGCCCTGGGCACCGATTACCCGTTTCCGCTTGGCGAGCTGGAGCCCGGCAAACTCATCGAATCTATGCCGTACGACCAAGCAACCAAAGAGCGTATGCTGAGCGGCACCGCGCTGGAGTGGTTAAACCTGAAAAAAGAGCGGTTTGTGCCTAAGCAGAAAAGCGAGAAAGTATAAGCGCCGCTCATAAGTATAGTTACTCATACTATTTCTTCAAAGTGGTATGCCTGCTTTATTAAAATACTTGAATATTCATTTATATTTGGTTCTTTAAAATCATACTAAAGAGAACCTTATAAATGAAATTCAAACTTTTACTTTTTCTCCTGTTGTGCGCTACAGCCGGGTTTGCACAAATTAACAATCAAGCCGGAAACCTTACCTTGCAAGACGGCAAGGAACTGCAGGGCACCCTGACTTATTACTCCGACTCGCCTAACAAAATTATTTTTGAACAACAGCAAGGCTCAAAAGAAATCTATACTCCTAAACAAGTTCAGCAGATAAAGCTAAACAGCGGGGAGAAGTTTGTAGCGCGCCCATACGTGCACCGAGATAGCCTGCTTCTGTTTCAGGTGCTGGTAGAGTCACAGGCAATGAGCCTTTACGTTCGGGAGGAGAGAGGAGATAAAATCTTCTATGTTTCCAAGGATGATGCGATGTATAGACTTGAAAACAATGAGATTATAGAAAGTGAGGGCGGCACCACACACAAAAGAAAGGATAACAAATACATTAGCACCCTAAGCACGTTGATGCCCGACAGGATGGATCTGGTAGAAAAGCTGTATAAAATTAAGCTGATAGAGAGTGACTTAGCGGCAATTGTTACAGGGTATAACAAAGGCGAAACCTCATACTTCTGGAATTCAGGGAAAAAGCTAACAGAAGATTCGAACTGGGTCTTTTTTGCTCAATATAGCCAGTTCGGGTCTATTTTCGGCGACCGCACCATAGCAAGGTCCACAGGGCAGGTAATGGGCTTGCAGTATTACATCTTTAAAGGCGGGCGCTATTCCTTTAAGTTCTCCGCCGATTACAACCGGTTTTACCTGAACAAAGAAAACTTGACGTTCAAAGGCCTTGGCATCCGGTACCAGCACGACCTGAAGAAGACAGATAGGTTTAACTTATACTTTCAGTTGCATTTAGCGGATATAGGCAGGCTAGACAGCGAAGGTGAGTGGCCTAACCCGCCCAGCGAGAAGAAGACAGTATTTTTACCTAGGCTAAACCCGAGCTTGGGGGCAGAGGCCAAGGTGCTTCCACGAACGGCTGTCTATGCTGAGCTCAATAATATTATTTTCATCGAAAATATCCCGCAATCGTTTAGCGTAGGCCTGAAGTATGACTTTGGGGCCGCTGCCTGGTAAAGTTGTGCCATCCCGTGAAACATTTCTTAACTTAGCTGGATTTAGAAGTATAGGCTGCTACTGTAGCCAAAGTATAAAACTTGCACACGTATGAATTACCAAAATAACCTCGCCTTTGCGCAGGAACAAGACAAGCACGACCCATTACACTATCTGCGCGACCAGTTTTACTTTCCGCAGGTAAACGGCAACGATGCCATTTACTTTTGCGGTAACTCCCTGGGCTTGCAGCCAAAATCGGCGCAGCGTTTCATAGACCATGAAATGTACAAGTGGGCCAACCTGGCCGTAGAGGCGCACTTTAAAGGCGAGGAGCCCTGGTATAACTATCACGAGCTGCTTGGACCCGGTGCGGCCCGCGTGGTAGGCGCCAAGGAGAGCGAAGTGGTGATCATGAACCAGCTGACCGTGAACCTGCACCTGATGCTGGTGTCGTTTTACAGGCCGGAGGGCAAACGATTTAAGATCATAACCGAAGGCGGCGCTTTTCCATCGGACCAGTATGCCCTGGAGACCCAGACCAAGTTCCACGGCTACAACCCCGGCGAGGCTATTATTGAGCTGTTCCCGAGAGAGGGCGAGCACACGCTGCGCACCGAAGACATCCTGGCAAGTATAAAAGAGCACGGCGAGGAGCTGGCCCTGATCATGATGGGTGGCATAAATTACTACACCGGACAGGTGTTTGATATGCAGGCCATTACCAAAGCAGGCCACGAGGCAGGCGCGCTGGTAGGTTTCGACCTGGCGCATGCCGCCGGTAACATTCCGCTGCACCTGCACGATTGGGACGTGGACTTTGCCGTGTGGTGTACTTATAAATACCTGAACTCGGGCCCGGGCGGCACCTCGGGCGTGTATGTGCACGAGCGCTTCGGCAACGATAGCAGCATTCCGCGCTTTGCCGGCTGGTGGGGCCACGATGCCCAGGAGCGTTTTAAAATGCAGAAAGGCTTTAAGCCGATGCAGGGCGCACCCGGTTGGCAACTCAGCAATGGCCAGATTCTGACTATGTCGGTGCACCGTGCAGCCCTGGAGCTGGTAGACGAGGCCGGCGGCATGCAGGCCCTGCGCGCCAAAAGCGAAAAGCTAACCGGTTACCTGGAGTACCTGATCAACGACGTGGAAGTAGGCAAAGATGTGTTGGAAATGATCACGCCAACAGACCCAAGTGCCCGCGGCTGCCAGATATCGCTGCTGGTTAAGCAGAACTCACGCCTGCTCTTTGATAAGCTGATGGAGGCCGGCATTATTGTGGATTACCGCGAGCCCAACGTAATTCGCGTAGCCCCGACGCCACTTTACAACAGCTTTGAGGAAGTATACCGCTTCTCCGAAATCCTGCACGAGTGCCTGGAAGGCACAGTGGGCAGATAGCAAGTATAAACTCACAAAAAACCGAAGCGGCTGGCAAAGTATAATGCCAGCCGCTTTTGGTTTTTGAAAAAGTTCTAAAGTTACTCCATTGTAAGCACAACCCTGAAACGGGCCTTATTTGTAATCATTTGCTCGTAAGCTTCCTCTGCTTTCTCAAGGGGGTAAGTTTCTATCATAGGCACAGTCTTGCTTCTGGCGCTAAACTTCAGGGTGTCCTCAGAGTCTTTAGCTGTGCCACTGGGCCAGCCTGTTATCGATTTCCTGCCCATAATCAGCTGTAAAGGAGTTACTTTTACAGGGTCTACGGTTGCGGCAAGTGCCATTAGCTTTCCATTAATAGCCAGGCCATCAATCAAAGAGCTAATAGCATCACTATTAGGGGCGGTAGCCATGATAATATCAGCGCCTCCCAGCTTTTGCAGCTCTTCTACCACATTATGGTCTTGTTCATTCAGAAATACATCCGCGCCAAGCTCCATAGCTAAGTCGTGCTTACTGTTTGTGCCGGAAATGGCAACCGTATAAAAGCCCATTTTTTTAGCATACTGCACCGCCAAATGCCCAAGCCCGCCAATACCCTGCACGGCCACTATTCCCCCAGGTCTGACACCCGAGTTGCGCAGCGAGTTAAAAACTGTAATACCCGCACAAAGCAAAGGGGCAGCTTCGGCAGAGGACAGGTCGTCGGGTATAGAAGCTATTGCTTCTTCTGGTGCTACCATGTACTCGGCATAGCCGCCATCGTAGGAGATACCGCATACTTTGCCCTTTTCGCAAAGCACAAAATCACCGCGGCGGCACTGTTCACATTCAAAGCAATGGCCCCCGTGCCAACCAACGCCCACGCGCTGGTTTACTTCCCACTGCATGACGTTTGCGCCTACTTTCTCAACAATACCAACCACCTCATGACCAGGCACGCGAGGGTAATCAATACCAGGGAAAGTGCCATCCTTTACCATGGCATCGCTATGGCAAATACCGCAGGCCTGTACCTTGATAAGCACTTCATTGTCTGCCGGTGTAGGAACAGGTTTTTCCACTACTTCAAACGGCCCTCCTGGAGATTTTACTTGTACTGCTTTCATAGATAATGCATTATAACGTAAGGTTTCCCAATTTTAACGGCTTCAATACCTTTGGGTTACTTACGCTGTAGACCATGAGGATGAAAGGGAGCTGCATTGTAAAATAAAAGAGCATATTGCCATAGCGCCACTTTACGACAATACTAAAGGTACGTGCCGCTTCTTGAAGCTTCGTGCGTACAAATTATTACCTATAATTTAGTGATAATGTGCTTATTTGGTATAGTAAATACCAACGTCATCTTTTGAGTTGCTAGAGAGTTTGAGGAGTGCTGAGTAGTCTCTGCAATAGATAGTTTAGAGAGGCAGGATATTGTGTTATCTTTCGGCAGTTTATACTTAGGTCTCCTAAACATGACATCTACCCCGTCTTATTCCGCAAGGGCTGCTTTTGCAGCTGAATTTAAGCCGCTCGGTGCGTTAATGGTACAGGCGTATGCACAACTGCCAGATTTCCCAAAACCCGATGAGCAACCAGCTTATTACCGCATGCTTGCCAACATCGGGGAGTTTGCCCAGAAGCCTGGCGCCGAACTTTTGGTTGCCGTTTCGCCGGAGGGCAGGCTGGCTGGAGGGGTGGTATACTTCAGCGATATGCAGTATTACGGTTCCGGCGGTACGGCCACGAAAGAGCCAAATGCCTCGGGCTTCAGACTGCTAGCTGTAGACCCATCCGTTAGAGGGCATGGCATCGGCAAATTACTGGTTGATGCGTGTATCTCCAGGGCTAAAAGCAAGCAACATAAGCAGCTAATTATACATACTACCAAAGCCATGCAAGTAGCCTGGCAGCTATATGAGCGCATGGGCTTTAAAAGGGCCGAGGAACTGGATTTTATGCAGGGGCAGCTCCCTGTGTTTGGCTTCAGGCTAATGCTTGGGGTATAATTGCCAGATAGCCTGTGGGGGAGAATGGCAAAACTGTCTAAGCAATTTAGCTCTGGTCTAAAGCTGATGTTTCAGAAACCTACTGGCTCGGTTTATTCTTAAGATAAAGCGTAGCTAGCAGAGGGTTAGGACTGTGTTTAGCCTAATTGTCAAAAAACTTATGCACAATTAAGCCCCGATGAGCGTAAAACAAATATGCGCTGCTATACTGCCACAACTTAAGCCTGCCAGGTTTTAGCTAATGAGGCCGAAAAGCGTTGAAGGTTTACAGATATATAATGTATGACGAAAGCAGTTTTTTAATCGTAGGCATTTTATTTACACTGATTTTGGTAGCCATCGAAATCGGCAACCTGTTTGGCAAGCGGTACCACAAAAAGACCGGGGAGGATATAAAATCGCAGACAAATGCCATTATGGGTGGCGTTTTTGGCTTGCTTGCCCTGCTGCTCGGTTTCACGTTTAGTATAGCCCTTAACCGCTTTGACAGCAGAACAGAGGCGCAGATTGAGGAGGCCAATGCCATAGGCACGGCCCTGCTCCGAACAGCCTTGCTACCCGAGCCATACCACATAGAGGGCCATCAGTTGCTGCAACAATACGTGGATGTACGGCTGGAGTTGATTAACGTGGACCTTACAAAAGTAGCAGAGCGAAGACGCCTGCTCCGGAAAACCGAGAAAATTCAGGATGCCATCTGGGCAACGGCTACCGCTGCCGTAGAAATAGACCCCCGGCCCGTTACTACAGGCATGTTCATTACGGCACTCAACAAAATGATAGATGCCCAGGAAAAACGCAACACCATACAGGAGCAGCACGTGCCAGAGCCTATTTTCCTACTTTTGTTTATGGTCTTTATAGTGGCAGGCGCACTGATGGGCTACGCGAAGGGCCTGAGTAAAAACAGATCGCGCATACCTACCACCATCTTCATTGTCCTGATCACGCTGGTCGTTTTTATCATCATCGACTTAGACCGGCCAAAGCGAGCCATCATTAAAGTTAGCCAGGCAAGTATGCTGGATCTGAAGAATGAATAACAAAGGCTATACTTTAGCGGCTTGCTAAAATATAGCTTTTAAACTGATGATGAGCGCTGCTAATTATACTTGCACCTTTTCCTCGCGGAACTCTTTCATGCGCTTAAAATAATCGCGCGCGGCACGCATTACCTTCGGCGAAAGTATGAGCGCCGATACCACCGTAGGGATCGCCATCATGGCATACATCCCGTCGATCAGGGCCAGCACAGCGGTAATGGAAGCAACAGCACCAAAGGCTATCGTGAACACATAAAAGTAATTGTAGTAATGCTTATACTTTGCACCAAAGAGAAAGCCGAAGCACTTGGTGCCGTAGTAGGAGTAGGAAAATAGCGAGGTAAACGCAAAAATCAGTACGCAAACCACCAGCACATAGCTGCCAATGCCACCCGGCAACGAAGACCCGAAGGCCGTGGCCGTCATGGTTACGCCATTGCTGTCAGAAGTCTGCCAGGTACCCGTTATGATGATGGCAAGCCCCGTAAGGGTGCATACTATGAGCGTGTCAATAAAAGGGCCGAGCATAGCTACCAGGCCTTCGCGGATGGGCTCGTCTGTCTTGGCGGCGCCGTGCATCATGGCTGCCGTACCAATGCCCGCCTCGTTAGAGAAAGCCGCGCGGCGTGCACCAGCGATAATAATAGCACCCACGGCACCGCCCAGCACAGCCTTAGCCGAGAAAGCGTCTTCCAGGATCAGGGCAAAAGCGGCGGGTATACTTTCGGCATGCGAGAACATGATGTAAAAAACAGCCGCCATGTAGAGCAAAACCATACTTGGTACCATTTTGCCGGCCACGTGGCCAATACGCTTAATCCCCCCGAAAATCACCATTGAGGTAATTACAACAAGTATAAGCCCGATGCCCAGGTTCCAGTAAAACGGATTTTCGGTGGCAATGCCGTTGGGTACAAGCACTACCTCGCGGAGCACCTGCGTAAGCTGGTTGGCCTGGAAAATTGGCAAAGTACCGAACAAACCAGCTATGGCGAAAAAGGCGGCCAGCGGTTTCCATTTACGGCCCAGGCCTTCCGTGATCACGTACATCGGCCCGCCCTCCAGGTGGCCGTTGGTGTCGCGGCCCCGATACATAATAGCCAGCGAGCAGGTAAAGAACTTGGTGGCCATGCCCACGAAGGCACTCACCCACATCCAAAACAAAACGCCTGGCCCGCCAGTGGCAATGGCCACGGCCACACCACTGATGTTACCCATGCCCACGGTGGCAGCCAACGCGCTGGAAAGCGCCTCGAAGTGATTAATGTCGCCGGGGTCGTTGGGGTCGTCGTACTTGCCGCGCAGTACGTTGATGGCGTGGCCCAGGTAGCGGAAGGGTAGAAAGCCGGAGTATAGCATAAAGTAAAAGCCACCTCCCATCAATAAAATCAGCAAAGGCATGCCCCAGGCCGCGTTGCTAAACTCTACCAGTATATTCTCTATAGCGCTCAATTGCTCGTGATTTAGTATTTGCTAAAGTATAAATATAGGCATAAAACCTGAAAACACGTATGTATGCTACACGGCGGCTAAAGCGCAGGTTTAACCTCGCATTACAATGAGTGGCTGCTCAGGTTTTAACACAACTATATGTCAACATACATACTTGTAATAACGCTGGTGGGGTTAGCGGCGCTTGCTATGGCGTGGGTACCCGCCTTGCTCAAACGCACCTTTATTTCATACCCTATCGTGTTTTTGCTGGCTGGCGTGGGTATTTACCTGCTGCCCGTGGAGCTGCCCATCCCGGACCCAATGTGGCAGGAAGACTATGTGGTGCACCTTACCGAGCTTAGTGTGATAATATCGCTGATGGGCACTGGCCTGAAGATAAGGCGTAAGGTAAGCTGGCGAAACTGGCAAGTGCCATTGCGGCTGGTGAGTATAACGATGTTGCTCTGTATTGGCGGGTTGGCCTTGCTTGGCTGGGGTGTGCTGGGCATGAGTGCGGCTGCCGCCATACTGCTTGGTGCTGTGCTTGCTCCCACAGACCCCGTGCTAGCAGAGCAAGTGCAGGTAGGCCCGCCTCACGAAAAAGAAGAGGATGAAGTGCGTTTCTCGCTGACAGCCGAAGCGGGACTGAATGACGGAATGGCTTTTCCGTTTACATGGCTGGCCGTGGTTATTGCCATTGCCGCCGAAGCTACCGACAGTGAATGGCTGAGCGGCTGGCTGCTGCGCGACCTGCTGTACCGTATTGCAGCCGGCATTTTAATTGGCTTTCTGATTGGTAGGGGCCTTGCTTACCTGATTTTCAGATTACCCCGCATCTCAAGCTTCCCAAAAGCACAGGAAGGTTTTCTGGCCCTGTCGGCTACGCTGGTAGTGTATGGCATTACCGAAATGGCGCATGGCTACGGCTTTATTGCCGTATTTGTAGCCGCTATTACGATTAGTAGTTGGGAGCCAGAGCACGAGTACCATACCGAAATGCACGATTTTGTAAGCCAAGTAGAGCATATATTAATGGTGATGCTGCTGATGGTGTTTGGTGGTAGCCTGGTTTTTGGCCTATTGGATAATCTTACCTGGCAGGGGGCAGCCGTTGGGTTAGTCTTCCTTTTCCTTATTCGGCCGCTGGCGGGGCTGATAGGCATGTTGGGGATATCTATGCCTCTGCAGGAGAAGCTGGGCATCAGCTTTTTCGGGATTCGGGGCATAGGCTCGTTTTTCTACCTGTCGTTTGCTCTGGATAAGGTTACCTTTGTTGAAGGAGACCAACTGTGGTCGGTGGTGAGCTTCATTGTGCTGGTGTCTATTGTACTGCATGGCGTTACCGCCTCCCGGTCTATGCGCTACCTCGATTACCAGCGCAAGCGTTATAATGGCAACGGAGCGCAAACCACGGCACCGAAAAGCAATACCTTAAGAGCCTAGCCCATCACCTCTAAACAAACACAACACCGCATGCACCCAACGCTACAGCCACTGCCTATGCCTGATGCCGAAGTATACTTTGCCCCAGATTTTATACCTGGCCCGCAGGCCGACACATACTTTATGCAGCTGATGGAGCAGGTAAACTGGCAGCAGGAAAGTATAAAGCTGTTTGGCAAACTGCAGCCCATGCCCCGGCTAACGGCCTGGTACGGCGATAAAAGTTATACTTACTCGGGCCTGGAGAACAAGCCGCAGGCCTGGCTGCCGGTGCTGCAGGAGCTGCGCGAGCAAGTAGAGCAGGCCACCGGGCATACTTATAACAGCGTGCTACTAAACCTTTACCGCAGCGGCCAGGATAGTATGGGCTGGCATGCGGACAATGAGCAGGCACTGGGGCCGCAGCCACGCATAGCCAGTCTAAGCCTGGGCGGCGAGCGCCGCTTTGCCTTTAAGCACCGCAACCGGAAAGATGTGGAGCCAGTGCGCTTGCCGCTGCAAAACGGCAGCCTGCTGCTGATGCAAGGGCCAACGCAGCACCACTGGCTGCATCAAATCCCTAAAACCACGCGCGCCGTACAACCACGCATCAACCTTACCTTCCGGCAGGTGATTAGCTAGGGCTCTTGCCAAAGCGCTCCGGAAACCGTTACTTTACGCCAACAAGAGGCTTTGGCCCCGGATACACTATGACCGAAAAGAAGAACATCGCCATCATGGGAGCTGGTTTGGTCGGCTCGCTGCTGTCTTTGTACCTGGCCAAGCGCGGCCACAAGGTAGACCTCTACGAGCGCCGCCCGGACCTGCGCAAAAACGTTATCGACGGTGGCCGTTCGATTAACCTGGCGCTCAGCGACCGCGGCTGGCGCGCCCTGAAAGGCATCGGTATAGAAGAAGAGGTGCGCAAAGTGTCTATACCCATGTATGGCCGCATGATGCACGACGAGCAAGGCAAGCTCACTTACCAGCCTTACGGCAAAGAGGGGCAGGCCATTTACTCGGTATCCAGGGGTGGGCTAAACATGGCCCTAATGAACCTCTCGGAGCCAAACAACGACATTACCTACCACTTTAGCAGGCAGGCAACCGATGTGAACCTGCGCACCAACGAGGTGCAGCTGCGCAACACGGAAACGGGCAGCACCGAAACCATACAGCCGGATCTGCTTTTCGGGGCCGATGGGGCTTTCTCGGTGGTGCGCGGCGCCATGCAGAGAACCGAGCGCTTCGATTACCAGCAAAGCTACCTGGAGTATGGCTACAAAGAGCTCACGATTCCGGCTGCGGCCGGTGGGGGGTGGGCCATCGAGAAAAACGCCCTGCACATTTGGCCGCGCGGCAATTACATGATGATTGCCCTGCCCAACCTGGATGGCAGCTTTACCTGCACGCTGTTCTTCCCGTATGAGGGCGAGCGCTCGTTTGCCGCTATCCAGAACGAGCAGGATCTGCTTGGTTTCTTCAGGGAGGTTTTCCCGGATGCCTTGCCGTTGATGCCTGAACTGGTGCAGGATTACTTTGAGCACCCAGTGGGCTCTTTGGTTACAGTGAAGTGCTTCCCATGGAGCTACGAGGATAAATCCTTGCTGATCGGGGATGCCAGCCATGCCGTGGTGCCGTTTTACGGGCAAGGTATGAACGCCGGCTTCGAAGACATCACGGTGCTGGACCAGATGCTCGATAGCTTTGACGGGGAAAACTGGGGACAGCTGTTTGAGGCATTTGAGCGCCGCCGCAAACCCAATGCCGACGCCATCGCCGACCTGGCCGTGCTCAACTTCATCGAGATGCGCGACAAAGTGGCCGACCCGCGGTTCCTGCTCCGCAAAAAGATTGAAGGTAAAATATCAGAGCAGTACCCCGATAAATGGATTCCGCTATACTCCATGGTTACCTTCACCGATTTGCCCTACTCATACGCCCTCGAAACTGGCCGCCAGCAGGACAAGATCATGAAGAAGGTGATGAAGCACATCAAAAGTATAGAAGACTACGACAAGCCCGAGGTGCAGAAGCTGCTGGAAAAGCAGCTGGTGACAAAAGAGAAGCTGAAGAAGTATGACAAAAGCGCTGGCTTAGAGTAAAACGTAATTCTAGCGTGCTGCTGAGGGCTCACCATCTAAAGAATTCTTATTACAGCTTGCCATGGAGCTGCTGGTGAGCCACTGGTGTTGGGTAGCGCGCAGAAACATCTTATAAACATGACCAAATAAACCTTTCTGTTAAATAATATCACCATTCTATCCGGGCAAATAAAGTGGGGGAGGTATGAAGCGGAGTATGCTTGTAATAAGGCTGTAGAACAATTTCTTTATACAATAGGTATATGGAAAGAGGAAATCACACAAGTACCCGCCTCAAAATCAATTTCTCACTACTAAATCAAAATCCGGAAATTATGAACCTTAAGTATAAACTGAAAGGCGCAGCCTTGGCCGCGCTGTTTGTGGCCGCAAGTATGGCCGCCCCCGAAGCCTCAGCTCAGCAAACCACGCCGCAATCGCAGCAGCAACAGCAGAGCTTTTCCGATACCGACCTGAAACAGTTTGCCAGTGCCAGCTCACGGTTGGTGGCGGTGCAGCAAAAAGGAGAGAAAGCCATGATGAGCATTCTGGAGGAAGAGAAACTGAGCATCGATAAGTTTAACGAAATGGCCCAGGCGCACCAGCAGCAAAAGCTGGACGAAGTTGAGGCCTCTGCCGAAGAAAAAGCCGCTTTTAACAAGGCTGCCCAGCGCATGATGGAACTGCAACCAACCCTGGAGAAAGACGTGGAAGCGGCCATACAAAAAGAGGGTATGACACTGGAGAAGTATGAGCAGATCATGATTGCCTACCGCCAAGACGAAGCCCTGCAACAACGCGTGAATGCGCTCATGCAGCAAAACTAAACCAATAAGTTTATCCATAAAAAATCCCCGCTGGCATAACCGGCGGGGATTTTTTATACTTGATGATTCGTGTTTATACTTATTGCTGGTTATCAGAGGGCGTTGGCGCCTGGCCGTGTGCAAACTCTACAATCCGAAAAGTGCGGGCCTTGCGGTCGTAATAGCCATAGTGCAGCTTGTCGCCGTAGCGGTACACCGTCTGGAACTCAGGTTCAGGCTTTAATTCGCGCTCATACCGCTCCACGCGCTCCTGCAGCACATCTACCTCACCTTCCTGTTCTACCTTAGCCAGGCTTTTGGCATCCAGTACACTATGGAAGTATGTGCTAATACCCGGGCCAGATGGCAGGCCGTCGCTTTGCCCGTACGGGTCATAGAAATAACGGCTATAGTATGGCGAATTCAGGTAATAGCTCGGGATATTGTAAGCCGGCGTCCAGCGGCCCGGGATCAGGGCCAGGCCACGCGAGGTGCGCACATAGCGATCTGGGGTGCGCACCATGCGGCTGCGGTCCTGGCTGTTGCTGCGCTCGCGCGGAGCCTTGTATGAGCCAATGGTAAGCTGCAGGGTGCTGTCGCTGTACGTATCCACGGTGATGGCAGGTATGCCGCCCGCCAGGTTCTTCATCACCTTATCCTGCTTTTCGATAATATCATCGCCGGAAGAGAACAGGCCACCTGCGCCACGCTGATGCACCGGCGTAGACTTAATCGCGATTTCCTCGTTCTCGGCATAGCTATACTCTTTTAGCGGCTGCAGGCTATTAAAGTCATAAGCCGTGAGCTTAAACTTATCCTTCTCCAGGTTTACCCGAAAAATTTTATCTTGATACAAAAAGGAGTTAAAGGTTGGGGAGTTACGCTGCGCTATGGCAGGCAGGGTGCGGTACTGCGTTTGCCCGGAGTTCCAGTCCAAGGTCAGGATTTCGGTGGTTGTGTCGTCGGAGCCTTTGCCGCGCAGGAAGTAGCCATCGAAGATCATGTACAGCTTGTCACCGCGCGAGTAGATCTTGCTGCGGTGATGGCCGGTAAACACGTTTCGCTCCAAATCAGGGTGCACGTAAATCATCCCCGACTCGCGGGCATAGCGGTCGCGGGTGCGGGGCATCTGGTCTGTTTTAAAAACCTTATACTCCATGGTAGCCACGTTTTGGTCAGAATCGCGGTAGAGGTGCAGGTTTTCATCCTTATCAGTGTAGAGCATATAAAAATGCTGGTCATCCCCGAATCCACCGATAAAGTCTACGTTACGCTCTAGCTGCAGCTGCACATCTTGCAAGCTACGGAACGCGCCCGTTCTACGGTTAATGGCAAAAGGCCGCACATACTCGCGGCGGCCGTTGGTGTAACGGCTATAGAAGATAAACTCCTCATCGGTTACGCGTGTGCCAAGCACCTGCGGGTCTTTAGAAAAACGATACGGAATTTCGTGCTGCGCCAGTTTTTGGCCACTCGGCGAGAGCAGTGCAAAGTTCAGGTCGCCGCCCTGGTAAAAGTAAATACAAACATTTCCGTTTTTATCTGCCACCGAAACAAGGTCCTCGGCACGGTTCATGGGCAGTTCTATATTGGCAAACTCCTTCTGGGCGCTGGCTGCCGTAGCAAAGGCCCCCACAAAGAGCAGGCTGAAGAATAGTTTACGCATAGTATAAAAGATTGGAATTTACAGTTTTACAACGTGCAAATATTTAGCCAAAGTATAAAATAAAGCAGGCAAAGCACCAGAAATATAAGCTCTCCTGCTGCCTTGCCTGCCAGGCTAAATATACCGTTTTTCTGTTATTTTGGAAAGGATGTAATCACTAGCTTCTTCAGCTTCTTGTCGAGGTAGGCATAGTGCGCCTGGCCCTGATAGCTGTAAAGTATGGCCCCGCCCATTTTCGTTTTTTGCACCTCAAGCGAGTTCTCAAAGTCCCTTACCTCATCCTGCAAGGAGCCGCGCGGGCTAGCCTGGGCCGGTTCTTTGGTATCGCTGGTGAGTATACTTTGGAAGTAGGTGCTTACGCCAGCCCCATCGGCCAGTGTGTAGCTCGTTACCTGCATGGCAAGGCCGGCCATCATTAAAGGTATGGCTGCCGGCCCCGCGGCACTGGCTATGCCCCGGCCAACGCTGCTGGCTACGGTGCTGTTCTTACTTTGCTGCACCTCGTAGGTGCCCACCAGCAACTGTACCTTGCCGGCCTCCAGGTGCTGCACAACTGTGGCAGGGTAGCCGTTTCCCATTTTGCGTAACACCTTGGCCGTATTCTGCAGCGTGTCGGGGTGCGGCGACCACGAGTTGGCCGTGCCCGCACGGAAGACGCCCGCCGTCATAATGCCGATGGCGTCTTCTTGGGTGTAGTAATAGTGCTTCTGGGTTTTATCGGTGGCCAGGTTGTGCACCTGCAGTTGCAACGATTGTTTCGTGATGATGAAGCGGTAAACGTTGCCCTGGTGCAAGTATGAGTTAAAGGTCAGGCCCTTCATGGTGAGCAGGTAAGGCAGTTTTCTGAAAGAGGACTTGTCCTGGTGCAGGTCCAGGGTCAGCAGCTCGGTGGTTAGGGCGCCGCGGTTCGGGGCATCCGGGTTCTCAAAAAGGTCGAAAGTGAGCACCAGGCTGTCAGGGTAAGTATAAACCTTGTTGATGTAGTAGGTTGAGTACATGCTCTGGTCCATGCCGGGCTCCATCACCTGTATTTCCCCATTTTTGAACAGGCGGTCATACATGTGCTTATCCTCTAAAGCATAGGTGCGCACCTCCGGGGCCTGTTCATCCTTAAAAATGCTCAGGTACAGCGTATTCGTTTTTTTGTTGATGAAAAGCATGTACAGTTTGCCATCGGCGTTAAAAGCCCTGACCAGCTTGCTTTTAGGGTCTGGAACGGCTTGCAGGGAGGCAAGAGCCGTAAATGCGCCTGTGTTGCGGTCTATGCGGTATGGCTGTATCTTAGTTTCCTCCTGCTGCGCCTTATCAAAGAACAGGAAGCTGCCCGGTAAGCCCAGGGTGCCAAGCACGGTGCTGCCGCTGCTGAAGTTAAAGGGGTAAGCGCCGCTAGCTACAGCCTGGCCTTTGCCGTCTATCACCACAAAATCAGTGTTGATGGTGCCGAAGGTCAGCATGCACACATCGCCGGTACTGTTGGTGGCAGCCAGCATGCGGCTAATGTTTTGGGCGTCTATGGGCAGCTCTGCAAAGGGGCGCTGTGCAAAGGTGAGTTGGGCCAGCAGCACAAGCAGCAGGGTTAG
Source organism: Pontibacter oryzae (assembly GCF_003576375.1). GTDB lineage: Bacteria > Bacteroidota > Bacteroidia > Cytophagales > Hymenobacteraceae > Pontibacter > Pontibacter oryzae. The sequence continues at coordinate 702,567 of NZ_QWGE01000003.1, forward strand.
GGTAAATGATTTTTTCATGTGGGGAGAAGGTGTTACTTGTTAAGACAGTATGACACGGAAAGCTGAAAAACCTGGTTCTTGGCATCGTTGATGTTGGCCAACCCTACCTGGTGGCGGAGGCTAACGGTGGCCTTGCTCTCGTTACCGAACGATATACCATAGGCAAGCCCATAATCTTTGGAATCCAGGTTAGTGGCAGCGCTCCTCGACTCGCGGGCGAAGCGCTGCGAAAGCAAGAGGCCGGCATAGGCACCGCCCTGTAAGCTCACCTTAGGCTCTATAAAGTATTTGGCAAGCACCGGAACGTTAATGTAGTGCAGGGTTAAATGGCCTTGCTCCACACCAGCGCCCTGTAAAGAGTACTGCACCTCCGTTTGGATGCCAAACTTGTCGTTCTCCATGAATAGAAAGTATAAGCCTACGTGCGCTCCGGGCTGCATGTCCTGCCAGGAGGCACCTTTAATGGCGAGCGTAGTAAGGCTGGGCCCGATTTTAATGCTGGTGTATTTCTGCTTGGCCTGTTGCGGAGAAGTGGTTTGCGCGGAGGCGGTAAAAGAAAAGAGCAGGGCACAGGCAGCTAAAAGCTGGTAAAGTTTGTTCATAGCACGCTAAGGATCAGGTTTGAAAGGTAAATATATGAAAAATCTGTTTTTGGCGTAGCAGTGCAATAAAAAAGCCCGGCCAAAGTATAGCCGGGCTCTCCTGCAAGTATAAATACGCTTAAAATTCTGCGTTTTGCGGCGTTCTCGGGAAAGGAATCACGTCTCTAATGTTACCCATGCCGGTTACAAACTGTACCATACGTTCGAAGCCTAGTCCGAAACCTGCATGCGGGCAGCCACCGAAGCGGCGTGTATCCAGGTACCACCAAAGGGCCTCTTCCTCAATACCAACGCCTTTCATGCGCTCAACAAGTATATCGATGCGCTCCTCGCGCTGCGAGCCACCCACAATCTCACCGATGCCCGGCGCAAGTATGTCCATGGCGGCCACGGTTTTGCCGTCGTCGTTCAGGCGCATGTAAAACGCCTTGATATCCTTCGGATAATCTGTTACGATCACCGGCTTCTTGAAGTGCTTCTCCACCAGGTAGCGCTCGTGCTCGCTCTGCAGGTCAATGCCCCAGCTCACCTCGTACTGGAATTTCTTCTTTTTGTAGTGGTTCGAGTTCAGCAGGATGTCAATCGCCTCGGTGTAGGTAACGCGCTCAAAATCGTTGTTCACCACAAACTCCAGTTTCTCCAGCAGGGTCATTTCCTGGCGCTCGTTCTGTGGCTTGGTCTTGTCCTCCTCGGCCTGGCGCTGCGCCAGGAACTCAATGTCCTCGCGGTTGTTCTCCAGAGCGTGGCGGATGATGTATTTTATGAACTCCTCGGCCAGGTCGGCGTTCATTTTCAGGTCGTGGAAAGCCATCTCCGGCTCGATCATCCAGAACTCGGCCAGGTGGCGCGTGGTGTTGGAGTTCTCGGCGCGGAAGGTTGGCCCGAAAGTATAAATATCGCTGAACGCCATGGCTGCCAGCTCGCCCTCCAACTGCCCGGAAACGGTAAGGTTGGTGGCTCTCCCGAAGAAGTCCTCCTCGTAGTTTACCTCGCCGCTCTCTGTGCGTGGCGGGTTAACCGGGTCCAGGGTCGTTACACGGAACATCTCACCGGCGCCCTCGGCATCAGAAGCCGTGATGATAGGCGTGTGCATGTATACAAAGCCTTTCTCGTTGAAGAACTTATGCACGGCGAAAGCCAGTGCGTTGCGTACCCTGAATACAGCGCCGAAGGTGTTGGTGCGGAAGCGCAGGTGCGCGATCTCACGCAGGAACTCTAGCGAGTGCGCTTTCTTCTGCAATGGGTAGGCTTCCGGATCAGCTTTGCCAAGCACCTCTATACTTGTAGCCTGTATCTCGAAAGCCTGGCCCTTACCCTGCGAGGCAACCAACTCGCCGGTAACAGCTACGGCAGCGCCCGTGGTAACGTCCTTCAGTGCCTCCTCGCTAAACTTCTCAGCCTCGGCAACTACCTGTAAATTATTTATTGTGGAGCCGTCGTTCACGGCAATAAAGTTCACATACTTGTTTCCGCGCTTTGTGCGCACCCAGCCTTTCAGCAGGACTTGTTGGCCTACCTCGGCACCCTGTAGCAGATCTTTAACTTTTGTGCGTTGCATGTGTATGGTTTTTATGGCGTATCAAGACGCAGGTATCAAGATACAAGACTAAATTTAATTTCTCCTCACTTTATCGCTGGCATTGTAAAACTTACCGTTGCGCTGGCAGGCGCTTTGGGTTCGCTGGAGCCGCAATGGCTGCCGCAGTTCTGCGCCAAACCGGTGAAAGTTTATCTCAGAAGTTCTGTGCCTGATGCCCTTATACTTGCGTCTTTTCAAAAATCCCTCAAAGTAACGATATTTTAACCTTTTTTGTAAATGCGAGTAAAATTATCCTAAATTTGGATGTGCGCACAAGGGCGCGGAATTTTCTTTAAAAACTATGCAGCGACTCGATTTAAGACAACTTTTATCCCAGAAGCTATCGCCGCAGCAGATACAATTTATCAAGCTGCTGCAGATACCTACTGCCGAGTTGGAAATGCGCATTAAAGAAGAGATGGAAGTGAATCCTGCTCTGGAGGAAGGCCGCGAGGAACCCACAGAGGAGTATAGCGAGTCTGATGAGTATGAGGAAGACTACAGCAAGGACGATGACATCGACCTGAACGAGTACCTGAACGATGACGAGATCAGCGGCTATAAAATGCAGGGCGACCGTGGCGGTGATGACGAGGACAAGGAAACGCCTATCGCCATGACATCCACGCTGACCGACTCGCTGATGGACCAGCTCGGCTTCCTAGATCTGGACGATAAGCAGTACAACATCGGCATGCAGCTGATTGGAAGTATAGACCATGACGGCTACATCCGCCGCGACCTGCGCTCCATTGCCAATGACTTGGCTTTCTCGCAGAACATAGAAACTACCGAGGAGGAGATAGAGCAGGTGCTGCACCTGATCCAGACCTTTGACCCGGCCGGCATTGCCGCCCGCGACCTGCCCGAGTGCCTTTTGCTGCAGTTGGAGCGCCGCGAGCAGGACGAGACCACCAGGCTTGCCGAGCGCATCCTGCAGGATACATTCGATGAGTTCTCGAAAAAGCACTACTCTAAGATCCAGAGTAAGTTTAACGTATCGGAAGAGGAGCTGAAAAAGGCCATCGACCTGATTGTGCGCCTGAACCCGAAACCGGGCGGCGCCGGCGCCAGCATGACGCGGGTGCAGTACATCATCCCGGATTTTATACTTGCCAACAACAACGGCCAGCTCGAGCTTTCGCTTAACTCGCGCAACGCCCCCGACCTGCGCATCAGCCGCTCATACTCTGATATGTTCGATGCCTATGACAAATCGGACAAGAAGGACAAGAAGCTGAAGGAGACGGTAACTTTTGTGAAGCAGAAACTGGATGCGGCTAAATGGTTTATTGATGCCATACGCCAGCGCCAGAACACGCTGCTGCGCACCATGGAGGCCATTATTAAGTACCAGCACGATTTCTTTCTGGAAGGTGATGAAAGCGAGCTGCGCCCGATGATTCTGAAAGATATTGCTGAGGAGATCGGGATGGATATCTCCACAGTGAGCCGCGTGGCTAACAGCAAGGCCGTGCAAACGGAGTTCGGCATTTACCCACTCAAGTATTTCTTCTCGGAAGGTATCGCCACCGACTCGGGCGAAGACGCGAGTAGCCGCGAGGTAAAGCACATCCTGAAAGAAATTATTGATGGAGAGAACAAGCGCAAGCCGCTCTCCGACGAGAAGATTGAAAAGCTCCTGAACGACAAAGGCTATAACATTGCCCGCCGCACCGTGGCCAAGTACAGGGAGCAGCTAAACATACCGGTTGCCCGCCTGCGCAAAGAGCTATAATACGTATGGCCCTTGCCAAGTATAAAGTATGGCTCGATCTGACTCATACTTTATACTTGCACTCCCGTTAAACCTCCCAAGAATATAACCACAGTAAATGAAAGTATCCTTTGAGGAGCTAGAGGCTCAGTTTACAAGCGTGTTGCTGAAGTATGGCTTTAGCGAAGAGAAGGCAGCGCTATGCGCCCGCATTTTTGCAGAGAACAGCCGCGATGGCGTTTACTCGCATGGGCTTAACCGTTTCCCGGTTTTTGTAAAACTGGTGAAGGAAGGGTTGATAAAGGCTGATGCAGAACCAGAAAAGATAGGTAGCAACGGCGTGGTAGAGCAGTGGGACGGAAACTTGGCGCCCGGCATGTACACGGCATCCAAAGCCATGGAGCGCGCCATAGAGTTGGCAAAGCAAAACGGCATGGGCTGCGTGGCCGTGCGCAACACCAACCACTGGATGCGCGGCGGTACCTATGGCTGGCAAGCCGCAGATGCCGGCTGCATTGGCATTTGCGCCACCAATGCTATTGCCAACATGCCGCCTTACGGAGGTACAGAACCCAGACTGGGCAACAACCCGCTGGTAATTGCAGTGCCGCGCAAGCAGGGGCACATGGTGCTGGATATGGCCATGTCGCAGTTCTCTTATGGCAAGATGCAGGAGTATGAGCTGAAGGGCGAGGAGTTGCCAGTTTATGGAGGCTACGATGTAGAAGGCAACTTAAGTACCAATCCGGCCGCAATCAGGGCATCAACCAAAGCCTTGCCCATCGGGTTCTGGAAAGGCTCGGGCCTGGCCCTGATGCTAGATGTGTTGGTGGCCTCTCTGAGTGGCGGCCGCACTGTGGGCCAGATAACCGCAGACGGGAAGGAAGCTGGTGTTTCACAGTTTTTCCTGTGCATCAACGCTGAGAACCTGAACGAGCAGATACTTGAGCAGATCATCAGCTACACAAAAAGCAGCCCGGCCAGTGATGATGCCGGAGAGGCGCGCTACCCCGGCGAGGGCACATTGGCCACTCGGCAGAAAAATATAAAAGAGGGCATACCGGTTAATCCTGAGATCTGGGCGCAGGTGCAGGCGCTGTAACATCGGCGGCATTTAACCCAAAGCGCTGTTATCAAGTATAGCTTCTTGTGAATGTATACCTTTGCTGGTTCAGCATTACTTAATCTTGGTTTCTAATTAATAAGTCTTTCGCGTGAATCGTTCGCTTGCGCAGGTGCTCTCAGTGGTTTTTCACCCGCTGTTGCTGCCCACGTACCTCTTTGCAGTTATACTTTACTACATGCCTGCCTCGTTGCTTACGCTGCCCCTCCGGGTGCGCTGGGTGGTGCTGGCCATGATCTTTTTTACCACGTTTATCATTCCTGGCGCGGCAGCGGCGGCCATGGTGCGCTTCGGCCACCTCGATTCCGTAGAGATGCACAAGCGCTCCCAACGCGGACTGCCGCTCTTGTTCACGGGCATTTGCTACGCCACCACTACCTACCTTCTCTACCGCGAGTCTGCCTACGATGCCATTTTCTACTTCGTGATGGGGATTATCGCTGCCTCTGTGTTCCTCACCTTCGCTGTGTCGCAGTTCTGGAAGATAAGCGCGCACAGCATAGGCATGGGTGGCTGCCTGGGGCTGCTGCTGGTGCTCAACAGTATGGCCCCAGATGCCATGCTTATCCTTCCTATAGCTATTGCCATTTTCCTGACGGGTGCCGTTCTTTCGGCCAGGCTGGCGCTGCATGCGCACACACCTGCCCAAGTATACGCCGGTTTTGGCAGCGGCTTGCTACTGGCTATAACAGCAGCTACGGTGGCGCTTTATTAACCCCTGATTTATACTTCTCGCTAACGCTTTACAATTTTGCGGGTGGTAACCGCATCTTTATCACTGGAAAGCTGCAGCAAGTAAACCCCGCTGGGCAGGTGGCTCATGTTTACGGTGTTGCCGTTTCTAACATCCTGCTGCTGGTATACTTGTTGCCCGGTTATGCTGTATACTTTTAGCGAGGCACGCTGCACCTTAGTGCCATCTAACTGAATGCGAAGCTCGCCCTGTACCGGATTAGGGTAAACCAGCATGGCTGCTGCCAGTGCGTCATCCTCCACACTGCTCACAGTAATGTTTACATAGTCGGAGTAAGTTAGGCGAAGGGTGTTGACCATTGCACCTGCGGAAGCATCATACTCCTGGTACACAATCTGGGCAATATCGCCGTTTGTTTCGCGTGTAATAATGGCTTGTTCTTCCTCGGTGCGCTGCCACTGCTGGTTGCTGCTGTTATAGGTTTCTAAGAGATAGCGCGTGGTAGGGTCTTCCACAAAAGTCTCGTTGGTGGTAAGTATAGTTTCGGTGATGCGCTGGTAAGGGGAGGTATTACCATTAGTCAGGTCTACATGAAACACATTGTCGGTAGTGGTGCGGGTATCGCTGCTGTGCTGCGTGTATTGCAACTCATGCTTATACTTAGCGGTGATGCCGGTAAGCAAATCATAAACCTGAATAAAGTAGCTGCTTCGCTCATCTGTCCCTCCAACGTAGGTTATCTGCGTTTCTTCTGCGGTTTTCTGCCAGGCATTACTGCTCCAGGCATAGGTTATGGTGCCGGAAGGGCGCGTGTCGGTACCGGTGTAGGTATAAGTTTCTCTTTCGCTGTTGCCCCAGGCAGTGCCATCGAAAACCTCACGCACCATTTCTGTGATACGCCCGGCGTCAAAGGTATACGTGTACCGCATGCCCTGCAGCAACACCCAACTGCCGGTCCATATATAGATTTCAAGGCTCTTAAGATTTTCCCCCTCATAAGTAAACGTGGTTTTGCCCAGGTTTACCCAGTTCTGGCCCTGTAAGCCCTGCACCACCACTTCTGTTGGGTTATCTTGGGCATCGTAGGTGTAGTTAAAGCGTGTCTGGCTTTGCTGGCCGCCAATCTCCTGTTGTAGCTGGCCCTCTACCAAGCCCCGGTTATTGTAAGTATAAGTAGTCCGCAGCTCGTCCTGCCATTGGTTTGCACTAAAGGATGCCTGCACAACCTGCTGCGGCACGCGCAGCGTGGTCTCGAGCTGTTGCAGCCGGGTTTTATGAAACAGGCCTGTGGCCGATTGGGAGTTATTTTGTGCCGAAGCGGCGCTGGTAAGCCCAAGCAAAATCAGGCCGAAAAACAGGAGCGTAAAATGTTTTTTCATAGATTATCATAGCTTTAAATTTACTTAAGGGTGATGCTGGCTGTGAAGCCGCGTGATGGGGATAGTGGCAAACTAACACTGCAAAATAAAAGGGATGCCGTGTAAGTTGCACAGGATCAGTTATAAATACCGTAAACCAGCGCTCCTGGTTGGCAGACTTTATATATCAGGAGGTAAAATGCTTTGGCTTGCGGATAAAGCGGTATTTCTTAACTTTGATAGTATAACCTAAACCCAAAACCGATGACTTACGAGTGCTTGTTATATGAAGTGCAGGATGGTGTGGCCACCATTACCCTGAATCGCCCGGATGTGTTTAATGCGTTTAACGACCAGCAAAGCTACGACCTGCAGGATGCCCTGAAACAGGTAAGCCGCGATAGCAATGTACGTGTAGTGATTTTAACCGGCGCGGGTAAGGCCTTCTGCTCCGGCCAGGACCTGAAAGCGATTGCCAGCGCCAGCAAAAGGGATTTGTCGGAATCGCTGGAGAAGCGCTACAACCCTATTATCCGGGCCATGCGCAACCTGCCAAAGCCAATCATCTGCAAGCTTAACGGCGTGGCGGCCGGTGCGGGCTGCTCGCTTGCCTTGGCCTGCGACATGGTGGTGGCCTCCTCGAAAGCAAGTATGATTGAGGTATTTGTAAACGTAGGCCTGGTGCTCGACTCAGGCTCTTCCTTCTTTCTGCCGCGCGCCGTAGGTTCTTTAAAGGCGTTTGAACTGAGCACACTGGGCTCCAAGGTATCAGCTGAGGAAGCCTTGCAGCTAGGCATGGTAAACAAAGTGGTTGAGCCGGAGGAGTTGGATGCTGCCGTGGCTGAGCTGACACTGCGCTTTGCTGGCGGCCCTACTAAAGCCATCGGCCTCATGAAAAAAATGCTGAACAAATCCTTTAGCTCCACCCTGGATGAGATGCTGGATTATGAAGCGCACTGCCAGAAAATAGCCGGCAACTCCGAAGACTATAAAGAAGGGGTAACGGCCTTCAATGAAAAACGCAAGCCGCAGTTTAAGGGCGCTTAAAGTATAGCATCCGTATAAATCTGAAAAGTCAGGCCAGGAGCCTGGCTTTTTTACTTTAAAAACTGCGGTTTATACTTAGCAATCAGCTGCTTATACTTTAAAACGAGGCAGAAGCTTGGCGCGGTACCATCAAACAAAGTATAAATATATCACTCATGCTTCGTTTGATCTAACCTAACTGATTATGCGCCAAATTTTTATATCCCTGATGCTGGGTTGCCTGCTTATGGTGGCAGCCTGTGTTAGCTCCCTAGCCCAAGCCCACTGTGCCGATTACGAGCTGCTGCGCGAAAATGCAAGCTACGAGATGACAAGCTTCGACCGGAAGGACCGGCAAACCGGTAGCGTGGTCTATAAGTTAGACGACTTGAGCCGAAGTGGTGGCAAAGTGGAGGCAAAAATCCATACGCAGGTTTTCGATGAAAAAGGTAAGATGGTAACCGAAGGCGACTTTGCCATTGGCTGCGATGATGGCACCATCTGGATGGATATGCGCTCTATGATGAACCAGCAAAGCATGGAGGGCTTTAATAGCATGGAAATGACCATGGAAGGCGACCGCATGGTTTACCCAAACAATTTGAAAGTGGGGCAGAAGCTCGCTGACGGCACCATGACCTTGAAGATGACTGATAAAGGCAGCATGCAAAACGCCATGACGATGGTAATGAACATCAGCAACCGTACCGTAGAAGCCAAAGAAAACGTGCAGGTGCCAGCCGGCAACTATAGCAGCTACAAAATCCGGCAGCAGACCGAGATGCAGAACCAGGCTATGGGTATAAAGATGCCCGGCATGCGCATGGAAACCGTAGAGTATTATGTGCCAAAGGTAGGCGTGGTGCGCTCCGAAACTTACCGCAATGGTAAGTTGCAGTCTTATACCGTGCTCAGTAAGATAAATTAACGTAGCAGAAGTTCATCGTCCAAAGCAAAAAGCGCCAGCCCTGAAATATGGCTGGCGCTTTTTATCAAAGTATAATCTTGCGGCTAGCGCAGCGAGATAAGTTTGCTGCGGCCGTTTATAGTAATCTCAGCAATATTGTCGCAAGGCTCTTTACCTGTTGGGTCATAGTTTAGCTTTAGGTTGCCGCCATTTTCATTTGTAATGCTAATCACACCCGAAACAAAATTACGCGCGCAGCCAATAGCCAATACCTTTTTAAGCGGCTGCTCAATAACAGTAGTATAGGCCACACCGCGTCTGTTTACCCCAGTGTAATTGCCGGATACGGTCCATACATCATCAAAGATAGTGCGCGTATCCATGCCTGCAATCTGCTGTACCGTTCGGTCTGAGCTCCAAGTGGCTGTGCCTTCATCCGTGATCATGCTAGCATTGCGCACCGCTACCGATACAGTATGGTTACCCTGATAGGTGCGTACCATGGAGCCTGTAAACTGCACGTTGTTTACAAAGTAATTCTCGAGAGTGATTGTGCTCTTTGAGCCAACCTCGCCTCGTGTGCCACTGAACACGGCAATAATTTTACCGCGACGCTCCAAGCCATCGCGGCACGTGCAATTAGTAGTGCCAAAGTCTATGGTTAAGGTTTTAGTCTGGCCAACATAGCTGATGGTGGCGCAGCTGGGCAGGCTTTCGGCGGTAGTGGCTACGCGGCCTCCCTGCACGGGCTCTGCTTGGGTAGCATCCTCTACAAAGGCACTCACTGAAGAGTACTCTTCTTCCATTAAGGCATTCACCTCTGCAGATTCAACTTCTTCGTTAGAGACACTGGTTTCTTCGTCTTCCTGGCAACTGGTGGCTGCAAACAGTGCGCAAAGCAACAAAGCTTTCGGCATTAGGGTAAAAAAATGCTTCTTCATATGCTAAGGGTTTTTAGGGTTGGTTATGCTCTTTGGAGCAAATTGCAACATAAAGGTTTAATGCTATATATAGCTAATTTGCTTTAAAGCCTAGAAAGAGTAGCCCACCGAAATGTTAAGTTGAGGGGAGGGCACCACAAAAATAGCAGAATTTTCTTCGGTTACGAGTTCATGCCCTATGATATAGTCGGCCAACAGATCGCCGGCACCTTTGGCAAGCGCATACTTTACACGGCCACCTAGCGCACCGGAAACTTCTCCGGTAAATTGCTGTCCCAGTTTAAACTGCCAGCCTAACTGGTAATTTAGCTCCAGCGAGTTTTGATACAGGCGGCCAACGTAGCGGTAGTCCGGGCTGCTGGGGTCCTGCTCCACCTCCAGTGCATTATCCTCGAAAGCCATAAAGCGGTACCCGAACATAGGCCCATGGAAAAACCCGAACGGCGTGCCCCTGCGCTTCTTGGAAGTATAATGCCGCTGGCTCATCCGGATAGCTATGCCGTTCACAGCCTTGTCGTTCTCCACAAAAAAAGAGCTGCCATCCAAGTATGCTTTGTAAATATAGCTGAGACCAAACTCATTGGACACACGGTCAGCACGCATCTTTTCATAAGACAGGTATACTTCACCGAGTTGCAAAGGATGTAGCTTTATGATTCTGTCGTGATCTGGATTGACCTGAAGCTCTTCTTCCTGGTGGGGTGCACTAATATGTTGTGCCATTGCCGCCCCAAGCGGCAGTAGGAGCAAGGCCAATAACAGGCAGGCCAAGCGGTTACTATCTCTCATATATAGATTTTGAAGTGGGGTAAGCCAAAGTACAAGGCAGCTAAGTGTGTCATAGTTCCGAAGATTCTTGCAAAGTTAAGCAAAAGTATGAGTTGCACTTTGCAGCTTATTATGCTAAAAAATGCCTAGCCTTATAGTATGATGGTCTTCTGATAACTCCATGTAACTAAAGGCGTATAATCAATTTTGTTAGTAAGCACATGATAACTAAACGACAATAAAGCTATGAAAAAAATTGCATCAACAGGACTAATCCTTAGTGCCTTTTTAGTCGGCATGGCCTCTTGTAACCAAGAGAATGGTGCCGTAGAAGAAGCGCAGGAAACCAACGAAATGATGGCTGATGACACCGCCATGGAAGATGAAATGGAGGATATGTCGGAGTTTATGACTAAAGCTGCCAGTGGTGGTATGATGGAAGTTGAGCTAGGTAAGCTGGCCCAAGAGAAAGGTGCTAGCCAGGACGTGAAAAACTTTGGCCAGATGATGGTAACTGACCATACAAGCGCCAACGATAAACTAAAGCAGCTAGCAATGCAGAAAAACATTGTATTGCCAGACAGTATGGGCGAGAAGCACATGGAACACGTAAATGAGCTGCGCGAGAAATCCGGCGCTGAGTTTGACAAAGCCTATATGGAGTTGATGGTAAACGACCACCAGGAGGATGTAGATCTGTTTCAAAAAGCAGCAGATAATATGCAGGACGCAGATGTGAAGAGCTTTGCCTCTAGCACAGTTACCGTATTGCAGCAGCACTTAGACCGTGCCAAGCAAATCCATGAGGGACTGAAATAGTGGTAATAGGCTGTTCACCCAGTTTTAATAAAGCATCTGTAAGTCTTATCTTGCAGATGCTTTATACTTTAAACAAAATCCGTTTATGAAAAGAACTATACTTGCCGTGTTGGCCCTCATTTTTATGACTGGCTGCGGCCCCGACGATAGTATTGAACAAGCCACTGAACAAAGCTTGGAGCAGCTTAAGGCTGCTGGTGTGCAAGGCGATTTAAAGAATGATGCTTTGTTTGCCGCCGAAGCTGCCAGCGCCAGCATGCTGCAGGTGCAACTAGGCGAGGCTGCCGAAGGGATGGCTGTGAGCCCGGAGGTAAAAGGGTTGGCCCAGGAAATGATTCGTGCACACCAAAGTATGCTGAACGATTTAAGGCAGATGGCCACTCAGAGTGGTTTTGTGCTGCCAACCACACTTGGCAAGTCTCACCACGAGGTGTACGAAGAGGTAACAAGCAAGTCCGGAATATCTTTCGACCTGACCTATCTGAAGAATATCGTGGAGCAAAACGAAAAGCTGGTAAAACGCTATGACGACATAGCAGAGTATGCGCAAATTATGGAACTGAAGCAGTATGCCAGCAAGCAACTGCCCTTGCTAAGGCAGCACCAGGAGATTTTGGAGGAGCTAGAAGACTCGATTGATGACCTTTAAAAACAAAGAGCGCCGTTGCATAAGCAGCGGCGCTCTTTGTTTTATACTTTATGATGATACCGAGTTATGTTAGCCCTCTGGTTCTGGCGTAGCCGGTTCCAGGTAGTGGCTGGTGCTTAGCTCTTCCTTCAGGAAGCGAGAAGTATACCCTTTTCCGCTTTCGGCTACTTCCTCAGGCGTGCCTGCTGCCACAATGGTGCCACCGCCTTCACCACCTTCCGGGCCAATATCTATAAGCCAGTCAGCAATTTTGATCAGGTCCAGGTTGTGCTCGATCAGAAGCACGGTATTTCCCTTATCGGTTAGTTTGTGGAGCACCTCTGATAGATGCTCAATATCCTGAAAGTGCAGGCCAGTGGTTGGCTCATCCAAAATGTACAGGGTTTGGCCCGTATCCTTTTTAGAAAGCTCTGTGGCTAGCTTTACGCGCTGCGCCTCGCCGCCGGAAAGCGTGGTTGCCTGCTGCCCCAGCGTAATGTAGCCCAAGCCAACCTCGTTCAGGGTCTGGATTTTGCGCAGGATACGTGGCTGGCTCTCAAAGAACTCCACGGCCTGCTCCACGGTCATCTCCAGCACATCGGTTATACTTTTGCCCTTGAAGCGTACTTCCAGGGTTTCGCGGTTGTAGCGCTTGCCTTTGCATACCTCGCATGGCACATACACGTCCGGCAGAAAGTTCATCTCAATGGTGCGCATGCCCGCGCCCTCACAGGCTTCGCAACGGCCGCCTTTCACGTTAAACGAGAAACGGCCCGGCGAGTACCCTCTGATCTTTGCCTCGGGAAGCTGCGCAAACAAACTACGGATATCGGTAAACACGCCCGTGTAAGTGGCAGGGTTAGAGCGCGGCGTGCGCCCAATCGGTGATTGGTCCACCTCGATCACTTTATCGATCTTATCCAGGCCTTCTATACTTTTGTAAGGAAGCGGCTCGCGCTTGGCCCGGAAAAAGTGCGTGTTAAGTATAGGGTACAGCGTATCGTGTATCAACGACGACTTGCCACTGCCTGACACACCGGTTACGCAGATCATTTTACCGAGCGGCAACTCCAACGTCACGTTTTTTAGGTTATGGCCCGTTGCGCCAATCAGTTTTAATGTCTGGCCGGTGCCTGGGCGCTTCTCGCGGGGTACGGCAATGCCGCGGCGGTTGCTCAGGAAGTCGGCGGTGGTGGTGCCAGCCTGCATCATTTCCTGTGGCGTGCCGGCTGTTACAACTTGCCCACCATGTATGCCAGCGCCAGGGCCGATATCCACTACATAATCCGCGTGCAGGATCATATCCTTGTCATGCTCTACCACAATAATGGAGTTGCCTAGGTCGCGGAGGTCTTTCAGGGCGTTTATCAGGCGCTCGTTATCGCGCTGGTGCAGGCCTATACTTGGCTCATCCATAATGTATAGCACGCCTACCAACTGCGTACCGATCTGCGTGGCCAGGCGGATGCGTTGGCTCTCGCCCCCGGAAAGCGTACGCACAGGGCGGTGCAAACTCAGATAATCCAGGCCAACATCCAGCAGAAAGCCGATGCGTTTCCGGATCTCCTTCAGCAGCTCGCGGGCAATCACGTTCTGGCGCTCGCTCATGCGGTCTTCCAGGCCCTCGAACCAGTTGGCTAGCTTGTTAATATCCAGCACTGAGAGCTCCCCGATGTTCTTGTTATCGATCTTAAAGTGCAGCGATTCTTTTTTAAGGCGATAGCCGTTGCACTCCGGGCAAGTGGTGGTTTGGGTAAAGTCCTCTATCCAGGAGCGGATATTGTCCGAGTCGGACTCCATCTGGTTTTTCAGGAAGTTGACGATGCCCTCAAACTCCACAATGTAATTGCCCTTTTTGGTTTTTACCTCCAGGTCTTCCTCCAGGCCATAAAGCAGCACTTTCAGCAAGTCCTCGGGCAGGTCTTTGATTGGAGTAGAAACGGATGCCTTAAAATGCTTGAAAAGCGCCTCGATCTGCTTAAATATCCAGATATCGCGGTACTCGCCCAGTGGTGCAATGCCTCCGCGGCGTATACTCAGGTTTTTATCCGGGATCACGGTTTCGTCGGTAATCTCTTGTATCTCGCCTAAACCATTACATACCGGGCAGGCACCGTATGGTGAGTTAAACGAGAAAGAGTTAGGGGCCGGGTCGTCGTAGGCGATGCCGGTGGCGGGGTCCATGAGGTGGCGCGAAAAGAAGTGCGTTTTGTCGGCATCCACGTCAAGTATAAGTACCGTGCCTTTGCCATGCGTCAGCGCGTTTTGGATGGAGCCAGACAATCGGAAACGATCTTCCTCTTTCACCACAATCTTATCCACCACAATCTCGATGTCGTGAATCTTATAGCGGTCTACCTGCATTTTCGGAGCTATCTCAACAAGCTCACCATCTACACGGGCACGTATAAAGCCCATCTTACGGATTTGCTGGAAAAGCTCGCGGTAATGGCCTTTACGGCCCTTAACTACTGGGGCAAGCACTACAATGCGCTTGCCATCGAAGTTCTCGAGAATATGGTTTACAATCTGATCATCACTCTGGCGCACCATCTTATCACCGGATACATAGCTGAAGGCCTCGGCAGTCCGGGCCCAAAGCAAACGCATAAAGTCGTAGATCTCGGTGATGGTCCCCACCGTAGAGCGCGGGTTGCGGCTAGTGGTTTTCTGCTCAATGGAGATTACCGGCGACAGCCCCTCAATCTTATCCACATTGGGGCGCTCCAGGCCACCCATAAACGAGCGGGCGTAGGCTGAGAAGGTCTCCATGTAGCGGCGCTGTCCCTCGGCATATATCGTGTCGAAGGCCAGCGAGGACTTGCCAGAGCCGCTAATGCCAGTAAACACCACCAGCTTGTAGCGTGGCAGCTTGATGGATATATTCTTGAGGTTATGCTCGCGGGCACCGTATACTTCTATCTGCTGCGCATCGCCGTTTTGGCTTGGCATGATGGCGGCGGTATCGGTGCCGGTAGTCGTAGTTTCTTGCTCCTGGTTTAAAGCCATTCGGAATGGGTTGTTCTTAAATAGCAAAGTTACATAATCTTAGGTTTCTGCTGCTGCAAAACCCCAACCATTGTTAACAGAAATAAGCGAGAATAGGTTTAGGGCCTTGTGCTTTAAAAGGCTAATCCATTAGATCGGCGTCGTTATACCTATTTCGGTGCAGCGTGGCGTGGTGATGGCTGGTGGGTGCGTAGCGCTGGTGGTGCCCCTCAATGGCTTTCTGTTTGCTGCGGTATCGGGTCAATGAGTAAACGGTCAGCGCAATGCCTCCTAGAATCAGTATAATGCCAATGCCTTTCAGGTAAAAGTCGTTGGAGAACTTAATGGCGGCGAAGCCACCGGCTGCTACGGCCATAGCTGTGCGCAGGTAGGCCATCAGCGTGCGCTCATTTGCAAATGTGGTGCGTTGCATGGCCATCTGGTCACGGATCTCCCTGTTCTGTTGTTCCTGTAACCGAAGCTTTTTCTTCAGCTTCTTGATCTTTTGTTTCTCGGCATCCGACATAACCTTGTATCTAAGTGCCGCCCCGCTGGGCAAATTATATAGTAAGCAGATACTCTCTAACGCATTCTAAACAGTGCAGGATAGGCTTGCCTTATACAGCTGTTGAGTTGGCTTTCTCTTTTTCCTGTGCGGTAACCTCGGCGTGCACGGGGCTTGTTGGCATGGATACCTGCTTTTTGCAGAACCTGCGGTAGCCATACACTGCAATAGCTAGCCCGGCAGGTACAAACACCGCACCTATACTATACTTTTGTAAAGCATATCCTCAAACAGTTTAATAAATGTAAGCCCGGCCAGTTCTAAAGCCATGGCCATTCAACTTTTATTGTACCTTCAGGTCTTCGCAGATAGCTTGTTTTGGCTGCCTGCCTGCTAAACATCGCTCTGATTCCCATGCCCAAGTATACGGAGTCAGGTGCTTAAAGTGTGCAATGGAAGCGGCGAAGCAGCCCAAAACAAAAAAGCAGGCCCTCCCAAGGAGAGCCTGCTTCTGAAAGTATACTTGCAGTAACGTGTAAACTTAAAAGTTTGGAGACAGCAGGTATTTGCTATAGAAATCGTCGATGATTTTTACGGCCTCGCTGGCATCGTCCACGATGTGTACCAAGTCCAAGTCTTCTGCACTGATGTTAGTCTCCATGTTCAGCATCACATCCTCGATCCACTTAAACAGGCCTTCCCAGTAAGAACGGCCTACTAGCACAATTGGGAATGCACCGATCTTCTTGGTCTGGATTAGTGTAATGGCCTCGAAAAGCTCATCTAGCGTGCCGAAGCCGCCTGGCATTACCACAAAGCCCTGCGCATACTTTACAAACATTACTTTGCGCACAAAGAAGTAGTCAAAGTTAATGAGCTTGTCGGAGTCGATGTAGATGTTGTTGAACTGCTCAAACGGCAGCTGGATGTTAAGGCCTACAGATTTGCCACCCTCAGAGTGCGCGCCTTTGTTACCGGCTTCCATAATGCCCGGGCCACCGCCTGTAATTACACCATAACCGTGGCGCACCAGCTTAGCGGCAATCTCCTCGGCCATAATGTAGTACTTGTTATCCGACTTGGTGCGTGCCGAGCCGAACACAGATACGCATGGGCCAATTTTAGACAGCTTCTCGAAGCCATCCACAAACTCAGCCATTACCTTAAAAATCTGCCAGGAATCGGCAATCTTAATCTCGTTCCAGTCTTTGTCTACAAATGCCTGGCGTATTTTCTTGTCTTCTTCAGAGGCTGGCGCTGCCGTAGACTGGCCGCTCTCGCGCAAGTCTGTTACCGACCTGGCCTTGTTATCGTTTACATCCGGTTTAAGAATGGTTTGCCCGCTGCCGCTGTTAACTGAGTCCTCGTGCAGCTTGGTTTTGCTCGTTTTTCTAAGCTTCGTCATAATTTTTTCTCGTCATCGTCTGAGGAGGCACCTGCCTCCTGCGCCATAGGTTACCAGGCGCGCGTCGTCACATATTAAAATAAAAGGGTGGTTTGCGGCACGGTGAGGTGTGCTGCAATGCCAAAAGTGTAAATATATCTATTTGGATCGGATTGCAATAACCGGGTCTAAATTTGATGCCATCACGGCAGGAATAATTCCTGAGAGCATGCCTATCACGGCCGATACGCCAAGGCCAAGTATGATGTTGCCCATAGAGAGGGAGATTTTCATAAAATCCTGCGGGATGATTGTAAGCAGGAACACCAGCATAATGCCAATGCCGCCACCTAACAGGCTTAGAAACACAGATTCAAACAGGAACTGGAAAAGTATGAAATAGTTTTTAGCGCCTAATGATTTCTGAATGCCAATAATATTGGTACGCTCCTTTACCGATACAAACATAATGTTGGCAATGCCAAAGCCACCTACAAGTATGGCAAACCCTCCAATCACCCAGCCCGCCAGGCCTACTACCTGGAAAAAGCCTCCGATAGCCTCCTGTATCATTTCAGGGCGGTTCATGGCAAAGCTATCCTCGTCGCGGGGGCGCAAGCCACGTATGTTTCGCATCATTCCTCTTGTTTCATACTCCAGTTCCAGCAGGCCAGGGTCATCTTCTCGGCCTTTTAGCGCGATGGTAGAGCCCATGCCGCTTGGCCCCACGTCATACATTTTAGAAAAGGTGCTATACGGGATCATGCCCATTTGGTCCATGTTCGGCATTCCGAACATATTCTCGCCCTGCTTCTCAATTACACCAACCACTTTAAACTTGTGACCTGCCACTTTAAGATCCCGGCCAACGGGGCTGCCATACGGGAAGAGAGTAGAGGCCACTTCGTCGCCGATGATCATAACGTTGCGTGCCGCATTTGCCTCCTGCGGCGTAAAGTAGCGCCCTTCTATCACCGGTACCTCGCTTACCTTGGGGTAGTCATAAGATACACCCATCAGGTTGCCGTTGGAGTAGCTGTTGTTGCTCTGCTTAAAGGTATTGCCGCCCTTACTTGCAAATATGGCTATGCCGTTACTGTTGGTAATGTAGCGCTCTAACTGCTTAAACTCGCGCTCCGTGGGTTCTGGCCGCTGAAAATACTTCCACCATGGGTAGTTGCCACCAGTAGACCAAGGCCACTTTTGCACATAGATTACCTTATCGCCGATAAAGCTCATGCTATCGCGCACGTTCCGCTCCAGAGAGTCTACCAGCGTAAACACAGAGATAATTGCGAAGATACCGATGGTGACCCCCAGCAACGACAGGATGGTGCGCAACAGGTTGGCACGTAGAGCCTGCCAGGCAAACCGGAAGCTTTCAGCTACCAAACGCAGGTATATCATAGTTATGTTCTTATATCAGGTTAAACAGATCGAAGTAATTTTCTTAAAAGTAAGAATATTTCGCTCAAACTGAGTAAATTTGCGGCTTGATTTTTTGTTTTTTAGTAGCGGTTGCTTATGAACCCCGCAAGGGTATTCGGCTGTTCTGTAACCGAAGGTGCCCTATACTAGTTGGAAACCAAATACCGTAATATTTGATATATGAAGTTATCCGAATTTAAATTTGATCTCCCTGAAAGCTTTCTTGCTCCTTACCCTGCCGAGAACCGCGATGAGTCTCGCATGATGGTAGTGCACCGCGACACAGGAAAGATCGAGCACCGCGTATTCAAAGACATCCTGGAATATTTCGAGGATGGCGATGTGATGGTGGTGAATGACACAAAAGTATTCCCGGCGCGCCTGTATGGCAATAAGGAGAAGACAGGAGCCAAAATTGAGGTTTTCCTGCTTCGCGAGCTGAACAAAGACATTCACCTGTGGGATGTACTGGTTGACCCGGCCCGTAAAATCCGTGTGGGTAACAAGCTATACTTCGGCGACAGCGACCTGGTAGCTGAGGTAATCGACAATACTACCTCCCGTGGCCGTACCATTAAGTTTTTGTTTGATGGCACCGATGAGGAGTTTTACAAAACCATTAACGACCTGGGCGAAACGCCGCTTCCAAAGTATATCAAGCGCGAGGCTGAGCCGGAAGACCGTGAGCGTTACCAGACTGTGTATGCCAAAAACGTAGGTGCAGTGGCTGCCCCAACCGCTGGACTGCACTTTACCAAAGAGGTTATGAAGCGCCTTGAAATTAAAGGTGTGGATGTAGAGCCGGTTACGCTGCACGTTGGCCTGGGTACTTTCCGCCCGGTGGATGTGGAAGACCTGACCAAGCATAAAATGGACTCTGAGAACTTTATGGTTCCCGGCACCACAGCGGAGCGCGTAAACAAGGCCCTGGATAGCAAAAAGCGTGTGTGTGCCATTGGTACTACTACTATGCGTGCTTTAGAGTCATCGGTGTCGGCTAACAGCCGCCTAAAGGCAAACGAGGGCTGGACAGACCGTTTTATCTTCCCTCCGTACGAGTTTAAGATCGCAAACTGCCTGCTTACCAACTTTCATATGCCAGAGAGCACCCTGCTTATGATGGCTGCTGCTTTTGGTGGCTACGAGCTAGTGATGAAAGCATACGAAGAGGCTGTTAAAGAAAACTACCGCTTCTTCAGCTACGGTGATGTAATGCTGATTCTGTAAGTGCGTCCTAGAGATTAAGATACTTAAAACCCTGGCCTAAAAAGCCAGGGTTTTTGCTTTTAGCAGGGGGAAGGGCTTGCTGTATTTTAGAGTATTGCATCTCTATGCTGTATTGCCATAACTCCAGATTTTCTAACTTTTTAAACTGCTAACTTTCTAACTTTGCTGCCATGGCGAAATTACCGAAATATGCAATTATAGTGGCAGGAGGCTCAGGAAGCCGCATGCAGGCAGCTATCCCCAAGCAGTTTTTAGAGGTGGCTGGCAAACCCATCCTGATGCACACCATCGAGCAGTTTTACAAGTATAACCCCCAGATCAGGATAGTGGTGGTACTGCCCCAGCAGCAACTGGATGCCTGGCGCAAGCTCTGCCAGAAACATCAGTTCAAGCTGTTCCACATGACGGTGCCGGGCGGAGACACCCGCTTCGGTTCTGTGAAGAATGGCCTGGATACAGTGTTTGGGGAGGCGCTTGTGGCAGTGCATGATGGCGTGCGCCCGTTTGTAGAAGTAAAGACTATTGAAGCTGCATTTGAGGCTGCTGAAAAGGATGGCAGCGCAGTGGTAGCCGTCTCGCCGAAAGACTCTATCCGGGAGCTGACAGATGATGGCAGCCGTGCTGTGCCGCGAGCAAAGTATAAATTAGTGCAAACACCTCAGTGCTTTCGGGCAAGTATACTGCGCAAAGCCTATGAGCAGCCAGAGCAAGAGCACTTTACCGATGACGCATCAGTTGTAGAAAGTATAGGCGAAGCCATAACCCTGGTAGAAGGCAGCTACCGGAACATCAAAATAACCACGCCCGAAGACCTTATACTTGCCGAGGCTTTTGCTGGAAGCCAGCCCTAGCCCCTCTGATTAGAGATGAATTCTTTCCCCATTACTCTGAAGGAAAGGGTATAAAATTGTGGGCGGTTAATGCCTCCTAGCCTTGAGGGAGCCAAAACCAGAAATGAAACAATGGGTCTGTAAGACTGATGATGCACGGTAGCAGGTAAGTATAGTATCTTAATCCAACCACCCCTAGCCCCTCCTTGTCTAAGGAGGGGAACTTATACTTGCCAATTTAACTGCCTGCTAGCTATAGTCTCTTTTTGTAAGGTTAAAAGAGGTAATTGCAGTGTTAAATAAATCTTGTGTAAGGAAAGTGTAACGGATGCTTGAACATCGCCCCCTAAGCTGAAGTAATAACACAATTCCCCGCCTTAGGCAAGGAGGGGGTAAGGGTGGTTAGAAAGCTATACAACTGGCTGCCGGCCAGACTCCAGAAAGGCCTGGTTCTCTAGCACTGTTTCGCGGGAGATTTTCTCCAGAATAGGCTCCGGTTTGGAGAGGTTTAGCAGGTAGCCTTGCAAAGGGATAAGGTTGTACAGATCATGTGTAATGCACAGCACGGTTTTCTGTTGCTGGGTTACCCAATCCTGTAGTAGGGCAAACACCTGGTTTTTATAATATACATCCAGTTGCTGCGTTGGCTCGTCTAGGAGGTTAATAGAAGCATCCTGCAGCATTAGCTGTGCCAGCCAGACAAGCTGCTGCTCGCCTCCAGAGAGCGTCGTGAAGTCGTGGTCGATGAGGTGTAAGAGTTGCAATTGCTCTAAAGTATGGGCTGCCAACATGTAATCCTCCGCAGAATAATTCTCGAAAAATCGCTTCTTGCGGAACAGGCCCATCACCACCAGGTCGTGCACCTTAATCGGGAAGTTGATTACATTTTTTTGTGGCAGGTAGGCTACAAGGCCTTTGGCAGGCGCATCGGGGAGGTGGCGCAGGTCGTGGTTTTGCACCAGCAGCTGCCCTTGGTAGGAAATCTTGCCCTGAAAGGCACGGAAGAATGTAGTTTTCCCAGCGCCGTTATGGCCAACAATGGCAACAAAGGCAGGGGAGGGGATAGAAAACGAAAGGTTGCGAATCAGGACCCTTTGGCCATAACCCGCAACCAAGTTTTTTGCTTCAACGATCAAGATCAGATCAATTAAAAATTAGAAATTGAAAAATTAAAAATGGAGTGAATGTATCCAGGAGCAATTTTTAATATCTAATTCTCAATTTCTAATTTTTTAGTACTCGTCCTCGTTGAACATGAAGTCCTCTTTGGTCGGATAGTCAGGCCAGATCTCCTCGATGTTCTCGTATGGCTGTCCGTCGTCTTCCAGTGCTTGCAGGTTTTCAACCACTTCCATTGGCGCTCCTGAGCGGATAGAAAAGTCGATCAGCTCATCTTTAGTTGCTGGCCAGGGTGCGTCCTCCAGGTATGAAGCTAATTCAAGTGTCCAGTACATAGTATTTTCTCCTTTAACTTATTGGCTAATATAAAATAGTTTGCAAAAGTATAAATAAAAATAACAACTAAAATTTTTGCAGAATATTAATTGCTTTTTTGTCCGTTTTTAACAACACAACGCAAATAAAACACAAATGTTCAAAACGGACCCTACAAATTTAAACGATTCTTTTGCAGGTATAACATTAGGTGTAAGTATGGTAATAAGCTATACTTAAAACCTAAAAAGCGCCTGCTGCAAAGGCAACAGGCGCTTTTGAAAGTGATATGCTAAAAGAGTTAGGCTGTTAACGCGAAATAGCGCTTAACTGGCTCTGAAACATCTCGATAAGCGCAGTCTTGGTGCCAATCTTGCGGTTGAAGTTACGAATCTTGCCTTTAAGCATGTTACGAAACGCATCGTTGCTCGGCGAGTCGTTCAACTTGTCGAGGTTTGTTTCCAGCACTTCCAGCTCGCTCCTGTCCGATTTGATAAAGTCTTTAAGGGCGTTGATGCGGGCCTGCAGGCCATCTGTCTCCGAGAAGGTTTCGTTGCTTGCCTGCTGGCGCTTGCGGATGTAGTGCTCCAGGCTGCTCATTTCAAACACGCGGTCACAGGCTTTAATGAAGCGCTCCCAAACCGCGTCAGACACCTCTGGGCGAACCGGGCCAACTTTTTTCCACTCGGCCTGCAGTTCTTTGGCGCGCTTCACGGCATCGTTCAGGCTCTGGTCCTGTAGCAGGCGCTCGGCCTCTGCGGCTAGCTCTTGCTTGCGCTCGTAGTTCTGCTCATAGAACTGCTCCCTGGATGCGTTTTTCTCTTTCTGTATTTTGCGTTTCAGGCGCTCAAAAAAGTGGTTGTGGGCCTTGCGGAAGCTGTTCCAGAGGTTGGTCATGGTTTTGCGTGGCAGCGTGCCGTCCACCTCTTTCCACTGGTTTTGCAGTTGCTTCAGCTTAGCGGTAGTTTCCTCCCACTCCTCCGAGTTCATGATGGCGTAAGACTGGTTGATCAGCTCTCTGTAACGCTCGTACGCACGGTTCTGCATACGTTTTTTGTCCTCGAAGAAGTTCTTCTTACGCTCAAAGAAATTCTCCACAGCGTTTTTAAAGCGCTCTTCAATCTCGTCGGTGAGTTCTTTTTCTACAGGGCCGGTTTTGATCCAGGCGGTGCGCAGGTCTTTCAGCTTTTCAGTTGCCTCTTTCCACTCAATGCTTTCGCTATGTGCCTCAGCCTCTTGTATCAGGCTAATCTTAATGGTGAGGTTCTTTTCTCGGTTCTGCTGGATGGTGCCGTTGATCTCTTCCTCGGCCTTGCTAAGGGCATGGAAAATCTGCTCAAAATCACCAAGAGCGTCGTAGCTGCCCACTTGCTCTTTCATGTGCAGCACCTTCATCAGGAAAGAGCCTTTGTTCTCTGAGGTTGCGATGCGTTCCAGCAGGCCATTCACCTTTTCCTGGAACATACCGAAACGCTTGGCAAAGTATACCAGCGAGTCATCTTCCGATTCCTTCACCTCACCCACCTGTCTGGCCGGGTAGTTCATAAAGGGCTTAAGCCATACTTGCTGGTCCTGAATGAAACCATATTTCTTGGCTTCTTCCAATAGGTTGTTGTTTTCCATTTTACTGGATCGTGTTAAGCGTCGTAAGTAATAGTTGGGTAAGGATATACC
The DNA here is from genome assembly GCF_003576375.1 of Pontibacter oryzae. Taxonomy (GTDB): domain Bacteria; phylum Bacteroidota; class Bacteroidia; order Cytophagales; family Hymenobacteraceae; genus Pontibacter; species Pontibacter oryzae. Next base: position 726,199 of record NZ_QWGE01000003.1, read on the forward strand.
AGGAATAAACTAGATTTAGCATACGCAGGCATTCTAGTAGCGTTCGCCACAGCTTGGTGCTAAATTCAGTAAGTGCAGCCCTTATCCATCAGTTTTTTACAAGTTTAATGATTTCGGCGCACTTTTGTGAAGTGCAAACACATGAATTTTTACGATATTTGTAATTCTCTGGGAAATAATAAGCATACAGCCAGGTATATGGCCAGGGCAACTGCCAACGGGCACACAACAGGCTGCAGCTTTGTTAGAAATATATTAGCAGAACACTATAAGTTATAGCATGAGCAACGAAACCATTATTTTCTCAATGGCTGGGGTAAGTAAGATTTACCCACCACAGAAACAAGTACTTAAAAATATTTATCTGTCTTTTTTCTACGGAGCTAAGATTGGCGTACTCGGCCTGAACGGCTCGGGTAAATCCAGCTTGCTAAAGATCATTGCTGGCGTTGATAAAGAGTTTCAGGGTGAGGTAGTTTGGTCGCCGGGTTACACGGTGGGCTACCTGGAGCAGGAGCCGCAACTAGACCCGACCAAGACTGTGCGTGAAGTAGTTGAGGAAGGCGTGAGCGAGGTAGTTGGTCTGTTGAAGGAGTTCGACGAGATCAACATGAAGTTTGGCGAGGAGATGACCGACGATGAGATGAACAAGCTCATCGAGCGCCAGGGTGAGGTGCAGGAGCGCCTGGACCAACTGAACGCCTGGGAACTGGATAACCGTCTGGAGCGCGCCATGGATGCCCTGCGTACCCCGCCAGAGGATGCCAAAATAGAGAACCTATCGGGTGGCGAGAAGCGCCGCGTAGCCCTGTGCCGCTTGCTGCTGCAGGAGCCAGACGTGCTATTGCTGGATGAGCCTACCAACCACTTGGACGCAGAATCGGTGGACTGGCTGGAGCAGCACCTGAAGCAGTACAAAGGCACGGTAATCGCCGTAACTCACGACCGCTACTTCCTGGACAACGTAGCTGGCTGGATTTTGGAGCTGGACCGTGGCGAAGGCATTCCGTGGAAAGGTAACTACAGCAGCTGGCTGGATCAAAAGGCAAGCCGCCTGGCCCAAGAGGAGAAAACCGAAAGCAAGCGCCAGAAAACCCTGCAGCGCGAGCTGGAGTGGGTTAAAATGGCCCCGAAAGCACGCCACGCCAAATCGAAGGCGCGCCTTAGCCAGTACGACAAACTAGCCGGAGAGGAAGCTTCTCAGAAAGAAGAGAAACTGGAGCTGTTTATCCCGGATGGCCCGCGCCTTGGCTCGCAGGTAATCGAGGTGAACCATGTAAGTAAGGCATACGGCGATAAGCTGCTTTTCGAAGACCTTAACTTTGCATTGCCTCAGGGTGGTATTGTTGGTATCATTGGGCCGAACGGCGCTGGTAAAACCACGCTGTTTAAATTGATTACTGGCCAAGAGAAACCAGACGCTGGCGACTTTACTGTGGGCTCCACTGTGCAGATTTCTTACGTAGACCAGGAGCACGCGCAACTAGACCCGACCAAATCGGTGTTTGAGGTGATCTCGGGTGGCACAGAGCACATGATGATGGCTGGCCGCCAAGTGGTATCCCGCGCTTATGTGAGTAAGTTCAACTTCTCGGGCGGCGACCAGGAGAAGAAGGTAGAAAAGCTGTCGGGTGGAGAGCGTAACCGCGTGCACCTGGCCATGACGCTGAAAGAAGGCGGTAACCTACTGCTGCTCGATGAGCCGACCAACGACCTGGACGTAAACGCGATCCGGGCGCTGGAAGATGCTTTGGAGAATTTTGCCGGCTGCGCCGTGATTATCTCTCACGACCGTTGGTTCCTGGACCGCATCTGTACGCACATTCTGGCTTTCGAGGGCGACTCGCAGGTGTACTGGTTCGAGGGTAACTACACAGAGTACGAGGAGAATAAGAAGAAGCGCATGGGCGACACAGAGCCGAAGCGTATCCGCTATAAGAAGCTAGTATAAAGCTGAGCTGCCTAAAGTATAACTCATCTTTAGCACAAGTATAAATACAGAGAGGGCCGTTGCGTTTTGCAGCGGCCTTTTTCATGCCGATAGGTCCAGAATAGTATGGCTTGTTAGAAAATCAGTTAAATTTGATGGCAAGGCCTTCGCTTGCCTAAGACTTTGCCCATTACCCATGATCACATACCTAAAACACGAACAGCTGGATAAAGCCAAGTGGGATGCCTGCATCATGGCATCCGCTGATAACATGGTGTATGCTCTGTCGTGGTTTCTGGATGTGGTGGCCCCGGCCTGGCAGGGTTTGGTAGAGGAACTTGGTGGTGCTTATGTGACGGTAATGCCGCTGCCAGGCATCACAAAAATGAGCTTTCCGTATCTGTCGCAGCCTTACCATACGCACCAGCTTGGCGTTTTTACCACTGCCCAAAGCAGTAGCGGCATCCGTAAGGAAATGCTGGAGCTAGCCGTAAAGCGCTTCCGGTTCATACATAACTATCGCTTCAACATGAGCGATACCTCCACGCTCGAAACGCTGCAGGGCAAGTATGAGTTAATAGGCCGCTATACCCGCTACCTTATACTTGATAAACCTTATCAGGCGCTCTATAAAAGCTATACCCGCGACCGCAAAATGAACCTGAAGCGGGCGCAGCGTGCCAACCTGAGCATGTTTGAGAGCGACGATATAGAACCGCTTATCCAGCATTTCAAAATCCATATAGAGCATAAGGTGGTAGGCGGCGTGGCTGAGAGCACCTACCAGATGCTGCGGGAGCTATTTAAAGTGATGCAGGAGAAAGGCGTTGCCCAACTCATTTATACTACGGCAGGCGGCGAGGTAAACGCTGGGTGCCTGTTCATAAAGTATAATGGCGTAATCAGCTATGCCTTTAACTCCGCAGACAGTGAGGGGCGTGTAACCAACGGGCGCACGCTGGTACTGGACGAGATCATCAGGCAGTATGCAGGCACCGGTTATACTTTGGATTTTGAGAGCCCCATGATCGAGCAGATTGACCATTTCTATGCCAGCTTCGGGGCGCATAAAGTTAAGTACTTCGCGCTGCGGCATAATGCGCTGCCGTTCTATGTAAAGGTTGTCCGGGCTATCCGGATGAAAGTATACCGTGCCCTGTTCGCGTCAGGCGTTGCGGAAGAAGTATAACGCTGTGCCCCATCTGCTCCATCATAACCAAATAGATAAAACCGCTTGGGATGTTTGTGTACATAACTTGGCGCAGCGGCAGGTATATGCCTTGTCGTGGTACTTGGATATAGTATCTCCGGGCTGGCAGGCTCTGGTGATGAAGGGTGAGACAGGAGAATACGTGGCAGTAATGCCGCTGCCAGTGCGTAAGAAGTATGGTATTTCATACTTGCAGCAACCCTTGTTCTGTCAGCAGCTTGGGCTATATACAACCTGCACGCTCTCTGACTCCCAACTTGGCACTTTCTTAGAACTCATCCAAGCTAAATTCGGGTATACTGCAGGCTATGCTTTTTCTACAGACAATACCCTAGTTTTAAACCAGATTAGCGGCGGCCAGGATTGGGGCAAACTTTACACCCATCACCTAAGCTTGCAACTCCCTTACCCACAGATATGGCAAGGCTATACCCGCGATAGAAAATACAACCTGAACAAGGCCCGCCGCGCAAACCTGAAACTGATCAATAGCCAAGATATAGAGCCGCTTATCTCGCTTTTCAGAGAGAACATTGCGCACAAAGTATACGGGGGCGTAGCTGAGCAGGCCTATATCATGCTGCGCCGGCTATTCACGGCCTGTCTAGAAAAGGGGATAGCGCAGCTGATGTATGCGACCACCGAAACCGGCAACATCCTAGCTGGCGGCTTGTTTGTATACTATGGGGGCCACATTATATACCTTTTTAACGCTGCCGATGCTAAAGGCCGGCAGCTTAACGCCCGTACACTCATCCTCGACAACGTTATCCAGCGCAACGCTGAAACAAGTATGGTTTTAGACTTCGAGAGCCCAATGATAGAGAGCATTGCTGGGTTCTACAAAAGCTTTGGCTCAGAGGCTATCCCTTTCTATGAGTGGCGTTATAATCGGTTGCCGCTACCTATCCGATTGCTAAAGCAAGCCCGGCAAAAAATTTTAACCTATAGTTTAAATAATAAAACAAAGTACAAGTAGTGCCTGCCTTCTGATTAAGCAGTAGAGCATACTTATATATCGTTAATCTTACAAAGTTCAAAAATATAAAGGATAATCAACATATTTCTTAATGTGACGTATGTTTTACTATAAGCTAAAATATTTGGCTTATTTCAATGTATGTTCTACCTCAAAGATTGTTGATCATGAAAAAGGTTTACCAAAACAGCGATGCGATGGCTTATTGGATCATTGCTGGTTACTTTGCTGTAGTAAGCGCCATTGCTGCAGTGGCAGCCGGTTTGTAACTGTTTCCCTGCAAACCTTTTGATTGTAGGTTAACAGGGAAACAAGTATAGCAGTTACTTTACTTTAACAAATTCCAGCTCATCAAAGTGGAAATCCGGATTGTCGGAGTCGAGGCGCATTTGCGTGATGCTTCCGTCCGGGCCGGGTAAGAAGCGCACATTGGTCGGGTGCAGCAGGGCGAAGTCATTTTTCCAGTCCAGGTTAAAGATGTCCTGCTTCCAGAAGTTGAGTGTGCCGCTGAGCGCTGGTGCGGGCTCCAGTTGCAGGTGCAATTGCCCGTTCTTGAGTGTTATGGTGGCATCGCCGTACAGCTGGCTGCGGTATGTTCCGGCGTAAGCGGCTAGCTCCCGTGTGATTTTCTCTTTGCGTTTTTTCTCCTTCGGTGCTTTAGCAGCTGCCTCTTCGGCGGCTTTTTTTGCTTTAGCGGCGCGGTCCAGGTACTCTTGGCTCCAGTCGCGGCTGTTGGCTACGTGCAGCAGCTGGTCGATAGTATAGTTTGCAAGCGGCGTCATGATGCTGCTCATGCTGTTGGTCAGGATCACGATGCCGATATTTTCTTCGGGCACCAGCACGGTTCGGCTGTTCATGCCCTCGTGGCCGCCGCCGTGGTAAACCAATTTGCGCCCTTCATAATCACTCACAAACCAGCCCAGCCCCGCAGCCACAAAATGCGTGGAAGGCACAGCTTCCTCTGCCTGCTTCGATACCGGAATAGGGTTGTGGGCCTGCCACATGTTGCGGCTGGATTCCTCGCTAAAAATCTCTTTGCCCTGGAAGGTGCCGCGGTTCAGCTGCAGGCGCAGCCACTGGGCATTCTGGTTAACACTTGTGAAAATACCGGCGGCGGGGTTCCAGCTATCCCAGGCCGTGAGGGTTGTGGCAGAAGGCTTGCCGTTGGCATCAAAGCCGTGCGGCGAGGCGACGTTCTGAACGCCTCTCAGGTCGTTTACGGAAGTATAAGTGCGGCTCATGCCCAGCGGTTGCAGAAACGTTTCCTTAATGTATGCTTCCCAGCTTTTGCCAGTTACCTGCTCTATCACTTCGCCTGCCGTGATAAACATCAGGTTAGAGTAACCATATCCGTCGCGGAAGTCATACACAGGCTCCAGGTAGCGCATGCGCTTGATAATTTCTGGGCGGCTGTACGTGGTGTTGTACCAGAGCAAATCGCCGCTAAAGGTTTTAAAGCCGACACGGTGGCTCAGCAGGTCTTCTATCGTCAGGTTTTCGGTTACATAGGGGCTGTACAGCTGCAGGTATGGTACGTAATCCTTCACCTTGTCTTTCCAGCGGATCTTGCCCTGGTCTACCAGCGTGGCCAGCGCGGCGGCAGTGTAGGCTTTTGTATTGGAGGCGATGCCGAACAGCGTGTTCCCGTCAACCTGGCCGCCGGTTTTGCTGTTTAGAACGCCGTAGCCTCTCGAGAAAATAACCGAGTCGTTGCGGACGATGGCGATGGCCATTCCCGGCACGTCCCAGGCTTTCAGGGCTTTTTGATAGTAGGCATCCAGGGTATTTAAAGTGGCAGCGTTGCCTTGCTGGGCCCAGGCCTGTGGCAGCACGAGCAGGGCTAGCAGCAGCAGGGCCAACCGGAGCTGCCGGAAAGTATAGGCATGTATCATGTAGAAGTATAGAAATTGTACGATGCAGCAATATACTTATATTTAGAACGATAGCGAAACAGCGCAAAGGGGCAGGCAAGTATAAAATTGCGCTGTTTCGTGTTACTGCACGCCTTCCTCGCGCGGCTTGTGGGCGCCGTGCTCATACTCCTGCTTCTCCATTTCAAGGCGCTGCAACTCCGCCGCCGACGGGCTACCCAAGGTGCTTAGGTCGGGTTGGCCGGCATCTACCCAGGCAGTGTACCAGAAGCTGGCAATGGTATGGATGGCCAAACGCATCTGGCGCTCTACCTGCCCGTTCAGCTTGCGGCTGTAGGCTTCCGAAAAAGCGCGGGAGTAAACCCGGGTGGTCTGGTTGCTTCGTATCTCGTAGCTATACTTCTTCTCTTCGTCAAACTCCTGCGTTAGCTGCTTCTCAAAGAATAAAACCGAATCAAGGGCCAGGTGGGCACTGCCAACCAGTTGCCATGCCTTGAGCTGGGGCTGCGCAATGTACTCGGGCTGGCCTATAAAAAAGTCATAGGAATCGGAGTAAAGCTCGGGCAGGCGCGTTTCCCAGAAAGCGTGTATGCCCCGCTGTCCGGTTAGCTGGCCGTTGTAGTTGCGGGTAGTGTGCAGCGGCACGCAGGCATCGGCTACATAATGGCCCAGCTCGGTGCTCAGGCGCAGGATGCGGTCGGCGTTACGCTCTTTAAAGGCTTGGGTTAGCTGATACTTCATCAGGCTGATGTGCCAGGGCACGATGCCGTTGGCCTGCAGGGTGTCTTCGCCATACTTTTTCAGGGCTTGCTGCCAGTAGCGGGGCAGTTTGTACAGGGCGCTGTCGCCGTACACATCCAGGTCGATGTAGTGGCGTGCAGCCTCGTTGGCCACGGCGTAGCGGCGGCGATCGGGGTTCACGGCGTTTTCGGTGATGTAGCGGATATGCTTTTTATAGAACCCGAACAGCTCGGGAGGCAAGGTAAATACAGCCAGCCGGTTAATGCGCTGGTGCGCAAAAAAGCCCCAGGTATAAGCCTGGAGCGGCAGCAGAAGTGTAATTAGCAAAAGTATACTTATGGCTGGCCTTCTCATACTTGCCTTTTACGGGAAGTGCTGATTCTCAAGGTTACATCAAGTATAATTATTTTATATAGTACAGTGTGTTGTCAGTTGTAGAGCTTTAAAGGCTTAGGAATAGTGGAGTTGCTAGCAGCAGACCTGATCTCCCTCTTATTGGTCTGCTCTTGCCTTACGTTCGGTGGTATAATATTACCGAACCACTTTTCCGGTGCAAGTATAGAGGGCCACGCGCTTTCATATCCGTGAGTCAGCGCCATTATACCTGCACTTTGGGTTGGCTCATGTATAAGAAAAAGCTGAAAACTGCGAACGTATAAGGCATACCTGAAGCACGTAGGATGCCTACCATAAAGTATAAGCCACTGGTTTTTGCTGCGCAAAGCCTTATCTTAGGTGCTCATTATTCCACAAAACTCGATAAACAAAATGGCAACCATCAACCCTTACCTAACCTTTAGCGGCAATTGCGAGGAGGCATTCAATTTCTACAGATCTGTATTCGGGGGCGAGTTCCCGTATGTGGGCCGGTTTAAAGACATGCCTTCTGATGAGCCTTTGCCAGAAGCGGAAGTTAACAAGATCATGCATATCTCACTCCCGATCAGCCAGGAAACCGTGCTGATGGGCAGCGATTCTTCGGAAGCCTTTGGGCAGGCAACCGTGGCAGGAAACAACTTCTCTATCTCTATCAACACCGACAGCGAGGAGGAGGCCGAAAGGCTTTTCAACGGTTTGTCTGCGGGAGGCAACGTAACCATGCCGCTCAACAAGACCTTCTGGGGCGCCTACTTTGGCATGTTCACCGATAAGTTTGGCATACAATGGATGGTAAACTACGATTACAATCAAGAAGAGCAATAAAACACAAATGCCAGCCACAGTAACGGGGCTGGCATTTGCTTACAAGTTATACATGGCTAGCGCTTTTTAGACAGCCCCGGAAAGCTCATCTTATAATCAGCGTCCACTTCGCCTTTCGATATCTTGGTCAGCTTGTTCTTGATCAGGCGTTTTTTAAGGCCGGAAACTAAATCCGTGAAGAGTATGCCTTCCACGTGGTCGTACTCGTGCTGGATAACGCGGGCCGTCATGCCATCATAGGTGTCGGTGTGCTCGTTCCACTCCTCATCGAAGTAACGGATAACGATGCGCTCCGGGCGGTAAACCACCTCGCGCACGCCAGGTATGCTCAGGCAGCCTTCCTCAAAGCCCCATTCCTCACCGTCTTCCTCTATAATCTCCGGGTTGATAAAAGCTTTTTTCACGCCTTTTCCTTCGTCTTCATCATCCATCATTGGCTCAGAATCGATCACGAACAAGCGAATACTTTTGCCGATCTGCGGAGCTGCCAGGCCCACGCCATGCGCATGGTACATAGTAGTGTACATGTCTTCGATCAACTCCTTCAGGTTAGGAAAGTCCTGCGGAATGTCTTCTGCTACTTCTTTCAGTACAGGGTCGCCGTAGGCAACAATTGGGTAAATCATATGCTTCTGCTTTCTAAATACGACTGTAAAATAATGGTGGCGCTCAGGCGGTCAACAGTGCCTTTATCCTGGCGGTCTTTTTTCTTCATGCCGCCGGCAAGCATGGCCTGTTGCGCCATTTTAGAGGTAAAGCGTTCATCGGCTAAGTGTACCGGAATACCAGGGAACTCCTTTTCCAGCTTCCTATGGAAGCCTACCACATGCTGTGTGGCATCGGTTGGCTCGCCGGTCAGGCGCTTGGGCATGCCTAATACCATAGCATCCACGGGTTCGCGCTGCATGTAGGCCTTCAGGTAGGCTAACACATCTTTGGCGTGAACGGTTTCTAGCGGGTTCGCGATTATCTGCAGTGGGTCTGTTACTGCCAGTCCCACACGCTTGGTGCCATAATCAATCGCTAAAATCCTGCCCATAGTATAAATGCTTGTGCCGCAAAGGTAAGGAATTTAATGTTTGCTTGTTAACTGCCCGTTGCGGCGGCCTTATACTTACAGTTTAAACTCTAGGGTAACATAGTAGCTGCGGGCATCCGAAGGGATAATGCCGGGGCCAGGGTATCCTGTGGCACGGCGCGTAAAGTAGCGGTTATCCGTCAGGTTGTTGATGCCGGACTCCAGCGTGAAGCGCTTATATGTATAGCTTCCCGAAAGGTCCATAACCCAGTACGCCGGTATTTTGCCCACCACGGCGGTTGGCTCCAGTATTGAGTTTTCCGCATCGGTGTATTGCTCCGAAGTATAGCTGTATTGGTAGGCCAGCTTAAAGTTGTTGCGCTTGAAAGCCAGGCCGGCCTTGGCGATGAGCGCTGGGGCCAGCTCCACCTGGTTGCCGTCTACGGTCTTGTCCGGGGAGCTATACACCGTATGCACCAGCGTAATGTTGGAGAAGGCCGAGAGGCTGGATGGGTGCTCCGCGCCATAGTATAGTTTCAGGAGGTCAGCCTCCGCGAAGGTTTCCAGGCCGTAATGGTACGAGTCGCCGATGTTGGTGCGGATGCGGTCTGTGGTGCCCTGTATTTTTTTAAAGTTAATGCGGTCTTTATAAGCCAGGTAAAACAGGCTGGCATCATAGTTCAGCAGGCCGCTCTTATTGCCGCGCAAGCCCAGGTCGGCACTGTAGCCGCTCTCGTCCTGCAAGTTTTGGTCTGGTACCACATTAGGGTTTACCACGCGCATATCGTTAAAGTTGATGGCGCGGTAGTTCTGCGAAAAGTTGGCGTATACTTCCATCGCATCGCTGGCTTTATAGCTCAGGCCTAGGCCCATCAGAAACACATGGCGGGTATTGCTGCGTTCTTCCGGCACCACTTCATCATATACAACGTTACCTGCCTGGTCCTTTTTCTGGTCTCGGTAGCTGCCATCGGCATTGGTGTTAATCCACTCGTAGCGCAGGCCAGGGGTAATACTTAGCTTTGGGGTGATGTTAAAGATATTCTCGGCAAAAAGAGCTGTGTTCTGGCTCAAGTAGTCGTAGCTGGAGGTGTTCGGGCCGTTAACCTCGGTGTAATAATTAAAGTCAGCGTTAGAGGCCACAGAGCCATCGCCCTGCTGTTGGTCGGTAAAGCCACGGTAATAGCGCCCGCCTACTAACAGCGTGGAGAAAGAGTTGCCTAGGTCGTAGCGGTGGATGAGGCGCGTTTCGTTGCCCACGTTCCGGAACTTATCCTGCAGTAGTGTGCGGGGCGCGGTCAGGTCGTCGGGGCGGTTTATCTTGCCCATGTAGCCTAAGGCATCACGCTGGGCAAGTAAACCGAAATTGCGCACGTTCAGCTTGGTGCGTTCGGCCAAGCGATAGTCCAGCGTTAGGGCCAGCAGGTTCCAGTTCACCTTAAACCAGTTTCGGTCACGCTTCGATTGTTGCGCATCCTGGTTAAACTCAAGGTCAGTTAAGCCGCCGGGTTGCTGGGCCAGGTAATCCATGTACGTATAATCAAAGCCTATTTCCAGTTTAGAGTTTGGCTTGTAGTGTACTGAGCTAAAAGCAGTATGTGCCTCAAATCCAGAATTATCGCGCCAGCCGTCGCCGCGCTTGTACTGGTAGTAGCCATAGTAGTGCAAATTACCCTTTGTGCCGCCAATGCTGTTAAAGGAATTAAAGAGGCCCCAGGAGCCAGCGGTCTGTCGGGTTGTCAATTCAAAGGGTTTATCCTCCGGGCCTTCTTTCATTACAAAGTTAACCATGCCGCCAAACTGCGTGCCGTACTGCAGGGATGCCGCGCCGCGCACCACCTCTATGCGGTCCAGTGCCTCGGTAGGCGGGGTGTAGTAGCTTTCGGGGTAGCCGAGCGCATCAGCCGAAATATCGTAGCCGTTTTGGCGCGTGTTAAAGTTGGATGTGCGGTTAGGGCTAAGGCCGCGGCCCCCAATGCCAAGCTGAATGCCGGCTCCATCGCTTTCCCAGATGTTAAGGCCGGCCACCTTGGCAAACACTTGCCGGCTGTTGTTGGTGGCTTTGTTGGCTGTAACATCACTGAGCACCACTACCTCGCTTTTCTTTCCTTCGTAGATAGCAGCACCCTCCACAGAATTGAGGCGGGTAATACCAAAGGTTTTTTCGCGCTCGCCCTTCACATTTACCTCGCGGAGTTTGCCTTCCAGGGGCTTCAGTTCAAAGTGAAGTATGGCGTTGCCATTGCGGATGCTAACCTGCTGCGTAGCCGAGCCCCAGCCAACGCTATAGGCCGTTAAAGTATAGGTGCCGGGCACCAAGCCGTCTATAGTATAAGCTCCTTTGGAATCAGCCTTTACCAGCATGCCGGTATTGGTTAACAAGACCTCAGCCTGCGTCACAGGCTTTTGGCTGCCAGCGCTGGTTATGTTGCCGGAAACGGAAAAGGTCTGGGCCACAGCAGACAGGCTGCAAAGTATGAGGGCAATTATAAACGTAACGCGCATCAGATATTAATTCTGCCCCAATGCATCTTGCGGAGGGGCTGTGTTTGGGTTTAAAGGTAAAATCCAGGCTTTTGGCAGGAAGCTGTCTTTCTCGGCCGCTAAGTTAACGGTTGGGTCGATAAAAAGCCTGCTGCCACGCCCATTCATAGCGACATAAATCTCGGCACGCACTTCAGCATTGGCTATGCCACGGCTGGCAAAATCCTGCTTCAGCAAATGGGCATACTGCACCATCATGTCGGGTTGAGTGGCTACCTGCTTTTCCTGGTTCACGGTCAGGTAGTCACGGTTATTGATCTCGGTCTCGCGGCCTGTCTTCGGATCACGGACGTAGAAAAAGGCTGTCCCGGTTTTCTCCATCAGCATTACGCGCCACGAGAAGCGGTAGCCTTGCTCGGTCCAGAACAACTGGCCGGGGTAAAGTATAAAGCGCCATGGTACCAATGCCTGCACGGCAAAATGCAGTGCCAGCAAGTATAAAAGTATGGGCTGCGCGGTTGTATGGCTATATCTCTGGAAAGCGGGAGTGCGCGCGCGGGTTATACCTTTGAGCCCTTGCAGCAGCCGCTCATGAAACTTCTCAGAGAAGAAAATCAGGGTGCTCACCATCATGATGTATGGGAACATACCGATCTGGAACAGCACGGCCGTGAGCACATGAAACACGATTACCGTGGCATAAGCCACAAGCCTGCTCTTGCGCCAGCTCAGGAAAAACGGGATGGTGAGGTCGTAAAACGCGCCAAACCAGCAGAACAGGTAAGCTATCCATGCTTTATCCAGCCACGTGCCGATAAGCGGCAGGTGCGTGTGGGCAGGCAGCCAGTAGCGCAGCGGCATGGCCTCCAGCAGCCAGTCAGGGTGCAGTTTGGCTAAGCCGGCGTAGAAGTATACCAGCCCCAGTTGCAGCTTAAAAATAAGCACGGCCCAGCGCGGCACGTGGCTCACCCAGGTATGCGGCTTGCGCAACACATCCAGCGAGAAATGCCGATGCGCCGGCACCAGCACCAGCAGCAGCGCCACCACGCTTACAAAGTAGTAGTGGTTAAGGTAATTGGTTTTATCGATGAGCTCGACGTAGGTAAAGCTCAGGAAAAACAGCACCGCCGACAAACGGTAGAACAAACCCAGCATCAGGCCGAGCGCAGCCAGCGCCATCAGTATAAATAGGGCGTGCATGCCTGTTTCGCCGAGGGGCTGCACCCACTCAAAACCGTAGTAGGGGAAGTATACTTTAGGTGTTACGTACAGGTCGGTTACCCAGCCTTTTGCCATAAAGCGCAGAATGCTGGCCAGCATCATCCCCCCGAAAATAACCCGGAACACCGCCAGCGGAGCCGCCGATACTTGAGCCGTTAGGTATGGTTTGAGCTTTTGGAGCATAAAGTATGCGTGCTGTGATAACCTGAGAAAGCCCACGCCGGTTGCTGCCGGCGCAGGGTAAAGTATAATGGCTTAGTCGCCGTCGCTATCGTTGTAGGTAATGGTTACGCCCAGGGCAGACGGCATGTCGGTTTTGGTGAGCACGATGAGCTTCTGTAACTCGTCGTATGCTTTTGTTACGGCTTGCGGCTGCGTATTAACGGCTTGCACCAATGGCTCTTGAATAGCATTTACAGCAGCTAGTGCGGCATCAAATTGCTGCTCAATGGCATCGGATAACAAGCCTTGTCCGTAGGGCGCTTTCACGTAATCCAGATAATCGTCCAGACCCGGGCCGTTGGTGCCGTTGGTTGTCATGCCCATGAACACGGCTTTCTCGGCTTTAATGCTGCGCTTTAACAGCTCCAGCGAAAAGCTCTGGCTATAGTAAGCTTCTACTCTGTCCGGAAGGGTGGTTCCTTGCGAAAACCTGCCGCTCGGGAAACCGATTTTATTTCGCTTTGTATTGTCGATGTCCTGGTTAAGCTCGTTTACTAGGCTGCCAATGGCGCTGCCAACCGCTGTGCCCTTGGCTTGTTTAAAGGTAGAAGTATAGCCTCCGTTTGTCCAACCCTGGTATGTTGCAGCTGCGCGCTGCTTTATCAATGCGCTTACATCCTGCAGGTACTTTTTGCGCTTGGCTGCGTTGGCAGCGTTAGTGTACTGCTCCAGCAGCGTGGCATCAGCGGCATTGTAAAGCAGGTAGTCCAGGGCTGGGAAGCCTTTGGCATCCAGGTTAGCGGCAGCTTGTAGGTCGTAAGTTCCCGCAGTAATGTTTGCCTCGATCTCGGCGGATGAGGTAGGGTAAATGTTCAGGTTAGTGCGCAGCAGTTGGTCGCTGGCTGGGCCAAACTCAAATACACTTGCATCCTGCCAAGCCGTGTAGGCATCCAGGTAGGCGGCGCGGGCCGCCTGTAGGTTTACTGCGGTAGGTGTGGCTGCAAACGCATTAATGGCTGTGTGCATGGCCTCGGCCTTCGCACTGAAGGTGGCGTATGCCGGTATAATCAGGTTGTCGGCATAATGGGCCACCATGGCATCGCGGTCGTAGGTGTCAGCTGGCGCGGATTCGCCGTCCGAGGAGCTGCAACTGCTCAACAGCGCTGCACTGGCTAATGCCACTAAACTATACTTTCTGAAATTAAACTTCATGAGGATATATTGCTTTTTAAACGAGAAAGGCAGCAGCCCGGGATAGATGAACCCCAAGCTGCTGCGTCTGCTTTATTGCTCTCTAAAATCTGCGGCTGCTTGCTTATAGCTGGCCCTTAATGCTATCCATGCCATAAGTAGTGCTTAGGATGTTGATGGCGGTATTAATATTGTCAGCGGTAGTATTGTACAGGTTCTCTCCAATGGCCGCTCTCACTTCCTGATACTTAGCATCGGTTAGTTTGCGGTCTGTCTTATACTGCAGGCCCATCACAAAGCCAATAGCCTCAGAAAGGTAATGGCTCTTCTTAGCTTGGTCAGCCAGGTTGTTTTTGGCGGCATTCAGCTCATGTATGGCAGAGGCGGCTACCAGACGCTCCCACTCGGTGCGGATGGTGGCGATAGCCTCGTCCTTGGCTTTCATGTCTTTGGCCGAGATGGCGGCGCGGCCCTTCAGGAAGGCATCCATCAACACTTTGTTGCTACCCAGGGCAAGGTTAACCTGGTTGCTGTAGTTAGCCCAGTATTTCGTGTCCGTTACGTTTGTCGGGAAGTCTTTTGGCGCACCGAAGTAACCGAAAGCTTCGTCCCAGTGGTGCTCCATGGTAGTGCCTTCGCCCGGCGTTACGGTAGTGTTGTCTACGGCAGGGCCTATTTTCTCAGTAGAGAGGTAACCATCAACAGCCTGGCTATAGAACACGGCGCCCATCAGGCCCTTCTGGATAACCTGGCCATACTCCACGCCTTTGGCGCTTACAAAGTACTTTTTGGTGTTGTCTGTAGTTGAGGTAAGTATACCCGCTGTGCCATTTGTTGCGTTTGTATTGGCATTTTGGCTGGCAGAAGCCACATCTGTCAGGAGTTGCTCAAAAACCGGCTGAGCAGTAAGGGCAGTCTTGTTTTTCAGTTGTTTACCAGATGCATTCAGGCTGGCATCGCTGAATGGCTGGCCAGTGTTGCTGTACATGTTCTGCAGCTTCTGAGCATCCAGGGGAGCGCCGGCATTCGCTGTCTTGATGTAGTTGTTCAACTCATCAAGCATGGCTATACGCGCTGTCTGGCCAGAGTAGTTTACGTTCTCGAAGTTATAAGTGGCAGGTACTTGATAAGAAACAGTATCGTCTTCGTCATCAGAGCAAGAAGTAAACGAAACGCAGGCTGCAAGCCCAATAAGTGCTAACGTAGTGTGCCTTCTAAGGGTGGTAAGCATAGGTATTTTATCTCTTTATTTAGACTGATTTAAAATAGTGATGCAAAGCTAAAAGGCTATTCTAATCTAGGCAAGCTTTATTTGGAATAATTTTAAATAAGCTATACAGTGTATAAACATTGACCTAGATGCACCGGATGACTATGCAGCGCCAGTCGCAACTTTAACAATTTTGAATTTGTATAGATATAGGGCACCTCAGTATATTTAAGGTAAATTACCGTACTGCATGCCGGCCCCTTGCTGTGCCGGCTCACCAAACAAATCAGAATAAAACTATGGATATGATGGAGAAAGAGGACGAGAGAGATAAGATCCGAAACTCACCATTTCAGATAAAATTGCCATTTATTATAGGTATGGCGCTTGTAATAGGCGTGTTGCTGGGAGCCACAACCTTCTCTCCATCGCCCAATAACCCACAGGGCACAGCCAAAAGTTACCTGAAGTTCAGGGATATACTAAGCTATATAGACCGCGATTACGTGGACACTGTGGATATTGAGGAACTTACTGACTTCGCAATCACTGAAATGCTGGAAAAGCTAGACCCGCACACAGCCTACATTCCTGCTGACGAGCTGGCCATGGCACGGTCCTACCTAGAGGGCGACTTTGAAGGCATCGGTATTGAGTTTAATATCTTTAAAGACACCATTTATGTGATAACGCCCCTGAGCGGCGGCCCTTCCGAGGCGGCAGGCATACAGGCTGGCGATAAAATCATTAAAGTGAACCAGGAGAATGTAGCCGGCATAGGCATTAACAACGAAGGAGTGTTTAAGCGCCTGCGCGGGAGAAAAGGCACCCAGGTAAACCTGACTATACTTCGCAAAGCGCTTAAAAAGCCGCTGAACTTTACGATTGAGCGTAGCAAGATCCCGACTTACTCCGTGGATGTGAGCTATATGGTAGATAAGAAGACGGGCTATATTAAGGTGAGCCGCTTCTCGGCCAATACCTACGAGGAGTTTAAGGAAGCGCTGGTAAGCCTGAAAGGAAAAGGGCTGGAGCAACTTATACTGGACTTGCGCGGCAACCCTGGCGGTTACATGGACCACGCCATCCGCATGGCTGATGAGTTTATCTCTGGCGATAAGCTGATCGTGTATACCGATGGCAAAGGTAACAAGTATGATTCCAAGACATTTGCCGAGCGCCGCGGTATTTTCGAGAACGGCCCGCTGATCGTGCTGCTGGACGAAGGCAGCGCCTCGGCCTCCGAAATTGTGGCCGGTGCCCTGCAGGACAATGATCGTGCCCTGATTGTGGGCCGCCGCTCATTTGGCAAAGGCCTGGTGCAAATGCCGATCCCGCTAAACGATGGCTCTGAGCTGCGTCTCACCATCTCGCGCTACTATACACCAAGTGGCCGCTCCATTCAAAAGCCATATACCCACGGCGCGGAAGACTACCAGATGGATATTCTGAACCGCTTCGAGAACGGCGAGTACTTCCACCCCGATAGCAGCCTGTTTGTGGACTCTCTGAAGTATAAAACCCTGAAGGGGCGCGCCGTGTATGGCGGCGGCGGCATTATGCCCGATGTGTTTGTGCCCCGCGATACCACAGAGCTATCCGAGTACCTGAGCCAGCTGTATAACAAGAACATTATCCGGGAGTATACTTTATCATACTACCAAAAGCATAAAAAGGAGCTTGAGAAAATGCCTTTCGAGAAGTTCCAGAAGAGCTTTGAGGTAACCGAGAACATGCTGCAGGAAGTTGTTAAAATGGCGCGTGCCTCGGGGGTAGAGTACAACGATGCGCAGTTCAAACGATCCAAAAACCTGCTACGCAACAACCTGAAAGCCTTTATTGGCCGAAGCGTGTATGGCAATGCTGGCTTCTTCCCGGTGCTGCACGAGTCGGACGAAGAGTTTCAGCAGGCCCTGAAGTACTTCAGCCGGGCAGGCAAGCTGGCGGCAGGCAATATGTAAGTATATGTTGGCTAAAATAACCTTCGGCTACTAGGTTTATACTTATTGATTAACTTTTGATTGAACGTACGGGAACTGGGCAGTGTAAAAGGCCACGTGCCTGATGCCCTGTACTTTCAGCTCCAAACCCAACGACACCTTAAAACTAATCATACATGGCCTATTACTATAAACTCGGGGAGGTGCCACACAAGCGGCACACGCAGTTCCGGCAACCCGACGGCAGCTTATACGCAGAGCAGCTGGTGGGCACGCTGGGCTTTAGCGGCGTTTCGTCTTTGCTGTACCATATTAACCCGCCCACGCAGATCAGCCGCATCGGGGAGCCCAGGCCTTATGCGCCAAAGCGTGCCGAGGGCGTAAAGCTGGCGCCGCAGCACCTGCGCACCGTAGAGGTAAACGCCACCGGCCCCGACTACCTGAGCGCCCGCAAAACCATGCTCTTTAACAACGATGTGGCCATCAGCCTTTGCAACCCCTCGGAGCAGGAAATGGACTATTACTATAAAAACGCCCAGGCCGATGAAGTAGTGTTTGTGCACGACGGAACCGGCGACCTGCTTACCCAGATGGGCCGCATCCCGTTTGGCCCCGGCGACTACCTGGTTATCCCGCGCACCGTTATCCATAAATTCCGCTTCGATAAGAGCGAGAACCAGGTAAGGCTGCTGGTAATAGAGTCTTTCAGCCCGATAGAAACGCCTCGCCGCTACCGCAATCACTTTGGCCAACTGCTGGAGCACTCCCCATTCTGTGAGCGCGACATGCGCCCACCCGTGGAGCTCAACACCGAAACCGGCCCGGGCGAGCGGCTGGTACAAGTAAAGAAAGAAGGCGAGCTGCACCAGTTTTACTATAACTTCAGCCCTTTCGATGCTGTGGGCTGGGATGGCTATTTCTACCCCTACGCGTTCAACATCAAGGATTTTGAGCCGATTACCGGCCGCATACACCAGCCGCCTCCCGTGCACCAGACCTTCGAGGCGCATAACTTCGTGATCTGCTCGTTTGTGCCGCGCCTCTTCGATTACCACCCGCTGTCCATCCCTGCGCCCTACAATCACTCCAACGTAGACTCCGATGAGGTGCTATACTATGTGGAGGGCAACTTTATGAGCCGCAAAGGCGTGGACCGGGGTTCGTTTACCATCCACCCAGGAGGAATTCCGCACGGGCCGCACCCGGGTACCGTGGAGGCAAGTATTGGCAAGAAGGAAACCGAGGAGTATGCCGTGATGGTAGACACCTTCAAGCCACTACACTTAACCGTGGACGCGCTACCTTACCTGGACGAAAACTACCCGATGAGCTGGAACGAGCACGGCACTGGAAACGTGCGCAAAGGAGATATGTTTGACTAAACTGCTTCTAGTTTTGTAACTTGCGGCGGGAGAGAAGGTGCTCAGGTGCTGGTATCTCTCGCCGCAATTGTTTTTCACCCTTATATAATTTTACAATGATGATGAGAAGAGTAGCAATGGCTGTAGTAATGATGGTAGCCCTGGCAGCAGTAGCCTGTGACAAGATTGATGACCTGCTGACCTTCTACATAAACGAAGAGGAAACTTTTACAATTGAGTCGGACTTTCCATTGGGCGTGCTAGTGCCGGCCACACCGTTTACGATCACTACTAACTCCGAGGAGAAATTCAAGAACAACAAGACCCGTGCTGAACTGGTAAAGGATGTTACCCTGAACAGACTCTCGCTAAAAGTTACGGACCCGGAAGGACAGAATTTTGATTTCCTGGAGCGAATCGAGCTATACATTTCCAGCGAGGATGAACCGGAAGTAAAGATTGCTTATCTGGATGCAGTGCCGGAAGGCCAGACAGAACTAACCTTAGAGTCTACCAACGCCAAGCTGGATAAGTACATTAAAGGAGATAGTTATACTATCAGAACCAAAGCAGCGCTCAGAAAAGCCATATCAAAGGATATTACTATTAAAGCCGACATGCGCTTTAAAGTAACCGCAGATCCGTTATAAGATGCATACGTTACAAATGAGGATTTCAGAAGATAATAAGTTAGAGAAGATCATCATAGTAGGCGACCGCGTGCTCATAAAGCCCAAAACCGCCCGCGACCAAACCAAGACTGGTTTATACTTGCCGCCTGGCGTGCAGGAAAAAGAAAAGGTGCAGGAAGGCTATATTATGAAAGTGGGCCCAGGCTACCCGATTCCGGCAGACTTCGGCTACGATGAGGAATCGTGGGGGCAGGAGGAGGAAGAGGTGCGCTACATCCCGCTTCAGGCAAGAGAAGGCGACTTGGCCATTTACCTGCAGCGCGATGCCATTGAGATCAACTACCTCGGCGAGAAATACTTTATCGTGCCGCAGTCGGCAGTGCTGATGCTGGTGCGTGAAGAAGATCTTTAGCCAGCAAGTCATTTATGCAAAAAGGCCATACTTGCAGTGTTGCAAGTATGGCCTTTTTGTGTTTGGGGAAGTTTGTAACGAAAGGTGTAATCCAGCAATAATTCAGCGTGTGATTATCAGATTTCATACTTTAGTGATATAAACCAGTAGCACCTCAAGACATGTTTAAACATTAAAAAAATAGTGTCCTCCAGAAGCAACTTTTGCCTTTGGTGCTGCATCTATTATATCACGTACGCTAGCCATTCATTTCCGGACTCTATGAAGAAACTATTACTGTTGCCAGTCATGCTATTGCTGTGCTTTGCAGCAGAAGCGCAGGATAAAAAACAAGACCAGGCCAAAAAGTATAACTACCCACAAAAAAGTATGCGGGCGCTACGTGTAGAGCAAGCCCCGAAGATAGACGGAGAGCTAAATGAGCCTGTGTGGCAGCAAGCCGAGATCGCGACGCAGTTTATCAAGAACAGGCCCAACCCCGGCCCCCTGGAGAAGCACCCCACCGAGGTGCGCATACTTTACGACGATGCCGCTATCTATGTAGGAGCCATCATGCACGATGTGTCGCAGGACTCGATCTTCCGGGAACTGGGCCGCCGCGACGACCTGGGCAACACAGACTTCTTCGGGATTTTCCTGGACCCATACTTAGACCAAATCAACGGGTTTGGCTTTCTGATCACTCCGGAAGGCGTGCAGCTGGATGCCCGCTACTCCTCCAATGGCGAGGACTGGAGCTGGAACGCCGTATGGGAAAGCAGCACCAAACTGAACGAGACCAGCTGGGTAGCCGAGCTGAAGATACCTTACTCAGCCATTCGCTTCAGCAGCCAGCCGGAGCAGGTGTGGGGCATCAACTTTATGCGCAACCGGCAATCCACGCGCGAGGCTTTCTTCTGGAACTACGTAGACCCGGCCAAAGACGGCTTCGCCAACCAGTGGGGCAAGCTGGAAGGGCTCAGCAACATAGAGGCGCCGCTGCGCCTATCCTTCACGCCATACATCTCCACGTACATGGAGCGCTATCCGGTGCAGCACGAGGGCGGCAGCACCACCCACAAGTATGATTACAACCTGAGCGGCGGCATGGACCTGAAGTATGGCATCAGCGATGCGTTTACCCTGGACATGACCCTGATCCCCGACTTTAGCCAGGTGCAGTCTGATAACCGCGTGCTTAACCTGACGGCTTTTGAGCAGCAGTTCAGCGAGAACCGGCCTTTCTTCCTGGAGGGCACCGAGCTGTTTAACAAAGGCGATTTCTTTTACTCTCGGCGCATCGGCGGCAGACCCATCAATTCAGGTTTGGTGTATGATGATGCCTACGAAGGCTACGACATCGTGTCTAACCCTTCCGAAACCAAGATGATCAACGGCACCAAAGTATCGGGGCGCACCAAATCCGGTTTGGGCATTGGGGTGTTTAACGCAGTGGTAGGAGAGCAGTACGCCGAGCTGCGCGACAAGGAAGGCAACAGCCTGAAGGTTAAAACGCAGCCGCTTACCAACTATAACATCGCCGTTTTTGACCAATCCCTGAAGAACAACTCCTTCGTAACGCTGGTAAACACCAACGTGATGCGGCAGGGCTCTTCTTATGATGCCAACCTAACCGGCTTGCTTTTCAGGGTGGCCAACAAAGGGAACAAGTATGCCATCGACGGCAAAGCAGCCCTGAGCCAGCAGTTCCACCCCGACGAAACTGAGCGTGGCTATATGTACCGGCTGGGCCTGTCTAAAGTAAGCGGCAATTTCCAGTTTGGGGCCTCGCACGTGCTGCGCTCCGACAAGTATAACCCCAACGACCTGGGCATACTTTTCAGAAATAACTCCTCGGAGCAGGAAGTATACTTCTCCTACAACATCTACGATCCGTTCTGGAAGCTGCTCAATCTTTATACTACGATCGGGGCAGTGCACGAGCGCCGCTTCAGGCCCGATGAGTTTCAGAATTTCGTGATCTTCGGGAACGTGAACGGCACGTTTAAGAATTTCTTGAGTGCCGGCCTTAACATGAACCTGGAGCCCGTGCGCACCAACGATTTTTTTGAGCCGCGCATGCAGGGCAGGGTCTATGCCTACCCGGTTAATTACAATGTCAGTGGCTGGGCGTCATCGGATTACCGCAAGCGCCTGGCCCTGGATGTCAGCACGTGGTACCGCACCTTTAAGGAGAACAACCGGCGCACCTTTGGGTATAGTCTCTCGCCGCGCTTTAGGGTAAACAATCAGCTCAGCTTTAACTACAGCTTTGAATCCAGCAACAGGGCCGACGATATCGGTTTTGTGGACATTGTCCGGCACGAGGACGAGGAAGGCAACGAGCTACGCGATGCAGATGTGGTGTTTGGCCGGCGTGAAGTAAATTCTGTTTATAATAGTCTCTCGGGAAGCTATATTTTCAACAACCGGATGTCGTTGCGGTTGCGCGCCTGGCACAACTGGAGCAAGGTTATTTATAACGATTTCTACTTGTTGGAGAAAAGCGGCGCCCTGGAGCCATACGCCTATACTTATGGCCCCGACGACTCGCCAAACGTAAACTACAACTCCTTTAACCTGGACATGGTTTACTCGTGGTGGTTTGCACCCGGCAGCGAGATCAGCATTGTCTGGAAAAACGCTTTCGAGGAGAACCGGAACATCGTGGACCCATACTATCTGGATAACTTCTCGCACACGCTAAGCTCCCCGCAAAGCAGCACCTTCTCCATAAAAGTACTTTACTATTTGGATTACCTCACCCTGAAGCGCAAGCTTGCCAATTCTTAGGGTTATACTTAGGCTGATTTAGTTTTCAGCAGCAGGCTCAGGAGCATACTTCTCGAAGTGTAAAGTATACTTTGGAAGGGCAAGTATAAAAATAGCCGGCGCTGAGGCAGCGCCGGCTATTTGACTGTTAGGGTAGTAAAAAGGTAAGAGTTATTATTTTATCTGCTAATCATTACTTTACGGGTATATACCTTATCCCCGTGTTGCAGGCGCACGATGTAAAGCCCGTTAGCACCTTCCGAAATATCGAAAGAGCCTCTGTACTGGCCGTTTATGCTTTTTACTGAGGCAGCATAGAGTTGCTTGCCCAGCATGTCGGTTACAGTAAGTGTTAGGTTTTCAGGCGCACCGGTTTCCACGGAGTAGTTAAAGTACCCATCGTTGCTCGGGTTCGGGAACACAATTAGCTCGGGGCCAGCATTGTTCTCGGCGCTCTCCAACTCATAGCTGTATGCCAACGACATCTCGGAAACGCAGCCGTCTTTAAAGACCATCACGCTATACTTGCCGCTTTCAGTTGGGCTAAAGTTTTTGCCGGTAGCATTTTTCACTGCCTCGCCATCTAAATACCATTGGTTGCCTTCTGCCGCGCTAGATACCAATTCCTGGCCGCTGCGCGCTACGCTTGGCTGGCTAAGTGGGGTGCCGGTTTTGATGGTAACAGCGGTGCGCGGACTCGGGCAACCCAGCGAGCGTACTTTTAGGTCGTAAAAATAGTAGTAGTAGGCCTCTGGCGTGGTGGTGGCCGTGTTGCCCGTAATGGCAAATACATTGCTCACCTGAAACGGATACCCGGATACCCCGCTATTGTTCCTGAAAATGGTGGCCCCATCCTCATAAGAGATCGCGATGCTATACTCTCCGGCCTTTGGTAGCTCCAGCCCCAGGTAGTATACCTGGCCCTGGTCGGCAGGGTCGTTGTTGCTGACTCCTGCGGCTGGCGTGGACGAAGTGGCAGTTACGCTGAGCGTGCGGGCCGATACCGGTGCACCATTGCTATCGTATACCGTAAAGGTGATTTTGCCGCTGTTGCCAATGTAGAGGCGGGCCTGCTCCAGCAGCAACGGTGCTTTAGCTTGCACCAAAACATCCGGGCTAAACTGGTTATAGTTTCCTCCTGCAAATGTGCTCTTGTTAGCCACACCCACGGTACCAGCAAAGTCATCGAAGGCGGCAAACAGGGTAGTCCCTATAGTAGATACTGGAGCTTGTACCTGGTTGCCAGCAGCCACAGGCGTAGTGCTAGTTAGTGAAGTATACCAATAAGGGGTGCCACTGCCTTCTGCAGATAAAGTATACTGCGGGTCGGAGCCGCAACGGAAGGCAGAAGGGTCTATCGGTGCTTCGGAATTGGCGGCTACTGTAAAGGTGTAGCCTCGCTGGTTGTTGCTTTCCACGGCATCGGCTTGTAGTGTGGCTGTCGCTAAAAGTTCATACGTAGCGCCAGCTTCTGTACTGAAACTGTCTTCTAAAAGCAGTTCTGCCCGGCCATAAGGTGGAAGCGTGCCCTTAAATGTGCCGGTAAGCGTTTTTAGTGTAGTGCCGTTTTTGCGTACTTCTATACTTACCGGGATATTCGATTGCGAACTTGCTCCTGCATTTCGGAGGGTTACCAATACCTTTTGCGAAGCAGAGGCACAGAGCGAGGTAACGCCTGTTGGCAAGATACTGGTAATAGCCACATCCTTAGCTGGCTGTACAAATTGAACTAAGTAGTCCTGCGTTTCGCCGAGGTTGCCGCTGCCGCAGGCGCTAACTGCGCTGGCGTTGCTGGCATTTTGGGCCACCACACGCATACGCACTTTCTCGCCTTGGCGCACCGAGCCCGGCGCCGTGATGCTGGCCGTAAATGTGCCGTCACCGTTAATAATCTCGGATGTTGCGGCCTCCTCGCTGGCATCGGCAAAGCTGCCGTTGCCGTTCCAGTCTATAAACACCTTGGTTATTTTGGCGGCATCGGCCCCGCAGGAGCCTAGCTGCACCTGCAGCTGCTTGGTCTGGCTTGGCTCAAAACTGAAAACGGTATTGGTCAGGTCGCGGTAGGTAGTGCAGTTACCGGATATATCCAACGACTCACTTCCTAAAGTAACCTTCGTGATCTTAGCGCCCTGGTTGGTGGCCGGAGCACTGGCGCATACTGCTGTGCCTCCCACGCCGCTCACTAGCAGCGCGTAGGCCTGCGGCCCTTGTTGCAACGTGCCTTTGTGGCGGATAGTGATGGTGTAGGTTTTCCCCGGAACGGCATCGGCTACGAGCACTTGCTCCACATTATCCAACACATTATCGCCGGGTACGGCTGGGTTGGCAGGTGCGGCGGGGTCCAGCGTCCAGGGAGTGTAGTTTTTGCTGTTCCCGCTTACGCGTACATCCAGGTCATTAATCAGTTTAGGGGCACGGTTGTTCAGCACGTTAGAGCCTATAGCCGTAACGACTGCCTGCGGATCGGTCCAGGAAATGGTCACCTTTAGCGGTCCTGCACCCGAAGCGGTTACTTCTAACGTCTGCGTCTGGCCTTGCACCAATGTGCGCTCCTGCAGCAGGTGGTTGTTGCGGGTGTTGCTGATAACCTGTGCGGCAAGCTCTGCGTTTACTACGCCCCAGCCATACATATAGTCTGGGCCAGGTTGCGTACCCGCCTCATCCGTAGTATGGATGGCAAGACCCTTAAGCGTGGCCGCGCGCATAAAACTGCCGTTGTTGAGGTTGGCATAATGCTCCTGCAGCAGTAGCATGGTGCCAGCCACGTTCGGCGATGACATAGACGTACCGCTCAAAACCTGGTAGCTTCTGTCGTTAGTGGCTACCGTCGATAGCACGGTTACGCCGCTTCCTACCACATCCGGTTTAATGCGGCCATCATCCGTAGGCCCCCACGAACTGAAGGAGGATATCTTGGCATCAGAAGCCTGGTTATACCCATCAGAGATAGGAGCTATGGCACCAACGGTAAGTATGTTTTTAGCCGTGCCAGTGGTAGAGATAATATCATAACTGTTGTTAGGGCTAAGGGAAGCCGGCCGCGATTCGATGAGTTTGAAGGAGCCGGTGCTGTTACGCTGATAGTATGGCTGCCCCACAGCAGGGCCGGTTTCGCTACGGTTGTTGCCAGAAGACTTCACAATCAGGTAGTAAGGGGCGTTATAGGCAATCTCATCCCAGGCGGCCGCGCCATCATCGTAATAGCCGAACTTGTAATCTTCGTTCGGGCTTACATCGGTATTGCCCCACCACTCCCAGTAAGGGTCTTCGGCGGTGCCTTTACGATCCGAGTTATAGCGCCAGCCGCTAATGCTGCCATACGAGTGGTTCGATACCAGCAGGTCTTTGGCAGCGGCGGCCATCTCGGCCTCGTCGCCGTTAAAATCATAGGCCTGCAACGATTTATACCCAAAGGCCATTCCTTTAGCCAGTGGGTTCAGGCCGCTGGCCATCATGGTGCCTGCCACGTGTGTGGCATGGTCGTTATCGGTGCGGGTGTTGTCTTTCTGGGTAACACGCCCTTTTAGCTCCTGGTGCGTGGCGCGCACGCGGCCACCGTCCCAGATGGCCAGTTTGTTGGCCACGCTGCTGCTGCTGCCGTTCAGGCTAAGGCCCAACGAGCCGCCAGCCCAAAGCTGGTCCGTTTTAGTGGTTGCCGCCGAGTTAGAGTTGTTATAAGTGATATAGTAGATGGGGAGCCCAGTGGCGTCGAGGCCTTGCAACGAGACATGCGTACCGTCTTTATATGATCGCTCAATTACCCAACCACGCGCACGTGCCAGTTCCAGTGCCTTGGCACGGTTGGTTTTATAATCCTTTTCAGCAGAGGTGGCAATACGTTGCAAAGCTTTGGTATTGGCCCGCATAGGGGTGGAGCCGCGCTGTGCAAGTGCCGTAGTGCCCGTTGCAAGACTTAGCGCAACAAGCCAAAGGCTCAATCTTCTCATAAAAATAGTTGGGTAGAGTTTTTTCTATCTCTTAAGATACTATTAAAGCACGATAAAGCCAAAGATGTTCCTTTATGAAGGATAAAATTGCACTGTTATATGCCTTTTTGTGGGATCAGTTGGAGGTAGAATGC
Organism: Pontibacter oryzae; assembly: GCF_003576375.1. Lineage (GTDB taxonomy): Bacteria > Bacteroidota > Bacteroidia > Cytophagales > Hymenobacteraceae > Pontibacter > Pontibacter oryzae. The sequence continues at coordinate 752,596 of NZ_QWGE01000003.1, forward strand.
CAAAGTATGCAGCCGACTATACTACCTGCCTGGGGAAGTTTACTTAAAGTTGGCTGCCTAGCGACGGTGTCTTTTGGTACCGGTAAATTACGAGTGATCATAAAAAAAGCGCTCCGGCTTTAACCGGAGCGCTTCAGTAAAGTATGGATTTCAAGTACAAATTACCTTTTCAGGTACTTGGCAAAGTCCTTGGCAAAGTATGAAAGTATGATGTCGGCACCGGCGCGCTTGATGCTCATTAGGCTTTCCAGCATGGCTTTCTCGCCATCCAGCCAGCCACGCTCGGCGGCGGCCTTCACCATGGCATACTCCCCGCTTACGTTGTAGGCGGCAATAGGCAACTGCGAGTGCTCGCGCAGCAGCTTAATAATATCCAGGTAAGCCAGCGCAGGTTTCACCATCAGGTAATCAGCTCCTTCCAAAATGTCCAGCTCAGCTTCCAGCAGGGCTTCGCGGCTGTTGGCCGGGTTCATCTGGTAGGTTTTCTTATCGCCTTTTTTGGGAGCTGATGAAAGGGCGTCGCGGAACGGGCCGTAAAATGCGCTGGCATACTTTGCCGTGTAGCTCATAATACCAACCTTCTGGAAGCCATTTTCATCCAGCACGTGGCGGATATGCGCCACGCGGCCATCCATCATGTCGGAAGGGGCGATCACGTCGGCACCGGCCTCGGCTTGCGCCAGCGCCATTTTGCCCAGCACTTCCAGCGTTTCATCGTTCAGTATCTCACCGTTCTCCACTATACCATCGTGGCCGTCGGAGCTGTAAGGGTCCATGGCTACATCAGTGAAAAGCGCTACCTGCGGGAAGTTCTTCTTAATCTCGCAGATGGCTTTGGTGTAAAGGCCGTTTGCATTATAGCTTTCGGTAGCATACTTATCCTTAAGCTGCTCCGGAATGCTCGGGAAAGGGGCGAAGGCTGTGATGCCTAAGTCCACGCAGGTGGCAATCTCCTCCTGCAAGGTATCGATGGAAAAGCGGCTGATGCCTGGCATAGAGGCAACCTCTACGCGCTGGTTTTGGCCTTCGATGACGAAAAGGGGCTGTATAAAATCGTTTACGCCAAGTGTAGTTTCCTGCACCAGGTTGCGAATTACCTCGGTTTGGCGGTTACGTCTCGGTCTTCTGATCATAGATGTATGGTTTTACAGAAAAACATTCTGATTCAAGTTGCTGCAAAGGTACGGCTTAAATTACAGAATTGCTGATCGTTTGTGGTGCCAACCGTGGTGTTTGTCGGGCAGAGAGAGTTCGGAAAGTATAAGCCGGCAATGCGTTGGCTGCAAAGTATAAATCGGCACGCGGCTAGAAGTATGCGGCCATAAAAAATGCTGACACGGTTCTGTGGCAGCATTTTTTAGTAGTTGAAATCTCAATATTAACTCTAGAATGCTTTGCTTAACAGTTAATCTTCGTCTTCATCCGGCAGGATCTCTACATCCTGCACCAGCACAAAGTTCTCTATTTCGCGGGCGCGCGGCGTGTTGGCCAAGCCGCCTTCGGCAGTCTCTTTATACTTGCGCTCCATACTTTCGCCTACCTCACCGAGGGCGGCTACGCACTGGTCTACAGGGATAACCGGGTCTACGCCGGCAATGGCCAGCTGCGCCGAGGAGAAAGCGATGGCGGCGGCACTGGCGTTGCGCACAATGCAAGGCACCTCAACCAGGCCGGCAACAGGGTCGCAAACAAGGCCAAGCATACATTGGATCGTAATGGCTACAGCATTAAATACCTCTTGCACGTTGCCACCCAGACAATACACAATAGCCCCGGCGGCCATAGCGGCGGCGCTGCCTGTTTCGGCCTGGCAACCGCCCACGGCACCGGCCAGGGAGGCATTTTGCTCGATAATGAGAGCCACGCCAGCGGCAACCAACAATCCTTCATGTATTTTTCTGTCATCCAGCCCGTGTAGCTCCTGCAAGGTGGTAAGTGTGCCGGGAAGTATGCCCGAAGCGCCGGCAGTTGGTGCTGCTACCACGCGGCCCATGCATGAGTTTACCTCCTTGGCGCCCAGCGCCCGCGATACCAGCATCTGGAACTCAGGCGAGAGCACTGTTACTGGTGATCGAGCTACTTTCTTGGCACCGTTGTTTACCATGCCTGAGCGCGACTTCATGTCTTCAGTCAGGCCGGTTTTAACGGCGTCTTTCATCACCTCAAACGCGTTCCCGATATTCTCCCAGATAAATTCCTCGGTGCGGCCTTTCTGATCGATCTCGTATGCTAATACAGGCTGGTAAAGCGGCTCTCCGGTATCGGCGCAGTGCTTTTCCCAGCTTTTAAAATCAGTGAATAGTAATGACATAGTTTTAATCCTTTCTCCAGTGTGTAAGTCGTTTTTTAATCAAGGGGCGCCAATATAGCTACAATTTCGCGAAGCAACTACAAGTGCCCTGTTCTCAACAAAAGCTACCCTGCTAATTGTTCGGAGGCAGCTACTTATAAGTATAAACTCCTCTATTACTATTACGTTTTAAAGCTTTATCTACAGCATCATACTTTGATAAATAACTTATGAACAAGCAGGAGGGAAACAGAAGACGGGTAGCTATGCGCGTGTACGGCAAAGTGCAAGGTGTGTTCTTTAGGGCGAGTACGCAGGAAAAGGCACAAGAATTAAGCCTTTTGGGTTTCGTGCGTAATGAGCCCGACGGCAGCGTGTACTTAGAAGCTGAAGGAGAGCCTGCTACTCTAAAACAACTGGAGCAATGGGTGCACCAAGGGCCCAGCCGCGCACAGGTGGAGAAGGTGGAAGTGGAGGAGAAAGAAGGCTTAGGAAAGTTTGATGGGTTTGAGCAACGGCGGTAGAAGGAGTGGTTTTTTAGCGGACGCTTACTCCATAGCAGCAGAGAGAAGATCTATACTTTATCAAAATTAACCTTCACTTCTTGCTTCTCGCCGGAGTGCATGTCTACTTTAAACAGTTGGTGGCTGTTGGTGCTGCTTATCCAGAGTTGGCCATTCAGGAAAAGCACATCGTTGGGCTCGTGCAGGCCGCTGCATAGCGTGCGCAGGCGGTTGCGCTGCAGGTCCAGCACTTTTATTTTGCCATTGTAAGTATCAGCAATGTAGATGTCGTTGTCGATTACCTCCAAGCCGACGGCATGTTGCAGCAGCGCCTCGTCGGTGTGCCCATCCACGTCACCAAAATCAAAAAGGCCACGGCCAAGCGGAGTCAGTACCATGTCTGTTTCGGTGTTTACCGTCCGGATGGCGCTTGCCTCGGCATCGGCTACATAAAGTACCGGGCCCTTGTTGGCCAGTCCGCTGGGTTGGTTGAAGCAGGCTTCGAGCAGGGGGCCGTCGCCGAGGGCTTCGCGGCCGGAGCCGGCATAGCGGTATACTTTCTCTGTTTCCAAATCCATGCGCAGGATCTGGTGGTTGCCGGCACTGGCAATGTAGAGGTAATCGCCAAGTATGAGCAAATCCCAGGGGCTGTTTGGGTTTACGGGCACGTTTAGCTTATCCTGCAGAAAATAGTAGCCCAGCTCCCCGGTGCCGGCGGCGGTGCTTACAGTTTTGCTTTTCAGGTCTACCTTCCGGATGGCGTTGTTTTTGGCATCGGCCACATACAGGAAATCGTGGTGCAACGCCATGCCGTGCGGCTCGTAGAAAGTTGCCTCATCATAGTTCCCATTTAGAAAACCCTGCTCGCCGCTACCGATTACCTCCAACATCTGCCCCTGCTGGTTTAGTTTAAGGATGCGGTTGTGTCCGCTATCGGCCAGGTAAATAGCGCCACTGGCATCAGCAATTAACTTAGACGGGAAGTATAGCTGGCTAAGCGGCGGAGTTTGCCGATCCACGTGGAAACGGATAGGCTCGCGGTTAAGCTGGTCGGCAAACTCTTCCTGCAACTGCTCAATGTATGGCTTTACGGTGTTATATACATCCTCGCCGGCATGCTGCCCCACTACGCGGCCTTTCGGGTCTATGAGCACGGTGGTAGGCCAGGCGCGTATGCCATACTGATACCAGATGCGCGTATCGGCATCGTTTACAACCGGGTGCCCGATCCCGAATTTCTGAATGGCCTGCTGTATAGTTTCGCTTTGCTGTTCGGCATCGAATTTGGCGGAATGCACACCAACCACAACCAGCACATCGGTAAACTCCTCTTCCAGCCGCTTGAGGTCAGGTATGATGTGCTGGCAGTTTATGCAACCCAGGGTCCAGAAATCCAGCAACACGATTTTGTTCCTGAAGTCCTGGATAGACCAGCTCTGGTCGGTGTTGAGCCAGCCGAAGGGCGTGTTGATTTCCGGGGCGTTGGTACGGCCTGTACGCATGGTGGTGGGGTTTAGTAGCGGTTATTGTACCGGTGTGTAAGTATAAATGTTTTAATTGGTGCTTGGGTGATGTTGCGGATCTGCAAACCGATGTAAGTTATACTTTGGGATTATTCCTCCGGGCTATTTTTCATCCTCAGTCTTAATTGCCTATCGTTTTAATTCTTGCTTTGGTGCGCTCTAGCCCGCGGGGGCTCGTTTTCCCATTCGGCGCGGTGTACATTTCCTGCCTTACGGCTACCGCTGACGCGGCACCGAAAATCTACAAGGCGCCTCACGGAAAAACTGGGATCATTTCAGATAGCTCCTGTCCATGAAACTGGAGCCGCATTGTAGGGACAGGTCGCGACCTGTCCTTGCTGTGTCTTCAGCTATAAAACCATACTTCATTTAATGTTATATCCGCAAAGTGCTTTATGAAGCTGTAGGTTTCGGGTTCGGTTCGGCTTGCGTTGTTATTGCTCGTTTCAAGTCAAAGTATAGACGCAGTTTAGCTAGGTTGCAGGTAAGGCAAGTATGGTAATTTATCGTAAATTTGCCTAAACAGCTGCAATACAATGGCAGAAACTTATACTTCAGACTTCGGAACGATACTGCTTTTCCTGGTAGGCGGGGCAATTTTTGTGGTAATAGGCTTGTTTACCAGCGGGCTGTTGCGGCCTAAAAACCCGAACCCGGAAAAACTGGCCACTTACGAGAGTGGTGAGGAGCCCATCGGCAATGCTTGGGTGCAGTTTAACCCGCGCTTTTACGTGGTGGCGCTTATCTTTATCGTGTTTGATGTGGAGTTGGCTTTTCTGTTTCCGTGGGCTACAGTTTTTGGGCGCCGCGAACTGGTGGAGGCCACAGACGGCGTGTGGGGCTGGTTCTCTTTAGTAGAGATGTTCATCTTTATTGGGGTGCTGGTGCTGGGGCTGGCTTATGCCTGGGCCAAAGGCCACCTCGACTGGATCAAGCCGAAACCTATACTTCCGCAGAGCCGCTCTAAAATACCCATGGACGTTTACCAGCGTGTAAACGAGCGTAAGTATAAATCAGCGCAAAAACCTGAGGAACTATAGTTAAACAGCGCATCAGCTTAAATTTTTATTTCTGATTGAACAACCTAGATAAAACCGGAGAAGGCGGTGTAGTGATCACCAAACTGGACGACCTGCTTAACTGGGCGCGACTGACCTCGTTGTTCCCGATGGGTTTTGGCCTGGCCTGCTGTGCCATTGAGATGATGGGGGCGTATGCCTCGGGTTACGACCTGGATAGGTTTGGCGTGATACCGCGCGCCTCGCCAAGGCAATCGGATGTGATGATTGTGGCAGGTACGGTTACCTTTAAAATGGCCGACCGCGTGCGCCGCCTGTATGAGCAAATGCCCGAGCCGCGCTACGTGATCTCGATGGGGAGTTGCTCGAACTGCGGCGGCCCGTACTGGGAGCACGGTTACCATGTGGTAAAAGGCGTAGACCGCATTATACCTGTGGATGTTTATGTGCCAGGTTGCCCGCCAAGGCCTGAAGCGCTGATCGGTGGTTTTTTGCAGTTGCAGGAAATTATCCGGAAAGAAAGTATACGCGCCCCAAGAGCCGTGCAGCAGATCATGGCCAAACGTATGGCAGCAGCAGAAGCAGCAAATCAGGAAAGTGCTTAAATCACTCAATCGCTCATTCACTCATTCAAAACTATGACTTTCGCGGAGCTACAGCAGTTTATACTTAATACCTTTGGCGCAGAAGTTATACTTGAGGCCAAACCCGATGGCCTGCAGCCGTATCTGCTGGTGCAACCCGAGCGCCTATCGGACATCTGCCTGGAGCTGCACGATAACCCGCAAACATACTTCGATTTCCTATCTTGCCTAACAGGTATAGATAACGGCCCGGATGCCGGCACGATGGAGGTAGTTTATACCTTATACTCTATTCCTTACGACGACCACCTTACGCTGAAAGTGCAGGTGCCGCGCAATAACACCCCTGAGCAAGCCATGCCGCAGGTGCCTACCGTCAGCCACATCTGGCGCTCCGCCGATTGGCACGAGCGCGAGGTGTTCGATATGTATGGCATCTACTTTAAAGACCACCCGGATATGCGCCGCATCCTTTGCGCTGCTGACTGGGAGGGCCACCCGCTCCGTAAAGATTACGTGCATCAGGATTATTACCACGGCATCAAAGTCCCCTTCGACCAGCATAATGAGTTAAACGGTTTTAAAGGCGAGCCGCAATTGATCATTAAAAGAGAGAATGAGCAGTTTCCGGATATGAGGGAGAAGCCGGAGTAGGGTTTATACTTTAAGGCACTCGTTGCTAGCTAATTTATATTGGGAGTCCTGGACATCTTTGTCCGGAGCGTGTCTGCTGCGAATTTCCTAATCCGCGTATTTATCTTGTGCTATACTTTCTGTCTACTGTTTCCCCTCAGTCTTAATTACCTATCGTTTTTCTTCTTGCTTTGGTGCGCTCTAGCCCGCGGGGGCTCGTTTTCCCACTCGGGGCTGCTTTCCTTTCCTGCCCTCGTGCCTCGGGCTGCCTCGCTCGCGCTCGTCACCGGAAACTCTCGAATAGAGGGCCCCGGCCCCTCACGGAAAAACTGGGATCATTCAGATAGCTGTTGTTCATGCAACTGAAACTGCTCTACTACGGCTGCCTTTCGAGCGCCGCACATTCAGTTGGCTGCCGCTCATGCAACCGGAGCCGCATCGTAGGTACAGGTCGCGACCTGTCCTTGTAATACCTTGGGCTATAAAACTCTTGCTTGCTTTTAGGGGAGAATGCTAAAACGAAAAAGCCGCCGGTTATACTTCCGGCGGCTTTTTCGTTTTAACCTTGGCAATAGCGTTACTGTACGTTCTTGAAGAAAGTGGGCGAGTTGCCATAGAGCGGGGTGCGGCCATCCCATTTCTCGATGAACTGCTGCTGAATGAGCAGGGGCGTGAGCGTGCGCTGGCGCAATTCGTTGGCTTTGGCTTCTGCCTCGGCTTCTACTATTTTCTTGCGGGCCTGGGCTTCTGCTACTTTCAGTTCGTTCTCTACCTGCAGGGCTTGCTGCACGGCGCGATTTTTCAGGTTTACGGCACGTACAATTTCATCCGGATACTGCAGGCCGCTGGTCATTTGCTCCAGTTCAAAGCCTTCGCGGCGCAGGGCCTCGTCCAGCGCCAGCTGTACTTTATCCTCAAAGCTCTGTCGGTTCGAGATGATGCTGTCGGTGCTATACTTGTTAAACTGAATGCGGAAGGCATCGCGGGTGTAGTTAAACAGCGTTGTCTCGGTTATCAGCTCAATATCCTTGCGGTACTTGGCAAAAATACGCGGGCTCTCGCCGGGAATCACCCTGAACGACATGGTTGGGTCTACGGTAAACACCGAGCCGTCTTTGGCGTTCACGGTAAAAGCCGGGTAATCTATCGTCTGCACAAAGGTCGGGAACTGAAACACCTCCTCAGTAAACGGGTTGTACCACACGCGGCCGGTAACCAGGCTCACGTCCTGCACGCCCTTGTCGGTGCCGTAGAGTTTTACAAGTATGCCCTCGTGGCCTGCATCAATACGTGTGCAGGATTTCATGGCGGTAATAGAGAAAACGAGTATCAGGATAAAGCTGATGCTCCAGGTAAAGATCTGTCTGTTCATTTAGGCTTTAAGTCTGTTGATGGAATAGCGGATAACGAAGAAGTTGGCTACGACCAGCACTACCAGCAGGCCCAGGCCAATAGCCACCTTCAGGTCAGAAGGCTGGCGCACCAGCGAGGCAATTTCTGTAAAAGTGAGTATATCGATCAGCAGCAGCAGGCCGAGCAGAAGGATGTAGCCGAATTTCATAGGAAGTATATTATAAAGGCAATATAATGAATTCTGTGGAATTTTGAGCCTGTATGTAGCAATTGCCTAACTGAATTTGTGGAGTCTTCGCTGGCTGGCGCGAGCTTGCAGCTCGTGCTGTTGTTATATAGCTAAAGAGGAAGTACGAGCTACAAACTCGCACTAGCACAACCTCTTAAAGCACACCTCTTATTTTGTTGCTTTAATGATTTGCCTAAGTTGAGCAATATTGCTTGGATCATTAAGCCTATGTATCATACTGTGGCAGTTGCTACAGAGTACAGCAAAATCTATTTTGATGTTAATTTGGTATTGTCCAATGCCTAGATTGGAAATAGGAGTCAAGTGGTGTGCTTCTATGAAGTTACAGCCTAAGATCCCATACTTAGATGTGAAGTCAAACTCGCATGCCTCACATATATAACCCTTACATTCTTTCACTTTTTTTGATATTCTAGAATTGCGTTCTATTCTAAAGTGAAGTCGATACTGCTTCTTTTCTATAGCTGTTAATCCTATATTCTCGTTAATATGTGTATCATTAAAATTAAGTTCTTCATATAGGTGGAGGAAGTGCAAGATATCTCCGATTAGTTCAGTCTCATTAGGTAAGTTATCAGCTGGGTAATACCGCGCAATTATATTTCCTGCTTCATAAAGCCTTGCGTTCGAATTCTTTGAGCTGAGGTTTATTTCAAGAAGGTCATTAGTATCAATATCTAGCTTTGCTCTATAGTCTTCTGCTCTAAGTTTCAAGACATTTCTTGCTTCTCTTCTGTAATTGTCTTTTACTTCCGTTACACCTTGATTTAATGATAAGTACACTCCTGACATGTCAGCCTTAAATAAAAATACTGGGTAATATCCTGACTGTGCAGTATCAGTTACTAAGGTGTCAAAAATTGCAATCCAAGGGCAATCTGTCCAGTTACCTTTGCCAGGAGAACCTACAACTTTGTACCGAGTTTGGTCAGACAAAACTTGGCTTATAAGTTGTGGGAATTCATGTCTGAGTTGGTCAGCTAGTGGATTGCCTGCAAAGCTTAGGCGCTTTTGTTTAAGATAATTTTCGATCGGCTCTCTTAGTAATTTTTCCATTATGTCTTAGCGGGTTAGGGGTATATACCAATCGTTATTTACATTCAACGTAAATAGTATCATGTATGTAAATATAATATATATTCATGTTATTATGTAATTACATATAATTGTTCTAACTACTTGTTTCAACAAACCCCTGCACAAATCCCCCTTTTTTCCGAACTTTGCAGAAGAGCCAACGCTCTAACTTTCTAACTCTTTAACTCTCTAACTTGCCCGTGTCTACCATCTACAAAAACTACCTGCTGCAGTCGGAGCCGAACAAGTTTAGCCAGGATGCGCTGAAGGCCGGCGAGATGATTGTGAACATGGGGCCGCAGCACCCGAGCACGCACGGCGTACTGCGCCTGGAGGTGGTCACCGATGGCGAGATAATACAGGAGGTGGTGCCGCACATCGGCTACCTGCACCGCTGCTTCGAGAAGCATGCCGAGAGTATGGCCTATAACCAGACCATCCCCTATGTAGACCGCATGGACTACCTGGCCGCCATGAACTCGGAGCATGTGTGGGCAATGGGCGTGGAGAAGTTGCTGGGTATTACCGACCAGATTCCGAAGCGCGTGGAGTACATACGCGTGCTGGTAACAGAGTTAAATCGCATCGCCTCGCACTTTGTGGCCATTGGTACCTATGCTATCGACATTGGGGCCTTTACGCCTTTTCTGTGGCTGCTCCGCGATAGGGAGCACATACAGCGCCTGCTGGAATGGGTCTGCGGCGCGCGCATGCTGTATAACTATATTTGGGTGGGCGGTTTATACTATGATCTGCCCATTGGTTTTGAGGAGCGCTGCCGCGAGTTTATAGACTACCTGCAACCCAAGCTCGACGAACTGGATACCATACTTCTGAGCAATAAGATCTTTATAGATAGAACCGCCAACGTGGGTGTGCTGCCACTGGATGTGGCTATTAACTATGGCTGCTCCGGCCCCATGCTGCGTGGCTCTGGGCTAAAGTATGATCTGCGCCGCGTGGACGGCTACAGCGTTTACCCCGAGCTGGATTTTGAGGTGCCAATAGGGAAGGGGCTTGCCGGCACCACCGGCGATTGCTGGGACCGCAACTACGTGCGTGCCCTGGAGTGCCGTGAGTCTGTCAAGATTATCAGCCAATGCCTCGACCAGCTTACCGGCGACCATAAACGCACTCCTGATTTCGACCCGCAGGCAGCCTGCCCCAAGAAAATACGCATGACCGGCAGCCAGGAGTTATACTTTAGAGGCGAGACTCCGCGCGGCGAACTTGGCTATTATTTCCGCACCACCGATAAAAGCGATGTGCCTTTCCGTGTAAAAGGCCGTGCGCCAAGCTTTGTAAATCTTTCTGTGCTGTCAGATATTAGTCGTGGCTGCATGGTGGCTGATCTTATTGCCATTGTAGGCTCTGTTGATATTGTGTTAGGCGAGGTGGATAGATAAGGCTCAGTTATAGGGTTTGCTCACCTTCTTGGCCATCCTGTAAGGATCTTTTTGCAGCTAAGTATAGGCTTGGCCTTCACTTATAAAAGCTTCATGCAGAATGACAGTAAACGTTAAATGCGTCTTCTCAGCGTTAATCTGATCTATTGTGGAAGGCGCGGCTAACTGTTTCCAGAACTTAGCCTCATGCCTCCGGCCTCAATGAAGTCGGGGACTTCAGATCATTTGTATGGTACGAGCCTGGAGACTCGCGCCAGGAATAAACAAAGTATGCTGAAGAAAACCCTGCCCAATAAAAAAAGCCTGCTTCATCAGCAGGCTTTATACTTATCCGCGTTGCTCTTTCCAGAGCTGGTTAAACGATTTTTTAGGGACGTGCAGCGGCTCGCGGCGTTTGCTCCAAGTGTCTTTTAAAACATACTTCAGCACAAAGTTTTTCGCAGCTGATGGGGCAAGATTTAGCAACGTGCGGCTCTTCATGGCTTTCAGCCAGAATTTAAAAGCAGTAGTTTCCTGTCCGTCGGCCATGCCTTGGTCTACACTTTGTTTACGATTAAGCAGCAGCAGATTGTGTATGTTGATCTTTACCGGGCATACCGAAGTACAAGCGCCACACAACGAACTGGCAAAGCTCAAGTGTTTATGCTCGGCCATGCCGTTATAATGCGGCGAAATAACTGAGCCAATAGGGCCGCTGTAAGTTGTTTCGTAGGTATGGCCGCCGATGTTTTTGTAAACCGGGCAAATGTTAAGGCAGGCACCGCAACGGATGCAGTTCAGTGCCTCGCGCTTTTCGGGAAGGGCCAGTAGGTCGGTACGGCCGTTATCCAGCAATACCACATACATCTCTTCCGGGCCATCTTTTTCTTTTGGCTGGCGCGGGCCGGTAAAAATCGTGTTATAAACGGTTACGTTCTGGCCGGTACCGCTGGTGCTCAAAAGTGGCCAAAATAATTCCAGGTCCATAATAGACGGAATCATCTTTTCGATGCCCACAATAGCGATGTGCGTTTTCGGGAAAGTAGTGGAAAGTCGGGCGTTGCCCTCATTCTCGGTTACAGCCACACCTCCTACATCCGCTATTAGGAAGTTGCCGCCAGTAATGCCCACCTCTGCTGAAGTATACTTCTCGCGCAGCAGCTTGCGGGCCACGCCTACCAGTTCCTCCGCATTATCGGTTGGCTTAATGCCCAGCTTGCGCACAAACAGGTCGGCAATGTCTTTTTTAGACATGTGCATGGCCGGTGTTACGATGTGGTAAGGCCGCTGCTCTGCCAGCTGCACAATGTACTCGCCCAGGTCGGTTTCTACGGTTTCGATGCCGTTTTTCTCCAGGAACTCGTTAAGGTGAATCTCCTCCGTGATCATGGATTTAGATTTCACGACGGAGCGGGCGCGCTTGCGCTTCATGATCTCACCAATCTCCCTTAAAGCCTCCTGTGCGTCGCGGGCCCAGATCACCTTGCCGCCGCGGGCGGTAAAGTTGGCCTCAAACTCCATCAGGTACTTGTCCAGGTTATTGATGGTATTGGTCTTTATATACGAGCCGCGCTCACGGGCTAGTTCATGGTCGGTGTATTGGGTAAGGCCACGCTGCACAGCGGCATTATACTTGCCGATGTTAAACTTGATGGTAGCGCGGTGGCCCTGGTCGAATGCTTTTGTTTCCGCGTCTTGCAGAAACTGTCTTAGTTTACTCATGCTGTTTCTCCCCTACGTGTTTCCGGTACAAAGGCTGCAATTACCACAAGCCCTACAAAAGAAAAACACCCTTAAAGGTAGGGTGTTTTTCTTAGAGTTGAAAAGTTAGAATGTTAGAAGGTTAAAAGTAAAACTGTAAGTGATCATAAGCTAAAAGTATACTTTTTTGCTCTATGCCTCTGATCATATAACCCGTCAGGCTTATGAGCTGCAAAGCCATACTTGTCACTTTCTAACGTTTTAACTTTTAAACGTTTTAACTACTTTTTATTGCTGTCTACCACAATGCGGTTTTCGCGGTTAGCAAGCTCCCATGCCACGTGGAACGCTAGGCGCGTTACTTTCTCAGCGCTCTCAAAGTTGATTTTATCTACCTCGTCGCTTGGCTGGTGGTAATCATCGTGCACGCCGTTAAAGTAGAATACGATCGGAATGCCTTTCTTAGCGAAGTTGTAGTGGTCTGAGCGGTAGTAGAAACGGTTCGGGTCGTTCTCGTCGTTGTAAGTATAATCCAGCTTGAGGTTGACATACTTCTGGTTCATCTCCTCGTTGATCTTGTGCAGCTCAGATGATAGCTTATCAGCCCCGATCACGTAAATGTAGTTGCTGTCGTTGGTCTTCTCGTACGTATAGTCCATGCGGCCGATCATATCGATGTTAACGTCTGCCACGGTGTTCTCCAGCGGGAAGATCGGGTTTTCGGAGTAGTACTCAGAGCCCAGCAGGCCTTTTTCCTCGCCGGTTACCGTCATAAAGAGCATACTGCGGCGCGGGCCGTAGCCATCTTTTTTAGCTTGGGCAAAAGCCTCGGCCACTTCCAGCACAGCCACTGTGCCCGAGCCATCATCGTTGGCGCCGTTAAAGATCTTGTCTCCTTCCAGCGACTCATCTATGCCTACGTGGTCGTAGTGTGCAGTTATTACTACAACTTCATCTTTCTTATCAGTGCCTTCAATGTAGCCTAACACGTTTTCAGTAGAAAGTGGCTCCGACCTGCGCTCGGTTAGTATACTTACTTTAGATGCAGGTGTATAAGATGCTGGCTGGGCGCTGGCCATCAGTTTATCGGCAGTAGTGCCAAGCAGGGCAGCGCCAACGGTAGGGGAGGCAATCAGGTTAACAGCGCGCGTGCTTTCTCCCTGGCGAGAAACAGACGGTTGCTTCAGGCGGTGTGCAAAACGCTCCGACATCATACGGAAAGGCTCCGCGCCCATAACGTAGACTACACCTTTGGCTTTGGCTTCCTCGGCGGCGGCAGAGAATCCACGCATCTTCGTCTGCATTTCGGCAGGCGTTGCCAGCAGTGTTACAATCAGTTTGCCCTGTGCTTTGGCACTGGGTACCTGGGCGGCATCAGACACATAAACGGCTTCTACGGCTTGCTCCGTAGAGAAAGCAGAAGAACCGTACGGGAAGAAGTCCTGCATCATCAGGTATTTCTCCTTGCCAATGGTTATGTGGCCTTCACCCCAGCTGCTTTTCTGTAGGTCAAAGGTTTGGTAGTATGGGTTGGCGCTGTTGCTCTTTACAGGGCCCATCAGTCCATCCTCACGGAACTCACGCGCAATATACTCAGCTGCCATTTTCTGGCCTTTGTCGCCAGTGTTACGGCCTTCATACTCATCCGAAGCGATAATGTGCAGGTGCTTCGAGAGGTCCGCCGCTTTAATGGTTTCGGCATACTTTGGTGCTGCTTCGCTGAGCTTAGCTACATCGGTGGTTGGTTTGCTGGCGCTTGGGCCTTGGGCGCAACCGTAGCCAATGGCAGCTAGCAGCAAGCATGCATAGAGATTATTTCTCATAGTTTTTGGAATGGTGTTAGTTAAATTAAGTTTAGTTTGATAAATGCAGACAGGATGTTTACTGTTTTTGGATCAGGACCGTTGCAAAAGCGGCCACGCCCTCTTTTTTGCCAACAAAACCAAGGTGCTCAGTTGTGGTAGCTTTAATAGATAAGTCTTCTTCGGGTATGCCCATCACCTCCGCCAGGCAAGCCTTCATAGCAGGTATGTGTGGGTTAACCTTTGGCTCCTGCAGGCAGATGGTAGAGTCGATGTTGCCGATCTCGTAGCCTTCGCGCGCAAGCAAGTGCACTACTTCTTTCAGAAGTATCTTAGAGTCTATGCCTTTATACTTTGGGTCTTTGTCGGAGAAGTGATAGCCGATGTCGCGCATGTTTGCGGCGCCAAGCAGGGCATCGCAGATAACGTGTATCAGCACATCCGCATCGGAGTGGCCCAGTGCACCATGGGTATGCGGTACTTTTATGCCGCCCAGCCAAAAGTCCAGCCCTTCCTGGAGCTGATGCACATCGTAGCCGAAGCCGGTTCTGATTTTAAGTTTCATTAAATCGATGGTTATACTTCAAGATACAGTAAATGTATCAGAAACTTCGCTTAATGCATAACATAAATTTGCACAGCATAGCTAATTCAAAGCCGCATTGGCAAAGTATAATCATTGTCTCTTGGCAGAGTATAGGAATAAAAAATATATATTAATGTAACTATATATTATAATTCATTTACATAAATTTGCTGCCGATCTAGTTGAATCTAAGAAAAATTATATGAATTCAGCTGATTTATTGGAAATATACAAACTTAAATTACGATTAACGCAATAATGATGATTGCAGCACCCTTTCTATCAAAAATGCGCCGGTTTACTATAGTAGCCTTAGTATTAACCGGTTTTCAGGCACAAGCCCAGTCTGCTAGAGAAGTATCTGAAGTTATAACAGACTTTGGTGGACTCTGGAAAAGCGCTAAAGGTAGCTTAAATAGTATAAAACCAGATAACAGCCATAACCTGTTGGCGTTTACCTATAAGGGCAAAACGTTCTCTACTGGTGCAAACGATGATAAGCTGACGAAAAATGGCGTTGCTTTTACAAAAGGGTATTATGTGGGTTACTTTTTTAGCAATGAAGCAGTAACTGCTACTAGTAACACTAAAATTGCACTCGGAGCCAGCTATGACGGTGTGGCAAATGGAGCAAGCAATCCTGCACCAACAAATTCGATTTCAAAATATTTAAGCGATGGCCTGAATGGCCTTGACTTGGGCACCGGCGTAGCTAATATGCCTAAAGGAGACTTGGTATATGACGCCAAAAACATACTTCCAGCAGCTATCGGGGATGATGTGCCGGATATTTTGGTTACACAAATTGCTGACCCATCTAACTCAGTAGATTCTTACGAATTTTTGGATAAAGATGGTAATCTTGTGGGGGGCCGCGTAAATATTGCGTTTACGAATATTTCGACTGTGGGCAAATGGACTGCCGACTTTTATGAGGCAAGCAAAACTCCTATGGCCTTAGGGGCAGGCTACACTAAAACAGAGCGAGACCTGCGTTTATGGGCTGCTGACTTTGCAGACTTCGGCTTAACAAAAGATAATATCTCTCAGGTACGCACTTTTGTGATCCACTTGAATGGTAATAGTGATCTGGCATTTGTGGCGTACAATGCCAACGCTTTTTACGAGCAAAGCCCTTACGGCGATATCGTGCCTCTGCCAGTTACCTTAACAAGTTTTACTGCCAAGCAGCTGCAGGAGCAAGTACAGTTAAGCTGGAGCACCGCTTCTGAAAAAAATAGCAGCCACTTTGAGATAATGGCCAGCACGGATGGCAGGCAGTTTGCAACTATAGGCAAAGTAAATGCGGCTGGTAACTCCAACGTTAGCCTTGTCTATACTTTTAAGTATACACCAGCCACTAGCGAAGTAACATACTATAGGTTAAAGCAAGTAGACCTAGATGATACTTTTGAATATAGCAAGATAATAGCCGTAACGCTACAGGAGCGGGCAGCGGAAAACCTCGTTTACCCGAACCCTGTGTCAGGGTCGGCATCAGAAGTAATACTGCAACATGCCGCTACAGGCGGAAACATTGAAGTATGGAACCTGGCAGGAGAAAAGATGCTAGCACTTAAAGCTGAGCCCGGAACTGTTAGAACTATACTTCCGGTGCAAAACCTACCTAAAGGCATCTACCTAATAGTATGCCAAGCTAACGGAAGCCGAGAAAGCACTAAGCTGGTTATACAGTAGCTACAAAAGGGCATGGTTTAAAAAAATAAGGGCCGGCTGCATGTGCAGCCGGCCCTTTGCATATATATGTAAAGGCACCTCAGGCTTAGGCCTCTACTTCCGAAAGGGAAGGGTAATCGATATAGCCCTCAGTGCCAGGAGTATAAAATTTATCTTTATCAGGTTGCTGCAGTGCCGCGTTTTGCTCAAAACGCTCTGGCAGGTCAGGGTTTGCAATAAACGGCACGCCATAGGCCACCATGTCGGCATGGCCTTCTTCAATAACCTTATTGCCGCTCTCCTGGGTAAAACCACCGTTAATAATCAGGTTGCCTTTATACATTGGGCGGTAGCGCTGCGCAATGTTTGGCTCTGCATGCGGCAGGTTACTTACATCAGTAAATGGCTCTGACAGGTGCAGGTATGCCAGGTTATACTTGTTTACGCTCTCAACAATGTAATCGAAAGTTGGGATGGTGTCTTCATTCAGCGTCATGCCGAAAATGCCATGCAGGCTTGGGTTCAGGCGTATGCCCACTTTCTCGAGCGGCATTACCTCCTTAATTGCATCCAACACTTCGAAAAGTATGCGTGCTCTGTTCTCAATCGAGCCTCCGTACTCATCGGTGCGGATGTTAGAAGACGACGAAAAGAATTGGTGCAGCAGGTAGCCATTAGATGAATGTACTTCTACGCCGTCAAAACCAGCTTCCATAGCATTTTTAGCAGCGTTTTTGAAGTCCTGCACAATCTGCTTGATCTCCGGAACAGTAAGCTCGCGTGGTGTTTCAGTCTCCTTAAAGCCCTGCGGCGTAAACGACTTGTCGTTCGGGTTAATGGCTGATGGAGCCACTGGCAACTCTCCGTTATGGAAGTCGGGGTGCGACATGCGGCCTACGTGCCATAGCTGCAGAAAAATTTTGCCCCCTTCCTCGTGCACGGCTCTGGTAGTCTTCTTCCAGCCTTCTACTTGCTCGGCGCTGTAAATGCCTGGTGTGTTTATATAACCTACGGCCTGCTCCGAGATCTGCGATCCTTCTGAAATGATAAGGCCAGCGCTGGCGCGCTGGCGATAGTATGTCGCCATAATATCGTTAGGCACGTTTCCGGCATCTGTTGCGCGGCTGCGCGTCATGGGAGCCATAACAACCCGGTTCTTCAGTTCCAGGTCATGTAATTTTATAGGTTTTAAAAGCGGTTGCATGTTAATAGCTGTTTTATTGATTTTTAAATTGCTAAGTAGAGTTGAGTGCTCATACTTGATACTCACTCATTCAGATTAATCCCAGTCTGGGGCAAAGGGCGGTCTGATGATGCGGCCATCGTCCTGCTTCAGGGCAGTAACCTGCCGCATTTCGTCCGCTGTTAACTCAAAATCGAAAATATTGAGGTTTGCCTTCATGTGCTCTTCTTTGGAGCTTCTCGGGATGGCGAGTACACCGTCCTGCTGCATCATCCAGCGTAGTGTTACCTGTGCCTCGTTCTTGCCATACTTCTCACCAATGCTTTTAAGCGTATCGTTACCCATTACTTTGCCTTGTGCAATTGGGCTGTAAGCCGTCAGCGTAATGTCGTTTTGGGCAAGGTAGCTGTGTAGAGTATCCTGATTTATGAAAGGGTGGTATTCTACCTGGTTTGTGATGATCTTGGCGCCGGTTGCTAGTACCTTGTCGAGCAGGGCAGTAGTATGGTTGCTTACCCCGATATGCTTGGCATAGCCTTTTTCCTGCGCCTTCATCAGCTCGCCGATGTATTCTTCTACTGGCACATCCGGGTTTGGCCAGTGTATCAGCAGCAGGTCAACATAATCAGTTTGCAGCTTTTTAAGGCTTTCCTCCACCGATGGCAAAAACTGGCCTTTATCCAGCTTCTCAAACCATACTTTGGTAGTCAGGAAGATTTCTTCACGTGGAACATCTGATGCGGCAATGGCACGGCCAACGCCTTCCTCGTTTTTATATATCTGTGCTGTGTCGATGTGGCGGTAACCGGCATCAAGCGCGGCCTTTACCATTGTCTCGGCTGTGTCGTTTTCCAGTTGGAATGTCCCGAAGCCAAGAGCCGGAATGGTGGCCCCTTTTATGTTTATTTCCTTTGTTTTCATAGTATGTACATCATTTGTTTATACAAGTATAAGTTCAAAAAAAACTTACCCGCGTAATTTGTCGAGTAAGTTACTTACCAGAACGGCTTCTTCGCGGGTGAGGTTATGAAAACTCTCAAACAGTACCGGGAATTTAGCATCCACCTCCTGGAGCTTTTTCAGACCGTTAGGGGTAATGCGCACCTCAATCATGCGGCGGTTGCTCTGGCAGATGTCGCGGGTAACGAAGCCTTTCTCAATCAATTTGTCGATAAGGCGTGTCACGTTGGAGTTGCGGTCTACCATGCGGCCCTGTATATCGCCGAAGCACACAGGCTCAGGGTGCTGCCCACGCAAGATAGCCAACACGTTGTGTTGCTGCAGCGTAAGGCCAAGCTCTTTAAAAAACGGCATCAGCTGCTGGTTTACCCAGTTGTTGGTGAACAACAGGTTGGCCAGTAAACGACGGTAGTCATCTTTAAACTCCTTCTGATGTATTTCGTCTTCTATGCGCATAGTTTTCCTTTCTGATTACAAAGTTAAGGAAGATATTTGTATATACAAAATTTGTTGGTGTAATGTTTTGCTGGAGAGCATATAAGCGGTAACTGTACCTTTTTCATTCTATCCATTAAGTGCAAACGCTAGATGCTTGCTTGCGCCATACAAGCCAACCAGCAACTCTTTTAACAAGGAAGGCCACCACATATGGCAGCCTTCCTATAACTTTTGCGCGGATTACTTTTATACTTCGGCCTCAACCGGCTTTTCCTTTTTCTCGGCTTTGTAAAGCAGGGTAGAGCAGTTCGTCAGGCGCAGCACTTCTTTGGCGCAACGCTGGATATCGTCGGGCGTTACAGCCTGCACTTTTTCACCCTCCTGATTAATTAAGTTTGCATCGCCGAGCAGCTTGCTGTAGGCCAGGTTCATGGCGCGGTTCAGTAGCTCAATCTCTGAGAACACAATGCTTGTTTCGGCCTGGTTCTTAACCTTGTTCAGCTCTTCCTCATCCACGCGCTGGTCTATCAGCTCCTGCACAATTGCCTCGATGGCGGCGTTTGCCTGTTGCATGTCCACGCCCTCGTTCAGCTTGCCCTGTATGATCAAAAGCCCCGGCTCGATGTTGCCCGATACGGAGGCCGTGATGGAGTTGAACAGTTTCTGCTCCTTTACCAGGCGCTCATACAATCGGCTGGATTTGCCACGGCCAAGTATATCGCTGATCAGGTCTACGGCATGGTAATCCGGGTGCTGACGGCCGGGCATGTGGTAGGCTTTGTAAATGGCGCTGAGCGGCACATCGGCTGTAACCTCTAGCGTGCGGGCCTCGGTTTGGCGCGGCTCCTGCTTTAGCTGGCGCTCATACTTGTTGCCGGCTGGTATCGGTCCAAACCACTTCTCGGAAAGCTCCTTGGCATGCTCGAAAGTTACGTTGCCAGCCACCACAAGGATGGCGTTGCTCGGCGAGTAGTGTTTCTTGAAAAAGGCTTTCACAATGTCCATGGTGGCCTCCTCTATGTGGGCGATCTCCTTACCAATAGTTGCCCATTTATAGGAGTGCTCCTTGTATGCCAGCGGGCGCAGCTTAAGCCATACATCGCCATAAGGTTGGTTCAGGTAATTCTGCTTAAACTCCTCCACCACCACTTTGCGCTGCACTTCAAGGCCATTCTCGTTAAAGAGCAGTTCCAGCATGCGGTCCGATTCCAGCCAGAATCCGGTTTCTATGTTCTGCGCAGGCACTGACAGGTAGTAATTGGTGATGTCGGGGCTGGTGAAGGCATTATTCTCGCCGCCTACGCGCTGCAGCGGCTCATCGTAGCTGTGTATGTTAATGGATCCACTGAACATCAGGTGCTCAAAAAGGTGGGCAAACCCAGTGTGGGCTTCCTCCTCGTCTCGGGAGCCTACGTCATACAGTACGTTCAGCACCGCCATTGGCGATGTATGGTCCTCGTGCACAATCACGCGCAAACCGTTATCCAGGGTAAATTCTTTAAAGTCTATCATATTTTTTTTGAGCGACACAGGCCACAAGTATCAAGATGCATACTTTGAGTAACGCAAGATGCTTTAGCCTTTACCGCTGAAGCCTAAACTTGCAACCTTTCCGGTATTTCTGTACTTTTTGCACGTCAAGATGAGTCTTGAGCCGTGTGCCTTGATACTTGTGTCCAAAGTTGAACGAAGCAAATGTATAAATTAGTGGCATAAGTTTCAGATAGAATGCCATTAGTTTAACTTGCCGAACTATAACGAAGTTTCATTAAAAGAGATGAACTATAACCGCAAAGAGTATACAGAAGAAGAGTTAATACAACTATACCGCGCCATCCTGAAGCCGCGCATGATCGAGGAGCGCATGCTGGTGCTGCTGCGACAGGGGAAGGTAAGCAAATGGTTTTCCGGCATTGGGCAGGAGGCTATCTCGGTTGGCTCGGCCATGGCGCTGGAGCAGGACGAGTATATTCTGCCGCTTCACCGCAACCTGGGTGTGTTCACGAGCCGTGGCGTGGCGCTGGATAGGCTGTTTGCGCAGTTCCAGGGCAAGCTGCACGGGTTTACCAAGGGCCGCGACCGCTCTTTCCACTTCGGCACCAACGAGCATCACATTGTAGGCATGATCTCGCACCTCGGGCCACAACTGGCTGTGGCAGATGGCATTGCCCTGGCCGATCTGTTGGAGCAGAAAGAGAAGGTAACGCTTGTGTTCAGCGGAGATGGCGGCGCATCGGAAGGAGATTTCCATGAGGCGCTGAACGTGGCGGCTGTGTGGGGCCTGCCGGTAATCTTTATGATAGAGAACAACGGCTACGGGCTGTCCACGCCAAACAACGAGCAGTTTAAATTCAGGCACTTTATAGATAAAGGCCCGGCTTACGGCATAGATGCCCTGCAGATAGACGGGAATAACGTGCTGGAAGTATACGACACCGTGCGCCAGGCAGCGGCCAGCATCCGTAAAAACCCACGCCCGATGCTGATAGAAGCAATTACCTTCAGGATGCGCGGGCACGAGGAGGCCAGCGGCACCAAGTATGTGCCAAAGGAGCTGTTTGAGAAATGGGCGAAGAAAGACCCTGTTGAGAATTTCGAAAGTTACCTGCTGGATGAGCTTGTGCTAACGCAGAAGGTAATGGAAAGTATAAAAGAGGAGCTGCGTAACGAGATTGAGGAAGGCTTGCAAAAGGCTTTTTCAGAACCGATGCCGGAAGTTAACCGTGAGCAGGAGATAGCTGATATGTACCAGCCCTTTGAGCAGGAAGTGGTGCAGCCAGCCTCCGAGTCCAAAACCGAGCGTCGTTTTGTGGATGCCATCTCCGATGCGCTCAACCAAAGTATGGAGCGCTACCCAGACCTGGTACTAATGGGCCAGGATGTGGCAGAGTACGGCGGCGTATTTAAAGTATCGGAAGGCATGGTGGAGAAATTCGGAAAAGGCCGCATCCGCAACACCCCGCTGTGCGAGTCGGCCATACTTGGCGTTGGCATGGGCATGTCGGTGAGGGGCAAGAAAAGCATTGTGGAGATGCAGTTCGCCGATTTCGTGACCTGCGGCTTTAACCAGATCGTGAATAACCTGGCCAAGAGCCACTACCGCTGGGGCCAGAATGCCGATGTGGTGGTGCGCATGCCAACAGGTGCGGGCACGGCGGCTGGTCCGTTCCACTCGCAGAGCAACGAGGCCTGGTTCTTCCATACGCCGGGCCTCAAGATCGTTTACCCATCCTCGCCCTATGATGCCAAAGGCCTGCTGAATGCCGCCATCGAGGACCCGAATCCAGTAATGTACTTCGAGCACAAAATGCTGTACCGCTCCATTTCGCAGGAAATCCCGGATGATTATTATACTGTTGAAATTGGCAAAGCCAAGACTGTGGCCGAGGGCTCTGACCTGACTATTATCACTTATGGTATGGGTGTGCACTGGGCCAAGCAGCTGCAGCAGGAGTTACGTGAGTCGAGCCTGGAGATTTTGGACCTGCGCTCCCTGCTGCCATGGGATAAGGATGCCGTGCGTACCGCCGTCGAAAAGACAGGCCGCGTAATCATTCTGCACGAGGATACTCTAACTGGAGGTATAGGCGGTGAAATAGCTGCCTGGATCAGTGAGCACTGCTTTGAGTTGCTGGATGCCCCGGTGGCGCGTGTAGCCAGCCTGGATACTGCCGTACCGTTTGCTCCGCCATTAGAGCAAGAGTTCCTACCAAGGCAGCGCCTGCGCCAGAAAGCCGAGCTGATGCTGAATTACTAGCGGTTTGTGCTTGCAAACTCTGGTATATAATTCAGTTTTGGGTGTGTTATATATCAGTTTTCAAATGTAAGTTGTTATAATGTTATTTTAATATTTAGATTTGCGCCATGCGTGTACTTCGCCTTTATTTATTTGGATTGCTTTGCCTGAGTTTGCTTGCTGGTGCTAGTTGTCAGCGCAAAGGTGTTATACCTTGCCCAAAACCAACTGGCAAACGCGGCATCAAAATTCAGGGGCCAAATACCCAGGGCCTGGAGGCGATACAGGTGCCTATGGATAAGAATGGCCGGGTTAAAAAGAAGCGGCGCAATTAATCCTGCATTAGAAACCACTTTAACAGGAATCAGTATACAACGATGATGAAGGTGCGTCTTGCAGCATATTGTTCTCAAAAGGTTCTGAAGTATGGCTTCAGCCTGTTGCTGTTCTTCCTGATAGGCACAGTGTCTGGTTACGGCCAGGTGAACCATGAGTCGCAGGCACAGCATGACCAGGAAGTGAAGCTTTCTCTGAAAGAAGCCTCTAAAGTAGATGCAGCTTATAAAGAAACACACCTTAACACCAATATTTATACTTTTAAAAAAGGAGCGGCAGGGCGTAAGCGCGTCTATAAAGATGGGCGTGATAAGTACCAATTTAACACGAGCGGTGAGCCGGTTAAAAAGTTAAAGCTCTTCAAAAAGAAACGGAAGTATAAACAGCGGAGCAAGAAAAAAGATTAATCCACACGAATAGAAAGGAAATACATATATGAATTGGCACCCGCTAACCAGTGTAGAGCAGTTAGATGAAATTCTGGAAGAGTCGAAGAACACACCGGTAGTGATTTTTAAGCACAGTACCTCTTGTTCTATCAGCTCAACGGCCAAAAGCCGCCTGGAGCGCCAATGGGCTGGCGCAGGCCTGGACCACGTAAAGCCCTATTACCTGGATTTGCTGAGTTACCGCCCGGTATCTAACGAGGTGGCAGAAACATTACACGTAACGCACCAGTCGCCGCAGCTTCTGCTTGTGCAGGACGGCATGTGCTCCTATGATGCATCGCACCTAAGCATAAGTGTAGATGCCCTGAAGAAAAAAGTGACGGCGAAGCAGTAATAACTGCCTCGCCGTTTTTTTGTTAGTACCGGAAGGTAATCGTTTGCTTTACATCCGGGTGCAGGCTGAGGGCCACCGGGCAGGTGCGGGCAGCATTCTCAAGCATCGCTTTCTCTTTATCGGAGTATGATTTGCCCGCAGGCATTGTAAATAACAGCTCCACTTCGGCAATGCGGCGCGGCTCTGCGGCCATGGTTTTGGTAATCTCAATCTCAATGCCTTCAATGTCGATGTTGCTGCGGTTGGCCACAATGCCCATAATTGTCATCATGCAGGAGCCGAGTGCGGCGCAAACCAAATCGGTAGGGGAGAATGCCTCGCCTTTCCCGTTATTGTCTACGGGGGCATCGGTGATGACGCAGTTGCCAGAGGCCAGGTGTTTGGCGGAAGTACGCAAATCACCTTTATAAACACTTTGTATTGTTGCCATACGTATAAAATCCTGAATTTGAAATACGCGTAAAGTTAATTACTTTTAGACAATCTGAAACGCCCTGTTCTGTGATTAGATATTTCGCATATGTACTTGTAGCAGCCCTGTTGAGCGCTGCCCCTGCCGTCGCCCAGTCGCAGGAAGACGAGAGCTTCCGTAACGAGCTAAGCTATGGCATCAACTTTAACTCTAACGGCGGCTTGATCGGAGGTGTGTTTATGCGCTCATCGTATTTCATGAACGAGCGCATGTACCAGTTTGGCGGAATCGAGATTGTAGAGATAAAGCACCCGAAAGAGAACCGCTATTACAGCCCGGTGTCCGGCGACTCGTTTATCTATGGTAAAAGGAATTACCTTTTTGTGGTGAGGCCGCACTATGGGCGTGAGCTGGTTCTTTTCCGTAAGGCGGCAGAGTCTGGTGTGCAGGTTAACGCCATTGGTGCCATAGGCCCTTCTATTGGCTTGCAAGTACCTTATTATATCGATTACAACTATAACGGCAACGGCACAGATATCCGGACAGTACCTTACGATGAGCGAGAGCACTCCAACCTAGATTATATTTTAGGAAGCGATACCGTATTCCGTGGCTTGGGCGAAGCCAAGATCAAGCCCGGCGTACACGCAAAGGCCGGCCTTAGCTTTGAGTATGGCCGTTACCGCGAAAGTATAGCTGGTATAGAGGTAGGCGTGTCTGTTGAGTATTTCCCAAGCAAGCCAGTTATCATTCCGCTGGCAGATAACAAGAACATCTTTACGGGCGTGTACCTTAATTTATACTACGGTACCCGGAAGTAATCCCCCACCCCGAACATTTGGGAGCTTGTTTTTGTTAGATAGGCAAACCATGCCATAGGCACATTTTTGCCCAATGGCTAAACTCTTAACCCATAACTTCCTATCTTTGCACCATGGATGAAATGATGACACTTCCGGTTATTCAGCCTAATGCCAAGCCCGAGGGGCTTAACGCACTGGGCCAGCCGCGCAAGCCAAACTGGCTGCGTGTAAAACTGCCGGTTGGGAAGGAGTACGCCAAAGTAAGAAGCATTGTAGACGAATATAAGCTGCACACCATTTGCGAGAGCGGCAATTGCCCGAATATGGGTGAGTGCTGGGGCGCTGGTACAGCTACGTTCATGATCTTAGGTAATGTGTGTACCCGCAGTTGCTCTTTCTGCGCTGTGGCTACAGGCCGCCCGAACGAGTATGACGAAGATGAGCCGCGCCGCGTAGCGGAGGCCATCAAGCTTATGGGTGTGAAGCATGCCGTGCTTACCTCGGTAAACCGCGATGAGCTGAAAGACCGTGGAGCCGCCATCTGGCACGAAACCGTAAAGCAGGTAAAGCTCATGTCGCCAACCACAACCATCGAGACGCTAATCCCGGACGTGAAGGCTAACTGGGATGCCCTGATCACGATGATCTCGCCAGGGCAGGAGGTTGTATCGCATAACATGGAGACAGTGAAAGAGCTGTATCGCCGCGTGCGCCCGCAGGCAAAATATGATCGCTCGCTGGAGCAGATACGCCGCACCAAAGAGTATGGCCAACGCACTAAAACCGGTATTATGCTGGGTTTAGGCGAAACGCGCGAGCAAGTATACCAAGCCATGGACGATCTGGCAGCCAACGGCTGCGATATCCTGACCTTGGGGCAGTACTTGCAGCCTACTAAAATGCACTTAGAGGTAGCCGAGTTTATACATCCGGACCTGTTCGACCACTACCGTGAGGAAGGGCTTAAGCGAGGCCTGAGGTACGTCGAGTCAGGGCCTTTAGTAAGATCTTCTTATCACGCAGAGCGCCATGTAAACGTTTAGCGTTAAAACATTAGATAGCCGAAGCCCCTGTTGCAAACATGTGCAACAGGGGCTTTTTTTTGTACTATTTTCTAGGTGTATAATTGGTAGGATAAAATAAAGAATTTTGATATTTTTTGTGCAATTTTTTGGATATAAAGTCCTGAAACGTAATTTTACTGCTGATTATCAGCTACTACGACTATGTAAACAACTTTTACCTTTTTCCTCTCTTTAGATTATTGCACTGTTTTATTTCTGCTTTGCCCATTAGCAGGCTGCTCTGCGGCAAGGAATATAGAATAAAAACAGCCTTTATTCGATAATTGGCATATATAGATATATGAACTTTATTAATTGCTAAAACCATTTCGAAACGAAGGAGTAAATACTATAAATAGGTAGATAAGTATATATATCTATTCATATTTTATTAAAAAATATTCTTTTATACTTAAGATTATATGATCCGACCTTTACTGCTGACCTTTCTGCTCCTGATAGGTAGTATCACTCAAAGCCTGGCGCAAACTGAGCAGGAAATAATGGGGCAGGCGACTAATTTTGCCGTGCTAGCCTCTAAAAAAATCGCTGTAAAAAGTATTTCTGGCGTAACGGGCAGCGTGGGCATAGAGAACCGCAGCAATATCGAGAACCCGGAATTGCTAAGCATACAAGAGGGTAGTATCCAAACGGGGGCTTCCGCCACTGGTGCTCAGGCCAGCGCCTTAGCTGCGTATAATCGCTTTGATGAGAAGGCTGGCGCTGTAACTATTACTAACCTGAACAGCGGAGCGACAGGCATCAGGCCTGGCCACTACAAGCTTACAGGCACAGCCAGCTTCGAGAGTGTGCTAACCCTGAACGCCGAGGGCAATCCGGATGGCCTGTATATCTTCGAAATTAACGGCGATTTGATTTCTAATGCTCCCAATGCAGCTATCCGTCTAATCTATGCGCAAAGCAAAAACGTGTATTGGATTGTGAGCGGCCGGGTAGACTTAGGCGGTATCACAAACTTCGTAGGTACTATAATTGCCAAAGGCGATGTATACTTACAGGACGGTGTAGGCGTTAATGGCCGAGCTATTTCTTTAGAAGGCACAGTAACGCTGGAACGCAACAACCTATACTTGCCGGGCATTGTGAGAACAGACGTAAAAGTTGTAAAGTCTGCGCCGGAGAAAACCTACAGAATTGGCGACGAGGTAACCTACACGATAGCCGTGAGCAACAGCGGCCCAGGTACAGCCTATGATGTTGTGATGCAAGATAAACTGCCTGCCTCCGGCCTGCAGTACGTAACAGGCTCTGCCGCTTTCGGCAAAGGCACTTTTGATCCCGCAACCTTGAAGTGGACTATCCCTAGCCTGGAGTTTGCGGAGACAGCCGAGATTAAGCTGACATTCAAGATCACTGAAGCAGGATCTCTCACTAATACGGCGGTCGTATCGTCTAGAGACCCTGATCCACAAAACGATGATAATTCTAGCTCTTGGACGATTATAGTCCCGGAAACAAATGCTGACCTAAGTATAACCAAGACCGCCGCCACGGCACCATATAGTGCCGGAGGAGAGGTAACCTATACTTTAACGGTTACAAACAATGGGCCTTACGATGCCAAGGCTGTTATAGTAACGGATGTACTTCCTGCAGGGCTAGAGTTTGTTTCTGCAACAGGAGGATATGTGCAAGCCAACGGTACATTTAACTTGGGTGACATGGCAGCAGGTACAAGTAAAACAGTTACCATCACAGCCCAGATAAACAAGAACGGCACGATCGTAAACACAGCAACAGTAGCCGGAAGCAACGAGGTGCCAGACCTTGATATGAATAACAACTCAGCCACTGCAGTTATCGAAGTGGCCTGCCCTGAGGTAACAGGCTTTGCTCTTACCGGACAAGCAACGTTATGCGAGGGCGTATCAAACATCACTTATACTGCCAAGCCAATTGCTGGGGCAACTTATACTTTCACGGCTACTGGTGGTGTGCAAATTATATCTCAGTCTGATAACGAGGTGACGATAACCGCAGGAGCTAGCAACGGAACAATTAGCGTTACGGCTACGGACCTTTGCAACAAAACGTACACAGCCAGCCAGAACATTACCGTAACACCAGCACTGGCAGTAGCAGTGATCAATGGCCCGGATGCTGTGTGCCAGAACAGCACCGGTAACACTTATGAAGTAACTGGTTATCCGGAAGGTACTATTTATAAATGGCAGGCCACAGGAGGCTTAACCATTACCTCTGCAGACAATGCGGCAACAGTAACGGTTAGTGCAGGCACTACAGGCGGCACGCTAACTCTAGCAGTAAGCAACACTTGCTTCACGCCTGCAGCAACTACTAAATTGGTAAATATTAAGCCACTGCCAGCGGCTCCTGTAACTATAACCGGAGAAACAGTAGTATGCGCTGGCTCGCAGCGAACCTATGCTGCCAGCGCAGTTACGGGAGCCACTTACTTCTGGGATCTTCCTACAGGCTGGTCAGTAGTGCCTGGCACACCAACCAACGAGCGGGAAATTACAGTAGTTATTGGCAACAGCAGCGGAACCATTGCAGTGTTTGGCAGCAACGAGTGCGGCATCAGCGAGCAGTCTGCATCTATCGCGGTAACTGTAAACGACAAGCCAGCCTTGCCAACCATTTCTGGCGAGACTACCGCCTGCAAAGGTACAGAGCTAACTTATTCGATAGCTAAAGTGGATGATGCCATTAAGTATAACTGGACGGTGCCTGCTACCTGGACTCTAGTTAGCGGCGAGGACACAAACAGCATTACAGTTAGAGTTGGTGAAGGAGATGGCAAGGTTACCGTGAACGTAGAAAACGGCTGCGGCGCCAGCGCAACAGCAGAGCTAGTAGTTGCTCCTACATCAGCACCTGCCAACCCAATCATCTCCGGCGATGCGGAGGTATGCGAAAACACGCAGGGGATAGTTTATACTGTAACTAATCCTGAGGCTGGGGCCACTTATACCTGGACACTGCCACAAGGTTGGAGCTTTGCGAATGGCATTAACACCGGCGTAAGTATAACTGCAATTGCTGGTACCACAGGAGGGAATGTGCAGGTGCAGGCTTCTAACGCCTGTAACAATGTAGTAATGGGTCAGCCGTTTCCTATTACAGTATTCGCGCCGCCAGTTACCCCTGGGCAGATAACCGACAACAGCAATGCATGCGATGGTCTTACCTTTAGCATTGATCCGGTTCAGGGTGCGGTAAGCTACAACTGGACGGTAACCGGTGGCTTTACAATCCTATCGGGCCAGGGCACAACTACTATCACTGTTACCGCAGATAATGCTACGCAAACTGGCACAGTAAGCGTGTCTACCGTAAACGGCCCATGCAGCAGCGTGGAGGCCTCAGCACCGATAGACGCCTCGCTGGCCGATGGCAACCTGGACTTCCCGAAAGCCTTTAGCCCGAACGGCGACCGCATTAACGATACCTGGGAGATTAAGAACCTGGAAAAATTCCCGGTAAACGAGGTAATTATCTTTAACCGCTGGGGCTCAGAAGTATACAAAACCAAAGGCTACCAGAACAACTGGACCGGCAACGGCCTGGAGCAAGGCACTTACTTCTACAAGGTAAGGGTAACCATTTGCGATGGCGTAGAGAAAGAGTTCACTGGATACGTAACGCTGTTCCGCTAGGCAGGAAGGCTTAAAATTTGAAATTCCGATGAAAATGAAAATATATTACCTGTTGCTGGCGCTGCTGATTACCACAGCAGCCAGCGCCCAGCAGAACCCGCAGTACTCGCAGTACATTTTTAACAGCATGTCTATCAACCCGGCGTATACCGGTAGCAAAAAGGTGCTGAACCTAAACCTGTTCCATCGTTCTCAGTGGATGGGCGTGGATGGCGCGCCAACCACACAGTCGCTGGCGCTGGATGGTTTGGTAGCCAATGAGAAGCTAGGCCTTGGCCTGAACCTGATGCACGATGAGATAGGTGCGCAAAGCACATTAAGCGCTTATGCCAACTTTGCGGTAAAGCTGCCGGTAAGCGCGAACGGTGTGTTTAGCCTGGGCATAGCGCCAGGGTTGGTGCAGCATACGCTGGATGGTGGCAAGTATGGCATTATAAACGACCCATCTATTCCGCAAGAAAAGCAAACAGACATTAAGCCGGAGATAAAGCTAGGGGCATACTTCCACTCACGCCGTTTCTATGCAGGCCTGTCAGGTACGGACCTGCTGAAGTTTGAGGATGAGAATCAGATAGAGCCGGAGCGCCATTATTACTTTACCTCGGGCTATGTGTTTGATGTGAGCCCTTTTGTGAAGCTGAAGCCAAGCGTGTTGGTGAAAGAGGATTTTAACGCACCTACCAGTGTAGACCTGAACGGATTTATACTTCTGGGCGATCGCCTGTGGCTGGGTAGTTCGTACCGTACCAGCATGAATATCTTTAATGACCCTGAAACAGATGAAGTTGAAAAGCGCACTGCGGTTGCCTTTATCGGGGAGCTGCAGGTACTGAAGCAGCTGCGCATCGGTTATTCCTACGATAAAATGCTGAACGGATACAGCGACCAAAGCACCCACGAAGTATCGGTTGGGTACTACTTCTTCCGCAAGAAGGACACAAAAATGCTTACGCCGCAGTACTTTTAACCTCAAGCGCTTACAAATCTATGAAGTTTACATATACACCCTTTTGCCTTATAGCTGCCGCCATACTTGGCACTGCGCCAATGGCCCAGGCACAGTCATCGCTGCGCAAAGCAGATAAACTTTTTGAAAATTACGAGTATGCCCTGGCACTGCAGCAATACCAGGAAGCCATACAAAAACACAAACCTACCCTAGAAACCACGGAGCGCATTGCTGCTGCCTACCGCATGACCCGCCAAAGCAAGGAAGCGGAAAACTGGTACAGCAAAGTAGTGAATATGGAAGGCCGCGACCCGATGAACCTATACTACTATGCGGAGGCGCTGCAAAGCAACGGCAAGTACAAAGAAGCCAAAGAGCGGTACATGCAGTGGGGCGAGGAAGTGCCGGAGCAGGCAGAGCGTGCGCAGGCGCTGATGCAGGCCACCGATAAAGCTACCCGCTGGATGAACGAACCTGCCGTGGCTGAGGTAAAACCATTGCCAGCACTTAACGCATCCGGCTTCTCAGATTTTAGCCCGGTATTGTATGGCAATAACAGCCTGATCTTTACCTCAGACAGAGGCGTGAGCAAAGCAGGCAAGGAGGCAAAGGTTTACGGCTGGACTGGCCGCCCATATTTGCAGCTGTTTATGGCCCAGCAAAATGGCCAGGATAGCTGGAGCCAACCAGCGGCGCTTCAGGAGGTCGTAAACGAAGGCTACCACAACGCAACGGCTTCCGCAGCAAAAACCGGCGAAAAGCTATACTTCACCCGAACCAAAATGGTGTCTGCCTTGGATAACACCAATGCAGACCCGACCAGTTGGGTAGAGAAACCACAGAAACCAAATTACATCAACCGCCTCGAGATTTACTCAACGGATAAGCAGGGCGGCAGCTGGTCTAACGTGCAGCCGTTTGCTTATAATAAGGTGGAAGAGTACTCTATTGGGCACCCGGCCATCTCACCGGACGGGCAGATCTTATACTTTGCCTCAGATATGCCGGGCACACTGGGCGATACCGATATCTTCTATAGCAAGCGCAATACTGATGGAACCTGGGCAGAACCTGTAAATGCTGGCCCAGCCATTAACACAAGTGGCCGCGAGAGCTTCCCGTATGTGGATGTCAATGGCAAATTATACTTCGCTTCTGACGGGCACCTAGGTATGGGCGGCATGGATATCTTCTCAGCCGAGGGCGAGCAAGGCAACTGGCGCGATGTGCGTAATTTAGGTTACCCGATAAACTCCCCGCAAAACGACTACGGCATCATGTTTACGGAGCCTGGCGCACGCGGTCTGCTATCGTCTAACCGCGACTCTCAGAACGGCACCGAGGATATATACGCCTTTACCGTGCTGCAAAAACCAGTTATCCTAGCCATTACCACGGTAGGGCGTTTCCAGAACAGCCAGAAAAAAACCGTGCAGGAGCCATTACCGGAAACCAGAATTATGGTGGCACGCCAAAGCTCAACAGACTCTACGGTAGTTGTTACAGATAAGGATGCTAAGTTTTACATGGATGCCCGCACAGGCAATGCTTATACCTTCTCAGGCTCAAAGCTTGGTTACTTAAAGATGGTATCAAACGTAACAGTGCCTGCTAATGCCCCGGACACGATGAAGGTAGCGCTGGTGTTTGACAAGAACGAGATAGAAAAAGCCATTGTGCTGGAAAACATCTATTACGACCTGGACAAGTGGGATATTCGACCGGATGCAGCCAAAGAGCTGGACAAGATTGTAACGCTGCTTAAAAACAACCCGCGCGTGGAGATGGAGCTAAGCTCGCATACCGATAGCCGCGAAAGCCAGCAGTATAACCAGTTGCTGTCCGAAAGGCGTGCTCAGGCCGCTGTGGATTACTTAGTGTCAAAAGGTATTAATAAAAACCGCTTGACAGCTAAGGGCTACGGAAAAACAAGATTAGTGAACCAGTGCGCCACGGGCGTAGAGTGCTCGGAGGCTGAGCATCAACTTAACCGCCGCACCGAGTTCACGATCAAGAAAAACTGATTTAGTTCTAAATAGCTTTCATAGTTTAGAAAGGCTCTGCAGACTCTGTGGGGCCTTTTTTAATGAGTCCGGAGTATCAGTGTGGCTGTGGTTGAAAACAAAGACAACAGGCAACTGTTCAAAAAG
Source organism: Pontibacter oryzae (assembly GCF_003576375.1). Taxonomy (GTDB): domain Bacteria; phylum Bacteroidota; class Bacteroidia; order Cytophagales; family Hymenobacteraceae; genus Pontibacter; species Pontibacter oryzae. Next base: position 785,434 of record NZ_QWGE01000003.1, read on the forward strand.
CCGGGCAAGGTACCAGCCAGCTCATAAAAGCTCAAAATGCTTGTAATTATACTTCACAGCTTATAAAGCATTGTAGTGTTTGATGCTTGGCTTTGCCGAACCATAGACCTTGAACCTGTTTCACCGTTTTGACTTGTTGATATTTCCTGGCATATGAATCGATACATACTTAAAACCCGATTGCTGTTTTGCTTGTTGATCTTGCTTGTGCCACAAGGCTTATGGGCACAGGAACTCTATACAGGCTATATAAAGGATGCGGCTACACAACAACCGCTGGGAGGGGTCACCATACAGGCCAGTTCAGGGCATAAAAGCATGAGCCAACCGAACGGCCGCTTTACCCTCGAAACGCCTGCTGTGATAGAGCGCATTGCTTTTACGTTTCTAGGCTACAAATCCCAGGATATAGTTAACCCAAGAACAGGGCAGGAGCTACAGGTGCTTCTGCAGCCCACAGCTGCCAGCCTGCAAGAAGTGGTTGTAACGGGCTATGAAACCGGCAGGCCTCTTTTGCAAACCGCCGGCGCTGTAAGCCTGATAGACCGTGAAGTGATTGCGCGGTTTGATGAAAGCTCCTTAACGCGGGCGGTTAACACAGTGCCCGGGGTGCGGATGGAGGAGCGAGCACCAGCCAGTTACAGGCTATCTATCCGGGGCAGCACGCTTCGCTCGCCTTATGGCATCCGCAACGTGAAAATATACTTTAACGGCATCCCTTTTACAGAAGCTAACGGCACCACGGCCCTGAATCTGCTGGATGCCGGCAACATAGGAAGTATAGAAATTCTGAAAGGCCCTACCGCCAGTTTATATGGCGCAGGCACTGGGGGCACCGTGCTTTTAGAGCCGCAGCGCCCTGTGCCAGGCAGCCATACGTTAGAAGTGGGCACAACTATCGGCGATTATGGCCTCCGACGTTATGCCGCTACTGCGGGTGTTGCCACAGAAAACAGCAGTATATTGGTACAGTACACTAAGCAAAAGTATGGTGGTTATCGGGAGCAGGCGGCTATGGACCGCGATGTGCTGCTGCTTAGCTCTGAGTTTAAGCTATCTGCTAGGCAAACGCTCGCGGCAAACCTGATGTATTCCAATTTATACTATGAGCTGCCGGGTGGGCTAACGCAGGAGCAATACAACCAGGATCCACGCCAGGCACGGGGCGGGCAGTTCGGGAGCGTGGCGCAGCAAGCCTCCCTCGACCTGGAAGGTATAAACATTGGGTTAAAGCAAGAGTATGATTTTAACGACAGCTTCCGGAATACTACTGCGCTTTATGGGTTGCACAAGTTTAAGGACAATCCATTTAATACCGATTATGAGCGCAACACCAACCAAGAGTTTGGCGGGCGCACCAGCTTTGCCTATACCCAGCAACTCGGAAGTATACTTGCCACCTATACGCTGGGCGGTGAGTTTCAGCGAGGCTTTGAGGCAGCACGAACCTACGACAACAATGGCGGAACGCCTGGTAACCTCCGAACGGATGACGAGGTAGTGGCCAAAGCTGGTTTCGTATTTGCACAGGCCGAGCTGGAACTTCCTGCCGGCATAATAGCCACAGCAGCCCTGAGCCTGAACGATGCCCGTTACGAAATAACCCGGCTAGGCAGCGGTGCCTACAAGTATGAAAAGGATTTTGATGGCGTGCTGTCGCCGCGAGTAGCTATACTTAAGCAACTCACCGATAAAATCACGGCGCATGCCAGCGTGAGCTCCGGCTTTTCACCGCCCACCGAGGAGGAGATCCTGACCTCGGACGGGCAGCTGAACGAAGACCTGGAGGCAGAAAAAGGCACAAACTACGAGGCCGGCATTCGGGGCTCGTTAGCTGATAGCCGTTTTAATTTTGATGTGGTAGGCTTTTATTTCAACCTAAAGGAGACAATTGTGAGCCAGCAGGACGTATCCAGCGTGGCCGTGTTCCGGAACGTGGGAAGCACCAGGCAAAAAGGCGTCGAAACAAGTATGGCCTATACTTTACTAAACCAACCAACGCAAACCCTTAGCTTGCTTAAAGTATGGGCGAGCTATACATACAGCCATTTCCGGTTCCGGGAATATCAAAAAGGCGAGACGGATTTATCAGGAAAAAAACTAACTGGGGTTGCCCCGCATGCCGTAACTGCAGGCCTGGATTTTAACACGCGGGTTGGCCTTTACCTTAACCTAACCGGTAACTACGCAGATAGAATTCCTTTGAACGATGAGAACACCGTATATGCCACGAGCTATGTGGTTGCCGCTGCCAAATTAGGCCTGAGAAAACAGTTGGGCGCTCACTTTGGTTTAGACGTATTTGGCGGCGTAGATAACCTGACAGATGAAAAGTATAGCCTCGGCAACGACCTGAACGCCTTTGGTGGGCGCTTCTTCCAACCAGCCCCGGATCGCAATTATTATGGAGGAATCAGCCTGAAGTATACGCTGTAAAACTAACGTACGGGTTGTGGCGGGAACTGCGCCATGATATCAGCCACGATCAAGTTAATGCGCTCTTCGTCTAGAGAGGTAGGGTTTAAGTTGGCCTGGGAGTAACCGCGCCATAAAAGCTGGTTTGATTCCGGGGAGATAATATCTATTACTACCGTGCCGGAAGGCAGCGACTGGATAGGACGGTAGTTTGGTAGCCCAACGGTGGTATAGCGGTAGCGGTAGCCATACCAGTAACTGTAACTATAGCCAAAACCGCTGGGGAAAGTATAGCTGTCGTTTACCATTTGGCTGGTATCCACGGCAATATCGTAGGCAACAAGAAAATCCGGAGTTTCGGCTTCTGGCTGCATGCCGGTTTTCACCAGTTCGCTGGCAACAGCCTCTTTTATGCGCTGGTCCAGCAGCAGGTTAAACTGCGAGCCTGCGCTGCCGGCTATGGGTTTGGGTACCTCGGCCTTATACCAGCCAAAGGTGCTTAACTGCCCGAAATCTGTGGAGGGATTGTAAGTGTAGGATGTGTTGGCTACTATGCGGGTGCAAGCAGCCATCAAAAACATCAGGAAAAGAAAAGTATAAAAAAGGCCTGCTTTCATCTCGGGATATCCATTAATGCAATTAACGAGCTATACGGATGATATATTGCCAAGGCCGAAGAGGCACCGACAGGTATTAGCGGCGGCGCTTCGCTTTTTGCTTTGGCTGAGCCAACTCATGCTGTACCCATACAGTCAGCTCATCGCTCATACTCTTACTGCTTACACTCTCCGTAAAAATAGAAACAGCCTGAGCCTTCTCTATCTCTACTTTTTTAGGGGTGCTCTCTGGGGTGGCAGTTACCTTAGTACCGTTATCAGTATGCATAGCTAATGACGCAGAAAATGCTTGCGCTGATGCAGAATTTGCTACAAGGGCAAAGGCAAAAGAGAAAAATGCTATGTTTAATGATTTAATCATACTAATTATGTAAAAATGGCTATAACTGCGTGATAATGCTGCAAATATATGTATATATATGATATGCAATAGTATAGATAATGATTTTCGGTTTATATTTTTGTTGATATAGTTCTATTGTAGATGTCTAAAATAGGATTATGCTTATGGTATATTAGTTTTAAGGCTTTCCGTGAAGGAGTTTATTAGATTCTAGTTAGCTGAAAAAAACTCATCTTGTTAAAGAAAAATGCGGACGATAGAAAGTGCGAGTTGCTACTAGAAAGTATGGCGCTTCAGGAATAGTATAAAAGCAAAAAGCCTGACCAAGTGGCCAGGCTTTTTGTTGCGTAAATAATTAAGCAGCTTATCCTATGGCTACCATTTCATTATCATTTTCGTTATATGCCTCAATCGGGGCGCAAGAGCAAACCAGGTTACGGTCGCCGTAGGCGCTGTCGATGCGGCTAACAGTTGGCCATACTTTGATGTCGCGCAAGTATGGCATCGGGAACACGGCTTTCTCGCGGGTGTACGGGCGGTCCCAGTTTTCTACCATCACCACTTTGGCTGTGTGCGGCGCGTTCTTCAGCACGTTGTTCTTCTGGTCAGCCTTGCCTGCCTCAATCTCGCGGATTTCCTCACGGATAGAGATCATTACTTCGCAGAATCTGTCCAGCTCTTCCTGTGCCTCCGACTCCGTTGGCTCTACCATCAGGGTGCCGGCAACCGGGAACGATACCGTCGGCGCATGGAAGCCATAATCCATCAGACGCTTGGCAATGTCTTCTACCTCAACACCTGCTTTCTTGAACTCACGGCAATCCAGGATCATCTCGTGTGCGCAGCGGCCATTTTTGCCAACATACAGTACCGGGTAGTGCTTCTCGAGGCGGGCTTTAATATAGTTTGCGTTCAGGATTGCAATTTTTGTGGCCTCTGTTAATCCATCACCGCCCATCATGGCAATGTATGCATAAGAGATAGGCAGGATAGAGGCAGAACCCCAAGGCGCCGCCGAAACCGCAGGTATGGCATCCTTGCGACCTAAGTCAACCACAGCGTGGCCTGGCAAGAAAGGTACTAGATCTGCTACCACACCGATAGGGCCAACGCCTGGTCCGCCGCCGCCATGAGGGATGCAGAAGGTCTTGTGCAGGTTCAGGTGGCAAACATCCGCTCCGATAGTTGCCGGAGACGTAAGCCCTACCTGGGCGTTCATGTTCGCGCCGTCCATGTACACGCGTCCGCCATTGTCGTGGATGATCTGGCAGATCTCGATGATGCTCTCCTCATACACGCCGTGGGTAGATGGGTAGGTCACCATCAGGCAAGACAGTTCATTTTTATACTGCTCGGCCTTCGCGCGCAGGTCTGCTACATCAATGTTTCCTTTCTCATCACATTTCACGATAACCACTTTCATGCCGGCCATTACCGCAGAAGCGGGGTTAGTGCCGTGCGCAGAAGAAGGAATCAAGGAAATATTTCTGTGGCCTTCGCCTCTGGACTCGTGGTACGCGCGGATAACCATTAGGCCGGCATACTCGCCTTGGGCACCGGAGTTTGGCTGCAGCGATACGCCATCAAAACCGGTTACCTCGCACAGCCAGGCTTCTAGGTCAGTGAAGATCTGCTTGTAGCCCTGTGTTTGGCTGGCAGGGGCGAAGGGATGCAGTTGCCCAATCTCTGGCCAGGTTACCGGAATCATCTCGGCAGTGGCGTTCAGTTTCATGGTGCAAGAGCCAAGCGAGATCATGGAATGCACCAATGAAATATCCTTGTTTTCAAGGCGCTTCATGTAGCGCAGGATCTCATGCTCAGAGTGATGCTCGTTAAACACCTCATGCGTCAGGTACTCGCTCTTACGAATCAGTCCGTCTGCCCAGGTGATTTCAGTTTCCTCCGGAAGCTCATTTATACTTAAAACATCCGCAGACTTACCGGACACTTTTGCAAAAACAGCAAGTATGGCTTTTATGTCCTGCAGGTCAGTGTTTTGGTGCAGCGAGATGCCAATGTTCTTCTCTCCGAAATAACGGAAGTTGATGCCGGCAGCCTCAGCCTCCTGGCGGATAGCCTGCGCCATGTCCGCACTCTCTGCTACTGTATTAAGTGTATCGAAGTACTGCTCGTTCTGCTGTGTAAAGCCAAGTGCCTTTAAGCCACTTTCTAGTTGCTGTGCCAGCGCGTGCGTGTTCAGGCCGATATACTTCAGGCGGCGTGGACCATGATACACGGCATACATACCTGCTATAACTGCCAGCAGCACCTGTGCGGTACAGATATTGGAGGTTGCTTTTTCGCGGCGGATGTGCTGCTCGCGTGTTTGCAATGCCATTCGGTACGCTTTGTTGCCGTCGGCATCCACAGAAAGGCCAATTATACGGCCAGGGATAACACGCTTAAAGGTATCGCGGGTAGCAAAGTATCCGGCATGCGGGCCACCAAATCCCATCGGTACGCCAAAACGCTGGGTAGTGCCCACTACGGCATCAGCGCCCATCTCACCCGGAGGAGTTAATAAGGTAAGCGAAAGAATGTCGGCAGCTACGGCTACCATCATGCCCTGCTCGTGTGCTTTGGCAATAAAATCAGTATAATCAAAAATGGCACCGTCGGCAGCAGGGTACTGCACAATAGCGCCAAACAGTGTCTCGTCTTCCAAGTTTGCCTCGCGGTGGTCGCCTATCACCAGTTCTATGCCCAGTGGTGTGGCACGCAGGTTCAGGATATCGATGGTTTGCGGCAGCACCTGCTCTGATACAAAAAAGCGGGTAGCGCTCTTGCGGGAGCCTTTGCGCTGCGAGAAGAACATGGCCATGGCCTCAGCGGCGGCGGTTCCCTCATCCAGAAGCGAGGCATTCGCGATTTCCATACCTGTCAGGTCCATCACCATGGTTTGGTAATTGATCAGCGCCTCCAGTCGGCCCTGCGCAATCTCAGCCTGGTATGGCGTATAGGCCGTGTACCAGCCCGGGTTCTCCATGATGTTACGAAGTATAACCGGCGGCAGAATGGTGTCGTTGTAGCCAAGGCCGATGTACGACTTGTATACTTTGTTCTGCTTGGCGATCTGCGAAAACTTGTTCAGGAAGTCTCTCTCAGAAAGTGCAGCTGGCAGGTTAAGCGGTTTCTTAAGTCGGATCGCGGCTGGTACGGTTTCCTCAATCAGTTGATCCAGTGTGTCTACGCCAATGGTGCGCAGCATGTCCTGCATTTGCTCTTTGTCGGGGCCGTTGTGGCGCTCCTTAAACACATCCGCAGGTTTGGTTTTAAAAATCATAACGGTGATATATTGGTCTGGAATTTTTGGGTTTTCGGCACCTCAGGGCGCGGGCACTTTACCTGCTCCCGATCTTTTTACAAAAGTAGTAATAGTTTATTATATTGAAGCATCAAAGCAAAATAGTTAGAAGCTAGCCAAAGGCCTTTCGGGAAAGCATAAATCCCTGAAGTATAAGTGGCATCAGCTAGATTTGTTTATGACACTAACACTAAAACAGCGGCAACAATTCAGGAGGCATACGTATGAGCAAACTAAAGATCGGCATCATTAAAGAAGGGAAAATACCGGTAGATAAACGTGTGCCCCTTACGCCTAAGAAATGCGTGGAGGCTTTGCAGGAGTTTCCGGATATGGAAATTGTTGTGCAGCCCAGCGATATCCGCAGCTTTTCCGATGAGGAGTATGAAGAACTCGGCATTCCGCTACAGCAGGATTTAAGCGATTGCGATGTGCTGATGGGGGTGAAGGAGGTGCCGGTTGAGCAGCTTATCCCCAACAAAACATACTTCTTCTTCTCGCATACTATAAAGATGCAGCCTCACAACGCCAAACTGCTGCGCGCCATACTTGACAAAAACATCACGCTGATTGACTATGAAACATTAAAAACCGCAGACGGGCAGCGTGTAGTAGCCTTTGGCAGGTATGCCGGTATAGTAGGAGCCTATAATGGTATACTTACTTACGGCCGAAAGCATAAGCTTTTCAACCTGAAGCCAGCATACCTGTGCCATGAGCTGGAGGATATGCAGGAAGAATACTTTAAGGTAAAACTGCCTCCTATAAAGATTGCCGTAACCGGAGGCGGGCGCGTGGCAGGCGGTGCCATGGAAGTGCTGGATAAAATGGGCATCCGAAAGGTCAGCGTGTTCGATTACCTGTACAAGCAGTTCACAGAGCCGGTGTATGCCCAACTGCATTCCGGCGATTATAATACCCGCCCCGATGTGGAAGTATGGGACTCCCCGGATTTCTATGCCAACCCACACTTATATAAGAGTACCTTCCGGAAATTCACACGCGTCACCGACCTGCTGCTGGCCTGCGCATACTGGGACCCACGCGCCCCAAAGCTGTTTACCGAAGAAGAAACCCGCGAGCCTGACTTTAAGATAGACACCATTGCCGACATTACCTGCGATGTAAACGGCTCCATACCTACTACAAAGCGGTCGTCAACCATCCTTGAGCCAGCTTACGATTATAACCCGGACACGGCAGAACTAGAACCAGCCTACACAAGCGATCGAAACATCACTGTGATGGCTGTAGACAACCTGCCATGCGAGCTGCCCCGCAACGCCTCCCGCGATTTTGGCCGCCACCTAATAGATAATGTGGTACCGCACTTCTTTAATGGAGATGCCGAACACATGCTGGAGCGGGCAACCATTGCACGAGCCGGTAAGCTAACCCCGCGCTATGCCTACTTGCAAGGGTATGCCGACAGCGCCAGGAATGACAAAAAGCATGAGGCAGTATAAACGTAAGCCTCTTCTTATATATAAGGTATGATATAAGAAGAGGTAACTGCTCTGTTAAAAGACACCTTAATTAAGGGATGGGTTTGATACTATAGAGTAGCTATACTATTAATACAGGGCTGAAAGTAGGCGTGAAAACCTGAGAGAAGCATAGCTGATGTTACGGATGCTGAAACGTTTGAAAATATTGTGCTTCAAAATCAAGTCATTACCTCTAATGTTAAATTAGTTTTACCTGCAGTGCTTGCTTTAAAAGGGGAAAGAGCTACCTTTGCAACGCGTTCCAGCAGGGGACAAGCGCAAAAAGAGAAATCAGAAGCAAATAAAAGATTAAAAAAACTTCTTTTCAGTGTTGCGGAGTTCGGTTTTAATTCCCTACCTTTGCATCCCGCTTCGGAAGGGGGCCTCGGCGAAGGGCCGGGGAAAAAAATACTGAAAAAAAGAGTTGCGAAGTTCGGGGAGTTTTCCCTACCTTTGCAGCCCGCTCCGGAAGGGGCGCCTCGGCCG
>NZ_QWGE01000004.1 GCF_003576375.1 Pontibacter oryzae
CCGGGACAGCGCAGGCGCTAGCAGTACTCTCTGGATTCTGGCTCGGACTACATAACTTTAAACCAATATTTGTTTATAGTATAAAGCTTTAACAAGTAAAGGCCGGCTGCAATACACAGCCGGCCTTTACTTGTTAAATCCTTGCCAATTAGCTATTGATAAACTTAGGATGGATAAGATTTTCAAAAGAAAAGACTTCATCCCACTTAGCCTGAGTTATTAATTCCCTCTCTATTACTGTAATATCATGTATAGATTTGCCTGTAGCTAAGGCCTCTTTAGCAATAGAAGCTGATTCTTCGTATCCCAATATAGGGTTTAGCGCTGTAATGATGCCGATGCTATTCATTACCATATTAGCACAGATCGCTTCGTTGGCTGTAATGCCCTTTATACACTTATAAGTTAAAGTATAGCAGGCATTTTCCATGTAAGTTAATGAACTGAACAAACTAAAGGCGATTACAGGCTCCATTACATTCAGCTGTAGCTGACCTGCTTCAGCTGCCATAGTTACGGTCATATCTGTACCGATCACATAAAAAGCAGTTTGATTAACAACCTCAGGTATTACAGGGTTTACTTTGCCAGGCATAATAGAAGAGCCTGGTTGCATACGCGGTAAGTTAATTTCGTTAATACCGGTTCGAGGGCCAGAGGAAAGGAGCCGTAAATCGTTGCATATCTTAGATATCTTAACAGCGGAGCGTTTCATGACGCCAGAAACCTGTACATAAGCACCTGTATCGCATGTCGCTTCAATCAAGTCCTCAGCAAGTACAACCGGAATACCTGTAAGGTTACGGAGGTGCTCAGTAACAATTTCCGGATAGCCTTCAGGTGCGTTAATGGATGTCCCGATTGCTGTGGCACCCATATTGATCTCGCATATCAGCATCTTTGCTTCATTTAGGCGTTGAATATCCTCCTTAATTGTAGTGGAAAAACCGTTAAACTCAGCGCCTAATGTCATCGGTACAGCATCTTGCAATTGTGTGCGGCCCATTTTTAATACGTTGGCAAACTCTTCTCCTTTTAAGCGAAATGCTTTCTGAAGTTCTTCTAGGCTTTCTATAAAACTTTCAATCTTGCGGTATAGTGCTAAACGGAAAGCTGTAGGGTAAGCATCATTAGTGGATTGTGAGAAGTTAACATGGTTATTAGGGTGCACATACTGGTACTCGCCTTTTTTATGCCCTAAAATCTCGAGCGCTAAATTCGCCACAACTTCATTTACGTTCATGTTAACCGAAGTTCCTGCACCTCCCTGAATCATGTCCGTTACAAACTGGTCAAGATACTCGCCGGCTATTAGCTTGTCGCAAGCCAGGCAGATCGCTTCTGCTATCTCTGGCTTCAAAACACCACAGTCTCGGTTGGCCATGGCTGCGGCTTTTTTAACGTAACCAAATGCTTGGATAAACAATGGCTCCTTAGAAATGGGAATACCAGTTATATAGAAGTTATCCAGGGCTCGGGCTGTCTGTATGCCATAATATAGTTGGTCGGGGATATCCATCTCTCCCAGAAAATCATGTTCGGTTCTAAATTCGCTCATACTTATAGAAAGTTGATGTTAATATCTGTTGCTGTATATTTTGGGAGTCATCGTTTTATGAAATAGGCTTAGGAAGTTTTATTCCAAGCTCTTCTGCTGTTTCCTGTACAATGTGAGAAGCATAAGCTTTTGTGCAACGCAAGTTTCCGTTTACACTATACTCATTAATAACACTTTGATTAATGATTAACCGTGAGGCAAACTCGCCATACTTAGTCATAATACATTTTTGAACTTGCGTTAACTCCTCTTTGCGCTGCTCAGTTTCTGGAGTGCGGGGAGGTCTTTGCCAACGGCTTTCAGGGTAATCGTGGCTAATATTATTTGCCTGGGCACTCTGCTTAGCCTCAACAATAGCACCCGCAAGTAGTTGCTCGTTGCGTGAGCGCTTTAGGCCGCCATGTATACCTTTAGTGTGGTTAAGCCACTCATGCACATCTACATCCGTGTTACTGGCTAGCTCAACCAAAGCTTCGTTTGGGATAACGTACGGAGCCGGCTTATTAAATTGCTGCCCCATTTGTTCTCTAAAGGCAAACAGGTTCTTGAGAATATGCTGCTGGTAAAAAGAAAGCCTGAATGCGTTGCGTAGCTTGAGATGTGGATTTTCAGGGGTGCTGTAAGTAAGGCCTTCCAGAAGTTGATTTTCTTCTTCCAGCCAATGCAGCCTGCCAAGTTCCTTTACCTCGTTCACGAGCTTACCCTTAATGCGGTGCAAGTAAATAACATCGAGTGCCGCGTAGCGGAGCTGGGCATCTGTCAATGGCCGCTTGTTCCAGTTGCTTGATTGCTGCGATTTATCAATCTCAATATCAAACTCTTCTTTCATAACTGTAGCCAGCGATGAGCGCTCGTAGTTCAGAATTTTGGCGGCCACATCCGTATCCATCACTCCCTTTATGCTACAGCCTAATTTGTCGAGCAAAAGTATATCATTGTTCGCGTGGTGTATGATTTTAGTAATACCGCCGTTTTGCAGCAAATCAAACAAAGGCTGTAGGTCATTAATCGTGAAGGGATCTATGATATAGCATGTGCCGGCTTCATCGGCAATCTGCACCAGGCAAAGGTTAAAGCCGTAGGTAAAGCGGTTTTGGTCAAACTCTAAGTCTAAAGCCAGCTCTTGGCAATTGTTTAGCAGAGCTAATGCTTCTTGCAGCTGATCCTGATTTTCGATCAACTTAATCGTTACGCCGTCGTGTGTCAGCATTGTATTTTCCATTCCTAAAGTTAAAAAGGTTTCCAGCATATCTGCACCTTATGTTTTCTTTTTTAGGAGCAGTAGCGGGGATCTACTTTAGTAACAGTTTTAAATGAAAAGAGTCCCTGCCATAAGGGCAGGGACTCTTTTATTCAATTGTATCTGAAGGTTTAATTACTCGATAGGAGGCTGCTCCTCCTGAATATCCATCATTGTAGTGTCCTCCTCCATCATGATTGTGTCAGCTTCCATGTTCATGTCGGTTTCCATGTCAGACTCTACTTCATCAGTAGACTCAATGGTGTCCGATTCTGTAGCGTTATTATCCTGGTTGCTACAAGCCGTAAAGGCGGTAAACGCAAAAGCGGCAAAAGCTAATTTCCAATACTTTTTCATAATCTTAACCAAATTGATTTTGTACTAATTTATACAGTAGGTTATTAGAAGTAACCCTTGCGATAGTTGTAAATGATATTTTTTGAAGTTAACGCTCCCCTAGCCTAGGTTAAAGTATAAATATAACTAGCAAACGACTTATACAGCTGAGAAATTAATTTGGCTCATGTTAAACTATATTAATTACTTTTGAACTTTGATAACAATCAGACTAAAAACTTTTAAGTATAAAGGCATGAAACAATATTCTACAGTAAATCGGCTATGTGCTGCACTAGTCCTGGGTATCTCGCTACTATTCTCAGGCTGTAGCAAAGATGATGAACCTGAAACTACAGTTTTGTATGGCCCAGCCACGCAGATAGGGCAGGGAACTGTGCGCTCTTGGGTAAAAGTAACTCCGGATAAAAAGCCGGTTGCTATTGGCATCAGTATCTCTAAGAAAATAGTGCCTTCGTTGCCAAGCGAAATGACTGTGTATACACTTGCTTTCCCGGAAGGTGTGGACATGCCGCCATACAACCACGTTATGCTGGACTGGAACCCGAACGGCCATCCGCCAATGGTCTACGAAATGCCACACTTCGACATGCATTTTTATACTATATCAGAAGCAGATCGCAATGCTGTAGTACCTGGCCCGCAAGGGCATACCCAAGACTTTCAGGATAACTACATGCCACCAAGCTATGTATCAGGTATGGAGGCTGTGCCGGATATGGGAGTGCATTGGGTAGACGGGCACTCACCAGAGATGCATGGCGAGAACTTTACTAAAACCTTTGTATATGGCGCCAACAACAACAAGGTGATTTTTTATGAACCAATGATTACCCTTGCTTACCTGCAAAGCTTGGATGCCAACCGGAAAGAGGTTATACCTGTAGCACAGGCCGCCAAGGTGCAGCAGGATGGGTACCACCCACAATCGTATACTATCGTTAATGACACTGAAAACGATACGTATGAGGTATACATCTCTAACCTAAAGTATAGAACCAAGGAATAACAAAAAAGCCCGGCTGCAGTAGCCGGGCTTTTTTGTTATGATAAAGTGCGTTTGTTATTTTTTTGAAGCAGATGCTTTTGAAAGCGTTTCCTCTCTTTTTGCCTTAAACTCAGTGCCTGGTTTCCACTCAGGCATTTTTTCTGTGTTAGCAACTCTGTAACCGACGCGCAGAAATAACTGCAGGTCTTCTACCGCACCTTCCAAATTCCAGTCATCACGAACCTCATCGGTAAGCTTATGATAATCATTGGCAGTATAGTTTTCATTCCATTTAGTTACATAGTCTGCGGGCTGGTTGCGGGCTTTAACACCTGATTCAGCATAAAGAGCCGGCACGCCCTGCTTGGCAAACTCGAAATGGTCTGAGCGATAGAAAGAGCCGTTCTCAGGTGTGGCCTCAGGCACGATATGCCGGTTTTGCGTAGCCGCCTCCTGGGCCAGCACATCCTCCAGTGTGGAGTTGCCATAGCCAACCACTACCACATCCTCGGTAGGGCCGTAAGCGTTTAGCACATCCATGTTAATGTTGGCTACTGTTTTGCTGAGCGGATAAAGCGGGTTATTGGCATAATACTTAGAACCTAAAAGGCCTTTCTCCTCAGCGGTAACGGCTAAAAACAAGATGGAACGTTTCGGCTTTGTCTTCATCTCACTGAAAGCCTTCGCAATCTCCAGGAGGCCTGCGGTGCCGCTGGCATTATCCAGGGCGCCGTTGTAAACCTGGTCTCCCTGCAGGCTGGGGTCTTTGCCCAAATGGTCCCAGTGGGCAGTGTATACTACATATTCATTTTTCAGATCCGGGTCTGACCCCTCCAGTTTGGCGATCACGTTCTGCGACTGTACTTCGCGTAGCTTATTTTTAAGGGTGAAGCTGGCCGTAGCCTTAAGCGGAACAGGTTTGAACTCTTTCTGGCGTGCAGCCATTTTCAGGTCATCAAAGTTGCGGCCCAACGCAGTGAACAACTCACGGGCCTTAGGCTCTGTAATCCAGGCCTCAATCTCGGCGCGGTGCATGTTTTTGTTGGCTGCGCTAATATCGAAACCCTCGCGGCTGTGGCTGCCCGAAAGAACTTCGTAAGGATAACCAGCCGGACCAGTTTCGTGGATGATAATGGCGGCTGCCGCTCCCTTCTCAGCAGCTACTTCATACTTGTAAGTCCAGCGGCCATAGTATGTCATGGCTTTGCCGCCAAACATGGTGCTATCGAGTTTATTTGGATTACTGGCATCAGGTATAGGCGGGTCGTTCACGAGCATTACAATTGTTTTGCCTTTTACGTCTAGGCCTTTATAGTCATCCCAGCCATACTCAGGGGCCACTACGCCATATCCCACGAAAACCATTTCTGTATTCTTGAGGTCCACGTTGGGTACAAAACGGCGTGTAACGGCCACATAATCATCAGGGAAGTTGAGCTGTATCTTTTTGCCGTTGGCAGTGAAAGAAGCTGTAGGTGTTGGAGTGTAGCCAAACATAGGCACTTTTTGCACATAGCTGCCATCGGGGTTACCTGGCTGCAGGCCCAGCTTTTTAAACTGCCGTGTAAGGTATGCCACCGTAGAGTCTTCGCCAACAGACCCGGGGGCGCGGCCTTCGAAGGCATCAGATGCTAGCACCGTAGTATGCGCTAGCAAATCAGCAGCGGAAATGCTTTCGAGCGCTGGTTGCAGGTTCGTGCTGTCGGCAAGTGCTATTGCGTCTGCATCCACATCTTCAACCTGGCGGGCATTTTCGTTACAGCCCATGGCCAGTACACTTAGGCAACTTAATAGCAGAATATTTTTTTTCATAGAATGATGATTAGTGTACCCTTAAGTTAAATAAAAAATCTATACATTGGCCAGTACGATATACTTAAGCCGCTAATTGCCAGCTTCCTGGTACTCCCTGATGTAGTTCCTTGATAAGATTTATAATGCCTGGTAGGTGCTGTTTAACCTGGCACTCCCATACCACAAGGCGCTGCCAGCCTGCTTCGCGGTACTGCTGTTTATACTTAGCATCGCGCGCTAGGTTTGCGGCAAACTTGTTGCGCCAGAACAAAACGTTTGACTTCGGTAAATCCGGCTGACAGTAAGGGCAGCGGTGCCAGAAGCATCCATGCATAAAAATAGCCAACCGTCGGCTTGGGTAACAAATATCAGGCTTGCCAGGTGCTTTGGGCCAATGTATACGATAGCCGCGCAAGCCGGCATGCCATAGCGCTTTGCGCAACTGCAGTTCGGGCTTTGTGTTTTTAGCTTTGTTGCCACGCATATAGCGGCTTGTTTTTTCCGCTGCCGTAAGAGGTGCTGCAGATATTTTATAATTTTTCTTTATCTGTTTTGCCACAAGTATGCTCCCTGATGTTAGAGCTAGAACAAAGCCACTAAAAGCATAGTTTAAACGCCTACAATTAAATTAGATACTAACTACACTGATAGTCTATTAGAAAAAAGCAACTACATGTACTAGTTCAGGGTAAGCTATAGAATAGTTTAGTGAATGATAATGAGCAATATTTGCGAATGCGAATACGTGTAATTTGATTTTTGGATAATCCTTCTAACTTTGCCTTTTACACACGCAGTAGTTTTAACTATGGATAAATATACATACATCGCCAATGCGCACGGCGATTACATTGATGGGCTGTATAAGGCATATCAGCAAGACCCGGAATCTGTGGATGCCGGATGGCGCAAGTTTTTTGAAGGCTTCGAGTTTGCCTCAGCATACGGCGAAAACGGGCACGAAGCTATAGTTGCCGCTCCTGCTAAGGGTGCCGTAGCTACCGGCGAGTCGGAGAAGGAAGTAGCGGTGCGTAACCTGATCCACGCCTACCGTACTCGCGGGCACCTACGCTCCACCACCAACCCCGTGCGCCAGCGCAAAGATCGCAAAGCGCGCCTCGACCTGTCTGACTTCGGTTTATCTGAAGCAGATCTAGATACAGTTTTCCAGGTTGGCGATATTATCGGCATCGGGCCAGCCACACTACGCGACATTGAAGGCGCGTTAAAAAAGATTTACGAAGGCTCTATCGGCTTTGAGTACATGTATATCCGCGATCCGGAGGTACTGGAGTGGTTCAAAGAAAAAGTAGAGAAGGAGTCGTTAAACTTCAAACCATCCCTTGATTTCAAGAAACGCATTCTTTCTAAGCTGAACGAAGCCGTTGTTTTCGAGAACTTCCTGCACACAAAATTCTTAGGCCAGAAGCGTTTCTCGCTAGAAGGCGGCGAAACAACTATCCCTGCCCTGGATGCCATCATCGACAGAGGTTCCGAGCTTGGCGTGGAGGAAGTAGTGATAGGCATGGCACACCGTGGCCGCCTGAACGTGCTTGCCAACATCATGGGTAAAACCTATGAGCAGATCTTCTCTGAGTTTGAAGGCACTGCCGTTCCGGACCTTACTATGGGTGACGGTGACGTGAAATACCACATGGGCTACTCTTCGGAGGTGGTTACCCCATCTGGCAATAAAGTAAACCTGAAACTGGCCCCGAACCCATCGCACTTAGAAGCGGTGAACCCGGTAGTGGAAGGCTTTGTACGTGCCAAAATCGATACTTTATATAACAAGGACGCGGATAAGATCCTTCCTATACTTATACATGGCGATGCAGCCGTTGCCGGCCAGGGCATAGTGTATGAGGTAACACAAATGGCTAACCTGGATGGCTACAACACAGGTGGTACCATCCATTTCGTGATTAACAACCAGGTTGGTTTCACGACTGACTTCGAGGATGCACGTTCATCGATCTACTGTACTGATGTAGCCAAGATTTTGGATGCGCCGGTGCTGCACGTAAACGGCGACGACCCGGAAGCCGTGGTATTTGCCATGCGTTTTGCCATGGAGTACCGCCAGAAGGTGAACAACGATATCTTTATCGACATGGTGTGCTACCGCCGCCATGGCCACAACGAGTCGGATGAGCCAAAGTTCACGCAGCCGCAGCTTTATAATCTGATCTCGAAGCACGCAAACCCGCGTGAAGTATATAACAAAGAGCTGATCACGCGTGGCGAAGTGGATGCCGACCTTGCCAAGAGTATGGATAAGGAGTTCCGCAAAATGCTGCAGGATCGTCTGGATTTAGTAAAGCAGAAGCCATTGCCATATAACTACCAGCAAATGGAGTTGGCATGGCAGGAGCTGCGCCGCTCTAAACCGGAGGATTTTAATCAATCGCCGGAAACAGGTATTGCTGCTGAGGCAATAGAAACTGTTGGTAAAGCCCTAACCACGCTGCCGCAAGGCTTTAAGCCGCTGAAGCAGATCGAGAAATTGATCAAAGAGCGTAAAGAGATGTTCTTTGAGACCAAGCAGCTAAACTGGGCAGCCGGTGAGTTGCTGGCCTACGGGTCTATACTTCTGGATGGCAAGATCGTTCGTTTCTCTGGCCAGGATGTGCAGCGCGGCACCTTCTCACATCGCCATGCTGTACTGCATGATGCTGTAACAAGCGCTCCTTACAATAACCTAAACCACATGAGCGAGCAACAAGGCTCGTTTGAGATTTACAACTCGCTGCTCTCGGAGTATGGCGTACTGGGCTTTGAATTCGGCTATGCCATGGCGAACCCGGATGCACTCGTAATCTGGGAAGCACAGTTCGGCGACTTTGCCAACGGAGCCCAGGTAATGATCGACCAGTTTATATCCTCTACTGAGTCTAAGTGGCAGCGTATGAATGGTTTGGTGATGCTGTTACCGCACGGCTACGAAGGCCAGGGACCAGAGCACTCCAATGCCCGCCCAGAGCGCTTCCTGCAGCTGGCTGCCGAGAACAACATGTTCGTAACCATGCTGACTACGCCAGCTAACTTGTTCCACTTTATGCGCCGCCAGTTGGCCTTGCCATTCCGCAAGCCTGCTGTAAACATGTCGCCAAAATCGCTGCTGCGCCATCCGTTGGTGGTTTCTCCGGTAGAGGACTTTACTTCGGGTAGCTTTAAAGAAGTAATCGGAGATAGCTATGCGACCGCTAAATCTGTGAAGAAAGTACTGCTTTGCTCTGGCAAAGTATACTTCGACCTATTAGAGGAGCAGCAGAACAACAAGCGCAAGGATGTAGCGATAATCCGCCTGGAACAGCTAGCGCCATTCCCGAAAGTACAGTTGGAGGCAGAACTTCAGAAGTATAAAAACGCCAAAGTATACTGGGTACAAGAGGAGCCTGAGAATATGGGAGCTTGGACATACATCCTGCGTATTATGCGAAACAATGTTGAGGATGTTGTTGCACGTAAAGCAAGTGCCTCGCCTGCTACCGGTTATATGAAGGTGCATGTTAAAGAGCAGCAAGATTTAGTAGAAAGAGCATTCTCTATTTAATTAGAAACTAATATTCAGGTATTATAACGGGAGAGATGATCGCTCAAAGAATTCCGAAGTCATCTCTCCTTTATAATTCGTAATTCAAAATTCGTAATTCATAATTGATAAAAATATGAGCTTAGAAGTTAAAGTGCCTGCCGTAGGTGAGTCGATCACGGAGGTAACCATAGCCCAATGGCTAAAGAAAGACGGTGACCGCGTGGAGATGGATGAGGTGATTGCGGAATTGGAGTCTGACAAAGCCACATTCGAATTGCCAGCCGAAGCCGCAGGCATTTTACGCATAGTAGCACAAGAAGGCGATACCATTGATGTGGGTGCCGTTATCTGTAAAATAGACCAGGACGGTGCTGCGGCATCTGCTCCTGCGGCGCCAGCTGCTGCTGAGGCAGCTCAGGAGTCTGCTCCGGCTGCTACTGCCCAGGCTGCTGGCCAAACTGTTGAAATGACGGTGCCTACTGTAGGTGAGTCCATCACGGAAGTTACTATTGCCAGCTGGCTGAAAAGCGATGGCGACCAGGTAGAGATGGATGAGGTAATTGCGGAATTGGAGTCTGACAAGGCTACGTTCGAATTGCCAGCCGAAGCAACTGGTACGCTGCAAATAGTAGCTAAAGAAGGCGATACAGTAGAGATTGGCGGTCTGCTTTGCAAGATTGTTGCTGGTGCGGGCGCAGGCGCTGCGAAACCAGCTGCTCAGCCAAGCGCTCCGGCTGCACAGGCTGCCCAACCGGCTGCTGCTGCTACATCAGGCGCACAAACGTATGCTTCGGGCACGCCATCTCCGGCTGCAGGCAAAATCCTTTCTGAGAAGGGCATTAACCCGGCTGACGTACAAGGTACAGGTCGTGATGGACGCATTACAAAGGAGGATGCGCAAAGCGCACAGAAAGCTGCGGCCAAGCCAGCTGCTGCCCCAGCTGCCAAGCAAGCGGCCGCTGCAGAAGCACCAGCCGCTTCTGGCAACCGCGATCAGCGCCGCGAGAAAATGAGCGCGCTTCGCAAAACAGTTGCCCGCCGCCTGGTGCAGGTGAAAAACGAAACGGCCATGCTTACTACCTTCAATGAGGTAGACATGAAGCCGATCATGGACATCCGCGCCAAGTATAAAGACAAGTTTAAGGAAGTACACGAAGTAGGCTTAGGCTTTATGTCGTTCTTCACGAAGGCTTGTACTGTTGCTTTGCAGGAATGGCCAGCGGTAAACGCACAGATTGATGGCACTGAAATGGTGTTCAGCGATTTTGTGGACGTTTCTATTGCGGTTTCTTCGCCGAAAGGCCTGGTAGTACCGGTGATCCGTAATGCAGAACAACTTTCACTGGACGGCATTGAGAAAGAAGTAGTTCGTTTAGCCAAGAAGGCCCGCGACGGGAAACTTTCTATCGAGGAAATGACTGGTGGTACTTTCACGATCACCAACGGTGGTATCTTCGGCTCCATGATGTCTACACCGATTATCAACGCGCCGCAGTCGGCCATACTTGGCATGCACAACATCGTACAGCGCCCGGTTGCCATCAACGGACAAGTTGAGATTCGCCCGATGATGTACCTGGCCCTGTCTTACGACCACCGCATCATCGACGGCCGTGAGTCGGTAAGCTTCCTGGTACGCGTGAAGGAATTGCTTGAGGACCCGATGCGCCTGCTGCTTGGCGTATAGCCAAGCGCTAATTATGAATTAGAAATTAGAAATTAGAAATTGTGGAGGAGGGGAAAAAGGAGGATGTCATTTGCGATAAAAGCTATGCTTTTGCCCTTCGTGTAGTGAAGCTGTACAAATTCCTGACTGGAGAACAAAAAGAATTTGTGCTGGCAAAGCAGCTGTTGCGAAGCGGGACTTCTATTGGAGCAAATGTAGAGGAGGCCATCGCTGCAAGTTCTAAAGCTGATTTCGTTCATAAATTAAACATTGCCGCAAAAGAGGCACGGGAAACATCATACTGGCTGCGCTTACTCAAGGACAGCCAGTATATTCCTGAAAATGCGTTTGATTCTATACATGAGGAATGTATGCAGTTGCGAAAGATCATCAGCAAGATCCTTATCACGATGAAATCGAACGCATAATTTCTAATTTTTAATTTCTAATTTAAAAATGAATTACGACGTAGTAGTAATCGGTTCTGGCCCTGGCGGGTATGTGGCGGCGATTCGTTGCGCGCAGCTAGGCCTGAAAACCGCGATCATAGAGAAGTATAATGTATTGGGCGGTACTTGCCTGAATGTAGGCTGTATTCCGTCCAAAGCCCTGCTCGACTCTTCGGAGCATTACCACAACGCGGCGCACGCTTTCTCGGAGCACGGCATCGAGTTGGGGAACCTGAAGGTGAACCTGACGCAGATGATCAAGCGCAAGGGCGAGGTAGTGAAGTCGAACAACGACGGAATTTCATATCTGATGAAGAAGAACAAGATCGATACATACTTCGGCCTTGGCTCTTTTGTGAACAAAAACACGATCAAGGTTACCGACGCAGAAGGCAAAGAGCAGCAGATCGAAACAAAGAAAACGATTATCGCGACTGGTTCTAAGCCAACCACGCTGCCGTTCCTTCCTCTTGATAAGAAACGCATTATTACCTCAACTGAGGCTTTATCGCTGACGGAAATCCCGAAAAACATGATCATCATCGGTGGTGGTGTGATCGGTTTGGAGTTGGGGTCGGTGTATGCCCGCTTGGGTGCTAAAGTACAGGTGATCGAGTACATGGATTCCATTATCCCGACCATGGACCGTGCGCTGGGCAAAGAGCTGATGCGCATCCTGAAGAAATCGCTGAAGTTTGAGTTCTTCATGAGCCACAAAGTAACCGGCGCTACTAACGAGGGCGAGGTAGTGAAGGTGACTGCCGAAAACCCGAAAGGCGAAACCGTGACATTTGAAGGCGATTACGTGCTGGTATCTGTTGGCCGCAAGCCGTACACCGAAGGCCTTGGTCTGGAGAATGCCGGGGTGCAGATGGGCGAGCGCGGTATGATTGCCGTAAACGACCATCTGGAAACAAACGTGCCGGGCATCTTCGCGATTGGAGATGTGGTGCGTGGCGCGATGCTAGCGCACAAAGCCGAGGAAGAAGGTGTGCTGGTAGCAGAACACATCGTAGGGCAGAAGCCGCACATCAACTATAATCTGATCCCGGGTGTGGTTTATACTTGGCCAGAAGTGGCTGGTGTAGGCTTTACCGAAGAGCAACTGAAGGAGCAAGGTCGTGCCTACAAGTCTGGTTCGTTCCCGTTCAAAGCATCAGGTCGTGCCAAGGCATCCGGTGATACCGACGGTTTTGTGAAAGTGTTGGCAGACAAGGAGACAGATGAGATCCTGGGCGTGCACATGATCGGCCCACGCATTGCTGACCTGATTGCCGAAGCGGTAACAGCTATGGAATTCCGTGCCTCTGCCGAGGATGTGGCCCGTATGAGCCACGCCCACCCAACCTATGCGGAAGCCATGAAAGAAGCTTGTTTAGCCGCCACGGAAAACCGCGCTTTGCATATCTAAGCTATTTCATACATTAATTTATACCTGGCAGCGCCACCCTTCGGGGTGGCGCTGTTTGTTTTTATAGGCTTTACCAAGAGAAGGTTAAAATATTTTTATCAAACACTTGCGAATCAGAAAACCTTCTTTACATTTGTAGTGTACTAGTAATCTAATACACTAAGCCGATGAAACTATGATTGAACTTTCACACATCAACTTCAGGTATAAAAAGAAGAAACAGCTCTTCGAGAACCTGAGCCTTACTTTGCAGCCTGGCTTTATTTATGGCTTGCTGGGCAAGAACGGCGCCGGCAAATCGTCGCTGCTGAAGCTAGTTTCCGGGCTACTGTACCCGAATAGCGGGCAGTGCACCGTGTTTGGCCACCATGCCGCCGCGCGTAAGCCCGCCATGCTGCAGGATATCTATATGATTCCGGAGGAGTTTGAGCTGCCACCAGTTAGTCTGGCCACGTTCGTGAAGATCAATTCGGTGTTCTATACCAGGTTCAGCCAAAACCAACTGAACGCATATCTGGCGGAGTTTGAGCTGTCGGACGATGCGAAGCTTTCTACCTTGTCTTATGGCCAGAAGAAGAAATTCCTGATTGCCTTTGGCCTGGCTACCAACGCGCGCGTGCTCATACTTGACGAGCCAACCAACGGCCTCGACATTCCTTCCAAAAGCCAGTTCCGCAAGATTATGGCGGCCTCTCTGGACGAGGATAAGATCATCATCATCTCCACACATCAGGTGCGCGACCTAGAAAACCTGATCGATAACATTGTGGTGCTGGAGCAAGGCAACATCATCTTTAACTACAGCATTGCCCATATTTCTGAGCGCCTGGCTTTTGAGTACAACCTGGCCGGCGTGCCGGATGAGGAGATTCTGTACACAGAGGAGTTGCAGGGCCGAAAAGCGGGCATCGTGAAGAACATAGCAGGCGTGGACAGCCGCGTGGACATGGAGCTGCTGTTTAACGGCATCGTTAAAAATGCGCCTGCCATTAACGAGGCCTTCGCCAACCTGAAGTATGAGTACTAAGCCTGACACCGAAAATATAAATCAGCTTGCCACCGGCAGGATGCTCCGAAGCATACGCACCCTGTTAACGGCCTTGGTTGCTGCCGTGTGTGCCGTGCTGCTTACCACCAAACAGGTAAACTATACTTACCCCATGGAGGCGCTCCTGAAAAGTATAATCAAAGATAATTCTATTGTTGACGACCATTTGTACAAAATAAAACTATGACTACTGAACTCAACCTGACACGGCTGGGCCACTTTATAAAGCGGCAGCTGTACATGAACCTGAGCGCTATGTGGGTTGCCATCGCGGCCGTTACCGGCATACTGCTAGTGGTGTCCGGCTTTGTGGCCTACTTTAACCCAGATGATGTAAGAAACCTGATCCCTTTTTACCTGGTGGTGTTTTTTCTGGGAGGGTACATTTTTACCAGTATGATTTTTAATGAGATGCACTCGCCTCAGAAAAGCTATGCCTTTTTAACCTTGCCGGTTTCTACTGCCGAAAAACTAGTGGGGGCCTGGGTGATAGTAGCACCGGTATACCTGATTACGGCTGTCGCAAGTATGTTTATACTTGGCGCTGCCAGCTCCTGGGTGGCTGGTGAACCTGTTGCTCTGCCGGGCCTACTGGGTAAAAACGCATTTAAGATATTAGGTATATTTCTAGTGTGCCAAACGATTTTCTTCTTAGGCGCAACAGCCTTTAAAGGCAACAATTTCCTGAAAACACTGCTGGCGCTGTTCGTCTTTTTTACCCTGTGGGCCATGTATACTGGCGGTGTGGGATATATACTCTTCGGAGCGAACGGAAGCGGAGTAAATCATGGCTTTTCTCACGAATTCAAAAATCTTATGGAAGCGTTTGTAAAGCATATCCTTCCATTCCTGTTCTGGTTTGTGCTGCCGCTGTACCTGCTGGTGGTGTCGTATTTTAAATTGAAAGAAAGGCAAGTGTAAGATGGAGTTCAAAGACAACCAAGCCATATACCTACAGATCGCCAACCGCTTCTTCGAGAACATCCTGAAGAAAGAATGGCAAGCCGGCGACAAAATTCCCTCTATCCGCGATATGGCCGTGGAGTTTGAGGTAAACCCGAACACTACCATGCGCACGTTCAACTATCTGCAGGATAAGGGCATTATCTACAACAAGCGCGGCATTGGCTACTTCCTGGCCGATGACGGACTCGAAAAAACCATTGCCCTGAAAAAAGAGCAGTTTGTGGAGGAGGATCTTCCGGTGTTTCTAAAAACCATGAAACTACTGGGGCTGTCGTTGGAGGATCTAAAGGCGTATGCTGCCAAGTATGAGGGGCCAAGTATAAATTAACCGATCTCACTATTTTAAAGCGCATTAACATGAAACTAAGTAATAAACTTCTGCTGGGCCTGTTTATCGTGATACTGCTCGGGGCCACAGCCGTGATGGGTACTGCCAAGTATTATAGTTCGGATGCCTCGATGCAAACAGAACCGCTGCTCAAAGCGCCGGCACCACCCGCGCCTCCTTCGCCTCCTTCGCCACCGGTAAATCAGTAAGTATAAAAGCCTTTGTGCCAGCTGCTTTTTAGAGGCGAACGGCGCGAAGGCTTTATTTTTTTCTGAGGCTCAGGCAACCTTGCCCATACTTGCTACATCTTTTAAGCAAACGCCTCCGGCAACCGATAACCTTAACACATACAACTATGATCAGAAAAGTACAGGTACTACTCGTTATGCTCATGCTACCCCTAATGGCCTGGGCCCAGACACGTGTAAAAGCATCCGATATTATCGGGAAGATAAACAGAGGTGAGGCGGTGTCTTATAAAAATGCCGTTATCGAGGGCGACCTCGACATGACAAAGCTCAAGAACATGAAGCGCAAAAACGGTAACAATGGCTCCAATGAGCATGTGAGCACGGTAACTGCCCCGCTTACTTTTGTAAATTGCACCTTTAAAGGCGATGTGCTGGCCTATGTTAGCACAGAGGTGAAAGGCGGCCTTTTCAGCTACAGCAACGAAGTATACAACACCAATTTTGAGAAAGACGTGATTTTCGAAAGCTGCAATTTTGAGAAGCAGTCTGCCTTTAAGTATAGCGAGTTCGATGGCAAAGCCAACTTTATGAGCAGCCGATTTGCGGAGGAGGCGCTCTTTAAGTACGCCGAGTTTGATAAGAACCCTAACTTCAGCAACGTGCGCTTCGATAGAGATGCAAACTTTAAGTATGTTGAGTTTCCGGAGCGCGTAAGTTTTGCAGGCGCTAATTTCGGGGGAGAGGCTAACTTTAAGTATGCAGAGTTCAACGGAGGCGTAAACTTCGAGAAAGCGCTGTTTAACGGCATCGCCAACTTTAAATATACCGAGGTCCAAAGATCCTTCAACATCAAGGGCGCAAACTTTAAAGGCAGCGATGACTTTAAGTATACCAAATTCAACAACGAGCATGTAACCCTGGCTACCCTGCAGCGCATGGCGCAGTAAAAATATACATGCCCCTGGCCGCGCCGCTTTGCAAAAGACGGCGCGGCTTTTCTATAGTGGCTGCAGTAATAGCATTACCTTTCCCAGGCCCTCCTCGGCACTATACCCAGGCACCGGCGGCAGCGCCAGCCAGGCAGCCCGCACCTGGTTCAACAGCTCCAGGTTTATACTTTGGCCATACTTTATACTTGCCGCAGCCACAGCAATGGCCGTTTTAAGGTGGTTTGCCTTAACCCGCAAAGTATGCGGCGAGTAGCGCCCGGGGTGCAGGTGCACATGCCGGCCCTCGTGCACACCCCAGCGCAAGGCCCACACCGATTTATCCGAAAGCGTACAGATGCGGTAGCCGTTAGGGGTAAGGTACTCCCGGAACGCCTCCGGTTGCACCAAATCCTGTTGCTGCAAGTATAAGATAACTTCCTCCGATAGCTGCCGCGCCGTGAGCGGCCCGATATATAGGTCGAGTTGCGAGCCACCGATGGTGCGCAGGGCTTTCTGCAGCTGTGTTTCTGGCAGGTTTATACTTTCCTGCACCAGCTCCCGGATGTAGCCCAAATGGTGCTTGAGTGGGTGGAAAAGTATGGGTTTAGGCAGTTCTTCGCGCATCATGCATCAGGGCTGTTAGCTAGCTATACTTCTAACGTATACTTTAAAGGGCTTTGCTTAATGTAGTACAAATACAATATCTAGTAATATATCTGATACTTAAAAATATGCTAAACTTACTGTTATTTATAGGTGGCATTGGCCTGATCAAGCTGTTTATACTTCTGATTCCGGTTCTGATTTGGGATATGCCGTGGTAGAAATCGTAACCAGCGATTTTAAGGACCCGTGGATAAAATCGTATGGCTGCTGCTGGTGCTTCTGATCCCGGTGCTTGGTGTGGCCCTGTATTACTTGCTAGGCCGCAGAAACCTAGTTAAATAAATACCTGATAATTACAAAGTCAGAGCCATCCAGAAATTGCTGAAGGGCTTTTTGCTTTTTAGACAGCGCCCTTCCGGAAAAAATCCTGCAGGTGTAGGCAACCCGTACGCAAGCAGCTGCATCTATACTTACAGAACCAGATAGCTTGATTTTATACTTGCAGCATATGCCTTTTTACTAAAATACAGCTGCTGTTAAACTATTTTGGTCGACGCTGTAGCTTAATAAGTCGAGAGAAAACCGTTGTAAGTATAAAGTAATCCAGAATTAGTAATACTTCTAGTACCTTGCATAGCAAACTACCGTACTAAATAAGGAGCATTCTCATTACCAAAAGCTTAGCCCATGATACAGCTTCAGGATATCCATAAATACTACGCCGTAGGCTTAAACAAGCTGCATGTGCTCAAGGGCATCGACATGCACATACACGAAGGCGAGTTTGTGTCGATCATGGGCTCCTCAGGCTCTGGCAAATCCACGCTGCTAAACATTCTGGGCATCCTCGACGATTACGACCAGGGCAACTATACCTTGGCGGGCACCCAGATAAAGAACCTTTCGGCGGCAAAGGCCGCCTACTACCGCAACCGCTTCCTGGGCTTCGTGTTCCAGAGCTTCAACCTGCTGTCTTTTAAAAACGCCATGGAGAATGTGGCGCTGCCGCTATACTACCAGAAAGTGGGCCGCCGCGAGCGCAACAAGCTGGCCCTGGAATACCTCGAGATGGTGGGCCTGAAGGAGTGGGCAGAACACTCACCCAATGAGATGTCGGGAGGGCAGCGGCAACGCGTAGCCATCGCCCGCGCACTTATCTCGCAGCCCAAACTCATACTTGCCGATGAGCCAACCGGCGCCCTCGATACCCAGACATCCTATGAGGTGATGGACATCTTTAAAGAAGTGAACCGAAAGGGCATGACCGTGGTGATCGTAACGCACGAGAACGACATCGCCGCCCAAACCCAGCGCATCATCCGGCTAAAGGATGGCCTGATTGTGAACGACGACCACGGAATGCTGGAAGCCACGGAGGTAGAAAGGGAGATTCTGAAGAGATAAATAAGTGTGAATGAGTGAATGAGAGACTGGGTGAACGAGGGAAAACAATAGCGATAATTAAGTAAAGAATTTACAAACGAATCTATTCAATCATACACTCATTCGCTCATTCAAAATTTTAAAAGCATGTTCGACCTAGACAAATGGCAGGAAATACTGGCTACCATGCAGAAGAACAAGCTGCGTACCTTCCTGACGGCCTTTGGCGTGTTCTGGGGTATTTTCATGCTGGTGCTGCTGCTTGGTGCGGGCAAGGGCATGGAAAACGGCGTGTACAACCGCTTCGGCGATGGCGCTAAAAACAGCGTGTTTGTGTGGAGCGGGAAAACAGCCGTAGCGCACAAGGGCCTTAAGCCGGGCCGCGAGATAAAGCTGACCAACGAAGACCTGAAAGCCGTGCAGCGTGAGGTGGCTGGCCTAGATATGCTGGCGCCGCGCAACCGGGTATGGGGAGAGTATACCATCAACTATAAAAAGCAGAACGGTTCTTACCAGGTGTTTGGCGCTGAACCCGCGTTTATGGACATGAACGGCGAGCGCGCGTTTCGGGGCCGCCTGCTAAACCAGCTGGACGAGCGTGAAAAGCGCAAGGTGATCGTGCTGGGCGAGCAGGCGGCGCAGGTGCTTTTTGCCGATCAGAACCCTATAGGCGAGTACGTGAACATCCAGGGAATACATTTTAAGGTGGTCGGCACTTTTAAGGTGCGCGGCAACAACAGCGGCCGCCGCGAGGAGCGTGCCTACATCCCTTTCGCTACGCTGCAAACCACGTTTAACCAGCCAAACCAGGTGCAGGTTATGCTGCTTGCCGCCAAAGAGGGCGTGCCTGCCAAAGAGATGGAAGACAAGCTGCGCGTGCTGCTGGCCCAGCGGCACAAGTTCTCGGAAACAGACGATATGGCGCTTGGCATAGAAAACACCGAGGAGGAATACCTGAAGGTGCAGGGGCTTTTCAGCGGCATCCGCATTTTCGTCTGGATTGTGGGTATCGGCACCCTGATAGCTGGGATCGTGGGCGTAAGCAACATCATGCTGATCATTGTGAAGGAGCGCACCCGCGAGATTGGCGTGCGCAAGGCCCTGGGTGCTACACCGCTCTCCGTGGTAAGCCTCATTCTGCAGGAATCCATCGTGATCACCGCTTTCTCGGGCTACATGGGGCTGCTGTTCGGTACAGGGCTACTGGCCTTGCTGGAGTATCTGTTGGTATCGTCGGGGGCGGAGCTCCCTTTCTTTGCCAACCCTGAAGTCGATTTTGGCGTGGCGTTGGGCGCTACGGTGGTGCTGGTGCTTTCCGGGGCCATTGCCGGCCTGGTGCCTGCCCTGAAAGCCGCCAACATCAAACCCATAGAAGCCCTGCGGGCGGAGTAGGTGGTGAATGAGTGAATGAGTGAATGAATTTTGAATAATTGAATATTGAATAATTGAAAGGTATGAATTTCCCCGATTTAGGCAGGAGTGCTTTTTACACTTGGGAGTCTGTAACTGCTTGTAATTCAAGCTACAATCCACTCATTCACTCAATCAAAATTTAAAATTCAATTATTCAAAATTCAAAAGTCAGTTATTCAAAATTGTAAACGCGCATGATCGATATTGATAAGTGGACCGAGATTTATAACACCGTAAAAAAGCATAAGCTGCGCACAGCACTTACGGCTTTTGGGGTGTTCTGGGGCATTTTTATGCTGGTTGTGCTGCTGGGCGCGGGCAAAGGGCTGGAGAATGGCATTACCAGCGAGTTTAACATAGCCAAGAACGCGGTCTTTGTCTGGAGCCAGCGGACCAGCGTGCCATACATGGGCCTGAAAGCCGGACGTTATATTCAGATGACGAACGATGACGTGGCGGCCATTAAAGCCAATATACCGGAAGTAGGCGTGGTGGCGCCAAGCAACCAACTGCGCGGCGATTTCACGGTGAATTACAAGGACAAAAGCTCCTCGTTTACCGTGAACGGCGAAACGCCCGAGATGCTTTTTGTAAAGCCGCTAACCGTTACGGGTGGCCGCTTTGTGAATGATATCGACATGCGCGAGAAACGCAAGGTAGCTGTGGTTGGCCCGCGTGTGCTGGAGGTGCTGTTCCCGAACGAGAAAAACCCGATTGGCAAGTATATCAGCATCAAAGGGAGCTACTTTCAGGTAGTGGGCACTTTTACGCCCGTCGGCAAAGGCGAAGACATTGTGGAGGACTCCAAAGTAATTTACATACCGCATACGGCGTTGCAGCAAACCTTTAACCAGGTGAACAGGATTGGCTTTATGGCCATGGTGCCAAAGCCAGGCGTGCCTGCCGCGCTCATCGAGGACAAGGTGAAAGCCCTGCTGATGCAGCGCCACCAGGTAGCACCCTCCGACCTGAAAGCCTTTGGCTCGGCCAACGTGGAAAAGGAGTTTCAGGATGTGCAGGGGCTTTTTGCAGGCATTGCGGGCTTTAGCTGGTTGGTAAGTATAGGCACCATCATCGCGGGTATTATTGGGGTGGGCAACATTATGCTGATCGTGGTGAAAGAGCGCACCAAAGAGATCGGTATCCGCAAGGCGCTGGGAGCCACGCCCTGGTCCATCGTCAGCCTCATCATTCAGGAGTCTATCGTGATAACGGGGTTGGCGGGCTATGTTGGTCTTCTGGGGGGTACAGGCCTCATCGCCCTGATCGAGTACCTGATGCGCAGGTTCGAGGTGCAGGCGGGCTTTTTTGGCATACCCGAAGTTAACCCCGGCATCGCCTTTACCGCAACGGTGCTGCTGGTGGTAACCGGTGCGCTGGCCGGACTCATACCTGCCACCAAAGCCGCCAGGGTGAACCCTGTGGTGGCCCTAAAAGATGAATAGTATGGTTTACCAGGAAGTATAAAAACGGATGTGCGCGCAGGTATACTTGCCTGCAACGCTAAAGTATGCGTGCGCACAGTGCTAGAATAAGACTTGTTAATTGATAAATGGTTATGAAAAAGGTTCTATTAGGCTTGTTTATCGTGGTTTTTCTGGGGCTTTCGGGCTGGCTGGGCTACTACTTCTACAAGAAGGCAAACACTGACCCGGTGGTTTACAAAACAGAATCGCCGTTCGAAACGGAGATAGTGAAGAAAACCGTAGCCACTGGCTCTATTGTGCCGCGCAAGGAAGTGCAGGTAAAATCGCAGGTGTCGGGCATTGTGGAGGAGCTCTATGTAGAGGCCGGTGAGGTAGTGAAAAAGGGGCAGCTGCTGGCTAAGATCCGGATTGTGCCCAACATGGTAAACGTAAACAACGCCGAAACGCAGCTGCAAACCGCCAAGTTAAACTTTCAGGAGGCCAAGCGCGAACTGGAGCGGTACGAAAAGCTGTATGCCGAGAAAGTAATCCCGGAGCAGGAGTTCCGCAAGTATAAATCCGACTTCGCCTTGAAGCAGGAAGCCCTTTCTGCCGCCGAAAGCAACCTGCAACTGGTGCGCGAAGGCTCCTCGCGCAAGCGCGGGCAATCATCGAACCTGGTATACTCCACCATTGATGGCATGCTGCTGGATGTGCCGGTAAAAGTCGGGACCTCGATCATCGAGCGGAACAACTTTAACGAGGGCACCACCATTGCCTCCGTGGCCGATATGCGCAGCCTTATTTTTGAGGGCAAGATCGATGAATCAGAGGTAGGCAAGCTAAAAGAGAACATGGACCTGCTGCTGACCATTGGCGCCATTGAGGGCCGCGTGTTCAATGCCACCCTGGAGTATATCGCCCCAAAAGGTGTGGACGAGGAAGGGTCTATCAAGTTTCCGATCCGGGCCAAAGTGCTGCTGGATGAAAAGGACTTTATACGTGCCGGCTACAGCGCCAACGCCGACATTGTGCTGGATAAGCGCGAGAAAGCACTAGCCATAAAGGAAAGCATGCTGAAGTTTGAGAAAGAGGAGCCTTACGTGGAAGTAGAAACCTCGCCGCAGGTGTTTGAGAAGCGCAAGATAAAAACCGGCATTTCGGATGGCATCAACATTGAAATACTGGCCGGCCTGCAGAAAAAAGATAAGGTAAAAGTGCCCGAAGCAGGTATGGCGCAGATATAACCTGGAAAAATATTGTTGTTTGTTTAAGGTGAAAGGAGCGGGTGCAATGCCCGCTTTTTTTATGGAGTCTCACCAAACAGCCACAAAAGCAGCAAATGCGACGGCAGGTAAACGGCAACCGGGAAGAAGAGCATCACGGCAAGCAAGTATAATTGCCTGGGCACTTTGTGCTGGGCCTTCTCGCCGGGGCCAAATACCCAGTTTATGTTTTCTTCAGGGTTTGTAAGGTAGTAGGTAAGGGGCAGCACCAGCCAGGCAAGGGCCGTTTGCCAGTAAAGCGCCTGCCGCTGGTAGCCCCACTGGCTCAGCAACCAAAGTATAAGCACCGGTAAAACCACATGGAAAAGCGACAAGCCGCGCAGAAAAAGGCTTTTGCGCCGGTCAAACATATAGCTGCTCAAGCCTAAAAGCGTGCGCCCGGTTATCAGCTGATAGAAGTAGTCCAGGTTCCAGGCGAGTTCTGGCAGCAGTACGGCTACGGCCATCATACTTAGCAGCAGCTTAGAGCCCGTCCAGAGGGCAATGCCCACAGCAAACAGCGCAATATCTGAGAACCATAGAAAGTTGCCCGGCCCATACTTCCTCCAGTACACCGGCACCAGCACGGCCACAAAAGCTGTGTAGCTAAGTTGCAGCCATAGCGGCGGCAGTGCAGTGGCGGTTTCCATGGGCGGCTTGCGGTTGTTTAATCTTGTATACCTATGTTGCTGAACATCGGGCCATATTTAAAGTATAAATCCCCGTGCTACCTGTGCGGGCAATTTCCTAACTTTGCGCTGTTCATACTTTCGTTACCATCATGGCACAGCATTATAATACCCCTTCTGCTATTCAAATCGTGGATTTTAACCTGTTTTACGCCAAGGCGTTTTATGACCTCAACCACGAGTGGATCTCAAAGTATTTTGTGATGGAAGAGGCCGATACCAAATCGCTGAGCGACCCGCAGGGCTATATCATTAACAAAGGCGGGCACATCCTGATCGCACTCTTTAACGGCGAGCCGGTGGGCACCTGCGCCCTTATAAACGATGGTGATGGAGTGCTGGAACTGGCAAAAATGGCTGTGGCTCCTAAAATGCAAGGCATGAAAATTGGAAAGATGCTCGGAGAGGCCGCCATAGACAGGGCGCGCCGCGTAGGAGCCAGCAAAGTATACCTGGTATCAAACCGCCGCCTGCAAACGGCCTTAAACCTGTACGAGCGCCTCGGTTTTATGGAAGTGCCCATGCCACCCAGCATCTACGAGCGCGCCGACATTAAAATGGAGCTAGAGCTAACGAAAGAAGTATAGTTTGATGCATTGCAAGCCGCGCCAACGTATACTTTAGCGGCTATAGCTGCCTAAAAATCCTCTTCATCGCCACCGCCTCGGTCTGGCTCCTCGCGGTTTCTGCGGTGGCTGTCTTTCTCATCACTGTTCAGGCGGTAGGTAAATCCTATGTAGAAAATGCGGCTCTGGCGGCGGTTATTGCTCTCGGTCCGGAACGTATCGCTGAAGCGCGTGTAGTTCCACTGGCGGGTGTTGAATACGTCAGACACGCGCAGCATCACCGTGCCTTTCTTATCCAATACATCCTTCCGAATGCCTAAACCCGTGCTGAAAAGCTGCTCGCGCCGACCTTGTATGGTGGCCGTGGGTGCGCGGTAGTATGCGTTCAGTTGTATGTCCAGGTGGTTCCAAACGGTCATGGTGGAGTTGATGCGGGTGTTCCAGCTAAGCTGCTGGTTGCTGAGCTCGGTATCGCCTTGGGTGTCGTTAAGCTCGGTTCTAAAGCCGGACAGGCTGCCGTTTAGCCGCCACCAGTTGCCGATAGTATGCGTGGCGCCAAACTCCAGGCCGTAAGAGGAGCCGCTGGCCAGGTTCAGGAAGGTTGTCTCGAAGCGGGTGTACGTTTCGCCGTCTTCGGTTACCTGGGCCTCCTGGCGCAGGCGTTGCACCTGGTTGGTGGTGCGGCGGTAGAACGTGCTCAGGTTAGCCGAGGAATTGCCCCAGTATTTCAGGTAGCCCAGTTCCAGCGAGTTAATGTATTCCGGGTTCAGCTTTGGGTTGCCGTAGTCTACGTCAAACTTATCGGAGCGGTCTACGAAGGGGTTCAGGTAGCGGCTGCGCGGGCGGTTTATGCGGCGGCTGTAGCTAAACTGTACTTTGTTATCATTATTGATGTCGTGAGTGATGAACAGGCTAGGGAACAGGCTGAAGTAGTTGTTGGTGTATACTTCCTCCTGCGTGCGCTGGTCGGAGGTGGTGTAGGTTTGCTCTGCGCGCAGGCCCAGCTGGTAGCTGAAGCTCTTATACTTGTTGCTGTAGTTGGCGTAGGCGGCGTGCACCTGCTCGTCATACACAAAATGGTTGCTGAGCGTGTCGTTAAACACAAAACGGCTCTCCGGGAAATCAAACACGAAGAAGCGCGAGTCCTCATCCAGCCGCTGAAACGAGCTGCGGAAACCTGTCTCGACTCTGCTGTCTTCAGACAAAGGGTGCACGTAATCCGCCTGCGCCGTAAAGCGCGTGTTTCCGTCATCCGTTAACGTGTTTTGCCGCGACGACCTGCCTTGCAACGTTTCCCTGAACTCGCTGCCTTCCTCATCAAAGTTATTAGTATAAACCAGATCCGCGGTCAGCTCCTGGCCTTCGCGCTCAAAGGTCTGGCGGTAGCCCAGGTTCAGATCCATGTTATAGCCTTGCTCGGTGTCTTCGGTGAGGCGGGTGCGTTGGCCAACTTCCTGCCGGTCTGTGTTTAAAAAGCGGTAAAGCAGGTTGCTGGAGCCTTCCTCGTCATCGGTGCGGTAAAACACGGAGGCAGATAACGCTCTTTTTGGCGATAGGTAATAATCGGCACCGAAACGGAAATTATGCGACACATCCAGGTTATCGCGCTCGCGCTGCTGGTCCAGGAAGTTATACCGGATGGTGTCCTCGCCGCTGATGTTTGAGATGGTGTTGCCCAAGTAATCGGTAAAGCTGCTGTTGGTGCCGGGGCGGGTTCGGTGCCGGAAATCGTAGCCCGCGTTTAAAGACCACTTGTCGTAGCGGTAGTTCAGGTTGAGCGAGGAGTTGTAGTTCTCGTACGTGCCCACGTTTACCGAGGCCGAGCCGTTAAAGCCGGGCTTTTTCTCTTTCTTCAGGATAAGGTTTATAACGCCGGAGGTGCCCTCCGGGTCATACTTGGCGGATGGGTTCGTAACAAGCTCAATACTCTCGATGAGGTTTGCCGGAATCTGGTCCAGGCTCAGGTTGGCTAAAGACGTGCGCTTGCCATCTACAAGTATGGTTACGTTGGAGCTCCCGCGCAGGCTCACGTTCCCGTCAATATCCACGGTAACAGAGGGTACATTCTGCAGCACATCAGCCACAGTGCCGCTCTCGGCTGCAACGTCCTGGGCGACGTTTACCACGCGCTTGTCCAGGTCATACTCTACCAGTTCGCGCTCTGTTACGATCTCTACCTCGTTTAGCCGGGTAGTGGAAGCCTGCATGGTAAGCGTGGCGAGCTGAAGGGTAGGGGCGGTGGCGGATACGGTAAGGTTTTTAACATACTTGGTAGGGTAGCCTACCAGCGAGATACGGAGCAGGTACCTGCCAAAAGGAACTGGCTGGAGGTTAAAGCGGCCACTGACATCGGTGGTGGCGCCTGTTACCAGGCTGGAGTCGCGGGGGGTAAGCAGCACGACGTTGGCAAAGCCGAGCGGGGTTTTCTGAGGGCCTTCCACTACTGTGCCGCTAATGTTGCCGCTGGCAGGAGCCGGGCCGGGTGCTTGTGCCTGAAGGTTTGTGGGTAAGTAAAATGCTGCGAGTATAAGTATGAATTGGAGTAAGTAAGTCTTCATGAGATAATGTGTGTATACAGTGTTTGCCGCGGTTATAATGTTAAGGGTGGTAGGATAGATTACAAGTATAAATTTACCTGGCGCTTGGCAGGTATGCTTTAAGTACGACGCATGCCGAGGCCATAGGTTTAACATGCCCGGCTAAAAAGTGTTTTTTTAACTGGCTGCAGAAGAGCGCTTAACACTTAAAGTTACTAAAAAACGGGAAGGCCGGCTTTAAAGCGCCAACCCTCCCGTGTAAGATTTAAGATGAGCCCAGGTATACATTACTGCTGGCCAGCCAGTATTTTGCTCAGGAAATCCCAGACTACCACACCTGTGGCCACCGATATGTTGAGCGAGTGCTTGGTGCCGAACTGCGGAATCTCCAGCACAAAATCAGAATGGTTTATTACGTCCTGCTCCACCCCGAAAACCTCGTTGCCCAGCACCAGCGCATACTTCTGGCCTGCCTCCGGCTGAAAATCGTTTAGCTTCACGCTGTTCTCGGCCTGCTCCACCGACCCGATTTTATATCCTTGGGCTTTCAGAGCCTTCACCAGTGCAAGGGTATCGGGCACATGCTCCCAATCTACTGACTCGGTAGCGCCCAACGCAGTTTTCTCAATATCGCGGTGCGGAGGCTTCCCCGTAATGCCACACAAGTATACTTTTTCGACCATAAAGGCATCGGCAGTCCGGAAAACAGAGCCCACGTTGTTCAGGCTGCGCACATTGTCGAGCACCAAGACTAACGGTATTTTTTTCTTATTTTTGAATTCTTCAACCGATTCGCGGTTGAGGTCATCCATCGAGAGTTTTCGCATTCTTTTAGACATTAGACGCTAGACATGAGATATTAGACTTTGCATCCAGCGCGGCTGCAAAGTTCCGGTGGTTTTAGGCAAAAGGCAAACTAATTGTTGCTTGTTAAATTGTTGAATGGCTAAACTGCTGGACTTGGAAAGTATGACACTTGCTTTTGCTCTTTTTGCTCTTTCGGATTTGAAATCCGCAAAGGATAGGCAGCAGCGAACAGGCCAGCAGGCGGATTACAAATCCGCTTTTAGTTAGTTCCGGATTACAAATCCGAAACAGCAGTTTGTTTAAGAGCTGGCTTTTAAGGTAAGAACTTAGGAACAGCAAGCCCTTAGTATAGCGGCTGCCAGGTGCACTAATGACGATTTTTTGTTTGAGCGTTCAGCGAGTGGGGGTAGGGGCCCTCTTATTTTCTCATCAAGGAGAAAAGTAAGGCCTAGCCGGCGAGGCGAAAAGCTCGCAAGAATCTTTAAAGAAATTATTTAAAATGAAACTATACTCTAAGAGTATAGAATTAAATAGAGTTACAGTATGAAAGGAGAAGGCAAAGGCACGGTAACCCCGCTGATGAAGCAATATAACGCTATCAAGGCAAAGCATCCGGGGGCGCTGCTGCTGTTTAGGGTAGGGGATTTTTACGAGACCTTCGGCGAGGATGCCATTAAGGCAAGTAAGATACTGGATATCGTGCTGACTAAGCGCGGTGCAGGATCATCCTCGGAAACGGCACTGGCCGGCTTTCCGCATCACTCTTTAGATACCTACCTGCCCAAACTGGTGCGTGCCGGCGAGCGCGTGGCCATCTGCGACCAGCTCGAAGACCCGAAAACGGTAAAAGGCATCGTGAAGCGTGGTGTAACAGAGCTTGTAACGCCTGGCGTGTCGTTTAACGACCAGGTGCTGGAGCGGCGCAGCAACAATTACTTGGCCGCTGTGCACTTCGGCAAAACCGAAACGGGCGTGTCTTTTCTGGATGTTTCCACGGGCGAGTTCATCACGGCGCAGGGCGATAAAAACTACATTAGTAAGCTGCTGCAAAGTCTGGCGCCTGCCGAGGTGCTTTTCTGCAAGCGCGAAAAAGAAACCTTTACCGAGCGCTATGGTCCCGACTTCCGGTACTATGCTCTGGAGGAGTGGGTGTTTAAGTATGATTACGCCTATGAATCGCTGACACGGCAGTTCGGAACGGCCTCTCTGAAAGGTTTTGGCATTGAGGGGATGAGCGAGGCCATTATCTCGGCGGGCACTATACTTCATTACCTTTCCGAAACGCAGCACAACGAGATTAGCCATATTGCCACAATCTCCCGACTAGAAGAGGATACGTATGTATGGCTCGACCGCTTTACTGTGCGCAACCTGGAGCTGGTGTATCCGCAGCATCCAGAGGGCGTACCGCTAATCAACGTGCTCGACCAAACCGTGACACCCATGGGGGCTCGCCTGCTTAAAAAGTGGGTAGTGCTTCCCCTGAAAGACGTTACCCAGATTCGCCGCCGCCTCGATACCGTAGAGGCTCTGACAAATCACCGCGAGCTGCTGGATGAACTGGTGCAGCACCTGAAGCAGATCAACGACCTGGAGCGCCTTATCTCGAAAGTGGCCGTACGGCGTGTAAATCCGCGTGAGCTGGTGCAGCTGGCCAAAGCGCTGGAGGCCATACTTCCGATCAAGAAACTGCTTGCCGCCAGTGGCATACCTGCCCTGGTTAAACTGGCCGACCAGCTAGCCCCCTGCGATGGCTTGCGCGAGGAGATCCGAAATGTGCTGAAGCCGGAGCCGCCCATGCTCACCAACCAGGGTAATATGATCAACGAGGGCGTGAACGAGGAGCTGGATGAGCTGCGTGCCATCGCTTTCTCAGGCAAAGATTACCTGGCACAGTTGCAGCAGCGCGAGATCAAGAACACGGGTATCAGCTCGCTTAAAATCGCCTATAACAAAGTATTTGGCTACTACCTGGAAGTAACGCATGCGCACAAAGACAAAGTGCCGGCCTCCTGGATACGCAAGCAAACGCTGGTTAACGCCGAGCGCTACATCACCGAAGAGCTAAAGACTTACGAGGAGAAGATTTTGAATGCCGAGGAGCGCATTTATACCATCGAGTTCAGTCTGTTCAACGAGTTAGTGCTGTATGCTATGGATTACGTGGCGCAAGTACAGCAAAATGCTAAAATTATCGGTGTAATTGATTGTCTGAGCGCCTTTGCCGGCATTGCCCTGAGCAGCAACTACGTGAAGCCCGAGGTAAACGAAAGTCATATTCTTAATATTAAAAAAGGCCGCCACCCGGTTATCGAAAAGCAACTGCCGCTCGGCGAAACCTACGTGCCAAACGATATTTTCCTGGATAACGAGGAGCAGCAGGTAATTATCATTACAGGCCCAAACATGGCCGGTAAAAGCGCCCTGCTTCGCCAGACGGCTCTTATGGTGTTGATGGCCCAGATCGGTTCCTTTGTGCCGGCAGAGGCTGCGCAAATCGGTATCATAGATAAAATCTTTACCCGCGTGGGTGCTTCGGATAACCTGTCGAAAGGCGAGTCTACGTTTATGGTGGAGATGACCGAAACGGCAAGTATACTCAATAACCTTTCGGACCGCAGCCTGGTGCTAATGGATGAGATTGGCCGCGGCACCAGCACCTATGACGGTATATCCATTGCCTGGGCCATTGTGGAGCACCTGCACAACCACCCGAAGTACAAGGCCAAAACCCTTTTCGCGACACACTACCACGAGCTAAACCAACTGGCCGAGGAACTGCCGCGCGTGAAGAACTATAACGTATCGGTGCGCGAGGCAGGAGGCAAGATTTTGTTTATGCGCAAACTGGTGCCGGGTGGCAGCGAGCACAGCTTTGGTATTCATGTGGCCCAGATGGCCGGGATGCCGAACAACGTAGTGCTGCGCGCCGATGAGATCATGCACCACCTGGAAAAAGAGAAGGTATCGGAACAGGCTCCGCAGCAGAAAATGAAGACCGTGCCGAAGAACAACTACCAGCTAAGTATGTTTGAGCTGCACGACCCACAGTTGGAGCGCGTGAAGGAACTAATGGAGCAACTCGATATAAACACGATAACTCCCGTGGAAGCGCTGCTAAAACTAAATGAGTTAAAATTACTACTACAGGACAAAGAGAAGTCTGGCGTACGTTAAAAAATGCCTAAAATGATTTTTTGCCGGTGCGACTATACTTCAAAATATAGTTGCATCGGCTTTTTCAATAGTTCTGGGTCTAACAAATAGATGCTTAAAGTATAAATTTGCTTGTTTTCTGGCTCAGGAAGTATAAATTTACACTTAGATGAAGGTGCAGCGGCAGGCAGCACAAACCGGTTCTAAAAAAGTTTGAAAATTTTCTCCCTGATAATCAGCAAGAAGAGTGTTAGTAGTTAATTTTTTTTAGAGCGGCTCTTGACATCTCAGAATTTGTCTATATCTTTGCATCACTAAATCACTACAACGATTTAGGAAATGACAAAAGCGGGAGTAGCTCAGTTGGTAGAGCGCGACCTTGCCAAGGTCGAGGCCGCGGGTTCGAATCCCGTCTCCCGCTCGCTTAATTAAGACAAGAGACGTTGTGATAAACAACGTCTTTGTTTTTTAAAGTCACCTCTTCGGGATTAGCCCGAAGTTGCCGGGATGGTGGAACTGGTAGACACGCAAGACTTAAAATCTTGTGAGCGCAAGCTCGTGCGGGTTCGATTCCCGCTCCTGGTACTCAATTTACTATATTTGCAGAAGCAGATATACTGAAAAAGCCGCTTAAACACTGTTTTAAGCGGCTTTTTGCATTTATAGCTTTCTTAAGCTTAACCCTCCGTTTAATGACGCTGCTTAAATAATATATGGCTTTAACCAAACTAATTAAGCTAAAAACTGTATCCTAATTACGTTGCGTGCAAAGCCAAGATTTAGTGTTTGCAAGCGTTTACCTCTTGTGCAAATGATGGCACAGGTTGTTTCAGACTAAGGAATATTTGCTAACTCTGACCGAGAGGCCTGCAAACTTCGAAATGTTGCACATCTTAGTAGATGTATATTTAAATAATCACACAAAATAAAAAAATATTCACCTTAAAGGCACTAACTTCTTTTAAGGATTGTATCTTAGATGCCTCTATTTCAATAGTATAGAGCATATATTATATACTTTGCTGTAATAAGCTATAACACAAATTTATATGAGAATACAGGAACTTGACGCGCTTCGCGGAGTAGCTGCTTTTGGAGTGTTTTTGTTTCATTTCCAGTTATTTAACTATGGTTATCTGGGAGTGCATCTATTCTTTATAATATCAGGTTTCGTTATCCTGCTCACTGCAAATAGCGTTAAAAGCTCCTCAGATTTTGTGATTGCACGTATTTCAAGGTTGTACCCAACCTATTGGGCATGTGTCATACTTACCTCTTTGGTGCTAATTCTTGCGGGCCAAGCCATTTCTCTGAAGCAGTTTGTACTCAATTTAAGTATGTTTCAGATGTTTCTTGGAGAAAAGAATATTGATGGTGCTTATTGGAGTTTGGCAGAAGAACTTGTGTTTTATATGGTTGTTTTCGGCGCGCTTGTGTTAGGGCTTGTGCGGAATGTGCGCTTATGGGGTGGATTTATGTTGATTTCGGCGATAGGGGGCATTTTTCTAAACCCTGAACTTGGGCTTCAGAAAAACCTGCAGGATGTTGTAAAATACTTTGCGCTGTTTGTAGCCGGAGCTTTGTTTTATCAAGTATACATAGCTCCAAAGCTAAAAGCTGAGCACGTTATAGGCTTGCTTCTTTGTTTCGCTGTAACCATACAATATCAGTTTGGTAAACACCTTAGCTACTATAATCATACATATGAGGCGATAATTATTGGTGCTTGCTTCGGGATTTTTACTTTGCTGGTAGCAGGCAAGTTGGGCTTCCTGAAACAATACAAATGGGCCCTGTTCATAGGTGAGATATCTTATCCGTTTTACCTTTTACATCAAGAAATCGGCCTTGCCTTCCGTAGGCTCTTCCCTGCACAGGATATGTGGGTGCATATAGCAGTAGTAATCGCTATATTTTTTGGAATTGCGGCCATCGCAACGCTGATAAATAGGTACATAGAGAAAACTATATCGAAAACGGTTAAGAATAAACTTAGTGCCTGGAACAGCCATATAAAGTGGCCAAGCATGCAACGCAAAAAAGCAGTGGTGCTTGAGCCGGTAAGTACTTATGGCGTTAGCCTGGCAGGAGATACAGAAAGCCAAGAACAGAGCCAAACGGCAACTATCTAGGGCGTCTTCTGAACCTGAATTACATGCACTTAGCTTTCTTTGATGACAAATCAGTTACAGTGCTAGCTGCTTTGAATTGTCAAGAGATGCTATCTTTACATTGCATAAATGACTGAAAGTGCTCAGTTATGTAGACACAGCGTGTGTCTAATTTTTTAAAGCTGAAGGTTATAGATAGTTGCTGAAGCGTGAAATACCTTCTTAGGTAGCTACTATTTTAAAAGTTCTCTTGAAGTTCACTGATAATTTAACGATGTTGAAACTATAATATCGAGAGGTGGTATAAGGAATATGATTTTTTCTGTTTGGTACTAACTTAAAAATAGGAAGTACCACAGACACTTAGTATTTCCCTTACGGCTAGTCCCTTATATTATAGCATGCCTTATACAATTGCTCCGGCTAAACAAACTGAAAAAACGGAGGTTCCTTCTAAAAGAATTGAGGTCATTGATGCATTGAGGGGCTTCTCTTTATTAGGTATCATCCTAACGCATACTACCTATTCTTTTCTGGAAACAACTGCACAGCCAACCACTATTGGCGACTCGGGCAATTTAAGCCTGATGGAAAATATGATAAAAATGGGGGTCCAAGTATTTGCCACTGGCAAGTTCTATAGCATCTTCTCGTTTTTGTTTGGGCTAAGTTTTGCCATACAGCTGCAGAGCGCAAAAAGTATGGGGCGCCCATTTATAGGGCGCTTTTTATGGAGACTGGCTATACTTTTGGTATTAGGATATTTGCATACGCTACTTTACCCACGCGATATCCTGCAGATTTACGCCTTGCTGGGTACGGTGCTTATCTTTTGCGTGAATTGGTCAGGTAAAAAGCTTTTGATGTGCAGCTTGCTGCTATTTGTGGTAAGTATAATGGCATCAATATTTGCACCACAGCTCGAAGCTCTCATTTATCCTCCTATTACAGCTGCAAACCAGTATGTGATCAGCGAAGTATTTGGCGTTGCCAAGTTTGCCTTTCTGATACCATCCGGAAGAGTGTTTGTAACAGTATCGCTGTTTATGCTTGGGCTTTATGCCGGCAGGAAAAACATATTTAAAGATACGCCTGCCCATAGAGCCTTTTTTAAGAAATTGCTGATTTGGGGTGGCGTAGCCTCAGTTATTTGTACAGGCATTGTAGGTCTAATCGCTTTTGCAGGGCTAGGTACTAATTTTACTGCTGGTGTTATTGAGGCCATCTGCACGGACATCCAAAAAATAGCGCTTTCAACCTTTTTTGTAGCATTAATTGTGCAACTGTATCGGAACAAAAATGCCCTAAGCTACATGTTGAGCTGGCTGGTGCCTGTAGGTAGAGTAGGGTTGACCGTCTATGTTTCGCAATCTTTGTTTATGGTTGGGTTCTATGAGTACGCGCTTGCACCAGGGGCGATCAGCG
This sequence comes from Pontibacter oryzae, assembly GCF_003576375.1. Classification (GTDB taxonomy): domain Bacteria; phylum Bacteroidota; class Bacteroidia; order Cytophagales; family Hymenobacteraceae; genus Pontibacter; species Pontibacter oryzae. The sequence continues at coordinate 33,828 of NZ_QWGE01000004.1, forward strand.
AACTAGGGCTAATGTTAGTATTACCTATTACACTGCTTTACTTTGCAGGGCAAATGCTGCTAGCCTCCTGGTGGATGGCCAATTACAGGCTTGGCCCGCTGGAGTGGCTTTGGAGGTCTCTTACATACTTAAAGGTGCAACCTATCCGTAAGCCTGTTTACAGTACAGTAGAGGCAGGTGCCATGGGCTCAGTTTCCTCTAAATAGTACGAAGCGGGTTATCTTGCCAACTCCTTGGCTCTGTTAGCATCTATTGCTAAAAGTATAAACAGCAGGATTGTGAAAGACCAAAGCGAGGAGCCTCCGTAGCTGAAAAAAGGCAAAGGAATGCCTACCACGGGCGCCAGCCCGATCGTCATGCCAACGTTTACCAGAAAGTGGAAGAAGATAATAGAGGCAACGCAGTAGCCATAAGTGCGGCCAAATACCGACTTCTGCCTTTCAGCGATGTTTACGATGCGTGTAAGCAACAGCAGGAAAAGCCCAATAAGTATGGTGCTGCCAATCCAGCCATGCTCCTCACCTATAGTACAGAAGATAAAGTCAGTACTTTGCTCCGGCACAAAATCGAATTTGGTTTGCGTACCCTCTAAGAAGCCCTTGCCCCACAAGCCACCAGAGCCAATGGCAATTTTAGACTGCGTTACGTTCCAGCCAAAACCCAAGGGGTCAGCCTCAGGGTTGATAAGCGCCTTAATGCGGTTCTGCTGGTGTGGTTGCAGCACGTCATTCACAAAAAAGTCAACGCTGAAAATCATTGCCACCACAACTCCCCACAGAGCAATTATCACCTTAAAGCGCCGTAGCAAGCGGTAGTCTAGCCAAGTGGCCAGGGCCATAAGTATGGTGATGCCCGCAATTAGGTATAACTTCGGAACAAGCAATGTAAGTATAAATACAGCTGCTGCGGAGCCACCTATAATGAGTATAAGCGGCGACATGCCCTCGCGGAAGTATGCCAACACAAAGGCTGCGAACACCAGAGCAGAACCAGTCTCGTTTTGCAGAATAATGATGAGTGGCGGCACCAAGGTGATAGCTGCCAGAATCATCTGGTCCTTAAAGTTCTGCTGGCGTAGGTTTATGGTGCTCAAGAACCTGGAGGCAGCAAGTGCAGTGGCAAACTTGGCAAGCTCGGCTGGCTGCAACCGGATTCCGGCCCCTAGATCAAGCCAGGAGCGTGAGCCGGCAATCGGCTTTGCAACCACAAGTGTTACCAGCAGCAACAGTATGATAAAGCCATAGATAGGGTAGGCTAAATGCTCGTACACCTTATGGTCTACTACAAGCAGCACGATAATCAACAGGAAGGAAGCCCCGATCCAGGCTAACTGCTTGCCGGAGTTTATATCCATGCTGAAAATGTTGATCACATTGTCGGGGCTATAAACGGCGGCATAGATATTCATCCAACCCAACGCTACCAGCAGGAAATACAGCAACACGGTTACCCAGTCGAGGTGCGGGGTAATCAGGCGGGACGAACGGCGAACGGTGGTCGGGCTCACTAATCTATTTCCAAGTACTTTCTGCTCAACACCCATTGTTCCATCGGTTTTCTAGACACGGAGTCTGTTAAATACTTTTCTATCATCAGGCCGGCAATTGGCGCCGCCGACTGTGCTCCAAAACCAGCGTTTTCTACATACACTGCGATTGCGATTTTCGGGTTGTCTTTCGGGGCAAAGGCCACGAACACTGCGTGGTCCTTACCCTGCGGGTTCTGGGCAGTACCCGTTTTACCACAAACGGCAATCCCGAGCTTAGCCAGGCTGGCGTTGCGGCCCGTTCCCGATTCCACTACGGCAGCCATGCCATCTACCACAGGCTTAAAATGCTTGGCATCGATGCTAGTATAGTGGCGCTTTTGATACTGCGGCAAAGGCTTTCCGTTTTCGCCGATAGAGCGGATAACGTGCGGTGCCACATAATAGCCTCTATTGGCCATAATAGCCATAAAGTTGGCCATTTGCAGCGGTGTTACCCCAAGCTCTCCCTGGCCTATACTTAGCGAATAAATGGTTGAGAACTTCCAACGGTTCTCGCCATATATTTTATTATACATGGTAGGAGAGGCTATAATGCCGCTTTTCTCGTTTGGTAAATCAATACCGAGCTTTGTGCCGAACCCAAAAGTTGTGATTTGCTCACGCCAATCTGCCAGCCCAATGGCCGTATCCTTAAAGGTGTTTTTTGATTTGCCCTGGTTAATGGTTGCGCGAAATACTTGATAAAAGTATGGGTTGCAGGAAGTTTTAATTGCTACCTCAAGATTGGTAGGCGCTTGGTGCGCGTGCGAGCATTTTACAAGGCTTTGGTTGCACGGGTACCCAGTATTTGGTGTAATTACGCCTTCCTGCAAAGCAATCAGCGCTTGTGCCAGTTTAAAGATAGAGCCCGGCGGGTTGCTGCTCGCCATGATTGGGCGGTTGAACATGGTTTTGTTGGGCTCATTTAGCAGCGCCATGTAGTTTTTGCCATACTCCTTGCCCGTAAATAAGTTAGGGTCATAGAAAGGAGATGAAACGTAGGCCAGCACCTCGCCAGTAGCAGGCTCTATGGCCACTACGCTTCCTTTGGCGCCATTCATGAGGTACTCGCCGTAGGCTTGCAGGTCCAGATCGATGGTGCTGATAAGGTTTTCGCCAGCCACAGCCAGTGTATCGTAAGTGCCATCCCGGAACGAGCCTTTTTCCACGCCCCGCACGTTTACCATCTTATACTTTACCCCGCGCTGCCCCATTAGGTATTGCTCATACTCCAGCTCTATACCGCTCTTGCCAATATAGTCGCCGGGGCGGTATCCTCGGTAGGTTGAGTCATCTAGTTGCTTTGGGCTAATCTCGGCAATATACCCTAAGGCGTGTGCCAGGCTCTGGTGCGGGTAACCACGCGCCGTACGGGCATTGATGTAAAACCCGGGGAAGTCGATCAGGTTATCTTGAATGTACGCAAACTCGCGGGTGCTGAGCTTTTGATAGAACGGGGAAGGCTGCACATATGAGAACGCGCGTGCTTTCTTCAAGCGTTCGCGCACATCCTCTAAAGGCAGCTTTACCAGTTGTGAGAGGCGCAGCGTGTCCAGGTCTTTAACATCCTTTGGGATCACCATCAGGTCGTATACCGGTGTATTCTGTACCAGCAACTGGCCTTTACGGTCGTAGATTAATCCACGGAAGGGGTACTGCACAATGGCCTTGATGGCATTCGTCTCGGCGGCCTGCTTATAACTGCGGTCAATTACCTGTATATAAAAAAGCCGGAGGGCGAAGACGATGCCGACCAGCAGGTAAATGCCTTTAATAACGTATTTTCTGTTTTCTAAGTATTTCATCGGTAATCTATCCGCTCTCGCTTGTGTGAGAAGAACAGAAGTTGGAGAATAACCATTACAATACCGGTAAAGAAGGTGCTAAGAAGTATCTTAACTATGGTATACCAAGCTGTCTGAAACGTAATTGTTTCCAGAAAGAAAACAGCCGTATGGTGTAACAGAACAAGCGTAAAAGTATAAGCCAGAAACCATCGCCCCCCCATGGTATGTATGTTCACGGTATCGCTAGCCTCGTAACCATCGCGGGGTGTGAGAAGGTTCAATATGTGTGGCCTCAAAAAGGCCAGCAGTACACTGGCGGCAGCGTGTATACCCATAGTGTCATAGAACATATCCACGGTGAAGCCAAGTATAAACGCCAGCGCCAAAAGCCATACTCTGCTGATAACCAGTGGTAAAAAGAGCAAGAAGGCTACATAGATAAAGCAAAACCCGGTACTGAAGAGCACCAGGCTATCCATGAGCAGCACCTGCAGGGCCACAAATAAAAAAAACTGGGCAATATGTTTTAAGCCAAAGCTACTGTTCATCGGTAATGATGCCTGCGTTTTGTTCTAGCGTTTCGCGCTCTTCCTCTTTCGTGTTCTCCACAACATATACATAAGACAGCTGGGCAAAATCCACAGCCAGCTTTACCTTAATAGTATAAAAGCTCTTATCCGGCTCCTGCTCAATAGAGCTAATCGTGCCGACCATAATGCCCTCCGGGAAAACGGTGTTAAAGCCGCTGGTTACGATGGTGTCGCCTTTCACGGGTTTAATATGCAACGGAATATAATCCAGCAACACAGTGCGGTAATCGCCACCAGTCCATTTAATGGTGCCAAAGGTGTCGCTAGCGCGTATTTTAGCTGAAATCAGCATCTGCGAGTGCAGCAGCGAGGTTACTGTTGCATAGTTCTCTGAAACGGTTTTTACCCGGCCCACCACACCTTGCGGCGATACAACCCCCATACCCGGCTTCACGCCATCGGCAGTGCCGGCGGCAATGGTCAGGTAGTTGTTCATGCGGCGCACGGAGTTGTTTATTACACGCCCGGCATGCAGCAAGTATGGATTTGCCTGGCTGCTATCCGTGGCGGCATAATACGTGCTGTCCAAGCTGGCGGTGCTGTCGGCCAAAGCCAACAGGCGCTGCCGCATCAGTTCCTGGCGCAGGTTGGCGTTTTCCTTGGCCAGCGTTTGGTTAATGCTGGTTAACCGGAAATAGTCCGTGATGCCGCTCTGGAACTCCAGCACTTGCCCCACATACTTGTTTGCCGAGTTAAAAAACGCTGCGCCCTGGTACGTATTGTAACGCACAAGCAGGTACACGCACAGCGCCTCCAGTAATACAAACACGAGGAACGCACGGAACCGGTAAATAAATGCAAAAAGATTCCGCATCTCGCCCTGTTAGGTTAGCAGGACATTCTTAAACCCTTCTATGTTTTTGATGGCTGCGCCCGTGCCACGCACCACCGCTCTGAGCGGATCTTCGGCGATATGGATCGGGAGCTTGGTTTTTGCAGCCAGGCGCTTATCCAGGCCGCGAAGCAAGGCACCACCACCAGTCAGGTGTATACCGTTGTCGTAGATGTCGGCAGAAAGTTCTGGCGGAGCGATCTCAAGGGCTTTAAGCACGGCTTCCTCAATTTTAGAAACTGATTTATCCAGCGCGATGGCGATTTCCTGATACGTAACCTTGATCACCTTCGGGATACCCGTCATCAGGTCGCGGCCACGAATCTCGTAATCTGCTGGTGGGTTTTCGATCTCGGTCAGGGCAGCGCCTACCTCAATCTTGATCTTCTCAGCGGAGCGCTCCCCGATCAGCAGGTTGTGCTGGCGGCGCATGTAATCCAGAATGTCTTTGGTGAACACGTCGCCGGCAATGCGGATGGACTGGTCGCAAACAATGCCGGATAAGGCAACCACGGCAATCTCTGTGGTACCGCCCCCGATGTCCACGATCATGGAGCCGATCGGTTGCTCCACGTCAATACCGATACCAATGGCGGCGGCCATCGGCTCCTGTATCATCCATACTTCCTTGGCTCCGGCGTGCTGTGCCGAGTCGCGTACGGCGCGTTTCTCAACCTCTGTAATACCAGACGGGATGCAGATAACCATGCGGTGCGATGGCTGGAACAGGCGGCGGCCCGTGTCAATCATCTTGATCATGCCACGGATCATTTCCTCAGCAGCGTGGAAGTCAGCGATCACGCCATCCTTCAGCGGTCGGATGGTTTTGATGTTCTCGTGCGTCTTCTCGTGCATCTGCATGGCGTTGCGGCCAATGGCAAGTACACGGCCCGTTGTGCGGTCCACGGCGATGATGGAAGGTTCGTCAACTACAATCTTATCGTTGTGGATGATCAGGGTATTGGCAGTACCCAGGTCAATGGCTATATCGCTGGTTAAAAAATTAAATAGTCCCATGGTAAAGTATGAAAGGCGTGCGGTTGCCTGTTATATTTTCAATATACAATATTTCTAGTCAAAAACTTGCGGCAAAATTAGTGAATTTCAGTGGAATTAATAATGCTGGTGCGCTTCTATAGGCTGAATAAAGTTTTTTATTGTGCAAAAAGGGCGCAAGTATACCCACTAGGGTTACTAACGACGTGCCTTGCATTAAATTGAGTAAGGCTTTGTGTTTAAGCCCGGGACTAAAATAAAATCCCCGGCCTCGTCAGAAACCGGGGATCTTTAGCTAGATGTGAAGTATGACTAGTGCTTAAAGTGTCGCACGCCGGTCATCACCATGGCCATGTTATGGGCATCGCAGTAGTCGATTGAGTCCTGGTCTTTGATGGAACCGCCTGGCTGCACCACGGCTTTAATGCCGGCCTTGTCAGCAATCTCCACGCAATCCGGGAACGGGAAGAACGCATCGGAAGCCATGACCGTCTGGCTCACATCGAAGCCAAAGCTGTTGGCTTTTTCGATGGCCTGGCGCAGGGCATCCACACGCGAGGTTTGGCCCACACCGCTAGAAAAAATCATTTTATCCGTGGCAAGCACGATGGTGTTAGATTTGGTGTGCTTGCATACTTTGGCCGCAAACACCAATGCCTTCTTCTCCTCAGCGGTTGGCTGGCGCTTGGTAGCGGTCTTAAAGTCAGCTTCTGTTTCGGTGGCTAAATCTTTGTCCTGCTCAATTACGCCGTTCAGAAGCGTTTTGAAAAGCTTGTTTGGCAACTCTACTGGCTTTTGCTTCAGTAGGATGCGGTTTTTCTTGCTCTTCAGCAGGTCTAAGGCGTCCGCGTCATACTCCGGGGCAATCAGTACCTCGAAGAACAGCTTGTTTAATTCCTCTGCCACAGCCAGGTCAATGGTTCTGTTCGCGATGATCACACCGCCAAAAGCAGATACCGGGTCAGAAGAAAGGGCGTTCAGGTAGGCTTCCTTCATGGTTTCGCCGGTGGCGCAACCGCAGGCGTTGGTATGCTTCAGGATGGCAACAACTGGCTCCTCAAACTCAGCGGCTAGGGCCACGGCAGCGTCCACGTCCACTAAGTTATTATAAGAGAGCTGCTTGCCGTTAAGTTGCTCAAACAGGTCTTCCAGCTTGCCGTAGAACGTGCCTTTCTGGTGCGGGTTCTCGCCGTAGCGCAGCGGCATGCTGTGCTGCACACTTTGCTTAAATGCCTGCGTTTCCTCCTTGGCATTCATATAGTTAAAGATATGGGTATCATAATGCGAGGATACATTGAAGGCCTTGGCGGCAAAGCGCTTGCGGTCTTCCAGCTCCGTGGCACCGTTTTTCTCCTGCAGCAATTCTACGACCTCGTCATATTGCTCGCGCGATGACACGATCAGTACATCCTTGAAGTTTTTGGCCGCCGCACGGATCAGGGAAATGCCCCCGATGTCTATCTTCTCGATCACGTCTGCCTCTGCTGCGCCTGATGCCACGGTTTCCTCGAACGGGTAGAGGTCCACAACCACCAGGTCAATCGGCGGGATTTCATACTTTTCGCGCTCCGAAAGGTCGCTGTCGTTGTCGCGGCGGTGCAGAATGCCACCAAATACCTTAGGGTGCAGCGTTTTTACGCGGCCACCGAAGATAGACGGATAGTCAGTCAGGTCTTCCACAGCTACCACTTGGGCGCCCTGCTCTTCCAGGAACGTTTGCGTGCCGCCAGTAGAGTAGATGGTTACACCGTGTTGCTTTAGCAGCTCCACCAGTGGCTCTAGGCGGTCTTTGTAGTACACCGAGATCAGTGCGGATTTAATTTTAACGGGTTGCATGGGTAATTAATGTATGGGGTTGATTATCGTGTTTTTACAGTTCTTCCTTTTTCAGGAGCAGTTTCTCCACCACCAGGGGCAGGAATTTATGTTCCAGCTGTAGTACGCGCGCGGCAAGCTCCTCGGGGGTGTCGGTAGGGTATACTGGGCAGTGCTCCTGAAGTATAAACTCGCCTTTGTCGTACTCCTCGTTAATGCGGTGAATGGTGATGCCCGACTTATCGTCGCCGGCTTGCACTACAGCAGTATGCACATTTAGGCCGTGCATGCCTTTGCCGCCATACTTGGGTAACAGGGCAGGGTGTATGTTGATGATGCTATCAGGTAAAGCCTGCAGGAAGTTTTGCGGCACCAGCCACAAGAAGCCGGCCAGCACCACCAGGTCGGGCTTGAACTGCTGCACCTGCTCCACTATTTTATCGGAGTTATAAAACTCATCCCTGGAAAATAAAAAAGCCGGGACGTGGTAGGTCTCGGCTCGTTGGAGGGCATACGCTTTCGGGTTGTTGGAGAAGAGGGCGGCCACACGAATTTCAGGGTGGTGCTCGAAATGCTCCAGCAGCCGCTGCGCATTGCTCCCCGATCCAGAAGCGAAAATGACTATATTTTTCTTGTTCTTGGGTTCCAATGGTATTGGGTTGTAATGAAGCTACAAATATAGGGGGTTCTGGTTTAGATATAAATGTATAAGTATAAAATCGTGGTTTATACTTTGAATAGCCGTTCTCCTTAATCTGAAATAGGCTATACTTTTCTGGCTACTGCTAATCCCCGGCTTTACAACCAGCTTGTTGTATTTCTGGCTTTGGTGCCCTCAAGGCGGGGGTAGGGGCCCTCTTCTTTGAGCATCGCGCGGTGTATTGAAGCTGCCATCGCTTCGCTGTAGGCTGCCCTTCGGGCACCGCATTAATACAAGGCGCTCAACTCAAGGACTGGGATCATATTTGATAGCTACCGCTAATGGAGCTTCAACAGAGTTCCCCTCCTTTGACAAGGAGGGGTAGTGGTAGTTGGACCCGGTGATGCAGAAACTCCCGACCTTGTACTTTGAAGCAGAGCAGGGGAATGACGCCGTTCTCGGGAGGGGTGGGGTTACAGCTGCGTGAATTGGTTGTGGCTTGTCTAGCAGCTAGCGATTCATACTTTAACTGAACAAGTATAAATGGCTTTACTCACCTTCGTAGAAATCAATCAAAGAGGCAAAGTATGCTTCGTTCCAGCCATCGGTAATATCCTCATAGGCTTCGTCGGGGATGTTGGTGTGGCGTAGCTCTGCCGAGGTGCCATACTTGTGCGGGTGCAATTTGATGGTAACAATAGAGGCTTCTTCCTGCTCTCCGAAGTACCACTGCTGCACCAGCAACTTGTTTTCTTCGAATTCCAGGTTTTTACCAGTTATACTTCCTTCCCAAAGCGAAAACTCCGAGCCAGGCTCCGTAGACATTTCTGCGGTTTCGCCTGTCCAAAGCTGAATGGTCTGTGGGTTTGTCAGGGCAATGTATACTTCCTCGGGATCAGCGGGGATGATGTAGTATTTTTTATAGTCTTTCATTTGCAGGGATGTTATACATGAGGATCAAGCCAAAAGCTTAGAGGACTGTGAAAGCGCATCTCGCCTTGACTTGAATGCCAAAATTAATTCCAATACTTTTCAATAGCTATGGCTACGCCATCGTCGGTGCTGTTTTCGGTGATTTCTTTGGCTACGGCCTTTACCTCGTCGCGGGCGTTGCCCACAGCTATGCCCATCCCCACAGACTGTAGCATGTCTATATCGTTGTAGTTATCGCCGAAGGCCATTACCTCCTGCATGCTAATCTCGTAGCGCTTGCTAAGTAAAAGCTCCAGTGCGGTGGCTTTGGAAATGGCACGCGGCGCAATCTCTAGGTAAGTATCCTTGGAGCGGTAGGCGTGTACTTGATTTGCGTACTTAGTGGTAAGCTCCTGATACAACGCTTCGATCTCATCGGCTGGCCCCATGCACATGACCTTATGAGCGCCGGTTTTTGTCTGGTGCCAGCGATCAAGTATCGGTGCCAGCTCCGCAATCATGGGAGTTACTTTGGTGTTTTGCTCCTCGCGCTCGGCCCAATAATCCCGCTGGGGGGCATACCAGTTGTCCTGCTCGTAAAGGCTGACATGGATGTTGGTGTTATAGGCAAAAGTATGAATAGCCTGGCAAACAGTAGCTGGCATTTGTACAGAGTCCAGTTGTACGGGCGCGGTGTTGGCATCCTCGAAATAGAGCACATAGCCGCCGTTAAAGCAGATGAGCGGGTGGTGCAGTATGTTCAGTTCGTATTGCAGGTGGCGCATGGCACTTGGCATACGGGAGGAGGCAAGTATAACCGGAACATCTTCCGTTAGCTTTTGGATGGTATTGATCGTGCGCTGGGAAAGTTGGCGGTCTGCATTAAGCAAGGTGCCGTCAATGTCAGTGCAGATGGCTTTAAGGTTCATGAGTGGGTACTGTGGTTCAGACTGCAAGTTACGCGTATGGCTAGCCAAAACCCAATAAAAGCCCAGGCTTTGGCGTAGCCGGCAAGTATACAAGTATAGGCAATTGGCAGCATGTATTTCTGAAATGCAGTTTAGGCTGTCTTCTTCGCCTTCATCGACCAGGTAAACCGAAACTCAGCCACTTTATCTCCTTGTTCGTCCATGCCTATACTTGTGGCTATAACCGTTACGCCTTGGCCCGTAGCTTTAGTTTCTGCTGCCGCTTGCGCTATTTCTGCGCCGTTGGTGCAGGTAAAAGTGATTTTGCCTACAGCTTTTTTAGTGAAATCGGCCTGCATGCCTACCACCAGCATCGATATGGAAGGCCGGGATTTATAAACATGCATCATGCAAAGCGCCCCTGTAGATAGCTCTGCCGCCATACTTAGGCAGGCAAAGTATATAGATTTAAACGGGTTTTTGTTGATGTACTTGTAAGGTATCGTAACCGATGCCTGCTCGTGGGTAAGCCTAGCTACGCGTAAGCCAGCGAGATAAGCCATGGGCAGCTTTGCCAGCAGAAACAGGCGAAACTTGACAGGTGATAACACTGTACTTTGAAACTCAGCAGCAGTATCTTTCTGGGTTTGCATAGGAGGCTTGTTTATACTTATCTATTGCTGCCGCATGGCAACAAGTATAAATATAGCAAAATTTACGCAGCAAACAGGTAGTCGGGTTTAGCCCTTAATCTGGCTGCTGCAACCCTTGCAGATACCTTCGGCAGAGAAATGCATGCGGCTTACCTGATAGCCCTGCGGCAAACTGATGTGTGGGATATGGACTTCGTTCAGGCAGAAAGTCTGGCTACAGGCCGTGCAGCTGAAATGGATATGGTTGTCGTGATGAATCTCCTGAGAGCATGTTTGCTGTTGGCACAGCGCAAATTTTACGGCACCGCCCACATCATTTATACTATGGATCAGGCCTTTTTCCTCGAAAGAGTATAGCGTACGGTAAATCGTTACACGGTCATATCGGTCCCCGATCAGCTTCTCAAGATCAGCGTGCGACAGGGCATAGCCTTTCTCCAGGAACTGGCGAAGCACTTCTTGCCGGCAACCTGTTTTGCGTAAGCCATAGTCCGAAAGCAGCTCCTGCGCCTTATTCATACTTATAAAGTTCTCTGGTCTGGAAACTCTCAAAGTTACATATTTCCTGTTTAAAAACAGTGCTGTAACAAAAGACGAACGATATATAGTAAAAAAAGTATAAAAAATGAAAGCTAAAAACTATGACTTACGTATGAATCCTAAAGCCAAATAGTGAAACTAAACAATTATATAAAATCTTAATATTGTAATAGAAAATGAAAGCAGCTTTACAATTTTTCCTGATACTGGTAGCTGTTATGCTTGTTAGCAGTGCAAGTATGGCTCAGACGGTAACCACCACGCTAGGCCAGCTAGAAGGCGTTAAAACCGGCCAAGAGAAAGAGTTTACCGTAACCGTGGATGCGGCTGGGCAAACTGCTACAGTACGTGGCCGCTTAGCGTTTACCGATTACCAGAAAGACCAAATTGGGCAGATACAGTATAAAGCCCCTGGCGAAGAAGCCTATATGAACCTTAGCATTGCCAACGATGGTATTATAATGTTTGGGCCAGAAAATGGCTTTGCGCTTGCCAATGGCGTGCATAGTTTTAAAATACGCTTTAATGCTGGCAGAACATATCCTTATACAATCGCATTAGTTAACACTGCTAACGGCCAGAATGTGGTTACCACCTCAGGTAGCGTAGTGGTGCAGCAAACCGCTGAGCCGACCATAGATGGAACGCTGGACATAATCTCTGATGTTACAGCCGACAAGGATATTTTATGGCAAGTGCTGGTAAGGCCTAACGATAGAGCTGATAATGGCGACATGGTAAACCTTGTGATCAAGCTGCAAAACCCAGAGCAGCGTAACAACTTTACCCTGATGTATAACGCTAACCGCGAGGCTCAAACCGAAGAAGAAGCACAGTACTCCACCGTTACATTCGACGAAACCGGAATGGCTGTTATAGGCCCTGAAGGCGGAGAAGAGATGAAGGGAGACTATAAGTACTATTTTAAAATTAACTTTGCTGCAGCAGGCACTTATAATTATGCTTTAAACTTACACCGTGTGGATGGCAACGTATTAGCCTCAGTCAACGAGACCGTGATGGTAGCTACCGTAGCCGGCCTCGACGATATGATCGGCGATACCCGTGTAGCTGTTTACCCAACTGTCTCTGATGGTATGGTGCGCCTGAATCTTGGTAAAATCCGTAATGCCAATGTGGCTGTGGTAGACATACTGGGCCGCCAGGTACTGGAACTTAACAGAGCGAACGGTGTGGTAGAAATCAACACGAAGAAGTTTGCTAAAGGAACATACTTTGTAAAGGTATTTGCAGGGAATGATGTGGCCTCGAGCCGCCTGATTGTAAAATAATACCCCTATTAATTGGTTACGTTTTAAGCCTGGGGCGCTCGCCTCAGGCTTTTCTTTTTACAATAGCAGCATCGAGAGGATGCCTGTAAGCATGATGAGCTTATTCAGGTTGCTGAGAAATGTGAAGTCTCGTTTGCGATCGGCACGTACCAGCTTAAGCAGCAGCCACACGCTGGGCAGTAATACTAGGGCTGCCATATATACATCAAATAACAAGCGGGAAGCAGGATGGAAAATAACCACAAGTACAAAGACCTGGAAAATGGCTATTAATGGGTAAAGGACTAGCTTTGCACCCCGAAGCCCGGCCACTATTGGTAGCGTGCGGCAGTCGAAAGAGGCATCGCCCTTCATGTCCTCAATGTCCTTTATGATTTCCCGGATGAGCGAGATGAGCAAGGCAAACAAGGCATAGCCCATCGTTATCTTATTTAGGGTGTCGTCGTAAACGGCCACTACCAGCAGCATGGATGCGGAAAGCAACGCGATGACGATGTTGCCGACTAAGAGCATTTTCTTGAGCCTTGCCGAGTAGCCCCACAACAGCAGCACAGCACCCAGGTTAATCAAGCCAACAGGTAAGGCTAAGTATAAACCGGCCAAAACCCCCAGTGCCGATAAAATTAAGTGAGCAAACATGGCCCTTCGCCTGCGTATCCGGCGGCCTATCAATAGCCGGTCTGGTTTGTTGATGGCATCAATTTTTACATCGTAGTAATCATTGATGATATAGCCGGCCGCTGCAATGCATACCGTAGATAGAACCAGTAACAGAAAGTCTGAGTTTAATACCTTGGCCCACTGTACGCCAGGCGATAGCAAGCATGCTTGCACAAGTGCCTGGCTTAGCGCAATCATCACAAGGTTGCGGGCTCGGATCAGTGTTAGTATAGATTTCACGGGCAGTAGCAGAAGATGAGCGGCCGCTGTAAAGTTACAATACAGCTCGGAACAGGCAACAAAAAAAGCCCCTGCGAGGGGCTTTTCCTGTATCAGTAAGTATGCTTTGTTAGAACTTCTTCACATTTACTGCATTAATTCCTTTTTTGCCTTCAACAGTGTCGAACTCAACACGGTCGTTCTGTTGAATTTGCAAGCCATTTAAGCCTGTTACGTGCACAAAAAAATCTTCATTCGTTTCGTCTTCGGTGATAAAACCAAAGCCTTTTGACTCAATAAAAAATTTTACTTTTCCTGTCTTCATAAAATTTGAACTGTTAATAAGTAATTAATCTGTCGTAAACTAGAAATATTTTTTAATATATGCAATAACATATTAAACAAATTATTCAATTTCTTTATAGAATAGTATAAACAGGCTCAATTACCAGGTGTCTTGTGTTTTCATGATTTGCTCAATTAGTTCACGCACAGCGCCTTCACCGCCTTTCTTGCTGGCTTTAAACATCGAAATTTCCTGAATATCATCGGCAGCATCGGCTGGGCATGCACGTAACCCGCAGCGTTGCATCACTTCAAAATCAGGCATATCGTCGCCCATGTATGCTACGGTAGCCGGGTGCACACCCTGCATATAAATGTAGTCTTCCAGGGTGTCCACTTTGTCCTCTATACCCAAGAAGATATCTTCTATACCTAACTGTTCCAGGCGCTTGCGCACGCCCGGCTCGTTTTTGCCAGAGATGATTGCTACACGGTAGCCTTGGCTAATGGCGTGCTTTATGGCAAAGCCATCTTTTATGTTAAAGGCGCGCACCTGCTCGCCGTCGGCAAAGCAGTATAGGCGGCCATCAGTAAGCACGCCGTCAACATCAAAGATAAATGTCTTAATGCGGGTCAGGTCTTTTTGGGTAATGGACATAATGACAGTCAGGTTTATCAGGAAAAGAAGTATAGCGCGGCCCTGAAAGTGTAAGGCTTCAAGAGGCAGGGCTGGGTTGAAAACAAAAAGGCTCTTTACATGAAAGAGCCTTTAAAAGTATATATTTTTCAGAATTTATACTTACCGATACAAGTTTATTCTAGTCTTGGTTGTCGCGCCACTCGTAAACCCAGGCCGCCTGGATCTGCTCCAGGTGTCCTTCGTTTGCTTCTTCGCGCGTGCCTTCAAAGTTAGGCAGGGTAAGTATCCACTCCAGCAGGTCTGTAAAGCGGATGCGGTAAATCTTCGACTCGGTAAAATCATCGCCAAACTTCTCGTAGAGTGCCATCGCGATGTCTTCGTAGTCGTTCCAGTGTATTGGTGGTTCGTAGCTCTTATTCATCATTTAAACTGTTAAATGGTTTGATGGCTAAATGGCTTTCGCTGCATGAGGTAAGTCATCAGCAGTTTAACAATGCAGCCATTCAGCAATTTAAATTAGTGGCCCAGGAAGTCCTGCTCCGGAATGGTTACAACAATATCCTCGTTGCCTTGCACAACGCACTGGCAGCCAAGGCGGGAGTTGATGCGCGGGTCTACGGCGCGGTCAATGTAATCCTCTTCTTTGTCAGAAATTTCCGGGAGGTCATCCATACCAGCCTCAATGTACACATGGCAGGTGCTGCAACCGCACACGCCGCCGCAGTTATGCTGCAGCTTGATGTCGTTGTTCAGGGCTACATCTAGCACCGACTCGCCTTCTACGGCCGGGAGTGTTTGGTCCGGTGAGCCGTCAGCAAACTTAAATGTTATATTTACAACTTTCATGTCTGTGTCTTTATACTAAAATGCAAAGTTACAAAGCCGGGTTACCGAATCAAAGTAGGTATGAATTTATGCGTTGCCGCTTTTGCAATCTGGCGGGGGCAGGCTTACTGATCAGGTTGGGTGCCTTGTATACTTTGCGTAAGGAGCGTGTATAGCTGGTGGAGGCGAGGCTGCTGCTCCAGCATGTGCAAGTGCGCTTCAATAACATTCTCGTCGTGGCGGATAGCTGGCCCGGTTTGCACAGTGAAGGGGTGTTGCTCAAGCGCTTTATTCACTGTTTCCTTAATCAGAGGGTCCAGGCTTTGTGGAGGCAGGCCGGCACCATACAAAAGCTCCTGACTAATGCCAAGCAGATGATTCGTGAAATTACAGGCGAAAACAGCCGCTAGGTGCAGCTGTTTTCGTGCCACTGAGTCCACTTTATGCACCGTTTGCGTAATGCTTGCCGCCAGTTCCTCAAGCTGTTTAAGCGTGCCCGGGTTTTCAGCTTCCAGCAAAAGTGGCACAGCCTGAAAGCTGACTGCTTTGGCTTTAGAGAAAGTTTGTAACGGATAAAAAACGCCTATGGCAGCGCCTGTTACAGGCGAAAGTGCGGCCAGCGGCATTGCGCCGGAAGTATGGGCAACTAAAGTGCCTGGTGCCACCTTAAGCGCTGCGGCCACATTTGCCAGGGCTGCATCCGGAACTGCTATGAGCACGGCATCTACAGCAATGTGTTGCAAATCGAGGGAAGTGGTGGCTTTGGCGTGTGCCAGCTTTTCCAGAAGCGCATCGCGGCTGCCGGCAGTTCGGCTATAAACGCCTATGATGTTGTGGCCTGCTGCCTGTAATGCCTGCGCCAGGTGCCAGGCAACGTTTCCGGCCCCAATTATGGCAATGTTCATCGGTTTCTGTAAGTCCATACTTCAACTGTTGGGCTAAGTTAAAAACTGGAGGCCTATAAAGCAAAAAAGCCTTTGCTGCGGCAGCAAAGGCTTTTTTAGAAAGTGCTTTTGCTGCAATTAGGCAGCTTGCGCTTTTCTTTTGGGAGTAGGTTTAGCCGTAGCATTTTTCGGCGTGCCATCGTCCTTGCGGCGTACAATGGCCATCACAAAACCAATTGCCATCACAATGGTACCAATCCAAAGTATGTTTACAAAAGGCTTCTCCATGGCTTTCAGGATGATATAATCCTTTTGCGTAGCATTTACGCCGATCTTAAACTTGTTATTCTCTGTATCGATGTTCAGGAAAGTTAGGCGCAGGCCAAGGTCTGCCACTTCTTCCGGCACACGGCCCAATAACTGGTCTTTGATCATCAGTACCGGGTGGGCATGGTAGTTCTTGCGCTCGCCAAAGATTTTCATATCGGCTTGCACAGCCACGTCTCCGGGCTCCAATACTACGCCTGGCACCTGTTGCACCGGCTCAATACCATTAAACACAGCCACATAATCGTTAAGGATGATGGTATCGCCGGCGGCAACCTCATATTCTTGTAGGTCACCCCATTCTTTCTCCTCGTTCGGGTCAGGTACAGAAGAAACGTGCGTATACAGGTCTTTATTGGCAAAGTGCTTAATATCCGGGGATGCCAGCAGGCCCATGTTCGGGTTTACCTGGGCACGCGGATAAAGCGTAAAGGTCTTGTCGCCTTCGCGCTCTTTGTACTGCACCTGGTAGTAAGTGTTTTCCGGGGAAAGCAGGTCCAGTGTGTCGCCGGTCTCAAAGTATACTTTATCGCCAGACTTTATCTGCCCGCGGGCAATAGCTTTATATTCATCTGCTGTTGGGAAAAGCAGCTCGCGATTTACATAACCCGGCACGCCCTCTACTTCCTGAAACTGGCCATGGTAGCTTACAGTGTACTTATCCATCTCTACGGGAGCGTTGCGCCACAGCAGCACGTTGTCGCGGTTTATCGCATCCGGGAACTCACGGGAGTAAACCATACCAGAAGTATTTTGAGAGATGATGTTAGAGTAACCCGAAGAAAACAGCACGCCAATTAGCATCAGGGCTATACCAATATGGGCCACTGCACCACCCGAGAGCGATACTTTTTTGTGCAGCAGGCTCAAGATAATGCTCAGGTTAGCGAATACAGCAAAAAGCGCCGCTACCAATAGTATTATATACACTGGATTATCCATTGTCTCGTGGAGCATGCCCAACTTGGAAAGCACAATAATCAGGCTGGCGAACAGTAAGGTGAGCATGCCAGGTAGCGTAATTGCATCCAGGAAGCTGCCTTTATCGCCTTTGCGCCACCAAAGCAATTGGCCGACACCGGTAAGCACGGCAATGGCTACGCCGCCCCATAACTGGAACTGCGTATAATGCGCAATCTGATCGGCTGGCAGGGCTATGTTCGTCTCGATGCCGATAAAGCCCATGAAGGAATTATACACCGGAATGGATGTAGTGAACAATACCTGAAATGCTGCTAAGCAAAGCACAATTGCCCCGATAAATACCCAGAACTCGCCGCTGTACGTGGAGAGCTCTTTGGCCGTGGTCGGGATGCTCTTCCAACGGTAAACTAGCAAGCCAACCGCCAGCACCGCAAAGGCAGCCAAGTATGCAAATAATTGTCCGGAAAGGCCAAGGTCTGTAAACGAGTGCACGGAGGCATTGCCCAAAATGCCGCTACGCGTTAGGAAGGTAGCGTAAAGTATAAGTATGAACGAGGCGATGACAAGTATGAACGATGCCTTCAGGCCAGACTTACCACGGCGGTACGCAATCATAGTATGGATAGCGCCAACCAGCACCAGCCACGGAATGTATACGGCGTTCTCAACAGGGTCCCAGTTCCAGTAACCACCGAAGTTAAGCGTTTCGTAAGCCCAGTAAGCACCCATCACGATACCAACACCCAGCACTACTGCCGCAAAATGCGACCAAGGCAGCGCAGGCTTTACCCACTCGGTAAACTTGCCTTTCCAAAGACCAGCCATGGCAAAAGCAAAAGGTACTAAAGTGGCGGCAAACCCAAGGAAAAGGGTAGGCGGGTGAATAACCATCCAATAGTTCTGGAGCAGCGGGTTCAAGCCCGTGCCGTCTTGCGGTACAAAGTTCGGGTCCATGGCAAATACCGGGGCATCTGTCATGAAATCGCGCATCAGGATAAAAGGAGAGGAGCCGATCTTCAAGTCACCGATCACCACACCCAAAATCATGGACGTGAGAAACAGTTGCACAAAAGAGAACATGGCCATTACTGGCGCTTCCCATACATTGTTCTTTTTGCCGCTCTTAATCAACACAAAGCCAAGCAATACATGCCAGAAAATCCAAAGCAGGAAAGAGCCTTCCTGGCCTTCCCAGAAGCACGAAATCATGTAGTATACCGGCAGGTGATTGGAGGAGTGGCTCCAGGCGTAATAGTATTCGTAGCGATGCTCATAGATAATATTGAACAACGAAAAGATAACCATCATCACGGCTGCACCGTGCACGTAAAAAGCACCGCGTGCCAGGTTGCGCCAGCTCATGTCGCCGGAAGCCTCCACCTTGGTGCGTGATGCCATAAAATATGCGTAAGAGGATACAATGGCTGCTACAAAAGCCACAATCACACTCGCATGGCCAATATCCCCGATCAGCGTATTAATCATTTCTGATAGTTAAAAAGTTAGAAATTTAAGACGTTAAAAAGTGATTAAAAGCTAGTAGGTTAGGAAGTTCTATCTGTTAGCCATTCTGGCATAATACACAACTCGCTAACTTTCTAACTCTTTAACTTTCTAACTAAATCAAAGGCTTGCTGTATTTTGCTGTATTTCTTTTTCCACGTATTTGGACGGGCACTTGAGCAGGATTTTGTCGGCAACAAACACATTCTGCTGCATATTGCCCGTGATCACTACTTGTTCGGAGCGTTCAAAATCCTGTGGTTTGGGGTTATAGTATACTACCTGTTGCTCTACGCGGTTTGTGTCTACCAACGTGAAGGTGAAGTAGTTTGGGTCTACAAGCGGATCGTAGTTCATGCCCACAATATGGCCCTGCGGGTCTTTTTTGAGGCGGCCAACCACATGCACTTTCGTCATGTCGCCATCTTCGGCGCGTTCAATGGCCTCTCCAAATGAAACGTAGGTGCTGGCATCGCCAACCGACGACATAATGATAACAATCGCAACTGCGATGACTAAAATCCCGATGATATGTGACTTCTTCATCTATAATGAAAATTAAAGTATGCTGTTTTTCCTGTAGCCTAACACACAACAGAATGATATAAATCCATTGCCTGCGGCTTATTTCATACTTGCAGCGCCATACATCACCGGGGCCTGTATGCAGCAAAGGCGTTTAGTTCCTTTTGCTGCCAATGATCGTGAGTATTAGGCTCTCATTAGGCTTTCCTGCTTTGCCTCGTCCAGGGCCAGGTAAAGTGCGTCAGAGTCCAGCAGCTTGTAGGCCCTGAGGTGGCGCTGCGAGATAAACCAGATCTCGTTGTATGTATTGCTGAGTATAAAAAAGCACTCCGATGTTTCGCTGGCATTATATACACCCAGTACTTTGTAAGCAAAGGCGGGGTCGAAGCGACCATCATTTACCGGGTGCGGCTTTACATGCTCTAAGGGCTGAAGGCTAACGTATAGTTTAGGGTTAAGGGTGATGCTCATTTTTCTTAAAATTGAAAGTTATCTGAGCGCTCATACGTAAACCCGTTGGCCTTCGGCCGTCTTTATTCGCGCATTTGCTTCTCTAGCTTGCCTACCTTACGGTCCAGCGTTACAAGGTACAGAATCAGGCCTGCCATTACGGTGAGCAGCACAATTACCACCACGTAAATCTTGCCGTCCTGGCGCAGGGTGTCGGCCATTTCTACCTCTGGCTGTGCCGTTGCAACAGCGCTTTCGGTCTGGGCTGGCTGGGCCTGCGCTTGCTGCAAACCTGCAGTGGCACCAAGTATAAAGCACCACACTGCCAGTATTCTAAACAGTTTCATATATGCGTTGTCTGAGTATTTCTAATCTTGATTTCACGTTAATGATCCAGATGCCGAGCAGTGTCCAGCCCAATACGGCTGGGTAAAACACTAGGCGCAGGCTGCTATCCATGTCGTAGGTGTTAAAGCCCGGGTTGCCTCCGTTGCCGGGGTGCAGCGAGTCGGTGAGGCGCGGAAGTATAAACAGCAGCGGAATTAGGGCCGCAAAGGCAAAAATGTTATACACTGCACTGATACGTGCGCGTTGCTGTTGCTCGCTAAACGAGCTGCGCAGCACCAGGTAAGCAAAGTAAATAAGCAGGCCAATGGCCGATGCATTTTGCTTAGGGTCGTTGCTCCAGTACTCGCCCCAGGTAAACTTGGCCCACTCCATGCCGGTAACGATGCCCAGCACGCCAAACAGTATGCCTACCTTGGCTGCCTCGTAGGCTATCACATCGTTTTTAACGGTTGGGTTACGAAGGTATTTAATAGAGTATACTACTGAGATCAGCAGGATCAGGATCATGCCAAACCACATGGGCACGTGAAAGTATAAATTGCGGATGGTCTCGTTAAGGATAGCAAGCCGCGGTACTTCAGAAAGCATACCGGCCACCACGGTAAACACCAGTAGCACAATAGCCAGTAATTTCCACCAATTCTTTCTCATTGCTTATAATCGGATGCCGGGGCTAAAGCCTTGGGCTGCATTGCCCCGTACTCCCCGGTTTGTTTCTATACTTTATCCTAACAAATAATTTCTCAAATTCTCTCCCTCCGGAGCCGTCTGCTTTTATCCGATGTCAGAATCGGGTTTTCCCAATTTCTTTGAAGGAGTATGCATAAACCAAGGCCAGGAAACTGTCTCGGCCGCCAGCCTTACGAACGCCAAAGGTACGGGAATAAGATGTAAGATACAGTGACCACAATCATGTTTATGGCAAGCAGCGTAAGCAGTTCGTCGAGGCTGAGGCTGCGGTCAAGGCCATCCATCGCGTTTTTAGACATCCGTATCAGCATCAGCAGCATCGGCACGATCACCGGGAAGCTAAGCACGGCCATCAGAGTGCTGCTGTTGGCCGCCTTTGAGGCAATGCTCGAAATCATGGTAAGCGAGGTGGAAAAACCGATTGCGCCGAGTAGCAGGCTCAGCAAGAACATCGGAATGTCCGCCACCGGGTTGCCTAGCACAAAACCGTAAAACAGAAAGCAAATAATGGCCAATAAGAGCATTAGCAGGGTGTTATAAATGATCTTGGCCAAGATGATGCCCTGCGGGCTTACAATGGAGTAAAAGTATAGCAGGCGGCCACGGTTTTCCTGCATAAAGCTTTTAGCAATGGCATTGACCGAGGTAAACAGCAGGATAATCCAGAGCAGGGCGTTCCAGACGGGAGCCACGAGCAGGTTGGAGCGCATGCCAAAGCTGAGGTAGCATACAAACACGACACTGCCCACGTAGAGCAGCATCCCGTTCAGAGCGTACTTCTGGCGCCACTCCAGCACCAAGTCTTTCTGAATCAGGTATAAGATTTCTTTAAACAGCACTTTTGGGTTTTTGCTGCAAAGTTAAGCCACAAATCCTTGCAAAGGTAATTTTTAGTGAGGGATTGCTTGCGGAGCTGCTAAGGCCTTTTATACTTTGGAGCAGGCTGAAAAGCAGAAAGGCACCAACCGCCAGGGTTTGTGCCTTTCTGAAGTGTAGTTTTGTGCAGCCTACTGGGTGTTACCAGGCTTGTCGTCTTTCGGAGTTTTCTTCTTTTTCTTATCAGAACGGTGCTTTACCACTTTTGCCTCTCTGTAGAAAATAACTTCTTCGGCAATGTTGGTTACCTGATCACCAACGCGCTCCAGTTTCTTGATGATGGAGAGCAGTGCCAGCGCTTCCGAGATTTTATTCGGGTTTTGCACCATGTACTTTGTTACCACAGTGTCGGACTTACGGTAAATCTTGTTCAGGATCTTGTCCCGCTTGATTAGCTCTTTAGCTAGTTTGGGGTCATTGTTTTTAAAAGCGGTGCGGCAATCTTCAAACATAGCCAAGGCTTCCTCATACATAGGCAGCACTTTGGTCATTTCCATCAGCGCAGGATCCACGGGGGCTTCCAGCTTTCGGGCGAAGCGTGCAATGCCTTCAGCCGTATCGCCGATGCGTTCCAGGTTTGCGTTTATCTTAAGTATGGCCAACACCATGCGCAGGTCCACGGCAACCGGCGTAAACAAGGCGAAGAAGTTCTCGCACATGCGGTCTATCTTCACGTCGAACTGGTTTACCTTGCGGTCCCTTTTTATTACCAGCTTAGCCAGCTCCACATCGGCGTTAACCATAGCCTCGCGGCCGCTTTGGAGTTGATACTCTACCAGGTCCCACATCTCCAGGAGCTTGGTTTTGAGGCGTTCTAATTCGGTGTCTATATGTGGCATTTAGGTGGTATGTTTAATAAGGTGAGAATCTACAAGTATACGGCAGGCTACTGCAAGGGTATCAACCAAAGCGGCCCGTGATATAGTTTTGGGTGCGCTCATCCTTGGGGCTTGTAAACATTGTTTTCGTTTTGTTAAACTCCACCAGTTCACCCATATAGAAAAAGGCTGTATGATCGCTAACGCGGCCTGCCTGCTGCATGTTATGCGTTACAATTACAATCGTGTAATCGGTTTTCAGTTCGTAGATCAGCTCTTCCACCTTCGCGGTAGAGATTGGGTCCAGGGCTGAGGCCGGCTCATCCATCAGCAGTACGGATGGCGAGATTGCTAGCGCACGCGCAATGCACAAGCGCTGCTGCTGGCCACCCGACAGCGCCAGGGCAGATTTGTGCAGCTTGTCCTTTACCTCGTCCCACAAGGCGGCACGCTTCAGCGATGTTTCAGCGGCCTCTTCCAGCACCGATTTCTTCTTGATGCCCTGTATCTTCAGCCCGTATACCACGTTTTCGAAAATGCTCTTTGGGAAAGGGTTCGGCTTCTGGAAAACCATTCCTACTTCCTTTCGCAGCTCATCCACACGGATATTTTTCTGATAGATGTCCTTGCCGTCCAGCAAGATCTGGCCCTCTACCTTAAAACCATCAATGTAGTCGTTCATGCGGTTGAAGGTACGCAGGAAGGTAGACTTGCCGCAGCCCGATGGGCCGATAAAGGCAGTAACCGCCTTCTCTTCCATACCAATGTTGATGTTCTTCAGCGCATGAAAGTCGCCGTAGTATGCATCGAGGTTTATAGCCTCCAGCTTATTCGTTTTTTTGCTCATGGAGTGTTACCACTTAACTTTTTTCTGCTGTTTGTTGCGTAAGTATACGGCAATGCCATTCAGCAGGAAGGTGATGATCAATAGTATAATAATAGCCGCGGCAGCGTTTGTCAGGAATGCCTCCTGCGGTCTGGAGGTCCAGTTAAAGATCTGGATTGGCAATACCGTAAACTCATCCATCGGTGTGGACGGTGTAAAGGGTACATAAGCCAATGCTCCGATCACGATAAGTGGTGCTGCCTCGCCAACTGCCCTGGACAGCGCCAGGATAATGCCTGTAAGTATGCCCCCGAAGGAAGCAGGCAGTACCTGGTTCCATACGGTTTGCCACTTCGAGGCACCCAGTGCATAAGAGCCGTCGCGGATGCTTCGGGGCACTGCCTTAATAGCCTCACGAGTAGTTACAATGATTATCGGCAAAATAAGCAGCGATAGCGTAAGGGCACCTGCAAGCAGGCTGCCACCCAAGCGCATCTGGCGCACAAAAACCTCCAGGCCAAGCAAACCATAAATAATGGAAGGCACACCCGCTAGGTTGGCAATGTTTATCTCCAGAAAGTTAGCCATTTTATTCTTCTTGCCATACTCTTCGAGGTATACACCGGCAGCCACCCCTAGCGGGAAGGCAATAATTGTGGTTAATACCAGAATCCAGAGCGTGCCTACCCAAGCGGTAAGTATACCGGCACGGCTGGCCCTGCGCGATGGCAGGCTTGTAAGAAAGTCCCAATCGATGCGCGCAATGCCCTCTGCGATAATATCGAAAAGGAACACTGCCAGCACAACCAAGCCAATGAAGGTGCAAAAGATGCCGAAAACCTGGAAGGCCTTATCCTTTAGCCTGTTTATGTCAGAGTTAGTCATATTTTTCCTGGTATTTCTTTTTGATCCAGAAGCTGAGGTTGTTCAGCGCAAACGTGAAAACGAAGAGGGTTATACCTGCCGCAAAAATGGTTTTGTACTCCAATGACCCCTGCGGCACATCGCCTAAACTCACCTGCACAATGTAGGTGGTAATCGTCTCGATAGGCACCAAGGGGTTTAGGGTAAGGCGCGGCTGCTGGCCAGCGGCCACTGCCACGATCATGGTTTCGCCCACGGCTCTGGAGATAGCAAGTATAACCGATACGATTATGCCCGATGAGGCAGCTGGCACCATTACGCCGAAGGAAGTTTGCAAGCGGGTAGAGCCCATTCCATACGCTGCTTCGCGTAGGGAGCGGGGCACAGAGCTAATGGCATCTTCGCTAAGCGAGGAAATCATGGGGATGATCATGATTCCCATGACGATACCTGCGGAAAGGGCGTTGAAACCGGCCAGTGAAGGTATGAACTGTTGCAAGAAGGGCGTTACCACTGTTAAGGCAAAAAAACCATATACAACCGTTGGGATGGTTGCAAGCACCTCTAGCAACGGCTTCACAACCTGCTTGAGAGTGGCGTGCGCATACTCGTTTAAGTAAACGGCAATGGTTAGCCCGATAGGGAGCGCCACGGCAATAGCCACGCCTGTGGTTAAGAGTGTGCCCGCCACCAGTGGCATAATGCCAAATTTTTTATCTGCAAACAGCGGTGTCCATTCTTTCTCGGTGAGGAACTCTGCAAGCGACACTACTCTGAAGAAGCTGATGGACTCTGATAGCAGCACCCAGATGATGCCGGCAGTGATGAGTATTGTGATTACGGCAGCTAACCACAACAAGCCCTCGATAACTTTCTCTGATACTCTCAAGGTGCTGTTTCTTGTTAAAGGCGCAGGCAGGGCAGCAAATTTACATGCCGCACTGCCTGCGCTTTATATTATAGTTGGATTTTACTTTTGAGCACCTTTTGCAAATTGCTCGAACTTCTGCTTCTGCTCTTTGTACAGCTCGTCAGGCAGCGGAATGTAGCCTACTTCCTGGCTTAGCTCACCTGCGTTATCCAGATAGAAGTTGATAAAGGTGATGACTTCAGGGCGCGCCGTAGCTTTTGAGTTTACATAGATGTATAGCGGGCGGGAAAGCGGCGCATACGAACCGTCTTTAACAGTCTCCAGCGATGGAAGGATCGCGCCTTTTCCGTTGCTGTCGTCCATATCGTCTACTGGCACAGCCTTAAGCTTACTCTGGTTTTCCTCGAAATAAGCAAACCCGAAGAAGCCCAGAGCATAAGGATCTGTTGATACGCCTTGTACCAGTACGTTATCATCCTCGCTGGCTGTATAGTCGCCGCGGCTAGAGTGGCTCTCGCCTACAACTGCCTCTGTAAAATAATCATAGGTGCCAGACTCAACACCAGGGCCATACAGGTGCAGCTCTTTATCAGGCCACTCCGGGCGGATCTGGTTCCATTTTTTGATAGTGCCTTGTGCAGCCGGCTCCCATATTTTCTTTAGCTCAGCTACTGTAATGTCTTTTACCCAATCGTTTTCCGGGTGCACCACTACAGTTAGGCCATCATAAGCTACCGAAAGTTCAACATAAGTAATGCCGTTTGCCTGCGCAAGGCTATCCTCAGACGGTTTCATCTGGCGCGATGCATCTACAATGTCGATATCGCCTCGGGTAAACTTCTTCATACCTCCCCCGGTACCTGAAACGCCTACTGTTACTTTCACGTCAGGGGCTTCAGCACGAAACTCCTCCGCCACGGCCTCTGTAATAGGGTATACTGTAGAAGATCCGTCGATCTGGATGCTTCCAGAAAGGCTAGATCCACCTTCAGCATTCTCTGAATTACCACCGCAGGCGCTGAAGAGCATCGTAGCGCCCAGCAGCATGGCAGCGTTTAGATTGTTAAGCTTTAAGTTAAGCATAAGTCAGTGTTTGGTTTAGTTGAGTGTCTTTTATGATTTGTTCAGCAGGCATCAGTAATTTTTTGCTTTATACTTAGATGCCATATAAGTAGTTATGAAAGTGCAGTTGGCAGGCGTTATAGGGCCACTTCCATCTGCAACCTGAACAAGTAAGCGTTCTCCCGCCCAGGCTGGTCCTGAAGCGTTACGTCGCTTTGTACCTTTAGGCTGTGGCCTGAGATATATTTGGATAATCCCAGTGTATACTGCTCTTGTGAACGTAAGTTGGTGGCTTTGTCAGGATTGTAAGTTGTGTAGCGGCCCGCAACTTCCCAATTGCTCGGGAAAAGGTAACCAGCCTGAATATTAAAAGCATTTCCGGTTACAAATGTCTCCTCAACAGCTCCATCATCGCTTCTTAAAACCACAGGTCCGGCAGGGGCAGTTTTATTGGCGTATTCTGCCATAGAAGAGAAACCTCTATATTTGAACATGTAGTCTACAAACAGTGTACGCAGGTCGCGCTCATCTACTAAAAAGTCGCCTAACTGGCCACCTTCTCTAGAAGCATTATCATTAAAGTTGTACGCAGCTGCAATAGCCAACTTAGGTGTCTCTTCGCGTACCAGATCGCTGCCTACATAAGCACCGCCTCCCTCAAACTCCCCGAAAGGCATTACCTCAATTTTAGCAGTATAATCGTAGCCGCCGGCATTGTTCACCGTAATATCGCGGCCCTCGCCCATAGAAATAGAGCCAGACTCTCTGACAACGGTAGTACCCATTGTATGGGTGTGGTGTAGTTGCAGACCCGCGTCACGGTCAATGTTAAAGCGGGAGTTTAGTAAGCTTCGGTCTACGAACTGCATTTTCTGAGAAGAGATGATCCGCTCGCGGTTACCAGGCAGTTTTGTTTGGCCTACCCAAAGCTCCCAGTTTGGAGCGAAATTCCACATAGCTACCGCGTCTAAAATAATATTGTCGGCGTTGTTGAACCTGGCAGGATCGTCGTTGCCGATGTCGCTGTTACTAAGGCCCAACTCTATTTTATACTCTAGTTTAGGCGAGTAGGCGAAGCCTTCAAACTTAAGACGGGCTCTACGGATCAGAAAACGGTCGTCCAACTGATCGGTGCTGTTGTTGATGGCACCTTGGTACAACATCTGAAAACGGGTGCCCAACTTAAGGCTGAAGGAAGAGTCGGCGGCTATAAACTGCAGGCCCTTGCCAAATTTACTTTTGTTAACAGTTTGAGCCTCTGCGGTGTTTAAGGCAAGGCATGCTAGCGCTACAATAAGTGCGCCTCTCAGCTTTTTGTACACGGTACTATTTGTTTGGTGAGAAAATTACTTTGCTAAATGGCTGTTAGTTATTTTAACCTATCTAACTAAACAAGTATGCTTTCTGGCTCTGAATAGTAAGTGCAGAAAGTGTTTTTATACTTGCCCGGCAACTGTAGTTAGTCAGGCTGCAGTTGCCGGTCCACTCTTTCTTTTGCCTTAGCACCGCCTTAGTCAGGGGCGGCAACAGTGGCTTCCGAAATCTTGGTGCAAAATAAGTGTATTACTGTTACTGCTGCTTTACCGCAATGTTAAGCTAATGTTAACATTTAAAGGTTGCCGCTTAGCGTCCTGTTTTGTGTAAACAGCTGCATATTAACAATGTATAGCGTGCCTGAGGAAGTGAGCACACAGGCTATACGTTAAATTAGGCATGCTTAATATTATGGTAATGTGCAGTTAAAAGTGCGGTAAAGCTACCGTAACCCCAGCTTAACACAAGCAAGCGTTACTTAACGGTATCATAACTCCGACTTAAAGCTGGCTTAAACTAGCCGCTATACTTTTGCAGCGAGACTAAACAACAGTACTTCAATGAAATTTTTATTTACGATTCTCACCATCTTAGCTACAGCTACTTTCGGATTTGCCCAGCAGGGCACCTTAAAAGGGAAGGTTACCGACAAAACTACCGGCGAAGAGGTAATCGGCGCTGTAGTTTTTATTAAAGGAACCGCTAAAGGCACCACCACCGACTATGAGGGTAAATTTACGCTTCCGCTGGAGCCAGGCGCTTATAATGTGTCCGTAACTTTTGTGTCTTACAAGCCTTTCGAGCAAGCAGGGGTGCAAGTGGCAGCCGGCCAAACCAAAACCCTGAATGTGCAGCTGGAGCAAAACACAACCCAGATACAGACAGTAGAGATTGTAGGAACCCGCCAAACGAACACCGAAACGGCCGTTTTGGAGACAATGCGCCAGAGTGAGGTAGTAGTTAGCGGCGTGGCAGGCGAGCAGATTGCCAAATCCATGGACCGCGACGCAGCCGAAACAGTGAAGCGCATACCGGGCGTAACCATACTTAACGACCGATACGTGGTTATACGGGGTATGAACCAGCGCTACAACACGGTGCTGCTGAACGATGCCCTGACCCCAAGTACAGAGCCAGACCAAAAAGCCTTCTCCTTCGATATCCTGCCAACCAGCGTGATCGACCGCATCATGATCTATAAAAACGGTTCTCCGGAGCTGCCTGGTGAGTTTGGCGGCGGTGTGATCAAGATCTATACTAAGAATGTGGTAGATGAGAACAAGACGACCATCGGAGTGTCGGGCTCTTATCGCGTGGGCACAACCTTCAACAGCTTCCTGACCAATACGAAAGGCAGCACTGATCTTTTGGGTTTCGATAACGGAGACCGCGCCATACCTACTGGCATTCCTGCTGATATAAACATGGTGAGCAAAGGTAGCGACGAGCGCCAGCGCTTAGGCCGCCTTTTCCCGAACACCTGGGCACCAAAGTCAACTACAGCTACGCCAGACCTGCGTATGTCGCTGGGCCTGAACCGCCGCTTCGACCTGGGTGATGTAAGAATGAGCACCATCTCGGCGGTGTCTTACAGCAACACACAATCTGTTACAGAAGGCACGAGAAATACGTATGGCAGCTTTGACCCAGCTACAGGCAAGAGCTCCTCATACCTTAGCTTTAACGATAAAGTATATGCCAACAACGCCCGCTTAGGTATAGTTAGCAACTGGTCGGCGCGCCTTAACAACAATAACAAGGTAGAGTTCAGAAACCTGTTTAACCAGCTAGGCACAAGCGAGGTGCTGGACCGCGAAGGCGTGGACAGAACAAATGGCACGCAGCTGCAGCACAATTACGCAATGCGCTATGAGAGCCGCACAATTTACTCCGGCCAGCTTCAGGGCACACACGACTTCAGCGATAACAACTCTACCGTAACCTGGACAGGTGGTTATAACTACACCAACCGAAATGAGCCCGACTACCGCAGGTTTAGAACAGTATACGAAGACGAAGAGCAAGCCTATGGTGTGCAGTTCCAGCCGGAAACTAACCCAAGCCTTCAGGATGCGGGCCGCTTTTACTCTGACCTGAACGAACACGTGGTAATGGGTAGCGGCCAGTTTGAGCACCGCTTCGAAACCGCCGACTCTACCGCAGAGAACGCCCCCAAGATTAGAACCGGCTTCTACCTAGAGCGCAAAAAGAGAGACTACACCTCGCGTTATTTCTCTTTTGGATATAATAGCAACGGAAACAACGGAGCTTATAACGAGTCTATCCGCTTCCTGCCACTCGACCAGGTTTTCTCCCCGGAGAACATCAATAACGTAGATGGCCTAATGCTGCTGGAGGATGCTAACCCACAAAACAACTACGATGCTTCCAATCTAAATGTGGCCGGTTATGTAGGCGGCTCTTCCCCGCTCACAGAAAAGCTGTCGGTATCGGGTGGTGTGCGTGTAGAGTATAATAACCAGGAGCTTATTACGCGTAACTTCGACAACTCCCCAATTAAGAAAGACAACCCGGTGCTAAGTGTATTGCCCTCTGCAAACCTCACTTATAACCTTACACCACGCGCCATGCTGCGTGCTGGAGCCAGTGTTAGCGTAAACCGCCCTGAGTTCCGTGAGCTGGCACCAGCCCCATACTTCGACTTTGTGAACCTGCTGGAGGTAATTGGTAACCCGGATCTGGATATTGCCACGATTTATAACAGCGATCTGCGCTACGAATTCTACCCGAACCCAACTGAGCTGCTATCCTTCGGCGGCTTCTACAAATACTTCAATAAGCCCATCGAAGCAGTGTTTGCCAACACGCCTGGCGGCAACACCATCACTTTCGAGAACGCAAAGCATGCTTACAGCTATGGCGTGGAGGCAGAGGTAAGGAAATCACTGCTTGACCTGTCAGAGTCGCGCTTTGTGCAGAACCTGACACTGGTATTGAACGCTGCCTTAGTGCAGAGTGAGGTGGAGCTGACGGAGAAGTATGCAGAGTTTCAGCCTGGCAAGCGCGCCATGGTGGGCCAATCGCCTTATGTGGTTAACACCGGTGTGTATTACCAGGATGATGACAGAAAGCTACAGTTTAACGTGCTGTATAACATAATCGGCAAGCGCATTTTCGCGGCGGGCAGCAACCAGCGCCAGGCAGTGTATGAGATGCCGCGCCACCAGGTAGACCTGTCCCTGACTAAAGGTATCGGCGGGCACTTCGAGGTAAAAGCTGGCATCCAGGACCTGCTAAACCAGAAAACGCGCCTGATCCAAGACTCTGATAACAACAGCGATATTACCTCTATAGATGAGTCTTTCAGAGAGTACCGCAAAGGCCAGTACTCCACTATCGGAGTGACTTACAAATTTTAAATAGAACCCCAAAAAACAACTAAAACCAATAATTAACTACTTATGAAAAAGTTATTTAACCTATTGCTAGTCGCTTTTCTTGCGGTGTCTTTCGTTGCCTGCGACAACAATGATGATGACAGCACCCCGGTAGCAACGGGTGAGCAGTTCACGACAGAGCAGACAAATGGCATGATGGCTGTTTCGGGCTCTACAGAACAAGATTATACTATGAAGGCGGGTACTAAATACCTGCTGAAGGGATTTGTATATGTGAAGAGCGGTGCTACGCTTACCATTGAGCCAGGCACAGTTATTATGGGCGACAAGGCCTCTAAAGCTACGCTTATTGTGGAGCGTGGTGCCAAAATTATGGCAGAGGGAACCGCTGCCAAGCCAATCGTATTCACTTCTGCACAGCCTGCCGGCTCTCGTGCCGCTGGCGACTGGGGTGGCGTGATCATCCTGGGCAAGGCTCCGGTTAACTTAGGAACCTCAGCTAAGATTGAAGGTGGCGTTGACCGTGAGTTTGGCGGTACAGATGCTGCCGACAACTCTGGTATCCTGAAGTATGTGCGCATCGAATACCCTGGTATCGCTTTCCAGCCAGATAACGAGATAAACGGCCTTACATTGGGTGGCGTAGGCTCAGGCACTACCATCGACTATGTGCAGGTGTCTTTCAGCGGCGACGACTCTTTTGAGTGGTTCGGCGGGTCTGTGAACGCCAAGCACCTGATCGCTTACAAGACAGTGGACGATATGTTTGATACAGACAACGGCTACTCAGGCAAGCTGCAGTTCCTGTTAGGTATCGCAAACCCGAGCGTGGCCGATGCTTCCGGTTCTAACGGTTTTGAGTCTGATAACGACGGTAGCGGCTCGCCTGCCACACCAATCACATCGCCTACATACTCTAACGTAACGTTGTTCGGCCCGCTGGGTGCTTCAACTACTATCAACTCTAACTTTAAGCGTGGCCTGCACCTGCGCCGCAACAACAAGACAAAACTGCACAACTCAATCGTGCTGGGCTGGCCTACAGGCCTGCTGTTGGATGGTACGGCAACAGAGACTAACGCTGCTGCAAACGAGTTCAAAATCCAAAACACGATCATTGCGGGTTCTTCTGCTGGCAAGGCCCTTACAGTCACTGATGGCAGCACATTCGACGTAGCCACATGGTTCAACGCATCAGCGAAAGGAAACGCAGTAGTTGCCAACCTGGCAGACCTAAACATCAGTGGCGCTTACAATGCAACGCCTAGCTTCGTGAAGGCAACGACCACGGTGCAGCCAAGCTTCACTGGTTTGGATAGCTTCTTTACTACAGTAGACTACGTTGGTGCCTTCGGTGCTACCGACTGGACTGCCGGCTGGGCTAACTATAACCCACAGGGTACTGCTTACTAATTAAATTTGTAAGAAACTGGTTGCACATGTATGGGTGAGAAACATCGTGGCAATCATTAGTGGCGTGGCTTAGTCTCCCATGCTGCCAGAAGCCCGCCCTTTCGGTGGGCTTCTTTGCGAAAAACAAAAGCCATACTTGCCTGCCAAGTATAAAAAGAGAAGCCCGGAGCGAATACTCCGGGCTTCTCTTTTTATACTTCTGTTTGTACTTAGGCAGGTTTAGCTGATGGGCACTTTGCGCAGAATGGCCTCTATAAAGTCTTTGGTCCGGATGCCGTCGGCCTCTGCCTCGTAGTTAAGTATAATGCGGTGGTTCATTACGTCGTAAGCCACTTCCTTTATGTCCTCAGGCAGCACATAGTCGCGGTCGTCGAAGTAGGCCACAGCTTTGGCGGCGCGATTCAGGGCTATACTTGCCCGCGGCGATACCCCAAACTGAATATAAGGCGCAAACTCCAGCAGATCATACTCTGCGGGGCGGCGTGTGGCGAACACCAGCTCAATAATGTATTTTTCCAGTGTTTCTGATATCTGTACCTGGTTTATCTCGTTCCGGATGGCGAAGATATCCTCCTTACTCAGCACTTTGTTCACCGTGTCGGCATAAGTCATGTTAGCCATGCGGCGCATGATTTCCAGCTCATCTTCCTTCTTAGGGTAGTCGATGTATACTTTCATCATAAAGCGGTCTACCTGTGCTTCGGGTAGCGGGTAAGTACCCTCATGCTCCACAGGGTTTTGGGTAGCCAGCACCAGGAAGGGCAGGTCCAGGAGGTAAGTGGTTTCGCCGATGGTTACCTGTTTTTCCTGCATGGCCTCCAGCAGCGCTGATTGCACCTTAGCCGGGGAGCGGTTTACTTCATCGGCAAGTATAAGGTTGGCAAAGATCGGCCCTTTCTTTACCTCAAACACAGAAGCATTTTGGTTGTAGATCATGGTGCCGATTAGGTCGGAGGGGAGAAGGTCTGGTGTAAACTGTATGCGCTGGAAATCGAGGTGCAGCGCTTTGGAAAGCGAATTAATGGTAAGCGTCTTGGCCAGGCCAGGCACGCCTTCCAACAGAATGTGCCCCCCGGTAAAGAGGCCGATCAGCAGGCGGTTAACCATATATGACTGGCCTACAACTACCTTGCTCACCTCATTAAAAACTTGCTTTATTTTTAACTGGTATGTATTCACGCTATCTGTCTATCAAAGTTCTCAGCCAAGCCGTACTTGCACTAGCCGTTAAAACCCTAAATATAGAGATAATACGGTAGTACTGCCAAGATATTGCTTGCAGGCGTGTAACAAAAAAGCACCTGAAAAAGGTGCTTGATGACGCATAGCAGCGGGCAGGTATGTTTATGCAACTTTCAATTTATGATGCATCAGGTAAGACATTCGGTTTTGCTGTGCTTCTTTTATCAATGGTATCAGGGTGTGCAGGCGCTTTTGGTGTACATCCAGCGGAAGCACTAGCAAGTTGCCCTTGTTAGTGCGCACATGTATGCGTTGCCGGCGGGTCATGATAAAGAGTGCCAGAAAGAAGCCACTGAGTAGAAAAAAAGCATCATTTAAGTATACTAACAGTGCTGAGGCAATGCTTAAGCCCACGTATAGGTTAACACCTGTTGCTTTCACCTCCCAATCCGAGATGTCTTCGAGCATCACGGCGTTGCCATGGTGCCGCGCCCAAGAAAACTTGCGGAGGATCAGGCGGTGCGTTGTAAGGGCAATGCGCTTATCCACGGTTTGAATAAGGTGTTGTTCTCCAGGTAATAGCTTGTTTGTCACCATTTGTGCCGAAGTCTTAAGTTTGTCTGTAACTAGGTGTCGGGTAAAGGTCATCGTCACAATCTGCAGGTTTAAGGTTTCGGGTATATGATTCCGAAAATGCTGAAAGGGTTGCATCCTTAGAGCCTACAAATATAGATTTTTAAATGTAAAGCGGGAATCGCTTAATAGAGCTTAGTACGGTGTTCATAATTTAATGGCGAATGATTGATATATAATACTAGTTAAATGCAGTAATTAGAAGGTGGAGATACTAAAAACGCGAACAGCCTGCCCGAGTAGGGCAGGCTGTTCGCGTTAAAAATATACTTAAAGTATACTCAATCAGTCAGGTAAAGCTCTCCTTCGTACCCGTGCGCGCGTTGGTTTTTAAAGCGGGTAATGTCGGTTTGCATGTTATCGTAAATCTCCTGAATTTCTTCGGATTCCTGGGTAAGGGGCTTAATGTGCTCGCTCAGTAACTTGGCTGCCAAAGGATAAAACTTGGAGTCGTCTGTGTTTTTGGCGTTCACCTTAAAAGAGGTAACCGCACTCTCCAACTTCTTTAGCGCTGGGTACTGCGCTTTGTATTCTTGAATGGTATCGCGGAGCTTCTCCCGTATCATCAGGTACAAATCCTCCTCGAACGTCATTCCAAAATCATCATCCTCATCCTCGTCGTCAAAGTTGTTGTAGGCGAAGTCGTCGTCGTAGTCAAAATCGTCTCTCATGGCTGATAATCAGGTTGTTTTTTTGTTGTTACGGGTTAAAACTCTGTTTGTGTCAGGAAGGTGTTGTTTTTAGCGTCTTAATTTAAAAACCAAAGCAGGCGCAAAAGTACGTGCCCCCTGTGTTAAGCAAAGTGCATAATTAGTATTTCGAACCATAATTTGCAATGCCTGATGGCGCACTTTTAGCCACAATCTTAAACTTTTTACCAGAGGCAGGCTTTAATGGGGCTAACCTTGCTGCCTATCACGTAGCATACGTAAAAGCAGAAAAGCCACCGCGCAGGCGATGGCTTTTCTGAGAGGGTGAATATAAAAGTTTAGGCAAACTTGCGCTCTACCAGGCGGAGCAGCTTGTTTACATGGTCCTGCTTTTTGCTCCAGTCATACTTTGGGGTCAGCGTGTGCGATATAAACTGCTTGGCCGACTGCGCATCCGTGAACCCATCCAGTGTTTGGATAGTCTGGTAATAGGTCAGGTTGTCGCCATCAAATAGCTCGTTAATAAAGCTGAAACGCTGGTTTATAGAAATGGAGTTTTTAAGCGAATCTATTTTGCGGTTGCTGTGCGCGTCTGCAACAGATGAGGAAGCCGCCTTCCGGAAATTGTCGTTAAGGGTAGGGCGCACATGGCCGCCGGTTTCCTCGGCTTCATCCTCCTCTTCATCCTGTTTAAACATAACTGCTGGGCGTACCGTAGGGGCAGAGGCTTCACGTTGGGCCGCATGCATGGGCGCCACAATATCTTTCTCCTGTATGGGTGCCGCAGGCGTGGCCTTAGGCAGCGGAATGGCTGCGGTTGGCGGTGCTTGGCCAGTTGCTTCCTGCTCCGAAATCGGCAGCAAGGCATTGAACTGCGCCACCAGGTCGCTGAGTGGCGTGCGTTGCTGCTGGTTAGCGTTTGCGTACAGCTTAAAGCGGCTCAGGATATACTCACGGTCGCGGGAGCTAGGTGAAAGGGTATCTATAAAACCGGCAAAAAGCGGCTTGTCGATATCAATATACTTTAAGTTCTCTTGCAGCTTAGGCAAGGTAATCTCTTCCTGAATGCGCAGGAATTTCTCCTCGAACGTGGTGGCCGGGGCCAGCGCCACCAAAAATGTGTCATAAATAGCTTTCTGCAGCAGCGGTTCAAAAGCATTACGCTTCATCAGAATCTTACGCGAAAGCACGTTCATAAAATTAACCAAGGCCTCTTTCACCTCCTCATGCTCATAGTCGAAGTATGGGCTGCGCAGGTTGGCCATTTCGTGGTGCCACTTTAAGAGTAATTCTTTTATCACGAACAGATTTACCTGTTTCACAGCCGTAAAGCTGATAAGCTGAGGGCCGTTCAGGGTGTCGTGAGAGGCAAAGTGGCGGTCGCACAGCAGATTTGCCAGCTGTTTGCTGTACCGTTCCAGGTGTAATTGATTATATTTGTCTTCCATTGATGTCGCTTTCTCCTGTAAAGTTATAAAAATATGCCAAAGTTGACGGTGCAAAACCTATCGGGCCTTGAAGTAAAGGTTGCCGAAGGGCAGACGTTGCTCGAAGCCCTGCTGCAGGGCCAGGGCACCGACTGGATGCATGCCTGCGGAGGCAAAGGCCGCTGCACTACCTGCCGCATAGTTGTGTTGCAAGGTATGGAACACACTGCGCCGCTTACGGCAGCCGAGCTGCGCTACCGCGAAAAGGGCCGCCTACAGGATAACGAAAGATTGACCTGCCAATGTACTTTGCCCAGTGGCGAAGTTACAGGAAAAGTGCCAGAACAAACCAAACTGCCGCACATGAGCTATAGTAGTTAGAGAGGTAGAGATTTTGGGAGGTTAGGTAGTTAGAAGGTTAGAAAGGTGGGAAGTTAGAAGGTTGTTAACCTAGCCATTAACAATTTAGCCATTCAGCAATCCAACAATTAACAATCAACAACAGTTACCCTGCTGCGGCATAGTCACGAATTACCACATTAGCACATATAGTATAAATGTTTATTGAACCACGCGTAGGCAACGACAACCACGCTACCCGAAGAGGTTGGATTGAGGTGATCTGCGGATCCATGTTTTCAGGCAAAACCGAGGAGCTGATCCGAAGGCTAAACCGCGCCAAGATCGCCAAGCAGAAGATCGAAATTTTTAAACCTACCGTAGATAAACGCTACCACGACGAGGATGTGGTATCGCATAACGCCAACGCCATTCGCTCTACGCCCATAGGCTTTGCACAGGATATGCTGCTTTTGGGTGGCAGCTGCGATGTAGTGGGTATAGACGAGGCGCAGTTTTTTGACGAGGGCCTGGCCGAAGTATGCGTAAAACTGGCCAACAGCGGCGTGCGCGTTATTGCGGCTGGCCTGGATATGGATTACCTGGGCAAGCCTTTCGGGCCTATGCCGGCGCTGATGTCGGTGGCCGAGTACGTTACCAAGGTGCATGCCGTGTGCGTGCAGTGCGGGGATATTGCCAATTACTCGTTTAGAAACGCCGCCGACGAAAAGCAGGTGCTGCTGGGCGAGTCGGATTCTTACGAAGCCCGCTGCCGCCACTGCTTTATAGAGGGCCTCAAGGGCAAAAAGAGCTAACCATATTTTAAAGCCATTGCCGTGAAAGCCAAACATGCCATCCAGATACAAGCGCTGAAATACCTGCCATACTTACTCCTGGCCTGGATGCTTTGCGGTAATTTTGCGGCGGTGCAGGCGCAGAGCCAGGTTCCGATAGGAGGGTGGCAGGTGCACGTGCCTTACCAACGCGGCAAAGCCGTGGCCCTGGCCGGAGACCTGGTGTATGTGGCTGCCGAGCAAGGCTTGTTCTACTACGACAAAGAGTTTAACACCACCGAGGCCCTAACCAAAGTAGACGGCCTGAGCGAGCAACAGATCAGCGACATCGCTTACGATGAAACTACCCGCACACTCGTAATTGCCTACCAAAGCACCAAGGTAGACCTGCTCCGCGATAATAAGGTATACAGCATCACAGACATCTTCCGGAAAAGCATCCCCGGCGAAAAAAAGATCAACAGCCTATACATCCATAACAAGCTTGCTTACTTGTCGTGCAGCTTTGGCATAGTGGTGCTGGACCTGCAAAAGCGCGAGGTAAAGGACACTTACAGTAACCTTGGCCCCAACGGCGAGGCCATCAGCGCAACGGCCACTGCCATACTTCAAGGCAAGGTTTACGCTGCTACAAACTATGGCATACTTTCGGCGCCGGTAAGCGGGGCCAACCTGCAGGATTTCCAGAGCTGGAGCAACCAGAGCAAAGGCTTGCCTGGCACGACAGAAATTAGCGGGCTGGCCGTTTTTCAGGAGCAGCTGTATTGCAGCACGCCAAATGCCGTTTATACTTTACAAAATGGCAAATGGCAGAACACGCTACTTGCCTCCGGGAGCGTTGTGCAAAGCATTCATGCCACGCCTGCAGCCCTAAGCATTACCACCACTACCGGCCTAACAGTGCTGGACGCCAAAGGCCAGAAACATACAGTTGCGCACCCGCTGCTGGCCCAGCCCCGCAAAGCTGCCGCCGAAACCGATGGCTCCCTGTGGGTTGCCGACAATAGCAAAGGGTTGGTAAAAGCCAGCTTTCTTTCTGGGCAGGCTACGGCGCACGCCCCGAATGGCCCATATGCCAGCAACAGTTTCGGGGTTTATACTTACGGGGGTGCTGTGTACGTTTTGAGCGGCGGCTACAACGAGAGCTATCTGCAAAGCGGCATCACGGATGGTTTCTACAAGTATGAAAACGGCACCTGGCAAAACTTTAACCGGGAGCTCAATCCTGCTTCGGCTGTTGGCGGAGCTCAAGATCTGGTTAGCGCCGTTTATAACCCGGTTACTAAAAAGCTATACTTCGGCAGCTACCACACCGGCCTGATAGAGTGGGAAAGCCCTGAGCAGGGCAAAGTATACAATGGCCTGAACAGCCCGCTGCTGAGCGCCGCAGGGCCCAGCACGCAAACAGACTATGTGCGCGTAACGGACGTGGATGTTGATGCGGAGGGCAATGTATGGGCCGTAAACCGAAACCAGCAAACCGCTGCGCCCGGCCTGTTTAAACTGCAGCCAGACGGCACCTGGCAATCTTATACCTTACCAAACCTGGTTGATGGCAGCAACCTAACATATATCGTTATTGATGATTTTGGGCAGAAGTGGCTCTCCATTGCCAGGCGGCGTAACAGCCGTAGTGGTGTGGTGGTTTACGATGATGTGCAGAACAGGCTCCGTATTTTATCCACAGGAGACAGGAACGGCGGCCTGCCCGATGGCATGGTTTATAGTATGGCCAAAGATCTGAATGGCGACATCTGGGTTGGCACGGCAAGCGGTGTGGGCGTATATTACAACCCGGCTTTTGCCTTTGATTCCAACCCTTATGATGCCCGCATTCCTATTATTGATGGCCGGCCTTTACTGGCAGGGCAAACCGTGCGGAGCATTGCCGTGGATGGAGCCAACCGCAAATGGATGGGTACTGACAACGGCCTGTGGCTTTTCGGGCCAGATGGCGATAAACTGATACATCACTTTACCGCACAGAACAGCCCGTTGCCTTCCGATAAAGTATACGCTGTAGGCGTAGAGCATCAATCAGGGGAGGTTTTTGTGGCAACCGAAGCTGGTGTAGCCTCCTTCCGCTCCGATGCCACCCGCACCGAGGGCAAACCAGCCTGTGCCATGGTATTCCCGAACCCTGTGCAACGTGATTTTACAGGCCAAGTAGGCATTTCCGGCTTACCTAACCATGCAAATGTGCGCATCACCGATGTAGCGGGCAACCTGGTTTACAAGGCGAAAGCCACCGGGGGCACCCTGGCCTGGAACGCCCGCGACTACAACGGAAACCGCGTAAAAGCCGGTGTGTACCTGGTGCTAAGCGCCAGTGAGGACGGCAATCAAACCTGCATCACTAAAATAGCCGTACTGGAGTAAATGCTAGTCAAGACAAAAGGCATCGTGCTCAACTATATCAGGTATAGGGAGTCCTCGATCATCACCAGGATTTATACCGAGGCGCTGGGTGTGCAGTCGTACATTGTAAACGGTGTGCGCAAAAAAGGTACTGGCTCGCGCATTGCGCTTTTTCAGTCTTTTACCCTGCTGGATATGGTAGTTTATACTTCGCCGCGCGGCGGGCTAACACGTATTTCAGAGTATAAATCGGCCTACCCTTTTTCCACTATTCCTTTTGATATCCGCAAAAGCAGCATCCTGTTGTTCCTGTCAGAACTTGTATCGCGCACGGTGAAGGAGGAGGAGGAGAACCAGCCGCTGTTTTACTTCCTGTTTAACGCGGTGGTTACGTTTGATGAGATGGACCGTGGGTTTGAGAATTTCCATCTGGTGTTCTTGCTGCAACTTAGCTTTCATTTGGGTTTCGGGCCTAGCTCCGGGGCAGAGATTGTGGAGCAGGTGGCCTTCTCGCATAACGTGCAGGCAGCCACTGCGGCACCGCCTGTACTCGCCCTGCAAGCCCACGAGGCATACTTCGACCAGTTGCTGCAGGAGCCTGACCACGCCACTATACCTAACGGGAAAGTGCGCCGCGAGCTGCTCGATATCGTGATCCGGTATTACCAGCTGCACGTGGATAAACTGGGCGAGATAAAGTCGTTGGCTATACTTTCTGAAGTGCTGGCCGAGTAGCGAAACGTAAAAACCAAGTATAAAAAAAGGCCGCCGGAAGTATGATCCGGCGGCCTTTTTTGTGGTAAAAGTAAGGTCTTACTTGATTTCCAGCACTTCTATCTCGAAAACCAATGGAGAGTTAGCCGGGATAGTAATAGAATTGCTGCTGCCATACCCCAGATGAGAAGGTATAAACAGTCGGGCTTTTTCGCCTTCACGCATGAGTTGCAATCCTTCATCCCAGCCTCTTATCACGTTTCCAACGCCTATCTGAAACTCAAAAGGTTCGTTGCGGTCGTAGCTCGAGTCGAATTTGGTGCCGTTTAACAGTGTGCCAGTATAGTGCACCGAAACTCTGTCTCCGCGATATACCTGATCGCCGGTGCCGTCTTCCAGTTTCTGATAGTATAAGCCGCTGCTCGTCTTGGTTACCGTATTAACATCAATGTTATTTGCTTGGAAGTACTGCTGTATTTGCGCGTCGTCTTTTGCACGCTGGTCAACGTCATCGTCTTTGCAGGCAGCAAAAGTAACCACTACAAACAACAGCAGAAGCGCCTGTAGCAGGCGGCTTCCTTTGTTATTTATGCTGTTATAAAACATAGTTGCTTATGTTATTTTTGTTTGGCAACGTTCATCAACTCAATGTCGAAGCGCAGGATAGAGTTAGCCGGCATGTCCGGGCCACGCTCTTGGTCGCCGTAGGCAAGTGGAGAAGGAACCAATAGGGTAGCCTTGCTGCCTTCCTTCAGTTGCTGAATGGCATCATCCCAACCCTTAATAACCTGGCCCTGGCCAAGCGTAAACTTGAACGGCTCGTTGTTGTTCATCGGGTTGTTGCGCGATGACTCCAGTTCCTTGCCATCCAGGTGCGTTAAAGTATAGTGTACCGTCACCTCGTCGCCGGCGCTGGCTTGTGGGCCTTTGCCTGCCTGCGTTACCACGTAATATACGCCAGACTCGGTTTTCTGAGCGTTAGCGAGGCTTTTTTCTTTGATGTACTGCTGAATTTTATCGTCGTCCACTTTCAGTTGCTTCTCTGCGCGAACCTGCGCCTGCTTCATCTGCTCTTCAAACATCTTCTGCTGGTCTACCATCGCCTGCTCCTTCGACTGGATTTTGTCAGCCTTGATGAAGAACGTAAGCTGTGAGCCCGGCTTAATGAATGGAGGCATTGGCTGGCCGAAAGTCTTAGCAAACAAAGAGTCAGCACTTACCTTAAACACGCCGCTATCGCCCGGAGATAACATCATCAGAGCCTGCTCCAGGCTGCCTTTAAACGATGGTTCCATTACCGGGATCATGATAGGCATACCTTGCGTGCGCGAATCGAACAGCAGGGAGTCTTCCGCATTTTTATAAGACATGTGCATAGTTACCACCTGTCCAATTTTAGCGCCTGTAGAGTCTTCCGGGGCTACTTTGCCTCTGTTTTCATACTCGCCGTTTTCTTTCTGCTCGAAGATTTTATAAGTCAGGCCATCAGCCGTAGTATAAAACTCGTCATTGTTTTTGTTGCAAGCCTGCAACGACAACACACCTGCCAGCACTGGCAGTAAGAATTTAGATTTAGATAGCATTTAGTATAGGTTGATATAAGTTTTTACTTGTTTGTGGCTTGCTGCAACTGCTCTTTGTAAAGCGGCAGCAAGCTTTCGAATTTCGCCACGGTGTTCTCTAGCGAGTCCATGGACATGCCGCCGGCAGCGTTTTTGTGGCCACCCCCGTTAAAGTGGTTGCGCGCAAACTCGTTGGCCGAGAAATCGCCAACAGACCGGAAAGACATCTTAACAGCCTGCGTACGATCGATGATGAGGGCTGCAAAAACGATGCCTTCAATAGACAGGGCATAGTTTACAAGTCCTTCGGTATCACCGGTTTTAGAATCGTAGGCTTTTAGCTCTTCTGCCGTGATAGCGATATATGCTGTATTGTACTCGCGCAGCACCACCAGTTTATCCTTCAGGGCATAACCCAAAAAGCGCAGGCGCAGTTCCGAAGAGCTATCGTAGATCAGGCGGTGGATGTCAGAGGTTTTTACCCCGATATGCAGGAGGTCTGCAATTATGAGGTGCACGTTCTGGGAAGTGCTAGGGTGTCGGAACGAACCTGTGTCCGTCATGATGCCGGCATAGAGGCACTCGCCAATGCCCGCGTCGATCAGGTCGCCGTCGCCCATGGCCTTAATCAGGTCATACACGATTTCGGCGGTAGCGGCGGCACTAGTGTTGGCGTAGTCCAGGTCGGCAAAATCCTCGGGCTGTAGGTGGTGGTCTACCAGTACCTTGGTACCTTCGGCCTCCCGGATGTACTCACCGATTTCGTTGATGCGCGACAGGTTGTTAAAATCCAGGCAAAAAATAACCTGTGCCTCGTTGATGATACGACGCACCAAAGCATCGTTTTTAGAGGAGTAAACAATCACATCGTCGTTGCCTTCCATCCAGTTCAGGAACGAAGGGTAATCAGACGGGGTGACTACGGTGACGCGGTGGCCTTTCTTTTTTAGGTAGCCAGCCAAGCCAAGCGAAGAGCCCAACGCATCGGCGTCCGGTTTATGGTGTGTGGTGATCATCACCTCTTTAGGCTCTTTTAGGAGCTCTTGTAGCGCAATAATGTCGTGCATGCTGTAAATATAAATCCTCTGATTAATAAGGATATAAGGCGCGAATTTCTGAATAAAATAAGTCTAAAGCAACACCAAGGCGCTTTTGCCGGCCCCCTGCACCCGCCAGGTAAATCAGGTACTTAACTAAAGTATGCCTTAAAAGTATGCTATATTAGCCGAAATGCGCTATTTTTGCGAGCTAAATTAGAAGTTATAAACAATAAAGTAAAAAGACAACATGGCCGGTAACACTACATTCACCATGATTAAGCCTGATGCGGTAGCAGAAAACCACATTGGCGGCATTACCCAGATGATCGAGGAAGGTGGCTTCCGCATTGTGGCGATGAAAAAGACAAGACTGTCTGAAGAGCGCGCAGGTAAGTTTTACGAGGTGCACAAGGAGCGTCCGTTCTACGGAGACCTGGTAAAATACATGTCTTCTGGCCCTATCGTGGCGATGATCCTGGAGAAAGACAACGCTGTAGAGGATTTCCGTAAGCTGATCGGCGCTACTAACCCGGCTGATGCTGCAGAAGGTACTATCCGTAAGAAATTCGCAAAGTCTATCGAGGCAAACGCTGTTCACGGTTCTGACTCTGACGAAAACGCACAGATCGAAGGCGACTTCTTCTTCGCTGCTGACGAGCGTTTCTAAGCAAAAGTATACTTATTGATTGAGAGCCCGCCAGGTGTAATGCCTGGTGGGCTTTTTTGTTTATCAGAACCAGGATTTATTAAATTAGGTTGGATGTACAGGATTTTCTGCGATACCAATCACCCCACCCCTTCGAAGGGGGACTGTGCGGAAAGCAGCTGCTATCGAACCTGATCCCAGTCTTTCCGTGGGGGTAGGGGCCCTCGAAAAAGAGCGCCTTGTATTGATGCGGTGCCCGAAGGGCAGGCTGTAGCGAAGCTAAAGAGGGCCCCTACCCCCGGCAGCTTCAATACACAGCGCAATGCGGGAGGACGAGCCCTCCCGGGCTAGAGGGCACCAAAGCCAGAAATGAAACAAGCCGTTTATAAAACTGAGGATGAACGGTGGCCGGTAATGATAGCCTGTACAAAGTAATAAGCAGCAGCTATAGAAGTATAAACAACAGCAAATATAAAAACAAACAGCCAACCTCAAAAGGAGGCTGGCTGTTCTACCTTAACTCAAACAGTTATTTTTAATCTCTCGGTATCACAAAACGCTGGCCTGGGCGGATAAGGTCCGGGTTGTCGCCTATTTCGGATTTGTTTGCCTGATAGATCTTGGTCCAGTCGTTGGCGTTGCCGTAATGCTTCTTGGCTATTTTGGAAAGCGAGTCGCCGCTCTGCACAGTATACACGTCCTGGTTAGGGCCAGCCGAAGTCCTGTTCACGTCGCCTGGGCTATTAAAACCCTGACCGGGCGTGCGCGAGGTAACATCAGTCCCTTTGCTAACAGGCTGTGTGCCCTTCGGCG
Source organism: Pontibacter oryzae (assembly GCF_003576375.1). GTDB lineage: Bacteria > Bacteroidota > Bacteroidia > Cytophagales > Hymenobacteraceae > Pontibacter > Pontibacter oryzae. The sequence continues at coordinate 78,162 of NZ_QWGE01000004.1, forward strand.
TCTGCACGTTTTTAGATGATACATTGCTGGCTGGTTTAGCCGGCTCTTCCTTGCCCTTCTTAAAAAAATCTAACAGTCCCATATTCTAGTGTTTTTAAGTCTGATTTGGTTTTACTTAGAGCAGCACAGACAGTATAAAATGCGGCTGCATCCTTATAAGATACGCTGGCAGAATCACTTAGTTGTTATGAGCCGATTGCAACGAGATGCAGGGGCAGGACGTAAACCTAGGCTCAGTATAACCAAACCGAAAACAATGAAAAAGACACATAAAGCTGTGGCACCGCTATTTGCCGTGTTACTTACTATATTTTTTACTAGCTGCGGCGGCGAAGAAGAAGTGGGCTCAGAAAATATGATCTCTGGGGCCGATAACAAAACCTGGGTGGTAGACGAAGAGAAGGATGCTTCAGGGCAGGAGCAGGACCTAACAGACACCGAGGAAGCGCAAAATATGCAGTTTTATGCCGATGGACGCTTCGCAATGGGTGGTAACGGCATGTTGCAAACAGGTACCTGGTCTTTCGATCAGACTGCCAAGCGCATCACCCTGCAGTTTGAGGATGAAGATGTAACTCAAACCTTTGAGGTGCTAAAGCTAGACGACGACGAAATGGACCTGAAAGCCCCAGACGGAACTACCCTGGAACTGGAGGTAAAGGAGTAACTATTCTATACTTTTAAAGTATAAACTAATGGTTTCGATGGTGGCGGCAACTTGTATAAGGCAGGTTGCCGCCACTTTATTTTTGCAACAACTTGCCCATACTCAATAAGCCCATAACCGGGCCGAAAACCAGAAGTATGAAAACAGCCGGAACAGGCAGTGAAGTGAGCAGGTAGCCTGTTAACTGTATGCTGATAATGGTAATGGCAAAGCCGATAGAGGTAACCACCGTAAGGGCGGTACCGACCAACTGCGGCGGTGCCGTACGCGCCGTCAGCGCTGAAAACTGTGGCGAATCTCCGGCCACCACTACACCCCAAAATAAAAGAAAAGGCAGGAGCAGAGAAGGCTCCTGTAAAATCCAGACACTAAGTATACAGCAAAGCCCTGAGAGCAACAGCTGCACAAAGGCTACCCGGGCACTGCCCCAACGCTGCGAAGCATAGCCGCCACTAACACACCCAATAGCGCCAGCTGCAATCACCTTAAAGCTACCAATTGATAGCTGCCCCTGCTGCCACTCCGGGTAAGCGTAAGCAAGTATAAATGGCACGAAGGCCCACAGCGTATACAATTCCCACATATGCCCAAAGTACCCGAAAGCCGCCGCCCTGAACTCCCGTACCCTAAATACCTGCAGCATGTTGCTTACCTTAAAGCCTGCTCCCTTTGCTAAGTATGGGCCGTCCGGAACGAGCAGGTACATGAGCAAGCCGCCTGCAGCCGAAAGCGTACTTATAGCCAGTAGCATACTTTGCCAGGGCAGCGCTGCACCCAAGCCGCGTAGCAAATGCGGAAAAGCTGTACCTAATACCAAAGCCCCCACCAAATACCCGATAGCCTTGCCCAGGTTGCCGCTATACCAACTGGCCGCTATCTTCATGCCTACCGGGTAAATTCCTGCCAGCAAAAAACCTGTAAGGCCACGCAAAAGCAACACACCGGCTATACTTGTGGCAGATACCAGAATCAGGGCATTGGCAAGGGCACCTAGCAGCGCGCACAGCAAAAAAAGAAGCCGTGGCGATACCCTATCGGCTAGCGAGAAAAAGGCAAAACAGAGCGTGCCAAGTATAAACCCGAACTGCACTGCTGAAGTAAGCAAGCCAAGCGCGCCCTGCTGCAAACCCAGCGATGCCTGCAGCTCCGGCAGCACGGCATTGCCGGCAAACCAAAGCGAGGTGCCCGCAAACTGCGAGAACACAATGGTTGGCAAGATGCGCGCAGGCGCAAGTACGGCTGTCTGTGTCATAAGCGGGGAGGTCTAGGATCAGGCGTTAAAGTTACATTCCTTTTGCGTATCTGGAAGTGTAAGGTGAGCCTATGCATGCCGTATTGAAAGTATAACTTTCTAACCTCCAAACTTTTTAACCTTCTAACTTACCCAAAGATCGTTTCGGCAAATTTCTCGATGGCTTTGCGGGTTTCGTAGGTGCGCTCGAACATGCCCATGTGGCCGGTTTTCTCCAGGAAGTATACCATGCTGTTGCCGGGTAGGTGGCATTGCTCCAACGCTTTTTCAAGTGGCACGGCACCGTCATCTTTCCCGAAAATGAACAGCACCGGGAACTTGGCTTTGCGCAGCACATCAGTACGGTCGGGGCGGTCGCGCATGGCGGCCAGGGCACCGGTTACGCTTTCCTGCGGAGTGGCGCGGCCAATCTCTTTCATGAGCTCAATTTCCTGCTTCAGCCAGTCGCGGTTTTCTTTGTAGAAAAGCGGCTCTACAAACGGGTTTATAAAATTGATGACGCCGTGGCGCTCCACGTAATCGATACTTTTGCTTCGGTTTTCCCTCTTCTCGTCGGTATCGGGCAGGGCAGAGGAGTGGAACAGGCAAAGGCCTTGCAGCATACTTCCATACTTTGCGGAAAAGGCCATACTTACATAGCCGCCCATGGAGTGGCCCACTAAAATGCACCGGTGCACACGCAGCTCCTCCAGCTTGTGTTTCACGTAATCAGCCATGCTTTCTATGCTGTAGTTGCTGATGCCTTCGATGTTCTCGCCGAAGCCCGGCAAATCCAGGGCAATAATGCGAAATTTCTGTTGCAGTGGCTTAGTAAACTCTGCCCATACGTGCTTGCTCTCGCAGAAGCCATGCAGGAAAACCAATGTGTCGCCGGAGCCGTGGTCGGAGTAAGTGTTTTGCATATGTCTGAATCAGGATTTGTTGCTGCGTTACGCATATCTGCAGGGATAGGTCGTGGCCTGCCCAATTGTGCGCTTGCAACCTGTGCTGTTGTAAATTTATACTTTGAACGAGTTACTGCAAAGTATAGCTGCCTGCACAAACGTAATCCTGTCAATTTTAAAATCCTGATTCAGACAAAAAACAAAAGGCCCCGCAAGTTTAATATCTGCGGGGCCTCTTTCTAATATCTAGCGTCTAATAAATTATACTTTCACAGTTGCGCCAACCAGTTCGCGCACGGCGTTTTCGATATCCTGCGGAGCGAAGCCTGCCTCGTGCTGCAGCTGCAGCTGGGAGCCGTGCTCAAAAATTGCATCCGGAATACCAAGGCGCTTCACCTGAGCCGTATAGCCGTTATCGACCATAAACTCCAGCACTGCGCTTCCGAAACCGCCCTGCAGGCAGCCATCTTCCACGGTAATCACTTTATCATACTTCGCAAAGATGTGGTGCAGCAACTCGGCATCCAGTGGCTTGGCGTAACGCATATCGTAATGGCCAGGCGTAATACCATCCTGCTCTAGCTTCTGGCAGATATCTACTGCGTAGTTGCCCACATGGCCGAAGGTAAGTATGGCAAGCTCTTCGCCTTCTTGTATGGTGCGGCCTTTGCCTACCTGCTGAAGCTCCAGGGGCGTGCGCCACTGCGGCATAACGCCCTCTCCGCGCGGGTAGCGTATCGTAAACGGACCCATATCCTCCTGCGAGGCGGTATACATCATGTTGCGCAGCTCCTGCTCATCCATAGGGGCGGCTACCACCATGTTCGGGATGCAACGCATGTAAGCAATATCGTAAGCGCCGTGGTGGGTTGGGCCATCGGCCCCGGCAAAACCGGCTCTATCCAGGCAGAAAACCACGTTCAGGTTTTGGAGGCATACATCGTGCAGCACCTGGTCGTAGGCGCGCTGCATAAACGTGCTGTAAATGTTGCAGAAAGGCACCAAGCCCTGCGTGGCCAAACCAGCTGAGAACGTAACGGCATGCTGTTCGGCAATGCCCACGTCAAAGGCGCGGTCGGGCATGGCTTTCATCATGATGTTGAGCGAGCAGCCGGAAGGCATGGCAGGCGTTACGCCCATGATCTTCGGGTTTTGCTCGGCCAGCTCCACAATAGTATGGCCAAACACATCCTGGTACTTTGGTGGCTGCGGCTTGTCCGGAACAGTTTTGTAGATCTCGCCGGTAATTTTATCGAACAGGCCTGGCGCGTGCCATTTGGTCTGGTCTTTCTCGGCGAGGGCAAAGCCTTTGCCTTTGGTGGTTAGGCAGTGCAGAATCTTCGGACCCGGAATATGCTTCAGGTCTTCCATCACCGAAACCAGGTGGTTTACATCGTGGCCATCTATCGGGCCGAAGTAGCGGAAGTTAAGGCCCTCAAACAGGTTGCTCTGCTTCAGGATGGCTGCTTTTACGCCACCCTCAATTTTGGAAACAATGGTGCGGGCATCCGGGCCAAACTTACTAATCTTGCCAAGTATCTTCCAAACCTCATCGCGCATCTTGTTATAGGTGCGGGAGGTGGTGATGTCTGTTAAATATTCTTTGAGCGCGCCCACATTCGGGTCGATGCTCATGCAGTTGTCGTTGAGGACTACGAGCAGATTGGCATTGGCTACGCCACCGTGGTTCAGGGCCTCGAAGGCCATACCGCCGGTCATGGCGCCGTCACCGATCACGGCAATGTGCTGGCGCTGCTCCTCGCCTTTATACTTAGAGGCAACCGCCATACCCAGCGCCGCCGAAATAGAGGTACTGGAGTGGCCTACGCCAAAGGTATCGTACTCGCTTTCCTTGCGTTTCGGGAACCCGGAGATACCGCCATACTTGCGGTTGGTATGAAACACATCGCGGCGGCCCGTCAGTATTTTGTGGCCGTAAGCCTGGTGGCCCACATCCCACACCAACTGGTCGTAAGGCGTGTTAAACACATAATGTAGCGCTGTAGTAAGCTCCACCACGCCGAGGCTTGCGCCAAAATGGCCGCCGTGAATCGAAACAACATCGATGATATACTGCCTGAGTTCCTGGCTCACTTGCAGCAATTGCTCCGGTTTTAACTGGCGCAGGTCGGCAGGCGAGTTGATGGAGGCAAGCAGCTCTCCGGGTTTGATAATCATAGAATTGTCTTTATAGACCTCTAACAAAAAAATCTGGCTAAAGTTTGCAAAGGGCACTATTCGAGCCAAATCGTAAAGTTAATAAATTATGCAACACAAGCAGCCACTTTAACCAGCGAAGCCATGGCAGAATCTTGTGCCTATAGTATATGAAAAAATATATATAACCCGTTCGTTGTCTGCTAAGGCCTTAATCGGCGGAGCCCCGGCAGGTGTGTTCAGGGTTATACCTGTCTCTTTAAAAATGGTTATGAACTATGGCGGCCGTGGTTTAGGTTGATGCAGTAGGGCGGGCATGTTTCAATCCGCTGAAATTGTTTATTTTTGCCACCTGCGCAGCTACACGCGCCTAAAAATGAGTTGATAAGGTGAGTTTCGAGATAAGATTACCATTGTTTGAGGGTCCGTTTGACCTGTTGCTTTTCTTTATTGAGCGCGATGAGCTTGACATACACGACATTCCGATCTTCCAGATTACGAACGAGTTTGTGGGCTACCTACAGGAGCTGGAGCAGCTGAACATAGAGGTGGCCAGCGATTTTATACTTACCGCCGCCACCCTGATGCGCATAAAGGCGAAAATGCTGCTGCCCCGTGTGGAGAAAGACGAGGACGGCAACGAAATTGACCCGCGCGAGGAGCTGGTGCAGCACCTGCTGGAGTATAAAAAGTATAAAAGCGCTGTGCCCGACCTATCAGAGATGGAGGATCAGCGCATGGCCCAGGAGAGCCGGGGTAACATACATCACGAGCTGCAGCAGATAGCCAATGCCAACCACTTCGAGTATGAGCTGCAGGACCTAAGCCTGTACAAAATTATGCGGGTGTTTGAAAAGGTGATGGCGCGCTACACAGAAGAGCAGAACCGCCCAAAGCATACCGTTATACAATACGCTTATACTATAGATGAGCAGCGAGATATTATCCTGAGCATGGTGCAGCAGCGTAACCGGCTGGCGTTCTCCAAACTGATAGAGGAGTTCCCGGACAAGATCGGCATGATCTTCAACTTCTTGGCTATCCTGGATATGCTGCAGCTTAACCTGATAGGCGTAGAGGTAGGCGATGGCTTTAATGATTTCATTATTACGGAGGCTGAAGGGCAAGCTGCCCAGGTAACGCAACTGCTGGTTCAGGAGTAGGCAGTACGGGATATGAGTGCAATTTTTTTCAACGTTTAGGCTTAGTTCCCGAATAGTAATAGCTTTACGCGTCTGCCGCAAGAGGGCTGAGGAGCCATAGCAGAAGGAGGAGCAGACAAACCGTGACCACCTTACATGGATCAGAACAAGAAAACTATACTTAAAAGCTTTAGCCCCATAAAAGTGCTGATACCAGTACTGTTGGGCTTGGGCGCCACCGCCTGGATTTTTATTAAGGATGACAGGGTAAACGAGCTGAAAGGAATTGCCCAGGCCAATGTATGGTGGCTGATGGCTGCGCTGGTCGTGCTGGTTATCCGGGATGCAGGTTACATGTACCGTATCCGGTCGCTTACCGATAAATACCTGACTTGGCGTAACTCCGTGGATGTGATTATGCTTTGGGAGTTTGCCTCGGCCATTACGCCTTCCGTGGTGGGAGGCACCACCATAGCCACCATCATACTTAACAAAGAGGGTATTCCGTTGGGCAAGTCACTGGCTTACGTTATGCTGACGGCCGTGCTGGACAACATGTTCTTTATTGTGGCCGCACCCATTGCCCTGCTGCTAACGCAAGGGCAGGTATTCCCGACCTTTAACCTGGACCCGGCCGACATGGCCAAGCTGCAATCTGCTTTTTACATTAGCTATGGGCTAATTGCCGTGTATACCTTCGTGATGATTTATGCGCTGTTTGTACGCCCCCGTGCATTTAAATGGCTCTTGTTAAAGGCTACTTCACTTGGTTTTCTGCGCAAGTGGCGTGTACAGGCGTTCCAGCATGGCAACGAGATTATCTGGGCATCGGAGCAGTTAAAAGGCAAAGACTTTAATTACTGGGCCCGCGCCATCATCTCTACCGTGTTTGTGTGGAGCGCACGCTATTTTCTGCTAAACTGCCTTATTGCTGCCTTCGTGGAAGTAGGTTTTGCGGAACATCTGCTCATCCTGTCGCGGAACCTCATTTTCTGGATCGTGATGCTGATTGCCATTACACCGGGCGGTGCGGGAATTGTAGAAATGGCTTTCCCGAGTTTCTTTGGCTTGTTTTTGGGGCCGTTCAGCGGCATTGTGGTGGTGCTGTACCGATTGATCACATACTACCCATACCTGATACTAGGCTCCATTTTCCTGCCGCGCTGGATTGCCAAAGTTTTTGGCCGGCAACACAAAGAACAGGAAGAGCTGGCTTCCAGGTATAAAAACTAAAACCAAAGTATGGCTGGCGTTTAGGGTTATTAGTTATCACCAGAAAGTATACCTTACACCAAGTATATAAAACACCTCGATGAAACATTACATTTGGCCTATAGTAGCCCTGCTGTGGCTTGCAAGCTGCTCGGGCAGCAACAGCAACCTGAACGAAAAACTCATGAAAGTCGTGACCGAAGGCGAGCCCGGAGCAGAAGGATATAAAACGATACAGATGGCGGATCTTACCGATTTCGATTGGGATACGATGTACTACTTCCAGCCCAACGAGGACAGCGAGGCCATTAGCGAGACGCTCGGTTTTAAGTGGGAAGGCTCTGTAGTGCCCGATAACCACCGCCGTCTGCTGTTTGTGAAAGGCCAGGAAGTTGTGTCGTATGTAGACTATTTCTATACCGATTTCCCGTTATTCGTTTACGGTTGCGAAAGCGATAAATGGGTATACCCTAAGAGCCGTACCAACTTTGCCAGCTTTAAGTATTGCGATGGCGAAACCGAAATCTACACATTTATACCTGTAGCCTGCATCGAGAACTTCAGGGAGCTGATGGATAGCAAGTGCCCTGAGAAAAAGGACAACCCAGTTTAAAATGACAGCCGGTTTATAGCCGGCTTTTTTGTTTTAACGTGGTTGCCATGCATGTATAATTCTGGCGTAAGCGTCCATTTATACTGTGCCGGTATAAATTTTCAGAAGACGTAAAGTGCAAACTGAAAGCTTGGCCCAAGTGTAGCCACAAGTTGAAAGCTTGCGTCAGGTGTGCAATGAGTAAAAACTCCGAAGCTATTTTGTTACTTTTGGGCTATGGCGAAAGCGGTGATTATATTATTTGTAGTAAGTGGGGTGCTGTATTTTCTGTTTTATCCTTTCCTGAAAAACAGGGTAAACCGAAAAAAGACACTTCGTTGGTTTCTGATAGTATATGGCGCGGCCCTTTTGTTTTCCACCATCAGCTATTACTTCTCGGAGGAAAAGCCACCAGAGTCTTTCTTGCAGGGCGTGGAACTTGTTAAGCAGCAGCCTCAGCTCACTTCTAAAATAGGCCAGTTTAAGCAGGTGGTATACAACAACGAAGATCTCCCTAGACCAAGCGATAATCCTGCTATCCTAAAGTTTACGCTGCAGGGCACCAGCGGCGCAGTGCAGGTGGAGGCCAAAGTAGCAAAAGGCAGCCGTGGTGGCTGGTACCTCACAGAAACTGCTGAAGTCAGCCCATTATATAATTAGCACCTGCTATAGGTTTTCTCTTGCAGATGGATACTGGTCAAGCCCTGATCCTTCAGATAGCGGCATAGGTAAGCTATACTTTATTTTTAAACTTTGGCCAATTATTGTACCCAATCTTAGGGTCATTAGAATTGTATTTCCTGATGAGCTCAACTTCTAATCTGCTAACTTCTGAATCCGAAGCGACTTCAGATTCCCAAATAATTTGTTTTCTGATAGTGAAGTCACGCAACTGCTCATAAGTAAAGTCTAGCTCTATGATTTTACTATTTGCACTTCCAAAGTAATTCAAGGTATTAGTGAGGTCTTTCCCAATGTAAATTTTACCATTCGGATGCGTGATCTTATAGATAACTTTCATTCTACGTATTTATTGAAGTATAGCGTCCTAACCCTAATTTCCCGCCAATAAAAAAACGGGGACTGAAAAAGTCCCCATCAGTAGCCTTTAGGCTAGAAAGCCAAGAAGAGTATTTTATAATAGTCTAGCGTCTAATAGCTAGCATCTAGCATCTGAAAAACTACACCAGGCTGTGCTTCACTAGGTACTCGGCAATTTGCACGGCATTGGTAGCGGCTCCTTTGCGCAGGTTATCTGCCACAATCCACATGTTCAGGGTGCGCGGTTGAGTTTCGTCTAAACGTATGCGGCCAACCAAAACTTCGTCCTTGCCGTGAGCATCCTTCGGCATCGGGTATTGCAGGTTCTTCACGTCATCAACCACTAGCACGCCTTCCGTCTGGTTAAGGATACGGTATACTTCGTCCAGGGTAAAGTCTTTCTCAAACTCCACGTTCACCGACTCCGAGTGGCCGCCCATCACCGGTATGCGCACCGCTGTGGCTGTTACCCGGATAGAGTCGTCGCCCATGATCTTCTTGGTTTCCAGGATCATCTTCATCTCCTCTTTAGTGTAGCCATTGTCCTGGAACACATCGATGTGCGGCAGCACGTTCAGGTCGATCGGGTAAGGGTAAGCCATGTCGCCCTCCTTGCCGGAACGCTCGTTCATAAGTTGGTCCACAGCATTTTTACCTGTACCCGTTACCGATTGGTAGGTGCTCACCACAATGCGCTTCATCTGTAATTCTTCGTGCAGCTTGTTCAGGGCCACCACCATTTGAATGGTAGAGCAGTTCGGGTTGGCAATAATCTTGTCCTCCTTCGTCAGTTCTTTCGCGTTAATCTCGGGCACCACCAGCTTTTTGCTAGGGTCCATGCGCCAGGCTGAGGAGTTGTCTATCACCACCGTGCCTACTTCGGCAAACTTGGGCGCCCATTCCGTAGAGGTGCTGCCGCCCGCCGAGAAGATCGCAATTTGCGGGGCAGCCGCAATCGCGTCCTGCATCCCGATAACCTTTATCTGTTTACCCTTAAACGCCATCTGTTTACCAACAGACCGCTCTGAAGCAACCAACAATAGTTCTGTCACCGGGAAGTCGCGCTCCGCCAGCACTTTCAAAATCTCGCCGCCTACCAATCCGGTGGCGCCTACAACTGCTACTTTCATTTAAGGGTTTATTTTAATTGTTTAATGGCTGATTGTTAGCTTCTTATTTGCCGGCTCTAGTTTAGGATATGTACAGGGTTCACTCATTCGCCCAATCATCCATTCACTCGCCCCAAGTGCTTAACCAACCACACCAGCTATCGTAAAAGTTCTATATTTAGTACAAAGGTTGCCAAAAAGTGGGGCGTGTCCCTTTCGCTGGCGCGAGCAGGGCCGGGCTTTCGCCTGTACTCCTCGCTGCGCTGCGGGGTGCCGGCTCTATCCCTCACGCAACTGCAAATTACGTAAGTTTTACACATAATCCAGCCTATGAAACAAACTTTACTCGCTATGCTGCTGCTACTTCCGTGGTGGGCGCACGGCCAGTTGCAGGAGCGGTTCACCGACGGCAACTTCACCCAAAACCCCGTCTGGTCCGGCGATGCGGCTTCGTTTACCGTAAATACCCAGCAGCAATTGCAAAGCAACGGCCCGGCTGTAACTGGCACCACCTTGCAATTGGTAACGCCCTCGCAGGCAGCATTAGGCACCGTCTGGGAGTTCTGGGCAAACCTGAAACTGGCCACCTCTGCCAGCAACTATGCCGATGTATACCTCATTTCCACCTCCGAAGACCTTAAAAGTATAAACAACAGCGGTTACTTTGTGCGCATCGGCAACACCGCCGACGAGGTAAGCCTCTACCGCAAAGACCCCGGAAAAAGCGGAACCATACTCATCAACGGACAAGACAAAACTGTGGCAACCAGCAACAACCTGGTGCGCGTGCGGGTAAGCCGAAGTATGAGCCATGAGTGGCAATTAAGCATAGACGTAAGCGGTACAGGGCAGAGTTACGCAAGCCAGGGTACCGCCACTGATGCCACCTTTACCCACTCGGCATACTTTGGGGTGCTGCTGAAGTATAGCTCAGCCAACAGCCAAAAGTTCTACTTCGATGATTTCCTGATCACGGACACGGCGCCGCCCGTGCTTACCGCATTGCAAACCATAAACCCTCAAGAATTAACCTTAGAGTTTAACGAGCCGCTTAGCCCAGTGCAGGCACAGAATCTGGTCACGTACACCTTAAATCAAAGTATAAAACCCATACTTGCCGAGTTAGTAGCACCCGAAAAAGTGCGCCTGGTGTTTGCGCAGAGCTTCCGTAGCGGCAACAACTCCCTAAGTATAAACAACCTGCCCGACCTCTACGGTAACAGCCAGCCAATCCCCATCGTGCGCGAGTTCAGCTTCACACCGCCTGCCGTGCTGCCCGGCTACAACGAGCTGCTTATCACCGAGATCATGGCCGACGAAACACCAATCGTTGGCTTGCCGGCCCAGGAGTATATCGAGCTCTACAATGCCACCACCGATAAGGTGCTTACGTTGCAGGGCATCCGCTACTCTGATGCCACTTCCACGGCCATGCTCCCGAATGCGGAGCTGCTTCCCGGTGAGTATGCCGTGGTGGTGCCCAATACGCAAGTGGCCAATTTTACGCAGTACGGCAAGGTGATCGGGATCAGTAATTTCCCGAGCCTGAACAACAGCGGGGAGCTTTTGCAGCTGCGCCAACCCAATGGCCGCCTGATCTATGCGGTTAACTACACAGATGCCTGGTACAAAAACAGCAGCAAAAGAGATGGTGGCTGGAGCCTGGAGATGATCGATGTGAATAACCCCTGCGGCGGTATGGAAAACTGGACAGCCGCTACAGATCCACGCGGCGGAACGCCTGCCCAAGCCAATTCAGTAGCTGCCCAGAACCCTGACAACACGCCACCCATACTTACCAGCGCTGTAGCCTTGGCTACAGATAGAATCCAGTTGCTTTTTAACGAGAAGCTAGACAGTGCGCAGGCGGCAAGTATACTCAACTACAGCATCAGCCCAAGTATACCTGTTGCCAATGTGCAAGTTACAGGGCCGCTGTTTACAGAAGTTATACTTAGGTTAGGCGCACCATTGCAAGAGCAGCAGCAGTATACGCTTACAGCCCAGAATATCAGTGATTGCGCCGGTAATTTACTAAATCAACCAGTAGCGGCTACGTTTGCTTTGCCCTCGGCTCCAGAACCCGGCGATGTGGTTATCAATGAGATTTTATTCAACCCACGCACGGGCGGCTCCGATTTTGTGGAGCTAGTAAACCGCAGTCGCAAGTATATAAACCTTCAAAACTGGCAACTGGCCAACACCAGCGGCGATACCACCAGCAACCAAAGAGTTATTACAACAGGGAACTACGTGCTGGCACCGGGGCAATACATCGTGCTCACCGCCAACCCCGATAACATCAAGAGCAACTACCCGGCAGCCTGGCAAGAAACCTTTCTCCGGATGAGCAGCCTGCCCAGTTACCCCGACGATGCCGGCACCGTAGTAGTGCTGCAACCCGATGGCCGCACCGCTGATCGTTTCAGCTATACCGATGATATGCACTTTGCCTTGCTGGATGATGTAAATGGCGTGTCGTTGGAGCGGCTGCGGCTGGAGGGGCCTAGTATAGCCAGCAACTTCCACTCGGCGGCAAGTACAGTATTTGCCACGCCCGGCTACAAAAACTCGCAGGCACAGGAGCAGGTTGAGGCAGCACAAGTATTTACAGTAGCACCGCAGGTTTTCTCACCGGATGGCGACGGCTTCGAGGATTTTACAACTATAAATTATAGCACGCAGCAATCGGGGCTAGTAGCAAACATTACTATTTTTGATGACCGAGGCCGCGAAATCAGGAAACTGGTCCGGAATGAGTTATTAGCGGCAAATGGCTTTTTTCAGTGGGACGGCCTGCGCCAGGATGGCACCAAGGCTAACTGGGGCTACTATCTGCTATACATCGAGCTGTTTGGACTGAATGGCGAAAAGCACACATACCGCGAAAAAGTAGTGGTAGCTGCCCGGAACTAGCACCTTAACTCATACTTTGGCAACTGCATAACAAAGCACCCCGCAAGCCAGGCCTGCGGGGTGTTTCGCTTAAAACTGCTGTATCCAGGGCACTACCGATTGCAGCATGGGCTCAAAGGCTGAGCCATGGCCTTTCCCCTCGATAGGTATAAACTCAAGCTGCCCGGCTCCTTTGTCTAGAAACATTTCATAGGTTTGGCGGGAGTTGCTGAAGGGCACAATATTGTCGGTGGTGCCGTGGTAGAGGCGTGTAGGGCTTTGCGGTACCCAGTTGTGGAAGCTGTTTGCCTGAAGGGCCTGCTTTAAAGTAAGCTCTTTTTGCGCATGCTGCAGATCAGCATAGAATTGCTCGCTGAACAATTGGCGCGGGTCTGTGGTAAGCTCCTGGTTAATGGCGCTGCCGCCTTTGCTGCCATCAAACAGGCCAGGCAGCTTGGTGGCGTAAGGCTCCCGGAAGAAATCAGAAAGAGGGCGCTGCCAGTTGTTTGTGGTGTTATAAGCCTGCAACACATAGGCCAGGTAGGCTGGGTACGAGTAAGGCTGCCCACTTTTGATGTTGCCGAGCATCTCCGTCAGGTCGTAGCCGCCCGCGCCGGCTGCCGCTGCCGTTACTTTCAGGCCGTGCGCTGGGTTTGTTTCGATTTCTTTCTGAGCGGCCAGGGTTACATAGCCTCCCTCGGAGTAACCCACCAGAAATAGCTTATCGCTGGCCAGCACCTCATACTTTTTATACACGGCTTCGGCTGCCTTAATCATATCCACCACAGCCAGTGCCGAGTGCTTCTGGTCGTAGTATGGGTGCAGGATGTTTTCTGATGCCCCGAAACCGATATAATCCGGGATGAGCATGATATACCCGGCGGAGGCAAATAGCTCGAAACCAGACATGTCCTGAAAATTGGAAGGCGCATCTTGATGCGCGAAAATGGTGCCGTGCTGCGCACTGATAACAGGGGCAGGCGTTGCCATTTGCTGCGGCACACAAACCAAACCCGATGCATGTATCTCGCGGCCCTGGTAGGTAGTGGCGTAAATCAGCTTGTACACGCTAACGCCATACTTTATCTCGTTGCCATAGGTGCCGTAGCCTTGTTCGGTGGCCAGCTGGCGCAGCATTTCTTTGGGCACGCTTACCAGCAACTCAGACGAAACGTAGAGATCTTTCGCTGTTGGGGCCTCGGTGGGGTTTAGTACCGCGGTGGCGGTGGCTTCTTTCTCGCAGGATGCATTGCCTAGTAGGGTGCCGAGCAGCAAGGCATAGCTCAGGAATTTGTGTAACACGGGACGTTTTTTTTGATGTGCAAGGAAGCAACAGCGCAAATGGCCTGTAAGTGCCTTTGGCTAAGTATAAATTCGAAAATAATTTGGCTGCCATTTGCTAGAGGAAAGTGGGCGGGCGCGTAACTTGCGCGGCTTTCGCTGGGGTCTCTAAAAAGTATGGCCGCAGGCTGGGCGCACACGCATTTATACTTTGGACGTGGAGAATATTCTATACCTGTGCCTGTTCGCGTTTATGGCAGGCTTTATTGACTCGGTGGTAGGTGGTGGCGGACTGATACAGTTACCGGCCTTGCTTGTTTTTCTGCCTGGTGCTCCGTTGCCCACTGTTTTTGGTACAGGCAAGTTTGCCGGCATTGCGGGCACCACGGCAGCTATGGTGCGCTATGTGCGCACGGTTGAAATTAACTACCGGGCTATACTCCCGGCGGCAGGCGCGGCCTTTCTCTTCTCTTTCCTTGGAGCGCGCGCGCTTAGCCACCTCGATGCCAATTTGCTTAAGCCGCTTATACTGCTGCTGCTGATTTTGGTGGCCATCTATACGTTCATTAAAAAAGACTTTGGGTCGTTGCACGCGCCCCGGCTAACAGAGCAGAAGGAGCGGGTGTACGGCTTGCTAATTGGGGCAAGCATCGGTTTTTACGATGGATTCTTCGGGCCGGGCACAGGCAGTTTCCTGATCTTTATTTTTATCGGGGTGTTTGGCTTTAACTTTCTGGCAGCATCGGCGGCGGCTAAAGTTATCAATGTGGCCACCAACCTGTCGGCGTTACTATACTTTGGCTACAAAGGCTATATCTTGTATGATGTAGCCGTGCCGATGGCTGTCTGCAGCATTATTGGCTCGCAGCTTGGCACCCGCACCGCCCTGAAACGTGGTGTAGGGTTTGTGCGCATACTTTTTCTAATCGTGATGAGCGGCATCATCTTAAGGTTTGCCTACGATACCTTCGGCGGGCAGCAACTCGCCCAAGTTACAAGTATGGTTAAAGCCTGGGTATTAAGGTGAGTTGTTAATTGTTCGATGGCAATAAATTGTTGATTGCTTAATAGGTTAGATGGTTTTGTTGGTAAATCGTTGATTGTTAGTTTTTTGATGTCAGATAGGTAGCGATAAATGAATTGCTGCGCGCCTTCGATAGTTATCTCGTGGTTTGTAGTAAATAGTATACTTCAGCTAAATGGTAGTCTTTGCCAGAGAAGTGCCTGCTCAAGATCAATTCCTCACTCCGACAGTAACATGTCTCCACAGCGCTATTTATCAATTTAACTATTTAAACATCAAACAATTTAACAATAAAGCCATCAAGCTACCTGACAATCATCAACCAACAGTTCACTTTTATTCCACCGGAATCTGGCCGGCGGCCCAGTAGAGCATGGTTTTGGCCTTTGCATACTTGGTACGGAGGGCGTAGAGTTTGGCCTCGGCTTCCAGCAACTTTACCTCACGCGAGTTGATCAGGAAAAGAGAGCTTTCGCCGTTCTCGAAGCGGGTCTGCTCGCCGTTGCGCAATATGCGGGCGCTTGCAACCATACTTTGCTGCAAGTACAGCTGTCTCTCCAGGGCCAACAAATCATTGTAAGCTGTTTGCACAGACGCCTCTATTACGCGGCTTTGCTGTACAAGCTCGAGTGCATTGGCCTGCTGCTTTGTTTTAGTTACCTGAAGCTTGCCCCGCTCCTCGCGCAGAAACAAAGGCATGCTTACACTCACTCCAAGCTTATAATTCTGTTGCAGGTAAGACTGGTTTATGGCATCTGGCTGTTGGTAGAAATCGCTTTGGAGCACGTTATACTCTGCGTTTAACTTGGGCAATAACTTATTCGCTGCGAAGCGCCGTTCCACTTCCAGTTGCTCGCTTTTTAAGCTTAGCTTTTGTAATACGGGATGGTTGCTTTTGGCAGCGGCTAGCAACCGATCAAGTTCCTCTGCACCAATGGTGGCTGTTTCGGCACCTACAGAGGATGGAATAGTTGTTGGCTGCAACTCTAGCGGCACTTGGTCTTCGGCCCACAAGTGTACAGCTACTTGCAGCCTTGCGTTTTGCAGCGCCAGTTGTGCCTGTTGCAACATTACTTCGCGGTCTTGCAAGGCCATGAGCGCCTCTACTGTATCAATTGCGGCCAAATCGCCTTGCTGCACGCGCGCCCGCACGGCGTTTAAGCGGAAATCTGCCAGTTCCCGCGCTTCCTGGTAAAGTTGCGTGGTGCGGTGCTGTAAAACCCAATCCCAGTAATCCTTGGTGGCCTGCAGCAGAAGTTTGTTGATCAGCTTTACGCGCTCGGCCTCGGCAATGCCTTGCATCAGTTTGGCCTGCTTTATGGCCGCTCTGCGCTCATCCATAAAAAGCCCCTGCCCCAGCGGCACAGAAATACCAACATAGCTCAACCCATTGGAAGGCGTGCTGTTCTCGGGGTTAACGAATTGGCCGGTGTTGCGCTCGAAGCCGGCCTTTATGGCGGGCCCAAACCACAGCGGCACCTGCAGGTAGGTGTCCCAGAGGTTATAGTATTCCTTGCCGCCGAACTCCTTGCGGTACAGCTTGCTTTGCAGCACGGGGTCCAGGGAGCCACGGGACATGCGCAACTCCTGGCGCGCCTGCTCGGTTAGCAAACCTGCCTGCGCAGCTACCGGGTGGTGCGTAAGTATAAGCTGATGGTATTGATGCAGCGTAAGCACCTGTACCGAGTCCGTTTGCCTTGCCTGCGCCGAGAAAAGTATGGCGCACGCCCAAAGTATACCTATGATGTTGCGTAGCATCCTTATTTATCCTTTACGTTCTTATCTGCCGCACTTGCTTCGCCATCAACCTCGAAGTCCGGTGGGAAGCCGTTGAGCTGGCGCCACATCTCATACCATATTGGCACGGTGTTCAGCATGGCCCAGCCATACACCCCGGAACCCACGCGCAGCGCATCCGGCCAGGGTTCTCCGCTTGGGTCGGGTGTTACCAGTATTCTATACTTGTTGTTAGCTCCGGCGTAATCTATGACGGCTACCTTGCCACCAAAGGTACCGAAGCTGGCGCCTGGCCAGCCCGAGAAAACCAGTGCAGGCCAGCCTTCAAACTGCAGGCGCATTTCGTCGCCTACCTTTAGTAAGGGGAGGTCTAGGGGCTTTACATACAGCTCGGCGGCCATTTGCGGGTTTTCGGGCATAATGGTGGCCACGGCCTCGCCTTCTTTTATAGTTTCGCCGATACCAGCCTTCAGTGTTTTTACTACATACCCTGTTTGCGGCGCCACAATGCTATAGTAGCGGCTCCGAACCTCGGTGCTGCTGTACTCGTTTTGGAGTTTCGAGATCTCGGCCTGGGTGCCATACAAGTAAGATCGGGTGGCGTTTAGCTCGGCTTCGGCTTTGGCTATTTTGTCACTGTATTCGGCTTGCAGGGAGTTTAGCTCGGTGAATGCGTTCTGAAGCTCGGCACGCGAGGCGGCCACCTTGTTTTGCATGGCCAGCAGTTTTGCCTGGGCTTCCTGTAGCTTCAGGCGGCGCTGTTCCAGCTCCGTCAGCGATTTAAGGCCTTGCTCGTAGAGATTCTGCTGGCGAGCAAACTGGGCCTCGGCAATTTGCAGCTCGGTGCGTTGCGCCACCAGGTCCATGCTGTCGCTTTGCAGTTTCAGGCGGGTTTGGGCCACCTTGTTGCGGGCCTTTTGTTGGCTGAAGCGTAGGCCCTCGCGCAGCGCCTGTATTTGCTGCGCCATAGATTTGGCCTTGGCCTCGGTGGCATCTGCGGCGCCTTCCTTGGCTTGCACCTGCTCCTCGAGGCGGCTTAACAGGTTTGGGTCAAGGTACTTTTCCTTCACTTCCGAAATGCGCACTATGGTATCGCCGGCCTTTACCAGTTGCCCCTCGCGCACATGCCAAGCCTCAATACGCCCGGCAATGGTGGCCTCAATAGTTTGGGGCCTATCTTGCGGTGTAAAAGCAGTAAGCGTGCCTTGCGTACGGATGTTCTGCGTCCAGGGGAGGAAAAGGCAGATGATCCCGATCAGGAAAATAGCGCCAATCCAGTAAGTAAGTACGCGGCCCAGTCTCGGCGAATGCACATGCTTTAGTGCTTCCAGGTGGGCGCTGGGCCCGGTTTGTTGCTCTTGGTAGTTAGCCATGGTTTAAAGCGGTATGGTAATCAGGTCTTGTAACTCGGTTTGCTGCCGTATTTCATCAAAGGAGCCGCTTAGGGCCAGTTTGCCGTTTTGCAACAGCAGGGTGCGGTGGCAAAGCTGCATCACATCCGGGTCGTTGCTCACAATCAGCACCGTCCAGTTAAACTCCGGGGCAAACAGCAGGTTTAAAAGGCGCATTTTCTCAGGCTTTTCCATGCCTGCCCAGAAATCATCGATAATCAGGAGCCTAGGGCGTTGCACTAGGCTGCGGGCAAGTATGATTTTGCGTGCCACGCTGGCCGGCAGGCGCATACTGCCCCCGGTAAGGTAGGTATGCAGGCCATCAGGCAGGGCGTGCACGAAGGTAGTCAGGCCAGTTACCTCAAGGGCCCATACAATGTCCTGCATCGGCAGGTCTTGGCCCAGAGTAAGGTTATCCAGAAACGTGCCGTCAAAAACCTGCTCTTTGGAAATGTTGTCGCCCACCAAACTGCGCAGCGTGGCTTTGTTAATGTCGCGCAGCGAGAGGTTATTGTAGGAGATGCTGCCTTCATAAGACGGCAGCAGCCCTAGTAGCAGGTTAATCAGTGTGGACTTTCCGGAACTGTTGTACCCTGCCAGGCAAACCCGCTCGCCAGACTGCACATGGAAAGAAATATCATGCAAAGCCGACTTCAGGGAGTCGGGATACTGGTAGGAGAGATGGTCTACCTGCAGCTCCAGGCCGCGCTGTGCCACCTCGCGCAGGTCAATGCCCTTGGCTTCCTCAATAGGCAGGTCGGTTACCATGCCAATCTTGTCAACCGAGGCCAGTACGTCATACACGGTGTCAAGCTTCACTATAATCTTTTCGACCGCCGACATGATAAGAATGATCACGATCTCAGAAGCCACAAACTGGCCGATGTTAATCTCCTGCTGCACTACCAGCACACAGCCCAGCACCAGCAAGCCTCCGGTTATAAATGTCTTGAAGCCCACAAAGCTGAAGTACTGCGTCATGAGTACCCGGAAGTGCTGCTTGCGCACACGCAGGTAGCTGCTCACGTAGGCATCGGTGCGCTGCATAGGCAGGTTGGTATGGCCTACCAGCTGGAAGGTGCTTAGCGAGCGGGCCATCTCCTGGAGCCAGGCCACTAGCCTATACTTGTACTTCGATTCTTCCAGGCTGGTCTTCACGCCTTTGTCGCCGGTCCACCAGAGTATAAGCACGAGCGCAAAAATCAGCAGCACGCCAAAGAAGATGAAGTATGGGTGGTACAGCGAGAGCAGGAGCAGGCCGAAGATGATCTGGATTACAGCCATCGAAAAATCAATCAGGATCTTTGCCATGCCTTTTTGCAACAGGGGCACGTCAAAGAAGCGATTCATGAGCTCAGGCGGATAATAATTATGGAGGGCTTCCTGCTGCAGGCGCGGTACACGGTACGCAAAATCGAAGGCGGTGCGGGCAAAAAGGCGTTGCTGGATAAACTCCACTAGCCAAAGCTGCATGACCTGCAGGCCACCCATCAGCAGCAGCGCCAGCACAATCAGCCCGATCAGCACCACTACCGAAACCGGAATCTCGCCGCTCGATACGAAGCCGATGATACTTTGTATGCCCAGCGGCAACGAAAGGCTGATAAGGCCGGCTGTGAGGGCGTACACATACATGTAAATAATTTCGCGCCGCTCCAAAGCAAGAAGCTGCAGGAAACGCTGCATGGGTGTAGGTTTTTTTAATTTAGCGCACATAAGTTAGCGGGTAGTTTTATCGTCAATGGCAGAAAAAATCAAGTGCTTTAAAAAGTCACAGGTAGCGGCTTCGGGCTGCTCATGGCCGTGCACGTCGGTGAGTGAGGGCAGATGCCTGGCAAAGAAAACCTGCTGGTGCGCCGCCTCCAGCATCGTGCTTACCAACGCGTGCGGATAGGCGTATGCTGGGTTCAGTTCCGATACAATCTCGGCAATACGCTTGCAAAGGCGTTTGTACTCGAGAAAGTAACCTTCCTTGTTATCGGCGTCCACTTCCTTGGTAAGGTATACTTTGGATGCCTCAGAAATAACAATGCGGTGCAGCGTGGCCTCATCAATATGGGTAGTGGCCGGGTCGTTTAAGTTTGCGCTGCTAACCACCTGTATAACACGGAGCAGACGCTTGCGCGGTGAGGCAATGTTGTTTGTCTCGAAGGTAACGCGGTAATCCAGCCAGGCCCAGTACCAGGACACTAAGTATACCAGCAGCTTGTGCTTGTTCTCGAAGTAACGGTAAACAGATGCCTCCGTAGAGCCAATCTCAGCGGCAAGCTTCTTAAATGTGAATTGCTCAAAACCAAGCGCATCAATCAGCGTTATACTTTCGGTGATGATTTTACGGCCCAGTTCTGTTGCTTCCGGCTCCCGCAAGTATGACCTGTGGTTCAACGAGAGCTTAATTCCTGTTGCGTACATGCTTTGCTTTTATACTTGTTAGCTGTGACCTATTTGTTTTGTCGTGCAAAGATACACTTACTCTAGTGAATAATAGTATTGCTATTAAAAATGTTTAGAATACTTTGATTTTTTTATTTAAATCATGCTAAACTCTTTAAAAAGGCAGATAAAAGTTGGAGCAAAGGAAGT
The DNA here is from genome assembly GCF_003576375.1 of Pontibacter oryzae. Lineage (GTDB taxonomy): Bacteria > Bacteroidota > Bacteroidia > Cytophagales > Hymenobacteraceae > Pontibacter > Pontibacter oryzae. The sequence goes on from NZ_QWGE01000004.1 coordinate 99,129, forward strand.
ATATACGTGCCATACCAGAAGCGGTACAGCAAGAGAGGAAAGGGCAACAATAAAGCCTGCAGCAATTTAACAATTAAGCGTACCTTTGCAGCCTGGCAGCACCGTAAGTATAGGTAAGCCAAGTATAAATACCAGCACCATGAGATTTGAAGATTACCGCATCTCCGACGAGATAAAGAAAAGCCTGAGCAAACTGGGCTTTAGGAAGCCAACCGATATCCAGTTTAAAGCTATCCCGCCGATTATGAAGGGTGAGGATGTGCTGGCCATTGCCCAGACCGGTACGGGTAAAACAGCTGCTTTTGCTATTCCGGTGCTTGATAGGATTCAGTTCAGCAAAAACCGCAAGCGCGGTGATGGCATTAAGTGCGTGGTAATGGTGCCAACGCGTGAGCTGGCCCTACAAATTACGGAAGTGTTTAACGAGATTGGCCGCGGCACGCGCGTAAATACTTTTTGCGTGTTCGGAGGCGTGGAGCAAGGCCCGCAGATTGCCAAGCTGGAGGCCGGTATTGATGTGCTGGTAGCCACGCCGGGCCGCCTGTTCGACCTGGTAAGCCAGGGCCACATACAGCTGCATCGTGTAGAAGTGCTGGTGCTGGACGAGGCCGACCACATGCTGGACCTGGGCTTTATACATGATATCCGCCAACTGATCACGAAACTACCCCGACAGCGGCAAACGCTGTTTTTCTCGGCTACTATTAACGAAAAGATCAAGGAACTGGCCTACTCGCTGGTGAATAAGCCCGTGCGTATACAAATATCCCCGAAAGACCCGGTAGCCAAAAGCGTGGACCACTCGGTGATGTATGTAGATATGGATGACAAGCGCTTTTTCCTGGAGCGAGTGGTAAAGGAAAATCCGGAGAAGAAGATATTGGCCTTTGTGCGTACTAAAGTGCGTGCCGAGCGCGTGGTGGCAGCCATGGAGCGCGCAGGTATTGAGGCCATAAGCATACATGGCGGCAAAGAGCAGAAAGACCGCCTGGATGTGATGCGCAAGTTTAAGAAAGGGGAGGTAAAGCTGCTAGTGGCAACCGACGTGAGTGCTCGCGGCATTGATATACAAGGGGTGGAGTATGTAGTGAACTACGACCTGCCGGAGCAGCCTGAGAACTACGTGCACCGTGTAGGCCGTACGGGCCGAGGCACTGAAAAAGGCATTGCTGTATCGTTCTGTAGCCCTGAAGAAAAGCCTATCCTGGACGAGATCCAGAAATACCTGACTAAGGATATTAAAGTACTGTCAGTTGATAAAGACGATTACGAGGCCACCATAGACTTCAGCGCTGCTGCCACCTATGATTGGAAAGCCCTGATGAAGGAAGCCGAGGAAACCGATGCCAAGGTAAAGGCTGCCAAAGCCAAAAAGGCTAAGGCAAAAGCCAAGAAAAAGAAATAAGCATAGCAATCTATGCAAAAAGGCCAAACCGGATAGCTTTGCGGTTTGGCCTTTTATTTTTACAGGAAACTGGTTTTAAGGCATTAGAGCGCACTTTTTTACAATGTCATAACATAGGGTGTAGCTAAAAGGGTTGATTTTTTCGTATAAGATAGTACAATAAGTACTAAGCATTTGTGCAGGCACCCAGCCAGCACTCAATTACGAAAGGAGTGTATGATATGAAAAGGCATAGAAGAAGTTCCACAGGATCAATATCTGATACCTGGAACTATGATTTAAGTTCAGCGGATGATAGCTTGGGGGCTACTAAAGGGTTTACCGACGGCGTAAGCCAAGAATTGTTGGACGAAGAGCGTATACTTCGCAAGCACAGGTTGGATAAGCAACAACAGCAAAACCAGACCTACCCAAGCTGCGACCTCTCAGAGCGCCCAACCGGTTATCCACCCAAAAAGATTTAATCCAACCGATTTTACAAGCCACCAGTTTACCAAAGACGCTCAGTTTAAAAACTTTAAAAAAAGCCGAAGGGCTGCCACCTTACTTCATGTTGGCAGCCCTTCGGCTTTTATGCACCGGGTGTATAGGTGAGTTGCACAAAACCATTTTGGTAAGACTTGCTTTCTTGAAGCTTCAGGCGCGTTTCCGTGGCGCCAGGCGCAAACAACGGAATACCATCGCCAAGTATAACAGGAATGCAGGTAAGTATGATCTCGTCAATCAGCTTGGCATTCAGAAACAGGGTGTTGAGCTGACTGCCGCCTATCAGCCAAATGCCAGGGCCTGTTTGTTGCCGGAGGCGTTGTACAAATCCTACGGGCTCGTGCTGCACAAAACGCACGTGTTCTGTATCAGGGTGAGAGGAGCGGCTAAAGACATAGTTTGTTTTACCTTGATAAGGAAATGGCCCCTCAAAACCCAAGATATCCTGGTAGGTGTGGTTGCCCATCAGGGTGGTATCTATCGTTTTCAGAAAGGAATTGTACCCGAAATCCTCTCCCGCTATAGTATATCGCTCATCCTGTAGCCAACTGGTGTCACCAGTAGGGCGGGCAATGTAGCCGTCTAAACTGGCGGCTATGTATAAGCTTATCTTTCTCATGTTTATAAGTTAGTTATGTATGGCTTTCAGAAACCTCTCCCGACAGAATTATTTTATCTATGCGCGCGCCGTCCATATCTATCACCTCCAGCACGTGGCCATCCAATTTAACCTTATCACCGATGCGTGGCACCTGTGAGATGCGATGAAGTATAAAACCGGCTAGCGTACTGTAAAGTGCTTTGTTCTCGGGAATAAGCGCATAGCCTAGGTGCTGGTTTAGTTGCCTGACAGGTGTGATGCCGTTTATCAGCCGAGAGCCATCTTCGCGTATAAAAATGTCTGGTTCAGTTGCCGGCTCTACATTCGGGATGTCCCCCACAATGGCTTCTAGAATGTCGTGCAGCGTAATTACCCCAACCACGGCCCCATGCTCATCTACTACTATGCCCAAGTACTGCTTGCGCGCCCGGAACAGCCGCAGCGTGTTTACTACCAGCATATTCTCCGATACAAATACAGGCTCTTTTAAAAGCACACTTAGCTTAAAATCCTCCTTCCTCTCATAAGCCAGGAAATCCTTGGCCGAAAGCAAGCCTTCTACATGGTCTATCCTCTGCCGGCATACCGGAAACTTAGAGTGCGGGCTTTGGAGAATGAGCTGATGTATAGCAGGTGCGGGCATACTTACTTCTATCCAGTCTACGTTGCTGCGGGGCGTCATGAGGTGGCTGTTGCGCTGGTCGTAAAGTATAAAAATGTTTTGGTGCAGTTGCTCTTCCTCATGCTCCAGCACACCCTCCCGGCCTGCAATGCGCAGCATGTGGCGCAGCTCCTCTTCTGTTACCGTGTGAGCTTTGCCTTTAGGCTGGATGCGCAGTAACCGGATGATCAGATTTGTAGACCCGGACAGCAGGTGCACCAAAGGGTATGTGATTTTTGTAAACACTTGGATGAAGGGAGCCACCAGCAAGGCCACGCCCAAGGTGTTGCGGAGGGCAATTGTCTTAGGAATCAGCTCGCCCACCACAATCGTAAAATAGGTGATCAGTATTACCAGCAGTGTGATGGAGAGCTGCTGTGCGTACGGGGCCAGCAAAGGGATTCTGCTTAGCAGCGGGGTAAATTTATCGGATAACGTAGTGCCGCCATAAGCGCCAGCAATAATGCCGATCAGGGTAATGCCCAATTGTATGGACGACAGAAAGTTTTCGGGATGCTGGTGTAGATCGAGTATCGTTTTGGCACGGGTGCTGCCTTGTGCGGCCTGATGCTCCACCCGGCTCTTCTTTACAGAAACCAGTGCAGTTTCAGACAGGGCAAAGAAACCGTTGAGGAGGGTAAGTATGAAAATGATTAGTACTCCCATGTGCTAAGAGGTTGACTGACTTAGTTATACTGTAGCGCAGGGGGTAGTTGTTATACTTGCTTTCTGTCAGGCGTTCCTGAAGAACAGCCGCGTTAATTTGTAGAAAAAATTCCGATGGTTAGCCACAATGCGGTACCCGGCCTCTGCTAGCTTGCCAGCTAAAGGAATACGGTGATAAAGCCAGTGCCAAGTGCCATAGCCACTTAGTTGCAGTAATGCAGCCACGGCGGCGGCAGCGTGTAATGGCCGGCCATAAACCGTTATTAGGTATACCGATTTTTTAAATTGCGCATGCCGGATGCCATAAAAGCCATCCGGCACTTCCTGATACGGAACATACTGTACCTTATTTTGGGTGAGCCTGCGCCAGCGCGATATCCAGTACTTGCAAAAGCTGCAGGCACCATCATACACCAGCGCAGGCAATTTAATTTTTATTGTGTGTGCTGATACAGGTGGCGTTGCCGAGCTAGTTGCCATGCGTATCGCAGCCATTGTAGCCAACTGCAGCATTAATAGGGCACCAGCGCAACATGCCAGTAAGTATAGGGATCAGCCCCACTGCGGCTACAGGTTTAGAGTTATAGTAGGCACCCACCCCAAGCAAGGTCATGCCAGCCAATACGCGTACTTTCTGTTCAACAATTCCAACGTTGCATTCCATAGCTTTTCTAATTAAAGTCTCAAAACAATACCTATTATACTTTACATACCTTAATTAGTTAGCATAGCCGCCAGGAATATATAACGTGTCTACAAGCCTGCGAAATATGCTGAAGGAGATGTGGAATATTTCTACATTATGGGGTGCATCGGGACATAATAGAAGATATATTCCACAGTATATATAAAATGTATTTATTTAATAATGGCTCTAAATCAGGTTCTTAAGCAAGGTTAGGTGTTTGGCATGGTTCTGTCATTATAGATTTTGACAATAACAATCTAGTAAACAAGACCTATGAAGAAAGCGACATTTTTTGCGGCAGCAACAGCCATATTAGGATTAACGTCAATTAATGCAAACGCGCAAGTGCAGGGCCAGGTGCAAGGCCAGGTAAAAGCACAGACAGAAGCTATAGAGCAAACAGTGCAGGATGTTAACCACCAGGTTGTAAAGCTAGAGGAAACACCTGAAGCTGTGCAGAACGCCCTTAAAAACGATGTATATAAAGACTGGACCGTTGGAGAAATCAGCAAGGTAGCTCCAAAGGAAGGCGATGTAAACGCTGAAGTAGTTTACGAGGTTAAAATGACCAACGCCGCCGGCCAGACTGGTGTGGTTAGGATGAACGCCGAAGGCGGTGCCGCTACGACATCAGGAGAAAAAGAATAACTGTGAACGTCATATAGTAAGCTGAAAAAAGCCTCACTTTGTGGGGCTTTTTTTTATGGATTTACTTTCGGTCTATGTTTTTGAAAGGCACTTTTAAACCCCACTGGCACTTGCCTATCTAACCACTACACTACCTTATCAATATGATGGCACTCATAACCGAAGCGCAAAAAATTAGGCATCTGCAGTGGCGCGCCGGCTTTGGCCCGATACCCGGCGATGCTACTACTGAAAGTTTAAAGAAAGCCATTAAGCAGTTGTTGAATGAAAACAGCGGAGCGCAACCCCTTGCAGTGCCAATTCCTGATTTGCAGAGCATAAGCAAACTATCAGGTGAGCAGCGCGCGGCAGCTGCCAAAATGCTACGGGAGTCGCTTCAGGAGCTTAACCGAGCCTGGCTTACCCAAATGGCTACCTCCAAAGCTCAGCTCCGCGAGAAAATGACGCTTTTCTGGCATGGGCACTTCGCCTGCCGTTTGCGCCATCCGGGGCTGGCTCAGGCGCAAAATAATACGCTTCGGGCCTATGCGCTGCGGCCTTTCCCGGAGTTGCTATCGGCAGTGGCCAAAGATCCGGCGATGCTGCAATTCCTGAACAACCAGCAAAACCGCAAACAGCAACCCAACGAAAACTTTGCCCGCGAGCTGCTGGAGCTTTTTACCCTGGGCCGTGGCCACTACACAGAGCAGGATATAAAGGAAGCTGCGCGCGCGTTTACAGGTTGGGGATACAACCTGCAGGGGGAGTTCGTGTTCCGGGCCAGGCAGCACGATGAGGGCCGCAAGACTTTTATGGGCAGGAGTGGCAATTTCAACGGAGATGATATCTTAAAGATCATACTTGATAACCCTCGCACGGCTACGTTTATCACCCAAAAGATTTATACCTTCTTTGTTAGCGAGCAGCCCAACGCCTTGCGTGTAGAAACGTTGGCCAAGCAGTTTTTTGATTCCGGTTATAATATGCAAGTCTTGCTGGAGCAGATCTTCACGTCAGATTGGTTTTATACTTCGGAAGTAATGGGCAGCCACATAAAATCACCGGTGGAGCTGCTTGTGGGTATGCAGCGCATGTTCAGCTTAAACTATACTGAGGAGCGTGCCCCGATCGTGCTGCAGAATGTGTTGGGGCAAGTACTGTTTCAGCCGCCAAACGTGAGTGGCTGGAAAGGCGGCCCCAGTTGGATCGATTCTTCTACACTGGCCTTCAGGCTGCGGATGGGGCAAGCCCTGCTGCAAGATGCCGCTCTGGAAGTTGCCTTAAAACCTGATGACGATACAGAGCCTACCAAGCCTGTTGCTAAACGCGTGGATGGTTTGCGCATTGTTCGGGCCAAAGCTGATCTAAGCCATTTCTATAAAGCGTTCCAAAAAGTGCCACAGCAGCAGTTAGCCGAAAGTATGGCTAACTACCTGCTGCAAGTGCCGCTGCAGCCTCAAAAGCTGGCGATGATCCAGCAAAGTATACCAGCCCATGGCTCGCAGGAAGAAAAAATGATGGCTGTGCTGCTGCGTGTGGTATCGCTGCCAGAATATCAGCTAAGCTAACGTATCAACCCATTTAAAAGAACACCAGCAATGGCAACATCCAGAAGAGATTTCCTGAAACTAACGTCGCTTGCCTCGGGCATGCTGCTCGTGCCAAATTTCCTGCATACGGCCAACGGCATGGGTTTGCTGAGCAATACCAACGGCAAGCGCCTGGTCGTGATACAGTTGAGCGGCGGCAACGACGGGCTCAATACCATAGTGCCGTTCGAGGACGATTTATACTTTAAAGCGCGGCCAACGCTGGCAATACCTTCTGGCAAAGTGCTGCGTTTGGAGAAAGGATTAGGCCTTAACCCTGCCATGGGCAAGTTTAGAGAGCTTCATGACCAAGGCTATCTTTCGGTACTCAACAGTGTAGGCTATCCAAATCCTGATCGGTCGCATTTCCGGTCTACGGATATCTGGCAAACCGGCAGCGCTTCGGATGAGTACCTGAGTACTGGGTGGTTAGGCCGCTACCTCGATTCCTGCTGCACCACCGGGAATAGTAAAAATACCATGGGCATAGAGGTAGACGATGCGTTAAGCCTGGCACTGAAAGGGGAGAAGTATACCGGTGTTGCTGTGCAGGATGTGCGGCGCTTTTACCAAGCTTCGCAGGATACGTTTCTGAAGCAGGTTGCGCAGGAGCACCACGCCGACCACGCACACGAAAATGTGGAGTATCTGTATAAAACGCTGATCAGCACCCAGCAGTCGGCAGCCTATCTTCATCAACAGGTGAAGACATACCGGTCTAAGGAGGAATACCCGCAGGGAGAGTTTGCTAAAAACCTGAAAACAATCGCCGAACTGATAAGCAGCGGGATGGAATCAAGGGTATACTATGCCTCCCTGAGTGGCTTCGATACGCACGTGCGGCAAGCCGACCAGCAAGCCAGGTTATTGCAGGAACTCTCCGAGGGGATATACAGCTTTGTACAGGACCTTCGGCAGCAGCATGCATTTGAAGATACGCTAATTCTGGTGTTCTCGGAGTTTGGCCGCCGCGTGGGGCAAAACGCCAGTAACGGCACCGACCATGGCACGGCAAACAACCTGTTCCTAATTGGCGGCAGCTTACGCAGGGCAGGAGTTTACAATGCAGCCCCTAACCTGGCAGACCTTGATGCCGGCGACCTGAAGTATAAAATTGATTTCAGGGATGTATATGCCACCCTCCTGCAAAATTGGCTACAGGCCGATGCAAAGGCCATACTTACAGGTAAGCATAGCCTGCTGCCAAATCTTGTATAGCGGCAGCTTGTGTAGCGGATCAAAGGTATACTAGTTAGTTATTGTCCGGGGCGATAGTTTACTCCCATCATCTGTTTAACCATGTATGCCTCCTTTACATTATACTCATAAGCCAAACGCTTGTGGTTAACGAGGTCTACAATAGTGCCTATCAGGCAGAGGCCACCTGTGAAGAAGTATAAAATGCCCAGCCCGATCTGCCCGATCAGGAAGCGCTGTATACCTGCAAAGCCCATAAACCCGATAAGCGTTGTGATCAGGATGAGCATAGGCTCACGGCGGCGGGCCCGGTAAATGCTGGCAAACTGGTGTGCTTCCTGGTCGGTCATGTCCTGCACAAGCGTTTGGATGTACTGCATTTCATCCGGCTCCAGGTCCGGCATCAGGTTTAAGATATTAGCCATAGTCTTATATAAAGTGGATGTCGAAATGTTGCCTGTGCCAGCGGAACAACTGTATGCAGCGGGCCATAAGTAATAGTATAGCAGGGGCGGCCAAAGGGTGTGCCTGCCAGGATGCCTGCCACTCGCCGCGCACAAGGTATGCAATGCCATGGCCTAGCCCACAGCCCCAACAGCCGTGCTCAAATACCCAGCTAAAAGGACAAAAACTAAAGAGATGCTCGCCGTTTGGGTTCATGATAGCCAGCAACAGCAAACCCGATAGCCACATGGCGGCCTCAAGCAGGTACTGGTATCGCTGTGCTTTTAATGGGGGAGGTATGGGCGTGCTGTCCGGCATTTACCATCAAGATAATGGAAAACAGCAGTATATCAAAATGGAGCTTACGGAGTGTCGCCTGCTTTTACGAAAGTGGTTTGATAGTATTGCCTGCCGTCTGTTAGTGAAATTATGTAAGTGCCAGCGCTTAGTCCGGTAGTATTAAGCACAGGCTTAAGATTAGGCGAAAATGTATAATGCCTCATTTTCTGGCCGGCAGCATTATATACCGCAGCCTCTGTGGCACTGAAAGTTAAGTTGGCAATAGTAATATTCTGGCTATAGGTTGGGTTAGGGTAAAGTACGGGTTGTGCCGGCTTCATAAACTTAAGCTCAGGGTTTTCGAGTATGTCCTGGACCCGCATCAGCAGCCAGCTGTCTGGGTCAGGTTCTAAAGCTTGAAGCGATGCCGGTAGATCAAGTATGAATTCTTGGCTAGGCTGCTCTTGCCTTACGCGGACATACTTGTCCTGCCCGTTGGCCAATACCAGCCTGAACTCAAGGTTTGAAGCAAAAAAAGGCGTGTTACCGCTGGGTGTCTGTGTGCTCTTGAGCATCAGGCGGCTGCCTTCCTGCTTCCATTCAAACGTATAAACAGGGTAGCCTTCTCCCTCAAACCATTGTTCAAAGAAATAATCAAGCGCGAGGCCAGATACCTCTTCCATTACTTTCTTAAAAACTGAAGTATAGGCAGTTTTCCCTGCAAAGCGCTGCTGGTACTCCTGTAGTCCTCTGAAAAATATTGCATCATCATTTATCTCAAAACGCAGCATATGTAATACACTGGCCCCTTTTTTATAGCTAAGCGCTGAGTCAAAGATTCGGTTTACGTTGGTCGTGTCAGAAACTTTAAGGCTGCCGTTTGGCCGTGAGAGCGCTTGCTGGTGTGCCCCGTTAATCCATTCATAAGCGGCGGGGATATTGAATGTCTCCAGTGCCAAAAACTCGGCGTAGGAGGCAAAGCCCTCGTTTAGCCAGATATCTTCCCAACTGGCGCAGGTTACGTTATCGCCGAACCACTGGTGTGCCAGCTCATGCGCTGTTATGGTAAAGAAAAAGGTGCTTTGGGTGGTCATGGTCTGGTGCTCCATGCCGCCCCCGATGGGAGCCATGCTATGGCCATACTTTTCCTTGTAGAAGGGGTAAAGGCCAAACTGCTCGGAGAACTGCTCTATCAAACCTGGTGTATAATCTATCTCCTCCTTGTAAGCCTCAAGGGCTCCGCCGCGGTAAACATAGTTTACGATTGGTATGGGGGCTGGTGCACCGGTGGGGTGTGCTGTTAAGGTATACTCCTCGTAATCTGACACGGCCACAGACACCAGGTAGTAGGCAATAGGGTAGTTTGATTTCCATTCGTGGCGCCTTTTGCCATCTGGCAAATCTACTACGCGGGTAAGTGTGCCATTAGAGCCAACCTTGTTCTCTGCAGATGTGGTTACAAACACATGCACCGAGTCGGCCTTGTCGGATAGAACTTGCTTTGTTGGCCACCATTCGTAGGCAGAGTATGGTTCGCTTAGGCTCCAGGTCACGGAGTTGCCCCATTGCGGCTCAACAGCTGTGTTAAACCCGTAGCCAATAGAGCCCCCTTGCCTTGTGTATGTTCTGCCGTTGTAATATATAACTGCCTTAACAATGCTGGAGGCGGCAATCGGCGAAGAAAGTATAATCTTGGCATTGGCATCATCCCGTGATATATTCGTTACCTGTTGATCATTCACAAATACAGAATCTATGCGCATGTTGGGGTGTAACTCAAAGGCAAATACATCCAGCGGCTGCATTGCATTTGCCTGGAGTGTTACTTTTCCGTTGATGAACGTTCTGTCCCTTTCTATCTCCAGCTCCAATTTATAAAAGGTGATATCATACTTGCTCATAAGCTGTTGATGCTGTGGCGTAACAACGGCTCTTCTTGTGTTTGTCTGTAAGCGGGTTTCAGCGCAGGCATCTATACTTTGTGCAAGCGTGACTGACGGTTGCAGCAGCAGCCCCAAAAATACGGTTAGTAGCAGTTGTTGATGCATAGCTTTTTCATTTAAATTTAAGTATGATCGGGCGCATGTGGTTGGTGCATAGGGTTATACATACGGGTGAATATAAAAGGCAGGTGTAGCGCACGCTACACCTGCCTTTTAAAGTTTATAAATTTGAGTAAGGGTTACTTTATAACGGGTGTAACTTTAAAGCCCTGCTTGCGCAGCAACGCTATTACGCCGTCCTCGCCGGGCAGATGCGCTGCCCCTACTGCAAAGAAAGTAGGCTTTGCGTTTGCCATTTGCTCTATAACCGGTATCCAGGCTTTGTTGCGCTGAGACAAAAACACCTCCTTGAATTTTAAGTACTGTTCCGGTGTGTAATTCTGTTTCATAAGACTTTCCAGCCCAGTTAAATCCTGCGCTAAGTATAAGTCCACTAATCTGCGGTAATCTGTTTTCGCCTGAGGGATATCGCTTACCATGCGTACCAGCATATCGGCATACATAGAATCAGGTAACTGGTCTACGGCACTCATTTGCTGCTGTACTGTTTCGAGGCCTATCACTTCATGTTTATTGCTGTGGGCAATATCCATCAGCCTCTGCTCATAAGACTCCGGAGTGCAGCCAGTCAGCTTTGAAAGAATCATGGTTTGAAGTATGAAGGGCTTCATATTGTCAAGGTACTTCAGGTCAACGCTAAAGTTTTCAGCGAAGTAAGCGGCAAGCAGTCTATACTGCGCCTCGCTAAATAAGGCTTTCAATGATTGCCCTTTCGGGAGTTTCGCGCTTGCCATAAACTGCCCCATCATATTCGGGTCGTCCATGTCCAGCTCCAAGGTAAGCTGCTCCGTTTGGCCAACTTTATCTCGCAGCACTTGCGGAATAACCATCTGTTCAGGGCAAATAGCATGAAGGGTACCATACAAATACGATGGTTTTTTGAGCCCTTTGCCAGAAATCTGCCAAAGCAAGGCATTCAGGTCTTTGTCGGCACCAGTTGCCAGAGTAGGGAGCGTTTGCCATGCCGCCAACATTAAGGCGAAGATAATTTTTAGGGTTGTTTTCATGAGAAGTATAAAATTTAAAGTAGTGATTGGTGCAATGATGATGAATAACTGACTCTTTATATATGGATTATAGTACTACTGCTGGCCACAAATCGGTGCGTGGCGAGAGGTTTGCGTTAGCGCCTAATTGCGGTGATTAGTTATGTGCGTATGGTACAGTAATTACCTTAGTGCACATAATTTGGTAGTTTCCGCCGTATTTTTACTGATATCTCAGACTTCTTGAGAAAAATTTGTCAGTGCTATTCAAATCGTCCTTCATAGACAAGCATCTAAGCTAAGCATTTCTTCCTAATAAAGAGAGCATGCGCTCTGCTCAGTGATAGATTGGAACAAACTTAATTGCTATTACTTATTGCTAAAATAACCAAAGTATAAGAGTGTAAAAGTACATATATATTCCAATGATATTATGCGTATAGGTAGTGTTAAAAGGTTGTATTATTGGTAAAGTTATATTTTTAAAGGTTCTGCCTGTTGGTTGATGGTTTATGAATTATTTTAAACATCATGTATGCGCATATTTAAAATGTTGGCTAATTAGCTAGAATTGTGCGTTTTCGGTAAAAATTCCTAAAATGTGTTGTAACGTAGATGTTGTGTTTAGGAGATTTTATCAGAAAATGTTTATGCTTTTTTTAATGGAATAGCAGATGTTATGAATAAAATAGTTATATTTGAATTAAACACAAAAATCTACTTACCTTAAACATCATTTTATGAGAAAACTATTACTGTTAAGTTTTACTCTGTTTTTTGCGTTTCTGCAGGATGTAGAAGCACAGAGTAAAACAGTATCTGGACGAGTGACTGCGGTTGCTTCTGGTGATGCGTTGCCAGGAGTAACTGTGCTTGCAAAAGGCACAACAGTAGGTACGGCAACCTCTGCCGATGGAGCTTACACGATAAATGTGCCTGATGGGGCAAATACCTTAGTATTCCGATTTATTGGCTACGAAACAGTGGAACGCGCCATTGGAAATACTAATACTATTAATGTTTCATTGGCAATTGACGACAAAAAGCTTGAAGAAGTAGTTATAGTTGGTTACTCTACTACAACCCAGCAATCTTTTACTGGTACAGCAAAAGTTGTTAGCGGCGAAAAGCTTGAAAGCAAAAGCGTTTCAAACGTTTCACAGGCATTAGCAGGTGAGGTTGCAGGTGTGAGAGTAATTAACACGAGCGGGCAGCCTGGCACAGAAGCTACTATCCGTATTCGTGGTATTGGTTCCGTTAATGGTAACCGTGCTCCATTATATGTTGTAGATGGTGTACCTTTTTCAGGAAGCTTAAACTCAATCAACCCAGCTGATATCGAATCAACAACAGTGCTGAAGGATGCAGCTGCAACAGCAATTTATGGCTCAAGAGGAGCAAACGGCGTAGTTGTGATTACTACCAAAAGCGGCAGAGGTAAAAAGTCTTACATAGAGGCAGATGCCAATTTTGGTACAAATATGGCCCTGTTGCCACGCTATAGCACAATCAAATCTCCTGAGCAATATATTGGCCTGAGCTGGGAAGCACTCTATAACTATGCCGATGCTAACCCAAAAATTACAACTAACCCAGTTGATTATGCAAATGCAAATTTGTTCTCAAATGCCGGAATTAGACCAGGATATAACTTATGGAATGTAGCTGATGGTGGCGAACTGATTGACCCTGAAACCAGAACTGTAAGGCCGGGAGTAACCAGAAAGTACGATCCTGAGAACTGGGAAGATTATGGTTTTCAAAATTCCGCCCGCCAGGAAGTTAATGTTAAGTTTGGTGGCTCATCAGACAAAACAAGCTACTACTCTTCTTTCGGGTATTTGAATGATAAAGGCTATATCATTAATTCTGATTACGAGCGTATATCGGCTCGCCTTAACGTTAGGCAGGAAGTTAATAGCTGGTTAACCGGCGGAATAAACTTTAACTATGCTAGAAGCGAAACCAATAACAATGGCCAGAGCAGCAACTCAGGAAGCATTTTTTGGTTCGTAGATAATATCCCTTCTATCTATCCACTGTTCATGAGAGATGCTGAAGGCGGGTTTATTACAGACCCTATCTTTGGCGGAAACCAGTATGATTACGGAACAGTAACTGCACGTGGCTTTGGTGGTTTAACTAATGCAATCGCCGATGCAACGTATGACACAAACAGAAACAACCGCAACGAATTGAATGGTAGTGCTAGTTTAGACTTCAATATTGCCAAAGGGCTAACATTTGAGAACAGAATTGGCGCGCAGTACTATCATAACAAATACGTAGATAGAGGTAATAAATACTATGGTGGTTCAGCATCACAGAATGGTAGTTTATTCCTTAGAAGAACGGAGTTGTTTAACTATAACCTCCTGAACCTAGTAAGATACAGCAAAGACTTCGGGCAACATAACGTTGAGGCTCTTGCTGCACACGAAGCTACTAACTGGAAAAGAAACATTTTAGATGCTTCAGGATATAGCTTAGTAGATCCATTGTTAGAGGACCTGAATAATGCCATTGTAAAAAACCCTTCAGCCTCTTATACTGATGAGTATTCGTTAGAGAGTTATTTTGGTCAAATCAACTATGACTTTGACAAAAAGTACTTCTTGTCAACTACACTAAGAAGAGACGGTTCTTCTAGATTCAGAAAGGACAAGTGGGGTACATTCGGATCAGTTGGTGCCGCATGGTTAGTTACAAATGAGGACTTCATGGATAACTTGCCGATTTTCAATTCTTTGAAACTAAAGGCAAGCTATGGTTTGATTGGTGATCAGGCAGGTGTAGGCTTTTATCCAGGATATGACCTGTTTAATGTTGATAACCTGAACGATGCTCCGGCTTTCTCATTTGATGTGAAGGGTAACCCTGACCTTACATGGGAAACGTCGAAGATGTTCCAAACAGGTATAGAGTTCGGGATAGGAAACCACATTACTGGTTCAGTTGATTATTATCAGAAGAATACCGAGGATTTGATCTTTGAAAGACGCGTTGGGCCTTCTCTTGGGTATGCATTGCTCCAGGTAAACGACGGTAACCTGAAAAACCAAGGCGTTGAATTTGATTTGACAGGAGATGTATTTAAGGCAAAAGACTATAGATTGAGCTTGAACGTTAACGGCGAAATATTTAGCAATGAGATTACTAAAATGCCGATTGACCCTGCAACAGGACAGCCTAAGACTATTGATGTGCAGGCACCATACGCTTGGTCTGAAGGCCACTCAATTTATGACTTCTATGTAAGAGAATGGGCGGGTGTAGACCCACAGGATGGATTAGGTATGTGGACAGTACACTATGACGACGCTAACGGAAATGGCTCATTCGATTCTGGAGAGCAGGTTACCAACTTGGCTGACTACGAGTCTAAAAATCCTGGGGCAACATTGCTTACCTCTACTACAAAGAACTATGCTCAGGCAACTCAGAAATATATCGGTAAATCAGCTTTGCCTGATGTAAGAGGTGCATTTAACCTATCAGCTGGCTATAAAGGGTTTGACCTTAGCGCCCAGTTACTGTATAGCTTTGGAGGTTATGCTTATGACTATACCTATGCAGGACTAATGAGCAACGATGTAGTTGGTGGTAACAACTGGCATACTGATATCTTCAATAGATGGCAGAAAGAAGGAGACATTACTGATGTTCCGCGTTTATCGAATGAGTATGACGCTAATGTTGCCTCTACTTCCTCAAGATTTATTACAAAAGCAAATTATTTAGTTCTTAACAATGTGCGATTAAGCTACACGGTTCCTACGAGCTTTGTATCGAAGTATGGCATCGGTGGTCTCTCTGTTTGGGTTACTGGTGATAACCTTTGGATCAACACAGCGCGTGATGGCTTCAACCCGTCAACTGCCGAAGCCGGAAGCTCAAGCACTTACCGCTATTCGCCGCTATCAACAGTAACAGCAGGTTTAAGAATTAAAATATAATATAGAGAATCAATATGAAAAAAAGTATATATATAGTTGGGGCACTTGCCCTGTCATTACTGGCCTCAAGCTGTAATGACGATTTCTTGGATGTTGAGCCAACTGAACAGTTATCTCCAGAACAAATTGCAGCTGCGGCGGAGAAGGACCCAAGTTTGCTAAATGGTAATATTGCTGGTCTATACTCTACAATGTATAACACAGGCACAGGCGGTACAGATCTGGACCACGATGATTTTGGCCAAAAAGGCTACGATATTTATAGCGACATGTTATCTTCTGATATGGCGCTGGCAGGGGTAACCTATGGATGGTACTCCAGGATAGCGAGATATCAAGCAACTGTTAATAACACAGATATTGGAGCTTACAAACCATGGCGATATTATTACAGAATAATATTTGGTGCAAATACAGTGATAGATGCACTAGGTGGCACTGATGCAGAGCAAACAGAGCCTTTGAAACGCCACATTATGGGTCAAGCTAAAGCAATGCGTGGGTACGCATACTTTTACCTGGCTCAATTCTATGCAAAGGGCTATGGCTCAGGTTCAGAAAAAATCTTACCTATATACGTAGATACAAAAGTTCCTAACCAGCCTAAAAGCACATCAGAAGAGGTATACAACCTCATCATTGATGACTTAACCCAGGCTGTAACATATTTAGAGGACTTTAATAGAACATCCAAGGACCAGATTAATAAGGATGTTGCAAAAGCCCTGTTGGCTTATGCTCACGCGGCTAGAGGTACTCAAGAGGACTTAAACAAAGTTGTTACCCTGACTAACGATGTAATAACAACAGGTGGGTTCAGGATTACAAATGAAAATGAGTTAGTAGCGAAGTTTGACCCAGAAACGGGGGCACTATTAAATACGGAATCAGGATTTAATAACGTGGGTACTCCAAGCTGGATGTGGGGTGTAGACCTTACACTTGCTAATGGGCTAGACCTTGTTTCTTGGTGGGGCCAAATGGACTATTATACCTATAGCTATGCTTGGGCTGGTGATGCTAAAATCATCGACAAAAATCTATTTGATGCCATCAAGACGGATGACCTTCGCAAGAAGCAGTTCCACTCTACCGGCAGGCCATTATACAAGTTCTTTGATCTAGGCCGTAAAGCTGGCGGGCAGCGGCAAATTACTACCGACTATGTGTATATGCGTATAGAGGAAATGTATCTTCTAAATGCAGAGGCACATGCAAGACTTGGCCAAGACGGAATGGCTAAAGACCGACTGAAAGAACTTGTGTCGCAGCGAATGCCAGATGCTAGCTACGTTGATGCACTCAGCGGACAAGCGCTACTGGATGAGATCTATCTGCAAACCCGTATTGAACTATGGGGCGAGGGTAAAGCTTACTTAGCCATGAAAAGGCTTAAGAAAAATGTTACCAGAGGAGCAAACCATTTGTTTGAAGCTGGAAGCACATTCGCTTGGGATTCTGATGAGCTCACTTTCCCAATTCCACAGGCAGAGGTGTTAAATAATCCACAATTAGAGCAATAGAATTAATCTCTTACCATAACTAAAAAGGACCGTTCCATGAACGGTCCTTTTTAGTTAAACCTTATAGAGCTACTATAAATGGTGAAATAGCTTGTGGTAACAATATACTAGGTGAATGATAAAATAAACCTGAAGAAGAGAAGATTGTTGGGCCAAGTGCCATTGCTATATAAATACCAATGGCTTTGCATGATATAATTATAGTGTAGAAATATTTAATTATTATGCATGAAATTATCTATAGTATAAATTTTTGGAGTCATACCACATGAAAAACAGAACAATAGCCATACTTGGCGCAGCATGCTTCGTATCAGGGGCATTTGTGGGCAGGGTGTCAGATAACAAGCTTACAGTAAACATACTTCAGGATGCACAGAAGGTGCTGGGGCTAAACTTTACAGATGCGCAGCTAGATTCAACGCTTTCGGAGCTAGAGGAAATGAAGGAAACGTACACTATCCTGCGCGAGCAAGACCTACCGAACAGCGTTCCGCCGGCACTTATGTTTAACCCCGTACCAGCAGGGTTTACCTTTGAAACTAAGAAGACTGCATTTGAGGTGCAGCGGCCTGCACAGGTAAAGCTGCCGCGTAAGCGCGAAGACCTGGCATTCTACTCCATTCCGCAGCTGGCCGAGTTGGTGCGTACACAGCAAATATCCTCCGAGGAGCTCACAAAGTTCTACCTGGGTCGACTGAAGAAGTATGGCCCGACGCTGGAGTGCGTAACCACGCTAACCGAAGAACTTGCCATGCAGCAGGCCAGGCAAGCCGATAAAGATATAAAAGCCGGCAAGTATAAAGGCATGCTGCACGGCATCCCGTTCGGGGTAAAAGACCTGCTCTCTACGCGTAAGTATAAAACAACCTGGGGAGCCATGCCCTACAAAGACCAGGTGATTGACGAGGATGCCACCGTAGTGCAACGCCTGCAGGAGGCTGGTGGCGTGCTGGTTGCGAAAACTACGTTGGGCGCGCTGGCTATGGGCGATGTTTGGTACGGCGGCAAGACACGCTCACCCTGGGATATCAGTAAAGGCTCCAGCGGTTCTTCGGCTGGTTCTGCATCGGCAGTGGCGGCTGGTCTGTTGCCCTATGCCATCGGCACTGAAACGCTCGGGTCTATAGTTTCGCCTTCTACGGCTTGCGGCACTACGGGGCTTCGGCCAACCTTTGGGCGCGTTAGCCGCCACGGAGCCATGGCCCTAAGTTGGTCGATGGATAAAATTGGCCCCATTGCGCGCTCCGCCGAGGATTGTGCCATCGTGTTCAACGCCATCTACGGCCCTGACGGCAAAGACCAGTCTGTGTATGATGCGCCTTTCAACTACAACACAGGTATAAACCCTAAGAAACTACGGGTAGGTTACCTAGAAGATGATTTTGCCAAAGAGTATGGTTTTGCCGCAAATGATAAAGCCACCCTCGATGCGCTGCGTAATGCAGGGGTAGAGCTCGTTCCTATTTCGCTGCCAAACCTTCCGGCGCGCCAGCTTACCATGACCATCTCTGTGGAAGGTGCCGCCGCTTTTGATGAGCTTACCCGCAGCGGCCGCGACAGCCTGCTGGTGCAGCAGCATAAGAATGCCTGGCCAAACGCTTTCCGGTCGGCACGGTTTATACCTGCTGTGGAGTACCTGCAAGCCCAGCGCGTGCGCACCCTTTTAGTGCAGCAAATGCACGAGACCTTAAAAGATGTGGATGTATACATCAGCCCATCTTTTGCCAGCAACAACCTGGTGGTTACCAACCTCACCGGGCACCCGTGCGTGGTGGTACCAAACGGATTTCAGAAAAACGGCATGCCTACAACCATTACGTTTATGGGCCAGTTGTTCGGGGAGGCAGAGCTGCTGAGCTTCGCCAAATTCTACCAAAGTATAACGCCGCACGAGGAGCAACACCCAAGTATGGATTTCGGCAAGAAAAAGAAATCCTAAGTATGGCCGCCACCTATAAGCAGCAACTTACAGGTGGCGGTTTTGCTTTATGGCTGTTTATACTTTAAATTGAGCATCTATCTAAATAAAACTACCTACACTAACACCTTTGTTATGCAATTGAAACAAAAAGCCGTAGCCCTTATGGCTTTGCTGCTGCTGGGCAGTGCCGAACTGCAGGCTCAGAATAAGAAGCTGGAGCTTAGCGTTGAGAAGATCATGCGCGACCCGAAATGGATCGGCACCTCGCCTAGCAACGTGTTCTGGTCCGAAGACGGCAAAAAGATATACTTTTACTGGAACCCCGAGGGTAACCGCCAGGACTCGCTCTATAGTGTAAGCGCCGATGGCAAGAATATACAGAAGGTAAGCGCTCAGGAAAGAAGAAGCCTGCCAAGCCAGCGCGGTGAGTATAACCGCGCCGAAACTAAAAAGGTGTATGAGAAGAACGGCGATATTTTTTTGTATGATATAAGATCCGGGAAGGCCCAGCAGGTAACTAATACCGTAGAGCGTGAAAGCAGCCCGGCATTCAGCCATAACGAGCAAAAGGTAATTTATACAAAAGACGGAAACCTGTTTGCCTGGGGCATCGATAACGGGCAAACAGTGCAGCTCACAGATTTTAAGAAAGGCCGCAAACCTGCCGATGAAGCAAAGGACCCGCAGCGCGAGTGGCTGAAACAACAGCAGCTAACCTTGCTGCAAATTGTCCGCGACCGTAAGCTGGATAAGGATGCCGCCGAAAAGCAGCAGAAGCTCGACGCCCCACACAGGCCAAAAGAAATTTACACAGAAGATAAAACGGTTAGCAATATCACACTTGGGCCAGGAGAGCGCTTTATCACCTACCAGCTAATTACAAGGCCAAAGAATGCCAAGATAGCTTTGGTTCCTGACTTTGTAACTGAGTCGGGTTATACAGAAGATATCAATACCCGCACCAAAGTAGGAGACGCCCAAAGCAAGTATGAGTTTTTCGTGTACGACACGCAGCGCGACTCCGCTTATACCGTGCTAATGAATGATGTGGCTGGCATAACTGAGCAGCCAGTTTACCTGCAGCAGCAGAAAAAGGCTAGCGCAAGCCCCGCAGATGCCAAACCTCAAAAAGCTACCCCTCGCGAAACGGTTATTTACGGGCCATACTGGTCGGCTAACGGGAAACATGCCGTGGTGGTAGCCCGCTCGCAGGACAACAAAGACCGCTGGATTATGAAGCTTGACCCGGCTACTGCCAAACTAACCGTACTGGACCGCCAACGCGATGAGGCATGGATTAACGGCCCGGGTATAGGTTATGGCCCCGGCGACATGGGCTGGATGCCAGACAACGAGCACGTATGGTTCCATTCTGAGGAGAGTGGCTACTCGCACCTATACACTGTAAATGTAAACAGTGGCCAGAAAAAAGCGCTAACCTCTGGCAAGTATGAAGTATCAGATGTGCGCTTATCTGACGATGAGAAATATTTCTACTTCACAGCCAACAAAGTGCATCCGGGCGAGAAGCATTTTTACCGTATGCCAGCTGGCGGCGGGGAAATGGTGCAGCTTACCAGCCTGAAAGGAGCCCACGAGGTAGAGCTTTCGCCGGATGAAAAGAACCTGGCGATCCGTTACTCTTACAGCAACAAGCCATGGGAGCTGTATGTGATGGACAATAAAAAAGGCGCGAAAGTAAAGCAGGTAACACACTCGCTCACCGATGAGTTTAAGTCTTACGACTGGCGCGACCCGGAGGTAATTACCTTTAAGGCAAAGGATGGGGCCAATGTAAACGCCCGCCTGTATCGCCCGGAGAACCCGACGCAAAACGGCCCTGCAGTTGTGTTTGTGCACGGCGCTGGCTATCTGCAGAATGCCCATAGGTGGTGGAGCTCATACTTTAGAGAGTACATGTTCCATAACTTCCTGGCAGACCAGGGCTACACCGTGCTGGACATTGATTACCGTGGCAGTGCAGGGTATGGCCGCGATGTACGTACCGGCATCTACCAGTTTATGGGCGGCAAAGACCTAAGCGACCATGTAGATGGGGCTAAACTACTTGTAGATAAGTATAATGTGGATCCAAAGCGCATTGGTATTTACGGTGGCTCTTACGGCGGTTTTATCACCCTGATGGCCATGTTTACAGAGCCTGATGTGTTTGCTGCTGGCGCTGCTCTCCGCTCTGTTACCGACTGGGCGCACTATAACCACGGCTATACTTCCAACATCCTCAACACCCCTTACACCGATAGCACAGCCTATGCTAAAAGCTCACCAATCTATTATGCCGAAGGTCTGAAGGGCGCCTTGCTTATCTGCCACGGCATGGTAGATACCAATGTGCATTTCCAGGATGTAGTGCGGCTTACCCAGCGCCTTATTGAGCTAGGCAAGGAAAATTGGGAGCTGGCAGTTTATCCCGTGGAGGACCACGGCTTTACTGAACCAGCCAGTTGGACGGATGAGTACAAGCGCATCTATAAGCTTTTTGAAGAGAACCTGAAGGATCAGAAGTAAAGTATACTTCCTGTTTTGAAATCCGAAGCGTGTGCGGCCTGTGCTGCACACGCTTTTTTTATGGCTAAATCAGTAAAATTCCTGGTGTAGCTCTGTAAGTGTCACACAGTAAAAATATTTAAATAGTTATAAGTATAGTGGGTTAAGATAGCCATCTGGCTTTATTAAGTACACTTGTTGTTACAATAGATTAGAAGTATAAATAACCTGTTTTGCAATAAGTGTTTAGACATTATGAAGGAATTTTCATATATCAGTTGTTATTTTTGTAAGTGATTGTTTAATAATTATTTACTTGAAAGTGTGATGGGTCTTAAATGCTCAAAGGGTTGAATAATTATCAAATAATGGCATTTTTAATCATGTTGGCTTTAGTATGTTTTAACATTCGTCTATATTTAGGGAAACACAATAATCTATTTTACATATCAATCTAATCTAACTTTATGAGAAAAGTTCTATTTATTGGTTTGGTAATGTTCCTAACGCTTGTAAGCCAAGCATGGGCGCAGAACCGAGCCGTATCTGGAAAGGTAACAGACCGGAGTACTGGTGATGCATTGCCAGGAGTAGCAGTTCTGGTTAAAGGTACAACTACAGGTACTGCAACAGGTGTAGATGGTACTTATACTATCAATGTGCCGGAAGGAAGCAACACGCTGGTATTCCGATTTATCGGTTACTCGGTAGTAGAGCGTAACATCGATAATGCAAGCGTTGTGAACGTTGCCTTAGGTGTTGACTCAAAGCAGCTTCAGGAGGTGGTAGTAACTGCCATTGGTATTGAGCGCGAAACGAAATCATTGGGTTACGCCGCTTCTAAGGTAGATGGCGAAGAGCTTACAAAAGCCCGTGAAACTAACGTTGTAAACGGCCTCGCCGGTAAAGTTTCAGGCGTGCGTATTACGCAGTCATCAGGCTCACTGGGTGGTTCTTCTAAAGTAACTATCCGTGGCACAAACAGCTTTGGCGGTTCTAGCCCACTATTCGTTATCGATGGTTTGCCTATCAGCAACAGTGCACCAGGTGGCAACACGCCAACAGGTAACGGTTCGGTAGACTACGGTAACAGAGCCGGTGATATCAACCCGGATGATATCGAAAGCATGACTGTACTAAAAGGTGCGGCTGCGACAGCATTATATGGTGCCCGTGCAAGAGACGGTGCAATCATCATCACTACCAAGAAAGGTGCTGAAGGCAAAGTAAAAGTGTCTTTAAACTCTTCTACACGTTTCGACAACGTACTGAGATTACCTGACCTGCAGAACGAGTATGCGCAAGGTAACTTTGGTAAGTACGATCTTAGAAACACAAACGGCTGGGGCCCTAAAATCAGTGAAGTGCAAGATGTAACAGTTAAAAACTTCATGGGCGAAGACGTTACGCTACAGGCATACCCTAACAACGTGGAAGATTTCTTCCAGACAGGTATGACTTACATGAACAACCTAGCTTTTGAAGGAGGTAGCAAAGAAGGCGATTTCCGTTTGAGCCTTGGTTCCACAAACCAGACTGGTATCATCGAAAACCAGGGCCTAGACCGTTACAATGTTGGCTTAAACGCTGGCCGTAACTTCAAGGATAAACTGAACGTGCGTACCACGATCAACTATGTTAAGACTACTACAGAAGGCCGTCCGGTGCAAAGCTCAAACAGCCCGAACATTCTTACTTCTGCTATCTATGGTTTGCCAAGAACCGTTGATATCAACAGGCTGCGCGATAACTATATCGATCCAATAACAGGAGAGCAAATCTCTTTGACTCCAGACAAAACGGGTAACAACCCTTACTGGATAATTAACAGAAACACAAACGAGAGTGATTTGGAGCGTATGTACGGAAACGCTATTGTTTCTTACAAGCCGCTTCCATGGTTAACGCTTTCTAACAATACAGGTGTTGACTTCTACAAAGAGAATCGCTTTAACAAGACTAGCAAAGGCACATTTGGTGCACTGGAAGGGGAGTTCTACAAAGCAACGCTTCAGAACCGCATTGTAAACAACGACTTCATTGTTACAGCAGAGAGAGACATTAACCCAGACCTGAACCTGAAAGTAATGGCTGGCCACAACATCTACTCTACGCATTATGAAGCACAGGCCGTAACGGCCAGAAACCTGACAATTGATGGCCTGTATGACTATGCAAACGCCACGAGCACAGTGCCGAGCCAGTCTATCTCTGAGAGAAGACTAGTAGGTATCTGGGGTGATTTAGGATTAAGCTACAAAGAGTACCTGTTCCTGAACGTAACCGGCCGTAACGACTGGTCGTCAACACTGCCTGTAGATAACAGATCATACTTCTACCCATCAGTGAGTACAGGTTTTGTGTTTACCGATGCCTTCAACATTCAGTCAAATATTCTGGATTACGGTAAAATCAGAGCAAGCTGGGCCAATGTAGGTAGCGATGCTGCACCTTATAGCCTTGACTATAACTACAACCCTGCTACTACATATTTTGTGCAGTATAGCTTAAGCGGTACTTTCCCTCACGGCGGGTTACTAGGTTTCTCTGCGCCACGTACGCTTCCTAACTTCAACCTGAAGCCGCAGAACCAGACAAACGTTGAGTTTGGTGCCGACTTCCGTTTCCTGAGCAACAGAATCAACCTTGGGTTTACCTATTACAACACCAAGACAACAGATCAGATTGTAGCGCTTGATGTGCCGCTTTCTACAGGTTACTTCGCTAAGTATGTTAACGTTGGTGCCGTATTAAACCGCGGTTTAGAAGTTGATTTAACTTTGAACCCAATCCGTACTACATCAGGCTTCGACTGGACTACGAATGTGAACTTCTCTAAGAACGTGCAGGAAGTACAAGACCTGCCTGAGTCTTTGGACTTCTATGGCTTGGCAAGCGGCTGGAGCGGCCTGCAAATCAAAGCTGAAGAAGGTAAGTCGTTTGGTTTGTATGGTACAGCATGGCAGAGAGATCCTGAAGGAAACTTCATCATCAATAAGGATACTGGACTAAGAGAGACTGAGCAGGGCAAGCGTTTAGGTAGCATTACACCAGACTGGTTAATGGGTATCAACAACACATTTACCTACAAAGGCATCAACATGGGCTTCCTGGTGGATATCCGTAAAGGCGGTGTTTTCTACTCTGGTACAGTAGCCAGCCTGCGCTCTTCAGGTTTAGCCGAAGAAACACTTGAGAACCGTGGCAGCATCTTCATCGATCGTGGTGTGAACAAAACCGACGATGGATTTGTGCCAAACACCACACCGGTACAAAGCATGCAGGATTTCTGGGGCAAATACTCAGCTACAGCTAACACCGAAGGTAACGTGTTCGATGCTTCTTATGTGAAGCTGAGAGAAGTAAGAGTTTCTTATACTTTGCCTAAGAGATGGTTGGAGAACACTTTTGTAGGATCTGCTGAGTTTGGCCTGGAAGGCCGTAACCTGTGGATCATCCACTCAAACGTGCCTCATATCGATCCAGAGTCTAACTTCTTCGGTGCTGGTTCAGTAGGTGAAGGTGTTGAATTTAACACTATGCCAACTACAAGAACTCTGGGCTTTAACCTGAGAGTGACGCTTTAATAGTTGTTGGAAAATTAAATTGTTTTAAGATGTTTAAAAACATTAAAAGATATACAGTGATAGCAGCGCTTGGCCTTACGGCAGTAGCTGCAACATCCTGCGAGAGTTATCTCGATATTAACACAGACCCTTACGCAAGTACAAAGGTTGAGCCTAAGCTGTTGTTTAACTATGCAACAACTAACTGGGCAGCTAACCGTGCAGGTGGCGACAACTACATTCCAATTGCCCTGTCAGCGCAAACTATCGCGAGTGGCGGTAACTTTGGTTGGGGTAAAGACAACGTGTACGAAATCAGCCCTTACAGCACAGGTAACACCTGGAAGGCATACTATGCTACAGCTGGTCTAAACCTTGTTCAGGCTATCGCTGAAGCAGAGAAGGCAAGCCCTGCAAACAACAATGCAGCTGCGCAAGCTAAGATCGAGCTAGCCACGATGATGTATGAGGCTACTCTTATCTGGGGCGATATTCCATTCTCGGAGTCTTGGCAGGAGAGTATCTCTTATCCAAAGTTCGATGCTCAGAAATCTGTTTTTGAGCAGGTAATTGGGCTTTTGGATGAGGCTATCGCTCAGATCGATGAAACCAGCCCACTTAAAATTTCAGAGTATGACCTGATTTACAATGGAGACTTGAGCAAGTGGAAGAGTTTCGCTAAATCCATTAAGTTTAAGACTTACATGGTGATGGTAGATAAAGATCCTTCTGTAGCTTCCAAAATCGGTCAGATGTTAAACGAGGGAGGAATGGTTTCTTCTGCTGCGGCAAACTTCACCTTCCCGTTCTATAACACACCAGATAAAGAGAACCCAAGATATAAGATCCTTAAGCGCTATGCAGGCGGGTCTAATATTTTCTTCTTTGCAAACAACAACGTGTTGAGCTACATGAAGCAGCTGGAAGACCCGCGTATTCCGGTATACTTTGATAAGCCAGCAGGTGTTAGCACTTATAACGGTGTTGACTCGGAAGAAGAGGCAGATGCCACTACAGCTACCATCAGCATGTACCTTTACAGACCAGATGCCCCAGAAGTAGTTTATACTTACCAGGAGCAACTGTACCTGGAAGCAGAGGCTTATGCAAGAGGGTTAGGCGTAGGTCAGGATCTGAACAAAGCAAATGAGCTATACAAGAAAGCTACTTTGCAAGCATTGCTGTTTAACGGCATTGCATCTTCAACGGCTCAGGATTATGTAGATAACACATTGCCGGCCTTAACTTCAGTTGCAAAACCAGTAGACCAGATTCACTTAATGCAGTGGATTGACTTAATGGACAGACCGCTGGAAGCTTGGACGCAATGGAGAAGATCAGGAAGCGAAGGCAACGAAGTGCCTACCTTGACTCAGCCAGAGGGTACACCTGCCGGCGGCCTGATCAGAAGATGGGTATACTCTCCAGATGAAGCCACTTCTAACGCTAACACACCAAGCCCAACTCCGATTATCACTCAGAAACTGTGGTTCGATCTGTAGGTCTTTTAATTCAAGAATAGTATCATGAAGAATAAACTAATAATGTTAGCCCTGATGGGCACTATGTTCTCTTTCTCATCTTGCGAGAAGGACATGGATACATATGATTTCTCTAACTCAATGCCTGCTTATGTTGAGATAAAATCTAAAGCAAATATTGAAGTTGAGGAGGAGAAAACAGCTTCTATAACTTTTCAATCAAGAGAGTTTTTCCAGCAGGATAAAACTTTAAAATATGAAGTAACTGGAGCATTCACTAAGTCAGGAACAGTAACCTTAGCTAGAAATACCAATTCTATTACGCTAAACCTTCCAGTTCCTGCCAATGTTGTTCCTGCAGGGCAAACTTCTGCTACTGCAACTTTAACTCTTGTTGAAGCTGATGGCCTTTCAGTTGGTCGTAAAGGATCTGATAAAGAAAAGGTTGTTTTGCAAATAACACCTAAGCTATAAATTGCTTTAGAGTCCAATAAAAAAGCCCGCCTCAAATGAGGCGGGCTTTTTTATTGGAGTAAAGTTATTAAAACTGATATACCACAGCCAGGCCGTCATACATTGTGGTTCGTTCTGGTATGAGTGTTATAGGGGAGCCACGCCGGTGAAGCTCAGGCACCAAAATTCCTATACCTGTGCCAATGGCATAGCCAACAATATTATCGCTCAGGAAATGCTTGCCAGCTCTTAAGCGTAAGTAACCAACTACCGCTGGTACGGTGGCCGCTGCAGCCCAAATATAGGGGCGGGCAGGAGAGTCGGGATTAAAGTCATGATATACTTTAGCCAGAAAAAAAGTAGCAGCAGCTGTAGCAGCCGTATGGCCGGCGTAAAAAGAATTAGTAGCTTGTTTATCAGTACGAAGCTCTAAAGAAGCGTCTGAAGTATAAACGTATGGCCTTTTACGTGACGATGTACCAGCAGTCATACTATACAAGCCCCCTGCTATGGAAAGTGTTTGGCCATACAGTAAGTATACTTGTGGCGCATTTTGCTTAATGTCATCATCAAGAAGAAGAAGGAGTGGCGCTAAGAATGAACCATAGAAAGGGTAATCGCTTACAGTTTCTGCGTTAGCGCTATAATTGCCTGCCGAAAACCGGTCAAAGCTGTTAACATCATTAACATTTAACTGGGATAAGTCAGCTTCAGTGAGCCGTGTCTTTTTTTCAATCAGGATGTTCCCTATTACTGTGGCACCTATGCCTCCGGCAGCTATGGATCCATCGCGGAGCCAGTCTGTTTTATACGGCGACGTAGCAGTCTGGCCATTAACTATACTTGGGAGTAATATTAGAGCCAGCAACCACAGTAACAGGGGACTCCTCAACATTGTTAGAAAGTATAAGTGAGAAGCGCACCATTGTATTGCCTGCTCGACACCGGTATTAAACTGATGTTGCGGGTATTGGTTTTCTTGTGCAGCTGAGGCACCAGTATACCTGCGGCGGCGCCTAGGCCATACCCTAAAAGATTATCACTCAGAAAGTGTTTGCCAGCCTTCAGGCGCAAGTAACCTACAGTAGCCGGGATAGCTGCGGCAGCTGCCCAAACGTATGGTCTGGCTCCAGAATCAGGGTTAAAGTCATGGAAGATTTTGGCAGCAAAAAATGTAGCACTTGCTGTAGCAGCAGTATGGCCAGCATAAAAGGAGTTGCGGGCATTAGCCGTATTTTTGTCGGAAATGTCAACATCATCGCTGTAAACCAAAGGGCGCGTACGCTCTACGTTTCCGTTTGTCATAGTAAATAGGGCGCCTGTAACAGCCATTGTTTCAACATATAGCACGGCTACCTGTCCTGCTTTGCTACCAACGTTTTTGTTCAATAGCATTACAACAGGCATAGCAAAAGATCCATAGAACGGGAAGTCACTTATCTTCTTGGCACTCTCCGAGTCATACCCAGCCGAAAAGCGGTCAAATCCATTAACATCGTTTTTGTCAAGAGCCGAGATTTGCTCCTCGGTAAGGCCGCTTTTATCCTGCATCAGCGATAGGCCATACGCGCTCAGGCCCATGCCTGCAGCAATAATCGGGGCATCAACTTTAAAGCTGGTTTTATAAGGCGAATCGTCTTGTGCTGAAGCGTTGCCTATTAATAAAGTTAAAATACAAATAAGGGATAGTATACGTTTCATAAAGGGTTATTTCAAATGATGCAATTTGTTGTAGATGAAACGGGCCATAATTTTAAAAGGTTATGCTTTTATACTTCCCTTCTAATGGCCTGCCCAGGCAAGTAGCAGATTTGCAAAACGTAACCTTTTGCCTCTAAATGGCTACAAGGCTTAGAGTGAGCCTGATATTCAGTTTCAAGTGTGGCAGATTTGTCTTAGCTTTGTAGCCGCTGCCAAGGGGGGCAGCTGGTTTATACTTTGTACCTAAACCCATAGAAAAAAATGCCTTATTTATTTACATCTGAGTCTGTGTCTGAAGGGCACCCAGATAAAGTAGCCGACCAGATCTCGGATGCACTTTTAGATGAGTTCCTGAAGCAAGACCCACAGTCTAAAGTAGCTTGCGAAACACTGGTAACCACAGGCCTTGTGGTGCTGAGCGGCGAGGTAAAGACAGAAGCCTACGTAGACGTACAAAAGGTAGCCCGCGACGTGATTAAGCGTATCGGCTATACTAAATCAGAATATATGTTTGATGCGGATGCCTGTGGAGTAATCTCGGCCATCCATGAGCAATCATCTGATATTAACCAGGGCGTTGAGCGTGCCAAGCCGGAGGAGCAGGGCGCTGGCGACCAGGGTATGATGTTTGGCTATGCCACCAACGAAACGGATAACTACATGCCGCTGGCCCTGAGCATATCCCACTTGCTGCTTCAGGAGCTGTCTGCCATCCGCAAGGAAGGCAAAGAAATGACATACCTGCGCCCGGATGCCAAGTCTCAGGTGACTATACGTTACAATGATAATGATGTGCCTGAGAAGATCGATACGATTGTTATCTCTACACAGCACGATGAGTTTGTAGCAACGGAAGGCAACACGCCGGAAGCCAAAGACGCTGCAGAGAAAAAGATGGTAGCCAAGATCAAGGAAGATGTTGATACTATACTTATCCCGCGTGTATTAAAGCTGTTGCCAGAGCGTACGCAGAAGCTATTCAATGCGGATATTATTTACCACATCAACCCAACGGGTAAGTTCGTGATTGGCGGCCCGCACGGCGATACCGGTCTTACAGGCCGTAAGATTATCGTGGATACCTATGGCGGCAAAGGTGCTCACGGCGGCGGAGCTTTCTCCGGGAAGGATTCATCTAAAGTAGACCGTTCTGCAGCCTACGCCGCGCGCCATATTGCCAAAAACCTGGTAGCTGCTGGCGTATCAGACCAGGCGCTGGTGCAGGTGGCTTATGCTATTGGCGTGGCAAAACCGGTTGGTTTATATGTAACTACCTATGGCTCTACCAAGGTGAAGGATGCCGCCGGCAACCTGATGAGCGATGGTGAGATTGCCGAGAAGGTAAGCAAGTTGTTTGATATGCGCCCTTATGCCATTGTGCAACGCTACGGCCTGCAAAACCCTATCTTTGCTGAAACTGCTGCGTACGGCCACATGGGCAGAACGCCGGGCAAGAAAGTAGTAGAAATCTCTGTAAACGGTAAAAAAGAGACCAAAGAGTTCGAGACTTTTACCTGGGAGAAACTTGATTATGTTGATAAGATAAAAGCTGAGTTCGGATTGTAATCCAGCTTGCAAGTATAAACCAAGTATAAAAAGCGAAGGCCTGCTAAATTAGCAGGCCTTCGCTTTTTATACTTAATGACAAACGTGATCTCTAGTGTGCCATTTGCTTTTCCTTAAACTTTTTGAGCTGTCGGCGCATTGCCTCCACGGCAGCATCAGCGGCGGCTTCAAAAGATGGGGCTTCTTCTTTAGAGAAGAGGGTGGAGCCCGGCACAAAGAGCTTGATCTCTACGGTTTTAGTGGCGATGCCGTCATTGTTATTATGTTTGAGAAACACTTCGCCTTCCACTACGCGGTCGTAAAACGTTTCCAGCTTATCAATACGCTGCTGAACGAAGTCAGTCAATTGTTGATCTGCCTCAAAGTGGATAGAATGCATCTGTAGCTTCATAGTCTTTAAATTAAAAGTTAAACTTATGCTTTAGGATGAGCTTTCTCGAAGATAGACTTCAGCTGCTCAATTGAATTGTGTGTGTAAACCTGTGTTGCCGCCAGGCTGGCGTGCCCCAGTAGATCTTTAATCGCGTTTAGGTCAGCTCCCTTGTTAAGAAGGTGTGTGGCGAAGGAATGGCGCAGCACATGGGGGCTGGTATGTTCGGAGGTAGTGATCAAGCTGATATACTTCTTTACAACGCGATAAACGAATTTTGGGTATAGGGGGCGAGCTTTATTAGTAACGAGCAATTTTACCGAATTGTTATCACCGAAAAAGCGTTTTTTCTCATGCTGGTAAGCATCCAGGGCCTGCAGTAGGGAGTCGTTTAGCGGCACAATGCGCTCTTTGTTTCCTTTGCCCAGTACGCGCACTGTTTTGGCCCGTAGTTCCAGATCTGAGGGCTCAATATGAATGAGCTCTGCCAGGCGGATACCAGTGCCATACAGGAACTCCAAGATCAGGCGGTCGCGCTGGCCTTCAAAGGTATCCTCAAAAGTAAAGCTGTCGAGCAGGTTATTGAAAGGCTCCTCCTGCACAAAGGCAGGGAGTTTCTTGGTGGCTTTCGGCGCCTTTATGCGCAGCATGGGGTTTACCTTAATGCGTTCCTGGGCCAGTAAAAACTTGTAATAAGAGCGTAGGCAAGCAATCTTGCGGTTAATGGAGCGCGGCTTGATGTTATTTTGAACCAGTGTCAGAATCCAGGATCGGATAATGGTGTGGTCAGCTTCTGCGGCGTCTGTAATTTCGTATACTTGCTGAAGGTAATCAGCAAACTGCCCCAGATCGGTATGATAAGAGGTGAGCGTATGCGGGCTATACCGCTTCTCGTATTGTAGGTACTTAAAAAATAAATCCATAAACTAGTATACCTGACTGGGTGTATCAGATATACTAATTTATGGAAAAATAAAATATCTTGTTAGAGATACTAGTAGTTTTGCTCAGCAAACAGGTGCTGCTTGTATACAGCTCTCTCTTTTTGCTTTCTTTTAGCAATTGACGGCTTCTCGAAATAGGCTCTAGAGCGCAGTTCCTTCAAAACACCAGTTCTCTCAAATTTCTTCTTGAATCTCTTCAGAGCACGGTCTACAGACTCGTTATCTTTTACGTTTACAATGATCATATTATTCCTCGCTTCTCTTTGAATTTAGGGTTGCAAATTTAAACAAGCTTTGACTTAAAAATCAACTTATTGGCTAATTATTTCTTGCTCAGCCTGATTTTATTTTAGAAAGTGTGGCAGAAGCGCCTATATAGCCTCTGCCACAGCTTTTTTATTTAAGCATGGCTCTGGATATAACAAGCTTTTGTATCTCGCTTGTTCCCTCGCCGATGGTGCAAAGTTTGGCATCGCGGTAATATTTCTCTGCAGGGTAATCTTTGGTAAAGCCATAGCCGCCAAAAATCTGCACACCTTCGTT
This sequence comes from Pontibacter oryzae, assembly GCF_003576375.1. Taxonomy (GTDB): domain Bacteria; phylum Bacteroidota; class Bacteroidia; order Cytophagales; family Hymenobacteraceae; genus Pontibacter; species Pontibacter oryzae. The sequence goes on from NZ_QWGE01000004.1 coordinate 131,356, forward strand.
TGCCACCCTCACCGATACTTCAGAGGCATAGAGCTTAGCCATCGCTGATTCCTTATTTACGTTCAGGCCGCGGTTCTTCATATCGGCAGCCTGGTATGTCAGTAGCGAAGCCGCTTCGATCTCTGTCGCCATGTCGGCTAGCTTAAAGGCGATGCCCTGGAAGCTGGAGATTGGCTTGTTAAACTGCTGGCGTTCTTTAGAGTAAGCTAAAGCCGCCTCAAAAGCACCCTGTGCAATGCCCAACGAGAGGGCTGCGATAGAGATACGGCCGCCATCCAGTACTTTCATGGCCTGCACGAAGCCTTCGCCTACCTCGCCCAGGATCTGGTCTTTGTGCACGCGGCAATCCTGGAAGATCAGCTCCGTGGTTTCTGAGGCGCGCATGCCCAGCTTGTCTTCTTTGCGGCCAGCGCTGAAGCCTTCAGTGCCTTTCTCAATCACGAAAGCCGTCATGCCATGCGAGTCGCCCACCTCACCGGTGCGTACAATAACAACAGCTACATTGCCAGACTTACCGTGCGTGATAAAGTTCTTAGCGCCGTTAATTACCCAGTAATCACCGTCCTGCACGGCTACGGTGCGCATGTTACCCGCATCTGAGCCTGTGTTTGGTTCTGTTAGGCCCCAGGCGCCGATCCACTCGGCAGTTGCCAGCTTAGGCAGGTATTTCTTCTTCTGCTCCTCGTTTCCGAACTGGAGGATGTGCCCGGTACAAAGCGAGTTGTGCGCGGCCATGGAAAGGCCGATAGAGCCATCGATCTTAGATAGCTCCGCGATAGCAGTTACATACTCCAGGTAGCCAAAGCCTGAGCCGCCATACTCTGTAGGCACAAGCACGCCCATCAGACCCAGTTCGCCGAGTTTTTTAAAGACCTCCACCGGAAACTCCTGTGATTCGTCCCACTCCATCATTTTGGGCTTGATGTGCTTCGCACCAAAATCACGGACCATGTCCGCGATCATGCGCTGGTTTTCAGTTGTTTTTAATTCCATTTATAGTTTGGGTTCATGTAAGGTGATAAGTAGCCTTTACTAACGGTAGCGCACTATCCGTTGTTTACAAAGCTATGTAAATAAGGCCAAAGGGGCAATCAGGCATATAGATTTAATCGTATGTAAAAGAGGCTACTGTAGCCTGTGCCAGCTTTATTTTGACCGTGATTTTAATTTCTGTTATTTTGAGCTTTGTTTGCTGTGCTGCCCGCATGCAGCAGGGCCACAGGAACCAATGTAGAGATGATGATAAAGTTTTTAAAAAACTTATTTGGGGGAGGCGAGGACCCAGTGCTGGTGGCATCACTCAGTGAGCTGGCTGTGGATATGCATTCGCATATTCTGCCGGGCATTGACGATGGTTCTGACAGCCTGGAGCAGTCGTTGGATTTGGTGCGTGCCATGAAGCAGCTGGGTTACCGTAAGCTGATCATGACGCCACACGTGATGAGCGATTTCTACAAAAACACGCCCGAAATTATCCGGGGAAAGCTTGCTTTGCTGCGCCAAGCCGTAGCTAAGGAAGGTATAGAAATGGAGCTGGACTGTGCGGCAGAGTATTACCTGGACGAGGGCTTTCTGGAAAAGCTGGAGAATGGGGAGGAGCTGCTAACCTTCGGAGAGAAATACTTACTCTTTGAGACATCATTCCTGAACGAGCCACTGAATCTGCGCGAAGCAATCTTTATGATGCGTGCCAAGGGGTACCAGCCGGTGCTAGCCCATCCAGAACGCTATACCTACTTCTATGGCAAGTATGACGAGTTGGTGGCCTTAAAAGACTTGGGCGTTTTGTTTCAGCCAAATATCAACTCCCTGGCAGGCTATTACTCGCCGGGGGCGAAAGATGTGGCTGAGCGCCTGATAGAGCAGGGCCTGGCAGATTTTCTGGGCTCAGATACGCATGGCCTGAAGCACATCAACTCCCTGCATAAAGTATTAAGCTCAAAGCATCTGGTTAAAGCGCTGGCTTTGCCGCTTCGCAACAGGCAACTATAGTTATTTCCTCTAATTTATACTTCCTCAACGCATGATCTTTGTAACGGGCGGCAGTGGCCTGATCGGCAGTTTTCTGATTCCGGAGCTAGTACGCCAAGGCCATCAGGTAAAAGCGCTCTACCGTGGGCAAACCCCTGCCATCGCTTATGCCGACCAGGTGCTATGGGTTGAGGGAGATATTCTGGACCCGGTTATGCTGCGTGATGCCCTGCAGGGTGCGACGCATGTTTTCCATTGTGCCGGGTTGGTGTCTTATGCCCCGCAGGATGAGGAGCTGCTGAAGCAAATAAACATAGAGGGCACCGCCAATATAGTGGATGCCTGCCTGGAGGCCGGAAGTATAAAGCTGTGCCATGTCAGCTCGATTGCTGCAGTTGGCCGGCCAAAAAACAAAGCCATACTTACGGAGCAGGCTAAATGGGACCCGGCAGCCGATTTGTCTGCTTACGCCAGCTCAAAGTACTTTGGTGAACTGGAAGTATGGCGCGGCGTAGCCGAGGGGCTCGATGCCGTTATCGTTAACCCGTCTATCATACTTGGCCCTGCCGACTGGAGCCGGAGCAGCACGCAACTGTTTAAGTATGTGTATAATGAGCGCCTCTACTACACCGCCGGGGAGGCCAATTTTGTGGATGTGCGCGATGTGATTGAAACAATGCTGCGCCTGGCCTTCTCGGAAATATCAGGAGAAAGGTTTATATTAAATGCTGAGAAACTGAGCTACAAGACTTTTTTTGAGCAGGTAGCTAACTGTTTCGATAAAAAAGCCCCCGCTTTAAAAGTACCCCCTTTTGTGGCTGAGGTCGTTTGGCGATTGGAGCACGCCCGCTCGTGGCTTACAGGCCGCCGGCCACTCATCACCAAAGACACGGCCAGGGTAGCCAAGAAAACACACTTTTTCAGTAACGATAAAGTTAAAAAGGCACTTGGGTTCGAGTTTAGGCCGGTAGCGGAGTCGGTGCAGTGGGTTTGCACGGAATTAGGGCGGCAGGCTGGCAAAGCAGCGCTGCAAAAAGCAGAATAAACTATTTGCAGCCTTAAAATGTAGTATGAAAAAAGCTGTTCTAGGGCAGCTTGTTGGATATTGGAGATGAAAGAAGACTTTGAAGAACACAGCGAAGAGCTGGAACTGATACAACGTTTCGAGCGCATGCTCGGGAGCAACGAGACGGCATTTTTTGACCTCACAGACTTTGAGTATATCATTGATCACTATACCGCAAACTTTGAGTACAAGAAAGCCCTGGCCGCCTGCGACACAGCCCTGGTGCAGTACCCTTTTTCCACGGAGCTACAGATAGACAAGGCGCAGCTGCTGGCCATGTCAGGCAACTTTGAGGAAGCCCTTGTCATGATTAACAAGGTAGCCGAAGTGGACCCGGAGAATGCCGACGTGCAGCTTACGCGCGGAATTATCTACACCCAACGCGGAGAGTTTAGGGAGGCGATAGATTACTTTAAGAAAGCCCTGGCCTATGCCGACGACCGGGATGATATATACTTTAACATTGGGCTGGCTTATCAAACCTGGGGCAAGCTTGCCTCGGCCATAAAGTATTACAAAAAGTGCGTAGCCCTGAACCCCGAGAACGAGGCCGCAATGCAGGAAGTGCTTTACTGCATGGACCTGACGAATGTAATGAGCGAGCACCTGCCGTTTTTCCAGAAGTTCGTGGACGACGACCCATACTCGTATGTGGCCTGGTTTAACTTGGGCAACCTGTATAACAAGATGGGCGCTTACGAAAAAGCTATCTCAGCGTACGATTACGCCACGCTCATTCGCCCGGATTTTATCACGGCTTATAACAACATGGCTAATGCGCTGGTGTACCAGGGGCAGTACCTAAAGGCCATTGAGGCATTCAATGCCATGATTGAGCACGGTGAGCCCAACGCGGAAGTATATTGCAACATCGGGGAGTGCTACGAGAAAATGCAGCAGTGGGACCTTTCGCGTCGCTACTACCAAAAATCAGTGGACCTGGACCCGGAGATGGACGAGGCCTGGTTTGGTATCGGGGTGATTCTGGATGCGCAGGAAAAATGGTATGAGGCCGTGCACTTCTTTAAAAAGGCAGTGGAGCTTTACGATGACAGTGCAGATTACTGGGTAGCGCTGGCCGCAGCAGAATACCAAGTGGGCCATGTGGTGTCGGCGCTGGAGAGCTATGAGCGCGCCTCCGGCATTCGTCCGGACGATAAGAACATCTACCTCAATTGGTCTATCATACTTTTTGAGCAGGGCAATTTTGAAGAAGCAACAGACATTATTTTAAACGCCATAGAGCTGCAACCAAAAGAGGCAGAGCTCTATTACAGGGCATGCGCCTACATGCTTTCCGCAGGAAAATACCGCGAGGCTTATAATTATCTGGAAAATGCATTAATTTTGGACTTCGATAAGCACAAGCTGCTGTTCGAGTTCTTCCCTGAGCTGGAATCGCAGCGTGCATTAGCCCGATTAATTGATCAGTACCGCAAATAAAATCAAATGAACTATACACTGAATAGCATTCCGGAGCGCCCGGTTAAACCACGCGAACGGGGCTTTACCATGGCCATGGACAAAGGGCTTAGCATTCGGGAAGTGGAAGACTTTCTGGAGGTAGCCGGAGAATACGTTGATATTGTGAAGCTTGGCTGGGGCACGTCTTTCGTGACACCTAACCTTAAACAGAAGCTGGAGGTGTATAGAGCCGCCGGTATCCCTACATACTTTGGCGGTACCCTGTTCGAGGCGTTTATTGTGCGTAACCAGTTTGATGACTACCGCCGTGTGCTGGACGAATTCGGGATGACGTTCGCGGAAGTATCGGATGGTTCTTTAGAGATGCCGCACGACGAAAAGTGCGAGTACATCGCTAAACTGTCGGAGCAAGTTACTGTGCTGTCGGAGGTAGGCTCCAAGGATGCAGAGAAGATCATTCCGCCATACATGTGGATCAAACTGATGCAGGCTGAGTTGGAAGCAGGCGCCTGGAAAGTGATTGGCGAAGCCCGCGAAGGCGGTAACGTTGGCCTTTTCCGCTCTACCGGCGAGGTGCGCAGCGGCCTTGTGGAAGAGATTCTTACGCAGATTCCGTTTGAGAAAATACTATGGGAGGCCCCTCAAAAAGCGCAGCAAGTATGGTTTATCAAGCTTTTAGGAGCTAACGTAAACTTGGGCAACATTGCGCCAAGCGAGGTTATTCCGCTGGAAACAATCCGGTTGGGCTTGCGTGGCGATACCTTCGATCATTTCCTGAACATGGAAAAACCTTGCTAAGAGGTTAAAGTATAAATCCAAAAGTATAAATTGCCCGTGAGGTATGGCCCCACGGGCAATTTCCGTTTTAGCCATACAAGTATAGCCTTAAACAATTTATGGAAAGAAGATCTTTACGAGAGTACCTGCTGCTGTTTGCCAAAGGCGCAGGCATGGGCGCGGCTGATGTAGTGCCGGGCGTGTCGGGTGGCACCATCGCTTTTATCACCGGAATTTATGAAGAGCTATTAGGCTCTATCCGCTCGGTAAACGGGGAGGCCATTAAGCTATTGCTGCGCCTCAACCTGAAAGGTTTCTGGAAGCACATCAACGGCAATTTCCTAGTGGTGCTGATCGGGGGTATTCTTTTCTCCATCGCTTCGCTCTCGCGGGTTATACTTTACCTACTGGAGAATTTCCCGGAGATGCTCTGGTCGTTTTTCTTTGGGCTGATTGTAGCCTCAGCAGTGGTGGTTAGCAAAAAGATCACCCGCTGGCGGCCCGCAGTTATACTTTCTGGCCTTGTTGGCGCCGCTATTGCCTATTATGTCACGGTTGCTACGCCTACCCAATCACCGGAAGCCTATTGGTTTATTTTCCTGTCGGGGGCTATTGCGATTTGCGCCATGATCTTACCCGGCATTTCCGGAAGCTTCTTGCTGGTGCTGCTGGCCAAGTATGAGTTTATACTTAACTCCGTGAAAGAGCTGAAGCTAGATGTAATCATAACCTTTGGCCTGGGCTGCGTAACGGGCATTCTGGCTTTCTCGCATGTGCTGAATTATATGCTAAAGCGATACCATAACATAACGGTGGCGCTGCTAACGGGCTTCATGGTTGGGTCTCTGAACAAAGTATGGCCCTGGAAGGAAACCATCGAAACCTACACCGACCGCCACGGAGAGGTAAAGCCACTGGTGCAGGAAAACGTGCTGCCAGGCAACTACGAGGCCATAACAGGGCAGGAGCCATACTTACTGTATGGCGTACTGCTGGCTATATTCGGCTTCCTGCTCGTGTACTTAATCGATCGGTTCACCGAGGACACAACTGTACAAGTATAAATCAGAACCACACTGCCATGCGTAAATTCGGACTCATCGGTAAAAAGCTCAGCCACTCTTTCTCTAAAAAGTATTTCACGGAGAAGTTTAAGCGCGAGGGCATACTTGATGCGCAGTATGAGTTGTACGAGCTGCCTCATATGGCGGGCCTGCCTGAGTTGCTGCAACAGGAGCCGGAACTGGTGGGCCTGAACGTTACGGTACCTTATAAAGAGCAAGTAATTCCGCTGTTAGACGAAATGGACGAGGCTGCGGCACAGATTGGGGCCGTGAACACGATTAAGATTAGCGGCGGCAAAACCAAAGGCTTCAACACGGATTTCATAGCTTTTAAAAGTTCTCTGCAGGAGTTTTATCCAATACATAAGCAAAGTAAGGCCTTGGTGCTGGGTACAGGCGGTGCTGCCAAAGCTGTCTGGGCCGCACTGGATGCACTGGCCATACCCTTCTTGAAAGTATCCAGAACAGCGGGGGCAGGGCAGGTGAGCTACAGCCAACTCTCAGACCAGGTACTGCAGACGCATCAGCTCATCATCAATACTACTCCAATAGGCATGTACCCGCAAGTGCAGGAAGCCCCAGAACTACCATTCAGTGGTATAACACAGCAGCATTATGTGTATGATTTAGTGTACAATCCGGAGGAAACGCTGCTTATGCAAAAATGTGCTGCCAATGGCGCTAAAGTAATAAACGGGTTGCCTATGCTATACCAGCAAGCGGATGCTGCCTGGAGTATTTGGAATTTTAAATATTAAGCAGTACAATTGTGAACGGTGTAAATAAAGTAGTTAAAGTACAACTTTATGCTGTGTTACATGCGTAAAAGGGATTGAACACGCCCTACTACCATGCCGCACTTAAACACCCTTAAGCAAAAGGCGCATGCTTTCCATACCGAAGTCTACGCCTTATACTTAGCATACCGTGATTATCGTGTTAGATGGTATGCACGCGTGTTGCTGGCAATGGTTATAGCCTATGTGGTTAGCCCTCTTGATTTGGTGCCGGACCTTACCCCGGTTTTTGGCTACTTAGATGATGTGGCGATGATAGTTTTCGTACTGCCAGCCTCGTATCAGCTTATTTCTAGGCAGGTAAAGCAAGAGTCCAGGCTGCAGGCTTACGAAGACATGAGCCAGATAGACGGAAACTCATTTTTGGCATTAAAAGTGATAAGCTATACCTGGCTACTAATATTGGTACTGATTACTCTGATTAGCTATAAATTTTTATTTTTGGATATACCCTACTAAGTATAAACATACTTCCGGGCAAGGTTTAAGATGATTTACAACTACTAAGAGCTTGCTGCGAAAGAAGAAAGCCTCCTGAATTCAGGAGGCTTTTTAGTTTTACATCCGATGCTATATTTGTTAGCCGAAGAGCTTTTTGGCAATTTCAGCGGTATGTCTGCCCTGGAAGCGTGCACCCTCTAACTCGTTGTTGGTTGGGGTGCGCTCTCCCTGGCCACCGGCTATGGTAGAGGCCCCGTATGGCGAACAACCGGTTACTTCATCTACCTTGGCTTGGCCTTTAAAGCTGTAAGGCAGCCCTACAATGACTAGGCCCAGGTGTAGCAGCATGGTATGCACATGAAGGATGGTGGATTCCTGGCCACCGTGTAGCGTAGCGGTGCTCGTGAAGGCGCCGCCAACTTTTCCTACCAGTTCGTCTTTTGCCCAAAGCGGACCTGTCGAGTCAATGAAAGCCTGCATTTGGCTGCACATGTTGCCATACCGTGTAGGCGTACCCACAATAATGGCGGAAGCCTCGCGCATGTCGTCCAGGGTTACCACCGGGACTTTCTGCAACTCCTGCTGCGCCTCCTTTGCCCCAACCGACTCAATAATATCGTCGGGTAAGGTTTCTGCCACGCGGCGCAGCACTACTTCAGCGCCATCCACTTGTTTCACGCCCTCGGCAATGGCATCTGCCATTTTCTTCACATGCCCATAGAGCGAGTAATACATAATCAGTACTTTCATAGTTTATTTTTCAGGGGTGTAACAGTAATTTTCATAACTTAAACCGTCAGGTAATCATTGCTTTACTACTTTGCAAAGTATGGTTTAAGGTATATACATGCGCTTGACCCTTTTGTTCTGTAAAAATAATTTCACACGCTTGCAACTATCTGGCTACAATCGGAATCATAGGGGTACATAAGCGTAAAACAGGCAACATTTGAAGCTTTTTACAAAACCTAAATCCGACGAGGAGAAACTTATAGATGGATGCATCGCAGGCAAACGCGAAATGCAGCACCAACTCTATGGCCTTTACTCCCGGAAGATGATGGCCGTTTGCCTGCGTTATGCACCCACTACCTTTGAGGCCGAGGATATCATGCAAGATGCTTTCGTGAAAGTGTTTAACAACCTGCACGCATTTAAGCGCGATTGCCCTGTAGAGTTTTGGATACGCCGCATTGTAGTTAACACAGCACTAAAGCACCTTCGCAGCAAACAGTTGCTCACCGTGTCGCATGAGGCCGAAGAGGTGGCAAACCTGAGCTCCGGAGAAGTAAACCTAAGTGGTTATACTATGGATGAGCTTATGGCCATGATCCAGAGCCTGGCGCCGCGCTACCGCATGGTCTTTAACCTATACGCTATTGAAGGCTACAACCACAAGGAGATCGGGGAAATGCTCGGCATCTCAGAGGGGACATCTAAATCACAATATTCACGCGCAAGGGCTATACTGCAAAGTATGTTGCTGCGCCAGGAAGAAAAAATAAAGGAACATGTCATCAGCAACTAACAACCAGCGGAATAGTATGGAGGAAGAGTTCCAGCGCCGCATGCAAAACGCTGAGGCGACGCCGTCCGGAGATCTTTGGAACCGCATAGACCATCAGCTGACGGTGCAGGAAAATAGCCAGTACAAGCGAGGTATGCTATTCTATAGGCAGCTGGCAGCGGCTTGTGTCACTCTCCTCATAGTAGCCGGAAGTATGGCTGCATTCTATTTTAGTAAGCCAACCAAGGGTCCGGAGGCCTTAACACTAGATAGCCTGACAACCAAAGTGCCCATGCCTGAAGCGGGCCAGGCAGCAAGTATAACCGATGAGGCTATTGCCTCTGCTATGCAACAGGCTGTGCAGGCGTATGAACCGGTAAAGCAACAGCCTATAGTTGCAGAAGCAGTACCTGAGCGCCCGGGAAGTGTAGAAAGCAACTTAAGTTATACTTCAAAGCCAGCGTCCGCGCTTGGATTATCGCGTGCAAAAGCGCCGCAAGTTGTTGCTCCAAATACATTTGCTTGGTACAATGTGGCTGGTACAAATAATGCATTTTATACTTCTGTATTCAGCGAAAAGTCAGGCCGTAGTGTACAATCGCGGTTTCCTGCCATTCAGCAGGAGTTTTCCGGAAAAAAGGTCACTACAGGCTTTGGCTCGGTTATAATATCATCGGGCTTTATGGGAGATGATCCGGTGCAGGCTATAGAAGACGATTTTACCGCGCTGAGCCGTGCCGTTATGAGCAGGGTTAAGGCATTGGGCGCGGAGCAGGAAAGTATGGCGCATCGCTTAAAGGCAGAACAGGAGCTAGCTTTGGCCGGCTTACCTGAAAATGAGCAAAACCCTAAAAGCGGCAGATGGTCGTTGGGGCTGGCTTACGCACCAAGCTACTTCGAGCAAAATATAGGTACCTCAGCACAATCGGCCATCCCAACCGCTTTTACCACACTTGCGCCACCTTCGGCCATGCAGGCTTCCACGCTTATGGCGGCAGAGGCTCGCGAAGAGTATAAAGAGGAGGTTGAGCCAGGGTTCTCATTTGGGATAGAATTGAAAACCGGTTTTAAACTTGGTAAAAAGTGGAGGTTATTGAGTGGGCTAGGCTTTACGCAAAACACGGCACGGTCCAAGTCCAGCTATGTGCTTGAGCAAAATCACAACAGGATGGGGCCAAACGGGAGCGGCAGCGCTAAAACATTTTTCGTGCCTACGCTCAATCAAACGGATGCGAGTAGTCCAGAAAGTCTGACCAAAACTGATGACTATGAAGTGCAGTATCGCTACCGACACCTTACTGTGCCAGCAGGTATACAGTATGAAGGCAATCTGAGCAAAGATTGGTTCTGGTTTGCAGGAGGTGGGGTAGCAGCCAACATTCTGCTGGAGTCTTCTGTGCTTGCCTCTGCTGCGGATGTAGAGGATGTGGATTATAGCGCAAATGACAAGGACTCTCCGTTCCGTAAACTGCAGTGGTCGGGTAATGCAACGGCAGGGCTGGGCAAAAGACTGTCAGATAATATCTCGGTAACCGTCGGCCCGGAGTTCAGAAGCTATTTCGATACCATGCTAGCCTCTCCTGAGAAGGCCATGGCTCCGCAGGGCAAGCCTTACACTATGGGCCTGAACCTGGCTGTGAATTACGATTTAGGGGCAGGGCGCCGATAAATTTCCTGCGGTGTGCAACGCAGGAAGTATGCCTGGGGTCCTATTATAGCGGACAATAATCCATCATGTATGAAGCCATTCCAAAATCTGATTGCTGTTATTTAATTGATCTCTGCTTTTCTGAGCTATGAAAACGCCCTGCGTATTACTGGCAGGCAAACCAACAAACAACCTAATATGAAGCGTTTCCTCTACCTGAGTATTTTATACTTTTGCCTGGCATTAGTGGCTGCAGGATGCTCCAAAAGTGCACCAGCCCCGGTTTGCCACGCAGCTGAGGTAATTGGGCAGGATTGCGAAACCGGATGGTACATCTTAAAGCTGGAGAAGAACTCCGGCGGTGCAGAAAGTAAAGGGCGCTACATTGGCCAGCTGCAAGGTGGCTATGTTACTACGGATAACCTGCCAGAGGCTTATCAGAAGATCGGTACCAAAATAGCCCTGCGCTTGGAACTTAACGGAGCATACGGCCCTACCTGTATGTCTGCGTCTATGATGTATCTGGCTGTTCGGGTAGTGGATACCTGCAACGGCGAAGCGCCTGACAAGAACTGATAACACAGCATGAATTCTGATTAAGTGTGAACAGAGGGCTTGCCCAGCAAGCCTTTTGTATATTCTTTAGCTTTACTTCCCGCCCTCGCTCTTTCTCCTGCTAGTTTTAGGTTCGGTACATTTGTTGTGCAATAATCTGGGTGTATTGCAGTTTACAGATTGCAATATCTTTCTGTTGAAGAAAATATAGTGTTATATTTGAACCGGAATAAATTATGGCTTTCCGCTATACTTTAATAGAGATTTTATACAAGATGTTTGCCTTGAGCAAGCAGGGAAGGCCCGAGCTAGTTTGGCTTCCGTGTTTCGCCCTAAGGGAAATCTGTTTACAACGTTGATATATGTTATTTTCGAAGTCTAGTTTTAAAAACAAGTTTAACTACCTGCTTTGCTGCCTGGGTGCCATATTGGCGCTTTCTTCCTGCGAGGACCCAAATGACCTGGGCCTTGAGTTGGTGGAGGATAACGTGTCTGGTAAATTTGTAGATACGCTTACCATAAATGTATCTACCGTGCTGCTAGACTCTATTTATACTTCCGGCACAGGCAGTTTGCTTGTTGGGCGGTATACTACGCCAAATGCTGGCACTTTAAGTGCCTCCACTTTCTTTCAGTTGGGTGTAGGCAGCACGGCCACTATTGCGAGCGATGCGCGGTATGATTCCCTGAAGCTGATTATGCCACTTTCGGGTGGTTACTATGGTGATACCATCAACACTGTAACGCTAAATGTTTTTGAGCTTAGCTCTGATTTAAAGTTGCGCGACCTGCCAACAGTATACCCTGTAGAGCGCCCTCTCTCATACTTCTTCCGATCTTCAGCCCTTTACAACAAAAGCAAAGTAGGTGTTAAACCAGATCCCTTAACGTCATATTCATTCAGCCCAAGGCCGGTAAGCAAAGATACGCTGCTTATTCCGATGCCAAACACGCTGGGCCAGATGTGGTTCGATATGCGTGTGGCAGGCGATGAGCAATTAAGCGAAACAAGCAGTTTTATGACTTTCTTCAAGGGGCTCAACATTACTTCACCGGAGGGTACATCAGTACTGAATTTTGCCACAACCGGCACACTGGTGCGTTTGTACTATTCAGAGCCGTCTACTTCAGGTGGTAACAGGGTACAGAAATTCATTGATTTCCCTTTAACAAACTCTTCGACACAGTTTAACAAGTTCTCTTCTGATTTTACAGGCTCTTCGCTGGATGGTATTAAGCATAGCAAAGAACTGGCTGCCAGCGTTACTAACGAGGTAAGTATGGCACAGGCAGGAGCGGGTCTTATGATCAAACTGGATATTCCGCATCTGGATAAGCTGAAGCAGCAGCTGAAGCCTGAGTTCATTAACAAGGCGGTGCTCATTGTGGAGCCGTCCCGTAGCTTTGCTACCACCTATCCATATCCGGTGCCTACTGCGGTTACCCTTTATGAGACTGGCAGCAACGGCATAATCTACAGCCCGATACCGTTTGATTATGACGCACAGGGCAACCCAATTACCTCCAGCTTTATCAAAAGCAGCGAAACCTCAACGGATGGTCGCTATGAGTTCTCCATCACCGAGCACCTGATCAAGAGGCTGCGCGATGAGCGCATCACAAACCAGCCGCTTTACTTAGCTCCTTCCCCATCAGCCTTTAACACTACTGCCAGCCGATTAGTGGTGGGTGCGCAGAACAAGAATATCAAAAACGTAAGGCTTAAAGTTTATTACACCACTATCCAATAATCTATCCTATGAATAACCTTTTCAAAAACATGCGCATTTGGGCGGTGGCGGCTTTTGTGTTATCGTTGTGCGTGTTCTCTTCTTGCGATACCAGTGATGATGATGTAGTATTAGGCGCCTGGCAGCAAGGCCCTGATTTTGCAGGCGTAGGGCGTAGCAGCGCAGTGTCGTTTGTAATTAACGGCAAGGCGTATGTGGGCACTGGCTTTGATGGAAATAACCGCCTTAAAGATTTCTGGATGTTTGACCCGGCAACGGGTAATTGGAAAAGGCTGGCTGACTTGCCCGGTGAAGCACGCAGTGGTGCCGTTGGTTTCTCGGCAAACGGGAAAGGCTATATTGGTACCGGTTATACCGGCGACGGATACCTGAAAGACTTTTATGAGTTTGATCCTGCTGGCAACCAAGGCAATGGCCAATGGACTCAGATTGCTGACTTCCCGGCTTCGGCCCGCTACGGTGCCATTGCCATGTCTTTCGAAACCAAAGGCTATGTGGGGGCTGGCTACGATGGCAACTATCAGAAAGACTTCTGGCAGTATGACCCGGCTACTGCCACCTGGACCGAGCAAACCGGTTTAAAAGGAGCGAAGCGCTTAAACGGGTTTACCTTTACTGTAAATGGAAAAGGTTACGTGGGTGGTGGCCAAAACAACAATGTATATCAAGACGACCTATTGGAGTTTGACCCTGCCACTGGCGAGTGGAGCACCAAGAAGAACCTTAACACAGAACAACGCCCTGAGGAAGAGTATCCGGCACTTCGTACGTTTGCAACCACCTTTACGGTTAACAACAAGGCATACCTAGTGGCTGGCACCAACGGAGCGGCAAACTACCTCGACGCCTGGGAATACGACCCGCTAAGCGACACCTGGACCCAACTGACTAACTTTACAGGTGGCGGTAGATTAGGGGCCATCGGCTTTGGCATCGGTGAGCGCGGCTACATTGGCCTGGGCAACTCCGGCAACATCCGCTACGATGATCTGTGGATACTAAACCCGACTATCGCTAACGACTAGCAGATAGTTACAAGCGCAAAAAAAAGCAGCCGGCCAAAACCCGGCTGCTTTTTTTTGCGCTTGTCTGCAACCGTTTGGTGTGAGGCAGGGTCATGGGTATAGAAGCAGCCCTGGATACGGACCACGTTGCGCAGGGGCAGCCCTCAGTTCCTGAATCGATTTTCTGTAACATAGTGCACTAAGCCTGTTGCCATGCAGCAGGCTTTTTCTTTACCCAAAGCCTTTTGGAGGCGCCTTCGTACAGATGGTATAACGTTAGCCGCAGCCTAAACTTACTGCCGATTTTAAATGTTATAGTTTATCTTTACTAATCCGTAAAACAAGCGAATGGATTTTAAGTTAACCTCAGAATTTCAACCAACCGGCGACCAGCCGAAAGCGATAGCCCAACTCACTGAGGGCGTTAATAAGGGAGAGCCTGCTCAGGTGTTGCTGGGCGCCACAGGTACGGGTAAAACCTTTACCATGGCCAACGTTATTAAGAATACAGGTAAACCCACGTTAGTGCTTTGCCACAACAAAACATTGGCTGCGCAGCTTTACGGTGAGTTTAAGCAGTTCTTCCCGGACAATGCGGTAGAATACTTTATCTCATACTATGACTACTATCAGCCCGAAGCGTACATCGCCTCTTCGGATGTATTCATAGAAAAAGACCTGCAAATTAACGAGGAGATCGAGAAACTGCGCCTGCACACTACCTCGGCGTTGCTCTCAGGCCGCCGCGACATTGTGGTGGTTGCCTCCGTTTCCTGCATTTACGGTATCGGTAACCCCGAGGAGTTCGGCAAGAACGTGTTATACCTGGCACCGGGCCAGCGGTACAGCCGCAACAACTTGCTCTATACATTTGTGCAGATTCTCTACAGCCGCACCGAGGGTGAGTTCACACGTGGAACATTTCGGGTAAAGGGCGATACCGTGGATATCTATCCGGCCTATGCAGACTTTGCTTACCGCTTATACTTCTTCGGCGACGAGTTGGAGCAGATTCACCGCATCGATCCGGCCTCGGGTAAAAAGCTGTCTGATGAAAGTGCCGTGACGCTTTACCCGGCCAACCTCTTCGTGACAGGCAAGGACACGCTGAACCAGGCCATCAGCGAGATACAGTATGACCTGGTAGCGCAGCACGATTATTTCCTGAAAGAAGACCGGCCAGCCGAAGCAAAGCGCATAAAAGAACGCACCGAATTTGACCTGGAGATGATCCGTGAACTGGGTTACTGCTCTGGCATCGAGAACTACTCCAGGTACTTCGACCGCCGCGCACCCGGTGCCCGTCCGTTCTGCCTGCTCGATTATTTCCCGGATGATTTCCTGATGGTGATAGACGAGAGCCATGTAACCATACCGCAGGTGCGCGCCATGTGGGGCGGCGACAGGTCCAGGAAAGTTGCCTTGGTAGAGTATGGCTTCCGTTTGCCGGCCGCCATGGACAACCGCCCGCTTACCTTTAACGAGTTCGAGAGCCTGATGCACCAGGTGGTGTTTGTGAGTGCCACCCCCGGCGATTATGAGATCCAGAAATCAGAAGGTGTCATTGTGGAGCAAATCATTCGCCCAACCGGCCTGCTAGACCCTGTTATTGAAGTGCGGCCAAGCACCAACCAAGTGGATGACCTGCTGGATGAAATTGATGAGCGCGTAAAAGAAGGCGCGCGCGTGCTGGTAACTACGCTCACCAAACGTATGTCGGAGGAGTTGGCCAAGTACCTGGAGCGCCTCAACATCAAAGTGAAATACCTGCACTCCGAGGTTAAATCGCTGGATAGGGTGGAGATTCTGCGGGAGTTGCGCCTGGGTATAATTGATGTGCTGATCGGGGTGAACCTGCTGCGCGAGGGGCTCGACTTGCCTGAGGTAAGCTTAGTAGCCATACTTGACGCCGATAAAGAAGGCTTCCTGCGCGATCAGCGCTCGCTGATACAGACCATGGGCCGCGCTGCCCGTAACGAAAAGGGAAAGGTAATTATGTACGCCGACCGCATGACGGGCTCCATGGAGCGCGCCATAGACGAGACGAACCGCCGCCGTGCCACGCAGATGGCCTATAACGAGGAGCATGGCATTACGCCGCGCACAGTGCTCAAATCCAAGGACGAGATTATGGGGCAAACCTCTGTGGCCGATGCGCGCAAGAAAGAGGTGAAGATGTATACTGGGCCGGAGGACATATCACTTGCCGCCGAACCGATCATCCAAACCATGAAACGCGAAGAGCTGGAAAAACTCATCAAGAAAACAGAAAAACAAATGGAGGTTGCCGCCAAAGACCTCGACTTTTTGCAGGCAGCCAAGTATAGAGACGAGCTTGCAGAGCTTCGGAAAATGCTGAAGACCAAACGAGATTAAGTATTTACTTAGCAAGGCAGCTGCTGAAAAGTAGCTGCCTTTTTTATGAGATAAGCCCGTATACTAGTATCTTGATCAAGCACATATCATACTATAGAACCGCATACTATGAATAAACAGCTGTTATACTTTGTGCTGCCTGTGTTGGTAGCGCTTTGCTCATCCTGTAATTCTGATAAACCTGATAACTCCGGAGAAAGCGCAGCCGTGCTTTCCGAAGAGAGCTATGGCGCCTACCTAACCGCGCTGGCCGCCGACGAGCTGGAAGGCCGAAAGCCATTTACCTCCGGCGAGAAAAAGACGCTGGCATACCTGGAGAAGGAGTTTAAGGCGCTGGGCTTGGAACCCGGTAATGGAGATAGCTTTTTGCAGGAAGTGCCGATGGTGGACATCCGCACAAGCCCGGCCCCAAGTATGACGGTGAGCGGCAAAGGCAAAACCCTGGAGTTGCAAGGCCGCGAAGACTACGTGCTCTGGACCCGCCGCACCGAGCCAAGTATAACCCTGGATAAGAGCGAGCTGGTATTTGCAGGCTTTGGCATTGTGGCCCCAGAGTATAACTGGAACGACTATGCCGGCCTGGATGTGAAAGATAAAGTGGTGCTGATCATGGTGAACGACCCAGGTTTTTATGAGCAGGCACCGGATGTTTTCAAGGGCAGGGCGATGACATACTATGGCCGCTGGACCTACAAGTTTGAGGAGGCCGCCAGGCAGGGCGCTAAAGGTTGCCTGATCATCCATAACACCGAACCGGCAGGCTACGGCTTTGAGGTAGTGCAAAACAACTGGAACACCTCCAAACTATACCTGGATACGCGCGGCGACGAAACCTATAAATGCGCCATAGAGGGTTGGGTAACCGATGCCACGGCTCAGAAGCTTTTTCAGGCGGCAGGTATGGATTATGCCACCACTGTGCAGAAGGCCTCCAAGTCCGGTGCAAAGCCGGAGCCCATGGGTATAAATATCAGTACTTCGCTAAAAGTAAGCGCCACTTACGACAAGAGCTACAACTTCGTGGCTAAGATAACCGGCAGCAAACACCCCGATGAGGCCATACTTTACTCGGCACACTGGGACCACCTGGGCTACGGCAAAGCCGATGCCTCCGGTGACAGCATCTACAACGGCGCCGTAGACGATGCCACCGGTGTGGCTGGCCTGCTGGAGCTTGCCAGAGCTTTTAAATCCTTACCCGAGCTGCCTGAAAGGAGTATCGTGTTTCTGGCCGTTACTGCCGAAGAGCAGGGCCTCTGGGGCTCGGCATACTACGCGGAGCACCCGATTTTCCCGAAGGAGAAAACAGTGGCAGACATCAACATGGACATGATGAACCCCTATGGCAAGACCAAAGACATTGTGCTGTATGGGTTGGGCCAATCGGAGTTGGAGGAGTATATTACCGAGGAGGCTGAAGCCATAGGCAGGTATGTTGCGCCGGAAGAGAACCCGGAGGCCGGTTTATACTACAGGTCTGATCATTTTAACTTCGCGAAAATAGGCGTGCCGGCGCTGTTTGTTGGCCCGGGCATAGACCATGTGGGTAAAGGCAAAGCCTATGGCAAAGAAAAGCTGGATGAGTACTTTGCCAGCTATTACCACAAACCCTCCGACCAAATGCACCCCGGCCTGAAGCTGGATGGTGCCGTAGCAGACCTCAGTCTGCTGTTTAAGGTAGGCAAGCGTTTGGCTTACTCGCAGGAGTGGCCGCAGTGGAAGCAAGGCTCTGAGTTTAAAGCCACCCGGGATGCCTATATGAAATAGTAAGGCCCTGTACTACATAAAAACAGAAACGGCTCCTGTACAAAGTATGGGAGCCGCTTATGTTTAAAACCTTAGGTAATGCTTTTGCCTGGAAGTCCCGCCCCGGCTCGGAGCAGGAGCAAGTGGGGCGGGGCCAGGCCTTCTTCATAGTTTTATTTGGTAGGAGTAGGTAGTAGTCTGAAAGCTGGCGGCTTTAGAGCCGGCTTCCATAACTAAGATGCAGGAAGTATGCGGGAGGTTGCATGGGGTTGCCAAAAAAGCTTGCCAAGCAGCTGCGCGCATTTGTAGAATAGCCTGGCAATGAGTTGCTTGTTTGCCTGAGGTACTTTATATTGATAGATACAAATCTTTATATGCTATGAAACGAACCTTATTAACAGCCATACTTTGCGCAAGTATGGCGTTTGCTGCCTCAGCGCAAAGTATAAGCGAGGCCACCGCCAAGTATGATGCCAAAGCCTACAAAGCCTCCGGCGAAACCTACGAAAAAGCGTTTGCGCAAGGCAAGGGTAATGCTTCCGATCATTACAACGCCGCCTGCTCCTGGGCATTGGCCGGAAACAAAGCCAAGGCATTTGCCAACCTCAACAAAGCCGTGGCTTTAGGCTGGGATAATGTTGGGCACCTAAAGCAAGATACCGACTTAAGCAGTCTACACACCGACAAGCGGTGGAATCAGCTTGTTGGGGAGTTAGAAAAGAAAGTGGCGGCGCAGGAGGCCAAGTATGATAAACCGCTTAAAGCGCAATTGGAGCAAATCCTTAAAACCGACCAGGGCGTGCGCCAGGAATACCAGGCAGTCACATCCAAGTACAGCATTAACTCCGAAGAGGTAAAGCAGGCCATTCAAAAAATGATTGCTACAGACGAGGAGAATAAAAAGCAGGTGACTGGAATTATTGATGCACATGGCTGGCCGGGCAAAAGTATGGTAGGCAAGCAGGCAAGCCTGGCAGCTTTTCTGGTTATCCAGCACAGTGATAAAGAAACCATGGAGAAGTACCTGCCACAGCTACGCGAGGCTGCCGCAAAAGGCGAAGCCGAAAAAAGCCAGCTAGCCCTAATGGAGGACCGCGTGCTAATGAACAACGGCAAGCTCCAGATTTACGGGAGCCAGCTTAATGTAAACAACGAAACGGGGCAGCCAGAGCTGTATAAAATAGCCGACGAAGCCAACGTAAACAAGCGGCGCGAAGAAATGGGCCTGGAGCCTTTAGAGGATTACCTCAAACGGTTTGGCATAGATTACAAAGTGCCGCAGGCAAGCAAAAATGAATAAGCAAAAAACCCGAAGCTGTTTAACCAGCTTCGGGTTTTTTATGCTATAGCAGCAGTAATCCTTTTTCCCGGAGCTCGAACCAGGTTGGGGAGCTCATGAACTCGGCAAAATTGAGATGCGCCTCCACCGGGAAACTTTCTTCCAACTGCTTCAAGGTTCTGGCCGCATCCTCCGGCGTAATTTTCTGGAGTATATCAAAGAGCCATTGGCCAATAATGGCAGTGGTTTTCACCTGGAAGTCCTCGGCCTTCTCGAAGAACGTAAGCAGGCAGCGTTCCAGAGTTTCGCCTTTCTTGGCATACATGGTAAACTCTATCTCGGGCACGCCACCCATCCAAAGCACCCGGGCATTGCGGCGCTCGGTATCAGGTTTAGGCGGCTGCTGGATAGCATTATAAATTAAGTTAGGGCGCAGCTTGGTGCGTGGCGTCTTAAAATCGAACCAGAACGAGAGGGGCTCTTCTAAAGCCACGCCATGCATATAGTTATAGATAGCCTTGGCCAGGCCTTCGCCAAACATAGTATGGTCGGTGCCTTTCGGGTCGTCGTGCCACAAGTCGTTGTTGGCAAATGGGCCTTCCTCGGGGCCAACTTTTACCACGCTATACTTCTCCGGATTTTTGCCCACAGGGCTATGTGCCGTCATGCTGAAGCGGTGCCAGTAGCCTGATTGTATCACATTGTTTATAAACAGCTGGCGCACCACCTCCAGCGAGTCGATGGTTTCCTGGGTTGTTTGGGTCGGGAAGCCATACATGAGGTAAGCATGCACCATAATGCCGGCCTGCGTAAAGGCATCGGTTACGCGCGCTACCTGCTCAATACTCACGCCCTTCTCCATCAGATCCAGGAGCCTGTTAGAAGCTACTTCCAAACCACCCGATACGGCAATACAACCAGAATCGGCAAGCAGGCGGCACAGGTCCGGCGTAAAGGTTTTCTCGAATCGGATATTTCCCCACCAGCTTATTTTCACGCCGCGCCTGATCAGTTCAATCGCCATATCGCGGAGCGGGGCAGGAGGCGCGGCCTCATCCACAAAGTGGAAACCTGTTTGCCCGGTTTGTGCGATTATCTGCTCAATACGGTCTACCAGCAAGGTTGCCGGGGCCACATCGTAGCGGTTTATATAATCTAGGGTGATGTCGCAGAAGGAGCAGCGTTTCCAGTAGCATCCGTGGGCAATGGTGAGCTTGTTCCAGCGACCATCGCTCCAGAGGCGGTGCATCGGGTTTATCACGTCGATCACCGAGAGATAATCCTGCAGGCGCAGGTCGCTGTAGTCTGGGGTGCCCACCTCGGTATGCGGAATATCAGGGTCGGTGCTGCCGTTGATGTACTGCACCTGGCCATCGGCAAGTATAAATGTGCGCTGCAACTGCTCCACGTCGCGCTGGCCCTGCAGGTGCTCGAGCAGTTTCAGCCACGGGCCCTCGCCATCATCCAGCGTCACGAAATCAATATACTTAAAGAGGCGTGGCTCGCGCAGGCTGCGCAGCTCGGTGTTGGGGTAGCCGCCGCCCATCATGGTTTTTATATGCGGGTACTTTGCCTTGATGTACTGCGCCATGCGTAGCCCGCCATACAGGTTGCCCGGAAACGGGATGGAGAAGCCCACCACATCGGGCTGCACCTGCTGCATGTGTTGCTCCAGGAGTTCTAGCAGCAGTTTATCCACTAGGTTGGGCGGCAGTTGCAGGGCATGCTCCAGCGGGTCGAAGCTAGTGGCAGACATAGCCAGGCTCTCGGCGTAACGGCTGAAGGCAAAGTATGGGCAAACGGTTTCTTTTATCAGGTCGCCGAGGTCTTCTAAGTATAAGGTGGCCAGGTAGCGGGCACGGTCGGTGATGCCCATACTTCCGAAGGCCCAATCAATGTCCTCTACCTGATCGAAGCGGGCGGCCTCTGGCAAAAAGCGGCTGTAGCTTATCTGCTGGGCCAGCGTATTATCCTTGTTTTGTAAAAAACGGATAACCGGCTCAATGGTGTGCAGATACTCGCGCTTCAGGCGCAGCATGCGCAGGCTGTTATCCGAAAGTTTATAGCCACCTTGTTCTATCGCCTCAAAAATCTGCTGCAGTCCATCTTTAGAGAACATGCGCAGTACCAACTCAATACCCATGTCGGCTTGCGTAACGCTAAAATCTTGGCCGGCCAGAAAGCCTTTCAGGTATGCTGTGGCCGGGTAGGGCGTGTTAAGTTGCGTAAGGGGCGGCGTTAGCAGCAGTATAGTCGGCTTTTTCAAAATAAATCAGCATTTATATAGTTGGTTGGCAGCAGCGCCAATTGCAAAAGTACAGGTTTCTGACGCATTATCTAAGGTACTGCCGCCCTTGCAACAGCCTGTAAGCGCTAGTGGTTCATGCACCACCTAACGCTAAATCTATATCCTTAAACTTAGATATAATGATTAATAAATATTTAATATGGGATTGGTGATAATTCTGTGGAATTTTATTTATATTTGCTTAGTTGATTTCTATAAAATGCTGCAATAATCAAATTTGGGCCATGAACGTACGGAAAACATTGCATGCTGGCTTTACACTATCGCTTCTGGTGCTAGCTGTATACCTGTTGCACTGGCAGGAAACGGGGCTAAAGCAGGTGTACTCTGCACCTGAAAAAAGCAGGGTTGTTACCAAAGGCAGCAACCCTGCCGTAAGAAGTGTTTGCTGCCTAGAGCACGCGCTTCAGGCGGTTAGACACCATGATATTGTAGCCCCAAACATTACACATAGCTTTAGAAAAATGGTAAAGCGCAAGCTGGCTGGAAACAAACAACAAGATAGCGCCGCGCACCACCTGGCCTCCGTTTCTTTAGAGGGGCAGGCACTCACTAACTAAACCACACTAGCTTAAAGCAAAAGCGCCTGCAGTTAAAAACCACAGGCGCTTTTGCTTTTATACTTTGCACTAAAGGTTTATCGTCTTATAAACTTGCCCATACCGTAGTTTACACCTGGTACAATCAGAAGTGATGTAATAGCAATCAGAACGTAAAACACCAAAAAGCTGCGCAGCCACCTCCCCGGAAAATCAGAATGCAGCCCAAAGGTATACATCTCTAGTGCCGATGCCAGCAACAGACTTATAACCGCAATAATGAGCAGCTTGCGGCGCAGCTGCGGTCTGAGAACTATTTGTTTCATGGGGCTTAACTTTGAGCGCAAAGTAAGGTGTTATCATCATATAAAAAAATCAGGAATGCCCTTTTTGCGCTTCCTCATTTTCTGATGAATGAGGTGGGGTCTTCTCTGTAGGCGTTTTCTGGGGTGGTGGCCCCTGGCGGAGTTTCTTTACCTGCTCCACATCTGAGGAATCGTCTTTGGTGGTTTCTGTGGGTGGTGTTTTCTTTCCTTTCTCTTCCATCGTTTTTGAAACTAAGTTTAACAATATACTTTTTTACGAAAGGGAGGGCCTGCTGGTGCGCCTTAACTCTTGGCAAACGGCAGTCGTACATAGGTAGGTGGCTACTGGCCATACCATGTTTAATTGAAACGACTATTAACTATGAATAAGCATAACATAAGCGCAGCCATACTTGGAGTGGCTGCAACAGCCTTTACACTGGGTGGGCTTACAAGCTGCGACACCGGCACGAGCCCCGGAGAAACAAATGTAGAGCGTAGCGATATCCGGGATGAGGGCGAGATGGTAGGAGATGAAGGGGACCAGCCAGCCCGTTACGACGAAGCCGATAGCCTGGAAAGCCACTACGATCATGCCGACCACGAAAACCACGACGATAACACGAACAAAGCCCTAGGCGATGGCGCCTACGATGGCAAAGGTGATGGCGTAAAGCGCGACGAAGTGCAGCAATAAGAATCCTACCTAACTTTAAAGCAAGAGAGCCTGCCTCAAATACGAGGCAGGCTCTCTTGTTTTTAAAGTTAGGCAGTTTAATTGAATACAAACCCGTTAGGGCCAATTCCTGCTTTAAAGGTTGTTACCTGCGTGCCGTCCGGGCGATACACATATACTGTTCCATCAGCGGTGAAGCCGTCTTGCGCGCCGCCATAGATGTAACCATTCTCTGGGTCTACGCCGATGGCGTAAAAGTTTTTATTCACTACAAGGGTATGGTTCAGGCTGCTGGCATTGGTTTCCTGCTTATACACTTTGCCGCCATAGCTATAGTATAGCGTGTTTCGGGCACCATTAAGCACAAGTTTGCTGGCACCGGCCGCTACATCCGGAAAAGCAAAAGTACTGATAACCGAGCCATCTGCACCACTGATCTTAGTTAATGCGCCGGCTGTGCTCTTAGCTGGGTCAATATCCGGGTAAGTGGCGTAAACCTTTTTGCCGCTGCTCAGAACCCAAACATTGTTGCTGGCATCCACGGCTATACTTGTAGGGTAATCGGTTACGGGGATTGTTTTCTCTACCGCATCTGTAGCCGTATTGATAACGGTAACTGTATTGCTGCCCTGGTTGGCAACAAACAATTTGCCGCCTACAATAGCAAGTGCCTCTGGCTGCGTGCCAACGTTAATCGTCTTAAGCACAGTATAACTCTCCAGGTCGATTACTGCTACGCGCCCGGTTGGGTACTCGTATGTTGCCGGGTCATACATAAGCCATTCCGTGGCGTAGCCTTTCTGGTTGTTAAGGGCAGCGAAGTAACGCGGTTGATTCAGGCCTTCTACGGTGGCTACACTCTGGAACGTGGCTGCATTTACCACCTCCAGCTTGTTGCTGTTGTTCACCACAATAAAGGCCCGGTCATCGTGCAGCACCATGCTTTGGGCGATATCTCCTAATAAACGCTTATTTACCGTCTGGAAAACCTGTTGCTCGGCCTGGCCGGAGTTACTGTTATAAAAGGTAACAGAACTGTTAGAGTTGTTAAAGCCACCTTCGTTAACCACAAATACCCCATTCTCGGAATAGGCGCCACTTGGGCCATCGTTATCATCGTTGCAACCAGTAAAAGCAAAAGAGCTGAAGACCAGCGATACAGCAAGCAATAAGCTGCGGAAGTTATTTAGTTTTCTCATTATAGTTTATAGTATGAATAAATGGGTAATCTAGGGAAGTATAAAGCGCAGGCTGAGCGTATAGCCACGCGGCGGCATGGCCCGGGCAGACATGGTCTGGTATTCAGCGTTGGTGGCGTTATCGGAGCGCAGCGAGAGCAGCAGGATGTTGGGGCCAAGCTGCAAGCGTTTGGTAAATGCCAGGTTCAGCAGCAGGAAATCGTCCAGACTGGTGGTTTCGGAGTTTGAGGTATAGCGCAAGCCGGTATAGTTTAGGGTGCCCAGTAAGCTCCATGATTTATACTTTGCCGCCGTAGAGAGAACCGCTTTGTGTTGCGGAACATACATCAGCTGCTTGCCAAGGCCGTCAGAGTTGTTTTCGTATACTTCTTTCTGTACCGAGGAAGTATAAGTATAGGCGGCGGTGCTGTTTAGTTGCCACTTGCCCCAGGTGGCAGTAGCCGACGCACTCAGCTCAAAGCCCTTGCTTTCTACTTTTTGCAGGTTGACTGGCCGCCAAGTGCCGTTACTGTTAGGCGCCCATTGTATCCAGTCGTCTAGCAGCATGTAATACCCGGTGGCTTCAGTTTGCAACAGGAGGTTACTGCCCTGCACCAGCACATGGCGCAGACCCAGCTCAAAGTTACGGCCTTGCTCGGGGCGCAGGTCTGGGTTGCCTGCATTGGCCCAAAAGCGGTCGTTTAGTGTCGGTGCGCGGTAGCTGCCGCTGGCGTTGCCCTTAAGCGATACTTGGTGCCGGTTGTTGTTAAAGAACTTCCAGTTGAAGCCGAGTGCCGGAGTTAGCGGCGGGTTATAGCCATCCACAAAAGCTTGGCGTAGGTTCAGGGAGAGTTGTAGCTGTTGCGCCGGGTCGTAGCGGAACAAAGCGAACAGAGCCGTGCGGTTTTCTTCTGCCGGCCCGGCGTAGCCATCGTTCTGCGCGGCAAAGTGCTGCATGTTTATACCCCCGCGCAGGCGCCAGCGGTTGCCGTAAGTATAGGTTTGCTCTGCCTGCAGCTGGTATGTGTTTACGTCTGATTCGGAGTCGTTGCTCAGGTCGGTAAAATGGAGGTGATCCTTAAAATAAGCTGCTTTGATATTGGTTTGCCCCAGGCTGCTTAGGTGTTTTAGCTCAGTCATCAGGCGGAGGCTTTCGTCCAGTTGGCGGGCATCGGTATCGGCAGAACCCATAGAAGGTTGCACCTCGCGGTCTGAGTACGTGTACCAGCCATGCACGGCTAGGTCAGTTTTAGGGGAGAGTTGCCAGCCAAAATCCTGGGTAAAGCCATGTTGCGCCACAGCAGCGTGTTCCTGCTTTGTTTCCGGGGTTTTAAACCTGCTCAGGTCCCGGAAAGTGAAGTTATTTTCGGCCAGCAGCCCGTAAGTACTAAGCCCGTAGCTAAACTTGCCGCTGGTATACCCTAGGCTGCCGCTACCGAAATAGCGCCCAAAACTGCCTGCTTCCAGCTTTACATCGCCTCCCAAGCCTTGCGTTTTATGCTTTGGGGAGTTCAATAGCACGGCCCCGCCAATAGCCCCGCTGCCATAGCTTGCCGCCGCCGAGCCATACTGAACCGCCACATCACCAAGCCCGCTAAGGGGTAATGTCGAAAAATCAGCCTGGCCGAGGGTGGCTGGTGCAATGTTAAGCCCATTCCAAAGCACGGCGGTTTGGCTGGCGTTTGTGCCCCGGAAACTCACCGACGAGATGCCACTGACCCCATAGCTTTTGAGGTATAAGGGAGTGCGGGCCTGCAGGGCCTCGGCCAGAGAGCCGGAACTGTACGTGCTCAGGTAGGCGCTATCGAGCTGTTCCACGTGGCTGCCGGCAGCAAAAACCTCGGCAGGCTTGCCAAAAACCTCCACGGTGCCTAGCTGTAGTTGGGTGGTGTCCTGTGGGTGTTGGGCCACAGCCTTGCCAAATGCGCAGCAAAGGCCGGCGCAGAGCCATACTTTTAAATAAGAGAAATTAGCCAAAATACGTAATGCTTACATCCCGAAGCATGCCACAGGCAGAAAGGCAGAAACAGCAAACGCAGTAGTTAAACAGCGGTGGCCGTGCAGCTTTTTACCCGAAAGCATACGACAAATTTGTGTCGGACTGGCAGGTCTCCTGGCTCTCTTCAGTTAGTCCGCCTTCCCATGCGGCAAGTGCTGCACAGTGGCCTTTGGTTATGGACTAACCCGTTTTGTGAAGATGACAGTTGCGGGAACAGCGCAGGATTTACACCTGCTTCCCTTTTAAGGTTATATCTACGGCAGTAGTTA
Source organism: Pontibacter oryzae (assembly GCF_003576375.1). Classification (GTDB taxonomy): domain Bacteria; phylum Bacteroidota; class Bacteroidia; order Cytophagales; family Hymenobacteraceae; genus Pontibacter; species Pontibacter oryzae. The sequence continues at coordinate 158,037 of NZ_QWGE01000004.1, forward strand.
CAGCCACCAATCTGAAGGCGAAATTACGAATTAATAATTACCAATTAATAATTATTAAGGGGGAATTAGGAGAGCGAGGCTGAATGTGCGTAGACACGGTAATGATCAACTGACAACAAATAACGAAGCGTGAAACTGACAAAATCTTTTTATACCCGCCCGGATGTGGTGCAACTGGCGCAGGAGCTGCTAGGCAAGTATGTTTATACCTGTGTGGATGGCATGCTTACCGGCGGGATGATTGTAGAAACGGAAGCTTACTCGGGCGAGAACGATAAAGCCTGCCATGCCCATTTGCAACGCCGCACACAACGCACCGAAATTATGTATGCCGAAGGCGGTGTAGCCTATGTATACTTGGTATACGGTATGCATCATCTATTCAATATTATCACAAACCAGCAAGGCAGTGCCGATGCAGTATTAGTTCGGGCCATAGAACCTGAGGTAGGCATAGAGGAAATGCAGCTACGGCGCAACATGCAGCAGCTAAAGCCAAACCTTACCGCCGGGCCTGGGGTACTAAGCCAGGCATTGGGCATCAATAAAAAGCTATATGGTACCGACCTGACCGGAAGCACTATCTGGCTGGAAGACAAAAATGTGGTGCTACCTCCTGAAAGTATAGCCGCAGGCCCACGGATAGGTATAGATTATGCCGGCGAAGATGCCTTGCTGCCTTGGCGCTTCTGGGTGAAGGAAAGTAAATGGGTAAGCAGGAAGAGATAAGTATAACCAGCTAGCTAAGTATACAATGGCTAAACTGGGCAGTAGCTTAAAGTTGCTTATGCATAATGGTGATTCCGGTTTTGCCTCCCATTTTGGTATAGATGCCCCAGCTTAAATCTTTGTAAAAACTGACACGATCGGTGGCCACCAGGTATAGCTTTTTATAGCCTATTTGCCGGGCATGTTGCTCTAGAGCCTGCACCAGCTGCGGCCCTACACCCTGCCTTCGGAACCGCGGCGCTACGTACAGGGCGGCCAGCCAGGGTGTTAGGTCTGGTAATTCGCTTATGCCGTCATTTTCAATCAGTAATACAGAGCCGGCAGGTTTTTCGCCTTCAAGGGCTACTAACGTTAATGGGAAGTCCTTCTTTTCCAGGTGTTCCCGGAGCGGCTGCTTTACAACCTCAATGGTGTTGCCTGGCTTCTTCCACCACTGTTCGTAAATCCAGTTGGCTACCGTGTCGAAATGCTGCGGCACCTCATACAGTTGTTTTATTGCTATCTTATCCATACTTACTAAGCGTGTTGTCATACGGGTGCATGGTGTGGAACTAGCCTAAATAAACATTTAATATAAATTATATTTGATAAAGTATAAAAAGATTGGGCGTAAAATATGTGAGGATTGATGTGTGTTATGGTAACTGCTACTTCTTTACCGGAAATACAAGCTTTAATGCCCTTGGTGTGCGCTTAGCCCAAGCTGTTTCGGAGTGTTTGGCGTTTGGGTCTTTTACGAAAACATAATCCTGACACTTGTTGCGGAGTGCCTGCAGCATTTCATCAATACCAGGTTGCAGCTGCGCTTCCAGTTCTATTCCGCCATTATCAATGTATAAATACAGTTTCTTTCTTGGGCCCTTATATGACAGTACATCGTCTACGTAATCAATCTTCTGGATTTTAAAGGCCGGCGACATGCAAATAGCCTTTGAGAAAACTTCCGGGTGCTCCCAGGCCAGCATGAACGAAATGGTGCCACCTGCCGATGAACCTCCTGTTGCAGTATACTTGCTTTCTGGTTTTGTGCGGTAAGTTTTATCTATAAGTGGCTTTACAGTGTTCATTACAAAATCCATATAGGCGTTGCCTTTATCACCCGGAATATACTCCTGCATGCGGTCAGCGTTGTTATAAATGCCCACAATAATGACAGGTTCCATCGCTCCAGCACGGATAAGGCTATCGGCAGTTTCATCTATGCGCCAGTCTAGACCAAAAGAGCTGGTAACCGGGTCGAAGATGTTCTGGCCATCATGCATATACAGGACTGGGTAGCGCCGTTTAGTATGTTGCTCGTAACCAGGCGGTAACCACACTATGAGGTCTCGGGCAGGTAAATTTTGGCCATTGCCTACGCTTCGGTGATATATTACGCTGCCTGTAATGCCGCCTTTAACGGGTATGGTCTCACCATTTCGCCAATAGCTTACCTGGTCTTGGCGTACCTGGTTCGTTGTAGCCTCGGCGCTAAAATTTGGTAGCGGCCTGCCAGTGCTGTCGGTAGCCTCTCGCTGCCAACTGCCCAATGTATACTTATACTCCAGGTGAGCAGTGGACTGGACAGTAATTTGCTTTTGCCATTTATTTGGGCCGTTGCGCTCCATTTTTACTTTGTTCGGGCTCCAGTCGCCGAGCTGCGGAGCGTTACCTGTAATATAAACCTGCGCCGAATCGGGTAAATTAGGTGCATGAAGCTCAAAGCTGATATTTACTGTAGCAGTATGTTGGGCGAGGCAGGCCAGCGCGGGTGCTAGAAACAGCAGTAGCGAAAATAGAGTTCTCATAGTGGTAGCACAAAGTATGGTCAGGGCTCAAGTTAAGCAGAAATATACAAACGCTTAACGCAAAACAGCCACAACACGAAGTGCCATGGCTGTTACTATACTTTTAGCTTGGAGGTTTAGCGATTGTGCTTTTTACTTTCCCTTTCCTGCTCGTTATCGGTGCGGCCTTGCGGCGTTTGCTTTCCCGTGAGCTTGGTACCAGTGGCGTCGCGCTCCAAGCTGTTAGATATGTCCTTGCTATTGCCTTTGTTTGTGTCGGTCAGCTCAGACGAATTCTTTTTATCTTGATCTTTCATTGTCTTCATAGGTTAAGTTATAGTTGCTACTCATCAGTAGCGCTTTTGTTTGCTTTGCCCTCAGCCGGGACGCTTTGCCAGCCTTTGCCGCTCTCGTTCTTGTTCTGGGCGCTTGGCTTAGCTACTGATTTGGACTCGGTGTTCTGGGCTTGCGGAGTCGTGTTCCTCAGCGAGGCTTCCACAGCTAGGCGGCTACCTTTCTTGCCCGCCTCATAGGATTTTTCAGGGTTGCTTGCAAAACCATTAAACTCCCAGTTCTTGTTCTTTTCTCCTTTCATCTGCTTTCGTAGTTTTTAGGTGAAACAATCGGGCTTAACATTGAGGCCCGCTTATGGGTGTACGATAGCTGGTGATTGATGTTCAGGTGATTGGTAAGCGTGTCTTCTTCTTGCCACGTTCAGGGACTTTATCTGTTGATGTGCTGCCAGCGCCATTGCTACGCACTACCAGTTTGCCGGATTTTAGGGTATGGGAGGCTTCGCTAATAACCTGCAGGGGGGCTGGCCGGTTTTATCCTTATCGTTTCTCATGGCTGCAAAAGGGGGCTAAGCCTTTTGGCAGATCAGCACAAGGGGTTTCTGGTGCATATCCGTGGTAAAGAACAGATATATATGGCCTCCCTCTTTAACGCCGGTTTTTTTGCGGATATCAGCCACAGACTCCGGAAAGTTACGCACCGTAATATTGGCTTTCTTAGCAGGCAGGTGGCGAAGCAGCTCTTTCTTGTTGTAGCGGCTCACCGCAAGGCATTTAAAGCTGCGCCCCGGAAAGCTTGGCAACAACTGGCCGGAAGTATAAAGGTGGCTGTTTGGGTGTAACTTGCCAAGTTGCAGCTGCTGCCCCAGGTAGCGGTAAGCGCCTGCCTTCAGTATGGCCGCGTTGGGCTCATAGATATACTCCAGCGGATCAGAGTAGTCTGGTTTTGCCTCCTCTTCCTGTTGGCGGCTAAAGGTAAGTTGCTGGTCTGTACTATTCGGCAGTAGGTTAACGGCAGTAACCGGCACAGCCTCCGGAGCCGGCGCCACAGGCTTTAGCAAGTACAACACCTCTTTCACCTCGTTTTGCAGCGCTACTACCCATACATGCACCACCTGCCCAAGCTCCTGAAGTGCCTGCTCAATATCTAGCATCGGAGAGGTTTTCAGCAAGACGGCATTAGCTTTCTGGAACAGCAAAGGCAGCAGGTGCAGCACATCGGGCTCACAGTCTTGCAGCAAGTGCAGCTTTTGGTCGTGGTTGCCGCGGCGGGCGGGGTCTAAGTATAAAATATCGGCTGTGCCTTCAAATGTCTCTAAAAAAATCTCGGCAGTGCTATGCATACTTTGGATGTTGGCGGCACCAAGCAGACCGAAGTTATGCATTGCTGTTTCCTGCAGCTCCGCGTTCTGTTCCACGTGTATCACCTGCTCAAATTGGCGGGCAAAGTATAAGCTATCCACCCCAAAACCTCCGGTCAGGTCTACCAGCAGTTTACCGCTCACCAGGCTGGCTTTGTAGGCGGCCGTAACCTCTGACGAGCTTTGCTCTACAGAAAGGGCCACTGGAAAAACCGCCTTTGGGTTTGCCACCCAGGTTGGCAACTTCAGCGCGGCTTTTTGCCGGGCTTTAATCTGTTGCACAAGCTCCTGCATAGGCAGTTGCGGGTAGCGCCTTGCTTGCAGCATCAGTCGGGCCACATCATGATGTTGGTGCTCAAGGATAAATTCCTGCTCTTGTGTAGTAAAATGGCGCATAGCAACTGTAGAGGATAGCGTTGGGCAAAGATAATCATTTTAAAAAGAGCGAGTAAGTGTAGATATGTATGTATAAATATTTGTCTAATGTTATTTTTAAAAATTTAAACAAAAATTATAATTGCCAGTTAATCAGTCATCTAGCATATTTTTAACATTAAATAATTTAGCTATGAAAAATTGGATGAAAATCGCTTTACTGGCCGTACTGCCAACTATGTTCCTTGCAAGTTGCGACGATGACGATGACATTGACCTGCGTGTTGATGAGGCTAACGTGATGGTAGTGCATGCGTCGCCAGATGCCCCGGCCGTGGATCTGTATGTGGATGATGCGAAAGTGAACAGCGCTGCCCTGAACTACCCCAACAACACGGGCTATCTGGAAGTTGATGCCGGCGAGCGCAACTTTAAAGTAACCGCTGCCGGCGCAGGGCTCAGCAGCCCGGTAATCGATGCCGATGTAACACTCGAGAAAGACAGAAGCTATACCGTTTTCGCGGCGGATATGCTAAGCAGTATCACCCCTGTGGTGCTGGAAGATGACTTAACCATACCTGCCAGTGGCAAAGCGCATATACGTGTGGTACACCTTTCGCCGGATGCGCCCAACGTTGACGTAGTGGTCCAGAATGGCCCGGAGCTTTTCTCTGACCTTGAGTTTAAAGAAGCAACTGCCTTTACGCCTGTAGATGCCGGAACCTATACTATAGAAGTACAACCCGTTGGTACGGATGTAGCCGCCATTACTGCTACCCTGACACTAGAGGCCGGCAAGATTTATACGGTATTTGCCAAAGGCTTCCTGAACCCACCATCCGGAAACTCTAATAGCTTGGATGCGGAAGTGATTGTAAATAAATAGCTTTCTGCTCTCTATTGCTAAATGCAGCGCCTGTTAAACGTTAACAGGCGCTGTTATTTTAACAACTGGCCATGCCAGGCAGCCTAGCAACTAGTTTGTATTGAAGAACTGCAACAAAATGCGTAAATTCGTGTTTTATTTGAAAAAACGAGAAAAATGGTAGAGACATATCTAAAGTACAAAGTAAAAGATATTTCGCTGGCTGACTGGGGCCGCAAGGAGATTAGACTGGCTGAGGCCGAGATGCCAGGCTTGATGGCTATCCGTGAGGAGTTTGGCCCAAGCCAGCCGCTGAAAGGCGCGCGCATTGCAGGCTGCCTGCACATGACGATCCAAACAGCCGTGCTAATCGAAACACTGGTTGCGCTGGGTGCTGAGGTTACCTGGTCATCGTGCAACATCTTCTCAACACAGGACCACGCCGCCGCCGCCATTGCTGCTGCCGGTATCTCGGTTTACGCCTGGAAAGGTATGACTGCCGAGGAGTTTGACTGGTGCATCGAGCAAACGCTTTTCTTCGGTGAAGATCGCCAGCCACTAAACATGATCCTGGATGATGGCGGTGACCTGACAAACATGGTTCTAGACCAGTATCCGCAACTTGCCACAGGCATTAAAGGCCTTTCAGAGGAAACTACCACTGGTGTGCACCGCCTGTACGAGCGCATGAAAAATGGCACGCTTCCTATGCCAGCCATCAACGTAAACGACTCTGTAACCAAGTCTAAGTTCGATAACAAGTATGGTTGCAAAGAGTCTTTGGTAGATGCTATCCGCCGTGCCACTGACGTAATGATGGCCGGTAAAGTAGCCGTAGTAGCTGGTTATGGTGATGTTGGAAAAGGCTCTGCCGCTTCGCTGCGTGGTGCTGGTGCCCGCGTTATTGTAACCGAGATCGACCCAATTTGCGCCCTGCAGGCTGCTATGGATGGCTTTGCTGTGAAGAAAATGGTTGATGCCGTAAAAGAAGCTGACATTGTAGTAACAGCAACTGGTAACAAAGATATTATTGGTGAGCGCGAGTTCCGCCTGATGAAAGACAAAACCATCGTTTGTAACATCGGCCACTTCGATAACGAGATCGACATGGCGTGGCTCAACAAAACGTATGGCAACACAAAAGACGTTATCAAGCCGCAGGTAGACCTTTACAACATCGAGGGCAACGATATCATTGTACTTGCTGAAGGCCGCCTGGTAAACCTTGGCTGTGCCACTGGTCACCCATCGTTTGTAATGTCTAACTCCTTCTCTAACCAAACGCTGGCCCAGTTGGAGCTTTGGACTAATGCAGGTGCTTACGAGAACAAAGTTTATACTTTACCAAAGCACCTGGATGAGAAAGTGGCCCGCCTGCACTTGGGTAAAATAAGCGCTGAGCTGGATGAGCTTACGCCAGAACAGGCAAGCTACATTGGCGTAGAGGTTGAAGGACCTTATAAGCCTGAGTATTACAGATACTAATCTGCGCAAAAATAAAGTATGAGAAGGGCCGATGCATTATAGCATCGGCCCTTCTTTTTTGTTGGCAAAGCCAGTTCTGATAACTTTTAATGTATAGTTTAAGCCATGTAACGCTGCGTCATATAATGTTGAATTTAGACATGAGTGCTTTCTTGTAAGACTTACCAATTGGCACATCGCCTTTAGAGAAAACGACAGAGTTCTCCTCCAATGCCTCAATTTTATCGAGGTTGGCTATGTAAGAGCGGTGTACGCGCACAAAGTTCTGCGAACGCAGCTTGTGTTCCATATCCTTTAAGGTGGAGCTTACTAAATACTTTTGGTCGGCGGTTACGATAAACGAGTAGTTATCATAAGCCTCAACCCAAAGTATATCGTTGTAGTGCACTTTTATAATGCGGTGCTTTACCTTCACAAAGATATAGTCAGAGGTAAACTCCTGGTCTTTATGGTCGGGGAGGTGCGAGCCATTGGTGGGCAGGTCGCCTTTTCGGTTATTGTCGTGCTTGTAAAGCGCGATCTCGATGGCAGAGCGCAGGCTCTTTTCATCGAAAGGCTTTACCAAGAAGCCATCTGGTTGGGTTTTCTTGGCACGGTCAACGGTTGCGTGGTCAGCATAGGCTGTGAGGTAGATAAACGGTATCTTAAACTCCTGGCGGATGCGCGAGCCAATATCTACACCATCGGCATCGCCTTTAAGGTTAATGTCCAGCAGTACCAGGTCAGGGTGCGTTTCCCGGATCATATCGATCGTATCTTCACCAGAATCTATGGCACACGTTTCATAACCTAATTCCTCCAGGCTTGCCGCAAGATCTTCCGCAATGATGACCTCATCTTCAGATATTAGGATTTTGGGTTTCGTCATAGCATTAGGTACATACGTGAAAAATTTAATTACGATGGCAAAACAAAATATAATATTGATTTTGTGCCATTTTTATTGAAAAAGCGAATGTTCCCGTCTAGCTTTTTGCTCAGCGACTGCACAAGCTTAAGTCCAAACGATTGGCCTTGTTGCTGTTTCTGGTAGAAATCTTCGGGTAAACCGTGGCCATTGTCGCTTACAGTAAGTGTGTACTGTACTTCGTCGTGTTTTACAAGCTCAATCCGTAATACACCTTGTTCGTCTTCTTGAAACGCATATTTTAAGGTATTGGATACCAACTCGTTCACAATTAAACCTAATGTTATGGCAGAGTCTATGTCTAATTTAATATTAGGTACATCCAACTCAAGCGCAATGCGGCTCATGCTTACGCCATAGGAAGCATACAGGCTCTCGCAAATTTCCAGAAAATACTCTTCCAGATCTATGTTTTCGAGGCTATCGTAGCGGTAGAGCCGTTCATGCAGCAACGACATGGAGCGCACGCGACTACGGAGGGCCTGCATCATTTCCTTGGCAAGTGGATCGGCTACGTGGCGGGCCTGCAGGTTTAGCAGGCTAATAACGATTTGAAGGTTATTCTTTACCCGATGGTGTATCTCCTGCAGCAATATTTCCTTTTCCTTGTTTTTACGTTCCAGTAACCGGGTGCGGTGGTTTACCTTCATTTCCAGCAATGTATTCATCTCTACAAGATTCTTCTCCCGGAGGCGAACGATACTTAAAACACTGCCAGCCACTAGCACCAACAACAGGCCCACAAACCACTCGCGGCGCCAGATGGGGGGTACGATAGAAAAAGTATACGTCAGTGGCTGCGGCGTCCAGTAGCCATCGTTGTTCTGAGCCATCAGTTCGAAAGTATAGGTGCCAGGCGTGAGGTTGGCATAAGAGGTAAAAGTACGGCTCGTTACCGGCGACCATTCTGTTTCGTGGCCTACTAGCCTGTACTTATACTTCACCATGTCGGGGCCAGAAAGACAAATGCCATGGAAGTTAAACGCAAGGTAGTTTTGAGAATGAGAGAGGTGCAGGTTCTCAGGCAGGCCAGTCATACTATCGGGGGTAAAGCCTAGCTCTTCCCAGTTGGTTGGCTTGGCATAGAGCATTACATCCTTTAGCACCAAATTTGGGTACACTTTGTTGCGCCGGTCCAGGGAGGGGAGGTACTTTGTAAGGCCTTTGGTTGTGCCAAACCACACTACACCATCTTTTGTAGGGAGAATGGCATTGTCGCATACTTCCAGATCTTTAAATCCATTTGAGCTGGCATAGCTTCTGTAAGTAAGCATTCCCTCTTTCTGCAGGAATGGGAGCCGGATTTTGAGTAGGTCGTTATTGGTGCTTACCCACAGGTTACCGGCTGAATCGGCTTGCAGCACCTTTACGCTTTCACTGGGTAAGCCATCATCAGAAGTATAAAGTGTAGGCTGGTCGTTCTGAAGAACTAGAATGCCCGTGTTGTAAGCGGCAAAGTATAAGTTGCCACTCTTATCTTCTGTGATAGACCGGATGTCTGGTGGGTTTAAGTCCTTTAATTGCCTTGGTCTGGTAAGTTTTCCGTTCTCGATTAAAAAGACACCTTCTTCGGTGCCCACCCATATGTTGCGTTTACTGTCTCGCTTAACGGTATGTGCATGTAATTTTCCGCCAGTATAAGGCAGTAGGGAAAGCTTTCCGTCCTGAAGAACGGCTACTCCCTTGCTGGTTGCAAAGTATAACTGGCCTTGCCTGCCTTGGGCAGCGTTATACACATCTATAGCAGAGAGGGCATCAGCAAACGTATAGTGTGTGTTGCTATCTCCGCGGATATGCCAAATGCCATTGCTGGTGTTTACCCATAAACTCCCTTTGTTCTCCGGCAGAAAGCTATAGATGGTAGTGCCATCTGGCCAGGGGCGGGAGGGCAGCCAACTAGGGATGCCATGCTTTAGCTTAGCCAACGCGCCTTCATCGGTGCCGAGCCAAATATGGCTGCTGTCGGTTTGCGCAATGGCAGTGATTCTAGGCTCTGTGTAATCAGGGAAGTCGGAGTACTTTATAAACCAAGGAGCTTTGTACTGTTGCAGGCCGTACCCACTGGTGCCGATCCATAGGTTACCCTCGGTGTCGGTGGCTAGCGCAGCAATGCGGTTAGTGCGCAGGCCGTTGTTTCGGGTTAACCGGGTAAATGTGCCTTGGCTATATTTTAGCAAGCCATTTCGGTGTAGGCCAATCCACAGGTTCTGGTAATGGTCTTGGGTAAGGCTGCTAATGTGGCTATGATTTAAACTCTTCGGAAGCGTTACTTTGCTAACGCTCCGGTTGTCTGCCAAGGCCAGGCCCAGCTCTGTGCCAATCCATACTTCCTCATCTTTACCAATTAGCAGAGCCGTTACGTGGTCAGAGGGCAGTGGGCTGTTAGCAGTAGTAAAGTTCTCGGTTTGGGTGCCGTTAATTACATATAACCCGTTTCTCTCGGAGCCAATCCATATCTCTCCGTAATTACTTGTGGCAATTGCCGTATAGCTTATGGCTGGCAGTGAGGTATACTTTAGCAGTTGGTTTTTTACAAGGGTGTAAATACCGTTATCGGTGGCTAGCCAGAGTTTTCCGGTTTTGTCCTCAGCGATAGCTGTTACAGTACTCGCCTCTAAGCCTTGCTTGCGGCCATACTTCTTAAAAGAAACGCCATTGTGCTGCACAAGGCCGGCATCTGATGTGCCGATCCAGAGGCGCTGGCGGCTATCTAAAAATAGAGTGGCAATATTGTTGCTGCCTAAGCCATCGGATTTAGTATAGGTTTTGAACTCGATGCCGTTGAAGCGGCTGAGCCCGCCACGCGTTGCCAGCCACAGATAACCTTTAGCATCCTGTTGAATAGCTACTACCTGCCCTTGTGGCAAACCTTGCTCCATCGCCCAGCTTCGGATATTGTATTGCTGCGCCGGTAACGGCAGGTTTACCAGAACGAGGCACAGCAGTATGAGTAAGCGCATAGAATACATCAAAGCTAATCCGTTTTGCCTCCGGCCAATTTGATCGGGGAGTAATAGTGCCTACGTTAAAGGTAGCATATAATTTTTCTTACGGCACGTACAATAAAAGGTAACTGATAGTTTGTTGTATTTTATTGGTGAGTTGCACACGGCAATGTGTGAACTGACCTCGATAGAAGGTCCGCATCTAAAGCACTGCGCAACAGCTGTTAGAACATGGTTTGCCTAAGCCGGTAGTGGTTCCGGAAGAAATGCTATTTCAGGAGTTTAAGAAGGTTAGGCTTAGCCGGTTTAGCTAGTTAATATAGGTTACTTCTTTGGGGGAGAATATCTTATTAAGTAGGCGCTGTAAACGCAGTTTAGTATTCTTTTCCTTCTTGATTATCGGAATTTGCTGGAAGTTAAGCTGCTTGAGGCGTGCAATGTCTTGGTCTAAAGTATATCCTTTCAATAAGGACTCTAGCAAGAAATTAGAGATGAAATCGTTCCAGCCATCTTTATTGCCCCAGTAATGGCCTATCCACTGGTCAGCAGGCTTTAAGCCAAACGTTTCATCAAGCGCAACCGAAATGGCAAATTGCTCAATCAGCCGCCTGGTTACATCCTCGCGGCACATATCATCACAAATGGACAAGGCAAGCCGAATTGCTTTCAGGTTATTTTCTTGAGGAATTGCCACAACCCCGGCGTTCCACATGGCATGCGAGGCTGTTATGGTAACCCCTCCAAAGGCGCGGCCCTGTACCTGTTGCCACATCTTTTTCTCTGTTTTGCTTTGTAATGCTGCCAGGTTGCCTTCTCTCACATGCATGCTAGCGCTTGAATGTAGCATGCGCTGGAATCCTCGGGCATCATTGTAAAGAAACGTGTCGGAATCGAGGTAGACGATGGTGCTAGCGGGTTTAGCCAAAGCAAAATGTTCTAAGGCCTTGATTTTTACGCGCCAAAAGAAGTCGTAGGGGCCTTTCCAGTCATTCAGAGTGGCTTCGGTAATTTCCACTACCTTCACATGTGCCTGCAGATGGGTATAAAATTCAGGCTTATCAGTGTACACGCTAATGGAGCTTACCTCTTCTGGCTGCGCTAAGAACGAAAGAATGCAGAAATTAGCCTGGTAATGGTTTTTGATGTTATCCCCGAAAGTTAGAAAGAGCAGATCCATGTGTTTAAGGTAGCAGCGTGAAAGTATGAAGTCCTGTTATACTTGTGTAATTCCGTTTTGCAAAAGAGCTTGGGTTATTGTCTGCCAACCGTTTGCTGTAGCAGGTGCAGGTATTTGCGGCAGCCGCAGCAAATCATCTTTCCAGAAAGCAAGGATATCCTGGCCGGCCGCCAATGGGTAAACCGAGAAAGCCCGGTAACGCACCTTTTGCTTAAGTGCCCGCACAAACTGAGGTGGTAGTGCCGTGCCAGCTTTTACTACCAGAATGTACTCGCCGTTGGTGCGCGCAATTGCATGTTGCAATTCTGTATTGGCTGGCAAAGTATAGTGCTGCAAGGTGCTAGCCGCCACAGCCGCAGGTTGGTAGAGGTGAGCTTCTTCAGAACCAAAGGATACAACCTCTACTGGCAACTCCTGCTGGCCGGCTATACTTTCGAGTGTGATGCCCAAATCCGATTGAGCGGCTCCTGGAAGTATAACCACACTCACATCTAGTGTCTGGTTGGCTTCGTGTAGTTTTATATACTTGTAGAAAGAGTTGGCAGCGTTAGTATAGGAAATACTCAGGCCCTCATAGCCATATAAAATGCCGCGCTGCAAAATATAATTCCGGAAGAAAGAGAATGCTCCCTTATAAAGGCTTTTAAAAGGTGATGACTTCTTGCGAAAGCGGTTTTCTTGGGCAAACAGCGATGTATACTTGTCAGACTTGGTAATCAACTGAGAGATAGAGTCGTAAGAGTAGTGCCGGATAATTCCGTTTAACCTTTTCACCTGCAGCCCTTCGGTGCGCACAAATTCATGTACCTGTAAGTCGGCAAAGCTGGTTTCTGCTTTGTGGTAGAGGCGCAGCACGAAATCATTATCCCAGCCGCATGCCTTGATCAGCTTTTTCCGGTAGTAGTTATGGCGCTGTATGGTATAAGCCAACTTGCTATCAGAAAGATTAAGTTGTAGGAGCTCTTGCTGTAATTCCGGCGTCAGCACCTCATCGCTGTCTATGGATAAAATCCAGTTGTTGGAGGCATGCTGCGCGGCCAGGTTTTTCAAAGGCCCAAAGCCAATAAACGGTGACCGGACTGCCTTTACGTTGGCAAACTGAGCGGCAATATCCAGGGTATCATCAGTAGAGCCGTTATCCAGTACAATTATCTCGCTAAAAGGCTGTAACGCATGCAGGCAAGCCGCCAGGTGTTTGCGGCTGTTTTTTGTAAGTATGGTTACCGAAATAGAGTTGCTCATGGATAAATTTACCTGCCCATTAGTAAAGTTGCTTCACACAAAATTACATACTTCACGGCTAAGTACTGCGAAAAAAGAAAGGAAACGTACTAAATCATCTAATCTACGTATGTACAAACTGACTTATTATTGCATACCGAGGCAGGGTAGAACTTATGGCTGCAACCCTGAAGCGGCTAGTAAGGTATGTAATTAAAATTCCTATATTTGCGCTACACGCGCGATGGAGGACTTCACTAAAGTACAAAATCCATAAAAGTAAATGAGCGAGCAGACAGGTAAACAGCTTAGTAAAGAGGAAAAGGACGCACGGTTTGAGGCGGAGTTGCTGCCCGTGCTAGACCCTCTGTACAATTTTGCCTACAGGCTCACCTTAGACGAAGACGACGCCAACGACCTGGTACAGGAGACATATCTGAAGGCATACCGCTTTTTTGACTACTTCGAGCAAGGAACTAATGCAAAAGCGTGGCTGTTCCGAATCCTGAAGAACTCATTCATAAATGAGTTTCGGAAGAAGAGCAAACAGCCTGCCAAGGTAGACTACAGCGAGGTAGAGGGGTATTACAACTCCGAAGACGTTGAAGGTGAGAGTGGAGTGGCTTCTACCACAGATATGCGCACCGAGAGTGTGCAGGATCTGATAGGGGATGAGGTGGCCAGTGCCCTGAATGCTTTGCCCGTTGACTTTAGAACGGTAATTATACTTTGTGATTTGGAAGGATTCACCTACGAGGAGATGGCCAAGATTCTTGACATCCCCATAGGCACCGTACGTTCGAGGTTGCACAGGGCCCGAAACTCTTTGAAGGAGAAGTTGGAGAAGTATGCTAAAAGCATGGGATATAACAATTAGAGACGAAATTTTAAGAGTTTGAGTAAAGATGGAAGCAAAATATACAGAAGAAGTATACCCAAAGGCACCTGATGATGCACGTACGGCCGATTGTGAACAGATATCCAACCTGTTGGATCTGATGATCGACGGCGAAGCCTCCCCGGAAGAACAGAGGTTCTTTAACCACCACATCGAAGAATGCATCAGCTGCTTCGAAAACCATCAAAAACAAAAGCTCTTGAAAGGGCTGGTAACAGGCCACCTGAAGCGCGTGATTGTACCCCAAAGCCTGGTACACTCCATTAAAGCGAAGATTCAAGAAACGTTATAACCCCTAATGCAAGGCAAAATCATTATCTTTTCGGCCCCTTCGGGCGCCGGCAAAACCACTATAGTAAAGCACCTGCTCAGCATCAATCCACAGCTGAGTTTTTCTATCTCGGCCTGCACCCGCGATAAGCGTGGCCGCACCGAGGAAAACGGCAAAGACTACTACTTCATCACACCCGAGGATTTTAAAAAGAAAATCGCAAACGATGAGTTTGTAGAGTGGGAGGAAGTATACGAGGGTGCTTTTTACGGCACGCTGAAGTCTGAAATTGAGCGCATCTGGAAGAGCGGCAAGCATGTTATTCTGGATGTAGACGTAAAGGGAGGGTTAAGTATAAAGCATTTTTACAAAGAGAGAGCGCTAGCCGTTTTTGTGAAGCCGCCATCCATTGATGAACTGGCCAAACGCCTGACAGCCCGCAACACCGATTCTACTTCTAGTATAAGCAGCCGCGTTTTCAAGGCCAAATTCGAGCTTAGCTTTGAGGATCAATTCGATACTGTGATCGTGAATGATGACCTGGACCGGGCGTGCGGCGAGGCAGAGAAGTTAGTAAACGATTTCCTTAAGTCAGAACCAGCAATAGTATGAAGGTAGGGCTACTGTTTGGCTCTTTCAACCCCATTCACATCGGCCACCTTATACTTGCCAACTTCATGGCCAACAACACCGACCTGGACACAGTCTGGCTGGTGGTGTCACCGCAGAACCCGTTTAAGCCTAGCAATACGCTGCTGCACGAGTTCGACAGGCTGCAAATGGTTTCGTTGGCGATAGCAGATAACCCGAGCCTGGGCGTGTCAAACATCGAGTTCGGTATGCCCAAGCCGAGCTACACCATCGATACGCTTACATACTTGCAGGAGAAATACCCAAGCTACGAGTTTGTGCTGATTATGGGCGAGGATAACGTGCCGCTGTTCCCGAAGTGGAAAAACTACGAGAGCATCCTCAAATATCATAAGGTATACGTGTACCCGCGTACCGGTTCTGCAACTGCTGAGTTGCCTGATATGCCCGAGGTCACTTTTGTAAAAGCGCCCATATTGGACATTTCGGCCACCTTCATCCGGAAATGCATCCGGGAGGAGAAAAGTATAAAGTACTTGGTACCGGATGCTGTGGCAGAGTACATACAAGTGCACAAGCTGTACCAGTAACCTAGACTTAAAGACGTTAGATATAAGATATTAGACAAAGAATTAACTCTTTGGTTTATAACAAAAGTGGCCCGCAATATTACTTGCGGGCCACTTTTATTTATTAGTCTAGTGTCTAAGATCTATTGTCTTACATCTAAACTTAGATCGTCATGATTTCAGCTTCTTTCTTAGCCAATAGTTCATCAACTTTAACGATGTAGGCATCAGTCAGTTTCTGTACCTTGCCCTCTGCATCACGTACGGCATCTTCGGCAGTGCCTTCTTTCTGCAGCTTCTTCAGCGAGTCATTCACATCTTTACGGATGTTACGGATGCTAATCTTGCCGTTTTCAGTTTCGTTTTTAACCTGCTTCACCAGGTCGCGGCGGCGCTCCTCAGTCAGGGCCGGGATGTTCAGGCGAACAGCATCAGCTTCCTGAATCGGGTTCAGGCCAAGGTCACTGTTTTTGATGGCCTTATTGATCTCGCCCAGCATATTTTTTTCCCAAGGCTTAATAAGCAGGGTACGCGCATCTGGCGTAGCAACGTTAGCAACCTGTGAGATCGGGGTTGGCGTGCCATAGTAATCCACGCGCAGGTGCTCAACCATGGCCGGAGATGCTTTACCAGCTCTGATTTTGGTTAACTCGCTGGCTGTGTGCTGCACCGCCTTTTGCATAGACTCTTCAGCCTCGCTTAGGTAAAACTGAATTTCTTCCGTCATATCTATTTACTTATTCTAGTTCTGAAATATTTCTGGGCAAAAATAGTAAATTTTATTTTTTATCGGATTTAGAGCCCGGCTGAATCTGATCGATTGTTTCTTTCAGTGTCTCGCCAAGGTCATCCATACTTACAAGCGTTCCTATTTGCTCCCCTTTAACCAGGCGCTGAAGGTTGCCGGCAGTATTCATGTCAAACACAATTATTGGCAAGTCGTTTTCCTTGCAAAGCGTAAACGCTGTCATGTCCATTACGTTCAGGCCTTTCTCAAATACATCTTTAAACGAGATGTTTCTGTAGAAGATAGCATCAGGGTCTTTCTCGGGGTCGGCGGAGTAAATACCGTCCACGCGGGTGCCTTTCAATACAACATCAGCCTCAATCTCGATGGCACGCAGGGATGCAGCCGAATCGGTGGTGAAGTATGGGTTGCCAGTACCTGCTCCGAAAATAACCACGCGGCCTTTCTCGAGGTGGCGCACCGCACGGCGGCGGATGTATGGCTCGCATACTTGCTGTATGTTAATGCCAGAGAGCAGGCGCGTATAAACACCCAGTTTCTCCAGAGCGCTCTGCAACGCCATGCTGTTAATGACAGTGGCCAACATACCCATGTAGTCTCCCTGCACACGGTCCAGGCCTACTTGCTCCGCCTGCACCCCTCTAAAAATATTGCCTCCGCCAATCACAACGGCCACTTCCACACCAAGGGCGGCTACATCTTTAATCTCCTGGGCATACTGTAGGAGTCTGTTAGAGTCGATGCCGTACTGTTGTTCGCCCATCAGTGCCTCGCCACTTAGCTTTAGCAAAATTCGTTTATACTTCACGGTAATTTATCTGTATAGGTTATGAATTCTTTTTACACAAAGAAGCGGCCACCGTGGCAGCCGCTCTCGCTAACAAAAATCTATTGAAAAAGGATCAGTACCTGGTTCTTTTCTACGTTCTGCCTGGTCTGCACTTTTATTTCTTTCACAACGCCCTTGCCCGGAGACTTAAGTATGTTCTCCATCTTCATAGCTTCAAGGATCATGATCGGGTCTCCCTTTTTAACCTCCTGGCCAGGCTGCACCTTAATATCAAGTATAAGGCCGGGCATAGGCGCTTTCACGTCGTTTACTTTATTGGCGTTGGCGTTGCTCATACCAAGCTTGTCGAGGAGCAGGTCGAAGCGGTCTTTCACGCTTACGGTTTGCACCGCGCCGTTGATTTTAAACGTAAACGTCTTTTCCTGATAATTGGCTGATACTACCTCCGCAGTAAATGAGCGGGCGCCTTTTATGATATGATAGGTGTTCGGGCCGATAGGGGAGATGTCCCAGTCAAAAGGAGTTCCGTTTAGGGAAATGGCATCTTTCTGAATATCAACCTGCCAAATTTTGTCGTTACCGGTTTTTACCTGGAGCATCTTCTTTTGTGTGGTTTTGACTTTAAAGTTAATGGTTTCTCAGAGTATTTTTAGAACTTCACCTCAAAATTAAAACATTCCAAGCATGAATCATAGGTTTCTGAGCATAGTGGGCCTGGCATCGGCTATGGCACTTAGCAGTGGCTGTAGTACCAATAAGGCAGTTGTAGATACAAAACCCCAAAAAACAGTAGCTACTAAGCCTGCTGCCCCTGTTGATACCACACCGGTATGGACCGCTAAAAAATATTCTTTCAACCCTTCGCGCACCAAAGAGAACGATCTGCTGCATACTACCCTGCGCATCAGTTTCGATTGGCAGAAGCAATACCTCCATGGCCTGGCAGAGATAACAGCCAAGCCATACTTCTACCCGCAAAATACGTTGGTGCTGGATGCCAAAGGTATGGAAATCCATAGCGTGCACCTGATGAAAGGCTACGATGGCACGCCACTGAAGTTCGATTACAATGGTAAAAAGCTGAATATCAATTTAGGTAAAAGCTATACCCGCGACGAGAAGTATACTTTAGAAATAGATTACACGGCCAAACCAAACGAGTTGCCAACCGGTGGCTCCGATGCCATTACCGATGATAAAGGGTTATACTTTATCAACCCGCTGGGCGATGACCCCGAAAAGCCGCGCCAGATCTGGACGCAAGGCGAGACCGAGGCAAGCTCTGCCTGGTTTCCTACCATCGACTCTCCCAATGAGCGCATGACGCAGGAGATCTACATCACTGTGGACCCTAAGTATAAAACGCTATCCAATGGCGTGTTTATGTATTCTCGCCAGAATGCGGATGGCACTAAGACAGACTACTGGAAGCAGGAACTGCCGCACGCACCATACTTAGCCATGCTTGCCATCGGGGATTTTGCCGTGGTAAAGGACAAATGGCGCGATAGAGAAGTAAATTACTATGTGGAACCAGCCTATAAAGGCACCGCAAAGAAAATATTCGGGAATACGCCCGAGATGATGGAGTTCTTCTCTAAAAAGCTGGGCGTGTTGTACCCGTGGCCAAAGTATGCGCAGGTGGTAGTCCGGGACTTTGTATCCGGTGCAATGGAAAACACCTCTGCTTCTACCTTTATGGAAGACCTGCAGCTGAACGAGCGTGAGTTGCTGGATAAAAACTGGGACGGCATTATTGCACACGAGCTGTTTCACCAGTGGTTCGGCGATTACGTGACTACTGAGTCGTGGGCTAACCTTCCGCTCAACGAGTCGTTTGCCAACTACTCGGAATACCTGTGGGCGGAGCATAAGTATGGTGCCGACGAAGCTGCTTACTTACAGTTGGATGAACTGGGGCAATACCTGGATGAGGCAACCGAGAAACGCGAGCCGCTGATCCGCTACTATTACAAGGACCGGGAGGACATGTTTGACAGTCACTCGTATGCCAAAGGAGGCCGCGTGCTACACATGCTACGCAACCTGGTGGGCGATGATGCCTGGTGGGCTTCCCTTAACTTATACTTGACGCGCAATAAATTCTCAGATGTAGAAGTAGCCGAGCTGCGGATGGCTTTTGAAGACGTAACAGGGCAAGACCTGATGTGGTTCTTCGACCAATGGTTTATGCAGCCCGGTCACCCGGAGTTAAAAGTTACGCAAAGCTATGCCAATGGGCAGTTGCAACTGCACGTAGAGCAAGTGCAGGATACGGCTTATGCACCGGTTTACCGGTTGCCACTAAAAGTTGCAGTATGGTCAGGAGGCAAGAAGCAAGTAGACCCAATCATAGTGGATAAGGCAGATCAGGCATTTTCCATTAATGTAGCCACCCAGCCAGAGCTAGTCCTTTTCGATTCCGATCAACAATTATTAGGTGTAGTGGCGCATCAAAAGTCACAGGCAGAGCTCATTTATCAGTTCAACAACGCTGGTCAGTTTGGGGCCAAGATGGAAGCACTGGCAATGCTGGAAGATCAGGTGGACAACCCACAAGTACTAACAATGTACCAGAAAGCGTTGCAAGACAAATACTGGCGCGTTAGAAGTATAGCCATAAACGCGCTGAGCAAATTAAAAGAAGGGCAGATAGCAGCTATTGAGCCAGCAATTGCCAAGATGGCCACTCAGGATGAAAAAGGGGCTGTGCGTTCAGATGCTATACTTGCATTGGCCGGATGGGACGGGAAAAAGTACCAGCCTTTGTTCGCGAAGGCTATGCAAGATAGTTCATATCAGGCAGCGGCGGCGGCTATACTTGCCTATTCCGGCACAGGCGCGACTGACACAATGGAGCGACTCGCAAAGTATGAGCGGGAGAAAAACGGAGAAATTAAGTTGGCACTGGCCACTATTTATGCGGTGCAATCCGGGCCAGAAAAGTATGATTGGTTTATAAAACAGCTCAAAACTGCTAAAGGCGGAGAATTATATTACCTGCTGCAGAGTTATGGGGCGTACCTAGCTTCAAACAGCCAAACCAACACAACAGAGGCAATCAACTTATTAGCTGACTTGGCCATGAACCACCAGTTGTACTATGTTCGGGCCGCTGCCTATCAGGCACTTATGGTGATGTCAGAGAAGCCGGAGGTGCAGCAGTTGATGGAGCAAATTAAGCAGAAAGAGAAGGACGAAAGACTGCTGGAAATGTATGGGAAATAAGCCTGTCAGAAATTTTTTAACATTTTTTTACCGGAATATTTGACTTAGAAAAAAAAGGGCTTAATTTTGCATCTCCTTAGAACGAAAAACACGGCACAGGCAGTGAAGTTCGAAAGGAAAAAGTTCTGCACACTTGATGCAAAATTAGCTACGGGGAGATTCCAGAGCGGCCAAATGGGACGGACTGTAACTCCGTTGTCTTACGACTTCGCAGGTTCGAATCCTGCTCTCCCCACTAGTAAATGAGTGAATTTTAGATAGGTTTATACTTGTTTAAAGTTCGCTCATTCAAAAATAAAAGCGGGAGTAGCTCAGTTGGTAGAGCGATAGCCTTCCAAGCTATAGGCCGCGAGTTCGACCCTCGTCTCCCGCTCTTAAAAGTCAGAAAACATATTTACTAAATGGACTGGAGAAGGAAATTCATGCAGATGAGCTTCCTTTTTAGTGTAAATAGGGTTGTAGTTTTCTGATGGATTTAAAAGCCGACGTAGCTCAGGGGTAGAGTACTTCCTTGGTAAGGAAGGGGTCGTGGGTTCAATTCCCATCGTTGGCTCACAGTCCGTTACGTGTATATTTAAAAGCGCGACATAAACTTAAACGTTTTAACCTTAATTTAATATCATACAATGGCTAAAGAAACATTTGACCGTTCCAAACCGCACGTAAATATCGGTACTATTGGTCACGTTGACCACGGTAAGACTACTCTTACAGCTGCTATCACTACTGTGTTGGCTAAGAAAGGTCTTGCTTCGCTTCGTGACTTCTCTTCAATTGACAACGCTCCTGAAGAAAAAGAAAGAGGTATTACAATTAATACTTCTCACGTAGAATACGCTACAGAAAACCGTCACTATGCTCACGTTGACTGCCCAGGTCACGCTGACTACGTGAAGAACATGGTTACTGGTGCTGCCCAGATGGACGGTGCTATCCTTGTGGTTGCTGCTACTGATGGTCCTATGCCACAGACGCGTGAGCACATCCTTCTTGCTCGTCAGGTAGGTGTACCTCAGCTGGTAGTGTTCATGAACAAAGTGGACATGGTTGATGACCCAGAGCTTCTTGAGCTGGTAGAAATGGAAATCCGTGAACTGCTTTCTTTCTACGAGTTTGATGGCGATAACATTCCTGTAATTCAGGGTTCTGCTCTTGGTGGCCTTAACGGCGATGAGAAGTGGGTTAAAACTATCGAAGAGCTGATGGATGCTGTAGATAGCTACATTCCACTTCCAGAGCGTCTTGTTGACCTTCCATTCTTGATGCCAGTTGAGGACGTGTTCTCAATCACTGGCCGTGGTACAGTTGCTACTGGCCGTATCGAGCGTGGTGTGATCAACTCTGGTGAGCCAGTTGAGATCCTAGGTATGGGTGCTGAAAACCTGAAGTCTACAGTTACTGGTGTGGAGATGTTCCGTAAGATCCTTGACAGAGGTGAAGCTGGTGACAACGTAGGTCTACTTCTTCGTGGTATTGAGAAAACTGATATCCGTCGTGGTATGGTTATCTGTAAGCCAGGTTCTGTTAAGCCTCACACTAAATTCAAAGCTGAGGTTTACGTTCTTTCTAAGGAAGAAGGTGGACGTCACACGCCATTCTTTAACAAGTACCGTCCACAGTTCTACTTCAGAACCACAGACGTTACAGGAGAGATCATGCTTCCAGAAGGCGTAGAAATGGTAATGCCAGGTGATAACATCACTATCGAGGTAAACCTTATCAACGCTGTAGCAATGGAGAAAGGTCTTCGTTTTGCAATCCGTGAGGGTGGTAGAACAGTAGGTGCCGGTCAGGTAACTGAAATCCTTGACTAATAATATGTTTCAAACCCGTTCTTGAAAAGTTTTTTAAGAACGGGTTTGTTTTCATAAAACTTATGGATAAATTTGCACTCCATTTCAAAAGTGGCGTGCATTTTTTTACGGGTGTAGCTCAATTGGTAGAGTAGTGGTCTCCAAAACCATTGGCTGGGAGTTCGAGTCTCTCCACCCGTGCAATTTTTTCACTATCTGGTAAGCGAAGCAATGAGCAATATAAGAACCTATATTAACGATACTGTGGAGGAGATGAGAGATAGAGTCTCCTGGCCAACATATAGCGAATTGCAGAATAGTTCTGTACTCGTGTTGATCGGTTCTTTGATCTTTGCTTTAGTAGTTGGTGCCATGGACTTCGGTTTCGATACGGTACTGACTTGGTTTTACAACCAGTTTTAAATAGAGTCTATGGCTGATTTAAAGTGGTATGTAGTTCGCGCAGTTAGTGGCCAGGAGAAAAAAGCTAAGGCTTACCTGGAGAATGAAATAATGAGACACAATCTCGATGAGTACGTTCCGCAGGTATTGATTCCTGCAGAAAAAGTATACGAGATGCGTGGAGGAAAGAAAAGAATCAGAGAGCGTAGCTTCTTTCCAGGTTACGTACTTGTTCACGCTGACCTTTCTCATGGTGAAGCAGAGCATATTATTATTAGTACCCCAGGTGTAATTGGCTTCTTGGGTACGGAAGAAAAAGGCTCTGTAAGTAAAAAGCCAGTGCCTTTACGCCAGTCTGAAGTGAACAGGATCCTGGGGACGGTAGACGAAGCAGAAGAGCAGGCTGAAGTTCTTGACACTCCATTTGTAGTAGGAGAGATAGTGAAAGTGATGGATGGTCCTTTCAGTGGTTTCTCAGGCACAGTAGAGGAGGTGTTCGAAGAACGTAAGAAGCTTAACGTTATGGTGAAGATTTTCGGAAGAAACACACCAGTTGAGCTAAACTACATGCAAGTAGAAAAAGAATCGTAGTAAATACATAGAATGGCAAAGGAAATAAAAGGTTATCTGAAACTTCAGATAAAGGGAGGTGCCGCGAATCCATCGCCACCGGTTGGACCTGCACTTGGTTCTAAGGGTCTTAATATCATGGAGTTCTGTAAGCAGTTCAATGCTAGAACTCAGGATAAGGCTGGCCAGGTGTTACCAGTGTTGATTACAATTTATGCAGACAAGTCATTTGACTTCGTTGTTAAAACTCCACCTGCTCCAGTGTTACTGATGGATGCCGCTAAGATTAAAGGCGGATCTAAAGAGCCTAACCGTAACAAGGTTGGTTCGGTATCATGGGATCAAATTAAGGAGATTGCAGAAACGAAGATGCCTGACCTGAACGCTTTCAAACTGGAATCAGCCATGAAAATGGTAGCAGGTACAGCAAGAAGCATGGGTATCACAGTGTCTGGCACAGCTCCGTGGAGCGAATAACAAGTTGAAGGAAAATGGCAAAGATTTCAAAAAATAGAAAAGCGGCTTTAGCTAAAGCCGATCTAACAAAAGAATATTCTTTAACAGATGCCGCTTCAGTTGTAAAGGACATTACCTTCACAAAGTTTGATGCATCTGTTGATATTGATGTACGTTTAGGCGTGGATCCACGTAAGGCCGACCAAATGGTTCGTGGTATCGTTACATTGCCTCACGGAACTGGTAAAGAAGTAAAAGTACTTGCCCTAGTTACTCCTGACAAAGAGCAGGAAGCTAAAGACGCTGGCGCTGACTTCGTTGGTCTTGATGATTATATTCAGAAAATCGAAAAAGGTTGGACGGATGTTGATGTAATTATCACGATGCCTGCAGTTATGGCAAAGGTAGGTCGTTTAGGTAGAATCCTGGGTCCTCGTAACCTGATGCCTAACCCTAAGTCGGGTACAGTTACTCAAGATGTAGCTAAAGCTGTTAAAGAGGTTAAAGCCGGTAAAATCGACTTTAAAGTTGATAAATTCGGTATCATCCACACTAGCGTCGGAAAAGTTTCCTTCTCTGCAGAGCAACTTGCTGCTAACGCACATGAGGTTATTCAAACACTTAACCGTTTGAAGCCTGCCTCTGCTAAAGGTACTTACATCAAGAGCATCACATTGTCTAGCACAATGAGCCCGGCCGTAACTGTTGAGAAGAACGCAACTATCTAAGAACATGACCAGGGAAGAAAAAGAGATAATTGTAAAAGACCTGAGCGAGAAGCTAGCTAATACTAACTACTTCTACATTACTGATGCTTCCACAATGAGTGTAGCTGGCATCAATGCGTTCAGAAGATTGGCATTCGATCGTGGTATCGAATACAAAGTGTACAAAAATACACTTATCAAGAAAGCGCTAGATACTTTAGAAGCTGACACTTCTGCGCTGGATGAAGTTTTAAAGGGCGCTTCCGGTATCCTGTTCTCTAACGAGGCAGGCAATGCTCCTGCAAGACTACTCCAGGACTTCAGAAAGAAAGGCAACCCGCTTCCCCTGCTGAAAGGTGCTTATATTGACAGCGGAATTTTCGTTGGTGATGAGCAGCTTGATGCACTGACTAAGATCAAGTCTAAGGATGAGCTTATTGGCGACATCATCGGGCTTCTTCAGTCTCCTGCGAAGAACGTGGTTTCTGCCCTTCAGAGCAGCGGTGGTAAACTAGCCGGTATCTTGAAAACTTTATCAGAAAAAGAATAATTTAAAAAACGTAATCAATAAGTAACTTTTAATTTCTATAAAAATGGCAGATTTGAAAGCATTCGCTGAGCAGTTAGTAAACTTAACTGTTAAAGAAGTTAACGAACTAGCTACTATCCTTAAGGATGAGTATGGCATCGAGCCTGCTGCTGCTGCTCCAGTAATGGTTGCTGGTGGTGGTGGTGCTGAAGGAGGAGCTGCTGCAGAGGAGAAAACTTCTTTTGACGTAATCCTTAAGTCAGCTGGTGCTCAGAAACTAGCAGTAGTTAAGCTTGTAAAAGAGCTTACTGGTCTTGGTCTGAAAGAGGCTAAAGAACTAGTTGACGGTGCTCCTAAGACACTGAAAGAAGGTGTAGCGAAAGACGAGGCAGACTCACTGAAGAAATCTTTGGAAGAAGCTGGTGCTGAAGTGGAGGTTAAATAATCTCGCTTTATCAACATACTGAGAACAGGTAGACCTGGCAAATTCGTCAGGTCTTTTCCTGTTTGTATATAGATTCAAATAAAATTGGATCTTTTTTTTGCCCACAGCTGTTTTGGACTCTGTGTGCTAGTAAATGATTATAAACGTAAAATTCCAAGGCTTTGGCTAAGAATAAAACGACAGATAGAATCAATTTTGCCTCTATTAAGCCGGTAATTGACTATCCTGACTTCCTTGATGTTCAGGTTCAGTCATTTCAGGATTTCTTTCAGTTGGAAACCCCGGCTGAAAATAGAGCGCAGGAAGGTTTGTTTAAGGTATTTGCCGAGAACTTTCCTATCTCCGATTCACGCGAAAACTTCGTACTGGAGTTTATCGATTATCATATAGATCCTCCAAAATACTCTGTTGATGAGAGCATCGACAGAGGCCTTACCTATTCTGTTCCGCTTAAAGCAAAGCTTCGCCTGATCTGTAACGATGAGGACAACGAAGACTTTGAGACAATTGAGCAGGAGGTATTCTTAGGCAACATTCCATACATGACAGAAAAAGGCTCCTTTGTGATCAATGGGGCTGAACGTGTTATTGTATCTCAGTTGCACCGTTCTCCAGGCGTGTTCTTTGCCCAAAGCAAGCACACGAACGGAACAAAGCTATATTCTGCCAGAATTATTCCTTTTAAAGGATCTTGGGTTGAGTTTGCTACAGACGTTAACAACGTGATGTACGCATACATTGACCGTAAGAAAAAATTCCCTGTAACAACGCTTCTCCGTGCCATTGGTTATGGTACAGATAAAGATATTCTAGACCTATTTGGGCTATCTGAAGAAGTACCTGCAGATAAAGGTACCTTAAAGAACTCTGTTGGTCGTAGGTTAGCTGCCCGTGTTCTTAGAACTTGGACAGAGGACTTTGTGGATGAGGACACCGGAGAAGTTGTTTCAATTGACCGTAATGAGGTTATTTTAGAGCGCGACTCTGAGATAACTCCAGAAGATATAGATGTTATACTTGATTCTGGTGTGCAGTCCATTATTCTGCACCGTGAGAATGTTAACATCGCTGATTACGCTATTATCTATAATACACTGCAGAAAGACAACTCTAACTCAGAGCAGGAAGCAGTTGAGCAGATTTATCGCCAGTTACGAAATACAGAAGCGCCAGACGTAGAAACAGCACGTGATATTATCCAGAAGCTGTTCTTCTCTGACAAGCGTTACGATCTTGGCGAAGTTGGTCGTTATAGAATCAACAAAAAGCTAGGTTTAGATACAAACTGGGAAGCGAAAGTTTTAACGAATGAGGATATCGTCCTGATCGTTAAGTACCTGATCGGTTTGATTAACTCTAAAGCTGTAGTGGATGATATTGACCACTTAAGCAACCGCCGTGTTAGAACCGTAGGCGAGCAGCTTTACGCTCAGTTCGGTGTTGGTTTGGCTCGTATGGCGCGTACCATTAAGGAGCGTATGAACGTGCGTGATAACGAAGACTTCAAGCCAGTTGACCTGATCAATGCGCGTACCTTGTCTTCTGTGATCAACTCATTCTTCGGAACGAACCAGCTTTCTCAGTTCATGGACCAGACTAACCCTCTGGCAGAGGTAACGCATAAGCGTCGTGTTTCTGCCTTAGGACCAGGCGGTCTGTCCAGAGAGCGTGCTGGTTTCGAGGTTCGTGACGTTCACTATACACACTATGGCCGTCTGTGTACGATCGAGACACCAGAGGGACCTAACATCGGTCTGATTTCTTCACTGTGCGTGCACGCGCGTGTTAACCATATGGGCTTTATCGAGACACCTTACAGAAAGGTAGTTGAGGGTAAAGTTGTAGTTGATGGCTCTGTGGAGTACCTGACTGCTGAAGAAGAAGATACTCACCACATTGCTCAGGCAAACGCGCTGATTGATGATAACGGTAACTTCGTAAATGAGCGTGTGAAGGGCCGTTTCGAGGGTGACTTCCCGGTTGAAGAACCGAATACTTATACATACATGGACGTTGCGCCAAACCAGATTGTATCGGTAGCAGCATCATTGATTCCTTTCCTGGAGCATGATGACGCCAACCGTGCCTTGATGGGATCAAACATGCAGCGTCAGGCAGTTCCACTTCTTAAGCCTCAGGCACCTATCGTTGGTACCGGTTTGGAAGGTAGAGCAGCTATTGACTCCAGAGCACTGGTAATTGCCGAAGGCGAAGGAGTAATTGACTTTGTTGACGCTAATAAGATTGTTGTAAAGTATGACCTGACGCACGAAGAGAAACTAGTCTCTTTCGATGCAGAGTATGTTACTTACAACCTGATCAAGTTCAGAAGAACGAACCAGGATACTTGTATCAACCTGACGCCTCTTGTTAAGAAAGGCGAGCGCGTTACCAAAGGTCAGCCACTATGCGAGGGCTACGCAACGAACAAAGGCGAGCTTGCACTTGGACGTAACCTGCAAGTGGCCTTCATGCCATGGCAAGGGTATAACTTTGAGGATGCGATTGTAATCTCAGAGAAAGTAGTTCGCGATGACGTGTTCACTTCAATCCACATTGAAGAATTTGAGCTTGAAGTACGTGAGACGAAGCGTGGTGAAGAAGAGCTTACTTCAGAGATTCCTAACGTAAGCGAGGAAGCTGTTCGCAACCTTGATGAAAACGGAATTATCCGTATCGGTGCTGAGGTAAGTGAAGGTGATATCCTGATCGGTAAAATCACTCCTAAAGGCGAAACAGATCCAACTCCAGAAGAGAAACTTCTGCGTGCGATCTTTGGAGATAAAGCAGGTGATGTGAAGGATGCCTCCCTTAAGGCGCCGCCGTCACTTAATGGTGTGGTAATCGATACCAAACTATTCTCTCGCCCAAAGAAAGATAAAAACCTTCGCGCTAAATCTAAGAAAGAGGTTGAAGAGCTTAAGGTTAAATACTCTAAGGAGCTGACTTCTATTAAAAATGTGATGGTTGATAAACTTGTTGAGCTGCTGGAAGGCAAAACTTCGCAAGGTATCCGTCACAAGTTTGGAGATGAGATCCTGACTAAAGGTGTTAAGTTCTCGAAAAAGAACATTGTTGAGGCGTTATTCCCAGAGAAAAACCCTTACAAAGACGAGAGCAACTATGCCGTGCCAGAAGAGGTGAATATGTTTAAAGACCTTATTCTGGAGAACTGGACAACTGACGAACAGTCTAACAGCATGCTGGTTGAGCTTGTTAAGAACTATAACAAGCGCCGTAACATCGTTTCTGCCCACTTTAAGCGCGAGCGCTTTACATTAGAGGTCGGAGATGAGTTGCCAGCAGGTATCGTTCAGCTTGCTAAAGTATACATCGCCAAGAAGCGTAAGCTGAAAGTCGGTGACAAGATGGCTGGTCGCCACGGTAACAAAGGTGTTGTAGCCCGTATTGTGCGCGAAGAGGATATGCCATTCTTAGAAGATGGAACTCCAATGGATATCGTTCTGAACCCACTTGGTGTACCTTCAAGGATGAACATCGGTCAGATCTACGAGACTGTACTTGGATGGGCAGGGCTTAAATTGGGTAAAACATATGCTACTCCAATTTTCGACGGTGCTACGGAAGAGCAGGTTTCTGCAGAGTTGGCTGAGGCTGGCCTACCACACTTTGGCCGTTCATACTTGTACGATGGCTTGAGCGGTGATCGTTTTGACCAACCAGTTACAGTAGGTGTGATTTACATGCTGAAGCTGGGTCACTTGGTTGACGATAAGATGCACGCTCGTTCTATCGGACCATACTCATTGATTACGCAGCAGCCACTGGGTGGTAAAGCACAGTTCGGTGGTCAGCGTTTTGGTGAGATGGAAGTGTGGGCGTTGGAAGCCTTCGGTGCCTCTAACGTGCTGCAGGAAATTCTTACAGTTAAATCAGATGACGTAATCGGCCGGGCTAAGGCATACGAGTCGATTGTAAAAGGCGACGTACTGCCGAAACCGAATATACCGGAATCATTCAACGTACTGATTCACGAGTTGAGAGGTTTGGCACTAGAGATTACGTTAGAGTAGAAAGTATAAAGCAAAGCGCTGGGGCAAAAGCCAAAGCGCTTTGCATACTTATACAGGTTAAGCTGTAAGGCATATTCATTGTATCGACATTATTCTAATAATATGGCATTTGCGAAAAACAAAAAGCTAACTCAGGACTTCTCTAAAGTTACGATCAGCTTGGCTTCGCCAGAGTCAATTCTGGAGCGTTCCAACGGAGAGGTAACTAAGCCTGAGACCATAAACTATAGAACCTATAAGCCTGAGATGGGTGGTCTGTTCTGCGAAAGAATATTCGGACCCGTAAAGGACTGGGAATGCCACTGCGGAAAGTATAAAAGAATCAGGTACAAGGGCATCATCTGCGACCGTTGCGGCGTAGAGGTGACCGAGAAAAAAGTACGCCGCGAGCGTATGGGCCACATTGAACTGGTAGTTCCTGTAGCGCACATCTGGTACTTCAAATCTCTTCCGAACAAAATCGGTTATCTGTTAGGCTTACCTACTAAGAAGCTTGACCAGATTATCTACTATGAAAGATATGCAGTAATCCAGCCAGGTATCCTTGCAGAAGACGGTGTGAATACACTAGACTTCCTGACAGAGGATGAGTACCTGGACATGGTTGACAAACTGCCTCGTGAGAACCAAATGTTGGATAACAACGATCCTAACAAGTTCATCGCGAAAATGGGTGCTGAGGCTCTTCAGATGTTATTGGAGCGCATCAACCTAGACGATCTTTCTTACGAGCTTCGCCATGCGGCAGCTCATGAGACATCACAGCAGCGTAAAGCTGAGGCATTAAAGCGCCTGCGTGTAGTTGAAGCATTCCGTGATGCAACAACTCGTATCGAGAACAGACCTGAGTGGATGGTTATCCGTATGGTGCCTGTTATTCCACCAGAGCTTCGTCCGCTTGTTCCGTTGGATGGCGGGCGTTTCGCTACCTCTGACTTGAATGACCTGTACAGACGTGTTATTATCCGTAACAACCGTCTGAAGCGCCTGATCGAGATCAAGGCTCCTGAAGTAATTCTTCGTAACGAGAAGCGTATGCTACAGGAAGCGGTAGACTCATTGTTCGACAACTCACGTAAGGTGAACGCTGTTCGTGCTGAGGGTAACCGTGCGCTGAAGTCGCTTTCTGATATGCTGAAAGGTAAGCAAGGACGTTTCCGTCAGAACTTGCTTGGTAAGCGTGTTGACTATTCTGGTCGTTCGGTAATTGTGGTTGGTCCTGAACTGAAGCTGCATGAGTGCGGCCTGCCTAAGAACATGGCAGCCGAGCTTTTCAAGCCGTTCATCATCCGCAAGCTGATTGAAAGAGGCATCGTTAAAACGGTAAAGTCTGCTAAGAAGATTGTAGATCGTAAAG
The DNA here is from genome assembly GCF_003576375.1 of Pontibacter oryzae. Lineage (GTDB taxonomy): Bacteria > Bacteroidota > Bacteroidia > Cytophagales > Hymenobacteraceae > Pontibacter > Pontibacter oryzae. Next base: position 188,549 of record NZ_QWGE01000004.1, read on the forward strand.
ACCCTGTAGTTTGGGATATCTTGGAGAATGTGCTGAAAGGCCATCCAGTACTCCTTAACCGTGCTCCTACGCTTCACAGGCTTGGTATACAAGCCTTCCAGCCTAAACTGATCGAAGGAAAAGCGATTCAGCTACACCCGCTAGTATGTACGGCATTCAACGCCGACTTTGACGGTGACCAGATGGCAGTGCACGTTCCATTAGGACCTGCTGCTGTACTGGAAGCCTCTATGCTGATGCTTGCCTCGCACAATATCCTTAACCCTGCTAATGGTGCTCCTATAGCAGTACCTTCTCAGGACATGGTACTTGGTCTATACTATGTATCGAAAGGAAAGCGTAGCACAGAGAATGAGAAAATTGAAGGCGAAGGTATGAGCTTCTACTCTGCGGAGGAAGTCGTTATCGCCATCAACGAAAAACAAATATCAAAGCATGCTTACATTAAGGTAAGAACGAAGATTAAAAACGAGCAAGGCGAACTTGAGACTAAGTTGATCGAAACAGTAGCCGGCCGTGTGATCTTTAACCAGTTTGTACCTGAAGAAGTAGGTTATATCGATGAGCTGTTGACGAAGAAAAAACTTCAGCAGATCATTTCAAGAGTATTTAAGGAAACTGGTATGGCTCGTACAGCTCAGTTCCTTGATGATATCAAAACTCTAGGATTCCAGTCGGCTTATAAAGGCGGTCTATCAATGGGTCTGGGGGATATTAATATTCCAGCGGAGAAGGAAGTACTAGTTGAGCAGGCTAAAAAAGATGTAGATGCTGTATGGCAAAACTACTCAATGGGTCTGATCACTGATAACGAGCGTTACAACCAGGTAATTGATATCTGGACACGTATCAACAACCAGATTACTGAAACGTTGATGCGCCGTCTGGAGAATGAAGACCAAGGCTTTAACTCAATCTTCATGATGATGCACTCGGGGGCCCGTGGTTCGAGAGAGCAGATTCGTCAGTTAGGCGGTATGCGAGGTCTGATGGCTAAACCACAGAAATCATTACAAGGCTCAGTTGGAGAAATCATTGAGAACCCAATCCTTTCAAACTTTAAGGAAGGTCTGGATGTAATCGAATACTTCATCTCAACACACGGTGCGCGTAAGGGTCTTGCCGATACAGCCCTTAAGACTGCAGATGCTGGTTACCTAACTCGCCGTCTGGTAGACGTTTCTCAGGACGTAATTGTGAACGAGGAAGACTGCGGAACCCTGCGTGGATTGGATGTAAGCGCCCTGAAGGACAATGAGGATATCGTAGAGTCTTTATCAGAGCGTATCTTGGGCCGCGTGGCTGTTCACGATGTATTTGATCCAATTTCAAATGAAATTATCGTAGAGTCGGGTGTTGAAATCACAGAGGAGGTTGCAAGAGCAATTGAAAATACTGCAATTGAGTCTGTTGAAATCCGCTCAGTACTAACATGTGAGTCTAAACGAGGAATTTGCGGTAAGTGCTATGGCCGTAACCTTGCAACTGGCTTCATGGTGCAAAAAGGAGAGGCTGTTGGTGTAATCGCTGCGCAGTCAATTGGTGAGCCGGGTACTCAGCTTACTCTACGTACATTCCACGTGGGTGGTACGGCATCTAACATTGCAGTAGAGGCGACTATACTAGCCAAGTTTGGTGGTAAAATTGAGTTTGAAGATGTTCGCTCGTTAGATACAGTTAACAACGAAGGTGAGCCGGTAAAAGTGGTGATGGGGCGTTCAGGCGAGGTTAAGATCGTCGACCCGGCCACAGGTAAACTGCTGATCAGCAATCACGTGCCTTACGGCTCGTTCCTACATGTAAATGAAGGGCAAGTTGTTGAGAAAGGTGCTCAGCTATGTAACTGGGATCCGTACAACGCGGTTATACTTTCAGAATTCGATGGCGAGATTTCATATGAATCCATTATCGAAGGTATCACCTATCGTGAGGAGTCAGATGAGCAGACAGGTTACCGAGAGAAAGTTATTATCGATACTAAAGATAAAACTCAAAACCCTGCCATAATAGTTAACCCGAAAAACGGGGAGTCAAAAGGCTACAACATTCCAGTAGGTGCCCACTTGACAGTGGAGAACGGTGAGAAGATTAAAGCGGGGCAGATCCTAGTTAAGATTCCACGTGCCATTGGTAAAACCCGAGATATTACAGGTGGTCTGCCACGAGTAACAGAGTTATTTGAGGCTCGTAACCCGTCTAACCCTGCTGTAGTTTCGGAGATTGACGGTGTAGTAACTTATGGTAATGTGAAGCGTGGTAACCGAGAGATCTTCATTGAGTCTAAGGACGGAGTGAAGAAAAAATATATGGTTCCACTTTCTAAGCACATCCTGGTTCAGGATAACGACTTTATCCGTGCCGGCATGCCGCTATCTGACGGAGCAATAACTCCAACGGATATCCTAAACATTCAGGGACCAGGTGCAGTGCAAGAATATCTGGTAAATGAAATTCAGGAAGTATACCGTTTGCAGGGTGTAAAGATTAACGATAAGCACATCGAGGTAGTTGTACGCCAAATGATGCAGAAAGTGGTTGTAGTGGATGCCGGTGATACAAGCTTCTTGGAGAACCAGACAGTTGACAAGATCACATTCATGGAAGAAAATGATCATATCATCGATATGAAAGTTGTAGAAGATGCAGGTGATTCAGCTACACTGAAGCCAGGACAGATTGTTACGCCACGTCGTCTACGTGATGAAAACTCTAGCCTGAAGCGTCGTGACCTGAAGTTGGTAACTGTTAGAGATGCACAACCAGCTGTTTCTCGACCAACCTTACAAGGTATCACTCAAGCCTCATTGGGCACACAAAGCTTCATCTCTGCTGCGTCATTCCAGGAAACTACTAAGGTTCTGAGCGAAGCCGCAATTAGAGGTAAGGCTGATGAGCTACTTGGATTGAAAGAAAACGTAATTGTAGGTCATCTGATCCCTGCAGGTACGGGTCTGAGAGAATATCAGAACCTGATTGTAGGAAGCCAGGATGAGTATGATGCTTTGGTAGAGTCTAAGAAAACTACTTCAAAATCGAAGCAACAGGAACTGCAAAGTAAATAAGTATAAGAATGGCTGAAGACCTGCAAAAACAGAATCAGATTAACATTGAGCTGTCAGAGGAGATTGCGGAAGGAGAGTATGCAAACCTTGCGATGATTGCCCACTCAAGCAGCGAATTTGTGATTGATTTTATCAAATTAATGCCAGGACTGCCAAAAGCTAAAGTGAAGTCAAGAATCGTTATCACACCAGAGCATGCCAAAAGACTTTTGGCTGCTCTGGCAGATAACGTTAAGAAGTATGAAGCAAGCTTTGGCGAAATTAAGCACACGCAAGAGGCTCCTTCTTTCCCGATGAACTTCGGAGGAACTATGGGAGAGGCCTAAGGTGCAGAGAATTAATGAATTAAAATTTTGAAATTGCAAAGCGATTTTTATACCTTTGCAGACCAAAATTTAAAGTGAAAAGATCTTTAATTAACAGCTAGTAAATGCCTACTATACAGCAATTAGTAAGAAAAGGTAGAGAAAAGTTGACATTTAAGTCAAAGTCTCCTGCCTTAGATTCATGCCCACAGCGCCGTGGTGTATGTACTAGAGTATATACAACCACGCCTAAGAAGCCAAACTCTGCAATGCGTAAAGTTGCAAGGGTAAGACTTACAAACGGTAAGGAAGTTAACGCTTACATCCCAGGTGAAGGCCACAACCTTCAGGAGCACTCTATTGTGCTTATCAGAGGAGGTAGAGTAAAAGACCTTCCAGGAGTACGTTACCACATTGTACGTGGAGCTCTTGATACTGCCGGTGTAAATGGTCGTCTTCAGTCACGTTCTAAGTATGGTGCTAAGAGACCAAAACCAGGACAGGCTCCAGCTGCTGCAGGCAAAGGTAAAAAGAAATAATCCCCTAGAGTTTTAATACAATGAGAAAAGCAAAGCCTAAAAGTAGAATACTCCTTCCTGATCCAAAATACAAAGAGACATTGGTAACTCGTTTCGTAAACTATCTAATGGAAGATGGTAAGAAAAGTGTTGCCTATGGAATCTTCTATGATGCTGTAGATCTAGTAGAGCAAAGAACCAAAGAAAACGGTCTCGAGACTTGGAAGAAGGCATTGAACAACATCATGCCAAGCGTCGAAGTAAAGAGCCGCAGGGTTGGGGGTGCTACTTTCCAAGTGCCGACTGAGGTCCGTCCGGATCGCAGAGTATCTCTTGGTATCAAATGGATGATATCATACTCTCGCAAAAGAGGTGAGAAGACAATGAAAGATAGATTAGCAGGTGAAATTATTGCAGCTGCTAAAGGTGAAGGTGCAGCCGTTAAGAAAAAGGACGATACGCACAGAATGGCAGAAGCGAACAAAGCATTCTCTCACTTTAGATTCTAAATTATGAATAATCGCGATCTAAAATACACAAGAAATATTGGTATTGCAGCGCACATTGATGCTGGTAAGACAACTACCACTGAACGTATCCTTTACTATGCTGGTGTAAGCCACAAAATTGGTGAGGTACACGATGGTGCTGCTACCATGGACTGGATGGAGCAGGAGCAAGAGCGTGGTATTACCATTACTTCTGCTGCAACAACTGTAAGCTGGCCATATAGAGGTGATAACTATCACCTGAACATTATTGATACTCCGGGTCACGTTGACTTTACTGTAGAGGTAAACAGATCTTTGCGTGTACTGGATGGTCTTGTATTTTTATTCTCAGCTGTAGATGGTGTAGAGCCTCAGTCTGAGACTAACTGGCGCCTTGCTGATAACTATAAAGTTGCTCGTATCGGTTTCGTAAACAAAATGGACCGTTCAGGCGCTGATTTCCTTGCTGTATGTAAGCAAGTTAAGGAAATGTTAGGAAGCAATGCTGTTGCTCTTCAGTTACCAATTGGGTCAGAAGACAACTTCAGAGGCGTTGTTGACTTGGTAAACAACCGTGGAATTATCTGGAATGAAGATGATAAAGGTATGACCTTTACTGAAGTTCCAATTCCAGACGATATGGTTGAAGAAGCTGAAGAATACAGAGAAAAACTTCTGGAAGCTGTAGCGGAGTATGATGAGACTCTGATGGAGAAATACTTCGAAGATCCGGAGTCAATTTCTGAAGCAGAAATTATTGCGGCACTTCGTGCTGCAACAATCGATATGGCTATCGTGCCAATGCTTTGTGGTTCTTCTTTCAAGAACAAGGGCGTTCAGACGATGCTTGACTACGTGATGGCACTTTGCCCATCCCCGCTAGATAAAGAAAGCATTAAAGGTACAAACCCAGATACAGGCGCTGAGATCTCTCGCAAGCCAAGTGTAGATGAGCCGTTTGCAGGTCTTGCGTTTAAAATCGCGACTGACCCTTATGTAGGTCGTCTTTGCTTCGTAAGAGCTTACTCAGGCGTTTTAGAGTCTGGATCTTACGTGTTTAACACTCGCTCTAACAACAAAGAGCGTATTTCACGTATCTTCCAGATGCACGCTAACAAGCAGAACCAGATTGAAAGACTTGGAGCTGGAGATATTGGCGCTGTTGTAGGCTTTAAAGACATCAAAACAGGAGATACATTGTGCGACCAGAATGCGAAAATCATTCTTGAGTCAATGGAATTCCCTGAGCCTGTAATCGGGTATGCTATTGAGCCTAAGTCTCAAGCTGATTCTGATAAAATGGGTATGGCAATCGCCAAACTTATCGAAGAAGACCCTACGCTTCAGGTTAATACTGATGAAGAGACAGGTCAAACTATCCTTCGTGGTATGGGTGAACTTCACCTGGAGATCATCATCGACCGCATGAAGCGTGAGTTTAAGGTTGAACTGAACCAAGGTGCGCCTCAGGTAGCTTACAAAGAGACAATCACTAAGAGCATTGAGCACCGTGAGGTATTCAAGAAGCAGTCAGGTGGTCGTGGTAAGTTTGCCGATATCGTGTTCGAAATGGGACCGCGTGAAGACGGCAAGCAAGGTCTAGAGTTCGTAAATGGAATTGTTGGTGGTGTGATTCCAAAAGAATTCATCCCTGCAGTTCAAAAAGGATTCGAAGAGGCAATGAAGAATGGTATTCTTGCAGGCTTCCCTATCGACTCTATGAAAGTACGTCTATTCCATGGTTCATTCCACGATGTAGACTCCGACTCATTGTCATTTGAACTTGCTGCACGTCAGGGATTCAAAGAAGCTGGTAAGCAATGTGCACCAAAACTTCTAGAGCCTATTATGGCAGTAGATGTTGTTACTCCAGATGAATATACTGGTCCGGTAACAGGTGACTTGAACAGAAGAAGAGGTATCATGAAAGGAATGGATACTAAAGGTACTGCTACAGTGGTTAAAGCTGATGTTCCACTTTCAGAACTGTTTGGTTACGTTACAGATTTACGTACAATCACTTCTGGTAGAGCTACTGCTTCACTAACATTTGCTCACTATGAGCAGGTGCCGCAAAACTTGGCAGATGCGATCATTGCTAAAATCAAAGGAACAGCAGCTAAATAGTAGTATAAGATGAATCAAAAAATTAGAATAAAACTTAAGTCTTACGATCACAATCTGGTAGATAAGTCATCAGAAAAAATTGTGAAAGCTGTTAAAGCTACTGGTGCTATCGTAAGCGGTCCAATTCCTCTTCCAACTGAAAAGGATAAATTTACAGTGCTTCGTTCTCCTCACGTAAACAAGAAGTCTCGTGAGCAGTTTCAGCTTTGCACTTACAAAAGATTAGTAGATATTTATTCTACTAGCTCTAAAACAGTAGATGCATTAATGAAGCTTGAATTGCCAAGTGGAGTTGATGTAGAAATCAAAGTTTGATAACTACGATATTACTAAAAAAAAGAGGAGGGTGAAAGCCTTCCTCTTTTTTTGTACCTGCTTGACAATAAATATTTTAGAGAAAGTTTGAATAGATAGCTAAATATTTATTAACTTTGCACTCCCTTAGCGAAAATAGGGGACAATAAATTATTGTATCCATCTCTAAACAAAAGTTGAATGCCTGGAATTATCGGTAAAAAAATCGGAATGACAAGCCTCTTCACAGCAGATGGTAAATACACACCAGTTACGCTAATCCAAGCGGGCCCATGTGTAGTTACTCAGGTGAAGACGGTAGAGAATGATGGCTATTCTGCAGTGCAGATTGGCTATGGTGACAAGAAGCTCAAAAGAGTAACAAAGGCGGAAGCTGGTCACTACGAGAAAGCTAAAACTGCCCCAAAGAAAAAGGTAGCAGAGTTTGATGTTGAAGGAGTTTCTTACAACTTAGGCGACACTGTAGATGCTAACCTATTTATTGAAGGTGAATTTGTGGATGTTGTAGGTACCTCAAAAGGTAAAGGTTTCCAAGGCGTTGTAAAGCGTCATAACTTTGCTGGTGTTGGTGGCCAAACTCACGGTCAACACAACAGAGCGAGGCACCCAGGTTCAATTGGAGCTTGTTCTTGGCCTTCAAGAGTATTTAAGGGTATGCGTATGGCAGGAAGAATGGGTGGTAATAGAGTTAAGGTTCAAAACTTGACAGTTCTACGCATTATCGCTGAAAGAAACCTGATTGTAGTTAGTGGCTCTGTTCCTGGTGCCAAAAATTCTTACGTGTTAATTGAGAAATAAGATGGAGCTTTCTGTATTAAATATTAAAGGTGAAGATACAGGCAGAAAGGTTACTCTTTCTGATGCTGTTTTTGGACTTGAGCCAAATGAGCATGCAATGTATCTTGACGTAAAGCAGTACTTGGCAAATCAAAGACAAGGTACTCATAAGTCGAAAGAACGTAACGAGGTTGCGGGCTCTACAAAAAAGATTAAGAAGCAAAAAGGCACAGGTGGGGCAAGAGCAGGTAGCTTAAAATCTCCAGTTTTCATTGGTGGAGGTCGTGTATTCGGTCCTAAGCCTAGAAACTATAGCTTTAAGCTGAATAAAAAGCTAAAACGCGTTGCTCGCTTATCTGCTTTATCTCTTCTAGCTCGTGATAACCGTGTTGCATTAGTTGAGTCTTTCACTATGGAGGCTCCAAAAGCTAAAGAATTCAGAGGAATACTTAATAATCTGGATTCAAAAGGCAAGACGCTTATAGTTTTGCCAGCTGTAGATAAGAACATCATCTTATCCGGTAGAAATCTTACGAAAGTAAAGGTGTCAACTGTGAATGATGTGAACACTTATGACCTACTCAATACTGAGAAGTTACTTCTTGTTGAGCAGTCAGTTAATGAATTAGAAAACCTCTTTAGCGCAAAATAATGAACGTTCTGAAAAGACCAATTATTACAGAGAAATACGCTGCCTTGAACGAGGTTGGTAAGTATGCTTTTGAGGTAGAGAAAAATGCCAATAAAGTTGAGATCAAGAAGGCAGTTGAGAAAATGTATGGCGTAACAGTTGATAAAATCTCAACAATGCGCTCATTAGGCAAGAAAAAGACCAAGTATACTAAGTCTGGAGCTGTGACTGGCCGTACTTCTCTCATCAAAAAGGCAATTGTTACCCTAAAAGAGGGTGAAGTAATAGACTTTTACAGCGGCATATAATTAAGTTAAAATGGCTTTAAAAAAGTTAAGACCAATAACACCAGGTCAAAGATTTAGAGTAGCCCCTGGATTCGATGAAATCACATCGTCTACTCCGGAGAAATCTTTGTTGGCACCCCTATCAAAATCTGGTGGACGTAACAACTCGGGCAAAATGACCATGCGCTACATCGGTGGTGGTCATAAGAAGAAGTACAGAGTAATTGACTTTAAGCGTACCAAGCATGGTGTGCCTGCAACAGTTAAGACAATCGAGTACGACCCGAATAGAACTGCGCGTATTGCGTTATTGCATTATGCAGACGGAGAGAAAACGTATATCATTGCCCCTGCTGGATTACAGGTTGGTACCGTAATCAACTCAGGTCCTGGTATTGCTCCAGAAGTAGGTAACTGCTTGCCGCTTTCTGACATTCCTCTAGGTACTATTATTCACAATATTGAGCTTCAGCCAGGTGCTGGCGCCATATTGGCGAGAAGTGCGGGATCTTATGCCCAGCTTGTTGCTCGTGAAGGCCGTTATGCAACTATCAAACTCCCTTCAGGTGAGTTGAGAATGGTTCTAGTTAACTGCTCTGCTACTATCGGTACAGTTTCTAACGCTGAGCATATGAATGTGAAGCTTGGTAAAGCTGGCCGTAACAGATGGTTAGGTAAGCGTCCTCGCGTGCGTGGTGTAGCCATGAACCCTGTCGATCACCCTATGGGTGGTGGTGAAGGTAAGTCATCTGGAGGTCACCCACGTTCACGTAAAGGCTTGTATTCTAAAGGTCTTAAGACTAGAAACAAGAATAAATATTCAGAGAAGCTTATAGTTAATAGAGGAAAGAAAAAGTAAATGGCTAGATCATTAAAAAAAGGGCCTTATATTGACTTTAGGCTCGAGAAGAAAGTAACTGTAATGAATGAGGCCGGCAAAAAGTCTGTTATCAAGACATGGTCACGTCGTTCAATGATTTCTCCAGATTTCGTAGGACATACATTCGCAGTTCACAATGGAAATAAATTCATTCCAGTTTATGTGACTGAAAACATGGTAGGACATAAACTAGGCGAGTTTGCTCCAACTAGAAACTTTAGAGGTCATATCGCTAAGAAAGATAAAGGCAAGCGTTAATAATGGAAGCAGTAGCAAAACTTAAAAATGTCCCTACCTCTCCTCGCAAGATGAGAATGGTAGCTGACTTGGTACGCGGCAAAAGCGTATCTAAAGCTCTTGGTATTCTTAAATTTGAAGCCAATGCTGGTGCAGCCAAAGTTGAAAAACTTCTTTTATCTGCATTAGCAAACTGGCAGCAGAACAATGAAGATGCCCGCATCGAGGATGCAAACCTTTACATCAAAACTATTTTTGTTGATGAAGGAAAGATGTTAAAGCGTCTTCGTCCAGCTCCACAAGGACGTGGTTATAGAATCAGAAAAAGATCAAACCATGTTACGCTAGTAATTGATAGCATGACTGAGGAGCAATTAGAGCAGCAGTCTAAGAAATCTAAAAAAGCCAACAAGTAAGAATATGGGACAGAAAGTTAATCCGATCGGTTTTCGACTAGGTGTTATCAAAGGTTGGGATTCTAACTGGTATGGCGGCAAAGATTTCGCTGATAAGCTGATCGAAGATGAGAAAATTAGAAAATACATACTTGCTCGTATCCCTAAGGGCGGTATTTCTAAGATTATAATTGAAAGAACGCTTAAGCGTATTACTATTACAATCAATACTGCTAGACCAGGTGTTGTAATTGGTAAAGGCGGTCAGGAAGTTGATAAAATTAAAGAGGAGCTTAAGAAACTTACTAACAAGGATATTCAAATTAATATCTTTGAAATTAAGCGTCCTGAGTTAGATGCAAAATTAGTTGGCGAATCTATCGCTCAACAGTTGCAGGCTCGTATCTCTTTCAGACGTGCTATGAAGCAAGCAATTGCTTCTGCGTTACGTGTAGGTGCTGAAGGTATCAAAGTTCAAGTATCAGGACGTCTTGGTGGTGCTGAAATGGCAAGAACTGAGCATTATAAAGAAGGAAGAACTCCTCTTCATACGTTGCGTGCTGATATTGACTATGCGTTATCTGAAGCGCAGACGGTTTATGGTAAACTAGGTATCAAAGTTTGGATTTTCAAAGGTGAGGTTTATGGTAAGAAAGATCTTACTCCAAACGCTGGCTTAGAAAGCAAAGGACCTGGTTCAGCCTCTGGCGACAGACGTGGTGGTGGCCGCAACAAGAAAGGTGATGGTGCACCAAAGCGTAAGCGTCGTCAATAATTAAGTGTTAACATTATAAGTTTTAGAAAATGTTACAGCCTAGAAGGACTAAATATAGAAAAATGCAAAAAGGCCGCGTAAAGGGGTTGGCTCATAGAGGCAGCACTATTGCGTTTGGTTCTTTCGCTATAAAGTCTTTGGAATCTACATGGATTACGTCTCGCCAAATTGAGGCTGCTCGTATTGCCATGACCAGAGCAATGAAACGTGAGGGTCAAGTTTGGATCCGTATTTTCCCTGATAAACCTATAACTAAAAAGCCTGCTGAGGTTCGTATGGGTAAGGGTAAAGGTTCTCCTGAATATTGGGTAGCAGTTGTTAAGCCAGGTACAATCATGTTTGAATCTGATGGTGTACCTCTAGAAGTAGCCAAAGAGTCGTTAAGGCTTGCTGCTCAGAAACTGCCAGTTAAAACAAAGTTTGTAGTACGTAGAGATTACGTTGAGAAATAAAATGAAAAATTCAGAGATTACAGCTTTATCTGCAACAGATTTGCAAGAGAAGCTTACCACTGAGAAGGCTAGCCTGCACAACATGCGTTTTGCACATGCTATATCTCCACTGGAGAACCCAATGAAAATCCGCGAGACGAAGCGTCTTATTGCTCGACTGAATACTGAAGTTCGTCGTCGTGAAATAGAAGCTAACTCTTAAGACTTATTAAGATCATGGAGAGAAACCTAAGAAAAGAAAGAAGCGGTAAGGTTGTTAGCAATAAGATGGACAAATCTATTACTGTACTGATTGAGAGCAAAATGAAGCACCCAATGTATGGTAAGTTTGTTAACAAATCAACCAAGTTCATGGCTCATGACGAGAACAACGACTGCAACATTGGAGACTTTGTTCGCATTCAGGAAACACGTCCTCTCAGCAAGAACAAAAAATGGCGTTTGGTAGAAATTATAGAAAGGGCTAAATAATGATACAGCAGGAATCAAGACTAAGTGTAGCTGACAACAGCGGAGCGAAGGAAGTTCTTTGTATCCGTGTGCTAGGTGGTACTGGTAAAAAGTATGCCTCAGTTGGCGATAGAATTGTTGTAACTGTTAAGTCTGCCCTTTCTTCTGGAAACGTTAAGAAAGGAACTGTATCGAAAGCAGTTATTGTAAGAACTAAGAAAGAGGTTCGAAGAAAAGACGGTTCGTATATTCGTTTCGACGATAACGCCGCAGTTCTTTTAAATGCCAACAATGAGCCGCGTGGTACACGTATCTTCGGACCGGTTGCACGTGAACTTCGTGAAAAGCAATTCATGAAAATTGTTTCGTTAGCACCTGAAGTTCTTTAATCCCTAATTCAGATCAAGATGAATAAGAAAAAACTTCATGTTAAAACTGGCGATACAGTTAAAGTAATAGCCGGTGACGAGCGCGGTAAAACTGGCCGCATTATCGCTGTAAATGTTGATAAGCAACGAGTAACTATCGAAGGCCTTAATATGGTTACCAAGCACACGAAACCAAGTGCAAGTAACCCACAAGGAGGCATCAATAAAGTAGAAGCTCCTATTCATGCTAGCAACGTAGCATTAGTTGATCCTAAATCTGGTGAAGCTACTAAAACTGCTAGAAGAAAGAACAGCGAAGGTAAAACAGAGCGTTATTCTAAAAAGACAGGAGAGGTAATCTAAGATGGCAACTGCAAGATTAAAAGAGAAGTATCAAAACGAAGTAGTTCCTGCTTTAAAAGAGAAGTTCCAGTATACGAACGTCATGCAGGTGCCTAAAATCACTAAAATTTCAATTAATAAAGGTATTGGCTCTGCTGTAGCTGATAAAAAATTAGTTGATATTGGTGTGGAGGAGCTTACTACTATTACTGGTCAGAAAGCCGTTGCTACTATAGCAAAAAAGTCTGTATCGAACTTTAAACTTCGTGAAGGCATGCCTATTGGTGCTCGTGTAACGCTTCGTGGCCAGAAAATGTATGAGTTCTTGGATCGCCTCCTGACCGTGGCATTGCCACGTGTTCGTGACTTTAGAGGTGTTAGTGAGAAAGGCTTTGATGGCCGCGGTAACTACACTCTAGGTGTTAAGGAGCAGATCATTTTCCCAGAGATTAGCATTGATAAGATCAAAGCTATTTCAGGAATGGACATTACTTTTGTTACAACTGCTAACACAGACGAAGAGAGCTACGAGTTGCTTAAAGCATTCGGTATGCCATTCGCTAATATCAAGAAATAATCATGGCGAGAGAATCCGTAAAAGCCAGAGAGCTTAAAAGACAAAAGCTTGTAGCTAAGTATGCTGCAAAAAGAGCTGAGTTAAAAGCTAAAGGTGACTACGAGGCACTAGATAAGTTGCCTCGTAACGCATCACCTGTAAGATTACATAACCGTTGCAAACTCTCTGGAAGACCGAGAGGCTATATGAGAAAATTTGGTATTTCTCGGGTAGTTTTCAGAGAACTCGCAGTTATGGGTAAAATTCCTGGTGTTACAAAGTCGAGCTGGTAATTTTTTCTTAACTCATTAAGAATCATAAAAAGATATTTGTATCTTTGCCCCTCGCTTAGATAAAGCATTCATTATTTAATTTATTCATAATGAACTCAGATCCAATAGCAGATTATTTAACTAGAGTGCGCAATGCAATAAAAGCTAGCCACAGAATAGTTGAAATACCATCTAGCAAGATTAAAAAAGAGATCACCAAAGTACTGTACGATAAAGGGTACATCCAGAGTTATAAGTTTGATGACTCTAGCGTTCAAGGTACAATCAAAATTGCTCTAAAATACAACCCTAACACGAAGCAATCTGCTATTGTTAAGCTAGAAAGGGTTAGTAAGCCAGGGCTTCGTAAGTACGCTGGCAGCGAAAACCTGCCAAGAGTATTAAATGGCCTTGGTGTGGCCATTTTGTCTACATCTAAAGGTGTTATGACAGAGAAGGAAGCTAAGTCACTAAACATTGGTGGCGAAGTGTTATGTTATGTATATTAATAGGAGGATAGACAATGTCACGAATAGGAAAATTGCCAATCACCCTGCCTAACAATACACAAGTTACTATCGGTGATAACAATGTAGTTGTAGTTAAAGGCCCTAAGGGTGAGCTATCTACTACAGTTGATAAGGATATGATCATCAAGCAGGATGAGAATGCAATTATCGTAGAGCGTCCGACAGAGCAAAAGCGCCATAAGGCTATGCATGGCCTTTACAGATCTCTTATCAACAACATGGTTGTAGGAGTGAGTGAAGGTTATAAAGAGCAGCTTGAGCTTGTAGGTGTTGGTTATAAAGCAACTGTGCAAGGTAACACTCTCGAATTGTCTTTGGGTTACTCTCATAATATTTTTATGAGCTTACCACAGGAGGTAACAGCAACTGCTGTAACTGAAAAGGGTAAAAATCCAATCGTAACTTTAGAGAGCAACGATAAGCAACTTATCGGCCAAGTTGCTGCTAAAATTAGATCACTGCGTAAAGTAGAACCTTATAAAGGTAAGGGTATCCGTTTCGTAGGTGAAGTTATCAGAAGAAAAGCTGGTAAGACAGCATCTAAATAATCATCATCATGTCGACTAATAAAATAAGCAGAAGACTAAGAATAAAGAAGGGTATCAGAAATAAAATTTCTGGTACTCCTGAAAGGCCTAGATTAACTGTATTTCGTAGCAATAAGGCTATTTACGTACAGTTGGTTGATGATACTACTGGTGTGACACTAGCGGCTGCCTCTTCAGTTAAGATTGATGATGCAAAAGCTAATATTGAAACTGCCGGAAAAGTTGGAAAAACAATAGCCGAGGCTGCTCTTGCTAAAGGTATTTCTGAGGTTGTTTTCGATCGTAATGGCTACCTATATCACGGTAAAGTAAAATCATTGGCGGAAGGCGCTCGTGAAGCAGGCCTTAAATTCTAAAAATTATGTTGAAGAATAATATACGTAGCGTAAAGGCAAGCGAAATCGAATTAAAAGAGAAAGTAGTAGCCATTAACCGTGTAGCCAAAGTTGTAAAGGGTGGTAGAAGGTTTAGCTTTGCCGCGATCGTGGTAGTAGGAGATGGTAATGGTGTGGTAGGTTACGGGCTTGGTAAAGCTAATGAAGTAACCGACGCTATTGCTAAAGGTATAGATGATGCTAAGAAGAATCTAGTAAAGGTTCCGGTATATCATAATACTGTTCCTCATGCAATTGAAGGCAAATACTCTGGTGGTTTTGTCCTTGTAAAGCCTGCTGCTCCTGGTACAGGTGTAATTGCTGGTGGTGCAATGCGTGCCGTTTTGGAAAGTGCTGGTATAAAAGACGTACTTTGTAAGTCTAAAGGCTCTTCAAACCCGCACAACGTGGTTAAAGCAACATTCGATGCTTTATCTAAAATGCGTGATCCATTGGCTGTTGCTCAGCAGCGCGGTGTTAATTTACAGAAAGTATTCAACGGATAATTGAAATGGCTAAAGTAACTATCACTCAAGTTAAGAGCATTATCGATAGACCTAAAAGCCAGAAGCTTACTATTCAAGCTTTGGGTCTAGGAAAGATAAGCAAATCAGTATCTGTTGAGTTAACTCCTCAGATTGCTGGTATGGTAAAGAAAGTCCACAATTTGGTAGAAGTAAAAGAGCAATAATCATGTACTTACATTCTTTAAAACCTGCAGAAGGTTCTGTGAAGAACAGAAAGAGAATTGGTAGAGGTACTGGTTCAGGTAGAGGTGGAACTTCTACACGTGGACATAAAGGTGCCAAATCCCGTTCAGGATATTCACAAAAGGCTGGTTTCGAAGGTGGTCAGATGCCACTTCAGAGACGTGTACCTAAGTATGGCTTTAAAAACATTAACCGTGTTGAGTATAAGGCTATCAACTTAGATGTAATTCAGTCTCTTGCTGAATCTACAAATGAAACTGTTATGAACTTTGAATTCTTCAAAGCACACGGTTTGATTTCTAAAAACGACAAGGTAAAGATTTTGGGCAGAGGAGAAGTGAGCAAAGCTATTGAGGTTCATGCACATGCTTTTTCAGGAACTGCGTCATCATCAATTGAAAAAGCAGGCGGTAAAACAGTTGCTCTCTAATCAATAGGTATGAAGAAGTTTATAACAACTATCAAGAACATTTTCGCTATAGAAGACCTTCGGGTCAGAATCCTGAATACAGTTTTTTTTATAGCAATATTTAGATTAGGTTCTTATGTTGTTTTACCAGGCGTAGATCCTAACCAATTACAAGCCAACACTTCAGGTTTGTTTGGTTTGCTGGATACCTTCTTGGGTGGTGCATTTAGCAATGCATCCATCTTTGCTTTAGGTATTATGCCTTATATATCAGCTTCTATCGTATTGCAACTGCTAACTATAGCTGTTCCTTATTTTCAAAAAATGCAGAAAGAGGGTGAATCTGGTCGAAAAAAAATCAACCAGATCACTCGCGTTCTGACAATTGTAATCACTTTAGCTCAAGCTGTAGGCTTTGTAGCCACTATAAATGCCGAGGCAATTGTCATCAATACGACTCTTTTCACTATAACCTCTATGATTGTCCTGACTTCGGGCACAATTTTCTGTATGTGGTTAGGCGAAAAGATTACTGATAAGGGAATTGGTAATGGAATTTCAATGCTGATTATGATCGGTATTGTGTCCAGATTTCCAGGTGCAATTGTTGCTGAGTTCTTATCAAAACAACTTGGTGGAGCTTTATTATTCTTGTTTGAGTTATTCGTTCTGTTCTTCGTGGTAATGTCAGTTGTAATGCTAACACAGGCCATCCGCCGTATTCCTGTGCAGTATGCTAAGCAGGTTGGTGCGAGCTCGCTTTACAGCGGCCAGAGACAGTTCATCCCTTTAAAAGTAAATGCTGCAGGGGTAATGCCAATCATCTTTGCTCAGTCTTTAATGTTCTTGCCTTCTATGTTGGCATCCATATGGGCTGATTCCAGCGAGACTGCTAACTACATTGGTTCTACATTCTCTGATTTCACGTCTTGGCAGTATAACCTTGTTTTTGGCCTTCTTATTCTTGTGTTTACTTATTTCTACACTGCAATAAGTGTAAACCCAAATCAGATTGCTGACGATTTAAAACGTAGTGGTGGTTTTGTGCCAGGTGTTAAGCCAGGAAGATCTACTTCGGAATACATTGATGCTATACTTACTCGCATTACGTTACCTGGAGCTATTTACCTTGCTCTAGTAGCTATATTCCCATCTATCGCTATGTTGCTAGGTGTTACGAGAGAGTTTTCGCAATTCTTTGGTGGAACTTCCCTTATAATCATGGTAGGTGTTGTTCTTGATACCCTACAGCAAGTTGAGAGTTATCTATTGATGAGACACTATGACGGGATGATGAAGTCTGGAAAGCTTCGCGGCAGAACAGAGAATATCGCTATGGTATCTTAATCAATGATTATATATAAAACTGAAGACGAAATTGAGCTAATTCGCCAGAGTGCTTTGATTCTTAGCAAAGCACATGGCGAAATTGCTCGTCTAATAAAGCCTGGTATTTCTACATTATCTCTAGATAAGGTAGCAGAGGAATTCATCCAGGATAATGGAGCATTGCCTTCATTCAAAAACTACAACGGCTTTCCTTACAGTCTGTGTATCTCTGTTAACTCAGTTGTTGTTCACGGAATGCCGAGCAATTATATTTTGAACGAAGGCGACATAATTTCTGTTGACTGTGGAGTTTATAAAAATGGCTTTCACAGTGACTGCGCTTACACCCATCCTGTTGGTCAGGTAAGTTCTGAAGTTCAGCAACTCCTCGACACAACTAAAGAATCTTTATACAAAGGTATAGAGCAAGCTATAGTTGGAAATCGACTAGGAGATATTAGTTTTGCAATTCAGAATTATGCCGAGTCTAAAAACTATACTATAGTACGTGAACTTGTTGGGCATGGGATTGGAAAAAATCTACATGAATCTCCTGAAGTTCCGAATTATGGCAGAAGAGGGCAGGGCGTAAAATTGCAGAATGGTTTGGTTTTAGCGATAGAACCCATGGTTAACCTGGGAACGAAGCAAATCGTCCAGGAAGATGACGGCTGGACGATCAGAACCAAAGACAATAAGCCTTCTGCTCACTTTGAACATACAGTTGTTATCCGTAAAGATTCTGCGGAAGTGTTAACAACTTTTGAATATATAGATCAAGCTAATAAATCATAAATGGCAAAACAGTCGTCCATAGAGCAAGACGGAACTATTGTAGAGGCATTATCTAACGCCATGTTTCGGGTTGAGCTTGAAAATGGTCATCAGGTAGTGGCTCACATCTCAGGTAAGATGCGTATGAATTACATTAAGATTTTACCCGGTGACCGTGTAAAATTAGAGATGTCTCCCTATGACCTTACCAAAGGCAGAATTGTTTACCGATATAAATAAATCCATGAAAGTTAAAGCATCAGTAAAAAAGAGAAGTGCTGAATGTAAAGTGATTCGCCGCAAGGGGAAGCTTTATGTTATCAACAAAAAAAATCCAAGATATAAACAAAGACAAGGTTAATTTATTTTTATGGCTAGAATAGCAGGAGTAGATATTCCGGATAACAAGAGAGGTGAAATTGCCCTTACCTATATATTTGGTATTGGACGTAGCCTTTCAAAGCAAATTTTGAGCAAAGCCGGGGTGGATCTTGACAAAAAGGTTAAAGACTGGACTGAAGAAGAAGCTGGTGAGATTAGAAATGTAATCGCTGCTGACATTAAGACTGAAGGTGTTTTAAGATCAGAAGTACAATTACATATTAAGCGCCTTCTTGACATCGGTTGCTACCGTGGTTTGAGACACCGTAAGGGTTTGCCAGTTCGTGGGCAGCGCACCAAAAATAACTCTCGTACGAGAAAAGGTAAGCGTAAGACAGTAGCAAACAAGAAGAAAGCTTCTAAATAATCATTAGATCATGGCTCAGAAAAGAAAAGATAAAGCTAAAAAGCGTGTTGTAATTGTTGAACCTACTGGCCAAGTACACATCAAAGCTTCTTTCAACAATATTATTATATCAGTAACCAATAACGCAGGACAAGTTATTTCTTGGGCTTCTGCTGGTAAGATGGGCTTTAAGGGTTCTAAAAAGAACACTCCTTATGCTGCACAGATGGCCGCTGCTGACTGCGCTAAGGTTGCTTATGACCTTGGCATGCGTAAAGCTGAAGTATTTGTAAAAGGTCCGGGTGCAGGTAGAGAGTCTGCTATCCGTACGGTACAAAATACTGGTATTGAAGTAACGATCATCAAAGATGTTACTCCACTTCCTCACAATGGTTGCCGTCCACCAAAACGCAGAAGAGTTTAATTTCTAAAAACAGAAGTATAAAATGGCAAGATATACAGGTCCTAAGAGTAAAATCTCCAGACGTTTCAATGAAGAGATTTTCGGCCCTAGCAAAGCGCTGAAAAAGAAAAGCTACCCCCCAGGGCAGCATGGCCGTGGCCGTCGTAAGAAACAGTCCGAATACGCAATTCAGCTTGCTGAAAAGCAGAAAGCTAAATATATATACGGCATCCTAGAGAAGCAGTTTGCTAATCTTTTTGAAAAAGCTCACAGAAAAGGCGGTATTACAGGTGAGAACCTGTTAGCCCTTCTTGAGTCTAGATTAGACAATACTGTGTATCGTTTAGGAATTGCTCCAACAAGAAGAGCTGCTCGTCAGCTGGTTCTGCATAAGCACATCCTTGTTAATGGTGAAATTGTTAACATCCCTTCTTATTCTTTAAAAGTTGGTGATGTTGTAGCTGTACGTGAAAAGTCTAAGTCTCTAGAAGCTATCACAACTAGCTTAACTGTTCGTAATGCGCGTCAGTTTGGTTGGTTAGAGTGGGACGCTACCGAGATGGCTGGTAAGTTTATTGCAACTCCTGAAAGAGAGCAAATCCCTGAAAAAATTCAGGAGCAGCTAATCGTTGAGCTTTACTCTAAGTAAGCAGCTTAATCAATTTTTAACCTTTAACACTGCAAGTATGTCAATATTAGCATTTCAAATGCCAGAGAAAGTTGTAATGGAGAAAGCCGACGACTTTCATGGTTTATTTGAATTCAAGCCGCTTGAAAAAGGTTACGGGGTAACCATCGGTAATGCTCTGCGAAGAATTCTTCTATCTTCATTAGAAGGATATGCCATTACTAGTATTCGCATAAGTGGTGTACTGCATGAGTTCTCGTCTGTTGAAGGAGTGGTTGAGGATGTGTCTGACATCATCCTTAACCTTAAAATGGCTCGCTTTAAGAAGGTGAGTGAGGTTGTAGACGAAAAGATTACTGTATCAATCAGTGGTCAGGATACTTTCAAGGCTGGTGATATTAACAATTTCACTTCAAGCTTCGAAGTGCTTAATCCGGAGTTGGTTATTTGCCACCTGGACCCAAGCATGAACTTTGAAATTGAAATGACAATTCAGAAAGGACGTGGATACGTTCCTGCTGAAGAGAATAAGCCATTGGAGCAGGTGTTTGGTCAAATCTTTATTGATGCTATATACACCCCAATCAAGAATGTTAAGTTCAGTGTTGAAAATACACGTGTAGAGCAGAAAACTGACTACGAAAAGCTTGTTCTTGATATTCAAACTGATGGTTCCATTCATCCTGAGGATGCATTAAAAGGTGCTGCAAACATTTTGATTCAGCACTTCATGCTTTTCTCTGACAACACCATGACTTTTGAAACGGCTAAGCCAGAAGAAGAAGAAGCTGTTGATGAAGAACTGCTGCACATGCGTAAAGTTCTAAAGACTCCTCTTCAGGATATGGACCTCTCTGTTCGTGCTTATAACTGCCTTAAGGCTGCTGACATCAAAACGTTAGGCGACCTGGTGCAGCTTGATATCGCTGACATGATGAAGTTCAGAAACTTTGGTAAAAAGTCTTTGACAGAGCTTGAGAATTTAGTGCAAGAGAAAGGTTTGACCTTCGGTATGGACCTTTCTAAGTATAAATTAGAGGAAGATTAATTTAAATCCTACGGCATAATTCCCGATCCCTTTATTGGTTGATCGACGGTATGCACGTGCACAAATAACATAATGAGACACGGTAAAAAATTCAATCACTTAGGAAGAACCGCTTCGCACCGTAAGGCAATGCTATCTAACATGGCTTCGTCTTTAATTCTACACAAGCGCCTTTCTACAACATTAGCAAAAGCTAAAGCGCTTCGTAAGTATGTAGAGCCTCTTCTTACAAAGTCTAAGAGCGACACTACACATTCAAGAAGAACTGTTTTTGCTTACCTTCAGAACAAAGAGTCTGTAAAGGAACTTTTTGATGAAGTATCTGTTAAAATTGCTAACAGACCAGGTGGTTATACTCGTATAATCAAAACAGGATACAGATTGGGTGACAACGCAGAAATGTGTGTTATTGAACTTGTAGACTACAACGAGGACATGTTAACTACAACTGCTGCTGATGCATCAGGTGCTAAGAAAACACGTCGTCGTGGTGGTAAGAAGAAATCAGAAGGAACTGCTGCTGCTGAAGCAACTGCTACTGCTGAGACTACTGAAGCCCCTGTTGAGTCTAACGATTCTAACGAAGAGACAAAAAATGCTGAATAAGCTCTGTCTTTAAATATTTTAAAGGGACATGACGTAAGTCGTGTCCCTTTTTTTATGTTTGTAATAAATCTTTATCATGAAAAAACATACATCCTCTGAAGCAATTCTTCTTCTGGAAGACGGTACAGTTTTTAAAGGCAAAAGCTTGGGTCGTATAGGTACCTCAGGCGGCGAGCTTTGCTTTAACACAGGTATGACTGGCTACCAGGAAATTTTCACGGACCCTTCATATTATGGCCAAATGGTAGTTACCACTGTTTCTCATGTTGGTAATTATGGTGTACAACACCAAGAAGTTGAATCGGGCAAAGTACAGATAAGCGGTTTGGTGTGTAAAGAGTTCTCTCACTTCTTTTCACGAAATACTGCCGAAGGTTCCTTACAAGATTATTTCGATAAGGCGGGTGTTGTGGGCATCTGTGAGATTGATACCCGTGCGCTGGTACGCCATATCCGTGATAAAGGTGCCATGAATGCTATTGTGTCTTCTGAAATTACCGACCTTGATGAGTTGAAGAAGTTGTTGTCACAAGTTCCTGACATGGATGGGTTGGAGTTATCATCTCACGTGAGTACAACCGAGGTTTATGACATGAAGCCGGAGGAGGCAAAGTATAGGGTTGCTGTTCTTGACCTTGGGGTTAAGCGTAATAGCTTAAACAACTTTAACCAACGTGGTTGCGAGGTAAAAGTATTCCCGTACAACACGCCATTTGAGGAAATGGAGAAATGGAATCCTGACGGATATTTCATTTCTAATGGACCTGGCGACCCTGCTGCAACCAATGACGCAGTGAATAGTGTGAAGCAGATCTTAGAAGTGGAGAAGCCAATGTTCGGCATTTGTATGGGCCACCAGATTTTGGCACAGGCAAACGGTATCTCGACATACAAAATGCACAATGGGCATAGAGGCTTAAATCACCCTGTGAAAAACCTTGTTACCGGCAAAAGCGAGATTACAAGCCAAAACCATGGATTTGTGGTTGATGCCGAGCAGCTGAAGAACCACCCTGATGTTGAAATTACCCATATCAACCTGAATGATAACACTGTTGAAGGCATGCGCATGAAGAATAAGCCTGCTTTCTCGGTGCAGTATCACCCGGAGTCTTCACCGGGGCCACACGATTCTACGTATCTGTTTGATGAATTCGTGGCCCTTCTTGAAAAGAGCAAAAACAAAGTATAACTATAGTTAAAAAAGAAAAATCAATGAGCTTAATCACTGACATTAAGGCCAGACAGATTTTCGATTCTCGAGGCAATCCTACAGTAGAAGTTGATGTAACCACTGAGAGTGGTATAATGGGCCGTGCCGCTGTGCCATCCGGAGCATCTACCGGCGTACACGAGGCAGTAGAGCTACGCGATAACGATAAGAGCCAGTACATGGGCAAAGGTGTACAGCAGGCTGTTAAAAATGTAAACGAGAAAATTGCAGAGGAGCTTGTTGGCTTCCCTGTATTTGACCAGAACCTGCTTGACAAGATCATGATCGAGCTGGATGGTACTCCTAATAAGGGTAACCTTGGCGCGAATGCCATACTTGGTGTATCGCTGGCGGCTGCCCGCGCTGCTGCGCACGAGCTTAACATGCCGCTTTACCGATATGTTGGCGGTGTTAACGCTAATACACTTCCTGTGCCAATGATGAACATCCTGAACGGTGGTAGCCACGCGGATAATGCTATCGACTTCCAGGAGTTCATGATCATGCCTGTTGGTGCCCCTTCTTTCTCTGAGGCGCTGCGCATGGGTTCTGAGGTGTTCCATCACCTGAAAAATGTACTTAAGAAGAAAGGCCTTTCTACAAACGTAGGCGATGAAGGTGGTTTTGCGCCAAATATCGCTTCTAACGTAGAGGCTATCGAGGTTGTACTGCAGGCAATTGAAACGGCTGGTTATAAGCCAGGCGACGACTTTATGATCGCGATGGATGCAGCTAGCTCTGAGTTCTTTGATGCATCCACAGGCCATTACCACTTCAAGAAGTCTACCGGCGACAAGCTGACGTCTTCGGAAATGGTAAGCTACTGGAAAGAGTGGGTTGATAAATACCCGATCATCTCTATTGAAGATGGTATGGCTGAAGACGACTGGAAGGGCTGGAAAGAACTGACAGACGTAGTTGGTAAGAAGTGCCAGCTGGTAGGCGACGACTTGTTTGTAACAAACGTAGAGCGCCTGCAGCGTGGTATTGATGAAGGCATTGCTAACTCAATCCTGATCAAGGTGAACCAAATCGGTACCCTTACGGAGACTATCAACGCGATCAACCTTGGCGGCCGCAACGGCTACAAGAGCGTCATGAGCCACCGTTCAGGCGAGACAGAGGATAACACCATCGCTGACCTGGCTGTGGCCCTGAACACTGGCCAGATCAAGACTGGTTCGGCTTCGCGCTCAGATCGTATGGCAAAGTATAACCAACTGCTTCGCATTGAGGAGGAGCTTGGCGAAATTGCATACTACCCTGGCAAGAAGTTCTAAAATACCATTTCTTGAAAAATTATTCTGTAAGGCTGTGGGTTATAAAACTCACAGCCTTATTTTTGTAGAACTACTTTAGCGCACATTTATGTTACAACGCATCCCCAAAATATTCAGAAATTTCTATCTCATTACTACCTGCCTGTTTATAGTATGGATGCTGTTCTTTGATTCGAACGATTTTGTAACTCAGTTTCAGATGCGGCGCCAGCTAAGCGACCTGGAGCGCGATAAAGAGCATTACCTCGAAAAAATGGCTGAGGTAGAAAAAGATCGCAAAGAGCTGATGGGAAACCCAGAACTACTCGAGAAATTTGCCCGTGAAAAATACCTGATGAAGCGCCCCAACGAGGATGTCTTTATCATTGTGCCCAAAGAAGATTAGGATCATACTTAGTTAAATGTATGACGCCATGTAAGTGCTGACTTAATAAGGAGCAGGCACAGCAAGTATAATCCATCACCCTCAGAAACAAATCCCTCCCCAAATAATTTGTAACTTTGCCCCACAGCGTTGCTGCCAAAAGGCGGCGGCCTCACGTAAATAAAGATACTATGGCAAAAGTTGCAATAAACCTTTCCACTGGAGCGCTTCAGCAAGAAGAAGTAATTGTAGGTATAGATCTGGGTACCACCAACAGCTTGGTAGCCTACATCCATCCTGAAGATAAAAAACCGATCGCTATAAATGACCAGGGTCGCGGTACCATCGTGCCTTCCGTGGTGCATTTTACACAGCAAGGCGATACAATTGTTGGCACAGAGGCGAAAGATTATCTGCTATCAGACCCTGCTAATACCATATATTCCGTTAAGCGCCTACTAGGCAAATCATACCGAGACCTGGGCGAGCACAAAGATTATTTCGGCTACAAGATCATCGATGATGACTCAGAAGGTCTGGTGAAGATCCGGGTGCAGGATAAGTTTTACTCCCCGATAGAGCTGTCAGCCGAGATTCTGAAAGAGCTGCGCGAGCGGGCTGAACATGCCCTGAAAACGCCTGTGAACCGCGCCGTAATTACGGTGCCGGCCTACTTCAACGACTCGCAGCGGCAAGCCACCCGCGATGCAGGCAAGCTGGCCGGTTTGGAGGTGCTGCGCATCGTGAACGAGCCTACAGCAGCAGCGCTGGCTTATGGCATCGGCATAGACCCGAACGAGGAGAAAACAGTAGCGGTATATGACTTAGGTGGAGGTACGTTTGATATTTCCATACTTAGCATCCATCAGGGCATTTTTGAGGTGCTGTCAACCAACGGTGATACATACCTGGGCGGGGACGATTTTGACCGCGCCATCATTAACCACTGGATTCAGAACAACGAGCTGATTGCCGACACGGTAAACCAGGACAAGCACCTGTCGCAGGAGTTGCGCCTGAAAGCCGAGGAGGCTAAGCGCACCTTGAGTGTGCAGGAAGTATACACCAGCACTATCGACGGCAGGATTGATTGCCACCTGGAGCGCCATACGTTTGAAACACTGATTGCGCCGATCGTGGCACGAACCATTGAAAGCTGCAGACAAGCCATGGGCGATGCCAAGCTAGAAGCCGCACAGATCGACGCTGTGATCATGGTAGGCGGCTCCACACGTGTGCCGATGGTATACGAGGCTGTATCGGAATTTTTCGGCAAGCCAGCCAACAACAACCTGAACCCCGACGAAGTGGTAGCCTTGGGCGCAGCCATTCAGGCCGATATTCTGGCCGGAAACCGCAAGGATATACTTCTACTGGATGTAACCCCGCTAACGCTGGGCATTGAAACGATGGGCGGATTGATGGATTCGATCATCCCCAGAAACTCGAAGATACCAACCAAAGCAGGCCGCCAGTATACAACCTCTGTGGATGGACAGGTAAATATGAAGATCTCAGTGTACCAGGGGGAGCGCGATTTAGTGAAGGAAAACCGCAAGCTAGCCGAGTTCGATCTGAAAGGTATACCATCCATGCCAGCCGGCTTCCCGAAGGTAGACGTGAACTTTATACTTAACGCCGACGGCATCCTGAAAGTAGAGGCCATAGAGCTGCGCTCGGGAGTGAAGCAGGAAGTTGAAGTGAAGCCGCAGTATGGCCTAACGGATGAGCAGGTAGAGCAAATGCTGATGGACTCGATTACACACGCCAAAGACGATGTGTCGGCACGTATGGTGATTGAGGCACGCACCACCGCTGAGCAAATGCTGTATCAGGTGGAGCGCTTCCTGGAGAAAAACGGGCAGCACCTGACGGAAGAAGAACGACAGTTAACGCGGGAAAACCTGCAGAAGCTGCGCGATGTGTTGGCGGCCAATGGAGATAAGGATGCGATTTTTGTAGCCATCGACAGACTGGAGGAGCAAACCAGCCCCTTTGCCGAGCGCGTAATGCAAATATCCATTAAGCAGGCAATGGCCGGCAAGAAGATAGAGTAAAAATATGCCTAGCAACAGGTTACAGAGTATAAAAAAAAGCGCTGGCCCAAAAGAGTCAGCGCTTTTTTTATACTTTATAGCCCGCCTAGCGACTGATCGCCTGTAACACAAACTGCAGCAGGTTGAAGTTAAAGTATAGCAGCGTAATTGCTACGATGGTGCCAACCATAACATTGGCGTAAGGCGCATCCTGCTCACGCACCTTGCGCACGCCCCAGTAGATGTAGCTAACCAAAGCCACAAGCGCATATGCCAGCAAAAGTATAGGTAGTGCTACTAAAACCTCTACCGACGCAAAACGCCAGAAGTAGTTTAACCCGAGCCAGAACAGGTTAAGCGCCCAGGCTATCACAAGCATAAGTATACTCCGGTTACCTGAGCTAAGCCCTATCCCTCTAAAAAACTTAGCTGCTGCCGTATCCGCTGCCATACGTATGCTTTAAAACTTGATTCCAAATTTATGGCCCAGCGCTTCCAGGTCGCGCTCGACGGGGGCAAGCAGCGGAATGCCTTTCTGGAGGCGCTTCTGCGTTATTTCGCGCTCCGGATCACCGGGAATTAGCACGGCTTTCTCGCCCTTTTTAACGCTGGCGTTCCTGAAAGTAGCTATCCAGTTATCCATGTGATATTTAAACTCATCAGCAGGGCGGAAAGCGTCGATGCGCATGGCACCCAAAAAGTGACCAATTCCCTCGCCCGGCAGGTTCTCAGCCACTGGCAAAAAGCTTACGAAAGGCGGCACCCACGGGCCATAGTTTGCCCCGGAGAGTACGGCAGAAAGTATATCCACCACGGCGGCCAGGGCATAACCTTTATGGCTACCGTGTTTGCGATCCGAGCCGAGCGGCAACAGGGCGCCGCCATCCTTCAACTCATTAGCGTTGGTAGAGCGCTGGCCCTCTTTGGTCTGGATCCAGCCGGAAGGCGCCTTCTTCTCTTGCCGCTGAAGTATCTCTAGTTTACCGTTGGCAGCCGCTGCAGTGGCAAGGTCGGCTACGAAAGGCGGTTGGTTTTGCGTAGGCACCGCCACGGCAATCGGGTTGGTGCCCAGCATGCGGTCCACGGAAAAAGTGGGGGCTACCAGCGGCGAGGCATTCGTCATGGCAATCCCGATCATGTCATCGGCTAAAGCCTCCATGGCATGGTAACCGGCAATACCAAAGTGGTTAGAGTTCTTTACCGATACCCAACCCGTACCAACCTGTATTGCTTTTTGGCGGGCAATGGCCATAGCGCGCGGGGCAACCACCAAGCCCAAACCTGCATCTCCGTCTACAGTGGCGGTGCTCGGCGTTTCATGCACAATGCGGATGTTTGGTTTTGGGTTGATGCGGCCAGCTTCCCAGAGGCGCACATAACCGCTCAAACGAGCTACGCCATGCGAGTCTACGCCGCGCAGGTCGGCAGCGAGTAAAACTTCTGAAGCCAGCTGTGCATCCTCTGGCGGGCAACCCATGTGCAGGAATACCTCCTGCGTAAAGTCGAAAAGTTGTCTGTATGGGTACATACTGATGTGTCTTCTGTTAAAGCGGCAAATTAAGAAATTATCAACCCAAAGCCTGCATTTATACTTTGCTACCTGAAACAGAACGCGCTTAGGGGTAAATTATGCAGTCTCATTACTTTAATATTTATCTTTTTCTATACTTTAGAGCGAAATGCCTGAGTTTGGTATACCCTTTGCCTTAGCCTCAGAAAGTTAAGCCCCTGTACCATGAAAAAAGCTATACTTCTTTTTGCCATCGTTTTCGCCGCACTTTCCGCCGAGGCCCAGACCAAGATACTTTTCGAGGAGAAAACACCGGAAGCATACCTGCTGAAGTATGGCAGCGGCGCAAGTGGCAGCCAGGCCCAACTCAACCTGATGATACAGCTGCTCGAGCAACACCAGGTAACAACCAAAAGCGGCAGGCCACCACGCAAACCCGAGTTTACGCTGAAGTTTGTGCAGCACGCGCAAGTACTGGATGCCGGCGATATGCTAAAGCTACAGGTAAAGATCGGTAAGCCGGAGATTAGCGGAAGCACGCAGTACAAAGGCTTTGAGCTAGGCGAGGCCCTGCTGCCGGAAAAGTATAGCGCCCGCATAAAATTGCTGAATAGCCGGAATGAGGTGGTGCAGGCATACGACCGCGAGGTGAAACTGATAGCCAGCGAAACCGAATTACTGTTGGCGCAAGTGCCCGACACTGCTGCCAACCAGGTGTACAGGTTGGTGATAGAGCAGGAGCAGATCACCTATCTGCCACAGGACATCGCGCAGCTGAAAGAGCAACTCCGCGTAATTCAGGCATACTTTGCCGCAGATGCCCGTGTGCTGGATGCCTTACAGAAAATAGCATACATCCGCCCGGATGATATTGATCACCTTGTTGTGCAGGATAGAAAACTGCAGGAGCTGGAGCAGGAGTATATCCAGCTAAAAAAAGAGAACTATACAGAAAAGCTACACCTGAAACAGCAGGACCCGCAGCGCCTGGAGTATAAAATGAACCAGTTGCAACAGGTACTGAAAGAGCGCCGCCAAGCCATTAACTATACGCTGGCAACCATCCATGAGCATTTCTATAATCGTGGCGTGAGCCTGCTGAACAGCGGAAACGCATCTGCGGCGGAGGCATACTTTGCAAAATCCGTGGAGGCTAACCCTGCCTTTGCCCCGGCGCACGTGCAGTTGGCCCGCATCGATCTACGCAACGGTTACCTGCCGGAGGCTACCAACCGCACCCGCGATGTGTTAACCCGCATGCGCGTAGACCAGCAAACGGAGCAAATGGCATTGGGCGTAGCGCAAGATATCTATGCGGCGCACATTACCAAAGGAAATACTTATACCACCCGAGGCAATTATTTTGAGGCCCTGGATGCTTACGCCGATGCCCGTGATCTTTGCAGCACCCTGGGTGGGTTGCGTTGCAGCATGCAGGCACTAAACGATGGTGAGGCACGGGCTGCCGGTGGCGCTTACCGCCAGCTGGTAGAGAGCGGCAAGCGCTACCTGGGCCAGAACAACCTGCCAGAGGCGGAAAAGGTGGCGCAGGATGCCCTTCGGTTTCAGAAGGAGTATGATTATGTGCTCCATAACGCCATGGAGGCCGGCGACTTGCTGGGCCAGATCAAGTTTCAGTATTACCTGGCGTTTATAGATCAGGGCAAAGTATACTTAGGCAAACAAAACTATAAAGCGGCCTTAGCGGCTTTTGAGGATGCCTTGGAGCTGGAGAGAAACTATGCCTTCCGGCCGGTGCAGGAGCTGCAACTGCTCTCTAAAAAGGCGGCGAAGCCGGTGCTGCTTGCCATGTTGGGCGAGGGCTACGAGCAGGCTATGCAAAATCAACTGAGCCATGCACGACAAACTGCTTCTGAGGCCACGGCCATGCAGGAGCGCTTTGCCCTGGCACAGGACCAGGAAGTGCTGCAAAAGTATACTTTGCTGCGTGAGCGTATTTTTATGCAGGAATGTATAAACATGCAAGCTGCCTACGACAAGCATTTCCAGAACGCGAAAGCACTTGCCCTTGAGAAAAAGTATATCGCAGCAGACCAGGCTTATGAAGCAGCCATAAATGCAGCCAACAGTAAAGCAGAGTGCACCATTGCCACCTTTACCGCCGAGGATGGCAGAACCGCAATTGCGGCAGCTGCCAACTACCAACGCCAACTGGAGAACGCAGATAGGCTAATTGCTAGAAAGCAGTACAGAGAAGCGGCTAATGTATACGAAGAAGCCCGGAAGTACTATCTGGCGCAGCAGGTAAATAAGTATGGCCTGGACCATATCTCGCTGTTCAACTTTGCCAAAGATCACCGCAACAAGGATTTTACTGCCGAAGTGGTGGCCTACTACGCCAACATAGGAGAGGAGCAGGTAGCCATTCAGCTGCTTTCTGACCTGTTAGAAAAAGGCTACCGCCGGGGCAAGACCAAAAAAGTGCAGCAGCAACTTGGCCGCCAACTGGCCCTGAAAGATGTGCAGCAAGGGCAGCCTGCCGATGCCAAGGTACTGTCAGTGAAGTATAGCCAAAACAACCGCGACCTGAAAAAGCTGAAGAAAGCCTACGAAAAAGAGCGGAAGCAACTGGCAAAAAGATAACGCAAAAGCGCCCTGAGAGTCATACTTTCAGGGCGCTTTTGCTATGTTACAATCCAATAGTTTACTGCCCGGCCAGCATCTGGTGCAGCACGCCTTCCTTCAGCGCATACGCCGATACCCTTATTTCCTGCAGGCCATACTTCTGCAGCACAAAGTCAACGGCTATACTTGCCAGCACGATCATATCCACGCGCATTTCCAGCATGCCGGGTATAGCCAGTCGCTCGTCGTGGTTTTTAGTGAGCAGCTCGTTGTGCACTTCGTAGAAATCCGGCAGGCTCAGGACAGATGCCGGTGGCGTGGCTGTAGCGCGTGACATATCGCCTTTGCGTTGAGCATCTATATCGCAGAGCGTATCAAAGGTGCCTGAGGAGCCAACCAGGTTGGTTGGCTTATACATTGCCACGGCCTCTGAAAGCGGTTGCAGGCGCTCGTCTAGGTATGCTTTTTCGGCGGTTATACTTTCGGCAGGTATGGGGTCTTGTGTGAAGAACTTATCCATGAGGCGCTGCGCCCCCAGTTCAAAACTCTGCTTCCAGAAGATCTTGTGCTGGTTGCAAAGTATAAACTCCACGCTGCCGCCGCCAATATCCATGATCAAAGAGGAATCGGTGTTAAGCACGCCGGCTGCGCGCACGCCGTAGTAGATCAGCTCTGCCTCGCGGGCGCCGTCAATCACTTCCACCTCAATATTCGTCTGTTCAAAAACATCCTTCACAAAACGTTCGCCGTTGCTGGCGTTGCGCACCATACTTGTAGCCATGGCGCGTACGGTTTGGGCACCGAACTCGTCGATGGTTTTGCGGAAGTCGCGGAGCGTGCGCAGGGCGCGTTCGGAGGCCTCGGGGGCAATGGCACCGCTACTGATGCCGCCCTGGCCCAGTCGCACGGGCACTTTGGTTTTGTAAAGCTCTTTTAGTTGCCCTTGCTCCGTTACCTCTGTAACCAGCAGGTGAAACGTGTTGGTGCCCATATCAATTAATGCGAGGCGTTTTGTCATGGTTTTTTGGTGATGGTATTGAGGATGAATGTATGGAATGATTATTCTTTAGCAGAAATGCTGCGCTGCGGATCAGTTTTTATTTCGCTTAAAAATCAATTTACGCAGAACAAGGTACCCATTGCTAACTTTATGTTTCTTGATGAAGAACGGCAAACTAATGGCTACCAGCAGCGAAATACAAGCCGCGGTACCCAACCCTCCGCCATAGCCTGCAAAAAATGTACTCGTATTCAGGTAAATCAACGAAAAAATTAAGCCTGAGACCCCAACCAGCAGATAATTGGAAACAACGTTCGAGGAGACCATCCCAATAAACGAAGCGCCTATAAAAACCACCGGAATATTTTCTGTAAGCCGGGGTGAAAGCAGTTCCGGGAAGAAGTAAAAAAACAAGCCAACTAACAGCGAAAGAAGTGCCGATGCCCGAACCGGACCTTGCTTCAGGCGCACATTCATAAAATAGGTGCTGATAGCCGCAAAAACGCCCGTAATGATAAGTATTGCTGCAGTCATCTACTTTAAGAAAATAAAGATTAGCAAATAGGTAAGCGCTACCCCGCCAAAAGCAACAGTGCCCAGCTTGCCGCCAAACCCATGGAATATATTTTTAGAGAACACCAGCAACATACCGGCTACAAAGCTGGCGAAAAGGATGAACAGAAAATTACCCGCCACATTCTGGCTCGACATGCCCACGAAAGCACCGCAATACGCCGCCGCCGGAACCTCCTGCAGCAGCCTGCCTTTCTTGTTTAGCAACGGCACAAAGGAGGCCGCAGTGCCCACTGCCCCAGCCGCTATAACCGGCCCGAGCGCAGCATGCACGTTTAGGTAATGCGTTACGGTGGCGCCCAACATCACAAAGAGCACGGCAAAAAAGTCCTGTTTCAGGTGCTTGTTGTCGTGCATCGGTACTTTGGTGTAAGCGATGAACATAAGTATGGAGATGGAAACAACGAATACCAGGATCGGGATGATGTTGAATTTCTCCAGAAGTATGGCTAGCAAAAAAGACGCTTGGAGCAGGATTAAGAGCAGAAAGGGTATTTTCTTAAAATGTTTTTTCATGCAAGTATGCTGTAGTTTGATGCAAGCACCATACTATAGAGTCACTACGGGGTTTAAAGAATAGGGTAGCAGCGGATGGTAAAGCTGCTGCTTAGCATTAGAGCTTTTATTGTAACCGTGCTGCTGTTATACTTGTTTAGGGGAATTTTTAAAAGAGCATTTGTAATAACATGAACGCAGAGGGTATTTTGCTTTTGTTGGCATAGCTGTCTATAATCCCCTGCGTTCACGTTAAACAAGAAAGCTAGCACCACACATCAAATCATGGCACTAGCTTTTTATACTTAGAGCTGCTAAGAGCACTTAAAACTTATGGTGCAAGCCAACCTGTAACTGGTTTTTGCCCCAGTTGTCGGTTTTTTGGTTCATGTAGCCGAGTTGTACTCTCAGGCCGGGCTTAATTACGAAACCCATACCTGCGTAGGCCCTGTTTCGGTCAAAGTACTCAACTGTTCTATCATCGCCGATGTCTTGCTGTCCGTTAATAAAAACCTCGTTGTATAGCGCCAGGTAAACCGCATTTTCCTCAAGCGCAACTTTGTTAAGCGGTACGTTTAGCATCAGGTTATAACGGTAACGTGTACGGAAATCTTGATCTTCCACAAAGCGCTGCTCAAACCGGAACCTGTTGGTCAAGTAAAACCTGCTGCCCACTTTTACCGGAACCAGTGCTTCCTGATATATCCGGCTTTCAGTGGTGGTCGCATCGCTGGAGCCGTAAGCCCCGGTAGTGATATTGGCATAACCCAGCGTGAACGTAACGTTGGCATCGCGCGGGGTATAGGTTACGCCACTGCGTATGAGCAGTTGCTCCAAATCGCCGGCTACGTTCCAGTTGCGGTACTGTATATCACCCTGCACGCCCCATTGGCTGTCTTTAAACGTGGTGTTGAAGAAATACATGTACCAAGCTCCCAGCTTATCCTCGTTTATTTGTGCCACTCCTGCTTTCGGCAGAAAAAGGCAAACGGCAATCAGTGCTAACAGTATTTTTTTACTCATCTTATACTTCAGATCTATTTTTTAAAACATTTATACTTTGAACTGGTAAACCGTGCCTCGTTACTTTTTGACCGATGTAAACCTGAAGAACGTTCCGAGCGGAAGGCGGCGGTTGCCGTTGTCGTGCAGGTATAGCTCGCCCAGTTCCTCGTTCTGAACCTGCTCGCCAAAGGTGTCGCGCATTAGGTTGTCCAGCACCATTGCCGAGAAGCCCATAGAGTACAGGTTAATCAGCAGAAAATAATCGGTGCCGTCCAGCATGTCGTGGCAAAGCTTTATCATTTCGTTCAGCTCGTTTTCCAGCTGCCACTTTTCGCCGTTTGGCCCGCGCCCGTAGCTGGGTGGGTCCAGGATGATGCCGTTATACTTATTGCCCCGCTTTACCTCGCGGCGCGCATACTTCATGGCGTCTTCTACCAGCCAGCGTACGTTGTCCAGGTTGCTGGCTTCCATGTTGTCGCGGGCCCAGAAGTTAACCTGCTTGATGGAGTCGAGGTGCGTAACGTCGGCGCCGGCGGCTTTGGCGGCCAGGGTGGCGGCACCGGTGTAGGCAAACATGTTAAGCACTTTGGGCTGCGGCGTTTTCAGGTTTTTGGTGGTATCGTAGATAAATTTCCAGTTGCTGTCCTGCTCTGGAAAAATGCCTACGTGCTTAAACGACGAGAGGCCCAACCTGAAACGCAGCTTCAGGTCGTTATACTTGTAGTTGATGAACCACTGCTCCGGCATTCCCTTTTTCAGTTTCCACTGGCCTTTTTCCTGGCTGCCTTTGTCGCGGGTAAACACGGCATTGGCCAGGCGCTGCCACTCCTGCTCGGGCAGGTGCTTGTCCCAAATAGCCTGTGGCTCAGGGCGCGCCACGTAGTACTCGCCGAAGCGCTCCAGCTTCTCAAAATTTCCGGAATCAACCAGCTCGTAATCGGCCCAGTTTTCTGTAGTTAAAAAGGAATACATATCTTTGTCGTTTATTTTGGCAGCGTGCTGCTTAGAGGCAAAAGTACTCAATATCCGCTGAACCTAAAAAAGGGCACGCAGCCACAGATTTATTTGTTACAAACACATGGCAATTAGCTTTTACAAGTATCAGGGCACGGGCAACGACTTTGTGATGGTCGATAACCGTAAACTAAATTTCCCGGCAGAAGACGAAGAATTGGTAAAGCACCTCTGCGACCGCCGCAAGGGCATTGGCGCCGACGGGCTTATCCTACTGCAGGACCACCCGGACTATGACTTCGAGATGGTATACTATAATGCCGATGGCCGTGTAGGATCGATGTGCGGTAACGGCGCGCGCTGCACCGTGCGCTTTGCCCGCCAACTGGGCGTGATAGAGGATGTTGCCTGCTTCCTGGCTGCCGATGGCGAGCACCAGGCCAGCGTAGAGCGCGACCTGATCCAGCTGAAGATGAACGATGTGAAAAGCATAGAGCAGATCGGACCGGATTATTACCTCAACACTGGCTCGCCGCATTACGTGCGTTTCGTGGACAATGCAGAGCAGCTGGACGTGTACGGAGAAGGACGAGCGGTAAGGTATAACGAGCGCTTCAGCGAGGTTGGCACCAACGTTAACTTTGTGCAGCGCCTCTCCGAGAACGAGATTTTTGTACGGACCTACGAGCGCGGCGTCGAGGACGAGACGCTTTCCTGCGGCACGGGCGTAACGGCCTGCGCCCTGGTGGCAAAAATAAATGGTATGCAAAGCCCTATAAAGGTGAAAGTGCTAGGTGGAGAGCTAGAGGTAGCTTTTGAGCAGCAGGAAGATAGCAGCTTTAAGCAAATATACCTGATCGGACCGGCTAAACTGGTGTTTACAGGCACAATCAGCTCATAAAGTATACCTTCTTTTTAAAGATGATTCTGCCATACTTCTCAGCACAAATTATCCGAAGAAGAATGCAGCGTCTTCGGCAAAGTTTACTCAAGAGATGAGCGCACAAGTATAAAATAAGGCTCCTGGTAAGTATAAATTGCCGGGAGCCTTTTCTTTTTGTAGATTGATCGAAGTATAAAGTATAAACCACGTGTTTCTGAAAACTGACCATACTTACCTGAGGGCCCTGGAGCCAACCGACCTGGATTTCCTTTTCAACCTGGAGAACGATACCTCGGTGTGGCATGTGGGCAACACGCTTGCGCCCTATTCCAGGCATGTGCTGGAGCAGTACCTCGAAAACGCCGCCCTGGATATTTATACTGTAAAGCAGCTGCGGCTGGTCATCTGTAACGCAGCACACGAGGCCGTAGGCGCCGTAGACCTCTACGACTTTGACCCCATGCACCGCAGAGCAGGCATAGGCATTATGGTAATGGCAGAGCACCGGGGCAACGGACATGCCAAAGAAGCCTTGCACCTGCTGCTAGGCTATTGCCAGCGCAAACTGCAGCTGCACCAGGTATACTGTTCTGTTACAGCCTCCAACCTGCCAAGTATAAACCTCTTCACGCAGGCCAGCTTTCAGCAAATAGGGCTTCGGAAAGATTGGTTGAAAACTGTGGATGGCTGGGAAGATGTGGTGGAGTTTCAGCATTTATACTTATAAAGTATGACCATACAGTGTCGAAGGGCTACAGTCGAAGATATAGAAGGCATGTCTAGGGTACGGCTTACGGTGCATGAAAATAAGCTGTCAGACCCTTCGCGGGTTACTTACGAGAGCTACCGCCAGATGATAGATAAAAAAGGTGCTGGATGGGTGTGTGAGGTTGGCGGAGAAGTAGTAGGGTTTGCCATTGTAGACATTACATCTGCAAATGTATGGGCCCTTTTTGTTGACCCTGCGCATGAGGCTAAAGGTATAGGCCGAAAACTGCATGATGAGATGTTAGCCTGGAGCTTTGATCAGGGGCTACAGAGGTTGTGGCTTGGCACTAGCCCCGGTACCCGTGCCGAGAGGTTTTACAGAAACGCTGGCTGGCAGGAAGTTGGCAGGCGGGCAAACGGCGAGATAAAATTTGAGCTGAAACAGCAGGACCATGGTCCTGCAAATAGTCGTGCTGCATGCCTTAAGCATTAGGCTTCAGATAAAGTTTACTGAACTACTGCCACTATGCCACATGTTACCTATTATGGCATAGCCCATTAAGCCTACAAGCATTAAATAGTAAAACCTCTATACTTTATCGGCAAATATGGCAGAAGGGCTAAGCGCCGCTCGTTCTGGTATTGTTTTAGTGCAAAGCATTAGATATATCGGAAAAAAGCCTATTTTTGACGATATTGCAAACAGAAGATTTCAATTAAGAACAACATATACATATGTTTGATTTTTTCGGTAAAACCGTTGCTAAACTATTCGGTACCAAATCCGACAGAGATATTAAAGAGGTATTACCTTATGTATCTAAAGTAAATGAGGAGTATGCTAAACTCAGCACCCTCACAGATGACCAGCTGCGCCAGAAGACCTTCGATATAAAGGGCATCATTGATGAGCGCCTGAAGTCTATTGACGAGAAGATCGCAGCCCTGCATAAGCGTGTTGCCGACGAGCCGGAGCTGAACATTGTGCAGAAGGAGAATATCTTTTCGGAGATTGATGAACTGGAGAAGGAGCGCAACAAAGAGCTGGAAGTAGTGCTGATGGAAGTGCTGCCAACTGGTTTTGCCGTTGTAAAAGAAACCGCCCGCCGCTGGAAAGAGAACGGACAACTGACCGTAACCGCCACGGACCATGACCGCATGATTGCCGCCCGCAAGCCAAACGTGCAGATAGAAGGCGACAAAGCCACCTGGGCCAACAGATGGCTGGCTGCTGGCAGCGAGATCGTTTGGGACATGTTGCACTACGATGTGCAGCTGATCGGTGGTATTGTGCTGCACCAGGGTAAAATTGCCGAGATGGCCACAGGTGAGGGTAAGACATTGGTGGCTACGCTGCCTGCCTACCTAAACGCCCTGGCCCGCCGCGGTGTGCACGTGGTAACGGTAAACGACTACCTTGCCAAGCGTGACTCTGAGTGGATGGCACCTTTGTTCGAGTTCCATGGCCTGACGATCGACTGCATCGACAAGCACCAACCTAACTCTGAAGCCCGCCGCAACGCTTACAAAGCAGATATCACATACGGTACTAACAACGAGTTCGGCTTCGATTATCTGCGCGATAACATGGCCCGCGAGCCACAGGACCTGGTACAGCGCAAGCACCATTACGCCATGGTGGATGAGGTTGACTCCGTGCTGATTGACGATGCCCGTACGCCACTAATTATCTCTGGCCCGGTGCCACGCGGCGATGAACACGAGTTTTACCAACTCAAGCCACGCATTTCTATGCTCGTGGATGCCCAGCGCAAAGTGGTGCAGAACTTCCTGACCGATGCCAAGCGCCTGATCAAAGAAGGAAACACACAGGATGGCGGCCTTGCCCTGTTCAGAGCTTACCGCGGTCTACCAAAGAGCAAGCCGTTGATCAAGTTCCTGAGCGAAACAGGTAACCGCGCCATCATGCAGAAAACAGAGAACTTCTACCTGCAGGATAACTCGCGCCAGATGCCGGAAGCCGATGAGCCGCTGTACTTCACCATCGACGAAAAGCATAACCAGATTGAGCTGACTGAAAAAGGTGTTGACCTGATTACAGGACAAGGCGAAGATCCGAACTTCTTCATCATGCCAGATATTGGTATGGAGATCGCAGAGATCGAGAACAACAAAGAACTTGCTCACGAAGAGCAACTGCATGCCAAGGAAAAGCTTATCGCTGATTTCCAGGAAAAGTCTAAGCGTATCCATACTATTAACCAGTTGCTAAAGGCTTATACTTTGTTCGAGAAAGATACAGAGTATATCGTAACGCCAGACCATAAGGTGAAGATTGTGGATGAGCAGACAGGCCGTGTAATGGAAGGCCGCCGCTACTCCGATGGTTTGCACCAGGCTATTGAGGCCAAGGAAAACGTTAAGGTAGAGGATGCCACGCAGACTTATGCCACGGTTACGCTGCAGAACTACTTCCGTATGTACCACAAGCTTTCCGGTATGACGGGTACTGCCGAAACAGAGGCAGGTGAGTTCTGGGACATTTACAAACTGGACGTGGTAGTTATCCCGACCAACCGCCCAATCGCCAGAAAAGACGAGCACGACAAAGTATACAAAACCGTTCGTGAGAAGTATAACGCCGTTGCCGACGAGATCGTGCAGCTCACAGAGCAGGGCCGTCCGGTGCTGGTAGGTACAACTTCGGTAGAGATATCGGAGCTTCTGAGCCGTATGCTGAAGCTGCGTAACATAAAGCATCAGGTACTGAACGCCAAAATGCACCAGAAAGAGGCCGAGGTTGTGGCCGAGGCTGGTAAGCCGGGCACTGTAACCATTGCCACCAACATGGCAGGCCGCGGTACCGACATTAAGCTTACGCCGGAGTCTAAGGGTGCGGGCGGTTTGGCCATTATCGGTACAGAGCGCCATGAATCTCGCCGCGTAGACCGTCAGTTGCGTGGTCGTGCCGGTCGTCAGGGAGACCCGGGCTCATCGCAGTTCTTCGTTTCCTTGGAGGATAACCTGATGCGTCTCTTCGGCTCTGATCGTATTGCCCGTCTGATGGACCGCATGGGCCTTGAGGAAGGTGAGGTAATCCAGCACTCGATGATCACGAACTCTATTGAGCGTGCGCAGAAGAAAGTGGAGGAGAACAACTTTGGTATGCGTAAGCGCCTGCTGGAGTACGACGACGTGATGAACGCACAGCGTGAGGTAGTGTACAAGCGCCGCAGAAACGCCCTGTACGGCGAGCGTCTGGAGCTGGATATCTGGAACATGATCTATGATATCAGCGAGGACGTGATCGTGAGCTATAAAAACATCAGCGATTACGAGAACTTCCAGCTGCATGTGCTGCGTGTGTTCGGTATCGAGTCTGCCATTACCGAAGATGAGTTTAAGGCTACGCAGGCAAACCAACTGGCCGAGCGCCTGTATAACGAGGCCCTTAACCATTACCTGAACCGTAACAAGCAAACAGCGGCGCAGGCCTACCCAATCATTGCGGACATCCACCAAAACCGTGGGCCGATGATCGAGAACGTGGCCGTGCCGTTTACAGATGGCAAGCGCCAGCTGGCTGCCGTGGCCAACCTGACCAAGGCTTTCGAGTCGCAGGGCTTAGAGTTGATCCGCTCTATGGAAAAGATTATCACGCTGGGTACTATCGACCAGGCCTGGACAGACCACCTGCGCGAGATGGACAACCTGAAGCAGTCGGTTCAGAATGCGGTTTACGAGCAGAAAGATCCGCTCTTGATCTATAAGTTTGAGTCGTTTGAGTTGTTTAAGCGCATGATCGGTAAGGTTAACGAGCAGACAATTCAGTTCCTGTTCCATGCCTTTATCCCGGTTCAGGCACCAGAGCAGGTGCAGCAGCCAGTGAGACCGCCAATGGCACCTAAACCTCCAGTGCTGAAAGAGCAAAAGCAGGAAGTACACTCTTCTTTGGAGGATGAGTCGGGCCATACTTCTGCCCCAACCGCCGAGCCGGAGAAAATCATGCCTGCCCACTCGCAGAAGCTGGCAGGCCGCAATGAGCGCGTAAGCGTGCAGTATTCCGATGGCCGCGTGCTGAAGGACGTTAAGTTCAAGAGCGTAGAGGACGACTTGCTGCACAACCGCTGCGTATTACTAGAGGACTAATTAAACAGCAGCCAATATTTTAACCGGTAGTGGCTGCTGTTTGTGATTATTTATAATAAATGTGATTGGGGAGGTGTTAGGTAAGCATAATTATCTGGCATCTCTCTTTTTATAAGTATGGCAGGAGAAGAATTAGCATCTTATATAGACCACACGCTGTTGCGCCCCGATGCCACCGAGCAGCAGGTGTTGCAACTCTGCGACGAAGCACGTAACTATGGTTTTGCAGCGGTGTGCGTGCCACCGTGCTACGTGCAACTCGCCAAGGATAGGCTGGGCGTAGGTGCGCAGGTAAAAGTAGCCACAGTAATCGGTTTCCCGTTAGGCTACCAGCACCCCAAAGTAAAGTTCCTGGAAACCCACCAGGCCATTGCCGACGGAGCCAATGAGATTGACGTGGTGATGAACGTGTCAGCTTTTAAGTCGGGCAAGTATGAGGCTGTTGAGAATGAGTTAGGCGACCTGGCCAAATTCTGCCACCTGAAAGAGGCGGAGCTGAAAGTGATCATCGAGACGGCCCTGCTTACGGATGAAGAGATTGTGAAAGCCTGCGAGCTCTGCGCCAACGCCGAAGTTGATTTCGTAAAAACCTCTACCGGCTTCGCGGCAGGCGGCGCTACGTTAGAGCACATCAAGCTGATGCGCCGCGTGTTGCCAACTTCCATGAAAATAAAAGCTTCCGGAGGCATCAAAACATTCGCGGATGCGGAAGCGTTAATCAGGGCGGGTGCCGATCGGTTAGGTTGCTCAGCCAGTATACAAATAGTTACCAATGAATAAGATACTTAACATTGCCCTGGCGCTGCTGCTGTTGGTTAGCACTTCCTGCGCATCCTCCAAAGGGAAGACCGTGGGCAGCGAGGCTAAAGTAGGTAGCGGCAAAACAGAAAGAGTAGCCGAGGACCTAAGCCAGTACCGCCCAAAGTATGACGTGCCGGATGCCGCGCCGATAGCACGCGTGGAGCCAACCCACCACGACAATGCCAAAGTGGCCATTCTGATGGATACAGTAGCCAGCGTAAATAAAAACATAAAGTATGCGCAGGGCTATCGCATTCTAGCTTACAATGGCTCCGAGCGCCAAACCGTTATGAACCTGCGGAAGTCCATTATCTCGCGCGTGCCCGATGAAAAGGATTACCTAACGTATCAGCAGCCAAACTTCCGGCTCATGGTCGGGGATTTCTTTAGCAGAGTGGAGGCGCAGCAGGTGCTGAACCAGCTTTCCGACCTTATTCCTAACGCTCAGATTGTGCAGGACAAGATCAACATCAACAAAAATTATTAATAGTATAGCAGCCGTATATTAACGGCATCCCTATAAAATTAAAAGCGTTGTGGCCTGCACTGGTTACAGCGTTTTTTTATTTTTGAGTAATCAAATATAAACGTATTCGCTATCACGCCCGAAGTATAAATGCCTTGATTTCATACATTGAAGTATGAATGCCAGAGAGCGTTACCTCGGTTTAACCATACACGCCATGCCTCTTATCGATAAGATTAAAGAACTTGCCAAAGCTTACGCCCCCGATACCGTAACGGTGCGCCGCCATATCCACGCCAACCCAGAGCTTTCTTTCGAGGAGCATAACACGGCAGCCTATGTAAAAGAGGTGCTGCAAAGCTATGGGCTGGAGGCGCAGCCAATGGCCACTACCGGCTTGGTAGCAGTGGTAAAAGGTAAAAACCCGGAGAAAAGAACGATAGCCCTGCGCGCCGATATGGATGCACTGCCAATTGTAGAGGCGAACGAGGTAGAATATAAATCGAAAAACGAAGGGGTGATGCATGCCTGCGGGCACGATGTGCACACGGCGTCGGTGCTGGGTGCGGCCCGTATCCTGCAGGAGCTGCGCGATGAGTTTGAAGGAACGGTAA
Source organism: Pontibacter oryzae (assembly GCF_003576375.1). Lineage (GTDB taxonomy): Bacteria > Bacteroidota > Bacteroidia > Cytophagales > Hymenobacteraceae > Pontibacter > Pontibacter oryzae. The sequence continues at coordinate 230,473 of NZ_QWGE01000004.1, forward strand.
AGCTGGTGTTTCAGCCGGGCGAGGAGAAGTTTCCGGGCGGCGCTTCCATCATGATCAAAGAAGGCGTGCTGCAGAACCCGGCTCCCGAAAGTATAGTTGGGCAGCATGTCTTTCCGCTGTTGCCTGCCGGTAAAGTCGGTTTCAGGTCGGGTATGTACATGGCCTCCGCCGATGAGATTTATATTACCGTAAAGGGCAAAGGAGGCCATGCCGCCATGCCGGAAATGAACATCGACCCAGTGCTGATTTCCTCACACCTTATTGTGGCGCTGCAGCAGATCGTGAGCCGGCACGCCAGCCCTAAAGTGCCAAGCGTGCTTTCATTCGGAAAAATAGAGGCGAAAGGCGCAACCAATGTTATCCCGAACGAGGTGAAGATCGAGGGCACCTTCCGGACCATGAACGAAGTATGGCGCAAAGAGGCACACCAGAAAATCAAGAAGCTGGCCGAAAGCCTCTGCGAAAGTATGGGCGGCTCCTGCGAGATCGACATCAAAAACGGTTACCCTTTCCTGAAAAACGACCCTGTTATAACTGGCATAGCCCGATCGGCAGCGGAATCATACTTGGGCGAGGAAAATGTAGTGGACCTGGATTTATGGATGGGTGCTGAGGATTTTGCATACTATACCCAGCAAATACCGGCCTGCTTTTACCGCTTGGGCACCCGCAACGAAGCGCGAGGCATTATATCGGGCGTACACACGCCAACCTTCGATGTGGATGAAGCGGCCCTGGAAACAAGCATTGGCCTGATGGCCTGGATTGCGCTGCAGGAGTTGCAGGCTTAAGTTTATTAAAAGATGGAGCCAGCTAAAACGCACGAATACCATTTGCCGGCAGGGATGTTCGGTGGCAAGCGGGTTTTGCGGCTGTCGCCGGATATGCTATCGTATGGCCGTGGCAATGCCGGGCAGGAACTTTACGCCAAGGTCAGGAAAGACGAAATTGCAGACATCAGGCACTCTGTGCAGTGGATCATCTGGTACAGGTTTTATGTTGGGTGCAAATTTAAGATTGATGTAAAGACCACAGAAGGTAACATAATTCGGGTACGGTTTTCTGTATACTTCGGGAAGATAAGCCGGTACCAGGATGTGTATGAAGAGATTATCAACCAGATCTGGAATTATTACTTAAATGACCTGGAAGTAGCACACTTGCAGCGTTTTTATGCCGGCAAGACCTTAAGTTTTAATGGCGTGCATTTGCAGTTGGCAGGCGTAATGCTGGGCAGTGAAACAGCTGTGATCAACTGGGAAGATGTGAAGCTGAAGACGTATGAAAATTACTTTGTAATTTATAAAGCAAGCGATCCGGAGCAACACAAAATAATCGAGTTTGAGGCCTGGGAATGTGAAATACTGCTGGGTATACTTGAAACGCTTGTTCAAAAACATAATTAGACCGTGTATGAAAAAACTATACGTTATACTTCTTTCCCTTTTCCCGCTGCTTGCCCAAGCACAAAGTAAAATTAACGCCTCTACTACCATTTGGCCAGCATTTCAGGCTAGCATTGGTACAGGAGAAAGCGGCGCCGTTTTTTTGCGTACGGATTTGCGGGTAAACACAGACAGTAACTTTAATGACCTGGCAAAGTCTGGCATCTTCAGTAACGTGGAGCGGGTTGAACTTAGCGCTGGCTACGAGCATGCGCTATCAGAGCATTGGCGGGGTGGGGCGGTTGTACGGTATGCCATTGAGAACTATCCGAAAATTGGTTTCTACGGATTGTTTATGCGGCACAGCGGCGCCCTGAAAAGTTTATACTTTAACAAGCAGTTGCTGTTCGAGTATGCCAGCCAGGAAGACCAGGATGCTTTTGGACGCTTCCGGTTGTCGGCTGAGTTGGGCAAGCGCTTACCGCTCGGCGAGAAGTTTATCATCCCAAGTATAGGCTATGAGGCAATGGTGTTATCTGACTTTGGAAACGGTGAACAAAACAGCGACCAGCTGGAACGCACCATAGACCGTACACGCCTGCGCCTAAGTATAAACTACGAGCTAACCGAAAACCTGCGCATCAACCCATACTTTATGCGGCAAACAGATTATTATTATGTCGATATCCCGCCAGTATACAATGAACTAGGCGTGCTGGAGAAGCAAGGGTATACTACAAAGCGCAACCGTATCACCCCAATCATTGGGTTGGAGTTGAAGTGGAGTATTAATGATAAACCCACGACTGCCAGTTTTACCTACTAAAACCGGCTATAACTGTAAATTAGTCAGGATGTTAAGCTAAAAATTGATATTGTAAATGACATTATTTCATGATTTAGAAGGATAATGCGGTTGGTATAGTTTTTACAGAGCCATAAGTGAAAATCAACTTAATAACTTAAAACGATTAAAACTATGGCACTTACAAGATACAACGGCATGCAGGAGAACATGCCTAACTCATTCAGCTCTATGTTAGATAGATTCTTCAACGAGTCTGTAAACTCCAGAAACCTTACCGCGTTTACCCCGCATGTAGATGCCTGCGAAACGGAGCGTGGTTTCGAGATTGAGGCTGCTTTGCCGGGTGTGAAGAAAGAGGACATCACTATTGACTTCCAGGAAGGCAAACTTACCATTACCGGTGAGCGCAGACTGGAGAAAAAAGAGGAAGGTCGCCGCTACCACATGTTGGAAACACAGTATGGCTCGTTCAGTAGAACCTTCTACCTGCCAGATAACGTGAACCCGGATAAGATTAAGGCTGAGTTTAACGATGGCATTTTGCTGGTGAGCATCCCTAAAGACGAGCATAAAACCATGAAGCGCCAGATCACGATCTCGTCGCAAGGCGAGAAAGAGGGCAAAGCGGATAAGAAGAAAGAGAAAACCGTTGCAGAGAATGGTGAGGCTCAAAAGGCCTAACTCAGAAAAATAGAGAAAGAGGCCAACACATTTGGCCTCTTTTTTGTTTATTTAGAAGTGTCAGTAGTGCAACTATCGGGTTACCACATACTACCGTATAAAGTTGTAGCGTTACTTAGGAGTAATATAGCTGATCATTAATATTAAAAATACATAGTAAAAGTTTAAAACTAACTACATGAAGACGAAACAGTTTATACTTGGCGTTGCGCTTTCGGCCGTTGTAGGTGGTGGTGTGGCTGTGGGTAGCTACAAAATGTTGGAAGATGAGCAAGTGCTCCAGACAGAGCAGCAGTACCCTAACAATGTACGCTACACCAGCGATATGCGTAGCAGCAATGCCGTAGTGCCCGAAGGCCTTAACTTTATAAAGGCAGCCTCTGTGTCTACGCCAGCCGTGGTACACGTTATGACCGAGTACAGCGTAAGAAGCTCAGACAGCTATAGCCAAATGGACCCGTTCCTGCGTGAGTTTTTTGGCGATGGCTTTGGCCAGCGCGTTCCCCGCGGGCCGCAGTTGGGCTCCGGCTCCGGCGTAATCATCGCTTCTAACGGCTACATTGTTACAAATAACCACGTAATTGATAAAGCAGATAAGATTGAAGTAGTGCTGGACGACAAGCGCAAGTTCGAGGCAAAGCTCGTCGGCACGGACCCTACCACCGACATTGCTCTTTTAAAGGTTGAAACCGATAACCTGCCAACCATCCGCTACGGAAACTCCGACGACTTGCAGGTAGGCGAGTGGGTGCTGGCCGTAGGTAACCCCATGAACCTGACATCAACGGTAACAGCAGGTATCGTTAGTGCCAAGGGCCGTAACATAAATATTCTGCGCCGCAGCGAGGCCAGAGACATGAGCATCGAGTCGTTCATCCAGACGGATGCCGCGGTAAACCCCGGTAACTCAGGTGGTGCCCTGGTAAACCTCAACGGTGACTTAGTGGGTATCAACACCGCTATTGCCTCCCAGACAGGGTCTTTCGCCGGTTACTCTTTCGCGGTTCCATCCTCTATCGTAAGCAAGGTGGTGGATGACCTCTTAAAGTATGGCGAAGTGCAGCGGGCGTTGCTGGGTGCCTCTATCCAGGAGATTGATGCGGCCTTTGCCAAGGAGAAAGGCATTAAAACCCTAAACGGTGTTTACATTGCGCAGATAGCCCAGAAGAGCGGTGCCGAGGAGGCTGGCTTGAAAGCAGGTGATGTGATTACAGCTGTAAATGGCGTGGCTGTAGGCAAATCATCGCAGTTGCTGGAGCAGATTGCCCGCTACCGCCCTGGCGACAAAGTTAAGGTATCTTATGTGAGAGACGGCAAGGACAGAACTGCCAACGTAACCTTGAAAAACCTGAACAACAGCACAGAGCTTGTAAAGCGCAGCGAAGCAAAGGCCGTTTCCTTTGACGGAGCTACTTTTGAGCCGGTAAGCAAACAGGAAATGAGCAAACTGGGCATCGATGGAGGCGCTAAGATCTCTGATGTGCGCAACAGTAAGTTCCGGGAAACAGGTATGAAAGATGGCTTCATTATTACGCGCATCGATAAGTATGAGGTGCATGAGCCAGCTGACGTAGAAAAGTACCTGAAAAGCTTTAGCGGAGGCGTAGTATACATCGAAGGCGTTTACCCTGATGGCCTGAAAGCTTACTACCCAATTGGCAAAGGATAATTAACACCAAGCATACTATACAGAAAGCTTCTGCAGCCTTGCAGAAGCTTTTTTATTTTTTAGCTTTGTATAAGACCCCTTTCAGAACTAACCGATAATAGATAAAACCATGAAACAGACGATAGATGAGCTGCCAATACGCAAAGAGCTTGCCGACGTGCTGCAGCAATTAGGAATTAAAGAAGTTAACCCTGCCTATAGTACCGGCCTTAGCTGGGGCGGCCAGGAGGGGCGCACTACCCGCACCGTTACATCTCCGGCTGATGGTAGCACGATTGCCACCGTAAATATGGCAACTGCCGAAGATTACGACCACGTGGTGCAGCAGGCACAGGAGGCATTTAAAGTATGGCGTAAGGTTACAGCACCAAAGCGTGGCGAGATCGTGCGCCAAATTGGCGATAAACTGCGCCAGCACAAAGAAGCGCTGGGCAAGCTGGTAAGCTACGAGATGGGCAAAATTTACCAGGAGGGTATGGGCGAGGTGCAGGAGATGATTGATATCTGCGACTTTGCCGTAGGTTTGTCGCGCCAGCTGCACGGCTTTACCATGCACTCAGAGCGCCCGCAGCACCGCATGTATGAGCAGTATCACCCGCTGGGTATCGTAGGCATCATCTCGGCATTTAACTTCCCGGTGGCCGTTTGGAGCTGGAACGCCATGCTTGCCGCCGTGTGTGGCGATGTGATGATCTGGAAACCATCTGAGAAAACCCCGCTAACCGGTATTGCCTGCCAGCATATAATCCGGGATGTGTTAGCAGAGAACGAGCTTCCGGAAGGTATCTTTAACCTGATTATAGGTGATGCAGAGATTGGTAGTCTGATGAGCCACGACAAACGCGTGCCGTTAGTGTCTGCCACTGGCTCTACGCGCATGGGTAAGAAAGTAGGCGAGGCCGTGGGCGCCCGACTAGGCAAATCGCTGCTGGAGCTTGGCGGTAACAATGCCATTATACTTACAGAGAACGCAGACCTGGAAATGGCGCTTCGTGCCATTGTGTTTGGCGCCGTAGGTACATGCGGGCAGCGTTGCACGTCTACGCGCCGTCTTATCATCCACGAGAGTATCTATGAGCAGGTAAAACAGCGCCTGCTGAAAGCGTATCAGAACCTTCCGATCGGCCATCCGCTGGATAGCACGACTTTGGTTGGCCCACTGATTGACAAGGATTCCGTAACAGCCTTTAGTGCAGCCCTCGAAAAAGTGCAGCAGGAAGGCGGAGCGCTGCTTGTTGGCGGCGAGGTGCTGACAGGCGAAGGCTACGAGAGTGGAACCTATGTGAAGCCAGCCATTGTGGAAGCCGAGAACCATTACGAGATGGTGCAGGAAGAAACTTTTGCCCCAATCCTATACCTGATAAAGTATAGCGGCGATGTAGAAGATGCACTGGAGCTGCAGAATGGCGTTCGCCAGGGGCTTTCCTCTGCCATTTTCTCTACTAACCTGCTAGAGACAGAAGCTTTCCTGAGCCACTGGGGTTCTGATTGCGGCATCGCTAACGTAAACATTGGTACGTCCGGAGCCGAGATTGGCGGAGCCTTTGGCGGCGAGAAAGAAACCGGCGGTGGCCGTGAGTCTGGTTCCGATGCCTGGAAAGTATACATGCGCCGCCAGACAAACACCATCAACTATGGCCGCGAGCTACCTCTAGCGCAAGGCATCAAGTTCGATATTGCAGATTAAGGCTCAGGAGTTACAGGAATACTCTCTATATATTAACAGGGTTGTGGATTATACTTACCAGTTTACCTCAAGTATAGCAAACCTGAAAATTCTGACTAAAAGTAAAAAAGCGCCAGCTCTATCCAGGGCTGGCGCTTTTTTTAATGCCTGTGCATAACAGATGAATGTGTTAATCTAGAGTGGTTTTATACACAGGTTACTCAATTAATAACAATTCAGGCGATTTGGCTCCGGTTTTTACGCAGGTTTGTTTCCTTCTGGCAGACCACTTACGCATACCTATACTTTCCCTTTCTTTCAGGAAGCAGCTATTGTATGTACTTATCCACAATTGTGCATAAGCCCTATGTGGATATGTGGAAAACCTAAAGGTGTCCTTGCTTTTATGCTGCACAGAAGCTTGGCTTTAGCGTTCATAATTTCTGTGTTATCTGAAAATACATACTTAACATCAAGAATATTAGCTTAATAGCATCCGGGGCATTATCCACAGCTACCTGTGGATAATGTGGAAAAGTATGCTAACGAAAAACTATCGGAAAAATTTTACAACTTCATGCAACCTCGCGTTTCTCGGTTTGTCTTTAGTATAGAGAGTGAGAAAGGAGAGATGGAACAGATGTAACAGCGTGTCGTGCTAGCGCGGCTTAATCGATTTGGCCTAAAACTTTGAAAAAACTTAGCTACCAGGATGTTAACCACCTTGTGATAGACCGCTGTAAAAGCGGGGATCATAGGGCGCAATATGAGCTGTATAAGCTATATGCCAAAGCTATGTTTAACGTGAGCATGCGCATTACCAACGATTACACCGAGGCTGAGGATGTGTTGCAGGAGGCATTTGTAAGCGCGTTCAAGAACCTGCACGGGTATAAAGCGGAGGCATCTTTTGGCAGCTGGCTAAAAAAGATAGTGATCAATGCCTCTATCAATGCCATCCGGAAAAGGCGCTCAGAACTGGTGCCGCTGGATGAGCAGCAGATGGCAGATGTGCCGGATGAGGTGAATGAAGATTACTCTGAATGGCAGGTGGATAAGGTAAGAAGGGCTATCCAGAAATTACCGGATGGCTACCGCGTGGTGCTTACCTTATACTTGCTGGAAGGGTACGACCATTCAGAGATCGGAGAGATTATGGGTATAACGGAATCAACGTCGAAATCACAGTACAGCAGGGCGCGCAAAAAGCTCCTGGAGATAATGAAAGAAGCCCAGTTTGCAAACTGATACATCCATAAAAGAACATATGATATACTAATACGATGAAAGATAGCTTAGAAAAGTTTGTGCAGAATAACCGGGAGGAGTTCGACGTGTTCGAGCCAAGCCCGGAGCTTTGGCAACACATTTGCCGAGAGCTGCCGCCACAGGCTGGGAAGAAAGAAGCGAAGGTGATAAATATAAAACTTGGCTCTGTAGCCAACTTCAGCACCGATCATTTCTTTATGCGCGTAGCCGCTGCCATACTCCTGTTGCTGGGCTGTGGCCTTACCTTGGTATTGGTGAAGCAGGATAGCAGCGGAGCCTCTACAAGTATTGCCTCGGTGCAGGCTGCGAATAACGTTGCCCCAGAGCTGCCAGAGATAGAAGCATACTATGCAAGCCAGATAGAGAAGAAAAAGACCGAGCTAAGCGAGTATGACCTGAAGATATTGGGCCTAGATGAGCAACAGGTAATTGATAACGAATTGGCGCGCCTCGACAGCAGCTACGTGCACTTAAAGAAACAACTATATACCACCCCGAATACCGATGAAATAGTTGCCGCCCTTATCCAGAACCTGCAGATCAGGATTAAGGTGCTTAACAAACAATTAGAAGTACTTCAGAACCTGAAAAATGTAAACCAAGAACTCATTTCAGAACCAAAAAACGATGATACGACGAATGCATAAATATCTACTCTATCTGTTGGTGCTTGCATTGGCACCTACCTTGGCGCTGGCCCAGAATGCAGAGCCTGTCCCATGCCCTGAACAATCCGTTGTGTTGGATTTATCGGAGCTGCGCGAGCTGGCGAATCTGGAAGACCTGAGCGAGCTGAAACAACTGGCCGTGCTGGAAAGCCCCGAGTACCCGCAAGACATGAAAGACATGGTTAGACTTGCCATGGAGGAGCAAACCGGCGACCTGAGCGCTTGCACAGCAGCCTACGATGTTGAAAAACGCAAGGTGATAGAAAAAAGCTTCAAGGTTACCAGCAAAGACATCCTGAGCTTCGAAAATGAATGGGGCAAAGTGCATGTAAACACCTGGGATAAAAACGAAGTGCAGGTAAGGGTAGATGTCATAGCCCGTGCTGGCACAGAGGCTAAGGCCCAGGAAGTACTTAACAATATCAAGGTGGTAGAAAGCCGTTCCGGTAACACGTACTCGTTTCGTACAAAGCGGGAGCCAATGCGTATCAGTAACAATGATAAAAGCATGGAGATCAACTATACCATCTACATGCCTGCCAACAATGCGATAGCCGTTAAGAATAGCTTCGGTGATGTTTATCTGGCATCACTCAAAGGGAAAGCAGATATAGATATAAGTTACGGATCACTAAAGTGCGACCGCCTAGCAAACTCTAGTAATAATGTGAAACTCAGTTATAGTTCAGGAAGCTGCACTTACATAAACGGTGGAAATCTAAGCATAGCCTTTTCAAGTATGAAAGTTGATGAAGCCAGCGGACTGCAAGGGCACTCTAAATACAGCGACTTTAAAGTTGGCAACCTTGAGCAAACTATGGAAATGGATTTAAAATACGGCTCTTTTAAGATTGATAACATCAGCAAGAATATTCAGAAGATTTCTCTCGATAGCGGCTTTACACCGGTTAGCCTGAACTTTGCGGATAATACAGCTTTCAACTTCGATGTAAATGTGCAGTTCGGTAACTTTAATGTAGATAAGTCGTTGGTTACAATAACATCGCACGAAAAGAGCTATACCTCAGCGGAATACAAAGGCCGGTTTGGGGGAGCATCCCCCAAGGGTTTGGTGAGCATCACTTCTAAGTATGGCGATGTGAAATTCACGAAATAGTAAAAACGCATTAATAATAGTTTGTTTAAGGTGAAAGAAGAGCTGGCAAAAGCCGGCTCTTCTTGTTATATACCTGCAGGTAATCGATCTTTATTAACCGTATATTTGACTATGGCAAAGAACAACGAACCATTGAATTCAGACAAGGCTCCGGAACCGGTGGGCCTTTACCCGCATGCGCGCCGTGTCGGCCATCTGCTTTTTCTGTCGGGTGTGGGGCCGCGCGAACGTGGCACTAAAAAGATACCGGGCGTAGAGCTGGGTGCAGCAGGTAGCATCCTTAGCTATGACATTGAGGCGCAATGCCACTCAGTTTTCAAAAATGTGAAAGCTATACTGGAAGATGCCGGGTCGAGCTGGGCAAACCTGATAGATGTAACCGTTTTCCTGACGAACATGCAGGACGACTTTGCAACCTACAACCGTATTTATGCCGAGTATTTCCAGGAGAATCAGCCGTGCCGCACCACCGTGGAGGTAAACAAGCTGCCCACTCCAATTGCCATCGAGCTAAAGTGCATTGCCACCATCGGCGATTAACAATTTCAAAGTATAAAATACAAGCGTGAGCGAACCAATAGAGCAATTTTACAGCAGTCGGGCTGCACAGTTTACCGAAGAAGAGAAGAAAGCAGCATCCAAATCTGGCCTGGTGTCGTGGCTGCGCGTGGCTGTGTTTATACTTGGCGCGGGCCTGGCCTACCATTTTTTCAATACATATAATGCTACTGCTGGTGCATTTACCATACTTGGCTTTTATGCGCTGTTCATACTTGTGCTGCGCTGGCACAGCCGTTTAAACTTTAGGTACCAGCAGCTGCGCTTAGTGCGCCAGGTAAACGAGCAGGAAATTGAGCGTTTGCAAGGCAAGCTTACCCAGTTCGATGGCGGCAAGGAGTTTATTGATGATCATCACCCGTACACCTCCGACCTGGATATCTTCGGGCAAAACTCGCTGTTTCAGCTCCTGAACCGCTCTGTAACCAGTATTGGCAAGTATAAACTGGCAACCTGGCTGCGGCAGGCAGCCTCACCACAGGAAGTGCAGCAACGGCAGGATGCCCTCACCGAGCTAGCCTCAAGCCAAAACCTGGACTGGCTGCAGGCCTTACTGGCCCTCCCGATGCACTACAAACACGATGCAGAATCAGCAGCTGGGTTTATAAATTGGTTCTCAGGAAAAGAGTTCTACCGGCAGTACCGTTGGCTAAAACCGCTGGTAATCATACTTCCGGTACTTACGCTGGCAGCTATTGCAGCCTGGTTTTATGGCATGAGTGGCTGGATAGCCGTTGCTTTTCTACTTGTTCAGTTCATACTGGCTTACCGGTTTAGGGTAGAGCGCGAGGAGTATTACGAGAAAAGCGCTGGCATCTATGAAGCCATGCGTAGCTACACCCGGCAGCTCCAGCACCTCGAGGATAAACCGTTTACGGCTCCTAAACTCCAGGACTTGCAAAGCCATTTAAAATCTTCGGATGCAAAAGCCTCAGCAAGTATAAATAAGCTAGCCAATATCATCGATTTTTTTTCGTGGCGCCTTAGTACGCTGATGGCCTTTTTTCTGAACACGGTGCTGATGTGGGACTTTGTGTGGATGTACCGCTTGGAGCAATGGAAAGCGCAGCACCTAAGCAGGTTAGAGCACAGCCTAAGCGTATTGGCCGAGTTCGAAGCGCTGGCAAGTATGGCGGCTTTCCGGCATGCGCACCCACAGTATTGCATACCTGCACTAAGCCAGCAGCCGTTTTATTTTGATGCCTCAGATATGGCGCACCCGCTTATTTTCTCTGTGGCACCCATTGCCAATTCCTTCAAAATGCAAGGAGCTGGCCATACCATCGTTATTACCGGCTCAAACATGTCGGGCAAAACTACCTTTTTGCGCACGGTAGGTATAAACATGGTGTTGGCGTTGATGGGGGCGCCAGCTTGTGCTAAAAGTATGGTTGTAGCGCCCTCCCAAGTATATACCGCCATGCGCACCGCCGACAACCTGGCCGAAAACACGTCCTCTTTTTATGCCGAACTGAAGCGCCTCCGCGTATTGCTGGAGCTTACTGAGCACGATCAGCCAGTCTTTTACCTGCTGGATGAAATCCTGAAAGGCACTAACTCGCGCGATCGCCACCTGGGCGCCATGTCGCTAATACGGCAGCTACATAAACGCAATGCCTCAGGCCTGATCTCTACCCATGATCTGGAGCTTGGAGCCATGGAACAGGAATTGCCCGGCAGCGTAGAGAACTACAGCTTCAACAGCGACATAATCGGGAATGAAATTAATTTTGATTATAAGCTTACCCGGGGCATTTGCCGTAGCTTTAACGCCAGCAAACTAATGCAGCTGATGGGCATCGAGATTGATGCGGAAGCCTAAGCCAGTTTTTATACTTTTAAACCTAACATAAAACCATGAGAGTAGTAGCTGATATCCCAAACCCTAACATGAAAGTAACGCTCCTAAGCTGGAACGGTAAGTACCTGATCAAGCTGGAAAAAGGAGATTTTGAGCAAACCTACAAAATAGGGGAAATGGACGTAATGGGCGACGCCGGCGCCAAAGAACTGCTGGACGAGGCGTTTCTGGAAGCCGCCATGAACCGCTTCAGCGACATGCGCGACGCCTTCGTGAGCACGGTTAGGCGAAACAGTTAGGCTTTTATACTTACGATAGCAACACCTGCCAGGAGTTGGCGGCGAATGTAAGTTAACATGCAACGTAAGGCATCAATTTAGGGTCCTGTAAGTAGTTGACCTACCTAACCCTATATTGCCTTATGAAGAAACTTGTGGTATTGCCGTTGTTAGTGCTTGTTTTGTTTTCTTGTGATAAAGAAAAACTCAGCGCAGAGGCAGAGCTTACGTTTAAGGAGTTGTCCGAACCACAGAAGTGGGAGCTTGTTAAAATGTCAGGGCAAATTGCTGACTCAGAAACAACTGGCAAAGCTATGCCCTGGCAGGAATATTACACGTTTAACCCGGATGGGAGCTTTACTAAAGTGAGGGCTGTAGAAGGTAGCTTAATATCTGCCACAGGAACTTATAAATACCACATTACACACAGCGAGAAGTATATCGAGCTCATTTACCCTGCTTACAATGATTTAATAGGCAGTTGTACCTCTGCAGAGCTTAAAGAAACTTTAATAGTCAACGAAAATGGGCTTCAAAGTAATTGGTGGGCATGCGATGGCCCCGGGTTGTGGTATAAATTAGCAGACTAAAGCATAAAATACGTAACACAAAAAAAGCCCCTGATCTCTCAGGGGCTTTCCTTTTATACTTTCAGTTAAAATTAACCGATAGCAACACGCTTGAACTCAGTAACTGTCATGCCTTTGTTAGTGTTATCTAACAGTTTAGCTACAGAAACAGATGGGTCTTTTACGAAGTCCTGGTTTAACAAAGTGTTGTCTTTGTAGAACTTGTTCAGTTTACCCATTGCGATTTTCTCAAGCATAGCCTCTGGCTTGCCTTCAGCACGCGCCTGGTCTTTACCAACCTCAATCTCGCGCTCAACAGTAGCAGAGTCAACACCGTCTTTGTCAACCGCGATTGGCTTCATGGCAGCAATTTGCATCGCTACGTCTTTACCAACTTCAGTAACATCAACACCGCCAGTGTTAGTAAGGCCTACCAATACACCCAGCTTACCATTTGAGTGGTCGTAAGAAACAACTTTCTCAGCAGTAACATTCTCGTAAGAGATAATGTCGATCTTCTCACCGATTTTACCCATCAGGTCAGTGATGTGCTCTTGCAGGGCACGGCCATCAGCCTGAGGAGCAGCAAGAAGTTCTTCTTTTGTAGCAGCGTTTGTAGAAACGGCTGTTTCCATCACAGCTTTCGCCAGGTTCTGGAAATCCTCTACTTTAGATACCGGCTCAGTTTCGCAAGCCAGGGCAACTACCTTACCGTTAGAGCCGTCTGCGCTTACATGCGTCAGAACGATACCTTCAGATGTAGCATTGTCAGCACGCTTGCTAGCGATTTTCTGGCCTTGCTTACGAAGAATATCCTTAGCTGCTTCAAAGTCGCCGTTAGCTTCTGTAAGCGCCTTCTTGCAGTCCATCATACCAGCTCCGGTTTCCTGACGGAGTTTGTTAACGTCTTGTGCTGTAATAGCCATCTTTTTATAATTAAGAATTATGAATTATAAATTACGAATTTCAATTATCGGGGCCCTGCTTGATGTAATTATCCTAAACGCTCAGAACTAACTTCTTACGCTTAAAACCTTTTGTCTAACACAGTGCCCCTAAAACAAACTGAACATTGAAGCGAAAATTGCCCAATGTTCAGTTTGATATAGTGCAATATGAATTACTTCTTATTGCTCGTCAGCTTCTTGCTTCGCTTTGATGCCTTCTTCTTCAGAACGCTTGCGCTCAGTTTCCTCTTTGTCAACCTTACGCTCAGACAGACCTTCTTCGATAGCCTTACCTACGATCGATACGATCAGGGCAACAGACTTAGAAGCGTCATCGTTTGCAGGGATTGGGAAATCTACCAGCTCTGGATTAGAGTTAGTATCGCAAACCGCGAATACTGGCAGGTTTAGCTTTTGAGCTTCTTTAACCGCGATGTGCTCACGCTTAACGTCCACGATGAACAGAGCAGCTGGCAGGCGAGAAAGGTCGTTGATACCACCCAGTACTCTATCCAGTTTCTCACGCTCACGAGAAAGCATCAGCTTCTCACGCTTTGCCAGTGCTTTAGACTGCTCTGGGTCTTTCATCATTTTATCGATGGTAGACATTTTCTTCAGGGACTTACGCACAGTAGCGAAGTTTGTAAGCATACCCCCTAACCAACGCTCAGTAACGTAAGGCATCTTCAGGCGACGAGCCTCTTCTGCCACGATCTCTTGCGCTTGTTTTTTAGTAGCTACAAACAAAATCTTACGACCAGACTTCGCGATGTTCTTGATAGCGGCAGTAGCCTCATCAAGCGCAACTAAAGTTTTGTTCAGGTCAATAATGTGGATTCCGTTTTTCTCCATGAAAATGTATGGAGCCATTTTCGGATCCCACTTGCGGGTAAGGTGGCCAAAGTGAACACCTGCCTCAAGTAATTCTTTATAATTAGTACTTGCCATGTTGTTGATACACCTTTAATATTAACGTTTGCTGAACTGGAATGAACGACGCGCTTTGCGCTTACCGAACTTCTTACGCTCTACCATGCGTGGGTCACGCGTGATGAAGCCCTCTTTCTTAAGAGCTGATTTGTTCTCGGCGTTTTCTACTACCAGTGCTTTGGAGATAGCAAGTCTAAGTGCTTCAGCCTGGCCGCTTACACCACCACCTTTAAGATTGGCTTTTACATCGTATTTGCCAATTGATTCTAAGGTTTGAAACGGCTGATTCACAATAGTTTGAAGTACTTCGCTAGGGAAGTAATCCTTGATATCTCTACCGTTAATAGTGATATTCCCTTGCCCAGGCGTCAGGTATATGCGCGCCACCGAGGTTTTTCTTCTACCAGATGTATTGATAACTTCCATTAAATTAGATATTGAGGGTTAATTCTTTAGGCTGCTGAGCGGCGAATGGATGCTCGCTTCCTGCAAAAACATGAAGATTACGGAACAGCTCGCGACCTAGAGGGCCTTTAGGCAACATGCCACGAACAGCGCGCTCAACTAGTAAAGTTGATGATTTAGCCTTAAGCTCACGTGGAGAAGTTTTCTTCTGGCCACCTGGGTATCCAGTGTGTGTCAGGTAGTACTTCTGATCCCACTTACGGCCTGTGAAACGCGTAGCATCAGAATTGATGATGATTACGTTATCGCCGCAGTCAGCGTTAGGAGTATATGAAGGCTTATGCTTGCCTTTCAGGATCTTGGCAACTTCCGATGCCACACGACCCAAGCTTCCTTGCCCTGCATCAACAATTACCCAGCCTTTGTTGGCTGTCTTCTTGTTGACAGTAAGGGTCTTATAACTTAAATGATCCATTTTTAGTGGTTGTAAGCGATTTATTTATTTAATTATGAACTTTCGGTTCCAGGAAAATGGACACAAAGATAGAAGCTATTTATTTGATTTGCAACATCTCCGGAATAAATTGCTGATAGCGAGCCGCTAAACGGCCATGCGTTTGCACGACGGGCAAAACTTGCAGTAAGTATGCCTGTAGCTTTTGTAACCAAGCAGACGTGGCATAGTTAGTAAATAGCAAAGGTACATCTCTATCAATCAAAACTATACTATATGAAAGCCATACTTGTAAAACAACCCGGAGGGCCGGAGCAACTGGAGCTTGGCGAGTACGAGCAACCCTTGCCCAAGCCATACGAGCTACTGATAAAAGTGCACGCCACGGCCCTGAACCGCGCCGATACGCTACAGCGGCAAGGCAAGTACCCTGCGCCAAAGGGTGCCAGCCCGTTGCTTGGCCTAGAGGTTGCCGGCGAGGTAGTGGAAACCGGTACAAACTGCTCCCGCTTCAAAAAAGGAGATAAGGTGTTTGGCCTTTTGCCTGGCGGCGGCTATGCCGAGTATGCCGTGATGGATGAGCAGATGGCAATGCCCATACCTGATAACCTGACCATGGAGCAGGCAACCGCTATTCCGGAAGTATTCCTGACGGCCTACCAGGCACTTGTGTGGCTCGGAAAGTTACAGGCAGGAGAACGGGTTCTGATCCATGCCGGGGCCAGTGGAGTGGGTACGGCCGCCATACAGTTGGCGCGTGCTAAAAAGGCTGAGGTGCTGGTTACCGCCTCAGAAGGCAAGCTGCATGCCTGCAAAGAGCTCGGTGCGCATAAGGCCATAAATTACAAAGAGGTGGCTTTCGAGGATGAAGTGCTGGCGTATACTAATAACGAAGGCGTTGATGTTGTCGTAGATTTTATTGCCGGGCCATACTTCAACCAAAACCTGGAGTGCCTGCGCACCGATGGCCGGCTGGTTATACTTGCCAGCCTGGGCGGCGGCAAAGTGGCGGAGGCGGACCTGCGAAAGATACTTGTAAAACGCCTGCAGGTGATGGGCTCTACGCTGCGCTCGCGCTCCAAAGAATACCAGATTCAACTGACCCAGGAGATGAGCACGTTTGCCTTACCATACTTTAAAAGCGGCGCCATTAAACCCGTTATCGATTCGGAGTATGATTGGAAAGATGTAGCCGAGGCGCACCGATACATGGAGCAGAATAAGAACATCGGGAAGATCGTGCTGCGCGTCAATTAGGCGTCAGTTCTCCTGAAATATAAAAAGCCCGGGAAAAGTATGAAGCGTGCATTTCCCGGGCTTTTTATATGCTATCCTAAAGCTTAATGCGTTCTTAATTGCTTTACCAGCACGGCAAAATCCTTAGGGTAAGGAGCTTCTATTTTAACGGGTTCACCGTTTAGCAGCACAAAGCCAATGTTAAACGAGTGCAGGGCAAAGCGCTTGATCAAGGGCAGCTCCTCAGTGTTTTTCTTCAGGTTAAAGCCACGCTTCAGGCTGCTCAGGTATACTTGCTCGCCGCCATACAAGGCATCACCTACAATAGGCGCACCCAAAAAGGCGAGATGTATGCGTATCTGGTGCAGGCGGCCAGTTACCGGGAGGCACTCCACCAACGTGTGACGGGCATAGGTTTCCAGGGTGTTGAAGTATGTTTCGGCGGGCTTGCCCTGCGGCGCTAGCTTGGCCACACCTTTTGCGCTGGCAACTATAGAACGGTTTACGAGCTGCTCCTCAAACTGGTGCGTGCCCCAGGCTACGGCATGGTATACTTTGTACACTTCACGGGCCTCGAACTGCATGGCTACATGGCGGTAAGCCGCCGCATTCTTAGCAAACACTAGGCATCCGGAGGTGTCTTTATCCAGGCGGTGGCAGGCTTGCAACTCAGGGTTATACTGTTTGGCAATCTTCAGGAGGTTGGTAGTATTCGGCGTGCGGTCCTCTAGGGTTGCCAGAAAAGGCGGCTTGTTTACTACTATATAATCCTCGTTTTCAAATATGATCAGGTCTTTAAAAACCGGGTATTTCATGTGTATTTATACTTTGTTCAGGCGCTGCCTCTACTGCTGAGCTGCGCGCGCTGCAAAGATACTTAATATAATTGTTTGATTGCTCAATTGTTAAATTGTCGGGGCGATCCGAGGCATCCGAAGACAAACAATTTAGTAGCTCAACGATCCAGCAATTTAACTCTTAGCCTTCTGTAGTTTAAAGCGCAAGGTTGTTCCCTTGCCCACCTCGCTTTTCACGGCGATGATGGAGCGGTGCGCCTCGATGATGTGCTTGCAGATGGCCAGGCCCAGTCCAGTGCTGGAAGTGTCGCGGGCGCGGCTTTTATCGATGCGGTAAAAGCGCTCGAAAATGCGGTTAATGTGTTCCTGGCCTATGCCTTTGCCATCGTCTTTTACGGTGATGATATACTTCTTCTTTCCCTCATCAAACATCACCCAAATGTTGCCTCCTTTGCGGCCATACTTTATGGCATTGTCAATCAGGTTGGTAAACACCTGCCGGATACGGTTTGGGTCTGCAAAAAGCATGATCTGCTCATCAGGGCTGGCTTCTACGTGCAGCGTTATCTCGTGTTGTGCCGCTTTCTGCTCCAATTGCTCGGCAACTTCACGCACCAACTGGGCCACATCAAAGTTACGCTTGGCCATCTTCACGACGCCTTTCTCAAACTGCGAGATACTGATCAGGTCCTGCACCAGCACATCGAGTCCATCTAAGCTTTTAGCTGCTTTCTGCAAAAATCGCTCCCGCACGTTTGGGTCGTCCATGGCGCCATCCAGCAGGGTATGGATAAAACCCTGAGCAGCAAAAATAGGTGTTTTCAACTCATGCGAAACATCGGCCAAAAACTCGCGGCGCATTGATTGGAGGCGTTTCAGCTCGTCAATTTCCTGCTGCTTGCGCTCTGCAATCATATAAATATCTTCCTTTATTTTCATCAGCGGGTCAGCCGAGAAACTGGAGCGGCTCTCTGCCTTCCTAAAATCCTGGCGCTTTATTTTTTCCAGGCTGGAGTATACATTTTTCACCTCTTTAAACACAAGCGCCTCGTAGGAGAAATGCACAAGTATAAAGCAGCTTACAAACACTATTACTAGTGCCACCATTAGGCCATGCGATGAGAAGTAGCTGGCTAAAGCAAGAAAGGCGGTGAGCACAACTGCTACCGCCAATGATGTTAAAAGGGCAAGCGTACGGGAATTGAAATTCATTTATCAGTCGGTGTTGAACTTGTAGCCCACGCCTTTAATGGTTTTGATGTTATCTTCGCCGATTTTCTCACGAACCTTGCGGATGTGTACATCTACAGTGCGGGCAATTACATAAACATCGTTTCCCCAAACGTTGTTCAATAGCTCCTCGCGGCTGAAAACCTTGTTGGGAGTAGCAGCTAAAAAGGCCAGTAATTCAAACTCTTTTTTTGGAAGGGTAATTTTCTGCTCGCCTTTGTACACGGCAAAGCTGGTTCGGTCTATGCGCAGGTCACCTGCCTCGATTACTTTATCTTCTTCTTCCTGCTGCGCATCGCGGCGGGCAAAAGCGGCCAAGCGACTTAGTAAGGCACGGGGCTTTATGGGCTTATTAATAAAATCATCGGCACCAGCCTCGAAAGCGGCCACTTCTGAGAATTCCTCTGAGCGGGCCGTGAGGAAAATGATGTGTGTCTGTCGGAAATCAGGCATCTCGCGTAAGTGGCGGCAAGCAGCGATACCATCCATCACAGGCATCATCACGTCCATCAGAATCACATCTGGCTTTATTTGTGCAGCAGTGTCGATTGCTTTTTTGCCATTGTCGGCTGTTGTTACCTCGTAGCCTTCGCGGGCAAGGTTGTATTGCAGTAACTCTACGATGTCCGGATCATCGTCTACTACTAAGATCTTGTAACTTGATGCAGTTTGCACGATATAATGGGATTAGTATATGGTAAAGGTCGGGTTGTGTCCAGCGCTTTGGAGCGCTTTCCATATTTTAACCTGCAGCAATATTGCCAAAAGCACTACTTATTTTCCTTTACAAATATATCATACATTATGGCAATTTAAGTTGAGGCATTCCAATCATAATGTTTTCTTAACATTCTTAGGTAAGGGCGCTGCTGCTGAGGCATAAAAAAAGCCAGCATCATGGCTGGCTTTTATAATTTAGTTGCGTGCTAACACGAGCTCGTTCTTCAGGTTTTTGTAATCGTACAAATTGACTTTTACAGAGCCGACAAACATTTCTGCTTTTATCAGTACAGGTATTTTATTCTTGTCATCTGAGAGGTAAACGGTAATGGAGTTTTCACCATCAAACATCTCGTTCTTCGGCATACGCGGCACAAGCTTAATTGCCTTGATGTCGCCGGCTTTAGTATTCACCACTTCGCGGCCACGGTACTCAACCTCCATTTTAAAGCTCTCCTCATCAAAGAAGCCCTGTACGGTAGTTTTGTCTCCAACGCGCATGCGGTCGTAGTTCAGGGTGCGCAGGTAGTAGAAGCCGCTTACAATATCCTGCACGTTGTCGGTTACCTTGTAGGTTTTCTTCTCAACGTTTTTAGACTTTTTCTTTTTCTCTACATGTGCCTTGTTGCTATAATGGTCAAAGTCTACAGTTTCGCTTTTGCGATAGCTGCCCTCTTCTATGTTTCTGAAAGACCGCTGCGGCACTATAGCTGCCGTATCAATGTAAGATTGCCAGGTATCGCGGATGCGCAGAAACAGGTCGAAAGAGCCATTGGTTTTTCCTGTAACAGTGGCTTTATAGCAAGGGCGATTATTTACGCGGTGGAGGCTCGGAGATATGTCTATCACAGCTTCTGCAGCCGTGATGGGGCCGTAGTGTACTTTATACTTCAAAACTTCGCCGGTGCCAAAGCTGTCGTTTGGCAACTGGCGCATGCTTTCTTTACTAACAAAGCCAACTAATATAAGTGTGAGTATAAGGATGGGAGGAATAAACTTATTCATATGTGCCTTCGGTTATGATTTTCAGTTATGTTACTTGGTTTTAATCAAGTTTTGTACCAACTGTATCTCAAAACTTAAGTTATAAAATATGAGTTTGCTAATCAACTCATTGCAAGCAATATAATAAAAAAGGTGCTACCCATAGTAGCACCTTTTTTATTACTTCAGATTAGGGAATAAAGTTCATTCAGCAGCAGCGGCGTCATCCAGGGCAGCGGCAACTTTCTCCGGCTCGCCTTTCACAATCGCTCTGATCTTGCCTTCTATCTCTTCCATCAGCTCAGGGTTGTCAAGCAGGATCTGCTTCACGCCGTCGCGGCCCTGGCCCAGCTTATCGCCGTTATAAGAGAACCAAGAACCTGATTTGTTCACGATGCCCAGCTCAACACCAAGGTCAAGAATTTCGCCTACTTTGGAGATACCCTCGCCATACATAATGTCGAACTCAACAACTTTAAATGGAGGCGCTACTTTGTTCTTTACAACCTTAACGCGGGTGCGGTTACCTGTAATGTTGTCTGCGCTTTCCTTGATCTGGCCAATACGGCGGATATCCAAACGTACGGAAGCGTAGAATTTCAAGGCATTACCACCGGTAGTTGTTTCAGGGTTGCCGAACATTACACCAATTTTCTCGCGCAACTGGTTAATAAAGATACAAGTACATCCGGTTTTGTTGATAGTACCTGTAAGCTTACGAAGCGCCTGCGACATCAAGCGTGCCTGCAAACCCATTTTGCTATCACCCATGTCGCCTTCAAGTTCGCCTTTCGGTACGAGGGCGGCCACGGAGTCAATCACGATAATGTCAATAGCGCCGGAGCGGATCAGGTGGTCGGCAATTTCAAGTGCCTGCTCGCCATTGTCTGGCTGAGATATTAATAAGTTCTCTGTGTCAATGCCTAATTTCTGGGCGTATATTCGGTCAAATGCGTGCTCTGCATCTATAAACGCTGCCAAGCCGCCTTTACGCTGTGCTTCGGCAATGCAGTGCATGGTAAGCGTAGTTTTACCAGATGATTCCGGGCCATAGATTTCTACGACACGGCCGCGCGGCAAACCGCCTATACCTAAAGCAATATCAAGGCCTAGCGAACCAGTCGAGATAGCTGGGATGTCCTCTACCTTGTTGTCGCTCAACTTCATTACGGTGCCTTTACCGTAGGTTTTGTCAAGCTTGTCCATGGTCAGCTGCAAGGCCTTTAGTTTTTCGTTGCTTACGCTCATGTGTGTTTTATTAATTAGCTTTATATTGAAGGTGAAATTACGAATTAGGAGGCAATCTGCAAAATAGTTTGCAAGTATTTTGCTAATTATTTTAGCTGATTGGCGCCGTCTGATTATAACACAGCTTTATCGCTTTTTGTCCCATACTTCTCTCTTTTTTATGCGTATTCTGAAAGTTTTTTTTCTGCTGATTTTCTTGATAGTTAGCCACTTTTCTGATGCGCAGGTAACTAACCGGGCATTGCTCCAGAGCATCCCTTTAAAAGAAGAAAATGCTAATGAAATTAGGATAAACGTGCAGGCGCTTGGCTTTATGAAGAACAACGAGTACTTCAATAAAATCGCTGACGGCTATACTTTGTTTGGCTATCAATTGCAGCCAAGTGTCAGCTACCAACCCTCTAAAGACGTTATTATTCAGGCGGGGGTTTTGCTATGGAAAGACTTTGGCACAGCAGGTTACGAGGACATTACCCCCACTTTCACCATCAAAGTAAAAAAGCAGCAATGGGAGCTGCTGTTCGGTACGCTTGAGGGCAACCTGAACCATGGCTACATTGAGCCTCTCTATGATTTTGAACGCCTGGTCACCAACAGGCTTGAGCATGGTGTACAATATAAAGTTAATATCAATAGTTTAAAGCTAGATGCCTGGGTAGACTGGGCCAATATGCTGTACCGCGGGGAAAACGACCAGGAACAGATAAACGGCGGCGCGGCCCTGGCTATACTTTTGCTGCAGCGCCAAGGGGAACAGCACCCGGCAGACAGCCTGCGGGTAACTCTGCCAGTGCAATTTACCGCGCAGCACAAAGGCGGACAGATCGATGCCTCGGAGCTGCCGCTCACTACACTGGCTAATGCCGCTATTGGCGTAGAGGTGGAGAAGAAGTATGACCGAATGTTTTTGCACCGCCTCTACACCAAAAACTACCTGGTAAGTTACAAGGATTTTTCGAATGAGAAGCAACTTGCTTTTAGGCAGGGGCACGGTGTATACGTTAACATTGGCGCCGACACCAAGTACCAGGATGTAATGCTGAGTTACTGGCGTGGCAAAGGGTATGTGACCGAACTGGGCGGAAAGCTGTACCAGTCTGGCTCTACCACGTTTAAGTACCCCGATTACCAAGAGAAAGAGCGTGAATTGCTCATACTAAGGTTAATGAGGGATTATAATTTGGCTGAAAACCTGAGCCTGACCATGCGCCTGGAGCCGGTGCTGGATTTCCAGAACCCCAAGCTGGAGTTTGCGAGCGGCCTTTACCTAAACTTTAACACCGATTTCTTCCTGGCCAGGCCAAGAAAGTAGCAAGCAACGTATAGATCAGGCAATGGCGGTAGAGTTCTGTTCGTGCTGCTGCTCCTGCTTCTCCTCAAAATCGTGGCGCGTGAAGCCGTAATAGCTCAGGTCCAGCAACTCTTCTGAATCGGCGCCCCGGTAGTCGCAGCGGAGTATGCCCTCTTTCTGAAAACCGCAGCGCTCTGCCAGCCTGCCAAAGCTCTCGTTGGCCGCTGTGCAACGCAGGTATACTTTGTTCATCTTTAAAGCCCGAAAGGCAAACTGTATCACTTCCTCCAAGGCTTCTTGCGCCAGGCTTTTAGTGGCAGGCCATGCCGTAAAGTATAAACCCAGCTCAGCCTTTGGCACAGAACGGTCCAGGTTTTTCAGGGCGATGTCGCCGATGTAACTGTTATCGTTTTTCAGCCATACGCCAAAGTCGAAGCTGCGGCGGTTATCCCAGTCGGTGCTTAATTGCTGCACTTGCGTGCGGGCATCATCCAGGGCGCGTACCCTAGCCAGCCTACCCGAAAAAGCGGGCGCCAGATAGGCGGTATTCTCTTGCAGCAGGCGCATAAAATCGCTTTCATCACCATCCTGATAAGGGCGTAGGATGAGGTTGTGCGTGGTTAGCTGCTTCTCGAAAGCATCAGGTTGCGTGTTGTATAGGTAACTCATAGGTATAAGGGGGTAAGCGTGTAAAAAGTCATGCCGTTGCTTTCTCTTACGCTAACCGCCATAAAACGTGCAGGCCCGCTCCAAAATCAGACTTTCATCAACTACCAGCGATATTTGTCGTTACAAGTAACTGTTGTACTGATGCAATCTTAATAACTGAAAACAAATGAAAAAAAGACTTGAAGGAAAAGTAGCCATCGTAACGGGTGGGGGCTCAGGCATAGGCGAAGCGATATGTAAGAAGTTTGCCCGCGAGGGAGCCAGCGTAGTAGTGGCCGGCCTGCCCGAAGACCCTGTGGAAGACGTTGCCAAGGAAATACAGCAGGAGGGAGGCGATGCCATTCCGTTTACCGGAGACCTGTCGGTGTTGGCAGTAGCCGAAAGTTGCGTGGAGCTGGCCGTGAAACAATATGGTAAGTTGGATGTGCTGGTGAATAATGCAGGCACTTTCCCGGAGACAAACCTGCTCAGTGAGTTCTCGGAAGAAGCCTTTGATTACCTTCTGAAAAACAACATCCGGACGGCCTTTGCCATGAGCAAGGCGGCGCTGCCCGAGCTTCAGAAGACCAAGGGAAACATTGTGAGTGCTGGCTCTGAGTCTGGTGCACTGGGTATTGCCCAAAACGCACCGTATGGGGGTACCAAAGGCTTTATACACGCGTTTACCAAAGGGCTTGCCGCAGAGCAGGCGCAGAATGGGGTGCGCTGCAACATCGTAGCCCCAGGCCCGATCGACACTGGCTGGACGCACAAAGAAACCGGCCCGATGGATGCTCAAATGGAGCAGATGGTTACCAAAGGCACTTTAATGGGGCGGCGCGGCACGCCAGAGGAAGTAGCGAATGTATACTTGTTCCTGGCCTCGGATGAGGCATCGTATGTAACGGGAGCCATTTTTCCGGTGGATGGCGGTACGCTTATTGCCAAAGGCCCGGCCGGAGACCAGGCTTCAGAAAGTATGAAAAAACAACCAGACGGAGAGCTAATACTCAAGCATTCTAAAGACAGCCATACTTCTGTCCGGAAATAGCTCAAGTAAACGAAAAAAAGAAGGCCAGCTTCTATCAGAGGAGCTGGCCTTTTATGTCTAGTAAACCGCTATCTGGCAGTTTATACTTTACGCGTTCAGGAACGGGTAGTTGAAATGCTTCGGGCTGTGCAGGTTCTGCTGTATCATCATTACCTCCAAAGTATGAGCCGTTTCCTTGAAGTACTCGAGGCGGCGGTACAGCATTTCTTTCTGTAGCACAGTGCCAGTGGCTGTTTTGATATAGGCTTTCTTATCTTCCAGCACGCGGTGCATCACTTCGTTCACTTTTTCCTCGTTTTGGGCATACCACTGCTGAAAATCGAACAGGCGGGCAGCGCCAGGGGTAGATGAGGAGAAGTCAAGGCCGTGCAATCTTAGCACATCTGCCAACAGGTCTACTTCCAGCGGAATAGACGTGTTGTAAGGCATAGAGCGAATTTCGAGCTTGCTGTTAAGTGCGCCGGCTATCGTAGCCAGGTTATCCTTAAAGCGAAAGAATAAAGCAGCCGCTTCCATAGAGCTTTTTGGGTAATGTGAAAAAATAATGAAGGTGCAAAATTACACCATTTTGCAAGGATTGCTAAAATGTTTGATGTATAAATTGCCGGAGCGTAAGAATGCAGGTCCGCAGCTGAAGTATAAACGGTGAAGTATACTTTTGCCTGGCACCCGGGCGAAAGCTTAAAGAAGCTCCCCGATCAGTTGCTCCTCAGTAATGCCTTCTGCCTCTGCTTTAAAGTTGCGCACAATGCGGTGGCGCAGAATTGGCATGGCTACGGCCTGCACGTCCTCAATGTCGGGGCTATACTTGCCGTTAAGGATGGCGTTGCACTTGGCACCCACAATCAGGTGCTGCGAGGCTCTTGGGCCAGCGCCCCACTCCAGGAACTGGTTGGCCTGCTTGGAGGCCATAGGCATGTTGGGGCGGGTTTTATGCACCAGTTGCACAGCATACTCTACCACGTTATCAGTTACCGGCACGCGGCGCACCAATTGCTGAAAGGCAAGTATATCATCGGCGTGCAGGATCTTGCGGAGTTGGCTTACGGCTGCGCCCGTCGTGTTTTTTACAATCTGCAACTCCGACTCGTAGCTTGGGTAACCCAACGTGATGTTGAACATGAAACGGTCCAGCTGCGCTTCCGGCAAGGGGTATGTTCCTTCCTGCTCAATCGGGTTTTGGGTAGCCAGCACGAAGAAAGGCTTTGGCAAATCATACTTGCGGCCTGCTACCGTTACGGAGTGCTCCTGCATGGCCTCAAGCAGTGCTGCCTGGGTTTTGGGCGGCGTGCGGTTAATCTCGTCAGCCAAAACAATATTGGCGAAGATGGGCCCTGTCACAAACCGGAAATTTCGGTCTTTATCCAGTGTTTCCGCGCCTACAATGTCGGAGGGCATTAGGTCGGGTGTGAACTGCACCCGGTTAAAGCTCATGTCCAGCGTAGAGGCTATCGTCTGGATAAGAAGGGTTTTAGCCAAACCCGGCACGCCTACCAACAAACAGTGCCCCTGACAAAAAACAGCTGTAAGCACTAGCCTTACTACATCGTCCTGCCCTACAATTACTTTTGAGATCTCGGATGTCAGCTCCTGGTAGGAGTGGTGCAGGGCGTCGGCTGCTTCTTTGTCAGAGGTGAACTGCGTCATGTTTTGCTTATTGCGTTAGTTGTTGGAGCCCGCTGCAATCCTGGTACTCCGGGTCTACTTCGATGTATACGGTGCCGATGTTCTTGGCGAACCATTCGCTTACGGCTTTGCTGCGCTTTTGGGCAAGAGCAGCATTAGCTATTTTCTGGTAATCATCCGTCAGGTTGGCCAAGTGCGGCGTAGTCTTCGATTTCAGGTAGATGATGCGCATCGCCTCCTGCCCGTCGGGTGTTGTAAATGGGACCGGCTTTGAAACCTCGCCTACCTGCATCGTATCAATCACGAAGAAGATGGCTGGGTCAACCTGGTCCATGGTGATGTAGGTGGCACCCGTGGAGCGGCTGGTTATCATACCGCCATTGTCCTTTGTTCCTTTATCGTCTGAGTACTCTTTGGCGGCCTGCGCAAAGGTCAGGCTGTCGCTTTGGATTAGCTCGCGCACTTTTTCCAGGTCTTCGGCAGCAGCGGCCACATCTACAGTAGCTGTTGCCGGCTTAATTAGGATGTGGCGCGTGTTAAACTCTTGGCCACGGCGCTCGATCAACTGTATCAGGTGGAAGCCAAACTGCGACTCGATAACGTTTGAGATGCCGCCTGGCTCGAGGCGTAAAGCTGCTGCTTCATACTCTGGCACCAGTTCTTTCTTCTTAAAAAAGCCTAGTTCACCGCCTGCCTGTGCAGAACCCGGGTCTTGCGAATACTGGCGGGCCAACGTGGCAAAATCCTCACCGGCAAGTATACGCTCGCGCAGCTTTTCCAGTTTTTGGCGTGCCTCCTGCTTTTGCTCGCGGCCAATCTCTGCAAAATTTACAATCTGCCCGATTTCTACCTCCGTTGAGAAGTATGGCAGGCTGTCTTTTGGGATGGCATTAAAGTATCTCTTAATTTCGTTTGGGGTTACACTTACTTTTCCGGTGATGTTGCGCTGCATTTGCTCCATAACCAGCTGCTCACGGACTGTCTTGCGAAGCTCGTCTTTGAGCTGTTTCAGGCTTTTATTATAGTATTGCTCTAGACGGTCGGTGCCGCCCACCTGGCTGGCCAGGTACTCGATACGCTGGTTTAGCTGGCCGGTAACAGTGCCTTCTTCCACTACTACAGAGTCTATCTCTGCGCGGGCAAGCAACAGTTTGTCCTGCAGCAGCGATGTGAAAATTTGGCATTTCAAATCTTCGCTAGGCTGTTGCTTAGATTGGGCTAGGTACTGCAAGTATCCAAACTCCAGGTCGGAGCGCAAAATAATATGGTTATCTACCTTGGCTATAATGCCATCCACCTGGCGCTGCACAGGTGCCTGGGCAAAAGCCGTGGCAGAAAATACGATGAGGCAAAGTGCCGCAAAGGCCGAAGTGGCAAAATGATGAATCTTTTTCAAGGTTGTAATTTTTTATACTTACGCTGAAAATCAACGCACAATTTACTTCTTTATTCTGAGATTACCCGAAAAGCGGGGCAAAAGGCTTCTGGGCGCTTATTTCTGAACAAGTTTCTCTACCTCGCTATCTTTAATCTGTACAGGGTACTTGGCGCGTAATTCCTGCACCCACTGCTCCTCCAGGTAGTTCTGATAATCTGATATAGCTTGGCCACGCACTTCGCTGAGTTCTTTTTGAGCCGGAGGTAGCACATCTTTAATAAGTATCAGGTACTCGCGCCCGTTTTGCTGCAAAGTATAGCTACCTGCTTTCCAGTCTATGGTATCCAAGGCTTTGTTCTCACCGTGCTGAAATTTCTTTTCGGTGATCTGCACATCCAGCGGGTTCTTCTTATTCAGGTTATCTGCCAACGCAGCCAGTTCAGAAGTATAAAGTGTGAACGATACACGGCGGTTGCGGCGGCGGCCAGTTTCTGTATTGTCTGGGCCGGCTTGCTTGCTCTTGCCAAGGCTGTTACTGGTGATTTGGGCGGTAGGTGCACCTTGCTCCTTTAAATATGCTGTAGCCGCAGCTGCACGGGCTTCTGCCAGTTTAGCGTTCTCGCGGGCATCGGTGTGGCCGTTTACATCCAGGGAAAGGTCCTGGTTGTTTTGCAGCATGTTCGCCAGCTCTTTCAGTTTAGCTTTGCCTTCAGCGCTCAGTTCTGCTTTGTTCTGAGTAAAGAGCACATCGGTAAGTTTACCAAAGGAAATCGGGTAGCGGCGTGTGGCTAGCTGTTGCTGCGCTTGCTGCAGCAATTCCTTATTGGCTGCACTGATAACAATAGCATCGGCACGCTCGGCCCATTTATACTTGTCGCGGTTCTGGTTAAAGTAGTTGCGCAGGCCTACAGAGTCTTCCACTGCTTTGGACCATACTTTCTCATCCATCAGTTGGAAAAGTAGTATGCCATCGTGGTACTCCTGCACCAGCATGCGGTAATCGGTATACTTATTGGCCAGGTTGTTTCTTTCATACTCTACCAGCTTACTCTCTACAAAGTTGTTGTAGAGCACGTTCATGGCATGTGTGGCAGAACCAGTGGCGCGTGGCCGCTGCTGCTCTTGCGCATAAGTATAAAACTCACCAATAGTATAAGGTTTGCCCTGTATTGTGAAAAGGGTTTGCTTCAGTGTTTTATCATCCGCATTGAAGCGCCATTTGCCTTGCAGTAACTCGTCTGTGGCCGCAGCCATAGCGGTGGCTTTTGTCTCGGCGCTTTCTATAAAGCTGTTTTCATGCTTTATGCGTTTCAGGAAGGCTGTTTTATTAAGCTCGGAGCGAGAATCCTTTGCTATTTTGTTGCGCAGGTACTGCTCCATTTCCTCGTAAGGAGACAGGTTGCGCTTTTCCGCAAGCTTGATAATATGCCATCCGTAAGGCGTATAAACCGGTTTGGATACATCTCCGGGTTTCTGCAAACCGAAGGCGGCCTCCTCGAAAGACGGAATCATGCGGCCGGTGCCAAACCAAGGCAACTCACCGCCATTGGCGGCAGAATTGGCATCCTCAGAGAATTCGGCGGCAAGTTTAGTCCAGTCTTCGCCTTTTTGCACACGCTTAAAGATAGCTTCGGCCCGTTGCTTTGCCGCCAAGGAGTCGGCTGCGGGGGCGCCAGGCGTGGAGCGAACCATAATGTGGGCTACTTTTGCCTCGCCACGAGCTTCGCGCTTGTTATTTACCTTTATCAGATGATAGCCAAAACGGGTGCGCACCGGCATAGAGATTTGTCCCACAGCCGTTTTGTATGCGGCATCCTCAAATGGATAAACCATTTGCAAGGCAGTGAAATAACCCAGGCTGCCTTTATTCTCGGCCGCAGAAGGGTCTTGCGAAAACTCCTGGGCCAATTTGCCGAAGTCTTCCCCGTTTTGCGCACGCTGGCGCAGTTTCATACTTTGGTTGTAAGCAGCCAGTGTATCTTCAGGAGCTGCATCTGGCGCAACAGAGATTAGTATATGCGAGGCGTTAACCTCCTGCTTCATGCGTTCGTAGGCCTCACGCACTAGCTGGTCGGTTACGCTTTTTTCCGTTAAATATGGCTGGGCCAGTTGCTCCTTATAGCCTTCCAGCTCACGCTTAAAAGCCATGGTTGTATCGAGGCCACGCTTTTCGGCCTCTATTACTTTTAGCTTGAAATTGGTGTAAAGGTCCAGGTACTCGCTAAGGCTTTGGCGGGTGTACGCATCATCGTTGCCGCTATTGTTTTTCTCATACACATAGCGGAACTCGGTTAGAGAAATGGGTTGGGAGCCAAGCGTAGCGATTGCGGGTTCTTTGCTGTCGGTCTTCTTGGTGGCGGTGCAGCCGGCTATGGCCAGGGCGGCTACCGCTGCAAGTAGTTGGTTGCTGCGCATAAGTTAAATTAGAGCAAAACTGTTTCTTTGGCTGATTCTGGATCAGGGTATGCAATTTTAGTTAAAATTTCTGACAGATAAGTCAAAAACTATCACCATAATACAATTGCAAAAGCTTTTGTTCCCGGATAACGGTTATTGCGCTGGTAAAGTATACGCGGGGCGCTTAATTGATTTTCTTGTAGAGCAGGCAGGTGTTTTGAGAGCCATTGGTTGTAAACTCCACTTTATCCATAATCCGGTTAACGAGCGCAATGCCTACGCCGCCTTTCTTGCCCAGCCGGATGTGCTCCTGTATATCCGGCTCTTTGTAGTTCGTGCGTTGGAAAGCCACGCCGTTATCGGCAATCTCAAACTTAATCTGGCCGCTTAGGTTATGGATTGTGAGTGTAAGGTATTTGGCGGGATCCTCGTGATTGGCATGGATGATAAGGTTAGCGCATATCTCATCCACTGCCAGCACGATCTGGTTCATGAGAATATCCGAAAGCGCAAGTGCTTTCAGATACTCCGTCACGAAGTCCCGTATCAGCTTCAGGTTTTTTTTAGTACAATTTACCCGAATCGAATTATTCATTTGCAATGGTCCTTGCTTCCTCGTAATCAGAAACGATGGTCATCAGCAGGTCGAGGCCTAGGATTTCGAACACGTTTCTTACCTTATCCTGCATGTTAAAGAAGATAAGCTTGATCTGTGCATCCTCGAAGCGCTGCAGGTGTGAAATAAAAACACCCAGACCGGCAGAAGAAATATAGTGCAGGTTCTGGCAATCTACCAGAATCTTGCTGTACTTCATAATCTCTGGATCAGATAACTCCTCGTCTAAAAGTACGGAAGAGCTTGCGTCCAGCTCACCGTCCAGGGTCATGATGACGGTGCTGTCTTTAATTTCTTGTGTAATTTTCATTGGCATACTTTACGGCTTAATCATTTCTTAGGTTGAGGGCTTGAACTTAATTACCAGCAGCGTCTGGTCGTCATACAAGTTACCGGGGCCGGTAAAATCCTGTAGGTCGTTTATGATGGCCCATTTAATATCTTCTGCTTCGAGGTGATATGTTTGCTTTAACATATATAATAACCGGTCTTCGCCATACTCATCGTTATTAGCGTTACGCGCCTCCACAATGCCGTCGGTGTATATCACCATCACATCCTCGGGGTTATAGTCATAATACATTTCCCGGACGTGGTTAGCGTAACTCTTGTCGCGGATAATGCCTAGCCCCAAACCATCGGTCTGAAAGTAGAAAACATCATCCATCATGGAGTTGTAGTATAGCGTATGGCAATGGCCGGCACGTGCAAACATAAAGCCCTTCATACGGTAATCGATTATATATAGCGCAGAAGTTATGAAAGAGGTTCGCTCCAGGCAGCGGCTCAGAGCGCTGTTAGCCTGCTTCATAAACTCGCTTGGGGCCATATCCTGCTGCATCAAGCCATGGAAAATCCCTTTCATCTGAGCCATATGGAAAGCCGCCGAAATACCTTTGCCCGAAACATCGCCGATAATAATGGCAATGCGCGACTCGCTTAGCTGCAGGAAATCATAAAAATCACCACCAACCTCTTTGGCTGCCACGGCATGCGTGCTTATCTCAAACCAGCTATCCGTAGGGAATGTTTTCGGGATGAGGCTTTCCTGTACTTGTGTGGCGATCTTTAGCTCTTCCTTATAACGCTCGTTCTGGAGCGATTCGTTTACAAGGCGCAGGTTTTCGATAGTTAATGTGGTTTGGCTGGTAAACGTGCGCAACACGTTCACTGTCTCTCGGTCAAAACCGCCCTCAATATCTTTAAGCAAGTATAAAACACCGGAAAGGTGCTTGGTTGTTTTTATGGGAAGTATGGCCATCGATTTCCAAGGCAGCATGAGCTCCCGAAAGCCGGGGTTGCGGTTCAGGTTATTGTTGATGTAATCGATGTTCAGGATGTTATAAGCCAGCAAAAGGTGACGTATACGTGAAATCTGGTCTTGGTTAATGTTAAGCAAGTGGGCTGCCTGGGGCTCGCCTCCAGCTCGAGTCAGCTCAAACCAAGCGGCGCTGGCATCGGCAGCCTTGATCGTACTCTCAAAGAGCATGTTATATACTTGCGTCTCGCTTTGGCCTTGCTGTATTGACTGGCTCAGGCGCTGGAAATTAAGCAGGTCCTCGCTTTTCTGCTCAAACACACCGGAAGTCGGTAAACTAAATAGCGATACCAGAAAGGCGGCTAGCGTGTACAAGGTCACAAAAAGCATGGCTATCAGCAGGAAGCCAACATCAGAATAATCAATGGCAAGCTCCGGGCTATCGGCTGTGTTCTTGAAAAACCTGAAGAAGATATAGCAGCTGAGAAGTATGGCACCCAGCAGCACCAGCGAGCGGCTCTTGTTGTTGAAGGTAAGATAGGCCACCCACTTCATGTTAGTGCACAGGAAAAGGATGTAAAAACCCATCAGTGCCAGCAGCGGCAGGAAAATGTAGCTGGTGTAGTTAAAGTTAAAGACGGTGAGCAGGAGCGTGGCTGCAAGCAATATCTCAAACCAATCCCAGGCAATCTGCAGGAACTTATTTTTGTGATAGAGCAGCAACTGCCGCCAGATGTAAAAAGCCTTTGCCAGGAAAAGCACCAGCAGACCAAAGTTGATCTGGTAAACCAGGTGCATCAGCAAGACAGATTCCTTGCCAATGTAATTGGTATACACCCGGTAGCCCAAGTAAAGCGCCACGCTTAAGTATGCCGCCACCCCAGCTTTGGAAAACAGGTTCCAGAGATAGCCAATAAAATCTATGCCTTTTAAGGTTTCGGTCTGGATGCGCTGAAACAGAAACACCGACACGATGAACACCACGATTAACAGGTTGGAAAAAAACGGGAACGCAAATTTAGGCACGCCGTTGCCGGACAGCAGGCTTTCAGCGTTGAGCAAGACATAAGCAAGCAACAACAGCCAACTGATGAGTCCAGAAATTGCCAATAAAGATTTTGCGTTGGTTTTGTATAGCATAAAACGGATATCCGTCTTTTATTAAGCAGCAATCGATTCGGATTCTCCCGGCTGATTCTATGGTGAAAGGTAAGAATTTTTTTGGCTCTATGCCTAAAGCGTTACACCTGTTTGAGAAAATCACCTTGCATAACGTAAAACGGTTAAAGTTGGTTAGCTTTTATTACTACCAGAACTTATGGGTTAACATAAAGGGCCGCCAGAACTATGTTATCCGGCGGCCCTTTATGTTGAAGTGATACAGGTTGTGCTTAGCGGCTATAGTTTGGTGCCTCACGCATAATCTGTACATCGTGCGGGTGGCTCTCGCGCAGGCCAGCGCCGCTGATCTTCACCATTTTGGCATTCCACAGGTCGCTGATGCTGGCAGTGCCGCAATAGCCCATACCAGCTTTAATGCCACCAACCATTTGGTATATTACTTCGCTTACGAAGCCTTTGTAAGGCACGCGGCCCACAATGCCTTCGGGCACTAGCTTCTTAGCGTCTTTCTCGTTGCCCTGGAAGTAACGGTCTTTTGAGCCTTCTTCCATGGCCTCTACAGAGCCCATGCCGCGGTACGTCTTAAACTTACGTCCTTCGTAGATGATGACCTCGCCTGGGGCTTCCTCTGTGCCTGCCAGCAAAGAACCGATCATGATGGTGCTTGCGCCCCCAGCCAATGCTTTTACCACATCACCGGAGAACTTCACGCCACCATCGGCAATAACCGGGACGCCGGTGCCCTCCAGGCCGCGCGCGGCTTCCATAACAGCAGAGAGTTGCGGCACGCCTATACCTGCAATAACGCGGGTGGTACAGATACTGCCCGGGCCAACACCCACTTTTACGGCATCGGCACCAGCATCGGCCAGCGCCTTTGCGCCTTCGGCAGTGGCAATGTTGCCGGCAATCAGGTCAATGTTCGGGAATTCGGTTTTGATGCGCCTAACAGCCTCCAGCACGCCTTTTGAGTGGCCGTGGGCAGTATCAACGCTGATAACATCTACGCCAGCATCTACCAGGGCCTTCACGCGGTCCAGCACGTCAGGGGTTACTCCAACGGCGGCGCCTACGCGCAAGCGGCCATATTCGTCTTTGCAGGCAAAAGGGCGGTCTTTCTTCTTTAGGATATCTTTGTAAGTAATTAAGCCGGCTAGTTTCCCGTGCTCATCTACTACAGGAAGTTTCTCAATTTTATACTCTTGCAGTATGTCTTCGGCCTTGGCCAGGTCAGTACCTTTGTTGGCGGTAATCAGGTTCTGGCGCGTCATGATATCAGAAACAGGCTGCGTCAGGTCTTTCTGGAAACGCAGGTCGCGGTTTGTGATAATGCCTGTTAGTCGGCCTTCGTCGTTCACAATCGGGATACCGCCTATCTTGTTCTCGGTCATTATCTGCACGGCGTCGCCTAGGGTGGCTTTTTCGTTCAGGGTGATCGGGTCCAGGATCATGCCGCTTTCAGAGCGCTTTACCTTGCGCACCTGTTCCGCTTGTTTCTTGATCGACATGTTTTTATGGATAATGCCGATACCGCCTTCCTGTGCCATCGCAATAGCCAAATCAGCTTCGGTTACGGTGTCCATGGCAGCCGAAATAAGCGGAATGTTTATGCGAATGTTGCGTGTAAGTTGTGAGGAAGTATCGGTTTGGTGAGGAAGCACCTCGGAGTAAGCCGGGAGGAGCAGCACGTCGTCGTAAGTCAGTGCCTCAAATAAAATCTTAGACTGATCGGAGAGCATGGCAAATAAATTAGGGGTTATTATTTGCCGCGTAAAGTTACAGAAATATAAATGGATAATTATGCAAACAGGCTGTTTATTTTTTTGAAGTTCAACGGGCTAGCCCCTTGAGAAACTATAAAATCCTAGCTTATACTTGCTGCTGAAGGCTGAGGCGCAAGTATAAGCTGGTTCCAAGCGCCAGCATCTTGCTTTCTGCGGATGGCTTAATATTGCGCCATGCTAGGGTCTACTTGCGTAGCCCAGGCATGTATGCCTCCTTTCAAGTTTAGCAGGTTCTCGTAGCCAAGCCGCTGGGTAAGGTAATTTATAGCTTGCGCACTCCGGAAACCATGGTGGCAGATAACCACTACCGGTATATCGCGCCGCACGCGCGCCGACTGCTTAGGCAGATCGCCCAGCGGAATAAGCTCACCGCCTAGGTTGCATATCTCAAACTCCTCTGGCTCGCGCACATCCACCAGTTGTATGCGGCTGCTATGCGAAAGCCTTGCCTTCAGTTCTTGTGCTGTAATCTCGTCCATGGTTTTGCGCTGTAATGCAGGTATAGTTTTAGCGGCTTAAACAAGCTTTGGTTACGTTGTGTTTTCAAAATTAAGCAAGCTTTTGTTTACAAGCGTATGTTTGGCGTGTAAATTGCAGCAATGGAAATATGGTCAAGTATAATTGAAGCAGTTAAGGGCATGAGCCTGATTGAGGTTACGGGAGTGCTGGCAGGCATTCTAGGCGTTTGGCTGGCGGCCAAGCCCAGCATCTGGACGTGGCCAGCAGGCATCGTAAGCGTTGCGATGTATGTGCTTGTGTTCTGGGATGCACGCTTGTATGCCGATATGGGGCTGAATGTGTTTTATTTCTTTACGAGCCTGTACGGGTGGTATATGTGGCTGTATGGCGGCCGTAACCATTCCGAACGAAAGATAGGGCACGTATCTAAAAAGGAGATCATGATCCTGTCCGGTGCAGGTATACTTTTCACGCTGGGGCTAGGCTACTTTCTGGACAATTATACGGATGCGGACCTATCTTATACCGATTCGGCTACAACGGCCGTTAGCCTGATAGGGTATTGGATGATGGCCAAGAAGCAACTTGAAAATTGGATTGTTTGGTTAGTAGTGGATGTTGTGTATGTAGGAGTTTACGCATACAAAGAACTATACCTTACCAGCTTTCTGTACGCTGTTTTCCTGTTGCTATGCATTCAGGGCTATGTTAACTGGAAAAAAGAGATGAAGCAGCCAGCGCCAAGTGTTATGGCATAATTATACTTTATCCTTTTGTAGTCTAAATCCAGTTACGGCTATAAAGCGTAAATGTAATTACCAACCATTGCTGCGACCCCGTTTGGACGTAGTTTGTTTAACCACTAACAAGGCAGCACCATGAAACAACGTAAACTGGAGTTACCCGATGAACTCAAGTTTGAGAATCGGATGAAGTGGGGGTATGAGTCTCCTGACGAAAGCCCCAAGTTTGTTTTCCTGAAGCAATTTGGAGAACCTAAGCCTAAAATAGTAGAAGTCTATAATTTTTACGATTACAGCTTTTCTGATAATTAAGCCTGAGAGGCTGCCCTACCGGCAGCCTCTCAGCCATTCTACGGCCTCCTCTTCGGCATCGCAGATTACCGCCCTGAAATTATCTTTAGAGCGCCTGCAAAAATCCTCCACAGAAAGCTTATCCTCAAAATCTTCCGATACCAAGTGTACAAAACAAGTTAGTCCGGCCTGAACGGCTGGAGGCAGGCATACACGCTCTATCCACTCGTTCGCGTCTAGAAAAGAGCCCTTAAAATAGCGTAAGTCGTTCAGTATTTTAGAGTATGGCGTTCGCTGCAGGTGCTCTACATACATTAATGCGCCTTTCTTAACTTGCTCTATCGTTACGGGGCCATACCAGCTGCCTCGGAGCCAGCGATTAGTAGTATCCAGCTCAAGCGTAAAAAAAACTTCATCTTGGTTGTTTCGCAATTCTTTCTTCATCGGTTGGTAGCGTTAAATAGGCTTTCGCGTAAGCGCGACTAACGAGCTTTAGCATCCAGAGAGGTTGATGCAGCGTGTTATTTCGGCGGCTATACTTATTGTATCGTTACTGAAGCCCTGTGGTTTTATAAGCAGTTATACAAAGTGTAAGCCAATTCTACAATTGCTATACTTATCTTTGGTTATTAGAACAGGCACAAGCAGCGCTTTAAGGAATGATAAAAATTGCAATAACTGGCCCGGAGTCGACAGGCAAGTCTACTGTGGCAGCTTATCTGGCAGCGCAATTCGGCACTGTTTGGGTGCCGGAGTATGCGCGCAGCTACATTGGTAACCTGGGCCGCGAGTATACTTTACAGGACATAGAGGCAATTGCACGCGGGCAACTGGAGCTGGAGCGTGAACTGGAGCCACAGGCAAATAAAGTTTTGTTTTCAGACACCGACTTACTTGTAATTAAGATATGGAGCGAGCATGCCTTTGGCCATTGCCCTGCCTGGATAGAACATGAATTACGGCAGCAAGACTACAACCTTTGCCTGTTAATGGGCGTTGATTTGCCCTGGGAGCCTGACCCGCAGCGCGAGCACCCGCATCTACGTCAGTTCTTCTATGACTGGTACAAACAAGAACTCCAAACCATGAAGGTGCCCTTTGTGGAGGTTAAGGGTTTGCAGCAGGAGCGGTTGGAGCAAGCCAGGCAGCATGTATCAGAATTCCTCCAAAACTATCAAGCAAAATAGCATAGCATGTTATACTTTCTAGAAAACGAAAACTACAAAATAGGTGTCGATACCTTAGGTGCCGAACTGCACCACTTTATTAAAAAAGACGAAAACCTGGAGCTGATCTGGCAGGCAGACCCAGAAGTATGGGCTGGGCATGCGCCAAACCTTTTTCCAATAGTGGGAGAATTGCCGGCGCAAAAGTACAATTTTGAGAATGAGACTTTTGAGATGAAACGCCATGGTTTTGCACGCCGCAAGGAGTTCAAACTGGTGGACCAAAAGGACGACAAACTTGTATTTGAGCTAACCGAAGATGAGGAGACGCTAAAACAGTATCCGTTTAAGTTTCGGTTCTTGATTGCCTATACCTTGGAATGGAACAAGCTTTCTATCACGTATCACGTTACAAATACTGATGCTCGGGCTCTGTATTTCTCGGTAGGTGGCCACCCGGGCTTTAATGTGCCATTTCATCCTGGCGAGGCGTACGAGGACTATTTCATCTCATTCGAGAAAGAAGAAAACTTGCACCGCCACTTGATCAATTCGGAAGGGTTGCAAACCGGCGAGACAGAGCAAATTCTGCAGAACGGCGATATGTTGGCGCTCGCCCCCGATTATTTTACAAAAGATGCCATCATACTTAAAAACCTGCAATCAGAGCGTGTAGTGCTGGGTAGCCATAAAAACCCACGCCGTATAGAGCTTGATTTTGAGGGGTTTCCATACTTGGGCATTTGGGCAAAGCCTGATAACCCGCGTTATGTATGCCTAGAGCCTTGGTGCGGCATTGCAGGCAGGGTAGGCGAGAGCGGTGAGTTGGCCGAAAAAGAGGGGATTAACAAATTGGCTCCCGGCCAAAACTTTGCTCGAACTTTCTCGATTACGGTGTTGTAGGTACGCTTCAAACTTATCTGCAACAAGAAGCCCCGGCATGTAGCTACATGCCGGGGCTTCTTGTTATGGCCCTTAGTTACACTCAATGCAGCGACGGCTCCGGAAACTTGGGTACGTTAATTTTTCTGAAATCATAACGCGGCTCAAAATCATTTATCGGCAGCGAAATGCCCGGTGGCAGATCCAGGTCTGGCAGGTCATCGCCGAGTGGTTCCCCACCGTCGTCATCATTGTCAGTGGATGGCGGGCGATTGAATCGGGTACGTGGGGAAAAGGCATAGTATGCCAATATAGATAAAAGTGCTACAGTGTATAATATGCTGATCATCATCGCGGTTCTCTGTTAATAATTCAACTTCTGCGGATCTCTCTGCAAGGCTAAAATCCTCACCCTCTGCAAGTAAGAACTAAGGTGCCTTAATATGTTTTAGAACGTACTTTTGGCTGAAGGGGTTATCCGCTGTACACAATTTTTAGCATGCTTTTAACAGGTTTATGTCGTGCTTTGGCGGAGTATAAATAATCCTTCTTTTGTTTGATAAACAAAGAAGACTACCTTTGCTGCTACTTAGGGGTGCCTTATAATAACGGGCTGAGATCATACCCATTGAACCTGATCCGGGTAATGCCGGCGAAGGGAACGGTACGGGAAACATTTTTGCAGGCTGCTAGCCCCTGGCATGTCTGTTTGTTTCACTATTTTATCTCTTTTACAAACATGAGTAAATTTTTGATGGCACTGGTGGCATTTATGGTGCCGTTGCAATTGTGGGCACAGTACACCCTGAATGGGCGCGTGCAGCAAGCCACTACAGGAGAAGGTTTAGCCGGAGCAACTGTTGTGCTAGAGCGCACAAGCACAGGAAGTACCACTGGTCCGGGCGGCACATTCTCCTTCCAGAACCTGCCAGCCGGCTCTTACACGCTAAAAGTTAGCTATGTAGGGTTTGAGGAGCAGCGCGTTAACGTAAATTTCCGCCAAGATACCAACCTGACAATCTCGCTGCGCCAAAAAGCACTGCAGGCAAGCGAGGTAGTGGTGCAGGCCACCCGCGCCGACGAAAGAACAGGAACAACCTTTACCAACGTAACCCGCGAGGAGTTGGAAGAACGCAACTTTGGCCAGGACCTGCCATACTTGCTGGAGCAAACACCATCAGTGGTGGTTAACTCTGATGCTGGTGCGGGTGTGGGCTATACCGGTATCCGCATCCGGGGTTCCGATATTACGCGCATTAACGTAACGGTAAACGGCATCCCGATAAACGACTCAGAGAGCCATGGCACATTCTTCGTGAACATGCCGGATTTTTCCTCCTCGGTACAGGATATTCAGGTGCAGCGCGGGGTAGGAACATCTACAAACGGTGCAGGAGCCTTCGGGGCAAGTATAAACATCCAGACGCAGCAGGTGCGCCGCGAGGCCTATGCCGAAACCGATAACAGCTACGGCTCTTTCGATACCTGGAAGAACAATGTGCGCTTCGGCACTGGCCTGATCAATGGCAAGTTTGCGTTTGATGGCCGCTTGTCGCGTATTAAATCAGACGGCTATATAGACCGTGCATCCTCTGACCTAAAATCCTTCTACTTTTCGGGTGGCTACTACGGCGATAAAACCTCTCTAAAGTTTGTCACTTTTTCGGGGCAGGAGAAGACCTATCAAGCATGGTACGGTACACCTGAAGCCCTAGTGTATGGCAACGCTCAGGATTTGCAGGATTATATCGATCGTAACTGGATTGAAGGCAGCGACAGAGATAACCTGCTAAGTGCAGGAAGAAAGTATAACTACTATACTTATGATAACGAAACGGATAACTATCAGCAGGACCATTACCAGCTGCATTTATCGCATGATTTAATGCCTGGCCTGAGCTTTTCGGGAGCCTTGCATTACACCTATGGCCGTGGCTACTACGAGCAATTCAGGGCAGATGATGACCTGGCAGACTACGGTTTGCCGAACGTAGAAATCGGTGGGGAAACGATTGAAACCTCAGACATTGTCCGTCGGCGCTGGCTCGATAACGACTTTTACGGTGCTACGTTTGCCCTGCAGTATAACCCGACCTCAAGGCTGAGTGCAACCTTAGGCGGTGCCTGGAACAGGTATGAAGGAGCGCATTTCGGCGAAGTTATCTGGGCGCGCTATGCATCAACCTCCAACCTCCGCGACAGGTATTACGACAACGATGCTGAGAAAACTGATTTTAACGTATTTGCCAAAGCAAGCTACAACCTGACCGATGCCCTGAGTGTTTTCGGAGACCTGCAGGTGCGTACCGTTGATTACCAGTTTCTTGGGTTTGATAACGATGGCGAGAACATCACCCAAAACGCTGACTTCACGTTCGTGAACCCAAAGGCTGGCTTAAGCTATACTTTAAACCCCGGGCACCAGTTGTATACTTCCTTTGCCGTGGGTAACCGCGAGCCAGTGCGCGACGACTTTACGGAATCAACACCTAGCAGCCGCCCCAAGCACGAAACATTATATAACGTAGAGGCCGGCTACCGCGGCGCGTTTGCTGCAGGTCAGCTTTTAGGCCAAAACCTTACGGCAAATGTGGAGGCTAACCTTTACTACATGAATTATAAAAACCAGTTAGTGGTAACTGGCCAGATAAACGATGTAGGCGCCTATACACGTACAAACATCGACAAGAGCTATAGACAAGGTTTAGAGCTAGCCGGTGCGTTGCAAATGGGTGCGCGTGCCAGCCTGCGTAGCAACATTGCCTACAGCCAGAATAAGGTCAAAAACTTCAGCGAGTTTATTGATGACTATGACAATGGCGGACAGTTGCGCAACGACTATACCGAAACGACCATTGCCTTTTCTCCGGACCTTGTTACCAGCACGCAACTAGAGGTAGAAGTGCTCAAAGGACTGCGTGCCGCTTTCATCTACAAATCTGTGAGTAAGCAGTACCTCGATAATACCGAGAACGAAGATCGAACAATACCTTCTTACGAAGTTGGCGACCTTCGTTTCCGCTACACGATCAGCATAAATAATGTGTTGAAGGAGCTTGAGCTTGGCCTGCTGGTGAGCAATGTATTTAACGAACGCTACGCGGCCAACGGCTATACGTATAGCTATGTGGCTGGCGGCACTGTAACCGAGAATTTCTATTACCCACAGGCAACGCGTAATTTCTTGGCTTCAGTGGGGCTAAAGTTCTAAAGCATTTGTCTTAAGTTTTATAGAAGAGCCCCGCCCAATCAGCGGGGCTCTTTTTTGTATCGGGGGTTCGTAAGCGCATAAAGGTTTATACTTTAAGAGATGCCTGAACCAATTGGTTTCCGGGTGAGTGTTGAAAGTATAAAATAGATTTTTGAAATAGCAGCAAGTATAAAATGATAATTCTAGCCGATGGCTCAACCAACTTAAGGGAAGCCGTGCATCTTAGCTAGCCAGTAATCCTGTAAAACCTGATTCAATCCTGATTAAAATTTTATATTTGTGTATTACCCTTTCTCAAAACCTTAAAACAAAACTATGGCCAACGAACTAACAGGAGCGCCGGATTATTTCAACATAGATGATCTACTCACCGAAGAGCACCTACTGATACGCCAAACCATGCGCGACTTTGTGAAGCGCGAAATATCGCCTTACATAGAGCAGTGGGCACAAGACGCACATTTTCCTTCGGAGATCGTGAAGAAGTTCGGTGATGTGGGTGCATTCGGCCCGACCATACCTACCGAGTACGGCGGCGGCGGCCTGGACTATATCAGCTACGGCATTATTATGCAGGAGATTGAGCGCGGCGACTCTGGCATGCGTTCCACGGCATCAGTGCAGGGCTCTTTGGTGATGTACCCGATCTACAAGTATGGCTCCGAGGAGCAGCGCAAAAAATACCTGCCTAAGCTGGCAAGCGGCGAGTGGCTGGGCTGCTTCGGCCTCACAGAACCAGATTTTGGCTCTAATCCCGGCGGCATGGTTACCAACATCAAAGACCAGGGCGACCATTACCTGCTAAACGGCTCTAAGCTGTGGATCTCAAACTCACCTGAGTGCCAGGTGGCCGTAGTATGGGCTAAAAACGAGGAAGGCCGCATACAGGGTGTAATTGTAGAGCGTGGCATGGAAGGTTTCTCAACGCCTGAGATCCATAACAAATGGAGCCTGCGCGCGAGCTGCACCGGCGAGTTGGTGTTCGATAATGTGAAAATCCCGAAGGAAAACATATTGCCAAACGTATCAGGCTTGCGCGGCCCGCTCGGCTGTCTCGACTCTGCGCGCTACGGCATCTCCTGGGGTGCCATTGGTGCCGCCATCGACTGTTACGAGTCGGCCAGAAAGTATAGCCTGGAGCGCATCCAGTTCGATAAGCCGATCGGGGCATTTCAGCTCACGCAGAAAAAACTGGCCGAAATGCTGACCGAGATTACCAAAGCGCAGCTGCTGACGTGGCGCTTAGGCACCCTGATGAACGAAGGCAAAGCCACGACGCAGCAGATATCGATGGCCAAGCGCAACAATGTGGACATGGCCCTGCACATCGCCCGCGAGGCGCGCCAGATACACGGCGGCATGGGCATTACCGGCGAGTACCCGATCATGCGCCACATGATGAACCTGGAATCCGTGATCACCTATGAAGGCACCCACGACATTCACCTGCTGATCACCGGGGCGGATATTACCGGTATTTCGGCATTTAAATAGTCGTTGATCGTTACTCGCTGCT
Organism: Pontibacter oryzae; assembly: GCF_003576375.1. Classification (GTDB taxonomy): domain Bacteria; phylum Bacteroidota; class Bacteroidia; order Cytophagales; family Hymenobacteraceae; genus Pontibacter; species Pontibacter oryzae. Next base: position 273,332 of record NZ_QWGE01000004.1, read on the forward strand.
CGGGTGGCGATATAGTATAAATCTGAAAGGCAGCTGCGGGAGTGGCTGCCTTTTTTTGAATCAGGATTTGCAGGATTAGTGGATGGACAGGATTGAAAGACTTTGTCGTGTGCTAAGCTCCTGCGAGTGTCTAGCGTCCTCTTTTACCTCTTGTGAAAATATTTTGATGCACGCTGTAATAATCTGCAACATACCTGCTCTAAAGTATAAAATTGGTTCCGGAGCCAGCCTTTCATCACTCTTAACAAACTCAAGTATGAAACTTAAATTTTGCAGCGAAAAGTTACTGCCATGTATGCGGCAAGGCAATGCTTTATCAGCTTATACTTATCCGGAACCAAAGCTAATGCCTGATGCCAGATAAGGAAAAGCTTTTTGAGCAGATAGTGCGGGAAAACCGTGAGAAGCTGTACCGTATCTGCCGCGCCTGTATGCCTGACCCCGATGATGCCAATGACCTGTACCAGGAGGTGCTGGTGAAAGTATGGCTGAACCTGCACACGTTTAGGGGCGGTGCAAAGCTTAGCACTTGGCTTTACCGCGTTGCCCTGAACACAGCCATACTTCATAAGAAAAAGCAGCGCAACCATACTTCTTTACTGCCGCAGCACATTTCAGAACTTTCTGATACTACTGAGAGTGGTCATAAGCAAGAGCAGGAGGCGCTGCTACAGCAACTGCACCATTGTATCAGCTGCCTCGAAAAGCAGGACAGGCTTATTATTTCGCTGGTGCTGGAAGAGGTAAGCTACAAAGAGATTGCCGAAGTGATGGGCCTTACGGTAAACCATGTGGGGGTAAAGATCAACCGCATCAAACAGAGGCTGGCAGTATTAATGGAGCAAACAGGTAAAACAGAAGTATCAACAGTAAAATAAAGCAAACTATGAATTTTGACGATATCCAAAAAAGCTGGCAAAAGCAGCATGTACCGGAGCTTATAACCAAGGAAAGCAGTAAAACTATGGCGTCTCAGTTGCAGGAAAGAGTAAACGCATTGCAGCGCAAGATCATCTTAACTAATGTGATGATGATAGTCGTACTTTTACTGACTTCAGCGGTTTTTGTGTTCATTTTCAGGGAAGGGGTTGCACCCAAGACAATGTGGTTTGATATAGGTTTGGGAGTAATGTTTGGCGCCATTCTGCTTTCTGCCCTGGCACAATGGCTTAAGTCTTTGCCGTGGGGCCATATGAAGGCAGTCTGCAGCAGCAGCATGTACATTAGCCATACTTTAAAAAGCTTGCGTTTCCGAAATACCTCCATCCGGTTGATCACACCACTACAAATGGTGACTACTACCATCGGGTTAAATCTGATTTACCTGGATGTGTTCTGGGACGAAACTTGGAAACTACGCTTTGTGATGCATGTGGCTCTTATTGCGGTGATGATCTTAGTAGGAGGTCTATCTTTATACTACAGCAGTTTACACTACCAGAAACTTTTTGAGCCAGTAATTAAAGATCTAGAAGAGCTGCAAAATAAACTGGAAACGATATAGAATTGCTAACGTTATTAGATTCTTGTCCGGAAATTATAAAATAATTAGCAAAATTCCGTAACTTGGGCAATATAAATGGAGCGAAAGCATAGCCAAAACTGTTACCTTTAGGAGCAGCGAAAGCTCATTTTTGAAGAAGATTTATACTTATGAGAGAAGATTATCTCACCGGCGATAACGATTACATGACGCCGGCCGAAAAGGACATAGACAAGGCCCTCCGCCCACTTAGTTTCGGCGACTTTACAGGGCAGGAGAAGGTTGTGGAGAACCTGAAAATATTTGTACAGGCAGCCAAACGCCGTGGCGAGGCACTAGACCACGTGCTGCTGCACGGGCCTCCGGGCTTAGGTAAAACTACACTCTCGCATATTATTGCCTCTGAGCTGGATGCAGGTATAAAAATGACCTCTGGCCCCGTACTGGATAAACCCAGCGACCTGGCAGGCTTGCTCACTAACCTGGAAGCCAACGATGTGCTATTTATCGATGAGATCCACCGCCTGAACCCGATTGTGGAGGAGTATTTATACTCGGCGATGGAAGATTATAAAATCGATATCATGCTGGATTCTGGCCCTAATGCACGTTCTGTACAGATCAGCCTGAACCCGTTTACATTGATAGGCGCTACTACCCGCTCGGGCTTGCTTACAGCACCGCTGCGCGCCCGTTTCAGCATCAACTCGCGCCTGGAGTATTATGATGCCGAACTGCTGCGCTCCATCGTGAAGCGTTCGTCTACCTTGCTAGGTGCGCCTATACACGAGGATGCCGCTTTTGAGATTGCCCGCCGCAGCCGCGGTACGCCACGTATTGCCAACAACCTGCTGCGCCGCACCCGCGATTTTGCCCAGGTGAAAGGCGACGGCACCATCACCGTAGACATCGCAAAGTTTGCCCTTAACGCGCTGGACGTGGACCACAATGGCCTTGACGACATGGATAACCGCATCCTGCTTACCATCATCGACAAGTTTAAGGGCGGTCCTGTAGGCCTTACAACTATTGCCACTGCCTGCGGCGAGGAGTCAGAAACGATTGAGGAAGTATACGAACCGTTCTTAATTCAGGAGGGCTACATTAAACGTACAGCACGTGGCCGCGAAGCCACTGAGTTAGCTTATCGCCATATGGGTAAAATACCGCCGCAAGAGATTGCCTCCGGCGGGCTTTTTAACCAATCCGAATAAATTAAGCTGTTTGTGATAAAGTATAAAGAGCAGGCCATCAGGTCTGCTTTTTTGTTTTTCAGATTAAAGCGAGCAACACTTAAAGCTAAGCAAAAGTAGCCGCTCAGGTTATACTATAAGTATAAAACGCCCTTAAAACCTGCCGTTGGATTTATTTTGCCTTACTTTTGTTGAGACTGAAGTATAAACAGGGGCACAAAGCATAAATTGAGCAAAGAGAAATATACATACCTGATCAAACAGAAGGCGCAGGAACTGGGCTTTATGTACTGCGGCATTTCCAAAGCGGATTTTCTGGAGGAGGAGGCGCCCCGGCTGGAGCGCTGGCTTAACCAGAACATGCACGGGGAGATGCACTACATGGAAAACCACTTCGATAAGCGCCTGGACCCGCGGTTGCTAGTCGACGGTGCCAAGTCGGTGGTATCGCTGCTGCTCAACTACTTCCCCGAAAAAGAGAATCAGCAGCAAGAAGAGGATACTTACAAAATCTCGAAGTATGCGTACGGCACCGATTACCACTTCGTGATCAAAGACAAGCTGAAAACGCTGTTGGCTTACATTAATGAAGAAATAGGCGAGGTGGGTGGCCGTTGCTTTGTAGACTCGGCGCCGGTAATGGATAAGGCTTGGGCTAAAAAAAGCGGACTGGGTTGGATGGGCAAAAACTCAAACCTGATCACGCCGCAGGTGGGCAGCTTCTATTTCATCGCGGAGCTGATCATAGACCTGGACCTGGAGTATGATGGCCCGATAAAAGACTACTGCGGCTCCTGCACACGCTGCCTCGATGCCTGCCCGACAGGCGCCATTACAGAGCCTTACGTAGTAGACGGTAGTAAGTGCATTTCATACTTTACTATTGAACTGAAGGATCAACTGCCCAGCGAAATGAATGGCAAGTTCGGTAACTGGGTATTCGGCTGCGATATATGTCAGGATGTGTGCCCCTGGAACCGCTTCAGTAAACCGCACAATGAGCCAGCCTTTATGCCGCACCCGCAGCTAAAGGAGCTTAACACCCGCGATTGGCAGGAGCTCACGCATGAAGTCTTCTCACAGCTGTTTAAAAAATCAGCAGTGAAACGCACCGGCTTCAAGGGCCTGATGCGTAACATTCACTTTATCCAGGAAAACACAGATAACGATTAAGCGATAACGCTTGCGGATTTTCTGAACACACGGTTCAGGATGATCAGATACATGCCTGAAAATTGCTCATAGCACCATTTTTTTAGTTGCTGTATCTCTTCTTGCACTAAAAACCTGAAGGCTTTTCTCAGTTCTTTTTCAAACAGCATCTTGTCGAAGCTAACTTTCAACAGAATGGTTTTAACGTATTCCAGCATTTTGGTAAACAGAAATTGTTGTTTGCTATGTGATACGGGTGGTTAAAGATAAAGATGAGGCTTAAGCGTTATAATTATGTTTTTTATTAGTAAAAGACATTGAAATATGTGTAAGGGCATAAAAAAAGAGCCATTACTCGATGGCTCTTTTTTTATGGGGAAAATTAGGGGAATAATTACTTCTTGATAAACAATCCAGCAATGCTATTAACGGTAGCCATATCCAATGGCTCATCGAAAGACTCGGATACCCCGGCAGCCGAAATGCCTGAAATCTGTGGCACATTTATACCTGCCTGTGTAGTCTGGGCTTCTCCATCGTAAACAGCCTGCGTTTGAGAAGGCATGCCTGCACCGCGCTCATCATTTGTAATCCAGCCTTTTAGGCCACGTATTCTGCGTACTACAGCTGCATGGCGGGCCTCAACAGAGTGTATCTGTAATGCTGCCGTCAATACATCAGAGTTACTTACTAAGTTGGTAGCCTGCCCTTTGTAAGCACGCACACCCGTATCTTCAAAAGCCTGAGACAGGGCCAGGAAAGTCTGTAAGTTTGTGTTCCAATCACTGAAAGTATTATTAGCCGAGAAGTCAAATGTCGGCTCTGAAACCGGCGTCCCTCCTGCACCAGATATAGCGGCCTTTAAGAAGTTAACGTGGGCTAACTCATTATTGCGCACTTCAGTGAAGAAGTCTCGGTTGGCGCCCAGGTTCAAACCAGATGATTTTAACGCTTGATCATAGAAGTTATACTCCAAATATTCTAGCGTTAAAGCATAGTTTAAAACATCAAGCACACTGTTAGTAGATTGTCCGTAAGCTTTCTTAAACATGCTGCCCATGGCAAGCGGCACAGCAGCCAAAGCTACTTTTTTACCCATGCTTCCAAAGCTGCTCATAGCTTTGCGGCGAGAAGACAGGCGGTCATACACCTCAGCGTCTGTTTTCTCTATATCTTGTAATATCTTAAATATATTCATGTCTGTTGTCCTCCTGCTTATTTTGGTAAGTTGCTAAAGTTGATTTTGGTGGAAATGAACGGAGCGGCTGCCGAAAGCACATCAGCTGGCATTAGGGCACGGTCTAGGCCGTTGCTGTCGATAAACTCTTCACCGAAACGGTTTCCTCCAGAAATCATATCATCAATTGCAGCCGCGTGGCGAGCCTCCACAGATACAATTTTACCAGCTAGCACCAGGTAATCAAGGCCGACACCAGTATCGGTAAACAACTTGCCGGCACCGTTATAAGCTGCAACGCCAAGATTCTCAAAAGTTCTGGCAGTTTGCAGCACGCTGTTTTTATCATTAAAATTAATGCTGCTAAAATTCACCTCCAGTGCCGGAATGGCTTTTTGGCCTAAAGCAGCCTTAAAAAACTCACGGTGCGCAACCTCATGGTTTTTAAGGTCCATCATTACCTGCATTTCAGCAGTAGTAAGCGCACTGCCCGACTGTGCTACCACAGCAGTATAGAATGCAGCCTCTAACTGCTCTAGGGCATACGCATAATTTAATATACCAGAATCGCCAGATCCTAAGTCAACACCACTTGTAGGAGGAGTCATGTCATCATCATCGTCATCGCAAGAGGTAGTTAGAAGTATAGTGGCTGCAGCGGCTGAGGCAGAAGCATAGCGGAAGAAGGTGCGGCGCTGCATTGGGCTCTGCAGGTGCTTACTTAAGCCCTCCCCATTCTCAACAGGTTTAGATTGTTTAGTCATAATTTACTTAGTTTATGTTGATAGATTGCTGACTTTGCTGAAATAGGGGATATGTGCGATATCTTGTGGAAACCCGCATCACCTATTTGCAAAGTTGTATTACCTACGAGGCATAATTTTTATCGGATTTGCACATTCCAATAAATAATCTGGAAAGGCAGTGGCAATTGGTTAAATAGCTGACCGGCTATATGTACCTTAATGCTTTGTGAATAGCTTAATATTGCCTGTAAAGCGATATTTTTGAAGAGGGAAAAAAGAAATTTATAGGTGATAGAATTTTTTTAGTTGGACATTTATTTATGGAGCAAAACAGCTATGCTGCCATAAAATTGTATTATCTTAATATGGAAACTAAGTGGTTATGTGAGTTGCTACAAAATGCAAAACAAAGCGCATGCGCATCGGGCAGTGACTGTTAAATTTGCATTGTTTGAATTCTGTTAGCATCTTACTGCCATGCGACTCCTTACCCTATCTTTTATACTTTGTTTTGCACTGCTGGTGCCTGCCTTAGCGCAACAGGTAAGCATTGAGCTAGGGAAGAGTCCCATTCCGCTTAACCAGTACTATACCATATCCATTCGCTTGCAAAACCAGCAGCTAAAGGAGTATAGCCCGTTTCCGGAGATGGAGGGCTTTAAGAAGAGCAACAAGTATTCGTCTACCAAGACTATAATAACAGGAGGCGTTACTACAACCATACTTACCATTACCCAAAATTACGCCGCCCTGGAAGAAGGGAAGTATGCCCTGAAACCGTTCACGATGAAGGTGAACGGGCAAACGGTGCAATCTAAAGGTATCGAGATAGAAGTAACCCCACTGCAGACAAATGGACCGCCTGCCTCCAACGTGCCACCTGATTTGATAACTCCTGACGATAGCCCGGAACCACTGGAGCAGGAAGATGAACCGGAGTTTATAGATAGGGAGGACAATGCGTTTCTCTCGCTGTACACAAGCAAAAAGGAAGTGTTTGTGGGCGAGGGCGTAAATGTGGCCTTATACTTTTACCTGGCGGAGGGCGACCAGCGCCTGCTCGATTTCTATGACTTCGTGAACCAGATAAACAGCATCCTGCGCCAGCTGAAGCAACCCAACGCCTGGGAAGAGACCTTCGACTTTTCGGAGATTACGCCTGAGAATGTTACGGTGCAAGGCGAGCGATACTTACGCTTTAAGCTTTACGAGGCCGTGCTCTACCCACTTAACAGGGAGCCGCTTCGCTTCCCGCAACTGCAGCTTAAAATGATTAAGTACAAAGTAGCTAAAAACCCAACGCTTTTAACCGAAGACAGGCAGGAAGGCTACAAAACGTTTTACTCACGGCCACGCGAAGTAGCTATTAAAGAACTTCCGCCGCACCCCCTACGCGATGTTGTACCCGTGGGCAACTACCGCTTAAGGGAGCGGCTGTCGCAGCGAAGTGTGCAGGTAAACAAGAGCTTCACGTACATGTTTCAGGTGGAGGGCGAAGGTAATTTATCTGCCATTATGCCGCCAACGCCGGTGGTTCCGCCAGGGTTGGAGTTTTATCCGCCCGATGTGCAACAGGATATAACAAAGCGGTCCGGCAGGCTGTTGGGTTCCAAACGGTTTTCCTACACCGTGCTGCCGCGCGAGCCCGGCAAGTATGACATGGGCAACACTATGGGGTGGGTATACTTTAACCCAACCACCGCCGCCTATGACACGCTGCGCCCAAGCCTGCAGGTGCAGATAACCGGCGCCCGCGATAACGATGCGCTAGTGCTGTCGAGAGATTTAGGTTCTTTTTATAACATCATCGAAAACGAAGACAATACGCTGGTGGACCTGCACCTGTTTGAGGAAATCAGGCGTTACACAAATATTATCTTGCTGGTGCTACTGGCGGTAACCGCATTCGTTTTTATAAAGAAATAACTATGAGTAATTCGTACGGAAAGCTTTTCCGGATAACAACTTTCGGCGAGTCGCATGGGCCGGCTGTGGGCGTAACCATTGATGGCTGCCCTGCAGGCCTGGAAATATCTGCCGAAGAAATACAGCACGCCCTGGACCGCCGCCGCCCGGGCCAGTCGGATATAACCACGCCGCGCAAGGAAGAAGATAAGGTAACCATACTTTCAGGCATCTTTGAGGGAAGAACCACGGGCACGCCCATCGCGCTGGTGGTAAACAACAAAGACCAGCACAGCCACGACTACAGCCACGTGGAACATGCCTTTCGGCCATCACACGCTGATTATACTTACACCGCCAAATATGGCACCCGCGATTACCGTGGCGGTGGCCGCAGCTCTGCCCGCGAAACCGTGGCGCGCGTGGCTGCCGGCGCCTTGGCTGCCAAACTGCTGCATCACCACGGCATTACAGTGCAGGCCTATGTGTCGCAGGTTGGAACCGTTAAACTGCGCAAGCCATACTATGAGTTAGACCTTAGCCAGATAGATACTAACAAGGTGCGTTGCCCGGATGGCAAAACAGCCGCCCGCATGATTGGCGTGGTAGAGGAGGCCCGCGACAGCTTGGATACTATTGGCGGTGTGGTTAGCTGTGTGGTAAAAGGCGTGCCGGCAGGCCTGGGCGAGCCGGTGTTTGATAAGCTGCATGCAGAACTGGGCAAAGCCATGCTAAGTATAAATGCTGTGAAAGGCTTTGAGTACGGCAGTGGCTTTGAAGGCGTAAAAATGCGCGGCTCACAGCACAACGACCAGTTCTATACGGACGAGGAGGGCAATGTGCGCACTAAGACGAATAATTCAGGAGGCATACAAGGCGGCATCAGCAACGGCCAGGACATTTACTTTAATGTAGCCTTTAAGCCGGTGGCAACCATTTTGCAGCCGCAAACCACCATAAACGATGCCGGCGAAGAGATTACACTGCAAGGCAAGGGCCGCCACGACCCATGTGTGCTGCCTCGCGCCGTCCCGATCGTAGATGCGATGGCTGCGCTGGTTATCGCAGATTTCCTGTTGCGCCAGAAAGCCAACAAACTGTAGGACTAACCTCGGATCAACATTGATTATCAAAAGCCTCTGTAAGTATACTTGCAGAGGCTTTAAAATATCCTGATGCCGTTTGTGATCATGTAGCGGCTTCGCAGTTGTTTGAGTTGCAGGTCTATGGCATGTTTAGCGTTCCCCTCCGCATCCATGGGCGGGCCGTGCAGCACAGATTTGTATTGTAAAGGCCCCATATCAATCTCCAGTTTCTTCTCCTCAACAAGCTTCACCTTGGCGATGGCCATTTTTAGCTCGCGTTCGGTAGCCCAGGGCATCACATTAACGGTAGGTAGTTCGGTGGCATTTTCCTGCAGCTGAATAACCACTGAGTAACTCTGGCTGGCATAGCTCTCGGGTATAATAATGTACTGTTTCTGATAGCCCAAGGCTGCAATCACGATGCTATCTCCGGGAAGTACAGGCAGCGAGAAAAATCCGTTTTTGTTGCTGTATGTTCCTCGGGTAGTCAAGGGTACAAATACGCTTACCGCCGCCAACCCATCGAGGCTGTCGCCTTTAGTCACCAACCCAGAAAGCTGAACTACCTGTTTCTGGGCATGCACCGCTTCGGGAGCCATCACGAAGTATAGAATAAGTAAAACGGGCAAGGCATGCCAGAGTGTTTGCGGGTATGTTTTCATAGCTGTAGGTAACGTGTAGGCAGGGTAAAGCAGAACAGCAAATAACCATTTTGCTATATACTAAACGGAATGTATAGTAAGTTATTGCTACAGCGTTACGGCAGGCAGATAGTTCCAGGCTTCTAACTCGTCTGGTGATTCAATATGCTTGCAGCTTCCATCGTGCAAAAGTATAATGCGGTCGCTCACTTCAAGTATAGCATGGTAATTATGATCCGTAAGAATGATTCCCTTATGACAGCGAGCCTCTTGCAATAACACTTTTATCTCTTCTACAAAAAGCGGCTCTATGCCCACATAATAAATCCACTTACCTTATGTTGGTCTGATATCATTCCTAGCAAGCCTGCAGCCATAGCAATAGGCATGCATAAGCGCGATTGATAAACATAGAAGTGCAGGAAAAGCTTGAGCATAGTAAAAAGGTACTGCCTTTGCCTCATAAATAAAAGCGCCGCTGCAATCAATTTGCAGCGGCGCTTCCGTTTTGGTTTATACTTGTTGCTATACCAGTTTCAGGTGCACCACCAGGTACCAGATCAGGAACAGGGCTGGCAATAGGAACGGGATAGAGTAACGTACGATGTAGGCAAAGAAAGACGGCATTTTTATACCTGCGCTTTCCGCGATGGCTTTCACCATAAAGTTTGGTCCGTTACCGATGTAGGTAAACGCGCCGAAAAGTACGGCAGCCAACGAGATCGCTTCCAGTAATACCAGCGTGCCTGGGTCGGCGCCTGTGCCAGTGGCAAACTGTTTTACCTCTACCACACTGTTCTGGGCCATATCATACTTGGCCATGGCCAGCGACAGGAAGTTGGCATACGTAGGGGCATTATCCAGGAAGCCCGAAAGCGAACCGGTTGCCCAGTACAGGAAGTTTGGCGTGATATAAGCCGAAAACTCTGGCGACGAGGCGATAGCAGCAGAAAGCTGAAGGGCTGGCATCATAGTAAAGAAGATACCGAAGAACAGGAACACAACCTCCAAAATAGGGTGGAAGTTAAACTGGTTACCCGCAAGGGCTGTCTTGCTAGAGAAACGGTAGCAGGCAAAGGCTGCGCCCAGCTGTATGATCTCGCGCAGGAAAGAGAACTTGTTGCCATCATAAGCGATGTGTGGCAAACCGTCGATTACGTTCGGATCTAGGAAGATGGCTCCGATAATGATAGCCAGCCAGAACAGGTTGCGCTTGCCACTAACGTAAAACTCTGTTTTCTCCTCGTTTTTAGCTACAACCTCGGGGCGCGGCGTAAACTCGGTTTCTTTGTTACGTCTGTCAATGAAAAAGAAGATAAGGCAAAGAATGATAATAACGAGAATCCATGGCAGGAAAAGGTGTTGCAGCGTCCAGAAGAACGGCACGCCTTTCAGGAAGCCAATGAACAGCGGCGGATCTCCAAGCGGTGTCAGTAAACCACCCGCGTTACTCACAATAAAGATGAAGAAAACGATTTGGTATGGCTTGATACGGTGCACATTAAGGCGGATGAACGGGCGGATAAGCAGCAACGAGGCACCTGTGGTACCCACAAAGTTTGCCAAAACAGCTCCTACGGCCATTAGTGCAACATTCATACCTGGAGTGGCATTCGCGTTTATGTTAATATAAATACCGCCCGCAGAGATATAAAGCGAGCTTAGCAGAATGGCAAAAGAGGCATATTCGAAGAACGTATGGACCGGCATATGATAATCGCCGAGGGCGAACAGGTAATAGGCCAGTACGGTAAGGCCGAGCGTTACAGCTAGGGTTTTATAATTATGTTCCCAGAAGTGTCCAAAGAAAATGGGGCCTGCAGCGATCATTCCTATCAGAAGCAGGAAGGGAACAATCAGAAACATAGGCACGGCGTGCTGGGCCTGGGCCAACAGAATGAAGTTGTTTAGCATGGTTTAAATGAGTGCTGTGTTAGTCAGGTCTAGATTTTTGCTTGCAGCACAAAGATACAGTTTCTGGGCTAAATAGCTAACGAACGCTAGGCTTTGGCAGGCATTTAGCGTTGCTACACAGAGCCTAACTAGGCGCCCAGATGCACTTGTCAGAAATATTGACTAATTTTGGAAACTTTAAGATATAGCCACTGGTTTTAAACTTAAACAGCGAAATCTCATGATAGAAAATAAAGAAAAGATGGTTTCTGTGTATGCAGAGGCTAACCCGAACCCGGAGTCGATGAAGTTTGTGATGAACGTGCAACTGCTGCCTGATGGCCAGAGCGTGGATTATCCGAACCTGGAGAGTGCCCTGGAATCGCCGCTGGCGCAGGAGCTTTTTAACTTCGACTACGTTTCGCGCGTGTTTATCGCGAGCAATTTTGTTACCGTAACAAAATCTGCTAATCTGGAATGGGTAAAACTTATCCCGGAACTGCGCACTTTCCTGAAGTCATACGTTGAGGCCGGCGGGCCGATCTTTAACGAAGGCTTCTCGGCAGCTAAGCCTGAGGCAACGGCCGGCAACGGCGAAACCTCTGCCGAAGACGCAGACATCGCCAAGAAAATCACAGACCTGCTTGATAACTATGTGCGCCCGGCCGTAGAGCAGGATGGCGGTAACATTACATTTAAGTCTTACAACGATGGTATCGTTACGGTGCACCTGCAGGGTTCTTGCAGCGGTTGCCCATCTGCTACGGTAACGCTTAAAGCCGGTATCGAGAACCTGCTGAAGCGCATGGTGCCTGAGGTAAAAGAAGTTGTAGCTGACGGCGTTACGATCTAAAGTATAGCCTAATTCTTATAAAGTATGAAAGCCAGCTCCTGAAAAGGGCTGGCTTTTTATATGTGCCTAAGTATACTTTGGGCGGGCAAGTATAAAAACAGCCCGAAGCAGAAGCTTCGGGCTGTTTTTATACTTGTAAAGCTACGCTTAGCGGGTTGCTACAACGGGCTTTTCCTTTTTCTTGGTTGTATCTACTACAATCGGCGTTGCAATGAACAGCGATGAGTACGTGCCGAATACTACACCAATGATCATGGCCAGCGAGAAGCTGCGAAGTACCTCACCTCCGAAGAAGAACAGTACAACAACTACCAGGAACAAGGTAAGCGATGTAATGATCGTACGGCTGAACGTGCTAATCAGGGCTGGGTTTACAACCTCTCTGATGCCTGAACGTGGGTTATCGTTTAGGTATTCACGCACACGGTCAAAGATTACCACGGTATCGTTAATAGAGAAACCGATGATGGTAAGCACTGCCGCGATAAACACCTGGTCCATTTCGTAAGAGATGCCGAACAGGTTCAGGATAGAGAACACCGCAATGATCATCAGGGCATCGTGAAGGAGGGCTACCACGCCACCCAACGAGAACTGCCACTTTCTGAAACGAAGCATCACATAAAGGAAGATACCAACCAGTGCCAGTAATACTGCAATCAAGGCAGTGTTCTGGATGTCGTCGGCCATGGTGGCACCAACTTTAGAAGAGCTCAGTATCTCAGGAGTAAGGTTGCTGTACTCCTGAAGGCCTTGCTCCAGGGCTGCAGCCACTTTCTCATCCGCCTCTGCGCTCTCGTCGTCGGCTAGCCAGCTTGTAATTACTTTCAGTCGGTTAGATGCGCCAAAGGTTTTCACCTCTGTACCAGCCTGCTGGAAATCATCCATCAGCGCAGAACGCACATCAGATGCCGGAATAGCCTGGTCAAACTCGATCACGTAAGAGCGACCGCCTCTGAAGTCTACACCCAGATTCGGGCCTTTAATGGCCATAGCCACAATACCGAACACAAGTATGAACAGGGAGAAAGCATAAGCTGGTTTTCTATACTTCATCACATCAAATGTGATGTTACGGAACATCTTGTCGGCCAGCGAAGTAGAGAAGGCAAGTTTGCCACCTTTCTTAAAGGCGTTCTCAACAAACAGCCTGGAGATAAATACAGAAGTAAAGAATGAGGTAACGATACCGATCATCAACGTGATGGCGAAACCTTTAACCGGGCCTGAGCCGAAGAAGTAAAGGATAAAGCCTACGATGAAGGTTGTTACGTTCGCGTCAAAGATTGTCCAGAATGCCTTGTCGTAACCTGCGTTGATGATTTCGCGCATGCTCAGGCCTTTGGCCGATTCCTCTCGCATACGCTCAAAGATCAGGACGTTTGCATCCACGGCCATACCTAATGTAAGCACGATACCGGCAATACCTGGCAAAGTAAGCGCTGCACCAAACTGGGCAAGCACACCAAGTATAAAGAACACGTTGAAAAGCAGTGAAAGGTCAGCAATGAAACCACCGCGGCTGTAGTAAGCGATCATGAATATTACCACGATTGCAAAACCAGCCAGCGTAGAGATCAGACCCTGGTTGATAGCCTCCTGGCCCAGTGACGGACCAACGATAGCCTCTTCCACGATACGGGTTGGGGCTGGCATTTTACCGGCTTTCAGGATGTTTGCAAGGTCTTGCGCCTCCTCAATCGTGAAGTTACCGGAGATAGAGGAGTTACCGCCTGTGATCTCGCCTTGTACTACCGGTGCAGAGTATACATAGTTATCCAGTACGATAGCCACCTGGCGACCTACGTTGTCACCTGTCAGGCGTGCCCATTTCTTAGCTCCTGTTGGGTTCATGTTCATGTTGATCTCCGGGCGGCCAGTCTGGTCAAAGTCCTGGCGGGCATCGTTGATAACCTCACCCGTCATTGGGGCTTTGCCATCACGACCTTTCTTAATAGCGTAAACCTCTACAAACTCAGCACCGTTGTCGCCAGTGATTGGCTTAACACCCCATGCAAACTTCATGTTCGGAGGCAGTATAGCGCGTACATCCGAGCGGCTGAACAGTTCGTTGATTTTAGCTGTATCGCGCACATTGGCGCCCAGGCCACCTGGCATTTGTGTAAACAAGCTGGCAAGCACGCCTGTCTGCGGCGTAGCCAATGAGTCTGCCTGAGGGGCAGCAGCTACAGCTGTAGTATCGGTAGTAGCGGTTGTGTCGTTAGCGGCGGCTTGTGCCAGCACATCCTGCGATGCATCAGCTACGGTAGCCTGGTTGCCTTTTACTTCTCCGGCAGCAGCGGTAGCGCCGTTAATGTTAAGCTTACCGGCTTTCTGCTGCTCATCCAGGTATTGGCCTACCTGCATAAAGTATGGGCCAAACTCCTGCGGCGACCATACTTCCCAGAACTCCAGGTTGGCCATGCCTTGCAACAGTTTGCGTACGCGGTCTGGGTTGTCGATACCCGGAAGCTCGATCTGAATACGGCCAGTACCTTTCAGGCGCTGGATGTTCGGCTGTGTTACACCGAAACGGTCAATACGCGTGCGAAGGATGTTGAAAGAGCGGTCGATAGCGTCTTCCACTTCAGCCTGTATCACTTCAACCACCTGCTCGTTCGTAGACTCGTAGCTGATTTTGCCACGGTTGGCTGTGTTAGAGAAGATGCGGCTCAGGCGTCCGTTTGGCTCTACCTCGCGGTATGCCTCGGCAAAAAGCGTAGTGAAACGCTCCTGGCTGTTACGCTGCAGTTCCTGTGCACGGTCCAGCGCCTTGAGGAAGTTAGGGTCCTTGCTGTTGCCAGACATAGACTTGATGATCTCTACAGGCGATACCTCAAGCACCACGTGCATACCACCTTTCAGGTCAAGGCCCAGGCCAAGCTCGTTTTCCTTTACGTCCTGGTACGTTAGGCCCATAAACACAGGCTCTTTCCAGATAGAATCCAGGTACGACTGCTTTTTAATCAGGTCGACATTGCCTTGTGCATCCGTGGCATAGGCCTCGGCTTTGCTTTGCACATTGCGGGCAATGAACGAGAACGACAGGTAGTACAGGCATAGCGCCGATACAATCACCGTCAGAACGATAATGAGTGATTTGTTCCGCATTGTTAAGTTTAAAGTATGTATTGAGTAAATTTTTGGATACAGGTATACTTCTCTCCCTGAGTGCTTTAAGTATAACTTAAAAGCGTGTAAAGTATGTTCCGCCGGCCACTAAGCAGGGCAGTACGGCTACACAAAAAACAGGGAAATGTAGGAAAGGAGAGGGCGCAGCCTAGGGAGCGTTAGGCTGTATGGTGTTGGGGATAAGCTGAGCTACAAAACCGTTCCCGGGAGGAATGGTGGTGTAGGCAGCCAATAAGTTATCGGTTGGCTGGCCAAAGTATGGCTGTGAGGGCAGTGGCTCGATATCCTGTTGCAGGTCGAGGGCCACAAAAGAGGTAGTGCCCTCCAAGGACACCTTCTGCTTTACAACCGTTTTAGTATCTGTATCCGGGGCAGTGGCCAGTTTGGAGGCTGGCTGCTGCGCAGTGCCGTTAGCCGAGGTAAACGCCACCACTTCCTGGCCGTTGAGCATGAGCGCCCACAGCAGGGTTACCGACATCAAAAGATGCCTGAAATGGCAGGATATGTTCGTGGCTTTTGGCATGTAGTACCGCAAATATGAAATCTTTTCTCTAAAAAAAGAAATCTTAGCGGTTAATATCGATAAATCGTTTCACATCCTGTTTCTTTCCGATAAGCAGCAGGATATCTGACGGATAAATAATGGTGTCGGCTTTAGGCACGCCAATGATGTGCTCCACCTGCGTTGGCTTACCGTCCTGGATCTCCTCGAAGAATCGCTTGATCGTGATCAGGTTCAGGTTATACTTCTCGCGGAGCGATATTTTGGCTACGCTACGGTTGGCTATGTTGCGCGGCGCGTTAATCTCCACAATCTCATAATTATCAGGCAGGGGAAGGAAGGTGCGTATGCTTGGCTGCAGCAGGCGCTCGGCCACGGTTTTACCAACCTCACCCTCCGGCGACAGAATCTCCTGCACGCCCATTTTCTCCAAGATGCGGCGCTGCTGCTTGTTGGAGGCACGGGTTATCACGCGCTTTACATTAAGCTCCTGCAGGTTGGCAGTAGTAATGAGCAAGGCCTCAAAATCCTCCCCAATGGCTACGATCACGGCATCCATATCCCCGATGTTCTGCGCCTCCAGGGCACGAATATCGGTGGCGTCCAGGGCTACGGCATAGGCAACCTGGTCTTTGATGGCCTCTACATGGTCTTCGTCGTTATCAATAGCGATAACCTCGGCTCCGCGCTCTGCCAGGGTAGTGGCAATGGAGTTCCCGAAAATGCCCAACCCGATTACCGCAAATTTATGCCTCATGCTTTTATCTTGGCGTTTAGGAATGTGGTGAGAACATCTAGTCCGCGCTCAAAGTTAGCGTTGTTCGGGATGATAATGTCCGCGTCGTTTTTGTAAGGTTTGATATACTTCTCGTAGGTTGGGGCAACATGGTGCGTGTACCGGTACAGCACGTCATCCAGGTCGTAGCCGCGTTCTACTTTGTCGCGTACAATGCGGCGCTGCAGTTTAATGTACTCTTTGGCATCAATGTATACTTTCAGGTCCAGCAGGTTGGCTATCTCCTCAAAGTAAAACACAAAGATGCCTTCTACCACCACGATCGGGGCTGGCCGGAACTCCAGCTGCTTGGGCACCACGTTTGGGTTGTTAAAGGTATACTCGGTACGGTAAACGGTTTCACCTTGGCTCACCTTCAGGATGTCATGGGCATAGGCCTCGTCATCGATGCAGGACGGCAGGTCGAAGTTTACGATTCCGTTTAGGTCTTTTGTTTGGTGCTCGCGCGCTTTGTAATAATTGTCCTGAGAGATCAGGCAAATATTTTCAGGGGCAAAAGAAGTAAGCAGCTTATTCAAAAAAGTGGTTTTTCCTGAAGCACTACCTCCTGTAATCCCGACGATGAATGGCTTTTGCATAGGAAGCTATAGTTTCAGGTCACAAAATTACGACTTTAGCAGGTATATGGCCACATGCAAGCTCATTTTTTATACACGTTTGGCTTACAGGGCCTTTAAAAAGCTAACCAGTTGCTCTATAGCGCGGCCACGGTGGCTTATTTTGTTTTTCTCCTCGGCGCTCATCTGGGCAAAGGTCTGCGTGTAGCCGTCAGGCATAAACACAGGGTCATAGCCAAAGCCTCTGTCGCCGTGCCAGCCCTCGGTTATACTTCCTGTTACGGTGCCCTCAAACTGGTGTTCCTGCCCGTCCAGGATCAGCGTTATACTTGTGCGGAAGCGGGCTTTCCTATTCGGCTGCCCCTTTAGGCTTTCCAGCAACTTATTAATATTATCGCTGTCGGAGCGCTGCGGGCCGGCATAGCGGGCAGAGTATACGCCTGGCTCTCCGTTCAGTGCCTCTACCTCCAGGCCGGTGTCGTCGGCGAAGCAGCTCACATTAAAGTGCTGCCATACATACGCCGCCTTCTGGTGCGAATTGCCTTCCAGGGTATCTTGTTCCTCGGGCAACTCCACGGTGCAGCCGATATCCTGCAGGCTTAACAGTTCGTACTTGCCTTGCAGCATTTGGCTTACTTCAGCCAGTTTATGTTTGTTATTGGTAGCGAAGCAGAGTTTCTTCATGTGGGGTGCTGGTTAAATTAGTTAATAAGTTAAAGCTGTACGGGCAGTTGGCCATTAATGCAAGTATGCGCCAAAGTTATCATCGTCCAGCACCACGTCAATGCGTTCGTTAATAGTGGTGGCCAGCGAGTAGCCGGTGTAGGTAGCAGCGATAGGGTAGAGCGGGTGGTGGCGGTCTACGAGCGTGGCAACCTCCACTTTCTTCGGGTTCTGCGGCAGGAACGTGCTTAATGTATAAGCCAGCGTTTTGCCGGTGTTTAGCACATCATCCACCAGAATAACGGCCTTGCCAGTTATACTTATATTTTCGGGCTGCAGCTGCACTTGCTCCTGCAGCGGGGCTGCTTTGTTGAGCGTGATGCGCAGCAAATATACTTTAAGCGGAGATATGTGCTCCAGCTGCGCGGCCAGCATCTCGGCCAAGGTATAACCATCCAGGTGGATGCCTGCCAGCACAAGCTCCTGCTCCTCAAAGTTGCGCTCATAAATCTCGTAGGCCATGCGCGTTACCTTCTGCTCGATCTGGGCCCGGTCCAGAATCAGGTTTTGGGCGTGTGTCTGTGGTGTCATAGGTTCTTGAGGGGCTAGGGTTTATGGTGTTTTATACGTTTACCGCTTAGGCAAATTTAAGAAGATAATTGCTTTAGCCGCAGCTTTTAATAACTGTACAAAATAATTTGGCTTATAGCGTTTTACTTTACATAAATCTTATTAAATTTGCAGTCCGATTCAGAAATTAAGGTTAATTAACGTTTAGAATAATGAAAAAAGGCATTCACCCAGAATACAGACAGGTGGTTTTCCAGGATATGACAAGTGATTTTAAATTTATCACTCGTTCTACTATGACTTCTGATGAGACTATCACAATGGAAGATGGCAAAGAGTATCCGGTAATCAAGGTGGAGGTTTCTTCTGCTTCTCACCCGTTCTACACTGGTAAAAACATCTTTGTGGATACAGCTGGACGTGTTGAGAAATTCAACAAGCGTTACACAAAAAAATAAGCGGTTAATTCCGGTTAAAACGTTTCAAGAGAAAAGTCTTCCTGATCTAATCGGGAAGACTTTTTTATTTTTAGCCGGCACAAAGTGCTTGGCGCAGTTGCTGTTATCTCGGAAAGCTTATAGAGGCACTTTTATAACCGAAAACTATGAGAGTAACAATTGCTTACCTGTTTGCCTTTCTAGCCACTCGCACTTTAGCTGCCTGCGGCACAACCGAGAAAGTCGGCCCAACGCCGGAGCCGGTCGATAAAATGTTAACTTTCGAGGTGTCGGGCAATCATGACTTTTCTTACAGCCGGTATGGTGAGGAGCAGCTGACAATGCAACTGATTATCAGTAGAAAAGAGAAGTATGAGCCAGACGCCATAGGAAAGCAGGTTTTTGACAGCGCTTTGACGATGCCATTAACAGCACTGCCTTTGCGGGCAAACCGGTTGGTGATTAAGAAACTGGTGCCAGCTGTGGTAGATGTGCAAGAAAGTATATTTGTAACTGGTGGGTATCATTGCAAGCAAACAGCATTTGGCAAGAACTATACTTTCCACGCTGAGAGGAAAGCATTGTGCAACTCACAGGCTATTAGCATAGCATTACACCGCGCGTGAAAGATTACACTTAATTAAGCCAGTCTTCCTGAATTATTTCGGGAAGACTTTTCTATTTTTGTGCTATGAACATAATTCTCTTTGATGACCCGGCCATTAGGCAAAATCTTCTGCCGCTGACTTTTACAAGGCCGGTGGCATACCTTAGAGTTGGTATACTCACGCTGGCCGAGAAATGGCAGCAGCGCACGCATGCCGTAGTGTCTACGCTAGCCGCTGATTACCTGCAACATAAGTATAACCCGCACGCTAAGGAGCGCAACTATTATGTAAATGGTGCGCTTTTACCCAGCACAGACATTCTGCAGGAGCTCAGTGCACTAGGCTTTGGGGAGTCTGTTTGGCAAAATGGTATTTTGCTGGCTTACCATGGCAACTATGTAGAAAGCAACGGAACAGACGAGCTGCTTACAATTGCCGCAAGCAGCCGGAAAAAAGATTATGCCGGCCATGCACTGCTGATTAAAGACTTGTGGGAAATCTTCCTGTACAATGGCCAGGAAATTCGCAGCGATTATGAAATGCTGACGGAAGGGCGCCAAAGCGAGCCAATCGGAGATAAACATACGATCGTGTACAACGAGGAGAATATCTTCATTGAGAAGGGTGTAAAAATCCGGGCGGCTATACTTAACGCAGAGAACGGACCTATATATATTGGTAAGAACGCTCAGATACACGAAGGAGCCGTTATTAAAGGCCCATTTAGCCTGGGCGAGGAGAGCCATATAAACGTAGGCGGCAAAATGCGCGGCGACGTAAGCATCGGCCCGTTCTGCAAGGTAGGCGGTGAGGTGGCAGCTTCCGTTATTTTCGGATATACCAACAAAGGCCACGAAGGCTACCTGGGCAATTCTGTGCTGGGCGAGTGGTGCAATATCGGCGCCGATACCAATACTTCTAACCTAAAGAACAATTACGCCGAGGTGAAGATCTGGAACTATGCCAAAGGCGGTTTCAAGAACACCGGGCAACAGTTTTGCGGCCTTATCATGGGAGACCATAGCAAATGCGGCATCAACACTATGTTTAACACGGGCACGGTGGTAGGTGTTAGTGCTAATATCTTCGGCCCAGGTTTCCCGCGTAATTTTATACCTTCGTTTAGCTGGGGCGGAGCCGCCGGTTTCGAAACGTTTCAGATGCGCAAGGTGGTAGAAGTGGCAGAAAAAGTAATGGAGCGCCGCAACAAAAAGCTAGACGAGGTAGAGCGCGGAATACTGAACCAAGTCTTCGAGCAAACAAAGCAATACCGCGTTTGGGATAAGAAAATTTAATTGCTGGTTGTTAATTGCTGATTGTTGTTTCCGTGAATAGGCTTTGTCGTTTGCTGTTAAAACGACTGTCGTGCAAATTCTCTTAAACAAATCATTTCAGTGTAGTTAACAATCAACAATTTAACAATCTAACAATTTAAATAAGTGCAGTTTTCACAGATTATAGGCCATCAGGAGGCGAAGCAGCTGTTGCTGAAATCGGTGCAGCAGAACCATGTGGCGCATGCGCAGCTGTTTCTGGGGCAGGAGGGAAGCGCAAACCTGGCGCTGGCGCTGGCTTACGCCACGTACATTAACTGCGAAAACAAACAGCCCGATGATTCATGTGGAACATGTGGCAGCTGCGTGAAAATGAACAAGCTGGTGCATCCCGACTTTAACTTCGTGATGCCGGTAACCTCCACCAAAAGCGTGAGCAAGGATGCGCTGAGCAGCAAGTTCATGAACGAGTGGCGCGAGTTTATACTTGCCAGCCCGTTTCAGGGGCTAAACGAGTGGATGCAGCACATCGGGACAGAGAATAAGCAAGGCATTATCTCGAAAGACGAAAGCCGCCAGTTGGTAAAGCTGGTATCGCTGAAGGCTTTTGAGGGGAACTATAAGATTGTGGTGATCTGGCTGCCAGAGCTGATGCACCCTTCTGCGGCCAACGCCCTACTGAAGCTGCTGGAGGAGCCGCCTGCCCAAACCCTGTTTTTGCTGGTAGCGCAGTCGGCGGAGAAGCTGCTGGCCACCATTACCTCGCGCACGCAGATCATGCAGGTGCGTAACTTTACCGAGCAGGAGGTGGTGCAGTTTGTGCAGCAAAAGTATAACCTGGAGCCGGACCGAGCCACCCAGATCGCGCAGCTGGCCGAAGGCAGCCTGAACGCAGCGGCCAAACTCACCAACGAGATCAGCAGCGATTATTTTTCCTTCTTCACCGAATGGATGCGCCACTGCTACAGCTATAAGTTTAAGGAGTTGATCGATATGAGCGACAAGTTTCAGACGCTGGGCCGAGAGAACCAGAAGAACTTTCTGCTATACGCGCTCAACCTGTTCCGGAAAGTAATGCTTTTCGGCGTGGATACCTCGCTGATATCGTTTTTGCCTCCCGCCGAGCTAGACTTTGTTCAGAAGTTCTCGAAGGTGATTACAGGAAACAACGCCGGGGAGCTGGCCGAAGAGCTAAACCAGGCGCATTACCACATTGAGCGCAACGCAAACCCCAAAATGGTGTTCGTAGACAGTTCCATCCAGATCGCTGGCTTTCTGCGCAAAGGGTAATTGATTGATGAATTGTTGGTTGGTGATAGTTTGCAGGAATAACCGTGGGTTTGGGAAAGCAGTTTTCATCGACCTCACTTAAAAGTATAAACGGAGGCTGAGCAAAGTATAAAGTGTAGCTGCAGCCTCGCATAAAGTATAACATGTCAGAAGATATTAAGGATAAAACCATACGTATTGGCACACGCGGAAGCAAGCTAGCCCTTTGGCAAGCCGAGGAGACTGCCGCAAAACTGCAGGCTGCCGGCTTCAAAACCGAGCTTGTGATCATCAGCACCAAAGGCGACCAGGTACTTGATAAATCACTGGACAAGATTGGCTCGAAAGGAGTATTTACTGAGGAGTTGGAGGTGAGCCTGCGCGAAGGCCAAGTAGAGATTGCCGTGCATAGCGCCAAGGATGTGCAGTCTTCCATCCCGGCAGACCTGGAGTTGGTGGCATTTATGGAGCGCGAGCAGGTAAACGATGTGCTGGTGTCTTTTGACCCGGACTTTAAGCTGGAGCCAGAAAGCAACGCCATTATAGGTACATCTTCCACGCGCCGTAAAGCCTTGCTCAAGAAGTATTACCCAAACATCAGCACCGCAGAATCCAGAGGGAACCTGCAAACGCGCCTGCGCAAGCTGGAGGAAAAGCAGTTTGATGCCCTGATGCTGGCCTATGCCGGTGTGTACCGCATGGGCTATGACAACCTGATCGTGCATACGTTCCCGGAGGGCCAGTTTGTGCCCGCCGCAGGGCAGGGCAGCGTAGCCATAGAGTGTGCCCGTAACTTGGAGCCTGAACTGAAAAAAGCACTCAAGCAAGCCCTTAACCATACCAACACACATGTTTGCCTGCTAGCAGAGCGAGCGTTTTTGCGCACCATGGAGGGCGGCTGCAGCATCCCATCGTTTGCGTTGGCTACCCTAACTGAAGAAGGCATAAGTATAACTGGCGGTATCGTGAGCCTGGATGGTAAAACCCTGCTGCAGGAAACATTGGAAGGCCCAACCGTAACTGCTGAGGAAATGGGAGAGGAACTGGCCAACATCATCCTGAACCAGGGCGGCGACGAAATCTTAAGAAGCATAAAATCTGAAAGAGACGAGTAAGGCCGCGAATTAGCACATACCTGCCGCACTAAACGTACAGCAGAATAAATCAAAAAAGGTCGCCTGGCAACAGGCGACCTTTTTTGATCAATCAGTAAAGTATAAATCATTAGGCTTTAATGGCTTCTGCTTCCACAGCCTCTTCGGTAAGCGGTTGCTTCTTAGATGAGCGGGCGTATGCCAGAAACGCTTGCATGTCGCGCTTTACAACCGGAGCCAGCAAGTATAAACCGATCATGTTCGGGATGCTCATGGCAAACAGCATAGCATCGGAGAAGGCTACCACGGCACCAAGTTGCAGCGGGGCACCCAGCACAATAAACGCGCAGAAAAGCACCTTAAAGCTGATGTCTGCGGTCCTGGTGTGGCCGAAAAGGTACGTCCAGGACTTTAGGCCATAGTATGACCAGGTAATCATGGTAGAGAAGGCGAACAGGATTACAGCGCCCGCAAGTATGATCGGGAACCAGCTGATAACCGTGGCAAAGGCCGTAGAGGTTAATGCAATGCCATCGCCGGCAGCATCCAGCTGGTAAGCACCGGATACGATAATTACCAGGGCTGTCATGGTGCAAACCACTACGGTATCAATAAAAGGCTCCAAAGAGGCTACAAAGCCCTCTGTTACCGGAACATTGGTTTTAACGGCAGAGTGCGCAATAGAAGCCGAGCCAATACCTGCCTCGTTAGAGAACATACCACGGCGCAAGCCCTGTATCATTACACCAACCACACCACCGCCAAGCGCAGAGGCTGTAAAGGCACCTTCAAAAATGGCTGCAAAGGCTTCCGGAATGTGCGTAAAGTTTGCCAGCAGCACAATAATGGCTGCTACAATGTAAATACCGCACATCAGGGGCACTACTTTCTCGGTAACGCGCGCAATGCTTTTCATGCCGCCAAGTATAACCAGGCCTACCAGCACCGCCATAATTAACCCGAAAATCCAAGCGTTACCGCCTCCAAAGAAAGACGAAGCCTCGCCACCCGTTACAGAGATAAACTGCTGCGTGGCCTGGTTAATCTGGAACATATTACCGGCTCCAATTGCACCTCCAATACACATAATAGCAAAGAAGGCAGCCAAAAATTTACCCACGCCAGCCATGCCGCGCTCGCTCAGGCCTTTGTTGAGGTAATGCATCGGGCCACCAGATACGGTGCCGTCTTCGTGGGTGTCGCGGTATTTCACGCCCAGGGTGCAGGAAACGAATTTAGACGACATGCCTAGCAAGCCGGCCAGAACCATCCAGAAAGTAGCGCCCGGGCCACCCAACGAAATGGCAATGGCTACACCGGCAATATTGCCAAGGCCCACCGTGCCCGAAACGGCAGCAGTTAGCGCCTGGAAATGAGAAACCTCGCCCGGGGCACCCTCTTGGTTATACTTGCCGCGCACAATATCCAGGGCATGGCGGAAGCCGCGAATGTTGATGAAGCCGAGGTAAAACGTGAAAAACAACGCACCGGCAAGCAGCCAAACCAGTATCAAGGGTATAGCCATGTCATCGGTGATGCGCAGTTCATAGAAGATGATATCAGAGATAAACTGCGCTGTTGGGCCCACGGCAGCATCAATCTGTTCATCAATAGTAGCATTGGGCGTTTGGGCAAGGAGGGAACTACAGGCCCCCAAACTGAGCACTGCAGAAAGTAAGAATTTTTTCATTTATGAGGTTAAGTTGATTAGTCCGTATTCCTAAATTTAACTTTTTCTGCCGCCAATGTAAAGTTTACGGCCAGATTGCATACACCAGTACATAAATTAATTGATATAGTTATATTTTAAAAATTGTCTGACCTGAATTTGCCTGAGCAGTTGTCCCTGTTATACTTTGCATATTACTCCCTTTGATACAAGCTTGCGCTAAAAAAGCCCGAAACATTACATAGAGAGCCAAAAAGGTTTAATTTTGAGAACCTGCCAGCTATGGCCGGCAACAAGTATGAACTAAAACAGAACAAGATCAGAAGTATGAAGCTCCTTAAACGTATAGCTGCTTTGGCCTTAGCTGCCATGCTGCCATTAGCCGTATCAGCCCAAAAACCCAAAGGCAAAGACCAACTCGTAACCATCTCCACGGCACAAGGCGATATAAAGCTGGTGCTGTTCGACGATACGCCGCAACACAAGGCTAACTTCCTGAAACTGGCCAAAGAGGGTTTTTACAATGGCACCAACTTCCACCGCGTGATAGACGGCTTTATGATACAGGGCGGCGATCCGAACACCAAAGACGATGACCCGCGCAACGACGGGGCAGGTAGCCCGGGCTATACCGTACCCGCCGAAATCAATCCGGCGCACAAGCATGTGCGCGGAGCTGTGGCAGCTGCCCGCCAGGACGACCGCGTGAACCCCTCCCGCGCAAGCAGCGGCTCGCAGTTTTATATAGTGGAAAACCACAACGGCACCCCTATGCTGGATGAAGTATACACTGTGTTCGGGCAGGTGGTGGATGGCCTGGAGGTAGTGGACAAAATAGCCGAGCTGCCGAAAGATGGCCGCGACCGCCCGCTGTCTGACGTGAAAATGAAAGTAAGTGTGGAAGCGGTGAAGAAGAAGAAGATCGCCAAGAAGTATGACTACAACTATAGCACCCAAACACTGGAAAAGAAATAACTATGGAAAGAATACTGATTACAGGATCTAACGGGCTGCTGGGGCAAAAACTTGCCGAGCTGCTGTTACCCAACCCAGAAGTAGAAGTACTGGCTACCAGCCGTGGCGAAAACAAACTGGCCGCCCTTTACCCAACTTTGGCATTCAGAAGTATGGATGTAACCAGGCCCGAGCAGGTAGAGCAGGTGGTAAGCGAGTTTCAGCCTACGCACATCATCCACACGGCAGCCATGACCAACGTGGACCAATGCGAAAGCGACCGTGACGGGGCCATACTGCTAAACCGTGATGCGGTGCAGTATCTAGTAAGTGCCTGCGAGAAGTACAACGCCCATCTCATTCATGTAAGCACCGACTTTATATTTGATGGCGAAAACGGCCCTTACGATGAAGAAGCTGCGGCAAACCCCGTGAATTTCTACGGCGAAACCAAACTGATGGCAGAAGAAGTGGTAAAGCAGGCCAAATGCAAATGGGCCATTCTGCGCACCGTGCTGGTGTATGGCGTTGCCCACGACTATGGCCGCTCCAACATAGTGCTTTGGGTGCGCGATAGCCTGCAGGCCGGCAAAGTAATTAAAGTGGTTACAGACCAGTTCCGGACGCCAACCCTGGCCGAGGACCTGGCAATGGGTTGCTGGCTTGCCGCTGACAAGGACGCCGAAGGTATCTACAACATCTCTGGTAGCGAAATGCTAACACCTTACGACATGGCTATGCAGGTGGCAGACTTCTTTGCCTTAGATAAATCTCTGATAGACAAGGCTGATGCCAATACTTTCTCGCAGCCTGCCAAGCGCCCGGCGCGCACAGGCTTTATTATCCGTAAAGCAGAAACTGAGCTGGGCTACCGCCCTCATACTTTTGACGAGGGCATCAGGCTGGTAGCGGAGCAGGCAGCGGTGCAACAATAGTTTTCCGGAGACTTTATTTCACTAACCCAACATTAAAAATATCTGATTTTTAATGGAGCTATCGGATGCATTATCTATATTGTATTCCTAAATTTCAGTTTATTACGACCTTAGTACCTTAACCAAACTAAACTAACTAAACACTTCTACCTTATTTTATGAGTGCTAACAAAGAATCCTGGGGCTCACGCGTCGGTCTGATTTTGGCGATGGCCGGTAACGCCGTAGGTCTCGGAAACTTCCTGCGATTCCCGGTGCAGGCGGTGCAGAACGGCGGTGGCGCGTTCATTATCCCTTACCTTGTCTGCTTTTTAGTAATGGGTATTCCCCTCCTCTGGATAGAATGGTCTATGGGCCGCTTCGGAGGCAAGTTCGGGCACCACTCCACACCGTTTATTGTGGATACCATGCACAAGAACAGACTTTGGAAGTATATTGGCGTGTTCGGTATCTGGACAAACATTGCCGTTGCCTCTTACTACTGCTACCTTGAGTCCTGGACGCTTTCTTACGTCTTCCATTCGATAGGAGGAACTTTCGCTGGTTTAGACCAGGATGGCGTGGCAGCGTTTTTTAACGAGTACGTAAGCTTAGGCAAGTCAACGTTAGGCATCCCTTTTGAGCCTATCGTGTTCTTCGTGATCTGTTTGCTGCTTAACACCTGGATTCTTTCGCAGGGCTTAGCCAAAGGTGTAGAGCGTGTGGCTAAAATCGGTATGCCGATGCTTATTGTGTTTGGTGCGTTTCTGGCCTATAAAGGCTTTACAGTGACTGCCGGCGAGAACGGTGCCATCAACGACAGCGCTGTGGGCCTTAATTTTCTCTGGACTCCAAACTACGATCAGCTTTGGTCGCCGACAGTATGGCTTGCCGCAGCCGGCCAGATTTTCTTCACGCTGTCAGTAGGTATGGGTACAGTGCATTGCTACGCTTCCTATGTGCGCTCTAAAGACGATATTGCCCTGAATGCTATGTCGGCTGGTTGGATGAACGAATTCGTAGAGGTTGTATTAGGCTCTTCTATTCTGATCCCGATCTCAATCGGTTACCTTGGTATCGATCGCGTAACAGAACTGGTGCAACTAGGTGGCTTAGGCCTTGGCTTTAAAACCTTGCCATACTTGTTCTTCCAATGGGGCGATACAATTGGTGCTGTTGCTGGTTTTATGTGGTTTGGCTTGCTCTTCTTTGCGGGTATCACATCATCACTGGCTATGGGTACACCTTGGATCGGCTTTTTGCAGGATGAGTTTAACTGGCGCCGCAAATCAGCAGCATGGTCTTTTGGCTTGATCGTACTTATACTTGGTATGCCAACTGTGCTGTTCTTTAAGTATGGGGTGTTCGATGAGTATGATTATTGGGCCGGAACGGTATCGCTGGTGGTATTTGCTTTGTTCGAGACGATTCTGTTTGCTTGGGTGTTTGGTATGAACAAAGGGTGGCGCGAGATCAACTCCGGTGCCGATATTAAAGTGCCGGGTATTTACCGCTTCATCATCAAGTTTATCACGCCGCTGTTGTTGCTGTGGGTATTTATCGGGTCTTTGGTTACGCCAAAAGGCGGTGACTGGGGAGCGGCCCTAAGCGGAAACTGGGTGCTGGATAACAGCTCGATCATCAAAAAGCTGATGAACGCAGATCTGAAGGAGAAGTTGGCCGCAGCCACTGACCCTGCCGTGATTCAGCAACTGCAGGATACGCTGTTCTTCGTGAACGCCTCACGTGTATTGCTGGTAACTGTATTCCTGAGCATTGCGCTGCTGGTATACATTGCCTATAAGAAAAGAGTTAGAGAAGGACGAATTTAACGAACCATGAATACATCTGCACTTGTTGTCATGCTTGCCACTATGTTTTTGGTAACTGGCCTAATGATATATTTTTTCATACGGGTAATAAATACGCCGCCTAAACCGGAACCTGATTCTTACCTTGATAACGACGACGAACCTGAACGCCAGGTAAGACCGTAGAAGCATACATGAAAAAAATAAAGCACTGGATACGCAGAAACTTTGGCTTTTCGCAGCGCGAGGTTAACGCGTTTCTGGTGCTACTCACCTTACTGGTGCTGCTTACGGCAGCACCTTTTCTTTTTAGATGGCTTTATCCTGCGCAAAGCGGCCAGTTCTCCTCGGTGCAGGACCGGCAGTTATTGGATAGCCTGGTGGCACAGCTGGAGGCCAAGCAGCCCGAGCGAGCGGGCAAGTATAGTGTGCCTGCTGTGGCATTGCATCCGTTTAACCCAAACCAACTCAGCCTGGAGCAGTGGCAGGCTTTTGGTTTGCCAAAGTACCTGGCGCAGCGCATACTTAACTACCGCAGCAAAATCGGGGACTTAACTTACAAGGCAGAGCTAGGCAGGATCTATGGCCTCCCTGATTCGGTTTTCCAGCGGCTTTACCCTTACATTGATTTGCCTGAGCAGCGGCCCGACAAGTATAAACGCGGTGCCTATGCGGCCAACCAGCCAAACCCGACTTGGAACCGCAACCGCCCGCCCCGCGAGAAATTCATACTTGCACCCTTCAACATAAATAACGCCGATACAACACAGCTCAAGCAAATACGCGGCATAGGCAGCAAGCTATCGGCCCGGATCATAAAGTATAGAAATGGCTTGGGCGGGTTTTATACGATGGAGCAACTGCGTGAAGTGTATGGCCTGCAACCGGAAGTAGTAGATAGCCTGCTAAAGTATACCTTCGTGCCAAAAAGCAACCCAATACAGCAGCTAAGTATAAACACCGCCACTGCCGACGAGCTTAAGGCACATCCTTATATTTCCTCGAATGTGGCGCGCGCCATTGTGGCCTACCGCGAGCAGCACGGCAAGTATAAGCAAGTAGATGATCTCCGGAAGATAAAGCTGGTTACGCCAGAGCTGCTCGAGAAAGTCAGGCCCTATTTGGGGGTGGAGTAGGGAAGTTTACTCTTCAGAAGAAGGGGTTTGCTGGGTCGGTGCTTTCTTCTGCTGATCGTTTAGCCAGAGCAGCGTAGGGTTATAGGCCATATCGTGCACGCCCACGAAAAGGAAAAGGCTGGCATTGCCAGAAGTGCGGCTAAACACAACTTTTGGGTCGCGGGCAGCGAAGTACTTGTTGGCAACCTGGCCCTGCAAGCTCTCTGGCATAGCCTGCTCTTTAACAATATATTCCATTTGCTCTTGAGAAATAGTGTCCTGCGGCTGCGCCAGTATGTTAAATGCGCGGATGGAATGACTGGGCGGCACTAGTAGGTCGTTTATGCCATGTGCCAGCAAAATGGGCACGTCTTTGAGTTGCTCCATGTATGTGCTGGGGCTGCGTTTTTTCCCTTCTTCGGCAGCGGCTGTTTCTGGTAGCGGCTTTCCTCCCAAAGCGTTTTCAATTTGGGCGATATACTTGCGGTGCGGATAGTACAGGTTAAAATCATACCAGTCCGGGATGTCGAACACAGGAACCCATGCTGCCACGCCCGCCCATATTTCCGGGTGCCGACCAGCAGCTACCAGCGAGGTCATGGCACCGCCTGAGGCACCGAGCAGGTAAATACGCGTGGTGTCGATGTCGGCGTGTTCTTTGGCATAAGCTACCGCATCCACAATATCCTGTATGGCTAAATCAGATGCCATGGCATCCGGGTTATCAAAAATGCCACGGTAATTCGGCTGTATAAAGGCCCAGTCATACTTCTCGGCCCAAAGCGCAAACGGCAGCGAAGGTACCTGCAAGTATGTATTGCTCCAGCTGTGCAGCACCACAAGCAGCGGCTTGCTGCGGCTCGACTTAGAAGCATAGAAAAGTGCCGGTTCCTGTTTCCCATCCAGCGTAGACCTAATCCTGACATCCTGAATTTCTGGCAGAGCTTTTTCCCAGGCAGCCAGGCTCTCGGCGCTTACCTTGCCCGGGTACTGCTTCACGGTAGTATACTTTTCCATGCGCGCAATAGGCGGAATGGGCTTATCGTGGCGGCAGGAGGATAGCCCAAGGCAGAGGAACAGAGTGCACAGAAGTATAAATGATGGAGCGTTTATCTTCATGATAGCTTTAAACAGGCGCAAAGGTAAATATTGGTTATACTTTTAAGAGAACTGTATGCATAGAAAAATGTTGTACAAACGCTGTATAATGCTTCCTTTACGGGATGGTTTGGCTAGGTCAGAAGTACAACGATACTTACTTAACGGTCTGTTTCCTGATGCTGAAGCGTAAGTGAAGACCGTGAAAGTATATGCTGAATTACCTGCCCATATACCTCAGGCGATACCTCATGAAAGTTATCCGAAGTATCCCAGACACGGCCATCGGTAAATACGATTTTATAGTGTAGATCAGGTTTTTCAAAGCCATCAGCGTTTATGCTTTTCTCGTAGCGCGTCAAGGATCTTACATCTGATACGGTATATGTTTGCGGACGCAGCGAAAAGAAGTCGTTTATCAGGATACGATCCGCGGTTATTTCTTTATACCATCCCAAACCCAGCACCGATACAGCCAACCCGACAACTACGAAGGCCAGGCAGATTGGCCGAAGCACCCTGAACCCATCGTAGCCATGTTTTCGGTTCGTGTATTCTGTGTAGATGTCATATTCCTCGCCAAGCAGAATGCGATACAGCAGTTCCATTGGAGGCACAATCAACCCAAACCCAAAGCAAAGCCCCGATGCTAGCCAAAAAGTATCAGGCGGATAAATGGCGATGTCTACGGTACGGCCGCTAAAGATTAGGTTTTGCACATCGTTGCCGAGCAAATAGGTTATATAGCAGATAAGGCCAACAAAGAAGAAAAGCGGGATGATCGAGAAAATCTCATAGATATTATACTTGTACTGGTTGAGTTGCAGCAGCGCGTCATAGTTTTTTACAGAGCGCTGCTTGTGGGGGAACAGGCTAACGAGCAAAATAAAAACGAGTCCAGAAACAACGGAGGCGATCATAATCATCAAGGAAAAGGATTGCAATATAAGCATATCCGCACGAAGCCATACTTCTAACTGAGCCAAAAACCTGCTAACTTGCCCGATTCGCTTAGACTTTACCCCGGCTTCTTTCGTTAACGGGGCAGTAACACCATGAAAGATATCCTCAAAAACTACCGACGCAGATTACTAAACCTCGGCTCTGGCAACAGGGCGCTGGTGCTGCTGCGCCTGTACCGGGAGCTGCACCTGGATGTAGAGGTACTGGATTTTCTGAATGGCAAACCTGCCTTTGAGGTGCTGGAGAAGCTCTTGAGCGGCAGAAAAAAGATCAGTCTGAGCCCTTACGCCGACAGCCGCCAAGCGCCTGTAGCCGCCGCAAGCCGCCGCCTGCGCTTTATAAAGCGCAAAGCCGACATGCTGTTTGAGGAGCGTGGCAGCAAGGAGTTATATGTAGGCTGGCCCTTTGTGCATGGCAAGTTCTCGGATGGCACGGCGGTGCGCTGCCCGTTGCTTTTCTTCCCGGTGCGGCTGCAGGTAAACGCGGCCCAGGAATGGGAGCTGCAACCCGACGAGGCACAGCCTCCACAATTTAACCAAAGCTTTTTGTTGGCTTACGCGCATTATATGGGCACGCCGCTGGCTGAGGAACTGCTGGAACTGGACCTGAGCACCTTGCCACAACAACCCCTGGAGTTCCGCACGCAGGTATACGAATTGCTAAAGGCACAGCAGCTAAGTATAAATGTAGGCCGCGAGTTCTTTACCGATAAATTAACGTCCTTTACCGAGTATAAAAAAGCCGATTACGAAGCCAACCTGAAGCCCGGGCAGCTATACCTTGAGCAGGAAGCCGTGCTGGGGATTTTTCCGCAGGCTGCCTCTTTTTTGCTCTCGGATTATGATGCACTGCTGGAGCAGGAGGAGCTACAGGAAATGGAGCAACTGTTCGGTACGGTTGAAACAAGTATAAACCCGGCTACGCAGGCGCAGCACACATTCTCGGCTTTTGCCATGGATGCCTCGCAGGAAGCAGCATTGCAGGCCGTAAAGCAGGGGAGATCGGTAGTGGTTCAGGGGCCTCCGGGTACGGGCAAGTCGCAGCTGATTTGCAATCTGGTGTCTGACTTTACGGCGCGCGGCAAAAAAGTGCTGGTGATAAGCCAAAAGCGCGCTGCCCTGGATGTGGTGCATCGCCGGCTCTCAAGCCAGGGGCTGGGCCCTTTTGCAGCCCTGGTGCACGACATCAACGCCGACCGCAAAGCTATTTTTAATCAGCTGCGCGAGCAGATAGAGCAGCTGGATGAGTATAAAAAACAGAACCTGGCTCTCAACAGCATCTACACCGACCGCACTTTTCTGGAGGTGAGCCGAGGTATAAACAAGCACCTGGAAAAGCTGCAAAACTTTAGAAGCGCCCTGTTCGATACGAGCCAAAGTGGCTGGTCTGCCAAGGAGCTATACTTGCGCAGCAGCCTGCACCAGCCACATATTTCGCTTAATTCATACTTTAAAAACCTTACTGCCCAAACGGTAGCTGATTATCTGCCACGCCTACGCCAATATCTGCAAAAAGCCATACCCTGGCAAAAGCCGGATTTTGTATGGCAGGAGCGGCGCAACATGCAAAGCTATACTTGGCAGCAACGGCAAGAGCTGGAGCAGCTGATAGGTGAGTTGCCCACGGCGTATGCTTCGCTTAAAAAGAGCCTTAGCGACCTGAGTGGCTATACGTTCACACTGGAAGAGCTACCAAAGTATACATCGGCATTAGAAAGTATAAGCAAGCTGCAGGAGTTGCTAGCGCAGGAAGATGTGCTCCCGGCGCTGTTGCCGTTACTGCAGCAGAAAGCAGAGCCTAAAGAATTGCAGTCTCAAGTGCTGCGATTAAAAGCGCTATACCAAGTCTTGCCGGCTCCGGATGCCGCTATCAGCGCTGAGAAGCTACCTGCCGTGAAAGCTGCATTAGCGAAATATGAAGCACAGCAGGAGCAATGGCTGCAACGTATTATATGGGCGTTCTCTCCAGAGAAACAAACCCTGAGACGTGCGCTGGCTAAGTATAAACTGACCCTGGATGAGGCGGGTGTAGGCGAGTTGCAGCGGCGCCTGGTGCTGCGCAGCCAAGCCGAAGAACTGATAAAAGGCATCAATACCAACCTGAAAGATGGCTTAAAGATAACCCAGAACCCGAGCGAAGTGCTACAGCGGCTGCAGGTAATTGAACAGGCCATACACGTACATAAACTGCTCCGGCAGCTGCATAGCCGCCAGGTGCTGCACGAGAAATTGCTGAGCGTGGTACAACTGCAGGAACACTTGCCTATGCTGGCACAACGTATAAACCATGCACAGGCGACCTATAGCTCATGGCTAAAATTACTCACCGAAACGCAAATTAACCGCCTGACACAGGATAAAGCCTATCAAGAGGCTTTACTGATAGAGTTGCCGGAAGTATTTGAGCACTTGGTTGTTTTTGATGGCTTGCTGGCAAACTTCACTGAGGCAGAACGGCAAGTGGCTGCGCTGCTACTGGAGCAAAGTATAAAAACGGCGGAAGAGGGCGAGGCACTTTTCCTTAATAGCCTGTACCTGGCCTGGCTGCACGAGCTGGAAGGGCAGCACCCGGAGTTGCGTATGCCCAGCAACGGTGAGATGGAGCGTGTAGAGCAGGAGCTGCAGCAGTTGCTTGCCCAAAAGCAGGAACTAAGCCACGAAATTGTGCTGTCGCGGTTGCGGGAGCAGGCTTATAAAGATATCGAGCTGAACCGGCTTGGCAACCCTGTTACCTATCGACGTTTGCTGGCGCAGGTTAGTAAAAAGCGCAGCTTGTATCCTTTGCGCAAACTCTTTTCTCTTTTCTCGGAGGAGATGCTGGACCTGGTGCCCTGCTGGCTGGCTTCGCCCGAAACGGTTTCGGCGGTGCTGCCGCTAGAGCGCTGCTTTGACCTGGTGATTTTCGATGAGGCCTCGCAATGCTACGCCGAAACAGGAATACCTGCCATGCTCCGTGGCCGCCAGGTGGTGGTAGCCGGCGATGCGCAGCAGCTAAAGCCATCGGACCTGTACCGCACCCGCTGGAGCGGCACGGACGGTGAGGAAGAGGTAGAAGAGCTCTCGGCCGAATCGCTGCTGGATCTGTGTGGGCTATACCTACCGCAAACCATGCTTACGCAGCATTACCGCAGCCGCTACCCGGAACTGATCGAGTTCTCGAACCGGTATTTCTACAAAAACAAGCTGGAGCTGATACCCGAACTGCAGGATGCCAACGCCCGCCAGCCGGCTATAAAGTTCATGAAAGTGCATGGCCTCTGGCAGGGTAACCAGAACCTGGCCGAGGCGCAGCGTGTGGTGGAGTTGGTGCTGCAATGCCTGCAAGCCGGGCAGGAGAACCTGGGTGTCATCACGTTTAACTATAACCAGCAAATGCTGGTGCAGGACCTGCTGGAGGAAGCCGCCCAAGCGCAGAAAATTACGCTCCCAGACTCCTTGTTGGTAAAGAATATTGAGAACATACAGGGCGATGAGAAGGATGTGGTCATACTTTCGGTGGGCTATGCGCCCGATGAAAAAGGCCGCATGGCCATGCAATTCGGCAGCCTGAACCAAGCCGGCGGCGAAAACCGATTGAATGTAGCCATTACTCGCGCCAAACAGCAGATGGTGGTTGTCAGCAGCATCCGGGCGGAGCAGCTGCAGGTAGAAAACACGCTGCACGCAGGCCCTAAACTGCTGAAAGATTTCTTGCATTATGCCCAACAGGTAAGCCGGCGTTACTTCGAGTATCAGCCTAAAAAGCACAGCTTGCCTAGCCAGGTGCCGTTGCTTAAAGACCGACTTGCCCAGCAAGTGCCACAGCTGAAAGAGGAAGTACCCTTCGCTGACCTGACACAAGTGGTAAAAGGCGCTTTTGAAGGCGTTATACTTACAGACGATAACCTGTACTTTAGTGCGCTTTCGGTGCGCCACTCGCATGCAGATATCCCGCAACTGCTGCAACAGCGCCACTGGCCCTACACCCGCATCTACAGCCGCCAGTTCTGGGAACAACCGGAGAAAGTGTTGGGGGGAGTTAAAATGTTAGAAAGTTAAAAGGTTAGAAAGTTTTTCCAATTTGTACCTTGCACTTGCCCTTATCGGTGCGTAATGTATAGCTTTATCATACTTTTTAACTCCAAGAATAATTTTACCGACTTTCTAACTTCCAAACATTCTAACCTTCTAACTTCTTTAACTCCGAAACTCTCTAACTGCTTTGCTTTACAAGATCTTCACCGTGTATGTATACCTTCAGGCGCTGTTCTGTGGCTGTGGGGCTGATAGGCGTGCGGGTGGTTTCGAGAGGCCGGAGATGAAGTATAAACTGAGGAAAGTAGCGCAGTTGGATGAGCGGGTGCAGGAAAGCTCCGGCCTGGCGCACGCCCCCGATAGTACCTTTTGGACGCACGGCGATGGAGGGACAGCTGCAGCGCTTCACCGCGTTGGCCTGAACGGAGACCTACTGGAGACACAGCCTTTGCCACTTACAAACCACGACTGGGAAGAGCTAGCCGAGAGCAATGAGAACCTATACATCGGGGACTTTGGCAACAACCTGAACACACGGCAAGACCTACGCATCTACATACTTCGTAAGCCTAAGCTAAGCGTTGCGGATACCATCGCTTTTACTTTTGAGGACCAAACCGCCTTCCCGCCGGCTAAAGAAAATCTAAACTTCGACCTGGAGGCCTTCTTTTACCACCAGGATTCGCTCTACCTGTTCTCTAAAAGCCGTGACAGGCAGAAGCAGATCAAGCTATACACGCTACCGGCTGCGGGCGGGAGTTATGTGGCAAAGCTGCAGGAAAGCCTGCCGGCCAGCGCCATGGCAACAGCTGCAGCGATAGCACCGGGAGGCAGGCAGTTCGCCATACTTGGCTACGGCAAAGTATATTTCTTTGAAGTAACCGAGGGGCGCATCAGCCTGATGGGCAAGCGTTACTGCCTACCTGTTGGCAAAACCGGTCAGGCCGAAGCCATACTTTATACTTCCCCAAACCAGCTCCTCCTCACCAACGAGAATGGCAAGGTATTTATACTTAGTCCACGCCGGAAAAAGTAGTTACAGGTTAGCCAGAAGCCCGCTTAACGGCCGTTCGTCAACAATTAGCCATCAACAATATTAAAACCGCCGTACTAGAGAGTATACACTCAAGAAAACAAATTATGCACACAACCATATTAGTAACAGGCGCCACAGGTACGGTGGGCCGCGAAGTAGTAAAACAACTGTCGATGCTGGATGGCGACATTCGGGTGCGTGCCGGCGTGCACTCCCTGATTAAAGGCGAAAACCTGAAACGTTTGCCCGATGTGGAGATCGTAGAGATAGATTTTGAAGAGCCGGAGTCGTTGCACGCAGCCTTTACGCACGCCGACAAAGTATGTATGATCGTGCCGTTTGCCGATGACCAAGTGCAAATGGCGAAAACCCTGATCGATGAAGCTAAAAAAGCAGGCGTAAAGCACATTGTAAGCTTATCGGCAATGGGCGCCGATGCCGAGCATGGCATACTTATGGGCCGCATGCACCGCGAGGTGGAGGAATATATCAAACAGAGCGGCATCAGCTATACTTTTCTGAGGCCTTCATCCTTTATGCAAAACTACATCGATTACAGCGCTGAAAGTATAAAGAAGGAAGGCCGCTTCTATATGCCTACCGGCGATGGGAAAGTAAGTTATGTAGATGCCCGTGATATTGCGGCAGTTGGCGTGGAAGCGCTCACCAGCGCTGGGCACGAAGGCAAAGCATACGAGATTACCGGGCCGGAAGCTTTATCAAATTACGAGGTGGCGCAGCTGTTGAGTGAGGTAACAGGCAAACAGATTGAGTTTGAGGATGTGCCTGAGCCTGCCGCTAAAAAAGCTATGGCAGAAGAAGGCATGCCGGAATGGATGGCCGATGCGTTGCTGGAACTGTATAAAGTATACAAAGCAGGCCATGCCGCGAAGCTAACGAGCACGGTTCAGGAAGTAACCGGCAGAAAGCCCCACACCATGCGCCAGTTCCTGGAAGACCATAAAGACTGCTTTATGTAAAGATTACTTTATCACCTTTTTTATGTGCCATAAAAAAGGCCTCCCAGATAGCTGGGAGGCCTTTTTAGTTAAAAATATACTTTAGATTTAGTCGATATCACGGTAGCGGTTGCTGCGGCGCGATTTAAACTGCTGATCCTGATGCTGCTGGCTATCGTCTCTATCGCTGTAGCCTCGGTAGTTCTCACGAGAGCTAGAGCCGCGGTTATCGCCATAGTATGATGTGCTGCTGTCCATGGAACCGTAACGGCTTTGATCGCCACCGTAGCCGCCCTGGCCATAGCCACCAGCACCGTAACCGCTTTGGCCGTATCGGCCAGAGAAATCACTGCCTTGGTTTGAGCTTCCGGAGCCATAACCGTAACCACCACTCATGCCGCGGTTATAGTTGCTGTCGCCGTAGCCGCCTCTATCAGCGTTTCTGCCGGATGACCCGTGGCCTCCTGAGCTGTAATTTTGGCTATAATCGCTGCCTTGTGAGCCGTATCTGCCGGAGCGGTCAGAACGATCGGAGCGATACTCATCGTTATAAGAACCACCTCTGGAGCCATATCCGCCCTGGCTACCGTAGCCGCCTTGCATAGAGCTTTGCGAATCCCAACCTCGTTGTGAGCCACGGTTGTCTCTGTCATATTCGCTCATGCCCCTGCTAGAGCCATAGCCCATAGAGCCGTAGCGGTCTCTGTCGCCGTAACCCTGCTGGCCATAATTGCTTTGTCCGGAGTTAGAGCTATGCTGGCCGGAGCTATAACCACCTTGGTAGCCTGTTGCGCGTTGGCCGTAGTCTCCTTGTCCGTAGCTTTGCTGATAGCCGCCCTGTGAAGAAGAGCCGCTGCCATACCCACCACCTCTTGATGAGCCATAGCCGCCCTGGCTGCTATACTCTTGCGAGGCGGAACCATAGTTGCTTTGTGAACCATAATTCCCTTGCCCGCCGTAGCCGCCCATGCTTCCGCGCTGGTTGTAGCGCCCCATGCCGCCTTGGTCGTTCATGACGCCATAGCCGCCCTGCATGTCGCCTTCACGGTCTTGGTAGCCGCCTTGCATGCCGCCGCGGTGGCCATACATCTCGTTAGAGTACTGGTCCTGGGAGCGAACGCGGTTGCCTTCCATACCACCCTGGTTGCCATAGTTATAGCCGCCTTGCGAACCATATCCACTCTGCTGAGAGCCGTAGCCACTTTGCTGCGAACCATAACCACTTTGGTGTGAGCCATACCCACGGTTCATATCATCGTTGCGTTGCGATGAGCCATAGCCGCTCTGATAGCCACCGCTTTGCTGCTGGCCTTCATAACCCCCTGATCTGTTTGAGCCATATCCAAAGCCGCTTTGGCTGCTATACTCCTGCCTGTCTTGGTCAGAGCCTTCGAAGCCCTGCGACGAACCACTGGTCATGGAACCATAATTGCCATACTCCGAAAGGTTTTGATTTCTGTTGCTAGAGCTGTCGGAACTACCTGTGCTTGAGCTGCTCTTCTTGTTAGAAGATGAGGTAGTGTCATCTGTAGATTTGGCTGATTTCTTGGATGAAGAGCCTGCCTTCACTTTTGTTGTTGATGATTTTGACGTAGAGCCAGTAGTTTTGCTTCCGCTTGAAGTGCTGCTCTTTGGCGTAGTGCCTGATGAGGTAGAGGAAGACGAGCTGCTTGGGCTTGTAGAGCTGCTGCTATTACTGTCTGTGCCTATACTTGTACTGCCAGATATATTGCTAGATGAGGATGATGTCGGGTTAGTGCTGCTCGATGAGCTGCTGGACAGGTTAGATGACTGCCCTTGGTTTTGATTCTTTTCAGTGTCTTTCATAGTTTTGATCTCCTTAGTTTATAGTTGACGTTTATTAAGTTTGTTGTGCCCCCGGTTATACTTTATCACAGGCTAGTGGGGCCTTGCTGCAAGTCTATGATTTTTAGTTGCCGTTACGCCTTAAGATTTTGTGATAATGGCCCTTTTTAGGTGTAACAGAACGTTTTAGCTATACGAACCACATCGCACATGGTTATTGCTATATTAAAGTGTATCCCTGAACCCGGAGCAGCTTGGAGCCGCGTAAAACATGGATACTTAGCACTTGCCAAAGGCAGGGTTAAATTGTGAGGAAACAAGGGATAAAATTGTTAAAGTTGTGGCTAAGTACTTGATGGTGTTTTTGTTATTAATTTTGTGGGATGTTGGTTACTAATCCGAAAGTTATACTTACCTTTGCCGCATATTAATTATTTATTACAATGAAGACAGGTAAAGTAAAATTCTTTAACGTATCAAAAGGTTTCGGTTTCATCGTGGAAGATGACACTAATCAAGACATCTTCGTGCATCAGTCAGGTCTGATCCACGAAATCCGTGAGAACGACCGTGTTTCTTTCGAGGTTAAAGATGGTAAAAAAGGTTTGAACGCTATCAACGTAGAGAGAATCTAGGTTAAAGCTATCAATAGCCGCAAGGCATTGTTAAGAAGACTTTTACCCGCTCAGGCAACTGAGCGGGTTTTTTGTTTGCTAGAATTTGGGTTATTGGTTCTGGTGTTTCTCTTGGTTTTTCTTCTCTCCTTTCTCAAGGCCTTCCTCAATCAACTCGTTGGTTTCTTGCTTGTCTTCCTGGTCGGCGTGCGGGTGCGCTTGCTCTTCTTCGCGCTGCGGCTCATAGCTAAGCGTAATAGCGATAGGAAAGTGGTCTGAGCCAAATTTCTCCAGCCTGCGCAAGCTTACAAGCCTGAACTCCTGATCATAAAAAACGTGGTCTAACGGATATCGGAAAACAGGAATCTTAGCATTGTATGTATTATAAAACCCACGGCCCACGCGAGGATCGATCATACTGCTTATTTCCTTGAACAGCTTTGTAGTTCTGGACCAAGCCACATCGTTCAGGTCGCCGGCTACGATAGAAGGGTAAGGGGCTTTCTTTGCTTGCTTTGCCACTAGCAGCAACTCTGCCTCGCGTGTTTCGGTGTTCAGCATTAGTCGTGGCGGTTGTGGGTGCACGGTAAACAGGCAAATCTTATTGCCGCTCGGTAACTCCACTACCGTGTAGAAAGAAGGTATGCCATCTTCTACCAAGTATCGGATCTCGCTGTCGTGCAGCTTGTTTTTACTCCAGAACAACATGCCATAGGTGTTCTCTAGCGGTTTCTTTATAGAGTATGGGTAGCGCTCATCCAGCACCTTGCATACATTGTCGTGCCAGGCCTGGTTAGGCTCATTCATAATCAGCATGTCGGGGTTCTCATGTAATACCCGCTCCAGAAACTTGTCATACTTGTCGTTAACCATGCGCACATTGGCTATCATCAATGTAAAGGCATTAGCCGGATTTTTATCTTTATTGCGCAGCGCCTCCACCTTTTTGAGCGGTGTAAAGTTGATGATGTACCGGAGTTCATTAAGTATGGCAATTGCCCAAACCGTTACCATGGCATATTCCCCGAGGCTTGCAGCGCCATAAAATATAAGGTAAGCCGCCAGAACAATTGTGAGCAGAACGGCTACATGCAGTCTGGGGAAGTCGAGTACCCTGATCCACCAGAGCGGTGATGAAATAAGCGGCAGAAAAGAAAATAAGGTTAAAATAAAACCTAATATTATTAATGTGTTCTCCATGTAGTTGTGGGTGCTTAATGGGGTGGATGCTTCTGCATACTCTTACATTCAGGCAATAGTTGCTTACGTTACTTTGTACGTGTTAATGTCGATCCAGATGAACTTATACTTAGCCTAAAAAAAATCTCCCTGCCAATTCTAATATCAAGAACTGACAGGGAGATTTTGTCTTACTGCTATATGCCCTTACGCTTACTCTTTAGGGGATGCTTTGGCAACACGCACGCCAACTGCCAGAATATGTGGAAGTGGGTCACGGCGCATGTATTGGGTAAGCTTTAAGGAGTACTTGCCTTGCTTACTGAACTTTACATTATCAAGGGCAAGCGCCTGCAAGTCATAAATATCGCTGGATCCATTGCCTAAGGGCTTGCCCGTTTTAGCATCCATTAGCAACACCTCATGCAATTTTGCAGAGATCTGTGTGCTATCGGGGGCAAGCAATTGATGGCGCATATACAGGTTATAAAAATCATACTGCAGGTTGTAGCGCACATTAAAGTATATATCATAAACCTGCGTTGTATCCTGTATCTCAAACTCAAATACGGGCGCATTGTCAATCTGCCAGCTTCCTTCAGGCAAATCGATGTTTTGTTCGTATACCCTGGCAGGGTCGCAAGAGGTGAGCAGCAACAGCAATGCTGCTGCCCAAATTGCAAAATACTTACGCATCGGTACGCGGCGGTTTATTTCCTTGATCCGGTTTCTTGCCTCTGAAAGGCTTGCGCGAGCGCTTTTTAGGGCGCTGTTGCTCTCCGCCTGATGGTGCGCTGCCCTCTGGTGTAGCTGCTGTATTTGCAGGCTGGTTTGCTCTTGGCGGTCTTGGCTCACGCTTTTCACGGCGCTCTCTTGGCTCGCGCGCTTCGCGAGGCTCACGGCTTTGCTTTTCGTCGCGGCCTTCCTGGTTCCTACTTTTATTACGAGGAGGGCGCTGCCTGCGAGGCCGTTGCTCTTGCTCTCCGTCTTTGGCCTGCGCTGGGCGTTCTGGTCTCTCTCTTCTGGCCTGCGGTGCCTCAGACGCTTGCTCTGGTTGCTGCGTTTCGGCAGTGCCTGCTGGTCTTTTCTTCTTCTTTTTCTTCTTCTTTTTGTTCTTGAACTTATCGTCTAGTCGTTCGAGGCTGCCCTCTACCTGCGCAACAAATTCATTTTGTTTCGGCTCTTCCAAAGCTTCCGGCAGCAGCATATCCACAGCAATGCCTTTGGCATTTTGCTCTAGTATCTCTTGCACGCGCTCCACAGGTACTGGGTACCAGTTATTGTCGCCTTTATAGCCGAACCACATCATGCGCTTAAAGATATCCGTTTTCTGAAGTATGGCGTCGCCTTGCTGTGTTTGCAGCGGGCGGTTAACGGTAGGGATATCCTTGAGGGCCTCCATATACGTTTCCAACTCATAGTTCAGGCAGCACTTCAGGCGCCCGCACTGGCCGCTGAGTTTGCTTGGATTAAGCGAGAGGTTTTGGTAACGTGCCGCCGTAGTAGAAACGCTTTTAAAATCGGTGAGCCAGGTAGAGCAGCAAAGTTCACGGCCACACGAGCCGATGCCGCCTAAGCGGCCAGCCTCATGGCGCAAACTGATCTGGCGCATCTCAATACGAATCTTAAACTCTTCGGCCAGCTTCTTGATCAGGTCACGGAAGTCAACGCGGTCATCGGCAGAATAAAAGAAAGTTGCTTTGCTCTTATCGGCCTGGTACTCCACATCGGAGAGCTTCATTTTAAGCCCAAGCATCTGGATGATCTCACGGCTGCGGTACATGGTAGTGCCTTCCTGGTCGCGGGCCTCGTTAAACTTCTCCATATCGCGCTCGGTGGCAATGCGGTAGATACTGCGGATCTCCTCGTTGTTATCCACTTTCTTCTTCAGCATCTGCAGGCGCACAAGCTCCCCTTTCAACGATACAAAGCCAATATGGTGGCCGTTGGGCACGTCCACTACCACGGCATCGCCAGTGGTAAGGTCTAAACGGTTTATGTTGCGGAAGAAATCTTTTCGTCCGCCTTTAAATCTTACTTCAATAATATCGAACTCCTCAAACGATGTAGGTATTTCCATATCGCTGAGCCAGTCGAACACATTTAAACGGTTACAGCCTCCTGTGCTGCAACCGCCGTTGCTTTTGCAGCCGCTTACGCCGGTGCTGCATCCGCCACTAGAACATGAACTACATCCCACAGTTTAATCTCCTTATATAGCTATCTAATTCTTGTTTTCGAATTTCGTTAATTAACAAATATACTAAATTTTTAGGCTTTTGCTTTTGCAGCCCCTAAAAGTACAAATATGCTTTTTTCTGCATGCTTACATTGGCAACTGAGCAAAGCCAAGTATAAAGCCTTAAGCGAAATAATTGCTGACTTGCGGCAGGCTTAGAATTAAAGTATAATTTTGGGGGATGCTTCGGAAATTACTGTCTCATGCGGCAATTTATGCACTGGCAGCGCAAATCCCACGCGTTGCAGGCATCCTTGCCTTACCCATCATTACGCCTCACCTGACCTCAGCCGATTATGGCGTGGCCGGGGTAGTTACGGCGTATGTGTCAGCGCTAGGCGTAGTGCAGTCGCTGGGGTTGAGCGTGGTAATGGCAAACGCCTTTGTGAAATACCCTACAAGGTATAAATGGGTGTGGCGGCAGATAGGCGGGATCGTCACCCTGTGGTCGGTTATCTATGGCTTTCTCTTAGGTTTTGCGCTCTACTATATACTGCCTGAGGAGGCTTTTGGCAACCGCTGGACTATCATACTGTTAAACCTTGTACCTGCGCTTTTCTTCAATCATACCACCTTCCAAGGTGGGTTTTTATATTATCTTAAGCAAAAGCCTTTTCCGGTAGCGCTTCACACCTTTATTATCGGGGCTATATTAGTAGTGCTTAATGTATACTTTATAGCCTTCATGAATTTAGGCTACATGGGTTGGTTTTACTCGAGCTTTATTGGAGCCGCCTTAAGTTTTGCCTACTATTTGTATCCAATATACTTTATAGAAGGCTTATGGCCTATTTTTCTTTTCAAGAAGCGTCGTGTCTCAGCGCTGCTTAAGGTCGGGTTACCCGCAATACCCCATCATGTTTCATATATTTTGCTTGATGCCTCAGACAAGATAGTGATGGATGCGGTTAGAGTACCTATAAGG
The DNA here is from genome assembly GCF_003576375.1 of Pontibacter oryzae. Lineage (GTDB taxonomy): Bacteria > Bacteroidota > Bacteroidia > Cytophagales > Hymenobacteraceae > Pontibacter > Pontibacter oryzae. Next base: position 317,657 of record NZ_QWGE01000004.1, read on the forward strand.
AACATCGGCGCATACAATATAGCCTCTAGCTTTGGATTATACTTTTCCGCAGCAGCTCAGGCTATTGTATATTCTGCAAGTCCCTTATACCTTAAGTTGTATGCTAAGGAAGAGGGGCTTGTAAGAAATATGGAAGTGCGCTCGTTAACGCACATTTTACAGCTGTTATTCCTTGCTGCAACTTCGGTTTTAAGCCTGTGGATGAAGGAGATTTTTGAGCTCCTCATTAAAAATGATACGCTGCAGCAGGCATATCCCTTAGCAATAATTATTTTGATGGGGTACAATTATATACCTATGCATCTAGCGGCTGTGCAATGGCTATCATTTAACCAAAAAACACAAAATTTATGGAAGATTTCGCTCGTTGCTAGTATAGGGAATATTGTTTTAAACTTGATTTTTGTACCAGTGTTTGGAGTTAAGGCTGCTGCATACAGCACTTTTTTAACTTTAATGTATATGGGGTACAGTGGATTCTATCTAAAAAGCTTTCGACAGGAAAACTCTGTCCCGTTTTATCCCTTAACGTGGTTGGCTATAACGGTTCTGTTGCTAATAGTAGTTTATTTTTTTGTAGAGTTCTCTGTTAACATGAAGCTGCTTGTTACGCTGCTGATAGGAACTACATATGCTTTCATCTCTTGGTTTATGGTAAAGCAATTAAAATATTAATTACTATTTGGTTGCATACACTCCTCATACATACTTAAAAGTTTGGGTGCCACTGCTTGGGTAGAGAACCTTCTTAAAAAGTCATTTCTGATTTCAGCGCTATCATAACATCCATAGCGATCCACTAAGTGCTTTATAGCTCTAGCCAAATCTCTACTATCGTTTTTATCAGACAACAGGCCATTTTGCTTTGTTACTGTGGTTTCAGGACCACCACACTTGGTCGAAATAATTGGTTTCCCGCATGCAATGGCCTCAACATATACAATCCCCATAGATTCGTATTGGCTTGGCAACACAAACGCATCACAATTTTGAAACTCTGAAAGAACACTATCACGATTAATATCACCTAGCCAGAGAATGTTGTTTTCTATTCCTAGCTGCTCTGTGAGATCTTTGCAATATGCCGAAAAAGGACCTTCTCCGCCTATTCTAAATTCTATATCATATCCATCATCAATAACTGCCTTTGCTGCCTGAATCAGTATTTCTGTGCCTTTATTAGGTGCTATATAGGAGAGTGAGAAAAACGTGAATTTTCTGTTAGGCTTGACTTTATAATCGGAAGGTTTAAAAACACTTTCATTTATGAAGTTTGGAATCACGCGGGTATTTATACCTACTCGTTTCATGAGGCTAGCCTGATAGGGGCTTACAGCTATGTTTGCAGCGGCATACTTATAAACCTGTTTATACACTTTATTTAAGTTACCTTGTTTAGCTAGTATTTCAGGAAATGGGAATGGTCCCATATGCTCTGTTATGCAATATGGGACATCTCTTTTGTTGGAAATTTCCATGGCAATACGGCCAGCCGGGAAAGCAGCATGAGCATGAATAACATCCACAGGGCCATATTCTGCCTCGAAAGCAGTAAGGTTATTTAAATTTGCTTTTATAACATTCTTGATGTTTCCGGCTTTTATTTTCTTTGACCATGTAAAAGTGGGTTTGCAGTAAACTTTTAGATTAGGCAGCAGCTGGTAAGCGTAAGAAAAGGTACTTGAAGTGATGACTTTTTTTAGGTTTTTGAAATGGTCTTTAGACCATAAAAGATATCTTTCATCTTGTTGCGCCCAATTACTAATGCCAATATTTACTTCTGGGTAATATTTACAAAACGCTTCTGTTTGTTCTTTAATCATTACGCCACTAACAGGGTGGTCATCTGAAGGAAACCAGGAAGGGATGATAAAGATATTCATAGGGTGTGCCGGCATTACCAGGTAAGCAAACGATTGGATTACAAAAATAAAGAGGTAACTGCTTAGTTGCCTCTTTATTTTTGTAATCCAATGTATTTCCTCATTTCTATGGCTTCAGCACTACCTTCACGCAGTTATCTTCTTTTTTGTTGAAGATGTCGTAAGCGTGCGAGGCTTGGTCGAGCGGCAAAGTATGCGTGATAATATCATCCAGTTTTACCTTGCCCTGATCTACCCATTGATATAGCTCATCGATAAACTGATGAACAGGGGCCTGGCCGGTTTTGAGGGTAAGGCCTTTGTCGAAGATCTGGTACCACGGGAAGTTATCGTATGGAGAGCCATAGACACCAACCACAGAAACGATGCCTCCACGGCGTACAGCACTTAGGCACATTTTTAGGGCATTGATCGTGCCTTTCTCCATGTGCACTACGCTGGCGGCCCGGTCTAGCAGCGACTTATCAGCTTCCATACCTACGGCATCAATGCATACATCGGCGCCGCGCCCGCCGGTCATGTCACGAATGGCCTGGATGGCATCCACATTCTTAAAGTTGATTGTTTCAGAGCCAGCCGACTCGCGGGCCATTTTCAAGCGGTATTCTTCTTTGTCTATCCCGATAACGCGTTTCGCACCTTTAACCCAAGCCACTTTCTGTGCCATCAGGCCAACCGGGCCGCAGCCAAACACCGCCACTGTTTCGCCACCTTTTAAATCGCCCCAGTGCACAGCAGAGAAACCTGTCGGGAAAATATCGGTCAGGAAGAGAACCTGCTCGTCGGTAAATTGGTCGCCAACCTTACGGGGGCCAACATCAGCGAAAGGCACGCGCACATACTCGGCTTGGCCGCCGGCATAGCCGCCATAAAGGTCTGTATAGCCAAAAATACCTCCGCCTTTCTCAGTCATCAGGCCTCCTTCCGGGCCATACATATCAGGGTTAGAGTTCTCGCAATGCGGAAAATGACCATGGTTGCAGAAAAAGCACGTGCCGCAAGAGATGGGGAAGGGCACCACAACACGATCTCCTTTTTTGATATTTCGCACTTCCGGGCCAACCTCTTCCACGATACCCATAAACTCATGGCCCATCACCATGTTACTGGCCTGCGGAATCATGCCGTTATAAATGTGCAGATCAGAACCGCAAATGGCAGTAGAGGTAACCCGAATAATAGCATCGCGCGGATCCTGGATTTTGGGGTCTTCTACGTGCTCAACCCGGATATCTTTCATTTTGTGAAAAACTGCTGCTTTCATAGTTTTATTTTGTAGGTTAAAGCCTGACTAGCAGGTGATAAGTTGAATTATTAAAACTTAACGGCACAGGGGCAAAGTAGTTATGGCCAATAAATAATCACCCTTGAAAGAATAAGACCGAATAGCCTGCGTATAAGTCATACTTTTATACACCTGACTCAGCTTAACTAGTGTTTATGCCAACGTTTCATTTCTCCTTTCTCACGGCAAAAGAATTTCCGCAGCTTCACGAGGCTTTCCTGAAAGCCTTTGCCGATTACGTAATTCCGATCCAGCTTACCAAAGAGCAGTTTCGAGCCAAAGTGATCCGTGAAGGCATAGAGCCTAGCTTTTGCGTGGCTGCATATGATGGTCAGGAAATAGCAGGGTTTATACTTACGGGTTTAGGCGAATGGCAAGGCAAACCTACAGCCTATAATGCAGGCACAGGTGTACTGCCACAATACCGAGGGCAGAAGCTTACACAACAGATGTATGATGTGCTATTGCCCAAGCTGCGTGCAAGCGGCATAGAGCAATGCCTGTTAGAAGTTATTCAGGATAATAATGCTGCTTTGCGATCTTATCAGGCCGTTGGGTTGCACATTACCCGGTCACTTGATTGCTTCAGGGCCTTAAAAACGGAGCTGTTACTGCCAGCACACAATGATTCTGACTTTATTGAAGTATTGCCAACTGAAAAGGCAGACTTAAAGCTCTTTCGCTGTTTCCGGGATGTGACGCCAACCTGGCAAAACTCTTTCGCAGCTATTAAAAGAAGCAGAGAGCAATGCTGCATACTTGAAGCGCGTAATGTCAGTAAAGAAGTAGTTGGTTATATTGCTTTCTTCCCCAAAAGCGGTGCTATTGCGCAATTGGCCGTAGATGAGCTTTGGAGAAAAAAGGGCGTTGGCACAGCTTTATTGCGCGAAGCAACCCGGCAAGTGGAAGCGCCTGCTATCATGTTCATTAACATTGAAAGCACGGCCCAAAGTATGATCTCCTTCTTAACCCGGCGGCACATGCAGCTTATCTTAAAACAGTATGAGATGCTGATGGCTATTGCCTAACTTTACATCAGAATAAAAGATACTGCTATGAATACTGCATGGGTTTACCTGATACTAGCCGGGATTTGTGAAATTGGTTGGGCTTTCGGCTTAAAGTATAGCGAAGGGTTTACCAAGTTAGGGGTAAGCGCTGTAACAGTTGTGGTAATGATATTAAGTTTCGTACTACTCTCACAAGCCATGAAAACACTGCCGCTCGGTACAGCCTATGGCATCTGGACGGGCATTGGTGCGGCGGGTACAGCCATACTTGGTATCGTATTCCTTAATGAGCCCCGCGACCTCATCCGTATACTTTGCATCTTGATGATCGTGTCGGGTGTGGTGGGATTGAAGCTCTTTTCTCCTTCAGAATAGCAATTATTCCATCGTATACACATCCATACCTTTTGTGCTGAAAAGGTAGAGTTGGTGCGCACCTACAAGCGCTGCATTATACTTTGCGCGCATCGGGAGGGTAATTGTGCGCTCTTTTTGTGTATAAAGGTCTAAGAAGTAGAGCGTATTACCCTTCACAAAGTATACTTCATTATCCTTGAAACCCATATATTCTACGCCGGGATAAGTATAGCGCGTTTTATAATTGCCAAGATTATCGAATACCAGTATGCCCGAGTTGTAGTCCAGCAGGTATACCATATTCTGGTACTCACGCAGCTGGCGCATATCTAGTTGCTCTTGGTCAAGTATGAGATTTAGTGGGGTTTCTATTGTTGTTCCCCGAGCCAGAGGGTTAAACTTCGAAAGTGTAAGAGTTGTTTCATTGAATAACCAATACCCTATATCCGCAGCAGGGGCAGCTAACTTAGAAATAGTTTGATTACTGATTTCTATGATATCAAAACTGCTTACCGGCCTCAGAAAACGATCGAGCAATACCAATCGCTGGCTACTTTCGTAAAAGAGCACAATTTTTAGGGGGTTCCAGGCGTGTATGCTGCTGGCGCGGCCACGGCCTTGCGGCGAGTAAGTATCAACGGGGTGGCCCAGTGGGTTAAGGCGCAGAAGGTTTAGCCTGTTATCCAATACATACAGATAGCCATTGCGGTCCTGGGAAATACTGGTAGGCGAGCTTACGGGTAATGTATGGCTATACGTGAGCACTGGCGCCTGCAACGTGTCTTGTGCATGGGCCGAAAGCTGCGTTATAAGTGACAGCCAAAGTATAAAAATGCAGTGCTCAGCCTTCAAAGGTTTTAAGTTCCAGGGTATTGCCATCATATACGCCATAGGTACAAAAATTGACCCATTCTCCAAGGTTCAGGTAAGTTGCCTGCTGACCGATCGGCATTTCGAGTGGCAGGTGGCGGTGCCCGAAAATATAGTAATCATGGTGCTGCTGTTGCTCCACTTCCGTGCAGTACTGCACAAGCCATTCTCGTTCCCCAAAAAACTCTTCATCCTTTTTTACATTGCTGATCCTACTCCTTCGCGACCACATGTTGGCAACACCAATTCCTAAATTAGGGTGGATACGCGCAAAAAGCCACTGGCAAACTTTGTTATCAAATACCTTTTTAAGGACTTTGTAAGTATAGTCGCCGGGGCCAAGGCCATCGCCATGCCCAATGTAAAAGGTATGGCTGCCAATGTTGGTGGAGATAGGTTTTCGGATGATTGGGATATTCAGCTCCTTCGGGAAGTAGTCGAACATCCACATATCATGGTTCCCCGTGAAAAAAAGCACAGGCAAGCCAGCATCTGTTAATTCGGCGAGTTTACCCAATAGCCGCACATACCCTTTAGGAACGGCATGCTTGTACTCAAACCAGAAATCGAAAATATCGCCGAGCAGAAGTATGGCCGCCGCATCGTGTTTAACTGAATCCAGCCAGCGCACAATTTTTTTCTCGCGGGCAAGGCTTGTTTCACTGTCTGGTACTCCTAAATGAAAATCGGAGGCAAAGTATACTTTCTTACCGGGAGCAAGCTCGTTAATGCGGAAGATCATCAATCAGGAATAATACTAACTGTTTCGGACCGTGAGCGCCCATTACAAGGGTTTTTTCGATGTCGGCGGTGCGGCTTGGGCCACTAACCATAGATACCATCGACGGGAAGTTCTCCTTATACTTATCACGCACATGCTGCAGGGCATCTTTAATATCAGCCACCAGCTGGCTTGCCTTTGCTACTACCATGTGTGTGGTAGGGTAGATGCTAAGGCGGCGACCTCCAGTGTTGGCAGAGCTTACCATAATACTGCCAGTGCGCGCAATCAGCGCCTCGCAGGTAGTAAGGCTGGCCTCTATACCTTGCACAAAGTTCTCCTCATCAGCTACATAGTCAATCCCTGCCTGATGAATAACGCGCTGCAAATTAGACTCCCACACGCACAGGTGCTGCAGATTCTGCTCCTTTTTGTAGACGTACAGTTGGTCGAAAAAATCCTCTTCGTTATCGCAGTAGATAAAAACTCCCGCGTTCTTGATGAACATCTCCGCAAACACTACCGACAGGTCCTCAACAGGTACAACCTGGTGTAGCGGCGAGGAAAAGTCTGGGGTAGGAGGCAGAAAAGGCGCCGACTTAGCCAGCGCCTCTCTTACTCTTCTTAAAACTATTTCTTTTGATTTTGCTTCGTACATGCCTGTTTAGCTCAAGCTGTTCTCGAATTTACGTTGTCTTGTTCTGTTGTAGAGCTGCTTCCGTTCAAAGGAGTTCCTGGCACGCCACCCTGCTCTTGCTCCGGATGGTTAGTTTGGCCAAGTTCTACGGGATGCTGCTGCTCTACTTCGCTTTTGGTTTTGCTGCGATCTGTACCGGCTGTGTGTGCCTGGTATGTAGTAAGCGCATCAAACGGGCGTGGCCCAACCAAACGCTCCAAATCGTTCTGGAACAGAATTTCCTTTTGTAACAGTTCCTGTGCTACAATTTCAAGCTCATGGCCTTTATCAGTCAAAAGTTGCTTGGTGCGCTCATATGCGGCACCTATAATGTTGCGAACTTCCTCGTCGATAGTTTGAGCTGTAGCCTCTGAGTATGGTTTATTAAACGTCATGTCAGACTGCTTGGAGTCATAGAACGATACGTTACCAATCTTGGCGTTCATACCATACATGGTTACGATACTGTAAGCCATCTTCGTGATGCGCTCCAGGTCGCTTAATGCACCTGTAGAGATTTTACCGAAAACTAACTCCTCAGCAGCACGGCCACCAAGTGCCATACACATCTCATCAATCAACTGCTCAGTAGTATACAAGAATTGCTCTTTTGGCAGGTATTGTGCGTAACCAAGCGCGGCAACACCGCGCGGAACTATACTTACCTTCACCAACGGGTCAGCGTGCTCCAAGAACCAACCAGCAATGGCGTGGCCGGCTTCGTGGTACGCAACGATTTTCTTCTCTTCCGGAGAGATGATCTTGTTTTTCTTCTCCAAACCACCAATAACACGGTCTACAGCATCGTTAAAATCTTGCTGATCAACTGCTTTTTTGTTGCGGCGGGCAGCAATAAGGGCAGCCTCATTACAAACGTTTGCAATTTCGGCACCGGCAAAGCCCGGAGTTTGTGCAGCTAGTTTGCGGGCATCCACATCAGCTGCCAGTGTAAGCGGCTTCAGATGCACTTCAAATATTTCGGTACGGCCATTAATGTCTGGCTTGTCAATGCTTACCTGGCGGTCGAAACGGCCTGGGCGCAGCAAGGCAGAGTCCAAGGTGTCAGGGCGGTTGGTGGCAGCAAGTATGATTACACCGGAGTCAGTTGCAAAACCGTCCATCTCCACCAAAAGTGAGTTCAGCGTGTTCTCACGCTCATCGTTACCACCTGGGGTAGAGCCACGGCTACGGTGGCGACCAATGGCATCAATCTCATCAATAAAGATGATACAAGGTGCTTTGGCCTTGGCTTGCTTAAATAAGTCACGCACTCGTGCGGCGCCCACACCCACAAACATCTCCACAAAGTCAGAACCTGACAGGGAGAAGAAAGGAACGTCGGCCTCGCCGGCTACGGCTTTAGCAAGCAAGGTTTTACCTGTACCCGGAGGGCCTACAAGCAAGGCGCCTTTCGGTATTTTACCACCAAGTATGGTGAATTTGCTTGGGTTCTTAAGAAACTCTACAATCTCCTGCACTTCTTCTTTTGCTTCTTCTAGGCCAGCCACATCCTTAAACGTGATCTTAACCTTGTTCTCAGCATCAAAAAGAGCTGCTTTGGATTTACCGATATTGAAGATCTGGCCGCCTGTGCCACCGGAGGTTACGCGGCGCATCAGGAACCAGAAACCAAACAGCAGTAGGATCAGGAAGCCCCACTGGAAGAAGAAGTCAGCAAAACCAGTACGGTCAAGCGGAGTTAAAGGTACCTGCTCCTCACGAGGCAATTCAGCCTGCAGCTTATCCAAGTCTTCCTTAAAAGACTCAGCCGAAATTACCTGAAAGTGATAATGCGGCCCCTGATCCATGGTAAAGGCACCACGGTCGTTTAGCTCTGTTTTATACTTGTCGTTCTGTAAGGCCTCCTCTTTGAGGTATACTTCTACAGTTTTGTTGTTTACAAGGGTAAGTTTGCCTACATCACCGCTCAATAACATTTCCTCAAAATCCTGTTGAGTGGTTTCGATAGAGGAGTTGCTTTTGTTCAGGTAGGTCAAGCCGAAGATCAGCAGGATCAGTACAGCCAGCATCCACAGCTGCATAGTAGGCCGCGGTGGTGTGTTTGGGATGATCGGCTTTTTCTTCTTGTTATTGCCTCTGTTATTTTTTTCTGCCATTGATATTTAGATGTCAATTGTATGGAAAACATGAGCCTGTGCTAAATGTTTTAGCGCAGGCCCTTGATGTTAGACAGATTCCACGTGTTCTATCTTGGCGTCGCCCCAGAGCTCTTCCAAAGCATAAAACTCGCGCTTGTCTTTTAGGAAAACGTGAGCTACTACATCCACATAATCCAGCAGGACCCACTCTTTGTTCATGCGGCCCTCTGTTTGCCACGGGTTTTGGCCGATGGCTTTGTGTACTTCTTCCTCAATAGAAGAAGCGATGGCATCTAGTTGTGTGTCGGAGCTTGCGGATGCTATTACGAAGTAATCTGATACAGCGTTTTTAAGTGATTTAAGGTTCATCACAACTATATCGGAAGCTTTCCTCTCCTGCATGCCCTTCACTACAAGCTCTGCCAATATGTCGGAAGTAGCCTCAACCTTGGTTTCTTTCATTTGTGCTCTTTAAATTTGATGTACAAAAGTATTAAATCTCCTCTAATTATATGTTGCCTAATACGCTGTTTGTTGGCCAGCAGCTGGTTTTTATACCGGCCTGTGCATCTACTAACTCAGAGGCCCAACAGCTTCTCCTCAAAAATGAAGCCACAGAAGGCTGTGTCGTGCTTACGCATAACCAAACGCAGGGCCGGGGGCAACGGGGTAATTCCTGGGAGGCAGAGCCGGGGCAAAACATTACATTGTCTGTAATTCTGTCACCTACGTTTGTGCCCGTCCGGCAGCAATTCTACCTTAACATGGCCGTGTCGTTGGCTGCGCTCGATCTGCTGCGCGAGCATGGCTTGCAGCAGGCCCAGGTAAAGTGGCCGAACGATTTATTTTTTGAAGATAAGAAACTTGGCGGGATTCTGATAGAAAATACAATTAATAGTCATTCTTTACAACACAGTATCGTTGGGATTGGTTTAAACATAAATCAACAGCAGTTCGGATATACAACGGCTACGTCGTTGGCAAAGGTATGCGGAAGCACAGTTAACCTTGAAAAAACAACTTTGCGCCTGCTGGAACACCTCGAAAAGCGTTACCTCCAACTTAGGGGCGGCCATACTGCCCGTCTGAAGTATGAATACCTGCAGGGGCTCTACCGTTATCAGGAAGTTCATGCTTTCCGGATTGGGGAAGAAGAGGTGCAGGGTCAAATTCTAGGTGTTGATGAAGCCGGGCGACTGGCCGTGGAGGTCAACGGGGAACTACGCTATTTTAGCTTTCAGGAAATCTCACACATTATCTAGCAAAGCAAAAAAGCGGGGCCAGGTAATTCTGGTCCCGCTTTTTTTCAATAGTAAACTTTTACTGTATCAATAATTTTTGAGTTTGCTTTCCAGTTGGCTGTTGCAGGCTTACATAGTATAAACCCTTCGGAATATTAAGCTCTGACACAGTCAGGCGCACCTCACGCATGCCTGCAGGTAACTGTTGGGTATAAACGGATTTGCCATTTTGATTTATAATCTGCAGCACGGCACCATCGCTGGTTTGCAGGGCTACCCGAATGTCGTTGTCAATAACCGGGTTTGGATAAACCATCATTTCAGAGGCAGTTGCTTTGCCTTTAAACCGTGTCTCAATGATTTTGCTGTACTCAAAATGGCCATCAAAGTCTACCTGCTTTAGGCGATAATAATTTACGTCTTTTTCAGGCGCAATATCAGAAAAAGTATACTTGCGCTGCACGCTGGAGTTGCCTGCGCCTTTCACCTCTCCAATTTTTATAAAGCGTTTGCCATCGGTGCTTCGCTCAACCTCAAAGCGTTCATTGTTTTCTTCGGAGGCAGTAGTCCATGTTAGGGCAATGTTGCTCTGGGTAGCTTTGCCAGTAAAGGAAGATAGCTCAACTGGAAGCGGCGTGATAGGTTGATCAGAGCAAGTCTGTAGGTTGAAGCCCGTGGTGAAGAAATCTGTTTCGGTCTGCAGCGATAGCTGGAAAAAAGGCTCTGCTCTAAACGCATCAGTTGGGATGCTGAACTCAAAAAGATCAGACTGGCCGTTGGCATACGTGCCAGAATTCATGTCTTTGTTAAACGTGATCAGGTTGTCCTCGATGCTCACAGTATAGTTGTATACTTGCTGGTATTCTCCGCTTGCATTGGTCGGTACGTCAATATCGGTGACGCCAAATGGCACTTCAATCAAAAACTGGTTAAGTGCTGCGGGGGTCTCGTTAGTCAAGGTAAATCGTACGGTTGTCATCCCATCGGTGCTGGTAGAGTCCACGAAACCAAAAGAATAAGTGCCCTCGAAATCTATAGAGCAGGCTGCTTCAGGTACGGGTCTGCCAGCCGGCTTAATGCCGCACTCTTCCATGTCGAATAACACACTTGCACCTCTGCTACCGGCTATCACATCAATTTCGGTATGAGTGATAGAAGCCAGCTGTGCCGGGGTAAATTCAAAGTAATGTCTGCTTCTTGTACCAGTGGCAGAAGTTTGCATCGGATTAACTCCTCCTGACTGACTTCTTGACCGATCCAGGCCGATAAAACTGAAGTTAATATCCTCCACATAAGCATTGCAAGTGTTGGTTATGGTAAATAGCACTTCATAATTGCCATTGTCCAGCGGTGTGGCCTTGTAAGAGTTAAATGAAAAGCAACCCTCTGATTTAGAGCATGCTGGAGTATTTTGTGCCTTGGCTTGCAACCATCCGAGTGAAAAAAGAATCAATGAAAGTAAAAGTATATATCGCTTCATAGTATGTTCAGTTATTGGGTAGTACAATTGCTTACTTAGTAAAAGTTAACGGGTAGCTTAAGCATGAGTTGCATATTACCTATAGGGATTAATGTAAGTGCAATGAAGTTCTTGATAAAATAATATGAAGCGGATGTTGAAATTCTTGATGTATTCCTAGTATTTTGCCATGTAAAGGGAGTTGTGTTCCTATTAAGGTATAAGTTTGATAAAACATGACTATTCTTATAAATAAATGCTTAGGCTGGTTGTGTTGCTTAGAAATCAGGTGATTAGCTATAAAGAAGAAAGTGCAAATTTTAGTATGCAAACAGATTGGTATCAGCCAGTAAACACGGGCATGGTAATTGATAACAAAATTTAGCAGTAAATGAGGTGTCAATGCTAAATGTTTATCTTGCTTATTTACAAATATTTTGAAAATTTAATTTACTGTTTTGGCAATTTAAACTATCTTTGGTTTGATAAGTCGAAGTAGTAGAGACTCTACTATAACATTAAGACTCTTAAGCATGAGAATTTTTACTAGAATAATATTAGTTACCACCCTGATAAGCTCGCACTTGATGAGTTTTGCCAGCCACCAGGAGGTAGCCGGAACCAACCCTACGTATAAGGGCGGTAACACCTTGTGGAAGCTGATGCCGGATAAGGCGGCGCAGTTAACGCTTTCTGCTAACAACGCACGGCCAAACTTTGTGAATAAGGAAGATCATACCTGTTCCAAAATTTATGCTTCAGCAGTGAGCCAGGTGTTCCATGTGGTGGAGGCAAAACAAAGCAAAAGCATGTATGCCACAATCTCGTTGGCAGCATTTGCTCCGGGCCCGGAGGTAAAAACTTCATTGCCGTCTATTAACGCTTACCCGAATCCATCGCGTGGGTATACAAGCCTGGCGCTAAACCTGCCTGGCAACGATAGCTACAAGATTAGGATCTCTAACACGATTGGCAAAGTGCTGGCCGTGCAGGAAATTGCGCCAGCCGAGAAGGCCAAGGTAGACCTCGACCTGACAAACCTGCCTTCAGGCATATATTTTTACAGCCTGCTGGTAAACGGCAAAACAGTAGAAACGAAAAGACTTGTACTCCAGAAATAAGAAGCAATTTGTGCTCTAAGTATAAAAAGCCGGCCAGTTGGTCGGCTTTTTCATTATAAACTTCTAAAAATAGCCAGCCGCTTTACATTATTTATTATTTTCGGGGCTGAATCAACTAAAGCTATGACGGATTATCGGAAGATAAATAACCTCGTGGGCTGGGTCGTGTTTTTAATCGCGACGGCCGTTTATGTACTAACGCTGGAACCAACTGCCAGCTTCTGGGATGCAGGTGAGTTTATCGCCTGTTCATATAAGTTATTGGTGCCGCACCCGCCTGGTGCACCGTTCTACCTGCTAATGGGTAGGCTGTTCTCTATGTTCGCCGGCGATGTAACGCAGGTGGCCTGGTGGGTAAACCTGCTCTCTGCGCTATGTAGTTCTGGTACCGTTCTTTTTCTTTTCTGGACCATCACTATACTTGCCCGCAAAGTGCTTGTAAAGGCAGGCGAAACGCCAACCCAAGGCAACGTACTCCTAGTTATGGGCAGCGGTGTGGTAGGCGCCCTGGCTTATACTTTCTCTGATTCGGCCTGGTTCTCGGCTGTGGAGGCAGAAGTATACGCCATGTCCTCGTTCTTCACGGCAATCGTATTTTGGGCCATACTACGTTGGGAGGCCAAGGTAGGCGAGGCGCACTCTGACAAGTGGCTTATACTTATCGCTTACCTGGTAGGTCTTTCTATCGGCGCGCACTTACTGAACCTGGTAACCATACCTGCACTGGCCTTTATCTATTATTTCAGGTTGTACAAGCCCACGTTTACAGGCGGTATCATTGCGTTTGCTATTAGTGCCGTTATTGTGGTGGCCATACTTTGGGGAGTTATCCCGGGCTTGCCATCCATTGCGGGCAGCTTCGAGGTATTCTTCGTGAATTCCCTTGGTTTGCCGTTTAGCTCAGGCATTATAGTATTCCTGGTACTGTTCGTTTCCGCGATTGTATTTGGTATTCGTTACTCTATTCAGAAAAATATCCGTGTACTCAATACGGCATTGCTTGGCCTTGTTTTTGTCCTGATCGGTTACTCTTCCTACATGATGATCCCGATTCGATCGTCTTACGAGCCTACCATTGATGAAAACGACCCGGATGACATCCTGACCTTTGTGTCTTACCTGAAGCGAGAGCAGTACGGCGACAGGCCTTTACTTTTCGGGCCGCAGTACAACGCCCAGCCAACAGGCCAGGAGGAAGGTGTGCCGCGCTATGTGAAAGGCAAAGACAAGTATATCAACACCGGCAATAAAATTGAGCCAGTGTATGACTCAAAAGATAAAGTGTTTCTGCCACGGATTTACAGCGATGCCCACGTAGACGCTTACAAGAAATGGGTTGACCTGCGCGAAGGCCAGACGCCAACCTTTGGCCAGAACATGAGCTTTATGCTTAACTACCAGCTTGGCTTTATGTACTGGAGATACTTCCTGTGGAACTTTGCCGGCCGCGAGAGCGACGTGCAGAATGCCGGAGTGCTTTGGTTTGGTAAAGACGACCCGAATGCGCCAGAACGCGTGCTTGATAGTGAAGCAAGAAACTGCTTTTACCTGTTGCCACTGCTGATTGGTATACTTGGCCTGATTTATCAGGTGCGTAAAGATGAGCGCAACGCCTTTGTTGTAGGCCTTCTTTTCTTTTTTACAGGTATCGCCATTGCCTTATACTTAAACCAACCACCAATAGAACCTCGGGAGCGCGACTATACGTTTGCGGGCTCTTTCTATACATTCAGTATTTGGATAGGGCTTGGCGTGCTTGGCCTAGCTGATTTACTGAGCAAGGTTCTTAAGAACACTACCACCCGCGCCGCGTTTGCAACGGTAGTCTGCCTTGCCGTGCCGGGCATCATGGCTGCCGAGGGCTGGGATGATCACGACCGTTCTGACCGCTACCAATCTGTGGATTCAGCTAAAAACCTACTGGATTCCTGCGCCCCGAACGCCATACTTTTCACTAACGGCGATAACGACACATTCCCGCTCTGGTATGCCCAAGAAGTAGAAGGTTACCGCACCGATGTTCGCGTAGCCGTACTCAGCTATTTGAATACCGATTGGTACATCGACCAAATGCAAGACCCGTCATACGAGTCTGAACCATGGCCACTGACGCTGGGCAACGAGAACTACCAGCAAGGCACCAACGACTTCCTGCCTTACGTGGAAGCGCCACAAGTAGCCTCAGGCATTGATTTGCAGCAGTATATCAGCCTGATCAAGCAAAAACACCCTGCCCTACAGGTGCAATATGGCTCTGGCACAACGCTGCTTACCATGCCAACACATAACTTCTTCCTGAATATCGATAAGGAGAAGGTAAAGCAGATGGGCTTTGTAGCCAAGAATTACGAGGATCAGATAGTGGACCGCATGCAGTGGACGATCACGAAATCGTTACTGGAGAAGAAGCACTTGGTAATGCTGGACCTATTGGCAACAAACAACTGGGAGCGCCCTGTCTACTTCTCAACCACGGTAAACAGCGCAGACTTTATCGGTCTATCGGATTACTTCCAACTGGAAGGCCTAGCGTATAGAGTAGTGCCGGTAAAGGCTGAGGGAGAAGGCCCGGGCATCGTGAACAAGGAGGTGATGTATCAGAATATGATGAAAAAGTTCATGTTCCGTAACTTCGATAGGCCGGATATTTTCTACGATGACAACTATTACCGCTTCTCGGCTAATGCCCGCGATAAGTTTGCGACACTAGCTGGTGCTTACCTTGAAGAAGGAAACGAAGCGCGTGCCAAAGAGTTGGTGGAATACTGCTTTAAGGTGCTGCCACTGGAAACAGTGCCTTACGATTACTATACACCGCAGTTTATCCCGATCTATGCAGCGCTCGGCGAAACCGCGAAAGCCAAAGAGCTATTAGATACGATGGCACAAGGCTCTCAGAAGGCACTGGACTATTACTTTGCCAAAGGATCTTTGTTTGACCAGGAGATACAGGTAAACATGGTAATCCTTCAGCAACTGATTGGGTCGGCTGAGGAACTGGGCATGCAGGACAGAGCACAGCAGTTGCAACAACAATTTATGCAGTACCTGCAGCGCATGCGCCGCTAAACAAAATAACTTCATAATCAGTAAAAAAGGCCGGGTCACTATAGGGTGCCCCGGCCTTTTATTTTGTTGATAATCATACTTATAGCTGTTACATATGAGGCGAGCGTTTTTGCTGATTTTCCTGATAACCTTATTGGCGTATGGCTGTGGCGGCTACCGCAGCACAGAAACAATCCGGCCTGTACAGGTGCAAAGGCAAATGCCCGAAATAACCATGGCGCACAGCTACTACTCTCGCAACGATAGCCTGTTTTTGCTTCTGAAATTTGAGGATGCACAGCAGGTGTTGGATATTTTGCAGGCTGCCACTTCCTATGAATATGCCGTAAGGGCTGGGCTGTCGGATCGGGATGCCGTTATACTTCAAGACTCCGTTGACTTGCCAAACAGGAAAATCACTGATGTTGAAGGACAGCTGCAGGTGCAGCTTGCGCTGCCGGCAAGCGTTGTCAGGAAGCCAAATGTATTGCACATAAAAGTATGGGAGTTGCTTTCGGGCCGAGAACGGGTTGGGATACAGTTTAAGATAGCGCTAAACAGCGAGATGCTTCAGAAAAACTATTCGTTAGTGCATGCAAACACAGGGCATTCTGTTCTTAAAACATACTTAACTACAAACGATAAACTGATGGTGCAAACGCATGGCGACTCAGGAAGCACCTTAACACTGGAGCGCTTTGAGCTGGATTTTATGCCTGCCTCGCCACCTATGAGTATGCGCAAACCATCCGTGCCGCGCACTTTGTCACCTATTAGTACACGGAGCCTTACTGCTTCAGATACATTGATTTTCGATAATGAGGGGTTATACCTTTTAAAAACGGAGAAAGGCTTTGCTAATGGGTTGCTGGTGCTGGCAGGAAACTACCCGCAGGTAACTCGAGCAGAGGAACTGATACCGCCGCTTATTTATCTCACTACGTCGCAAGAGCGGGAGGAACTCATGCAGGCCAAAGAGCCTAAAGCCGCCGTCGACAATTTCTGGCTAAGCGTTGGCGGCAGCGAAAGGCAGGGCCGCGCATTGATCAAGGAGTTCTACAGCCGTGTTGAGAGGGCCAATAAGCTTTACACCGCGCATAAGGCAGGGTGGGCCACCGACCGAGGCATGGTATACATCATCTACGGCCAGCCTAGCAGCATCAGCCAGGTTGGCCCAAACATCACCTGGATTTACCGAGAGTCTGAGACGGCTCCGTATATCAAGTTCGTTTTTACCAAAAAAGAGAATAACTTTACCGAAAATTATTATGAGCTGATACGGCGCCGCGAGTACGAGGACAGCTGGTACAGCACAGTAGCAAAATGGAGAGCAGGAAAGATAAATTTGTAGGCAACCGCTTCGGCAGCCCAAGAACACCCAAAGAAGATAAAAGCGAGATGATTTTTGGCTCGCGCCCAATACTAGAGGCGTTTGCAGCCGGAAAGGAGCTGGAGAAGATTTTCCTGCTGCGCGGCTCCCGTAACACTACCACTGATGAGATCGTAGCCCAGGCCAAACGCTTTGAGGTGCCCGTAGTGATGGTGCCTATCGAGAAGCTGGACAGGCTTACGCGTAAAAATCATCAGGGTGCGGTAGCATTCATCTCGCCAATCACTTACCAGCCGCTTAGCGAGATTGTAACCAGCTTGTTTGAGCAAGGTAAAAACCCGTTGGTGCTTATACTTGATCGTATTACTGATGTGCGTAACTTCGGCTCGATTGCCCGTAACGCCGAATGTATGGGCGTAGATGCCATTGTAATACCAAGCCGTGGCGGTGCACAAATCAATGCCGATGCCATGAAAACCTCTGCAGGTGCCCTGAACATTGTGCCTGTTTGCCGTGAGCCAAACCTGAAAGACACCCTGGATTACCTGAAGGAGTATGGCTTCCAGCTTGTGGCCTGTACCGAGAAAACAGAGCATCAGCTATCAGACTTTGCCGTGGATATGGTTGGCCCTACGGCCATTATTATGGGTAGCGAGGAAGACGGTATTTCGCCGGAGTACCTGAAGCGCGCCGATGTGAAGCTGCGCATCCCGCTGATGGGGCAGATTGGCTCCCTAAATGTGTCGGTTGCCACAGGCATCATACTTTACGAAGCCATGATCCAGCGCCTGAAAGACGGCGGCTACAGCAGCCAGGGCAGTTTAGAGCCTCGATAGGCAAGAAGCTTTACGCAGGCCAAAACGCCTGTAACAGATAAAGGGCATCCACAGCCTAAGTTATACTTAGCACTGTGGATGCCCTTTTATACTTTGAGTAAAGGTATGGATTAGATATAATCTACGCCTTTCTTAGATTTGGCATCGGCCATAAACTCCTTTACCTTCTGCTCCTCTGTTTTTTTGCAGATCATCAGCACGTTATCGTACTCTGCTACAATGTAATCTTCGAGGCCTTGCAGCACTACCAAGCGCTCTTTTGGCGTTTTTATGATACAGTCCTTGGTGTCATAAAGCATCACTTCTCCATCTACCACATTACCGTTCTCATCTTTATCGTTGATGGTGTAGAGCGAGTTCCAGGTGCCCAGGTCGGACCAGCCAATATCGGCGAGCAGTACGTACACGTTATCCACCTTCTCCATAATGCCATAGTCAATAGACACGTTGCGGCACTGTGAGTAAGCTTTTGTGATAAAATTCTGCTCCTCCGGGGTATTCATCAGGTTGGTGCCCTCCTCAAAAACCTCAGTTATTTCTGAAAGGTGCTGATGGAAGGCCTTGAGTATACTTTGCACGCTCCAGATAAAAATGCCGGAGTTCCAAACAAAGTCGCCGCTATCCAGGAACATCTGGGCAAGCTCTAAGTTTGGCTTTTCTGTAAAAGTCTTTACTTTCTTGATGCCGTCATTTCCTTCGTTCCCTTCGTCGATGTACTGGATATATCCATAACCAGTGTCGGGGCGGCTTGGCGTAATGCCCAACGTGATCAGCACGTCATCTTGCGCAGCAGCCGTGATGGCCTCTTTAATAACATTGGTAAACACATCCTGCTTCATCACCACATGGTCGGCGGGGGTTACCACTAGGTTTGCCTTAGGGTTTAGCTGAGCAATTTTGTAAGAAGCATAAGCAATGCAGGGAGCA
This sequence comes from Pontibacter oryzae, assembly GCF_003576375.1. GTDB lineage: Bacteria > Bacteroidota > Bacteroidia > Cytophagales > Hymenobacteraceae > Pontibacter > Pontibacter oryzae. The sequence continues at coordinate 336,520 of NZ_QWGE01000004.1, forward strand.
GTATTGCGGCCAATTGGCTCTAGCAATATCTGATTATCGGTAAGTTCTGGGAGCTGCTCTTTTACAAGTGCTTCGTAATCTTTGTTTGTAACCACAAACAGGTTTTCGGGTGGGCAAATGTCTGCGAAGCGTTTTACCGTCATTTGCAGCATGCTTTCTCCGATGCCTAGCACATCGTGGAACTGTTTCGGGTAGTTGGTACGGCTAAACGGCCAGAAACGGCTCCCGATGCCGCCGGCCATAATTACCACATAGGTGTTTTTATCCATGTTATACAAGTCCTTCTTTAAGTAAATCGTGGAGGTGCACAAAGCCCTCGAATTTACCTGATTTAGTAACAATGAGTTGCGTTATACTTTTGTCCTGCATAATGGCCATAGCCTCAGCGGCATAACTGTCGGGCTCAATGGTGAGCGGGGCCGGTGTCATGATGTCTGTTGCAGTGATGCCCTCAATAGAGTCATACTTATTAAGCATGCGCCGCAGGTCGCCGTCCGTAATTATTCCGATAAGTATATCTGAATCTTTTTTTACCACAGCAGTGGCTCCTAGGCGCTTAGACGAAATCTCAATAATAATCTCTCTGAGCGATGCGTTCTCCTTTACGCAAGGCGCCTCATTTTGGGTGTAAATGTCTTGTACCTTCAGGTAAAGACGTTTGCCCAGCGAGCCGCCAGGGTGCAGCGTGGCAAAATCGGAGCTGGTAAAACCGCGCGCCTCCAGCAGGCTAACAGCAAGCGCATCACCAAGCGCAAGCGAGGCGGTGGTGCTAGTGGTAGGGGCAAGGTTATGCGGGCAAGCCTCGCGCTCCACATTTGCGTTAAGTATAAAGTCAGCGTTTTGGGCTAGGTAAGAGTCTGTGCTACAAACCATGGCGGCCAGCTTAGAACCTTTGCGCTTTAGCAAAGGAACTAGTACCTTTATTTCAGGAGTGTTACCGCTTTTAGAGATGCAGATGACGAAATCGTCCGGCTGGATCATGCCCAGGTCGCCATGAATGGCGTCTGCGGCATGCATAAACAGGGCAGGCGTGCCGGTAGAGTTAAGTGTGGCTACGATCTTTTGCGCAATATTTGCACTCTTGCCAATGCCCGTTACCACAACACGCCCTTTCATCTGGAGAATGGCTTTAACGCAGTCTACAAAGTCTTCGTCGATAAAATCTGCCAGTCTGGCGATAGCTTCGGCCTCGGCGTCTAGTACTTTTTTTGCGGTAAGCGCTATATTATTAGGGAGATTCAAGTTAAATTTGTGTTAGGGCACTCTTTTGGAGTGCGTTGCAACAAGATTAAATTTTTTGCAAGATTACATGTCTATTAAACAAGAGGTAAATCTCAAGAACAAATTAAAAGAAGTTTTTGGGTATAATCAATTCAGAGGAAATCAGGAGCTGATAATAAACAATATTATTAACGGCAAGAACACCTTTGTGATTATGCCTACAGGCGCGGGCAAGTCGTTGTGTTACCAACTACCTGCTCTTTCTTTACCCGGCACAGCCATCGTTATATCGCCGCTGATTGCCCTCATGAAAAACCAAGTGGACCAGCTGAACGCCTTTGGCGTGAATGCACACTTCCTTAACTCTACGCTTTCTAAATCAGAAACAAACAAAGTTAAGAAAGAAACACTGGCCGGTGAGGTAAAGCTGCTTTACGTGGCGCCGGAGTCGCTTACAAAAGAGGAAACGATAGAATTTCTGCGGGCCTCTAATATTTCGTTTGTGGCCATTGATGAGGCGCACTGTATCTCGGAGTGGGGGCACGACTTCCGTCCGGAGTACCGCCGTATTCGTGGCATCATCGATCAGATAGGCAAGCTGCCGATCATTGCGCTCACAGCCACAGCCACGCCCAAAGTGCAGCTCGATATCCAGCGAAACCTGCAGATGGACGAAGCCTCGGTGTTTAAATCTTCGTTTAACCGCACCAATCTATACTATGAGGTGCGCCCGAAGCACAACACCAAGAAACAGCTGATCCAGTACGTGAAGAAACACAAAGGCAAAAGCGGTATAGTGTACTGCCTGAGCCGCAAAAAGGTGGAGGAGATTGCCGAGCTGCTGAAGGTAAATGACATTAAGGCGTTGCCATACCATGCCGGCCTCGACTCCAGCATACGCATGGCTAACCAGGATGCCTTCCTGAACGAGGAAGCTGACGTAATTGTGGCCACTATTGCCTTCGGTATGGGGATTGATAAGCCGGATGTCCGCTTCGTGATCCACTACGATACACCAAAATCCATTGAGGGCTACTACCAGGAAACTGGCCGTGCCGGTCGCGATGGTATGGAGGGTAACTGCATTATGTTCTACAGCTACGACGATATTGTGAAGCTGGAGAAGTTCAACAAAGACAAGCCCGTAACAGAGCGCGACAACTCTAAGCTATTGCTACAGGAGATGGCTGCTTACGCAGATTCTGCCGTGTGCCGCCGCAAGCAGCTGCTGCACTATTTTGGCGAAACCTTTGAGAAGGACTGTGGCTTCTGCGATAACTGCCTGCATCCGAAAGAGCGCTTCCAAGCTGAGAAAGAAGTGCAACTTGCCTTGCAAGCGGTGCAGCAAACAGGCCAGCGCTTTAGCATCGATCACATAACGCATGTTTTAACAGGCCTCAGAAACCAATATGTAACCAGTTACGACCACGATAAGCTGGAACTGTTTGGCACAGGCAAAGCACATGACGCGCAGTTCTGGAGCTCAGTGCTGCGCCAAATTCTGCTCTCTGAGTATCTAGAGAAAGATATAGATAGCTTTGGCGTAATTAAGCTGACGAAAAAAGGAGAGGATTTTATACTTAACCCGCACCCAATTCAGCTTACTAAAGACCATAACTATGAGCAGGAAGTAAAAGAAGGCGAGGAAAACGAGCAGTCACAGGCATCAGCCGGCCACGACGAGGTGCTGTTTGACATGCTGAAGAACCTGCGCAAGAAACTGGCGAAAGAAAAGAACCTGCCTCCATACGTGCTCTTCCAGGACCCTTCGATAAAGGAAATGGCTACCGTTTACCCAACCTCTAAAGACGAGCTGGCGCATATTGCCGGTGTGGGTATGGGTAAGGTGCACAAGTTCGGAAAGCCATTCCTCGACATGATCACAAAGTATGTAGAGGAAAATGATATCGTGACGGCTGCCGATGTGGTGGTAAAGTCCACGGTAAACAAATCTAAGATAAAGATTTACATTATTCAACAGATAGATAAAAAAGTAGATCTGGAAGAGATTGCCGCTTCTAAAGGCCTGACAATGCAGGAACTGATCGAGGAAATTGAGCATATCTGCTACTCAGGCACGAAACTTAACCTGAACTACTACATTAACAACATTCTGGATGATGACCGCCAAGAGGAAGTATACGATTACTTCATGAATGCCAGCACCGATAACATAGCAGTGGCAGTAAATGAGCTCGGTACTGACGATTATACCGAAGAGGACCTGCGCCTGATGCGTATCAAGTTCCTGTCGGAATATGCTAATTAAGCCAAGGCATTGTTAAATTTTGAAATTGTTGGGAGAAAAGGTTTGCTAGATAAAAAACCGGCTCTTCCAGCAATTTTTTTTATAGTTTTGAATACAGGATTAAGACTTTAACCAATCAACGCTTTTACAGTTGAGCAATCTATAAAACCCATGAACGTACTAGTGATAGGCTCGGGAGCCCGGGAGCATGCCATTGCCTGGAAACTTAGCCAGAGCGAATTTTCCGATAAAGTGTTTGTAGCGCCGGGAAACGCCGGTACAGCAAAGTTTGGAACCACTGCAGCCGTAAACATACACGACTTTGAGGAACTGGGTAAGTTTGCCGCAGACTTCAACATCATGATGGTTGTGGTTGGCCCTGAAAACTCCCTGGTGGAAGGTATCCACGATTATTTCCAGAACTCAGAGTACCTGAAGCATATATTGGTGATCGGGCCCAAAAAGGCAGGTGCCATGCTGGAGGGCAGCAAAGACTTCTGCAAGTCTTTCCTACAGCGGCATAATATCCCAACGGCAAGCTACAGAACCTTTACAGAGGCTACTTTTAAGGATGCTGTAGAATACCTGAAAACCCAAAGCTTTCCAACAGTAATAAAGGCAGATGGATTAGCAGCCGGAAAAGGCGTAATCATCGCTCAGGATTATGAGGAGGCTTTCGATGCCCTGGATGCTATGCTGCGCAACAAGCGCTTTGGCAACGCCAGTAGCAAAGTTGTTATTGAGGAATACCTACAGGGTATCGAGCTATCAGTATTCATCCTTACAGACGGCAAAGACTATGTGTTGCTGCCGGAGGCGAAGGATTATAAGCGTATAGGCGAGGGCGATGCAGGCCTGAACACAGGAGGTATGGGTGCTATTTCGCCGGTGCCTTTTGCCGATGAGGTATTTATGCAGAAGGTTAAGGAAAAAGTAATTGAGCCCACGCTGCGCGGTATGCAGGCTGATGCCCTGGATTACACTGGCTTCTTGTTTATAGGGCTAATGAACGTGAACGGCGAGCCATATGTGATCGAATACAACGTGCGCCTCGGCGACCCTGAAACTGAAGCCATACTTCCGCGCATAAAGTCCGACTTGTTTATGCTGTTTAAGGCCTTGCACGAGCATAAGCTGGCAGAGTTTAAGTTTGAGATTGACCCACGCACGGCCACCACTGTTATACTTGCCTCCGGCGGTTACCCAGAAGGGTATGAGAAAGGAAAAGAGATAACAGGGCTGGAGCAAGTGCCAGAGGATGTGCTAGTATTCCATGCCGGCACCAAGAAAGTAGGGGATAAGCTGCTGAACAACGGAGGCCGCGTGTTTGCCGTTACAGCCCTTGGCGATACTATGGAGGAAGCCTTAGAGAAAGCAAATGCAGCAGCAGAAGCTATTACCTGGCAGGACCGCTACTATCGCCGCGACATAGGCTTCGACCTTCGGGAATTAAACGCATAATTTTTACAAAGTATAAAAAAGAAAGGGCTGGCAGATGATTCTGCCAGCCCTTTCTTTTTTATACTTTGTAAAACCTAGCAGTAGGCATCGAAAGCGCCTTTAAGGTTATCTACAATACGGTGCAGCTCATTACCCTCAATGTGGTAACGCTCAATCATGTGCACCAGTTCACCATCCTTGAAAAGGGCAATAGACGGAGATGATGGAGGGTAAGGGAGCATGTGCTCGCGGGCCTTAGCTACTGCATCTTGCTCCATGCCTGCAAATACAGTTACAAGCTTAACTGGTTTTTTATCAGCGGCAGCCACCGCCATTTTAAGGGCAGGGCGTGCTTTAGATGCTGCACAACCACATACAGAGTTTACGGCCAAAAGCACAGTGCCTTCTGTTTTAACGGCTTGCTCTACCTCTTCAGGAGTCATCAGTTGCTCAAACCCAGCCGAGGTAAGGTCCTCGCGGATAGGGGCTACCATATATTCAGGGTACATTGCCATAATTTTTCAGATTAAATTTGATTACGTCACAAAGTTAACAAATCATCTTCATAAAAGTTGCATGAGGCGAGAGAGCATAACATGATGTTAAAGTTATAACATAGGGCAACATCACTTAAGAATCAATAAGTAGTATTGTTTTATGAATATTTTGATTTGGCACAACAACTGCATCATGGGTTATGTATACTATACTAACACACATGCGTGCTTTTGCTTTTTTGCTATAAACTGTGAGCCTACAGCATGTTGTCTGGTTAGTTGAGAAAAGTTTTTTGTGTTAAACATTATCATATAATCAAGCTCAAAGACATGTTTATTGTGTAAGATTGTTTTGTACTAATCTTATGTGTTTGTCTTTCATGATTATTAGGATTAAAATAGCATAAGCGCTGATATACTGCGCATAAGCTAATAGATTGTCATTTGCCAAACACTATGTCTAAGCTACACCCTTTAAATAACAGTAATGCATGTGTTCGTTACTTTTATTTGCCTGCCAATAAAGATCATCAAGCAGAAATTATAGAAATTCTTAATAGTGACTCTAATACAGTAAGGGTGCCTATGCGTGAAGAAGACGTAGAATTACAAGCTTTTCATGAAAGATCGCTTTCTAAAAATGAACTTGAAGCCTTCAAAAATTCCCAAACCTGGAAACTGTTTAATACTTGGGATGAATTGATGCAGGATCATATAAAATTAAAATTATCGGAAAATGTGCTACGGCAAGTACTAAGATTTAAAAATGAGTATGAGCTTCAAGGAGAGCTAGATCAATAGGTTTATGTTTATAATAATTGCTGGCTTCAAGAAGGGTAGGTGAATTTGTGTATATTAGCAGAATTGAATATTTTAGGTCATTCAACTTTGAATTATTATATTAGGCGATGGGGATGAATTACCATGCGGTTTATAAATCGCAGAAAGAATGGACAACTGAAGAGGAACTCACCCTTAACCAAGCAGTAGGCTTTGTTAACAGCTATCAGGGAGACAATTTCTTTTACGATACCTGCCTTTTTATCAATAAGATGTTGGATGTAAAGTATGTCCTGATTGGTAAGGTTGTTTCTGATACATACGCCGAAGTGAAAACGTTAGGCTTTACGAAAGGCAGCGAATGCCAGCCAGAGTTTAGGTATAAACTCCAGTTTACTCCCTGCGAAAATGTTTTTTTCAACCATGCATGCTTTTATCCCAATGATATTCAAAGTATGTTTCCGGATGATAAGGAGCTAAAGCTGTTTAACATTGAAAGCTACATGGGAATAGCCTTGAGTGACCAGGATGAAAACCGCTTAGGGCTTATCTCCCTGATGCATACCACTTCATTTAAAAACCCTGCCCTTGCAGAGGTTTTTATTGCTATTCTAGTTCCGCGAGTAGAAGCTGAATTGATGAGGACTATCAGTTCCGGCCTTTAGCTATGTACTATAAGTTTTTTATACAACTACATTAGTGCAAGCATATCATGCCTGTATATACTAGTGTTGGCACCCTAAGGGCAATATAACATCCATAATACATAAGCCTTCCACACAATTTAAGCTCAAGCACATACTTTGCTGCAAAACAAAGGCAGGTAGCGCAGCGCATGTGATAGGCGGTGTTGTTACCACCCGGGTTTCTTAGTTATGCTAGGATTGGTGTTCTTAATAATGAAGAACCACAAAGATATGGCTGCGGTTTTAAGCTAGACTTCAGCCGATGGGTTCTCAAGAAGCAAAAAGTCGGAACAAGCTCAAGTTTTGTACTTGAGCTGCGGATGTTGTGATACATTTGATGGGTACCGCACCCACAAAATAAAAAAAGCCTCTCAGACGTTTCTGAGAGGCTTTTCGGTGGTCGCGAAGGGAGTCGAACCCCTAACCTTCTGATTCGTAGTCAGATGCTCTATCCAGTTGAGCTACGTGACCAATCCGTTATTGTGATGCAAAGTAAAGGCCTTTTTTCTTTATACGCAAGACCTGTTCAAAAAAATTATTCATTTTTAGCCGCTGCTTTGCGCAGGGAACGCTTTAAAGCCCTGTCGAACAGGAAGTAAAGCCCTCCGATAGAAATTAAAATTAATGCAATCATAAGTATTTGTCCGCTGCGTCCGCTATCTGGGTCTTGCAATGCCTGCACAATATCACGTGCCTGCGTACCTGCCCAAAAGAAGAAAAGCGTACGCGGCAACATGCCAACTATACTTGCAAGGAAAAATTTTCGCTTATCGATCTGCAGTAGCGAGAGCACGAAGTTCATTAGGGCAAAGGGAAGCACTGGCGAAATCCGGGTCAGGAAGATCAGGCTCCAACTGTCGTTGCGCAGCTCCTGCATAAGTATGCGTGCCTTCTCGAAACGGTTGAGGAAGGCCATCATCTTGCCATGGTCTACGAACTGCGCAATGCTGTAGCCTATAAGCGCGGCAATGCCATACGATACCACAATGCCGGCAAAACCATTCCAGCCTAAATAAAAGCCGCTTACCAGGGCTACAAAAGTGGTAGGCGTAAGCGCCAAGGCCATGGTGATAGAAATAATGGCAAAGTATAGCAGCATTTCTCCCAGCGTGAGCCCTTGCAATAGGTTTTGATAATTGTACAGGATAACGGCTGCAGTAGAGCTTACCACAACAGGAACCACTACCAGCAAAAGCATAGAGATAAAGGTGGAGGCATTTTCGCGTATAAAATTTCTTAAAACGGGGAGCGATCTCATGTAGTTAAGTATTGGCTTCGTTAGGAAGTAGACGAAAGACAAAGGACAAAAGATTTTTACGGTATTAAAAGTATACTTTACAGAGAAGCAGGGTAGCGGCACGTACACTTTTATACTTCGCAGGTATTTCTCTAATTTGCAGTATTCGCTTTAGTAGCCAGCCTTACACTTACCTAGTGCGAAGCGGGCTGTCAAAATTGTATATAAGTTTAAAAGACAGACTATGAAATTCGGGACGAAAGCTATACATGCTGGCGTGGAGCCAGACCCAAGCACAGGCGCTATCATGACGCCGATTTACCAGACATCAACCTACGTTCAGCGCTCCCCCGGCGACAATAAGGGCTACGAATACTCACGTACGCACAACCCAACCCGCACGCAACTGCAAAACGCGCTGGCAGCGCTGGAAAACGGCAAGCACGGCCTTTGCTTTTCGTCAGGTATGGCTGCCATAGATGCCATCATCAAAATGCTGAAGCCCGGCGATGAGGTGATCTCCACCAACGACTTGTATGGCGGCAGCTACCGTATCTTCACAAGGGTGTTCCAGAATTTTGGCATCAAGTTCCACTTCACAAACATGCAGGACACGGCTAATGTGAAGAAGCTCATCAACGAGAACACCAAAATGATCTGGGTGGAAACCCCGACAAACCCCTTGCTGAACATCATTGATATAAAAGCCTACGCTGACCTGGCCAAGAAACATAAGCTGCTTCTTGTAGCCGATAACACCTTTGCCACGCCATACTTGCAAACGCCGCTTGATCTGGGGGCCGATATTGTGATGCACTCGCTTACCAAGTACATGGGCGGCCACTCGGATGTGGTAATGGGCGCTGTGATTGTAAACGACGATGAATTGAGGAAACAACTGGCCTTTATCCAGAACGCATGCGGTGCCACGCCAGGCCCTCAGGATTGCTTCCTGGTGCTGCGTGGCCTCAAAACACTGCACCTGCGCATGGAGCGCCATTGCCAAAACGGCCGCAAGGTAGCCGAGTACTTAAAAGAGCACCCGAAGGTAGGCAAAGTATACTGGCCAGGTTTTGAGAGCCATCCAGGCTACGAAATAGCCCAAAAACAGATGCTTGATTTCGGGGGGATGGTTTCGTTTGAGCTGAAGGGCGACAACGTGGACGATGCAGTGCGCGTGCTGGAAAACCTGAAGCTGTTTGCGTTGGCTGAATCTCTGGGTGGGGTGGAGTCGCTATGCGGGCACCCGGCCACCATGACGCACGCCAGCATTCCGCGCGAAGACCGCATGAATGCCGGCCTCAGCGATACCCTTATCCGTTTGAGCGTAGGGGTAGAGGATGCCGAAGACCTGATTGATGACCTGGCCCAAGCTATCTCAGTTTAAGATATTAGACGTTAGATATAAGACACAAGATTTGCTTTGTCTATACTTCGCATACCTGCGTGTTAACAACTTGTATAGAGTAATCTAACGTCTAATATCTAACGTCCTACGTCTAGCACTTTATGTCTAAGAAAACCATACTTTACCGGGAGCGCCAGCGGTTCAGGCAGTTTTGGCTGTGGGCGGTTGTGCTGGGCGTGGCTGCTTTGTTCTGGGCTGGGTTTGTAGCGCAGGTTATGCTGGGCCATACGTTTGGCAGCAGGCCGGTGTCGTCGGTGCAGTTGGTGGTGCTGGTGTTGTTGTTTGGGGTAGGCTTGCCATACTTCTTCTTCCGCATGTCGCTTACCACCGAAGTTTTGCCCGGCGAGCTGTGGGTGCGGTTCAGGCCCTTTCATTTGCGGCCTGTTAAAATACCGCTGCACCTGGTTCGGGAGTATGAGCGCATCAGCTACAATCCCATTCAGGATTACGGCGGCTGGGGCATCCGGTGGGGCTTTAAAGGCAAGGCCTACAATATGTCGGGAAACAGGGGCGTAAAGCTATACTTTTACAACCACAAGCCTTTGCTGATCGGCTCGCAGCGCCCCGACGAGCTGTACCAAGCCATAGCGCAGGCAAAGGAATTAAGGCAGCAGCCATAAGTAACATCAACAAAAAAAGCCGGCAACTTAGCGTTGCCGGCTTCCCTTATCTGTAAAATATCAGAACTAAGCTTTGATGCCAAGAATTTTGTATACTTCAGTAAAGTCTGGAGTCAGGATGATCTCTGTACGGCGGTTTTTAGCTTTTGCATCAGCAGAGCGGCCTGTGTCAACCGGCATATAGAATGCACGGCCAGCTGGAGTTACTCTGTCAGGAGAAAGACCTTTCTCAGTCATCAGGCGAGTAATCTCAGTAGCGCGCAGTACGCTCAGGTCCCAGTTGTCAGTCAGGTACTTCATGCCGTTCATTACAGAAACATCATCTGTGTGGCCTTCAACCATTACACCAACTTCCTGGTTTTTCTTCAACACGCTAACCAACTGGTCAATAGCTTTTTTGCCGCCTGGGTTTACTTTCGTGCTACCAGTAGGGAACAACAGCTTATCAGACATAGACACGTACACTTTGCCGTCTTTCACGGATACACTCAGGTCGCCTTGGTTAAAGCCTTGCAGTGCTGTGTTAACCTCGTTTTTCAGGTTATCAAGAACTTTTTGCTGCTCGTTCATAGCACGCTCCATATCGGCAAGCTTTTGCTCGCGCTCTTTCAGGGAGGCAGACAGTTGATCTACTTTAGACTTAGAAGCCGCCAGTTCGCGCTCTTGCGCTTCTTTGCTTGCCTGCAAGTCTTCATACTTCTTAGAGGAAACGCAAGAGACCATCATAGAGGAGCCTAGTGCCAGCGCCAGAGATGCTTTGAAGAAATTGAATTTCATGGATGATTGTTAATGGTTGTATGAATAATGTTTGAGAATAGATTACAAATATGGTAAAAGATCAGCCTGAACGCCAGCAAAACTCTATAAAAACCAATAAACTACCGATTGCGATTGCTTCTAAACGGTGATTTTTTTAGAATATTGTACAGCGCCTATGTTTCTCAAAAAAATAATTTTCCAGGCGTTCGCTAAGCCTCTAATAAGTGTAACCTGCGCAAGCGCGGCTGCAAAAACCAGATGCCCAACGGCAGCAGCAGGAAGTAAAAATAAGCACCCGCATACGCACCAAAATCCACCACCCGTTGCTCTTCTACACTTAACAATAATCGCGCCATAAAATATACTATATATAGATATACAAATGTCGCGAACAAATGCATTGGCAGTATAAGTATAAGCATGCCCAGCGGTAGTGTGCCACCCGCTACACTGTCCAGTACAACAGCCAAGGTGTACACGAACAGTAGCGTGTATAGCAGGATGTAAAGCGTGCTCAGGTGGAAGTATAAAGGCGTTATTTTGATGCTTTCGGGTAACCTGCGGAAAAGCCAGATACCCACGCGCCACATCCAGAGCGTAAATACTGTAGCCGGTATGGCATCTATCAGCATAGCAGAAGCCGGGCCAAGCCGCGCATCAGAGACGCTTAATAAGGCAAGTATAGCTTGCTGCAATAAAAAGGGAAGTATAAAAAGCAGCAGAAAGGCCTGCCAGTGCCGGAGCCGGAGTAAAAACATGTGTAGCCAAAGTATATTGTAGGCTGCAAGTTGTGTATTTTGCCTTAGATACACTAAAAAGCACTATATTAACATTGCTATTCACTCTCACTTATAACCGATTATGAAAAAGAGCCTATACCTTATTTGCTTGTTTGTGCTGGCGGGAGTTGCCGCGTTGGCACAAGCAAAACCAGACTACAGCAAAATTACGCTAGTGATACACGGTGGTGCCGGAACTATCACCCGCGAGAACATGACGCCGGAGAAAGAAAAAGCCTACCGCGAAAAACTGAACGAAGCGCTGCAGGTTGGCTATGATGTGCTGAAAAAAGGAGGCACCAGCATGGATGCCGTGGAAGCTACCATCCACGTGATGGAAGACTCACCCCTTTTTAACGCAGGCAAAGGGGCTGTTTTTACCAACGAAGGCAAAAATGAGATGGACGCCGCCGTAATGGACGGAAAAACTCTACAGGCAGGCTCCGTGGCCAGCGTTACCACTATCCGCAACCCAATTACTGCCGCACGCGCCGTGATGGAAAAGTCGGAGCATGTGATGATGATAGGCAGCGGCGCCGAGAAGTTCGCCAAAACACAGGGCATTGAACTCGTTGACCCATCATACTTTCATACTGAAACCCGCTTTAACCAACTCCAGAAAATAAAGGACAAGGAGAAAACTGAGTTAGACCATGATGGCGGCACCAGCAGTAACGAGAACATCTTTACCGAAGGCAAGAAGTTTGGAACCGTTGGGTGCGTGGCGCTGGATGCCTACGGTAACCTGGCGGCAGGAACCTCTACGGGCGGCATGACCAATAAGCGCTACGGCCGCGTAGGCGATGCGCCAATCATTGGGGCCGGTACTTATGCCGATAACAATACCTGCGCAGTTTCGGCCACTGGCCACGGCGAGTACTTTATCCGCAATGTAGTAGCCTACGATATTGCCGCACTGGTTGCTTACAAAGGATACCCTGTGAAAAAAGCGGCGGAGGAAGTTGTGATAAAGAAGCTGGTAGAGCGCGGCGGCGAAGGTGGCGTGATTGCTCTAGATAAAAAAGGAAATGTGGCCATGCCCTTTAACTCGGCGGGGATGTACCGCGGATTTATGAAAAACGGCAAGGCAGAAGTATATATCTACAAAGACTAGGTTCAAGCAAATTGTTTACCAATAAACAGCAAAGGCTGTGGATGCGCATCCACAGCCTTTGCTGTTTATTGGTAGTTTACACTTAGGTATTTATCCATTCCCAGGCCTCGTTGCGATCGCTATAGTCAAAATACCTGAGCTTGGCAGAGGTGAACGGCTTAGCCATGGTAGTGAGCCAGTCAATCCATTTCCGGTCACCTATCAGAGCTACCTTGCTGAAATCCGTGGCATGCTTGAGGTCGAATTTAATATCTTCCCAAAGCGCCTGTAAGGTGTACTCCTCCACATCCTGTACTTCGGCGTATACTCGTACCTTGCCATGTTGCCTGATGCGCTCTTCCAGCACTGGTAACATCATATCATAGTCGCTGCGGTTTACGTTTCCGGATACCCTGAAAGCAACCAAGTCGTTTTTTGATTGTTCGAATAGTTGTACCATAGTTTAGTATAAACAGTTTAGCGTTGGCCTACGCGCTTAAAGGTGCCAGCGTTAAATGAAAGGCGCAATTACTGTAGCTGTTGTAAAGCTTTTAAGAGCACCTGGTTAGTAGTTTTAGTTGTGCCGTCGGCAAACCGGATCTTATAAGGCTCGCCAGTCAGGCCGGAACGGGAGGCAAGCTCTTCCACAAAGCCGTTCGCGGTTTTGACATCATCCTTATGCTTTTCCCATTTCGACTCCAGATGCTCTGCGGCCTGCTTGCAGGTATGCTCGCTGCCGTTACGAATAAACGTGGCATTTTCCATTTTGGCGATGTACTGGATGAGGTAATTTACCTTTTGCTCTTCGGTATACTTTTCGCTGGCTCGTTCCACAGCGGATTTATTGAGCATCTGTGCCTTAGCATCGGTAAAGGTTGCGGCCCCAGCACACAGGGCGAAGCTAAGCAGTAGGTTTTTCCATATCTTCGTTTTCATATTAATTTTTATGATTATAGCGTTATTATTAGCAACTTTAGTGCACTTATATTCAATTTTGAGCGTTTAGTGGACTCAGCCCATGGCTTGCCTTGCCCGGCAGCCCCAACTCAAAGACAATAGCGTATTTATGAGAACAATAGTTTTAGCTCTGGCATTTTTGCTGGTTTCCCAACAGGCAGTTTTAGCACAGCGAAACATCGAAACACGCCTAGGGTATAGTTACAACGATGATTTTCAGTTTTCGGATGAGTGGCAGTACCTCTCCACAGACATTTATCTGTACAATGGTAACCGCTTTACTCGCGTGCTCAACGAGCTGGAGCATGGCGCGCGCAAGCCCAAAAAGAAATATGGCAATGTGCTGGAGTACCTACTTATAACGGCCCAGCTAAAGAATATGAAGCTCTTCGGCAACGATGATATCGTGTACCCGCTCTATAACTTCTCTATCACGCAGAATAACCGCGACTACAAAACGCAGGTGAGTGACCACCAGGAGGTGGTGCGTATTATTGATAAGATGCCGCTCGGCTCGGGTAACAACAGCATCGATGCCGTTATCAACGCCAAAGCTATTACCAATGGCGAAAGCGACCAGGTTTTTAGCATGGTGGCAAATCAGTTGATGAACATTTCCAAGCTGACTACGCCTACAGGCGCCGTGCTATCGCTGGTAGGAGAGTTTGGAAGCTTGCTTAATGCCCGCGCCTCGAAAAAAGAGTATAAATTCAGCTCTACCATACGCCTCTACGAAGGCCAGGACTTTGATACGCGCCTGCACTCGGTGCGCATTTATGTGTTCGTGCCGAGCGATGTGAAGAAGGTGGACATTAAAACCGTGAAGCTGACTGACTACCTGCAGAAGAACCCAAACAAGCTGGACCGACGGCAGTTGGAAGAGATGACTGGCTACAAGGATTACCCTTTTATGGTAGTCGCAAACTATAAATCGCTGTATAAAATGGATGTGCTCACCGGCGATGAAGTGACGCTGGACCTGATCGAGAAGCGCAAACAGAAGATACAGGCAGCCTATGAGCAAAAAATGATCAACGACGAAACCTTCAGGCAGGAGAAGCTATATGTCGAGTTTCTGCGCGTATTCGCCGACATGAAGCAGAACCTGAACACGTATCGCCTGAACTACCGCAACAACAGCCCGGAGATTAACGCCAAAAACCTGTTCGGTATAGTGCAGGAGTATAAGCGCCTGAAAGGCACCTTCGATGCCCGCGAGAAAGAGTTTGCAAGCAACAGCACCTACCACAACATCTTCAGGGCAGAGTACGCAGCCATACTTAGCAATGCCGATCTATACTTAGAGGCAGACCATAACCTCAAAAACGGGAAGCTGCTGGTCAACACGCTCCGCGATATCGAGTCGGATGCCAAAACCTGGAAAACGCCCGAGAAGCGCGAGGATGCCCTTGCCCGTTTATACGCTGTTGAGTTGCCGAAGGCAGAATACCTTTCCGCCTCCGTGGAAGGCGAGGCCATTGTGCGGCTGACTAAAAAATTGGAAGAGGAGCAGTATAACGAGCTTTTCCGGAAGGAAGTGCAGGAGCTAAGCAACACAGATGCAACCGACGAAACGGTTGGCAAGCGCAATGCCCTGCTCGATAAGGCCACATCCAGCAAGTGCCAAAGCTGCCGCGACAAAGTACGCGAGGCTGTTACCGACTACAACAAACGCTACGACAGCTATAAACTGAAGCAGGCGCTATTAAAGAAACACGAGCTTAACCTGGCCGCCGAAGCCACAGTATTTAAGTACCTGAAGCGCCAGCTTTGCATCGACAATAACCTGCAAACGGTTTCTTCTACCACTAACCAAGCCCTGGATCAGTACATCAGCCGCATGTATGAGAAAAACAGCGAGCTTGGCAAGTCTATAAAATCTTTAGATAGCCTGAACAAGTTGGAGGTAGCTGACGAGAAATTGCTGAAGGTGCAGGAGTATAACGCGCGCCTACAACACCTGATAGATGAGGTAGAAAACAACTTTAGCATGCTCTACAGCTTGGATAAAAACCTCTGCAACTGTGGCGATGCCAGCTAACGCAAGTATAACCCTTCAGAAAAAGCTCGCGTTTTCTGAAGTATGCACGAAATACAGGACACGTTTAACTTACTGTTTGGCATTGACGACCAGACCCTGAGCTGGTGGCAAATGTCTTTTAGGGCCGTTGGGGTTTTCTTTGCGGCTCTTTTTATTATCCGGATCGGTAACCACCGGATCTTTGGCAAAAACACAGCCTTCGATATTATACTTGGTATTATTTATGGATCGGTGCTCAGCCGAGCCATAACAGGCAATGCCCCCTTCTGGCCTACCATTGTTGCTGCCCTAACGCTGGTTTTACTGCATAAAGGCCTTGCCGCGCTGGCTTACCATACCAACATCGGCGTAGGAAACTTGATAAAAGGCAAGGCGCGCGTTCTTGTAAAAGACGGAAAGCTGCAGCGTGAGGTAATGCGGAGTAACAGCGTTACTGAGAACGATATCTTAGAGGCTTTGCGCAGTGCCGGACACAGCCCGGATATCAGCAATATAAAAGCAGCCTATCTAGAGCGCAGCGGCGACATCAGCATTAACTGTAACTCCTGAAAAATAGAAGGCCTCTTCCGCAGAAGCAGAAGAGGCCTTCTAATAAACTTATTTATACTTACGCCATTTGAGCATCCAGCTTCTGAGACAGTACGTTCTTCGGAACGGCGCCCACTTGCTTATCTACTACTTCGCCGTTTTTGAAAACAAGAAGCGTTGGGATGCTGCGGATACCGAATTTAGCAGATGTTTGCGGGTTTGCGTCTACGTCTACTTTACCGATAACGGCTTTGCCTTCGTACTCGCCAGCCAGTTCCTCTACAATCGGACCTACCATGCGGCATGGTCCGCACCACTCTGCCCAAAAGTCTACAAGTACTGGTTTATCTGAATTGATGATCTCATCAAAATTTGCGTCTGTAATTTCTATCGCTTTGTTAGCCATAACTTTATTGTTTTGTTGTGTTTATTTCAATGGTTAAATATAATAACAATTGTAGGTTTGGCAAATATGGCTCCAAACTCGTTCACCCTGACAGGCTGTCTTGTTTCGGGCCAGCCAACCATGTTTGATATACTTACGACAATGCGAAGTATAAGATACTGTTTGTTTGTATCAACAAATGTTGTGAATAAAAGTTTTGAAAGCAAATAATATAGCCAAAGAAGTATAAAACCTGGAGAACACCTGAAATTTTTGAAAGCCATAGAAAAGCTAACGCCTCAGGGGCAGGTGATTGCAAGTTGATCCACAAATGGCAGCAAAGAAGTGGTGAATAGACTAATTTATGGAGCGAATGCAAAATCTCAGTGAATAGGCTGCATCGTAAGTAGGATTCATCTTATAACTATCATACTATGAAACACTTATTAACTTACAGCACATTGTTTGCTACCGCCTTGTTAACTTTATCCTCCTGCGACAAAGACGACGAAATTGATTTTAACTTCCCTGATACCGGCAGCATGGCTTATGTCAGCAGTAACACCAGCGGCATGGTTACAATGATAGATGCCGATGGCTTAACAGATGTATCCGTGAAGCAGAAAAAGATTGCCTCCATGGATGCTGACGGCATTTACTACAACGATAAGCGGAACGAAATCATTTTGGCATCGCGCACTACCAACAGGCTGGAGGCTTACCAGAAGCAAAAAAATGGCTCTTTGGAAATCAAAACTACCAGTACTCCGGATTTTAGCAATGCCCGCGAAATTGCTGTAAGCGGAAATATGATTGTAGTGGCACAGGACGCTGACCCGGCACTAAATGGCAACATGAACCGCCTGTACGTTTACGAGCGCACCCCAAGCGGCATTCGTTACCGCAACACCTATAATGTAGGCTTTAACCTATGGGGTATCCATGCCGAAGGTAGTGCTCTATGGGCTGTGGCAGATAACACCGGCGACATCGTATATTTCGAGAACTTTTTCTCTAACTCGAATGGTATGATTCAGCCTACCAAGCGCGTAACTATAGAAGGTATCGTAAGGACACATGGCATTACTTATTCTAAGGCAGACGATAAGATGGTGTTGACGGATGTAGGCGACGGAGCCGTGGCAGACGATGGCGCAATAGTGGTGATCAGCAACTTTAGCTCAGTGTTTCGTGGCACAGCTAACGGCGGTACTATAGGAGCAAATGCCCAGGTAAGAATTGCAGGTAGCAACACCATGCTAGGCAACCCCGTGGATGTAGCCTACGATGAAGACAGCAAGTATATTTATGTGGCTGAAAGGGCCAACGGAGGCGGCAAAGTGCTAATTTTTGAAATGCCAACTTCTAACGGAAACCCGATGCCAGGCTATTCTAAAAATGTGGCCGGTGCAGCAGCCATTTACCTGCATCAGTAATTGGTTTCTCATTATTAACGCAAAAGCGCCCCAGTAATATTACTGGGGCGCTTTTGCATATTTATAGCCAGGTGAACTTTTAACTTAGCTAAACCTAAATTAGCTTGCAGGCACCTAAGCCCAAGTCTTTAATGGATGTAAGAAACACTTTCGGGTCAATTCTATACTTGCGCGAATACGTTGGCAGGGCCATCTGCTCATCAGGCACAAGCAAGGTAATTTCCAAACGTTTTTGGCCTGGGCTGGCGATGATGGCATTCTCAAGCGCTTCGGCCAAGTTGGGCGTAAAGTGCTGCAGGTTAATGTTGAGCTGCACGCCCTGCGCCATTTTATCGGTAATATCGCCGAGCAGCTGGATATTTTGTGGTTTCAGCTCCCACTGGTCCTCGGATTTGTAACGCAGCTGCACTTTGCCTCGGATGAACAAGTATAAACCCATCTTGAGGTAAGGCGAGAACTTCACGTAGTCTTCCCCAAACAGCGCCATCTGCATGGAGGTGTCGTAATCCTCGATGGTGAACAGCGCGAACGGGTTGCCATTTTTAGCGGTACGGATCACGACATCTGTTACCATACCGGCCACGTTCACATCGCGGTTTTTATACTCTTCGATCTTATCCAGCGGGCAAGTGCAGTAGGAGTCAATCTCCAGCTTAAACTGATCGAGCGGGTGACCCGACATATAGAAACCCACCACTTCCTTTTCGCGGCGAAGCATCTCAGCCTGCGTCCAAACGGGTACTTCCGGTACCTTTGGCATGGGGGCTGCCACAGCGGCTCCGCCTCCAAATAAGGATTGCTGCGCGGCCTGTTGCTCTGCCTGGTAGTTGTTGCCAAAGCGCACGGCCTTTTCCAGCAACGGCATGGTCTCGCCTTCGGGCACCTCAATCAGTTGGGCGCGGTGGTATAGCTCCCACGAGTCGAAGCAGCCGGCCAGGGCCATACTTTCGAAGGTTTTCTTATTCACGGCACGCAAGTTCACGCGCTTGGCAAAATCGAAAATATCCTGGTATGGGCCGTTAGCCTCTCTTTCAGAGATGATCGCATCCACAGCCGATTCGCCAGTTCCTTTTATCGCTGCCAAGCCAAAACGGATGTTGCCTTCCTCATTCACGTTGAATTTCAGTAAGGATTCGTTCACGTCCGGGCCAAGCACCTGTACGCCCTGCTTGCGCGCCTCCTCAATAAAGAACGTCACCTTTTTGATGTCGTTCATGTTGTTGGTGAGCACCGCGGCCATGTACTCGGCAGGGTAGTGCGCCTTCAGGTAGCCGGTCTGGTAAGCCACCACGGAGTAGGCGGCAGAGTGGGAGCGGTTAAAGCCGTACTGGGCAAACTTCTCCATCACGTCGAATACCTCCGAGGCCTTTTTAGCGGGGATTTTATGAATTTCGGCGGCTCCGGCAATGAATTTCTCACGCTCCTCGGCCATCTTCTTCATATCCTTCTTACCCATGGCGCGGCGCAGCAAGTCGGCACCGCCCAGCGAGTAACCGGCCAGAATCTGGGCCGTCTGCATGATTTGCTCCTGATATACCATGATACCATAGGAGTAGTTCAGGATCGGCTCCAGCAGCTCGTGCGGGTACTCTACCTCCTCGCGCCCATGTTTCCGGTTAATGAAGTTCGGGATGAACTGCATCGGGCCCGGGCGGTAAAGGGCATTCATCGCAATCAGGTCTTCAATGTTGGTGGGCTGCAGGTCCTTGAGGTACATGCGCATCCCCTCCGACTCGAACTGGAACGTACCGATGGTGTCGCCACGCTGGTAAAGCTGGTAGGTTTTCTCGTCGTCTATCGGAATGTTGTCGATGTCAATCTCAACGCCATGGTTTTTCTTGATGAGTTCCATGGCGTCCTTGATGATGGTTAGGGTTTTCAGGCCCAGGAAGTCCATCTTCAGCATGCCCGCGCTCTCAATCACCTTCCCATCGAACTGCGTCACTAGCAGGTCAGCGTCTTTGGAGGTAGAAACCGGAATGTAATTGGTAATATCATCCGGGGCAATGATTACACCCGCCGCATGTATACCAGTGTTACGAACCGAGCCTTCCAGCTTTTCGGCCAGCTTTAGTACAGCGGCGCGGTGATCATTGCCCTCACGGATAGCGGCCAGGTCCAGGTTCTCCATGAAGGCCTTGGCCAGCGTAGTGCCCGGGGTATCCGGTACCATCTTGGCCAGTTCGTTGGCTTCGGCAAGCGGCAAAGAGGTTGAGCGAGCCACGTCTTTGATGGACGATTTAGCCGCCATGGTACCAAAGGTGATGATCTGGGCTACCTGCGTTTTGCCATACTTCTCCACCACGTAGTCAATCACGCGCTGGCGGTTCACGTCGTCAAAGTCAATATCGATATCGGGCATGGATACACGCTCCGGGTTCAGGAATCGCTCGAAGAGCAGGTTATACTTGATCGGGTCGATGTTGGTGATACCGATGCAATAGGCCACCGCCGAACCAGCAGCCGAGCCACGGCCCGGCCCCACGAACACACCCATGTCGCGGCCACGGTTAATGAAGTCCTGCACAATAAGGAAGTAACCGGCAAAGCCCATCGTTTCTACAATGCGCAGCTCATAATCCAGGCGCTCTTCAATTTCTGGGGTAATGTCGGTATAGCGTTTCTTGGCACCCACATAGGTTAGGTGGCGCAGGAAAGCATCCGGCCCGGCATGCTCCGGCGGGATCGGGAAGTTGGGCAGCAGGATGTCGCGCTTGAGTTTGGGCGGCGTGATCTTGTCCACGATCTCATTGGTATTGTCCACGGCCTGCGGCACGTCCTTGAACAGTTCGTTCATCTCGGCCTGCGTCTTGAAGTAGAACTGGTCGTTGGGGAAGCCAAAGCGCGTTTTAGGTCCGGCCTCGTCAATGCGGTTCAGCATCTGGCGCACGCTGGACTGGTTGCCATACTTGTTGCGCACATTCTCCACCGTGTCGTAGATCACCTTCTGGTCATCCGACAGGAAGCGGTAATACTTCGTCTGGAAGTCACCCACCGGTGTGCTTTGGTCCTCGCCGGTGTTCACGCAGAGGAGAATGTCGTGCGCGTTCCAGTCGTCCTGGTCCACGTAGTGCGAGTCGTTGGTGCAGATAACCTTTACGTTATACTTATGCGCCCACTTCAGCAATACCTGGTTAATGTCTTCCTGGCTTTTGCCGGTGCCATCAATGTTCATCAGGCCGTGGCGCTGAATCTCGATATAGTAATCCTCTCCGAACACATCGAGCCACCACTTAAAAATCTCCTCGGCTTCTTCCTCGCTTTTCCAGAGGATGGCCTGTGGCACCTCGGCACCAATACAGCAGCTGGTGGCAATCAGGCCTTTACTATACTTCAGCAGCAGTTCCTTGTCAATACGCGGCCACTTGCTATACACGCCCTCGATGTAAGAAAGCGAGCAGAGCTTGGCCAGGTTCTGATAGCCCTCCTGGTCTTTGGCGAGCAGCAACTGGTGGTGGCGCACATCCTTTACCTCCTTGCTGAAGGT
Organism: Pontibacter oryzae; assembly: GCF_003576375.1. Taxonomy (GTDB): domain Bacteria; phylum Bacteroidota; class Bacteroidia; order Cytophagales; family Hymenobacteraceae; genus Pontibacter; species Pontibacter oryzae. The sequence goes on from NZ_QWGE01000004.1 coordinate 358,122, forward strand.
TTTGAGGTGACGGTCCTTCACAAGGTAAAACTCGCAGCCCACAATTGGCTTCACGTTATACTTGTTGGCCTCAGCCACAAAGTTGAAGGCGGCGAACATGTTTCCGTGGTCTGTCATGGCCACAGCGGGCATGCCATCGGCCTGCGCCTTTTTCATGAGCGCGCTGATGCTGGCCTGGCCGTCGAGCAGCGAGTACTGGGTATGGGTATGTAAATGCGAAAAAACGGGCAAATCTCTAGGAATTAGAAATTAAAAAATATGAATTAGAAATGGCTTTAAAGCTAGAATAAGTAGTTCCAACTATATCCAAACCGAAGAATTTTAGAGGCAAACTATGACGATCAACAAAGCAAAAACAGCTAAGCCTCACCCTCATAATTTTTAATTTCTAATTTTTAATTCAGCTTGGCACAAGCCATTAATGGGATGTTAAAATTACGGAAAAACGGCCCACCTCCCAAACCTTATGCGGCCTTAGCTGTAACAAAATAGCTGGCACAATAGTCTCGGCGAGGACAGAAATAAGTGCCAGGCAAGGAAAGCCTTCCCGTGGCGCCTGGAGTTGGCTTTTGTGCTTTCCATAAAAATCCATCAAACTAAAACCACCCACACGTATAGACAAGGCCAGCACAGGGCAGGAGCGAATGAAACTATGGCAGCAGTAAGCAGATTGGGAGACATGTTCAGGGCATTGCGCTCGCGCAACTACAAGTTGTTCTTTGTGGGGCAGGGAATCTCCTTGATCGGTACCTGGATGCAGCAAGTAGCGTTAAGCTGGCTGGTATACCGCCTCACCGATTCTGTGTTCCTGCTCGGCGCTGTTACTTTCTCTAGCCAGATTCCTTCTTTTCTCCTTGGCCCCTTTGCCGGCGTGCTGGCCGACAAGTTTAACCGCCACAAAGTGCTGCTGCTCACCCAAACGCTTTCGATGGTGCAGGCTTTTACACTGGCCGCCCTGGTGCTAACCGATACCATCGAGATATGGCACGTGCTGGCCCTGAGCGCCTTCCTCGGCACCATCAACGGGTTCGACATTGCCACCCGACAGGCCTTTGTAGTGGAGCTGGTGGAGAAGCGCGAGGACATGAGCAACGCCATCGCCCTGAACTCCTCCATGTTCAACATGGCGCGGCTGGCCGGACCGCCTATCGCTGGGCTGTTGATTGCGGCGGTGGGCGAGGGGGTATGCATCCTGATCAACGCGGTTAGTTACCTGGCGGTGCTGGGTTCTTTGCTGCTGATGCGCCTGAAGCCCTTTGAGCAGGTGCAGCAGCAGCGCAAGGTATGGGAGTCATTGAAAGACGGCTTCCGGTATGCCTTCGGGTTCCCGCCAATCCGGGCGCTGATCGTAATCGTGGCCTTGCTGAGTTTGTTCGGAATGCCCTTTACGGTACTGCTGCCGGTGTTTGCCCGGGATATCCTGCACGGCGGCGCCAACACGCTGGGCTACCTGATGGGCGCTTCCGGCTTAGGAGCACTGAGCGGCGCGCTTTTTCTGGCACAGCGCAAATCCGTGGAGGGCTTGGGCAAGGTGATTATCTATACCATGCTGCTTTTCGGTTGTGCCCTTATCGCCTTTTCTTTCTCAGAGGTATTCACGCTCTCGCTGCTGCTGATGCTGTTCAGTGGCTTTGGTATGATCGTTACGATGGCCTCCTGCAACACATTGCTTCAAACTATTGTGGACGACGACAAACGTGGCCGCGTGATGAGCCTGTATGCCACCGCATTCATGGGTATGGCCCCGATCGGCAGTATGCTTGCAGGCTCGGTAGCAGAGCAAGTTGGTGTAGGGTATACCTTGGCGGGCTGTGGTTTTCTGTGCGCTATCAGCGTCATACCCTTTGCCATGAACAGGCCTAAGCTGCGGCAAATGGTGCAACCCATTTACGAGCGGCTTGGCATCGTTCCGCAGATCGCTTCCGGGCTGCAATCCGCATCCAACCTCAGCAGCACCCCCTCAGAGGGAAGGGGGGATTGATAAATTGTTGATTGTTATCTTGTTGATTGTTTGTAAAAGTTAGTCACCGCTTTGTGGCAGGCTAAGTATACGTGGCTATGTTCAAAAGCATAGTATAGACTCACACCAACAATAAATAATATAACAACCAACAATTAAACCATCCAGCAATTACTTCTTCTTGATCAACAGCTTTTCGCCAACGCTTACTGAAAAATCAGATTTATTATTCCACTCCATGATGTCTTTGATGGTAACGCCATATTTGCGCGATATCTGGTACATGCTTTCGCCGCCGGCCACCACGTGGTAGCTATTCGCACTGCTATTGGCAGCCGGAGCGGCAGATGCAGGAACTAGGGTATTGGCTGCTTTGGCAGGAGCTTTAACGCGTAGTTCCTGGCCCAGCTTTAAGCTATTGTCGGGCAAGTTGTTCCACTGGCGCAATTGCTCCAGCGACACGTTATACTTCTTGGAAATGCTGTATAGTGTTTCGCCGGCTATAACAGTGTGGTATGCGGTGCTGGTGCTTAACATGGTGGCAGGCACATCTTCGGCATCGTCTTCGTCGGTATCTGTAAAAGGTGATGTTTCTGGCTGCATCAGAGGCTCGGCAATCAACAGCTCCTGGCCCATTTTCAGGGGCGCATCACCTAAGTCATTCCAGCGCGTCAGGTCGTTTACGGTTACGGCATACATTCTGGAAATGCTGTATAATGTTTCGCCCTGCTTAACTACGTGCGTAGTCTGGCCTTCAGTAGCCTGTGGTTTTGCGGCAGGCAAGGTGTTGGCTTCGGCAGGTGCGGTTTTAACCTGAGCAGGCACTTTTGCAGTTGCCGGCTCGGGTTTCGTGGCCTGTGTGTTTACACTTATTGCTGGTGTTGTGGCGCTGGCCTTGGCTGCTGCCGGCTTGCCGGAGCCAGGGTACAAGCCAGCGTTTCTTGGGGTCGTGGCTACAGGCTCTGCATCTGGCTCGTTGTAGATAACAGACTCAACTACTTCCTCCTCTTCTTCCTCAGTATTATCGGGAGCAGCTGTTTTGGCTGGCGTTGTCGCTGCTGGTGCTGCTTTCGCTTCGTTTTGTGTTCCACCTTTCAGGCTGTTAACGAAGCGCGTGAGCATATTCTCCTGCTTTGGCTCAGGGTTTTGTGTGGCTGGCTTGTACGTTTGCTTTTCTGCCACAGGGGTACCCTGCTTGCTGATTTCACGAACCTCAGGCGAGCCGGCTGGGCGGCGTTTCTGCAGCCATAACACACGGCCTGGTACCGGCACCTCGTTGCGCTGCATGCGGTTTTTGAACAACAGCCAGGTCAGGCGCACGCCATAGTGCTGCGATATCATTTGCATAGTTTCGCCGGGTTGTACCACGTGGTACTCAGTGTTGGCGCTGGCATGTTTTTTCTCGATGTAATATGCCGTGCCCGGCACAACCTTGTCGAAGCTGTACATATCATTATACCTCAGAAACTGCCGTGTAGAAAGGCCCGCTTGTAGGGCAAGCTTATCCTTCGTGTCGCCTTCGCGGGCCACTAACGCGTTGAGGTTATTACGCTCCACCATAGTAGCGGCACCTCGTTTAGTGGCCGACTGCCGGGTGGGCAAGGGCGTAGTTTCTGCCACAGATGCCGTAAAGTTGCCTGGGTTGCCGTTGCGTACCGGTATCATCACGTAGTAATCCTTATCCGACGGGATGGAGCTGCCCAGGAGCCATTTGTTATACTTCTCGAGCTCCGCGTAATCAGTTTTAGTAGCCAATGCAATCTCTGACAGGCTTTGGCCTGGGTTGGCGCGCAGCTCGCGCAGCGACACCGCCGGCGGGTTTGCCTTGCCTACAAAGCTATCATAAGCCACCTTGTGTGCTAGAAAGGTGATAACGTAAGGGTGTGCGTTCGCCTCAATATCCATTTTTCGTGCCCCGTTATCAGACGCTTTTGTATAGGCTTTGGCACCAGTATAGCCTAGATAGTATGATAGGAGGGAGTTAAACCAGTTGTTGTAATAGTTGTTGCTGCGCTTGAAGTATAGCGCAGCGCCGCGGCTTGCCTCTATAATGTGGCGGCGCTCATCCACGGCTTTATCCATGCGCAGGTTAAAATCCATAGCCGCCTCGCGTTTAAATTGCCAATAACCCACAGCGTTAGAGGTAGAAACGGCATCGCCAATCAGGCCGCTTTCCTGTAGTGCCAGGTACTTGAAATCATCCGGAACACCCTCTTCTTTAAACACGCGCTCAATCACCGGAAAGTATGCATCGGCCAAATCCACCTTGATTTTAAAGTATGATTGGTTGCGGTGCAGGGCATCTACCTTTTTTTGAATCTCGGCCTGGGCCCCGTCTGAAATTTTCAGGTGGATATCGGCAAAGTAAATGTTTTTAGGGACAGAAACCCCCTGCGCCAGCGCAAGCAGCGGCAGAAGCAATAGCGTGAGAAGCGTGGTAAAGGATTTTCTCATGGTAAGGTACTCTAAAGTATGGCTAAAACTGATGGATACGCGGGCTCTACTTTCTGTTGAGTTAACTATAGATAAATGGCTCTATGTTAATATGTTCAGAAGGTAATATAGCAGTTGCAAAATTAACGCAAAAAGCTTCGCATTTTAAAACGCTTCGCAAAGTTCTTGCATTATTTTTTGTTGATAAATTCTTCGGATATTTGGATATGAGCGGGCATGGCTAGCTAAGCAGCAGAAGTATAAGGAGTTAAGCAAGTATAAAAAAAGCGGAAGGTTGTTTATGCCTTCCGCTTTAAATAGCTATTTTTTTCTGGCGATCAGCAGGCCGTCCCGTACGGGCAGCAGGATGTTCTCCACCCGCTCGTCCTGGTGCACGTGCAGGTTAAAATCCATGACGGCTCTGGTGTCCTCGTCCAGCTTTTTTCTATACTTCTCCAGCACTTTGCCACTCCAGAGCACATTATCTGCAATTATGTACCCGCCGGGGCGCACCTTGTCGATCACCATGTCGTAATAGCGGCCATAGTTTATTTTGTCGGCATCAATAAACACGAGGTCAAAAACGGCGTCGATAGTAGGCACAATCTCCAACGCGTTGCCAATGTATAGCTTCATCTGCTTGCCGTAACCCGACTCATCAAAGTAGCCGCGCACCCGGTCTTCCAGTTCCTCGTTCTTGTCTACGGTGTGCAGCGTGCCGCCTTCCTGCAAGCCCTCGGCCATGCAAAGCGCCGAGTAGCCGGTATAGGTGCCTATCTCCAGTATCTGGTGCGGGCGTATCATTTTAGAGTACAGCGATAGCAAGCGGCCCTGCAAATGCCCGGAGAGCATGCGCGGCTTCATCACGTTCAGGTGCGTTTCGCGGTTTATCTTATGCAGCAGCTCGCTCTCTCCGGTAGTATGCTCCTCGGAGTAGCGCAGCAGTTCTTCGTCTATAAACTCCATTCTGATTGTTGATTGGTAAGTGTTTTTAGGTGTTGCTTTGTCGAAGACTGCCTGCGGTATGTAAAGTTTATCAAACAATCAAGAATAAGCAATCAGCAATTAAACAGGCACATAATTCAGGATGCTCAGGTTTTCTTCGCGGAGCACGTCGTTGGCGATGTCGGTCAGGTCGTTGGCGGTTATACTTCGGATCTTGTCGAAAATCTCGTTCAGCGACTCCACTTTGCCCTGGTCAAGTATACTTTTGCCTAGCAGCATCATCAGGCCCATGTTGCTTTCCTCAGCCATAGCCAGCTGGCCCATAAGCTGTTCTTTGGCGGTATGCAGTTGCATGGAGCCAAGGGGCTTCTCGCGCAGCTTTTTCAGCTCTTTAAGTACAAGGGTGGTAGTGCGCTTCAGCTGTTTTTTCTCGGTGCCAAAGTATATGCTCAGCAGGCCGGTATCTATGTAAGTGGCGTAGCTTGAGTCGATGGTATACACGAGGCCGTGCTTTTCGCGCACAGCCAGGTTCAGGCGCGAGTTCATGCCTGGGCCGCCCAGCAGGTTGTTCAGCATAAAAAACGGAATGCGGCGGTCATCGGCCAAGGCATAGGCCGGGCAGCCAATAACACAGTGCGCCTGCGAGATAGGCTTCTCGATGGTAACCGACTTAGGCAGGTAGCCCGTGAACGGCGTGCGTGTGCGATGTTTCTGGATGCGCGGCACTTCGCTCAGGTATTTCTCGGCCAGCTTCAGCACCTTCTCGAATGGCAGGTTGCTCACAGAGCAGAACACCAGGTGATCGGTGCTCAGGTTGCGCTCAATAAAGCTCAGGAAATTCTCCTTCTGGAAACTGGAAACGCTCTCGCGCGTGCCCAGTATATTGTTGCCAAGCGGGTGCCCGTCAAATACCACTGCATCAAACTCATCCACGATGGCTTCCTCGGGCGTATCAAGGTACATGGCCATTTCCTCCAGTATCACGCCGCGCTCTTTCTCTATCTCCTTTTCCGGAAAAACAGAGTGAAAGGTAATATCGGTCAGCAACTCAAAGGATTTCTCGAAATGCTTATCCAGCACAGAGCTATAGAAACAGATTTTCTCTTTGGTAGTATAGGCGTTCAGTTCGCCGCCTACGGCCTCCAACCGGTTAAGAATATGGAACGACTTGCGCTTTTCGGTGCCCTTAAAAGCCATGTGCTCCCAGAAGTGGGCAATACCGGTTTGGTCCGATAATTCATCGCGGCTGCCAATATCCATGATAAAGCCGCTGTGGGCTATCTTGGTGTGCAGCACCTGCTTGTGTACAACTCTTATTCCGTTGGGTAAGGTATGGATATGATAATCAGGCATTCAATTGAAGTAATTAGCCTGCAAAGGTACAGCAAAGAGTTAGGAGTTAAAAGTGGAGAGTTTAGGCAAAGGCAAGTATTATGGCCGGCACAACACCTTATCGCTTTTTGTCTAGGCTGCCCACGTTAATTACAAAACCCAGTGAGAACACCGAATAGGCCGCTGTTAGCTCGTCGCGGTTTTTTAAACCGATGTTGGTGCCCGAAGTATACTGCAACTGCACGGCGGGGTTAAGGGTGAGGCGGGTGTAAAAGATTGGCTCCAGGAAGATGTTGTCCTCCTCTTTGCCGGGCACGTTGTTCAGCGTGTAGTCATGCATGTTTACATAGCTGGCGCGCAGGGCCGTGCCATAATTCAGCGGAAAATCCTTACCCAGCACATGCAACGATTTTTTACGCTTGGAGCTAAAGTTAACCTGCACAAAGTACTTGTTGAAGTTAGCCTCGTGGCGCTCATATGTCATATCCCCGGTTTCCTTGTCTTCGTCCTTCTCGGTGCGGTCGGAGCTGCCGCCGCCAAAGCCACCGTAAATCTCCAGCACACGATTATGGTTTGGGCCGAAGGTAGTAAAGTAGCCGCCGCCAGCCTCCAGCAGGTTGTGGCGCATGTCGCGTTTGCTGCGCTCGCTGCTCAGCATGGAGCCATTCAGCAGCACGGCAAAATGGTCTGAAACGGCATAGGCCGTATTAAAGGTGATGTTGCCCTTCAGGGTAACGTGCCCGCCGGCGCTCAGCTCACCCTTTTTAGTGAACATGGGCACATTCGGCACATTGGGCATGTAAGTAGAGGTGCCGCAGCCGGCCAGTAGCGGCAGTGCCACCAGCAGCAGCGCCCATTTTATGCTTTTTAGAAGATTGGAGGTCGTAAAGGGTGTATTCATAAAGTATAATTAAGCACAGAGCAACCAACTTAGCCAATGGATGCCCCAATTACAAAGCCTTAACGATAGATTTTGTAAAACGCGCACAATTCTGAGCGAAAAGTATACTTACCGCCTTGCATTTTTAACTAAGGCCGGTTTGGTGTAGCTTTGCCTTAGGCAGATACATTGGCATGAAAAAAATACTGATCGTACAAACGGCTTTTCTAGGAGACGTGGTGCTGGCAACGGCGCTGGTAGAAAAGCTGCATAAATTCTACCCCGAAGCCCGGCTCGGCTTCTTGCTCCGCAAAGGCAACGAAGGCTTACTGAAAGACCACCCGCTCCTGCACCAGGTTATGGTCTGGAACAAGAAGGAAGGAAAGTATAAAAGCCTGCTGCGCCTGCTCTCGCAGATACGGGCAGAGAAGTATGATCTGGTTGTGAACGTGCAGCGCTTCGGATCCACGGGTTTCCTGACCGCTTTTTCGGGGGCAAAAGAAACGGTTGGCTTCGAGAAGAACCCTTTCTCTAGGCTGTTTACGCGCCGTTACGTACACGATGTGCGCTCTGGCACGCACGAGGTAGAGCGCAACAACATGCTAATCCAGAGTGTAACCAATGCTATCGCGGACAAGCCGAAGCTGTACCCAAGCCAGGTAGATTTTGCCCACGTGCAGCACAGGAAGCAGGAACCGTACATTTGCATGGCACCAACCTCGGTATGGTTTACCAAGCAGTTCCCCAAAAAGCAGTGGGTTACCCTGATCAACAGCCTTGATCCAAAGTATAAAGTTTACCTTTTAGGCTCGCCAGCCGACAAGCAGCACTGCGATGAGATAATTGCCCAAAGTATAAACCAGCGTGTAGAGAACCTATGCGGGCAGCTAAGCTTGTTGCAGTCGGCGGCGCTAATGCGCGATGCAGTCCTGAACTACGTAAACGACTCTGGGCCAATGCATCTTGCCTCAGCGCTGAACGCCCCTACGTGTGCCATTTACTGCTCTACCGTGCCCCGCTTTGGGTTTGGCCCGCTGGCTGACTTTGCGCAGGTAGTGGAGCGTACCGAGCCGCTACACTGCCGCCCGTGCGGTTTGCATGGTCACAAAGCCTGCCCCGAGGGCCATTTTAAATGCGCTCATGAAATCCGGAACGAGCAACTGCTGGAAGTATTGAAAGTTAGAGAGTTAGAAAGTTAGAGGGTTTAGGAGTAAAGGTGACGGCCGATATAAAAAGGATTTTCTAGCTACAGTAGCGTGTTTTATACTGGCATTAAGCGCTTTTATGATAGTTAGCCAAGACATTGTACCATTTGTCAGCCCTTTATTATTTACGTTGCTTTTTATACTGGCTAATTTTGATCGAGTGAAGATTAATAAGCTATAAGCTGTTGGACTAGGCTTGATGCTAACCTTGCCTGTGTTTTTTGTGTCTGTATTAGCAGGAGTTGGGGTTACGCAAACACTGAACAATGCTCAGGTAGTAATAGCCGTAAGTTCAGCAATGTCAGCAGGGCTTATGTTTTTAGTGAATAGCCTATACTTCGATATAAAGCGTTTGAAGACTAGCCTGGTCATAACGGCTATTCTAGGTCTTATAGTCCCAATTATTGTTCAGGCCATTGAACTGTAGTTGCCTAGCTCAAACTCTTTTACGAATTTAATAGAGAACCCCGGGCTATTCTTTATTGCTTGGCAAATCCTAGTTGGGTTAGGCGTAAATATGGATATTTGGGTAAGCGTAAAGCATTAAGTGCTAGCAACAAGCTATGTTTGACTCACCTGTAGTTTTTAGTAAATTAGGAGTAAAATTCGTACTGCTAACTCAGAATAAAACTACATGAAATACCAGCCTATCGGGCAGGAGCTGTTTATCCGGCACCGGCAAAACTTTGCGCGGCAGCTCAAACCCTCTTCTATCGCTATTTTCCACTCGAACGATATAATGCCCACCAACGCTGATGGCACTACGCCCTTCCGGCAAAACAGTGATTTGTTTTACTTATCGGGCGTGGATCAGGAAGAAAGTGTCCTATTGCTTTTCCCGGATGCTAAAGCTGAGAAGCTCCAGGAAATACTTTTTGTGCGCGAAACCAACAGCCATATCCTGACGTGGGAAGGTTATAAGTTAACAAAGGAGCAAGCCCGCGAAACATCAGGGGTACAAACTGTATTCTGGACGCATCAGTTCGAGCAAATCCTGCACTCATTGATTTTCGAAGCAGAGCACGTGTACCTGAACACAAATGAACACCTGCGCGCCGTAGTGGAGGTAGAGACCCGCGATGCCCGCTTTATCAGAAAAATGAAGGAACAATACCCGCTGCACAAGTATGAGCGCAGCGCCCCAATTATGCACCGGCTGCGTGCTATAAAATCGGAGCGTGAGGTAGAACTGATACAGCAGGCCTGCCAAATAACCGGCAAGGGCTTTAGAAGGCTTCTGGGTTTTATCAAGCCTGGCGTGATGGAGTATGAGATTGAAGCGGAACTGTACCATGAGTTTCTGCGGAACCGCTCACGCGGCCCAGCTTACGAGCCGATCATTGCCTCCGGTAAGAACGCCTGCATCCTGCACTACACCGACAACAGCCGGGAATGCGAGGACGGTGATCTGGTGCTGATGGATTTTGGTGCAGAGTATGCTAATTACGCCTCCGATCTGACACGCACTATACCTGTAAACGGCACCTTCACGGCAAGGCAACGCGAAGTATACACCTCAGTGCTTACCGTGATGAAAGCCGCCACGCGCATGCTTGTGCCAGGCAATACCTTAAACCAATACCACCAGTTTGTAGGAACGCTTATGGAAAACGAGCTGATAAAACTTGGCTTGCTAAGCGAAAGCGATGTGCGCCAGCAAAATCCGGAGCAGCCTCTATATAAGAAGTACTTCATGCACGGCACCTCGCACCACCTGGGCTTAGATGTGCACGATGTAGCCGACAAATACCGTGCGTTTGAGGCGGGTATGGTCTTTACCTGTGAGCCAGGGATCTACATACCGGAGGAAGGAATTGGCATACGCCTGGAAAATGATGTTTTAATTACGAGCAACGGGCCAAAAGACCTAATGGATCACATCCCGATTGAGCCAGATGAAATAGAGGAACTGATGCGGCGATAACCGTACAGCAGCATATATAGAACTTATCGCAAGGTTGCCGTAAAACTATCGGCAACCTTTTTTATTGTGCTTACTCTAAAATTATTGCCCTTGCATCAAAATTTTTTTCAGAATACAACCTTGCAAGATAGATTAAGTTTGAAGTATAAGCGTGTGGAGCCTATGCATTTCAGGTGAAAAAGGAGTGCAATTTTATTTAATGGACCACAGGGGATTAAGTATAACCTGATAAGCGAACATGCCTATGGATTACAAATACCACTCTATAAAGCGACGTGCCAGGGCGCAATCAGAGGCTCCTGTATCGAGATTATTTTTTTCTATTTAATAAACTCGTTTCAAACATGCACGTATTGTCATATCAAAATATACTTTGTAGAATTATGCGAACACAATTAACGAAAATTAGTAGACTCGCTTTCGCACTCATGTGCTTGCTGATAGCAAGCTCTGATCTAATGGCGCAAAGCTCTGATCAAAAGACAAATCTTCAGATATATGGAAGCGCTTTACAATATAGAGGCGAGGTTGAGAACCAGCACTTCGAGAGCAACAGGCTTGAGTGGGGTGGAGGTCTTAACTTAAACCGCTATATCAGCCCTTCTTTTGATGGAGGTTTGCACCTGACCTACGGTAGCACAGAAGCTAACCAAAACGGCAACATGTTCGATGCCCAGATGGGTACTGCCATGCTTGCTTTACGCCTGAAAATGTATGGCACTATCCTGAAAGAAGATGCTTTCATTGGGCCGTACCTGCAAATAGCAGGTGGTGGTGCTTGGGCCAAGACTGATGTTATGCGCGCTGACGGAACTACGCAGCAGGATGACAAGTTCTTCACTTCTGCCGTAAAAGGCGGCGCCGGTCTTCGTTTCCGTTTTTCTGATGCGGTAAGCGCGTTTGTAGAGTCAAACTACATGCTTATTGGCCAGGATAAGATTGACGGCTTCGATGAAGGTGAAAATGATCGTTTCCTGATGCACAATGTGGGCCTTGGGTTTAACTTAGGCAAAGCAAAAGACACAGATGGTGACGGTGTGCCGGATAGACGTGATGACTGCCCTGATACTCCAACCGGTGTGCAGGTAGACAAAAACGGTTGCCCAATTGACACGGACGGCGATGGCGTAGCTGACTACCAGGATGAGTGCCCTACTGAGGCTGGCGTTGCTAACCTGAATGGTTGCCCTGACAGTGATGGCGATGGTATCGCTGATAAGAACGACCAGTGCCCTGACCAAGCTGGTACAGCTGCAACAAACGGTTGCCCAGATGCTGACGGTGACGGTGTGGCCGATGCCAACGACAACTGCCCTGATACGCCAGCTGGTGTACAAGTAGGTGCCGATGGTTGCCCAGTTGACTCAGACGGTGACGGTGTTCCGGATAACGAAGATGCTTGCCCTAACTCTGCCGGTACTGCCGCTACTAAAGGTTGCCCAGAAGTAGATGCTGCCACCATGAAGCTGATCGAAGAAAAAGTGCGTTTTGAGTTCGACAGAGCCCGTGTGCAGGATTCTTACAAGCAACTGCTTGACAGCATTACTGTAGCACTTCAGAAATACCCAGATCACGTACTGTTGATCAAAGGCCACGCTGACTACATCGGCTCTGAGGAGTACAACCAAGCCCTGTCTGAGCGCAGAGCAGAAGCGGTGAAGGAATACCTGATTCAGCAAGGCGTACAGAACCCAGACAGACTGGTAACAAAAGGCTACGGCGAAACACAGCCACTCGTAAAAGTTAACGAGCGCTTGTCAAGACGTAGAACTGAGTCTGCCAGAGCGAAAAACAGACGTGTAGGCTTCGAGCTGAACACACCTGACATGCAGCTGAACATGGAATAAAAGTTAAAGTATAACTTACTGAAAAGCGGCCTGGGCAAATCGCCTGGGCCGCTTTTTTTGTTTCGTAAAGTATAAAAGTATAGCTTCCTTATCAGGGTGCTAACAAGAAAGGCAAGCCTTGCAGCCTGCCCATCCAGAAAATCAACGTTCACTATAACTTTGGAGAAAATGGCAGTTGCGGCCATACTTATTTAACTCAGTTCAAAAGCCTCGGCAAGCAACTCGTATGAGCGGAGCCTATCCTCGAAGCTATATGTAATTGTTACAAGCATCAGCTCTTCAACGCCGTACTGGACAGCCAACTCCTCCAGTTTATACTTTACCTGCGCTTGCGTGCCGCAAATTACACGCTGGCGGTTATAAGCAATGCGCTGCTGCTCGGCCTCCGTATAGTTCTGGCGCTGTACATCTTCGTAAGGCGGCACGCCGGCACTAATACCTTTCTCTATCCGCAGCATCAGTAAATCCATGGTTGCCTGCAGTTCCAATGCCTTCTCCTCAGTATCGGCGCACAGCACAAACACACCTACATTCGCTTCCGGCTCACTTAAAAATGCTGAAGGCTCAAAATGCTGCCTATAAGCCTGCACCATCTGTGGCCCCCCGATAGGGTTTATAAAATGCGCAAACGAGAACGCGAGTCCAAAATGAGAGGCAAACAAGCCACTCTGCCCGCTACTGCTGAGTATGTATACAGGAGGCGCGGAAGGTGCGGCAGGGTTTGCGCGTATTTTCTCGGTGATGTCGCCGGGCTCGAAGGTGTCGTGCAGGTAGTGGCCCAGGTCCTTGAGCTGTTGCATAAAGGCAGCCTCATTAAACTCGTTGTGCGGGTTAAGCGCTGCCGCGGTTAGGCGGTCGCTGCCCGGTGCGCGGCCAATGCCCAGGTCTATGCGGCCGGGGTAAAGCGTTTCCAGCATTTTAAAATTCTCAGCAACTTTAAGGGCACTGTAGTGTGGCAACATCACGCCTCCTGAGCCAAGCCGGATATGCTCTGTTTTGGCAGCTAAGTGTGCTAGCAACACTTCGGGTGTAGAGCCAGCCAGCGATCGGGTGTTGTGGTGCTCTGATACCCAGAAACGTGTATAGCCCCACTGCTCGGCCATTTGTGCCAGCTTTACCGTTTCTTGGATAGCCTGCTTCGCCGTGCCCAACTTTCTTACAGGGGATTGGTCAAGTATGCTTAGCTTTAGTTTTCGGGAGGTGCTCATGTGCAATTTATATGTTGGGGGATATAACAGGCTATGTTCAGAATTGTTGCACCCGACTTATACTTCTGTTATCGGTATAAAAGACGGTGAAAAAAAATAGGGTCAGTTCTCCCGGCTGGAAAACTGACCCTATGCACATTTAAGAACCTACTCTGACCGCACAGCCAGCATAAACAGTTCAATTATTTCTTTTGATGGGCTTTGCCAATATTTATGCCAAACACTAAATATTTGCGAAGCGTAATATTTAGCCACTATTACTGGTAAAAGGCGAGTAAACCTTTCCAATTATGGGACTTAGCGACTCATGTCCGGGAAAATTCAACCCTTCTGCGCAAGCAAGTATAATACAGCCATGCGCACAGCCACACCGTTTTCAACCTGGTTAAGTATAATGGAATGGTGCGAGTCGGCGGCATCGGAGCTAAGTTCTACGCCTCTGTTAATCGGGCCTGGGTGCATCAGTACGATCTCCTTGTCCAGGCTGTCTAGCATTTTTTTGTCGATGCCATAGTATAAGGTGTACTCGCGCAACGACGGGAAGTACTTCATTTGCTGGCGCTCCAACTGTATGCGCAGCACGTTGGCAACATCGCACCAGGCCAGAGCCTTGCGCACATCGGTTTCCACTTTCACGCCAAGTGCCTGAATATACTTAGGCAATAGCGTGATGGGCCCGCAAACCATAACCTCGGCACCTTGTTTCTGAAGCGCGAAAATATTGGAGAGCGCCACCCGCGAGTGCAGAATATCCCCGATGATCACTACTTTTTTGCCGGCCACCTCGCCAAGTCTCTCCCTGATAGAGAAAGAGTCCAGCAATGCCTGCGTAGGGTGCTCATGGGTGCCATCGCCGGCGTTTACAATGTTGGCGGGTATGTGCTTGCTCAGAAAGTGCGGGGCACCTGGGCTGGAGTGGCGCATCACGATCATGTCCACTTTCATGGCCAGGATGTTATTTACCGTGTCCAGTAGGGTTTCGCCTTTTTTTACAGAGCTACCGCTGCTGCTAAAGTTGATCACATCGGCGGAAAGGCGTTTCTCGGCCAGTTCAAATGAAAGCCGGGTTCGCGTGGAGTTCTCGAAGAACACATTGGCGATGGTAATATCGCGCAGCGAAGGCACTTTTTTAATCGGCCTGTTAATTACATCCTTAAAATTATCCGCGATCTCAAAAATGAGCTGGATGTCTTGCGGGGTAATGTCTTTGATGCCTAACAGGTGCCGGACGCTGAGCTCTTGCATGGGTAAGAATATTTATTCGTCGGATTTAGTTACTAGCCAGATGGCATCTTCGTTGGCTTGCTGCTCTTTCCACTCTACCAGTACACGCTGGCTTTGCAGGGAGTTTACCTGGTGGCCCACATAGGTTGGTTGTATGGGCAGGTGGCGCGTATACAGGCGGTCTACCAGCACCAGCAGTTCCACGTTTGCCGGGCGTCCAAAGGCTATCATGGCATCCAGGGCTGCGCGCACCGATCGGCCCGTATACAGCACATCATCCACCAGGATCACTTTTTTGCCTTCTATCAGAAAGTCAACCTTTGTGGCGTTGGCGGTAAGCGGTGTTTCCCTTCTCCGGAAATCGTCGCGGTAAAACGTGGTATCGAGGTAGCCCGTAGGTACTTGCTTGCCAAGTATGGAAGCTAGGGTATGCTGAATGCGCTGCGCTACAAACTTGCCGCGCGGCTGCAGGCCCAGGATAACAGAATCAGAAAAATCACCATGGTTCTCGATGAGCTGGTGGCACAGGCGCGTCACCATAATTTCGAGCAGTTGCTGGTTTACGATAAGTCTTTTCTGCATAGCCGGAAGATGTTACGTGCAAATATAGCTTTCCTGGTGAAGAAGCGAAAGTTTTAAGAGATTTAGCAGCCAGGAGTTTTCGGTTGAGATTTACTCGGCCCTGTGCCATACGTTGGTTGTAAAGCGGGTTTTAAAAACATAATACTCCCATTACAGGCATAAGACAAACGCTTAAAATAGCGCCAGCCACGTATGGCCGTTGCTAAAAAGTGAGCTTGTTAATATAGAAAACCATGCGATTATCACCGTTTTTCGGCTTGATGCGCTGAAAACCGAAGGCTGCCATACTATTGCCGTACCACCGGATGATGCCTGCCTGGTCGGTGTCAATAACCTTCTCATCTTCTTCGTAAGTGAGTAACTCCAGTTCAGTTTCTTCGCGGTCATACTTGTCTTCATCCATCAGGTGGTAGATGATGGTGTTATCGCGTGGGTAGGCCATTAGCACACGCCCATCGGGCAGGCTTTGCACCTCCACAGCATGTGTAAGCTCGTAAGTGGATACACCAACCAGCGGAAACGTATTGTCCCAGAGCAGGACACCATTTTTATCGAAGCCCAGGGCAATGGCATGCGTACGCTTATAACCATCCTGTAGCTGGCCCAGGGTGATGGTGCGGTCTATGCCCATGTTGCGGGTGTTGCTGCTATACTGAGGGTAATAAGCTTCGGCGGCCAGTACATAGCCTGTTGGAGTGGTAATCAGGTCGTGGAGTAGCAGGCGGTAATGGTAGCGTGGCGTGCGGCCCATTTTAAGGCGTTTGGCCTCGCGGCGGCGGGTGCGTTCCTCACGGCGCGGCTTCATATACTTCAGGAAGTTTTTGAGCTGCAGCATGTTGTAAAATTCGCCATCAGCGATGGCTGTAGCACCAAGCGGAGCTGTAAAGAAACCCTGGTTGTAGCGCAGGTCGCGTGTGCCATACGTGCCGATCAGTAATTTTTGCGTACTGTCGCCGGGTGTCACTTCTGCGTTGAGCAGGCTTTTGTCTTCTTTCTGAAGTATAAAATAGTTGTTAAGCAGCTTCCCTTTTGTGTCGAAACTCTTTACTTGCAGCCTGGATATCCTGCCATTCGACTCCGTGATTACGGCATCCACGCGGTTATACTCAGGGTCTGTGAGCAAGTCCGAGAAACTGGATTCATCTCCGTAAACTGATGGCAGCGGTTTTAAATGGCCGTTGGCAGGGTTCAGGTAGAGCATCAGTTGTTTCTGGTCTTTCTTGTTGCGGCCAATGACAAAGAAGTTTCCGTGCAGCACCTGGTACTCGTAGATAGCATCCAGTGGGTCCAGTTCATACCTTTTATGCGCGAGCTGTCCGGTAGCGTTATGGAGCTGCACAAAGGTATACTCTTGCTGGTCATCGGCCCCAAAAACCATGTAGGTGTATGGCTGCTCGGTATAGGATCGGATATAGTAACTGTCGGGTGAGAGGGATGCCGTATCGGACCATACTTGCTCTAGCTGACTGTTATACTTTGTAAAGTGAAAAGACGCTTTAGTTTGCCAGGCGTTGCTGCTTTTATGGTATACTAATAAGCTGCTGTCTGGTAACGCAATTACTTCTACATCGATGTTCTCGCTTGTAAAGGGCAGTTCCAGGCGCACCGGTTGAGAGGGTTCCTGGGCCAATACAGGTATGAGTATAACTACGTGCAGCAGCAGGGTGAGCAGGGTACGGATGTATGGCATAGGGTTTCAGGTGTTTGTGCTATACAAGGGCGGAATAATAACAAAAATAGCAGCTACTGCATTTTACTGCAAATAGCTGCTATTCGTTGTTGATGCAAGCATTTTTGTGGCTTAGTTGCCCATTGCCAGCAAAATATCAAACTCTTCGGGTTTTAGTGGCATCACCGAGAGGCGCGACTGGCGCAGCAAGGCGATGTCTTGGAGGCGTTCGTCTTTTTTGATCTGCTCCAATGTTACAGGCTCCTTAAAATCCCGGAAAGGTATCAGGTCCACTACCACCCATTTGCCTTTGTCTTCTGCGGCGGTTGGATCGGGATAGGCGGGCTTGTCTACCTTGGCAATGCCCACAATGGCTTTTTCGGATACGCTATGGTAAAACAGCACCAGATCGCCGGGCTGCATTTGCTGCATGTTGTTGCGGGCTTGGTAGTTGCGCACGCCGTCCCACATGGTGCGGCCGTCTTTCACTAAATTAGCCCAGGAGTATGCTTCAGGTTCTGATTTTACTAACCAGTGTTGCATGAGTAAAGTTGTTATAGATGTAAAGTTTTAGGTATTACTTACGTGCAATGGCCTTAGGGTTGCGGGACTGGCGGTACATTAGAATTTCGTTAGCGATCAGGCCTGAAAGTATACCGAGCACCAAGCCTCCCCAGAAAGTATTTGCAACCTCAAAAATAACGAGGACAACTAATAGAGCCAGCAGCATAAGCCGCAGCAGCCTTCTGTATTTATCTGGCAGGCTTTCGTAGGAGCGGATTAGCACGGATGGCCTGCCAGTGCCTTGTAACCTGTGCCTGAAAAATATGCGGACCTCCAGTGCAAACTGCATCAGCAGCACGCCCAGTAGCACACCTCCAAAGAAACTGATGAAAAGGTCTGTAACCACAAGCGCCATAAATACCATCAGCAAAACCGTGGCAACCATAGTGCGGGTTGATTTGGTGAGCTTTTCGTAGTTCAGCATAAGCGTTTCGGGTTGGTTGAAGAGTTCTCTACTCAATGCGCTTTAACTTTAGGATAGTCTTATCCTGCGCCAAAATCCTGATCTGATACTGCACGGGCGGGTTGCTTCCTTCGCCCATTTGTATGCGGTACAGGTTTGTATCTAGCTGCTCCCATTCTCCTTCCTCTTCCTGCAGGCCATCGGCTGGGGCAATCTCGTAGCGCTTAATTACGCCACCCGGTTCCAAGCTAAACCCCGTGCGGCCCCTAGACGGAGGAAAGTCGAAGGTGTTGGGGCGGTAAACCCATACGCCATCTTCGTCTTCCTCGAAAGAGTGCAGCCAGGTTTTGCCCACTAGTTCAGCAGCTTTCTTATCTCCTTTTTTGCACGTTACGGCCATAAACAGCAGGCCAATCAGGCAAATAAATGAAGCGTATTTCATAGGGACCATCATGAGTTTATATGCTAAGATAGGTATTTCTGGCTACACATGTAAGTATTGCAATGTAACTATTTGTATGTTGGAAATTAAAAGCAGATTAATTGGATTTTATAAAGCAGGCGCTTGTGGGCCTATTCAAGCGGAGGGCAACTGCCAAGGTTCGGTCGCTTTTCCTATCTTTGTAACGCACAGACAAGACGTAAGCTTTGGAAAATAAGAAGATCATAAAACTGTTTAAGCTGGCTGCCGAGCTAATGGAGCTGCACGACCAAAATCCTTTCAAGATCCGGTCTTACACCAATGCCGTGGGAGCCCTGGAACTAGTGGAGGAGCCACTCGAAGGGATGGCGCAAGCCCAGCTGGAAGGCATTCAGGGTGTGGGCAAAGGCATTGCCGCCAAAATAATTGAGATAAACGAAAAGGGCTCTTTTGCCGAGCTGGACCAGATGCTGGAGGTAACGCCGCAGGGCGTGGTGGAGATGCTGCGCATCAAAGGCATCGGCCCGAAAAAGGTACGCAACCTCTGGAAAGAGCTGGGCGCCGAGACCGTGGAAGAACTGCTGGAAGCCTGCGAGCAGGATAAAGTTAGCAAGCTAAAGGGCTTCGGGGCAAAAACCCAGGAGAACATAAAGCAGGCGCTACTTTTCACGCAGCAAAACCGTGGCAAACTGCTTTACGCCGAAGCCGAAAGTATGGCTTTGGACCTACTGCAAAGTATAAAAAACGCCGCACCCGATGCGCAGATAGAACTGGTGGGAGAGGTGCGCCGCCGCATGGAGATTGTGGAGAGTTTGCAGTTTATACTTGCCACCGATGCGCCGGTAAGCGCCCACGCGGCCCTGAACAAGATGCCGGAATTGCAGGAGGACGAAAAGAACTCCGGGCCCTTTGCCTGGCGCGGTAGCCACACGGCAAGCAAGCTGGATGTAGAAATTAAGCTGGTTGCACCGGAGCGTTTTGCAAACGAAGTATTACTGCACTCGGCTGCCCCAGCGCACCTGGCGCAGTTTTTTACCAGCAGCACTAACCTGCTGACTGTGGCGCGCGAGCAAGGCTATGCCTCCGAAGCGGATATTTACAAATCGGCGGGGATGGCCTACATTGAACCCGAACTGCGCGAAGGCACCAACGAGCTAACGCTGGCCCTGGAGAACAAGCTGCCTAAACTGCTGGAGCTCTCTGACCTGAAAGGCAGCCTGCACAACCACAGTACCTATTCTGACGGGGCGCATACCCTGGAGCAAATGGCAACTTTCTTAAAGGATGAAGGCTACGAGTACCTAGGCATCTCAGACCACAGCAAAACCGCGTCTTATGCCGGTGGCTTGCGCGAGGGCGATGTGCTACGCCAGCAGAAAGAGATCGACGAGCTCAATAAAAAACTGGCCCCGTTCAAGATATTCAAAGGCATTGAGTCGGATATTCTGGGCGACGGGTCGCTGGATTATGCGGAGGATATCCTGAAAACCTTTGACTTTGTAGTGGCCAGCATCCATAGCACCCTGAACATGGATGAGAAAAAGGCCACCACGCGTCTGATCACTGCCATCGAGAATCCTTATACCACCATACTTGGCCACCCAACAGGCAGGCTGCTGCTGCGCCGCGAGGGCTACCCGATCAACCACAAAATGGTAATTGATGCCTGCGCTGCCAATAATGTCATCATTGAAATTAACGCTAACCCGTGGCGCCTGGATTTGGACTGGCGACATGTGCAGTATGCCCTGGAAAAAGGCGTGATGCTAAGTATAAACCCGGATGCCCACCACACTAGCGGCTACGCAGACATGAAGTATGGCGTATTGGTCGGCCGAAAAGGCGGGCTTACCAAAGAAATGACCTTTAATACTAAATCAGCGGAGGAGGTTGAGAAGTATTTCAGGGAGCGGAAAGAAAAGGTAAAGTAACTAGCAAAGTATAAACCTAGATCTGGCGAGCGCATCCGCTTGTGCCGTTTCTATCTTTGTTACGGTGACAAGAGTTAGCAGCACAAGCGGACGCTTGCGCTATAGTTGTAAGTATAAAATGCCCAAAATTCTCATACTTCGTTTTTCATCCATCGGCGATATTGTGCTGACAACGCCGGTTATCCGTTGCATAAAGCAGCAGGTGCCGGGGGCGGAAGTGCATTACTGCACTAAAAAAGCCTTCCAAAGTATACTTGCCAATAACCCGCACGTGGATAAGGTGCATGTACTAGGCGATAGCCTGAAGGAAATGGTACGCACCCTGAAAGCCGAAAACTTTGACTACGTGGTGGATTTGCATAACAACCTGCGCACCCGCATCATCAAGGCCAGGCTAGGCAAGCCAAGCAGCAGTTTCAATAAACTCAATTACGAGAAGTGGCTGATGGTGAACTTTAAACGCAACCGCCTGCCCGACGTGCATATTGTACAGCGCTACCTGGATGCCGCCACCGCGCTTGGCGTAGAAGATGATGGACAGGGGTTAGACTACTTTATTCCGGTGCAGGACGAAGTGGATGTTCATACCTTGCCTCAAGGCTTCCAGAATGGGTATGTGGCTTTTGCCATTGGGGCGCAGCACTATACCAAGCGTTTGCCAACCCAACGCATAATTGAGCTGTGTGAGCGCCTGCAGCAGCCTGTTATACTTTTAGGCGGAAAGGAAGACGCCGCTGCCGGCGAAGAGATTGCCTTGCATTTCTCAACAGTTAATAACAAGCAACCAACAATCATTTACAACGCCTGCGGCAAGTATAACTTAAACGGCTCTGCCTCGTTGGTGAGGCAGGCAAGCAAAGTGGTAAGCCACGATACCGGCCTGATGCACATTGCGGCAGCTTTTCGCAAAGATATTATCAGCGTGTGGGGCAACACTATTCCGGAGTTTGGCATGTACCCGTTCCGGACAAAGTATAAAGTGCTGGAGGTGCAGGGCCTCAGCTGCCGCCCTTGCTCCAAAATCGGTTACAACAAGTGCCCCAAAGGGCATTTTAAATGCATGCGCGATATTTCGTTTGATACGTTGTAGTTAAGGCGTATACTTATAAAAGCTGTTAAAGCAGCTTAGCATTGAGTTAACCTTAAACATGCCGACATACAGCGTATTATCTGTAGCGAAACCGGCGAATGCCATGCCATCATTGTTATTATATGGGTCAGACATACAGCCTGGGTAAAATGCAGCTTTCTCCCACGTGTTAGTGGAGGCCTGATAATGATAGAGTGTTGGGTTCTGTGACTGAGTGAGCAAATATGCCTCAGAGTACCCTACAGTAAATGCGTAGGTACTGCTCTGGCTGAACTGACTGTGTGTCTCCCAAGAATCCAGAATTGGGTTATACTCTATTACATTATTGTTAATTAGCACATAAGCTTTGCCGCTGCGGATAAAAGCTTTGCCATAAGAAGTATAGCCTGGCACCCTGCTATGTGCCGTAAATTGATCTGTTTTCGGGTCGTAACGAAATAGAGTATAGGCGCTTTGGCTGTTGGTGCCTCCTGTAAAGTATATTTTGCCGTTCAGCACAAAGCTGGCAGCCTGCTTCACTGAAAATGTAGGGCTTGTTTTCTTCTGCCAGGTTGCTGCTCTAAAATCATATTCCCATACATCGCCATAGTAGTAAATCCCCTCAGTGCCGCCTATCAGGTAAGCCTTATCGCCCACACGGTTCCAAATAGGGTAAGTACGGGGCGGGCCAGGAAACTTACTCTCCTCACGCCATGTGCCAGTAGCTGTTGAATAGCTCAACACACGATCGCGGTCAAAAAAGTAGCCTTTCCCATCAGCTTCAAAAGCCGGAAGATACCATGACTGAAATGACTGTGGCTGTGAGGTTACTTGGCTAAATTTAGAGTGTATATACAAGTAAGAGCCAAAAAATGCTGTTTTTTCACCGGCTCTTACCGAAATGGATAATGGCTTGTCGAACTGATCGGGTTTAGGAAAGGGCACCTCTACGAGTATTTTGGTGTCTGAGGAGGATAGTACCTTGTAGCTTGTTCCGCCAACGGTCACATATGGCCCCCATCTGCCGCCACTAAAACGCTTGCCAAATATAGTTAATGTGTCGCCGGGTATGGCATCGAGCTTTGATACTTTTGTTATCTCAGGCCCCCAGATTTTAAAAGACTCCTCTGATACCGTTGTCTGGCCGTTGCACTTTATCTGAATAGGAAAAGAGCCGAACGTCTGTGATTCAGGAACTCTTATAACCAGCTTGTCGGGGGTAGCTGATAATAGGTAGGCTCTTACAGAGCCAATATAGACTTCGGGGTTATACTTATCCGATGCAAAGTTAAAGCCAGAAATAGTAACCTCAGTAAAGTCAGGGCCCTCTTTAGGAAAGAAATCTGTAATAACAGGCGGGCTGAATATTGTGCTTGTGGCCACCAGGAGCGTGCTGTATACGGTCTTCGCATTCACAATGGCATAAGCTCGTATCTCATAGGTGCTTTTTTTGGTGAGCCTCTCGGATAACACGGCGCTAAAGGCATTATTAACCATAGGGGCGGGTATTCTTATCTCCGACTGCTGGTCTGCGGAAACAACTTTATAAGCAAAGCCATACTCTGTTGCAGCGGTTTTGCCGGGGTGCAAAATCTCTGCCGACACTCTTATTCCTGTGCTATCTGCGTTGGCATATTGCATTTGCAAGTACGGGTACTCGAGTGCATTCGGAAATTCTTCCTCCTTGGCGCAGCTGTATAGGCAAAACAAAGCCAGGTACAGCAGGTAATAGGTTAAGCGGGTTTTCATAAGTTGATGCTGGCCGTTACGGATTGGTTGCTAATATTGAAATGCTTGCTATAAAACTTATTTTGGCTTATCCCCAACGATATGTAATGTTTGGGGCGGTAGAAATAGCTGATACCTGCACTTACTCCAAGCCCGTACAAGGTCTCTGATTCAATTGGGGAAGATGATATGTCGCGAAGCCATACGTTGTCTCCCTCGGTCAACGCCTCCATCGCGTGGCTATCACTTTCCAGGATATGCATTACATTCAGGCCTGCCTGTGCAAACACACGGAACTTTGGCAAACTAAGGCTATACTTTGGCAGGAGTGAGAGCATGGCAAAGTCTAGGTTTACTTTATAATCATAGCGCGCATCTTCGGAGGCAAGGGTTCCGTTAAACCTCATTTTGCCATAGCTAGCCTCGGTTTGCACCGAAAGGTTGTTAACTTTCCAGAGAGGAAGGTCTGCAAAGGCACCCGCACCGATGTTGTATGATGTTGCCTCTGCCGGGCTTAGCGGAGCTACATTAAGCCATGAGTGCTGAATGGTAATGACAGAGCGGTTGAAGGAAGAGAACACGCCTGCGCTGGGAAATAAAACCGTAGGCGATTTACTTGCCTCTATGTTTTTAGCGAAATACCGCAGCGAATTAGGCTTAAGTTTGAACAGGTGCAGGTCATCATGCCACTTGGCAGAAGAAGCTGTGATTGACTGAAGATAGGGCAACAGCTCTTTTTCTGTTATTTGCTCGGAAATATTAGATGGTTTAAAGAAGACTTTATCGCGTTTAAGGTAGAAAAAGGCACTATCGCCTATAACCTCTACAAAAAGAGACAGGGGGGTGCCATCAACGCTAACGGTTTTTACAGCATACTTTTTGCCGTTTTGCAGTGTAAACCCTTCAAGTTCCTGTAAGTTGTATGTTAGAGAAGAACCATTGCGCATGCGGCTGAACTGCACATGATCTGGCAATTTAGGATCAAAGTCTATAAACCCTTGGCTTTTAAGACCATCCTTCATGATGATGGTTCCCTTGGACTGGCCGTAGCTTTGCAGCACATTAAAGCTCAGCGTAAGTAAAAGGAGCAGCAGAATTGTTTGTTTTCTGAATAGTAACACGTGGTATTGGAGCTAGTAATAAACTATAAATATAGATACAAAATTATATATTGCAAGGAAAATATTTCTGCCGGCACGGTATAGAAACACTATTGAACAAGAAAACTATGGCCAAGTATAACTTAGAATGGCAGAAGCCAGATGCGCAATTACTCGAAGCCTTGCTGCTGGCAACAGGTGGTGAGGGAGGTGCTCCGTTGCAGGAGATATTGCTGATGGCCGATGCCGTGGATGGCACCGTACTAACGCATGAAGAACTGGAGCAAGGGCTCGAAAAGCTGATGTCGGTTGGGTATGTGATGATCCAGAAAAACAAGCTGCTTCTAACGCCCGCCTTTATGCAGGATTACGATGATATTATGGGCGCGGAAGATGAGGAAGAGGCCCTAATGCAATTGCTGAAAGGCAGAAGCCTGCAAGCCGAAAACATGGACGAGCCTAAAATCCTGATCAAGAAGTATAAACTCAAAAGCCAATACGAGGCATACCTGGAGCAGTTCGGGGGAGAATAAGTAACACGGAATAAAGTATAAACAGAAGGGCCACTGATCACTCAGTGGCCCTTCTGTTTATAAAGCTATAATTTCTCTGAACTAAGAAATCTTCTCGAATCCTAAGTACGGGTGCAGCACCTTTGGCATGTTAATGCCATCCGGCGTCTGGTTATTCTCCAGAATAGCGGCCACAATGCGTGGCAGGGCCAGGGCACTGCCATTCAGCGTATGCAGCAGCTGTGTTTTGCCACTCTCGGTTTTGTAGCGCAGCTTCAGGCGGTTGGCCTGGTAGGTCTCGAAGTTAGAGGCCGAGCTTACCTCCAGCCAGCGGTTTTGTGCGGCAGAGTATACTTCCATGTCGTAGGTCAGGGCAGAGGTAAAGCCCATATCGCCGCCGCAAAGGCGCAGCACGCGATAAGGCAGCTCCAGTTTCTGCAACAGCCCCTGTATGTAGCTGCTCATATCCTCCAGCGCCTCATAAGACTTCTCCGGCAGCGTTACCTGCACAATCTCTACCTTGTCGAACTGGTGCAAGCGATTCAGGCCGCGCACATCGGCACCCCAAGAGCCAGCCTCGCGGCGGAAGCATGGCGTATGGCCGGTGTTCTTGATCGGCAGTTTCTCCACCGGAACGATTTCATCGCGGTACATGTTCGTAATAGGAACCTCCGCCGTCGGGATCAGGTACAGGTTATCTGCCGTGGCATGATACATTTGTCCATCCTTATCAGGCAACTGACCGGTGCCGTACCCGGAAGCCTCGTTTACCAGAATAGGTGGCTGTACCTCTATATAACCCGCTTTCATGGCCTCGTCCAGGAAGAAGTTGATCAGGGCACGCTGTAAACGGGCACCCTGCTTCTTATAAAACGGAAAACCAGCGCCGCTTACCTTGTTGCCCAGTTCAAAGTCAATGATATCATACTTCTGGATCAGTTCCCAGTGCGGTTGCGCGCCTTCATGCAGTTGTGGAATCTGGCCATGTTCCAGCACAACCTCATTGTCTTCGGCACTTCTGCCAAAGGGCACGCTATCGTGCGGCAGGTTAGGCAACTTATAAAGCGCTTTCTGAATGTCTTCTTCTATCGAGGAGAGTTGCTCAGCCAGAGATTTAGTCTGCTGCTTAAGCTCAGAGGTTTCGGCTTTGGCGGCTTCGGCCTTCTCACGTTCCCCGTTCTTCATCAGCATACCAATCTCTTTGGATATAGAGTTGGCGCGGCTCTGAAGTGAATCATGCTCGTTCTGGATCTGGCGTCGCTGCTGGTCGAGCTCCAGCAGAGCGGCTACTTCTGTGGCCGCATTTTTGTAGTTTTTCTTGGTCAAACCGGCAATAACCTGCTCGGTCTGCTCTCTTAAAACTGGTAGCTGTAGCATATTTTGTGTTAAGTATGAACACAAAAATATACTTTTTTGGGTATTTAGCGGCTTTTTGCAAATCTTTTAAGCTGATTTTGAAACTTTTTGTCTAAAATACCCCGTAATATTTGTTAATTAAGAGGCATTGCAATAACATTGCGGTACAATTGACGAAGGCCCTTTTTCCCGTGCCTATCTGACTCTTTCGCAACCTATTCTGTTTTCCTGAATTAAAAAGATAATCTCTCGCTTTGTTCGCCAACCGCGAAACCTGGCAGGTTAGTTAACTACCATACCATTATTTATGTACAAAATTGAAGAATTGAAAGATAGACTTCTTTCAGAACTCAAAGAAATTGCTGAACAACTGGGCGTTAAGAACTTTAAAAAACTTAGCAAACAAGACCTCATCTATAAGATACTAGATCAGCAAGCTGTTACTCCTCCCGAAAGCATCTCAAAAAAGTACAAGCCCGCTACTCAAGCAGCCGCCTCTGGCACCACCGAAACAGTTGAAAGTACAGTTGTGGTAGAAGAAAGTGCACCCGAAGCGCCTGCACCTGCAAAGGAAGAGAAGCGTGCACGCATCCAAACGGCGCCGCGCCGCGAAGACCGCGCACAGGCAGCTGTCGTTACTGAATCTCCGGTGAAAGACCATGGCGCACAAAATCACCGCGAGCGCAGCCCACGCCGCGACAACCGTAACGAGAACAGAGAAGATAACCGCAACGATAACAGAGATACCAGCAGGGAAACCCAACC
Source organism: Pontibacter oryzae (assembly GCF_003576375.1). Classification (GTDB taxonomy): domain Bacteria; phylum Bacteroidota; class Bacteroidia; order Cytophagales; family Hymenobacteraceae; genus Pontibacter; species Pontibacter oryzae. The sequence goes on from NZ_QWGE01000004.1 coordinate 385,180, forward strand.
CCGCAACGATAACAAAGGAGAGCGTGAGAATCGCCACGACAACCGTGGGAACGATAGCCGCGATAACCGCAACGATAACCGTGGCAATGATAACCGCGGCAACGACAGCAGAGAGAGCCGCAGCAGCGATAACACGCGCCGTAGCAACCAGCAAAACGCTGCCAACACCAATAACTTTAAAGAGTTTGATGGCATTATCCTGAACGAGGGTGTGCTGGAACTGATGCAGGATGGGTATGGTTTCCTGCGCTCCACGCATTATAACTACCTTGCCTCTCCGGATGATATTTATGTATCGCCTTCCCAGATCAAGCTTTTTGGCCTGAAAACAGGAGATACCGTGAAAGGCCAGATCCGCCCACCAAAAGAAGGCGAAAAGTATTTTGCCCTATTAAAGGTTGAAACAGTAAACGGACGCACCACCGAGGAAATCCGCGACCGTATCCCGTTCCAGCACCTAACGCCGCTTTTCCCGGAAGAGCGTTTAAAACTAACAACCCGCCCAAGCCAGTTATCAACCCGTATTCTTGACCTCTTTGCCCCAATCGGTAAAGGCCAGCGTGGTATGATTGTGGCGCAGCCTAAAACAGGTAAAACCGTGTTGCTGAAAGAGATCGCCAACGCTATCTCCGAAAACCACCCGGAAGTATACCTGATGATCCTGCTGATTGACGAGCGCCCGGAAGAGGTTACCGATATGGCCCGTAGCGTGAAAGCGGAAGTAATTGCTTCTACGTTTGATGAGACCGCAGAGCGCCATGTAAAAGTATCCAGCATTGTATTGGATAAAGCTAAGCGCATGGTAGAATGTGGCCACGATGTAGTTATCCTCCTGGACTCCATTACGCGTTTGGCGCGCGCCTATAACACCGTAGTGCCTTCATCTGGTAAGATTCTATCAGGTGGTGTGGATGCCAACGCGCTGCATAAGCCGAAGCGCTTCTTCGGAGCGGCTCGTAACGTGGAAAACGGCGGTTCGCTTACCATCATCGCCACAGCCCTGATCGATACAGGCTCTAAGATGGATGAGGTAATCTTCGAAGAGTTTAAAGGTACCGGTAACATGGAACTGCAGCTGGACCGCAAACTGGCCAACCGCAGAGTTTACCCGGCTATCGATGTGCCTGCTTCTGGTACACGCCGCGAGGACCTGCTCATGGATCGCGACGAGCTGAACCGTATCTGGATTCTGCGCAAGTTTATGTCGGACATGAACTCAATCGAGGCTATGGAGTTCCTAAAAGAAAGAATGAAGGGTACCAAGAGCAACGAAGAGTTCCTAATCTCGATGAACGGATAAGAACGAGCGTTAGCTTGTCATATACTTACAGCCTGCCATACCTTGTGTATGGCAGGCTGTTTTGTTTTTTATACTTGCTGGTCTGGGGTGTAGATGTAGCAAAGTATGATTTCTGTACCTGATGAAGGTAGTGTGAGGTAACATTAGCTTTCAATCATATCCGCTGATCCGGACAGCCCTGTGCGGAACTTTCCTGCTGCGGATTTCCTAATCCGCGTATTTATACTTGTGCTATACTTTCTGTCTACTATTTATCCTCAGCCCTAAGTGCCTGTTGTTTCATATCTTGCTTTGGTGCGCTCAAGCCCGCAGGGGCTCCCCGAAATGCTTAGGGTAAACTGTTTCCCATTCGGGGCAGCTTTCACAAGACCTCGAGCTACAAAGCTTATACTTAGATTAACATGATTATCTCAAACCCTACTCATACATTGCAGAACCTGAATTTGATTCGGATAGGGGAGATGCCAGACGGACTAGAAGTTCCAATCAAATACCTGAGCTTATCTTTTACCACCAAAACTCATAGCCTGGGCGTAGCAGCAAATAGTAGGTGTAGGATGCGAAGAAACCAAATACGATGTGCGCGAAAACCAGTGTGATGAGGTAGACTTTAAGTGTGATAAGCGGCGGGTGTGGATGCACCATAAAGAATAGGTACCACGCTAACATAGCTATAAGGCCATGCGCCAGGCCAAACAACAGGCCCCAGGAGGCTGTAGGCAAGCCAACGCTAGAATCCCAGAGAGCAAGGTAGATTACCGCAAAGAAAATACCTATTGCATAATGCGCGATAGTACCAGCCACTTTAGTGCCCGCCAGTTGCGAGAGGCTGCCGTCAGGTTGTGTGCGGTTAAGCAGCATGGTGCCTAAGATGCGTACCACTTTCATAACACGGTGCGTGATGAACGAGAGCAAGTATAAAAAGGCAGTCATGGCGGCAGTACCGATGATGCCTGCTACTACAGCATCTAGAAACTTCATAGGCTTAGCATTTTAGAGCTATTCCATACTACGCAAGCAAGGTTAAGTTTGCCACATTTTTAAGGCAATCATCAATAGAAAGGCCGCACTGATGCACAGAGAGGATATTTTATTCATCAGCATGGTGTTTTCGTAATTCACTTCTCCTGCATCCTTTTGGGCACGCAATACCCATCCTGTAAAGAAGTATAAAACAGGAGCGGTGCAAACCAAGAAAACAATAATATTCTGCACCTGGTGGGTACTAAAGTATAACCAAAGTAACAGCCCGGAACCTGTCAGCAAACTGAGCGCCGCAAACAGATAAGTGCCGTTTATCCCTAGCAGCAAACTAAGCGTGCGGTCGCCGCGGCGGCTGTCTTCGGTGTGCTGGTAAATCTGGGTAAGGGGGTAAGAGCCACACAAAAAAAGCGTGCTCACCAATGCAAACCAGATATTGGGCTGCGCTAACACCAAGTGCCATGACAGCCCGGCCCCTACCTGCACCATCGCATACGTAAAGGCCCCCTGGAAAAAGGTAACCACAAAGGTGCTGGCGATAGGGTATTTCTTCAGACGGATGCCCTCGTAGCTGTAAGCCTTAGAGATAACTAGGTATAAAGCTACAAGCGCAGCAAACAGCGGCGAGAGCAATAGGCTGCAAAGTATGGCCAGTGCATCGAACAGCAACACCAGATGCATCAGCTGCCGGTTAACTTTGGGCGGGTTCTTAAGGCCTCCTATGCTGCCTTCGTCGCGGTCGTAGTATGAGTTATAGCCGTTGCTGGCCGGGTAAACCAACACATGCAAGATCAGGAACACGATTACGGCTTGCCAAAAAACGACATGCTGCAGGGTGCTTAAGGCAAACCAGAAAACGGGCATCAGGTATACCGAAAACGGAATGCGCATAAGCGTGAAGGCGCTGCTATACTTTTCTGGGAACTTCAAGGGGTGCTGATTAAGTGGTTTTCTGGTATGCTTTTTTGCCGCATGGTCAAGGGCATCATTATACATTCTCTTTCTCCTTTGGGTAACCTATTAGGTAAATAACATGCTTGCCCAACTCAGAGCCAACACGACCAGCCTGCCAAGTATAGCCTGGGGCATTTAGGTTTGCTACCATGCGTTTCAGCATCTCCGGAGGATATATGCGAAGCAGCGACACGGTACCATCCCAAATAATCCCGAGCGGAATAAGCGGAATGATATACGTGAAAAACAACCTGCTAAACTTAAAAGGGCGGATAAAAGGCGTGATTAAAAGTATAATCACCGGGAAGACGAGCCACAGAAGCAGCAGCTCGGCCCAGGTTTTGCGTGCGCCCTCAAAAATCCCGATGGAGGCGCCCTTCTCAACAGCATCCTGAAGTATGGCCTGTGCGGTTTCCGGTGGGAAATGGTGAAAGGATGAGAATATGGTTCTTACGCCGCTTACCTGCGGCGGCACATTGGTGCAATCCACGGGTTCAGGTATAAAGTTGATGGTGCCGTATGAGCTGTTGCTGAGATACTGGTAAGCTTCAATGTTAGGATAGAGATCGGAGAGCGTAACGTGTACCGAGGTGCCCATGCGCTTGCTCAGCTCCAGCCGAATGGGGGCGATGCCGCCCCCTGCGCCAGAGCAAAGGTCTGTAATGTGTTGTTGCCGCGAGTGCTCCAGTAATTCCTGCAGCTGTGGCAATGCAGCCTCATAGGTGTTGAGTTTAGTAATCATGAAGCGCAGGTAGTCCTGCATGCCTTCACGGATTACATGCGGAAACCACTTCTGGTCTTCCAGTTCAAAAAGTTGCAGGCGGAGTTTCAAACGTTCTTTTTTGTAAACGTACTGTACCGCCTTGCTAAAGGTTGCCCACAGCTTCTAACGTGTTAGCTTATTGTATGCCGTTGCTATTGGCGCCCACGCTAAAGCCATCACCGGTGTTGCTGAAAAACTGCCAGGATTCCTCCGCCGCCTGTTCGGTTGGCTCAGGCATGACCGAGATTGTGGTGCCATCACTGAAGTATAGCATCAGGCCAAATGTGCCTTGCTGCTCGGCGCGCTCCACAATCAGGTTTGGATTATCATTTACAAGGGCCATCAGGCGCTGGTCTAAAAGGCTGGAGCCAGGCTTTTTCCAGTCCCAGACTGGGTTGGGCAAGCCTGCCTCACGCTTACGGATATATACTTCGCTATGCTTTATAACATTGTTTGCGGGCTGCTCCAGTTGCCAGGCGCAGTTTATGGCAAGTGTTAGTTCGCCTACATCCAGCACCAAACCTTGCGGCGTAGCGTAATGCGTGTGCCCAAAATGAAAATACTGCACAGTTTCGGTGCGCGTGGTTTTGGAAAGCGGTAGCCCAATTAACCTGTCAAAAGCTTGCTGGAGTGTGTGCTGCATGGCCTGAAAGTATGTTTAAGATAGCATCTGGGGCAAATATACTTAGCCTATGCCTAAGTATGCCAGTTTAGGCACAGCTTCTGGCTAAGTTTTGTATCCGATAATCCTTAGATATCGTGTACAAAAAGTATCTTTGCAGTCGTTTTGATTGAAGTGTGAAAGGGAATTTTACGAGGTAATCCTCTGTTTGTTAGCAATGCCGAAGGAGCAAGAGAAAGTACAAGAACCTAAAATATCAGCATTCAGGAAGGTAGTAAGCTTTGTCTGGAAAGTGTTTTTCCTGGGCTTTGCCGTGGTATTGCTGTACCTGCTGAGCGTAGAGTATAACCTGTTATACTTATTTGGCGCCTCGCCAAGCCTTGACAAGCTGGAAAACCCGCGCTCCGACCAAGCCTCGGAGCTTTACACTGCCGATGGCAAACTGATCGGGAAATACTTCCGGGAGAACCGTAGCCCTATCAGCTACAGTAAAATGTCGCCGCAGCTCATACAGGCTTTGGTTGCCACCGAGGATGTACGCTTTTACGAGCATTCCGGCATCGACCCACAGGCGATTATGTCTGCAGTGTATGGCAGCTTTAAGGGCGATGCCCGCGGCGCCAGTACCATTACGCAGCAGCTGGCCAAAAACCTCTACAAAACCAGAACCAACGACTCGAAAGGCGTGCTGGGCCATGTGCCGGGCCTCAACATCGTTATCTCTAAAACCAAGGAGTGGTTAACGGCTATTAAATTGGAGCAACGTTATACCAAAGAGGAAATACTGGCCATGTACCTTAATACGGTGGATTTTGGATCAAACTCCTTCGGTATAAAAGTGGCCTCCAACACCTTTTTCAATACATCGCCGGATAGCCTGAAAGTTGAGCAGGCCGCTATTCTGATAGGCTTGCTGAAAGCGCCAACATACTACAGTCCACGCTTTAACCCTAAAAACGCCATGCGCCGCCGCAACACGGTGCTGGGACAGATGGCTAAGTATGGCTACTTGACCAAAACCGATGCCGACTCGCTGAGCCAATTGCCACTAGTGTTGGATTACAGCGTAGAGAACCATTACGATGGCCCTGCCACCTACTTCCGGGGAGCCGTGGCCGATTACCTTCAGGAGTGGTGCAAAGAGAACGGCTACGACCTTTACCGCGACGGCCTCAAAATTTATACTACCATCGACTCTAGGATACAGGCGCACGCTGAGGCGGCCATGGAAGAGCACATGCGCTCGCTGCAGCGCCGCTTCGATAACCATTGGAAAGGCCGCAACCCCTGGGTAGATGAGAAGGATCAAGAAATTCCGGGCTTCATTGAGGAAACCATTAAGCGCACTGCTTACTACCATCGCCTGAAAGAGAAGTATGGCAACGATGTAGCCGCCATAAACCGAGAGTTGAACAGGCCGCGCGAGATGAAGGTGTTTACCTGGGAGAACGACTCGCTGGAGAAAACCGTGACGATGAGCCCCCTAGACTCGCTGGCGTATTACAAGCATTTCCTGCACGGCGGCATGATGACCATGGACCCGTTTACCGGGCATATTAAGGCTTGGGTAGGCGGCATCAACTTTAAATACTTTAAGTATGACCACGTAAAGCAGGCACGCCGGCAGCCGGGTTCCACGTTTAAGCCCTTTGTGTATGTTGCGGCCATTGATAACGGTTACGCACCCTGCGACAAGATCGTGGACAAGCGCATCACTATAAACTATGTGGAGAAAGGCGAGAAGAAGGATTGGTCACCGACCAACGCGGATTGGGAGTATACGGGCGCCCCAATGACCCTGCGCCGTGCCATGGGTAAATCCGTTAATTCTGTTACCGCGCAGCTCACCGAAAAAGTTGGCTGGGAAACGGTCGTAAAGTATGCCCACAAGCTTGGCATTACCAGCCCGCTGCAGGCGGTGCCGTCTATCGGCCTTGGGCCAAGCGATGTTTCAGTGTATGAGATGGTAGGGGCATACAGCACATTTCCGAACCATGGCTTCCATACGGAGCCGATGTTTATTACCCGCATCGAGGACCGAAACGGCAACTTAGTGCATCAGTTTACCCCAAAACAGAAAAAGGCCCTGAGCGAAGAAACCGCTTTCCTGATGATGCACATGCTGAAAGGCGGCATGGAAGAACCCGGTGGTACCTCGCAGGCGCTGTGGGAATATGACCTTTGGAAGCAAGGCAATGAGATTGGCGGCAAGACAGGAACTACCTCTAACCATTCGGATGGCTGGTACATGGGCGTAACCAAAGATTTAGTGACAGGCGTTTGGGTTGGTGGCGAAGACCGAAGTATACATTTCCGGACGTCGCAGCTCGGAGAGGGCTCTAAAACCGCTTTGCCTATCTATGGCTTGTTTATGGAGCGGATTTACGAAGACCAAGCGCTTGGCTATACATTAGGCCGTTTCCCGAAGCCAACAGTAGATATCAACAAGAAGTATAACTGCACCACCGTGCTGCCAAGGCAAACCGTCCCAGATTCTGCTGCTGTGGATTCGGTGCTGGAACTGCTCAATATCGGGAATGTGCTCTAAATGAAATTATGCCTAAAAGCGAAGGGCCAGCTATACTTTAGCTGGCCCTTTGCTTTTATACTTTGGGAGATTAATCTTTTTCCTCTTCGTAAAAAGATTCCAGTGCCTCCTCCAAATGGTTGTACTCGAAGGTAAAGCCAGTGTGCAGTACCTTATTGGCGCTAACGCGCTGGCTAGCTAGCACCACCTCACTCATCTCACCCATCATCAGGTTAATGGCAAAGGCTGGCACCTTAGGCAGCACAAGCGGCTTCTTCATGGCTTCGGCCAGTTCCTTGGTAAACTCCTTGTTTGTAACCGGATGTGGCGCCACGGCGTTGTAAACACCCTCAAACTGGGTTTCTTCTATGGCCCGGATAAACAGGCTGCACATATCATCAATATGAATCCAGGACATGTACTGCTTGCCTGAGCCCAGCGGGGCGCCTGCCATCATCTTAACGGGGCGCGCCATCTGTGGCAAAGCGCCTCCTTTTATACTTAGCACAATGCCAAGCCTGAAAATAACGGTACGCAGGTGTAGGTCGCGCATTTGCCAGGCGGCAGCCTCCCATGCCTTGCATACTTCAGCTAGAAAATCATCGGCGTAGGTGCTTTCTTCAGACATAAGCTGGTCGCCGGAGTCGCCGTAAATGCCAATGGCTGATGCAGAGATAAAGCCTTTTACATGGTGCTCGGCGTTGCTTAGCGCCTTATGCAACAGGTTTACGCTTTCGGTGCGGCTCTGCAGGATCTCTTTTTTGCGCTCCTCGCTCCATTTCTCGCTGGCCACACTGGCTCCTGCCAGGTTAATGATGTAGTCGGCGTAGGTAACGGCGCTCTCATCTATATAGCCTGCTTCAACATCCCATCGAAAAGTCTTGTAAGTAGATACTTTCTCTGGGTTGCGGCTAAGGTGCGCCACTTCGTAGCCCTGGTCTATCAGCATTTCCGATAAACGCATTCCTACTAAACCTGAACCTCCTGTAATTAATATCTTACCTGGCATAGAATCTTAAGCATTTTTGCGCTGGAGTTATCCTATACGCAACTTATGTATATTTAAGTTTTTTAATGTAGCTTAGGAGTAAACAGAGCAGGATTTTAGGGTAGCTGGCCTGTGCTTGGCTTAACGTTTGCCGCCGCGTACGTGGCCCAAAAACTCGGCACGGTACTGCTCTTGCTCAAACAAGCCAGAGTACTCGGCGGTTACCGTGCTGCTGCTCACATCGTTCACGCCACGGCTCATTACACACAGGTGGTCGGCTTCAATCAGTACGGCCACGTTCTCGGTTTGCAATGCCTGCTTTAGCTCGTTGGCTATTTGCATGGTAAGGCGCTCCTGCACCTGCGGGCGGCGGGCATAGTAGTGCACCAAACGGTTAAGCTTGGACAGGCCAATTACATGCTCGTTCGGGATGTAGGCTACGTGCGCCTTGCCAATAATTGGCACAAAATGATGCTCGCAGGAAGAGTACACGGTAATATCGCGCTCCACCAGCATTTTGTGATATTTATACTTATTCTCGAAGCGGCGCGCCACCGGCTTGTTATCCGGGTGCAGGCCATGGAAGATTTCCTTCACATACATTTTAGCCACGCGGTGCGGCGTACCTTTCAGGCTGTCGTCTGTCAGGTCCAGGCCAAGCGTATGCATGATCTCGCGGAAGTGCCCCTCGATAATCTTAATTTTCTCGTCATCAGAGAGGTCAAAGGCGTCAGCCCGCAACGGTGTCTCCAAAGAGCTCATGATGTGGTCGTCCATTGCCTCCTCTTTCTCCAGGTCGTGGTTATCCATTATATTCCACAAAGTTTCTTTCTGTCTCATACAGGGTAATAGCCAGCTCGTAGTCAGGGCTGATTTTTTCTCGGAGCTTGTTCCAGATTACTACTGCAATATTTTCTGCGGTAGGGTTCAGGTTCTTAAACTCTTCAACATCCAGGTTCAGGTTTTTATGATCAAATCTATTGATGACCTCTTCCTTTACTAGGGTACTCAGCTTCTTCATGTCATACACATAGCCTGTTTCAGGATCTACCGACCCTTTCAGCTTTACGGTTAGCTCATAGTTATGCCCATGGTAATTTGGGTTATTGCATAAGCCAAACACCGTGGTGTTTTCCTCTTCCGTCCAGGCTGGGTTGTGAAGTCTGTGTGCGGCGTTAAAGTGTTCCTTTCGGCAAACGGTTACTTTCATAGTGTGTTTAACAACTATTATGGTGTCAATGTTTGGCGCCAGGTATGACCACCTTCTGACTGCGGGTGCTATAAGCTGACAAAGTTAGTGCAGTCAACCCGAATCCCAAACCAAAACAAGGCTAAATTAATTCGTTTGGCTTCGGTCTTTCTCATCCGTATTCTGTAATTTCGTATTCAGAAGTAAACATAGTACAATAAATTAAGTGCCACATGAGAGGATTTATACTTGCGGTTTTGTTGATGATGACTGGTATCTGCCATGCGCAATCGGTTCAGGTGAAGGAGGTAGACCAGGAAGTAAATGGCGTTAAAAGGCGGGGGCAGCAGCTTTCGGTGCAGCTGGATACTAAAACGGTAGAGAAAACATGGAAGGATTACCTAGGGCAGAAGGCCGGCCGGGTGAAGAGTAGCAAAGGTGTGCTGTCTGTAGAAAATGCAGTAATCGATACAATTTCTGATGCGCCTATACAGGTGCTCTCCACCGTCAGCAGCGATGCCATGGGCAGCAACGTATGGTGGAGCCTAGACATGGGCACGGCCTACGTTAACAAAACAGGAACTCCAGAGGCCTATACCGCAGCGGAGAACTTCCTGCGTGGCTTTGCGAAAAAGCTTTACCGCGATGATGTATTCCGGCAGATTAATGCTGCTGAGGATGTACTGGCAGCCACCAAGGCCGAGCAAGACCGCGTGGTAAAAGAAGCAAATAGCATACAACTAAGTATAGAAAAGAATAAGCAGCGCCGGCAAGAGCTGGAAGCCGAGTTAGTACAAAACGCCGACGAGCTGAAGCAGCTTGAGCAAAACGTGCAACTAAATCTGCAAAAGCAGGAGCTAAGCCGCCAGCGGGTGCAAGACATGGAAAAGGCCGTTGATGCCGTGCGTGCCAAATTACTGGAAGTAACGCGTTAGGCAGCAGAATTTATACTTGGTGAACAAGAGAAAAGGGCTGGTTTATACTTCCATAAAGTATAAACCAGCCCTTTTCTCTTGTTATGAGTGGTAAGCTACTGCTATAGACCTGCTGTGCCTACAGCTTCATCCAGCGCTGAATTTCTTTCTCCGCAAACTTCTCATCGCGCCAGCCTACAAAGCGTGTTCCGGCAGATTTATTATAGTTTGAAAACCAGATCTGAAGTATGGCCTTTGCCCCCGGGTATTCCGTGCTGAAGCTCTTATAGTTTGTAGCCTGTATTTGCCTTTCGCTTGGGCGCGCAGGCACTGCCACTACAATATGACGCAATTCCCCTTTGTTTTCCAATTGCATCAGGCCAATGGCAATTACCTCCATTTGCGTGCCCGACTCCTGGCGTTCCGAGAGCACTATTATTTCCAGGCCTTTTCCGCTTTTATCTATCTCCGTGGATGGTATAAAGCCGAAGTTGGCGGGGTAGGGCAGGAAGCTTACCTCGCGTTGCTTACCGGCATCCTGGTCAACTATAAACTCTTGTTGTTCTAAGTCATAGATAAGCTTGTGGGCATTACCAGCAGGCGTTTCGATTACGGCCTGTAGCTGCTTGTTGCCTGTGTAGGTTGGTAAGTTTGCATAGTCGGTTTTGCAGGCTGACAATAGAAGGATAAAAGCCGAAAGCAGGAGAAATGTGTAGCCTTTCATGGGGGTAGATTTATACTTTGGCCACAAAGGTAAGCAGATCTGCGTGATAAAGTATAAAGGGCTTTACCGGAAGCATGGGCAATAAAAAAGGAGCCGAGGGAATCGGCTCCTTTTCACAATAATTATGGAAAACTTATGAAAACAGGTATTCTTATCGTCTTTCCTTGATACGAGCAGCCTTGCCCTGAAGTCCTCTCAGGTAGTACAGTCTTGCTCTTCTTACTTTACCTCTTCTGATCAGCTCGATCTTCTCGATAGATGGAGACAGAAGTGGGAAGATACGCTCTAAGCCAATCTGGTTAGATACTTTTCTTACTGTGAACGTCTCACCGTTTGTGTTCACGTTTTTACGCTGAATCACAACGCCTTGGAATTGCTGAACACGCTCTTTGTTACCCTCGCGGATTTTAACGTGTACGTTTACAGTATCACCCGCTTGAAAAGCTGGGAATGAGGCGCGCTTGTCAGTATATTCCTGCTCTATGAATTTAATTAGTTCGCTCATGATGGCTATGTTCTCTTAAAGTATCTTCTTCAAAATTCGGACTGCAAAGATATGTAAATATTTATTACATAAGAACATTTGCAGAAAAAAAATGTAATTTCTGGCGGCTATCTTCTAAATAAAGCGGATAGCCTAAGTATTTTCTGTTTAACCGTTTAGGTTTAGATTCTTATTCCTCGTTGAGCAGGTCTGGGCGGCGCTGTTTGGTGCGCGCTATGGCTTGCTCAAATCGCCACTGCTCAATCTTGGGCGTGTCGCCAGACATAAGAATGTCCGGCACGGCCATGCCTTTGTATTCAGCAGGGCGGGTGTATACCGGCGGTGCCAGTAACCCATCCTGGAAAGAATCTGTAAGCGCTGATGATTCATCGTTTAGTACCCCCGGAATAATGCGGATAATTGCGTCTGCCAAAACGGCTGCGCCAAGCTCTCCGCCCGATAGTACGTAGTCGCCAATGCTGATCTCGTGCGTAACGTAATGCTGGCGCACACGCTCATCCACGCCTTTATAGTGGCCGCAAAGTATAATCACGTTCTCTAACAGCGAAAACTTGTTTACAATGCGTTGGTTAAGCGTTTGCCCGTCCGGCGTCATGTAGATGATGGCATCATACGTGCGCGCGGCCTGCAATTCCGAAATACACTTGTCAATCGGTTCGATCATCATTACCATTCCCGCGCCACCGCCAAAAGCATAGTCATCAATCTGGCCATGCTTGTTTACGGCATACTTACGCAAGTCGTGGATGTGGATCTCAACCAAACCTTTTTGCTGGGCTCTCTTCAGGATAGAATGGCTGAAGGGGCTTTCGAGCAAATCGGGCTGGCAACTGATAATGTCAAAGCGCATTATTTTTTCTCCTCCTCGGTGTCTTCTTCGTCAATATCATCGGCTTCGTCGGGGCTGGATGGCTGCGTGTATACTTCCAGCAGGCCTTCTGGCAGGCTCACGTGCAGCTGCTTTGCCTCGTGGTCTGCGTGCAGGAAGATCTCGTCCATTACCGGTACCAGCATTTCCTGGTCCAGGTACTCCATTACCATAAGCTGCTGCTGTGGCAGGTCGTAAAACTCTTTTACGGTTCCCATCGCGCCGTGCTGCTCATCCACTACCTGGTAGCCAATTACATCATGGAAGTAAAACTGGCCTTCTTCAAGCTCCGGGAGCTCATCCAGTGGCAGGTAAATAGAGGTGTTGCGTAGCGCCTCGGCCTGTTCGATGGTATGTATGTCCTCGAACTTAAGTATAAACCGGCCTTTAGGCTGCGTCTCAACGGACGTTATAAAAAAAGGAACCAGTCTTCCCTTTTGCTCCAGGAAAACTGATTCCAAATCTTCATAATCTTCAGGATAGTCTACGTCGAAAAACGCAACTACTTGCCCCTTGGTGCCATGAGTCTTGACGATATAGCCTAATAGAAAGCAGTCATCAATATGCATGGCACACCGAATTATGCTTGCTCTTCAGTAGACTCTTCGCCACCTTCAGCTGGGGCTTCAGTAGCCTCTGCAGCAGGAGCGTTAGCAGCAGCTTTCTCAGCGTCACGCTGACGGATAGCCTCTGCACGAGCCTCTTTAACTTTACGCTCAGCCTCAAGAGCAGTAGCACGCTTGGCTTCTTTCTCAGAACCCAGTTTCTGGCGCTTCTCTTCGATTTTGGCGTCTTTAGTTTCTTTCCACTCGTTAAAACGAGCATCAGCAGTTTCCTGAGTGATAGCGCCTTTCGCCACACCAATTTGCAGGTGTTTCTTGAAAAGGATACCTCTGTAAGAAAGCATTGCTTTTACAGTGTCAGTTGGCTGAGCACCGTTCATAACCCACTGGAACGCTTTATCTTCGTTGAAGTCGATGTAAGCAGGGTTAGCGTTAGGGTTGTAAGTACCCAGTTTCTCGATAAATTTACCATCACGTGGTGCACGAGCATCAGCTACTACGATATCGTAGATAGCGGCTTTCTTGCGGCCTCTGCGGGCCAGTCTGATTTTTACTGCCATTTTATAATGTGTTTTTTCAGTCGGCGGAACCCGTCCGCCTGTTTAGAATCGCAAAATTAGGGAAATAATTTCTGATTAGCTACAGCCCTTTGTTATTTATTAATTCTCTGAGGATTAGGGAAAGTATGAGGCACGAAAAAAGCCCTCCGTTTCGGGGGAGGGCTTTCTCTATACTTGTTAGAGCCTAAGCGGCTATTTTAGCTCGTTTCTCAGCTTTCACCTTCACCGGCTTCAGCTTAATGATGCTTAGCTTATCGAGCGTCCAGATAACTGGCCAGGTTGGGTCTACTTCCCACCACTTCACTCCGAAGTTTACGCGGTTAGGCAGTTTATGGTGGTTGTTCTGGAACAGCTCACCGCCTGTCAGGAAGTCGAAGAAAAGCGAGTTTCTTGATTTATCGTTGTTATCGAAGTTCTGGTAGCCATACTTGTGTCCGCTCCAGTTTACGATGGCGCCATGTACCGGGCCCATCAGGAAATGGAGCGGCAGCAGCAGGAACATCCACCACTGCGTGGCAAAGGCAATGTAAAACAACACGTAAAATACGCCCCAGCCTATGCGGGAGAAGTATGAATCGCCTAGCTTTTCCAAAGCTGGCCATACCGGATAGTCTCCGTCGAAACGGCGCTCCGGCTCCACGCGGTGGTTCAGTACGTTATTGTAAATCTCCTTCGTCTTCCACATCATCGTGAAGGCGTTGTTAGAGAAGTGCGGCGAGTGCGGATCACGCTCTGTGTCGGAGAAGGCGTGGTGCATGCGGTGCAAAATAGCATAGGCACGCGGCGACAGGAACGAGGAGCCCTGCGCAATGTAGGTGAGCAGGTAAAATGCTTTCTCCCAGAATGGGTTCATGGTAAACATTTTATGCGCTGCGTAGCGGTGCAGGTAGAATGTCTGAACGAAAAGCGACAGGTACCAGTGCACCACAAAAAAGATGAGTATTGCCATTAATGTATCTGGTAAATAGTGTGTTAAGATTCTTGTGCGATAGGTGACATGCGGTAACCCTGCCACTTATAATGCAAAGCTACAACACGAATTTATAGTAAAATAGATATGCCTAATGAAAAGTTCAGAAAAGTGACGAAAATCATTAGTTGTAGCTATCCTAAACTTTTATCTGAACGGAGCCCAAACCGGAGCAGCCGGTGGTGGGGCACTAACAGTTATAGGTGTTTTTAACGTAGGGTGATCAAATTGCAGCTTGCGGGCATGCAGCGCTATACTTTTATCGGGCAAGGGCTGTGCTGCGCCATACTTTAGATCGCCTAAAATCGGGCAGTTCATCGAGGAGAGCTGCACACGTATCTGGTGGGGCCGGCCAGTTATAGGGTTTACTTCCAGCAGGTGTTTGCCTTGGTTTGTGCTTAACAGTTTATAGTTGAGCTCAGAGCGTGAGCCGGCAGCATTCTCTTTGGCAAAAGCCTTTGTTACGTTGCGCGAGCTGTCTTTTACTAGCCAGTGTACCAGGTTGCCCTGTTCCTGCTTTGGTCGGTTTTGCACCACGGCCCAGTAGGTTTTAACCGTTTTCTTGCTCCGGAAAAGCTCGTTCAGGCGCGTGAGGGCTTTTGAAGTTTTGGCCAGTAGCACCACACCGCTCACCGGCCTGTCCAGGCGGTGCACTACGCCTATAAACACATTGCCAGGCTTGTTATACTTCTCCTTAATATACTCTTTGGCAAGGTCAGCTAATGTTACATCGCCAGTCTCATCGCCGTGCACCAGCAGGCCTGCAGGTTTGTTTACCGCCAGCACATGGTTGTCTTCAAAAAGAACGTCTAAAAACATAGGCATAATTCAGGAGCGGAAAAAGGTAAAGTATAGCTGTAGGGGGTAAATTATAGGATAGAGTTAGAAAGCTACACCGCAAAAGATGTCAGGCTGTAACTCTCTAACTTTTTAACTTCTAAACTTTAGTATGCTTCTTTCTCGCTTGGGAAATCCTTGGCCTTAACGTCTTTTACATAGTTCTGCACGGCATCGGTCATGATGGTGTGCAGGTCGGCGTAGCGGCGCAGGAAACGAGGCTTAAACTCTTTGTTGATGCCCAGCATATCGTGCACTACAAGTACCTGCCCATCTACATGCGGGCCAGCGCCAATGCCAATAATCGGGATAGTCAGTTGCTCGGCCACACGCTTGGCAAGCTCCGACGGAATTTTCTCCAGAACAATGGCAAAGCAGCCAAGTTCCTGAAGCAGCAGTGCGTCTTCAATCAATTTTTGTGCCTCGGCTTCTTCCTTAGCACGAACGGTGTAAGTGCCAAACTTATAGATAGACTGCGGCGTTAGACCTAAGTGGCCCATCACCGGCACGCCCGCACTCAAAATACGCGTAATAGATTCTTTTATCTCAGCGCCGCCTTCCAGTTTTATACCATGCCCACCAGACTCTTTCATGATCCGGATAGCTGAGCGCAAAGCCTCTGAAGAGTTGCCCTGGTACGATCCGAAAGGCATATCAACCACTACAAAAGCTCTGCTCACACCGCGCACCACAGAGGATGCATGGTATATCATTTGGTCCAGCGTAATAGGCAGAGTGGTTTCGTGGCCTGCCATCACGTTAGAGGCGGAGTCGCCAACCAATAATACGTCTACACCTGCCGCATCCAGAATGGTTGCCATGGAATAATCGTAAGCAGTAAGCATGGAGATTTTCTCGCCGCGCTCCTTCATGTTCTGCAACTGGTGTGTGGTAACCTTTTTTATATCGTTTTTATGTACAGACATAGCTACTAAATATGTGTGAGGTTGTAAAGCTATAAAATCCTGAAACAAAAACAGCCACATTTTACTGTGGCTGTCTGGTATCAATATCCATAAACGGAGTTGCTTCGCTTGGTTAGTTTCAGGTCTTGTAAGAGCGATGACCTGGCATTTATTGTAAGGTTGTAGCCTCGCAGCTGCCCAAAAGGTATCCAGCCGATGCTCATGTCCCAGCAGTGCAGGTCGCGGTAGATTTGCACGTTGGCATATGAGATGTTCTGGTTCGAGATATCATAGGTGCTGGTATACGTTACCTTCCACTTATCTGTGATATTCAGGGAGCCGTCAATTCCTATCGTTTGGGTCAGGTTTGAGCTGGATGTGGCTCCAAACCCACGGGTATAGTAGAAAGTATAGCTCAAGTTAAGTGTCCACGGAATTTTAAAGTCCACGTACTGCGGCAGCCCCAGCGGCGCTTGGTCTGGCGAAAGAGAAGGCAGGTTTGCGGGAGGCGTAGCTGGCGTGGCAGCAGAACCCGAGCGGAACGCCTCAGGGCTCAGGCTTGCCGTAAGGTTCAAGTTTGCGTTAGTAAGCCTTGCTAGTTTCAGCTTCTGCGGGTTAAAAATGTATTTGTCTATGGAACTACCTAAGCTGTCGGTTTGGTAAGGATTAAAGGAGGAGCTGAAGTTCAGGTTTATCATCTTAAACAGCTTAGTATACATGGAAAGCTGAATTTGAGATAGTTTGAGTGAGTCTGCTGCAAAGTTATAGCTGGAGCTTATTTGCAGGTTATCAATTAGGCTTACTTTCTCAAACTTGTTCTCGGTAGAGTCGTTTTCCGACTTCACTTTCATCTCCAGGCTATTTGCAACACTAAAATTAAGCGATGACGAGAGCCCGGTTGACGGAAGCCCGGTCCGGAAGCGGCCTAAATCGCGGTACTGTGGCAAGTTAGTGCTTGGGTCAGCACCTACCAGAGTGCGCTGGTAAAACCCAAAGCGCTCATCTCCAAAGTCGGGGCGGTAGCTGTAGCCAATGCTTGGGCGCATCAGGTGGCGGATTGCCTCCACTTTCTCGCCCTTAACATACACAGTGCCATAAATAGTGGTGTTAAGCGAGGCCCCGGCACTATACTGGTACACACGGCCAAAACCCGTGGTGTCCACATCCACGCGCTGTGAGTCAGGGTTAAACGTGAATTTATACTTCTCATCCACCCAGGTCTCGCTGTAGCTTACGCTTGGGCTAAAGTTCAGGTATTTGAGCACTTTGTAGTTACCCAAGCCAATGCCAAAGGTATGAATAGCTGATTTCTGACCGCTGTCCCAAAGGCGTTGCAGGTTGCTGAAGTTTACATCAATGGTATCTGCCGGAGACGACTCGAGCACAGGAAAGCTGCTGGTTGTACGCGCTGGCTGAATGTTTGAAATGGTGTTTGATGCGCGTACGTTGTACGTTAAAGTAAACTTGTCGTACCAGTTCGTGTTGGTGGCAGGCTGGCTAGATAACAGGTCCGAAATAGAAACCTGCGACATGCTGAAGTTAAGGTCAGGCAGTACGAAGTTCATGGTTCCTGTTTGGGTGCTTTGGCCCTGGCTTGCTTTTATAGTATAACTGAACGGCGAGTTAGGAATCGTTTTCTGGTAAGAGACATACGAGTTGAACGTAGGCGAAAGGTACTGCGCCGTTCCGTTGTAGTTTACGCGCTGGTGCAGCTGGCTACCTGCGTTTACACTGGCGCTGAATGAGCCACGCCCAGGCTTTGTGACCGGGTTATGCGTCCAGTAAATCCAGAATGTGCGCTGCGTGGGTGGCAGATCGTCGAAAATATTGTCCGTGGATCGGGAAGCCTCAATATCGGCCTCATCATTTTTCAGGAAATCATATGTGAACCGGAAGTTGCCCCGGTACGCGTAGCGCTTCACGTAATCGTTGCTCAGGTCCACGTTGTAGCCACCCAGCGAGTAGATGTCGCCGGTTAGTTTGGTGCCTATATAATCGTTCCAGGCAAAGTAGTAGCCACCGTTGTTCAGAAAGAAACCCCGTGTATTTTCGCCGTAGCTTGGCACAATAACACCCGATGAGCGCCTATCTTTAGGTGTAGGGAAGAGGCCGAACATAAAACCAAGCGGTGTGGGGATATCGCCGATTACAAGGTTAAAAGGCCCTGACATGACCTTATCATTGGGGATGGCTTTGATTTTACCGGCGTTGATGTAGAAGTGCGGATGCTCCAGGTTGCAAGTTGTGTACTTGTTGTGCAAACCAAAGAATTCGTTTTCCTCGTTGCGCTTCACAACCTCTGAATGTATGTATCCCTCTCCTTGCTGTGTTACTACCTCAGCAATGCGGCCTTTACGCGTTTTGTAGTTGTAGGTGATGCGCTTTGCGGCATAATTTTCCTGGCCTTGCGCAAAAACCGGTGTGCCCACCTCTTTCCCGGTAGAGTCGGTGAGAGTGGTAGCAAGCAAAGTGTTTGTTTCGTAGTTTATCTCGATGTAGGCAGCCTCCAGCTTCATATCGCCGTAATCGATTTTGGCATCGCCATACAGGTGCACCACTTTTCTGTCCACTTCAAACTGGATGGAATCTCTGGCTGAATATTTGATAGTGGTCTCGATGTCGCCTTTTGGAGCGCCAATATTTAGGGTGTCCTGGCTGGCAACAACAGGTGTATCCTGGCGAGCCACAGCGGGCCTGAGCACTCGCTGACCGAGGGCCGACGGGGAGGAGAATAAAGCGATCTGCAGCAGCAGTAAAAAAATGAAAATGTAGCGCAACTTCTTCAGAGTTCCCTAAAAGTTTACTTAATTTGTACAAAGTTATTGTTTTAGCTTTTAACTAACGAGCGTTGTGAGAAATATTGTTACTGTTTCTGTTCTGTCTTTTATTTTTTTACTGTGCTCCTCTAACAAACTCGAATTCAGGAAAGAGTACAAGTTGCGTACCGTAGTGATCGATGCAGGGCATGGGGGCAAGGATGTAGGGTGTAACGGCAAGTTTTCGCATGAGGCGGATGTTGCCCTCCGTATCGCTAAAGAAGTCGGCAGCCTGATCGAGAAAAATGTGCCCGACGTGAAGGTTGTGTACACCCGCAAGGACGACACCTTTGTGGAACTGATAGACCGTGCAGGCATCGCTAACAAGAATAACGCAGACCTTTTCTTATCCATCCACCTTAACTCTGGCCCCTCGGCAGCCTACGGCACCGAGACCTATACAATGGGGCTTCACACTTCCGAAGGAAACTTGAATGTTGCCAAGCGCGAGAACGCTGTAATTTTGCAGGAAGATAACTATGAGGCTAACTATAACGGCTTTGACCCGAACTCCCCGCAGAGCCATATCCTGTTTGCCCTGCACCAAAGCGCTTACATTGATAACAGCCTCCGTTTTGCCGAAAAGATTGAACGAGAGTTTAAAACCAGAGCAGGCCGCAAGAGCCGTGGCGTGAAACAGGCGGGCTTTCTGGTACTCTGGAAATCATACATGCCAAGTGTGCTCATTGAGTGCGGTTTCCTTACAAATCCCACCGAAGAAAAATTTCTTAACGATAAAACCGGGCAATCGTATATTGCATCAGGTATATATCGGGCCTTCAAAGAATATAAACAAGAATTGGAGGCTATGAACTAACATAGCTAAGCACACCCTACGTGAAAATATCAAAAGAAATTAAAGTTGCGCTACTAGGAATTGTAGCCATTGCCATACTTTACTTCGGTTTTATGTTCCTGAAAGGGTCAGATATTTTTTCTGACTCACGCACATATTACGTTGTATATGACAGCGTTGACGGACTTGCAGTTTCCAACCCGGTTATACTTAACGGGGTGCAGGTGGGTACCGTACAGGATATGAAACTGATGACTGAGCAGGATAACAAAATCCTGGTGGAGTTGGATGTGCTTAAAGACCTGGCCGTTGGCGACTCTACCATTGCTGCACTTACCAGTTCCGACTTGCTAGGCAGCAAAGCCATAATGATTTACCTGGGCAACAGCTCGAAGCGCTACGAAGGTGGCGAAAAGCTTATCCCTTACAAAGAAAGCAGTATCACAGATATTATCTCCAGCAAAACGGTGCCGGTTATTGATAAGGTGGATACTACACTAGCCCGTGTAAACCGCCTGCTCGACAGCGAAGCCAAAGATAACCTGCAGGGCATTTTGGCAAACACTAAAACCACTACAGACGCTATCAACAGAATTCTGTTGGCTAACCAGGAAAACATTAACCAGATTACCAGCAATATAAGCCAGCTGACAACCTCGCTGCGCCGCACGCAACGCCATATTGATAGACTGGCGCTAAATATGGCTGAAATCACCGATACGCTGAAACAGGTAGAAATTAACAAGTTGGTAAACAATGCCAACAAAGCCGTGATGGAACTGGAGTCTGTGGCCACGAAGCTAAACTCTAACCAAGGCTCACTGGGCAAACTGATGAACGATGAGCAGATGTATGAGAACCTGAACCAATCCTCAGAAGCCTTAAACTTGCTGCTCCGCGATATTCAGGCTTACCCAAAGCGATATGTGAGTTTCTCGGTGTTTGGCCGCAAAGACAAGTATAAAGTAGACGAAACAGGCCGGGTAATAACACTGGAAGAAGTGAAGGAGATGCAGGACCGCCACCCGGCGGAATTTAGAACAGTACCGGACACAGTATATGTGCCTGTTCCTGAGAAAACTCCACTGAAAGGGACAGCGGCTGCACCAGGCGCAAAGGCTACCCCGAAATCTAACCGATAAGCATTTATGTAAAATTGTATATTTGTAAAATCCGCTTCTGTAAGCGGATTTTCGCGTTTTATACTTACCCAAACTAATCAAGCTAACCTGAATGGATATTGAATTCAACAAGAACGAAGACGCACTGAAGCAGCTTACCTTTCAGCTGCAAAGCAAACTGAAAAAAGTATACTTGGGCGGTGGCGAGAAACGCATCGAGAAAGAACACAAGAAAGGCAAGATGACCGCCCGCGAGCGCATTGCTTACCTGCTGGATGAAGGTACAGAGTTTCTGGAGATAGGCGCCTTTGCCGGCGAAGGCATGTACGAGGAAGTTGGAGGTTGCCCTAGCGGAGGCGTGGTAACCGGCATTGGCTACATTAAAGGCCGCCAGTGTGTGGTAGTTGCCAACGATGCCACTGTAAAGGCCGGTGCCTGGTTCCCGATCACGGCCAAGAAAAACCTGCGCGCCCAGGAAATTTCTATCGAAAACAAACTGCCAATTGTATATCTGGTAGATAGCGCTGGCGTGTTTCTGCCGATGCAAGACGAGATCTTCCCGGATAAGGAGCACTTCGGGCGGATGTTCCGTAACAACGCCGTGATGAGCTCGATGGGCATTGTGCAGATCGCCGCCATTATGGGTAGCTGCGTGGCAGGCGGTGCTTACCTGCCCATCATGAGCGATGAGGCGCTGATCGTAGAAGGTACAGGATCTGTTTTCCTGGCCGGGTCATACTTGGTGAAATCTGCCATTGGCGAGAGCATTGATAACGAAACGCTGGGCGGCGCTACCACGCACTCGGAAATCTCCGGTGTAACAGACTATAAGTGCAAGGATGATAAAGAAGCGCTAGATCATATCCGAAACATCTTCGATAAGATGGGCGAGAAGCCGAAGGCTGGTTTTAGCCGCACAGCACCAGCAGCCCCGGCACAAAATCAAAAAGAGATTTACGGGTTGCTGCCATCTGACCGCGTGAAGCCATACAACATGATGGATATTATTGAGCGGCTAGTGGATAACTCAGAATTTGAGCCCTACAAAGAGCTATATGGCCAAACGCTTATCTGCGGCCTTGCCCGCATTGACGGTTGGGCAGTAGGTATTGTGGCTAACCAGCGCAAGATCATGAAAAGCAAGAAAGGCGAGATGCAGATGGGTGGCGTTATCTACTCCGACTCAGCAGACAAAGCCGCCCGCTTTATCATGAACTGCAATCAGAAGAAAATCCCGTTGGTGTTTCTGCAGGATGTTTCCGGATTTATGGTAGGCAGCAAATCGGAACACGGTGGCATTATTAAGGACGGTGCCAAAATGGTAAGTGCCATGTCTAACTCGGTGGTGCCTAAATTTACCATACTTATCGGTAACAGCTACGGCGCAGGCAACTATGCCATGTGCGGGAAAGCCTACGACCCGCGCCTGATCTACGCCTGGCCTACGGCCCAGTTGGCTGTAATGAGCGGTGCGGCGGCGGCAAACACGCTGTTGCAGATACAGGTATCGGCCCTGAAAGCCAAAGGCGAGGAAATTACACCGGAGGCAGAGAAGGAATTGTTGGAGCGCATCACAAACAAGTATAACGAGGAGCTTTCGCCATACTATGCGGCCGCGCGCCTGTGGGTAGATGGCATTATAGACCCGCTGGAAACCCGCAAGGTAATCTCGATGGGCATAGAGGCTGCAAACCATGCGCCAATCGAAAAACCATACAACGTGGGTGTTATCCAGACGTGAGAAAAACTAAAAATTATCAATTAGAAATTAGAAATGGAAGTATAATTAAGTATGGCTCAGATTTGAACTACACAAAAACATCAGTTTCTAATTTCTAATCTTGAATTTCCATTTGATTAAGCATAGTGACAAAAGGAGAAATAAAGGCCCTTATTTCGCTGTTGGACGACAGTGATTATGAAGTGGCACTGCACGTAGAGAAGCAGATAGAGGAGTTGGGCGAAGGGATTATTCCGTTTCTGGAAGAAGAGTGGGAGGAAACCCTGAACAGCGATTTACAAAAGAAGATTGAGGACCTGATCCATAACCTGCAGTACGATGGCCTGGGCCGCCGCCTGCGCGAGTGGAAAGACAAAGGTGCCCATGACCTGATTGAGGGAATGTATCTGGTAAATTCATACTTGTACCCAGACGTAGACTTGGCTAGCATTTCTAAAGCCCTGGACCAGCTATACTTCGACGCCTGGACCCAAATGAAGGATGAGATGCACCCTTACGACCAGGTGAAAACACTGAATAACGTATTGTTCCGGGAGAAACGCTTTTCGGCAAACACCAAAAACTTTCACTCACCGGCCAACTCTATGTTACATCTGGTGTTGGAGAGCAAGCGCGGCAACCCTTTAACGCTGTGTGTGATTTACCTAACGCTGGCGCAGCGCCTCAAAATGCCGGTGTATGGCGTAAATCTGCCCAACCTGTTTATACTTACCTATAAGCTGGATGGTATGCAGTTTTACATCAATGTGTACAACAAGGGCCTCATCCTAAGCAAAGCTGACATCGACAATTACATTCTGCAGCTCAACCTAAACCCTATCGATATCTTTTATGAGCCCTGTGCAAACCTGGATATCGTGAAGCGCGCGCTCCGCAACCTGGCCTTCTCGTTCGAGAAGATGGATGACCCAGAGAAAGCCACAGAAGTTAACAAACTGCTGGACGCCCTTACGGATGAGGACATGCCGATTTAAAGCTAAGTATATATCATAAGCAAAACGGCCACCCGATATTATATCGGGTGGCCGTTTTGCTTGGGTAAAAAGTAAGCTTAGTATTTTTTAATCAGGCAGCCCGTTACACGCTTATCGCTCGGCGATACATTGCGGTTTGCAAGCACCTCATCAATAACATTCTTTAAGTAAAAGTTTTTAACAGCGCTTTCCATTTGCGGGTTATCGTCAATGCTGCCTTTATACTTTAGAGTAAAGTTACCGTTATCATTGTGCAGCACAAAAACCTCTGGTGTCTTCATTGCGCCAAATTGCGTGCTAATGGCTTGGCCCTCATCGGCAAGGTATGGGCGGTATTGTTTTGCAGCCATATCCTGAAGGGTTTCGCCAGTGTCGCCGGCGCCAGGGTTGATAAAAATAAACTGCACGCCTTTGGCTCCATAGCTGCCGGCCAGGTTTAATAATCGGCTTTCATACATCTTAGCGTAGGCGCACTGGTTGTTAGTAAACACAAGCACTACTGTTTTGGCATTCGTAAAATTGCTAAGTGAAACGCTTTGGTTCTGGGCGCTCTTCAACGTAAAATCCGCCACTTTATCGCCTAGCTGATATCCGCCAGACTGTGCAAAAACACTGGCTGAGAACAGAAGAGTTGTAAGAAGAGAGGCTACGTATTTCATGGCTTTTTTGAGTTAATTGCTTGGTCAGGAGCCTTGTCTATGCAATAGGTTAGTACATGCTCGTGCAGCGTGTCGTGGTAAATCCGATACAATTTAGAAAAATTTTCGGTTTGCACACGGCCTTGCAGCACATTAGGTTCATCAGTGGGGGCTACCCCCAAGTTCTCCTTAAACACTAGCCGTTTCCGGCTATACAGCTTATACAAGGTTTCCTTAGCGCTCCAGTACAGACAGGTTTCGCGTTCATCGGCCAACGTATAGTTTTTCTCTTCGTCCGTCAGAAACTTCTCCTGCACACGCAGCGCTTTCGGTGATACTAGTTCAATATCTATGCCAACCTCATACTTATCGGAGAGTATAACGGCGGCCAACTTAGGCGAGTGCGAAATAGACACATGAAAGCGCGAATCAGGAAAGTATGGCTTGCCGTATTGGTTCCGTAGCAGCTGCAACGGTAGCGGGGTAAACTCTTCCAGAACTCTGTAAACGAGCACTCGGCTGGCCAGCCACTCGCGCTGCCTTTTGGCGTGCACCTGTGCCAACCGTTGGTCTATGGCAACATAGCCGGGCAATGCCTCCCGCAGCTCTTCCAACGTTTCGGTAAGCTCCCAAAAGCCAATCTTAGTATGCGGGTCTAATGTGTTAATGTGTAGCAGGGGCATAGGCAATATTCTGCGTTAGCAGTGGTTTTAGAAGTATAGGCACGGCTGGTTAAGCGTAATTGTTGTAAATTTAGATGATTTTTCAATGAAGACTAGAGCATAAGCCACTATGGCGAGTAAAGTACAAATACAGAAAGTAGCAACCCTTACTGGCCACCGCGACAGTGTGTATACGTTAGCGCCGTCAGATAGGGAGCAGGTTTTTTTCTCTGCCGCCGGCGATGGCATGGTGGTAGCCTGGAACCTGCAAGACCCCGAAAACGGCGAACTGATAGCCCGTGTAAGCACTTCTGTGTATGCCCTGCGCTACGTGCCGGAGCGCCACCTGCTGCTGATCGGCCAAAACCAGGAAGGCCTGCAGGTGATCGACCTTAAGAGTAAGCAAATCCTGAAGTCGGTGGCTTTACCCAAAACGGCCATTTTCGATATACTTTATACTTCCCAGGAAGGCAAAGTATACGTTGGCATGGGCAATGGGGCCATTTGCATACTGGATGGAGAAACGTTTGAGTTGCAAACCATTATCAGGAAATCGGAACAGAGCGTGCGCTGCTTGGCTTACAATAAGTTTACCCATGAGGTGGCAGCCGGCTACAGCGATAACAAAATACGCGTGTTTGATGCCACAAGTATGGCACTAAAGTATGAGCTTGTCTCGCATACTAACTCAGTGTTCAGCGTGGTTTACTCCCCGGATGGCAAGCTGCTGCTCAGCACTGGCCGCGATGCCCACTTACGGGTATGGGAGGTAGAGAAAAGCTATACCGAGCGCGGTTACGTAATTGCGCACATGTATACCGTAAACCACATTACTTACAGCCCCGACGGCCAGTATTTTGCCACCTGCAGCATGGATAAATCCATAAAAGTATGGGATGCGCAAAGCTTTAAATTGCTGAAAGTGATAGACAAAGTGAGGCACGCCAGCCACGGCACCTCGGTAAATAAATTATTTTGGTCGGCTCATCAGAATCAGTTAGTTTCGTGTAGCGATGACCGCACCATTTCGGTTTGGGATATAAATTTAGGTTTTGAGTTATGAAGATTACACCATTAGAGATCAGGCAAAAAACATTTGAGAAGGCTTTCAGAGGGTTAGATAAGGATGATGTAAATGCATTTTTGCTAACGCTCTCGCAGGAATGGGAAAGGTTGCAGGATGAGAACAAAGATCTGCGCATGAAGCTGGATGCCTCTCATCGTGAGACACAGAAGCTGCGCGAAGTGGAATCATCGCTTTACAAAACCTTAAAAACCGCCGAAGATACAGGAAATAGCATTCTGGAGCAGGCCAAAAAATCAGCGGAGCTGCAGGTGCGCGAGTCTGAGCTGAAAGCCGATGAATTGCTGAACCAAGCCCGCAATGAGGCCCGCCAGATGCTGGAAGAGTCCAAAAAGCAGTCGGAGCGTGTGATCATGGAAATGCAGCAGCAGGTGAAAGCCCTGGATCAGGACTGCCAGCGCATGGAAAGCTACCTTGACCACCTGATACGCGACCTGCGCCACCTGGCTAATGAGGCAATTGAGAACGCCGAGAAAGCCAAGGCAAAACCTAAAGCCGGTACACACAGTATTCTTTCAAAAGCAGCCAACACCGAAGTAGAAAGTTCGGAGCTGCTCAAAAAACTGAAAGATATGCAAACAACGACAGCAGATACCAAACCATACCAATTAGCGGAGTCTACGGCTGCCAACGCGCCTGTAGCCGTAATCAGCAACGGAAACGGCTATGACCCTATGGGCGACCCTGCCCCGGACGTAACACAGCCGCAGCGCGAAATGCCGCAACCAACAACACCGGTGCCAAATATCCCGGCCCCGGAAATAGAGCAGCCTGAGCCGGATTATCCGGGTCGTGTGCCAGCGCCGGACATCGAGCAGCCAATACCTGATATACAGCCTGTAACCCCTGAAACGCCTGAGATACAGCCACCGATGACGGAACCATCGCGCAACAACTACGCCTCTAACGGCGCGGTGAAGCAAGGTTCTGGTTCTTTCTTTGATGAGATAGGCTAAGCTGGGAATGGGACAGATTACATTGGAAGGCATGGAGTTTTTTGCCTTCCATGGGTATTACGACGAAGAACAGAAGATCGGCAACAAGTATGGCATAGACCTGGTGATAAACACCGACCTGCGCCGCGCTGCCGAAACTGATAACTTGGACGAAACTGTAAACTACGAAGTGCTGTATGCGCTGGTGCTGGAAGAAATGAAAACGCCAGCCCGCCTGCTCGAGCACCTCGGCCACCGCATCATCGACAAAGTATACGACAAGTTTCCATTTGTGCAGTCGGTGAAGGTGAATGTGTACAAGTTTAACCCACCCCTTGGAGGCATTTGCAAATGGGCAAAAGTTAGCCTGGAGGAAGCACGCTAAAAGATTGATTTATTAAAGGCAGCTGGTTCAGAAATGGGCTAGCTGTTTTTGTTTATACTATACCTCAAAAGCCTGCCTTCCCGTTCAGTTCTTTATAAAGATGTTCTTGAAGTTGCCCAAATTCTTCTTTGCTGTAAGTCTGTGCAATTGAGTTGTTGCCCAAACGGTATATATAATCGCAGGTAGAAGAGAGGGTTTCGAAAATGTGGGAAGTGAGCAAGATAGTTTTGCTTAGCTTGATATCGGATATGATTCGCTTTACTAGCCAAATGCTCTCTAGGTCCAAACCGTTGAACGGCTCATCGAGCAGGAGCACAGGCTTATCCTGTAGCAGAATGCCCAGCAGTGCCAGTTTCTTCTTCATACCTGTTGAGTAACCCTCTATTAAATTGCCTAAAGGGAGCTTAAACACACTGTTCCATATTTCATAATCATGCGGGCTACTGTTACGGAAAAGCCGCAGATACTCTTGGCCAGTTATGTTGCTATAGAAAAAAATATCCGTTTCGAGGTAAGATATGTGCATTTTGTTGAGCCCGGTGCCTTGGTACAAAACCTCACCAGTAGAGGGTTTAATAAAACCGAAAAGGGTATTAAGCAAAGTAGTTTTGCCTGTACCATTTAATCCAACAATGCCGTGTACCTTGCCTGTTTCAAAACAAGCGTCTACATTTTTCAGCACAACCTGCTGGTTAAAAGACACACTGAGGTTATGAATTGAAATCATGAAGAAAAGGATTAAGGCGGTAGATTGCTTGTTTATAACTGCGGATGCTACTTATTAATGGGAAAAATATCAGGAAAGGTAATAAAGGACTTGCCAGATTTAGTGCATTTAGGATAGAAGATGCAGAAGATACTTTCTCGTTTGGCTCATAGTGTGCGTATTTGAGCAACACCGAGCTCATTAGCACCAACAGAAACATACTATAAGCAATTAGGATAATTATAAAATGTGTTGGTTGTAATGCAAGGTGCAAGAGTAGTATCGGGACGGTAAAGATGATGTACTGGAATAGGTGCAGCTTAATTTTATATACTAGAAATTGGCTGGGTTTTTTCTCGAGGATCAACAGCAAGTTGTACGGTTCGCATTCCTGCAGAAAAGTGCACACGACCAATAGCAGTAGCCACAGCATAAAGAGCGTGGCATAGGGCATAGGAGCTAGGGCTACACCTAAAGTATAAATCAGCAGGAAAGGAAGGAAGTTCTTTCGCATACCGGCCTTCCACTCAAAGTTTTGGTGGTGAATGAAAGGGTATGGCCTAGCTTTACTTTTCTGCAAACTGCTAATTTGGAGGTGTGAAATGATTAGCAACAACATTTCTAATGGCAATATCAAAAGCCCTTGCCCCGCAAATAATAGCAGCAGGTGTAATGGTAACAGGAGTAAACTATACTCTACCCAAAATATGAGTTGATGCCGCGCAGCTAAGTGCTGCATGAATCTTATATCAGATCGAGAAGCATGAAGAAGAAGCATGATAACTACAGCACCTGCTACTAAGACTATGGCAAAAGGATCCTCTTGCAATCTTTGGAACAACCACCAATATAGAAAAATAGCTATGGTAAATAACACAGGTATATGATACCAGCTAAGACCTTGTAAAGCCCGAACCATCTGTTTGATTCTAATGCTAAAAAGTGCCTGAAGGAGCTCCAATAGAGTATGAGTTAAGTTTAAGTTTGTGATGAAGTATAGGCGTGCTGCTATGTCATGAATATAGGTGCTACACCAATTTCAACAACTCGGCGGCTGCCGCAAACGCGGATTTCTGGCCGGTTTTTACCGCCTCGGCGATGCCGGGCAGCTGTTGCTTTACTTGCTGGTGGGCGTAAAAATTTTCTTCAAGGCCCTGCCGGATGGCTTCATACATCCACTGCAGGTTTTGGTCGCGGCGCTTTTGCTGGAAGAAGCCATTCTGTTGCGTGAGTTCGAGGTAATCCGAAATAGTGCCCCAAATGTCTGGCAGGCCGGTTTGCTTTAAGGCAGAGCAGGTGCTTACCTGCGGCAGCCAGCCCGAGGCGGCCATCGGGTACAAATGCAGTGCGTTCTGGTACTCAGCTTTGGCAACTCTAGCCTTGTCAATGTTAGAGCCATCGGATTTTGTAATAGCTATGGCATCAGCCATTTCCATAATGCCGCGCTTAATGCCCTGCAGCTCGTCGCCGGCGCCGGCAAGCATCAGCAGCAAAAAGAAGTCGACCATGGCATGCACGGCTGTTTCGGATTGGCCCACGCCCACGGTCTCCACAAAAATCACATCAAAGCCAGCGGCCTCGCAAAGTATGATGCTCTCGCGCGTGCTCCGTGTGACGCCTCCCAACGACTTGCCCGCCGGCGAAGGTCGGATAAAAGCCTGTGGGTTGGTAGATAGCAGCTCCATACGGGTTTTATCGCCCAGAATACTGCCGCCGGTGCGTTGGCTGGTAGGGTCTATGGCTAGCACAGCCAGCTTTTTGCCCTGCTCCTGAATTACGTAATTGCCGAAGGCTTCTATAAACGTGCTCTTGCCCACGCCCGGCACGCCGGTAATGCCAATGCGCACCGAGTTACCGGCTTTGGGCAGCACCTGGTTAATTACCTGCTGCGCCAACTCCTGATCGCTTGGCAGGCGGCTTTCCACCAGGGTTATGGCGCGGCTCAGCATCACGCGGTCACCAGCTAAAATGCCATCTACATACTTATCAGGGCTGAAACGTTTGGCCAAGGGAGTCGGGGTTTATTGCTGTAAACAGTTCTTGTTTGCAAATTTAATATTTCTGGGCTGCCATGCCACTCTAGCCATGGTAACACATCATATATATAATTTGGCTACTGCATCTGCAATTCTCAAAAAAAAGCCTGAACTTGTAGCTGTTAAGGTAATTGCTTGATAATTATAGCACTTAAAGATGCTTTCTTTATACTTGCCGCTTTAGCCCGTTTATACTTCCGTTTACCAATTCCAGATTTATTGAAACTACTTTTATGAAAAAGTTTTGGATGCTGGCTGTAGCCCTTACAGCTATGCAAGCTACGGCATTTGCCCAAACCGATTACAGCAGTATGAGTGCCACAGGCCGTGGCGGCGTAATTAACACCTTCGCCCACGACTACCAGGCCATCGGTGTGAACCCGGCTAACCTGGGCCGCAGTAATTACACCGTTTCGTTTACGCTGCTTGAGGGCGGCCTCGGCGTAAGCTCAAAAGCCTTCACCCACGACATTATACGCGACTTTGCGGACCGAGCCGATAACGAAGGCAGCATAAGTATGGCAGAACGGCAAAAGTATGCTAAGGCTTTCACTTCTGATGACGTGCTGAACATTGGCGCCAACATGCACACCCTTGCCATATCGGTTAACCTGCCCAAAATAGGAGGCTTTGGTTTTAGCAACCGCCAGCGCATGCTTGGGCACGCTGGTTTCAACAAGAATTTTTCAGAGCTTCTGTTCCTGGGCCAGGATGCCCCGATTGTACAACAAACCGGTGCTAATGAGGTAGTGTACGTTGCCGATATCTTTGATGGCACGGAATTGAAGGCCTCCTGGGTAAACGAATGGAATTTCTCTTACGGCCGTAAACTCATAGACTTGCCGGGCATTAACATCTATGCCGGGGCTGGGTACAAGTATCTGCAAGGACTGGCCCTGTATGAGTTCAGCGCCAAAAATGGAGAGGTAAAAGCCTACAGCGCTTCCTCGCCTGTGCTGGACATCGACTACGAAAAATACCTGAACGACCCGAAGTTTAGCTACAACGATGCTGATGAATTTCTAAGCCCTGTGGGCAAAGGCCATGGCTTTGATGTTGGCCTTTCGGCGGAGGTTGCCAAGATCGTGAAACTGGGCGTGTCTATAACGGATATAGGTACCATGCGCTGGACAGAAAACCTGCTGCAAGGCCAGGACAAAGGCTTTAAGCTATCTGACATCAAAACTGACGAGGACTATGATTTTGAGGGAGCCATTGATATAGCCCAGCAAATAGTAGACACTGCCATGACATTTACCGCCGTAGATGCGCTTGAGACTGACCTGCCAACCAGGTTCAGAGCTGGCGTTGGCGTGAAACTAGGCAGCAAAGTAGAGGTTGGCCTTGACTATGTGCACGCCCTGAACGACGCACCCGGCAACCTGACGCAGGACTTTGTAGGTCTTGGAATTAATGTGATGCCCACTCCATTCTTCCGCCTGAGCTCAGGTGTCTCCACCGGTGCCGGCGACAAGGTAAACCTGCCGATAGGCATCACGTTCGTTACGCCAGTGTATGAGTTCGGCATCAGCACCCGCGATATTACCGCACCGTTTACCGATGAGAACCCGGGGGCTTCGTTTGCCTTTGCGTTTCTGCGGTTTAAGATCGGGAAGCTGCAAGTGCTCTAAGGCAACAGCCATGCTATAAAACAGCAGCGCCGGCTTCTCAGTAAAGAGGCCGGCGCTGTTGTTTTATACTTTATACTATGCTTACTTCTTACTGATACCCTGTGCAAAATTAGGTAAGCCGAGGTCGCTTTTCTGCTTGCCCAAGTGGAAGCCATCATCCACATAGTTACTTGCCTCTCCTTTAGCGTTCGGGTTGCTGATGACCCCGAGGTAGTAATTATCCTGGCGGGCCACATAAATTTTGCCATCCGGGCCAAGCTGCAGCGCCCCAATGCGCGGGCTCTTGGAAGTGCCAACCACTACTGCCGATTTGGCAATTGCGTCTGCGCTACCAGCCCTTAAATCGAACTGAACGATCTGGGCTTTTCCGCCACCAGCGCCGTTGGCCGTGCCATACAGTTTACTGCCATCCGGAGAGAAAACCACACCATAAGCCTCTACAAAGCCTTTCAGAAGTATAGGGTCAGATATCTTGCCTGTGCTTCGGTCAAAGTTTAGGATCTCGAAGTTACTGTCTGCATCCCAGAGGGCGGCGGCCAGCTTCGTGCCGTCGGGGGAGGCGTTGAGGTAGCCGATGGCCTTACGGTTAGGGCCGCCGTGTACGGTGCCAACCATACTTAGTACTGGCCGTGTGGCCACACCTTCGTCATTTACCAGGAAAGCCATATAGCCATTGCTGTTCCAGCGGTGCGCTATCAACCACCAATCACGGCCATTGCTATGGCGCACGGCGGTAAGCTTTTCAGTGGCTGGGGCAATCATAAAGTTGTTTCGGGAGATAATATCGCCTTTGCCCTCCTGCTTAGCCATATCTACCACGGTATACCGCAAGCCATCAGACTGGGCCTGAATATCCGTTGTGAAGATGTAGTAAATGTTGCTGCTACCTGGCTTGGGAAGTATAAGTGCCGACTGCGTGGATGATTTTCCGCCCATCAGGCCGTTTCCGTTTGGCATCACGCGGTGCTCCCGGTTCCAGACGGTAATGCCGTTGGTGTAAAGCAGTAAATTACCCTCCGCATCGGATAAGGTGGCGCTGCCCTCCTCAGTGAACAACCTGCTATTGGTGGCAACTACTGAGTCCCCGGAAAATATTATACCCGCGCCTTTCCCGAAATACCAGTTGGCTTTCTCACCTTGGGCAAAGCCCGAAAAGCTAGTGAGCGTAAGTATGGCGGCAGCGGCTAAGTGTCTTAGTTTGATCATAGGGTTGAGATTTATACTTGTAACAGAGCTTTTGCAAACCTAGTGCCAAGTATAGCTTTTCAGAGTTTTGCATCTAAAACCATTTACGGTATTAACAAAAAAGAGGCGCTACACGGTAGCGCCTCCTTCAATTTAAAATTAAATATAAACTCTTACTGTGCCTGTTTTTCCAGCTCTTGCAGGCTCATATCCAGTAGTTCG
Source organism: Pontibacter oryzae (assembly GCF_003576375.1). Lineage (GTDB taxonomy): Bacteria > Bacteroidota > Bacteroidia > Cytophagales > Hymenobacteraceae > Pontibacter > Pontibacter oryzae. The sequence continues at coordinate 418,282 of NZ_QWGE01000004.1, forward strand.
GGGTGAAGGGAGATCAGTTTTAGCAGCACGCCATTGGTCCAGCCAAAGCCATCCTGGTTAGGGTATTCACCACCGCCGGCTTGCAGGTTCATGTCCTGCACGTTATACTTCTCCATCAGTTTGCCGGTGTTATGGAAGATGTCCTCGTTCTTCTCTACCCAGCGCTGCGCAACCTCGTCGGCCAGTTGGTCGTGTTTGTAGTTGCGTAACGCCTGGACGCCCATCCATTGCAGCGGCGCCCAGCCGTTTGGGGAGTCCCATTGCTGGCCGGAGCGGTTAAGGGTGGTAACCAGGCCGCCGGGTTTCAGGAAATCCTGCTGCAATTTTTGAGCAACTGCGGCAGCCTGTTTCTTTTTGGCCATACAGAAGTAAAGCGGGAAAACAGCGGCTAGCGTAGGAATGTCGGTAGTTTTGCCAGCTACAAAATCATAATCGTAAAAGAAGCCGGCATCGTCGCTCCAAGTGTACTTTAATAAAGCCTTGCGGCGGTTTTTGGCGAGCTTTTCATACTTGTTTGCTTCTTCCTTATTACCTTCCAGCGATGCCATGTCGGCCAGGGTGCGTTCCACGTGGTAAAGCAGGGCGTTTAGGTCCACGGGGATGATATCAGTTGTGTGGATGGTGCTGAGGTTTTCCTGGTCGGCAAACCAGCGGCTGCTGAAATCCCAGCCAGACTCAGCGGCAGCCCGAATATTGCGGTAGACTTCCTCGTGCTTGCGGCCCGACTGCTCGGCCAACTCTACATCTTCTAAGTAAGACTCCGGGCGTGGCTCGGGCTGGTCATCCCAATAGCGGTTTAGGATGCTGCCATCAGGCAGGCGCACCACACGGCGGTGCGAAGGCGCATCGGCCGTAACGGTTTCGGCGCCATCCATCCAGAAAGCATACTCTCGGCGCAAGGCAGGGGCATAAGTTTTAAGCACCTCATGGCCTTTTTGCTGTGCCAGGATGCGCAACATCAGGGCATAGAAAGGCGGCTGCGAGCGGCTGAGGTAATAGGTGCGGTTGCCATTCGGGATGTGGCCTGTCGTATTGATCAGGTGGGTGAAATTATCCACCATGTGCTGTATAAGCTGCGTTTCGTGGTTGGCTTGCAGGCCGAGCATCGTAAAGAAGCTGTCCCAGTAATAGATCTCCCGGAAACGGCCGCCCGGCACAATGTATGGCTTGGGCAAAGGTATCAGCGAGCCGCCATCGGCTCCGGGCTCACGGGTAAGTATAGGCCACAAGCGCTCAATATGCTGTGTTACCGAAAGCGAAGTATCTGTGGTAAAGCCAGAGGCAGGCTGCGGCGGCATGGTAAAATGCTCCAGCACGAAAGCCTCCAGGTTAAAGCCCGGCTGGTCTTTCTGCTGCCGGTATTTTTCAAGGATCTGTTGCGGCGCGGCCTGCGGAACAGCATCCGGGAAAGTTTTAGAGTCGGGGAAGACGCGCTGCATCTGCACCTGCACAAACAGTTCGCCCAAGTCTCGCTCCGGCCTGTACATTTGCTGTGCACGCAAAGGCTGTATTACAAAGGTGAAAGGTAGTAGTAGCAGAAATAAAAAAGTTAGGTGGCTGAAAGTATGATTTTTCTGATGCCTCATGTTGCGCTGTTCTTTGATGGTCAAACTCTCTTACGCAATTCAGCGGCAAAGCGACAAGTATACTATCTGTAAGGAAAGCGTACAAACAAAACCTGCCCCATAGCATCTTTTTCGTATTTGGCTACAGTATATTGTTGAAATCGTTCTTCAAAATTTAACTTTCCTGGGTATACTTCTGGCGGTAACGGTTTAGTATTCAGGAAGTAATATACTTTGGTGTTGCCATATTTAGTATGCGGCATAAAGTCTCCGTAGGCCTGCATCTGCGCCCAAAGCGTATCCTCTACAGTTACCGCGTAGATGCGGGTAATGGGCCCGGTATTATTTTCGTTTCGGTACATGGCTATCTCTTTAAAGTTGCCTTCCAAATCGTTTACACTTGGCTGAGATAGGGCATCGTACATAAACCATACCACAAGGAGGCAGGCAAGGGCTATGAGTATAGTTTTAAGCTTCATGCGGGCTAAGGTAACTAGTTATGCTGATGCAAAACCAGCGTTAATGTATAAAGTTTGGAAAAAGCAGTGCTCTTTCTCTATATATGGGAATGCTTTGGCGCGGAAGTTACTTCCGCGCCGGCAGAAGAGCTTGGAAGCGTGTAACTTATCTTGCCAAATCTGCGTGCTGCTTGTTATGAGCGAAAAGTACAAGGCAGGGGATACGGAAGGCATATACTTCGTCACGATATCCGTCATCCAATGGGCAGATGTGTTCACCCGCCGCGACTACTGTGAAATTATCTGTAACAGCCTCGCCTACTGCCAAAAAGAGAAAAACCTGACCCTCTACGCCTGGTGCATCATGACCAACCACTTGCACCTTATTTGCTCATCCCCTGTGTTGCCAAACATTATGCGGGACTTTAAAAAGTATACTTCCAAGGAGTTGTACAAAGCCATCAAGCAAAACCCGCAGGAAAGCAGAAAAGGATGGTTGCTATGGTTGATAAACGCAGCAGGGGAGCAAAGCAGCAAGCACGAGGAGTATAAGTTCTGGCAGCCCGGGTATCATCCCATCTTACTGCACGATAACCAGACCATGGAGCAGAAGTTAGCGTATTTGCACCATAACCCCGTGAAGGCCGGTTTTGTGGAGGAACCGGAGCAATGGTACTACAGCAGCGCCAGAGACTATGCCGGGGAGAAGGGCAGGCTAGAGGTTGTATTGTTAGAATAACACCTAGCGCGGAAGTTACTTCCGTGCTTAGCTTATATAGGCGAATCTGAGATTCGCTATTATTGCATGTCACGGAGCTAAGCTCCACGCCGGGACAAGAAAAAGCCGCAGCTGATTTCTCAACTGCGGCTAACTATTAACTTTAAGCCTTTAACTCTTCACTGATGCAATGAGTTTTTCCAGGATGTTCTGCGCGGCCACCGAAATAATGGTGCCCGGGCCGAACACGCCCACGGCACCGGCTTTAAACAGAAAGTCGTAGTCCTGCGCCGGAATAACACCACCCACAATCACCAGAATATCCTCGCGGTCGAGTTTGCGGAGCTCTTCGATGAGTTGCGGCACCAGCGTTTTGTGGCCGGCTGCCAGTGAGGATACACCTACTACGTGCACGTCGTTTTCGGCGGCTTGCATGGCTACCTCGGCTGGGGTCTGGAACAGCGGCCCAATATCCACATCAAAGCCAAGGTCGGCGAAGGAGGTGGCGATTACCTTGGAGCCACGGTCGTGGCCGTCCTGGCCCATCTTGGCGACCATGATTCTTGGCCTGCGGCCTTCCAGTTCTTCAAACTCATCGGCCATGGCTTTGGCCCGTTCGAAGTTTTCGTCGTCGGTTAGTTCTGCGGAATACACGCCTGATATTGCTCTGATTACTGCTTTATGCCTGCCAAAAACTTTTTCCAACGCATCGGAGATCTCACCCAAAGTGGCTCTGCGTCTGGCAGCCTCTACGGCTAAATCCAGCAGGTTGCCCTCTCCGGATTCCGCCGCATCGGTTAAAGCCTGCAGCGCATTTAGCACACTACCTTCATCTCGGCTTTCTTTTATACTTGCCAGCCTGCGCAGCTGCGATTCGCGCACGGCGGTGTTATCAATATCCAGAATATCAATTTCCTGGATTTGGCTTGGTTTATACTTGTTAACGCCAACAATGATGTCTTTGCCGGAGTCGATGCGGGCCTGCTTGCGGGCGGCGGCCTCCTCGATGCGCATTTTCGGCAAACCAGTCTCGATGGCTTTAGCCATACCTCCGAGTTCTTCCACCTCCTGCATCAGCGCCCAGGCTTTATGTGCGATCTCGTGCGTGAGTGCCTCAACGTAGTATGAGCCACCCCAAGGGTCCACTACATTGGTGATGTGCGTTTCCTGCTGCAGGTAAATCTGCGTGTTGCGGGCAATACGTGCCGAGAAATCCGTTGGCAAGGCAATGGCTTCGTCGAGGGCGTTGGTATGCAAACTTTGCGTGCCACCCAGCGCAGCAGCCAAGGCCTCCACGCAGGTGCGGGTAACGTTGTTGAACGGATCCTGCTCGGTTAAGCTCCAGCCAGAAGTCTGGCAGTGTGTGCGCAGCGCCAGTGATTTCGGATTTTTCGGGTTGAACTGTTGGATGAGCTTGGCCCACAGCATACGCGCGGCGCGCATCTTGGCTATCTCCATAAAATGGTTCATGCCGATGGCCCAGAAAAACGACAAGCGCGGCGCAAAATCATCAATGTCCATACCTGCCTTCAGACCGGTGCGCACATACTCCAAGCCGTCGGCTAAAGTATAAGCCAACTCGATATCGGCAGTGGCGCCTGCCTCCTGCATGTGGTAGCCCGAGATAGAAATAGAGTTGAAGCGCGGCATCTTCTTGGAGGTATACTCAAAGATATCCGCAATGATTTTCATACTTGGCTCCGGCGGGTAGATATAGGTATTTCGCACCATAAACTCCTTCAGGATGTCGTTCTGAATCGTTCCTGAAAGCTGCTCCGGCTTTACGCCCTGCTCTTCGGCGGCCACAATGTAGAACGCCATGATCGGCAGTACGGCCCCGTTCATCGTCATGGAAACCGACATCTGGTCCAGCGGAATCTGGTCGAAGAGGATCTTCATGTCTTCTACCGAGTCGATGGCTACACCGGCTTTGCCCACATCGCCCACCACGCGCGGGTGGTCGGAGTCGTAGCCGCGGTGCGTGGCTAGGTCAAACGCTACCGAAAGGCCTTTCTGGCCGCCCGCCAGGTTGCGGCGGTAAAAGGCGTTGCTTTCCTCAGCGGTAGAGAAACCGGCATACTGGCGGATGGTCCAGGGCTTTTGCACATACATGGTGCTGTAAGGGCCGCGCAGGTATGGCGGCAAGCCAGCGGCAAACCCGGTGTGCTCAAAGTGCACGGCATCCTCCGAAGTATAAAAGCTTTTAACGTCTATTTGCTCCGGTGTTTTCCAGGTGCTCGGCTGCAACGGGTCTTTTGGGCCTTGCCCTCCGGCAGCCACCTGGTTAATATCTATCTTAGAAAAGTCAGGCTTCATGTTTTAATTTTGAATGACTGAATAGTTGATTTTTTGAATAATTAATACCTGATTCAGTTATTCGATTATTCTAAATTCAGTTATTGTTTAGCTCGCGTGTTCCGAGGTTACTACCCAGCGGCCGTTTAGCTTTTTCCATACTTGCGAGGACACGCCACCCATCAGTTGCTTGCCATCCAGCGCTATCTTCCAACGGAAAACAAAGTATACCGCCTCGTTAGAGAGTTGCTCGATATGCAGCGGCTCATAGGTATAAACGCCCATCTTGCTGCGGTCCGCGAAGTCCTGTAGGAACATGTCGTATACTTCCTGGTAGCCCTTGTCGGTGCCGTTTTTACTTACCCAAAGCATCTCCGGCGAGTTCCAGTAATAGGTCATGGCGGTTTCCAGGTCACCGCTGTTCCACGCGGAAATCTGGCCCTCAAGGGCTTTTTTTACTTCCTGCACGGCATAGCCGGTGGGCAGGGTAAAGGCAGATGAAAGTATGGTTGTGGCCATAAGCAGCAGGAATAAGTATAACTTATGCATTTCCGTTTTCCTCGTCCTGAGCCAGGCGCTGCTGCACTGCCGCAAGCAAAGATTTCATGTCACAGCCATCAAATATGAAGTCATTATAGCCATTGGCCACCATCTCTTCCTTCATGTGCTGTGGGTCATCGGCAAGTATAATTGTTGGCTTGGCGTGATGGTTGCGCAACCTTGGGCCAAACTCATGGGCAAAGGCTGCTTCCGAGGCAGCCACAATAATTACTTCGGCAGCAGTACTCGTTAACTTATCAGAGGCTTCCTCTACCGTGCTAAAGCGATGCTGCTCCGTTTCGAAACCTGCACAACTAAAGAACTCTTGAGCAAAAGTGGCGTTAATATGGCGCTTCTCAATGTCGCCGATCTGGGCAACAATGGCCTTTGGCTTGCGGCTACGCTTTCGCAGGTGCAGTTCGGTGGCCATGCGCATCACTTCCGTTGGGTAGGCGGCACGAGTCGTGTCAAAGTCAGCGCTTTGGATTAACTCCTCCGGGTCAAAACTGATACCTTCTTTAGGGTTCGGATACTTGTTGGTGCCAACCAAAACGTCGTGGCCGTTAGCTATGTTCTTAAACTTCTGGCGGCTTACTTCGGTAATGGAGCCAAGTATAAATCCGCTATCGTAAGCGTTCTCAAATCCGGCTTTTTCTTCAACCTCCTTAAACAACTCCCAGGCCTTTTGCGCCAGTGCATTCGTGAGCGATTCCAGGTAATAAGAGCCAGCGGCCGGGTCAATGGCCTTATCCAGGTATGCCTCTTCCTTCAGGATGGTGGATACGTTGCGGGCAATGCGCTCCGAGAACTCATCCGAGGCCTTAAACGTGCTATCAAAAGGCGACACAGTCAGCGAATCGCAGCCGGCAATTACAGCAGCCATCGCCTCGGTGGTGGTGCGCAGCATGTTCACGTAGGGGTCCAGGGTGGTTTGGTACCAGCTGGAGGTGGCGCTATGGATGCGCAGTTTGGCAGCCAGCGCCGGCTCGGCCTGATAGGCCTCCACCACGGCAGACCACAACAGGCGCAGCGCACGCAGCTTGGCAATCTCAAAGAAGTAATTGGTGCCCGATGCCACCGTAAACTGCATGTTGCGCAGCACCGACTCCAGCGATTCCCCAGCAGTAGTCAGGCGGTCAGTGTAGGCTAGTGTAGCGCTCAGGGTATAAGCAATCTCTTGCACCACAGATGCCCCGATATTGCTAAAGTTGGAGCCGTTAACGGTAACGCCGTAGAACTCCGGACTATCCTTCGTCAGGTCAAGTATGGAAACGATCTCTTTGCTTTCTTCCTCGGTCAGCTTCCCTTTCCCCGTCATGGGGTCATAGTGCAAGAAGCCTTTCAGGTTGCGGTGCGATACCTGCTGCTGCTCGAGTTGCTGGTAAAGTCGCTTCAAAAATGCTTTCGGCTGAGAGGCTACGGTGTAACTGATGCTATACTTGCCCAAAGCAATATGCTCTGCCAGATAGGCTACATCAAACTGGTCCGGCTGTTTTACCACGAAGTGGATACCATCGGCGCCGCGTTGCAGGGCGTCGGCAGCTTTATCGATGGCAGGCTTGCCATCTGCTTCGGCGTTTATCTGCTGCACGTTCTGCCACAGGTTATTGCCGGTTTTGTTGCCACGCATAAACGGGAAGTCGCCGGGCTTTTGCTGCAGAAAAGGCAGGTTGGCAATATCTTCCTGTGCATAATATGGCTTTATGTCGATGCCTTCGTAGGTATGCCAGGTAAGGTTTTCCAGAGGCGTTTCCCGCAGGTCTTTGCGTGCTTTCTGCTCCCACTCAGTGGCTGTGGCAGGGGTGAACGCTGCAAACAGGCGCTGTTGGTTATGCTGCTCGTCAGTCATCATGCTTTTTGTTCTAATTTCCTGTAAAGATAGACTTTTATACTTTACGACATAACCCCAAGCAGGTGTGATATCGGCTGGTTTTCATACTTTAATCGATGCGCTCCATGTAAGCCTGGTACACCCAGTAGCCAATCAGCAACCATACTATAACCACCACGCCAGCCATTACATAGTTGGGTTTTCGTTCGTGTATCTGTGCCTTGGCCTTGCGGCGATAATACTGCAGCAGTGGCTCCGGCACCAATTTAATGGATAGCCAGATGCCAAGTGGCACCAGTACCATGTCATCCAGGTAACCAATAATAGGTATAAAGTCCGGTATCAGGTCGATAGGACTGAAGGCGTACGCCACTGTTACCAGAATCATTACCTTGGCCGCAAAGGGCATCCGGGGGTCTTTGGAGGCGAGGTATAACGTATAAATATCCTCTTTCAGGCGCTGCACAAATTCTTTCCATTTTCGAAGCATGCTAGGTTGTACGGGATAAAAGCGCTGCAAGTAAACTATGAATGCGCGGGCTGGCAGGTAAATACCCGTAAAAGCTGTATATTCATACTTCACCTTAAAGCGCATGCATCATGAAACCAACCAAATCAATACATAAGAAAACTATACTTGCCATACTTGGGCTGGGCTTGCTGGCCGCGCCGGGCATGGCGCAAAACACAAAACTGCTGGCCAAAGCCGATAACCTGGCCGACAAAGTTGAGCCGCAAGTTGTAGAATGGCGCCGCCATTTCCATGAGCACCCGGAGCTAAGCAACCGCGAGACAGAAACCGCCGCACGCATTGCCGCAGAGCTCAAGAAAATGGGCATAGAGGTAGAAACCGGCGTGGCTAAAACAGGTGTGGTTGGTATTCTGAAAGGCGGCAAGCCCGGCCCGGTGGTGGCCCTGCGCGCCGATATCGATGGCTTGCCTGTAACCGAGCGTGCCGATATTCCCTTCGCCTCCAAAGCCAAAGGCGTTTACAACGGCAACGAGGTAGGCGTAATGCATGCCTGCGGCCACGACACGCATATTGCCATGCTGCTGGGCGCGGCCGAGGTGCTATCAAGTATGAAAAAGGAGTTGCCGGGCACCGTGAAGTTCATTTTCCAGCCTGCCGAAGAAGGCGCCCCAGCCGGTGAGGAAGGCGGCGCTTCGCTGATGGTGAAAGAGGGCGTGCTAACGAAAGGGCCAAAGCCTGAAGTGATTTTCGGGCTGCACATTAACTCACAAACCGAAGTAGGCACGGTAAAGTACAGGCCAAACGGCATCATGGCAGGCTCCGATGTGTTCCGTATCAAGGTGAAGGGCAAGCAGGTGCATGGCGCCAGCCCGTGGGCCGGCGTAGACCCTATTGTGGTGTCTTCGCAGATCATTTATGGTTTGCAAACCATCATAAGTCGGCAAACGGAGCTTACCGAGGATGCCGCTGTGGTAACGGTGGGCATGATTCACGGCGGCGTGCGCAACAACATCATCCCGGAAGAGGTGGAGATGGAAGGCACCATTAGGACGCTGAACACGGAGATGCAGCAGAAGATACACGAGAAGATCAGGCGTACGGCCACCAGCATTGCCGAAAGCGCAGGCGCCACCGCAGAGGTATCCATCCGGCAGAGCGCCCCGGTAACTTTCAACAACCCGGACCTGATGGCGAAAATGCTGCCAACCCTGCAGGCCACAGCAGGCAAGGACAAGGTGGTGCACATGAAAGCCGTAACCGGAGCCGAGGATTTTTCTTACTACCAGAAAGAGATCCCGGGGCTTTACCTGTTTGTGGGTGGTATGGCCAAAGGGCAGGACCCTGCTACAGCACCCGCGCACCACACCCCGGATTTTAAAATAGACGAAAGCGGCATGAAGCTAGGCGTAAGAACGCTTACCAACCTGACGCTGGATTATATGAGCAGTAAGAAGTAAGCATACTTTAAAGGGAATTATAATAAGATACCAATTTTACTAAATCAGTTGGTGAGGAGAAGTCAATTCGGTTAGCTTTTATAAAATCATCTATTATTTTTCCTTTGCTGCTGAAGTGATATAAATTTTTTTTCTTTCGTTTACTTACTTCTAAAAGTTCAGGATGGTCCAATTTCCTTAAATAATAGGTTACCTTTTTAATTATGCGGTCTTGCTTATCACCGGCGTTTAGGGCAACATTATAGCTTGCATGTAATATTTCAGCTTCAGTTTTTCTATAAAGACTCATTGTGTCGTCATTTATTAGCACTTCTAGGAAACCATTAGCGCTTTGCCCATCTATGATAAATCCAGCGTTAGTTGAGTTGATGAAAAACCTATCTGGCTTTTGAGGTGTTTTCAGAGAGAATGCATTTACTGTACTGCTATTGATTACTTTTATATTATCGAGGCTTTCTTCTTGAGAATCACCGGTTTTTATCAAAAACTGGTGATTCTCTAAATCATATTTCAGATAATCTGTCTCAAGCAGCCTGTTTAGGGTAATAAACAGGCTGCCTTTGGCCCATTCCTCATTTAAATAAGTAGACCCTAAAACTTTTGGTTGTTCTATTTCTAAGGCATCTGTGCCCACAGTTCTATACTCTCCATACCCAGTACCTACGTTTGTGGTCAACTCTCCAACATAAGTTGGCATGGAGCTAGCAGTTTTCCCAGAGAGTGTCGATTGAGCAAGTAAATCTACAGAGTTGCAAAGGCAAAAACACAAAAGCATTTGAACGAATAACAATTTTCTCATAATTATGATGAGTTATTTACAAATATAAGGTAATCATTTTTCCGGCTTAAATCAAAGTATCGACTGCAGCTTGGCTTTACCTCACAATCAACCGGCCCGTGCCTACAGGTTTTTGGCGGCTGGAAATAGTGTATAAGTATAAACCGCTGGCCAGTTGGGGCGGCTTTACAAAGTGGTTTCGGCCAGGTTTAAGCGACAGCACCTGAATGGCTTTGCCAGTGGCATCGCGCAACTGCAGGTGCATATCAGGCATGTCGGGAGCCTCTATCATAAACTTATCCGCAGTGGGGTTAGGGTAAAGTATGAAACCAGCCTTGGCTAAGTCGCCCTCGGAGGAGGCGGGCTGTTGCTCCCCAACCAGTACATAGGTAAATGCCCAGTTATCTTCTATTGCATAATTATACTTGTAATCGGAGAGTACATTTGATCTGCCCCTTAGCCCAATAAGGTATGGTTGCGATCTTTTCAGGGCATCGGTGGGGGTGAAGCGCAGCGTGAGCGCGTAGCCATCCACAGTGTCCCGTGCAGTCAGCGAAGTAGGGGAGAGGTTCAAGGTATCTAGCTCGGAAAACTGCCGCGTGCTTAAGGTAAGTGCTGGGTTAATGCCTTTGCGTAAGTAGTACTCCAGTTTTAGTGGCTGGTTTGGCCTGGCAAGCACAGAGCCATCACTGTTTAGGGTTAAGCGGTTTTTATTAAGCCAAACCATCTCCGGCTGTTCTTCCGGGTCCAACACAAACAGGTTAATGTATACAAGCGTGGAGCCCATTACCTGGCCATCGCGCTTTTCGGTAACCTCCAGGGCGATTACGTATTGGCCTTTTGTGCCTGGGTTTTTCCAGCGTAGTTCCCCGAACTGATCGACTGTCAGCCCATCCGGGAATTGGTAGCCAGGCACATATGTGATTGCGCCGTCAGGCCTTCGGTACTTAGGTGGCACCAGGTCATATATCAGTTCATCCCCATCGGCATCGTAAGCAAGCAGGTTGTAAGAAAACGGCACCCCTGGGCGCGGCGATAAAATCGGTACTCCTGCAAGCTGGGCACTGTGCATGTTTTTGTACAGAGGGTCTACTTTTACAATAGTGTACACATTCAGACTTATCTGATTTGATGGAGGGGGGATGTTAAGGATGTTCGCATTCAGGTTTTCGCCTATCCAGTATACCGTATAGTTGCCGGCATTAAGGTAGGTATAGCTCCATTTATATATTTCCTTATCATATGTCCTACTATAGCGGGTCACGCTGTTTCGGACTACATTTACTCTGTTGCCATCGCCCATATACATGTATCCTTCCGGGTCTTCGACAGATGAGTAATGGTTGGTATAGAGGGTAAAAACAAAGTTAAACTTGTTTGGATTTTGCGTATCGCGGGTATAACTGATGTAACCGCTGTGCAAGTGCGTGGCCTGCACCAGAAACGGCAGCAAGAGTACCGCTAAGATGCTGATAGTTAGTTTTGTTTTCATAAGGTATAAGGTAAGCGTGGAGGGATTGAAAATACATATTTAAAACGAAATAAAACTAAGCGGTATTTGAATTTTTTAATAATTTTTTGAGGCTGAGGTGCTATGCCTGCCGCAAGCAGAACCATAGCCGCTTGGTTGGTGTTGGGGAGGCTGGTAACTTTGAGTCCAGATTCTGAAAACCTGATATGCGAGTACAATTCACGAAAGCCATACCAGCTCTGCTGCTGGCGTTAAGCCTTGCCGGTTGCCAGCGCGCATGGCACGCGTCACCCTCCCTAAGCACCACCGATGTGCCCGTGGATACCACCATCACCGCTGACCCTAAACTGGAGGTGCAGATTGCCCCGTACAGGCAGCAGGTTACCGACAGGATGTCTGAAGTGGTGGGCACAGCGCCCGCAGCCCTGAACAAGGGAAATTACGAGTCGGCGCTGGGCAATTTTGTGGTGGACTTGCAGCTTGCTCAAAGCGAGCCGCTGTACGGCCAGCCAATAGACCTTTCGCTGACCACCAACGGGGGCCTGCGCGTGCCGCTACCTCAGGGAGAAATTACTACGGGTAATATATTTGAGCTGATGCCTTTCGAGAATGAGCTGGTCGTGCTTACGCTGAAAGGTGAAACCGTAAAGCAACTCTTTGACTATGCCACAACAAGGAAAGACGCCCCGATCGGGAATGCAACCTATACTGTACAGCAGGGCAAGGCAAGCAACATCCGCATCAAGGGCAAGCCGCTGCAGCTGGATAAAACCTATACCCTGGTTACCTCTAACTACCTTGCCAGCGGCGGCGATGACCTGAAGCTGCTGAAAGACGCGGTAAAGTATGAAAACGTGGGCCTGCTGCTCCGCGATGCCATCCTCAACCAGATCAGGCAACTAACAGCCGCTGGAAAACCCGTAACAGCCAAAACCGGCGACCGCGTAACCATCCTCCCTTAAAGTATACACTAGATGCAACGTAGAGATTTTCTGAAGACCACAGCACTTGGGGCGGCTGGTATAAGCCTGTTGGGCATGCCCTTTTCCGCAGAGGCAGCTCAAAGTATAAACCTCACCATTTTGCACACCAACGATCAGCACTCGCGCATCGACCCGTTCCCGAACGATGGCCGGCGCTACGGCGGCATGGGCGGCATGGCCCGGCGCGCCACGCTTATCGAACAAATCCGGAAAGAGGAGCCAAACGTGCTGCTGCTCGATGCCGGCGATATCTGGCAGGGCACGCCATACTTTAATTTTTTTAAAGGAGAACTGGAGTATAAACTCATGAGCGAGATGAAGTATGATGCCGCTACCCTCGGCAACCACGACTTCGATAACGGCCTGCAAGGTTTGGCACAGCAGTTGCCAAACGCAGGCTTCCCGTTCATTAGTGCAAACTATGATTTCAGTAAAACCATACTCAAAAACAGATTTGAGCCGTACAAGATTTTCGAGAAGCAGGGCGTGCGCATCGGCGTGTTTGGATTGGGTATTGAACTGGCTGGGCTTGTGAGCAAAAATAATTATGGCGAAACCGTATACCTGGACCCGATAGAAACTGCCCGCCAGATGGTGCAGGAGCTGCGCAACAACCAGCAGTGTAACTTAGTGATCTGCCTTTCACACTTGGGTTACAAATATGAGGACGGCAAGGTAGACGACGTAACACTGGCGCAGCAGGTAGATGGCATAGACCTTATTATTGGCGGGCACACGCATACCTTTATGGAGCAGCCGGAGGTTTTCAGGCATCCATCAGGCCACGAAACGCTTGTGAACCAGGTGGGTTGGTCGGGCATTTTCCTGGGCCGCATAGACTATAGCTTCAGTAAAAAGACAAAGAAAAAAACGGATGTGAGAACCGCCCTGCTGCCCGTAAACACACCTGTAACAACTTCGTGAAAAAATAATTTTTTGTTTACAGATTATTAAGCAAATTTGTAACCCCCTGCCGATAAAGGAGCCGTTTGTTACACCAAACAAATCTTATGAGTTTTGGAAAATTGGATGATCAAAGACTGTTCAACCGTATGGAATAACTGTCTCCAGGTGATTAAGGAGAACATTGGCGAGCAAAGCTTTAAAACTTGGTTCGAGCCGATCAAACCTGTATCCCTGCGCGACAGCGTATTGACCATACAAGTGCCTAGCCAGTTTTTTTACGAGTGGCTGGAGGAGCACTATGTGCAGCTTCTGAAAAAGGTCATTTACCAGGAACTCGGAAGCGAGGGCCGTTTGGAGTACTCTATTATTGTAGATAGAGGCAACGAAGTAAACAAACCGCAGACTGTAAACATACCTACCAAGAAGATACCACAAGCTGTGGTAAATTCTTACCGCCCGGAGCAGAATTTCATTAAGAGCCCGTTCGAATCAAAGACGATCGACCGCAACTTCCTGAACTCACAGCTGAACCCGGCCTATACGTTTGAGAACTACATTGAGGGAGATTGCAACCGTTTGGCACGCTCGGCAGGTTATGCCGTGGCCAACAAACCCGGTACAACCTCTTTTAACCCGCTCATGATCTATGGCGGTGTTGGCCTTGGCAAAACACACTTGGTGCAGGCCATTGGCAACAACATTAAAAATAGCAACCCCGAAAAGTTTGTGCTGTACGTTTCCTCCGAGAAATTCGTGAACCAGTTCATCGAGTCCCTCAAGACAAACAACGTGCAGGATTTCGCTAACTTTTATCTGCTGGTTGATATCCTGATTATTGACGACGTGCAGTTTTTGAGCGGTAAGGAGAAAACGCAGGAGATGTTCTTCCATATCTTTAACCACCTGCACCAGTCGGGCAAGCAGATCGTGATGACCTCAGACTGCCCGCCACGCGACCTGAAAGGCTTAGAAGAGCGCTTGCTGTCCCGCTTTAAGTGGGGCCTCACCGCCGACCTGCAAAGCCCGGACTTCGAGACGCGCATGGCCATTATCCATAAAAAGATGCAGAGCGATGGTATTGATATTCCGGATAACGTAGTGGAGTACCTGGCCTACAGCGTAGACACCAACGTGCGTGAGCTGGAAGGCGTGCTGATCTCTCTGATCGCGCAGTCATCGCTGAACCGCAAAGAAATTGACTTGGAGCTTGCTAAGCAGGCCCTGAAGCATATTATTGAGGATGTTGAGACAGAGGTAAACCTCGACTTCATCCAGAAAACTGTAGCCGAGTACTTCCAGGTAAGCCTGGACTCGCTCAAAGCTAAAACCCGTAAGAAGGAGATAGTGACGGCACGCCAGGTGGCCATGTACTTCGCTAAGGAGTTTACCAGCCACTCGCTTAAGTCTATCGGCTACCACTTCGGCGGCCGCGACCACAGCACTGTGATCCACTCGGTACAAACCGTATCCGACCTGATCGACACAGACAAGAAATTCAAGGCCAGCATTCAGGAGCTTCAGAAGAAATTCAAATCCAAAGCAGGTTAAAAAGTATAAACAAGTATAAAAACAGCGGCGGCCATACTTTGCAAAGTATGGCCGCCGCTGTTTTTATGGTTAAGAAAGAAGTTAAATCCTGTTGCTTAGCGTGTCGGTCAGTTCGTAGTTATGAAGCTCGGCCATGTCGCGGATCTTGTTTTTGATCTTCTTGAGGTCGCGCTTTTTACGTACCTGCTTCAGGTCGAGGTATACTTGCGAGCCGTCGCGCAGGGTTAGGCGCAAGGCCAGCGGCGTAATGTGCACGGCGGCAACGTCTGGTATCTGGATCAGATGCTTGGTGCGGAACACGCCGAACTTCTGCACAATGTACTGCGGCGTAACCTCAATGTAGGACTGCACCCCGAAAACTGAGGTATTTTGCAGCATCACGTAAAAGAAGAAAACAATGGCTAGCCCAAAGAAAGCGTAGTACAGGTAATTCTGATCATAGCTGCGATCAGCTGAGAAAAGAAGCATAGAAGCCCATGCCAGCCAGAACAGCGTAAGTATAAGCTGTACGGTAAAAGAGAGTTTCGCACTGCGGGTTGGGCTTAGTTGCACAATTAACGTCGATCGCGCACTACTACCAGATGCTGTCATTTATGATTTGATTTGGTGAAACAATAGAGGGCGCCAGCATACTGGGCCTCCTGCAATATACTGAATTATTCGACAAGTGTGGCCTCCAAACCTATGACCGGTACACCGGACAGGGCCACAGAGATAGGGCAGTTTTTTTTAGCCTTTTCAGCCAGTTCCAGGAACTGCTGTTCTGTTATGCCAGGCACGCACGCATCAATCTTCATCTCTATCTTTTCAACAAAGGGGTTGCCATCTTTTTGGCCTAAGTATACTTTAGAGCCCGCATCAATATAATCAGGCACAAAGTTGTGCTGGCCCAAAAGCATGCTCAGAAACATGGAATAGCAGCCTACGAGTGCAGCGGCCATCAGTTCTTCGGGCGAGGTGCCATTTTTCCGGCCTTCAAAACGTGTGCTATAGCTGTATCCCGAATCCACAGTGCCGTTACCGGTTTTTACATTTCCTTGTCCGGTCGTCAGCCCCTTTTCCCAATGGGCTTGTGCGGTATGCTGCATTTTGTTGTTTGGTTTTGTTTTCAACGTGTAAACTATGGTTTTAGCAAGATAGTTTAAAGCCTCATCAATTTTATGCACCAAAGATACAGGATTTAGTTAAGTTATGGCATTGCCGTATTATCTGGTTATCTTTACCTGCCACTAAAATTAACTGTATGGGTGTAAAAGCGTTGTTGAGCAAGCTGCTAGCTGCCTATGTGCACAAGAAGCACCAAAGCTGGATTGAGCATCCGGTGGAGGCGCAGGAGGCTGTTTTCCAGAACATCGTAAAGCAAGCGCAGCACACTAAATTTGGCCGCGACCACGGCTTTGCAAGTATAAAAACGCATGCTGATTTTGTGAAGGCAGTGCCTGTGCGCGACTATGAGGGCCTTGCCTCATACTTCAACCTGGTTAAGCAAGGCCAGAAAGATGTAGTTTGGCCCGGCAAACCTTTGTACTTGGCAAAAACGTCTGGCACTACTTCCGGCACTAAGTATATCCCCATCACCAAAGACTCTATCCCCAACCACATCAACGGTGCCCGCGATGCTCTGTTGGCTTATGTACATGAAACAGGAAAATCCGCTTTTCTGGATGGGAAACTGATATTTTTATCAGGCAGCCCGGAACTGGAGGAGGTTGGTGGTACTAAAACCGGACGCCTATCGGGGATTGCAAACCACCACGTGCCCGGCTACCTGCGCACCAACCAGTTGCCTAGCTACCAGACAAACTGCATCGAGGATTGGGAAACCAAGCTGGACCAAATTATAGAGGAGACCCTGGACGAGGACATGACCCTGATCTCAGGCATTCCGCCCTGGGTGCAGATGTATTTCGATAAGCTGATACGGCAAACCGGAAAGCCCATAAAAGACATCTTCCCGAACTTCGGGTTGTTCGTGTATGGGGGCGTTAACTTTGAGCCTTACCGCAAAAAGCTGTTCGAGTCTATTGGCAGGCAGGTTGATTCTATCGAGCTGTTCCCGGCCTCGGAGGGCTTTTTCGCTTTCCAAGACAAGCAAAACGACCCCGGCTTACTACTGCTGCTAAACTCCGGAATCTTCTACGAATTTATACCTACCGATGAGTTCTTCAGCGAGAACCCCACGCGCCTGACCATTGGCCAGGTGGAGCCGGGTGTAAATTATGCGCTGGTGGTTAGCAGCAATGCCGGCCTCTGGAGCTACTCCATCGGGGATACCGTAAAGTTTACCTCCGTTAAGCCTTACAAGCTTATCGTGAGCGGGCGCATAAAACACTATATTTCTGCCTTTGGTGAGCACGTGATTGGTGAGGAAGTGGAAAAGGCCATGAAGCATGCCATGCAGCAGTTCCCGGAAGTAGAGCTGACGGAATTTACCGTGGCACCGTTTGTGAGCCAGAACGAGGGGGCCTCTTACCATGAATGGCTGGTAGAGTTTGCACATCCTCCGATAAACACCGATGCCTTTGCTGCCGAGCTGGATAAGCAACTGCGCAAGTATAACTCATACTACGACGACCTGATTTCTGGCAATATCCTGCAGAAACTAAAGCTAAGCGCACTGCCGAAAGGAGCTTTCCAGGAATACATGAAATCGCAGGGCAAGCTAGGCGGCCAAAACAAAGTGCCAAGGCTTAGTAACGACAGAAAATTGGCGGAAGGGCTTTTAGGAATTACGAATTAAGGGATTTTCGATTATTGACTTATAACGTATTTAGCAAGCTTTTCGCCTTGCCGGTGGGGTCTTATTTTCTCCTTGATGAGATGAACCACCCCGCCTTCGGCACCCCTCCTTGAAAAAAGGAGGGGAATGCAAAAGAATCAAGACGATTTTAAACTCGCTGAACGCT
The DNA here is from genome assembly GCF_003576375.1 of Pontibacter oryzae. Classification (GTDB taxonomy): domain Bacteria; phylum Bacteroidota; class Bacteroidia; order Cytophagales; family Hymenobacteraceae; genus Pontibacter; species Pontibacter oryzae. Next base: position 436,210 of record NZ_QWGE01000004.1, read on the forward strand.
CAAACAATAAATCGTCTTACGTGCGCTTGGCAGAAGTGCTCGCAATTTCGCTAAGATCACAAAGGGTAAGTATGAACTCAAAAGGTCAGCTTGCCAATTGCTGAAAATACTTTTCCAGTTTTTCTGTGAGGCGCCTATGCGAGTTTTTCGGTCCCGCGTGAGCGGGATTGCGCAGCGGTAGCGAGCAAAGAAAAGCTCCCAGCGCCGAACAGGAAAACGAGTCCCCGCGGACTCGGAGCGCACATACAGTTGCGATGCAAAGGGTTTGTAGTAAAGCTAAGGATGAACAGCAACCACGCTAGCGTAGAAGGCTAAAATTAGAAACATTTATGTACAGGCACTTGTGCTTTTGTCATCAAATAACAAAATGAAAAGAATCGCCATACTTGGCTCTACCGGCTCCATCGGCACACAGGCCCTGGAGGTAATAAAAGCGAATCCCGAGGCCTTTGAGCTGGAGGTGATCACGGCGCACAGCAATGCTGACTTGCTGATACAACAGGCACTGGAGTTTAAGCCCAATGCCGTGGTTATTACCCGCGAGGACCTGTACGAGCAGGTGCAGGCGGCATTGCAGCAGCAGGACATTAAAGTATACGCCGGCCAAAAAGCTCTGTGCTCAGTAGTAGAAATGGGCACCATAGATATGGTGCTGACTGCCATGGTGGGCTATGCTGGCTTGTTGCCAACCATACATGCTATTAAAGCAGGCAAACAAATTGCGCTGGCCAACAAAGAAACACTGGTTGTGGCCGGGCAGCTTATCACCGATTTGGCCAAGGAATATGGCGTAAACATTTACCCCGTGGATTCGGAACATAGCGCTATTTTTCAGTGCCTGGCAGGCGAGTTTCATAACCCGATCGAGAAAATCATACTTACAGCCTCAGGCGGACCGTTTAGAGGGCGAAGTATGGCCGAGCTGGCGGAGGTTACCAAGGCGCAGGCCCTCAAACACCCCAACTGGGACATGGGCGCCAAGATCACCATCGACTCGGCCTCTCTGATGAACAAAGGCCTGGAAGTGATTGAGGCCAAGTGGCTGTTCGGCCTCCGCAACGAGCAGATCGAAGTGGTGGTTCATCCGCAGTCCATCATTCACTCGCTGGTGCAGTTTGAGGATGGCTCCATTAAAGCGCAGCTTGGCCTGCCCGACATGAAGCTGCCGATACAGTACGCGCTGGGCTACCCGGAGCGCCTGAAGTCTGATTTTCCGCGTTTCAGCTTCCTGGATTACCCGCAGCTTACCTTTGAGCAGCCCGACCTGAAAACCTTCCGTAACCTGCAGCTGGCCTTCGATGCCATGGAGCGCGGCGGCAACATGCCCTGCATCCTGAACGCTGCCAACGAGGTGGCTGTCAGTGCGTTTCTGCGCGATGAGGTTGGCTTCTTGCAGATGTCTGATATCATCGAAAGCTGTCTGGCAAAAGTTACGTATATTGCGAATCCTTCTTACGAGGACTATGTTAGTACAGACGGGGAGGCGCGCGCACGTGCTGCCGAACTGCTAAACAAATAAAACCAAAGCCGGTTGCATAAAGCGGCGGCAACCTTTACACCGAAATTTTTTCTTTTTTAGATGGATATATTGATCATGGTAGGCCAGCTCATCCTGGGCCTTACAATCTTGGTAGGATTACACGAACTGGGCCACATGCTGGCAGCCAAGTGGTTTGGGATGAGGGTAGAGAAATATGCTATTGGCTTCCCGCCAAAGGTTTTTGGTAAGAAAATCGGCGAAACAGAATACATGCTGGGGCTAATTCCGCTAGGTGGTTTTGTGAAGATCTCTGGCATGGTGGATGAGTCGATGGACACAGAGGCGCTGAAAGAGGAGCCAAAGCCATGGGAGTTCCGCGCCAAGCCAGCCTGGCAGCGCCTGATCGTGATGATGGGCGGTATTATCGTGAACGTGATCACGGGTATTGTAATCTTCATTGCGCTAACCTACAACTATGGCGAAAGCTACCTGCCAGCCTCTGAGGCAAAGTATGGTATCATTGCTAATGAGATCGGGCAGGACATCGGTTTCCAGACCGGTGATAAGATTGTGGCTGTAAACGGCCAGAAGCTGGAGAAGTTTGATGAGGTTTACTCGATGGATGCCTTGCTGGGCCGCGACTCATACTATACTGTGGAGCGCAACGGCCAGCTGATTGACCTACAAGTGCCCGTGGACCTGATGGACCGCCTGGCAGACCGCGAAGACCGCATGTTTTTTGTGCAGCCGCGCCAGCCGTTTAAAGTAGGCCAGGTTGCCAAAGGCACCGGTGCCGACAAGGCCGGCTTGCAGGAAGGCGACTTTATAACAATGATCAATGGCAAGAGCGTAAAGTTCTTCCATGAGCTGCAGGAGGCGCTGCAGGCAAACAAGGCCAAGAAAGTAAGTATGACCATTGAGCGTGCCGGCAAGCCAATAAAGCTACAGGCGCAGGTAAGCGAAGAAGGCACTCTTGGGTTTATGCCAGTTGTATTGCTTGAGTCGGCTACCCGTGAGTTTAGTCTGGGCGAATCTATTCCGATGGGCACAGAGCAGGCCTTCGGCGTGATAACGGCCAATGTGAAAGGCTTCGGCAAGATCTTCCGTGGCGAGGTTTCAGCTTCAAAATCGTTGAGCGGCCCGATCGGCATTGCCCAGATCTTTGGCGATACGTTTAACTGGTACAAATTCTGGAACATCACCGCCATGCTTTCCATGGTGCTGGCCTTTATGAACTTCCTGCCGATTCCGGCCCTGGATGGTGGCCACGTGGTTTTCCTGACGTATGAGATGATCAGCGGGCGCAAGCCGTCTGATAACTTTTTGGAGAATGCCCAGAAAGTGGGTATGGTTTTATTGTTAGGCTTGATGGCTTTCGCTATCTTTAACGATGTGTTCAAGATCTTCTTCTAACCAAAGATTTCTAAATGAAACCCATCTTACGCTTAGCTTATCCTTTTTTAACCCTAGTTCTATTTTTTGCACTAAACCAGGTAAAAGCAGCTCCGGCTACCGCGCCTGTAAGTATAAACCTGTACGCTATTGCCGCTCCTGGCGATAGCGTATACGTGGTGCAGCAAGGCGATACCTTTTACAGCCTTGCCCGCCGCTTCAACATCCCCCTGGATTCGCTGCAACACTGGAACGGCGACCAATTGCAGGCTGGCCAAGCCCTAAACCTTAGCAACCCGAGCCTAAGCACTAAAAGTATACAGGCCGCCGCCACGGCTCCTGCCACGTATGGCAATACCGCTCCGGCAACCCGCGAAAGCTCTTCTGCGGCTCCGGCCCCGGCGCCAAATTCAGCAGCTTACAAAACCAAAAGCCGTGTGCTGGTCATCCCCTTCGATCCGCATTTATACTTCTCCGATTCCGATTACGAAATTGCCCGTCAGTCTAAAATTCCGCGCCAAAACGTGCGCCATGTATTTAGAGGCAGACTAAACGCCATGCTGGCACCCCAGGGCTACGAAACCATACATTTGCTAGGCGGCGTGTACCGCGACAGCGTAAGTGAACTAAGCCGCATTTATGGCTCTCTGAACTATAACTACCAGGATAACAAGCAATCCAAGTATAACCATCAGCCTGCGGTGCGAGAGGATCAGTCTGGCGTACTCAACTGGGTGAAAAACCAAAAAACAAAACTGAGTCGCATCGGTGAGCCGGACTCGCTGCCTGTGGCCAAAGACCCGAGCAAGCATTTTGGCGTTACCGTTACCGATCCAGAGTTTTTCAGCTACTTCAACAACCAGTACGGCATCGATTACTATGTTTTCATCAACCAGTTTGAGGTGAAAACGAACTACGAGAACTGCCTGGACCGTGCCGCCATGAACTACGAGCGCGACTTTACCGTGCATTACAGCATTTATAGCAGCAACGGGGAACTGGTGTCGGGTAATAAAGTGCTGGTGCCTTTTCACTCCAACGTTAACGATGTACAGCGCATCGTAAGCGAGAGCATGCCCAATATGGCGCAGCGCGTGCTGGCCGACCTGCCCAAAGAAAGGTAAGTATACTTCCAGAACTGGTATTAACTTTGCAGACCTTAAGCAGTTTGTAACCTTGCATTATCCTGCACCATGAAGTATAAATTCCTGACTATCCTGTTTGCGCTGAGCCTAATCATAGTTGTTCGGCCTGTATTTGCCCACGAGTACCACGCGAGCATTGCCGATGTGCGCTTTAACCCGCGCACGCAGAGCCTGGAGGTTGCCATTAAGGTGTTTATGGATGACCTGGAGGATGCCTTGACTAAACGCAACAAATCAAAAGTAACGTATAGCAACAACTCAGAGCAGGTAAAGAAATATCTTGCCGAGTATCTGCAAGCCAACCTTAGCTTTGAGGTAGAGAAAGGAAAGCTTCTGGCGCAGCATTTTGTAGGCTCCGAAGAGGACGCCGATGTGGTTTGGATGTATGTGGAGGTACCGGTAAAGCAGGCTACCTTGCCGCAACTTTATGTAAAGAACGCAATAATAACTGAGCTGTATGCAGACCAGATGAACATTGTGAACATCAACTATAAAGGCAAAACGGAAAGTGTGCTGCTGCAACGCGGCGAAACAACCAAAAAGGTTGACCTATAAGAGTTGTTTAAAAGTATAAGGAAAGGCTGAGCTGCTACATGTGGTTCGGCCTTTTCTTTATTAGAGCTTGTTATAAACGAGGTGGCGCATTTTGTCAGCGGCGATGGTAAGCAGGAGCGCGAGCATCCAGCCACTGATAAGCGTTACGCCAATACTTGAGCCCATTTGGCTGAGGTGTTGCCTGAGCAGAAGATTTAGCATCAGGAAAAAGCAGCCACCGACAAATATCCAAAGCCAGAACCCAATCCAATGGCTTCGTTTCACGGCTAGTTGCGAGACTGCAGGCAGATAGTGCACGTGCCAAAGTATAAGCGCAAAACCAACCAGCGTGCTCAGGTGCTGCACCATGCGGCAAACCTCCATGTAGAAATTAACCACTGGTATGCGAACGTATGTGGCAAGTATAGGCAGGCTTTTTACAAAGTATCCAGAGTCGTGGGTAAAGCTATCCCAGAAAATATGGGAAGCCGCCCCGATAAGCGCGGATATGGAAACCGCCAGCCAGTTTTGCCTCAGGTAAGCCCTCCAGTTCGGAATTACAGGCACAGCCAGGGCGCGCCGCTTAAAATACCATGGCAGGTTCCTAACAACTTGCTCGCGCACCACACCATGGAAAAGTATACTTAGCAGTAGCACCAGAGGCAGGTCAAAAACGAACAGGCCAGGTAATGAATGGCTTAACAGGCTTTTAGTCCGAAGCCGGAAAAAATACTCAAAATCCGGGGCCATGCTGCCAAGCACCAAACCGGTTACAGATAACCAGCGGCCATGGCGGCGCAGCAAAGGAAGTATAATGGCTGGATGTGCAGCAGTAAAAGGCATAGTATGTTCAGATTCCAGAGAGTATAACGGAAACAGCGGGGCGCAGGTATAGACTTTGACCGAAGGGAAAGTTTATTTTTTTGGCTTGATGATGATAAATTCTACCCGGCGGTTAATACGCCTGTCTTCCTGGGTAAGCTCCTCGCGGATGGGCTTGCGGCTACCGTAACCGATGGCATCGATACGACCATCTTCTATTTTCACGAGCCGCTCAATATATCGCTTAATCGCATCGGCGCGGTCCTGAGACAGCGAGAGGTTAAAGTCGGGGTCGCCAGCGCTGTCGGTATGGCCTGCAATCTCCAGGCGGTAAGTTGGGTGGTCCACCAGGAAGTAGGCTACCTCGTTCAGGACCGGCTCCATCTCGGGCTTTATAGCTGATTGGTTTTGGTCAAACTCAATGTTCTGAAACACCAACGGGATGCTGTAGTCAATCACCGTCGTCATTACATTGATAGAGGTATCGCCCCGAAGATCCAATTCGCGCTCAATGGTAAAAAAGTCCGGGCTCTGGATCAGGATTATGTAGCGGGTGCTATCGATCAGGTCAAACTCAAAGGAGCCGTCGGGCCGCACGTACTTGCTTGATATTTCGATGCCAGTATCCATATCAATGATAGAGATAACCCCGGAAAGCGGCTTGTTTGTGATCGAATCGGTCAGGGTGCCTTCTACTTTGGTAACGGCCAGCGGGTGCGCTTCCATGGGTAGCGGGAAGGAGTATAGGTCCAGGTTCTGGATGTCATCTGGCTCGGAGCGCGCATAGTATAAATTCCTGGAGGCGGCATCGATGGTGAAATAGTACTCGCTGCCACGGCCGTTTACTAGCGGGCCTATATTGCGCGGCTCCTGCCAGTGCCCCTGTGCCCTGTAGGTTTTATAAATGTCAAAATCTCCAAAATTGTTTAGTTGGCCGCGCGAGCTAAAGTATAAAACCTGAAACTTAGGATGCAGAAATGGGCTTACCTCGCTCTCGCGGGTGTTTACCACAGGGCCGAGGTTTTCAGCGGGTGCCCAGGTGCCCGCTTTTGTTTTGTGGGTGAAGTATATGTCGGAAAGGCCAAAGCCGCCCAGGCGGTCAGAGGCAAAGTATAACGTGTCTTCCTGCATAGAGAGCGTTGGCTGCGAGTCCCAGGCTTTGCTGTTTACCTGCTGGCCCAGGTTCCTGATCTGCCCCCACGCGCCATCAGGCTGCCGTGTGGCCTCATAAATATCGCAGTTTCCGTAGCTATCGGGTGCTTCGCAGCGTGTGAAGTATAAGGTTTTGCCATCACGGCTCAGGCAGGCGGAGCCCTCGTTATAAATGCTGTTAATGGGCTTGCCAAAGGATTTGGCCTCTTCCCAGAATCCATTGTTCTGCTTGCTGTAAAACAGATCCTCATTAGAGCGTCCTTTCAAGTCGTCTATGTTTCTCTTCGAGGTGAAAATAAACAGCTCATTTTCATCGCTCAACGTAGGGCCGTAATCCGCATAAGGGGAGTTAATAGCGTTGCCCATATTTAGGTATACGCCCTTAGGCGGCTTAAACGTGGCAATGGATTTCCGGTACTCTACCAACTCATAGTAATGGGTAAGCGGGACGTAATAATCTTTGGTGTTTTGGTCTAGTGAGTCGTAATAAGACTTTACACGGCGTACGTCGGTACGGTGGTGTTTCAGAACCAGGCGGTAAAACGCTTTTGCCATGGCTGGGTTGCCTTGCCGTTCGTGCAACTGGCCCAGGCGCCAGAGTAAATGCGTATCCTTGTAAAAATTCTGAATGCCAAACTTGCGTACATAGGCATCCAGCAGAGGCAGGACTTTGTCATACTGCTTGCGCCGCTCAAGTTTTTGTATCGTAGAGAGCTGCTTGCGGTCGTGATAATAAGGGATTTTGTTTAAATTGGGGAAATCAAGTTGAGGCTCGGGGGAAGCCTGCTTTGTTTGGACCTTAATGCCGGCATCCGGCTCGTTGAGCGGGATGTGCTTATACTGCTGCGCCTGCACCCGGAAAGCAGCCAGGTGCAGCATCAGTAAAAGGACCAACAGAAGCAAACGTTTCATCGGCTGTGCAATTTTGTCCAAAGGCCAAAGATATTACATTTGTGCTATATAATTGTAAACGTGCCGATTCTAGGGGGTACTTTTTTAGGGAACTGCACCTGAACGCGCCTGAAGCCGGACAAATCAGCAGGCAGCCGCGCCTTGGCACACAGCTTGACATAACTACAGCAGTACAAGAAAACCGGGGGAAATAAAGGTTTTCCTGTCATAATGGCATTGATCTACATATGAACCATACATTAGAGCATTTTCTACAAAACTTACTCCTTAGTAGTATTTCTGACGACGAAAGTACAGAGCTTATTCCGATTATAACCGCTGAGGTAGAGGATGATATAAAACTTGAAGACCTCCCTGATGAGTTGCCTATACTAGCCGTTCGGAACACTGTGTTGTTCCCGGGGGTGGTGCTGCCCATTACGGTGAGCCGCAAAAAGTCTGTCAAGCTGGTGCGTAAAGCGCATAGCGGTGGCAAAGTAATTGGCGTGGTGGCACAAAAAAACACTACTTCCGATGACCCGGCTGCCGAGGATCTCTACGAAATTGGCACCGTAGCCAAGATTTTAAAAATGCTGGTGCTGCCTGATGGCAATACCACGATCATTATCCAGGGTCAGAGCCGCTTCAAGATTGAGGAGGTAACGCAGGAGGAGCCATATTTGGCCGCCCGCGTTAGCCTGTGCGAGGAAACACCGATGGATAAGTCTAAAAAGGAGGTAAAAGCCTTGGTGCAGTCGCTGAAAGATGCGGCAGCCAAAATGCTGAAGCTGAACCCTGAAATTCCGCAGGAGGCCCAAGTTGCCCTGGATAACATAGACAGCCCCAGCTTCCTGACGCACTTCCTATCGAGCAACCTGAACGTGGAGATGGCCCAAAAGCAGGAACTGCTAGAGGTAAACGACGGCAAGGAGCGTGGCACGCAGTTGCTGGAGCTAATGCTGCGCGAGATCCAGTTGCTGGAACTGAAGCAGGAAATTCACTCTAAAGTACATACCGACATCGATCAGCAGCAGCGCGACTATTTCTTGCGCCAGCAGATAAAGGTATTACAGGATGAGTTGGGACAGGAAGGGCCGGACCAGGAAATCGAGCGCTTCCGGGAGCGTGCCAAGAAAAAGAAATGGCCGGAGGCTGTTGCCCTGCATTTTAAGAAAGAGATAGATAAACTGGCGCGCCTCAATCCGCAGGCAGCTGAATACCCGGTGGCAGTTAGCTACCTGGAGTTCCTGCTGGACCTGCCTTGGAGCGAGTATACCAAGGATAATTTCAACCTAAAGCGCACTAAAAAGATACTGGACGCAGACCATTATGGGCTGGAGAAGGTAAAAGAACGCATTCTGGAATACTTGGCTGTGCTAAAGCTGAAAAACGACATGAAGGCGCCTATTCTGTGCCTTTACGGACCTCCGGGTGTGGGTAAAACCTCGTTGGGCCGCTCTATTGCCAAAGCACTGGGCCGCAACTACGTGCGTATGTCGTTAGGCGGTGTGCGCGATGAGGCAGAGATCCGAGGCCACCGCCGCACCTATGTGGGCGCCATGCCGGGCAAGATCATCAGCCAAATCAAAAAAACAGGCTCATCCAACCCGGTAATCATACTTGACGAGATCGATAAACTGGCTTCTGATTTCCGTGGCGACCCGTCTTCAGCGCTGCTGGAGGTGCTGGACCCGGAGCAGAACCATACGTTCATGGACAACTACCTGGATGTAGAGTATGACCTCTCAAAGGTGTTATTCATCGCGACGGCTAACTCGCTGGAAACGATACAGCCAGCCCTGCGCGACCGTATGGAGATTATTGAGCTGACCGGTTATACTTTAGAGGAGAAGACGGAGATTGCTAAGCGCCATCTGGTGCCGAAGCAGTTGACAGAGCACGGCTTGGAGCCAGAGGATGTAAAGGTTCCGAAAGCCACTATACAGAAGGTGATCGATGATTATACCCGTGAGTCTGGGGTAAGAAACCTGGAACGCAAACTGGGGCAGCTGGTGCGCAACACAGCTAAGCAGAAGGCTATGGAAGAGGAGTTTGCCAAATCCATCAAGCCGGATGACGTGGTGAAAATACTGGGCTCGGAGATTTTTGACAAGGAGATTTACCAGGACATTGACACGGCAGGTGTGGTTACGGGCCTTGCCTGGACCTCGGTGGGTGGCGACATCCTGTTCATCGAAAGTATACTTAGCCGCGGCAAAGGCAAGCTTACGCTTTCGGGCCAACTGGGCGACGTGATGAAGGAATCAGCCATGACGGCTATTTCATACTTAAAGGCACATGCTGAGCTGCTGGAGATAGATTACCGCCTGTTCGACCAGTACGACCTGCACATACATTTCCCGGAAGGCGCTGTGCCGAAAGACGGGCCATCGGCGGGTATTGCCATCTTTACTTCCATTGCCTCGGTGTTTACGCAGCGCAAAGTAAGGCCAAGGTTAGCCATGACCGGCGAGATTACCCTGCGCGGGAAAGTGTTGCCGGTTGGCGGTATCAAAGAGAAGATCCTGGCTGCCAAGCGCGCCGGTATCTCTGATATCATACTTTGCCAGAAGAATAAAAAAGACATCAACGAAATTCCGGACCAGTACATCAAGGGCCTGACCATCCATTACGTGGACCGTGTGGATGAAGTGGTGAAGATTGCGCTGCTGAAAGAAAAAGTAAAATACCCGCTTCAGCTCACCGTTAAGGAAGAGAAGGGAAGCGAAGATTAAGCAAAACCCAAAATTTGACTAATTGGGTCTTGAATGAGCGAATGAGTTTTTACATATGAGCTGTTAACGCTGCTGTATAACCATACTGAGCGTGTCTGTTGGGCAAGTATAAATTTGTACGCAAAGCAGTTTAATATTCAGTCATTCAAAGTTCAATTAGTCAACATTAAAACCTGCATGCAACGAGCTAAACTACTGGCCATACTTCTTTTAGCCTTTGCCCTGCAAGCGCAGGCGCAGGTTGGTGGCCAGCGGGGCTTTTCGTTTCTGGAGTTGCCAGGCAGTGCCAAGCAGGCTGCTTTGGGCGGCGTAAATATTACCGCTGGCGCGCACGATGTAAGTATGGTTTGGGCAAACCCGGCCTTGCTGCGCGAGGAGATGGATAACCAGGTAAGCCTGAGTTATGCGGGTTATCTGGCCGACATTACGCAAAGCCAGGCTGCTTATGCGTTTAACTCGGAGAAGTATGGCCGTTGGGCGGCAAGTATACATTACCTGAACTACGGCGACTTCGTGCAACGCGACGCGACAGGTATGGAACTGGGTACTTTCAACGTAAACGAGTATGCGGTTGGCCTGACCCATTCCCGGCAAATGGAAGCCTTTACGCTTGGGGCAACCGCCAAAGTCGCGGTTTCAAGTATGGCTGGCGAGCAGGCAGTAGGTGTGCTTGCCGATGCCGGTGCCGTGTTCAAGCACCCGGAAAAGGATTTCACGGTAGGGCTAGCTTTTAAAAATGTGGGCTACCAAGTCAAAACCTATACTGGCAGCGAGCGGCAGCAAATGCCCTGGGATGCTCAACTGGGCGTAACTTATAAGCCAGAGCACATGCCGGTCCGGCTTTCGCTTACCGCGCACCGCCTTTACCAGTTCGATATTGTGTACCTGGACCCCAACGCACCGGGCAAGCTGGACGAAAACGGCAACGAAGTGAAGGAGGAGAAAAAGCTAGGCGATAAAATAGCACGGCACTTTGTAGTGGGCACCGAGTTTGTGTTCAGCAACAATTTTCAGCTGCGGGCGGGTTACAACCACATGCGGCGCAAAGAGCTTCGTTTAGATACTAAATCAGGAGGGGCAGGTTTTTCGCTAGGGGCCATGTTGCGGGTGCGCAGGTTTGAGCTAAACTATGGCAGCGCCTTTTTTCACCCGTCCGGCGCCACGCACTATATTTCCGTTGCCACCAGCACGAGCACTTTCCTCAAAAAGAAGAGCAGTTAATAACCAAACGGCAAAGTGGCTTGTATGTAGCTTAGGCCAGGGTTAATTTTTAAATACAAGAATAAGACATGTTAGATAATATCGCATCCTTAACACCAGCCCAGATTGTAGCGGAGCTGGATAAATATATCATCGGGCAGAAAGACGCTAAACGCAACGTAGCCATTGCGCTGCGCAACCGCTGGCGCCGCATGAATGCCGACAAGAGCATCCAAAGCGACATCGTGCCCAATAACATTCTGATGATCGGGGCAACCGGTGTGGGTAAAACAGAGATTGCCCGCCGCCTGGCAAAAATTGCTGATGCGCCTTTTACCAAAGTGGAAGCCTCAAAGTTTACCGAAGTAGGTTATGTGGGCCGCGACGTAGAAAGCATGGTGCGCGACCTGGTAGAGCAGTCGGTGAACATGGTGAAGCAGAAGAAAAAAGAGGAAGTGAAGCAAAAAGCTGCCGAGATGGTGGAAGACATCATCCTGGATGCGCTTATTCCGCCAATTCAGGGCCGCTCGGGCATGCCTGTCTCCACCACTTCCGACCCGAACGCGATGCCCGACAACGATTATGAGCTGAACGAGCGCACCCGCGAGAAATTCCGTGAGAAGATTCGAAACGGAGAGCTGGAAGACCGCAAGATCGAGATCAGGATACAGCAGAGCAGCATGCCAGGTATTGGCGCTATGGGTCCGGGCATGGACGAAGCCTCTATGATGAACATTCAGGAGATGATCAGCGGCATGATGCCGAAGAAAACCAAGAAGCGCAAAGTAACCATTGCCGAGGCACGTAAGCTGCTGCTGGAAGAAGAGGCCTCCAAACTCATTGATATGGATGAGGTGAAGGAAGAGGCGATCTTTAAAGCCGAGAACTCGGGCGTGATCTTTATTGATGAGATTGACAAAGTGGCTAGCTCCAGCAAAAAAGGTGGAGGCCCGGATGTAAGCCGCGAAGGCGTGCAGCGCGACCTCCTTCCGATTGTGGAGGGTTCCACGGTGAACACCAAGTATGGCATCATCAACACCGACCATATTCTGTTCATCGCCGCTGGTGCGTTTCATGTGGCCAAGCCATCAGACCTTATTCCGGAGTTGCAGGGCCGCTTCCCGATACGCGTGGAGCTGGACAGCCTGACCAAGGACGATTTCTACCAGATCCTGAAGTTCCCGAAAAATGCGCTTACCAAGCAGTACGAGGCACTTTTGTCGGCAGAGGAAGTAGAGCTTACCTTCCATGACGAGGCGCTGGACGAGATTGCTTCCATTGCCTACGAAGTAAATACGGAAGTAGAGAACATCGGTGCCCGCCGCCTACATACGGTTATGAGCCGTCTGCTAAACGACATCCTGTTCGATGTGCCGGACAAGATCGGTGCCAACGCGCATATCCTGGTAGACAGAGCCATGGTGCAGGAAAAATTATCGGGCATGGTTAAAAACCGCGACCTGAGCCAATATATACTTTAACGTGTTACTGCTCATTAAAAAGAAAGTTGATATGTTAGTTATGTTAAAAAAAGCTGGTGCCTCTACGGAGGCACCAGCTTTTTTTAATTAAGATGGGGATGTAAGCCAATGGTATGCTTGCTGCTCTTCAGAGAAAAATTCCATCTGAAAGTAAATAGGCTTTCTTTCAGCATACATGTTACGGATTAGCATACGCTGCAGTATGTTGTTAGAAACTACTGACGCTGATTTCCTAAGGTTGGTTTTAGGAAGCAAATTCTTAATGTAATACTCACTCCAGGCAACATCCTCATCGCTAATTAAGCCAGCGTGCGAGTTGTTAAATAATGTTCGTTCTACTTTGTTCTTTTTAAGGTGCTCAAGCCAATAAGTAATTGCATGCCTATATTCCAGGCTGCTTGGCTTGCGTTTCCAGGTAATCCTCGAAAGGCAAAGCGCTTCTTGGTACTCTAGTACAAAATGTGAGGCTTCGGCAACACAAACTGACTCATCTAATCTCATTATCTCGGGTTCCATAACTTTTGCCGTTTGCCTTAGGTAGTATAAGTAATCAGCATCTTGCCGATTTGTTCAAAAAAATCAAGCAAAGTTATTGGGCATATATTTATGCTAATATGATTTAAATCATTATTTATTAGAAAACATATGAACATCTATATTATCACCGGAGCCAGCAAAGGCATAGGTAAAGCCTTGGCCGAAGAACTGCTGGAAGACGATAATAACCGGGTAGTGGGCGTATCGCGCACCTGCAACATAAAACACCCTAACTATCGCCACCAACCCCTGGATTTTTCTGATATTGAGGCCGTTGAACATAACCTGCACAAGGTTTTTTTGCCTTACCCCGATGCGGAGCGGCTGGTGCTGGTAAATAATGCCGGCGTGCTCGGCGACATTGGGTACGTGGGCGAAAACATGCCTAACGAGCGCTTCGAGTTTGTGTTTGATGTAAACGTGATTGTGCCTGCTATGCTGATGAACACGTTTCTGCAGGTATACCAGCAGCTCGAAGCGGAAAAAGTTATCGTGAACATAAGTTCTGGCGCGGGCAAGAGCCCTGTAGATGGTTGGGCGAGTTACTGCGCCTCCAAAGCAGCTCTGGACATGCTTTCGAAAACGGTGCAGCTGGAGCAGGAGAAGCGTGGCGCAAATGTGCGCGTGTATGCGCTCTCACCGGGCGTGGTGGATACGCACATGCAGGAAGAGATCCGGCACAGCGACGCCAGCAAATTCAGCACCGTAGATAAGTTCAGGAAGTATAAGGAGAATAATGAACTAGCCTCACTGGAGCAGGTGGCACAAAAAATCCATCAGTTCTTGCAAAACACCTACAAGTATAACGAGGTGGTCGTATCGGTGCGTGATATGCCCTAAAAATTGTTTCAACAATGATGATTCAGAAAAACCCTGTGCCACAGCACAGGGTTTTTTATGTTAGGGCTTCAGAGTCAAAAATTTAGATGCCGGAAGTATAGAATTGCTGCTTAACATATTATATCTTAACATACTATATAGCGCCATACATGGGCAGTATGTAAGTGGTGTATGGTGCGCAATGTATAAAATATCGCAAAACCCGCTTATACTGCAGGCTGATGAATTTTTTATCCGAACGAACCATGCCAGGATACGGCTTGCGTGCAAGCGTGCTTTAACAAAGTCTACTTATAAGGTAAAACTCTAAGCAAGTATGGAAGACAACAAACAGAAAATGAGGGAGTACTGGCGGCGCAACGTGCGCATCCTGCTTACGCTACTGGGGCTTTGGTTCGCGGTGTCGTACCTGTTCGGCATTCTGCTGGTGGATGAACTGAACCGGTTCTCGCTCGGAGGTTTTAAGCTGGGATTCTGGTTTGCGCAGCAAGGCGCGATCTACTGCTTCGTGATCATCATTTTTGTCTATGTTTTTCTGATGAACAAACTCGATAAGGAGTTTGACGTGCACGAAGATTAACAATTCCATCTCACCCTTAAAACAAACGCAGCAATGGGAATTTTAGCTTGGACATACCTGCTCGTCGGGATTACGTTTGCCCTGTACATCGGTATTGCCATCTGGTCGCGGGCCGGGTCTACCAAAGAGTTTTACGTGGCTGGCGGAGGCGTGAGCCCGCTGGCAAACGGCATGGCCACTGCCGCCGACTGGATGAGCGCCGCCTCCTTTATCTCTATGGCCGGCCTGATCTCCTTTATGGGCTACGACGGCTCGGTGTACCTGATGGGCTGGACGGGCGGCTACGTGCTGCTAGCATTGCTGCTGGCGCCATACCTGCGCAAGTTCGGCAAGTTTACCGTGCCCGACTTTGTAGGCGACCGCTATTATTCCAGAACGGCGCGTTTGGTGGCCGTGGTGTGCGCCATTTTTGTGTCGTTTACCTACGTGGCCGGGCAAATGCGTGGCGTGGGCATTGTGTTTTCGCGTTTCCTGGAGGTTCAGATTGAGACTGGCGTGATCATCGGTATGGTGATCGTGCTGTTTTACGCTGTGCTGGGCGGTATGAAGGGTATAACCTATACCCAGGTGGCGCAGTTTTGCGTGCTGATCTTTGCCTACATGGTGCCTGCCATCTTCATCTCGTTTATGCTAACTGGCAACCCGATTCCGCAACTGGGGCTGGGCGGCAAGGTGGCCGACGGCACACCGCTGCTGACTAAACTCGATGGCATGCTGACAGAGCTGGGCTTTGCCGAGTATACCAGCGGCACCAAATCAACCATCGACGTATTCTTTATAACCGCAGCCCTGATGGTGGGAACGGCCGGTTTGCCTCACGTGATCGTGCGCTTTTTCACGGTGCCAAAAGTGAAGGATGCCCGAAAATCGGCGGGGTATGCGCTGGTCTTTATCGCCATACTTTATACTACGGCCCCGGCCATCGGTGCTTTTGGCCGCTACAACATGATCAACAACATCAGCAACAGGCCCATTTCGGAGATGCCGCAGTGGGTGCAAAACTGGCAGAAAACCAAGCTGATAAGCATAGACGATAAAAACGGCGACGGGCGCATTCAGTACGTCAAGAACCCGGATGCCAACGAGCTTACCATCGATAAGGACATTATGGTGCTGGCAAACCCAGAGATTGCTAACCTGCCCAATTGGGTGATTGCCCTGGTAGCGGCGGGTGGTTTGGCGGCGGCACTCTCTACGGCGGCGGGCTTGCTGCTGGTTATTTCTACCTCCATCTCCCACGACCTGCTGAAGAACTCCTTTATGCCGGATATCTCCGAAAAGCATGAGCTGATCGCAGCGCGGCTTGCGGCAACGGCAGCCGTTGTAGTGGCGGGCTATTTCGGTATTTACCCGCCGGGCTTTGTTGCCGAGGTAGTGGCTTTTGCCTTTGGCTTGGCGGCGGCCTCCTTTTTCCCGATCATTGTTATGGGCATTTTCTCAACGCGCATGAACAAGCAGGGCGCTATCTGGGGTATGGTGGTTGGCCTGGCATTTACCATCGCCTACATTTCATACTTTAAGTTCATCAGCCCGGAAGCCAATTTGCCAGAAAACTGGTGGTTCGGCATTTCGCCGGAGGGCATCGGTACGCTGGGCATGCTGCTTAATTTTGGCGTTTCATTTGTGATATCCCGTGTTACACCACCACCACCCGCCCACATCCAGGATTTGGTGGAAGACATCCGTATTCCGCGCGGAGCAAGCAAGGTAACTGTGCATCATTAAGTAAGTTTGCTGGCGGATGTTTTAATAAGGTACTTGCGTAACGCTCTTCGTGGCATACACAAGTACCTTATCTGTTATGGTGCCAGCCAGTCACCCGAATCATCATTAAGGGTAGTGATTTTAGAGGATGGTTTAGCGATCATTACCTACGCTAAAGTATAAGCTCTGTAGCTGAGATTTTTACAAAATCAGGTCACGGCCTGTCCCTACGACGCGGTTTCGGTCGCATAGGCTTTAGCTACTGAAAATGATCCCGATTTTTCCGTGAGGTGCCTTGGAGTATTGCAGTGCCCGGAGGGCAGCCCGCAGCTGAGCGAGGAGCGGCTTCAATCCACCGCGCCGTACGGGAAACCGAGGCCCCACGGCCTGGAGAGCTCCAAAACCAGCCATGCAAAAAAAGCTTGGGCTACACCAATACCACGCTGGCAAAACGCACTCTCACGGTAAAAACAACGTATGCTAAAAGCCAAACCAGGTTCCTGATACGTCCACCAAACCAAAGCATCATGAGAACACCTTCCCAAACCTATGAAGCCGCTTATGCCCAAAGTATAGAAAACCCCGAAGCTTTCTGGGGAGAGCAGGCCCGGCAACTCGATTGGTACGAAGCACCGAAGCAGGTCCTGAGCACCGACGAGAACGGGTTTTACCGCTGGTTTAAGGGAGGCAAACTCAACACTGCTTACCTGGCCCTGGATTACCACGTAGCCAATGGCCGCGCCGGGCAAACAGCCTTAATTTACGACTCACCGGTGACAGGCGTGGTTAAAAAGTATACTTACCAGGAGCTGCAGGACCTGGTGGCGCGCTTTGCCGGGGCGCTTCAGAACCTGGGTGTGGGCAAAGGCGATACCGTGGTGATCTACATGCCTGTTATACCTGAAGCCGTGGTGGCCATGCTTGCCTGTGCGCGTTTGGGTGCCATCCATTCGGTGGTGTTCGGGGGCTTTGCGCCGCACGAGCTGAGCGTGCGCATCGACGATGCCCGGCCAAAGGTGGTGATCTCGGCATCCTGCGGCATCGAGTTCGAGAAGGTGATCCCGTACAAACCGCTTCTGGATAAGGCCCTCGACAGCAGCACGCATCAACCCAAACACACCGTAGTTTTTCAGCGGCCGCAGGTAGAGGCAGGTATGCAACCGGGCCGCGACCTGGATTATATGGAGCTATTGCAGCAAGCCGAACCCGCCGCCTGCGTACCTGTAGATGCCACCGACCCGCTGTACATACTTTATACTTCAGGCACCACGGGCAAGCCCAAAGGCATCGTGCGCGACAACGGCGGCCATGCCGTGGCGCTAAAGTATAGCATGAAAGCCGTGTACGACGTAGACCCCGGCGATGTGTTCTGGGCTGCCTCGGATGTGGGCTGGGCCGTAGGGCATTCTTACCTGGTCTATGGCCCCCTGATCCATGGCTGCACGTCTATACTTTTTGAGGGCAAACCGGTGCGTACGCCCAACGCCGGCACGTTTTGGCGGGTGATACAGGAACACCAGGTAAAGGTGCTTTTCACGGCGCCAACCGCCTTCCGGGCCATCAAAAAAGAAGACCCTAACGGGCGGTACAAGAAAAAGTATGGCACAACATCATTAAAATACCTATTTTTAGCTGGAGAGCGATGCGATGTGGCTACCTACCACTGGGCCAAAGACCTGTTGCAAGTGCCCGTGATAGACCACTGGTGGCAAACGGAATCGGGCTGGCCGATGGTGGCGAACATGATGGGCCTGGAGCCGATGCCTGCCAAACCCGGCTCTGCCGGCAAGGCTGTTTGCGGTTACGATGTGCAGATCCTGAACGAGGATGGGAAGCCGCTAATTGCCAACCAGGAGGGAATAGTGGCCGTAAAACTTCCGCTGCCACCCGGCTGCCTGCCCACGCTGTGGCAGGACGATGAGCGCTTCCGGAAATCATACTTAGAGCGCTTCTCGGGTTACTACATGACCGGCGACGGCGGCTACATCGACGAGGAGGGCTATGTGCACATCATGGGCCGCATCGATGATGTGATCAACGTGTCGGGGCACAGGCTCTCGACCGGCGAGATGGAAGAGATGGTTGCCTCGCACCCGGCGGTGGCTGAGTGTGCGGTAATTGGTATTGCTGATGATTTGCGTGGCCAGCGGCCAGTTGGCCTGGTGGTGCTGAAGGATGGGCAAACCATTGCCGAGAAAGAACTGGAGAAAGAGCTTGTGGCATTGCTGCGCGAGAAAATAGGGGCAGTGGCATACTTCCGGAATGTGCTGCTGGTGCAACGGCTGCCCAAAACGCGCTCCGGTAAGATACTGCGTCGCATCCTGCGCCATATCGCCGACGGAACGCCTTACGCCGTGCCCTCCACTATTGACGACCCAGAGATATTAACCGAGATTAACGGGCACCTGAAAAGGAGATTTATCGGGAACGCATTTGTAAACCTTAAAACGAAACCTAACCTAGAACTAAACCTTGCCATGACAAACCACCAAGTGAAGACCTATGACGAGTACCAGAAAGCGTATAAGCGCAGCACCGAAGACCCCGAGGGATTTTGGGCTGATATAGCCGATACCTTTACCTGGCGCAAGAAATGGGATAAAGTCCTGGACTGGAATTTTGATGAACCTGATATAAAGTGGTTCCAGGGCGGCAAGCTCAACATCACCGAAAACTGCCTGGACCGCCACCTGAAAACCCGTGGCAATAAGCTGGCCCTGATCTGGGAGCCCAACGACCCGAAAGAGCGCTTTGTGCGCTACACCTACCGCGAGCTGCACGAGAAAGTATGCCAGTTTGCCAACGTGCTCAAGAAAAACGGCGCTAAAAAAGGCGACCGCATCTGTATATACATGCCGATGGTGCCAGAGCTAGCCATTGCCGTGCTGGCCTGTGCCCGTATCGGGGCCATTCATTCGGTGGTGTTTGCCGGCTTCTCGGCCTCTGCCATGGCCGACCGCATAAACGACGCGCAGTGCAGCATGGTGCTTACCTCTGATGGCCTGAACCGCGGAACCAAGCAAATCCCGGTAAAACGCGTGGTAGACGAGGCCCTTGAGGATTGCCCTTCTGTGGAACGAGTGATTGTGGTAGAGCGCCTGGGCTGGGCCGTGAACATGGTGGAAGGCCGCGATGTATGGTACCACGAAGAGGTGCAAACCGTAGGCAAAGAGTGCCCTGCCGAGGAAATGGATGCCGAAGACATGCTGTTCATACTTTACACCTCAGGCTCTACGGGCAAACCGAAAGGCGTGGTGCATACCTGCGGCGGCTACATGGTGTACGCACAGTATAGCTTTACCAACGTGTTCCAGTACCAGGAGAGCGATATTTACTGGTGCACCGCCGACATCGGCTGGATTACCGGCCATACATACCTGCTGTACGGCCCGCTACTTTCCGGAGCTACTACGCTGATGTTTGAGGGCGTGCCGACTTACCCGGACAACGGCCGCTTCTGGCAAGTGTGTGATAAATTTGGCGTAACTATTTTCTACACAGCCCCAACGGCTATCCGTGCCCTAATGGGCGGCGATATTGACGACGTGCTTTCGTACAGCCTGGACTCGCTGCGGGTGCTTGGCTCTGTGGGCGAACCGATAAACGAGGAAGCCTGGCACTGGTACCATACGCACGTAGGCAAGGAGCGCAGCCCGCTGGTAGACACCTGGTGGCAAACCGAAACGGGCGGCATCATGATCTCTACGCTGGCCGGCGTAACGCCCATGAAGCCAAGCCATGCTGGCCTGCCGCTGCCGGGCATACAACCTATACTGGTAGACAGCGACGGCAACGAGATAAAAGAAAACGGCGTGGAAGGCTACCTTTGCGTGAAGTTCCCGTGGCCAAGCATCATCCGGACCACCTACGGCGACCATGAGCGCGCACGCCTCAGCTACTTCTCAACATACAAAGGGTTATACTTTACCGGCGATGGCGCCAAGCGCGACGAGAACGGACTGTACCGTATTGTTGGCCGTGTGGATGACGTGATCAACGTATCGGGGCACCGTTTTGGAACTGCCGAGATCGAAGAAGCCATCAACCACAATACACATGTGATTGAGTCGGCGGTGGTGGGCTACCCGCACGATGTGAAAGGCCAGGGTATTTACGCCTTCGTTATACTTCGGGATAAGCCCGAGAAAGAAGACTGGCTACGCTCCGAGATCATCGAAACCGTGGTAGAGAAGATCGGTAAGATTGCCAGGCCGGACAAGATCCAGATTGTGAGTGGCCTTCCGAAAACCCGCTCCGGCAAGATCATGCGCCGCATCCTGCGCAAAGTAGCCGAAGGCGATACCTCTAACCTAGGCGACACCTCCACCTTGCTGGACCCAACCGTGGTAGACGAGATCAAAGCCGGCGCTTTATAAGCGCCACCTCTCATACTTCAAACGCCCTGTAGCCAAATCCATCCTGCAGGGCGTTTTTGTTGATGCCGTTCCGGTCGGCTTCAGGCGAGCTTACCAGTTCGCATATTTTAAGAGTAGAGTGGCAAACCTGTTCTTCAAGCAACAAACCCTTATCTTTGCCCAAAACCAAACGTACCCCATGATCGACGAGAACCATAACCCCTGGACCACCCTGTCCAGTGAGGAAGTATACCAGAACCCCTGGATTAAAGTGCGCGAAGACCAGGTGCTGAACCCAAAGGGAGGCAAGGGTATCTACGGCGTGGTCAGCTTTAAGAACAAAGCCATTGGCATCATCCCCGTAGACAGCGAGGGCTATACTTACCTGGTTGGGCAATATCGCTACGCCCTCAACGAGTTTTGCTGGGAAATACCGATGGGCGGCGGACTGATAGAAAACGACATGCTGGAATCGGCGCAGCGCGAGCTGCAGGAGGAAACCGGATTTACTGCCGCCCGCTGGACCAACATATGCCGCCTGCACACCTCCAACTCCGTAACCGACGAAGAAGGATTTGTTTTTCTGGCTGAGGAACTTACCGCCGGCGAAACCGCTTTTGAAGAAACAGAGGAGCTGCACATAAAGCGCGTTCACTTTACAGAAGCCGTGCGCATGGCCTTGAACAACGAGATAACCGATGCCATTAGCGTGGCCGGCATCCTGAAGGCCTTTCTGTTGCTGCAGGAGCAGGGCAAACTGTAAGCCGTTGCCATACTTGGCGGCCGTTGCCTGCGTTTATACATTGTGCTTGCGTTAAGCCTGCTGCGGTGAGTTGTACAATGCTGGATAATTCTTACATTTGAGCATATGAAGGCCATAAAATATTTATCACACAGAATTTACACTACCTGGTGCGTTACCTGGTTTGTGCTTCCGTTTGTGGTAACCTACCCGCTGCAGGCGGTGCTGCTTCGCAAAAAGCAGTGGCATAGGCATGTACATGGTGTAAACAGGTTCTGGTCTTCGTCGGCGCTGCGCATGTTTTTAACGCCCCTGCACGTAGAGTGGCGCATGAAACTCAACCAGAAACAGCGCTATATCTTCACGCCAAACCACAGCTCATACTTAGACATTCCGGTGGTACTGCATACCATCCCCGGATTTATTAACTTTGTAGGCAAAAGCGACCTGTGCAAGGTGCCGCTATGGGGCAAAGTATACGAGCAGCTTTATATCTCCGTAGACCGCCGCAGCGCCACCAGCAGTGCCAGAAGCTACATAAAATCGAGCAGGACGCTGGATGAAGGCCGTAGCCTGGTGATTTTTCCGGAAGGCACAATCCCTAAAACCGCCGGCGAGCAGCTGATGGCCTTTAAGGACGGGCCGTTCAGGCTGGCGATAGAAAAGCAGCTGCCCGTGGTGCCGGTAACCATGCCTTACAACCAGCACTTTTTGCCCGACTTGGACGGAAAGCTGAAGGTGCGCTGGCATCCGCTTAAAATAGTGATACACGAGCCTATTGAGACAACAGGCCTAACCCTGGAGGATCTGCCGCAGCTAAAGGCGCAGGTATTCCAGATTATTCAATCAGAAATAAGAAAACATAATAACGCACATGTCAACAGATATTCAGACTATCCGCAAAATAGCGCACTTAGCAAGGCTGGAGTTTAACGAGGAGAAAGAGCAGGCCGTACTGCAGGACCTTAACAAGATCCTGAACTGGGTAGACAAGCTGCGCGAGCTGGATACCGACAATATAGAGCCGCTGATACACATGTCGGAGGAGGTAAACGTGCTGCGCGAAGACGAGGTGCGTAATACCATCACGCACGACGAAGCCCTGCTGAACGCGCCTAAGAAAGACTCAGACTACATTCGGGTGCCAAAAGTAATGGAGTAGCCCTGCGGTATAAGTATAAAGACTTTTTGCGTGCCTCACCTGATGCCGCTGCCGCCTGCGCGGAAGTATAAAAATCGTCTTGGTCTTATGTCCTGCTACTTTTGTTGCCATCAACTATATGAGCAAAGTTAAGTTTTGGAAGAATTGGGATACACATACCAGGTATCCCTATCTTTTTTTATTGCTGTTATGCGCTGCGGCCCTGCTGCTGGGCGTGTTCCATTATTTTACCGGCGAGGACGCCGTTTTCCCCTGGGATAAGATAACCGACCTGCAAGTGGTGCCGATGCCTGTAAACGAGGTGACGCGCCTGCTGGAACCCTTTACCCTCTCTGCCGACGGCTACCTGCTGTTCGAGCAGTATGATGTGGCCATGGCCGAGGTGCAATCTTGGGCGGCATATGTGCTGCTGGGCATACTTGGCGTGTGCATTGCCTTTTACACGGCGGCCATCAGTACCATGCGCCAGTTGCCATACTTTGGCGGCATGCTTTTACTGATGCTGTTTCTGGCTACCTTTAACTTCGATTTGCTCGAGATTTTTGGGGGTGGCTCCAGCCAAACGGTGTTGCTGCTAAGTATAGCCCTGCTAGCTATTGGGAGTTACGCCTTTCAGGCATTCCTGCAAAATACCAGCTTTGGCTTGCGCGTGCTGGCCATGCTTGGCATTGTGGCGGTGCTGGGCCTGCTCCTCTACTCAGAAGCCGACTTCCCCGCCGACCTGATTACGCTGCACCTTGTAAACTATAGCTCTATCGGCCTGTTGGTGGCCACGGTGCTGTTTATACTTTGGGTGAGCTACGAAAACGTAAACGCCCTGCTATGGATAAACACACAGGCCAGCAAGCCGGAGCGCCGCTTCAGCATGTGGCAGTTCATACTTATCACCTGCCTTTACCTGCTCAGCCTGCTCCTGATCTACCTGCGCCACGTGGGTTGGCTGCGTGCCGATATCATCTATATTAACGCATACCTTATCCTGCTGCTGTCTACGGTGGCGGGTTTCTGGGGCATGCGCCAGCGCGAGAAAGTATACGGCAAACTTTTCGCCTTCAGGCCTGCCGGCGCGGTTCTATACCTGGTGTTTGCCACCATTACTTTTCTAAGTATAGGTTACGCCTACGCCACCGCCAACGACTCGCTCACCAACCTTTTCGATAACTTGGTGGTGTACTCGCACCTGGCTTTTGGCTTCGGCTTTTTCCTGTACGTGATGATCAATTTCGGGCGTTTGCTGGAGCAGCGCCTGCAAGTATATAAAGTGGTATATGAGCCGCAGAAATTCTCGCTGTTCTCCTTTTTTATATTTAGTGCCGCTATTTGCGCCATCATGGTCATGCGCACGCAATACCGTGTGTACCTGCACGCGCAAGCTGGCTACTACAGTTACCTCGGCGACCTTTATCGGGCGTCCGGCAACAACATCCTGGCCAAGCCATACTATGAGCAGAGCGATGTGTATGATATCAATAACGTAAAAGCAAACTACAGCCTGGCTGCCATTTACCGGCAGGAGCAGGAGCGCAATAACGAGGTGCTCCGCATGAAGGATGCCCTGGAAAAGCGCCCTAACCCGAAGCTGTACGTGCGCCTGGCCAACCTATACGACGAAAAGCAGTTCTTCTTCGAGAAGCTGTATGTGTTGCAGCAGGGGGCAGAGCGTTTCCCGGAGAGCTCCGAAATCTATAACAACCTGGCGCTGCTTTATGCCCAGACCAGCGTGCAGGATAGCACCGAGTATTACTTTAACCTGGCGCAGGAGTTTGCGGGCAACGGCGATTTTGTGCGCAGCAACCGCTTGGCTTACTATACCCGCCAGGCCATGCTGGAGCCTGCCAAAGCCGTGCTCGAAGAGTCTCTGAAGGGCAAGTATAAAGCGCTGCGCAGCAACCAAGCCGTGCTGCGCCAACTTCTGGGCCTCGACCCGCAGGATAAGGAAGACTTTATGCCCGACTCGCTGGAGGCCGTGGAAGACTTCACGCTTTTCTATAACCAGACCATCAGCCGACTGAATAAGGGCGATACCACCCGCCTCGAGCCGATTAGCCGCTACCTTAACTCGCCGGGGAACCAGATTTTCTTTAGCGATTTATACTTCCTGAAAGGGCTGGTGCACCACTATAACGGTTTGCCGCAGGAGGGCCGGAACACAGTGGAGAACCTGGCCCTGCAAATGGAGGCGCAAAGCGGATATTACTACAACGCGTTAGGGCAATGGATGCTGGAGGAGGAAAACTACCGCGCCGCCGCCGCATACTTTAAGCAGGCAAAAGACAGAGGCTACACGCAGGCATTTCTATCGGAAGGGTATGCATTGGCGCTTGCCAACCAGACAAACGCCGCTGTGGCGGCCCTGGAGGAGGTAGGCTATACGCAAAACGAGGATGCTATTGCTGTGGCCGGCGAGCTGGCAACGCTCCTGCAGCAGGATGTGCAAACAGTATTGCAATCGGCCCCGGATAAAGCTAAAGTGCAGTACCTGCTAGCCAAACTCCCAGGTTTAACCGCGGAGCAGGTTGCGCAATTGGTAAATGCCGTGCAGGAGAAAGAGCTGAAACGGCGTGCCCTGATAGCACAGGTAGATTACTTGCTTGATAAGCAGCGCTGGAAAACCGCCCTGGATGCCATAACGAAGGCCTCAGAGCAGCTAAAGCCCGAAGGCGAGCTGCGTTCGGCGTTAAACCTGCAGCAACTCAGGCTATGGCTTTATACCGATAATTACGACGCGTTGCTAAACCGGCTGGATAAGCTATACCTCACTGACCGCGACAAGCGCCATGCTTTATACTTTAAGGCGCGCATTGCCGAGGCCAAAGGGCGCCAGGAAGAAGCCGCCACGCGTTACGAGCAAGCGCTTAAAATGCTGATTTATGACGAGCAAACGGTACTTGCCGCCGCAGAGTTTTTTAAGAAGTATAAGCCCGACGACGAGACGGCCTACAATATTCTGCTGCGCGGGGTAACGTATAATCCGCATGCGGCAGGCCTTTACAAAGCCTATGCGCTGGAAAGCCTTGACCAAGGATTATTTACCTATGCCGATCAGGCAGCTGAAACCTTGCGTGGCTTGCTTCCTGCCTCAGAATATGCTACATTTATAGAGAAATTGGAACAAAAGCGTCAGCAAGTGGAGGCACGCGCCGAAGACTGGCAACTATGAAAAATAGCCTATGAGCACCATCATCGAAACCCATGACATCTCCAAGGTATACCGCATGGGAGCGGAGACCATTCACGCCCTTAAATCGGTATCCATTACCATCGAGCGGGGAGAGTATGTCGCCTTTATGGGGCCGTCAGGCTCCGGTAAATCCACGTTCATGAACATCATCGGGTGCCTGGATACGCCAACTGGCGGAACCTACATCCTGAATGGGCAGGACGTGAGCAACATGAGCGACAACGAGCTGGCGGAGGTGCGCAATAAGGAAATAGGCTTCGTGTTCCAGACTTTTAATCTGTTGCCGCGCCAATCTTCGCTAGAGAATGTGGCGTTGCCGCTGATCTATGCCGGTTACAATAAAAGCCAGCGCGAGGAGAAAGCGCAGCTAGCCCTGGAAAGCGTAGGCCTCGGCACACGCGGCAAGCACAAGCCCAACGAGCTTTCGGGTGGCCAGCGCCAGCGTGTGGCCATTGCCCGCGCCCTCATCAACGACCCAAGTATCATACTTGCCGATGAGCCGACCGGTAACCTCGATACCAAGACC
The DNA here is from genome assembly GCF_003576375.1 of Pontibacter oryzae. Classification (GTDB taxonomy): domain Bacteria; phylum Bacteroidota; class Bacteroidia; order Cytophagales; family Hymenobacteraceae; genus Pontibacter; species Pontibacter oryzae. The sequence continues at coordinate 462,669 of NZ_QWGE01000004.1, forward strand.
TCTTACGAGATCATGGAGCTGTTCGAGAACCTGCACTCCAAGGGCAACACCATCATCATGGTAACGCACGAAGAAGATATTGCCAAGTATGCGCACCGTATCGTTCGCCTGCGCGACGGCCTGGTAGAGTCCGACACTGTAAATACAGATATTGCCACAGCCTCCAGGCTGCAGGCAGAGCACCAAGGTTAATGAAGATATACACCAAAACCGGCGATAAGGGCACGACATCGTTGATCGGTGGTACCCGTGTAGCCAAATCACATTTACGCATTGAGGCCTATGGCACCGTAGACGAGCTCAACTCATACATTGGGCTGGTGCGCGACCAGGAGGTTAACATCAGCCGCCTCGACGTTCTGAAAGAAATCCAGGACAGGCTCTTTACAATAGGGGCGCTGCTAGCCACCGATCCGGAGAAATCAAAAATGAAAACCCCGGACCTGCACGAGGAAGACATTGCGCTGCTAGAGCAGGAGATAGACAACATGACGGCCGAGGTGCCGCCGCTCAGGGCCTTTGTGCTGCCAGGTGGGCATCAGTCGGTGTCTTTCTGCCATGTGGCGCGCTGTGTTTGCCGCCGTGCCGAGCGATTGGCCATAAGCCTGCAAGAGTTTTCGGAGGTAGAGGAGCTGGTGATAAAATATTTGAACAGACTATCTGACTACCTGTTTGCCCTTTGCCGTAAAATGACGCAGGAGCTCGGGGCTGAGGAAGTAGTCTGGAAGCCAAGAATGTAGCAACCCTTACCCATACTACCCAACAGGAATTAAAAAAACTAACTTACTATGTCATTAGATCTGTTAACTATACCGGCTGAGTGCGTCACAGAATCGCGCATTTCGGAGCTGGATATCAACAACATCGAGTTCGGGAAGATTTTCTCGGACCACATGCTGGTGGCCGACTATAAGGATGGCGCCTGGCAAAACCCACAGATACTGCCTTACGGAAACATGTCGCTGAGCCCGGCCACGTCGGCGCTGCATTACGGGCAGGCTATTTTCGAAGGCATGAAGGCATATAAAGATGCCAACGGCGATATTCTGCTGTTCCGTCCGCTGGATAACTTCCGCCGCCTGAATGTTTCGGCTGAGCGCATGTGCATGCCAGCCATTACCGAGGATATCTTTATGCAGGGCCTGGAGCAACTGCTTCGTCTGGATGCCGCATGGGTGCCGCCAACTGCTGGTTGCGCACTATACATTCGCCCATTTATGTTCGCTACCGATGATTTTATCGGTGTTCGGCCATCATCTAGCTACCGATTCACAATATTCTCTTGCCCGGTAGGCGCTTACTACGGCCAAGCCCTGAAAGTTGCTATCGAGCCAAGCTTTGTTCGATCTGCTGAAGGTGGAGCGGGTTACGCTAAAGCTGCAGGAAACTATGGCGCTGCCTTGTTGCCAGCCAAGAAAATGCAGGAGAAAGGGTATCACCAGCTTATCTGGACCGATGCCAAAGAGCATAAGTATATCGAGGAATCAGGTACTATGAACCTGATGTTCGTGATAGATGGCAAACTGATTACACCGCCGGTTAGCACCACTATACTTGCCGGTATTACCCGCGATAGCGTGCTTACCCTGGCCCGCGACCTAGGCTATACCGTGGAAGAACGTAAAGTGTCTGTAGATGAACTTGTAGAGGCGCACAAGGCCGGCAAACTGCAGGAAGCTTTTGGTACCGGTACGGCTGCAACTATCGCACACATTGCCACTATCCATTATAACGACATGGATTTGGACCTGCCAGCCGTGGAAGATCGTGAAATCTCTAACCGCATCTCTACGGAGTTGGATAAGATTAAAACCGGCCAGGCGCCGGACCCACACAATTGGGTGCACCGCGTTAGCCAGTAACGTAAAAAGTATAAAAGATTGAAATGCTGAAGTATAAGCAATGGTTTATACTTCAGCATTTTCTTGTTTAAAATAATGTATAACCCATTCGCTAATGACAACTGAGCAAGTAAAAGAGTTGAAGGCCAGAGTAGAGGCCTTGAGGAGGTACCTTTGACTACGATGCCAAGAAAGAGCAGGTAAAGGAAACAGAGACCCAAACCACCGCCCCAAACTTTTGGGACGACCCAAAAGAAGCTGAAAAGATACTGAAAGAGATGAAGTCCGTGAAAGTATGGACAGATCACTACGAAGAAGTGGAAAAGACAATTTCAGACTTTGAGGTGCTTTTTGATTTTTATAAAGAGGGCGATGTGTCGGAAGAAGACATTGCCGCAGAGTATAAAAGTGCCGAAGAGGCCGTAGAAGGGTTGGAGTTTAAGCGCATGCTTAGCGGAGAGGAAGACCAGCTAAGCGCCATTGTGGAGATAAACCCGGGTGCAGGTGGTACCGAGAGCCAGGACTGGGCCGAAATGCTGATGCGCATGTACATTATGTGGGCCGAGTCTCATGGGTTTAGCGTAAAGCAGCTGAACTACCAGGCTGGCGATGGTGCAGGTATCCGGTCTGCCACGCTGGAGATTACCGGCGATTTTGCCTACGGCTACCTAAAATCCGAGATTGGCGTGCACCGCTTGGTGCGAATTTCCCCATTTGATTCAGGTGGGCGACGTCATACTTCCTTTGCCTCGGTTTTTGCATACCCTGTGGTGGATGACACAATCAACATTGAGGTAAACCTAAGCGACATAGAGTGGGATACCTTCCGTTCCGGTGGCGCAGGTGGGCAGAACGTGAACAAAGTGGAAACGGCCGTTCGCCTGAAGCACAAGCCAACAGGCATCGTAATTGAGTGCCAGATTGAGCGCTCGCAGCTCATGAACAAGGAGCACGCCATCCGGATGCTCAAATCCAGGCTCTACCAAATAGAACTGGAGAAACGCAACGCCGAACGCGACCGCATCGAGAGCACCAAAAAACGCATTGACTTCGGTTCCCAGATCCGTAACTATGTGCTGCATCCTTACAAATTGATAAAGGACGTGCGCACTGGCGTAGAGCGTACCGATGTGCAAAACGTTTTGGATGGCGATTTGGATGAGTACATTAAAGCTTACCTGATGCAAGCATAAAGCTTCAGAAGACTGTAAACGAAGAAAGGCACCCGTAAAAGGGTGCCTTTCTTCGTTTACAGTCTTCTAATGTTGATATTTTTTTTAAAAATATTTTATGTGTTTTTCCGATATCAAAGTTGGGTGTTATTGTGTTGAAGTTTGAACTTTTAAGTTGCAACGGTAGTAAAAAGTGGCAAATGTCATGAATTTTGACATTTGGATTTATAGAAGTATAGCTTGAGTGCGAAATAGAAAAGTATACTTTTCCGTTAAGGGCTAATTTTTTGCCATATAACCCCTAACGGGTATTTTTTAAGACCTATTGTTTTTGATTTTACAACTGCATATTATTGGTGCTGAATAGAAGCATACATAGATAATTTAGCTAAAGGTTAGCTACTTCAGATATGTCTGTTACTGCCACTCTCCTAAGGTTTAGATGTGTCTGTTGTAGAGCGCACCTGCCGAAGAAACCATTTCATTTTCAGATTTACCCTCGCAGGCTTCCCTAAAACGGTAGCCCATAACGTGGTATAAGTCTAAAAAAAACATTCCTGAAATGTTAATGGCGGAGCTATGTCTTCTACTCAAATTGCAGTGCTAACTACTTATTAATCAATCTATATTTCACCTTAAATTTTACACTCATAATGAGAAAACTACTACTGATGAGTTTTGTGATGGTGCTGACCCTGCTGCAGCAGGCGTATGCCCAGAACAAGACAGTGTCTGGTACGGTTACCGACCAGAGCACAGGACAAAGGCTGCCAGGCGTAACCGTGCTGGTAAAAGGAACCAATGTAGGCACAGCAACTGGTGTGGATGGTACTTACACTATTAATGTTCCTGCAGGTGGTACAACTTTAGAATTCCGCTTTGTTGGATACGCTGCCTTAGAGCGCCCAATAGGTAACTCTGCTACTATAAACGTAGCTCTTGGTACAGACGTGCGCCAACTTAACGAGGTTGTTGTAACAGCTTTGGGTGTTGCAAGGCAGGAAAAATCGTTGGGTTATGCTGTTGGCCAGGTAAAAGCTGAAGAACTTAGCCAGGCAAAAGCTGTGAATGCTGCCCAGTCGCTTTCCGGTAAAGTGGCAGGTCTGCAGATTAGCACAATTGCAAACGGTGTTAGCCCTACTACCAGAATCTCCCTGCGTGGTAACCGTTCCCTGTTGGGTAACAACCAGGCATTAGTGGTTATTGATGGTGTGCAGTCTCCGCAGTCGGCACTAGATTACCTGAATCCGAACGATATCGCTTCGGTTTCTGTACTGAAAGGTGCAAACGCAGCCGCTCTTTACGGTTCTGACGCATCTAACGGTGCCTTGATCGTGACTACTAAAAAAGGAACGAAGGGCAGCGCCAAAATCACCTATTCTAACACGTCTTCTATAGAGCAGGTTAGCTTCCTTCCTGAGTTCCAGGAGCGTTTTGGTGCAGGTACTGAGCACTATAGCCGTATCTACATTCCGTTCGAGAACCAGCAATACGGTCCTGAGTTTGACGGAAGCATGAGAGAAGTAGGTAGAACATTAGAGGATGGCTCTATCCAGATGCTTCCTTACAAAGCATTGGATAACGAGAGATACAAAGTATGGAATACAGGTAAGACTATTCAGAATGATATCTCTTTATCTTCTGGCGGCGACTTCAGTACATTCTATATTTCATTGCAAGATGTGAAAACTGAGGGTGTTGTGCCTAAGGATGAGTACAGAAGAACAGGTGGCCGTTTTAACGGAACAGGCGAGTATGGTAAGTTTAAGGCATCTTATAACATTAACTATGCCCAAACCCGTACGCAGCGCACTACTGCAGACTTCTATAACCTGACGCTGCAAACCGCTGCTAACATTCCTCTGACCGACTATAAGAACTGGCAAGGTATTTACAATGCAGATGGCTCTATCAACTACGCCAACCCGAACAACTTCTACAACGAGTACTACCAGAGCCCATGGTTTGCTTTGGATAATAACAGAGAAGACATCGGAAAAACTAACCTGAACGCTAACGCGCAACTAGGCTTACAAGCCACAAACTGGTTAAACCTGACTTACCGTGTTGGTGTGAATAACGAGGAAACCAGCAGAAAGGCATACGTTGGCAAGTATACTTACAGCGACTATTCTAAGAACGTAATCAAAAAATACATCGCTAAGGATGTTGCTGGTAGCGTTAGAGATTACACTATCTCAAACAGAAGAATCGTAACTGACTTGTTTGCCACGTTAAACCACAAGTTCGGTGACTTTGAGGCAACTGCAATCTTTGGTAATAACATCAGAGAAGACAAGTATAAGTACCTGAACATGCAGTCTAGCGCATTGGTGCAGCCTGATGTTTACAACGTTAGTAACAGAACTGGCGAAGCCACTGTTGTACAGACAGATAGACTGCAGCGCCTGATTGGCTGGTATGGTGATATCACCATCGGTTTCCGTGATTATCTATTCTTACACGCTTCAGGCCGTAACGACCAGACTTCACTGTTAAATGCTGATAACCGTTCATTCTTCTACCCTGGCGTAGACATCGCCTTCAACGCATCTGATGTTATTCCTGCCTTGCAGAACTCAGTAGTAGACTTCCTAAAGTTTACTGGCGCTGTTACCAAGGTGGGTAACGTAAACGTTGACCCATATGCACTTGACCTTACTTTTGACACATCAGGTGGTTTCCCTTATGGCAACACGGCTGGTTTTACTATCGGCTCAACTACACCGGATCAGAACCTACAGCCTGAGTTTACAACTTCATACGAGGTTGGTGCCCAGACTTCATTCTTAAGAGGCCGAATTGGTTTAGAAGCAGCAGTTTACAAGCAAAACAGCACAAACCAGACTGTTACAATCTCTATATCATCTGCAACAGGTTTCTCTTCTGCACTAATCAACGCGGGTGAGACAGAAAACTCTGGTTACGAACTGTCTTTGAACACTACTCCGATCCGTACTGCAAGCGGTTTCCGCATGGATGTAAACGTGAACTACAGCAACACAGATACGAAAGTAGTTGAGTTGTTCCAGGGCCTTGATGAGGTGAACCTTAGCAGCTATGCAGGCTTAACAACAAGCACAGGTAGCGGTATCTATGCCCGTGTAGGTGAGCAATATCCTGTAATTAAAGTTAGTAACTACGCCCGCGACCCACAGGGCCGTGTAATTGTAGACGCTACTACTGGTTACCCTAAAAACAACCCTGACGGACTGATTGTAGCTGGCCAGACAAACCCACGTCACAAACTGGGTATCTCTACCAACATGTCTTACAAAGGCCTTGCCCTATCTGCTCTTGCAGAATACAGAGGTGGCAACGTGATTTATCATGACTTAGGTAACACTATGGTGTTTACTGGTACTGCCAAGATCACTGAGATGTATGGACGTGAGCGCTTTGTATTCCCTAACTCTGTTATCGACAACGGCGATGGAACTTACACGCCGAACACAAGCGTAACCGTTGCTGACGGTGGTGTAGGTTTCTGGGATAGCAACTTTAAGCAGTACGGTGAGAACTTTGTAACAAGCGGTGCTTTCTGGAAATTGAGAGAAGTGGCCCTGACTTACCAGATTCCACAAAACATACTTGCTCCTACAAAATATGTTAAAAATGTTTCGGTTGGATTTGTTGGCAGAAACCTGCTAACCCTGCTTCCTAAGGAGAACATGTACACTGACCCAGAGTTTAGCCAGACAACTGGTAACGCCTTTGGTATCAACACTACAGGTAACACACCTCCAACAAGAACATACGGAGTTAATCTAACAGCTACTTTCTAATTATCAAGAATATGAAAATCAATAATAAACTATACTCTTTGCTTGCAGCCACGGCCTTGTTTGCCATGAGCAGCTGCGAGAAAGACTACTTAGACGTAAATAAAAACCCTAACTCGCTTACCTCTGCCACGCCACAGCTAGTGCTCCCTTCTGCGCTGAACAATGCATCGGGTGGTAATTACAACGGTACAAATGGTAACTCAGCATTCCGCCACCTGAATGAGGTGGGCTCGATCTGGGCAGGCCAGTGGTCTCCGTCAGGAAGTATTTCAGGCTTTAATGAGGAAAAGCAGTACAATATTGCACCAAACTTCAGAACAGCTGTCTGGTCAACGTCTTACGATAACCTTCAGGACTTTAACTATGTATTAACGTCTTCTACGGCACAGGGGCTGCAAGGCTTTGCTGGTATTGCCAGAGTAATGAAGGCATTTGACTACCAGTTGCTGGTTGACGCATACGGCAACGTGCCATACACTGATGCTTTGCAAGGCACAAAGGTTATCCACCCGAAGTATGATGATGCAAAAGCTATTTACGAGAACCTGATCGTGCAACTGGATAGCGCCCTGATAGACCTGAAAGCTCCTCTTAGCAGTGTGAACGTTTCTCCGGGAAGCAGCGATATCTACTTTAAAGGAGACCTGACTAAGTGGGCCAAATTCGCGAATACCCTGAAGCTGAGAATTCTGATGCGCCAGTCGCTTGTGGCAGGCCGTGATGCGTATATCAAAGCTGAAATTGCGAAAATAGTAGCTGAAGGCTCGGGCTTTTTAGGAGCTGGGCAGAACGTGGTTGCCAACCCTGGTTACCTGAGCTCTACAGGAAAGCAAAATCCTTTCTATGAGTATTATGGGTATACTCCAGCCGGTACGCAATCTACCGCTAACAATTACTTCGGTCTAAGCGATTTTACGATCGGTAAACTGCAGACATACAATGATCCCCGCCTTATAAGAATTGCATCGCCGGTTGGCAAGAACGCAGGCACAGCCGGCGACGCTAGCGCAACTTACACTGGTATGCCTTTGGGGGTTTCAGGTGATCAGTACCTGTACTCTAAGATATCTGGTTTTGGTCCTGGTCTGATCAAGAGCTTTAGCCAGGATCAGGTTGTGATGACTGCTGCAGAAAGTTTCTTCTTGCAGGCCGAGGCCGTAGAGCGCGGTTTCATGGCTGGCAACTCACAGGTTTTATATGAGAGCGGGATCAAAGAGTCCTTCAAACTGTTAGGCGTTGCTAACGCTGAAACAGCTGCGAGCAGCTACTATACATCTGGGGCAAACAACGTTGATTGGTCTGCAAGCAGCAACAAGATAGAAGCAATTATTACGCAGAAATGGTTAGCCCTGGTTGGTTTCGGCGGCTTTGAGGCTTGGAGCGAATTCCGTAGAACAGGCTATCCGACTGGCGTGCCACGCTCTGCCGCTGCAGGTACTAACGGAAGAATAGTGCGCCTAGTGTATCCAACTTCTGAGATCTCAACTAACAATGAGAGCGTGAAGGCGCAAGGTACGATTGATCCGCGCACAACCAGATTATTCTGGGATGTTGACTAATTTTCAAATCATTTATTAAAACTGAATCATGAAAATAAAATATAAAGCCTTTATGTTGGCGCTCGCGCTGGCAGGCCCACTCGGACTTACATCTTGCCTTGAAGATCAGGGGTATCAGGATTTTGTGGATGGCGTTAATAAAATGACTGTTGTAGAATTCTTCGGAGAGGAAGCTGGCTACCATGTAAAAGGCTTAACACTATCTGAAACTCCTCAGGACCTGAATGTAACTGTTAATATTGCATCTGCTGAGCAGACTAAAGAAAGTATAACCGTAAAGGTTGAGGTTGATCCTGCCGCGTTAGCTGCCTACAATGCAGCTAACAAAAAGAGCCTGGAGATACTGCCTTCGTCTATGTACACTATACCTTCTTCAACTGTAACTGTGCCTGCAGGCTCGCGTGAGGCTGTATTTACAGTGAAGGTAAAAACCAACATGATCGATAGAACAAAGACGTACGTATTGCCACTTTCTATTACAGATGCGCAAGGACATACTATCAGCGGCAACTTTAAAACCTTGTTAGCTGAAATCAAGATCGACAACAAGTATGCTGGTTCTTATACTGCCAAAGGTGTATTCAATCACCCAACTGCAGGGCAGCGTGATATCAATAGAACCAAAACGTTGTCAACTATAGATGAGAATACCGTTGAAACAGAGTATGCTGACCTTGGAGGTGCTGGTTATAAAATGCGTTTAGTAGTAAATGCTGATAATACAGTAACCATTATACCTGTTGGTTCAACTCCTGCTACGCATTCTCAGTTTGGTGAGAACAAGTATGACCCGGCTACAAAGAAGTTTACATTAAACTACAAGTACCCAGGAAGTGGTGGTGACCGCGTTATTGCTGAAACAATAACCAAGAAGTAATTACGCACACACTTATTCTAAAAAAGGCTACCTCAAGTTAATGAGGTAGCCTTTTTTTTGTGAAGACTTTCCAAACTGAGCGCCCAAAAAAGGACAGTTTTGCTTCAAGATATTGCCTGATAGGCAATGATATTTAGTATAATTTAGAAATTGCGAAACATTTGTATTGTTATATTTTGCAATGCAGCCTATGATGTTAAATTAGCAATAGTTATAACTTTAAAAAATCCCTTTTAGTTAGCCATTTTTATTTTTAAACACTTTGCAGGCATCTGCATCTGATAAACAAGTGCCGGAAAGGCAAAGAATGCTTCTTGCTAATTTGACATTTTTAAAGAAATCACAAAAAAATATTTAATCTTAGGTTATAACATTTATTGTAAATAATCTAACCTGTTCATATTATTGGCGATTAATAGCAGGATTTATAGGGTAAGTCTAACCAATTAGGTTTATTGTAGATTTTGCTACCACTCCCTAAAGCGTGGATGCGACTGTTGTATAGCGCACCTGCCGAAGAAACCCAATTTAGTTTACAATTAATGCCCTGCAAGTTGCTGTAACACAGTAACTGCGAATGTGGAATGAGTTAAAAAAAGTGTTCACTAAAGGTGGTTGGCGGAGCTTTGTCTTTACTTTAAATAACACAATAAACAATTATAATTACCTTTTTCAATTCACCTTAATTCAAACAATTACAATGAGAAAACTATTACTGATAAGTTTTGTAATGGTGCTGGCGCTGCTACAGCAGGCGTATGCTCAGAGCAAAACAGTGTCTGGTACAGTAACTGACCAGAGCACATCGCAACCGCTACCGGGGGTTGCGGTTATTGTGAAGGGTACGACAGTTGGTACAACGACAGGTGCCGATGGTACTTATAGTATAAATATACCAACTGGGTCAAGTACCTTAGTTTTCCGCTTTATCGGATATCAATTAACTGAGAAAACTGTTGGTAGTGCAGGCACAATAAATGTGGCGCTTTCAACAGATCAGAAATTGTTGGATGAGGTAGTGGTAGTCGGTTACGGTACACAACAGAAGAAAGACGTTACGAGCTCTATTGCCTCTGTGAAAGGATCTGACCTAGCTAATCTTGCAACTCCATCGTTCGATCAGCAACTTGCAGGTCGTGCTTCAGGTGTACAGATCACACAGCCATCAGGTATCTTAGGCGCTCCTCCCAAAATTAACATCCGAGGTGTTAACTCCATCTCTTCTAACACACAGCCACTTATCGTGATTGATGGTGTTCCTGCTGCTGTGTCTGGTAACGTAGGTTCTTTTACACCTGCTAACGCATTGGCCGACATTAACCCGAATGATATTGAGTCGTTCGAGATTCTGAAAGATGGCGCCGCTACTGCTGTTTACGGCTCACGTGCAGCTAATGGTGTTATCCTTATCACAACTAAGAAAGGTAAGTCTGGTCAGGCTAAGTTCTCATATGATGGATGGGCTGGTACTGCAAAGGCTATCGAACTGCATGACTTGCTAAATGCGCAGCAGTTTGTTGATATTACTAACGAAAAGTATAACAATATTTCACAAACATCTCCAGCCGTATTAGGTGAGTGGGATACAGACTGGAATGATGAAGTTTTCCGCACCGCTTTCCAGCACAGCCATGCTTTCTCTGCAAGTGGTGGTTCTGAGAGAAACACTTATTACTTCTCATTAGGGTACTCAAACCAAGAGGGTATTGGTCGTGCAAACAGCTTGGAACGATACTCTGTACGTACTAACTTGACGTCTAAAGTAACTAAGTTCTTGGATTTTGGCTTACAGGCTGGTTTAACTAACCAGATTAATCAAGGCCCACTTACAGGCTCTAATAGCTTATCAGGTAACATTTTTAGTGTTATCCGAATGCATCCTAACGTTCCAGTATTTGATCCAACTCACCCAACAGGCTACAATGTTGACCTTATTAACAACAGAGCATTAGGGCGTGGTCCAAACACTGCGACTATCGCAAATGGTATTCCAAACATCCGTTTCGTACTGGACAACAACATTCGTAGATCTACTACTTACAGAGGATTAGGTAACGTATACTTGGACTTTAAGCTAGTAGATAACCTTCGTTTTAAAACATTGCTAGGAGTTGACTTAACAATGGTTGATGACTTTTTGTTTAACGATCCACGCCATGGTGACGGGCAAGGCTCAAACGGCTTAGTTTCACAGGCTTACACTCCAATTAAAGCTTGGAACTGGCAGAATATTTTGAGTTATAACAAAACTTTTGGTGAATTGCATAAACTCGATGCAACGTTAGTACAGGAGTATAATAAGTACAGAAGCAGCTGGTTTCAGGCAGAAGGAACTGGCCTATCTGATCGTTTCTTCAACGAAAATCTAGTAAGCGGTACTTTTGCTAACCAGTTCGCCAGTGGTGGTATTGGTGAGAATGGTCTGGCTTCTTACTTAGGCCGTTTAAATTACAACTATGCCAGCAGATACTACTTTGGTGTTTCTATGCGCGCTGATGGCTTGTCTAAGCTTTCGCCTAATAACAAATGGGGTTATTTCCCTGGCGTATCTGCTGCCTGGAGAGTTTCTGAAGAAGAGTTTTTCAAGAACTCTTCTGCACTAAGTGTTATCTCCGACTTAAGAATACGTGGAAGCTACGCAGAGGTGGGCAACATAAACATCCCAGGAGGTAATTATCCTTACCTTGGAGCATTCGGTTCTGCACAGTACGGTTCAATGAACGGTATTGCTTTCAGCAACACGGGTAATCCAGACCTAAGATGGGAATCGCAAAAAATTACTGACGTTGGTATGGACATTGGCTTATTTGATGGTCGTCTGAATCTGGAGCTTGCCTATTGGATTAAGGACAACTCAGATATCGTGCTTTCTGCGCCAACGCCTCCTTCATTGGGTGTTCCTAATAACTCAATCACTAGAAATGTTGGTCGTGTTGTAAACAATGGTGTCGAACTCTCGATTTCTGGCAATATTATCGATAAGTCTAAATTCACTTGGAACTCTAGCTTCAACTTCTCTACGCAGAACAACGAAGTGAAAGAGCTAGTTAATGGCAACGATATCGTATACGATTATACCATTCACCGCGAAGGTGAGTCTATTAACTCTATTTACGGTTATCAGTACGAAGGCGTAAACCAAGTGAATGGTAACCCGCTTTATCGTAAGGCTGATGGGTCTCTGGTACAAGGTAACATCTCAGGTAATGGTGGTTCTTCTCGAGTTTATTACGGATACGATCCTGCTAATCCAAGTGCGCTCGGAGAGAAATCCTCGCTGACAGCTGCTGACAAAACTGTATTAGGTACTACACTTCCAAAGTGGTTTGGTGGCTTAGACAACAACTTTAAGTATGGAAATTTTGATGCAAATATCTTTGTGCGTTTCTCAGGTGGCAACAAAATCATGAACCGTACGCGTCAGGACCTTTTAACTATGGCATTTGAGAATAATGGTACTGAAATTCTCAATAGATGGCAGAGCCCAGAAAATCCAGGCGATGGCCAAACTCCTAAATTGGCTGCTGGCGCAGAGTATAGTAACTTTATCAATACAAATGGCGAATCCTCTTCTCGTTTCGTTGAAGATGGAGACTTCCTGAAAGTGAGCAACCTGTCTATCGGTTATACATTGCCTAAAACAATTACTGAGCGTGCTAGCATCGATCGTTTGAGAGTATATGCCCAGTTACAGAATGCTTTTGTATTTACCAAGTATACTGGCCTTGACCCTGAAACTTATACCAGCATCTCTGGCACTAACAGCAACTTAGGTGTTGACTGGAATGGCCAGCCTCAGCAACGTGTATTCACTGTAGGTCTAAACCTTAGTTTCTAATTATTAAATTTCTCGATAATGAAGAATAAATCATTTATAAAAAATAAACTGAAGTTAGCGCTTTTAGCCCCAACGGTTTGCTTTTCGCTGGTGCTGACTTCTTGCGACAAAGAGGTAACAGAACTTGCCCCTTACGATCGACTTACCGAAGAAAGCGCATTTACAAAACCGGAGCGTATCGAACTCGCTGTTGCAGGTGTTTATGATGCCGCTCAAAGTGGGTTCTATGCTGGTACTGCTGTACGCGGTTATCCGTTTGGAGCCGCTCACGTAGAGCAAGGTGATGTCCGAGGTGAAGACATGTTAAACCTAGAAGCCTTCTATGCCATTACTTATGGGTCTTCCTACAATGCTGCAACGGCTAATAACGTGTATCACTTTGAAACTCTGTATGCTGTAGTAAACAAGGCAAATATCGTTATAGAAGGTGTTGAGAAAGCTGTAGCCGATGGTTTGATAACAGCCGAGGTAGGTAATGCCTACATTGGTGAGGCCCGCTTTCTGCGTGCTTTATCTCACCACGAGCTGTTAGTGCACTTTGCGCGCCCATATAACCATACAGCTGATGCATCGCATATGGGTGTACCTTACAGAACCTTACCTGTAAATACTCCTGCTCGAGTAGAAGAAGCCCGAAAACAAGGTAGAGACTCTGTGAAGGATGCATATGCTAAGTTGCTAGAAGACCTAAACTATGCTGAGGAGTTCTTGCCTGCAACACGCACTAAGCAAATTTCAAGAGCTACTAAAGGTGCAGCCATTGCACTTAAAACGAGAGTCAAACTGCACATGCGAGATTGGGCGGGTGTAGTAACGGAGGGTAACAAACTAATTTCGGGTGTTGACTCTTATACAAGTCCTATCGGAAATTATAAGCTTACAGCTTCTCCTGAAACCCCTTTCGCTAATAATTCAACCAATACGGAGTCTATTTTCTCTTTTGAAAATACCTCTAATGACAATGCCAGTGTAAATGGCTCATTAGGCCAGATGTATAATGCCGGAACAGGTGGACGTGCGCTGGTTTCTATTAGCCCTATTATCTGGAATGCTTCTTTCTGGCCAGCCGACGATACTCGCCGTAATATCACGGTTAGTACAGCAAGGGCAATCTACTCTAATAAATATAGAGATGCAGCAACACAGTCTGATTGGTCTCCGATTATGCGTTATGCTGAGGTGCTGCTGAATGTAGCAGAGGCAGAAGCTAGATTGAACCCAATGAGCACAAGAGCGCTCTCGCTTCTTAATGCAGTTAGAGGTAGATCTACTGGACAAACTTATTCATTGTCTTCCTTGTTAAATCAAGATGCTCTAATTCAGGCTATCATTAATGAGCGTCGTATAGAGTTCCTGGGCGAGGGGCTCCGCTGGAAAGATATTCACCGTTTAGCTAAAGAAGGAAAGTATGGTCCTGCAGGAATACCGGCCAAAGTAGCATCTGCCAACCTAAAGCGTGAAGATTTTGTGGCTGCTAGTGGTAGTGTTAGAAGCGCTGCAGTTGCACTTCCGGCAATTCCTTATGAAGATTTTCGCTTCATTTGGCCAATACCACTTTCAGAGATTAACTCTAATCCAGTGCTTGCGCAACAGCAAAACCCTGGATACTAGTTTGACTTAATTCTTACAATTCATAGAAAAAGCCCACCAGCCTTTGGCCGGTGGGCTTTTTTTATGAATTAAAATTTAACCTGTGAAAATAGCTTAAGTCCATTTTGCATACCAGGCTAACTGTAGCAGAATTCGTGATCTGCATTTCTGTTTATTCTAACAGAGCCCTAACTATCTTCTTTTAGTCAAATTAATTTTTAAATCATATATCGTAAATGAGGTCTTCTATACAGATGTATAATCAACTGATTAAGTGTCAGTGTTATAACATGTTGTGTGCTCGGCGTAATTTTTTTTCGCCTATAATAATCAGAGTGTCAAAGGATAGTATAATAGCTCGATCTGTGTATTTAAAGTAATTGATTTTCAGATGTTTGTGCATTGTAAATGTTAGAGGTAGATATAGTGTATTTAGCGGTATAAGCGGTATGCTCTCTAGCTGTTATGAAGCTCAGTTTATTAAATAATTCGTAACACAGCTTGCATAATTAAGTACCGATGCATATTATTGGAAACTAACGACAAAGAGCTGTTGGCCCTTAGATTAGAAAAGTATAATTTCTGATTTCTTTGAAGAAGGTTTTTCAGGGGCTTTTGATACGATGTGATTCAGTATGAATCTGAGCCGTATCGCTTAAATTATCACCTCCGCTAGCTCCTTATGGCGCGTTAGTACTAGGCATTTGAACTTTAATATGATTTTTTAAAGAAACTCACAAAATAGTGTTTATGGCGTAGCCTTGCCTATTTTTGAAAACACTATTTAAACAATACAAACAATTAACAAATTTCTACCTTAAACTTTAATCTAACAATGAGAAGACTTTTACTACTGAGTTTTGTAATGGTGCTTACGCTGCTGCAGCATGCTTATGCCCAAAGCAAAACTGTAACTGGAAAGGTTACAGATCAAAAAACTTCGCAAGCGCTGCCGGGAGTGGCTGTAATTGTGAAGGGTACCTCGATAGGTACTACTACAAATACAGATGGTTCATACACGATCAACGTGCCAGCTGCTAATTCAAAGTTGGTATTTCGCTTTATAGGGTACCAGACAGTAGAGCGCGAAGTAGGAAATGCACAATCACTGAATATTTCGTTAAGCATTGATGATAAGCAGCTTGAAGAAGTTGTTGTTATCGCTTACGGTACAGCAGATAAAGGTTCGTTTACTGGTTCAGCATCTCAGATCAAGACAGAAAAGATAGCTAACAGACCTGTTACAAATGTGGTAAATGCCATTGCTGGCCAGGCAGCCGGTGTGCAAACGAATACTTCCAGCGGCCAGCCAGGTGCTGAGCCAGACATTCGTATCCGTGGTATCGGTTCTTACTCATCTTCTAACGACCCGCTTTATGTAGTAGATGGTGTGCCATACTCTGGTAGCATATCCAACATTAGCACAGATGATATAGACAACATCTCTATCCTTAAAGACGCTTCATCGTCTGCTCTTTACGGTGCACGCGCCGCAAACGGTGTAATAATGATTACTACCAAAAAAGGTAAATCCGGCCGCTCACAAATTAATGTAAAAGTATCTCAAGGTTTTTCAGAAAGAGCCATACCAGAATATGAGCGTGTAAATGCTTATGAATACTATCCGCTAGTTTGGGAAGCGAGAAGAAACGCAATTAGCGGTGGCAAAGACGACGCTGCAGCCAATCAAAGAGCTACGAATGAGGTGAAAGGCCTGCTAGGTTATAACCCATTTAATGTGCCTGATAATGAAATCGTAGGTACAGATGGCAAAATAAACCCAGATGCCAGACTACTTTATGAGGATGACCTGGATTGGTTTGATCCAATTACCCGTAATGGTAGCCGCTCGGACTATGCGCTTAACTACAGTGGTGGCAATGATAAGAGTGATTATTACGTGTCGTTAGGATACCTGAACGAGAAAGGCTTTGTGATTAAGTCTGACTACGAGCGCATCACAGGTCGTGTTAATATCAACTCGCAAACTACGGATTGGCTGAAAACTGGTTTGAATATCTCTGGTACCATGACTGAGTCTGAGCAAGCGAATGCAAGCGGAAGCAGCAGCTATGTGAACCCATTCTTCTTTGCTCGCAATATTGGCCCAATCTATCCTGTATATGCCCATGACCCAACAACAGGTGCTTACCTGCTTGATGATAAAGGAGACAGAATCTTCGACTACGGTAACCTTTCTTCGCTTGGCTTGCCATCCAGAGGTAGTGATGCAAGCGTAGGCCGCCATGTGGTTGCTGAAACAATGCTGAATGATAACCTCTTCAGAAGAAATGCGCTGAGTGCCCGTACGTATGGTGAAATCAAATTCCTTAAGGATTTCAAATTCACTACAAACCTGAGCGTGGATATTTCTAATTACAGAGCTTCGGAGTATGACAACAACCAGGTTGGTGATGGTGCCCCTGCAGGTAGAGCAAGCCGCACTAATACAACAACTACAAGCTACAACGTAAACCAGTTACTTAACTATGCCAAGTCTTTCGACAAGCATTATGTTGAGGTGTTGGTAGGCCACGAGAACTATAACCTGGAATATAATTACCTATATGGTATGCGCCAGGAAGTAATAGCAGAAGGCAATACAGAACTCGGAAACTTTACGACAACAAATAGCTTAGACTCTTATACCAGAGAGTATAGGACAGAAGGTTATTTCTCAAGGTTAAACTACACCTTTGATGATAAGTATACTTTCTCCAGCTCATACAGACGCGATGGCTCATCCAGGTTCTTTGAGGATGTACGTTGGGGAGACTTCTGGTCAGTAGGTGCATCTTGGCGCTTAGATAGGGAAGATTTCCTGTCGTTGCCAGACTGGGTAGATATGTTAAAAGTAAGAGCATCATATGGTGAAGTTGGTAATGATGCGATAGGTACATACTATGGTTATCAGGCCCTGTATGACCTGGGTTATAACAATGCCCTGGAGCCAGGTTTCTTGCAAGCCTCTTTGGCAAGCAATGAGCTGCAATGGGAGTCTAACAATACCTTTGACGTTGGTGTTGACTTTAACATCTTTGGAAGGTTTAATGGTAGCGTAGAGTACTTTAACAGAATATCTGAAAACCTTCTTTTTGAGGTTCCTCTTCCTTTGTCTAGCGGTGTACTTACTAGATTTGAGAATGTTGGAACGCTTTATAACAGAGGCGTGGAGCTACATGCTGTGGCTGATGTAATAAAAGGCACTGACTTTAACTGGACATTAGACCTGAACTGGACTAAGTATAAAAACCAGTTTACTAAACTGCCAGAGAAATCTCCTGAGATCATCAACGGTACTAAAAAAGTCAAAGAAGGTCAGTCTATCTATGACTACTGGTTACGCGATTGGTATGGCGTAGACCCTGCGACTGGTAATGGAGTATACAGAGCCGAGACATTTGATGAGTCAAACACTTATGTGCTAAACGGCGATACCGTAACTACTTCGGCTAATAACGCAAAGTACCACTACGCTGGCACAGCCATCCCTGATTTCTCGGGAGGTATCACAAACACATTCTCTTACAAAGACTTGTCGCTTTCAGTTCTATTAACTTATCAGGTTGGTGGCAAAGTATATGATGCAGCTTATGCAGGTTTGATGGATGCAGGAACTGAAGGAGGCGCATTGCATAAAGACATACTGAACCGTTGGCAGAAGCCAGGTGATGTAACTGATGTGCCACGCATGGACCTTGTTGCGGCTGGCCATTATAATGCAGCCTCAGACCGTTGGTTGATCGATGCATCATACTTGAATATCAGGTCTGTGAATATGTCTTACAACTTACCTGAAAACCTAAGTTCAAAACTGTTTGTACAGCGCTTAAGCGTATTTGCCTCAGGCGAAAACCTGGCTCTTTTCTCTAAGAGAAAAGGTATGAACGTTAACCAAAGTTACACAGGCGTAACTTCCAACGTGTATGCTCCTGCGCGTGTTTACACCCTTGGCCTGAATGTTACCCTTTAATTCTGATAATCATGAAAAAATTAATATATAGTTCGCTTGCAGCAGCTATGCTGTTATTTTCCTCCTGCGAGAAAGACTTTCTAGATGCACAGCCTACAGATGCCGTATCTGAAGCTGCAGTTTTCTCAACTACCAAAAATGCCTGGGCAGCTATCAACGGTATACATAGAACTATGTTTGTGCGATATGATAGCCAGGGCCAGCCAGGGCAAGGGGGTGTGATGATCATGAGCGATATGCTTGGCGAGGACCTTGTAATGACTGCTGCCGGCAATGGCTGGTTTAACAGCATGTACAAATGGTTGATTCACAGAAACGCAAATGCTGGTGACGTACGGTTTGTGTATCGCTTTTACTATAAGATCATTGCCAATGCAAACATGATCATCAATAACATCGATAACGCAGAAGGCCCGGATGCTGATAAAAAAGCAATTAAAGGACAGGCTTTAGCTTATCGTGGATGGGCGCATCATCAACTGGTGCAGCTGTTCGCTGAGCGTTATGACAAATCTAAAGGTAGCAATGATCAGCTAGGAGTTCCTGTATTAACAGTGAACACTGTTGAGGGACAACCACGCGCATCAGTAGAAGAGGTTTACGCTCAGGTTAATGCTGATTTAACAGAAGCCCTAAACCTTCTGACAGATAGCCGCAACGCAAAGTCGCACTTCAATGCAGAGGTTGTAGAAGGCCTTAAGGCTCGTGTGGCACTTACGATGCAAGATTGGGCTGCTGCAGCACAGTTCGCGCACACTGCAAGAGAAAGCTATCCATTAATGTCAGAGTCAGCTTATCTGGGCGGCTTTAACGATGTGTCAAACCCTGAATGGATGTGGGGAAGCGCACAAATAGCAGACCAGACAACGTATTTTGCTTCTTTCTTTGCTTACATGTCGTTGAACTTTAGCTCAACAAACATCAGATCAAACCCTAAAGCAATCAATAGCAAGCTTTATGCTAAAATTTCTGATACCGATGTGCGTAAGCAGATGTGGGACCCAACGCCTACAGCCGTTAAAGACGGGGATAACAAGACAGTGGGTTATGATGTGAACGGTTATATCATTCCATCAAACTTCTCGGCTAAGGCATACATGAACAGGAAGTTCCAGGCCGATGGCAACGCAAGCAGTATTGGCGATGTGCCTTACATGCGTGCAGCAGAGATGTACCTGATAGAGGCAGAAGCACTTGCCAGACAGGGGAAAGATGTGGAAGCAATGCTTGTACTAACGGAATTGATGAAGGCACGTGACGCAGCGTATGTGCCAACAGCACTAACCGGCCAGGCACTTATTGACGAGATCATGATCCAGCGCCGCATAGAGCTTTGGGGCGAAGGTTTCCGTTTCCTGGACCTGAAGCGTACGAACTCAGCACTGGATAGAACAGGTGCAAACCACTCTTCAACGCTGACTTCAGACCTGTTCCAGATTCCTGCCGGTGATAAGCAGTGGCAGTGGCTAATCCCTCAGGATGAGCTTAACGCCAACAAAAACCCTGGCATGGTTCAGAACCCATTATAGAAGTTATATTAAACTGCTTCAAGCCCACCAGCCTTTGGCCGGTGGGCTTTTCTTTTTATACTTGCAGCTATACTTATACTTAAATGCTATTACAAAACCATAGTGGCTATACGCTTGAGGCGGGGGTAGATGAGGTAGGCCGTGGATGCCTGGCAGGGCCAGTGGTGGCAGCCGCAGTTATACTCCCTAACAATTACCGGCACCCGCTACTAAACGACTCCAAAAAGCTTACCCGCAAAATACGTGAGCAGCTGCGGAACATTATTAAGCAGGATGCGGTGGCATGGGCCATCGGAGAAGCCACACCGCAGGAAATAGATCAGGTAAACATACTTAACGCAACGTACCTGGCCATGCACCGGGCCGTGCAAAAGCTAGAGGTGCAGCCAGAGTATTTGCTGGTGGATGGCAACCGCTTTAAGCCGTATCAGGAGTTGCCGTTTAGCTGTATTGTAAAGGGAGATGCCACATATTTATCTATCGCGGCTGCTTCGGTGCTTGCCAAAACTTACAGAGATGATCTAATGTGCCAACTAGCTAAGGAGCACAATCAGTATTATTGGGAGAAAAATGCAGGTTACCCTACCAAGCAGCACCGCGAGGGGATTGCAGTGTATGGGGCCACAGTGCATCACAGGCAATCGTTCACCTTGCTGCCCCGGCAAACAGAGTTGTTTTAACAAGCAACGCAACCGGGGCCAAAGAAAGTTGAAGATATTATTTTAGCTTGATCAGGTCAAGGAAAAGGCTAAAGCTATCGATAGAAGAGTGGCTGTGCTCGAAGCTGTCGAAGGTGAGCGGCTTTACGATGTAGCCGGATACATTCAGGCGCTGGGCTGCCATGCGGTCTGTCTCTTCGTTAGAAGTAGTCATGATAAACACCGGAATATGGCTGAACTCCGGCTCGCGGCGCAGCTCTTCCAAAAACTCCAAACCATTCATTTTTGGCATGTTTATATCCAGAAGTATAACGCTTGGTGCCGGAGATATTTTAGGAACACCCTCGCCGCGGAGCATGTTCAGGGCTTCGCGCCCGTTTCGAGCTTCAAAGATGGGATGCGTAATACCAATCTTCTTCAGTTCACGCTCCACATTCATGGTATCCAGATAGTCGTCTTCAACTAATAGGATGTTTACTTCTTTTTGGCTCATTATATCTGGGTACTACTAGTCTTAGAAAACAAAATTACTAAAAAAATTATTGATCCCCACGGGGCTCTTTAGGCCAGGTAAAGGTAAAGGTTGAGCCTTTGCCTGGTTCGGAGGCAACCCAAATGGAGCCTCCCTGCCACTCCACGATTTTCTTGACTATTGTCAAACCCACGCCAGTGCTCTCCATGGCATCCCGCTCTTGCAGTGTCTGAAAGATGACAAAGATGCGCTCATGATAGGCCGGGTCAATGCCTGGGCCATCGTCTGAGACTGAAAAAACATGAAAGTTCTCGGTCTCGTGGTGCCGAACAGCAATAAGGCCTGTCTCCTTATCATGGTATTTAATCGCATTACTAATCAGGTTGCTGAAAACCTGCTGCAGCTGTATACGCACAGTATGTAGTGTTGGTAAGTGGGCCTGCGTATCGATTTTAAAGTTTTTGGGCACCGATAGCATATCCACAACTTCCACAAGCAGCTGGTTCACATCCACTTCCTCCTCAGCCTGACTGGTGCGCCCGATGCGTGCCAGCGCCAGGATGCCATTAATCAGGTTTTCCATGCGGTGCACGCGCACGCGCATCATCATCAGGTACTCCTGCACATGAGCGGGTAACTGCCCACCCATGTCTTCTTCCACCCACCTCGAGGCCACTTCAATACCACGCAAGGGCGCTTTCAGGTCATGCGATACTACGTAGGCAAACTGATCAAGCTCCCGGTTTTTAGCGTCCAGCTCGGTAAACGTCTCATCGATGGTGGTAGACATACGGTTAAGCGAGTGCGAGAGTTGGCTTAATTCATCATTGCTAGTGTCAATTATCCGGGTTTTATAATCACCCCTGGATACCTGGTCGGCCAGCGTCACCATTTTAATGATGCGGTTCGAGATGAGGCGCGTAATGTAATAGGCCCAGCTCAGGCCCAACAAAACCGAAAGTATGGTAAGTATGGTAGATAGCTGGCGGGTGTTGTTTATACTTTTGTTGAGGCGCTCCCGGCGCTCCTCACGCACTTTATACTCGTAGGCGTTAAATTCCTTAAAAGCCGTCCGGATAGAGTCGATGATGATCTTTTCCCCCATAATCAGTTCGTCCAGCCTCGTTTCGAAAGCATCGCTCGTGGTGTTGGTAACATCCTCCCGCTTTAGCTGAATTAGTGGCTCTGCATAGTTGTGCATAAAACGTTGTTGCAGGGCAACAATATCGTTTATGTTGCGGGTTTGGTCGGGGGAGGAGGAAACGAACGTTTTAGTTTCTTGGATCAGGCCCGGCAGTTGGTCCTTCGCCTGCAAGTATGGCAGCAGGAAAGTTTCGTTGCCGTTGAGCAGGTAACCGCGCAAACCTGTCTCCATATCAATGATGTTACGCTGCAAAGCGGCCGAGTTACGCACCACGATCTGGGAACGCGATACCCATTGCGTATTCTCGACCACAGCCTCTGAAAGGCGGAAGTTTACAATAGCCACAGCCGTAAATAGTACCGAAATCAGGACGAAACCGGCAAAGAGTTTTACAGAAAGTTTCATGGGGCGAATGTCTGGCTAAAAAATGGAGTAGGTGCGGTGGCAGGTGCTAGAGCAAACTACGCGCCAGTGAGCTTAAAAAAGGTACTCCGGAAAGTATGAGCAGAGGCTTTGCGATGCTGCAAAGTATAAAATTGGGTAAGCATATACGTTCTTTGGCTATTTGGTTTGGGTTTACGCAAGTATAGTGTTTTTGTTATACATTAAACACATTGGCGCGTAGCAGCTACACAGGGAAATTATTTCAGAAGCGGTTTAAAATTACTTATTTTTGCTTTTATACTTAGAAGACAAAGACCTACATGGAACTAAAGAAAATAGCTTTAAACGATGTGCACGAAGCTCTGGGTGCTAAAATGGTACCTTTTGCCGGTTATAACATGCCTGTGCGCTACTCATCAGATATCGAAGAGCATAAAACAGTACGCGAGGCTGTGGGTATTTTTGATGTATCGCACATGGGCGAGTTTATGTTGCGCGGGCCAAAAGCGCTTGACCTGATCCAGCGTGTAACTTCTAACGATGCCTCTAAGCTAGCAGACGGCAAAGTGCAGTACTCTTGCCTGCCGAACGAGAACGGCGGCATTGTGGATGACCTGCTGGTGTACCGCATGGACGAAGAAGAATACATGCTGGTTGTTAACGCTTCCAACATCGATAAAGACTGGAACTGGATCAGCAAGTATAACACCGAAGGCGTGGAGATGGAGAACATCTCTGATGAAATGTCGCTGTTTGCCGTGCAGGGCCCCAAGACTGCGGAGGCGTTGCAATCGCTTACTAAAATCGACCTGCCGAACATGGTATATTATACCTTTGATAAAGGCGAGTTTGCCGGCGTGCAGGACGTTATCGTGTCGGCTACAGGCTACACAGGCTCTGGCGGCTTTGAGATTTACGTGAAGAACGAGGATGCCAAGAAGGTGTTCGATGCGATTATGGAGGCCGGCCAGCCGTTCGGTATTAAACCAATTGGCCTGGGCGCCCGCGATACGCTGCGCCTGGAAATGGGCTTCTGCCTCTACGGAAACGATATCAACGACACTACTTCCCCGATTGAGGCTGGCCTGGGCTGGATAACAAAGTTCGACAAAGACTTTACAAACGCCGCAAACCTGAAAGCGCAAAAGGAGCAGGGCGTGAGCCGCAAGCTGGTAGGCTTCGAGATGTTGGAGAAAGCCATTCCGCGGGCGCATTACGAGATCGTGAACGCCGAGGGAGAGAAGATCGGTGAGGTTACATCCGGCACCATGTCGCCATCTATGGGCAAGGGCATCGGAATGGGCTACGTAGCCAAAGACTATAGCAAAGCCGGCTCCGAGATCTATATACGCATCCGAAACAAAGACCTAAAAGCCGAGGTGGTAAAGCTGCCGATCTATAAAAAGTAATATTGCTTGTTGATTGCTGGTTGTTGCTTGTTGTTCGCATAACAGGGCAATGATGATAACTGGCAATCAACAATTTAACAATCAACTACCAGTTATGCCAAGTATAGATGTGTGCTTCAGCCCGGAGCTGCTGCACTTATATGACCTGAAGGGGAAAGCCGTGGTGGCTGTGGATATTCTGCGGGCTACCTCAACCATGGTTACCGCTTTTGCGGAAGGCGCTGCCACCATTTACCCGGTCATGGACCTGGAAGAGTGCCGCAATTTTGCCGTTAACGGCTGCCTGACTGCCGCGGAGCGTAACGGTATTAAAGCTGAAGGCTTCGATTTGGGCAACTCGCCTTTTGGCTACATGGATGGGAAGGTTAAAGGCCGCGAAATTGCCATAACAACCACTAACGGCACGCGGGCCATCCGTATGTCTGAGGCGGCCTCTGAAATTGTAGTGGGCGCTTTCCTGAACCTGCAGGCCGTGGCAGACCATCTTGAAAGCCTGGGCCTGGACGTGCTTATTGTTTGCGCCGGCTGGAAAGGGCAGTTTAACTTGGAGGATACGCTTTTCGCCGGAGCTCTGGTAGAACGTCTGCAAGGTAAGTTCTCATCTGAAAACGACAGCACCCTGGCAGCTTTATACTTATACCAAACTGCCAAAGCCGATCTGCTCAATTTCCTGCGGCAATCCTCGCACGTGCGCCGCTTGGAGCACCTCGAAATCCATAAAGACATTGAGTTCTGCCTCCGCCACGACGCCTACACCACCTTGCCTGTTTGGCGTAAGGATAGGTTGGTAGACCTGAAGAGTTAGAAGGTTAGAAAGTTGGGAAGTTAGAAAGTTGGGAAGTTAGAAAGTTGTTTTAATTATGACTTTATAACCTTCTACCTTCCCAACTTTCTAACTTACTTCAGTTTCTCATTCTGCTTATGCCTTTCGCTGTCGCGGGAGGTTTTTTTATCGAGGTTTTTGCGGAGGGCTTCGGTGAGGTCGATGCCGGTTTGGTTGGCAAGGCAGATCAGCACGAAAAGCACGTCTGCCAGCTCGTCGCTGAGTTGCTTGCCTTCATCGCTTTTCTTAAACGACTGCTCCCCATACTGCCTGGAGATGATGCGGGCCACTTCACCGACTTCCTCAGTAAGTATAGCCATATTGGTTAACTCGCTAAAATAGCGAACCCCGTTTTCGTTGATCCACTTGTCTACGATGGCTTGTGCTTCGGCTATAGTCATGGCTAGAATAGGTCTTTCTGTTTCGTATCCATTACAATCGTAACCGGGCCATCGTTGAGCAGCGATACTTTCATGTCGGCACCAAATTCTCCGGTTTGCACGGCTTTGCCCAGTGCCTGCTCCAACAGTTTCACAAAACGCTCATACAAAGGAATAGAAACAGCAGGAGGGGCGGCGTTGATGTATGAAGGGCGGTTGCCTTTTTTAGTGCTAGCGTATAGCGTGAACTGGCTGATGACCAAGGCATCGCCATCCACATCTTTTATACTTAGGTTCATTTTGTCATCGGCATCGGAGAAGATGCGCAGGCCAGCCACTTTGCCTGCCATCCACTTAAGGTCATCATCCGTGTCATCGGCGGTAAAACCTGCCAGCAGCAGCAGGCCCAGCCCAATCTGCCCTTTTATACTTCCATCAATTGTTACGGATGCCTCTGTTACCCGCTGAATCACGATACGCATAATGTGCTATACTTTTGGTTCGGGGCAAAGGTAGGGTAAGATTTGTAAAAGTGCAGGCGCCAACAATCCAGAATGCTAAACTACCAGCATGTATACTTTGGCTTACTCCGCACGAGGGTAATAAGTACCTTAACAGTTACGAAGCGTTAATCCACGTAGCCATCATACTTAATGCGGTGTACCTTGCCTTTTTGCAGGTAAAAGTGCAGCGTGGTGGGCGCACCCTCTCGGTTAGAGGCTACAATTTCGTTCGGGGCCTGCGTAATTTTAACATCGCGGGCATGCGTTTTCAGTCGTGTTACAAGCTCAGCCTGGCTCATGCCCACACGCAGGTTGTGGCGCAGCGTAATGTCTGGGGTAAGTATATCGGCGGTTTGGAGCAGTAGATCACCGGTTTGGCTCGGGGCATAAAGCTCCATCATAGAACTCCCGAAGCGGATAGTATAGATCGTGTCGCTGATAGTTGGCGAGTGTAGGTTTTCAATCGGGTCGGCGTCCAGCGTAAAGTCTGCGTTGATCCTGTCGAAGTATGCGCTTAGGGTATTGCTTTGCTGGTAGCTGGCAAAAAAAGGATTGCTGAGCAGGCTAACTGTAGCGCGCTCCAGGGAGCGCACCGCCGATAAAGTATCGGGCTGGGCACTGCTGCGGCGCTGTTGCATCCTGTCGGCTTCCTCATCGGCAGAGCTGTCCGTGGAGCAGGCCGAGGCAATGGTATGAACAAGCAACAGCAGCACGAGCAACCGTAATGTAAGGCTATACTTCTGGCGTATACTGTTGCTTAGGCGGTAAAACATGGTAAACGGTATATATAAAAAAAGTGCAGAATCAAATTATACTTACATACGAGGGTTAACCGCCCAAAAGTTATAACATAAACAACCGACAATGGTTTGTTTTGGCCCGGGATATAGTATAATTTGGCAGCAAAGATGGTAAAAAATGGAAACACAGCAAATAGCGCTCATCACATATAAAAGTGCCGGCAGTTACAGCAGCTTCTCTGAAGAGGAAAACAGCAAATTATTCGATTTGTTGAAAGAAAAAGGGTTAAATATTTCGCTCGAAATCTGGGACGACCCTACCGTAGACTGGGCAAAGTATGACTTGGTGCTGCTTAAATCTCCCTGGGATTACTTCGATAAAATCGATGCCTTTTATGCCTGGCTTAACCACCTAGAAAAGTTGCAGGTGCGCGTCCTGAATCCAATAAACACAGTGCGCTGGAACACCAATAAAAAGTACCTGATCGAAATGCAGGAGCAGGGCGTGAAGGTAGTGCCTACGGTGTGGCTGGCGCAAAACTCGCTGCTTAATGTGGAAGAAGTTTTTGCCACGCTACAATCAGATAGAATAATTATAAAGCCAGCCGTGAGCGGTGGCGCGAAAAACACTTTTGCCTTAACTCGCCGCGAGGCCGAATCCGAAGCCGCAAGTATAAACAGACTGCTACAGCACGAGAGTTTCCTGGCGCAGCCGTTCGTACCCGAGGTTCAAGAAAAAGGCGAGTGGTCGTTCTTATTCTTTAACGGCGAGCATAGCCACACAGTACTAAAAACCGCCAAGCCCGGCGACTTCAGGGTGCAGCACTTTTTTGGCGGCACGGTGCATACCCCGGAACCACCTGCAGCCCTGCTGGAGGCCGCCCACAACATAGTTGACAAGTATGCAGAAAACTGCTTGTACGCCCGTGTAGATGGCGTGGAGCAAAACGGCGAACTGGTATTGATGGAGCTGGAGCTGATTGAGCCGTTCCTGTTTATGGCAACCAGCGAGGGCGCTTTTGAACGCTACTACGAGGCCCTGTCGGAGCAACTACAGCAACCAGCCGAAAGTATGAGTTAAGCCTCCTGCTGGCCATGGAACACCAACACAGGCACCTGCGCCTCTAAAACCAGTTTCTTGCTAAGGCTATTATGGAAAAGGCTTGCCAGTAGCGAACGTTGCTGGCTGTTTACGGCTACAAGGTCTGCCTGCTGCTGGGCCATAAATTTCTGAAGGGTATCTGCCACGTCATCGCCTGGGAGCAGGGCAAACTTTAAGGTATAGCCAGGCAGTTCTTTCCCGAGCTTATCCTCCAGCACAGCCAGTTTCTGAGTGTCCTTCTCGGCATCGGTAGCTGAGCCAATGTGCGCGCAAAGTATACTTGGCCGGAAAGCCTGCAAAAGTTGCTGCAACTGCCGGATGGCCTGGGCGTCTGTTTTCTGGAAATCGGTGGCGAAAAGTATGCGCTGCAGGTTACGGCCTTGGTAAGCTTCCGGCACGGTGAGCAGCGGAACTTTGGCATCCTCTACCATCTTGGTGGTGATGGTCCCGAAAAACGAGCGTGCGACATTGTCCTCTCCCTTGGTGCCCATCAACAGCAGGTCCGGTTTAAAGCGGGCGATCTCCTCCGGGATCACGTCTTCGGGCATGCCGTTTATGAAGGCGCGTTTCAGGTGCACGTGCTGGCCGTGGGTTCTGGCGCTAGCCTGCACCTTTTCGAAGAGCTCGTTCAGCTTGTCATGTTCCTCGGTTTGGTTGCGGTGCAGTACACGGTCTGTAATCTCCTCGGAGCCGGGGCTTAAGGGGCTGCGGCCTGTGTCGGAAAAAGGGTCATCGAGCTCGGGTTGAAGCAGGTAATCGCTGAAGCAGTGCAGGAGCAGTATCTCGGTTTCTGGGGTGGCAGCTGCCATTCGCAGGGCGTAATCACAGGCGTTGGCGGAGCTTTCGGTCAGGTCTACGGGTATCAGTATTCTAAACATGTTGTCGTGTCTGGGGTTGCATGTAGTATACGTGCTGTGGTAAAAAAGGAGTTATGCCTCGGCACTGCAAGGCTAGGCGCTTGTTTAAGTATGAGGGGGCGCTCCATGAAGTTCAAAAAATTACATTAGTTTTGTAGCTCGAAAACGCTTGCCATGCCAAAACGCATCGTATTCTTCTTCATCGGCTTTGTTATACTTGCCTCGCTGGCCTTCTATGGTTTTAACCGCTGGAAGGACTCCAGGGAGAAGGTAGACCTATGGGCGTTAGTACCCGAGGATGCCGCGCTGGTGCTGGAGACAAATAACCACCAGGCTTTAATGGAGCACCTGCGCGAAACTGAGCTTTGGCAGAGCTTCTCGCTGCTATCCTTTGCGCAGCGCTTCGAGGAAGACATGGCCTACCTCGACAGCATCTCGCCGGGTAATGAGCGCCTGACCCGTTTCCTGGACGAGAAAGAGATACTTACCTCCCTGCACGTGGCTGGTAAAACCGAGGTGGCTTTTGTGTTTTACGTGCCCGTGGCCTCAGTAGGCGAACACCGTTTTCTGCGCACACTCACAGAAAATATTAATAAAAGCGATGTTTTTGAGGAGGAATCCAGGGAGTACCAGGGCGTGCTGCTTACCGATATCACCAACAAACGCAATGGCAGAAGCTTTACTTACTTTACTTACCATAATAATATTATCCTAAGTCATTCGCCGGTTCTGGTGGAAGAAATTGTGCGGCGTATCGGCAGAGGCAAACCTACATCTATCATTGCCGGTTTTAAGAGCACCAATTACCTCAACCAGCCCGAAGTATACGCTAATGTTTTTGTAAACTACCGCGTGCTTCCTGACTTGCTCGGCCTTTTCCTGAAAGAAGACGTGATGCCGCAGGTGCGCTACCTCGCTACCGTTTGCCAGAACGCCATGCTGGAGCTAAAGCTGGAGCGCGATAAGATATTCATTAATGGCTTCTCCACGCCGGAGCCTCTTAAAAATACCTTGCACAGCAAACTGGTACCTAAAAAGCCGCAGCCCTTAGGTGTTAAAGCCTATTTGCCTAACCGCACGGCCATACTTTTGCACTTTGGAGCGCAGCAGCTCGCTCAGCTTCGGCAACCTCAGCCAGAAAATAAATCGGCTTATGCCACCACCGTAGACAGCCTGGCCCAAACCTTTAGCCAGGAAGTGGCACTTGCATACCTCGAGTCTAACAGCGTGAGCCAGCGGCCCGATAAGATTACCCTTGCCCATACTTCCAGCCCGGCCCAAACGCAACGCTTACTCAGTATACTAAGCCAGCAAATAGCCACGGCCAAGCAGCAAAAACCTTTCTCGGAAAAGTATGGAAGCTATACTATCCAGCTGCTGAACGTACCGGAGCTGCCGCAGCAGTTGTTCGGTAAAGTGTTTAAAGGCTTCGAGCAGAGCTATGTGGTGCAGGTAGATGACTATTTGTTGATCTCGGAAGAGATGGCTCCGTTGCGTCATTTATTGGATGATATCTCCGATGAAAACGTATGGAGCAAATCTGCCGCACAAAAGACTTTTTTAGAGGAAACACTGCAGGAAGCCAATTTTAGTTTATACTTTAACACCGTTAACGCCTGGTATATGCTTAACCGCTATACTACTGATGAGGAGCGCGAGAACCTGCTGCAGAATGCCTCTCTCATCAAGCGCTACTCGCAGGTGAGCCTGCAGTTCTCGGTGGTGGAAAACCGGTATTACACCAGTCTGGTCATCCGCAGGCCAGACCAAAGCAAAACCGCCGGGCAGAACATTTTTGAGGGCGAGAGTAACCTTACCTTTGATCACCGCCTGGATACACGGCCATTTGCGGTGCAGAACGCCGTAGATCGCAGCCGCGAAGTGGTTGTGCAAGACTCTGCAAACATACTCATCAACATTACGGCGGCAGGCAAACGCGGCTGGGTTGATACCGTGGGCACCGCCTTGCGCAGCGATGTGAAACAGGTAGAGTATGGCCCGGACAAAAAGCTGGCCTACCTGTTTGCCACAGCCAATCGTATCCATGCCATCAACAACCAGGGGCAGTCGCTGGAGAATTTTCCGTTTAACGTGCCCGATTCGCTGAGCCTGCAGCACCTGGCCGTGTTTGATTATGAGAAAGACGGGGATTACCGCCTGTTGGTAGATGATAACATGGGCAACCTGTATATGTACAACATGCAGGGCGCCGCCGTGCAGGGCTGGCAGCCGCGCCGCATGGATTACCGCCTGGCCGCCGAACCGCAGCACCTGCGCGTGGGTGGCCGCGACGTGATCCTGGTGCTGCTGGAGAATGGCTACGTATATGCCCTGAACCGCAACGGCGACACCTATCCGGGCTTCCCGATCAACCTGAAATCTCCGCTTACCTCCGGGGCAATGGCCAAAGTGGGCGCAGACCTGAAACGCACCCAGGTAACCGCCGTAACGCGCTATGGCAACGTGATTACCTTTAACCTGCAGGGCAAAGTATTAAACCAGGAACAACTGATGCGCCCAAGCAAACGCGCGTTGTTTGAGCTGGTGCCGGAAGGCAGCAATGGCCGCTCGTTTATTATTGTGCGCCAGGAGCAGGGCAAAGTCGCTGTTTTTGACCAGGACTTGAAGGAGGTGTTTGAGAAGCGCTACGTTACCTCGGCGTCTAAGATCGTGCAGTCCTTCCACTTCGGGGGCGATGCCAAAGTATACACCATCACCGAAACCGGCCCGCAGAAAACATACCTCTACGATGCCTCGGGCAACCTGATAGGCAACCGAACCTTCGAGAACCGGCACCCCGTGACTATATACTACAACGAAACCGCCAACAACTACACCTTATACCGCGTGTTCAAAAACCAGCTGAAGAAGATCAACTTCCGGATAGGGGAGTAGTGGATTGACCGGGCTAACGACTGGGCTTGCAGCTCAATGGTTACCGTAATTGGTCGTTCCATACTGTTGTCTTTATGCAACCCAACTACTTATAGTTCGAGCTTTATGCCATCCCCCATTCCTGTATTCATAAACCTGAATCTCCCCACCACCGCAGTAGCTTCCGCAGAAGTTGCCAAACTGCACATAAGCTATAGTGTAGTCTTCATTGAAAATCGGCTTTAAGATATAGCTGTACCCATCTTCACAGACAGGCTCAATCATTACCCAAGAGGATTTGCCAAAGGGCTTTTTCTTCTCAAACTCTAGGAAGTGCTGCTGGGTCAGGATGGATTTATCAGGAACTAAATCTGGAGTTAATTTAAACTGTTTGTAGAGCTTCATTTGCTCATTAAGATGAATATTATCCTTGATGCTTAACTTTTCAGTAACGTCTCTGGCTACGTTAGAATTAGCCAACACATACATCGGTATTACTTTCTCAACGATACAGTTTGTGTTGAAGTAATCCTTTTCTTCCTTTGCTAAGATTAGCCTAATTAGCTCTTTGGACTTAGAAGTATCATATTGATTTACTACTTCCATAGCTGCCGTATCATTAATAGCCGCCGTATCACTATTCTGCTTACAGCCGAATAGAAAGTACAAGAGTAATATAAACAAATTGGGTTTCAGGACTCTCAAATTACGTTAAATATATATAACAGCCAGCCCTTAAAAACTCCGGAACCAGCCTTTCTTGTAAAAGAAGTATAGCTGCAAAAGTATAAGTATGGCCATAAAGCCCAGTAGAATAGGGTAGGCAAACGGCTGGTAAAGCTCTGGCATGTTATAGCGCAGCGTGTGGCCCGTGTCGGGGTCCTGGTGCGAGAAGTTCATGCCATATAAGCCCACAATAAAGCTTAATGGAATAAAAATACTGGAAATGATGGTGAGCACTTTCATGATCTCGTTCATGCGGTTGCTTACCGTAGACATGTACAGCTCCACTAGGCTTGAGGTCATTTCCTTGTGGTTATCCACCAGGTCTATCAGTTGCACGGCATGGTCGTAGGCGTCGCGGAAGTATACTTTCAGGCTGTCAGGTATCGTTTCGTCGTCCATGCGCAGGAGTTCGTTCATCAGGTCGCGCTCCGGCCAGGTAATGCGGCGCAGCTTTACCAGTTCGCTCTTCAGGTCCAGGATCTGACTGAGGGTAGCTTTGGATGGCTCGCGCAGCACTTGCGTTTCCAGGTCCTCGATATGAATGCCGATATCAGCCATCACCGGAAAGTAGTAATCCAGCACCACATCGAGCATGGCGTAGGCCATGTACATGGTTGGGCGCTGCCGGATAACACCTTTGCCAACACGGATGCGCTCGCGCAGAGGGTCCAGGCAATCGCCGTAGTCGCTTTGTAGGCTGAGCACATAATTGGGGCCGGTGAAAAGCGATAGCTGCACATCATCCAGCGTTTTAAACTCCGGCGACCAGCGCAGCATGCGCGTGATGATGAACAAACGGTTCTGGTCAAAATCCTCTACCTTGGGCCGCTGGTAATCATTGATCACGTCCTCCATCTGCAGCGCATGTATGCCAAAATCTTGCATTACCTGCTCCAGCACAGCCTGGTCGGCGTAGCCCCGAATATCGATCCAATGGCGGGCGTCTGGCACCGACCTAACCTTATGCAGCAACTCTTGGTAAGTATGCGTTTCCACTTCCTCAAACATGTGCTCGTTAAAAGACATCAGGAAAAAGCGGGGTGCAAAAGCCTCGGCGGGAATAGCCAGCGTGCCGGGCTTGGTGCCGGCCTTGCGCTCCAGGATTTTGTTGCGTTTGGGCATGTGCTTGCGTTTAGACATAGGGGCAAAGTTAGCAGGTTTAACGGATTGGCAGCTAAGGTGCGGGCTCACCAAGTATGGACACGTTAACGCCTTCCATTTCCTCGAGTTTATGGGTTATTTCCTCCTGCAGTTGGCGGCGCACCTCCAGCGTGAGGCGGCAATCTAGGGCAAACTGCTGGTCGCGCACGGGCAGGTCGTAGTCTTTCACCAGGCTCATCACGTCGTTCATCTGCGGGTAGGCGTAGTGGGCCTGCAGCAGCACGGTCTCGTGTTTCTCCACAATGGCAGCGCTGGCCAAAGCCTCCGCCGCCGACACTTTGTAAGCGTTGATCAGGCCGCTCACGCCCAATTTAGTGCCCCCGAAGTAACGCACCACAACCACCAGCACGTTGCTCAGCCCAGCAGAGCGGATCTGCCCAAGTATGGGATCGCCGGCGGAGTGGTTGGGCTCGCCGTCATCGTTGGCGCGGTAGCGGCTTTGGTCGGCGCCCAGTATGTAGGCATAGCAATGGTGGCGGGCATCGTAGTATTTTTTGCGCAGCTCGGCCAGCACCTCTTTCACTTCTTCCTCGGAGTAAATCGGGTAAGCCAGGGCTATAAACTTGCTTCCTTTCTCCTTGTACAGCCCTTCGGCGGGTTCTTCTATAGTTCTGTAGGTATCCTCCATCATCTAAAACAGGTTGGCGATAATTTCCTGATACGAGATAAGTGCCAGCGCCAGCACAGCCAGCACCAAGCCAAGTATGTTGAGGGCGGTTAGTTTCTCCTTAAAGAAAACCACCGCGCCGGCGGCCCCGGCCAGGATGATGCCGATGTTGTTGATCGGGTAAAAGAAGGCGCCGTCGTTATTGAAGTGGCCAAGCGCAAGTATCAGGAAAAAGATTGAAAGAAAATTAGGGACGCCCAGCACCACGCCCGCCGGAATGCTGCGCCGCCTGAACACGCTTTTTTGCCAGATGCTTTGGTAAAGTATGATCAGGAGGCCAACCACCGCCGAGGTGGCAAACGTGAGCATGGTAAACTGGCTAGCCTCGTGTGGCTGCAGGTGGTACTGGTTGGTGTAGTTGATGAGCGAGTCGGCAACGCCGCTGTTCAGAAAGATAACGAAGGGCAGCACCACCGCCAGCAGCGGCGAAACCTTGGCCCCGCCCTCGCCGGCCTCCTGCTGCCTTGGCCGCAACGACGACAGCACAATGGCCACCAGCGCCGCCGCCATGCCCAGGTAGTTCAGCCAGGTATACTCCTTAACAGTGGTTTGCAGCACCAGCAAGCTAAACAGCACCGGAATAACCAATGATATTTTGGCCGCCACCGATGCCACCGTAACGCCTACTTTCTGTGCCGTGAGGGCGATCAGGTAAAAAGTAACGATAAATATGATGCCCAACGCCATGGCAAAGTAAGCCCAGGTGCGGGTAAAGATCTGGGGCTGCAGCACATCGGTGCCCCCCGGAAAGCAAAGGCCCACCAGGATGCACACCACGTAATTAACGGCAATGGCCTGCATGGTATGCACGTTAAAGCGCTCGTATAGCTTAAAAATGTAAATAAGCGAGGTGGTGCAAAGGATGCTCAGGAGTAAGTATAGCATGAAATACGTATGATTGCCGCAAAAAACTGCAAGATAGCCAAAGCCTGCAAAGGGTAAAAATTATACCTGTCTCTGGGAAATGAATTACCTTTGCAGCAGTACCAACGCACAACACCTTGCCAGCAACACCTTACTTGCTTTCTTTTGACTGTGTGGGCAGCCCCAGCATCGGGTTTATCACTAGCACGCAGCATGCGGCGCATATTCCCTTTGAGATAAAGCGCGTGTTCTGGACGCAGGCCACACCGCCGGGTGTGGAGCGGGGGCACCATGCCAACCTGGCCACCGAGGAAGTGCTGGTTGCCCTGAACGGAAGCATACATGTGCGCACCGACACAGGCCACGAGCAGCAGGAATTTATACTTTCCAGCCCGCAGCAAGGGCTTTACATACCGGCCATGTGCTGGACGGAGCTGCGCTTTTCGGAAGGGGCCACGGCGCTTTGCCTCACCTCCACAGATTTCAGCGAGGAAGATTACCTCCGGGATTATGCATACTTCCTGAAACTCGCCACGCATTCATCGTTATAGATTTTCCTAGTGATGCAGCCGATTCCATACGTTCAGTTCAGAGATTTTCCGGCAGGGCTGGAGGCGGAGGTGCAGCAAGCGGTGCTGGAGGCCGTGGCAGCAAAGCAGTATGTGCTGGGCCCGCAGGTAAGGGCCTTTGAGCAGGAGTTTGCCCGCTTTAATGGTACTTCGGCAGCCATAGGCGTAGGCAACGGCTACGATGCGTTGGTAATTGCCCTGAAAGCGATGGGCGTGGGGCCCGGCGACGAGGTGATACTTCCTGTAAACACCTTTATCGCAACGGTAAACGCGGTGCTGCAAGCAGGGGCAAAGCCTGTGCTGGCCGAGCCTGACCCTTATACCTTTAACCTGCATGCCGAAAGCGCTTCACGGCTTATCAACCCAAAAACAAAAGTTATACTTCCGGTGCACCTGTATGGGCAAACCTGCCCGATGGATGAGTTGGTTACTTTGGCCCAAGCGCAACGTATAAAACTGCTGGAAGACGCGGCGCAGGCGCACGGGGTAACTTACAAAGGCCAGCCGGCAGGCAGTCTCGGCGATGCCGCGGCCTTCAGCTTTTACCCTACCAAAAACCTGGGCGCTCTAGGCGATGCCGGTGCTTTGGTAACCTCAAACCCTGAGCTAGCAGCCTTTGCCCAAAAGTATAGGAACTATGGCGAGGCGCAAAAGTATACATCCGAGCAGGTGGGCATTAACTCGCGCTTAGACGAGTTGCAGGCGGCTGTGCTGCGCGTAAAGCTCCGTTACCTGCACCGGCTAAATGCTGAGCGGCAGCGGCTGGCAGAAGTATACCTGCAGGAATTAAAAGGAATTGGCGATCTTATACTTCCGGTTACCGCACCGGGCTGCAGCCATGTATACCACATCTTCAACATCCGGACAAAGTATAGAAACAAGCTGCAAGCCTGGCTAAGCGAGCAGCACATCCAGACAAGCATACATTATCCGGTGCCGGTGCATTTGCAGCCTGCCTACGCTTTTCTGGGGTATGCGCCAGGGGCTTTTCCGGTGGCCGAGGAGCTTGCCGCTACCAGCCTGAGCCTGCCGCTTTTCCCGGGCCTCACCGATGCGGAGCAGGCACGTGTCATTGCGTGCATAAAGCAGTTTTTTCAGCGTAACTAGGTAATGCATCAAAACGCAGCCAGGTACAGAATATCTACTGAAAAAGCTTATTTTGCAGCCCAAGACTCTTAAGCCGCTTATGCTGCAACGCCTCAAATCCTCTTTCTGGTCGTTTTTATCGGTGCTGGTGCGGGCAGTGGTGAGCCTGGTCATAAACAAGCTGTTCGCGGTTTTCTACGGCCCGAACGGCATCACGCTTTATTCGCATTTCCAGAACCTCATTTCCATCGTTACCACAGTGCCCGATGGCGGCGTAAACGTAGGCGCTATTAAGTTTCTGGCGCCGGCAGGGCTGCGCTCCGCTACCTATAAACGCTATTTCTGGGCGAGCTTTTTACTGAACCTGCTTTGCATTGGCCTGGCGCTGCTGCTGATCTTCAGCTTTCCGGGGTATTTTCTGGATGTGTTTCTGGATACCGATGCACAGTTTTGGCGCTGGGGTTTATACTTTGCCGCTGGTGTTTGCCTGCTTACGCTCAATGTTTTCCTTTTATCGGTGCTGCTCTCGCAACGCGCCCTGAAGTGGCACATGCTTAGTACGGCAGCCGGGGCTTTAGCCGGGGTGCTGGCTTTGTACGTTACGCGGGGCGTATGGCCCTTAGAGCAGGTGCTGCTTTTGGTGCTGGGCGCGCAGGCATCGGTATTTATACTTACGCTGGCCATACTTGGCTGGCAGCGCCTACTTCCTTCGGTTGGCAGGCTCCGCATCCCGCGCAGTGTGTACCGTGGCCTGGGTAAGTATATTTTGATGGCGATAAGCGCAGTGGTATGCCTGAAACTGACCAATTTCTACATTCGGGATTATGTTATCGCGCAGTTCAACCTATACCAAACGGGGCTGTGGCAGGCGGTGGTTAAAGTATCGGAGAGCTACAGCGCCGTTTATACCTCGTTGGTGGGCATGCTGGTGTACCCCCGCATGGCTGCGCTGGCCAACCAGCACGAGGCGCTGCGCAAGTATACCCGTGCCACGTTTTTGCTGGTGTTGCCGGCGCTGGCAGTGGGCCTGCTGCTTGTGTATCTGCTTCGCGATTGGGTGCTGCTGCTGCTCTTTAACCAGGATTTTGTGCAGGCCGGTTACCTTTTCGACTACCAACTGCTGGGTGATTTTTTGCGGATGTGGAGCATCATACTTACCAACCTGATGGTGATCCGGACGCAGGTGCGGCTATACATTGCCTGGCAGGTGGGCTCCGCTTTGCTGTATATCATACTTGTATACCTTTTGTTGGAGCCGCTGGGCCTGGAGGGTGTAACCATGGCCCACGCGCTGCGCTATGCCGCCACGCTGCTTTTTGCGGTGCTGTACTACAATAAGTTTATTCGCCCATGAGCCAGCTGCCCTTAGTATCTGTTATCTGCCTTTGTTATAACCATGCGCGTTTCCTGCGCCCGGCCCTGGACTCAGTGCTGGCCCAGACCTACCCAAACCTGGAGGTTATTATTGTAGATGACTGCAGCACGGATAACAGTGTAAGTATAATTAAGGAGTATCTGCAGGCTTACCCGCAGCTCCGGTTCATCAGCACCGGGAAAAACGTTGGAAACACCACGGCTTTTAACATGGGCTGGCGCGCTAGCCACGGCCAGTTTATACTTGATTTTGCCACCGACGATGTGCTGCTGCCAGAGCGCATCAGCCAGCAGGTGCAGCAGTTTCAGCAGCTTGGCCCAGAGTATGGCGTGGTCTATTCTGATGCTGAATACATTTCAGATAGCTCTGAGCACCTGTACCTGCATAGCCAAAAGTATAAACCTGCCGCAAACGGCGATGTGTTTGCCGAGGTGCTGCGCCGGTATTTTATCTGCCCGCCTACCATGCTGGCCCGCCGCGAGGTGTTCGAGGACCTGGGCGGCTACGACGAAACGCTGGCTTATGAGGACTTTGACTTTTGGGTGCGGTCGGCACGGAAGTATAAGTATGCCTACCTTCCCACGGTAACCACGCAGCGGCGCCTGCACCAGCGCTCCCTCTCCACTGGCTGGTACCGGCCCGGAAATAAATTGCTGGCATCAACATTGCACGTATGTAGGAAAGCAGCCCAACTGCTTCGAACGGAGGAAGAGCGCCAGGCGCTTGCCCAGCGTTTAAAGTATGAGGCGCGGCACGCTTACTTTTCCGGCAACTTTACTGAAGCCGGAGAATTGCTGAGCCTCCTTGAAAATGTGGCCGGAAAGCAGCCGGTTTTATACTATCTTATTAGCACCCTAAACAAGCATAAAGTTGACCTCGGTTTCCTGCGCAGGCTTTATCAGCGCTGGCGCCATGGCCGTTAATTGCACCACTTTTCAACGCTTGGTCAGTTTTAAGTAACTTGCCTGCAAACAATAGGTGCAGAATCCGTAAACATTAAATGCTAGCCTAAAACCATGCGTATTAGGCTTTTTTAAAACCAAAATGTTAAACACCAGACAACATTATTGGTATTAATAAGTATATTTGGCACTCAAACAAACAACACTAACATGATTACAGCAGCACTAGCCTCACGTGGAGAAGTTATAAAATGGATGGAAGACTTCGTGGCAGAAAAAATGTCCGAGTTTCTTAAATCAGTAGAAGATAGCTGGCAGCCTGCAGACCTTTTACCAGACGCTACGCTGGATAGTTTCTTTGATGAAATCAAGGACTTGAGAGAGCGTGCCCGTGACCTGAGCTATGACCTGATGGCTGTGCTTGTTGGTGATACGATTACGGAAGAGGCGCTGCCTACTTACGAAAGCTGGTTGATGACCATTGATGGCTTGCCGCAGGACCCGAATGGCCCTTGGATGAAGTGGAACCGCGCCTGGACGGCTGAGGAAAACCGCCACGGCGATGCCCTTAACCGTTATTTGTACCTGTCTGGCCGTATCAATATGCGTGAAATGGAGGCTTCCACGCAGTATTTGATCGCCGATGGTTTTGACCTGCAGACTGATAGTGATCCGTATCGTTCGTTTGTTTATACTTCTTTCCAGGAAACAGCAACCAATATTTCGCACCGCCGCGTGGCACAAATCGCTAAAAAACAAGGCGATAACCAGTTGGCTAAACTTTGTGGACACGTAGCCGCCGATGAGGCGCGCCACGCCAAAGCCTATAAAGCCTTTGTAGGCAAAATTTTTGAGGCGGACCCGAACGAAATGATGCTTGCCTTTGAGGACATGATGCGCAAGAAAATTGTGATGCCGGCCCACTACATGCGTGAGCTTGGCGTAGACCTTGGCAAAACATTTGGGCACTTTACCGATGCTGCCCAGCGAATTGGCGTTTATACTTCCGCAGACTATACCGACATTCTTGATGGTTTAATAGCAGAATGGAAAATTGAGACGCTAACTGGCTTAAATGAAGCCGGCGAACGTGCCCGCGATTATGTAATGGCCCTGCCAGCACGTTTGAAGCGCGTAGCTGACCGTATGAAAGCGCCATCGTTAGAATATAAATTCCGTTGGATTGCTTAAGGCAGCGCAAAGGATTTTACCATAGCACGAAGGGCAGGTTGCAATAGCAGCCTGCCCTTCGTGTTTTTACTATGTTTGCCATCTCCGGTTAGGTTGCATATCGCTATTATAAAAGCCGCAAATGGGCACCATATCACTTTTCTGCTTTTCCTCGTTTAAAATTAAGGCTTTTCCAGCATTTTATACTTGGTGCCACAGCCGCCAAACAAACCTGAACAATGCCCCGGTTATACTTGTTAAACCAGGTAATCTCTTTTAATTATGATAGGATACCGATTTTCTGACTATATACCTCCCCAGGACGATAAACCCGGCTTCGAGTCGCTGCTGAATATATTTATGCAGTTAGTGACCATCACCTCCGGCGACGTGGGAGAAGCGCTGAACTGGCTTAGCTCCCTGGACAAGCAGTACAACCTGACCGGCGATGCGTACGGCATCGGCGATTTTATCGAGGACCTGAAAAAGAAAGGCTACCTCGACGAGAACCCGCAGGAGAAAGGTAGTCTTCAGCTCACGGCCAAAAGCGAGCAAAGTATACGCAAGAGCGCGCTGGAGGAGATTTTCGGGAAGCTGAAGAAGGGCGGCAAAGGAGGACACACCACACCGCACACCGGCACTGGCGACGAAGCCAGCACCGACCGCCGCGAGTACCGCTTCGGCGACACGCTGGAGCAGATCTCCATGACCGAATCGCTGCGAAATGCCCAGATAAACCACGGCATCGGCGACCTGCGCCTGACCGAGCAAGACCTGGAAGTAACCGAAACCGAGCACAAAACGCAGGCCTCCACGGTGTTGATGATCGACATTTCGCACTCCATGATCCTGTATGGAGAAGACCGCATTACGCCGGCCAAGAAAGTGGCCATGGCGCTGGCCGAGCTCATCAAGCAGAAATACCCGAAAGACACGCTGGATATTATTGTGTTTGGTAACGATGCCTGGCAGATCGAGGTAAAAGATTTGCCCTACCTGGAGGTTGGCCCATACCATACAAACACCGTTGCCGGCCTAGAGCTGGCCATGGATATCCTGCGCAAGCGCAAAACCCCAAACAAGCAGATCTTCATGATCACCGACGGCAAACCAACTTGCCTGAAGGAAGGGCTGCGCTACTACAAAAACAGCTTCGGCCTGGACCGCAAGGTAGTTAACAAGACCCTGAACCTGGCTGCGCAATGCCGCCGCGTAAAAATTCCCATCACCACGTTTATGATCGCTTCAGACCCATACTTGCAGCAGTTCGTGGATGAGTTTACGCAGGTGAATAACGGGCAGGCATACTATAGCTCGCTTAAAGGTTTGGGCCACTTGGTGTTCCGGGATTATAAGCAAAACCGTAAGAAAAACTTTTAGAAGTAGAGCGTTTAAGAGTTTGCGGGTTAATGATTTAAAGAGTTAGAGAGGTAAAACTGTTTTGGTTCTTTTTTCAAAAATACTATCGCTACTCGTAAACCTGAAATGCAACAATTTAGCCATCCAACAATTCAGCAATATACTTACTGATAACCGTAAAGAATGAACTACACAGACATATCAGCCGATAAGTTACAACAGATAAAAACCCTAGGCCAGCTAAAAGCTGCTGGCTACGAACCGGAAACCGTGAAACAGGAGCTGCGCCGCAACCTGATCAAAAAGCTACAGAACAAGGAGGAG
The DNA here is from genome assembly GCF_003576375.1 of Pontibacter oryzae. Taxonomy (GTDB): domain Bacteria; phylum Bacteroidota; class Bacteroidia; order Cytophagales; family Hymenobacteraceae; genus Pontibacter; species Pontibacter oryzae. The sequence goes on from NZ_QWGE01000004.1 coordinate 504,383, forward strand.
GTTTTTCCGGGCATTTGGGGCTACGAGGAGACCGTGATTCCAGATATGCAGCGCGCCATACTTTCGCAGCACCACGTAAACCTGCTTGGCTTGCGCGGACAGGCCAAAACCCGCATCGCCCGCCAGATGATTGATTTGCTGGACGAATATATTCCGGTGGTGCAGGGTTCTGAGCTGAACGATGACCCGCTGCAGCCGCTTTCGCGCTATGCCAAAGACATGGTGCACGAGCATGGCGACGATACGCCTATCACCTGGCTGCACCGCTCCGACAGGTATACCGAAAAACTAGCCACGCCCGATGTCTCGGTTGCTGATCTGATTGGCGATGCCGACCCGATAAAAGCCGCCACACTTAAGCTGCCATACTCTGATGAACGTGTAATCCATTTCGGATTGATTCCGCGTTCGCACCGGGGTATTTTCGTGATCAATGAGCTGCCTGACTTGCAGGCGCGCATACAAGTGGCGCTTTTCAATATTCTGCAGGAGGGCGACATTCAGATTCGCGGATTTAAGGTGCGCATGCCCTTAGATATCCAGTTCGTGTTCACGGCCAACCCTGAGGACTATACCAACCGTGGCTCTATTGTAACGCCGCTCAAAGACCGTATCGATTCCCAGATCATCACGCACTACCCGAAAGACATTGCCACCGGTAAGAAAATCACCAGCCAGGAAGCGCGCGTAAAAGCCGGCCAAAGCGAGCTGGTGCAAACCAACGACATTATCGGTGACCTGATTGAGCAGGTTGCCTTTGAGGCCCGCGAAAGCGAGTATGTGGATGCAAAAAGCGGTGTATCGGCACGCCTCACGATCTCTGCCTTTGAGAACCTGATGAGCGCCGCTGAGCGCCGCGCTTTGCTAAACGGAGAGCCTAAAACCTACGTGCGCGTATCGGATTTTCTGAATACCATTCCGTCGGTTACAGGCAAGGTAGAGCTGGTGTATGAAGGCGAGCAGGAGGGAGCCAGCCACGTAGCGCAGGTGCTGATGGGCAAAGCGATCCGTACGCAGTTCCTGCATTACTTCCCCGACCCGGACAAGGCCAAAAAAGCCAAAGAAGGCAACCCCTACAAGAAAATCACCGACTGGTTCGGCGACGGTAACACGATAGACATACTAAGCGATGCCGCTGCGGAAGCGTATAAAAAGGCCCTGCAAAGTATACCTGGCCTGGCCGAACTGGTAGAAAAGCATCAGCCTAACGCCAAAGGCGAGGAAAAGCTGTTTATGATGGAGTTTGCCCTGCACGGCCTCGCCGAACACAGCCAGCTCAGCAAAAATCGCCTCAGCACCGGTCTCCAATTCAAAGACCTGCTAAGCGGTATGTTCACTATGCCAAGCTTTGGCGAGGAAGGTGAAGATGATGATCAGTTTTAAATATACATAAGCTTACAAAGTATAAAGGCAGGAGCGTAGAGCTTCTGCCTTTATACTTCTATACTTCCTCCAGAAGTTTTGTAGCGATACTTTTCTACTCTTCCTAAAGCGAGAGGTTTGGCCTTTTACGGCTGGCACGGCTGTACCAATAGCCGGCGTTCCGCGTGTCACCCTCCTAGCGGTGCAGATAAGTGTGTATCCAGGCTGTGTTCTGGTCAAGCAGGTCTTGGATTGACGCATGCGCTTTGTCCTAATTACCCTTCGCCTCGTGTTACAGCGCCTGCAGGTATAAGTTGGCCTCCGGGGAAGGTATGCTTGGTGAGAGGCTTGTTTTGAAAGCGATGAGGTTCATGAAGAATTAAAAGTGAAAGTTTAAACTTATAGTATGTAAAGGAAGAAGCTTCGCTTTTAGAAACTTTGTAGTGGACGTATCTAATTGGTTGTCATTATTGACGTAGCTGATTTTCTCCTGATTATAGCCTATCCGAAAATGATTTTCTAAAGCCAGAGAGATATTTTTATGTACGAAGTATTGTGCACCAATGAAAGGTGATAATCCTAACTCAAGGTTATGTTGCCTCGGCAAGAAATTGATGGCATCTGTACTCTGGTGTTCAGACCTATATAGCCAGTAGTTTGTATAAAGGTCGGCACCATAATTAATTCTAAAGTTGTCGTAATCCAATTGCCATTCTTTACCCACGCTTACAAACAGTTCTAAATGCGTTTTAGACATAGGGTAAATATGAGTTGGTGGACCGGGTGCGTTAATGTGCTCAGTATAATCAGCTCCTAACCTTAAGCGATATGCGGTATTGCTTAAGTTCTTATGGATTTTAAGAAGAACTGTAGGTGTTAGATTATCATTAATAAGCCACATTACATCAGCACTTAGCTCAATCTTGTAGTCTTGCCGTGCGGTTGGAGGCTCATGTCGTAAAGTGTCCTGAGCTTTAGCTATAAATGACACTGATAAAAAAAGGGTTAATAGGAATGTTTTCATAAAGTTTAGATAATAAGTTATAGTAGTTTTTTTTTAAAATTATAGTTACCAACTCCTCCTCTATAGTTTCCTGCAGCCTCCAAGCCAGCATAATCCCTAGCACTACCAGCGCGCGTACGATAGTAAGGATCAGCTCGCTTTCTCCCGCGAGCTTCCAGCTTGTGGGTTTGTATGGGGTAAGCTTTCAGCTTGCGTTTATACTTAGCGTAAAGCTTTCAAAATTTCCACAACTTAACCGCTCGCAGCAGTTTTACCATAGATCCAAAAACGATAAAGGCGCATTTTCTGCGCTTTTATTGCTCTTGGGCTAATCTGGCATTTTAACTAACAGATGATGAAGTATATCCTCGCTTGGTTTGTAAGCAAGTATCGGAAAACGGATGGATGTGTCTGGTTGCACGATGGGCATGGTAGGCTTAAGCTGCAGCTCTGGCGTTGCGGTTTCATCAGCGTTTTCGCGTAGGTTTAGAAATCCACTGGCCTTACTATTTTTTATCCTTTCTAACACCGACGAAGAGTCCTTACCGAGGTATGCTAAGTTTAGCGGCTTTTTGTCGATTTTGGGAAGTGGCTCTGTGATTTGTGCATAAGCGCAAGTTATGCCTATGGCAAAAAGCGCTGTGAGTATCAGTCGTTTCATAGCTTTTGTTGCTTGGTATGGTTAGGTCGATGCGATGTAGGTTAAAACGCAATTCCGAAGTATAAATTACATACTTGCTGCTACTTTTCAAAATAGCCAAGCATAACCTGTAAGTATAAATTTTAGTATCCCAAGCCTATGGAACACTACGTGTCAATCTGGCCGGTACTGTTGCTGGCACTCATACATTTTTACGGAACAAGGCTGCGTTTTTTAGCCGGCGTGCCGCGCAGTGTGTGGCTTTCGGGCGCTGGCGGCGTATCGGTGGCTTACGTTTTTCTGCACCTTTTCCCGGAGCTAAATGAGGGGCAGGAGCACGTGGAACAGGCTTTCGTGGGCGAAGGGTTTCTGCGCCACCATGTGTACATCATGGCACTGATCGGGCTAAGTGTGTTTTATGGCTTGGAACGCAAGATTGTAATAGCCAAGAAGGAGGAGCAGGAGAAAAAAGGAGAGGCTAAACCGCCGGCCGGGTTATTCTGGGTACACATCGGCTCGTTCGGGATATACAACGCCCTGATCGGATATATTTTGTTTACCCGCGAGGAAGGGCCGCTCACGCAGCTGATGCTTTTTTCCATAGCCATGGCACTGCACTTCATCTTGAACGATTTTGGCTTGCAGGAGCATCACCAGGAGCGCTACCGCAAGTATGGCCGTTGGCTATTAGTGCTGGCGCTGGTAGCAGGCTGGAGCACGGGTTATGTGGTTGAGTTATCGCACACGCTGGTGGTGCTGGTGCTCTCGTTTGTGGGTGGGGGTGTGATACTCAACGTGCTGAAGGAGGAGCTTCCCGAGGAGCGCAAAAGCCGCTACTGGGCCTTTGCGCTGGGGGCGTTTCTGTATGCTATGCTGTTGCTGTCTCTTTAGGCGGGTGCAACTGGCCTTCGGTGCGCGCTACCATCATCGATACTGTCGCATCGCCGGTTACGTTTACCGTGGTGCGGAGCATGTCCAGGATGCGGTCCGGAGCAAGTATAAGGGCGATACCTTCCACGGGGATACCGGCTTGCTGCAGCACGATAACTAGCATTACTGTGCCTGCACCCGGCACGGCAGCCGCGCCAATAGATGCCAAGGTTGCCGTCATTACAATTCCAAGTTGTGCCATAATATCCAGGTCAATGCCATAGGCCTGCGCAATAAACACAGCAGCCACAGCTTGGTAAAGGCTTGTTCCGTCCATGTTAATGGTGGCGCCCAGTGGCAGCACAAAGCTCGTGATCTCTTTGTTGATGCCCAGGTTTTGCTCGCAGCGCTCCATCGTCACCGGCAGTGTGGCCGCGCTGGACGATGTAGAGAAAGCGAGCATCTGCGCCGGGAAAATCCCTTTAAAGAACGTTTTATACTTCGTCTTCCCGATAGTTGTCACCAGGATAGGGTAGATCACGAAAATCATCAGGGATAAACCAGCGATCACCACCAGGCAATAATAACCAAGCACCAGCAACAGTTCTACCGCAGAACCCGGATCATCGCCGGCGAACTCCACTACCAGGCCTGCTAGCAGCGCAAACACGCCGTAAGGGGCAGTTTTCATGATCAGGTCCACAATTTTAAGTATGACCAGATTAACCCCTTCAAAAAAGTCGTTGACGGGGGCAGCCTTGTCCGGCGGGATCATGATCAGGGCAATGCCAAAGAGCAGTGCGAAAAAGATTACCTGTAGCATGGCACCGTTGTTGGTCAGCGATCCGAAGATATTGCTTGGCACAATGTCTACGAGGGGTTGCAGCGGACCTTGGCCTTCTACGGCTGCCGCATCCGTGGATTTTTGGGTAGTGGTAGAGGCGAACTGCTCTTTAAACTCCTCACGCTTTTCTGGCGAGAAGGCTTTGCCTGGCTCGAATACATTTACCAGCACCAAACCCATCACGACCGCCACCACGGTGGTGAGCAGGTAAATGCCGATGGTTTTAGAGCCGATGCGCGAAAGCCGGCTAACATCGCTCAGGCTGGAAACACCTGTTATAAGCGATACCAGCACCAGCGGTACCGCAATAAGCTTTAATAAATTAATAAAAATGGTGCCGAACGGCTTGACCCAGTCTAGGGTAAGATCAACCAGGCCAAGGGAGCTGGCAAGCATTCCCCAAAGCACGCCCAGAGTCATGCCGATCAGGATTTGCCAGTGTAGTGCAAGTTTCTTCATACGCAGTAGTAGCAGGCGGACCAAAGCAGAAGCCTTGCCGCATCTCTTACAGTATAATTTAGGTGATACATGGTAACCTGGCACCTTTTAAAGCCGGGGCGAGCAGTACAGAATTCCCCTTTAAGGCACCGAACGGTTGTTAGGTAAAAATACGCATAATTATGCAGGAAGCATGGCGTATGTTGCAAAGTTTCTGTTTATCAGCCGTAAAATCCTATAACTTAGTTACTGCATGCGCCTGCAAATGCATAGCTAAGCACTTGCAGATCAGGAAGTATATTTTAGCCGCTTAGCAAAGGTGTAGATAGGTGCAAAAAAATAGCCGGCCCTGCACTACAGGAACCGGCTATACTTATTTTTCAGGCAGGTTTATACTACGCCTCGTTAACCACAATCTTTTCGATGCGGTCGTTTGCTTTAATCTGGTCGATCACGTCCAAGCCTTCTACTACTTTACCGAAAACAGTATGGTTGCGGTCCAGGTGAGAGGTGTTGTTGCGGCTGTGGCAAACAAAGAACTGTGAGCCACCTGTGTTGCGGCCTGCATGCGCCATGCTCAGCACGCCACGGTCATGGTACTGGTTGTCGCCGGTAAGCTCGCAATCGATTTTGTAGCCTGGTCCGCCTGTTCCTGGCACACCTTTCGCGCCCTCGCGGGTGTTAGGGCAGCCACCCTGAATCACGAAATCAGGAATAACGCGGTGAAACGTAAGGCCATCGTAGAAGCCTTCGTTAGCCAGTTTTATGAAGTTATTTACTGTGTTCGGCGCGTCTTTCTCGAAAAACTCAACTTTCATTACGCCCTTGGCAGTATGGATTTCTGCAGTTCTCATGTATGTTTCTGTTTAAACTTGATAAATCAGTCTGGATAACAAAAGTACGCAAATTATAGTTTAAGCTAGCAACAGGGCACACTTTACTCTTGCTAAAGGAAAGGTGTGTTTTCTATTTTGAAAAGCAAAAAACCGAGGATTATGAAAATATCATACATATTAGCTTTTATGCTATCTATAGCCTTACTCAGTTGCGGAAACGAGCACACCGCCAACGAAACCCAGGAAGAAAGCAAGCCAAACCCCGGGGCTCAGGTTGACGCCAAGATGACAAATCCTAACACATCGGGCAGGCTATCCGGTGAGGGAGAGGCAGGCGGCGAGAACGTTGACCTAAGTATGACAGACCCATCCGTTGGTGGCAATGAAATGATGCCGAGCCAAATGATTCTGGAAAACATCACCTCGAATCAGAAACTAAGTACCCTGGCTGCCGCCCTCAGAAAGGCTGGCATGGTTAACACTCTCAACGATACGGGCCCTTACACCGTTTTTGCCCCACAGAACAAGGCCTTCGAGGCGTTGCCAGCCACAGTACTGGACGAACTGATGAAAACCGAGAACAAGCAAAGGTTACAGAGCATCCTCAAAAACCATGTGGTTACGGGCAAGCTCACCGCAGCAGACCTGAAAGACGGTGCCATACTTAACACCGTGGGCGGGGAGCAGCTAAAGGTTGCCAAGCAAGGCGAAAAAGTAATGATAAACGGTGCCGAAGTAGTGCGGCCCGATGCGTTGAGCGAGAACGGTGTTATTCATGTTATTGATAAAGTATTGGTTACAGAGCAATAGGTTATTAAGCCAGAAAGTATAAAAAAGGGAGGCATACGTTTAGGTATGCCTCCCTTTTTGTTTGAAGTATGTAAAATGCTAAAACGGGTTGGTTGCCCATACCGAATGCTCCGGTATAAAGCCCCGGTCATCCATTTGCAAGGCGCTTTTAATGGCCCAAGCTATTTCCTCGCCGCGCAGTTTGTTAGGCTGGCTCTCGCGCTCCTGGCGGTCTTCCTGGCCAAAGGCGGTAGTTACCTCGCTTGGGTTTATTAAAGAAACACGCACGTTATACTTGCGCAGCTCGGCTTGCCAGCTTTGGGTCATACTACGCAGGGCGGCTTTTGAGGAGGCGTAAACCGAGCCGCCTTCGTAGCCCTTCAGCGCTGCCGTAGAACCAATGTTGATGATGTTGCCGTGCTTCTGTTTCTTGAAGATCTCGGCAGCGCGGGCTCCCATCATGGCAGCGCCAAACACATTTACGCTGTATACTTTCTGGAAATCCTCCACGGTGAGCTCTTCCAGTAACTTACGGGTTCCGATGCCGGCATTATTGATGAGGGCATCCAGCTTGCCATACTCGTTTAAGAAGGTTTTAAAGGTGCGCTTTACATCATCGGGGTTAGCCACGTCGGCAGTGATAGGCAGTGCACCAATATCGCGGGCAGCTTTGTGTGTGCGCTTCTCGTCGCGGCCCGTGATGGCTACGTTGGCTCCGTGCTCGATCAGTAATTTAGCGGTGGCATGGCCAATACCCAGCGTGCCGCCGGTTATCAGGATGTTAGCGTTTTCAAGTTTCATAGTTCCAGTTGCTTAACTTTCAGAAGTATAAAATCTGTAACGCAACAGGAGGGGAATGGTTAAATTGTTAATTGGTGATTGTTGGATGGTTAGTTGTTGGATGGTTAGTTGTTGATTGTTGAGAGGGATAGCGTGGATATTTATGGGGTACACCCTTACGATACTTTGGGCTTGTGTGGATCAGCACACTAATCACGCCAGTTGAAAACTGGCCTCATGCGGTACCACGAGTTGAAAACTCGCGGTAGGGCCGCTGCTTATACTAACCTCAACAACCTCCCAACTTTCTAACCTACAAACCTTCTAACTTTCTAACTCCCAACCTCCTAACCTATTTCCGGTTGTCACCGCCGTGCAGCATGCTTAGGTAGCTTTCGTAGCGGGTCAGGGAGATTTCGCTGCTGCGCACGGCTGCAATGATGGCGCAGCCCGGCTCGTTTACGTGCGTGCAGTTATTAAAGCGGCACTGGTTCAGGCGCTCGCGCATCTCCGGGAAGAAGTGGCCCAACTCTGCCGCCGGAATATCTACAATGCCCAGCTCCTTGATGCCCGGCGTATCGATAATAAAGGTTTCTGAGTCAATCTCGAACATCTCAGCAAAGGTAGTGGTGTGCACGCCCTTGTCGGAGAAGTCAGAAATTTCGGAGGTTTTCAGTTCCAGGTCTGGCACCAGCAGGTTGATCAGCGAGGATTTGCCCACGCCCGAGTGACCAGCTAGCAATGTTGTTTTACCGTGCAGGAGCGCATTTACCTGGTCCAGGCCCTCGTTGTTTTTAGCCGATACTGCCAAACTTGGGTAGCCGATCTGGCCATACATGTGGCTAATCTGGCGCTGGTAGTCCATGGCATCGTCATCATACAAATCGGTTTTGTTGAAGATAAGCGTGGCTGGAATGTCGTAAGCCTCGGCGGTTACCAGAAAGCGGTCTATAAAACCAAAGGAGGTTCGTGGCGATACCAGCGTCACGATTAGCAATGCCTGATCCAGGTTGGCAGCAATAATATGCGAGTAAGCGGATTTGTGCGTGCTCTGGCGGATGATGTAGTTTTCGCGCGGGACAATGTGGTGGATAATGGCCGTGTCCTCGCCGGTTGTCTCCACCTCAAACTCCACGCGGTCGCCTACGGCCAGCGGGTTGCTAACCTTCAGGCCCTTGATCTTAAATTTACCGCGCAGGCGTGCCCGGTGCAATTTACCTTCCTCGTCGCGCACCAAATACCATGATCCCGTCGATTTTACTACTACTCCCTTCATTCGGTTTATTTAAGCAGCTGCTTTACATCAGCCATAATTTTGGCGGTGGCGCCAGCCTGCTCTTGTACGTATTCTTTTTCTTTGTTTGTTATACTTTGGCGTAGTCCCGGTGTTGCGTGCACTTGCTCAAAAGCCTGTAGCAGCTCCTCGGCGTTATTCACCGGAAAGGCGCAGCCCAGTGCCACCAGGTCTTTTGCCTCCTGAAATTTATCGTAGGTGGGGCCAAAGAATAGCGGCAAACCAAACACGGCTGCCTCCAGTGTGTTATGCAGCCCTTTGCCAAAGGCCCCGCCAATGTAGGCATAGGTGCCATAGCTGTATAGCGACGAAAGCATGCCGATGTTATCGATAACGAGCACGTTATACTTGGCTGCGTCTGCCTCGGTGGTGTTTGAGAAACGCACGGCGCCCTTGCCCAAACTTTGCATCACTGCGTTTATACTTGCCTCGTTCACCTCGTGCGGCGCAATGATGAATTTTATACTTTGTTGGTACTTCTGAATCAGCGGGAGCAGCGCATCCAAATCAGCGGGCCAGCTGCTACCGATCATAAACACAAGTTTACCTGCCGCAAACGCCTCTACTAGAGGTATGGTCTTTACCGAGGCAGCCGTTTGCAGCACCCTGTCGAAGCGGGTGTCGCCGGCTATACTTGCCTTGCTGATATGTATGCCCTGCAGCAGCTCCAGCGAAGGTTTGTTCTGGGTATAAATGTGCGTGAAGCGGCGCAGGATGTTGCGGTAAAAATCGCCGTAGCCTTTAAAGTATACTTGCTCTGCCCGGAAAATGGCAGACACGGAAAGCACCGGAATTTGCCGATACTCCAGCTCTTGCATATAATAGTGCCAGAACTCATACTTCACAAAAACGGCCAGCTTTGGCTTAGTAATGCTAAGGAACCTGCGGGCATTGGCAGCGCTATCCAGGGGCAGGTAGAAAATGTAATCAGCGCCTGTGTAGTTTTTGCGTACCTCGTAACCCGATGGGGAGAAGAACGTGAGCAGGATCTTATACTTCGGAAAAGCCTCCCGGAAAGCTTCCATCACGGGGCGGCCCTGTTCAAACTCGCCAAGGGAGGCACAGTGGAACCACACGAGGGGCGCCTGGTTGCCGGCCAATGCCTCCTGTAGCCTTTCAAACTGCCGCACGCGCCCCTGCTGCATTAGCCGGGCCTTCTCGTTAAAGGGAGCGGCCAGCGTAATGGCGGTTTTGTAAGCCTTCAGGCCGAGTGTATAAAGTAACTTCAAAATGTATACTTAACATTAAAGCGCTCACAGCGCCGCAAGACACTGTGAGGTCTGGTTATGCTGCAAATATAAGGTATTGCGCAGGGAATGTGTGTAAGGGAGTATACTTTGTGGTTAGTAAATTTTTGATTATTTGGTGATTTAATATTGTTTGCTATATTTGGTGGGATGAATATAGTTAGTTTCTATTACTCACTGTTACCGATCCTTGTAGCCAACCCTTGCACAACCTAACAATACTGAAATGAGCAAAATCAGTCTCGGGCAAAAAGCCCTGCACTTCCCTCTGACGAAGATAATAGTCGGGCTAATAGTATGTTTAGCCATAATCAGAGTTGGGCAACCTTTAGTGGATAAAATTCTGGAGTTAACAAGCATCAACAGTGACCTGGCAAAGCTAATACGAGGGGTTATTGTTGCAATACTTGCAATAGTATCCTACTCCTATTTATTCAAACATTACGAGCAAAGAGAAATAACGGAATTCTCTAAAAACAACCTCTTTAAAAACTTAATTCTTGGCCTAACTCTAGGCGTGGTTTTACAGGCATTGACCATATTAGTGATCTACTTAAAAGGAGGTTATACTATTATATCTATAAATCCCGTCCTGTATATAATTCCTCCATTGGCTATGGCCTTTACCTCTGCCATTGTGGAAGAGATTCTATTGAGAGGGATAGTTTTCAGGATTACAGAAGAGAAGCTGGGGAGCTACCTTGCCTTACTAATTTCTGCCGCATTATTTGGAGCCATGCACTTTGCTAACCCTAATAGTTCATTAACTGCCGCAGTCGGTCTTGCTATTCAAGCTGGGCTTCTGCTTGCAGCAGCTTATATCTACTCAAGGAACTTGTGGTTTCCCATTGCACTGCATTTTGCCTGGAATTTTACCCAATCCGCCATTTTTGGTGCAAAGGTGTCAGGCAATACAATCTCCAAGACGTTAATAACTTCTGAAATTGAAGGTGCAGTTTGGTATACAGGCGGGCAATTTGGTCCGGAAGGCTCTGTTCAGGCAACGCTATTCTGTTTAATACCAACCATCGTACTTTTGGTATTGAGTCATAAGGCTGGCAGAATCATTAAACCGTATTGGAGGAGAAACAACGAGCCACTTACAGTAGCTTTACAATAGTGGGTTGGAAACTTAAGCCTATAAAATACAGCTTGCATTTGTATTAGTAGAATTCGTGGCTTTGGTTGCTCACCATTAAAGCGCTAATGATACTTACACCCATCAGCTAGTTAGGCTGCTTTATAGTCCAACACGTTAAGCACCCAAACGGCCCTGTTATGAAAAACTTTAACTTTAGAGAGCGAAATCTGCTAGCAGGGCCGCACCTTTTAGGAGTCCTTTTGCTACTTGCAGGCGTATTTACTTTAGTGAGTCCAGCATTTCTGAAGAATGAAAGTTCAACTGAGCGAGTTTTGCTTGTAGGAACTGGAGCCGTAACCCTCGGGCTTTTAATTGTATCCTCTTACGATGGAACGCTTATTGATTTTACAAAAAACAGATTTAAAAAATATTTTTCAATTGGCGGTTATAAATTCGGGGACTGGATATCACTGCCTAATATAGTGAGCGTAAAAGTTATTTCTGCCAGCTACATAAGCACTAATACACCGAATGGCATAAGTCCTACAGTTTCGGGTAGAATAATCAGGTTTAAGGCGGTATTGTATTCGAATGCTTCTAAGCCAGAATTTTCCTTCGTTTATTCAAATAGAGATAAAGCGCTCAAACATGCTAAATTATTAGCCTTTAAGTTTAAGGCTGATTTGATTGTAGACGATATATAAAGAGAGTGAAAGTGGCGAATGCATCACTTCATAAATACCATTATCCATAACTTAACTAAGCTACTTACAAAAGCCGAAGCAATGAGATATATCAATAGATATTTGTAATATCATACTTACGGTTGGTCGTTGCTATAACAGCCAGCTAAATTCCGCACTTATTGTTTTTTAACACTTTGCCTCTACTCGCGCCCCAAAAAGTATAAATTAGCCAAACCCAACTTCAGGCCTTACTTTTGTAGCATTAAAAGCACAATTTGAAAGTATAGATTTGAGTAAAAGCATAAAGCAGTACAGCGAGACCGATACGCTGCAAAAAGTAATTATCGGGAGGTACGAGAACTATAGCGAGGCGCCCGCTTATGTAGAGCTCGTGAACGAGGACCAGAAGCAGGGGCTGCCCACAAAGGAGCGGCTAAAGGAAGAGTTCGACACCTTTAGGCAGGTGCTGACGGAGGCGGGCGTTGAGGTGCTGGTGCCCGATTACGTGGGCAAGTTTGTATACGACCAGCTCACGCCCCGCGACATCGGCATGGTAATAGGGGAGAAGTTCCTGCTCTGCAACATGGTGAAAAGAAGTCGCCGCTACGAGAGCGCTGGCATTTTCCGTTACCTGCACGACATTCCCGGCCACGAGGCCAACATCATTATCCCGGACTCGCCGACCTGTTTTATTGAGGGCGGCGATATACTGGTAGACAAAGGAAATATTTTTGTAGCCGTATCGCAGCGCACCAACCCCGAGGGCGTGGCTTTTCTAGAGGAGCAGTTCGGCAATGAGTTTAACGTGGTGCCCATAGAGGCGCGAACGCTGGCAGAAGGCGAGAACGTGCTGCACCTGGATTGCATGTTTAACCCTGTAGGGGAGAATTTGGCACTCATTTACGAAGAAGGATTTAAACAGCTTCCGCACGAAATCCTGGACAATTACAACCTGATAAAGGTAACCAAGGAGCAGCAGCAGGAGCTGGCCACCAACATACTTTCCCTGTCGCAGGACAGGCTTATTAGCCGCGACCACCCATTGTGCCAGCCTGTTAACGACGAAATAAGGAAGGCCGGCATAGACGTGGTAGAGATAACATTCGATGCGGCGCCAAGCACCGGAGGCTCATTCAGGTGCTGCAGCCTGCCCTTGCGTAGAGGTTAGTTTCAGGCGAGGGAAAGTATGCGCGCAAGTATAAATCTGTGCTCGAGAAGTACTGCATACCTGCATTTTTAGTAGCTTACCATATCTAAACTAACAATGTATGCCGCTCACCATTCGCCCTATTCAGCTTACAGATAACGAGCCGCTGGCCGACCTCATCCGAACTGTTTTCCGGGAGTTTAAGATAGACAAGCCCGGCACCGTGTACACCGACCCTACCACTGACGCACTGTACCAACTGTTCCGGCAACCTGGCAGCACCTACTTTGTGGCCGAAGAAGATGGCGTATTACTTGGCGGCTGCGGCGTTTACCCAACAGAAGGCCTACCGGAAGGCTGTGCCGAGCTGGTTAAGTTTTATCTGGCAACCGATGCACGAGGCAAAGGAATTGGCAACAAACTGATGCAGCAAAGTATAGAAGCCGCCCGCGCTCTTGGGTATAAGCAACTATACCTAGAGTCGTTTCCTGAGCTGGCAAAAGCGGTGTCCATGTATGAAAAAGCAGGTTTCAAACCGCTGCCGCACGCCCTTGGCAACTCTGGCCACTACGCCTGCAACATCTGGATGATAAAGCAACTGTAAGCATGCAACCAACCTATAACCGTTAGTCGCCATGCAGACAAGTATGAGTTTTAACGCATACCCGGAGATTGGCTGCGGCACTGGCAAAAACCAGAGCGGTAGCAATGCAATGTATATCTTAGCTTGTAGAATTGTCAGGGGAAATGCTGTAGCGGACAAGGGGCGTGAAGAGTAAGAGTGTCCTTCAGGAGCTGTTTCTACTATCTATACTTCCGTAAATAAAAAAGCCCCGGCCTAGGCCGGGGCTTTTCTGCTATTTAAAAGCTGTTAAAGCTTAGTGCTTTGCAAGGTAGTTAGAAACGCCCTCTTTTGTAGCGCTCATTGCCTCTTTGCCTTCAGACCAGTTGGCTGGGCAAACTTCGCCTTTCTCCTCGAAATACTGCAGGGCATCAATCATGCGCAGTGCCTCATCAATAGAGCGGCCCAGTGGCATGTCGTTTACAACCTGGTGGCGAACTACACCTTCTTTGTCAATCAGGAACAGGCCACGGTAAGCAACCGGCTCACCCACGAAAGTAACTTCGCCTTCCTCGTTGTAGTCGTAATGACCAGCTAGCACATCGTAGTTCTGAGCGATAGTTTTAGCTGCATCAGCTACAAGTGGGTAGTTTACACCTTCAATACCTCCTTTGTCGCGTGGCGTGTTTAACCAGGCAAAGTGAGAGAAGTGCGTATCGGTAGAGCAACCTACTACGGCCACACCTTTGCGCTCAAACTCTTCCATTCTGTCCTGGAAGGCGATGATCTCAGTTGGGCACACAAACGTGAAGTCCATTGGGTAGAAGTAGAAAAGTACGTGCTTCTTGCCCAGGTATTGCTCTAATGAAAAGTCTTCTACAAACTCGCCGTTTTCAACAGCCATTGTCTTAAACGAAGGTGCTTTTTTACCTACTAATACTGCCATGTTGGTTTAGTAAATTATTGAATTGGTTAAAAAAATCTATTTGGAAACTCTTGTAATGCTTATCTGCTTGCCGGGCTCCAGCTTATTGCCTGTCAACTGCACCGAGAAGCCTTTAAGTTCAAAGTTTTCGAGGCGATGCTGGCTAAAAAACGCTGCCAGCAGCTTTTCCAGTTCTTCATCCTCAAAATCGATGATCTCCTTGGTATTGCTGCAGTAAATATGGCTGTGCGGGCTCATGCCGGCATCGTAGCGTTTGCCACCTTCCTCAGAAAGCACCCGCCGGATCAGTTCCGCCTCCACAAAGGTATCGAGCGTTTTGTACACGGTGCCCAGCGAGATGCTGGGGTTTGCCGCGTGCAGGTGCTGGTATACTTCCTCTGCGGTTGGGTGCTGCCCATGCAGTGCTGCCATAGCCTCAAACACCACAATGCGCTGGCTCGTGGCTTTTAAGCCCGAGGCAGAAATTTGCTGATGTATTTGTTGGCGCGTTAGTGGCTGCATGTTCTTAACTAAGAATAATTCTTAACTAGTAAGAATTGGCCACAAAGGTAAGGCATATATTTCGAAGTTGAAACCCTGAGTGCAAAGAAAGTTGAAGAAATGGCCAAAGTATAAGTAAGTATTATGTGCTTGTAATATAGTGTATTAATGTTAAATCAGCTTTGCCAAAAAGGCGATTTTCCGGCTTTAACGCCCATCAGCCCATGCTTTGCAAGTATTCCGAAAAATATATACTTATAAGTATAAACCGGCATAACCCCGAGCAAAGCACTACAGTTTGCGAAAGAATCGGGTACAAAAAAATTGCACCAAACTAAAGCATCCCGCCCTAGCCCAGTGCAACTTTCTAACTTTTTAACCTTCTAACTTTTTACCTCTCTACCTCTCTACTATCTTCCCTTAAACTCGGGCTTTCGCTTCTCCACAAAGGCGTTCATACCTTCGGTTTGGTCTTCGGAGGCGAAGCAGAGGTAGAAGTTCTTGCGCTCAAAGTGCAGGCCTTCGTCCAGGTGGGTCTCGAAAGAGCGGTTCACGGATTCCTTGGCCAGCTTAGCCGCCACCGGCGACATTTGCGCCACATCGGCAGCCAGTTTAAAGGCCCCGTCTAGGTATAGCTCCACGGGCACCACACGGTTAATCAGGCCATGTTTTTCAGCTTCGTCGGCGGAGATAAACTTGCCGGTTAGCACCATTTCCATGGCTTTGGCTTTGCCAATGGCTTTGGTAAGGCGCTGCGTACCACCTGCGCCTGGCATCACCCCGATCTTAATCTCTGGCTGGCCAAACTGGGCAGTTTCCGAAGCCACGATCATATCGCAGGTCATGGCCAACTCACAACCTCCGCCCAGCGCAAAGCCAGACACGGCGGCAATAATCGGCTTTTTGGTCTTCCGGATCTGGTCCCAAGTCGAGAACTGGTCCACGTTTAGCATATCAATAGCAGTTTTGCCGGCCATTTGCTTAATATCGGCACCAGCGGCAAAAGCGCGTTCGTTGCCGGTAATAATGATGGCGCGCACCTCGTCGTTCTCGTCCAGCTCTTTCAGGGCATCGCGCAGTTCGGCCATCAGTTGCAGGTTCAGGGCATTTAGCTCTTTGGGTCTGTTTAGTTGTATCAGCGCTACGTGTGGTTGCGCTTGGGGTGTTACAAGTATAAATTCCATAGTATAAATAGGCTTCTGTTGTTGATGACTCAAGATACGGTTTTATAAAGATAGCCTGGCAATCTATTTACTCACAAACTGAAAAGTGGTGCGCGTGCGCTGCTCCATCAACACCTGCCTGCCTTCCATCATGCGGTTTATACTTTGCGTGTCGTAGTTTTTGATGGTGTACAGGCGCAACTCAGTGTTATAGTGGATTACAAACTGGTCGTGCAGGGTTTGCAGGAGGCGGTGCAGGCGCTCTGGGTGGTAATCCGTGCAGATCGAGAAGGAGATGGCTGAGTTCTGCATCAGATTAATCTTGATGCGCAACTCCGAGAGCGCGTTAAAGATAGTGCCCAGGTTCTGCTCCGAAATAAACGTGAAATCCTTTACGCCGAAAGATATCAGGCACTGCTTCTCCTTGATAATGTATGCCGGGGCAATCACCTCGAAGCGGCACTCGCAAATCTTGGTGCCCGCGCCCTCAGGGTCCAGAAACGACTTTACGTACAAGGGTATCTGCTTATTGGCAAGGGGCTTAATCGTTTTCGGGTGGATGACCGAGGCGCCATAATAGGCCATCTCCACGGTTTCCTGGTAGGAGATCTCCGGGTAACACACAGTATCTGGGAAATATTTTGGGTCAGCGTTTAGCAGGCCGGCCACATCTTTCCAGATATACATCCCCTCGGCATCCAGGCAGTATGCAAAAACGGCGGCGCTAAAATCGGAGCCCTCGCGGCCCAGGGTAGTAGTTAGGCCATTGTTAGTGCCTCCTAAAAAACCCTGTGTTACCACTAGCCCTTGTTGTAACAGTGGTATCACATCACGCTTTATCAGGCGCTCACTCCAGGCCCAGTCTACCTTGGCTTCGCGCCAGGTACTATCTGTTTGGATATACTTTTTGCTGTCAATCAGTGCGTTATGCACGCCTTGTTCCTTCAGAAAACAATGCAGGATTGTGGAAGAAAAAAGTTCGCCAAAACTTACTGTTTGATCGTATACGAAATCAAAGTTGTCGTTCGGTTGGATTCCCGTGAGTTGGGAATGCAGCAAATCGAAGAGGTGTTCGAGCCGCTGAAACACAGCGTGGTCCTGCTGCGGAAACAAGTTTTGCAATACCTCGAAGTGATACGCCTTCAGGTGCAGGAATGGCTGCTCAAACGCATGCTGTTGGTACGCCAGGTTGAGCAGTTCCTCCAGGGCATTAGTGGTTTTACCCATTGCAGAAACTATCAGCAATAGGTGTCTTTCTCCGCCCTTTGCTGTTACAATCCGGGCCAGGTTACGGAAAGCCTCCGCGCTTTTTACCGAGGCCCCACCGAACTTAAATACTTTTATCCTGTCTTGTGTCATGTACTGTAAAATTAGGCATCATTCGGAATATTGCCTAAATATGATATTTTTGTAAGCAAAAGGTTAAACTTATCTTTATGAATGACAAACTCGCGCTTCCTGTAGGCACCACGCTGGACAGGTTTATCATGAGAAAACAAGAAGCCTTCCCGTACGCAACCGGGGAGCTGTCGCAGTTGCTCCGCGATATAGCCCTGGCGGCCAAAATCGTGAACCGCGAAATTAATCGCGCAGGCCTGCTGGATGTAACCGGCGCTTACGGCCAACAGAACGTGCAGGGCGAAGACCAGCAAAAGCTGGACGTGATTGCCAACATCCGCTTCATACGTGCCTTGCGCAACGGGGGCGAAGTTTGCACCATTATTTCTGAAGAGGAGGATGACATCATCCAGACCGGTAACCACAAAGGCAAATACATCGTGGCCATCGACCCGCTCGACGGATCGTCTAACATCGATGTGAACGTCTCGATCGGCACAATCTTCTCGGTATATCGCCGCCTTTCCGAGCAAGGCTGCGATGGCACCGAGGAAGACTGCCTGCAGAAAGGTGATCGCCAGGTTGCTGCCGGTTATGTTATCTACGGATCTTCTACCATGTTGGTGTATACTACAGGGCATGGCGTAAATGGCTTCACTTACGATCCGTCGTTGGGCGAGTTCTTCTTGTCGCACCCTACCATCACGTCGCCAACTACAGGGAATATTTACTCCATCAACGAGGGTACATACAACTATTTCCCGGAAGGCGTGAAGCAGTATGTAAACTACTGCAAGGAAAACGATTACTCGGCACGCTACATTGGCTCGCTGGTGGCAGATTTCCACCGCAACCTGCTAAAAGGGGGTATTTACATGTACCCGGCCACCACCAAAGCGCCAAAAGGCAAGCTACGCTTAATGTATGAGTGCAATGCGTTGGCCTTTATTGTGGAGCAAGCCGGAGGTAAGGCAACCAATGGCTCGCAGCGCATTATGGAGATGCAGCCAACGGAGCTGCACCAGCGTTGCCCACTGTTCATCGGCTCAACCGAGATGGTGGACAAAGTACATGAGTTCCTGAAAGCTGAAGTGGAAGTAGGCTAAGAAAAGCGCTTATACCAATCTGGAATTAGTTAAAACAAAATATCAAAGGCAGAGAGCTGAAAGGCTTTCTGCCTTTTTGTTTGGCAGCACAACTGAAGCCAGTGCGTGAATTTATTCTTGACCGGGGCAGGCTTACCTCCCGCTATACCTTAGCCTGATCTCTGTTTTCTGGATTTCCCTTTTGATAATGAGGCGTGCAATGCGGATGGAGACGGTGTCTTCGTCGGCATCTATCATGGCGGCCTTTACTTTACGCTCGTCCACATCGATGCGGTAGAGCAAGTGCAACAGGCGGTTAAAGTCGGAGCGGATGAGGTGTAGCACCACATGGGCCAGCTTATACTCCAGTGCCTCCAGATCAGAACTGGGTAGGTTATCTACCTCAAAAATCCGTTGCAGGTGGTTGGTGGTGCCGGCAAGTATGGCTGGTGAGTAAGGCATGGCAAACGATGGGCGCTGCAGGCTGTGGCAGCTTGGCTAACAGGTTAGGGGTTTATACGCGGCAGAGTGATGAGTTCAAACAAAAAGCCCTCCGGTGCAGGAGGGCTTTTTAACATTATGCTTTCTTTTTCTTGGTAGCTTTTGCAGGCGCTTCAGCTTCAGCGGTAGCCTCCTCAGATTCAGACGAAGTATTAGCTTCCTCAGCTTTGGTAAAGCCTACATACTTTTTCACGATGGTGTACCAGGTTGCCAGTTTCTTCATGTCCGACACATACACGCGGTCATCGTCATAGTTTGGCAGTACCTCGGCCATAAAGGCTTTGTAGTCCTCGTTGCTTGGCTTTTCGCTCAGGGGCAGGTTATCGCCATATTTTTCGTGCACGCGATCAAAAACCTCGGCAAGTGGCACCGTTCCTTCTTCATCGGTCGTGTAGATAGAGATCTCATCGAGCAGCGACATACGGTGGCGCGCCTGCGCTACCATCGTTTTCGGAGTCTCCTCTAGGGTCTCCATAATTACACCGGTATGTGTTGGTTTTACCACACGGAAAAGGCCGCTCTGGCCAGATACAGCTGCAACTTGTCTTAAATCGATAGGCATAGTAAAAGGTATGTCTGTTTGGTTATAGTTTAAACATAATCGGGATACTGGCATCTACGGCAAAGCCCGGCGCATTAAACTTCAGCAACCGTGCCACGCGCAAAGCCTCCTCACCAGTGTTGGCCCCAGCCGTGCGCAACACCTTAAAGTTAGAAGTGGAGCCGTCAGCGTTCAGGGTAAAGCCGATAATGCAGTCACCTTGCACGCGGTTGCGCTTGGCGAGTGGTGGGTATACCAGCTCTTTGTCTATGGCTTTATACATGGCTTCCTGGCCTCCTTCATAGAACTCAGCAACAGGTATAACCTTGCTTGGCACCCAAAACTTTTTTTCTTCAGCCTGCTCTTGTGCGGGCTTGTCTTGCGAGGTTTGGGCACTGGCCGTTAGCGCAGCAAAGGCAAATAAAAGAAACAAAAATGAGATTTTACTTTTCATAAGGGTAAACATTTAAAAATCCTACATCACGGGTAAACTTCGGCTCCTGCTTAAATGCAACCCTCGCCCAGGCTATTCTTGGTTTTGCACTTGTGCGTTTACCTCATCTATAAAAGAGAGTATCTCGTTGCGGCCAACCTGCTTTTCGGCGGAGGTACGGAACATTTGCGGCAGCTCATCCCACGTTTCACGGAGTTTACGCTCGTAGGCGGCTATGGTTGAGTCTGTTTTAAGGGCCGATTGTTTATCCACTTTTGTAAATACAAGTACAAAAGGCACGCCCATGGTTCCAAGTTGGTTTATGAAATCAAGGTCGGGCTGCAGCGGTTCGTGGCGCGAGTCGATCAATACGAACACGCATGTTAGGTTCTCGCGCTTCTCAAAGTAAAACTTGATCATGCGGCGCCATTCCTCGCGCGAGCTTTTGCTCACTTTGGCATAGCCGTAACCCGGTAAATCCACCAGGTACCACTCGTTGTTTATCAGGAAGTGGTTGATAAGCTGAGTTTTACCTGGCTGTGCCGATGTTTTGGCCAGTTTTTTCTGCTCTGTAAGCATATTGATGAGCGATGACTTGCCTACATTAGAGCGGCCAATAAAAGCATACTCCGGCTTATCTGGCGCAGGGCAGGCCTCTACTTTGGTATTACTCATCAGAAATTTTGCTTCCCTTATAATCATGCGGTAGTATGTTCTTGGCCCTGTCTTTAAAAAATGCTAAATAGCATTAGCCGCAGAGCAGGATATTAAGTAACTTGTGCCTCGTTTTGCAGAGGCACTATTTATTGCACCTCAAAGGTAACGAATAATTTTCCTATTCGGCGAAGTTGCTATACTTTTTGCCGGGAGTCTTATAGTTTAACGCATAAAATGAAAGAACATTTTAAAGTAACACAGCGCATGAAGAGAGGGGTACGGATAGCGGGGCTGGCGCTGGCCTTTACGGTATGCGGCGCCATGGCATGGCCGGGCGGTACCAGCCGCCTGATCCGTAAGGCTGACCAAGCCTTTGAGCTGGAAGACTATAAAGCAGCCTTAAAACTGTATGCAAGCGCTGTGGAGGCCGAGCCTTCAAGCCCTGAAGCAAACTATAAATTGGGTATTACTTACGTGCAACTGAACATGCCCAAAGAAGCACGGGCTGCCTTGCAACGCGCCATTGACCTGGATGCGAAAGTGGAGCAAAAGCTACTGCTGCCGTTGGCCGAGGCAAACCATTTGGAGCATAACTTCAGCGCTGCCAAAGCCTATTATGAGCAGGAGAAGCGCAGCGCACCTACCCTGGAAAAAACGTACCAAGAGCTCCTGCGCAAACGCATAGCCGAATGCCAGGCCGGTGAAGACCTGATGCGCCTCCCAGCCATTTATAATGTATCTAATGTGGGCAGCGCCATCAACTCAGAGTATTCTGATTACGTGCCCGTGCTAATGCCTGACGACAAGGCCATGCTGTTTACCACCCGCCGCCCTGATAAAGGCAGGAAGTCGCTGGATGCCAACGGTGCCGAGCAGATCCGGATTACTCGTATGCAGCAAGGAAACTGGCAGGAGTCTGAGCTTTTCTTGGAAACACAGCAGCAAATGCCGCAGCACGCAGTAGTATCGGTAGCGCCACACGGCAAAGAGCTTTACACTTTCTTCGCTGATAAAGGGCTGCATGTATCTTATAAACTGCAATCCGGCGATTGGACACAGCCAGAGCTATTAAAGGCACCCTTTAACCAGGGCTCGCGCGAGCCATCGCTTTTCGTAACCGACGATGGTAAATTTGCATTTTTCTCCAGCGACAGAACCGGGGGCTACGGTGGCCTGGATTTATATGTAAGCTATAAGAAGGAAGACGGAAGTTGGAGCGAAGCCCTGAACTTGGGCCCGGAAGTAAACACACCTTACGACGAAGATGCCCCCTTCGTGGACACCGCCACCAATACCTTGTACTTCAGCTCGCGTGGGCACAACACTATGGGCGGCTATGATATTTTCAGGAGCAGCATTAGCAATGCCACCTGGAGCAAGGCCCGCAACCTGGGTTACCCGGTCAATTCGGCAGCCGATGATCTGTACTTCACCTTAAGCTCAGATCGTAGCACGGCCTATATCTCCTCCGACAGGCCAGGCGGAGCAGGCGAGAAAGACATCTACCGCATTCTATTTCATTAATCTACTGGCCGAAAGTTCTCAAGAGCAAAGCCGCTGCAGGTTTACCTGTAGCGGCTTTCTTATTTGTGGTTTATTCTAATTTAACGATAGCAGGGCAAAATAATCATTTGCGAATATTATTTATTCTATATATTTGCTGTAGATTCAATTATTTGTAAATAATGTTATACTTCGTGCTAACGTATTGTTGCCAAGTATAAATAAATATACTCAACCTTTTAAGGCTGCTGAACCGTATGCAGGTCAATGCCTTGGCCTGATTCGAAAGAGAATAACATATACTAAATTTAATATATCTCGTATAGAAGCTGAAATACCCATGTAACATTGCCAGGCACACTTCCTGGGCATCGTTCTTTCATCTTCACTAACACAAGAAAAGTATAACAAACCTTTTACACATGACCTATTTAGCCAAATCGTTTTCGCGGGTTTCTCTGCTGTTTTTGATGGTTTGCCTGCTGGCAGGCTCTGCCTCGGCACAAAGCGTCAGGAAGCAATTGCGATCAGCCAACAAATTATTTGACAAAGAAAATTACCGGGATGCCTTGCCTCTATATGAGAAAGTGCTGGCCGCTGACCCGAACAATGCCAAAGCACTGTACTATGCAGGCATCGGCTACCTTACCTTTGATAAGGAGAAATCAGCAGACTATCTTTACCGCGTACAAAAGCTAAAGCCTAACATTGATCGTGATCTGGAGTACTGGTTAGGCCGTACCGATCACATTAACTACCGCTTCGACAGCGCCATTGAGCATTTCCAAAACTACCAGGGAAACATCCGCAAGCGTAACATAGAGCGCAAGGAGGAAGTAGCCCAACTGATACAGTATGCCAAAAATGCCAAGCGCGAAGTAGCCAACCCGAAGGATGTGTTTGTGAAAAACCTGGGTGGCGATGTGAATACCGCTTATTCGGAGCACAGCCCGGTAATCTCCTCAGACTATAACTACCTGCTTTTCACGTCTCGTTCAGAAAACGTGACTGGTGGCAAAGAGGCCCGTGATGGCGAGTACTACGAGGATATCTTCGAGACTACCCGCACCGGCGAAGACTCCTGGGAGAAAACACGCATTGTACCAGGTGCTCTGAACAGCGCCGGCCACGATGCATCTATCCAGCTTTTCGATAACGACACTAAGCTGTTGCTTTACCAATCAGTGAACAACGGTGACATTATGGTGTCGGAGCGCCAGGCTGACGGTAGCTGGGGAGCACCTAAGAGCATCAGCGATAAAGTAAACAGCCGCGATTTCGAGTCGGATGCATACATTACGCCAGATGGCCAAACGCTTTTCTACTCAACCAGCCATTTCTCTGAAAACGGCGATCTGGATATCTATATGGTTACCCGCAACAAGAATGGAAGTTGGGGCAACCCAAAAAGTTTGGGCAAAACCATCAACACACCCTTCGACGATGACAGCCCATACTTGGCAGCCGATGGTACGCTTTTCTTCGCGTCGCGCGGCCACAACAGCATGGGTGGCTACGATATCTTCTCAGCCAAGTATGACTCGGTGGCACGCCGCTGGGCACGCCCTGTAAACCTGGGTTCTCCAATCAACACGCCGGATGATGACACCTACTACCGCCTTGCCCCGGACGGAAGCTATGCTTACCTATCGTCTTACCGCATCGGTGGCTACGGCGAGAAGGATATTTACACCATCAACTACATCAAAAACACCACAGTTAGAGGCCAGGTGCTTACGCAAGCCGATAGCATTGCTCTGCCAGGTGTTGAGTTAATCTTTAACGGCTTCCAGGCAGATAAACGCCCGATCAGCTACCGCGATGTAACAAAGCCGGATTCTGCCACTTACCGCGTAACCATGCTTTCTGGCCGCAAGTACCAGGTGCAGGTGTCGCTGGATGGCAAAGTACTGGAAACACAGGAGTTTGATGTGCCGGTTGTTTTGGATGACACCACCACAATTACAAAGAATTTCTACATCAGAATGGCTGATAGCACGGCAACGCGCCTTGCTGGAACTACACCAAGCACTAAACCAGCCGCAGCCATTAAAATGGAGACAATCTATTTTGCCACTGACAAGTATGAACTACGTGCCGAGTCTATCCAGGAGCTAGACCAGATTGCAGAAGTGATGAAGGCTAACCCAACGCTGAACATCAGCATAGAAGGCCACACTGACTCACGCGCCACAGACAGCTATAACATGACGCTAGGCCAGAACCGCGCCGATGCCGCCTTCGATTACCTGGTGAGCAAAGGCATTTCGCCGAAGCGCATGGTAACCGTAACGTATGGCGAGAGCAGACCAGCGGTGCCGAACACCTCTGCCGACAACATGCAGCTTAACCGCAGAACTATGTTTAAAGTGCTTCCGCGCCAGGGGCAGCAGCAAAACCCGTAACAAGGTATGGCCTAGATTGGCCGAAGAAACTATACTTGAAAAGCAGGCCGGGCACACGCTCGGCCTGCTTTTTTTATATTTCGGAACATAAACTGCGGATTATAGTTTTAGGTACAGTATTTTTGCCCTGTTACACATTACATTCCAACCCATGGCGGTAGTACCTTACAAAGACCAGAACGAGAACAAAAAGTCGCAGGTGGCTACAATGTTCAACAACATTGCAGGCAAGTATGATTTCCTGAACCACTTTCTGAGCGCTGGCATCGATATTGTCTGGAGAAAGAAGGCTGTGAGCCTGTTAGCTCCCGAAAAACCCAAGCAAGTGCTGGATATTGCCACCGGCACCGCCGACTTTGCCATCGAAACCCTGCGCCTGAACCCGGATAAAATTACGGGAGTAGACATCTCGGAGGGCATGTTAGCCGTAGGACGTGAGAAGCTGGTTAAAAAAGGGCTGACAAACAAAATAGAGCTACAGTATGGCGACTCTGAAAATCTGCCATTCGAGGATAATACCTTCGATGCGATTACGGTTGCCTTTGGCGTGCGTAACTTCGAGAATCTGGAGAAAGGCTTGTCTGAAATGCATCGCGTATTGAAGCCCGGTGGAATGGCCGTAGTGCTGGAGTTCTCCAAGCCACGCAGCTTCCCGATGAAACAGCTTTATCAATTTTATTTTAAGAATATACTACCGATGGTAGGTAAACTCGTTTCTAAGGACAATGCTGCCTATACATATCTTCCGGAGTCGGTTCAGGCTTTCCCGGATGGGCAGGATTTTATAAACATTTACCAAAAAGTCGGATTCAAAGGCACGAAATGGCATTCACTCACATTTGGCATAAGCTCCATTTACACGGGCAAAAAGTAACCTTGTGCGCCCTGGTGGCATTCCTGCTGCTGGGCCATGCGGCAGCGGCGCAAAGTCAGAAGATAAAAAGCGTAAATAAGCCCGGCTACGATGATAAACCCGTGCACTATGGTTTTTATCTGGCCATGCCGCTTACGAAGTATAAAGTTGATCATTCGCAGACCTATGCCGACCAGCTGAGCAATGGCAGTAACCAGGCGCTCAACGCTAAAACCGACATTGGCTTTTATACAGGCCTTGTGCTAAATGTGCGCCTGGCCGAGTACCTGGATGCGCGCTTTGTACCGGGTGTGGGCTTTTATAGCCGTAGTCTGGAGTATACTAACATTGTGCCGCAGGATGGAGGAGAGCCCACCAACGACACACAGGTGCTGCAGAACGTGATGATTGAACTGCCTGTGCTGCTAAAGTATAAAGCTAAGCGCCGCGATAACTACAGGCCATACTTGGTTGCTGGCATTAAGCCCGGCATTGATATGGGCAAGGGCAATAACGGGGCAACAGAAGATGTAACCGAGCTGCAGATAGAGAAATTTGACCTCGCTTTAGAATATGGCTTTGGGGTAGATATTTTCTATCCGTTCTTTAAGTTTGCTCCGGAACTGCGTTTCTCCCATGGCCTGCTAAATCAGCACAAGCCTGTGCAGGGCAGCGATTATAGCGCTTACATTCAAAAACTGACAAACCACAACGTATCACTCATACTTTTCTTCGAATAAAAGATGACTAAGATCGCACTCATTACAGGTGCCACGTCGGGTATTGGTTATGCCACTGCCCTGGAACTGGCCAGCAAAGGATACAATATTATTGCCACCGGCCGCAGGCAGGAGCGCCTGCAGGTGCTGCAGGAAAAAATTGGCACCGATAAAGTATACCAGCTTGTATTTGATGTGCGTGATAAGGAGGCAGTGCTAAAAGCTATGGCCTCGTTGCCTCAAGCATGGCAGCAAATCGAGGTGCTGGTAAACAACGCGGGCAATGCGCATGGCTTGGCCCCGGTGCAGGATGGCTCCCTGGATGACTGGGATGCTATGATCGACATCAATGTGAAAGGCCTGCTATATGTAACCAAGGCTGTGCTGCCACTAATGCAGGCGCAGGGAAAGGGACATATCGTAAACATTGGCTCTATTGCCGGCAAGGAGGTATACCCGAACGGGAATGTGTATTGTGCCTCGAAGCATGCCGTAGATGCACTTTCCAAAGCCATGCGCATGGACCTGGTGCAGCAAGGCATTAAAGTATCGGAAGTAAACCCAGGGCTGGTAGAGACAGAGTTCTCGGAGGTGCGCTTTAAAGGGGATTCTGAGCGTGCGGCCACGGTGTACCAGGGTTACCAGCCACTGCAGGCCCAGGATGTTGCTGAGCTTATCGGGTTCATGGTAACGCGCCCGGCGCATGTTAATTTAGCCGAAGTTATGATATTGCCAACAGACCAGGCGTCAGCCACAATTCTGAACAAGCAGCAGTAACTAACACATTTTATACTTTAAGCAGCGAGGCCTGCCATAGCGTTATGTTATGGCAGGCCTCGCTGCTTATTAGGTTTAGTGCTTGCTTACTCGAAAAGCTGTTGCATCACAAATGCGTATAAATCGGATTCCTCGCGGATGCCGGCATAAATGCCGCTTGCGCCAGAGTGGCCTGCGTTATACTCCGTGCGTAGCAAGATAGGGTTTTTCTGGGCTGGCCGGTTCTGCATCGCTGCGGCAAACTTAAAAGAGTGCAGCGGCACCACGCGGTCGTCGTGGGAGGAGGCCATTAGCAGCATAGCCGGGTAGTTTACCTCCGGTTTAATGTTATGCAGCGGCGAGTACGCTTTCAGGCTCTGGAAACTTGCGCTGTCTTGGGTGGTGCCATACTCCGGTATCCAGGCCCAGCCGATGGTGAACTTTTCGGAGCGCAGCATATCCAGGGGGGCGGCCACAGGCACCACGGCTTTGTATAGCTCCGGGCGCTGCAGTGCCGCCGCGGCCACTACCAAACCTCCATTAGAAGCGCCGGTCGCGGCCAGTTTCTTGGGGTTGGTGTAACCGGATTTGATCAGGTACTCGGCGGCGGCGTTAAAGTCGTCGAAGGAGGTTTGCTTGTTGGCACCACGTCCTTGCCGTGCCCACTGCTGGCCACGCTCGCCCCCTCCGCGTATCGAGGCAAAGGCAAACACGCCGCCTTTCTTCACGAAATGTATGATACCCGGCTCAAAAGACGGCTCACTGATAAGGCCAAAGCCACCGTAGGCTTTCAGTAGCGTGGGGTTGTTACCATCCAGTTTGGTGTCTTTATGGTAGATCAGCGTCATGGGTACCATGGTGCCGTCCTTGGCCGGGTACTCCACTTCCTTGTACTCAAACCCGTTGAGGTCGTAGGCCACGGTGGTTCGCTCGGTGAGGGTGCGCTCAAAGGTAGTGGCGTTGAACTTGTAGATAACCGATGGGAAAGTATAGGACGCATAGCGGTAGTATACTTCATCCGGGCTGGGTGCGCCGGTAAACCCACCCACTGTTGTGCCTGCGGGCAGCTCCAGGTTATACAGCATCTTACCGCTATAATCAAACACCGTGATCAGCGGGTGCCCTTTAACCAGGAAGGTAGCCAGAATGCGGTCCTTTAAAAGGTAGTGCTCGGTAAGCAGGGCACCAGAGAACTGAGGTATAAGTTCTCGCCAGTTAAAAGGCTGGGCCGGGTCCAGCTCTACCATGCGGCCGTTAGGGGCGTTATGGGTAGTATAGGCTATCAGTTTGCCGTTGCGGCTGTCCAGTACCTTAAACGTGAAGGCAAGGTTGGCGAGTAGTGGTTTGAGCGTAGGCTGAGCCTGGTTGTAATCGATGTAGAAGATGCTCTCTTTCCCGGTGAGCCGGTGCTCCTCCCGAAGTATGAAATAGCGGCCATCTGAGGTGGTGCTGAAGTTGAACATGAACAGCGGGTTGTCGCGCTCGAAGATCAGCTTGTCCTGGCTTTGGTCGGTGCCGAGCTCGTGGAAGTATACTTTCTGCCCTTCGTTAGCTTTTGGGTAGGCGGCATAAAAGAAGCCGTTGCCCTTCCAGGCGATGCCGGAGAACTTCACATTTTTCAGGTGGTCGGGGCGCTGGCGGGCGTTCTTCAGCTCCACAACCTTAATCTCGGCCCAGTCGCTGCCGTTTCGGCTAAACTGGTAGGCCAGCAGGTCAGAGGTTTCGTTTACCTTATAGCCTTTCAGGTTGATGCGGTCGGAGCCGGAAATGTCCTTGGGGTCTACCAGTGGCATTACCTCGTCTAACTCCGGGTTATCGCTCATGGTTCGCTTATAGTATAGCCCCACCGTACTGTTGATGTTGTAGTAGAAGTAGCGGAAGTAATAGTCGCCATCCTTCACGAAGTTGTGCGATGACCGGACATAGTTATACTTATCGATCGCCAGGAAAGCGTTTGTCTGGTTAGATGCTTTGGTGAGAAACTTCTTAGAGACCTTATTCTGGTCCGCCACCCAGTCTGCTACCTCGGGACTGTCCAATTTCTCCAGCCATCGGTAGGGGTCAGAGATAATGTGCTGGCTGAAAAAAGTATCGGCGGCGGCGGTTTTCTTTGTGAGCGGGTACTCCAGTTTTTGGGCAGACAGGGCCCCAGCCTGCAGGAAGGCCAGGAGAAAGGGTAAAATTTGTTTCATAAAAAGGGTGCTTGGAGAGGATAAATACGTTTGTCGCGCTTCTGATAGAAAGCGCGTTTACCGCTTAAACTACTAAAGTAGTACAATTTATCCTTACCTGCCAGCCAATTAGCCCGCCCCAAAGTATAAACCGGCGGCGCCTGTGCAGTTTTGAACAGGCGCCGCCGGTTTATACTTTACATAATTTTTTAATCGAGGTAGTAGCGCAGCAGCCAGCCTTCGGCGTCGAAGGTTTGAGCTTTCTGGTCATTGTCAAGTTCCACGTGGGTGCTTTTGCTTACATCAAGCTCGTTGCGGTACAGGGTATCGTGGATGTAAATGTTTTTGCCCAGCTTGTCGCCTTTCGTTTTGTAGCTATCCTCGCTGGCCCCGCCCCATATCTTTATTTTTAGCTTGGGCAATGCCTTGCCGGAAAGTATAAAATGGTCCTCGCCGTTGAGGCCGTACAGCTCGAGTTGCTTAGTTTCCTTGGCATGGAATAGCCTGTCGTAAATCCGTTGCTCGACATCGCCATCCTTTTGGGTTTTGTACACCTGCACCCGTACATCGCCATTGTCAAGCACCTCAACCTCGAAGCGCTCATGCTTGTCGGTGCCAACCACCTGCACCTCCCTCGAAAGCGTTTCATAATAGTTGCGCGCCATCTGCGGCAGGTCATTGCGGCGCGATTTCAGGTTGCTGCCTAATTGGCTGGCGTATAGGTTGGCAATAGGCTCAGGCATGGCTGTAAAAGCCTCATCAATCACTTTGTCGGTCAGGGCTTGTTGCACGCTGTCCGCTATTTCCTGCCAGTCCTGCCACTGCAGCTGGGTTAGTATAAGCTCATCCAGGTTGCGCCCACTTGTATTTAACTTCTCCAGTTGCTTAGCGGAAATATGCGGCTTAAACGTTTGGAAGTGTGATTTCACGCCGAAGCGTTGCAAAGTCCACAGCAGCGGGCCATCATCAATCTTATAGAAAATATTATCGCGGTCGCGGGGGATGGGCTTGTACGTATAGGCTTTATCCTGATACGGTAGTTCAGCCCAGCGCCAGTTATCTTCGTGGCGGCTCCAATCGCCTATCAGCATGTCGAAGAGGCGTGCGCGCAGGAAAGCACGGGCATCGAAGTATGAGTCATTGTCCTTTAGCCGTTCCTCAATGGCAGACCTGGAGCTTTTTACTTTTTCAGCATTTCCCATTGGGGCGTAATCCGACTGATTATCGGACGGGTGCCTTTCGAGCAGGGCCAGCATGCCGCCAACCTCATCTTTATACTTGCCCAGGCGCGGGTCGTGGGGTACATACACCAGTTCCGGCTCCAGATGGTAAATACCTATGGCTTTAGCCATATGAGGCAGGGCAAGCGCGGCATAAGGGTTAGTGGCGGAGGTGGCATCGCGCACCACATCTGCCAGATAGCTTTGCTGAAGCTTCTCGGATAATGCGCTTGCTGGCTCTTTGTCCAGGGAGCGGAGCACGTACTGGGTACCAGTACTGTCTTCAAGGCGCAGGCTGATGGTTTGCCTACTTCCGCCAAGGCCGGTTGGTTTAAGGCCACCATGCGCCGTGCCAATGTCCAGCACCGGAACAGTTACTGGCGTTGCCCAGGCTGCGCGGTAATGTTTGCCATAAAAGAAAGTATGCAGGCCGCTGCGGTCGTAGTGCGTGCCGGCCGCAACTGTAATTGTGCTATCGGTATAATTCGGCGTGTTAGATGTATGAGCAGCGGGTTGCGGCACTTGCCGTACGGTGTGGGTAAAGCGCTTACTACAGGCACTCAGACCAATAATAGCAAGCAGCAGGAAGTATAAGGGTTGGTTAGATCGGGTCATAAGTAGCGGCTAAAGCCTGAGGTGAAGTATGTTATAGTTGGATTAGTCAAGATCAAAAACCTTCGCGGTCAAAGGCATGGACGCGCACATCGCTTGTTCGCTTATCCTTAATTTCGGAGCCGCCTTCTAGCTCGGTGCCGCGCACGGTGTCATACACCCAAGTTTTCTTTCCCCAGCCGCCTACTTTAGAGGTGTCTTTTATCTCATCCTCGCCACGGCCACCTACAATTTTTACTTTTATGCCGCGGCCAACCTCGCCACTTATGTCAAATATGTCGTCATCGGCCAGGCCGTGCAGGGTGATCAGTTTCGTTTCGGAGCGCTTAAAAACGCGGTGGAAAGTGATCATTTTATCTGATTCGCGGCGTATAGTTACTTCGGTTTCCTCGTCGTTTAATCGTTTTACCTCAAACAGGTCTTCCTCATCGGTGCCAATTACCAGCACTTCTTCGGCAAGAATGGAATAAAAATCTGTGGCGGCCTTGCGGAGCTGGTCGCGGCGGCTGATGAGTTTGCGCCTTGTTCTCTCTCCTTCCAGAGCGTATACGGATGCCGGCAATTGCTGCACACCGGCAGTAATTACCTCGTCGGTGATGCGTTGCTGCAAAACGACAGCCAGGGAGTCCATCTGCTCGCGGGTAACCTGGGAGAGTGCACGGTCATCAATAAACTTTGAGTTTATCATGAGGGCTTCCACATCATTGAAATCCTCATCAAAAGACTCAAACTTTCGGATGGCCCAGTTACGGCTAAAGATCCAGGGAATAATGCCGTCCTGAAAACGGTAAAACACGTTGTCGCGGTCTTTGGGGATGGGGCGATAGTAATTGTTGCCGTTGCGTTCATACTTAGCCCATTCCCACTGTCCCTCGTGGCGGTCCCAATCGTTTACGAGCAGGTCGAACAGACGGGCTTTGGCAAAGGCCAACTGGTCAAAAAAGTGGTCATCATCAGAGAAACGGTCGTTTAGCACATCCTCGCTATCCACAATATCTGTGGCGTTTCCGGGGATATCTTCTAGCGTGCGCTTGTCGTTATACTTTTCCTCTATCATGTAGAGTTTGTCGCTTACCACATCCGTGTACTTGCCGAAGGCCTCGTAGTTGGGGCGGACATACACTAGTTGCGGCGTAGAGTGGGGGATTCCTGCGGCCTTTGCCATTGGCGGCAGCACAAGTGCACCATAAGGGTTTATAGCCGAAATTTGATCGCGGATAACGTTGGCGGCAAATGTTTTACGCCATATGTTAGGCAGCACAGCAACAGGGTCTTTGTCCAGGGATCGGAGCGCGTAGGTAAAGCCATCTGTGCTAACTAAATCCAGGCTCGTCGTCTGGAAGCCTCCTCCCAATTCTTCTACCTTTAATCCTCCTTTAGTGGTGCGCATATCCATTACGGGTGCTTTAACCGGGGCATTCCAGACGGGGCGGTAATGCTGGCCCCAGAACATGCGGTGCAGGAAACCGCGCTTATAATGCGCGCCTGCCCTTACAGTGACACTATCAACAGCATCAGGGTTTTGTTTTATAAGCTGGTGCACCTGCGGGTCTGCCACTGGCGTAGCCGAGTAGAAGTTTTTTCTGGCGCACCCAACTGAGCTTATCATAGTTATGGCAAGTATGGCTTGCCAACAGCGTATCCTCATAAAGTATGTTCAGTACAATTTAACAGCCTATCTAACGTAAAAAAGCTATAAAGTTTTCAAGTGAACAGGCCTATTGTATTGGCTAAAGTTAATCTGGGCTAAGCCAAGGATTGTTAACCCTAATATCCAGCCCAAGCTTTATCGCAGTTACATTCCATTGATTTGGTGTTGCTATGGGTTTTGGAAACCCGGAAAGTATAAAGTGTAAAACATTAAAACCATACGACTGTTGTTTGCACAAATGTGCTGGATTTCAGGAAAAAACATTCTACCTTTGCGCGCCTTTTAAACGTACAGTTTTGCAAAAGTTCATAGTAATATTGCTGTTTATACTTGCCTCCGTGGTTAGCCATGCGCAAACCCGCATTGCAGGACAAGTAACAGATGCCACCACGGGAGAAGCTCTTCCGTTTGTAAGCATCTATGTGAAGAATACTTCGCTTGGAACCTCCACGGATATAGCGGGCGCCTTTAACATGCGCTTCACCACGTCCACACCCGACTCCCTCACAGCTTCGTTTGTAGGATACCTGCCGCTAACGTTACCTATACAAAAAGGGGTAGCTTCTCAAACCATCAATTTTGCGCTTAAGACAAATGCCCAGCAACTGCAGGAAGTAGTTATTCGCCCTGGTGAGAACCCAGCCTGGGCCATTATGCGCCGCATTATCGAAAACAAGGATAAGCTGGACAAGCGCAAGCTGACGGCGTACCAGTACGAGGCCTACACCAAAATGCAGTTCGATGTGGACAACGTGGGCCAGAAGAAGGGCAAGGGCGTAGTTGGCAAAGCCATCACCTCGCTGGTAGACTCGCAGATGTACCTGGCCGGGGAGGATGGCAAGAAAGTGCTGCCGTTCTTTATCTCGGAGGCCCTCTCGGATTACTACTATACCCGCGACCCGAAGCGCAGCAAAGAGATCATTAAGGCATCTAAAGTAACCGGCATTGGCCTGCAGGACGGGGCGCTGGTTTCGCAGGTGATCGGCAGCAGCTACCAGGATTACAATTTTTACCAGAACTGGGTAAGCGTGCTGCAGAAAAACTTCATAAGCCCCATTGCTGATGGCTGGAAAGGCTATTACAATTACGAGCTGGAGGATAGCACGTACATTGGCGAAGACTGGTGCTACGAACTCTCGTTTAAGCAGAAACGCCCGCAGGACCTTGCTTTTAATGGCCGCATGTGGGTTACGGCTACAGACTACGCCCTGCGCAAGATTGACGTGACAGTGAGCAAATCGGCCAACATCAACTTTGTGGAGCGCATTGCCCTGAAGCAGGAATTACTCCCCGCTGGCGAAAACGCCTGGATGCCCTCTAAAACCGATGTGAAGATTAAGCTGGTTGGCTTAACTCCTAAACGGCCTGGTATTCTGGCACAGGTCCATACTTCGTACCGCGATGTAATGGTAAACCAGCCCGAGAAGCCCGCCTTTTTTGATAAGCCAGTAGAGTTGCTCAGCACTGCCACAAGGCAAACCGATGATTTCTGGGTGCAGCGCCGCCACGATTCGCTTTCGGTAGCCGACCAGCAAGTATACACTACGATCAATGCGATAAAGGAAACCCCAAAAATCCAGCGGTTTACCAACATTGCCACCATTATAGGTACAGGCTATAAAAGTATCGGGAAGGTGAGCCTTGGTCCGTGGCCTTATACGTATGCCTATAACAACGTGGAGGGGCACCGCTTCCAGGTTGGCGGCAAAACCAACATCAACTTTAGTGATAAACTGGAGTTGCGCGGCTATGCGGCCTACGGTACCGATGACCAAAAGCTGAAGTATAGCCTTGGCGCGCGCTACATACTTAGCCGCAAGCACTGGAGCGAGATCGGCATAGAGCACCAGGAAGACCTGCAGCAGGTTGGCCTGATGGCCGACAAACTGGAGTCCAGCCCTTTTTTCCTGGGTTTCTCGAGGTTTGGCACCTTGCGCCGCCCGATTATGGTGCGCGAAACAAGCGTATACTTGCAGCGCGACGTGCTGCGCAACCTGACGGAGCGCGTAAGCCTGCGCACACGCTATTTTAACCCGCAGTACGATTTTGCCTACTACACCGCCGGGCCTGAGCAGCCAGAGCAAGTGGCTACCAACTTCCGGGCGACCGAGATGAGTTTCCAGACGCGCTTTGCCAATAACGAGGTGTATGTGGAGAACGATAATGAGCGCATTAGCCTAGGTAGTGGCAGCTGGCCGGTACTTAACCTAAAGTATACCTTGGGCCTGAACAATGCCTTCGGTGCTACGGTGGAGTACCAGCGCGTGGACCTGGGCATAGAGCAGGAATTTGTGATGGGCCGCCTGGGCAAGTCGCTATATAGGTTGGAGGCAGGCAAGATTTTTTCGCCGGTGCCTTACCCGCTCCTGGAGGTGCACACCGGAAACGAAACGCCTTTCTACTACGATGCCACCTTTAACCTGTTGGATTACTTCGAGTTTGCCAGCGATTCCTATGCCTCGTTGCATTACGAGCAGTACTTCGAGGGTTTGCTGTTTAACCGCCTGCCGCTCATTAAAAAGCTGAAGTGGCGCGTGCTGGCAACATCAAACGTGCTCTACGGCAACCTGAGCGAGAAGAACCTTAACCTCATTCCGGCTACCACGCCATCGGGGGCTACGCAGGAGTCGTTTAAGGCGCTTGGCAGCACACCGTATGTGGAGGTAGGCTACGGCATCGAGAACATCTTTAAAGTGCTCCGCGTAGATGCCTTCCATCGCCTGACGTACCTGGACGAGGGCGCGCGAAAGTTCGGCGTAAAGGTTTCGGCGCAGTTTAAGCTCTAGTATAAAAAACTAAAGAAAAACGGCCAGCTATACGTGTAGCTGGCCGTTTTTAGTTTGGCTGTAAAGCTGAAGCATTGATCGGTTTAACTTTTTAGGGCAACTACACGGGCCTTTTGGGTTGGTCGTTGCCTGCTTGCTTCTGGGTCATTCTTTTTGCCCTTTTTGCGCCGGCCCCACCAGATCAGGAAGCCGGTTACGGGCATGCTGGCAGCCAGAAGGCTGGCAAAAAATGCGATGACCTTGCCCACA
The DNA here is from genome assembly GCF_003576375.1 of Pontibacter oryzae. Classification (GTDB taxonomy): domain Bacteria; phylum Bacteroidota; class Bacteroidia; order Cytophagales; family Hymenobacteraceae; genus Pontibacter; species Pontibacter oryzae. Next base: position 540,031 of record NZ_QWGE01000004.1, read on the forward strand.
ATGCCCCCGATCGCACCCACGTGTATATCATAGTTCATGCGCTTGATCTTGTCTGCCACAGAGGCGTTGGCTATTCTACCGTAAATATGCGACACCGGGATTTCCTGCAGGGTATGCTGATCGAAGTATAGGTAATCGGTTTTCCAATAAGTATAGGTGTCGGGGTTTAAGGCTATTTCTATACTTGTGCGGTTGTTTTCGGGTACGTGTACATCCATACTTCCGGTAAAGGCAATGTTCTCGTTCCTCACTCTGTTCCAAAGCTGATCTATGGCGGGAGCCGTGCCGGATAGCGGGGCCGTTTGGGTGGAATCCGACATGGTTTCGTAGTAATCTACCAGCGGCTTTCCACCCGAGCTGATCCAGTACACCGACTTCGACACCCACTGGAAACCCATTACCAGACCTGTAATGGCAATAAAGATCACGACCCAGCTCATGTAGAAACCCAGCACGTTGTGCAGATCATAGTTTTTGCGGCGCCACTTGGCACTCCATTTTATTTTGAAGCGCTGTTTGGCGGCGGCCTTATTTTTTGGCCACCAAAGTATGATTCCGGTAATCAGCAGCACAACAAAAACCAGCGTGGCACTGGCAAGTATGGGTTGGCCAATGTTAGGCGGCAGCCAAAGGTAATAGTGACCCTCTATCACGATCCGGAAAAAGTCGTGGGCCATGTTCTTGACTTTGAGCACCTCGCCGGTGTAAGGGTGCAAGTATACCAGGTAGTAATACTCGGGCTCGAAATCATAGTATACCACCACCGTGGATTTACCCTTTTGGTAGGTAACGCTGTGCGTTTTCTTGCCGGGCAGTTGGGCATCGGCAATGGCCCGTATCTCTGAGGGCGGTAGCAGGGCGCGGTCGGGTTGCTCTTCCACAAAACGGTAGGTTTGCGTGGCGTCTTCAATCTCCCGCTGGAAGGCCAAGAGGCAACCCGTTACACCCAGAAACAGCACCAATAGCCCGGATGCAAATCCGAGCCAAAGGTGTACTTTACCAATCAGTTTTTTTAGAGTCATACTTAAAACTTGTATCCTATACTTACACGGTAATTGCGCGGCGCTTCGGCTTGCCAGTAAAAGCCATCGTTGGTGCCGTCGTAGTCAAAATCGTAGGGGCCGCCGCTGTAGAGGTAGGCATCCAGCAGGTTGTTCACATTCAGGGCAAGGCTCACTTTCTTGATCTGGTAAGACACGCCGCCATCCAGCCTGAAGTAATCCGGCAGGACCGTGTTCGCGTCGTTGCTGGCAAACCACGGGAAGCGGTTAACCTGCCACTGATAGCCCAGCGACACGCCAAGCCCTTTCAGTGCGCCATCCTGCAGCCTATAGTTTAGCCATGCGTTGGTGATGTGCTCGGCAAAACCCGGCACCCGGTCGCCTTTCTGCAGGCTTGCGGTCTCCTCGGTTGCCTTGGAGTCGGTGTAGGCGTAGTTGAAGGTCAGGTTCAGGCCACGGGCTATTTCGCCTCTAATGTCAAGTTCCGCGCCTTTGGTCTGGGTTTCGCCAAGCTGCAGTGAGTAGGTGCCAGTTGGGTCTGTCGGGTCGCCGACAAGCTGGTTTTTCTTGGTGATGCGGTACACCGACAGGGTAGAGTTCCAGCGGCCCTTAAACCAATCTCTCTTGAGGCCTATCTCCATGTTGTTCCCGGTAATCGGTTTTACCTGTTCGCCGCTTGCCAGCATGCCTGTTTGCGGAATAAAAGCCTGATCGAAGAGGGCGTAAACCGATGTGTTTTTATCGATAGAACCACTCAGACCCACACGCGGCGTGAATTTTTCGTTTTTGATGATAGTGGTGTATTGGTTGGTCTCGGCTTTGGTATAGCGGCCGGCCAGTGTCAGGCGCAGTTTGTTGCTGAAGAAGCCAAGCTCATCCTGCAAGTATAAAGCGCCATACTTTTGGGCAAGTATGTTGGCCGTCTCCCTGTCGTCGAGCGAGGTGGAGTGATCAATTTTAGGGATGGCGATGTTACCATATACCGGATCATAGATGTTGAAGGGCGTTTCAGGGTCCAGCACGAAGTATTGGCTCCAGTCTGCCAGGTATTCTTTATCGCCTAAGTCCAGGCCGCCAAGTATGCGGTGGGAGATGGCTCCGGTCTGCACCTCACCGTTAACGAACAGCTGCCCAAACTTGCTTCGGTTAAGGGCATCCCAGCCGCTCAGGGTGCGCTGCATGTTGCCGTTCTCCGCAACCCCCGATGCCCACAGCGAGCTGCCCTGCTGGTTGTAATGGAAGTATGAGGTCTGGGCCGTCAGGTGCCAGTTTGGGTTAATCTGATGCTCGAAGATAAGGTAGGCGCTGTGGTCTTTCATATCCGACGGCTCCAGGTTGGGGTCCGCGATGGTGAAGTTACGGGGCAGGTCTTTGTACCCGCGGGCCGAGAACACATAGGCAGAGCCAATAGCCGACATGCGCGAGAACTGGTAGGTATACTCTGCGGTAAGCGAGGTTCTGTCGCTGAATTTATACTTCAGCACCGGTGCCACGGCGTAGCGGTCGTTGGACTCATAATCCCGCCAAGACTCACTTTTCTGGCCCATCAGATTCAGGCGGTAGAGCAGTTTCCCATTTGCGGTAAGCTTGCCATCCAGGTCGGCGGTGGCGCGGTAGGTGTTGTAGCTCCCCATCGAAAGGCTGATCTCCTGGCTTGGCACGCCGGTAGGCTTCTTGGTAACGATGTTGTAAAAGCCGGCTGGGTCGCCGTTTGCCAGCATGAAACCGGCTGGGCCCTTCACAAACTCAATGCGCTCCACAAAAGACATATCCTCGGAAAGCGGCCCCCAGGTAGACTCTATGTTCATGCCGTTTCTGAAAGGAGCCACCCTAGCCCCACGCATGTTCATGCGCGTGTAGTTGCCCCAGTGCTCCAGCACGCTAACGCCGCTCACATTCCTCGACACGCCTTCCGACAAGCTAAACACCTGTTGGTCCTTCAGCACGTCGCTGGTGATTACCTGGATGTTCTGCGGCGTTTCCAGCAAAGGCGTTTGCAAGCGCAGTGTTTCAGAGGGCAGCGTGGCTTTATACTTGTCGCGCTGGCTGGTAATTACAACTTCCTGCAGCCGGGAGGCGCTCTCGCTTAGCCTGAAGTTTACCTGCGTGGTCTTTCCTGCCTCCACCAGCACGTCCTGCGCCTGCGGCTCCAGGCCGAGCATCTGCACGCGCAGCACATACTTGCCGGGCTTCACTTTGTTTATCAGGTAATCGCCTTGCGCATCGGTGGTGGTGCCGATTGCTGTATTCTCCAGGCCAATAGATACGCCAATGGCCGCCATATTATCCGTTGTGGTGATGTGCCCATTTATGGCGCCTGTCTGGGCCAGCGCGTTGGTGCTTAAAAGTATGATTGAAAGTATGATTATTAAAGGATTGACCCGCCGGGATGCGTGCGTAAATAGTGGCTTCATATATGTATCTGTTATGATTGTTGTTCTTGGTTTTGAGTAAAACTAGAGGAGGCAGACATCAGATACAAAGGCTTCTCAGGCCAATTTCGGGCAGAACGGGCATATGGACTAAAATTGATTAGTAGTGGCTAATTAACGCTCACTAGTGCTAGTGAGGGCGTTTTGCGGGAACAGGCTACTATTAGCTAGATAGTATAAAAGGAAGGTGTGATAAGGGCTGAATTCAAAGCCTGGCCAAGTTAAGGCTGGCAACAAAAAAGCCCGCTGGTTACGGCGGGCTTTAAGAATAGTGAAAGTATGAATTTATTAGGAGGCGTTGCTGAGAACGGGTCGCGGCGTGGCTGATTTGCTGCGCTGCGGTCCGGGCTTTTGGCGGTAATACCAGATCACGAAACCCAAAATGGAAAGTATGCCCGGCATCAGGCCGCCGATGGCGTAAAGTATCTGCACAAACAAACCGGCGTAGTCGCCGAAGTGGATGGGGTGCAGCACCGTAAGGAAGCGCTCGAGCCAGGGCTGCTCCCGCAGAAAGTATACTTTCTCCTGCTCGCCGGAAGTATAGTTTACTTGTATGCTGCTGTACAGCCTGCCGTAGTATGACGGATCGGAGTACATGCGCCCCAGAAACTGCAGTTTGCCCTCTGTACTCGTCGGGAAGCGCACGTAGGTTACCTCAAACTCCGGGTGGCTGCTGTTCACGCGCGCCATGGCACCATCCACAGAAATGCCGAGTGCCGGTACTAAACAGGCAAGTATGGAATAGCTAAAATGGCTAATGGTGGGTAGTGGTGTATCACTAATACTAGTGATCAAACAGCATTGCTTAGATTTGATGAAGGAGGAGAAGTATAAAAAAAACACCTGCATGGGCAGTTGCAATCGCTGGCCATGCAGGTGTTTCTATGTAGAGGATTTATATTTAGGCAGAGTTTATACTTTTAAAGTATAAACCAACATCATACTTAAGATATCCAGGGAATATTGCTGAAATCCGGCTTTCGTTTTTCCAGGAAAGCGTTTCTTCCTTCTTTGGCTTCTTCCGTCATGTAAGCCAAACGGGTTGCCTCGCCTGCAAATACCTGCTGGCCCACCATACCGTCATCTGTTAGGTTAAAGGCAAATTTCAGCATTTTGATAGATGTCGGAGACTTGGCTAATATTTCCTGAGCCCACTCATAAGCGGTGTCTTCCAGTTCCTCATGAGGGATAACTGCGTTTACCATGCCCATGTCGTAGGCCTCTTGCGCCGAGTAGTTTCTGCCCAGGAAGAAGATCTCGCGGGCGCGTTTCTGGCCAACCATCTTTGCCAAATAAGCAGAGCCGTAACCACCGTCAAAGCTGGTTACGTCGGCATCTGTTTGCTTAAAGATCGCGTGCTCCTTGCTGGCTAGCGTCAGGTCGCAAACTACGTGTAAGCTATGCCCGCCACCTACTGCCCAACCCGGAACTACGGCAATCACTACCTTCGGCATGAAACGGATCAGACGCTGCACCTCCAGTATGTTCAGGCGCGGCGTGCCAGACTCATCTACATAGCCTTGGTGGCCACGGGCGTTCTGGTCGCCGCCGCTGCAGAAAGAGTAAACCCCGTCTTTTGTGGAAGGGCCTTCCGCAGAGAATAGCACAACGCCAATAGCGTGGTCCTCGCGGGCATCCAAAAAGGCATCAAATAGTTCGAATACTGTTTTTGGCCTGAAGGCATTGCGCACGTTCGGGCGGTTAAAAGCGATACGGGCCACGCCGTTTGCCTTTTTATAGGTTATATCTTCGTATTCCTTAGCGGTTTTCCAGTTTATCTTACTCATATCGGATATTTTGCTGCAAGTTAGCGTTTTCTGGCTTTTGGCTCAACTGGTATTTAGCGGCAGGGGAGGAGTAGGCGATAGAACTAGCTACAGCATAAAAAGAAGCTTATTCAATTACCTTTTCAGGCAGAAGTACTCAATCCTGTCCACATGCTTTATTGACATAGGATGCGGGCTGCCGCTTTGCAGGGCTAAGGCACGCTTCTATGTGCCTTAAAAACTTTAGGTGAAGCGCTTTTTATACTTTCTCAGAACGTTGAGCAATCAATGGTATAGTCTAATGTATTCACATCTTCCAGCGTAGTATGATACAAATAGGTCTTTTTATGTAGCGTTAGGAAAGGATTTGTGCCCGTATAGTACCAAAAGATTATTTTGATGTCTGTGTCAGGCTTTGACCTTAAAGTATAAGTTTTACTAATGTTTTCGTCATAGATATTTTCAGTATTGAGAAATGAGGTGTTGCTAGCATCAATCTCATTTCTGATCATCAGTGGTGGGTTAACGTTGTTTAAAACTGTCACATTCAACTTTAACTCAATAGGTTTCCAGGCATTGATGTTGATGGTATTGGTCTTGCCAGGTGCAATGTCAATCGTATTTAAATACTCAGGGTAATAAGGAAACCCATAATACTGCTCCGAAAAAGTATAGCGTTCTCCCTCCTGTAGTTTATAGTTGAAGGTGATCGAGTAATCTCCGTTCTCATCGGTATATGCCGTAGCAACTTCCTGCGATCTCGATCCACACATAAAGTTCTCGCATTTTTCCCAACTTTTAACCAATACTATCTTGTAGCCGCCTATATTTATACCTCTAGTATGGTCCGAGACATGCCCTTTTATTACCGTCTCAACCCCAACATCTTCTTCCGAACAAGAGGCAAAAGTTAATAGCAAAACAAAATAGACAGTTATCCTCAGGAAGTGTTTCATAGTTGGGATTGATTTAATTTCCTGCAACTGCTTGGGTTACTATGTAGCCAATAGGTTGCTTAACGGATTTGTATAAACGTCGTGCGCATGCTATTTATAGAAGGTTGGCGGGCGTTATTTTTTCTCTTGGATAGACATTGAACTTAAGCAATTGTATAATACATTTTTGAGTGTCAGCACATAGAGCTCCTCCATTCGTGCGTTAGTTGCATCTACTGATTGAACAGAAAGCTCACCACTTGAATTACATTCTTTAATCAGCTCGCCTGTCTCTTTGTTAATCAGGTTTACTTTCAGTTGGGCAAAGCTTTTTTCCTTTTCACTACTCCAAGTAGATGTAAACTCTTTGTAACTCTCACTGACGTCGATTATCACTTTTACAGATTCTCCGGAAGCAGTTGAGTTTTCTCTAATCACTTTTTCTAGCAGTTCTTTATGGCTAACTGTTAAAGCTGGTACATGCGTTATTAGAGTATTTGGCTTTGATACAACAGGTAATTTTATGTCTTCTGTCTTTTGGTTATGTCTACTATCAATAATCTCAACTTCCTGTATATTGTACTGAAGGCCCAAGTGAGGTAAGTCAGCCTGTTTTATCTGTGATATATAATTGCTCGCAGCACAGCTCGACAATAAAGTTGTCATGAAAAGTAAAATGTACTTTAATGATCTCTTTTTCATTTTTATATTATTAAGTAAAGCCAATGTGCTGGTATATTTAAGGCTGAACCGTGTTGGGCGCAGGTTTTACTACTATATTGTCCAATGCCGGAGTACTTGAATCATAATTTTCTGAAAGCTTCTTAAAGATTCATATTAAGTTGCACGTACTATTTTACCTAGTGTCAAAAGCCTATCCCTAAACTGGATTGTGACTATTGGGAAAGAATGCTTTTAGTACAAAGTAGACAACTGCATAAATACCTCCCCAAGACGCTATATCAATTAGAAACTTGATGCTGAATATACCTTCGCTGAAAATATCATAATCGAACCCTACTAACCAATGCACTAGCTTCACTGCACCATACGTTATAAAAAGGGTTATAAAATCGATTGACCAGTTGTTTTTCATATTTTTAAGTATTTATTCAAAAGTTAATTTCTAATGTACTTAATTAAATAATCTGCTGCTTATTCTTATACTATTACATACATCTGTCACTTTTTCTTCAAAGCAGTCTGCTTTAATTCTACAACTTACTGCCAATGGGTTGGTATAACCGCAGTTCTTTACAATGGTATTTTGGAGTCAGGGAGTTAATCTCTTCTGAGAAGGTAAACTAAAGCAAGCTAAAATTACAATTATGCGTTGTGGGTACAGTTCTTAAAATATAGATAACTCAGATTTGGTTGTAAATTCTTCTAAAAATCTCATGCCCTTATAAGAGTTTCCTTTTTGATTTAATTTTGGACTCCAAACAGCAATCGCATAGTGATTAGGATGAATTGCAATTATTCCTCCTCCAACGCCACTCTTGCCGGGAAGCCCGACTTTAAACGCGAAGTCCCCGGATTCGTCATAAAACCCACAAGTTAGCATAAGTGCATTAATCCTTTTCGTTTGGCTACTGCTTAGTATCGTAGTGTTATCTATTACATTCTGGCCATTATTTGCGAGAAATAAGAATGTCTCCGAAAGTTCTTTGCAATTCATTTCAATTGAGCAAAGATCAAAGTAGAATTCAAGTACTTCTGAAGGGTCATTTTTAATATTCCCGAAGGATTTAATAAAATTACATAAAGCCACGTTCCTAAAACCTATTTCCTTCTCTGATGCGGCAATCCTCGAAGAATAATTTAAGTCGGAATTGTTACAAATACTTCTAACAAATGTCAGAAAATCTTCTTTAGGGTTTTTTAGACTGCTGACAAGAATATCCGAAATCACAATGGCACCAGCGTTTATGAAAGGGTTTCTAGGTATGCCGTTATCAGTTTCAAGTTGCACCAAAGAATTAAACGGCGTTCCGGAAGGTTCTACACCAACTCTTTCCCAAACCTTCTCCCCAAGAAGCTGATAAGCCAAGCTTAACGATAAAACTTTCGCTATGCTTTGTATCGAGAATTTATCGTAACAATTTCCGATTCCGAAATTAACCTGGTCGGTTGTTGAAATATATACTCCAAAGTTTTCTGTATCTACGTTAGCTAATTGAGGAATGTAAGTTGGTAACTTCCCCGTATCTTCTACATTTTTAACTTTATGATATACGTGTTCTATTATTTCCTTGAAATTCATTCTATTATTTTAGAATTCTATATAACGTTTAGTACAAGCTGCGAACGAGGCGTAGCCGAGTATGGTGCCTGTGGAGTGTTGGGCAAAGGCTTTCTTTCACTACTCTTTAATATCTTCCGTTAATTTCACCTCACTATCATCCAAAACTTTGAAGTGCTCCTCTGTTAGTTTGAAGTAATGAGGGTTTAGAATCACATAATCGCTGTGGTCGTAAGATTCACCAATTAACTTACTTCCGACTCTAAAAAAGGCATGGTAAAAGTCTGCGTCGCTAAAGTAATCAGCAAGTATATCTACTATTTCTGTTTTATTCTTTTGAGTTAATATTATCTGCCATTCAGAATTTACAAATGGTAGAAGCTTTTTAGCTCTTAAACTTTTCTCAGGATTATATTCTTCTTCAGTCCAAGTAGAATTTAGTGTAATAGAGCAGTCTGTCTGGCAGCTATCAATGATGGCTATAAGTTTATTCAGAAACTGAAACTTAGATTTTTTCATAGCTTATAGCTTTTGCCCAACGTTGTTCGTGCAGAAGGTGTGCGAGGCTTTCAGCCGAAGCATAACTTCTGAACTGTGTTGGCAAGCGTAATTCTATTGCACTTCTATTTTCTTTTCTTTAAAGAACTCCCGAAGTTCATCTGAGACAGGGTCAACTTTACTGATACGTCTTTTTGCTCCGCCTTTCAACTTTAAATCAAGGAATTTATTTCCATTTCTTTCTTTGAATACCGCTTCCCCAATTTCATGTAGGCCAATCTCACCTTTAGTCGTTCTAAATAAACTATAGATAAGCACCGCTAAATGCGCAAGTCCGATAACGCTTCCTGTCCATAACAAGAACTCATCCCCTGTTTTCATATATCTCAATATCGATAAGATACCGTAGATGGTCCACATTGATGAGGAAGCAATTCTCCTAAACTTTTCTTTTTTCGCTTTGTCTCGGATAGTAATTTTCTCTTCACCTAATACTATCTCTCCTTTTTCTAAAGGTAAAATTCTTTCCATTTTTCAATTTTTATGTTTGCCAACGAAATGGTCTAGCAGACGCTTTAGCTTGAAACACTTGCTAAGGTGTCTGCTAGGGTGTGGTGGCCGGGGTTGTTTTTTCCCTTTTCTCCCGGCACTGCGATGTAAAAATAAGGGAAAAACAACCCGGATGGTTGTGAAGTTTTACACCTATTATACTTCTTTCAAGTGGCGCTTTAGCCGTCGGCAATGTCGTTAATGCGCTATTGGCGGCGTTGCCAGAGGCGTCAGGCTCCGGGCTGGCCCACAATCAAATAAAAACTAATCAATCATTGGCCTCTCTGTTGCCGCCAACTCTCTGTAAAAGAGCCACCTGCCGAAGTTATGCGCTTGACTTTGTCAATTCTCAAGTATAACTTCGCCCCACCAAAGTCTTGCCTGGACGCTTCCGTCCGAAAGCCAGCTTTCTCCCGGCACCGCCGAAGCAAGACTTCGGGTCAGAAACCCCGTTTCCTCCTTTGGCTCTTTTGCTGACCGTTGCCCGGCTTTAGTGGCCTTTGATGCCCTCCAGCCCCTTAAAAAGCCTGAAAGACACGCCACTTTAAAACCCGAAAATAATCCCAATCACGGCCAACGGACTGGTGTAGACGATGTGCAAAGCGAAGACGCAGCATAGAGTATACACATGGTTGTCACTTAGTTATTTTTCAGCAACGCTATGTGTAGAGCAATTTGCGCCACACCCAACGCCACATAAGCTATAAGATTATTACCGCTTTCTTTTTCTGTTACTTTAGCTTGGTTCCTATGGGCAGCAAGTTTAACATACTCGTTTGTCCAACTTTTCAGGTGCAGAACAAGTAGTTCTTGCTCTTGGCTCTCTACCATTTCTTCTAACTATAGAGAATCGAGATGCTCACCTGGGAGAGGCGGTACATAGCTGAACTCTGGGTTAGAGAGTTTTCTGATAAAAGTGTCAGCTCGCTCAGCTGGCCCAGCATCTAGCCGGTGAGGCTATAGTGGGGTGCAGGTGCCCACCAGCACTCCGTGCGGAATCATGTCAGTACGGAAGTAAGAGAAGCGACCTCTGCCAAGCAAGTGTAAATCAGATTTGTCATACACTTTTCCTCTTTTGGTATAAGTATGAAATTAATATATGAATGGTTGACTTAAGATAACGAAAAGCGGCTTGCTGCATACGGCTTCAAGTTGGTTCAGCCAGTATGCAGCAAGTCGCTATTATTAATGCGTTATTTAGTATACCCGAAACCGCATATAGCCATTCTCGACCCGTGTTGGGGTTTGATTTGCGTCGAACACGTTGGCTGTAAACTTCGCCTCCAGCAGGTAGGAGCCATCGCCTATAGGTTCAAATCGGGTGATGGCAAATGTCGAGTTGTCCTGGCTATGGGAAGCTTTTACGAAGGGCTGGGTACTCATGTCCTCTGCTTCATTGCCATTCACTTTGCGCACAGTTAAGTTAATGCCATTCTGCCGGTTGTCCTGTTTGAAATCAAAAGTATAACGATACTGGCCTAGCTTGTAATGGTCTGCCAAGTTTTCGGGCTGCAACAAAGCAGGAACTGATGCGGAGGTAACCAGTTGGTTTTTCGCATACTTTCTGATAAAATAAATGGTGAGGCGGCCATCGTCACTTCTGTCTGCGTCTTGCTGCTTGCCAAAACCACAAGCTGTATAATACAGCATAGTATCCGACTGAAGAAAAAGCCCGGTAGCACTGTCCCGATTCGCTGCGATGTTTCCTCTGCCAGACATATGGCGATCGTCACAGACATAGCGCTTTCCGTTAATAGTATAAGAGGCTGAGTCTTTCAGGCTGGCCAGACCCGCTTGTGGATCAATTGGTTTCTGTATGGCATCTATTTCGTGTTTCTCACATGAAACAAAAATAGCTGAAGCAAGAACGAAGAGCGCTAACACAGCTCTGTTGTGCAAAAATAGTGTTTTCATGCAGTTGGTTTTAAGATTTGAAAATAGGTAGGAAAGAGATGTAGTTACTTATATGCAGATGCCACAAAAGGCGCTGCGTACTAACGCTTGCGGATAAAGGTTAATCGGTCTACCCCCGGGACAGTTGTTTTGAGGTTGGCATCATAAAAAAGAAGATTCTGTTTTAGCTTTAATGTGTCTGCCGTAACTTCCTCAAGTATATAGCTGTTTTCGATTGGGACAAGTACTGTTGTTTGCCCCGAGTTCGTTAAGCTTTGGTTTATGTATAACCTGAGTGTTTTATTGTTTTCGAGTTTCCAATAACCTGCGTCAACATAGTTTTGAGGGTTGCAAGACAGATCTTGTTCGCGCCTGAAATCTCCGTTCGTTTTAAAACTCCATGTCACCAACTTGATACAAGGATCCAAATAAGGCCACTTTAGCCTGAACTTGAGTGGCTCTATCGTTTCATGGGCATATTGGTTCCAGTCATTGGACAATGCCAGTTTCATTTTCATTAGCCTTTCTTCCTCCTCCTGTTCTTTATTGCATCCAGAGAAGACTGTAAGGATGAGGAGTAATAACAAGATGTTTTTCATGCTTTTTTAGCTAGTAATGTATAAGTTGTAGATATGATAATTGAGACCTAAAACCTGGGTTGGACGGGTTATAGAAGCTGAATCACAGATTTACTTGAACCTGCACGTGCTGATTAAGTTCCAGCCGAGGAAGGACGCATATGCTGCTTAGGTTTTGCTAATCCTTACGTTTCTGCTTATTAGCTTTTAATCTGTTTGATAATGTTTTTCACCAATTCAGTTCCCATTCTGTTTGATTCTTTTTTATATTCGTCAAGATACATCCAAGTAAATTTCTTTGATGATTTCCACATATTTCTAACTGGTTGTGCCTTTTTTTGGATAACGCCACTACCGTGCGCCACAACTTCACCATTCTCTTTTAGTTGATATTCAGCATATAAGGTAATTGGGTAAGGTGATACTGCTGCGACTGCACTTGTTGTATAAGCAAAAACTAAAAAAATTGCATTCCCCTTGTTTTCATACAAAAATTTCCCGGGTACTTGCTTCAGGTCTATTACCAATTGCTTGTCCTTGAGTTTACTTCTTAAATCAAGGTTATCCGCTGCCTGAAATATCCCGGCTTTTATAAAGTTTCCAGTAGTATATGGGTCGGTTTCGCATTCTATTGTCGAGTTCCAGCCCCAATAAAGTACTGCAGGCACATAGGAATTTTTAATCTGCTTGTAATCGTTACCTTTTACCTCTGCTACTGGTAAATATACTGCCAACCAATCTTTTGGCTCATGTTCAAGATTCTCGGTCTTTATTTTTTCATCGACAAAAGCTGAGTACTTTTTCGTGCTAAGCAGCCTGTAAGGCAAACTGTTATAACACCAATATTTAATTTTTTTTTCATCTTCATTTTAAATTAGGGGCAACGTTAAGTCTAGGTGGCGTCTCG
>NZ_QWGE01000005.1 GCF_003576375.1 Pontibacter oryzae
CAAAATTCCCGCCCCCGCAACACCCACAGCACAAAAAACTTTAGATAAATGCCTAACGCGCTCTAAATGAACAGGATTAATTTCGGGGCTCCTTAATATTAATCTCAATCTTCTGCTTTGCACTTTTTTTCTCTGCAACACAGAACGTCATTTTTTACTCGCATTCAGTAACATATCCTTATTCTACTAAGTGTTGACTGTTCCTCTTGTGCCTTTTAAATAGGTTTGAAAGCAACATTTAGTTGGTCACATCGTCCAAACTATAGTGTAATCCATCCTTAAGCATTATTTTATCCATACCTGATGTATAAAACACTTTTACTTTTAATGACTCTCCTCTTTCTTAGCTCGCTTAGTTATGCACAGTACTCTGAGGAGAATGTGTATGAAAAACCCACACTAAAAATTGGCGGCGCATTAAGGTTTAACTATAATTTATCGACCTGGAAAGAAGACCAATTAGAACGTGGTGGTGATTTTGGCTTTGATGTGCTCCGTATCAATGTAGAGTCTGAGTACAAGGGTATCAAGCTAAATGCCGAATACAGGCATTATTCTGAAGGTTTTGGTGGAGGCTTCCTTAAGCAAGGCTGGTTTCAGCATGATTTCTCTGATATCTCTCAAATTCAGGTTGGCCTTAACCAAGTGCCTTTCGGCATTCAGCAATACAACTCCAATAACTGGTTCTTTAACATGACTTATTATATAGGCTTCGAGGATGACCATGATATGGGTGTTAAGTATATCCACGATAATGGAAGATGGCAATGGCAGGCTGCTTATTATAAAAGTGCCGAAGATTTGGTGTTTGGTTCATCAGAAGCAAGTCCGAACCGCTACTCTTACGACGTGACTGGGCGCAATAAGGAAAACAACCAACTCGACTTTAAAATCATAAACCGATTGGGCGACAGCCTTCAGCACGAAATTGGCGCCTCACTACAAGGCGGCCTGTTATACAACCTCGATACTGAGCGTAATGGCACCAGGCACGCAGGCGCTGTACATTATGAGTATAAGTCAGTAAACAGCCCTTGGAATGTTAAGCTTCAGGCTATGCTCTACCGCATTAACCCGAAGTATGCTTCGGACAATGATTTGAATTTTGTGGAAATGGGGGCCTACGGCGCAAATTACAATGTAGCTAACAAAGGAGAAGTTTACACTGCAAGTCTAGCCTACCACCTACCTATAGATACACGCCTACTGCAAGGCATTACATTTTACGACAACTACGGCTATTATAATAAACGTGTCAGCGGGTTCGAGAATTCGCACATGAACGTATTGGGAGCCCTGTTCTCGGCGGGGTCAATGTATATCTACACAGATGCGGCCTTTGGTTATAACCAACCCTGGCTTGGGCCTGAATGGACCAATGCCTTCACTGCAGGCACACCAGGCGACACAGACTGGCACCTGCGCTTTAATATTAACATGGGATACTATTTCTGATTCGATAAAAACTTAGATAATGAGTAAAGTAGCAAGAAGTGATACCAAGAAATCGCTGGGGCTGGAGGTTAATGGCCCCGTATTCTGGTCTTCCATCATAATCCTTATTATAAGCATAACATTGGTGCTGGTGTTCAGGAAAGATGCCGAGACATTTTTTAGCAGCGCCCAACAAGCAGTTACCTCCAACATGGGCTGGCTGTTTATACTTAGCGTAAATGTGTTTGTGGTTTTTTGTCTGTACATGGCCTTTGGCAAGTTTAGCCACATACGCCTGGGCGGAAAAGATGCCAAACCAGAGTTCAGCACCTCGTCATGGTTTGCGATGCTGTTTAGTGCCGGTATGGGTATAGGGCTTTTATTTTGGAGTATAGCGGAGCCTATTAACCACTTCCAGACACCGCCCCTTGGCGAGGCTGGCACGCCTGCTGCGGCAAGGCAAGCCATGAATTTCACTTTCTTGCATTGGGGATTGCATGCGTGGGCTATTTATGCCTTAGTTGGTTTGTCGCTAGCGTACTTTACTTATAGCCGCAAGCTGCCGCTTACCATACGTTCAGTTTTCTACCCATTTCTTGGTGAGCGCATACACGGCAGAATTGGTGATGTGATAGACGTTCTTGCCGTAATAGCCACGCTGTTTGGTTTGGCAACATCTTTGGGATTGGGCGTAAAGCAGGTAGCAGCTGGACTGCACCATGTCTTCCCTGGTATTGCCAGCGATATTTATACCCAAGTAATGTTAATTGCAGGCATAACCGGTATTGCCACTATATCTGTAGTAACAGGCGTCGACAAAGGTGTGCGGATTTTGAGTGAATGGAATGTGCGCATTGCTCTGGTGATCCTGTTGGCAGTTTTGTTTCTTGGCCCAACGGTGTTCATACTTGGCTCTTACGTGCAAAATACCGGGTCATATATAGGCAACTTCATGCAGCTCTCTTTCTGGAACGAAGCATACTCCTCCGGAAACTGGCAAGGTGGCTGGACAGTGTTTTACTGGGCTTGGTGGATTTCATGGGCGCCATTTGTGGGCATCTTTATTGCGCGTGTATCCAAAGGCCGAACTATCCGAGAATTTGTGCTTGGGGTACTAATTGTACCGTCCTTGCTTTCTTTCCTGTGGATGACCGTGTTTGGCAGCACTGCCCTGCGCGAGGTGCTGGGTGGAAATGATGCCGTGGCACTAGCAGTGGCAGATGACGTGTCTACTGCCCTGTTTGTGTTCTTCGAGCAACTCCCCTTCTCTACTATACTTTCTGTCATAGGAATTATTTTGGTTGCAGGCTTCTTTGTTACCTCTTCCGACTCAGGCTCGCTGGTAGTGGATAGTTTAACCTCAGGCGGCAGGGCAGATTCTCCGGTGGGCATCCGTATTTTCTGGGCGCTGGCCGAGGGTGCCGTGGCGGCGGTTCTGCTTTTAGGTGGCGGCTTGCAAGCCCTGCAAACGGCTGTAATTTTAACAGGGCTGCCCTTCGCGCTTATACTTTTAATTATGTGTTACAGCCTCTACAGGGGCTTGAGTGAGGAGCTGGAAGAGGAGAATAAACTTGGCAAAGCGCAGCAACGCAAAAACTACCAGCAACTGATAGCTGAAATGTTGGCTAAACGGGCTACCAAACACGAAGCCAAAGCCGCAGAACAAAGCAAGGATTAACCGCTTAACCACATCAAAAAATGATTGCAATTGATTCCATGATGGTCTGCCTGGACCTAAGCGACATAGATGAAACGCTGGTAGCCTTTTCCCGCTCTATCTGCGAGCGCCTGCCGGTTAAAAAGGTGTATTTCGTGCACAATATTAAATCCTCGGAGCTCAGCGATGACTTTAGGGAGTTTTTCGGGGATGTGGATTTGGGTAACGAGATAGAAGGCAATATCTCTGATATCGTAAACGAGCACTTCCAAAATGCCGCTGACCACGAAATACTCGTCAGCGAAGAGCCGAACACCGAAGTTATACTTGCCGAGCTTGTAAAACGCTATACAATTAAGCTAACACTCATCGGGAAAAGGATGAGCGATAAAAGCACCGGGGCCCTGGGCACCAAGCTGCTCCGTATTCTGCCATGCAGCGTACTCGTGTTTCCGGAGACAGCTAACTTTAATATCGCCAAAGTGCTCACCCCGATAGATTTTTCCGATGCCTCAGTGCATGCGCTCCGCCTAAGTAAATCACTTACAGACCAGTTGGGCCTTTCGTTGGATATTCTGCATGTATATAAGCTCCCTACGCAATATTTCCCGCTCATCTCGGAGGAAAAAGCCATACGTAAGGCCGAGGAAGTGGTAAAGGAGAAGTTCAGTGATTTGCAAAAGCGCCACCAAGAGATTGCCGGCGTGCCGTATACCCTGGTGCGGGCAGCCGGTAAAAGTATTGCCGAACGCATAACCATGCAACTGGAGAAAGGCAATCACGATTTGCTGGTTCTCGGGCTGAAAGGGCATAACCCTGTTCCTTCTTTAAGCCTAGGCAGCGTACCAACCGAGCTATACAATATGGATCTGAATATCCCGATCTGGATGGTATACTCTGAAGATGTGATCAAACAATAAGTATACTATATATAATTGTGTAGGCGGCAGCGATTAAAAGTTGCTGCCTATACTTATGTTGCTGCAAACAGGTTTGTAATGCCTGTCACGATCATATCGATGCCGATGGCGCCCACAAAAAAACCGTTGATGCGCAGCAGCAGTTCCATGTTTTTATCAAAGGCTACCTGCACTTTTCTGGAGCGAGTGCTTTTTCTGATATACTTTAACCCCATGATCACCACAAAGTTTACCAGCATAATTATCACCAGCGCCACCACGCCCTCCCAGAGTTTTAACTCTTCAGCCATTAAAATTGTAAGGGAGATGGTGCCTGCCCCTACCATAAAAGGCATGGCTATCTCAGAAGCTAAATCGTGCAGGTCGCCCTTAATCTGTATGAAGGCTTTCTTGCCCTGCACAATAAAAATATAGGCCAGCGAGAACAGCACTACTCCACCAAAAATCCGGAACGACTCGAAATTTATCCGGAACACCTTTTGGAAAACCACATCCCCGAATAGCAGGAAAACAATAAAGATTGAAAAGGATATCAGACTGGCTTTTAGAAAAACAGCCCGAAAGTCAGTGTCCGATAGGTCGTTCATTACAGGCTTTAAGTATAAAAACAGGGCAAACGGGTTAAGCATCACTAAAAAGCTGAATATCGCTGCTATCATAGATCAGAAGTATGTTTCGTGCTTTACTTGTTACGGCACAAAAGGCCGTAAGATATTGCTAAAGTATAAACCTAACCTGAAGTGCATTTTTATAAAGGATGGCTGGCCATGGAAGTATTGGAATTTAATGTTTGAAAAGTACATATAACTACCTTCCTATGTGACAAACATCACTGACACCGCGTACACCAAGCCATACCTTTGTATCGTAACCTGAATAATATCAGGTAGTATAGTATAAACGACAAAAAGATAAGCAGCATGAAAATACAACAGTTTGAAGACAAAGGATTGGCGCACTACGGCTATGCCATTTTAGATGAGCAATCGGGTAAAGTTGTACTCATAGACCCGGCACGCGACCCGCAGCCTTACTACGAGTTTGCAGCTGCCCATAACGCGGCTATTGTAGGCGTTATAGAAACGCACCCGCATGCCGACTTTGTAAGCTCGCACCTAGAAATACACGAGAAAACCGGAGCCACAATATATGCCCATAGCATGGTTGGCGCTGATTACCCGCATAAAGCGCTTGATGAAGGCGAGGAGTTAGCAATAGGAGACATTAAGTTGAAGTCGTTGCATACGCCTGGCCACTCGCCGGATGGCATAAGCATTGTGCTGGAACATGAAGGCAAGGACAAAGCCGTCTTCACAGGTGACACCCTCTTTATTGGCGATGTGGGCCGACCAGACTTACGCGAAAGCGCCGGTAACATTACTGCTAAGCGTGAAGAGCTTGCTCGCCAGATGTACCACAGCACCCGCGATAAACTCATGAAACTGGCAGATGACGTAGTAGTGTACCCGGCCCACGGCGCAGGCACCCTCTGCGGAAAAGCCTTAAGCGAGGCAAATAGTAGCACCATTGGCGCTGAAAAAAATGGCAACTATGCCCTGCAGCAAATGAGCGAGGAAGAGTTTGTTAAAATCCTGACAGCAGACCAACCCTTTATTCCTAAATACTTTAGCTATGATGTATCCCTGAATAAGCAAGGCGCACCAAATTACCACCAAAGTATAGAAAAGGTAAAGAAGCTTGCCAAGAACTTTGAGCCTGAAGCTGACGCCATTGTAGTGGATGCCCGTAACGAAAAAGTATTTAAACAGGGGCATTACAAAGGGGCCATAAATATACAGAACGGCGGCAAGTTCGAAACCTGGCTGGGAAGTATTGTTGATCCGAAAGAGTCTTTCTACCTGATTGCTCAAACTGAGAAAGAGCTTGATGAACTGATCGAGAAAGCTGCTAAAATCGGATACGAACAATTGATAAAAGGAGCATTCGTACTGGATAGCAAACCAACAACCTCTACCCCACCCCTGGATCTGGAAGATTTCAAAAAGCATCCCGAAGATTATACAATTGTAGACATCCGAAATGCTTCAGAAGTTAAAGAAAACAAGTTTTTCGATAGCGCGATAAATATTCCGTTGCCAGAACTGAGAGGTCGCGCCCAGGAGATACCAACTGATAAGCCGGTAGTAGTGCATTGCGCAGGCGGCTATCGCTCGGCAGCTGGCAGCAGTATTGTGGAAGCTGCGCTGCCCCAAGCTAAGGTTCTGGATTTAAGCGAGGCCGTGAATGAGTTTAAGAACGGCTCGCACTAACAGCAGCCAATAGTTATAACCGAAGCAGGCGCAATTTTGGGCCTGCTTCGGCATTTTCAATAGGCTTGGCTCCTATCACCTTGGGCCAATTTAAATTCACACCGTTTTTCCTACCCAATGGACACCAACCTGAAAGACAACATTGTAAAGCAGTTCCCGCAATTTGAGCAAGCTCTCCTTGGCGAGATTTTAGCACAAAGCACTATAAAGCATATCGAAGAAGGCGATGAAATACTGCGGACCGGGCAGTACATTCGCTCCACTATTTTGCTGCTTGGCGGGCTCCTGAAGGTATACCGCGAGGACGATGAGGGCAACGAGTTCCTGATGTATTACTTGGAGCCAGGCAATGCATGCGCTTTGTCTATGATGTGCACTGCCCGAGACGAAAAAAGCCAGATTATGGTAAAGGCCGTGTTGCCTTCCGAGATAATACTTGTGCCGCAGCACCTTACTGAGCTATGGCTGAGCAAGTTTAAGAGCTGGCATAACTTTGTGATCGCCTCTTACCGCCAGCGCTTCGAGGAGCTGTTGCAAACCCTGGACAGCATCGCTTTTAAAGCCCTTGACGAACGCCTGGTTTTTTACCTAAAACGCCATGTGCAGGTAAGCGGCGAGGAAATCCGGCTCTCGCACCAGCAGATCGCCACTGAGCTTAACAGCTCCCGCGAAGTAATCTCTCGCCTGTTAAAAAAACTGGAGCAAACCAAAGCCATCACTCTGCACCGCAACTATATCGAGGTGCATGACCTGGAGCTGTTTTAAAAGGGAATGCCCTACTCGTAACCATTCTTTCTAAGTATAAGCTACCATCCCGGAAAGAGGTGAACACTGTGCTCAGCATGAACTTGATGCTAACAGACTAATTCTAAGCAAGAAGTAAGGTTATACTTTTAAGCTCATACATCCTTTCAGGATGATTAGGCTGCGTTAATAGCCTTTGGTTAAGAATGTGAAATGCATGAGGTAGAATTGCACATGGTAAAAGCAAGGATTTAACAAGTTTTAGGTGAGGGGCCTTGGGATGTTGCGGTGCCCAGAGGCTAATGAGCACCCGGTTCATCCCGAAGTATTTTGGTGGCCTCTCGGGCGTGGAGCGTGCAAAACACACTATAAACTTTGCACTTGTAAAGTCCCGAACGCGAGTGACAGATAAACATAACTTTATATCACCATCAACTGTAACAACTGTCACTGAACTACCAGCATACTTTAAGTATACTTGTAGCAGCACATACCCTTAACCGCATATACTATGGAAATTCTTGGATACATTGCAGCACTTATTATTGGGCTTTCGCTGGGGCTAATCGGAGGCGGAGGCTCCATCCTGACCGTGCCTGTATTGGTTTACCTGCTTGGCCTAACGCCAGTTATCTCCACGGCTTACTCTCTTTTTATTGTAGGGCTCACAAGCCTGGTGGGCAGCTACAGGTTCTATAAAAAAGGACTAGTAAGTTTAAAGACAGCGGTTGTATTCGGTTTGCCTGCCATTGTGGCCGTCTATACCACGCGCCGTTACATCGTGCCGGCCATTCCTGAAGAAATCTTCGAGGTTGGCGGTTTTATGGTAACCAAAGGCGTTTTGCTGATGCTATTGTTTGCAGGGTTAATGGTGTTTGCCTCCATCAGTATGATTCAGAAGAAAAAGCCCGCCGAAAGCATCGACGACAATGCTGATACCGATATTGATGTGGCACATGAAAACCCGGATGCACCACACCCTAAGCCGAAGTTTAATTACGGCGGCATTTTGGCCGAAGGCATGGTAGTGGGCACGCTCACTGGGCTAGTTGGTGCAGGCGGCGGCTTTCTAATTATACCTGCTTTAGTGCTTTTTAGTAAGCTGGATATGAAAATGGCTGTGGGCACCTCGTTGCTCATCATTGCCGCAAAATCGTTACTGGGCTTTATCGGTGATGTTTACAACTACAACATCGACTGGCCGTTTCTGGCTATCTTTTCATCCATTTCGATTGCCGGTATTTTTCTGGGATCTTTCCTCTCCACAAAAATACATGCCGATAAGCTTAAAACTGCATTCGGCTGGT
The DNA here is from genome assembly GCF_003576375.1 of Pontibacter oryzae. GTDB lineage: Bacteria > Bacteroidota > Bacteroidia > Cytophagales > Hymenobacteraceae > Pontibacter > Pontibacter oryzae. The sequence goes on from NZ_QWGE01000005.1 coordinate 8,333, forward strand.
TTGTTTTGGTAATGGGTATTTACATCATCGTGAAGGAAGTTTTCTTTGCTTAAGGCACTGCGTGACATAAGTCACTGAACGGCCGAGTGCTTTTCACCATCTTTGCATAGTATAGAATGTAAGCACTTAATTATAGGGAGGTAACATCATGTTTAACTTATTCAAATCAACCCCGAAGAATTATAACGATCTTAACGGAAAGGCATTTAAAGCAGCATTTGAGAAGGCTGATAATGCCGAGCTGCTGGATGTGCGCACTGCAGGTGAGCTTGCGTCAGGTACCATTCCTGGCTCTAAGAACCTCGACTTCCTGTCTGGACAGTTTCAAGCTGCCCTAAGCAAGCTCGACAAGAACAAGGAATACTTCGTCTTTTGCCGCAGCGGCAACCGCAGTGGCTCTGCCTGCAAGCTACTGGCAGACCAAGGATTTAAGGCAAACAACCTGATGGGTGGCGTTGGTGCCTGGCCCAGATAATTATAAGTAGCTAGCTTGGGCATGAACAGAACATCAAACTGCCTGTTTATAGATACCTTAACATTACACACCTTAATTTAGAATAGAATAACATGTTAGAATTACTTAGCCAGCCTTGGCCGTGGTATACTTCAGGAATCCTGATTGCTTTTGTAATGGTGATCCTCCTGTTTTTTGGTAAATCGTTTGGCTTTTCGTCTAACCTGCGCGTGATATGCGCAGCCTGCGGTGCGGGCAAAACCACGAAATTCTTTGATTTTGACTGGCGCTCTCAGACCTGGAACCTGCTATTTGTGGTGGGTGCCGTACTGGGCGGATGGATCTCTTCTGAGTTCTTATCTAATGGCGACGTCGTACAAATCTCGCAGGAAACAATCCAGGACTTAAAGGCATTGGGTATGTCGGCACCGGATGATCTGCAGCCAAACGAGCTCTTCAGTTTAGAGGCACTCTTTACCGTTAAAGGCTTCCTGATCATGTTGATCGGTGGTTTCATGATCGGTTTTGGATCGCGCTATGCTGGTGGTTGTACGTCGGGCCACGCCATCAGCGGTTTGTCTAACCTGCAGTTGCCATCGTTGATCGCCGTTATCGGTTTCTTCATTGGTGGCCTGATCATGACACACCTGCTGTTGCCGTTCATTTTATAAGAACAGCAGCGCGCTAAAGCAATTATTCATTAACAAGAAACAGCATTACCGTGAAAGGATTAAAATATATAATAGCCGGCATTTTGTTTGGCATCGTGATGAGTAAATCGGAGGCGATCTCATGGTACAGAATTCAGGAGATGTTCCGATTCCAGGCCTTCCATATGTATGGTATCATTGGAACAGCCGTTGTACTGGGAGCCATCGCTACCTACTTGATCAAGAAGTTTAACATGAAGGATTATCAGGGCAACCCGATCATCTTCACGCCAAAGGAGAAATCAGTTCCGCGTTACCTTATCGGGGGTACCATCTTCGGATTGGGCTGGGCCCTGACAGGCGCTTGCCCGGGACCGATGTTCGTGAACCTGGGGTATGGCTACTGGGCCATCTTAGTTGCCATAGTAGGCGCTTTAATTGGCACTTACCTATATGGTGTGCTGCGCGATAAGCTCCCTCACTAAGCTGGTGCAAGTCATAGTAATTTGGGGTTTTCGTTTGTTGGCTCATAGTAACAGCCATAGTCCTACAAGGGGCTGGCACAGCGCTGGTTTACCCTAACTTTTTAACGATAGTCTCCGAAAACATGCACCTCAGCCAGCAGCCACAAAGCACGGGCATTTTTAGGTTCTGGCGTGATTTTGGGTATGTAGCAGGAGCCACAGCCACAGATATGTTCAGCAACCTGTTTGGGCTGGAGGCTGTTTTGCTAAGTACGGCTGTATTTACCATTGGCGCAGGTATACTTTGCGAGCCACGAATGTGATTCACTGTAAAGCAGCTCTGGCAAAGCCAGCAGTGTTGCCAAGTTGCATCGCATCGCTTGGTTTTGTATGTTTACCAACGGGCATTCAGCGGATTTATACTTCGTCCGTGAAATCAAAAGTGGCTTAATTGTGTTATAAAACCATTCGCATCAAGTTACCACTGCTTTGCCAGCGTGGCGATGTTTATTAAGCATATGAAAAACTACCTGCTTTTATTTATGAGTACTTTGCTCCTGCTGTTTGTACTGCCAAAAAATGGCAGCTATGCACAGCGCGTGCTGGGTATGGAGCAGCGTAGTGTAAAAACCAGCTGTGCTACCAAGCGCCCTGTAAAGCCAACCTGCGCTAGAAAGTGCCTTAAGCACCAAACGCATTCTGAGCAAATGCCAGGCGCAAATTTTGCCTCTGATTGCAGTCAGCAGGTATTTGCCGTTATTTCTCCGCAGGCAAGCTATACTATGTGGCACCCACTGCAATTGCGCGAAATAGGCACCCCTGCTAGCCTCACTTACCTTTCTCCTGAACTTAAGATAGATCCGGAGCCCCCAAAATTAGCTTAAGTCTTTTAATCAGCCTCTTAACAGGTCAACTTACTTTGGCCAGGTATGCTTGTGCTTTGCCCGTGAACATGCGTGCACATGCCGCCTTAGCGCATTAAAATCAACTTAAGATTAATTTTATACCCCTTTATGGATACTTCTTTTTATCAGAAGCTCTCATTTTTAGTGCTTCGTATCATGAGCAGCTTTATATTTATAGCTGCCGGTTTTAACCACCTAGTGCATACTGCTGGTGCAGCTGCGCGCCTACAGCAATCCGAGTTAAGCCAACTTGCCACTTGGATGGCACCCGCAGAAACGCTTGTTATACTTTCTGGTACCGGTTTGCTCCTTGGTGGCGTAGCCCTGCTTCTGGGCTTTAAAACAAGGTTGGCCGCACTGCTGCTTTTAGCTATACTTGTACCTATCACCGTAACCGTGCAGCTAACCAACCCAGAGGGGCTTGGGCCAATGTTTAAAAACATTGCCATTGCAGGCTCCTTGGTTTTCTTTAGCCTGAACGGCGCTTTATACTTTGGCCTAGATCAGGTTTTGCGCCAAAACAGCAGACAAATAGTGCCAATGAGCAAAGAAAAGCTAGGCGCAGTACTGGCACTTAGTTTGGTCGGTGTATTTAGCTCTTGCGCTACAACGTCTTCGGCAACACAGGCATTGGCTGCACAGAGCCAAGCGCTTGCGGCACATAAGTACGCTGTGCTCATCAGCCAGCCCAGCCACCTGAAAGCCGCCGTTAATACCGCTGGAACCATCACCGCCGAAAGCACTTACAAGCGCGAGAATTTCGTGATTATGGCATGTGGCAAATCGGTAGAGGCTTTTGTAAAAGGCGGCGACATGGCCGAAGCAATTGATGCAGGCAGAAAAGCTGGCGTAACCTACCGTGTTTGTGGCATGTCGATGAAAAAATTTGAGCTCGATAAAAGCATGTTAGTGGACGGCGTGGAGGTTGTACCAAACGGCCTCACGCATATGTTCGATTTACAGTTGCAAGGTTACCACACCGTAGAGTTGTAATTATTACAAAAAAGATAATCTAAATCAGAAAGATAAAATATCATGGAAAAGAAGAAATTTTCAATCAAAAACATACCCGGATGGGCCGTTATGCTAGCTGTGTTCGCAACTTTATATTTTACCGGACTTCATACAGAGGCTATCGGGCAGGTGCAACGCCTGTTATTGGCGACTGGTATTAAGAAAGCAAATGTAACTGAAGAGACTATACCTGCAAATACTACAACCCCAACCGAATCCAGCGGATCAAGTATGGCTGGCGCGGGCTTTAAAATGCGTACCCTCGATGGCAAAACCGTCAGTTTTGAAAGCCTGAAAGGCAAAGTAGTTTTCCTGAACATCTGGGCTACCTGGTGCCCGCCTTGCATCGCCGAAATGCCCAACATCCAAAGCTTATACGACAAAATCGGCTCGGACAAAATAGCGTTCGTGATGCTTTCAGTGGACGAAGGCGGCGTGGAAAAAGTCCAGAAATTTATTGACAAGAAAGGCTTTACCCTGCCAGTATACATGCCTACAAGCCAGCTGCCGCAGGAGTTTTATTCCAATGCTATCCCTACTACTTTTATCATTTCACCAGAAGGCAAGATTGTAGGCAAACAGGAAGGTATGGCAGAATATGACACGCAGGAGGTTCGCGACTTTCTGCAAGGTATGGTTAAGTAAACCTGAAACACGTATGCCGGTGGCAAACCAGCTGTCGGCATATGCTATTAATATTTGAGATTCACTTACAAATAAGCACATATGCAACGAAACACGCTATTTTTAGGCATTGTTATGCTCTTCGCCTCTTGTAATTCTGCTACCGACACAAACACGGAGGCTACCGACAGTGCCATAACCCAGTCGGAAATTGGCCAGGCAGCAGCCGTGCAAAGCGTAGGCAGCCACATTGCAAAAAGCTTGCTGGCGCAGCAGCCCGAAATTATAGTGTTGGATGTACGCACACCGGAAGAGTTTGAAGCAGGACACCTTGAAAAAGCGCAACTGCTAAACATCTATGACCAGAGCTTTGAACAGCGCCTGCAAGAACTCGATAAAACCAAAACCTACCTAGTTTATTGTGCTGTGGGTGGCCGAAGCAACCAGGCAGTGCAAGCCATGAATAAAATGGGCTTTAATAAGGTATACGATGCCACAGAAGGTTTTATGGCGCTTAAGAGTGCGGGCGTGCCTGTAAAGTAATCCCTTATAAGCGATAATAGTATGGAAAAATACTGGAATACCTTTTTTAGGTCTTTCTCAGATTACGGGAATTACCTGTGGAATGAAATTTTAAACCCGAGCTGGGGCAACTACTTCTATTGGCTGATCGGCTTGTCGCTGTTTTTCTGGCTACTGGAGATCATTGCCCCCTGGCGGCAGCATCAGGCAAAGATTCGCATTGATTTCTGGCTCGATGGCTTTTACATGTTCTTTAACTTTTTCCTGTTCTCGCTCGTTGGTTTCAATGCAGTTTCTAATGTAGGAGTTGAGGCTTTCAACGATTTCTTGGGCCTGTTTGGGATTACCAACCTCGTGGCTTTCGAGGTGCAGTCGTGGCCGGTATGGGCGCAGTTACTAACCTTGTTCATTGTACGTGACTTTATACAATGGAACGTACACCGCCTGCTACACCGCTTCGAGTTCCTGTGGAATTTCCATAAGGTGCACCACTCGGTACAGCAGATGGGTTTTGCTGCTCACCTGCGCTTCCATTGGGGTGAAACGGTGGTATACCGCACCCTTGAGTACATTCCGCTGGCCATGATCGGCTTTGGCATTCAAGACTTCTTCCTGGTGCACATTTTCGCCACGGCAGTGGGGCATTTTAACCACTCAAACTTTAAGGTTCCTCTAGGTCCATTCCGCTTTTTGTTCAACAACCCGCAGATGCATATCTGGCACCATGCCAAGCATATGCCACGGCGTTACGGTGCAAACTATGGCATTACGCTAAGCGTTTGGGATTACCTGTTCGGAACTGCTTACGAGCCTGAAGATGGACGTGATATCGAGCTTGGGTTTGATGAAGTGGAACACTATCCGAAGTCGTTTCTGGAGCAGCAGTTATACCCCTTTCGGGAGAATTTGGAAGTTAGGCCTAAACCCGAAGCTGTAAGTAATCCAAAACGGGAAACAGCATAAAAGAAGAGAGCAGCCGGGTATGGCTACTCTCTTCTTTTATAGCTAAAATTAAGGTTTACTTCAATGTAAAAACCTACCCCTGCCCCTCCAATGAGAGGTATTTCCACTATGGCCTTTTAAACTGGAAATTCTTCACGAGGCTCACCCTCCAAGCGCTCTCTGAGCAGAAAGGTGTAAAAAGGCTCGATTCCTCACTCCCGCGGAAACAGGAACCTGTTCCTATCTGCAATCCGGGTATAATAATGGGTCGTTTCTATTTCTCAGTTTTATATCCCAGCCTTCCGCTAAACAGCTAAGTGTTTTTAGCGAAGAGAAGTATAAGTTTGGTCCGTTCAAGCCGATTATTGCAGCAAAGTAAAAATGATTTGTTTTGAGTGCTGCACTTTAACAGGGAGAACTATATTTAAAAGCCGTAGGTAATGCTGATCCTCGACCTTACCTACAGCCCCAATTTATGCTGCTGTCATTTGTGCTTTAAGCTTACTTCTAGGCATCGCATAACTAGTTAACACTTAATAGAAAGTTTCTGATGAGAATATGGCATACTTTGTAAGCAAGGTTGTTTTAATCATCTGAATAACCAGATAGGCAAAGCAGTTTAGTATATGATATCTCATCAAGTGGTTTATTTTCTTACAGAATGTAGCAAACTAACTTAGCTTTTGCCATTCGCCACTTTCAGCCGGATAAGTTTTTCAATCGATACAATAGTGAACAGCAAAACACCTGCCCCGGCAATTCGCATCCACGACAAGAAGCCAATCGGGCTAGAGTGAAAGAGTTGGTTCATAAAAGGGACGTAGATAAAGATCATTTGAGATGCCAACATAGCCAGTATACCGTAATATACCCATGGATTAGAGAAATAACCTATTTGGCGCATAGGTCTGATAAGTGAGCGACAATTCAAAAGGTAAGCCGATTCCAAAACTATAAATACAGTGGTTGCTACCGTTTGCGCCTCTGCCATATTAGCTCCAACCACACGCCTTTCATAGAGGTACAAGCCGAAGGATGCAATCAATAGTAGCGATCCAACCAAAAGCGTTCGCATTATTAACTCATAGCCTAAGATAGGCAGGTTAACAGGGCGCGGGGGTCGGTTCATGATATCTGGCTCCTTTGGCTCAAATGCAAGCATTAAGCCCAGGAACACTGCTGTGGTCATGTTTATCCAGAGGATTTGAACCGGTTGGATAGGTAGGCTCGCTCCAATAGCAATGGCAGCCAAGATTACTAACCCCTCTCCTAAGTTCGTTGGTAAGGTCCAGACAATAAATTTAGTCAGGTTATCATAAACGGCACGACCTTCTTCCACAGCGCCTTCTATCGATGAGAAATTATCATCTGTAAGCACCATATCCGCTGCGTCTTTTGCCACGTCAGTTCCCGTAATACCCATTGCAATGCCAATATTTGCCTGCTTTAAGGCAGGGCCATCGTTCACGCCGTCCCCAGTCATGGCAACTACCTTTCCACGGGCTTGGAGTGATTTTACCAGCCTTAATTTCTGCTCAGGAGCGACCCGGGCAAATACAGCAGTATGCACAACCAGCTCTTCTACCTCTTGATCATCCATTGACTGAATGTCTTTACCTGTGACCGCTACTAGTTTCCCATCCTTGGAGCTTCCTTGCAAGCCTATCTGCCCTGCTATAGTCGAGGCTGTTACAGCATGGTCTCCAGTAATCATTTTAACATCGATTCCTGCTTTTTGGCATAACTTCACTGCTTCGATGGCTTCTTTGCGGGGTGGGTCTATCATTCCCTGTAATCCCAAAAATGTAAGGTTATTAGATACAGAAGTATGCTGAAGCGTACTCGTACTCTCTGATGGTTCAAGCACAGCAAAGGCCAAAACACGCAACCCAAGAGCAGCCATGCGGTCTACCTCTGCGCTTATACTCTCCTTATCTATCATGCCCGCTGAGCCGTTGGGCTCCATTGCATACGCGCAACGTGTTAACACTGCCTCTATAGAGCCTTTTATAAAGATGACAGGTTTTGCAGCCGCGTGCAATGTTGCCATGTATTGGTATTCAGATTCAAAAGGAATTGTATCGATACGTGGAAATTCTTGCAATAAGGAGTCTTCTTGAAGTCCTAGTTTACGGGCTGCAACCAGCACAGCACCTTCGGTTGGGTCGCCATCAATTACCCATCGGTCGTCTTGTTGCCTTAAAATACTTTCGTTGCACAGCATCCCAGCGTTTAAGCACATTATAAGGGCCTGGTTCTGGTTAGGATCCAAAGCTGCATCGCCTGCTAATATATCTCCTACTGGCTGATATCCTAAACCGGTCGCTTTGTAATAGCCTCCACCCGCAAATATCTCCTGAACAGTCATCTGGTTTTCGGTGAGTGTGCCCGTTTTGTCGGAGCAAATAACGTTGGTGCTCCCCAGCGTCTCCACTGCCACTAACTTTCTTATTATAGCCCTCCTAGCTGCCATTTTAGACACGCCTAGAGATAACATAATCGTGACTGCCACGGGTAGGCCTTCTGGAATTGTGCCAACAGCAAGCGCGACAGCCACCATAAACATCTCTCCGGCTGCCTCTCCTCGTAGTAGGCCAACGCCAAATACAATACAGGAAAGCGTGACGATAACTTGCAGTAAAAGGTGGCTGAACTTTTTTATTTTGATGGTTAAAGGTGTTTGCAATTCCTCAGCGCTTAGTATGGATTTTTGGATTTTGCCTACCTCAGTAGCATCTCCTGTAGCCACTACAATACCTCTACCCTGCCCATACGTCACCACTGTGGAGGCATACCCAAGACAAAACCTGTCACCTAGTACTTCATCCGCCAAAACTGGCTCTGTGCTTTTTTCAACAGCCACGGATTCACCTGTTAGTGCCGACTCGTCGACTTTCATGTTTCTGACGTAAAATAGCCGCATATCTGCCGGTATTTTATCCCCGGACTGCACCAACACAATATCACCAGGTACTAGCAGTTGGGCATCTATAACCTGCTTTTTACCATTTCTAACTACCTGAGCCCGCAATGCCATCCCCTTGGCTAGCGCGTCGATTGCCTTCAAAGCGCTTGACTCCTGTATAAACCCAATAACGGCATTAATGAAAACCACCGCAAATATGACTACCGCATCCAGGTACTCGCCCAGGGCCAGGGTAACAGCAGTGGCTACTAAAAGTATGTAAATGAGAGGCTGATTAAACTGAAGAAGGAACCGGACTAAGGCACTCTGCTCTTGTCTTGCTGTGATAGCGTTACGCCCGTACTGTGTTAGCCTAGCGTCAGCTTCGTCGCTTGTTAGACCAGAACTTGTCGATACCTGTAAATGAGATTCCACCTCAGCTATCTCAAGGCTATGCCAATTATTCTTATTTATTGGTTGCATACCCACATCGTTTAGATAAGTTTAAGTTGGAAACTACTGTGGCTTAGTATTGCTGCACGTTTAGGGCCAAGCTATCGTCGCGAATACAATCCCTATGTATAAAGTATCGCTAACTGCTACGGATTCAACAAGATAAGTTTTTCAAGACAATTTGTGCTCTCCCAAGCTTAACTTATAAAATAATATGGTTGATCGCAAAAACATGCAGTAACCTCTTCTCAGTGTCATCAATCTGTTAATAGAAAAAAACACGTAGTCTTCTGAAAGTTAAGGAAGTATAGTTGGTAGGTGTTTGAAATACTTTACCGACTCGCATGCATATCAGACGAATAACTGAATAGATTATACTATATAAACAGTGCGCTGTATGGCTAGGTGCGCCTATAAAACAATATCCGGTGTAGTTTATGAACAGTAGCGTTCTACTCTACATGAAATATATTTCCTGTATTTTCTCCCAACAGCATAATTATTGTGAAAATTTTATCGTACTTTGTAAAAAATAATGAACAATTATACCTGCGCTATTGTAGTAGGTATATAATAAGACAAAATGAATAAAGGAACAGTAAAATTCTACAACGACTCCAAAGGATTCGGATTTATTAAAGATGCAGATTCTGATCAGGAGTACTTCGTACACGTTTCAGGCCTCGTACACGAGATCAGAGAGAACGATGAAGTTACTTATGAGCTGCAAGAAGGAAGAAAAGGACTAAACGCAGTAAACGTTAAGCGTTCTTAGTATTACCATACTACACCTCACCAAAAAGCCTTACAACCGAGTAAGGCTTTTTTATTTGTTTGCACGCCGCCCCTCCTTTACTTCGGTACACCCTTATTTTAAGATCCAAAACATAACACCATGAATAGAAAATATATAGTTGACATTACAACGCGTGAGTACTTGTGTGTAGCCCTTAAAAAAGGCCAGGATTGGGTGCCAAACAACCAGGAAGAACTGAAAAACTTTATGAGCAGCCGCTCTGAGAATAATACACCAGAGTCTGACCTGCTGTCGGGTGAGTTTAACGATAACTCATTCTTTGAGAAGTGGATCCGTAACGGTACTAACTTTCTGTTCCGATATTAAGTATTCTGAAAGCCGCCACGTACGTATAAAAATAAAATCAAAGCACAAGCACATATATGGGTAGATCACAGGAAACCTTCAGTAAAAAAGAAAAAGAGAAAAAAAGATTAAAGAAGCGCCAGGATAAGGAGCAGAAGAAAGAAGACCGCAAAGCGACTTCTAACAAAGGAAAAGGCATTGAAGACATGATTGCCTATGTGGATGATAACGGCAACATCACCTCCACCCCACCAGATCCTACCAAGAAAAAGAAAGAGATTAAGCAGGAAGACATCCAGATCGGTGTTTCCAGACAGGAAGACCTTGATCCGGCTGACCTTCTCCGCAAAGGCTCAATCACCTTTTTTAACTCCTCCAAAGGGTATGGTTTTATTAAAGACCAAGACACGCAGGAAAGTATATTCGTACACCAGAACGACTTGTCTGGACCAGTAAAGGAAAACGATAAAGTAACGTTTGAAGTAGAGCAAGGCCCTAAAGGCTTAAACGCTGTTAACGTTAAAGTTATCGTTTAAGCAGACATTCCACTTGCAGTACACGTTGCTTCTAGCTGAAGCAATGTCTGTTTTGCAAGCGTTTATAATAGCCTTACCGTATAAAAGAAGAAAGCCGCTCCAATATATGGGTCGGCTTTTTTAGTTCTGGCTGCTTTCCAAAGAAAATGGGTTGAGCATCCCCTATATTTTCTGCCAGTCAAGTATAGCTCGGACGCTCTCATTCTCAGCTAAAGTATGCTTATGTTGTTCCGTAAACCGGAGATGAGACTGGTACTCCCAGTATAGGCTGCATATCGCAAATTACATACAAGTCAAACAGCCCCGCAGTTTATAACGCGCTAACCTTAGTTTGATTATTTTATGATATTAGATAATGGCTTTAATCAAGCACTAGCCAAAATCTGTGGCAAGAGAAACATAATGGTTCTGATAAGCATATTACTCCTTTTCCAACTCTTTTATATCTGCTATCAGAGATTGTATACTGTTGGGATCTAGTCCGTTGTAAATACCCCGGATATGCCTTTGCTTGTCGACGAGCACAAAGTTTTCGGTATGTAAAAACACATCTTCGTCTTTAGTTAAGCCCTCATCTTCCTCCACGAAATAATATTTCCTACCCAGGTCATAAATCTCGCTTCGGTCTCCGGTCAACAGCTTCCACCTTTTAAAATTTACCCCGTGGTTGCTAGCGTACTCTTTCAAAATAGCGGCATTGTCGTAGTCTGGGGTTACGCTGTGCGAGAGCAGCAGAATGTCGTCAATGTCTAAAAACTCACGCTGCAAGTCAGTCATGCTGCTGGTTAGCTTTGGGCAAATGCCCGGGCAGGAGGTGAAGAAAAAATCCACCACGCTTATCTTGCCTTCCATGTCGGCCTCTGTAAATTCCTGGTTTTCCTGGTTAATCAGGCTAAACGCTCGGATCTGATGAAACTCGTTGTTGGCGGGCAATTCCCATTTCGGTGTGAAGTCCGCTGAATCATAGTATGGGAGCACTCTGCCAGATTTTTGACAGGAAAACAACGCAAGGGCAAACAAGAGGATAATGAAACGATTCATCTGATAGGATATTTTGTGATAAGTATAACGTGAACTTGGTGATATCGGGGTGGTATCAAGATTTGAACCTCCTTCTTTTATAGCCTGCTTTGCGCTCCACGCCTGCTGGGGCGCGTTTTCCCGCTCGGCGCTGTGTACATTTCCTGCCTTACGGCTGCCACTGGCGTGGCACCGGAAATCTACAATGCGGCTCCCGGAAAAACTGGGAATCATTTTGCTTTGTTCTGACAGTAGAATAACCTAAATGGTTGTAGACTATATTTTAAGTTATTCAAACTTCTGTAATTCCCGAGGTCGCGTAATTTAGCTTATTTCAGCACTGTCAGTTTTACTGCCTCATCTTTTAAGGTATAGCACAAGGCGGATTTTTGCAGGCCGTACCGAAAGCCATCCCTGGCTTCGTAGTTGATGTATGGTTTTCCGTTTTCGCGCCAGGCCTGTTGCATTCCGTGTTCCTGGTCGTCTTTAAAATTCAGAAAGGCGTATGGGCTGCCGCTTTCATACCATTGCTTTTGCAGTCCTTCGCGCTTGTCATGGTAATAAGTGAAATCGAACCGCATGTTTCCGTTCTCCCAATACCCATAATGCCGGCCATAGCCCACATTCCCCCGGTAGCTTCTGACGTCTTTCTGGTTGCCGTTGGGATAATAGGTTTTGGTGAGGCCATGTTGCATACCCTGGTAATAGGAGCCGACAGATTTCAAGGCCCCGCTTTCATACTTCTCCACGATAAACCCTGAAAAGGGCTTATCATGGAAAAAGTAAACACCGTTATTCAGAGCCAGCCCTGGTGCAACAGCAGCAACTGTATCCGCAGGAATTTCAGCGGTATCCACTTCCTCGAAAGTAACAGCAATCTCTTCTTTTTTATCATCTGCGCAGCTCAGGCAAAACATCAGAACGAGAAACAGGCTGTATGGGAAAACGCTAAAACGTGAAGGTGCCTTTTGTGCCATTGTAACTGCCTGCCTTTAGAATATAAAACCGCGAATCCAGGTAGCTGACATTCGAGGTATGGTAATGATAGATGGGCGTTGAGAAATCAGCCGTCACGCCTGTATGCCCCCCGTTGGAATCTAAGTTTGAGGGGTAGGTACCGTCACTGTCTTTACGGCCGTAAATGGGAAAGCCATCTCTTAAAAACCCGATCAGTTTGGCATCGTCAAGAGAGGTGAAATCACCGTTGAAGTGATAGTGGTATAAACCGCCTGGCCCGCTATGCGCCCCACCCCTGTCAAACGATTTAAGGGTTCCAGCATCCACCGGAACATTGCCACCCTCACGGTCATTGTAAATTGCCACGCCATTCAGCGCCATACCTATTGGCCCAAGCGAAGTCGCCTCTTTGGTAGCAGCCTCTGCCGGAAATACGGGGATTGTCATTACAAATGTCTGCTCCTGAAGGGTACCGGGGTTCACCGTTTGCCCATCCAGCGTGGGCGCCTCATACAAAGCATGCCCACTTCCCCAATAGGGACTCACGTGGTCCGGAACTCCGTTTGATTTCAGCACGATACTGTTTGTGCCTACCGTAACGGTGACTGCACTTTTGAAATTCGAACTGATGGCATTGGCTATCGAAACAGTTCCGGCTGAAGCAGTTGTGGTGGGTGCTGCTTCATCGTTGTCGTTGGTATCGCAGGAGACAAGTAGGACAATGGCCAGGGCGCTCACGCCAAGTGTCAGGGTAAAGGGTTTACGGAGGTTTTTCATCAGTGTATGATTTGTTATACAGATGAATACTACCTTTTCGAATCAATCCTTCGGTTGACCCGCTATTTTTTAAATTTAATTTTTGATGGCAGCTCTGTGTAGTGGCAGTTAGCTATTCAGGCCGTCTAGGAGCCGTTCTTGCCTGGTCAAAATAATCCGCGAGGTTCGTTGTCAGGGTCTCGAAATACCTTAATTGGTCAGGTTTGCAAAGCTTCCTGAGGGAAACGAAATGATTGTAGTGCACTGTTTCGATCTCTTGCTGCAAGCTCCCCAACTCCTTGATAAGTGAGTCTTTAGAGCTGGCGTTTCCTTCCGCCAATGTTAGATAAAGCTCGCTTTTTGTTTCCCTCACTTGGTCATTCAAATCCTGGATAGCCCTTTTGTGCTCGTCAATGAGCGCCTCATACTGCTGTACTTGTGCCTCATCCAAGTGCAGTTGCTCGATGATCTGGTGCCTAGGCCCTTCCTGTGCAAAAGGGGGCCGCCCTCCTGTCGGGTGCGGGTTATGACGGAAGAATAAAAATCCGACCAGGAAAAGGTTCAACACTAATAAACCAATCGCAGCTATACTTAGTAACTTTAATTTACTCACGGTAGAAGTCGTTTGAAGTAGTTAAATCCATTGCCAAGACCACTTCTTCGATACCCGGGCTGGTTAGGTTATCGGAAGTCTTGAGCAGGACAGAAAAGTTTAGCGAAAGCAGTAGGATAAATACCGCAGCAAAAGCCCACCTCCAGGCAAAGGGTGCCGGGAGGCTGCCGGCTGACTCGATGCGCGCCAGGATGCGGGTATACAAAAACGAGGGCGGATCCACGGGTTGTATCCTTTTCAGTGAATCCAGTTTCTTGTCGATGTCCATAGCATTTAAAATAATTAGTACGACCTATATCTTAAAATCCTTCGCTGTCTTTCAATTTTTTCTCGATTGTCTGCTTGGCACGCTGCAGCAGCGACTCCACAGCCTTCACGCTGGTATCCATGATCTCGGCCACTTCCTTTTGGGGCCTATCCTCGATCTTCGCTAAAATAATGGCTGTTTTCTGCTTATCGGGCAAGGCGTAAATAATCTGCAAAAGCTCCTCCATGCTCTCCTGCTCTTCCAAGGGCACACCGGGGTGGCTGACCTTGGCCACATCATGCGCCAACTCGTCGGACTCGGGCTCGAAAAGAGAGGAAATAAACCCAAACCGCTTTTTCCTCTTTTTCGCTTTCAGAAAATCGAGCGATTGGTTAATGGCGATGCGGTAAATCCAGGTTTTAAGGGAGGCGGTCTCCGAATTGTATTGATCCAGGTGATGATAGACCTTCACGAAAACTTCCTGCGCCAGGTCCTGGGCGTCCTCTCTGTTCAAAACGTAATGCAGGCAAACGTTGAAGACAAGGCTTTTGTATTCGCTGTAAATAGCCTCAAATTCCGCTTTGCTTGTCATTGGTAGTATAGCGCTGTTTTATAGTTTTAAGGAAGAGCCAAAGTATACAAAATCAACGGGATTCTGAGCTTTTTCAAGAACCAGTATGTGATTACCGGGGATAATTATTATTGGACAGAAAATCGGCCCACGACTGGCGCTACTATAGTTGAGGATTAATATAATTGGGAGGCTTCCGTTAAACCGGATGAGGTATGGCAGTTACTCTTCAATACATTAAAGGACGGCACAACACTTGTCAGTCTGAAATCAGCGCGTTGCATGCCCCTTTGGATAAATACCTGGACATTACTTTGATGTTGAAGCAATTTCTTATTTACAGTAGCTAATTAGCAATGCTTAAATAGTGTTTACGCAACTGGGGGTTAAATTTTTCAATTGCCAATCTTAGAGTTACTCTCGGCATAGTTGCAGCATATTTATTCAAAAAGGCTTTCAATCTGTCTTCATCTCTTTTACCTGCTTCTCGTATCCAGCTGCCTACAGCGGTCTGTACAAAATGTTCGGTGTCATTTACTAGCAGTTCCGCAATCTTGAATGTATCCTCAATTTCATTTTTTCTAATGAAGAAATAAGTACTTACAATAGCAGTTCTACGTTCCATTGGTGCAGTGGATTTTGCTAGCTTATAGAGCGGGTTCTTGTCCTTGTCGTACAGATAACCGCCAACTACATAAGGTGCTGCTCTATCTACCATTCCCCAGTCATCGATGTATGTATGATTTTCTATATAGGCGCGGTAAATTTCACTCTTCTCTAATGTTGTTGTTTTCTTGTTTCGCGCTTTCCAGTCCAAAATCGAAACAGCTCCAAGTCGGCAATCAGCATCTTTATTTTTAATCAGCTTAACTACCTCTAGTACTGTCATATACTGAAATTCTTTTGCTAATGAAAAAATCTCCCTTTTCGGAATAGCTTTTGGATATTCTTGGCTAATCATTTTTAAGGTTTCAATGAACTCTGTTGCTGTCATCGTCTTTCTTTCATCAATATTTCGCTTCTAAGCCTTTTCTACCTTAGTAAACCTGACATGCTAACTAGAAGAAACAAAAAAAGCCTGCAAACTATTTATTTGCAGGCTTTTAGTTAATTTTGGTATCGCTACCGGCAGAGAGTAAGGGATTCGAACCCTTGATACCCTTTTGGGGTATACACACTTTCCAGGCGTGCTCCTTCGACCACTCGGACAACTCTCTAATTGTGGTGCAAATATACGCTTTTCTGTTTTACATCTGCAAGTATGAGTCGTTTATACTTTCACAATATCTAAATAGTTATCTCACCGCGCAGGTTCTGTTGCAGCAACCCAATTCGCTCCTGGTGGCTTATACTCTGGCCCAGCACAAACATTAGTTTAGAAATGGCAGCTTCTGTGGTGATGTCGGCTCCGCCAATAACCCCCATGTTTAGTAAGTACTTGCTTGTTTCATAGCGCCCTTGGTCCACGCGGCCTTCATCGCACTGCGATACGTTTAACACCAACACTTCCCTGGAAACAGCCTCTTTTAAAAGCTCCAGAAACCACGGCATAGTAGGCGCATTTCCTGAGCCGAATGTTTCCAGCACAAGCCCTTTCAGGTCCGGGGCCTGCAGTATGCTGCGTACAACTGCCGGCGTTATCCCCGGGAAAAGCTTCAGGATGGCCACATTGTCGTTTAGCACATGGTGCACTTTAAATGGCAGCTGGCTTGGTGGCAGAATGTTCTCGTAGCTATACTCTATGTCGATGCCGGTTTCTGCAAGCGGCGGGTAGTTATCAGACTTAAAGGCATCGAAATGACTGCTCTCCACCTTTGTGGAGCGGTTACCGCGCAGTAGCAGGTTACGGAAGTAGATGCATACCTCGGGCACAACGCTCTGGCCGTTGCGCTTGGTGGCGGCAATCTGCAAAGCCGTGATCAGGTTCTCGCGGGCATCCGTCCGGATACGGCCTATTGGCACCTGCGCTCCCGTAAAAATAACCGGCTTTTGCAGGTTTTCCAGCAAGTAACTCATCGCGGAGGCAGAATAGGCCATGGTGTCGGTGCCATGCAGCACCACAAAGCCGTCATACTTCGCATAGTTATCCTCAATCAGACGGGCCAGCATCAGCCAGTCCTGCACCGATACATTCGATGAATCTATGGCGGGCTCAATGTTAAGCACCGTAACCAGGTAGTTAAACTGCCGAAGCTCGGGCACGTGGTCCAGAATCTGGGAAAAATTAAAAGGCACCAGGTGCTTTTCCTTCTCATCAAACACCATCCCTACGGTGCCACCGGTGTAAATGATAAGTATGGATGCCTCCGGGTGCAGCGGCGCAGCGGTTTCTATATCTACTTTTACAACATTCATTACTACAGCTTAAAGAGGTTTTGGGCATTGGCCGTTGTTTTCTCTGCCACTTCCCGCAAGGGCTTTTGTAGCAGATCGGCCACTCGTTGCGCAATCAGGGGCAAGTATACCGGTTCGTTGCGTTTGCCCCGGTGCGGTGTGGGAGCAAGGTATGGGCAGTCAGTTTCCAGCACCAGGTCTTCCAGCTGCACGTGAGGCAGCACCTTGTCCAGGCCGCCGTTTTTAAAGGTTGCCACGCCGCCAATGCCCATCAGAAAGCCCAGCTCTTTTACTTTTCTGGCTTCCTCCGGAGTTCCGCTAAAGCAATGGAAAATGCCTTTGAGGGTACCATCCTGGGCAGCAGCTACAATCTCGTAGGCCTCGTTAAAGGAATCACGGGTATGCAACACGATGGGAAGCTGGTGCTTTTTGGCAAGTGCTACCTGCACGCGCAGCGCTTCCTGCTGCTGCGCCAGGAAAGACTTGTCCCAGTACAGGTCGATGCCGCACTCGCCAACCGCGGCAAACGTGCGCTTATCCAGCCATTCTTCCACCAGGTATAGCTCCCGCTCAAAATTCTTATCGACAGAAGTAGGGTGCAGCCCCATCATCGGAATACAGGAATCCGGGTACTTTACTTCTGCCTCTAGCATCGCATCGATAGACGTATGGTCGATGTTAGGCATGTATATTTTGCTAACTCCCTCCTGCCGGGAACGCTCCACTGCCTCGGCGCGGTCAGCGTCAAACTTTTCAGAATATATATGTGCGTGAGAATCAATCAGGTTCATGCTACTATTATTTAATTACCACAGCCCAAGTAAGCCATAGCAATGGTACACTCGTTTAAAAACCGCAAGTTAGGAAGAATTGCTGGTTGATGGTTGCTGATTGTTAATTGTTGAATGGCTGGATGGTTTAGTTGCTACAAAGTTAAATGGCTAAACTGTCATACCAGCCAAAATCAACTTTCTCCCCCCCCAACCTTCTAACCTTCTAAATTCTTAACTCCCCAACTTTCAACCTCCTAAACTCTCTAACTCTCTAATATTTTCTTCCTTTCCATACGGTTTTGAGCGGCAGGAAGAAGTATAGGATTAGGATGATGGAGGAAACGATGAGGTATACTTCGAAGAGCGGGTACATGAACCAGCGCACTTGGCGGCCAAGCCGGCGCAGGCAAGTATAAAGGTAAAGGCTTTGCAGGAGCAGTTTAAAGGCAAAGATAGCCAGCATAGCGCCTACCGAAGTATATGTAAAAAACGGGAGCAACACCGGGTAGTAAGCCGAATGAAGTATAAAAATGATAGCCATGTAAAACGGCAGGTGCATAGAGCCGCGCATCCAGCGTTTGCGCTGGTGCAGGTATAATGTAAACGTGGCAGCCGGTGTGGAGAGGGCAAGCACTTCGGATGCGTAGACGTTCCTGAACTGCCAGCCATACTTCAGCACCTCGTTAAAAATCGCAATGTCCTCCGTGATCGTGAAATCTATACTTTCGAAGCCTCCGGTTTGCCAGTATGCCTCGCGGCGCAGCAGCATGTTGTTACCCATAGCGGTTACAGGCAACCCTAGGTCCGATACAACCTGCATTAGCCCTAAGGCATACAGCCAGTCCATGGCCTGCAGCCTAGCAAACAGTGTGTTTCCGGTTATGGTGGTGATGCCCGTTACCACGCCAACCTTGGGGGTAAGTGCGCCCAACATGGCCTTTACCCAGCGTGGTGGCACGGCTATATCGGCATCGGTATAAAAGAAGTAGTCTGTGGACGCCAATTTGGCTAGGTGCGCCAGCACGTTGGCTTTACCTTTGGCCTTGCCTAAGGTATGGGTAATGCTGATGCAGGTATAGTTTGGCTTACCATTTATAAAGCAATCAATCACAGCCCGCGTGTTATCCGTGGAGGCATCATCGCCTATCAAAACCTCTACCTTATCTTTTGGGTAATCCAGCGCCTCAATGGCCTGCAGGCACCGCAAAATAGTACGCTCTTCGTTTCGGGCGGCTATAAGTATGCTGATGCGTGGCAGGGTTTTGGGCTCTGAGGTATAGCGCTTGCGGTTAAAAAGCAGCAGTCCCAGCAAAGCTAGGAACAGGCAGAAGTAAAGAATAAAATAGGCTACCGATATGATCATAAAGACTCGAACATATAGCCTTGCTGCGCAAAATGGTCCAAATAGCGTGGCAGAACATACATCATGTTTCGTTTAGCTTTCAGGCTGTCGTGGAATACGATGATGCTGCCGCTTTGGGTACTTTCTATACTTTTCCGTAGGCACTTTTCCGGCCCTAGCGACTGGTCGTAGTCGTTGGTGAGTACGTCCCACATGATCAGCTCATAGGTGGCGCGCAGCTGGCTGGCCTGTGCCTTACTGATGCGGCCATACGGTGGGCGGAATAAATTTGAAAAGCTTTGTTGCAGCTTATCCAGTTCTTTCTGGCACTGCGCTGTGTTCTGCACGTAGGTTGCCAAAGGTGTTTGCCACCCTTTGAGATGGTTATAGGTATGGTTAGCCAGTAAATGCCCTGCCTGCATTACCTGCATTGCCACCTCCGGGTGCTTCCTTAAATTTTCGCCTACGCAGAAAAATGTTGCCTTGGCATTATACTTTGCCAATTGGTCCACTACCCAGGGCGTTACCTCCGGAATCGGGCCATCATCAAACGTAATATAGAGTACTTTCTGATCCTTCACCTCGCGGTGCCAGGTATAGCCGGGCAATAGCTTTTTCAGAAGCCAGGGAGTTTTGTAAAGGCGGATCAAGGTACTTGCTGCTGGTTAAGTTGACTTTTGCTTTCTGGAATGGAGGGATCGCTTCTCAATAAGCTGAATTAATCATGTGGCAATTCAGCCAATCAACGATTTATGATCACTTAAACCGGCAGGAGAGCAGAGTAATGTCATCGTTGAAGTTGGCTTCCTCGTTATATAGATTGATTTCGCGGAGCAATTGCAAGTGCAGCATTTTAGAGCTCAGGAAGCGGTTACGCTTCAGGAACTCCACTGTGCCCTCAATACCAAACTCAGCCTCGTCCTCGTCAAACACCTCGGTCAGGCCATCTGTGTAGCACAGCACAATAGATTGCTCCGGCACATCCACTTTGCCCACATTCATAAACGGCAGCACATCAAATACGCCTAGCATGGTACAACCATCGTTCAGGAGTTGGTGCGTATTATCCTGGTGAAGAAGTATAGGCGCGTTATGGCCAGCATTTACATAGTTCAGCTCGCGGGTGCGGCGGTTGTAAATGGCTACAAACGTAGTGATAAATTTTTCAGCGATCGCATTACGGTAAATCAGGTTGTTCAGCTCCGATACCACGGTGCTCAGGTCTGAGTTTTGGCGAAGTATGGTGCGCAAGCCTGCCTGGAAATTGGACATGAGTAGCGAGGCCGGCACACCCTTTCCAGACACATCGGCTACGCAGAACAGAAACCGGTCGGCATCTATCTCGATAAAATCGTAATAGTCGCCGCCAATGGATGAGTGCGGAATATAGCTGGCATGTATGGCCACATCCTTATCGTTAGGCAGGCTCTTCGGGAATAGCATGGATTGTACTTCACGGGCAATCTCAATCTCCCGACGAATAGATTCCTGCACCAGTCTTTGGCGTGCCATTCGGTGGTTTTCGATGGCAACCAGCATAATGTTACTCACTGTCTGCACAAAGTTCAGCGCTTCCAGGTTATTATAGTATGGCTGGATTTTGCCAATCAGCACGAAGGCCAGTACCTTACCATTATGCAGGATAGGGATAACAATATCAAAGCAACGCCATTTCTTCTCTACCTGCAACTTCGACATCTTGGTGATTTCCTTAACGGCCTGGATTTGCTCGGGCAATACCTGCTTCGTGAAGTCCAGATCAGAGCCGGCGCATACTTTGCACTGCCACTTTTCATCGTGCACAAACAAGGTGAGTCGGCTAATCTGCAACTGAGCAAGTAGGGTAAATCTGTATATTTTGTACAATGCGCCCTCCGGCAGGTTATCGTTAATTGCTTGCGTAATTTCAAGCAATGCCGATAACTCCAGCTTCTTTAGGTTAAGCTCCTGCTGTGGGTTTGGTACAATTATATCGGGCATTGGGTTCGGGGTTTTTAGATCGGTCTATACAATGTGAGCCATCTTACCTACTGTTGCGCTTTGCCGGTTAAGGCATATGCAGCTATAAGGTAAAACTACTAAAAAAAGCTAAAATTCGGCATCCTTCCCCCAGGAAACCTACATTTGCTGCCTTTAATTTCACCTTATTTTAAACCAGTTCAGTTTTAAAGTAGTTTGGTTTAGTTTTAGGCAGAAATGCTATTCAAGTAGTGGCAATAACGATAAATAAAGTCCGGTTGTTTAGTAAAATAAATTTATTTCTCTAATAGCCTGTAAGCTTACCACTTTCTTGTTGAAACTTATATTTTAAGCCATGCAACAGGAAAACCGAGCACATGAAAGTAGTGTTATTAGGCTTGCCGGCTACTAGACCTAGTTTAACTTTTCAGCCTTTGCAACACAAAAGCAGTTTCAATGTTTCAAGGACTCTATTAAACGCCTGATAATCAAATAAAAAAAGATGTTATCGCAAGAAACACTTTATTGCGCTAGATGGAGTTGTGCACTACCAAACCGGCTTTAGTGGCTAGAAAAAAGTATTCCTGGCAATGTTTCCCAAAAGCTGACTTATCATACTCGTGCTCTGTGTCCTGGTCCGGGTACAGGATTTTAACATACCCACGCTGAATAAGTGACTGAAGGGCAGCACATAACTCCTCATCGTTTAAAGATAAGGTGCTTTTGAGATCGGGGTACGATGTTACGAAGTACAGCTCGTCCAATATGTCAAATTCATTGTCGCTCATGGTGTTCGGATAGTGCGGCCTTTCCAGCGATAGCGCCCTAAGAGGCCGTATATCCCTGTAAAAACCACGTATGGTATGTATACAAACTGAAGAGGCAGCACATACCATAGGTAATCTGGGCGCCTCATAAAGCTCAATATCAGTTTTAAAAATAAATAATCGACAGCAAATTTTATAGCATAGGCTGCTAAAAACATCCCAACCGGCAGGTTACCCGTTAAAACAAGCGGAATAGCCAGGAATAAAAGGAAGTTTATAAGGAACACGCATAGGGCAACCAACTGAACGCCTGCATTCTGATAACTTTTCCATTTGCTGGCCCACCGTACCCGCTGCTGTATAAAAGAAACCAGCGTTTTACGTGCCTCCGTATAAACCATTGCTTTAGGGTTTTTAAGGAAGATAACCTTGCCCGGATACAACTTATCCACTTTGTGCAGCAGAAACTCATCATCACCGCTCGCGATTTGCTCGTTCCCTGAAAAGCCACCCACTTCCTCAAAGATGCGCTTTGTATACGCTAGGTTCGCCCCATTGCACATGTTTGGTTTCCCTATGGCAATAGATGCCCCCCCAATACCGATTAGGCTGGCAAATTCTACCAACTGCATGCGCTCGAAGTGTGTTAGCGTGGGGCTAAAGCACACCGGGCCGCTGATAAAGTATGGCTGCTCTGATTCATACAGAAATGCATAGCTGCGCAACCACTCCTCCCCTACCCTGCAGTCTCCGTCGGTAAACACGAGCAGCTCGCCTTTGGCCTGCGCCACGCCTAGCTGCACCGCTGCTTTTTTACCTTGCTGTTGAACATAATTATTTAACTGAATCAATCTAATGGGTAACCCTGCGCTGCTGCCATACTCCTGAACCAACGCAACTGTATCATCATCCGAATGATCATCCACAACCAATACCTCCAAGAGTTGCTTCGGATAATTTTGGCGATCCAGGTCGTGGAGCAGGGCTTGAATGCGCCGTGCCTCGTTGCGCACAGGTATGATAACGGTAACGGAAGTATGCGGAAGAAAAGTAACCCGAACATCACTTTGCGGCATGCGCTGCCAGGCCCACCAGCGGTTCAGGATGATCCAGCTGTACCATAGCAGCGCGGCAAACAAAAGCCAGGTCATCATACCTTCACTCCTTTCCGGGCAAGCCGCAGGCGCAGCACAAAGTATAAACCAGCCGCACTAGGCACGGCAATGTTCAGCAGCCACAGACTTAGGCTGGCGCTAAGCACCTGCAGCCGCACCTGACCCAATAAACCAAACAAGTACATCGCCGATAGCTCCCGCACCCCCAAGTCTGACAAAAAGCTAACCGAGGGCACCACCGATTTCAGGAAGAAAGTACCGGATACGCCGGCAAGGTATTGCACTGGGTTAAGCTGAACTTCAAAAAGTATGAGCAGAAGTATGAACTGCCCCAGAAACACTGCATATCGGCCTAAAGAAAGCCACAGCAGTTCTGAAATCTCGCTTGAAGTATAATTACCCATAACAGCGATATAGGGCACAAACCTGCGTAACGGTTTGATAGCAGCAACCAAAGCCACAATTGCTTTAGCATGGTAGAGCAACAACAAAGCACCTGCGCAAAGCGCCAGTAAAAGGATAAACAAGCT
The DNA here is from genome assembly GCF_003576375.1 of Pontibacter oryzae. Taxonomy (GTDB): domain Bacteria; phylum Bacteroidota; class Bacteroidia; order Cytophagales; family Hymenobacteraceae; genus Pontibacter; species Pontibacter oryzae. The sequence goes on from NZ_QWGE01000005.1 coordinate 31,888, forward strand.
TAAGCTAACCGCCGGGTACGCGGGCCAGCCAAACTGTAAGATAAAGTATAGCAAGCCGCCCGAGCCTGCCAGCACCGTAGCCACCAATTGGCAAAACCTACCGATGAAAATAGCGCCGATGGCTTCCAGGCGTTCCTTGTTTTTAAGCTCCAGTACGCGCCCTGCATAATCGCCCAGCCGGTTTGGAGTGATAAAGCCCAATGTAAGCCCAACCATTACCGCCCGGTAGGCACGCAGAAACGAAATTGGTTCCAGCTTATGCCCCAGGCGCTGCCATTTGCGCGCCTCAAACGCCCAGTTTACAGGTATAAGTATGGCCGAAAGTATAAATAAGTAACGATGCTGGCTTTGCACAGCTTTTCTCAGGATATCGGGCCAGCTTAACAGGGTATCTGGTGCGGTGCCGATTGCCTGGTATAGCAAAAATACCGTGAGCGCCACAGCTAGTAGCTTACCCAAAAGCAAAAGGAATCTTTTATGCAGGTTGATGTTCAAGATAATGTCTTAATTTTGCACCTCTATGGCTTACACTTCTGCACTTCCACCCCATAAACTCATTCTTGGCATTGACCCCGGCACACAAATTATGGGCTATGGCCTGATAGAAGTGACTGGTTCTAAGGTGCAAGTGCTGCAGTATGGCGTTATCCACCTGAAAAGCTACAGTAACCACGCCATCAAGTTAAAGAAAATATTTGACCGCATGATACAGCTCATCGATGAGTACCTGCCCGACGAGCTGGCCATCGAGTCACCTTTTTACGGCACCAACGTGCAAAGTATGCTGAAACTGGGCCGCGCGCAGGGTGTGGCCATTGCCGCCGCCCTCTCCCGCGACATTCCGTATGTGGAGTACGCCCCTAAGAAAATAAAGCAATCGATTACCGGCAACGGCAATGCCTCTAAAGAGCAGGTGGCCAGCATGCTGATGCAGATCCTGAAAATACAGGAAGCACCGAAGCTACTCGATGCTACGGATGCCTTGGGCGTTGCGCTCTGCCACCACTATCAAAAAGGAAACAACGCCAAGCAAGGCGGAAAATCTTGGAAGAGCTTCTTAACGGATAACCCGGACAGACTAGCAAGCAAGTAGCATTTGCCTGAGCATACTTTTGTAAAGTATAGCCCTTCCGTTTTGGTGCAAGTCTATATTCTTGAAGGTTTTGTAATGCAGGTTTTGCAATCCGGCTGGCTCGAAAAGTCATACCTCTATACTTTGGAACCGTATTGATACAGTATTTATGCGTCAGTTGGGTTGAAGCCTTGCGGCAGATAGTTTGCCTTATGTATTGACAAAGTATAAGCAGGGCCCGCTGCTAAAAAATAAAGAGCCGGCAAACTGGTTACCGGCTCTTCTGAGTTCCTTTTATTTCCAGCGTATCTTTAGCTGTGGTATGCTTCTCGTATTTTAGCGGCTATTTCCTCAAACTCTTCCTTGCTAAACTTCTGCTTGTTAGCAAAATTCATGTCTTGCATGCTATTTAGCGGAATAAGGTGCACGTGCGCGTGCGGTACTTCTATACCTACTACGGCCACTCCGATGCGCTTGCACGGGATAGATTTTTCGATGGCGGGGGCCACCTTTTTGGCAAAAGCCATCAGGCCCATGTATAGGTCGTCATCCAGGTCGAAGATATAGTCTACCTGCTGCTTCGGTATTACCAGCGTATGCCCTTTGGTGGTCGGGAAAACGTCCAGAAAGGCAAGAAAGCGATCATCCTCTGCTATTTTATAAGCAGGGATCTCTCCATTTACAATCTTGGTGAATATCGAAGCTTCCATAGGTTAGCGGCTGATTTCTAAAATCTCAAATTGAATCTTACCAGCAGGAATCGTGATTTCGGCCACATCTCCCACTGATTTGCCTAACAGGCCTTTACCGATCGGTGATTTTACCGAGATCTTGCCTGCGGCAAGGTTTGCCTCTTCCTCGGCAACCAAAGTATAATCAACGACCATGTTGTTCTTCAGGTTTTTCAATTTAACCTTAGACAGGATCAGGGCCTTGCTGCTATCCAGGTTCGACTCGTCGATCAAACGGGCGTTGCCTACCACTTCTTCCAGTTTGGATATCTTCAGCTCCAGGTGGCCCTGGGCGTCTTTGGCAGCATCGTATTCCGCATTCTCGCTCAAATCGCCCTTGTCGCGGGCCTCTGCCAGTTGGCGGGCCACTTCGGATCTGCCCTTTGTCTTGAGCTCTGCTAGTTCGTCTTTTAACTTTTGCAGTCCTTCAGCAGTGTAATAATTGAACTTGCTCATAGTTTAGTCTTCACGTTTAAAACACAAAAACAAAAAGAACGGTTATGGCGTGCATAACCGTTCTTTTTGCCAAATATGTAAAATTAATTAATTCTTTTCCAGTGCGGGGGCCACTATAATTAAGCTGCCACCAAGTTTAGCATAAGCCTGACTTTTTGCAATTCAAAGTGCCGGAAGGCTCCTCCCCCACGGCAATCATCTAAGGCAAAGATAAAAATTTTTATAATATGGGAGTTAATTTTATTTTAAACCGGTTTGGCGTGTAAAATGCATCCTTTGGGGAACAAAACAGGCTAAAAAATCAGGTTTGCTGGGTTAAAAGCAGTGTTTTGTCGGGATATGTCTGATTACACCATGTCCACTTTTCCAGTACTTTTCCGGGCACGGATGCATGATCGGCCACCGGCTCAAAGCCACAGCTCTCGTAGAAAGCCCTGAGGTGCGCAAAAGGCAGGCAATAGATGGTTTTAGGCCCGGCCTTCTCCAGCAAGGCTTTCACCAACTTCCGGGCCAGGCCACTGCCACGGTATGGCTCACAAACAAACATGCCGCCAAGCTCCAGCACCTCATCTGATACCTTTACCAGCCTGCCCATGCCCGCCGGTTGCCCTCCATTCGTTGCCAAAAGTATGATTTCATGGTGTAGCTCGGATTCCTGGAACTGCACCGTTCGGTACTGCGCATTTATCCAGGGCATATCCTGCGGGGTGGCCAGCCTGATGAGAAACTCCATTGCCAGAAAGTATGGTTTTGCTTTTTACTACTGTTGCAAGGCAACGATTTTCTCCACCAGCACCTCGTTTATCTTTACATAAGACTGGTGGGTCCAGCCGGCAATGTGCGGCGTAAGTATCACGTTGTCTGCGGCTGAGAGATACTCGAAATCCTCTTCCTGCTGGGTGCTGAGCATGTGCAGTTTCTCGTTTTCCAGTACATCCAGGGCCGCTCCTTTCACAGCACCGGTTTTCAGGTGCTGCACCAGTGCCTGCAGGTCTGCCACATCGCCGCGCGAGGTGTTCAGAAACCAGATGGGCTTAGCAAACGCCTTGAAAAAAGCGTCGTTGGCAAAGTGCAGGTTACTTTCTATGTAGGGGATGTGCAAGCTCACGATATCGGCTTCGGCCTGCAGGGCTTCCAGGGTTACGCGCTCTACGGGCAGGCTGATTTTTTCCGGGGCAAAGCGGTCGTAGGCCAGCAGGCGGCAACCAAACCCTTGTAATACACGCGCAAGGCTCTGGCCCATGTTTCCGTAACCAATAATGCCTACTGTCTTCGCGCTCAACTCCTCGCCACGGTTTTGTTCGCGAAGCCATACTTTGCCTTGCACCTGGCTGTGGCTGCGCGGGATATTGCGAAGCAAAGAGAGTAGCAAGCCAAGTGTAAACTCGCCTACAGCTTGGCTATTGCCCTCGTTGGCGGCAAGCAAGACAATGTTCCGCGCCTCAAGTGCCTGCACATCAATGTTATCCACGCCTGCACCGGCACGGGCAACAAATTTGAGCTTATCTGCCAACTCCAAAGTTTCCGCTGTAATGTGCATTTTGCTTCGCACCATCAGGCCGTCAAAACCCTCTAAGGCTTCGCGCACTTGATCCGGCGCAACGTTCGGGCAGTACTCGGCTTGCACGTTTATACTTTCCAGCATCGGAAACAGGCTGGGGTGCATTTCATCAATAATTAAAACTTTAATCGGTTGCGTTGACATATCTTAATTCTGCTAAAATACCGTAGAAACACGGCCTTTAAAGTATACTTTAACTTTTACCCCGGAGATTAACAAGGCATCCAGCACAGCCCTCAGTTCCTGCTGGTGCTTCTGAGACCTTATATGAAACGGGTAAGTATGATTTTGACCCTGAATAGTAAAGGAAATACGATTGTTTATGCCCCGCTCGATAGACACTGCGTGAGTAGAAACTCTTCTTTCTCCATCATAATCAAACACATCGATTTCCAATTGCTCAATTTCTTCATAGGGATAAAGGACTCCACTTGCTCTTACGCCAGCACGCTCCAGAACCAGGTAACGGCCAAGGTATCCATATAGCTTCTGCCTTCCGCTATCGTAATAATACTGCTGGAAGTAAATAAGCGCTGCAGCCGGAAAGAGAAACCACAGACAGTAGGCCTCCTCGGGCCAAAGCAAGTAGAAAATAGCACCACATAAGGCAAGAATAATATAGTATGATGTCAGGTCTGGCTTTTCGCGGCCCGGGACATATATTCTTGTCTTAAACAATTCAGCCATACCATACTATAGGTTATAGAGCCAGTGCGCGATACCGAAGTAAATGGTGAGGCCCAGCAGGTCGTTGGCGGTAGTGATAAAAGGGCCGGCTGCTACGGCGGGGTTTATGCCGAACTTATCCAGGATCATCGGGGTAATGGTGCCCATCAGCGAAGCCAGCATCACCACTGAGAACAAAGCCACTGATACTACCATAGATAAGGTAAAGTCGCGGCGGAACAGGTACGTAAAACCCAACACAAGCAACGAGATGATGAGCGCGTTAACAATGGCTACCAGCAATACCTTGGTTAAACGCTGGATGATATTATCAAACATCACCTCGTTGGAAGAAAGCGTTTGGATAATGATGGACGAGGACTGAATGCCCACGTTACCGCCTGTTGCCGTAATGAGCGGCACAAAAAGCGCCACCGCAGGAAGCAAGGCAATATCGGCTTCGTAAAAACCCATGAACTGCGCAGCCAACAAGCCGCCCACCATACCGATTACCAGCCAGGGCAAACGCGCCCTGGAGATGCGAAGCACGCTATCGTCTTCCTCCACGTTCTCCGAGATACCTGTCATGAGCTGGCGGCTGAGCTCTGCCTGTTCCTGCATCACGTCCACCACGTCATCAATGGTGATACGGCCCAGCAAACGCCCTTGTATGTTGATGACCGGGATGGCTTCCAGGTCGTAGCGCTGCATCACGCTTACTACCTCGCTTTCGTCTTTGTAAGACTCAATCGAGATAACGTCTTCGCTGTAAATATCCTTAACCTGTGTATCGTCTTTAGAGAGCAGCAGTTTTTTAACGCTTACGCGGCCCAACAGTATATCGCGGTTATCTACCACGTATACCGTGTAAAAGCGCTCCACTTTTTCGGCCTGCCGCCTAATCTCATCGATGCATTGGCGTACGCGCCAGTTCAGATTTACCTTAATAAGCTCCTTTGCCATCAGACCACCGGCGCAATCCTCCTCGTAATGCAGCAGGTCGAGCACGGCGGCGGCTTTCTCCTCGTTGTCGAGCAGGGCAATTACCTCTTCCCGCGTTTGCACCGACTGCTCGTTCAGAATATCCACGGCGTCATCGGAATCCATCAGGTTTACATACCGGGCAATCTCCTGACTCGTAAAGTTGTCCAGGAACTCGTTGCGTATGTCATCGTCCAGGTCGCTAAGGATCTCAGAGCCTAGTTCGGAGGGCAAAATATCCAGGATATAGCGGGCCTCGTTGGAGTCCAGCTCATAGAGCACCGTGGTTATGTCGGCGGGGTGCATCTCGGCCATCGTGCCCAGAAGGAAGTCCTTGTCCTGGCGTTCGATGGCCTCTTCTACCTGCTCAATATATTCACGTGTAATCTCTACCTGCATGCTGCTACTGTTTATGCTGTTCTACCAGTTGAGTCAATTCTACGAAATCCTGTACCGAAAGCTGTTCGGCACGCTTATCGAAAACGGGTTGCGTTGTTATTTCAGGCGGCAAGTTAAAACTTCGTAGCGAGTTACGGAGCGTTTTGCGGCGCGTGCCAAAACTTAGTTTCACCACCTGCCGGAACAAAATCTCATCGCAAGCCAGGTTCTTCACGCTGTTGCGCACCAACCCGATTACGGCAGACTTTACCTTCGGCGGCGGGTTAAACACATGCTCGCTTACGGTAAACTTATAATCTATAGTATAATAGGCCTGCAGCAGCACGCTAAGTATACCGTACGCTTTGGAGCCCGGCGGCGAGGCCAGGCGCTCGGCCACCTCCTTCTGTATCATACAAACCACCTCGGGCACCACATCGCGGTGCTCCAGCACTTTAAAGAAAATCTGGCTCGATATGTTGTAAGGGAAGTTGCCGATGATGGCGAAGTTACCCGGGAACAAGGTGCTCAGGTCCGTTTTCAGGAAATCGGCAGAGATGATGCGCTCGCCAAGCTCTGGAAAATGCTGCTGCAAGTAGGCAATGGATTCCTTATCGATGTCCACCACCGTGGTGCGATACTCCTGGTGCTGCAGCAGGTACTGTGTGAGCACACCCATGCCGGGGCCAATCTCGAGCACATCCTGCACGCCTCCAGGCAGCGTTAGCTGCTCCACTATCTTCATTGCAATGTTCTGGTCTACCAGGAAGTGCTGGCCCAGGTGCTTTTTGGGTCTTACGTTGCTCACGTTGTGTTGCTTATGGTTTTGGGGATGCAAAGTATACTTTTTTGCCCAAAGCCGTTATACCTTTATTGAGTGCGGCGCCGGGCCGCTGTAGCTGCCAGAGCCGGTTTTCGCATTACGTATTATACTTACTATATTGCAGCCTCAAAGATACGAACGACAGATGCCAACACAACTTAAATACGATACAAGCTTAGCAAATAACACCAACCTGGCCCTGATTGTGTCAGCTGATTCGGTGGGACAGTTCCCGGAGCTACAGCCGGAAGAGCAGCAATATGTGGCGCAGCAGGTACAGCAGGAGACAAAACTCATCCGCCTGAACCGCTATACGCAACAAGTATATGTGGTGGTAACGCCAACTGCCAAAAACGAAGCCGCCCGCAACGAGGCCATTCGCCAGTCCGGCCATACTTTGCTAAAGCAACTGAAGTCTGATAAGCTGGAAAGCATCACGCTATTGGATAAAACAGGTGAAAACGCGAGTTTATACTTAGCCGAAGGACTTTTCCTGAGTAATTATACGTACCTCAAGCACAAAACCAAGGATGCCAAGCCAAGCCCGCTGCAAACCATTACTATTGCCGATGCGCAGGTAACTGAGGAGCAGGTGCAGGAACTGGCAAACGTGCTAGAAGCTGTAATTAAAGCCCGCGACCTGGTTAACGAACCGCACAGCCACCAATCGGCCACGCAGTTTAGCGAGCAACTGGAAGAGCTGGGCCAGGCAGCCGGTTTTAAAACCGAGGTGCTGGACGAGGTAAAGATACAGACCCTGAAAATGGGTGGCTTACTTGCCGTGAACCAGGGAAGCGAGGAGCCCGCCACCTTTACTATTATGGAGTGGAAGCCGGAGAATGCCAAAAACACCAAGCCTTACGTGCTGGTGGGCAAAGGCGTGGTATACGATACCGGCGGACTTAGCCTGAAGCCAACGCCAAATTCCATGGATTTCATGAAGTCTGACATGGCTGGTGCCGCTGCTGTGGCAGGTATACTTTACGCTGTGGCTAAAAACAAATTGCCGCTCCACGTGATCGGTCTGGTGCCAGCCACCGATAACCGCCCGGGCGGGCAAGCTGTTGCCCCCGGCGATGTGATCACCATGTTTGACGGCACTACGGTAGAAGTACTTAACACCGATGCTGAAGGCCGACTTATACTTGCTGATGCTTTAAGCTTTGCCAAAAAGTATAACCCGGAGTTGGTGCTAGATTTTGCTACGCTTACGGGCTCAGCCATGCGCGCCATTGGCAAAGAGGCCGCTGTGGCCATGGGCACGGCAGGAGAGGAAATCTTAAACGGCCTTAAAAAAGCAGGTGAGAATGTACATGAACGCCTGGTAGAGTTTCCGTTGTGGGATGAGTATAAAAAGCAGCTGGAGTCTGACGTAGCCGATATCAAGAACCTGGGCGGTGCAGACGCAGGGGCCATTACGGCAGGCAAGTTCCTCGAAGTGTTCACCAACTACCCGTGGGTGCATTTTGATATTGCTGGCACGGCGTACCTGCACGGCGAGGACTCTTACCGCGGAAAGCAGGCAACTGGCACAGGCGTTCGCCTGGTTTACAATTACCTTAGCGCATTGGCACGATAATCAGAAATGGATAACAAGTATAAAATAAAACTAGGCATCAGCATCGGCGATACCAACGGCATCGGGCCCGAGGTAATCGTGAAAACGCTATCTGATAACCGCATCCTGAATTACTGTACCCCAGTAATTTACGGCACCTCCGCCCTATTTAACAAGGTGCGGAAGGCGCTAAGTGCAGACCACTTTAACTACCAGCAGGTAGACTCGGTGCAGGCGCTTGTGCCACGCAAGGTAAACCTTATTAACTGCTGGGACCATGAGTTGGAGATAGCCCCAGGTACACCAACGGCAGAGTCAGGCAAGGCATCGCTGGATTCGCTACTGGCTGCTTCGCGAGATCTGAAAGCCGGTTTGCTGGACGGGCTGGTAACGGCCCCTATCAACAAGGACAACATACAGGCGGAGGATTTTAAATTCCCGGGCCACACAGAGTTCCTTACTTCATACTTTGATGCCCCAGAAAGCCTGATGCTGCTGGTAAGCGGCGATTTGCGCGTAGCTACCGTAACCGGCCACATGCCGTTGCAAGAGGTGCCGGGCAAAATTACTGAGCAGCTGCTGATCCGGAAGCTTACCATCTTGCTGGAGTCATTGCGTACAGATTTTGGCATTCTGAAGCCTCGTGTAGCCGTGATGGGCCTGAACCCGCACGCCGGAGAACAAGGATTACTGGGCAAGGAAGAAGTGGAAATAATTCGCCCCGCTATTATGCAGATGAAGGAGCGCGGACACCTGGTGTTTGGCCCCTACCCTGCGGATGGCTTTTTTGGGATGCAGCAATACCGTCAGGTAGACGCCGTTTTAGCCATGTACCACGACCAAGGCCTGATTCCGTTTAAAACCCTGGCCTTTGAGAGCGGAGTGAATTACACGGCGGGCTTGCCAATTGTGCGCACCTCGCCAGACCATGGCACTGCATATGATATTGCCACTAAGCACATTGCGAATGAAACCTCTTTCCGGGAGGCACTGTTCCTTGCCTGCGACATTATCAGGAAGCGCCACATGGAGGCAAAACCTATTGTATAAATAAAGCAGGGTGTTTTATTTATCAGAATAATATTCTAATTTTGCATCTTGCTATAAAGAGTCGGTTGTGAAGAAGCTAAGAGATTATGAAATCGGCATTGCCAAACTCAGCAACAAGAAACATGTTTATGAGTTTGTGCTAAACGATGACTTTTTTGAGGAATTCGGAAAGGAAATCATACTTGGCGGTAATTTGATCGCTCAAGTGGAACTGGATAAGACAGAGTCGCTGCTTACGTTCCACTTCGACATCAAAGGCCATGTACGCCTGACCTGCGACAGAAGTCTGGAGGAATTTGATTATCCGCTGGATGAGCAGGCATCGTTCCGTATTAAGTATGGTGACGAAAACATGGAGCTGGCTGATGATCTTTGGCAAATTACACCAAACACGCAGGCCATTAACATTGCGCAGCACCTATACGATTACATCGGGCTGGCACTGCCAATGAAGAAGCTGCACCCCCGTTTTGTGGAGGAAGAGGATGAAGAAGAGGACAACGATCAGGATATCCTGATCTATAGCTCCCGCTACGACTCCGACGAAGACGAGGATGAGGACGACGAGGATGATACGGACCCACGCTGGGACGCCCTCCGAAACCTTAACTAACAGAATTTTAGAAGTATAAAGTATAAACGTAAGTAAATTTTCAACTAAAAATGGCACATCCTAAACGTAAGATTTCGAAGACCAGAAGAGATAAGAGAAGAACTCATCAAGGCCTCTCAGAAAAAGCCATTGCAATTTGCCCAACTACGGACACGCCACACCTGTTCCACCACGCATACGTGGTAGAAGGTGACCTGTACCACAAAGGCAAGCTGGCTATCAAAAATTATACAACTAACGCCCAGTAAGCATTAAGCTGCTTTTGTTTTAGTTCTGTATAATTTTAACACCCCCTGTAAATGAGAATCGCTTTAGACGCCATGGGCGGTGACTTTGCACCTGAGGCTATTGTTAAGGGTGCTGTCCAAGCCGCTCAGGAGTTAGATGCTGGTGCATCTATCGTGCTGATTGGCAAGGAAGATGTAGTCAACGATCTGCTCAAAGAATATGGTTACACGGGTAGCAACATCACCGTTGTGAATGCAAGTCAGGTAATTGAGATGGGTGAACACCCTACCAAAGCCCTGACCCAAAAACCTGACTCCAGCATAGCTATCGGCTATGGGTTACTGAAAATGCAGAAAGTGGATGCTTTCTGTAGTGCCGGTAATACCGGTGCGATGCTGGTAGGTGCTATGTTCAGTGTAAAGGCCGTTGAAGGCATTCTCAGACCTTCCATCGCGGGCCTTGTGCCTAAGCTAAACGGAGGCATGGGGGTAATTCTGGATGTTGGTGCAAACGCAGACTGTAAGCCGGAAGTATTGGAGCAGTTTGGTGAGCTTGGTGCTATTTACGCCAAGTATGTATTGGATATTCAGAACCCTAAAGTGGGCCTCATGAACCTTGGGGAGGAAGAAGGCAAAGGTACCATGCTGACGCAGGCTGCTCACCAGCGCCTGAAAGCCAATACCAACATTAACTTTATCGGTAACATAGAAGGTCGTGATCTTTTTAACGATAAGGCGGATGTGATTGTGTGTGATGGCTATACCGGCAATATCATCCTGAAAATGGCTGAGTCGCTGTATGACATCCTGAACGATAAAGGCATGCATGACCCATTCTTCGACAAGTTTAACTACGAAGCCGAAGGGGGCAGCCCGATTCTGGGAATTAACGGCAACGCAGTTATTGGCCACGGTGTATCTAGCCCTAGGGCTATTTGTAACATGGTGTTGCAGGCCCAGAAAATGGCCTCATCCAAAATTTCAGAGCGTTTCCGTAAGAACTTCAGCGAGTAGCAACTGGCATTTTGCCAGCCAAAGCGTTAATAAAACTTGGCATAATCTGTTAAAAGATTCTTTTTAGAAGAAACTGACAGGTTATGCCAAGTTTTTTTTATTAAATTGCCTGCCTTAATCTTTATCACCTTAACTGATTTAACAAATGAGTAAGATTACTGCTGCCATTACAGGCGTGAGTGGTTATGTACCTGACTACGTGCTCACCAACAAAGAGCTTGAGACGATGGTCGAGACAAATGACGAGTGGATAACCTCGCGAACAGGTATTAAAGAGAGGCGCATTCTGAAAGGCGAAGGCCAAGGTACATCTCATATTGCAGTGCCAGCAGTTAAGGAATTGCTAAAGAAAACCAATACCAAGCCGGAAGAAATCGACTTGCTGATTTGCGCGACAACTACGCCAGACATGGTATTTCCGGCAACGGCAAACCTGATCACAGCAGAAGTTGGCGCGGTAAACGCGTTTGGTTACGATTTGCAGGCAGCCTGCTCTGGCTTCCTGTTTGCCCTAGCTACCGGCTCTAAGTTCATCGAGTCCGGGCAATACAAAAAAGTAGTTGTGGTTGGTGCCGATAAAATGTCTTCTATCGTGGACTACACGGACCGTGCCACCTGCATTATCTTTGGCGATGGCGGCGGCGCTGTTATGCTGGAACCAAACACAGAGGGCTTCGGCATCCAAGACTCTATCCTGAAATCAGATGGAACGGGTGCGCCATTCCTGCATATGAAAGCAGGTGGTAGCCGTAAACCCGCTACTATTGAAACAGTGCAGGCACGCGAGCACTATGCCTTCCAGGAAGGGCAGCAAGTGTTTAAGTTTGCTGTTAAAGGCATGGCAGACGTATCCGCTGAGATCATGGAGCGCAACCACCTGACCGGTGAGGACGTGGCTTGGCTTGTACCGCACCAAGCGAATAAACGCATTATTGAGGCTACAGCTAACCGCATGGGTCTTGATAACGAAAAGGTGATGCTGAACATCCACAAGTATGGCAATACCACCAGCGGCACGATTCCGCTTTGCCTCTGGGAGTATGAAAACCAACTGAAAAAAGGCGATAACCTGATTCTTGCCGCTTTTGGCGGAGGATTTACCTGGGGCGCTATCTACCTGAAGTGGGCCTACGATCCAAAATAAGAAATCAATAAAAGTATAGAACAGCGAAGGCGGCACCCATACCATTGAGTGCCGCCTTCGCTGTTTTTAGCACCTGTCCCCTACGTATAGGTGCGTATAATGCTTACCATAATGGCAGATTACAAAAAAAGGCTGGCCCAAATTATCGGAGCCAGCCTTTCATACTTTATATGGTCTTACTTTGCCATTAAGGCATGTAAGAAAGCTCAACTCTAAAGCGCTCATCTACGGCACCTAACTTTTGATATGCTTTCTTAGACAGACGAACTACCACTTTATCATTGGCACCCGTATCTGGCAGTTTGCCTATTACACGCACGTAAACCACTTGGCCGTTCATCATATTTTTCACCTGCATGATGGTGCCTACCGGAGCCGATTTATGCAGTGCCAGATACTTGTTCGTATCGTTCGATTTAGCATCAATCATTTCAGCCATGCCACTCTCGCTCATCTTATTAAGCCCTTTGGCAGTGGTCTCCTCCTCTTCTACCCGATCAGTTGCCTTTGCAGCTGGCGTTGCGGCGGCAGGCGCTGGCGAAGAGACATTGGTTGGAGCATCGTTTACAGAGGCGGTTGGTGTTGTAGCGATTTCATCGTCTGGCTCCGGCACATACACCGGTTTTTGCGTAGCTTGCGCTACCCCTTTGCCCACAATTAGCTTCTGTCCTATTTCAATGGAAGTATCTGTCAGGCCGTTCCATCCCTTAATATCATCTACCGATACATTATACATGCGCGAGATAGCGTAAAGCGTTTGCTGCGGCTCCACAGTGTGCATTTTATACCCTACCTGAGATACAGTATAAGTTCGATTACTGGCAGCAGGAGCTGACTTTGTGGCCGCTGACGTTGATGCTGGAGCAGCTCCTCTCGGAATCAGTACTATCTGGCCAATGTTAATTGATGTTTGAACGGAAGGGTTAGCCTCCACAATCTGGGCAACCGGCACACTATACTTTCTGGAGAGCGCATACAAAGTCTCCTTTGGTTCTACTTTATGGCGCACAAACAGCTTGCCGGCCTTACGCTCCGTACCCACAGAGTCGCGGGGGGCGGTTAAGTTAAATGCTTGAGCCGAAAAGGATAATACAGGCACTGCTATAAGGGTAAGAAAAAAAGATCGTATCATAAGGGGCTATACTAAAAGTCGGAAAACCTGTAGAATGTCTTTATTCTGAATGAAATATAAATTATGCTTAAAGATAAAAAAAGTATCTGAACCTATTCCAGTTAAAGCGGTGCCGAGGGTTACTTTCAACTGCAGATCGCCTTTAAGGTTAAAGACCGCAAGCTCGTTTTGCAATTTTCCATCGGGCTCCAGCGTATAAAAACTCACAAGCAGGCAGCTATCGGTTTCGGCATAGTCTATGGCCTTTACAACCTCTATTTCGAATTCCTGTTTCAAAAAAAACTGCACTGTGTTAAAGTGATCCTCTCCTTCGAGGTACAGCGTAGGGTATATGCAATTTTGATAGCGTATTTGGTTGTACTTCGCTACTTCTGCTGCAGCCTCTTGCTGCGTACGTGTTATTCCGGTTGCCTTACCGGTAGTAGGGTGCAACACCTGTAATGCTGCTTCAGGTTGTTCAGGGTTGTAGGCAAGTAAACCAGGGGAGTCAACGCCATAAAAAGCCAATTCTTTTGTTTCCCATACTTGCTTGCCAGTAACCTGACTAATGGCGATGATACCTTTATGTTGGCCCAGTTGTCTGTTACCATAGCCGTGCAAGTATAAAAAGCCGTGAGTTGCGTCCTCTAGCCCCTGCCACCAGGCCTTCGCCTGCGGTAGCTGCAGTTGTTTCAAAGTATGGCTAGCCGTATCTAAAGTATAGAAACTGGTCAGCAAAACATCCGCATCCCGGATTTCTATGGCTAGGCAGCCTGTAATGCTATCCAGGCGCATTCGCCACACGGGCGCTTTAAAATCGTATGTAAGTATGGGAGGTATGATATACTATGGGATTTTGCTATATTATCTCCTGATTTGGTTGTAAACCATTACGCAAATTTATGAAAACCTATCCAAAGCGCCGCCAACTATTGCCCTTCTATCTGCTATCGTACCTGCTCCTGTTGCCTTTGCTAAGTTTAGGCCAACAAGCTAAGCCAAAAGTTTTTGTGATGGAGGTGACCTCCGAGATTGACCCGCGCACCAACCGCTATACCGAACTAGCCCTAGAGGAAGCTACGGAAGCTGGCGCTGACCATATATTGCTGGTGCTGGACACCTTTGGCGGTGCCCTGAACGATGCCGACGAGATCCGGAAGCGAATACTCGAATACCCGAAACCTGTCTATGTGTTCATCAATAAAAACGCGGCTTCTGCAGGCGCCCTTATCTCGCTGGCCTGCGATAGTATTTACATGGCCCCAGGTGCAAATATTGGCGCTGCCACAGTGGTAGGCGCAAACGGCGAGGCGGCCCCAGGCAAGTACCAAAGCTATATGCGCTCTATTATGCGCTCCACGGCAGAGGCTAACGGCAGGGACCCACGCCTGGCCGAGGCCATGGTAGAGGCCAGCGTAGACAGTACGCTCTCTGCCGGACAGGTTCTTACCCTGACAACCACTGAGGCCATCAAATTTGGTTTTTGCGAGGGTGTGACCACTAACGTAGGCGGTGTCTTAAAAAAATTGAACCTGCAAGATGCCGAACTTATAAACTATGAACTGAGCGCTGCCGATAGCATTATTTCCTTTTTCCTGAACCCGTTCATCAGCGGTATACTTTTGCTGATAATCATCGGTGGTTTATACTTCGAGCTGCAAACACCGGGCATCGGCTTTCCATTGATGGCGGCTATTACGGCGGCGGTGCTGTACTTGGTGCCATACTACCTGAATGGGCTGGCGGAGAACTGGGAAATTCTGATGTTCGTGGTCGGCATCGTGCTGATCATGCTCGAACTCTTTGTGGTGCCGGGCTTTGGCATTACAGGAATCAGTGGCATTATCTTAACTGTGCTTTCGCTGGTGCTGGTCATGATAAACAATCAATTCTTCGACTTCACCTTTGTGCCTTCTGAAAACCTGATGAAGAGCCTAGCTTCGGTGATAACCGGTATGATTGGGGCAGCCATTGTGATTGCACTAACCTGGCACCGCCTGCTCAACAGCCGCTCTATGCAGCATCTGGTTCTAAAAAATACCTTCCATAGCCGCGAAGGGTACCGATCCGCTAATACTGCCGAGCATTTGGTAGGTAAAACGGGTGTGGCACATACCCGCATGGCGCCGTCTGGCCGCGTGATGATTGACGATATTTTGTACGATGCCCAGGCCCGTGACGGCTTTATTGAGCAAGGCGAGAGCGTACAGGTAATTGACCAAAGCACCTTTGCCCTTCGGGTGAAGAAAGTGTAGCAGGTAATATAAGGTTGCCATGCCATTCTAACTGAAAAGTCTTACGCAAACCATACATGAAACCACTAAAAACAATGCTGGCTCTTGCCATGCTAAGCTTCACGGCTTGCCAAAGCACAACACGCCCGGAAAACGAAGCCAATGAAAATATGAAAACGAAAGCAACCCTACACTGGTCTGGCGAGATTGCTGCCGACGGCTGCGGCTTTGAAGTTGAGATTGAAGGGAAACGCTACCTGCCCGAGAACGAAGATGCCATACCGGCCGCTTTCAAAGCCAGTGAGACAAGTGAGATACAGCTGGAGTACGAAGCCCTGCCCGAGCCCATTGACAGGCGCTGCGGCATGCTGCCCGAACCGCGTGTAATGCCGGCCATACACGTAATTAAGGTAGAGGCCATTTAAGTTTGCAACCATTCGGCAGGTTCAGGCATCTTTAAAGTATAACTACCTGAACCTGTTATGAAGAGATTGCACATCCTTAGCCTTTCCTTACTTTATGCGCTGCTTTTGTTTATAGAGCGTACGCCAACCGATAAATAACCCATAAAGTATAAACCCTGTAAAAACCGTGCTGCTTGCAGGGTTTGGCTCTGGATAAACGGCAAAGCTTGCGTATATTTGGCTATCATCCTAACCCCTGATACCTATGAAAGTACTCGGCATTATTCCGGCACGCTACGCTAGCACCCGTTTCCCGGGCAAACCGCTCACCGATATCAACGGCAAAAGTATGATTCAGCGCGTGTATGAGCAGGCGAAGCAGTCTGGTTTAACGGATGTGGTAGTGGCCACGGACGATGAGCGGATTTTGCAGCATGTGCAGGCTTTTGGCGGCAAAGCCGTGATGACGAGCAGCGAGCACCAAAGCGGCACCGATCGCTGTTTCGAGGCCTACAAGCTGAATAACGAGCCGTTTGAGTACATCATTAACATACAGGGCGACGAGCCGTTCATTCACCCTGAGCAGATCGACTTGGTTGCCAGCTGCTTCGAACGCCCGCAAACCCAGCTAGCCACGCTAGTTAAAAAGATAGAATCGCCGGAAGAGCTCTTCAACATCAACTCCCCCAAAGTAGTGATCAGCCAGGCGAAGGAGGCTTTATACTTTAGCCGCCAGCCTATACCGTATTGCCGCAACGTGCCCGAGGATATCTGGCACAAGCAGCATACCTATTACAAGCACATCGGTATTTACGGCTACCGGGCAGATATTCTGGAGCAGATCACGCAGTTGCCGCCTTCTGCCTTAGAACTGGCCGAATCGTTGGAGCAGTTGCGCTGGCTGGAGAATGGCTTTCGCATTACCACGGCCATCACCCACCACGAAACCATCGGCATCGACACGCCGGAAGACCTGGAGCGCATTTTAGGCCGGGACTAAGCCGGAGATTATTTAAGGATGAAGAATTATACGTTGCTTCGGTTTGTAAAGCTGAACCTATACTTTTTTGTGATGTATAGCCTGCTTACGGCCCTGTGGTATGGCCTGAGCGGTAAGTTTGCCGGGGCTGCAGGAACGGTTTTGCAGGAAATTGCGCTCAACGCGGCTGTTTTCTCCCTGCTTTTCAGTGTTACTATACTTCTATGGTACCGCCGCACGGAGCTTCGGGTACCGGTACAGAAGTATAAACCAGAGCAGCTGAGGCAAAAAATAGAGGAAGCAGGTTACTTAAAAGTTTCCGGCCATAAACACGCGTACGAGGTGTATAAGCCTGCCCCGCCCAAAGCCCCTGCCCTGGCGGGCAAGATTTTCGTGCAGAAAACGGCTAACTTTTACGTCCTTCAAGGCCCAACAAAATACCTCAAAGGTATAAACGGCAAAGTATAAACTTTACCTCCTGAACTCTCTACCTCTCAAACTCCAAACCTCCCAAACTCTTATCCCCCGGCTTTCTTGGCTTTGTAGCCAGCCGCCGTTAGCACCTGTAGTACTTTGTCACGGAAATCACCCTGGATCAGGATCTCTCTGTCTTTGGCTGAGCCGCCCACACCGCACTTGCTCTTCAGCAACTTGCCCAGTTCTTTCAGGTCGTCATCGGTGCCAACAAAGCCAGCCACTAGCGTTACCTGCTTGCCCCCTCTGGATTTTTTGTCGAGCATTACCTTTAGGTTTTGCTGTTGTGGCGGGAGTGTCTCCTCTGCCGACTCGTTTTCGTAGTCGTAACTAAAATCCTGGTTCGTAGAGTATACTACGCCTTGTCGTCCTTTTTTATTCTTATCGCGCATCTTAGTATGTTCAATAATGTCAAACTGAACGAGCCTTTAAGCCCATTCGTGATTTTTAATTTTCAACTCCCCAGCCTAAGGTACTAAAACCTTCAGCGAGAGTGGCAGCATTTTCACCTCAAACGCCTTCGACTCTCCTAAAAACTCACCGTCGGCATGGTACATCATCGCTTCCTCGGTTTGTACGGATATATGATCTGTTTTAAAGTACTCGGCGCTATCGGCGTTGGCAAGTTGCTTGGTAAGCATGCAGTAGCTCAGGTGCAGCGCTTTCACCAGATCAATTTTCCGAACTAGGCATACATCCAGCAAACCATCCTGAATATCAGCCATGGGGGCGATATACGCATTATTGCCGTACTGAGCTGCATTGGCAAAAGCCATCACAAAGCAATCTGTATCCATGGTATTGCCATTTATACTTGCTTTTACGGGCAAGTGCTTGTAATTGCGCACTTCCTTCATCACCAGTTCCACATAGGTTTGCAGGCCGCGTTTGGTATTGCCTGCAAATACAGAGCTGATGTAGGCATCAAAGCCAATGCCAGCAGTGGTAAAAAAAGGATGGCCGTTGATGTTGCCGGTATCAATAGTGGTTATATGGCCTTGGTTTAGCACGCGTATGGCAGCCTCAAGCCCCAAAGGCAGTTTCAGGTGACGTGCCAGTCCGTTTCCAGAGCCCTTCGGAAGTATGGCTAAGGCTGTTTCTGAGTGCAGCAAGCCTCGGGCCACCTCGTTTACTGTTCCATCGCCACCTACGGCCACTACAACCTCACACCCGCTTTCTGCTGCCTCTTGCGCTAGCTCCGGGGCATGGCCCGCGCGCTCAGTATACACTATTTCATACTTATACTTTCGGTGATCAAGGTGTTGCTCTATACGGGCAGCCACATTCACACGGCTTTTAGGCCCAGAGGTTGGGTTAATGATGAAGCGTATATGCAGGCGTTTGCTCATAGGAGGCGTTTGTTTGCAGTAAAATTACCGCTTTTACCGCGGATATAAAAAAGCCTGACGCTGGAGAGGCATCAGGCTAAAGTATAAGTTTTGGCTTTAGGCTATTTCAGATGGAAGGTAAGTACCGGGATCGGGGTATGGTTCACCAGGTCCTCAGCGATGCTTCCGCTCAGCAAATGCGACAGCCCGGTGCGCCCATGCGTAGCCATCATGATCAGATCGGCCTTAATATCGTTGGCAAAGTGCAGGATGCCGTCTTCTTCCATCACATCATTGTACACGTTAATCGTATAGTTCTTAAGGCCATACTTCTCAGCGGCGTCCTCCAGCTTTTGCCGTAGGTTTCCGCTAGACTCGAACGCACCTGGCGTGTTAATGTATACCAGGTGCATGCGCGCGCCAAACAGTTGCTGAAAAGTCTTGAAGCGATCCATGGCATAACGCACCTCCCGTTTAAAATCTGAGGCCAGCACAATCTCCCGCACATTAAAGTCTTTTATGCGCTGCTTCACCGTGAGTACAGGGCAGGTTGCCGTCCGGACAACTTTCTCGGTGTTAGACCCGATTAAAAACTCATCCAACCCGCTGGAGCCCTTCGAACCCATCACTACTAAGTCTACCTGGTCCTCTTCGATGGTGCGCTTTATCTTACTTATCGGTTTATCTACATCCACTTCCTCCACCACGTCAACGCCTTGGTGCGGTATCGCTTTCAACAGTTCCTGCATTCTTCCTTTGGTAACTTTTAGCAACTGCATCATAAACACTTGCTCCATGCTATCGTTCCCGACCATGGTGTCGCCGGTGGCGCTGAAGTTCGGCGTATAGTACTGCCCCTCCACGACGTGCAAAAGCTTTATGGCGGCGCCGGTGCGCCGGGCTATCGCCAGGGCAACCTCATAGGCGTTTCGTGCCTCCTCCGAAAAATCTGTTGGAACTAGAATCCTTCTCATAGTGTGTGCGGTTTTGTGGATGAACTAATTGGCTTCCAAGTATAAAAGTATAGTATGCGCTTAATATAAACGATGACTTATGTCACTTTATACTCTATTGCCGCGCGGTATGTTTACCGGATTAAAAAGCAAAAGCCTACCCTGCAACAGGGTAGGCTTTTGGCAAAAAATCTTAAGCTTTAAGTGCTTAGCCAATCTTAGTGATCAGGTCAGCAGCTCTGTTAGAGTATCCGGTTTCGTTATCGTACCAGCCTACAACTTTTACAAGTGTTTCGTTAGCCGAAGTCAGCTCTGCATCAAAGATGCATGAGTGCGGGTTGCCAACGATGTCAATGGAAACGATTGGGTCTTCGGTATACTCCAGTACGCCTTTCATATCGCCTTCTGCTGCTTTCTTCATCGCAGCATTGATTTCCTCTTTCGTGGCTGGCTTCTTAAGTACCACCGTTAGGTCTGTCAGGGAGCCATCCGGAATAGGAACACGCATTGCCACACCATCAAGTTTGCCCTGTAAGTGTGGCAATACCAAGCCTACTGCCTTAGCAGCACCTGTAGACGTTGGGATGATAGAGTAAGCAGCTGCACGCGCTCTTCTCAGGTCGCTGTGCGGTGCATCCTGCAGGTTCTGGTCTGCTGTGTAAGCGTGAACTGTAGTGATGTATCCTTTCTCAATTCCGAAAGTATCATCCAGTACCTTTGCCATTGGCGCAAGGCAGTTTGTAGTACAAGAAGCGTTAGAAACGATTTGCTCATCGCCTGATAAAATCTCCTCGTTTACACCAAGTACTACCGTTTTGATGTTGCCTTTAGCAGGCGCAGAAATAACCACTTTTTTGGCACCGGCCTCCAGGTGGCCACCAGCTCCTTTTTCATCCACGAAACGTCCAGTAGACTCCAGCACTACATCAATGCCAAGCTCGCCCCAAGGAAGGTTCTTTGGCTCGCGCTCTGCAGTGATCTGAATTTCTTTGCCGTTAACAGTGATTCCCTTTTCAGAAGCCTCTACTGTACCGTTGAATCTTCCGTGTACAGAATCATACTTCAGCAGGTGCGCCAGTGTTTTAGTATCTGTCAGGTCGTTGATAGCAACCACCTCTACGTTATCTTTGGAAAGCAGGGCCTTAAAAGTAAGTCTGCCGATTCGGCCGAAGCCGTTAATTGCAACTTTAATTTTAGACATGGTATCTAGTTATTGAGAGTTTGTTAATGTTGCGAAGTTACGATTTAGCATAGTGTAAAACCAATAAATTTTTTGTTGCTGGTTCATAATGGTTTACGTAAAAACTCAAATTTTTTTCATGCGATTGTTTTGCATGAATTAAAAGAGCCGTATATTTGCACCACAATTAGACAGAACGGCCCGTTCGTCTAGGGGTTAGGACGCCAGATTTTCATTCTGGTAACAGGGGTTCGATTCCCCTACGGGCTACTCGAAAAGCCGCTTCAGGTATAACTGGAGCGGCTTTTTTGTTTCTCCCCGCAATTTTATTTTACTTTCAGCACCAGAAGTTTAACTTACTACGCTTACCCAAATTACATTGAGAGTATCCACAGTCCCTGAAAACAAGTTTTTCATACCATTTTCCGCACCTATCGCTGGAACTCCATTGCCCCCAAAATTTACCTACCCCTTTAGTTACGAACCACACCCGCTTAGTTTACTGGCAGCTGCAGAGCTTCAGTCATACTTAGCCACACAATCGGACTGGGAACATAACTTTGGCTTGAGTAAACAGCAAACAGGTGCAGTTATCGGGAAGATGTTTGGGGTATTGGTAGTGCGGACAGCGCAAAACAACATAGGTTACCTCGCTGCCTTTTCAGGGAAGCTGGCTGGTGGCTTCCATCATGCCAGGTTTGTACCACCAGTATTCGACAGCCTAACAGAAGGCAGCTTCCTGAATATCGGCATGGCCGAACTAACCCGGCTTAACCAGGAAATCAGCCTGCTGAAAGAAACAAATACAACGGATAGCCTTACTCAAGTTGAATTGCTATTGAAGCTACGCAAGTCTAACTCTATAGCTCTCCAGGAAAAACTTTTTGATCAGTTCCGTTTTTTGAACCGAGAAGGCACCGAAAAAAGCTTACGCGCCATTTTCCAAGATACTTCAAACAGCAACCCTCCTGCGGGTGCGGGCGAGTGTGCAGCTCCAAAACTTTTGCAGTACGCTTTTCAGCAACACATGAAACCGCTGGCTATGGCAGAATTCTGGTGGGGTCTGTCGCCGAAAACTGCTACCTGGAAACACGGTAAGTTTTACCCTGCCTGCCGCGAAAAATGCTTACCTATTCTGGCACATATGCTGGAAGGTATGGAACTGGAAGAAGAACCCGTATTTATCAAGGCTGGCGCAGTAGCGTTAGAAACGGCGTAGACGGAAGACTCATTCTAGCTAAGTAAATGCTATACTTTAACCTTCAGCCTCACCCCGATACTGACGAGTAAACTTCTCCCAATATTTTGGGCAGTTCCTGAATAGAACAAAGGCCTACAAGGTGCAGCAGGTTAAATAGCTGCACCTTGTAAGTAGTTAATTAACTTTGATAAGCTCCCGAAGAATAGGTTAGCTCATAACTATGGGTATAAATCTCGAATACAATGCCAAACGGGTCCTCTACATATACCATCTTAAATGGCTTCTCATTAGGGTAGTACTCGCGGATAGGCATGCGCTGCTTGCCACCGTATTCGACAATCTTGTTTGTAAGCGCCTCAATGTCAGAGTCTTGTACACAGAAATGGAATAGGCCGGTATTAAAAGGGTTAAATGCAGGAGCTTCTTTCACGCCGCCTGGGAACGAAAACAGTTCGACTCCTATGCCATCTGAGGTAGATAAATGCGCAATTTCAAATTCGGTCCAGTCTTCCCCGAAAACATCGATACACATTTGCCCTATGGCAGTCTCGCGTTCTTTTTTGACGGTGGATGGAGTCATGATCACATACCAGCCCATTACCTCCTGATAGAATTCTACCGCTTTATGTATATCAGGAACAGTAATGCCGATGTGAGAGAATGACCTGGGATAAGCTGTATCTTTCATAATGTTCTTATTTTAATGCCTATTTGCTAATAATTTTTCTTAAAAGTGTTTACTGTGGCTTGCAAAGGCTACTTCCTATCACCCTGATCTCGTATTTCACTTATTGCTAAGTATAACTATGGATGATAACCTAAATGCAAAGGGTTAAAATTTTAGCTTCAACCCCTTGCACTTGCTTTATTGTTACTCCACAAAAGTCACTAAATCTTCTTTACTTTTTCGGACCTTGGTCAGGTTAACTAACCAGTCGTTTTCGCTGTTTCTATACCCTATTGGTAGTATAACGCAGCTCCTTAGCCCCTTTTCTCTAAGGCCTAAAATTTCATCTAACGCATCAGGGTCAAAACCCTCTATCGGTGTACTGTCAAGCCCTTCGAAGGCGGCGGCGGCTATAGCCTGCGAAAAGGCAATGTATGCCTGCTTAGCAGCATGATGGAAGTTTAGGTCAGCATCACGTTGCGGGTAGCTATTTAGTAGCATCTGGCGGTAGTTTTCCCAGCCCTCGTTGGTAAACCCGCGTACTTCGTTTGTTAAGTCAAACATCTTATTAATGCGTTCCGCGGTGTAGGTGTCCCAGGCTGCGAACACAAATAAATGGGAGCAATCAGTTATTACTGACTGATTCCAGGCGATGGGTTTGATCTTCTCTTTTACCTCCTGGCTTGTGATAACGATAATCTCGAAGGGTTGTAAGCCACTTGAAGTAGGCGCAAGAGATACTGCCTCAATGATATTATCAATCTTTTCCTGAGGCACTTTCTCGCCATTCATGGCTTTGGCTGCGTAGCGCCATCTCAACTTATCTAATAATTCCATGTTTTGTGCTTATTTAATTTCATCTCGGTTTGCAAGGATTTATAACCATTCATTGGCCCGTGCTTGTTGTTAAAAGTATAGTTTTGCTTAAACAGCCTCGTAGAATCTTTGTTCAGCGGTAATCTAAAATGAAGTATACTTTAAGATGTATACCAGGCGCTGCGCACCAGCCCTTTTAGAACCACAGAAGCAAGTATATAGTAAACCAGCGCTTGCGGCAAAGAACCTGCTACATCCTGAAGCGGTACGCCCATCTGTGTCAGCTTCACAAATCCGCGCACCCCCCAGGTTGAAGGAAAAACCCAGGATAGCTTTTGAAAGAATGGCGGAAATCCCTCTATCGGATAGGACAAGTCACTCAGCATCGGCAGCGTTATAAAGAAAAGGCCCATACTAGCACCCTCGCGGTAACGGAAGAGCCCAGTCAGAAAAACCACAGACAGAAAGAGAAGCTCCACCTTCGGAGTCATCCTATTTTTAAATAACTTCTCCGCATTATTGGCATGCACCTTTACAGAGTTTTTTACCCGCTGGCGCAAGTCAAGCGCTTCTGAGGCCATCCGCACCCTGAAATAGGCTTCAGTCAGGCTGGCAAGCAGTTCCTCGCGGGTGGATTCTGTCTGGGTTTGGCTGGCGCTATACTTCAGGCGGGCAGCCGTAACAACCAGATTCAGTTTGCATTCTGTGAACACCGGCCATTTCATGGTAAGATCGGCGCTTCCCAAGTCCTGCTGCTGCAAAACAGGTTGCCAATCGCCAAGCACAGCACTAGGCTCCGGTATCTGGTGTAGCGTCCCGATGGCATCACGTGTTTGGTTCAGGTTAATGCTGATGTCATATACTTGCGCGCTATGTAATTGATTCCTGTTGCGCTAAGTATGATTATGCATCCCTCCACAACAAAAAAATTCAACCGATTATTAGGTTAATTCTTGTTTTTGATAGCAAAGCGGTAGGTATAAAATTAGAGTAGCCCTTAACAAAGTATTTTCTCCATTTAACCATGCAATAGTTAGCCCTACAAGAGTTTGAGTATATAGCTTGCAGATGCACAACGGATATGGCCAAGTATAGCTTGTTATATTTAAAGGGACGAGAAACTTAATCGGATAAGAGTAAGCCTACCGTTTTCTCTATAAGTATTGCAGTTTATAGCTTCCATACGTTCTAAATTTTATGGTTGTCTGATTTGCTTAATACAGTAATTAATTCATATCTTATACAATAATTAAAGCATGCAATTAATTGATTATAAGCTAATAATAAGGATGCACACAACAATCTTTAAGTTTGGTGAGAATAGCCCTTATGTTTTAAACAAGCGGCCTGTAGCTCAGGAGATAAACGACAGGTTACTGTGGCAAGCCATGCGCATTGCTAAGATTGCTGAGGTTGGGCGCGTCTTAAATGATGGACTGGTTGTGTATACGCCTATACCGGCATACTTAAGCGGACCTACTACGTTGGAGGTATACTGGGATTTTAAAAGGCCGTTACGTTAACTGCCGAGTAGCCATATGCATCGCTAACATTAGTCTAGATAAAGTATAAACTTATAAAACTGACATTAAATAATAAAGGCACCTGGTAGCAGGTGCCTTTATTGGTTGAGCTCATTTTAAAAAGCCGCTAATGCATGATGGAATTACTTTAAGTCAAAGCGGTCTAGGTTCATTACTTTATCCCAGGCCTTCACAAAGTCCTTCACAAATTTTTCGTTAGAGTCTGAGCAAGCATAATGCTCTGCAATAGCGCGCAGCTCTGAGTTAGAGCCAAAGATAAGGTCAACGCGCGATCCAGTCCATTTTACTTCACCGCTTCTGCGGTCGCGGCCCTCAAACTCTGTATCAGCCTCCGAGGTAGCCCGCCAGGTTGTGTTCATATCTAGCAGGTTCACGAAGAAATCATTTGTCAGTTTTTCTGGCTGATCTGTAAATATACCAAGATTAGAGTGGTTGTAATTGGTGTTTAGTGCACGCATACCGCCTATTAACACGGTTAGCTCAGGTGCAGTCAGCGACAGAAGCTGAGCCCTGTCAATCAGCATTTCTTCAGCAGATGAGGAGATATGGTCGTGGTTGCCGAAGTAATTGCGGAAGCCATCTGCGTTTGGCTCAAGTATACTAAAGGCTTCATAGTCGGTTTGCTCTTGCGAAGCATCCGTGCGGCCAGGCGTAAATGGCACCGAAATCTCATATCCAGCATCCTTAGCTGCTTTCTCAACACCGGCACATCCGCCTAAGACAATCAGGTCAGCCATCGAAACCTGCTTACCATCCTGCTGGGCCTCGTTAAACTCCTTCTGAATCTGCTCATAAGTGCTTAATATGCTTTCCAACTCCTGTGGATTATTAACTTCCCAGCTTCTTTGAGGCTCCAAGCGAATTCGTGCACCATTTGCGCCTCCCCTTTTATCAGAGTTACGGAACGTAGAGGCAGAAGCCCATGCAGTAGTTACCAACTGGGATACAGAAAGCCCTGAGGCAAGAATTTTACTTTTCAGCTCCTGAATATCGTTTGCATCAACTAACTTATATGTAACTGCCGGAACCGGGTCTTGCCACACAAGTTCTTCGCTCGGAACTTCAGGGCCTAAGTAACGCGCAATTGGCCCCATATCGCGGTGCGTAAGTTTATACCAGGCACGTGCAAAAGCATCGGCAAACTCTTCCGGGTTTTCCAGAAAGCGTCTCGATACTTTTTCATATTCAGGGTCCATCCTTAGGGCAAGGTCGGTGGTCAACATGAAAGGTGCATGCTTCTTCTCAGGGTCATGGGCATCTGGTACAGTTCCTGCACCGGCTTCGCCTTTTGGTTTCCACTGGTGTGCACCTGCCGGGCTCTTAGTAAGCTCCCATTCAAAGCCGAACAGGTTCTCAAAGAAGTTATTGCTCCACTGTATTGGTGTGGTTGTCCAGGCTCCTTCCAAGCCACTGGTGATGGTATGCTCTGAGTGACCTTTACCGAAACTATTTCGCCAGCCTAAGCCCATTTCTGCTATGCCTGCACCTGCTGGCTCAACATCCACGTAATCGCGTGGGTCAGCGGCACCGTGCGTCTTACCGAAAGTATGTCCACCAGCAATAAGCGCAACCGTTTCATAATCGTTCATGGCCATGCGGCCAAAGGTTTCGCGGATGTCTTTGGCAGCTGCCACAGGATCCGGGTTACCGTTAGGGCCTTCCGGGTTTACATAAATTAAACCCATATGCGAGGCAGCAAGCGGGCTTTCAAGCACACCACCTGCATGGCGCTCTTTGTTACCTAGCCACTCGCCTTCTGATCCC
Organism: Pontibacter oryzae; assembly: GCF_003576375.1. Classification (GTDB taxonomy): domain Bacteria; phylum Bacteroidota; class Bacteroidia; order Cytophagales; family Hymenobacteraceae; genus Pontibacter; species Pontibacter oryzae. The sequence goes on from NZ_QWGE01000005.1 coordinate 58,817, forward strand.
CAGTAAATATCTTCTTCGGGCTCCCAAACATCCTCGCGGCCACCACCGAAACCAAACGTTTTCAGGCCCATAGACTCAAGCGCGCAGTTACCTGCCAGGATCATTAGGTCGGCCCAAGATATTTTTTTGCCGTATTTCTGCTTAATAGGCCACAGGAGTAAGCGTGCTTTATCCAAATTGGCGTTGTCGGGCCAGCTGTTGAGTGGGGCAAAACGCTGTGAGCCTGAGCTAGCACCACCACGGCCATCCATAATACGGTACGTACCGGCACTATGCCAGGCCATACGTATAAAGAACGGTCCGTAATGGCCATAATCGGCAGGCCACCAGTCCTGAGAGTTAGTCATCAGGTCATATAAATCCTGCTTAATAGCCTTAAAATCGAGGCTCTTAAACTCTTCGGCATAATTAAAGTTCTCATCCATCGGGTTAGATGACGGAGAGTGCTGATGTAGAATTCTTAGATTCAGCATATTCGGCCACCAATCGCGGTTTGAACGACCACTGCCAGCTGTGTATTTCATTGCACCTCCCAGGAAAGGGCATCTTCTGGATTCATTGGTGTCCCACACAGGGGTATTTGGGGCTACATGTCTGTCTTTTTTGTGTTCCATGGTTACAACAATAATATTAGTTTTTAATAGCTTCTAGTTAGTAACTATATCTTGATATGATGAAGATAAGACTAAATCTAACTAAAGTCTAATTTAAGCCGTTCATAAATATCTATCACTTCATAGATTGTATCTATAATAATACTTTTCATGAAAGGTTCTATAGATTATTTTCATCTGTTTCAACTATTTAAATAGCGCGCCTAACACATAGTTTTTACAGCCTGCAACTGTAAGCATTATCAGAAAATATTTTCATTGTAAAACCTGGAATGCCCTACCTAGCATACTTACCAATCCGCTATGAAATGGAAAAGGCCGCCCCAACTATTAGCTTAGACGGCTTTCTATATATCACCCAATCAAATTTCTGTTGCTAATGCTTATGCTTCGTGTCATGATATTTTTGAGCGTCATGATACGTTTTGTTCACAGTTCCTTTCAGATGTTCGGCTGGTGCATAAATGGTGTACACTTTTAGATCCTCTTTACCTACGTTCTCTATTTGGTGGTAATACCCGGCAGGTATAAATATGGCCCAATCATCGGATACATTTTGGCTAAACGTTAGCTTATCTGCCGTTTTTCCCATCATCACCTGTGCCTGACCCTGCTCAACTCGTATAAACTGGTCAATGCCCGAATGGATTTCCAGGTCTATTACCTCACCCGGCTTTAGTGACATAAGCGCCATCTGCATGGTATTGCCGGTCCATTTGGTTATGCGGTAATTGGTATTATCTACTGTGGCTTCTTCTATGTCTAGTGCCCAAGGCTTCGCTCCCCTATCTGCTTCGAGTTGGCTTGCGCTTTTGTCCTGTTTTTTACTTGTAGTCGCTTTGCTCTCGCAACCTATCAGAGTAGCGGCGGCAATTAATAGTATGCTTGGTGCTGCCATGTACCTGTACATTGAGTAAATTAACTTTAACTGTACCATTATTTCCCGCTTATACTTCGCCCAAATCGGTGTAAGAGTCATATCTTTAACACCCGTATTAAGCGTAGTGGTCCATACGTTTTCAACCATAAAACCCCATTCATACTTTCGCTACCTTTGCAGAATTAATTTAGAGCTTACTTGTCGTTTATCTGTTGTTAACTGCATGATGTACAAGCCATCTGCCAAATACTCTCTTCTTACCTCTAGCTCGTTTAACCCTGGCGTTTTGGCTGTTCCGGATGCGAGTTCCTTTACCAGCTCTCCCTTAAAGTTGTATAGCTCAAGCGTGTAAGTTTCACCAGCATACAGCGAAAAAACTAGAGATGTGCTCTCAGAGAAAACTGTCGGGTAAGCATAGAGCAGCCCTTGGCTTAAGCTTAAAAATTTATAAGGATCATAAACCATTATAAATGCCGAAGTAGAAGAACTATTCTTTGAACACGCACTTTCAGCAGTGAGTGTGACCCTATACACCCCGGCATTTTTATATGTATGGCTTCCAGTGAAGGAGCCCGATGGCATTTCCGAAGCTATAGTAGTAGGCGATACTACGGTAGGCGCACTACCATCACCCCAATCCCAAGTTATGTTTAGAACATTTTCTCCTTCGAGTTGAGCTGAAAGCGTTACAGGGTTATTGATTTGAGCCGGAACATCCGGGGTAATCAATGAAACATTGGATTCTGGAGCTATGCTCACTAATGCCGTTGTACTGCCTTGAAGTGAACTGTTAGAGCAAATGGCATCTGACACCGAAAGTAGCGTGTACGTTGTGCTTGACTTGGGGCTAACATTAAAGCTATAAACGCCATTGCGCACTGCGTTGGCCCCTATCTCAATTGTTGAGATACTGTCGCCATTAGAATAACTAACAAGCCAAGGGGCTGTGCCAGTTAAAGTTATACTTAAGTCACTACTATCCCCGCTGCATATGCTCACGCTACCGGCCAGCGTTGCTGTGGGCGGCGAGCTTAGAACAACCTGCACGCGGGTGCGCTTGGTAATTCCTGCTGATGCCTGTGCACAGTAGTAGATACCTGTTTTGAGTACTTGTTCGTGAGCTAAAGGAGTACCTCCGGAGGGCACATCAAACCAAAGAAGCATGGTGTCTGCTGCGTAGAGGTCGGCAAATGTTTTATATGAATCTCCACAGTATGTCTGCATCACTGTTTCTGCCAGCAACGCATCTCCATAAGGCACTGTAATTTTCGCGAAGCGTTTACTTGGGAAGCCATTGTAAGCCACAAACTCTCCCCCTACCAGTACCGTGCTATCGCCTTGCCATAACATTGCATTTACTGCCCCGCCATCGAACCCTGTACCCGGATCATAAGCAGGATCCAGGGTGCCATCCGGGTTAAGCAGTGCCATGCCGTTGCGCATAGTGCCATCGAAGGAAGTAAACTCGCCGCCAGCCAGGATCTTTCCGTTTGCCAGCAGTGCTAAGGCTGATACGTTGCCGTTAAAACCTTGACCTGTTTTAAAAGTCGAGTCAATGGAGCCATCTGGGTTTAGGCGGGTAAGCCTCATTACACTCACACTGTCCAAGTCTGTAAAACTGCCTCCTGCCACTATCTTTCCGTCAGGCTGTAGGGCAAGCGCCGCCAGGTCTCCGTTAAACCCTGCTCCTGCCTGAAATGTTGTATCGAGCGAGCCGTCTGTGTTGACGCGAAGCAGCCTCCCGGCGGGCTCATCGTCGAAGATAGTATAGCTCCCCCCGATTAATATTTTGCCATCGCTCTGTAAAACAATAGCATTGACGTCGCCTCCACTAAACCCAGTGCAAGGTTTAAATGTCAGGTCAAGGGAACCATCGGCATGTAGTCTTGCCGCTTTGCCGCGTATCGCGCCGTTGTAGGTGATAAAATTCCCGCCCGCCAGTATCTTGCCATCCGGCTGCAACGCAAGTGTGGTAACGGCTCTATCAAAACCGGCTACAGCCTCAAAAGTGCTATCCACTGAGCCGTCGGTGTTAAGGCGTGCAATTCTGCCTTGCTGCTTGCCATTATAGCTTGTAAAGTCCCCGCCGGCCAGCACTTTCCCGTCTGCTTGCGTAACTAATGACTGTACTGGTGCATTAAACCCTGAGCCTGTATGAAAGGCGGTATCTAACAAGCCTTTGGCATCTAAGCGGGCAATCCTTCCCTGCGGGTCAGCGTTAAGGTTTGTAAAAGCCCCTCCTGCCACTACCTTACCATCTGGTTGCATAGCCAGGGCCACTACCGCATCATCAAAGCCTGTCCCTGGTTCCAGGCTGGCATCCAGCGTTCCGTCTGCGTTAAGCCGGGCTATCTTGCCCCGTGCCTTCCCGTTAAATTCTGAAAATTCTCCGCCTGCCAACACTTTACCATTTGGCTGCAGGGCAAGAGAGTTGACTTGCCCGTTAAACCCAGTTCCAGCAATAAAAGTGGTATCAAGGCCTCCGTTTGAAAACAACCGGGCAACCCTCCCAATAGGCTTATTTCCGATGGACGTAAAGTTGCCACCCATCAATATTTTCCCATCCGGTTGTAAAGCGAGGGTAATTACGGTTCCGTTCAGGATTGGACTTGTTTTAAACGTTGTATCCAGCAAACCATCTGAGGTAAGGCGTGCAACTCCAATGGAGGTATTATCGCCAATCACATTAAATCTTCCTCCAACTAACACTTTCCCATCCGGCTGCAAAGCAATTGAAGTAACCGTACCTCTCACTTTATTGCTTACATCAAATGTGCTATCTAATAAGCCATCTGTATGAAAACGCAATGCATTTGTTTGACGGCTACCGTTTTGCTCAAAACCATAGTCACCTCCTACCAAAACTTTTCCGTCTGGCTGGATAGCAAGGGCATTTATCTGCCCCCACAACGATAGTTGAAAACCAGGGTCATAGGCACCATCATTACCAAACCTTGCAATTCCTTTAATAGAAAGTGTATCGCTGCGTTTTTTTCCGAGCGATTCTCCGGCCACTATTATCTTCCCGTTTTGTTGTATAGTAGTTGTATTAGCATTAATTGCAAATGTTGCGGCCTTAAAGGAAGCATCCAGGGTGCCATCTGTATTCAGAAGCGCAAGCCCACCTGCAAACTTATCTCCATATGCTGAAAATCTCCCGCATACCAATACCTTTTCATTTGGCAGAAGGTCTATCTTTTTTATACTGCCATTAAACCTAGCAGCAAGGTTAAAAGTAGTATCCAATGACCCGTCTGTATATAGCCGCATAATGCCTCTCCTCATAACACCGTTGAAGAAAATAAAGTCTCCACTAACTAATATCTTACCATCCTTTTGTAATACAACCGAGTTAACATTTCCATCTAGTCCATCCCAAGAATTAAAAAAAAGGTCAATCGAACCTTGATTAGTCAGGCGAACAAGCCGCCCTACGGCAATTTCATCGTATGAGGTAAAGTCTCCGCCTACCAACATTTTGCCGCTTTCTAAGAGAATTACTGAGTTGATTGATAATGTTGGATTGTCGAATAAAGTATGAAAAGTATTATCAAGCGTGCCATTCGGGTTAAGCCTGGCAATACCATTTTGGGAAAGACCCTCATAGGAAGTGAACTTACCGCAGATTAAGATCTTTCCATCTTTTTGCAGGGCCATACTGTTCACGTCTCTGTTAAACCCTGCCCCGGCAGCAAAAGCCGTATCTAACGACCCGTTAGCATCCAATAAAGCAATATTACCTCTTGCAATATTATCATAAGCACTAAAAGTACCACCTGCCAATATTTGCCCATTCTGCAGCTTGATTAACGTATTTACATTTCCTCTAAAGCCAACTCCTATGTTAAATGTAGTATCTAAGGCACCATCCGTAGTAAGCCTTGCTATACCCTTGGGTATGGAAGTTGTATTTTGCCTAAAACTCCCTCCCAAAAGTATGGTTCCATCTTGCTGCCATGCAATAGCTTTCACTATCCCTATTATATTTGCACCAGCATCGAAAAGGGTATCCAGGGTGCCGTTTTGATGAAGGCGGGTTATGTGGCGCCGCGAAACGCCATTATATGCCGAAAACCCTCCCCCTACAAGCACTTTTCCGTCTGCTTGCAGTGTAATGGCTTTGACATCTCTGTTAAATCCTGCGCCTGAGTTAAAAGACTCATCAAGTGAGCCATCCGGGTTAAGGCGTGCAATGTGGCGCTGAGAGGTACCGTTAAAAGTAAAGAAGCTTCCGCCAACCAGAATTTTACCGTCTTGTTGTATAGCCAGCGTGCTTACCGTGCCACTAAAGCCCATGCCTCTATTAAATGATGCATCCAAGGTGCCATCCGGGTTTAGGCGGGCAATTTTACCTACTGGTATACTATTGTAAGACGTAAAATTACCTCCAACAATAATTTTCCCGTCTTCCTGCACCGCCATAGCCATCACTGTGTTATCAAAGCCTTCTGCAGTGGTTTGGCTGAGGTTCGCGCTACTAACCCCTGTAACTACATCTCTTGTTACGGCCTTACCTGGGAATGCTATACTTAGCAGGCTACATATAGAAAGCAAGTACGCCAGGTAAAACCACCGTTTGTAAGAGAAGCTCCGTTTGGTTTGACTTAAAATATGTTTACCAAACGTTAGAGGTTTGCAAGGCAGTTGAAGCTGCGCTGCCCGCAGGCTTTGCGAATAAATTTTATAGAGCGTAACAGTCATGGCCATACAGATTTATTAAAGTCTAAAAATGCCATACCACACTACTTTTCAGAAAGGGTGATTAACGGATTTAAAGTATGGTACTATAGCGAGAAGTATATATTATCAGAGCAACCAGGTTGGCTAAAAGTATGACTAGGCTAACTGAATTACTGGGTGGAGTAAAATTGCTGTGGGCTTGTGAGGAAGTTAATCTAAGTTTAGGAAAGCAGATAGCTTAATCTAAAACCGCATAGTATTTTTTACCGTTGAATTTGCATCTTGTTTTGCCAATTCGATAAATAACAGGGATTTACTGGCCAATGGATTGATATACTTAGTGATACAAAATCCTTAACTATAGCCGATGGGCCAAATCATACTTGTGCAATGTAATAGCCCACTTATCTGTAGCTATGGTTAATCTCAGCATTTGGCACTGTTTTAAGTAGTCTCATACATTCGAAACTAGGTTAATCCACTAACTATGAACCCTTTACAAAAACCAGAAATCAATACAATTAGCCGTTGCACTGTTTGCTTTTAAAAATAAATTAACATGGGTTGCTTGCCTCTGGTATTCTCATGATGTAGTTTTGCTGCCAGATGATAAAGGCCTTTTTGAGATATCTTCTACCCCTGTGCATTCTTTTGTTGAGCGGATATGGTTCATTATCAGCGCATACAGCCAAAGAAAGCACTTTTTATTCCTCCATCAAGAAATCAATTGAGGAGGAAACGGCCACTTTTTGTGCCACACCTACCGAACAGGCCTCGTATTTCAGCACCTCCTCTTCTTCGGGCACTGCCCAGAAAAACCACCGAAAGCTCCTTACAGCCGAGTTTGAGATCGAGGAGGACGAATCGCTTTCGCTAAAAGCCTTTTTGGATAGCGCCAGGTATGTGGCTGCTATCGTTTATGCCTTCATATGCGGTTATTTGTTCCGCTACCTCAACAAATGCTTCAACTTCTCGAAGCACTTATCCCTTTTCTCTGCCTACAGATGGCACATTACCCTACAGGTATTTAGGGTCTAACTTTCTTTTGCCAGGTATCTCCTGATATCCTGGCTTTCCTATTTCCAGGATTTACTGCGACTAACCCGTAAGCCATTCGCGCCAAGGGTTTCGCTTGTGTATGTTGCTATACACACTTCTCAACATATTCATCAATTAACTCTTATCGTTTTAATACTAAGTTTCCATGAAGAGAATTCTCATGCTCATTGGCTTGTGCGCCATTGTGTGCCAGACAAGCTGTACCCAATCCAAAGGAGAAGAAAAAGAAGAGGCTGAAACTAAGTTTCTTGTTACCAGCCCTGTGGTAATGGATACAACCCTCACCGAGGATTATGTTTCCCAGATCCAGTCTATACGCCACATCGAACTAAGGGCAATGGAACGAGGCTATCTGCAAAAAATCTTTGTAGACGAAGGTCAGTCTGTTAAAGAAGGCCAGCTGTTGTTTAAAATAATGCCTAAGCTATATGAGGCAGAGCTACAAAAGGCTCAGGCAGAAGCTAGTGCCGCCCAAATAGAATACCTCAACACAAAGAAACTCGCCGACAGCAACGTAGTATCGCCAAACGAACTGGCCATGGCAAAAGCTAACCTGGACAAGGCAAAGGCGGAGCTCGCGCTGGCACAGGTTCATTTGCAGTTCACAGAGATCAGAGCGCCGTTTGATGGCATCATAGACCGCTTCCATGTGCGCCAGGGCAGCCTCGTGGACGAAGGCGACCTACTGACCGAGCTTTCTGATAACAGCAAGATGTGGGTATACTACAACGTGCCGGAGGCCAAATACCTGGACTATAAAACAGCAGCTAAACAGGAGGAAAAAGCCAGGGTTAACCTGCTGATGGCCAACAACAAAGTGTTTGACAACACAGGCGTTGTGGAGACCATTGAAGCCGACTTCGACAACGAGACCGGAAACATTGCCTTCCGGGCCACTTTCCCTAACCCTAAGGGGCTGCTGCGCCACGGCGAAACTGGTAACATACGCATGAGTGTGCCTATCTCTAATGCGCTGATCATTCCGCAGAAGGCCACCTTCGAGGTGATGGATAAGAAGTATGTTTTCGTGGTGGATAAAAACAATGTGCTACGCTCGCGTGAGATCAGTATTTCTGCGGAACTGCCACACATTTACGTGGTGCAAAGTGGCCTGAAGAAAGACGACAAATTCCTGCTGGAAGGCCTGCGCCTGGTGCGCGAAAAGGAAAAAATTCAATACACATTTATGGAGCCTAAGTCTGTCATTTCTGACCTGGACTTGTATGCAGAATAATCGGGCAACACCTAAAAGTATAAACTAATGTTTAGCAAATTCATACATAGACCCGTATTCGCTATCGTCATATCGGTCATGATCGTGTTTGTGGGAACGCTTGCCATTAAGAAGCTGCCTATTTCGCAGTTTCCCGAGATTGCGCCCACAACCGTAAATATCTTTATAGCCTACCCCGGTGCCAGTGCCGACGTACTGGTGAATTCCACGCTGATCACCCTTGAAAACGCCATTAACGGCGTGCAGGACATGCGTTACATTGCCACCGATGCCACCAGTGCCGGTGAGGCCACCCTGCGCGTTATTTTTGAGCCCGGAACAGACCCCAATGATGCGGTAATCAGGGTGAAAACGCGGGTGGACCAGGTGATGCCGCTCCTCCCAGAACTCGTGCAGCGCGAAGGTGTGGTGATCACGCCTATTCAGCCGAGTATGTTGATGTATGTTAACCTCTACTCCAAGAATGAGAGCATGGATGAGAAATTCCTGTTCAACTACGCCACCGTGAAGATGATCCCTGAAATTCAGCGCACCAAAGGTGTGGCCAGGGCGCAGATCCTGGGTAGCCGCCGCTATGCCATGCGCGTGTGGCTAAACCCTGACCGCATGCGTGCTTACAGCATCTCCGTAGAGGAAGTAATGGAGGCCCTGGGTGAGCAGAGCATCATCGGCCGCCCCGGTAGGCTGGGGCAAAGCTCGGGCATCGCCGCGCAGTCGCTGGAATATGTGCTTACCTACAAAGGGCGCTACAACAAGCCGGAAGAGTATGAGGGCATCATTGTGCGTGCCAACTCAAAGGGCGAAAGTATACACCTCGGCGATATTGCCACCGTTGAGCTCGGCAGTGAGTTCTTCGATATTTACTCTAACCTGGATGGCCACCCCTCGGCGGCTATTGTATTAAAGCAGAACTACGGCAGTAATGCCAGCGACGTGATTGAGGAGGTAAAAGCCAAGCTTGACGAGATGAAGGCCACCTTCCCGCCGGGCATGGATTACAAGATCAGCTATGACGTATCGCAGTTCCTCGACGCCTCCATTGAGCAAGTGATCCATACGTTGCGCGACGCGTTTATACTTGTGGCCATTGTGGTGTTCATCTTCCTCGGCGACTGGCGCTCAACCCTTATCCCGATCCTTGCGGTTCCCGTGTCGCTGGTAGGAGCGTTTTTCGTGATCCAGTTCTTTGGGCTTTCCATTAACCTGGTTACCCTGTTCGCGCTTGTACTGGCCATTGGTATTGTGGTCGATGACGCGATTGTGGTGGTGGAGGCCGTCCATGCCAAGATGGAAGAAGAGCCTCATTTATCGCCTTATGCTGCCGTTAAAAAAGTGCTTGGTGAGATCAGTGGCGCAATTATCGCCATCACGGCCGTAATGGTTGCCGTGTTCCTGCCAATTTCGTTCATGTCGGGACCAGTGGGTACTTTCTACCGCCAGTTCTCTATCACGATGGCGAGCTCTATTGTTATCTCGGCCATTATCGCCCTTACCCTAACCCCGGTGCTGTGTGCCATGATGCTGAAGAACCACCATGGCAAAGAGAAGAAAAAGAACCTGCTTACCAAGTCGCTCGACAGCTTTAACAGCGGCTTTGATAAACTGACAGGAAAGTATGTTGGCTTGCTGAAATCGATTGTGAGCAGAAGGTGGCTGACCTTTGCCATACTTCTGGCCTTTGGCGCGGGTATTTTCTACGAGAACCAGATCCTTCCGGCAGGTTTCATACCTAACGAAGACCAGGGCACGATCTACGCCATCATCCAGACGCCTCCGGGCTCTACGCTCGAGAAAACCAACCAAGTATCGCAGAAGCTGCAAAAGGTTTGTGAAGAAGTGGAAGGTGTTGAGTCTGTTTCCTCGCTGGCTGGTTACGAGATCATGACCGAGGGCCGTGGCTCAAACGCAGGTACCTGTCTTATCAATTTAAAACCATGGGCTGAGCGCGACCATACCGTAAAGGAGATCATGGAAGAGCTGGAAGAGAAATCGCACGGGCTGGGTGCCATTGTGGAATTCTTTGAGCCACCGGCAATTCCGGGCTTTGGTTCGTCAGGCGGTTTCTCGATGCGCTTGCTGGATAAGACCACCGACACTGATTACCACGAGTTCGATAAGATCAACCAGGAGTTTATGGATAACCTGCGCAAGCGCAAGGAGCTATCCGGCCTGTTTACCTTCTTCGCGGCCAATTACCCGCAGTACGAGCTGGAGATTGATAACAACCTGGCCATGCAGAAGGGTGTTTCGATTGGCAAAGCGATGGAGAACCTGAACATCCTGATCGGTAGTACCTACGAGCAGGGTTTTATCAAATTCGGCCAGTTCTTTAAAGTATACGTGCAGTCCAACCCGCAATTCAGAAGGCTTCCGTCGGATGTGCTGAAGCTTTTCGTGAAGAACGACCAGGGCGAAATGGTGCCATACTCTGCCTTTATGAAGCTGAAGAAAACGCAGGGCCCGAACGAGGTAACGCGCTTCAACATGTATAATTCGGCGGCAATACAGGGCCAGCCAGCGAAGGGTTATACTACGGCCGATGCCATTAAAGCGGTACAGGAAGTTGCCCGCGAGAGCCTGCCAAGAGGCTACGACATTGCCTGGGAAGGCCTTTCTTACGACGAGTCTACCCGCGGAAACGAGTCGCTGTACGTGTTCATCATCGTAGTGCTGTTCGTGTACCTGGTGCTGGCAGCGCAGTATGAAAGCTTTATTATTCCGCTGGCCGTGGTATTCTCGCTGCCTGTCGGGGTGTTTGGCTCGTTTATGCTGCTGCAGGCTATGGGGCTGGAGAATAACATCTATGCACAGATCGGTTTGATCATGCTGGTTGGTTTGCTGGGCAAGAACGCCGTGTTGATCGTGGAGTTTGCCGTGCAGAAGCGCCAGCAGGGCTCATCCATACTTGATGCCGCGATAGAGGGCGCTAAAGTGCGCTTCCGCCCTATCCTCATGACCTCCTTTGCCTTTATCGCCGGTCTTATCCCGTTGATCATTGCTACGGGTGCAGGTGCTATCGGTAACAGAACCATCGGTGCATCAGCACTGGGTGGTATGCTGTTCGGAACCATTTTCGGGGTTATCATCGTGCCCGGTTTATACTACATCTTCGCCCACATGGCAGATGGCCGCCACCTGATAAAAGGAGAGAACGAGAACCCGCTGACCGAGGGTTTTGTGCACGAAGATGACGAGGACGAAGAACTTATAACCGATGAAGTTGAGTACAATGCTTAAAAGAATAATATCCCTAAGCTTGGGAGTAGCTTGTATGTCGTTGACCTTTACGGCATGTAAAACTCCATCGTTAGTTGAAAAATCTGTGAACACGGCTGTGCCTGCGAGCTATAAAGACTCGCAGGACACAACCAACACGGCAAGGCAAGTATGGCAAACATTCTATGCCGACCCATACTTAAAGGCCCTCATCGATACGGCCCTGCAAAACAACCAGGAGCTGAACATTACGATGCAGGAGATACAGATGGCCCAAAACGAGGTTAGAGCCCGCAAAGGCGAGTACCTGCCCTCGGTAGGGCTACGCGGCGGCGCCGGTTTAGACAAAGTGGCCCGCTATACCAATATTGGGGCCATGGAGGCAACCACCAACATAAAGCCCGAGAAGGAAATGCCCGAGCCGCTGCCAGATTTCCTGGTAGGCGCTTTTGCCAGTTGGGAAGTGGACGTGTGGCACAAGCTGCGCAACGCCAAGCAGGCGGCGGTGCTGCGGTACCTGTCTTCTGTTGAGGGGAAGAACTTTATGGTGACCAACCTGGTGGCCGAACTGGCCAATTCATACTATGAGTTGCTTGCCCTGGATAACCAGCTGGACATTGTGCAGCAAAACATCGAGATCCAAACCAATGCCCTGAAAATAGTCAAACTGCAAAAAGAGGCTACGCGCGTAACCGAGTTAGCCGTACGCAGGTTCGAGGCCCAGGTGCTTAGCACAAAAAGCCTGCAGTACGACATTCAGCAGCGGATAACGGAAACCGAGAACCGCATAAACTTCCTGGTAGGCCGCTACCCGCAGCCCATTGCCCGGGACGCCAAGGCGTTCAGCAATTTATCGCCGGCCGTGATACAGGCCGGTGTGCCATTGCAGTTGCTGGAGAACCGCCCCGACATCAAGCAGGCCGAGCTAGACCTGGCGGCAGCCAAACTGGATGTGCAGGTGGCAAAGGCTAACTTTTACCCCTCGCTGGGGATAACGGCAGGTATCGGCTACCAGGCCTTTAACCCTTCGTATTTGCTGAAAGCGCCGGAATCACTGCTGTACTCGCTGGCCGGAGATTTAACTGCTCCGCTTATCAACAAAAACGCCATAAAAGCGACCTATTACAGCGCCAACGCCAAGCAGATTCAGGCCATCTACAATTATGAGCGCACTATCCTGAAGGCATACATCGAGGTTGCCAACCAGGTATCGAACATCAGCAACCTGGAGAAGAGCTACGACCTCAAAACGCAACAGGTGCAGGCTCTCACACAGTCCGTGAACATCTCTAACGACCTCTTCAGCTCTGCCCGGGCCGATTACATGGAGGTACTGATGACCCAACGCGATGCACTGGAAACCAGGTTTGAGCTGATCGAAACGAAGATGAAGCAAATGAACGCCATGGTAACCATGTACCAGGCACTCGGCGGCGGCTGGAATTAAGTTCTTGCAAGCAGTACTCCGGTTTTATACTTATAACCTGAGTACAGCCTATACTTTAAGAGCCATTCTGCTATGTTGCAGAATGGCTCTTTTGTTATACTCTCCAATTTACTTTTTGAGGTTTTAAGATAGTCTCCCAAACGTTTTTACTCTTTGCTTTGCCCCTGCTGCCTTGTCAGTATTTTAACAATTCTGCTGTTGATGATCTCCGACAGGTTCCAGTTGTACAGTTTAGGATCGGTGGTGCTGTAGAACTCTACCACCACGGCATCCAGGTCTTTGTGATATGTTGCAAAGCTCTGGTAGCCTGGCACCCAACCGGCATGTTCATACTCGTAAATGGAAGCGTAAATTTCCTGTTCTCCCGGGCCAAACAAAGAGCCATCGTTCAAGGCCCTCACGAAGGTGCCTACGTCTTCTGCAGTGGCCAGCATACCCAGATCGTCTGTCTTTAAATCATAAGGGTGCCCTACATGATAGCCGCTCATTACATCATCCATGTTCACCTCGCGCAGCGAGCCAAAGGTATGGGTAAGCTGCAGCGGCATTAGGATTTCTTCTTTTATGAACCGGAAGTTCTCATACCCCAGTTCATTATCCATGATCTTGTTTAGTAATAGGTAGTTTGTATTGCAGTATTCATACTCCTGGCCGGGCTCGAAGTTGGCCGGCTTGTCCAGGATTAAGGCAAGGCTTTCCTCGTAGCTCTGGGTTGGAGCGGCCCAATAATTTGGAGCGTCTGTATAATTTGGGATGCCGCTTCTATGCTGCACCAGCATCCGGAGGGTAATTTTATCAGCATTTTCGATTCTTCCTTCAAGCTCGGGCAAGTAATCCGCAACGGTCTTATCCAGAGAAAGCCGCCCGGCACTTACCAGTTTGGTCACGGCCACGGCATCGTATAGCTTACTGATGCTGGCCAGCTTAAACAGAGCCTGGGGTTTGGCAGGTATCTTCGCTTCCCGGTTGTGCCATCCGCCGGAAAAGTACTGCGCTGGCTTACCTCCCTGGTCTACGTAAACGATCATCCCATCAAACCCATACCCAATAGCCTCGTCGACCTGCTCCTTCACCGTAGCCGGCAGCGGAAGTACCCACGCCTTAACCAAAAGCCACGGCACAAAGAACAGCGAGATGACTCCTGCTATGATTAGCCCTATTCCGAAGATCCGTCGTGCTCGCTTTTTTGCCATGTTCGTTCAGGTAAGTATGTCTTTTAAATTACTCATGACGGCACTGGTGCCATTGCTACAAGGAGCTTAAAAAGATATGTCCGCCTGGATCCCATTTGGGTATGCGCACATTGGTTGATGACTTATTTCTTAGTATTGGTTCTATGGTGCTAGCTGCTTATTAAGCTTAAAGGTTAGTACAGGCTGCGAGTGAGGCATAGCCGAGTGTGGAGCCTGTGCCGTGTTGGCAGAACATGTTCTTCATACTTCTAATTCGGCTTGTTCTTCTCTTGCTATCCTATTCACTCTTGGCTGAATAAACCAGATACAGAATGGCCAGAAGATTATCCCAAAGAACAGTCCTCTATATTCCCCAAATCTAGCTTCCCGATTCAATTCAATAGATTTCAAGACTTTTACTGGGAATGCTATAGTATGTAAGAAGGCATAAAAAATGTAGAAGCCTGGTAGCGCATAGATTCCTGTAAGACTTACTTCGTTGGATTCTGTGAGTATGGCTACTGCTATGAGCGATGCGATAGTTAGAAATGCATTTATGATAAACAGATTGTAGTTTAACTCTGTCTTCCTTGGCAGGTGGTCATAGAGGTAATGTCCGTAGGCAACCAGAAGTGAAAAGGACAGAACCACACCTATGATTCCTAACATATCATTCACAGTTGAGTAATCTTCAATCGTAGAATTGCTTACCAACATTGAAAACATCAATATCAAAAAAATCTGCCAATGTTTAAGGTGTAAAATTCCTCTCATTTATAACTTCATTTACTGTTAACGGTCTTGTGCATAATGTGGGCGAAGCATAGCTGAAGCCTGTATTATGAACTTTGTTGTGCGAGGTTATTTATTTTGTCTTTGATGAGAGCAATTCTGACTTCATTTACATAATTTTTCTTTTTCAAGACCGATAGATAGTATCTAGCCTTTTCAAAATTTCTGAAGTCCAAGAAGATTTCTATTATCTCTTCTAACTCGTCAGCGTTTGCTTGCTCTACATTATTTATCAGATTCGTTAGCCTTTTGCTTTTAACCTTAGGCTCTCTGATTCTCTTTCTACATGTTGGGCAGTACTTTGGGTATGACCAGACAATAAACTTCAAGTCTTCGTACCAGAACTTCTTTTCTTCTTTTGAAAATTCGAAGAGGCAATTACAATTCTGACATTTTAGTGTTTCATCATTGTAAGTGAAGAAAGGATATGTGATCCCAGTCCAATTTTGTTCTTCTGGCTTTCCCAAAATCACTTTTTCATTTAGAATGCAATTATCACAAGCCCATTTCAGATGACCTTGCCGTGCTGCACCCAAAACCGAAATCATGTAAGGAAACTTGAATTGCTCGTTCCATTTAAACAATTGAGTCAATTCCTTAACATTCCTTAACTGATTACAGTTGGGACATCTATAGCTATCATATAGGTTTTCTTCTTTCATGCTTATAATCCCACACATAGTGCAGATAGCAGGAGTACCTACTCCTGCTATCTGCACTATGTGTGGAGGTTTGACGCTGGTGTTCAGCCAGCATACGCCGATACAATATAGGATTTTTTGCTAGTTCAGCGGCAGTATATTCTCCAAATATTATATTTTCAGGATACTGCACGTCATTTCAAGCAACTAGCTATAACTTAAATTAAGGCACGCGGCACAGCAGCACCTTTTCTGGCTGATCATCAGTATATTGATAACATATATTGCTCGATATACTTCGCCATTATCAACAGCCAAGTATAAACCTGAAACCTACAGCCCATGAACGATCTGATCGTAACCAAGGCCTCTGGCGAAGAGGTTCGTTTTTCTGTCGGTAAACTGTTGCAGTCGCTGCGGCGCTCCGGGGCCAGCGCGCAGTTGGCGGAACAGGTGCTGGAAGAGCTGGAGCCGCTGCTGTACAGGGGCATCACCACCAAAAAGATATACCGCTACGCCTACAAAATACTCAAGAAGCTCTCCAAGCCAACCGCCGCGCGCTACAGCCTGAAGCAGGGCATCATGCAACTTGGCCCTTCGGGCTTTCCCTTCGAGAAGTTTGTGGCCGAACTACTTAAAATGCAGGGGTATGACACCCACATCGGCGTATTTGTGGATGGCCAGTGCATCCGGCATGAGATTGACGTGGTTGCCACCCGCGACGGCAGGACAAACATGATTGAGTGCAAATACCATAACCAGGGCAGCACGAAGTCTGATGTAAAGATCCCGATGTACATCCAGTCGCGGTTTAAGGATGTGGAGAAAGTATGGCCCTCGGAGCACGATTACGAGATACGTTTCCACCAGGGCTGGGTGGTCACCAACACACGCTTCACAGAGGATGCCCAGCGCTACGCCACCTGCATGAACCTGCATCTGATCGGCTGGGACTACCCGGACAAGGGAGGGCTGAAAGACCTGGTAGACTCGTTTAGCCTCTACCCCATCACCTGCCTCACCACGCTCTCCAACACCGAGAAGCAACACCTGCTGGATAAGCGCATTGTGCTTTGCAAGGAGCTGCTGCACCAGGAAAAACTACTGCTGCAGGCTGGCGTGCGAAAAAACCACCTGGCCAGTGTGCTAGCCGAAGTGGAAACCCTGTGCGGGAGCCCGCATGAGCCCACAGAAACCGCTTAAAACCTGAGTTATGTCAAAGGAAGTCAGCAATATTCTGCGCTTGCGCAAACTGGGCATCGATACCCATACCGAGAACATCATTTTCATGCGTTCCGATTGTCTGGTATGCCGTTCCGAGGGCTTCACGGCGAACACCAGGGTATCGGTTAACCTGAATGGGAGCAGCATCATTGCCACCCTGAATGTGATTACCTCCGAGCTGATCGCGGAGAACGAGGCGGTGCTCTCGGAGGAGGGCTTCAGGAAGTTGCAGGCCCGCGAAGGCGACCTGATCACGGTCACGCACGTGCAACCCATACTTTCGTTCAGCGAGGTGCGCGCTAAAATGTTCGGCAAAAAGTTTAACGAGTCGGCCTTGCAGCGCATCATCACAGACATCACTCACGGATTATACTCCAAAATAGAAATCGCGGCTTTCGTAACGGTCTGCTCCGGCGATAACCTTGCCCTGGACGAGGTGATCTACCTCACGCGGGCCATGATCAGCTCCGGCACCACGCTCAGCTGGCCCGTGCCCCGCATCATGGATAAGCACTGCGTGGGCGGGCTGCCAGGCAACCGCACCACCCCTATTGTGGTGCCCATCGTGGCGGCGGCTGGACTGGTCATACCCAAAACCTCATCCAGGGCCATTACCTCGCCTGCCGGAACTGCCGATGTCATCGAAACCATGACGCCCGTAACCCTTACCCTGGAGCAGATACAGGCGGTTGTAAGGCAGGAAGGCGGCTGCATGGTATGGGGCGGGGCGGTAAAACTAAGCCCGGTGGATGATGTGATAATAGCCGTAGAAAAAGCACTGGACATTGATAGTGCCGGCCAGATGATCGCCTCAGTGCTGTCTAAAAAAGCGGCGGCGGGCTCTACGCATACTATCATTGATATACCCGTTGGGCTTACGGCCAAAATACGCACCCGCGAGGAAGCTTTCTTGCTGGAGTATTACTTCAGGGCGGTGGGGCTGGCCATAGGTATGGAACTGGATGTGCTGATAACCGATGGCAGCCAACCGGTTGGCCGGGGCATCGGGCCTGCCCTGGAAGCACAGGATGTGCTGGCTGTGCTCCGAAACGCGCCTAACGCCCCGCAAGACCTGAAAACGCGGGCCATACAGCTTGCCGGGCTCATACTTGAAGGCGCAGGCAAAGCCGACAAGGGCAAAGGCGCCGCAGCGGCCCTAAGCATACTCGAAAGCGGAAAGGCACTGGATAAATTCTACCGGATCTGCCAGGCGCAGGGCGGGTTCCGGGAGCCACAGGCTGCGCCGCTTCGCCACGATGTGCTGGCAGAGCGCTCCGGGCTGGTAAAAAGCGTGGATAACCGTAAACTGGCAAAAGTGGCCAAACTGGCCGGGGCACCCAAATCGCCGGGGGCAGGCATACTTTACCACGCACCCATCGGAAAGCACATGGAAAAAGGCCAGCCACTATTCACTATCTTCTCCGAAACGCAAGGCGAGATAAACTATGCCCTGGCATACATGCACACCACAGACCACATTGTAGAACTGGCAAGCCCATGAGCAACATCATACTTTTCTCGATGCCCGGCAACGAGGCCCTGACCAGGCAACTGGCAAGTATACTTCAGGCCGAAACCGGCGAGGCTACTATCAGACATTTCCCGGATGGCGAGAGCTACGTGCGCATACTTTCGGACGTGTCCGGTAAAAAAGTGGTTATTGTCTGCACGCTGCACCACCCGAACAGCAAAGTATTGCCCTTGCTTTTTCTGGCCCAAACTGCCCGTGAGTTAGGTGCTGCCCAGGTTTGCCTGCTTGCCCCCTACCTTGCCTACATGCGCCAGGACATCCGCTTTAAGCCTGGCGAGGCCATCAGCTCCCGTATTTTTGCCGGGCTGCTCTCCGGCACTTTCGACTGCCTGCTCACTATCGATCCGCACTTGCACCGCTTCCATAGTATGCGCGAGCTGTATACCATACCTGCCACGGCCCTGCACGCCGCTCAAACGCTGGCCGACTGGGTGAAGGCAAACGTAAGCAAGCCGCTGCTGATCGGCCCCGACGAGGAAAGCCGGCAATGGGTGGCGGCCATTGCTGCCCGGGCAAACGCGCCTTACCTGGTACTGCAAAAAATACGGCGCGGCGATAAAACGGTACAAGTGTCTTTGCCGGAAATAGGCGCTTACTCGCAGCATACGCCCGTGCTGGCCGACGACATCATCTCCACGGGCCACACCATGCTCGAAACCATACACCATTTAAAGCAGCTAACGCCTGCACGCCCGGTGTGCCTGGGCATTCACGCGGTTTTTGCCCCGCACGCTTACCAGGCCCTGCAGCAGGCTGGCGCTGCCCGCATTGTCACCTGCAATACCATTCCACATCCCTCCAACGCCATCAATATTGCCCCCCTACTGGCCCAAGCCCTGCAGCAGCTATAAAGCACGGGTTTATACTTTTACGCTTCTGGTAATCAAGCTGATTATTACTCTGTTTGATGTAACTAGTGCTGCTTACTCTGATGAACAAGTATAAAATCTGCAGTGGAACTTGCCAGGCTAAAATAGAGTTTATACTTTCACTGACTGATTAGTCATTTTTATACTTTCGTTGCTAAGTTATACATGCGCTTACTCAAGAAAATCATGCTATACTCTTTCCTAATCCTAACTGTGCTGTCGTTGGCTGGCTTTGTGTTTATGCAGCAAGGCACCTTTGGCAAAACACCCAATGGCAAGCGCCTCACGCGTGTCCAGAACTCACCTAACTACAAGAACGGCTCTTTCCAGAACCTTTCTGAAACGCCGGTGCAAGCCGAGAATGCCTCGTTCGTGGGCATGCTCTACGACTTCTTCACCAAATCCAAAGATACCGAGCCCAGCCAGCCCATTCCGTTCGTGAAGTCAGACCTGAAGCGCTTTGCCGCCGATAAACCGGCCTTGTTTTGGTTCGGGCACTCTTCATACTTAATAAAATCCGGTGAGAAAAATATATTGGTTGACCCCGTGTTCAGTGGCTACGCCTCGCCGGTATCTTTTATGGTGAAAGCCTTTGAGGGAGCCAACAATTATACTTCCGCAGACTTTCCGGAGATAGACCTGCTCGTGATCTCCCACGACCATTACGACCACCTCGACCATAAAACCATTCTGGCTTTAAAAAACCAAGTGAAGCATTATGTGGTGCCCCTGGGTGTGGGTGCGCACCTGGAGCGCTGGGGCATTGCGGAGGATAAAATAACGGAACTGGACTGGTGGGAGGCTGCTACCTTCGGCGAGGTGAAGCTCACGGCCACGCCTGCCCGCCACTTCTCCGGCCGTGGCCTGTCGAGGGGCAAATCGCTGTGGGCCTCTTATGTACTGGAGATGCCGGCGCACCGCGTATACCTTGGCGGAGATTCCGGCTACGATACACATTTTAAGCAGATTGGCGAGGCTTACGGGCCTTTTGATCTGGCCATACTTGAAACCGGCCAATACAACAAAAACTGGCCATACATACACATGATGCCGGAGCAAACCGTGCAAGCCTCCCTCGACCTGCGCGCCGAGGTACTGTTTCCGGTGCACCTGGGCAAGTTCGCCCTGGCCCTGCACGACTGGGATGAGCCCTTGCACCGCGTAACGGAAAGCGCCCGCGAAAAGCAGGTTTCACTAACCACGCCCATGATCGGCGAGCCCGTGTTGCTTGGCACGGAATACCCGGCCAAACAGTGGTGGAAACTTTAAAAACAGAGCGCATCTATGTCAGAGAAAAGAGACCGAATTATTTCTGCAGCCCTGCAGCTGTTCTGCGAAAACGGCTTTCAGCATACGTCCACGGCTGCCATTTCCAAAAAGGCTGGCGTGGCCACAGGCACGCTGTTTTTATATTTCAAAAGCAAGGATGAACTGATAAACGCCTTGTACCTGGAGACGAAAGCGGCATTATCCAAGCACATGCAGGAGGGGCTGGAACAGGCTGCTACCGTGCACGACAAGCTATTTCATATCTGGCTAAAATCAGTGGGCTGGTCTGAGGCAAACCCTTACCATTTCCGCTTTTTCAACATGTTCAGCAACTCCGCTTTCATCTCGGCACTAACCAAAGACGAAGCTGCCTCGCTATTTCAGTTTACCGAAGAGTTGGTTAAAAACGCCGTGGCCGAAGGAAGTATAGCGCCCATAGAAACCGGGCTTTTCGTATCGCTGTTCGGTGGGCAGCTAAACGCTACCATTAACTACCTGGCGCAAAGCCCACAGCCTGAAAACCGCCAGCAGATAGTGGAAAAGGCCTTTCGGCTATTTTGGAAAAGCATGAAAGCGTAGCGAGTTAGAATATAAATTGAAAAAAGCGAAAATGCTGCCCGGGTAACCAGGCAGCATTTTCGCTTTACTGTGCTTCAGAATTTACTATTTTAAAATAAGGCTGATGTGCTGCACAAAATCCGCTCCCTGAATGCGAACAACATACTTGCCCACTGCCAGGTTGCTTAGGTCCAGTTGCTGCTCCACCTGGCTTTTTACCACCAGTTGCCGCACTTGCTTGCCGTTTATGCCGAAAACTGTCAGGTTGTAATCTCCTTCTGGCAAGGCGCTTAGGTTCAGTGTAACAATACCCGAGGTCGGGTTAGGGTATACAATACCTTTTCGGCTCTGATTATCGATGGCCGTGCTCACGTTCACCGATACTACGGTGCTATACTCATACTTCCCATCGAAGTCCAGCTGCTTTAAGCGGTAATAAGTAACACCAGAAGGCACCGTGGCATCCAAGAATTTATATTTAAGCGTTGCGTTGCTGTTTCCGACTCCTTTTACCCAACCTATAGCGTTAAATAACTTTCCATCCAGGCTTCGCTCCAGCACAAAGCGGTCATTGTTAATTTCAGTAGCTGTAGACCATTCCAGCAGCACGCCGTTTTTGGCTACTTTGGCTCTGAACATCGCCAAGGTAACTGGCAGCGGTGTTATCGTAGCCTGATCCCTGAAATCATACTCTTCGTTGCCGGTTCGCTGCAAAGCGGCAGGCCGACCACCAGCGTCGGTGTCCAGCAGATCTACGAAGCCATCCTGATCTGTATCGTAATAGTGGCCGCTTTCGGGAACAAGGTAAGCCGGTTTGCCATCAATTTTATCCAGCCAATCAGGCACCTTGTTCTTATTTTTATCCTCATCTGTGTAGTAACCGACCCCCATACTTTCCTCGAACCTCGCAGCCCGGATAATCATGTCGTTCTGTGCAAAGCCGTCGCGGTCATCATCGAAAGCCTCCTCAAAATCTGGGGCCTCGTCGTCGTCTGAGTCAAGGTCAAGGTAATCCGGTATCTTGTCGCCGTCTGTATCAACCGGTGTAATGCTCTGGCCGCCATGGTCAGGGTCATAGGCATCGTTGATACCATCCCGGTCCGAATCTAAGAGCACTTTATTAATAAATCCATCGGTAGTCTGTGCTTCCAGGTTGTCAAGTATGCCATCGTTATCGGCATCAAGGTCCATGAAGTCCATAAAGGAATCGCCGTCAGAATCAGGCATATCAAATTTGGCAATACCGCTGTTGCCGGTCGTTTGTGCTGCCACTGGCATGCCGTTCGCGCTTACAGGGCCTGTAATGGTGCCGCTATTCGGGGCATAAATATTTCCTTCCGGAATTTTTCCGCTGTTAGCTTCTAATACGTTAGCAATGCCATCGCCATCTATGTCCGCATCCAGGGAGTTAATGCGGCGGTCCAGGTCCATGTCAAACACATCGTTTACGTCGTCGTTGTTAATATCCCGAAAAACTCCATAAACCGGGTGGATGAAATCACGATCGTGATAATTAAGTTTACCGTCGCCGTCATCATCACCAAGGGGATCCACGCCATTGCCCGAGATAATATCAGTGATTCCATCGTTGTTGTCATCTATATCATCAGCATCGTTAATGCCATCATTGTCCCAGTCGTTGGTTATGGTGTAAGTAACGTTCTGCTCTGTGCTTCCGCCTTCTGCATCTATCGTTTTGATGGTTAATGTATAGTCGCCAGGTTTGATGGCGTGCTTATCTCTAACCAGTATATCACCGTTCTGGTGCAGTTCTATACCTGCAGGCAGGTTGCCGCCCATGTTCACCAGCGTTGCATTCTCGATCACGCCATCAGGGTCAGCGAAGGTGGCCAGCAACTCCCCCGTACTGAACGACAGGAAGTGCTTGCTTGTAACCAGTTGGTTTAAAACTGCCGGCCTGTCTGTAACGCTAAAGCTTAAGGTATAAATGTTGTTGCCGTTGGCTGTGTTTCCTCCGTTAATGTCATGCTCATTGGCGGCTATTTTCGTGCTCGTAAAGGTCTGCTTATCCGACGTGGCAGGGCTAACCGTTAAAGTTAGCCTCTTGCTTTGGTTATTAGCCAGATTGCCGATAGTCCAGACACCTGTTGCAGCATCGTAACTTGTTCCGGCATCAGTGACGGTCGAACCCGCATCAAGCAGTAAACCTTCTGATAACACGTTTCTAACCTCAACACCTGTTGCGGCATCCGGTCCCAAATTGCTTGCCGTCAGGGTTAGCTGGTACTTTTCGCCGATGTAGTACGGGCCGCTGACAATGGTACTTGAAACAGTGATATCTGCTGCAGCAGAGGCCTGCACGCTTGCCGATTGGCTATTGTTAGCCGTATTGCCATCATACTCACCGGCAGTGCTCACCGAGGCTGTCGTGATGTAATTTGCAGTGGAAGTTGGCTTTACAGTAAGTATCAGAGACTGGGCATTTGCGCCACCAGGCAGCACGTTTGTCCCCAGTGTCCAAATTCCGGTGGCAGCATCGTACGTTCCGGCTGTAGAAGTATAAGACACGAACTCCAGCCCGGCCGGCAACTTATCCTGAATTTTTACACCAGTGGCAGCATCTGGGCCGTTGTTCTTCACCTTTACCGTAAACGTTGTGTTCTGACCGGTATAATAAGGCCCGGCAGCCACTGTATTAGTCACCTCAAGCTCAGCCACAGGCGCTACTTCAATCAATGCAATGGCTTTGTCGTTGCTGAGGTTCGGGTCATGCTGGTCCTGCGATGTTTTCTCGCCTCCCAGGAATAAGCGCCCTGTAGTGTTTGGCTTGCCCTTAACAACCAGTGTGGTAGAAGCCCCTACTTCCAGGGAAGGTATTCGCCACTCGCCTGTAGTTGGGTTGTACGTAGAGCCATCGGAGGCTACCGGCGTAGACGTAAATGTTATAGCCCCTGTTCTTGTGTCGCGGCCAACAAGATTGGTTAGCCTATCGGGCCCATTGTTTGTAACTGTCAACGTAAAAGTTGCTTCTGTCAGGCCATTATAGTATACCCCGCCTACGTCTCCCGTCACACTGATAGAGGTTTTCAGATCACCGGATTTGCTGACCACCACAGCTTTAGAATCTGTGTTTTTATAGACATCACTCCCCTGTGATTCTGTTAGCACTAATTCGTTTGCAGTAACCGTATAGGTTTTATCGCCCGGTGCACTCGTATCAGAATTTGCCCGCAACACCATAATCAATTCGGTATATGTGCCAGAGGCAAGCTGACCCACCGTCCAGCGGCCGGTCGTGCTATCGTAGGTTCCTATCTTAGGTGTAGCACTTACCAAGCTCATGCCAGCCGGAATCCTAGCCGATAGTGCCAGATTAGTAGCGGCATCAGGCCCCGTATTAGTCAGGCGAGTAGTAAAGGTTATGTTCTCGCCAGTATAGCTTTGTGCGGTAGAAGCCGTTACCTCCACGTTGATGTCTGCGGTAACAGTGCCGCTCCCAGACCTGATTGAGTTAGAGGCACTGTTGTTTCCATTCACATCGTCATACTCGGTATGGCTCTGGGTGGCTGTAGTGGTAATAACGGCACTTTGGTTGATGGTTGCGCGAAGCGTCAGCGTTTCGGAGGCCCCACTTGCCAGTGATCCTACTGTCCAGGTGCCTGTTGCTGTGTCGTAAGAACCTTTGGAGGCACTAGTAGGGTTAACTATTGTTAACGAAGCCGGAAGCTTATCCAGCACACTCACGTTGGTAGCGGCACTCGGGCCGTTATTCGTTACAACTATAGTGTACGTTACCGATTCACCGTTAGCATAGCTTGCCTTCACCGGCGAAATAGTGTTTGTAACGGCAACATCCGCTGTTGGGCTCACAGTAACGCTAGACGAAGCACTGTTATTGGCCACTACGGCATCGTTTTCAGTATGCGTTTGAGCGGAGGTTACAGTGTGTGTGCCAACAGCTACAGCCCTAGCTACGAGTTGGAGGGTATGTGTTGTACCGGATGGAATGGAGCCGACTGTCCAGGTATTGTTGCTGCTGTTAAACGAGCCTGCAGTTATACTTTGGCTGACCACCTGTAAGCCAGCCGGCACGGCATTCGTCAGCACCACATTGGTGGCGTTGTTGGGCCCGTTATTCTTAGCCGTTATTGTAAAGGTTACAACCTGGTTCTGCTTTGGAACATTGTTAGATACGGCACTGCTCACTTCTACATCGGCCGATGGGCCCACTGTTATCGTGTTTGCAGATGTATTGTTGCTGCTATTTTCATCCAGTTGGTGCGCACTGCGGTCGTTTAGCGAGGCAGTGGTGGTAATCGTTCCCAGCTTGGATGCTTTAGCGTTTAAGATCAACGTTCGCTCTTCGTTTACAGCAAGGTTACCTACTGTCCAGATGCCTGTGGATGCATTGTATCCTGCAGGGGCCGCGCCCTCTAATGTCAGGCCGTCCGGAAGCTTATCCGTAATGGCCACTCCTGTGGCTGCAGAAGGGCCCAGGTTCTTCACTTTTAAAGTATAGGGCACTACCTCCCCATTGTTGTATGTTGTTTTAGGCACTGTGTTTAGCACCTGTATATCCGCAGCGCTCACAACGGAGATCGTAACGCTCTGGGAATTATTAGTGGCTACGTTATCCTGCTCACTGGATGCTTTTGTGGCAGTGGTGACGATATCCCCAATAACCTTAGGCTGTGCAGTTAAGGTAAGCGTTTTAGAGGCACCAACGGCTAGGGTCCCTATAGTCCAGATACCGGTGCTGCTGTTGTAGGCCGCATCAGAGGCACTTATAAACTGTAATTTCGTGGCATCAAGTTTATCGGTTACTGAAACACCAGTAGCGGCAACAGGGCCATAGTTGGTCACCACAATGGTATAGGTAACAGGCTTGGTGGTAGTATATGGGCCCGCAGAAACGGTTTGCGTTACACCAACGTCTGCGCTGCAATCATATTCAAAAGTAGTACTTTCTGTTTTGGAGTTTGTATATCCATAAGTCCAGGTATTCACAAGTTTTAAATCCCCGGCAAGGGTATTGTTAGTGGTGTTTCCCCAACCGTGCACGCCGCCAGATGACGCCACCCCGAACAGTTCGCTTTGTGGTGCCGGAAAGGCCGTTGTAGACAGGTTGCTATCATCCCAGTACAATTCGCCGTTATAGTTCGAGCCTGCCAGCGGTCGCACATCCTCTACCCTGAAGCCGCCAACGTTGGTCTCGGCATCCCACATCGGAAAGTGAACCGCGGCAGAGGCATTTTTAAAATAGTACTGCACACTGGTTTTTTTGGCAACTACTTCCCCTCTTCCATTCAGGCCATTCCACTCTATCGTTTTGTTGCCCTTTGGCCCGTTAAGCTCCAGCAAAACGTCTGTGGTGCCTGGCTGATAACCTGTTTGGCCGTTCAGGTTAACGAGCACCAGAAACGTACTTCGCTCGCTGCTATAGGCACTAAACGTTACCTTTCCTCCGCCTGTATTGGTATTGCAGGTAGTTGTGCTGCTCACGTTAAACTCGGGTGCGGTAGCGCTTGGCCAAATATTCTGATCAGGGTTGTTTACGAAGTTGTTAAACTCTGGGTAATCGCGCTGTGCGTTCTGGCTCTTTCTCCTGGCTTCGATGGTGCTACCCACGTTGGTATCGGCACCGTAGCGGTTAGTTACAAACCGGAAGAAGTTTTGCGGGGCAATACCGGCTAACTCTAATTTTTTAACATAGTATCTGTCTGCCTGGTCCTCGCTGGGGATGAGCGGGTACATGTTAAAGTTCTTAGAGAACACATTATTTGTCCCTCCTGCCGAGAAAGACCAGAGCTTGGAGTATAAGCGGCCGGGTTTCTCATTCTTGCCGGCATCATATACCGTAAAATCCCAGAAATCATATACCGAGAAACGCTGGCCTTCTGACATGGCGCTTTCGCCAGTCTGGGTAAATTCAAAGAAATAATCACGTACATCGCCGGCGGCACCCTCATTTGTCACACTCAAGCTTCTGTAACCGTTAGCACCTGCTTTATAGGCAGGGCCGTTCTGCGCCTGCTGGGCCGTTTCAATCACACCATCCTGGCTATTTGCCAAAAGCATATGCCTGGAAGAAGTTCTATCACGCGTGAGCGTTGTGGAGCCAACCAGCACCTCAGTGCCATTGGCCTTGCGGTAGCGCACTGTTATAATCAGGTCGCCCTGGTTTCCGGAACCTTGGTCGTGCAAGGTACGGTGCACACCGTAATGCAACTGCTCACCCGGCAATACGCGCACATAAAGGCGGTGATCCTCAGAGTAAGTTGCCCCATTGTAACTATAGCCTCTGGGTTTCAAAAAACTAAGAGATGAAGCAGAAACTCCGGCCTGGCTAGGGAAGTTGGCATCGTGAGCCAGAAAGCCTGCGCGGGTATTGTTATGGTCTGCCAGGTTAGCAGTAGTACCCGTTGTATTGGGTGTCAATTGTTTGGACCCCTCGGCCAATGCCCAGAAAGGTAGAAGCAGCATAACTAAAAGCTGCAAGCGTAGAATTTGCTTCATAAACTGAATTAAAGAAATGCGGTAACTTTGCTTATGCCGGCAAAGTTCCATAATTCTAAATCAGTTTGGTAATAAATCATACTATTTTCAATATTATTTTGCAGAAAACCCATACTTACCTTCTTGGTTTCCTAAGTAAACAGAATATGCGCGTTGGGCCCGTATTTTATTCAACGCATTAGCTTCAAGATGCACTCTGAACCACTCAAGAGCACTTTACAAATATTTGCCCGTGTCTTACAATCTTAAAAAACACATCTCAATCACTTCTTTTAATATTTCTTGATTTTTAATTTTTAGCGGATTTTCATTCTAACATTCCATACAAACGATTATAAGAATTATATAAATCACTCGTTCTCATAAATTGTACATTTGAACAATGCCATACTTTCCCGAACTTTGCTAGGCAATGCGTATACTTGATTCACTACCTGATTTACCTGTAAAGGAAGCCCTACCGGAACTATTGGAGGTGCTGGCCAACAGTAACCGAGCTGTGCTGGAAGCTCCACCGGGTGCCGGCAAAACAACGCTTGTGCCGCTTGCCCTATTAGAGGCCGCCTGGCGCGAAGAGGGCAAAATAGTAGTGCTAGAACCTAGGAGATTAGCTACTAGAGCCGCAGCCGAACGAATGGCACAGCTGCTCGGCGAGAAAGTAGGCCAAACCGTTGGTTATTGGGTGCGCATGGACCACGAAGTATCCGGCAGAACCCGCGTAGAGGTCGTTACCGAAGGTATCCTCACCCGCATGATTCAGGAAGACCCGGCACTGGAAGGCGTATCAGCCATCATTTTTGATGAGTTTCATGAGCGCAACCTGCAGGCCGACCTTGGCCTTGCGCTTGCCCTGGATGCCCAGGCCGTGCTGCGCCCTGACCTGCGTATTCTGCTGATGAGCGCTACCCTTGATGCCAGCGCTATCGGACAGTGGCTGCAGGCCCCGGTGGTGCGTAGCGAAGGCCGCATGTATCCCGTGCAAACACATTACCTGGCACCAGCCGATGTAGCCACCGCAGGCAACTACCCGGCGCAGCGGCTAGCCAACCTCGTACCCAAAGCCATTCGGCAAGCGCTCCAGCAGCAACCAGATGGCGATATTCTTGTTTTTCTGCCGGGCATGGGTGAGATACGTAAAGTTGCCAGCCTGCTGGAGCAAGCGCTACCTGTTACTACGGAACTGCACCTGTTACACGGCGATTTACCGCTGCCCAAGCAAGTAGCCGCCATCCAGCCATCGCCCCATAAAAAACGCAAAGTGGTACTGGCCACCAGCATTGCCGAGACCAGTTTAACCATCGAAGGAGTGAGTATTGTGATTGATGGGGGCTTTGCCCGTGTGCCTAAATTTGTGCCCCGTACCGGCCTGACCACACTTGATACGGTAGCTGTATCGCAGGCAGGTGCCGACCAGCGGCGCGGGCGTGCCGGCAGGCTTGGCCCGGGTGTATGCTACCGGCTGTGGTCCGCCGCCGACCAACTGCAATTACCTCCGCGCCAAAACCCTGAAATATTTGAGGCAGACTTAACTAGCCTGGTACTGGAAACCGCTATTTGGGGTGCCAAGGATGCCACCACGCTGCAATGGCTCGACACACCGCCTACCGCAGCACTAGCCTTGGCAAAAGACTTACTGCTTCGCCTGCAGGCCATAACTCCTGCTGGGCTGCCAACGGCACATGGCAAAGCATTGGCAGCGCTCGGCATTCATCCGCGCTTGGGGCATCTTGTCATGCGCGGGCAGGAACTGGGCCATGCCATTACCGCCTGCGCCCTGGCAGCGCTGCTATCTGAACGCGATATCCTAAAGCCTATGCAATTATCCTGGGGTGATGGGCTACCCGATATGCGGTTACGGCTCGAAATCCTGGCTGGGCAGCACCCGCCCACACCAGGCTTTGTGCTGGACGAAAATGCCTTGCGCCGTGTAAAAGAGCAGGCCCAAAACCTGAAACAGCGCATGCGCCTCGCTTCCGCAAGTATAAACCCGGAGGCAGCCGGTTTGCTCACCGCCTTGGCCTACCTCGACCGTATTGCCCAGCGCGAAACCTCCGGGCGTGTGCGCCTCATAAGCGGGCAGCGTGCACGGCTGGCCACCGAGCTATTCTCCGAAGCCGACTTTTACAGCATCGCTCACCTGGACCTGGGCAAGCAGCCACGCATACTTTTGGCGGCCCCCCTGGAAAAAGCCGAGCTGCTCCGTGCCTTTTCCGATCAGATTGAAACAGCCGAGGAAGTAAAATGGGATGCAAACACAGCGCAGGTATCGGCTAAAAGTATAACCCGCCTCGGCGCCTTAACACTGGATGAGAAAACCGTTGCCAATCCTAACCCGGACTTGGTAAGTGAGGCCCTTTTACAAGCGTTGATCGAGAAAGGTGTTCGGCGGCTTCCCTTTTCTGAGGAGGCGCAAAGCGTGCGGCAGCGAATGGCTTTTTTATACACCCTTGCCCCCGAAAACTGGCCCGATGTGTCGGATGAGGCGCTGGAGCAAAGTATGGACGTATGGCTCGCCCCTCACTTGTATGGCCTACGCACGCTGGAGCAAGTTAACCGCCTGGATTTCAAGGAAATCATACTTGCAGACCTAAGCTGGGAGCAGCGACAGGAAATGGACCGGCTGGCGCCTACGCACTTGTTAGTACCCAGCGGCTCCCGCATTGCCATAGACTATTCTGATCCTACAACACCCATACTTGCCGTAAGGCTGCAAGAGGTTTTCGGGTTGATGGATACGCCTAAGGTGGGTGGTGGTAACGTACCCTTACTATTGCACCTGCTTTCCCCGGCCAGGCGGCCTGTGCAAGTAACCCGAGATCTGCGCAGCTTTTGGAGCAGCGGCTATTTTGAGGTTCGCAAAGACCTCCGTGGCCGGTACCCCAAGCACCACTGGCCCGAGGACCCACTTACGGCGCCTCCAACCCGTGGCACTAAAAAAAGACCGCTGTAGCAGGAACGAGACTATATTTATACTTATATGCAGCTATGGTGCAGGCATACTTGTTTAATCCTATCAGCTTGAGGGAGGCAGTTAAGGTGGCGGCAGATGGAGCCGCACCTAACTATTTTTTGTGCCGGCACTTTTGCAAGCTGGAAGCTAGAGGATAGCTTTTTTCAAATTCGCGCAACGAGCAATCAAAATTAGCAATGCCCCCTGTAAGTCATTTGAATCAAGTCGAAGTTACCACAACTAGTTTAATCTGCGCTGGGAATAATTCCTGTACTTCTGGAAAAATTAACTTAATTTAACGGACGGATCAGTCCGGTTGCCAGCCAAGCGGTACTTAGATTCTTTGTGTTTACTTGTTTCTACACCTGCCAACATCACCATGGAAAACCTAATCGCTGCTGTAAACGATATTGTCTGGAGCAATGCGCTCATTATACTTTGCCTTGGGGCAGGTATATACTTCTCGGTTGTTACCCGCTTTTTGCAGGTTCGCTATATCCGCGAAATGCTGCGCTTGCTTTTTAAAGGCGAGTCATCACAAAAAGGCATCAGTTCGTTTCAGGCATTTTCGGTAGCCATAGCAGGCCGCGTAGGCACTGGCAACATTGCCGGTGTGGCTACGGCCATTGCCATGGGCGGCCCCGGCGCCGTGTTCTGGATGTGGGTAATTGCTTTTCTGGGCAGTGCCTCCGCCTTTGTGGAAGCCACACTTGGGCAAATTTACAAGCAAGTAAAGGATGGTGAATACCGAGGCGGCCCAGCCTATTACATCGAAAAAGGACTCGGTATAAAATGGTATGCGGTGGTTTTTGCCATTGCCACCATCATCAGTATGGCCCTGTTCCTGCCGGGCGTGCAAAGCAATAGCATTGCCTCAGGCATAAACACTGCTTTCGGGGTTCCGATGGCGGTAACTGGCGGCGGCATTACCGTATTGCTAGCCCTCATTATTTTTGGGGGCGTAAAGCGCATCAGCAAAGTGGCCGAGGTTGCCGTGCCGTTTATGGCCGGTGCATATATCCTGATGACCGTGATCATCATTGCGATGAATATTACCGAAGTGCCTGCCGTGCTAAGCCTGATCTTCCGCTCTGCCTTTGACATTGAGCCAGCCTTTGCCGGCGTGTTTGGTATGGCGATATCCTGGGGTGTGAAGCGTGGCATTTACTCTAACGAGGCCGGGCAGGGTACTGCGCCCCACGCCGCCGCCGCCGCAGAAGTTAGCCACCCAGCCAAGCAGGGTTTGGTGCAGGCATTCTCGGTGTACGTGGATACGCTTTTCGTTTGTACCGCTACGGCTTTCATGATCTTGTTTACAGGGCAGTACAATGTGGTGAATCCGGAAGGTGGATTTATTGTTGAGAACCTGCCAGGTGTGGCTTTCGGGCCGGAATATACGCAGCAGGCCGTTAACACCTATTTCCCGTCGCTGGGCAGTGGTTTTGTGGCGATCTCGTTGCTGCTTTTTGCCTTTACCACCATTATGGCCTATTACTACATTGCCGAAACCAACCTGAGCTACCTGAATGCCAAAGGCAACAAGTGGATGCTGTGGGCGCTTCGGGCACTTATACTTGCCGCTACTTTTTATGGTTCGGTAAAAACAGCCGAATCGGCCTGGATGCTGGGCGACATTGGCGTGGGCGTGATGGCCTGGCTAAACATTGTTGCCATTATCCTGCTCCGTAAGCCAGCCATGCGTGCCCTGAAAGATTACCAGGCGCAGCGCAAAGCCGGACTGGACCCTGTGTTCGAGCCCTCAAAGTTAGGTATTATCAATGCAGAAGAATGGGAAAAAGAAAAGGAGCTTCAAACAGTGTAAGCCTTTCTTGCATTAGAATTCAAAATCCTAAGCACGCTCAGTTAAGTACAGTGCCAGGCAAAGTATAACTGCTTTGCCTGGCACTTCTCTTTTAGTGGAAGTACCCAAGGTATAGAATCATAGGTATCGCTGTAAGGCAGTCACAGAAAAGTAGGCATTTCACGGATCATGCGCCATCTTTGCAGCCGAAAACAGCACAACGAGAAATGAACAAGCAACGGGCTTCGCTGAGTATCTTCTTTTTCCTGGCCGGCGTAAACTTTGCCAGCTGGGCATCGCGCATCCCAACTATTGCCGGAGCCTTAAAACTGAACGAGGCCGAGCTTGGCTCCATACTTTTAACCATGCCCGTCAGCTCGCTGATCGGCTTACCGCTATCTGGTTGGCTGGTAACCCGCTTCGATAGCAGATCCCCACTAACCGCAGCTTTTCTGCTCAATGCCGTGGCGCTCTCGCTCATCGGGTTAGCCGATACCTCGCTGCTATTGATTATGGCGCTGTTCCTATTCTCGCTGAGTATGCGCATTTTTAATATTGCCGTAAATACGCAGGCTATTACGCTGCAAAAGCAATTCGCGCGCAAAATAAACGGCTCGTTTCATGGGTTGTGGAGCCTGGGCGGTATTGTAGGTGTAGGTTTTACCACCTTGCTTGTATCCCTGGATATCTCTATAGTGCCGCATTTGCTCAGTGTTGCAATTTTCTCTGTGCTGACGACACTGGCCACCTCCCGGCACCTGCTGCGCAACGACCGCTCTACCTCCGGCAACAAATTCTCGCTGGGCAAACCCGATCCGGCTATTGTGCTGCTGGGGCTGCTGGTATTCTTTGCGGTGGTTTGCGAGGGCGGCATGTTCGACTGGAGCGGCATCTATTTCCAGCAGGTCATAAAAGAGGATGTTTTCACCTCGGGCTACCTGATTTTTATGTCGTTTATGGCGCTTTCGCGGTTTATATCAGACCGTATTATTGAGCGCTTCGGGATGGCAAATACCTATATATTCAGTGCCATCCTGATCTTTTGTGGCATTCTGCTGGCTATACTTTTCCCGAGTTTCTGGCCGGCTATGGTTGGCTTCTCCTTTGTAGGCTTCGGTACGGCAGCCGTTATCCCGATGACTTATACGTTGGCCGGTTCGTCCCAAAAATACTCTCCTGGCGTGGCCCTCTCCATTATCGTCACCTACGGCGTTATCGGCATGCTCATCGGTCCGCCCCTGATCGGCTACTTGGCACACGCGTTCAACCTAAAGATCGCCTTCATACTTTTCGCTTTCGCCGGAATGATGCTAATCCCCATCTCGCAAAGGTTTTTTAAGTTGGAAAGTTAGAAAGTTATGAGGTTGGGAGGTTATAAAGTTACTATTAGACCTCGCAGCGTATGTAACTCGTGTAAGCGCCTTGGGTTTCCGATTTTTGCAGTTGCCGGGCCCAACCACCCCTAACCCCTCCTTGTTTAAGGAGGGGAATTTTTGTTTCGGAGCCGTTGTCTGTAAATAGCAAAATCTATTGAACAATGAAGCTGCACAACAGGCAATACCTAAAGGATTTTAGAAGGGGGTTACGCAACAATTCTACTAGTGCTGAATGCGAACTTTGGAAATATTTGAAAGGTGCTCAACTTATGGGTCGTAAGTTCAGACGGCAGCACAGTATCGGAAACTTTATCCTTGATTTTTCTGCCCTTCTGAAAGGTTAGCTGTAGAATTAGACGGACAAGTTCATAACCATGCAGCGGCAGAATTAGCAGACCAGGAACGCGATCAAGCGCTAAATAGCCTAGGCATTAAAGTCATTCGTTTCGAGAACAAAGAGATATTCCAACAATTAGAAGCCGTTTTGCATGAGATCAGCGATAACTTTAGTAAGTAAGAAAAATTCCCCTCCTTAGCCAAGGAGGGGTTAGGGGTGGTTGGACCTGGCACTGCCTAACTAAACACCAAAAGCCAGACACTCACAAGCATAAAAGACGCTGTGAGGTCTGACTTTCTAACTTCTAAACTTTCTAACTTTCTAACTTAATTACCCCTCTCCCACTCCACTTCCGGAAACACCACTTCCAGCTGCCTTTTGATAACCCTATAGTTCCCTTTCCAGAAGCTAGCCAGATCTGATACAGTTGTGATCGGCTTTAGCTCTGGGGTTAATAAAGCCAGTTCTACAGTCATCTCACCTTCGTCTACGGTAGGGCTTTGCTCCCAGCTTAGCACGTCTTGCAGGCGAATTTCCAGCTTTGGTTGTGCGCCATCGGGCTTATAGTCTAGTTCTATACTTGAGCCATCGGGCAGAATGATATAAGCCGGAGCTAGTATATCCAGCCTGGTGCGTTGCTCTTCGTTCAGGTATTTGGCTTCCAGAATCGGTTGGAGGTCCAGCTTCATCAGGTCGTCGGGGTGCTCTATGTCGTAGAGGTGTGGGGTTAGCCAATCGGCATTGGTCATGAGCAGCGTGGAGGTGCTTACATCGGGCCAGAACTCAGAAGGGCGCCACTTACGCAGACTCAGCACACGGTTTTGCCATTGGGTTAGGTCGTGGTTAAAGTCCAGGAGGTGCTCGCCTTCGTGCTTGATGGCCTCGATCATGGCTGGTATGCGATGCTTCTCGTCGGGGGCTGGCAGGGGCTTGCTTTGCAACACAATGCTGCCAATGCGGGTGTCCATAGAGGCGGTTAGCTCTCCGTCGTTCACATCCCAATGGTAGCTTACCTGCTGTTTTACGAGCGGGGCCAGGTCTTTGGGGTTTAGCGGGGATGCCATGAAAATACGGCCCGGGTTATCCTCTCCTCCGGCATGCAGGTGCGCGATGGCCAGCCAGGGCTCGTAAGCCAGATCGTCGCGGTGGCCTGCCGAGGCATACTTGCCGTTTGCCAACTGGAACTGCGCGTTGTTGCCGGGGCGTGCATAGGCTATGCGCTCAGGGTAGCAATGCGTTAGCAGCACACCGGTTTCATACTCATCAAAAGTACTGTTATCGGCCTCTATGTTAAACATGCTGCGGTACGAACGGGCTACCTTCTCTATTTTCCCGAATCGCTTGCCCTGCCCCTGCTCTCTGCGGTACCTGCGCAGGGCTTCAATTCTTAGATTTATATCGATGCCGGCGTTGCGGTCCAGTGGGTCGCGCTCTTCTAGGATAGCGGCAATATCGGAAGCCAGGGCCACCTGGTCGGTTTCCTCAGCTTTGAGCAACATGTGGGCAATACGCGGATGGCATGGCAGGGCATGCATTTTTTTGCCGTGCTCGGTAATACGGCCATGCTCCAGGGCCTGCAGTTGGTGCAGCATTTCGGTGGCAGACTGTAGCGCCGCTCTCGGAGGAGGGTTTAGCCAGGTTAGGCCACGGATATCCATGATTCCCCATTGCGCCATATCCAGCACCAACGACGACAGGTCTGCTTCCAGAATTTCGGGGGTGCGGTGCGGGGCCATGCGCTCGTGCGTGGTTTTGCTCCACATGCGGTAAGCCGTACCGGGGCCTAAACGACCTGCACGACCTGCACGCTGGTCGGCTGCGTCTTTGGAGATACGCACCGTTTCGAGCCGCGACAAACCGGACTTCGGATCGAAGCGGGAGGTTTTGCCGAAGCCCGTATCCACTACCACTGAAATGCCTTCAATGGTTAAGCTGGTCTCGGCAATGCTGGTGGCCAGCACCACTTTGCGTTTGCCTTCGCGGTTAGGCATAATGGCTGCGTACTGCTTATTAAAGGGCAGCATACCAAACAGCGGGTGAATCTTAAAATCGCGCAGTTGCCTGCGGAGCAGTTCTTCTACCTTCCGGATATCGTTTTCGCCGGGCAGGAACACCAGGATATCCCCTTCCTGCTCCTTTGCTGCCTGTTGCACAATGCGGGCCGTCATTTCGGGTAGCATTCTATCGTCGGCATCGCCGGTGTAAATGGTCTCGACGGGGTATTGCCTGCCCATACTTTGCGCCACCGGTGCCTGCAGCAGTTTGGTAAGCTGAGGCATATCCAAGGTGGCCGACATCACCATAATGCGCAGGTCCGGGCGAAGCGTGTGCTGCGCCTCCCGGCTCAGGGCCATGGCTACATCGGCATGGATGCTGCGCTCATGAAACTCATCAAATATCACGATGCCCACACCCGAAAGCGCCCTGTCGCTGTGGATCATGCGGGTAAGGATGCCTTCGGTTACGACCTCGATGCGGGTTTGCTCCGAAATGCGCGTCTCGAAACGGATGCGGTACCCGACAGTCTGGCCTACCTCCTCGCCCAGCAGTTGCGCCAGGCGCTCGGCAATGGTTTTGGCTGCCAAGCGCCGTGGCTCCAGCATGATGATCTTCTGGCCCGAAAGCCAGGCCTCGTCCACGATAGCTAACGGCAGCAAAGTGCTTTTACCGGCTCCGGGAGGGGCGTTTACGATCAGCGTGTTCTGCGCCGCCAGGTGCTCCCTAACAGCAGGTATAATTTCCCCAACGGGCAAGTCTATGGTAAATGGGTTGAAGGGCAAGCGTCTCTTACTTTAACTATAATTTAAATATTTACTTTAGCTATAATAGAATGAGCTAACGGTATTCTGTGTGATTCTTTGCTTTATTTTCTCAGGATCAAGTGCTGAATTATAGACTAGCCTAGCGGCTTGCTCTCTCCAATTTGCATCACCTTGCCCTGTAAATGATTGAGCTAGCTGACGTATGACTGAAGACGCTTGTTTACTCCAAGCTCTAAAATCATCTAAAGGCCATAAATATAAATCCTTGGAGAAAGTACGAGCTGCTTCATCCAAACCAACTGCGTTAGTTATAATGCATGTGATTATTTCAGCGTCTTGCGGTAAAGCAGGAACATGTTCTTTCATCCATGTAGCATGACCTCCAGCTTGTTTGATTTGTGTAACAGATAATGTAGGATTATTAGCAGTAAATATTTTATCTTCAAAAACGAAGCATAAATTTGAAACAATAAAATATGGATCAGGTGCAGCGTCATCGCTAGGGTTATCACATATGAACCCAGCTAACTTCCCTAACAATTTGTGCCCCTGCTCAAACTTCTTACCATCTGTCTCAGCCAAACCTCTTTCCATGTTGGTGATGTAGGCTTCTAGCTTTTTTAAATTTCCTGCAGCTAAACTTAGAAGGACCTTTTCAATTCCTTCGACTAAACTAACAACATTAAAAGGTAATTCATCGGAATTAGAATCTGAAGAATAATCTTTCAATGATTTTAGCCATGCTACACCTGTACTTGATGCTCCAGCTCTAAAGAAATAGTCTCGAAATTTAGGTGCATAAACTTCTTTTCCTTGTTTTGCTAAATAATAGCAAACTGTACCAGCTTGATAGTACCAATAAGCTCTGTAGCCTTTTACATCGTCTCCATCAAGATTACTCAGTACTTGATTCGCGTATTTTAACGCTTCCTCATAATCTTCATCCCAAAGGCTATACATAAACTTAACCTCGTAAGGTGCAGCTGAACCTACTTTTTTCAGGGCAGTAGAGTTAGGATCTTCAATGGGATTCTTAATTTTATCATCCCTAATTTGCCTAATGTATGCATCAATTTGTTCCCATGCAGACTTGTGCTCTAAGAACACGTCAATCATTTCTAATAGATCAGTTGCATCAGTCACATTTTTTGATGACTGTTCATAGCCAAAAAGTATTTCAGCTTGCAATTCTGGATGTAAACCAAGAATTTTTTTTGAGTTTAGTAACTCATCTGTAAAGTCAGAACCTATAATATAAACAACAGCAAAGTCATTAACACCTCGCGTACACCTACCAGCAGCTTGAGCGATTCTTGTTCTAATTCTCTCTTGATAAATAACAGATACGGCCATCCTTGTTAGCATAAACCGTTCTTGTAAGTTAGTAGTCTTTGACAAGTTATGCAGCACTAGAAGCCTGCATTCATCCCCTGGAAAGTTTATACCTTCGAAACGGTTTGATATTATAGCAAACCCAGGATTACTATTTACAAATTCTACCTGATTTTCTTCAAGCCCCTTACCATCAAAGAAACGAGCACCAGGTAACTTTGGGGTGAGTTCATTTTTGATGCCTTGGCTCTCGAAGTGATTTTTTGTAATAAATAATGCTCTAGGAGTATGTTGCAAAAGGTTTGGTATATGATTCCACAACTCCTCCTTCTCCATTATTAGCTCTGGAAAAACAAAGAACCTTCTACCTATGACTTTTTTCTTCCATTGAGATGGAATAGGTATCCTAAAAATTTTCTGTACTCCCGTAACTCTTTCCAGTTCTCCACTTAAACCAAGCGTAGCAGACATATAAACCCTTTGCTTAGCTAGAGAGAATGGCTTATGAGATAGTGTTGGAGGAATATATGGCCTAATCTGTATTTCATCATAACTCAAAAAGAAGTTACATGCATGTAGCTTATCTTTTATTACTTGCCAACCAAACTTTACATCACCTTTAGCTTGAGT
Organism: Pontibacter oryzae; assembly: GCF_003576375.1. Taxonomy (GTDB): domain Bacteria; phylum Bacteroidota; class Bacteroidia; order Cytophagales; family Hymenobacteraceae; genus Pontibacter; species Pontibacter oryzae. Next base: position 97,668 of record NZ_QWGE01000005.1, read on the forward strand.
AAGATGAAAGTCTAGTATTTGAAAAATCTTATCCAGTTGATCTGCTACCTTGGGAGCCGGCAACATGTCAATCCAATCTATATCATACCTATCAACTTCACCTTTACTTTTAAGCATCCGCTCGTAAAATGTTCCATCAATAAGTGGTTTAATAATTTCTACTAAAGCTCTATAGATACTTTCATTTTTTTCCCTATCAATTGTAAGAGAGAAATAATTAGAAAAGTAATTATCCGCTGTATGAGCATCATCAAATATTAGGAAATCAGCTTCATTAAATTCTGGATTTGTATTGAATAAAGCTGAGTAGGTAGTTACACCTATTACTCTTCCAGCTTTATAATCCCTAAGACTTCCTTTGTCATAATCACTTTTTTTTCCTGTAAAGGAGACAGCCTTTATTCCATATTTACTTTCAGCTTCTTCTACTACTTGATTTACAAGCTGCCTTGTTGGGCACAAGTATAAAACCTGTTCGTTAAATTTTACTCTTCTGAATTCTGCAAGTAAGATTCCTATCAGGGTTTTACCACTACCTGTTGGAAGCTCGAAAGCAATGTCTGTCTCTTTTATATTGGCTAAATAAAAATCTAGAATCTCAGACTGATAATCTAGAACACCTTTTATCTCTCCTTTAGGATTTATTAATAATTCCTGAGGTTTTTCTACCTGTGGTGCTGATGATTGAGGTGGTTTAAATGGCATGAGATTTATTAAGCTTGTATGAATAAATTATTAAAAGAAAAAAGTGAGCTTTGCAGCTCACTTCTTATATTTTTTAAAGCAGACATCCCGCCGTGACGGATGTGCCAACTGTCCAAACTGTATCAAATATAGATTGTAAAAAATTGTTACTATTGGAATTTAGTTTAGCATCGTTTGAATGTGTCTCCATTGTTGTTTCTCCTTTCTTTTGATTGTTAAAATAATACTTCAGGATTCCCCATAAGAACATTATGAGAAAATATAAACAGACAATCGGCACATTTCCGTCACTTAAAGGAGCTGACTCTAATTGAGTCACTTTAAGTAAAACAAATATATATTTTTTCTGATTAAATTAAAAACAAGTTAGTCTAAGTACAAACTTGTATATTTTCCCTGCTGGCGCGAGCTTGCAGCTCGTGCCTTTTCTTTGCTACACAGCACAAGTAACAGTACATACTACAAGTTCGCACATGCGAATGCACGGCTTAGTATATACATAGGCCAGAGGTACATTATCAGGCCCTGCTGAAGCTTTATGCCATATGCTTACTGCAACTGTAACCTTGGCCTGCCGTTTAGATAGAGCAGGTACACTAATTTAAGCGCGTGAAACAAAAGCCGCGCTGGTTGGTCGTAGCTGCTGTCTCAAACCAAATGCCCTGTATATGCAAGACGCCTACCGCAATTCATCAACTGATCTGATCTCGGTGATCAACTACTACTGGGAAAAGTTTCTGTTTCTGCTCCCCAACATTCTGCTCACCATCCTCATCTTTGTGGTGGCGGTGTGGCTGGCGGGTAAGATCAAAAATTGGCTGGAAGGCCAGCTCACCACCAAATCGCATGACAAGATCACGGGCAGGTACATCGCGATGGTCACCCGGTGGGTAGTCATATTCATCGGTCTGCTACTGGGCTTGCAGTCGCTTGGCCTGAGCGGCGTGGCGGGTGGCTTGCTGGCGAGCGCAGGCCTATCTGCGTTTGTGATAGGCTTTGCCTTCAAGGATATTGCCGAGAACTTCCTGGCCGGCCTGATACTTGCCTTCGACCGCCCTTTCGAGATAACCGACACCATTGAGGTAGAAGACACTATCGGGAAAGTACAGAACCTGCACCTGCGCTCCACCCACCTTCTCACCTTCGATAGCCGTGATGTGTATATCCCGAATGCCAAAATACTGAGCTCCAAAGTAACCAACCTGACCCAGAACGGCCGTATCCGGATGGACTTTGTGGTGGGTATTGATTACAATGATGATGCACAGGCCGCCATTGACCTGATCGAGAGAACAGCCTTGGGCATTCCTGGCGTTTTGCAGGAGGACCCACCCTATGCCGCAGTAGATTTGCTTGATGTGAGCACTTTAAACATCAAGGTGTTTTTCTGGGCCGAAACCAAGGATTATAAGAAAAATGTCGTGCTTCTGAAAGGCCGAATCATGCAGGCCGTTTCAAAAGCCCTGCTGGAGAATGGCTTCGGGCTCCCGGCCAACATTCAGGAACTCAAGCTGTACGATTACCAGAAAGACCTCCCCATCCGGATGGTAGAGAAGTCGGCGCAGGAGTAAATCAGCTTCCTGTTGGCGTGAGCTTGTAGCTCGTGCCTTTATTTTGCCACGCAGCTATCACAGACCATAGCATACCAAGTCCTCTGCACCTGAACATCAGTTAGGTACAACCGTACCTATATAATTCATCTATAACTTAATTCAGACACTGCATATGGAAGAAAATAACGGTTCGGTTGGCGCTGCTCGAGGCAGCTTTGTCGAACGACTAGCAGAAAAATTTGGCATCGCAGCGAATAGCGCTACGATATATGGGGAGCCAGTTGAACGGGAGGGTATTACGGTCATTCCTGTTTCAAAAGCTGCTTATGGTTTTGGTGGCGGTGAGGGTACCGGCACAGCAGAAGGCAAGGGAGAAGGTTCTGGCGGTGGTGGAGGCATGGCACTCACGCCTGTTGGCTATATAGAAATAAAACAAGGGGCTACCCGGTTCCGCACCATTCGCGATCCGCAAACGGTGGTAAAAATTGTAGCCATCGGCAGTCTGGCTTTATTCCTGACCACTAAAAGCATTGCAAGCATATTTAAAAGCAAGAAAATTGCAAAGCTCTTGAAAAAGTGAGTTTTGCGGTGGTGTACTGGATAGATGTATTCATGCCTTCTACTGGCGCGAGCTTTTAGCCGTGCCATTTTCTTTTCCAAGCAACTTTATTTTCGAGTGAGTAACAGTACGAACAACAAGTTCATACTAGCCAGGGCTTTACTGGAGATCGATATTGCTCGAATGATGGAGCTACAAGCTCGCACCAGCAAACGATTGGTACTGCTCGAATGAATGATAGAGGTACGAGCTGCAAGCTCACACCAACAACCTAAATATAAACTACATTGCCCCGCTAGCCGTCCCGCTGGCGCGAGCTTGCAACTCGTGCCTTTAATTCCCTTACCGCTATACTTTCAGCAAACGTAACAGTACCGGGTGCTAGCGCCCACTAGCAGAAGAAAGCCGCCTCCAATCTAAATCTACTCTTTCTGGCTTAGCTTTTTACGCAGGCCAGCACTTTCATTTCATTGTCCCGATTATAACACAAAACCTATTCCGGTTGTAAAGCTGAGAATATGAGTGTTTAGGCTCGTAGCAAAGCTGAATTGCTGGTTGCCTGTGTAATAATCAGAGGAGAGCATCACACACCAGCGGTTGGCTATTTTTCTGCGGTAGCCTACACCCAATGATATGCCAAGCGTCCTGTTCTCAGATACGTACTCAGAAACTTCCGAAGTTGATTTTTCACTGGTATACAAAGAGCCCAACCGAAATTTGACATCTATAGAGGAGTCATCTGAAACATTTGAAGTGTACATCGGGCCAACCATCAGCACGCCATAGCTCACTTCAACCCGAGTTGGTAAGGCGTAGGTGTGCCCCTGGTTGTAAACCATAGCTTCCGAATCGAAAGCATGTGCACCCCCTACCCATGTTCCGGTTACTCCGAAGCCCTTGCCAAAACTGTAGCCAACGTTCAGCAGATTGAGGTGCAACCCTGCGCCGGTTTTCACATCCTTGTTCCCGGGTAAAAAGCTTGGCCCCAACCCTAGCCCTATATACCCTTTATTTCGTTGCTCCTGCGCTTTTGCAGGAATAGTATAAGCTACTAATACTAGCAGTATAAGCCAGACAGCGCTACAAGCCTTTTGCATCATTTCACCATATAGTTTTAGGGCACAAGTATAACTAATTAAATTATTCTAAGATATACTTTAACTATATTTTTCTTGTGAATTTGGGCAGCAAGCTGTCTGTGGCTGGTAATGGTAGCAAACCTTAACTAACCCCTTTGCAAAACCTTTCTATAATGAGGTTAACATTCAATTTATTTTAGATTAGTTTTCAGTTTAGTTTTATACGCAGAGCCCCACGCGCATAAAACTAGGTATACTTATCAAGGATTAAATTAATTATATATATTTAGCGCTGAACTGAGCTTTAAAACAAACGTAGCATGCGCTTAAAATTTTTACTTTCCGTCCTGATGGCGGCCATACTTGTAGGTTGCGACAAGGAAAATGCCCCTTCACCTGATACCAGCGTAAAAGACTTCGACTTCACTTTCAGGTACGATGCTCCATTGACAACCATAAATCAATTTGAGCTGCTGCTTACTCAAAAAGACGGCGAAGTACTCCTAGACACCTTACTGTCGACTGGAACACAGCATGCGCTAACTGCCAAAACCAACGACCCTAAGCTAAACCTAACCCTTGTTACCCCGGATGCGGCTAACCGGAATATGTATAGCATTACAACCTACAACCAGGTAAACCCAGATAAGTGGCATATAGTAGCTGGGTTCACAACAGAGGTAAATGAGCCAACCTTGGCTGCCGAAATTCGCTACACAAATATCCCTTATGATGCCAAGGCGTTTTTTAGCTCAAAGCAGTCTAACTGGACTGGCCTATCATGGCCCAACCCTACCGACAACTACCTGATTGCAAACTACAACCGGCTACTCCCCACTGATTTAGCTTATATACTGCTGCCAACCCACGGCAAATACATGTTTACTGAAGCCTCGTCAGACCTTATGTCTGTTGATTTCAGCAATGCTAACACGAGTACTAAACTGAAGTATAACAGGCCAGCCAACATAACCAAGTTCAGAACATTCTTACACGGATACTCAAAAGCGGGTGATTATACCCACACGCAACCGCTTTTTAATTCTGATTATATGTCTTCTGAAGCATATGATTTGCAGTATCCCTCCACTGTAATAGAGGAGTTTGAACTGAATGTATACTACACGGATGCCGATGGCTACCAGCACAGGTACAACCATATTGGCAGTGCCGTGCCCCAAATCATGCCTTTTTCAGAAAAATCTAACTTTAAAGTAGCCAAGTCTGATTTTAGTGATTTTCAGGTATCCTTCACTGACAATCTGCCAAGCTTGTATTTTTCCCGTTGGGCTTTGGCAACTGCCGATGTAAATGCTAACTGGTATATCTACAGTTCCCCGGAAGAGGTAAGCTACAATCCAAAGCGTATTTTAGAAGAATTAAAGCCAAAATTACTGGCAGGCAAGTCAGTTGCAGGGTTTAAGCTTTCTTCCGTGCAAACTATAAAAGCTCCCAATTATACCTACCAATCCTACTGCGATTACTATGGCTCCCCTGAAGCTCGCGCTAAAAAAACGATGAAGGAAACACAGCAAATCGGTAAATCCTTTTAGCAACGTATTGCCAAAAGGATTTGCCAGTATAGCTTAAGGCAGGGCATGATATGGCGCGCCCGCTTCTAAACCAGAAAAGAATAAATGCCTTAATGGTTTGGCCTACTTGCGATACTTGCTATTTCTTCGGCTCATGGCCCCAGTTTTTCAAGGAGTAGCGCCACGGGGTGTCGGCTATGTTGCCGCTTGGCCGTTGCGCAGTATGGCGGTGCACATAGTCAACTACTTTGCGCATGTGTGCATAATCCGCATCGGTGAGGTCTGCCTTTTTCTTCTGAAGAATTTTAATGATTTTTCTGCCCGATTCGTGCCCCACAGACTCTGTGTCATCGTCATCTTTGTACCCTACTTCCTTCGATTCCTCGGTATCTAGCCAATCTTCCAGCTCGGAAGGGGTCATATTAACCACCTCCTTAAAATCCTGGTAAATCTCTTCGCGCTCGCCTTTGTTAAAATCTGTATCTGCCATAACAATTACATACTTAATGGTCCAGCACTTTATACTTAAAAGCAGCTGCGTGGTTGAGTTGCAAGGTGGTCCGTAAAATATTTGTGCGATTTATACTTACTGATGCCCTGGTCAATTAAAGGTTTGTGCCAGCTTTCACTCTTCTGTGGTATAAACTATCAGTAATATCAGAAAAAGACATTAAAGTATGAATTGTTGTAAAAGCCGTATGCTCGCTAGCCTAAAACCATTGCTATTTTTTATCGTTTTTCAAGAAACAGAAAACCTCACCATGTATGGCAGAAAGCAGAAACAAGGAGCAGTATACCAAGCCAAAGCTGCGCGAGAAGATCAAAGCTGAACTGAAGCAGTCTGAAAAAGGCGGCAAAAAAGGCCAGTGGTCGGCGCGCAAAAGCCAGCTGCTTGTGCAGGAATACGAAAAGCAAGGCGGCGGCTACAAAGGGGAAAAAGACGAGGAAGCCAAATCGCTAACCGAGTGGACCGACCAGGACTGGCAAACAAAGGAAGGAAAAGCAGATGCCCGTAAAGGCAACAAAACCAGCCGATACCTGCCCAAAGAAGTATGGGAAGCCCTGAGCCCAGAGGAGAAAAAGAAAGCAGAAAAGGCCAAAGTGAAAGGCTCTAAAAAAGGAGAGCAGCACATTGCATACACGCCCGCAGTAAAACGCGCCATGCAACAGGTAAAGAAAGAGCATAGCGCGCCCACCAAAGCAGACCTGATGAAAGAAGCCCGCAAGCTAGACATAAAAGGCCGCAGTAAAATGAACAAAGCCGAATTAGAGCAAGCCGTGAAAGCAGAAAAGTAACTGCCCGGTTGGTGCAAAACTTACGGGTTGTTTTGCAAAGCCTTTACTTTTTAGATATGATACCTCATCTGGTTTGCAAACAAATTAACTAATTACATACCCCGCTGGCGCAAGCAGGAAGCTTGTGCCTTTTTTTACCACGTAGCCATACTTTGTGTCAGTGAAAGCAAAAGCCCGCACAAACACGGCAAAACCTAAACTACAACTGGCCATTTTCGTTGGCCTTTTCGTAATCTGCTTTTTCAAACACTTTTATGCCACTGTAGCCAGCCTGCTGATAAGTTAGCACCCGGTACACATACCGGTCGTCCTGGTAATCAGTATAAGCCTCAGGTGGCACTACCTCACCCAGCATCGTCTCACCGGAAACGAGCAGCATGTTGCGCCGACTAAATTTCTTACGGATTTTATGGATTGGTTTGTCGGGGTAAACATTGTATAAAATACGCGATGCACTGGTAGCGTTGTAGTAGAGCACACACCAGGCTGTAGCCCCGTCATCGCTTTCGCTCGGCTGGTAGGCCCACACCGCTTTGCCCATCTTGTTGCTGGTAGGGCCGTTGTTAGACTGGAGCTGCCACCCTTTACGGCTTAATTTATTATCTAGTTCAGGCACCTCCATTTACCTCATTTTCAACAGTTTTTGCAGTGTCAGCTTCTGGGAAATTGCTGGGACTGCAAGAAAACATAGCAGGAGGCAGGTAATAACTGTTTTCATGGGTATGATCTTGTTTTACGCTGGTGATGGTATAGCACACTATTTTACCCCCTCCCAGTCACTTTTTTGGCGAAGAGCCCTAGTTCGCCGGCGTAATTTATTGGCGTTAGAATCTATAGAATATGTTTCTGCAAAGCCTTTTTGCTTCTCTCTGGAAGACATTTGCACTTACTTCGGATCTTCTTCCGGAACAGGTTCTACGTGTATAGAAACAAGCTTCCAGGTATTATCCGCCTGTGGTTCCCAGACAAAAGTATAGTTCCCTTTTTCCTGCTGTGGGTCTGTGTTAGGCTCTTCTCTGCTGATGCTATAGGTACCAAGGGTATAAGCCATGTCCCTCCCCTCTCCCTTAACTTTGATGTTAGCTTCCAGGTTTTTAGCTGTCATTAAATTAGGCCGCAACCAGTTTGCTACCACCTCATCTTTGTTATTTAAAGCATTCGGCCCTGAAAGCATTTCCACGTCATCTGCCATTACCGACATCAAGTAGGTAGAGTCCATGGAGTTCCAGGCAGTTACAAATTTATCGTTGAGCTCATCCATACTTACAGCAGCAACCGTTTCTGCTTCGGTGGTAGTTTCGGTAACGGTCTCCTCTGCATCAGTACAGGAGATGGTAAGAAGCGGCAAAGCTAATGCGTATACTAACTTTCTCATAGCATAGGTGTTATAAAGTGAATGATGAATAGCACAGACACAACAATTATGTAGGGTGAAGCCAGCAGTGTGTTAAACGGACTAATAAAGTATAAATTAAATAACGGATAGGAAAAGTTATAGGTTAGAAATTAAACACTAGCTTTCACATCCACCAGCGAACTGTTTATCAATCATTTATAGCCAGATTGGCTATCAGACATTCTGGTTATGCCACTAATATGGCAAGACTGAAGGGCATGGCCTGGGTTCTCAACTAAAAATCCCTTGCTTTATGAGAAACACATGACGCAGCCTATAATAAAATTGAGCTATACCGGGCCTTACCCATGATTTTGGCGACCATTACTACATGCTACACCTGATTGCATTGCCTTGCTATACTTCCCCTGGTTTTGGCGGTAGAAGGCTGGCTAGGTCATGTATGGCTACCTCCAAGTTGCCCTGAGCCTGCAACACCAGCGAAAGCCCGTCAGCCTTGGGAACAATGTTTTGCACGGCCACAACTCCTATGGCGCCCTTCAGTTTCAGGCCTTTCAGCTCCATCCCTTGCCCCAACTGACTGTTTACCTTCTTCAGCTCAACCCCAATAATGGCTTTCAGGTCGATTCTGGCCTTGTCGATTATCTGGTTATAGGCCACCTTGTTCACCAGCACCTGCAAGGCCGTGTTGTAAAAGCCGCTGGAGGTATGCGACTCCATCGAGTACTGCTTTACATATAGTTGCTCCGATGCATTATCAAACGCCAAAGCCACTGAGGCATATAGATCCACTTTGTCGCGCTTTAGCACCGTACGCAGAATTTTGAGCTGCACCCGCAGTAACAGATTGTAAGCTCCTGCGCTTGTACCCGCTATGCCTACGTGCAGCACCTGCGCATAGGGGTTGGCTGTCGCCCTGTCTTCGGGTTTGGGGATGAACTCCCCTATCAATTGCTTTTGCAGCACTGCTTCCAGCGCGGCATAAGATACAGTAATAGGCAGGCTTATTTGTATAGGGCTTTCCATAGAAATTGTGTTTAGAAGGGAGATAGCACGCATCAACAGCCTGTTACTTAGTCGAATCGGGGCAGGTGCTAGCCCAGAAACTGTAGGCCAAAGCTTATTCCTCTTACTTTTAAGAAGCCTAATTTACGCAGTGCAGGCCGGCAGGGCAAATCAAAATCAGCTTGAGCAAGTTTATACTGCCTAATCCTACCCCCTTTTGTGTAGTTTGTCTAAAAACATAAACACTTGTCAGGAGTTGAGCTGTTTGTAAACGCCTATTTGCTGCCATTTCAGAACTGGCCTTAAGTATAGCCACCGGTTGCGCTATCGCAAGACCTGCGGCATATACCCAAGGCCTAATTTAACAGGTATACTTTTATACTTTTAGTGCCCAAAAAGCAAGTGCATCCGCACCGTGTTTTGCGGCATTCAGAAGAAGGTAAGCTAGCTATGCATGTTAACCAGGGAATGAGATGGTAAACTTCGCTCCCTCATTCACGTTACTTTCTAAGTTAATTTTTCCGCCCATACTCGTAATGTGGTGATGAACCAGATATAGCCCAACGCCCTTGCTATCGGGGCTAGTATGAAAGTTTTGGCCTAGCCCGAAAACCCTTTCCTGAACTTTCTCCATATCAAAGCCTTGGCCATTGTCTGAGACGATCAATTGGCATACACCCTGCTCCTTTTTGGAGGAAATAGATATACTGGGTGTGCTATCCGGCCGTGCATACTTTATGGCATTCGTAATCAGGTTTAAAAACACGCTATCCATGTACGCTTTGTTAAACCTGACGCTGCCGGCACCAGAGAAATCGGCGTGGATACTGGCTTTTGAAGTTTTAAGTAAGGAGCCGATTGAGTCCCGCACATCGCGCAGGCTGCTATCTAAGTCCACCTCTTCCACGCGCGCATACATACTATCCTTCTCCGTTAGCACGTCCACGTAGTTGTTCAGGGTTTGCCTGAGCTTATCGCCTGTTTGTTTCAGGTAATTGATTAACTGAATGGTTTTCGGGTCGGTAATCTTCGAGATATCCAGCAGTTTGAACAGCGACAGCAGGTTGTTTACCGGCGATCTTAAGTCGTGGGAAGTGGTATAGTTTATCTGCTTCAGTTCCTGGTTCAGTTTGGTTAGGTTGGCGAGTAAAACGTTCCTTTCTTTCTCCAGCTTAACTTTGTGCGTTACGTCTTTGGCAATGGCAAACACGAGGCCATCAGTATCTACGGGCAGCGAGGTCCAGGAGAGCCATACAACCTCGCCACTCTTTGTTATATACCTGTTTTCGAAATGGTTGAGTGGCTTTGATTTTTTTAACTCTTCGCGGACCTGCGATGTTCGCGTACGGTCGTCGGGATGTACAAAGCTATTAATTGGCTGGGCATACAGTTCCTCTAAAGTATAGCCCAATAGCTTAGACACGGCGGGGTTTATTTTTTTGAAGTACCCATCAAACCCTGCAATGCACAGGGGGTCAGGTGATAACTCGAAGAAACGCTCGTAATCAAAATCAGGGCTACTCATCGGGGTGGCTTTTATGTATAGCAAAGCTAATTATTTTCAGGATTAACAGGTCTCGAAATTACCTCTAAATGAGAGCCCTACTAGCTACTATTGCACCCAAACAAACGCAATTCCGAACAAAGCTTGTCAAAGCAAAGCTAATTCGTACAGGCGTGGGCTGTAATACGCCTTCTGGTTCAATATTAAATCACCGCACCAACATGCAGCGCATCCCCGAAAGCCCAGACAACAGGATTCTGAGTATCTGCGGCGCCAAATACTAGGTCCTGCTGCAGCAAGCCATTGATTGCGCGCCAACATACCAACTCATAATTACCTATAAGTGCCACAGATAGAGCCTCAAAAGTATAGTTAGCAGGGTTGTTTATATATGGCAAAGTCACTGATAAATAGCTTGTGCCTTTGGGTTTTTGGAAGGGTTTGTTTTATACTGTTTGTGGCTGAAGCACCTGCCCGTTGCAAGCGCTTCAGCCACTACAGCATGCATACTTCCCTCTCGGGTATAAACGATACCAGCTGGTTGTGCAAATAAAGCGAAGAACACAGCACGCTAGCTTCCTGAGATTAATGCTAAAACACTGCTAGGGCTATAGAATTACGATGCGCCACTTGCATAAACAATTTATTCACGCGGCTTACAGCTCTTTTTGCTTTTTTCTTGGCTTAGAGGTAAACCCTGGTTTTTAGGCGCCGTATTAGGGTAGCATTGAAACCTTAACCTTTATTCTTAATTCTTCGGAATTTACTATTTACAAAGACACGTATTAACCTTTTACAAAATAGAAACTTCATGAAAAAACTGATATTTATACCCCTGTGCTTGTCTCTTTTCTTTACCTCTTGTAATGATGATGAGAGCGAAACCGTTGCCCCGGTAGTTTCTGAGCTTGATGCTGATATGCGCGGCGAATGGACAAATACTTCCGTGAAGCGCGTGTATTACTCTATCAATGACACGATTATGTACGCTGACTCTGCCGAGCGACAGGCAACATTCCGTTTCGATGGCCGCCGTCTGAAAATTTCTTTGCCGGGCAGCTCCAGTGAAGACGTATGGGACTACAGTTTCCCGGACAAGGATAAAACCAACTACATTAAACTGCAGCAAGGCAACAACACAACCGATTACACGGTAACGACTATGAATGATACCATGATGGTTTGGGTAGATGAACTACAGTGGGCAGGTTTTCCGGAAGAGGCCGCTGACCAAGACAAAACAACCTCTAAGGTTGGTGTATATACCTGGACGTTCAAGCGTAAAAAATAAGCGATCCAGGCACTAAACAAAAAAAGGCGCGGGTTATAGCCCGCGCCTTTTTTTGTTTTTACCCTAAGGTAACCTTGCACCACAATCATACTCTGTAAAAACCCTCCGCTGCCCGTACTGCGTTAGTAGCATTACAAATGCTAACTGATGTAACTATGAAGCAAGATCACACTAAAACAGCAGTTTATACTTTGCTAATACTTGGCGCTGTTTTGCTTACAGCCTGCCAGACAACCGAAACACCCATAGGGGCCAGTACTACCCAAACCAGAGGTATGGCACCCGCGCGCGTAGATATCAGGGGAAGCGTGGTTTCATCCAGGTATAATGAGGGACAAGTAGTACTCGAGGTCGAAAGCTTTTCACCATCCCCCAACTCGCGGTACAACAGGGCGTATGTGCTTGTCCAGCCAACCGCTCAGATGGTTGGCCCCGACGGACAGGCTTTGAGTATAAGCGAGCTGCGGCAAGGGCAAAATGTGGCTATTATTATGCGTGGCGGTGGCCGAGGAAATTTTGTAGGCGTAGGCGTTGCCCGTAAAGTATGGGTGGAGAATCAGTTTTAAGACGTAGTCCTTTAGGCTTGAAGACGTAGTCCTTTAGGCTTGAAGACGTAGTCCTTTAGGCTTGCATCATGCCCCTGAAGCACGCCAATTAAACAGTCAGGTGTTGAAAGCTAGCGGCGCTGCAGCTAGTTATACTTTGGCTTGCCTTAAAAAGTGTCTTATAAACTTAATTTAACCTCCCGCGCGGCAATATTTTTAGATCCTGGCCTGGTAAGTATACAACTGGTAATACCTACCCTGCTTCTCTAAAAGTTCTTCGTGCCGCCCCTGCTCCGCAATGCGCCCCTGCTCGATGACCAGAATCTGATCGGCTTGGCGAATAGTGCTGAGGCGATGGGCAATAACAAAGGTTGTGCGGCCCTGCATCAGCGTTTTAAGGCTAGCCTGTATCAGGCTTTCGCTCTCGGTGTCGAGGTTGGAGGTGGCCTCATCTAAGATAAGGATGCGCGGATCGGCCAAAACGGCCCGTGCAATGGCAATGCGCTGCCGCTGCCCACCCGAAAGCTTCACGCCACGCTCCCCAATCAGCGTATCCAGCCCATCCTCAAAGCGATCGGTAAATTCCTGCACATAGGCTGCCTCCACGGCTTGCTGCAACTGCCCCTCCGTGGCATTAGGCCTTGGGAACAAGATGTTCTGGCGAATAGTACCCTCGAACAGGAAATCGTCCTGCAGCACCACGCCCAACCGGCTCCGGTAACTTTGCAGGCTCACGGTAGCTAAATCCTGGCCATCAATGGTAATGGTACCGCTATCGGGGTTCAGAAAAGAGGCAGCCAAACCGGATATGGTAGTTTTGCCAGAGCCCGAGGAGCCGACCAAAGCCGTAACCGAACCAGCCGGGGCTTTAAAGGAAACTTCCCGCACTACATCTTTCCCTTCCTCATAGGCAAAGGATACATTCTGAAATTCAATATCCCCGATGATCCGGTCCAGCAGTAGCGTTCTGTTGCCGAGCTCATCCTCCAGCGGCGTGTTCAAAATCTCCTGTGTGCGGTCCAGGCCTGCAAAGGCTTCAGTAAACTGGCTCCCTATGTTGCTCATCTGCAGGATAGGCGCTATCATGAAGCCAAGGTATAAAGTAAAAGCCAGGAAATCTCCGAAGGTAAGCGACCCGTTCATGATTTGGTAGCCACCAATCGCCATGATGCCTGCAGATGCAAGGCCCAACAACAGCGTAGCCGCTGAAGTTACCATACTTGTTGTTACCAGGCTTTTCTTCACGTTCAGGAACAGCCGATTTACGCCTTGCTCGAAGGTTTCTATCTCCTGCGCCTCGGCGTTAAATCCTTTGATCACACGCACGCCGCCCAGCGTCTCGGTCAGGCGGCCCGTTACCTCGGCATTTATCACCCCGCGCTCCCGGAAGATTGGTCTGATTTTACCAAAGGCTTTCAGGGAGATTAGGCCGAAAATAGCCACCGGAAGCAGCACGTAGGCCGTCATAATCGGACTGATGTAAATGAGCAGCACAAGGCAGATCAGTGAGGTTAGCACGCCTCCGATCATCTGGGCAAAGCCAGTACCTACCAGGTTGCGCACCCCTTCCACGTCGGTCATGATTCTGGATACAAGTTCTCCGGTTTTGGTGTTATCGAAGAAGCGGATAGGCAATTGAATGATGTGCCGCTGCACCTTGGCCCGTAGCTGTGAGATAAGGTGCTGCGCTTCCACACTCAGTATCTGCGTAAGGGCAAAGGAGGTAACCGCCTGCACCACTATGGCCGCCGCTACTGCCCCGATCAACCATTTCAGCATGGTCGAGTCGTTGTTCGGTATTACATCATCAATCAGGTATTTGCTCGCGCCCGGCAGCACCAAGCCCGATAATCGGCTGATAATAATCAGCACCAAGCCAACGGAGAGGTATTTTTTCCGGGGCCATATAATGGTCTTAAAAACCTGGCCAATGGTTACGTTGTGCAGCTTTTTGGAATTACGCATGGTGCTTTATCAAGGAAAGGGTAAAGATACAGGTTTTTGCTCTGCGCGCAGGCTACACTTTTCCCAGAAAAAAGTATGGGTTGGTAATTAGGTCGCCTATTTAAGCATCGTACTGATGAGCATTTGGATCAATTACGGTACTTTCGCTTTCGCCTGGTTTTGAGCTCAATTCACTAAGCTCTGAAGTCGTGTAAGCGCTGTAATATCTATTCTTTAGAAGCCTTAACTCTGCCTTACGTAATGCACATTTCAAGCAAAACCCTCATTATCAACTAGCTAACACGTAGCATTGCACGTAAAAGATAGGATAAAGTATAACAATTTAATTACTGAACATGGAAAAGCGCATGTATAACATCGGACCATTATTAACCCTTGGGCTATGCTGTAGCATCGGCCTGAGTTTACTATCCTGCAAAGGCGACGAGAAAAAAGAAATGATAGAAGAACCGGTAAGTATGCGTACCGAAGCAACTGAAAGCTTTGCCGGCGACATGCCTGCTATAGACAGCGACAGGCTCTATTCCGATTTCTCAGCGACCAGCAATTTCGAAAACTGGGACACAGACAAGGATAACCTGCTAAACGAAAACGAATACGCAGATGCCTTCTTCAATACCTGGGACACTGACAACGACAAAATGCTGAATCAGAATGAATGGGAAGCCGCATCCGGTGATTTCGGTTTCAGGAACAATGCGGATTGGGAGTGGGCCGCCTGGGATGCCAACAAAGATGACGCAATAAGCAAAAAGGAATTTTCTGCCAGGCTATCCGAGACAAACACCTTCGAAGGTTGGGACAAAAACAAGGATAACATGCTTGATGAGCGCGAATACACTGAAGGGCTTATAGTTATGTGGAACGATGCTGATGATGACGGCACCCTGGATGAAACTGAATACACCGAAAAATTTAAGCGATACTACGACAACAATGAAAAGCAATACCTGCCTGAAAGAGGCTAAGGTATAGCGCCTGCGTTTGCAGGTTATACTTACTCCTGCTTAACCCGTGCCGCTAGCACCCTGAAAAGTATGTACAGCATGGCAAAACCAACCATAGCTAGTAATGCCCAGAACTTTTTGCGGTTCATTTCGTGCCAGTAGTCGCGCTGGGCCTGGGTGCGCCTGAGTTGCTTACTTAGCGCACTCTCTATCTCTTGCTTTGCCAAAAGTTTTGCCTGCAGGCTGTTAAGCTGTGCAGAGTCGGTTAGGTATACATTTTTTACAGAAACCATACTTGGGCATTCGGGGCAGGCAGGTGGTGCAGCATAAGGCTGTATAGGCGCTACAGGCAGCACAGTGGCTGTTGGCACCCTGCCTGGCTTGAGTTGCTGTGGCACACAGATGGCTGGCGGGTAATATGCTGGGGCAAAGTGCCGGGCCGCATAGCTGGCTCCGAATTGTTGCGTGTAAGCCTCATTCTGATCAACGTACTTCGCGAGTTGGTCTGTGTGCTGATCGAAGTGCTTTTCGGCCTGCCGTTGCGTGGCGCAGGAGCATAGCAGTAGCCCGAGAAGTATTTTCCATTTTATCATTGCACACGCTTTTCTTATTGACCTTGCTCTCAGAAGCTCAGCCATTCTAGGCTTGGCTTTTGTGTACGTACGCAATTTTATCAACCCAGACGCCATGCCAGTAGAAAAAATCAATAAAACAATGCATGAGGTTTCCTGCCAGCACATCAAAACAAGTAGCTTCTTAGTACCTTGTGCCTGTCTTTCAGCTTCTACCGATTAAAACGCAAATGCGATACTTTTTCCATATAGGTTATAAGGGAACACATTACAAAGGTTGGCAACGCCACCCCTACGGCGTAAATGTGCAACAGGTACTGGAAACCTGCCTCCAACAGATCCTAAAATCGCCTGTGTCCATAGTTGGTTGTGGCCGGACGGATGCCGGCGTACATGCCAGTCAGTTCTTTTTTCACATGGATGTTCCTCAAGCCTGGGAGTTTGATATGCTTTTCCGGCTGAACAAGGTATTACCTCCGGATATTGCGGTGTTTGACATACTGCCGATGGAGGGCTTACCGCATGCACGCTTCGATGCAAACACCAGAAGCTACGGTTACTTTATCCACACGTACAAAGACCCGTTTCTGAGTGAGGTTAGTTCGCTTTACCATCTCCCACACCTCGATCTTAGCCAAATGCAGGCGGCTGCTTCCCTGTTGCTGCGTTACAATGATTACAGGAACTTCTGCATTACTCCCGCAGACCAAGACAGCACTATTTGCCGTGTTACCGAAGCTAAATGGTTCGCTACAGCCAACGGCGACAGGTTGTGCTTCCGCATAACTGCTAACAGGTTTCTGAGCCGCATGATCCGGATTGTGGTTGGCAAAATGTTGCAGGTTGGCAGCGGTGCCTTATCCCTGGATGCCTTCGAGAGTTTCCTTGCTTTGGAGAGCAGCCCTAAACACCTCAGCCCGGCTTATCCGCAGGGGCTTTTCCTTTCAAAAGTCAGCTACCCTTACTTAAACCTTCCGGTACGTAACTCTTTTTCCTCGGGCTTTCAGCAACTCTCGGAGAATGATTGGCTGTTTTTATAAAATGAATTACTAGCGGCATACAAGAAGAAATGCGCCAGGGCAAGTGCTTAAAGTATAAAAAAACGCCATCCCGTTGCCGTAAACCGGATGGCGTTTTTTAAATGAGTTAAGCTTGTTTTAATCCTTGCACTTGCGCCGGAAGGCCAGCACGACGGCAGTGGTTACTGCGGTGGCTACGGCCACCTTGGTTATCACCCCGGTTCTGTTATACTTCCATTGGGCTTTGTAGCCTTTCTCGGCAAAAATATTTGGTATATGTCCGCTTTTTAGGTCTTCTACAATACCTTCAATGGCATCTACTCTATCAGCCACTATCAGGGGTAGCCAATGCGAAAACTGGCCCTCTCCAAACTGAAAAGCATACCTTCGGATCATGCCGCTGAGACCTTTCGGTGGCTTAGAGGTTCCGAACACGGCAGTTACGTTCGGGCGTTCAACAGAATGGAGTACCTCTATCGTCTCAGTTTGCTGCGTGGGCCTGTCCCAGTTGTAGCCAGTGTGGTCATCGTTGCCGCGTTTGCGCATGGGGTATGTCGGATCGTTCTTTGGATCGGCATCAATGCCCCAGCCCTTTATATGCGAATAGTCTTTATCTTTATTTTCCATAGCGATGCTTTTTATACTTTGGCAGATGGTGGAATTAGAACGGTTTTGATGCAACCATCCAGTTTATCAGAGAAAATGCGGTAAGCGTCTGCTACCTCTTCCAGCGGGATACGATGCGTAATCATCGCTTTCGGATCAATCACACCGTTTTTCACGTGCTCTATCAGGCGTGGCAGCAGGCGTTTCACCGATGCCTGGTTACCGCGTATTGTCAGGCCTTTGTTAACCGCATTACCTATTGGCACCAAGTTGCCTGTTGGGCCATACACGCCAACCACCGAAACGATACCGCCCTTTTTGGCAGAGTTGATCGCCCATTGCAACGCAGTGGCTGAACCCGCCTGCATCAGTGTTTTTCTACCGGTAATAGTTTGCAGAACATCGCCGGCGGCCTCAGCACCCACAGCATCGATGCATACGTCGGCACCGAGCGAGTCTGTGGTTTTCTTCATAAATAAAACCGGGTCCTTGAGCGAGCGGAAATTATACGTTTCGCACTGTGCATACCGCTGCGCAAATTCGAGTCGGTAATCCTCTTGGTCGAACACGATTACGCGGCCAGCCCCGAAAAGCCAGGCACATTTCGCAGCCATAATCCCGATTGGCCCGGCACCGAATATCGCAACCGTATCGCCCTTCTGTATACCGCCCATCTCAGCGGCCTGGTAGCCGGTTGGCACCACGTCTGTCAGCATTACGGCATCGTCCGGGTGCATCCAGTCGGGTATCACTACGGGGCCAACGTTGGCATAAGGTACACGCACATATTCGGCCTGGCCACCGTTGTATCCTCCGGCAATGTGTGAGTAGCCAAAAATACCACCCACGGCTGTTGCCTGCGGGTTTGACTCGTGGCAGTTGCCATAAAGCTCCTGCTTACAAAAGGTGCACTTACCGCAAGCGATGTTAAACGGCACAATCACCTGGTCGCCCACTTTCAGGTTGGTAACCTCAGAGCCTAGGTCTTCTACTACGCCAATAAATTCATGGCCAAAGGTTTCGCCCACGCGTGTGTCGGGCACGTTTCCGTTATACAGGTGGAG
Organism: Pontibacter oryzae; assembly: GCF_003576375.1. Lineage (GTDB taxonomy): Bacteria > Bacteroidota > Bacteroidia > Cytophagales > Hymenobacteraceae > Pontibacter > Pontibacter oryzae. The sequence goes on from NZ_QWGE01000005.1 coordinate 116,267, forward strand.
GTCCGACCCGCAGATGCAGGCACGCGTTACCCGAACAATCGCATCCTGGGGGTGTTGGATTTCCGGCATCGGTTTATCTTCAATCCGAACCCGTTGCGGCCCCCTATAAGTCATTGCAAGCATAAGATTTGTTTTCAGTTGTTAAAGTCTAATTATCCGCAATAAGCAGCATGTCAGTTTATTTAAGTTGTGCCCTGTTGCCTAGTGCATTTAACCTGATACTTGCATGCCATACCAAAGGTTTATCCAAAACCAGATAAAAGACCTGCTTTGTGCCGCTCAGCGCAATTTCCAGCAACATGGCCAAGTGCTTCCCGTTTTGCTTTTCACCGATTCAGCCTGTTTTTCCGGATGGCATTTCCGATCTTGCCTCAAGTCCGGAAGTATGTTTTATCTAATGCACCAATTCATGAACCGATTTTTACCAACCGATACCGCGCATAAGCTACTGCTGGGCCTTCAAAAGCAGGACCGCCCCATGGAGTATGATGCGGAGAAGCACAGACTTATACTTACAGATGTGCCCGGCACGGAGCAAGTATACTTTCGGTTGCCTATCACCCTGGCTTACCCCGGAGCTGACATTATCCTTCATAATTACATCATTCTGCTTATACAGGCTGGCAACTGCGCGCTAGGCTATTTTGAGGACGGCATCAACCTGAACCACAAAGCCTTCCGTTCCTACATGGTGCGCAAAAAACAGGGTAAAAGCCAGATCAAATACCTGAAAACGAAAGGAAAATCACGGGCTGGCTCACGGGTTAGGCTCGGCGAGACGGCAGAGTTTTTTGAGAATATCAACGAGCGCCTGCAATCATACTTCGAAGAGCATGACATCCACCGCATTGCGATAAGTTGCTCTAAAACCCTGCTCCCGTACCTTTATAGCGCCAAGGTTGCTACACCCTTTACCAAAAATGATCCGCGCCTCTACAAAATACCAAAGCATATCCATACGCCGATCTATGAGGTGCTGCTGGATGCCAACAAGTTTCTGCTGCGCGGCGAGTTAATTTATCAGGAGAGCCAGCAGGAGTATATAAACGGCCTGCTTGGCAACCTGGCGAGTTACACGCCGGATGATGATACCGTGGAAGATTGGGAGACCGAAAATTGGGGCGAGGAGGAGTGGGAATAATCTTTCATGCTATCCTTTATTAATTTATATTTACTAATACGCTTCGTTCTCTCACAACTTAACTTCACACATATGAAACCACTTACAGCTGTTATACTTACCTGCTTTTGCGGCCTAATGAGCTGCTCCTCCCCTTCCGGAGACGAGCCAGCAGAAAAGCGCCCGGACCTGGCCGAATACCTGGACAGTGCTGGTAAAGAAGATGAGTTAAGCGGGGGCGCACGCCAGATCAAGATTTCAACACCTAAAGGCGATTTTAAGGTATGGACGAAGCGCGTTGGCAATAACCCGACCATGAAGGTACTGTTGCTGCACGGCGGGCCAGGCGGTACTCATGAAGCTTTCGAGTGCTTCGACAGTTATTTTCCGGAAGAAGGGATAGAATATTATTACTACGACCAACTTGGCTCCCATTACAGCGACCAACCCCAGGACACCAGCCTTTGGAATATAGACCGTTTTGTAGAGGAGGTGGAGCAGGTGCGGGCAGCTTTGCAACTTAATAAGGAGAATTTCTATCTGCTAGGTCACTCCTGGGGAGGGATCCTTGCCATGGAGTATGCGCTAAAGTATCAGGACAAATTGAAAGGGCTCATCATTTCGAATATGATGTCGAGTGTGCCGGCTTATAATAAATACGCACAGGAAGTGCTGGGCCCCCAGATGGCACCGGCGGTGCTCGCTGAGGTTAAACAGTTGGAAGCAGACAATGACTTCTCGAACCCACGGTACATGGAACTTTTGCTTCCCAACTTTTACACCAAGCATGCTCTCCGGATGCCCGTTGAGCAGTGGCCAGACCCAGTGATGCGCATGTTCAACCACATGAACCAGACAATCTATGTACAGATGCAGGGCCCCAGCGAGTTCGGCATCAGTGGCAACGCCTCACTCAAAAACTGGGACAGGTCAGCTGACTTAGAAAAGATAACAGTACCCACACTCACCATCGGCGCAACCCACGACACGATGGACCCTAAACACATGGAATGGATGGCAACTCAGTTACCGGAAGGCAGCTACCTTAACTGCCCCAAAGGGAGCCACATGGCTATGTATGATGATCAGAAAACATACTTCAAGGGCCTTGTGTCATTTATCAAAGCTGTAGATCAGGGTGGGAAGCTTTAAGAGGCGAAAGAGCTTTAGTGTTTATAGTAAGCATTTAAGATATTTATTCGTATTTGCCATTTTCTTACATCTCTCCACAAACTTTTATACCTTCATAACCAAATACATACAACTTATTGCATACCAGCAAGTTAAAAATACACTTACCTAAGTATATTTTTAACTATGAAGAAGCTATACTATTTAATTGCTATTTGCATAGGAGCGGGTATTGGCTTTCTGGTGGGAGGTTCTCAAGCTCCTTTAGCAGCTAAAGGCAAAAGCGCAACTAAAGTAATTCAAAGCACACCAACGTATGGCGGCTTTAAAAGCCAGATCGCTTACGGCGAGCATCTGGTCTGGATTTCTGGATGCCACGATTGCCATACACCTAAGAAGATGACAGCCGAGGGTTTTGAACTGGATAGCACCCGGCTGTTATCCGGGCACCCGGCAAAGCTACCAGCACCAGATGTGAACCGTGCCGAGGTGGAGCAAAAGGGTCAGGTGGTTACCGAAACGCTTACGGCATGGGTTGGCCCTTGGGGTATTTCTTACGCCGCTAACCTCACTTCCGATAAAACCGGAATAGGTAACTGGCAGGAGAAAAACTTTATCACATCTATGCGGAAAGGAAAGTATAAAGGTATAGAATCTGCCCGTTCACTATTGCCGCCCATGCCCTGGCCAATGTACCAAAATATGACCGATGAAGAGCTAAAAGCCATCTTTGCCTACCTAAAGTCCACCAAGCCTATCGCTAATGTAGTGCCTTCGCCTAAGCCACCCGTGTCGCCGGCACCAGGCAAATAGGCTCTACTTTATTCGGCTCCAAAGCATACTTTTACCCGTCGCAGCCGCTCCAACTATAATTCTTAAATTGCAGTAAACTGACAGTACGTTCTGCCTTTCCTTATTGAAGACATTGGCTTTGAACGCGATTTAATAAGTATACCGCAATACATGGCAGAAGAAATTCAGCACACAGATAAAACAACATTTAAAGGCTTTGTAAAGATTCGTGGCGCACGGGAACACAACCTGAAAAATATCAACCTCGAAATACCACGGGATGCGCTGGTTGTTTTTACAGGTGTATCAGGCTCTGGTAAATCATCGCTGGCTTTTGGCACGTTGTACGCAGAGGCCCAGCGCCGTTACCTCGAATCGGTTTCGCCGTATGCCCGGCGGCTGTTTCACCAAATGGCAGTGCCCGAAGTAGATACGATTGATGGTTTGCCCCCTGCCGTTGCTTTGCAGCAGCAGCGCGGCACGCCAACAACCCGATCCTCGGTAGGCAGTGTTACCACGCTCTCTAACTTGCTGCGCATGCTCTACTCCCGTGCCGGTGACTATCCTGAAGGTCAGTCTATTATCTATGCAGAGGCTTTCTCTCCAAACACGCCCGAAGGGGCTTGCCCCACCTGCCACGGACTTGGCCGCATCTACGAGGTAACTGAAAAATCCATGGTGCCCGACGACTCCCTTACGATTAGAGAACGTGCCATCGCGGCCTGGCCTACTGCCTGGGGCGGGCAAAACCAGCGTGATATTTTGGTTACGCTCGGTTATAATATAGACATACCCTGGCGGGAGCTTCCACAGAAAGACCGGGACTGGATCTTGTTTGCCGATGAGCAACCTGTGGTGCCGGTCTACCCTGGTTATACACCGGAGCAAACGCAACGCGCCCTGAAACGCAAAGCCGAACCAAGCTACATGGGCACCTTTAGCAGTGCCCGCCGCCACGTATTTCATACGTTTGCAAACACCAACAGCCCGCTCATGAAAAAGCGGGTAATGCAGTACATGCTCAGCACCGACTGCCCCACCTGCCAGGGCAAGCGCCTCCGCCCTGAGTCACTCTCTGTGAAATTTGCGGGTCTGGATATTACTGAGTTGTCGCGGTTGCCGCTGAAACGCGTGGAAAGTATACTTGCCCCGTACGCTGAAGGAGAAAACAAAGGGCATGCTAAACAGGAGGCCGAGCACCCGGAGCAGGCCATTGTAGCGCAACGCATTGCCGAGGACCTGCGTGCACGCATTCAGGTCTTGCTAAACCTGGGTTTGGGCTATTTATCCCTGGAGCGCAGCACACCTACCCTATCTCCTGGCGAGTTGCAGCGCCTGCGGCTGGCTACACAGCTTTACTCGCACCTTTTTGGTGTGGTGTATGTACTTGATGAGCCTTCTGCCGGCTTACATCCCGCTGATAAAGTATCCCTGTTGGAGGCACTGGCAAATCTAAAAAAAGCCGGAAACTCACTGTTTATTGTAGAGCATGACTTGGAGGTTATCCGGCACGCCGACTGGATTGTAGATGTGGGCCCGGATGCAGGCGAGAAAGGTGGAGAGGTGCTGTATAGCGGCCAACCGGAAGGCTTGCGGCAGGTGCAGGAATCCCGTACCGGAGGGTATCTTTTTGGCCGGATTGTGTCTGAACCGCGTACATTGCGCAAGCCGGATGCCTGGCTGCGGTTAACCGGTGTTTCCAGAAACAACCTGCATCAGTTAGATGCGGCTTTCCCGCTAGGCGTTTTCACATCGGTTACAGGTGTTTCGGGCTCCGGGAAATCGAGCTTGGTGAGTCAGGTGCTGGTGGAACTGGTAGCTACTTACCTAGGCCAGACGGTTACCCCTGAAGAGGAAGAGGCAAATGAGTTGGAGCGGGAAGAAGCACCGGTTACCATTGGCGGTGAGATTATAGAGGGCATGGAGCGCATCAAACGGCTTGTTCGCGTCGATCAAAAACCAATAGGCCGCACGCCGCGCTCTAACATGGCAACGTACACCGGCCTCTTCGACCATGTGCGTAAGCTGTTTGCCGCTACGCCACTGGCCCGCAAACGCAAGTATGATGCCGGACGCTTCTCGTTTAACGTAGCCAAAGGCCGCTGCGACAACTGCCAGGGCGAAGGCTTTGTAATGGTGGAACTGCTTTTTCTGCCAAGTGTATATGCCCCCTGCCCTGTATGCCACGGCGCAAGGTATAATGCCAAAACACTGGAGGTTACGTACCGGGATAAAAACATAGCAGATGTGCTCGCCATGACCGTAGATACCGCCTGGGAGTTTTTTGCGGAGGAGGCTCCCGTGCACCGTGCCCTGACAATGCTGCGCGAAGTAGGCCTGGGCTACCTAAGGTTGGGCCAGCCAGCCACAGAACTTTCCGGTGGCGAAGCGCAACGTATTAAACTGGCCTCCGAATTACAGAAGGCGCAGCGAGGCAACACGCTTTACATCCTCGATGAACCAACCACTGGCCTGCACCCTTCTGACGTAGATAAACTGGTAAAACAGTTGCATAGCCTGGTCGATGCGGGCAATACGGTTATTGTTGTGGAGCACGATATGCGTGTAGTGGCTGGCAGCGATTGGGTAATCGACATAGGCCCTGGAGCTGGCGAGGACGGCGGACACATTGTGGCGGAAGGTACACCAGAAACAGTGGCAAAGGCGAAAAACAGCAAAACCGCTCCATACCTGCAAAAAGCACTTAAAGCCATGCAGGGAGAGCTTGCGGCAAGTTAACTTAAAGAATTGATGCGGTTGGCCAGGGTTCTTTATGCCTACTCTAAGTATAAAATTACATAGGAGGAACAAGCAGGCGCTCGCGCAGGCTAAGGTTTTCTTAAGCCGTGTAAAGTATAAAAAAAGCCGCAGCCAGAAAGTATAAATAAATGGCTGCGGCTTTTTTTTGAGGCTATACCTGTTACAGGTTAATCAATAAGTTAGCTTGTAAGATTGATTCATCCAGCCCTTTAATACCCGCCACATTGTTCCAGTAACGCCACTCAGAACCCAAGTATACCTTGCCTGGCTTGTTCCAGGTATTACCTAAATCCAGGAAAAGTTGCGGTTGAGTTAGGTACTGGGTTGTGCCCGGCCCGCGATCTCCGATAAAATCCATAAAACCCCGAAAGCGCAGGTGCACTTTTTCAGATACAGGGAGCGGGACATCCCAGCTTGGCGTAAACTGATACGTACCATCATATTCGCTGCCGTCCTGCTTATAGTAGTAAGTTTCCAGCTGCAGCAAACCATTGCCCGGAATATTAAATTTAAAGGCCGTGCCCGCCACATAAGCGGCAAAATCTTCCGGTCCGCCGAATAACACGTTTATACCTCCGGCTACCAAAACATCCTTTATCGGCCCCAATTTAATCTCGCTACCCGTAGCGCGACTCAGGCTAAGTTTTGGGTACCACTCCAGGTAAAGATCCGGGCTAGCCAGGCTAACATCGTTGGATAGATCTGCAAATCCGAAATGCTCAAAAGCGCCAGCAGCACCAAAATGCTCAAACGTGATGGTGGCTAAATCGCCGGAGTGGTTCAGGTGGCGGCCATATAAAAACTGCACGTTAGAGCCGCCCTGATAAATAACCTGCGCTTCTGCTTGCTCATAAAGCAGCATCGTAAGCGACACAGACAGCAGCAGCGCAAACTTTCTTGCAACAGAAAAAGCTATCTCAGTATAATTAAAACACATGGATGTAAATTAAGGTTGATGATTTTTAGCAAGCCGCAAAGTTAAAGCCTTGTTTTAAAATCACCTGCCTATGCGCCGCGCTTTCTGCTTTATAAAGCAGTAATTTATACTCGGCATATGCTATTTAAAAGCACGCTCGGCTTATTGAGCTGCGCTAAGGCGCTGCAAAATGGCTTTGCAGGGCTCTTCGGAGGTAACTTGCACGCTATGGGGTACATGCAGCGGAATCGCAAAGAAATCGCCTGGCTTCAGAGGGTGCTTTTCTCCAGCAATTGTAATGGTGCAGGCTCCTTCCAGAATCAGGAAACGCTCCAGTTCGTCATGGTGCACCTCAAAATCGGTTGCACCGTGTATCCAAACAATGGCAGTGGTGGCAGCCGGTGTGTAGCCTATAATTTTTGCGAAGATAGCATCGGCATCTGACGGCAGGCGCATATCCTGCCGGGTTAGCCACTTTTCGAAGTCTTGTGAGCGCGATTTCTCAGTGAGGATAGGAGGCGACAAAGGAAGCTCGCCGCGCTTCATCCGCTCCATATAATCGATGGTGGCAAGCATCAATGGCTTTACCGTGTTGCATGGCTGTACGGCATGCGCCTGCGCATAGCGTTCTATGGCTTGGCTGATGGCATTAATTTCCTGATGAACCTCAGGGTGCTCGGCAGCCAGGCGCTCCACTTGTGCCACCTCCCCCGGACTAGCAGCACCCAAGGCATACAGCTCCAAAACCCCGGATTCTATGATATCTTGGATAGGGTTCATGCCGATTTTTCTGCTTTTAGTTGTATAAATGCCTTTTTTAAACTCGTCCGTAAGTCTGTTTCTGTAATTCCCAGTTTGGCTGCTGCCTCGGGACAGGTATAGCCTTTCAGGTAAATCAGCTCAAGTATAGTCCGCTCCTCTGGTTCCAGGTTACAAAGTGGCTGCTTTAAAAACAGATAATACCCCTTCCCATCTGCCCCCACTTTTAAATTCTCTGTTTCAGTCTTGATAATGTGGGGCGCCTGTTTTGCTTTTTTTACAGCCTCCAGGGCAATACCGCGTGCAATAGCCAACCCCCAGGTCAGAAACCTGTTTCTAGTGCAGTCGTAGATGCCAATGCGCGACCAAATGGCCACAAATGTTTCTTGCAGCACTTCTTCGGCTAGATGCTCATCATCAACAATGCGTGTAATAACACCCATCATTACAGGGGCATAAGCATCATATAGCAAGCCTAGCACTTCCTGTTTCCCTTGTTGTAGGGCCTCTACCAAACTTTGCTCAGTTTCTCCCCGAAGATTAATTCCAGACATACTTTATTCATTTTCCGGGTTAGGCAATATGGGTTTACCCCGCCGGAAAGCTCTTTAAATTTAACTAACTCCTTTATAATAACCTAAACCTTTGGCTTGAGAAAACAGGGAACGTAGAAACGCCCTGTAAATCTTAGTGCGCTCTGACGCTGAATTGCTAACGTAGCCGCTGCCTGAGGGCAATCGGCGTCCGTTAAGTTTCCGGGTAGGCAAGTATGCGCAGCCCCATGCATCCAGGTTTTTTACGCTGTTCAGGAAATGTTTTTATCCATACGCAAAAACAACGAAATGTTATTCATGAAACGCTAAAGCACCGAATAATAAAAGTCCGGGGATGAGGGCTACAACTTATGCAACTGAAAGTAACCCAGGTGCATTTCGTTTTCCTCGGCCATGCTTCCGGCTTCCAGGCGCAGGCTGTACTTTTGCTTGGTGTGCTCAGGCAGGATGTCCTTCACCTGCACCAGGTCGTCCACGTCTACGCCATACTTGTCATCGATGTGCGAGGTGGCGCCCTTAAAGCCGGTATGTTTATAAAAAGCTGTTTGCTTTGCCTGCTTCACGGCATCGGCTTGGGTTTGGGCCACAGCCAGCATTTTGTAATGAAACTCATCAAACTCACCCGGCTTGTAGCCACCCAGGTTCAGGAAGAAAAGCTTGTCGGCTTCTTCGGCAGGTTCGGGTGCGCCGGTTTTGGGCACAACCGTTACGCTATAGCCATCCACTTTGGTCACTTCGCGCCAGGCATCCACATGGATGTCGCCTTTCGCCTCGGGCCAAAACGCTTTGATCTCAGGCACCAGTTCTTTTACGGTAGTGGCAACGCCGAAGAAAATGTCGTGTTGCTCTGTGTGCCGCCCCTTTGGGGTGCAGCCAAGCATCAGCATAAAAAGTTTAAGGTCTTGCATGCTGCAAGTATACCAACAATCGCCCGGAAACGCGTTAATTTTATACTTCTTATCTTCGCAGGAAAGTATGGCCTGCCTTTGCAAGGAACCGGCCTTTCAAACTTTCAGCTTTATACTTATAACCATGAGACTCAAAGGAAATATCCAGGATATAAAAACCAGCCGCGACACAAAGAACAAGGATATCGAAGTGTATATTGATGTGATAGAGTACATCACGCACAAAAAGGACGGCCGCTTTTACCAGCCCTTCGATTTTGAAGACAAACTGGAAACACCGCTCGTTATTACCGGCGACTGCCTGGCCCGCACCGATAACAAGCACCTGGAGGAAGGCGAGTATGAATTCTTAGTTTACGATAAAGACGGTGAGGACTATGTTTTGAACGAAAACAAGGAGCTGACCATAGAAACCGCCTATGATTTTGATGAAAACCTGACGATCGTAACGTCGGTGTACTATACTGTCACGGTTTCGAACGAGGAGTTTAAGCACCTAAAAACTGAAAAAAGCAAAGCCGCCAAAGCAGCGCGCAAGGGCAAAGGCCGACGCTAAGCCGTTTGGCTTACTTCCCTTTTCGCCCGATGTAAATGCCGTAGATTGCCAGGCCGGCAGCAGCGGCAAATATCACATACTGCTTTTCTCTCGTCGACAGTCCATTAAAGAAATCTATACCGCCTTTGGCAGGGTCCTTTAATATTTCGGCCAGATCGTTCGGATTTTGAATCAGGCTTTTGAGCGTTTTGGTGGTCTGGCTGTTTTCCATAGGAATGAGGCTGTTAATAGCGATTTAAGATAGATACGTGGCAAGGCCTTTAAGGATATGCAGCAGCAAGTTTATACTTTGCTGGATAACTATTTTCATGCAACGCATGTTGCTTACCCGGCAGCGCAACCCTGATGCCGCGCCATTTCATTTTAACTTATACTTCTGATGCAGAGCCTTCACACTAAAGTATACAAAAAGGAATTTACAGATACATTTCCGGGCGATGAAAGCGGGGACCTACAACCTCGCCAGACGCCCGGCATGCTCTATAGCAAAGCCATACCCACACCTGTTACCGCACCGAAACTAGTAGCCTGGACTGATGAACTCGCCGCTGAGCTTGGTATTCAGAAACCCGAGACGCAGGAGGAAATTGATATACTGGGCGGCAACCACGTTACCGATACCATGTACCCCTACGCAGCCTGCTATGCCGGCCATCAGTTTGGCAATTGGGCCGGACAACTGGGCGATGGCCGCGCCATTACGCTGGGCGAGTGGGAAAAACCTGACGGCCATACCTGGGAACTCCAACTAAAAGGTGCAGGCCCTACGCCTTACTCCCGTCGCGCAGATGGGCGTGCCGTGCTCCGCTCTTCGGTGCGCGAGTACCTCATGAGCGAGGCCATGCATTACCTGGGTGTCCCCACTACCCGCGCGCTTAGCCTTGTTTCTACCGGCGAGCCGGTGCTGCGCGATATGTTCTATAACGGCAATGCCGCCCACGAGCCCGGCGCCATCGTTATGCGTACTGCGCCTAGCTTTCTGCGCTTCGGTAACTTTGAGCTGCTGGCCGCCCGCAAGGAAACAGAGAACCTGACCAAACTGGTGGACTGGACCATCACGCGCTATTACCCGCACATCCAAGGCGACAATAAAATTCTGACGTGGTATAAAGAGGTTGTGGAACGCACAGCGGAGTTAATGGTTGAGTGGATGCGCGTGGGTTTTGTGCATGGCGTAATGAACACCGACAACATGTCTATCCTGGGCCTGACCATTGATTATGGTCCCTACTCTTTCGTAGATGCCTACGATCTGAGCTTTACACCTAACACCACCGACTTGCCGGGCCGCCGCTACGCGTTTGGTAACCAGCCAACCATTGGCTACTGGAACCTTGGCTGCCTGGCCAGCGCGCTGCTTCCGCTAGTGCCCAAAGAGCAACTGGTGGAAACCCTGGAAAGCTACAAGCCGATTTACTGGCAGAAATACTATGCCATGCTCGGCAGAAAATTAGGCTTAGACCAGGTGCGCAAAGATGATATTCCACTGCTGAACAAGGTAGAGGAAACGCTGGCAAGTATACAACCAGACATGACAATCTTTTATCAGTTGCTGATAGAGCTGCCGCTGTTTGTAGCCACAGCCGATGAGGTAGCGGCGCATTTTGCAGACAGCCTGTATACTTCACTAACAGCAGACCAAAAGCAGGCGCTTTATACCATGATCGTTTCATACTTGGAGCGCCTCAACACGAACACCATCACTCGGCAGGCATCGCAGCAGTTGATGCGGGAGGCAAACCCGCTTTTTATACTTCGGAACTACTTACTGCATCAGGCCATTGAACAACTGGAGCAAACCGGGGATGATACGCTATTCCAAAAACTGCAAGCGGCAATAAAACAGCCATATGCTGATGTGTACCCAGAGTTTTACGCCAAACGCCCCGACTGGGCCAACGAAAAAGCAGGTTGCTCTATGCTCTCATGCAGTTCTTAGTTGCGTAAATATTCATTTCAACTAAAAGCATAAAAAACGCTGCCTAAGAGTCTAGGCAGCGTTTTTTATGCCAGGCAAGGAAAAATCTAATGCCAATTCATAACACAGGATAAACAATAGTTTTAAATAACGTATAAAGCATTAGAAACCAACCTTTTGCATTATGAAAAATTTACTCACTTCCTTATGTGTTGCTATTCTGACAATGCTAGTTGCACAAACTAGTTCTGCCCAGGTGGCAAGTCAGCAAGTACCAACCACGCGCGTGCAACAAGACCAGCGCAATCTTTACCTGACTGACTCACTTGTTAAGGTTAGGGAAGCCAGAACCAAAGAAACCAAGCGGACGCTAAATGAAGCGAAAGCCGAACTAGATGCCGCCAAGAAGAAGTATGACGAGGCAAAAAATGCCCACAAGCAAGCCACCAAGGCAGCCTCAGAAGCTAAACGATCCCAGAAAATGGAGCAAAAAGCCCAGAAAGCCCGACAAAAAGCCGAAGACCAGGCCTCCAAAGCGAAAAGCGCCGCTATTAAATCTGGCGAAGACGAGTAATTTCACTAACTCAACCAAAGCATAAAGCCAACTGCCGTATTGCAGTTGGCTTTATGCTTTGGTTGAGTTATACTTACATAGTTAGCGCTTCTCGCTAAGCAGCGATCTGGATTTTACCAACCTGATAAACTCTGCCCGGTAACCTTCGGTGTCTTTCCCCTGAGCGCCCTGGGCCAGCTCCAGCACCTGCGCATAGCTGGCGTCGCCTTTAAACTCCGACTCGCGGAGCAGCATACCAAACGAAGCTACCGCCGCTGCAAACCTGAAGTTATCCGATGTATTCTTTTTGAAGGAGCCTGCTAAAACAGTGCTGGAGATCAGTTTGCTTTCGGTGCCCTGTGGCTCTTTGTAGCGCAGCTTTAGTGTAAGTATCTCGTTGGAGGCGGTGGCTTTCTTGCTCAGTTCGGATTGCTGGTACTTCAGATCATCCATAGTGCCCGTGCTGTTGCTTTTGGCGCTGGCAGGCACAATTTCGTAGAGTGCGGTTACAGTATGGCCCGCACCCAGCTCACCGGCATCTTTCTTATCGTCGTTAAAGTCTTCGCTTTGTAGGGTGCGGTTCTCGTAGCCTATCAGGCGGTAGGCTTTCACGTGGGCAGGGTTAAACTCCAACTGCAGTTTCACATCTTTGGCAATGGTAAACAGCGTGCCACCAAACTCATTGATAAACACTTTTTTGGCTTCCAGTATATTGTCGATGTACGCGTAATTGCCGTTGCCCTTATCGGCCAGCTGCTCCATGCGCGAGTCTTTCAGGTTGCCTGTTCCGAACCCCAGCACGGTCAGGGCAATGCCTGTTTCGCGTTTTTCCTCGATGAGCCGGGTCATTTCGCCGTCGCTGCTCACGCCTACGTTAAAGTCGCCGTCGGTGCCAAGTATAACCCGGTTGTTGCCCCCTTTCGCAAAGCTTTCCTCGGCTATTTTATAGGCCAGTTTTATACCTTCGCCCCCGGCCGTGGAGCCTCCTGCCTGCAACTGATCCAGGGCCTGCAGTATTTTCTCTTTCTGGTTGCCAGGTGTTGGCGGTAGCACCAGTCCTGCGGCCCCGGCATACACCACCAGCGCCACTTTATCCTGGGGGCGTAGCTCGTTTACCAGCAGACGCATGCCAGCTTTCAGCAGGGGCAGCTTGTCCGGCATCGACATGGAGCCCGATACATCAAGCAGAAAGACAAGGTTGGCCGGTGGCAGTTTATCCGTGGGGATGTCTTTGCCCTGCAAACCGATGTGCAGCAGTTGGTTTTCCTTGTTCCAGGGGCAGGCAGCGAGCTCGGTGTATACTTCAAAAGGCGCCGCACCGCTTGGCTGCGGGTAGTCATAGGTAAAGTAATTCAGCATCTCCTCGATGCGCACGGCATCCACGGGCGGTTTTTGGCCCTGGTTCAGGAAACGGCGCACGTTGCTGTACGAGGCTCTGTCCACATCAATAGAAAACGTTGAGAGAGGCGATTTTTTGGCATTCTGAAACGTGCTTTCCTTTAGGTAGGCATAGTTCTCGGTGTTGTGCGGCAACTGCTCGTAGCTCACGTAACTCATGCTACTAGCCGGCGGCGCTGAGGCAACTCCCCGTATCATCACACTGTTCCTTTGTTTGCTCAGGCCAGTTACCACTACTTCCTGCAAAGCACGCGTGTCAGGTTTTAGGCTGATGTTGATGGTGCGTTTTTTACCTACTTTCACTTCTTCGGTTTGGTAGCCGATAAACCTGAAAACAAGTATGGCTTGCTCGTCGGGCACGGTCAGGCTATACTTTCCGTCCTTATCGGTAAGTGTGCCGGTCTGGCTGTTTTTTTGCTGCACGATCACGCCGGGCAAAGGCGCTCCGTTCTGGCTATCGGTTACGGTGCCGCTAACGGTTAGCACGGCCTGGGCATGTGCGTGCAGGCCAAACATCAATAGGGCGAGCAACAGCGGGTAGATTGTGTTTTTCATGGCTTTTAGCGTTTGTTTCCTATAGGATGCAGCCGCATGGTAAATTCCATAAGCCTCTCTGAAAAAAAATTACTTTCTTTAGGATACCATGCTGCAAATGCTCCCCTTTTTCATGAAGTTGTTTACCAACAGTGCGCCACCGCCGCCTGATGCGGAGCTGCTGCGCCTGTACCGCGAGACCGGGGAGCTGGCGCATCTAGCTGAGTTGTTTCAGCGGCACTCGGAAATGGTGTTCCTAGTTTGCAGGAAATACCTTCGGGATGAGGAAGAAAGCAAGGATGCCACCATGCAGCTGTTTGAGCACCTTACAAAAGCGCTGCTGCAACACGATGTGGCTAACTTTAAGGGCTGGCTTTATACCGCCACAAAAAACCACTGCCTGATGCAGCTGCGGGCGCAAAAGGGCCAGGCAGCCACTTTAAACCTCGACGAAAACTGGCCACCGCTTATGGAAAACCACGAGCCGCTGCATCTTACAGAGGCAGAGCAGACCGAAGCGGCAGAACAGCTTTTGCGTGAGGCCCTGCAAGCCTTGCCAGCAGAGCAAAACACCTGTGTAGAGTTATTTTACCTGCAGCAGAAAAGCTACCGGGAGATAACCGACCTGACGGGCTACGAACTCAGCAAAGTGAAAAGCTATATCCAAAACGGAAAGCGCAACCTTAAAATTTACATGGAGAAGCACCATGCACCACGATAAGCAGATCATACTTTGGCCCGAAGGCGAGCACCCTTCGCTGGAAATGCTGCGGCAGTACCAGCAAGGCAGCCTGCCCGTAACTCTGCAGCACCCGCTAGAGCGGCATGTGCTGGGTTGCGCACTGTGTGCCGATGTGCTGGAAGGTATGGAGCTTTCTGATGAGCGACGCACCAGAGCCACTGTGGCCTTGATCAAGCAACGCATCCGTGCCAAACTGGAGCCAGGCCAGCGAAAGGCGGTACCGTACTGGCAGGTGGCTGCGGCCATACTTGTGCTGGTTTGCTCAGCCGTGCTGGTGCTATACTACAACCTGCCAAAAGAGCAGCCACAGCCAGCACTTGCCAAAACAGAAACGCAGCAGGAAAGTATAAACCCACGCTATGCCCCACTTCCGCCACCGGCCAGACCAGAAAAGCAGGAAGCGGCAGCGGAAAGTATAGCAGCCGCCTTACCGCCTAAAAAAGCTGCTCCGGCAAAACGTTTGAATGAGCCTAAACCTCAGGAAAGCATAGCTCCGGCAAGCAAGGAAAAGGAAACGATAGCTTTAGAACAAGCCGATGGGAATTACCTGGCAGATATAAGCGAAGCGGTGAAAAGCCAAACCAATGCAGATAGCATTCCACGGGCAAGTATAGCGGCTACCAGCAGACAAGCATCAAAATCAATAGCCGAGAGTAGCGCCTTCCGGGAGAATAAAAGCGCCATTACAATTCGTGGGGTAAGCAGTTTGCCGGCTACAAACCAAAAGCAGGTAACTGGCAGAGTAGTATCTCCTGAAGGCGAACCGTTGCCGGGCGTGGTGGTGATGTTAAAAGATAAGTCCGCAGCGGCCATCACAGGGCCCGACGGCATCTATCGCCTTCCTGTACCTGCCGATACCAGCCAGACCCTTCGCTTCAGCTTTATCGGCTACTACACCAAAGAGCTGCCGCTTGCTAAAAACGAAACACAGGCAAACGTAGTGCTGGCACAGGATACGAATGCCTTAAGCGAAGTAGTAGTGACCGGATACGGCCACGAAAAAACGAAAGAGCATGAACAAGCACAGCCTGTCATCGGGTGGCGAAAGTATAAAAAATACCTGCAAGTCAATCAGCGCCCCGTGCCGGAGGCGGGCAAGGTAAAAGTCAATTTCACGATAACTGCAGATGGCACGCTTCAGGATCTCCGCATCACCAAAAGCCTCTGCCCTGCTTGCGATGCCGAAGCCCTGCGCCTGGTGCAGGAAGGCCCGGCATGGCAGGCCGCCACTAAAAACGGGCTGCCTGTAAGCAGTTCTGTAAAAGTTTCTGTACGGTTTAGAAAGTAAGTATAAGTTCAGCCAAACCCGTTATCCCGCAAAGATCTCCTCGTCGTTTTTAAAAGCTTTAAACTCCAGCGGGTTGCCACTCATATCCAGGAAAAACATGGTGAGTTGCTCCCCGGTTTTGCCGGCGTAGCGGGTATAGGGTTTTACAACAAATTCAATCTCGTGTTGGGTAAGGCGTTCCTGAAGGTTGATAAACTCTTCATACTTCAGGATGCAGCCGAAATGAGGCACAGGCACGCGTATACCATCTACCTGGCCACAGTAATCGAGGGGTGGGATATGTTCGCTTACGTGCGCAGAAAGTTGGTTGCCGAAGAAATCAAAGTCGATCCAGTGCTCGGTGCTACGACCCTCGGCGCAGCCTAAGATATCAACATAAAATCTGCGTGTGGAGGCAATATCCTTTACTTTAAAAGCATAATGAAACGCATTGCTCATACTTAGTAGCCTTTTTTGGGTGAAACAATATTTTGCAAGGGCTCGCTGTTTTGCAGCCTGTCGTAGTTTTCCAGTACCTGCGGCACTACCGAGGTCGGGTCGGTTTTGCTGGCCATGTGTGGCGTAATAAATACGTTGGGGTGGCTCCAGTAAGCGTGCCCTTGTGGCAGGGGCTCCTTTTCGAAAACATCCAGCGCCGCCCCGGACAGGTGCCCGCTTTCCAGCGCTTGCAGCAAGTCGGCTTCTACCACATGCTCGCCGCGCGCAGCATTAATCACGTAGGCTCCTTGCGGCAGCTTTCGCAGGTTAGCCAGGTTTAAAATGCCTTTTGTTTCTGGAGTTAGAGGCAGCAAACAAACCAGCACATCGGCCTGAACAAGAAAGCTATCCAGCGTATCATCCCCAAAAAACACGTTTACGCCAACTAATTCCTTTTTTGTTCGGGCCCAGCCACTCACGTTAAAGCCCAGGCCAACCATAATAGTGGCTACATGGGCGCCTAGTTTGCCAAGCCCCATAATACCCACGCGCACATCCTTGGCTCGCTTGTAAGCCAGTGGCTGCCATTTTTCCTGCTGTTGCAGCGCTTTATAGGCCCCCAGGGTGCGGGTGTGGTTAAGTACCTGCGCCGCCACATACTCGCCCATGTCTTGCGTCAGGTTTTCGTCGATGATGCGGGTGATGGTAGCCTGCTCCGGCAGTTTTGTATCCCGGAGGATATGATCTACGCCTGCTCCCATCGAGGAAATGCAGCGCAGGTTCGGGTAGTCCTGAAACACGCCGGGCGGGTGGTTCCAGGCAAGAGCGAAGGTGACATCGCTTTTATCTGCAACATCAGGGTAAACATACAGGTTAAGCTCCGGCCTTGCCTGCTTCAGGGCATCTACCCATGCGCTAGGGTCTTTTCCTTCGCTTACTATAACTATCGACATGGAATTACAATTTTAAGAGGATTTGTGATAAACAAAGTTAACATCCTTTTCAGAAAAGGATGTATCTAAACCCAATAAGATGCAGCCACGTTTTTCTGAAAGCTGAGTTTCGGCCAAATATCTGTAAAATACTCTCTTATGCTGCGCTGGATCGATATAATTAAGTATGCCACCTACGGTAACCCAGAGCCAACTCGCCGTGCGGAGAAAACGGAGCAGGAATGGCGGCAGCTTTTAACGCCAGAACAGTACGAGGTTACCAGGCAAAAAGGCACCGAAAAGCCTTATAAAAACGCCTACTGCCGCTCGTTTGAGCCTGGCAGGTATATTTGTGTTTGCTGCGGGCAACTGCTGTTTAATGCCAGTAACCAGTTTAAGGCGCTTGCCTCGGGCTGGCCCAGTTTTACGCAGCCAGCCAGCAAGGCGGCCATAAAGTATGTTTTCGACAACAGCCATAATATGAAGCGCATCGAGGCAGTTTGCAATGTATGCGACAGCCACCTGGGGCATGTTTTTAACGATGGCCCCGAAGCTCCCGGCCTGCGCTACTGTGTAAACTCGACAAGTATGGTGAAACAGGAAGTTTAATGTAGATTCATTAAATTTAAAACCTTTGGAACCTGCCGTTGCTTTAGTACTTACGACTGGCGCACGATGCCTGTGCGCAGATTACATCATATTTTAGCCCGGCGATTTAAGCGCTTATCACAGAAAAGCATGTACCTCACTCGTGAAATAACGTACCAGGCAGCCCGTACGGTGGCAGGCCAGCTAAAAGAGCATTTCAGCAAATTGCTTACTGCGGCGCAGGAGCGCGGCGATACGGAACTGGCAACAGAGCCGCATACCCAAGCCATCGAGGCTATTCTGGATACGGCTTTCTGGGCCAGCCTGCGCCACGAGGAAGGCCGCTCCCCTAAAATCTCGTTGGCTTTTCTGCCACCGGGCCAGGCCGAGCAGCCGCTTTTGTTTGCACAGCGCCTGCCCCTGCTATCTACAGTGCTTACCAAACTGGCGCCGGGCGTGGAACGGCAGGGCATTCATTTGGGTGTTTGGTTTGAGGAGGATGACTTTTATGTATGGGGCACCACGCGCAACATCCCCAGCCTTTGCTTGGTGGTTGATGTATCGGAGCCGGGGCTGCTGGTTGTGAAGCACCGCCGCAATGATGGCTACGGCAAGTATGCCAACGTGGCCATCCTAAAGGGCGACCAGGTTAAGCTGGTGGATGAGGAGCACAGCACTCTGCCTGACTGCCCCAGCATGCTGACTTCTCTGCTGGGTTTCACCTCGCCAGCCACCTGGCATAGCTCCGTAAACGTGCTTATCCAGTTGGCTGTGTCCATGCGTGCGCACCGGCACGGCGGCACCTTGCTGGTTGTGCCCTCCCAAACCTCGCAGTGGAAAGAATCAATCGTGCACCCCATCAGCTACACGGTGAGCCCTGCGTTTAATGCTATGGCAAACCTCCTAAAACAAGAAGACGAGCGGGAAAATAACTTAACAGCGTGGCAAGCGGCCCTGAGGCAAGAGGTTGAAAGTATAGCCGGCTTAACAGCCATAGACGGAGCCACCATCATCAGCGACAGCTATGAACTGCTGGCTTTTGGGGCAAAGATTGGGCGACCCAAAGGTAGCAACCCTGTAGAGGAGATATTTGTAACCGAACCCATACTTGGCGGCGAAGCGTCGGTCATCCATCCGTCGCAAAATGGCGGCACCAGGCACCTTTCGGCAGCCCAGTTTGTGCACGACCAGCGCGATGCCGTGGCCCTGGTTGCCTCGCAGGACGGCCGCTTCACAATCTTCTCCTGGTCGCCGTGCGAGCAGATGGTGCAGGCGCACCGCATCGATGCGCTGTTGCTCTAGCCTAAAATGTGCTGCTATAATCTATCTTAAAGCGGCTTAAATCAGGTTGATGTTTGCGTTTGCGCCCAAGCTCATACTGATACACGGCCTGCCCCAGGTTTTTCATGAACGGGAAGCCGATCGTTTCATACTCATACTTTCCGTCGTTCAGCACCTCGTCCTCATTTACATAAATAACGGCGGTCAGCATAAACTCAACCTTGTTCTTAAAGTCAACAATGTATGCGTTGTCGATCATAAACCCGTAGGCATCCCCTATCTTGTTAAAGATGCGGATGTGCTCCGGAATGGCCGCTGTCTCGTTGCCGAACATCAGAAACTTGGCATAACTGTCCGGGTATTCTTTCGGGTCATACTTCGGGTAGCGGCTCTCGCGCGGCAGCATCGACATGTATTTGTACAGGAAAGTATAATCCTGCGGGCTCAGGTTAAAACGCTGTTTGGTCTCCACAGCCTCCGGAAAAAGTATACTTTTCAGCACGCCTTGCAGCACCTCCACCGAGATGTAGTTCTTAGCCGAGAAATCCATGGGCTGCTCTACCAACTGGTCGCTCTGGTAATAGCCTTTGCCGAGGAGGGTATTTTGCAATGCATTGGGTGGCAGTGAAGTATAAACCGCCTCCGGCTGCCGGTAAAGTATGTTGTTGCCCTGATAAAACGTAAAGGGGTTGGTGCGGCTATTCTCCTCCGGGCTCAGGAAAATGGAAAGCCGGTGCGTGAGCCTTGCCTCGCGGAAGCCCTTGCCCTGGAGCCCTTCGTTAAGCTGTTGCTGGCCCAGAAACTCGTAAAGGCGGTTGTAGGCATCGTTATCGCTGACGAGCAGCACTTTTTTGATGTAATGCGCCAGCGAGGGCAGGCCGCTTTCTGAAGTATGATCTGTGCTCACGGCGCTTTGCCCGGACCAGGCACTGTCTATCTTCACGGAAGTATACTTATCCAGACCCAAAGCATTCAGTTTTTCCAGGGCAAGCGCGGCGGCAGGCAGTTTTACGGTGCTGGCCGGGTAAAAGTATTCCTCCGGGTTTACGTGGAAAGTATGCGAGGCGAAGGCGGGCCGATTCTGCGCATCCCGATCAATCTGGGTATACAAAACCTGCACGCGGTACTTCTCGGGCGCAGCCAGGATGTGCTTAAACTGCTCGGGGTGCTTACGCATGATCTTACGGAGAAGCTTGCTATTGGTAGGTTGTTGCGCCATGGCAGATAAAGGTATAAAGCTGTAGGCAAGCGCTAATACAAAGCTTAAAAGTATCGACAAGCAAAAGCGCCAGCTGGCATTTCCTCTTTTCATAGTTCAGGGATTCCACCCCATCAAGTTACAAAATCATTTTTGGGATGAACAGCATTTTTCCATCATTCTGAGAGTTTTGATGAGTGCTAAACCTGCCCGCCATAGTATAACAGCAACAAATCACCAATTCAAAAAGAGAACAGGTACTTAATAAATAGCAACGGATGGCCAAATCCAGACAAAGTATAAATAAGCGCTGTAGCTGAATACACTGCCAGGACAGGTCGCGACCTGTCCCTACGGTTCGGTTAGAGTTGCATCAGCAATAGCTATTGAAATGATCCCAGTTTTTCCGTGAGGTGCCTTGGAGTGTTGCGGTGCCCGGAGGGCAGCCCGCAGCGTAGCGAGGAGCAGCTTCAATCCACCGCACCGAATGGGAAAACGAGGCCTCGCGGCCTTGAGCGCACCAAAGCCAGCCATGCAAAATGCCAAGTATAAAGCAATGGATCAGCCAAAGCTAAGCTATCTTAACCCATACCGTCCACCATGTCATCCAAAAATCCTTACTACCTTGCCAAACCAAAAACAATCCGCGCAGCACATGCAACAACCAAGTATAGCCCATCAAGCCTTTGAGCAATACGCAACTTACAAAGAGCCGGCCTTAACGCACCGCCGTTTCAGACACGCCGATCTGGAGCCCTTGCTGGAACAACTATCGCAAAGCGATATTTTTGAGGTGAAAAAAGCCGGGCACTCCGTGGAGCAACGCGCCATTTACCAGGTTAAAGCAGGCAGCGGCAAAACCAGCGTCATGCTCTGGTCGCAGATGCACGGCGACGAGGCGACGGCTACCATGGCGCTCTTCGACCTATTCCGGTTCCTGCAGCAATCCGGTGATGCGCTGGACCCGGTGCGCCGGCGAATTCTGGAGCAGACCACGCTATACATGGTGCCCATGCTAAACCCTGATGGGGCCGAGCAGTTTAAGCGCCGCAACGCCCTGGAAATAGACCTGAACCGCGATGCCCTGCGCCTGCAAAGCCCTGAGGCCAGGCTGCTAAAACACCTGCGCGACACGCTGCAACCCGACTTCGGTTTTAACCTGCACGACCAGAGCCGCTACTACACCGTTGGCGATACGCCCATGCCGGCCACTATTTCTTTCCTGGCGCCTCCTTTTGATGCTAGCAGAAGTATAAACCCCGTGCGCGAACGCGCCATGCGCACCATTGCAGGTTTAAACCACCAGCTGCAGCAACTTATACCCGGGCAAGTGGCAAAATATTCTGATGAGTTTGAGCCCAGGGCCTTCGGCGATAACATCCAGAAATGGGGCACCAGCGTAATCCTGATCGAATCGGGGGGATATGCCAACGATGCCGAGAAACAGTTTATCCGGCAGTTGAACTTTGCGGCGCTTGTTTCGGCACTGCACCATATCGCCGACGGAAGCTATGCCAGCCAGCCGCTGGAGGCTTACCACCACATCCCTGAAAACACCAAAAATCTCTTCGACCTGGTTATCCGGGATGTGGCCTACCCCACAAACGGCCATACTTCCCGGCTGGATCTCGGCATTTATCGGAACGAAGTAAACTGCGCCACCCCGATTGGCTTTTACCATAGCAGCACCATCGAGGAGATCGGCGACATGAGCATTTACCACGGCTACGAGGAACTGGATGCAAAAGGCTTGCTGCTGGTGCCCGGCAAAGTATACCCGGAGCCTTTCCAAAGCATGGCGCAGCTAAGCGAGGCAAGTATAGAAACGCTGCTGGCTGAAGGCTATACCACGGTGCGCCTGACGCAACTACCCGATACGCTACACAACCCCTGCGAGCTGCCGCTTAACATTACCGGACTCAGCACAGACCCGGACCATAACCTAAAATTTGGGGGCTCCGCCAACTTCAGCCTGCAGGATGAAACCGGCAAAGTATACTTCACCATCGTGAACGGCTTTGTGCACAGCTGCACCCAACAGCGGCCTGCCCTGCTCCACGGCTTGGTGCACTAGGCTTTTTATACTTAACCTTCAGAAACCCTTGGTTCCGGCGGCGGGGCCAATGGTTTTTTTGTGGCAGCTTTGTATCTTACAGGCTAATTCCAAACCTAGCTAACCTTTTTATAATGGTTTTAAACTACCTGTGGGCAGCCTTTTTCCTGATTGCCTTTGTCATAGCGCTGTTTCAGCTCATCTTTTTCCAGGACGTAGACATTTTTCAGAAGCTGGTTGCCAGCACCTTCGACAATGCCAAACTCGGCTTCGAGATCTCGTTGGGGCTTACCGGCGTGATGACGCTCTGGCTGGGACTGATGAAGATCGGGGAGCGCGGCGGCATTGTGGGCATACTTGCCCGGCTGGTCGGGCCGTTCTTCCATAGGCTGTTCCCCGAAATCCCTCAAAATCACCCGGTGTTTGGTTCTATTCTGATGAACTTCTCGGCTAACATGCTTGGTCTGGATAACGCCGCCACGCCGCTGGGACTAAAGGCAATGAAGGAAATGCAGGCCCTCAACCCCAGCGAGGACACGGCTTCCAATGCCCAGATCATGTTCCTGGTGCTCAACACCTCCGGCCTCACCATCATTCCGATCAGCATTATGGTTTTTAGGGCGCAACTGGGCGCCGCCGATCCTTCGGATATCTTTATTCCGATCTTGCTGGCTACCTTTTTCTCAACGGTGGTGGGCTTAATTGCCGTGGCGCTTTACCAGCGCATCAACCTGTTCGATAAAGTTATACTTGCTTACCTGGGCACGCTGCTGCTTTTAATTGGCGGGCTTATTTATTACTTCTCTCAGATTCCGCAGGAACAGGTGAGCGTAATCTCAACGGTGGTCAGCAATGTCATACTTTTCTCCATCATCATCTCGTTCATCGCCCTAGCCCTGGTCCGGAAAGTGAACGTATACGACGCCTTTATCGAAGGTGCCAAAGAGGGCTTTTCTGTAGCCATTACCATCATTCCGTACTTGGTTGCCATACTTGTGGCGATTGGTGTGTTTAGAACCTCCGGTGCGCTGGATATGCTGGTGGATGGCATTGGGTACCTGGTTGGCCTAACAGGCATGAACACGGACTTTGTACCTGCCCTGCCCGTTGCTTTCATGAAACCGCTAAGCGGTAGCGGCGCGCGCGGCCTAATGGTGGAAGCCATGACAAACTACGGCGTGGATTCTTTCGTTGGCCGACTGGCCTCGGCCATCCAGGGCTCCACAGAAACTACGTTTTATGTGCTGGCGGTTTACTTTGGCTCGGTGGGCATTCGTCGCACACGCCATGCGCTAACCTGTGGCCTTCTAGCCGACTTTGCCGGTATCATTGCGGCCATCTGTATCGCCTACCTGTTTTTCCATTAAAGTATGATTTAACTATGATTTCATACTTTCGAAAAAGAAAACCCGCCCTGCAGTTACTGCAAGGCGGGTTTTCTTTTTGATTCTGTCCTGGCAAAAACATTAATGGCTTGCGAGCCACTCTAAAAACAGCGGGCTTTTAACCTTGCTTACGAGCACCTCATCCGGGAACGGAATAGTGAGCGCAATGTGTAGCTTTCGGCCAAAGTACTGCGATACTTCCTTTACCGCTTTGTGGCTGATGAGGTGCTGCCGGTTTGCCCGGAAAAATCCTGCGGAAAGTATGTTCTCCAGTTCATCCAAGGTATGGTTTACCACATAGCTGCCGCCGCCAAAACTGTGCACCCGCGTCAGTTGGTTTTCGATGCTGGCCAGGGCAATATCCGACACGGCAAGCGGAATGATTTTATCGCGCTGGTACACAAGTATGGAGCTGCGCTTCTGCGTGAGCTTGTTCTCGAACAGGTCAAGTATGTTTTTGAAGGACGTGTTGGTTTGCGAGAAACTGTCGCGGAGCTTTTTATACTTCTGCAGCGTGTTAGAAATCGAGGTGACGGTAAAGGGTTTCAGTACGTAATCTATGCCGTTGGCTTTGAAGGCCTCCAGGGCATACACATCGTAGGCGGTGCAGAAAACCACTGGCGTGGACGTGGGCACGGCTTTAAAAACCTCAAAGCTCAGGCCATCGCCCAATTGTATGTCCGAGAAGATCAGGTCCGGGAAATCGTGTTTCTGAAAGTATGAAATGGCGTTTTTCACCGATGATAAAATAGCCTCGATTTCTACGCCGGCATCTGCCTGCTGCAACGTTTCTGCCAGGTCCTCTGCCGTGAGCGGCTCATCCTCTATAATTACGATTCTCATTTGGTCAGAATGGGTAATTGCACGCAAAAGTGTTTCTCGGTTTCAGTAACACGCACCGCCGCCTCAGAAAGGGCACTGTAGCGCTCGCGCAAGTTCTTAAGCCCGATCCCCGAAGATTGCTCGTTTATGCGCTTGGCCTTCTTGTTGTTGCATACTTCAATAAACCCTTCCGGGTGCTGCCGGATGTGGATGCCCAGCGGCTCCTCCACGGTAAACCCATTGTGCTTTATGGCGTTCTCGGCCAGTAATTGCAAAGCAAAAACGGGCACAAAGGCCGTTTGCTGTATACTTTCGGGGATGTTAATATCATAGGTGAAAGCATCTTTAAAACGCACTTTCTGCATCTCAAGGTAATCGGTGCACAGCTTCAGTTCCTCGCCCAGCGGCACGGTATCCTTGCCATCAGAGGTTAAGGAAGCGCGTAGAAACTCTGCCAGGCGCACCAAATAATCCTCGGCTTCCTGAGGTTTGCGACGGATAAGCGTTTTAAGCGTGTTGAGTGCGTTAAAGAGGAAATGTGGCTGCAACTGGTGCTTCAGGTGCTGGTGCTGCGCCTGCATACTGTTCATTTTGAGTTGCGCGTTTTCCAGCTCAACCTGCGTTTTTTTCCGCTGCAGAACCACCAGCTCAAGTATAATAATAACAATAGTGTTGTTGGTAACCCCCGCTATAAACGGGAAGAACAGCGCCCTGCCATATTGCGGATTAAGCGAGAACCTGCCCAGAACCAGAAAATACAGCGAAATAAGTGCAAACATAAGCGCGTAACTTACAATATAGCGCAGGATGTTTTTGGCTTGCTCCCTGGCTTTCATGACGCTAATTCTGGCGTACAGCAAAATATTCATGAGCCATAGCGTCAGCATCAGCAAAGTGGTAACCAAAATATTTAGGCTGAGCCCCTCCGACGGCGGGCGCATCATCCGTGGTCTGCCCCCGGGCGGCATGGGCGGCGACAGGAAAGACTGACTAGTGGAAAGCAACATGGGCAGCACACTAAAAACCCCGAAAAACACGGAGGTGATCAGCGCCACAACCAGCAACTCCCGGATGTAATTATTCTGTTTCTGTAACATAAGTATGCTGTCTGCTAGTTTGCCTGTGGCCGCTAAATTACAAGACTTTGGCTTTTCCGTCGCTTCTTTAAGAAAAACAAACCGGCCAGTTATCCTGAAATCATACTTTAAAACCTAAACGGGGAGCCAGCTTTATCGCGGCTCCCCGTTTATACTTATGGCTTAGTTATCGGAATAAGCGCTTGGGTCGAAGCGCCACAGGTCGTCGAAGCGGTAGCCGCCACTTTGGCCGGTAGTAATGTAGCCGTAGTTGCCGCTGGCAAAGCCCACGGCACCTTCCCTGGAGCTGCCCTCAAAATATGATTTGGCGGTCCAGGCATCGCTGGCTGGGTCATATTCCCAAACATCGGATAGCACTGATCCGTTTGAGCCGGACACCAAGTATACTTTGTTGTTAAACACGAGGGTAACTGCTCCTGTTCTGGCAGCTGGGTAGTCTTCGTTTTCCCGGTCGTCTTCGTTCAGGCCCTTCAGCTTCACCCAAGAGTCGTTGGCTGGGTCATACTCCAGGAAATCGGTTTGGTAAAGGCCGTTGTTAATGCCGCCGCCAATATAGCCTTTGCCGTTGAATGTAAACGCAAAGGCATTTAGTCTTTTAGCACCGCCCAGGCCAACTTTCTCTGTCCATTGGCCGGTAGCGGGGTTGTACTGCCAAAAATCCTTCTGGTAATTGCCATCGTAGCCTGCGCCAACATATCCTTTTTCATCCAGGGATAAAGCTACGGCTCCGTAGCGCGCCGACCCCGGAAAATCCGCGATCTGCGTCCAGGTGTCTTGTGATGGGTCATACTCCCAAAAGTCTTTCAGGTAGCTCGTGCCATCGTAGCCAGTGCCCACATAACCTTTTCCGTTTGCCGTGAAGCTCACCGCTGCGTTTCTGGCCTGCCCCGGGAATGAGGCCTTTTTTATCCAAGAGCCCTTGTTTGCGTCAAACTGCCAGAAGTCACGGAGCCTGCTGCTTCCGTCGTAGCCGGTGCCCACGTAAGCCATTCCATCAATGGTGAAAGCTACCGCAGAGGTGCGCGAAACGCCGGCAAAATCAGAGTCTTTGATCCAGTCGCCGAGCAGGTCGTCTTCCTCATCGCTGCTGTCGCAGGAAGTAAGCGTACCTAAGCTGCAAACCAGCGCAAGGCTAAGTATAAAGCGCCAGGCTATTTTGGGTGTGTGTTGCGTAATTTTCATGATTTCAGGTATTAGTCTCTCTAAAAAATATGATAGTTAAAGGTTGAGCTATTCGTAGCCGGTGTTGTCAATAAAAAAACTGTTATACTTATCGCGTACTTTCTGCGCCGCTTCCTCAGCTTGTTTTTGGCGCAGCTCTTCTAGTTTCAGAAGTTGCTTGCCCTCTCTCGAGAAAAGGTTGTACATGGCACTTATGGGCGAGCCAGCACTAATTTGCCCTGTCTGTGGCGGAGATTCGAGCGGCGGTATGTACGCCGGGTTCCTGCTGTTTTCGGGTGCCGGTTGCTTGTTGCCGTAATTCCGCTTAAGCTGCTCCAGGGTGGGCAGGGCAATGATTTCAACCTCTTTCAGGTGCACGCTGTCCTCTTCTAAGTATAGCAGTACTTTCTGCTTGTCCAGCGCTTGCTCACGCACGCTATACTTTGTTGGCCGGAACCCGATCGAACGCACGACAAGGGTATCGCCGAGGCTTGCCCTGATGAGGAACTGGCCGGCCTGATCTGCAATTGTTCCCACCTGCGTCTTTATATTTATGATGCTTGCCCCCGCCACACCCTTAGCCGCTCCATGCTCCAGCACTTGCCCTGCCACGTAGTGTTGCTGCGCCTTTGCCTCAGAGAAAAAACAGGTGCATATCACGATGATCATAAAAGCACCTATAAGTTTCATGGATATTGGTTGGGTTAAAAATCAGGCTGATGCACTGCGTTAGGCCATACTTTGTTGCCTTCGCCGCCGTGTTGATACAAATGTGCAGGCGAACTGCCAGCCTAACAAGAAGGCAAAAGCCGAAGCGGACAAATCAGAACTTTAACCGGACCAGATTGGCCCTGAATATTATTGCCGCTCAGGCAACCGGATGTGAAGGCATTCGGCTACCTTTGCCGTTATGGAGATACAAGGCACTTGGGAGAAAGATGAAGAAGGCTACATGAGTTTCGAAACGCCGGAGTTGCAGCGCTATTACGAACTGGTTACAGACAGGTACCACCAGGCATACAACCGCTACCTCGATGAGCTGGACGATGACGATGATGCGTTTTACGCGGCCCAGCAAGCAGGCTACGAAATGATAACCGATTACAAGACTATCAACGAAACGGAGGAGTTTGCCACTACCTACACCACGCCTGGCCATGTGCTGGATGTGTGGTACGAGCTGGACGAGTACAGCGGAAAAAGAATCTACGAGCGCGGTTTTATGCGCATCCGAAGTATAGCCGGGTAGGCTAATTACATAGAACCTATACTATAGGGCAGATTAATAGTATCGGTATAGGGACCAAAAATTTCCAATGGTTTAGCGCCCTGGTCAAAAGCCCCGATCACCTGCACGCCGTTTTTCTCCCAAAGCTCCACAAACTTATTATTAAACTGGTAAAGCGTAATGCCCCAACCTGCGTGCTGGCGTTGCGCCACGGCTATACCTTGGCGTGTAAGGGCTTGCACATTGCTCCAATCCGGGAGGCGCTCAAATAAGGAATGTTCTAGCATGGCTGGTTTCTGGGTGCTTCAAGTATAAGCGGCAAGTATATTAAATAGTTTCAGGCTGGCAATGTATCCGCAGGCCCCTGCACCCCTCTCCTTTTAAATAAATACCGATCTCAGTTAATCTACCCATACTTTCTTGGGCTGATTTGTGCGTATGTAAGCTACTGGTATTTTCCGATTTATACTTATATTGAAATATGAAACTACTCGGAACCATACTTCGTCCCATTTCCCTGTTTATACTTTTTCTGGTGACCAGTGCCTCGTGTCAGCAAGGCCAAAATTCAGACACTACGTACGACCTGCTTATCCGGCACGCCACCGTGGTGGATGGCACCGGCGCCGAAGCCTATACCGCTAATGTTTTCGTGAATGCAGACACCATCGCCCTGATCGAAAAGGACACGGCTGCCACATACAAGGCTACTAAAACCATAGATGCTACAGGCTTGGTGCTGACGCCCGGTTTCATAGACACGCACGCCCACGGCAACCCCATGCAAACGCCAGATTTCAAGAATTTCCTGGCCATGGGCATTACCACCATCACGCTGGGCCAGGACGGATTCAGCCCTAACGAAAAAGACCTAAGCACCTGGATGGACAGCGTGGATGCCGTTAAACCCGCTGTAAACGTGGCCCTGTTTGCCGGGCATGGCACGCTGCGCATGCTTTCGGGCATAGGCTACGACTCCATTCCTACAGGGCAAAAGCTTGAAGGCATGGAACAATTGCTCGCGCAGGCCATGGATGCCGGTTGTTACGGTTTATCCACGGGCTTGGAATATATGCCGGGCTATTATGCCTCCGGCGAAGAGCTGAACAGGCTGGCAAAAGTGGTTGGCCAGAAAAACGGACTGGTTATGAGCCATATGCGCAACGAGGATGATGCCTTTGTAGAGGCCTCGATCAAAGAGCTACTGGCGCAGGGCCGCTACTGCCCCGTGCATGTATCGCACATGAAAGTGGTGTTTGGAAAAGGCGCTGCCCGTGCCCGTGAAATACTGCAGCTCCTGGATAGCGCCAGAGCCAGCGGCACGCAGGTTACCGCCGATATTTACCCGTACACAGCCAGCTATACCGGCATCGGCATACTTTTCCCGGACTGGGCCCTGAAGCCAAACGACTACAAAAAAGTGCTTGCTACCAAACGAAAAGACCTGGCCACTTACCTGCGCCACCGCGTAAACCTGCGCAATGGCCCCGAGGCCACATTAATTGGCTCAGGCCCATACAAAGGCAAAACACTGGCACAGGTAGCAACGGAGCGCAACAAGCCTTTCGAGGATGTACTGATGGATGACATTGGACCATACGGAGCCAGCGGCGCATACTTTGTGATGAACCAGGAGCTGCAGGAAACCCTGCTCACTGACCCGCATGTGATGATCTGTACCGACGGAAGCCCAACTATGAACCACCCGCGCGGTTTCGGCACGTTTGCCAAGGTTATACAGCACTATGTGGTAGCCAAAAAACTACTGCCGCTGGAAGAAGCCATCTGGAAAATGACTGGTTTGTCAGCCAAAACGCTTGGCATCGAGAAAAGAGGAACGATACAGGTAGGCCATAAAGCAGACTTGTTGCTCTTCAACCCGGCCAACGTGAAAGAAACCGCCACCTTCGAAAACCCTTACCAACTGGCCACTGGCTTTGATTACGTGCTGGTGAACGGGCATATCGCCAAAGAAAACACTGACTTCATGGAAGCGCGTTATGGCAAGATGCTTCGCAAGACATCCCGTTAAAGTATAAATTGCCCGCAGGCTTCATGCTTCTTATAGTAAAGAATGAACGGGCATAATAAGGCAGCAGCTAAAGCCATATACTTGTTTGATGCAGTGAAGCTAATTATGCCAATCTAAGGCAGGGAAAATCTCTGTGGATATAAACTAACATGCCCCGCACAAAACTGTGCGGGGCAAGTTAGTTTATACAGCCTATGCTAAATCTGACTAGCCTACTACACTAGCGACAGCTTGCTTATGCTTTAGCTGTTCTGCCAACAGGTTCTGCCACTCTTTGGCCAGCACCAATTCTTGGTTAAAAGCGAGGCTGCTTTCTTTGCTGTAAAAAAGTAGCTCTTGCTCAGGCAAATGCTTTTCCCGAAAGTTGAACTGCAGAGCCACCAACTCAACTATCCGGCTTCCGTGCTGCTCTTTATAATCGTATCGCAGTTTACAGTCCGTTACCATATTCAAGTCAATTAGAAGCGGCTCCCCTTGTTGCCCCACGTACAGCACTTTATTAGAGATAGCATCCAAGCCTATGGCTAAACCGTTCCAGAAAGCATGTCTGCTTACCTGCATGCCATGGCGCTGCGCTACAGCGTTTAAGTCGCGCAGCATGGTTGCTGCCTTTTGTCTTTGTTTCAGGTTAAAAACTATAATCGGGACTAATAGCGATGCAATCACCGCTACGCCTATACTTAATGATTCTAAATCCATTTTTCTTTTCTTTTGAAGTATAAATAAGTGTATGCAAAACCAAGCAGTCTGTGAGATGCACAAACTACTGGCTTATTGGCACCACCACTTGGAGGTGCTTCCAGAAAAAGAAAAGATTACCAGAAGTAGTGAAAAGGAAAGATAATATCGGAACTGCTCAGGCCCAGGCTTATTACAGCTGTTGCTGTGCCTGCTGCCTTTGTACCTGCGCCAGCATTGCTTAAAAGCGCAAGTCTGCCAGCCGCTAAACCCCACAGGTGCTGCTCTGCCCTTTGAGATTCTTGCCGCTGCTCGGGCAATACCACCAGCTCCGCGGCACGCTGTATGTAGCGGAAGCGATGCGTTTCTCCTGCCGCAATTTGATTTTCATCATCAGCATTGGCAAAGGCAGCTACATTAGCTTTTAATGGTGCGCAACCGGCTACGCTGGTTGGAAACCAGGAGAACAGTAAAAGCCAAAGCAGGTGCAGAAGTAAATGCATCCCCAAACATAAAGCTTATTCTGAACTTAAAATCTATAGGTACTCATAATTAATTTATAGCTGGTTTAGCGCAATAGAATCTTAGGTATAGCTAGCCCCCACCAAACATCCTATGCATCCTGATTACTCAGCATATAACCATCGATCAAGAGAAAGAAAAAACAGGAATTACGGAAAGGGCTTTGGCAAAGCTTTACGGTAAGGGATAAATCGCCTGCAGCGTTGTACTTGCTGTTTAGCTAAAATCCAGACTGAATTGCTTGTACACTGGCTTTGGCACCACAGCCTTGGCGGTTATCTCAAACACTGGAGTTTCCTCGAAGCGTGAGGCAACGGTAATGGTAGTGCCATCGGCGTGCTTTTCAAATAGCTGCTGCACCAGTTGGGGGCAGTTATTGTCTTTGGAGAGGTGTGCTAGCAGCAGGTGGCTCATAAAATCTGGCTTATAGGCCGTGAACAGTGCCAGCGCCTGCCGGTTAGATAAATGGCCTTTCCCACCCTTGATGCGGTTTTTAAGATAGTATGGGTAGCGCCCCCGCTGCAGCATTTTCTCATCGTAATTGGCTTCCAGAAAGGCGGCGTGGCACTGCTGAAAATGATGGATGAGGTTATGGCACGGTGAGCCGATATCAGTAAAAACACCCACTTTCACATCCTGGTAAGCAACTACAAAGCTATGCGGGTCGATGGCATCGTGCAGTTTAGAGAAAGCCGTAACAGACAGTTCGCCCACCTGCACAGGCGCATCAGCCAGGAACGGGATGACTTCTATACCTGAAAGATCGAGGCGGGAGTTTTGCAGCGTGGCCAGCGTAATAAAAACGGGCAAATTATACTTGCGGGCCAGCACCGCGATGCCTTTGATGTGGTCGGAGTGCTCATGCGAGATAAAGATCGCTTTCACTTTCTCCATACTCAGGCCAAGGCGTTTCATGCGGCGCTCGGTTTCGCGGCATGAAATACCGGCATCCACCAGGATAGCCTCCCGTTGGTTGCCCACATAATAACAATTGCCGTTACTGCCGGAGTTAAGCGAAGTGATGAAGAGCTGCATAAAATGCAAAGTAACCGATTCCGGGCTTCATATTCAACTGCTTAGCCAATATAACTTCCACCAATCTGCGCAGAAAGTAAGGCGCTGTTATGCATCTTTTTTGCATACATGGAGCAATTCTGTAAGAATTTGCGTTAATTTTGTAACACATTCGGTGCAAAGGCTTATACCTTTGTAGCGTTACTGCAAACAACCATGAAACTATACCGCCAGATAATTTTGCTAACCCTTGCGCTGTTGGTGCTCGTCTCCTCGACGGGTATGGCCGTGGGTGTGCATATTTGTGGCGATGAGTTGCGAGATATCACGTTTTTTGGTGCTGAGGCCGACTGCCCGATGGAGCAGAAACAGCAGGCTTTGCCGCCTTGCCACGCTGCCAAGCAAAAAGCAACCGATACTAACAACTGCTGCGAGGACCATCAGCTTCAGGTAAAAGATTTGGGCGATGCCGATAGCCATAAAATCACGCAGCTGACAAAATACCAGCAGTTTAAACTGTTTGCCGTCGTAAAGGCAGTCGTGCTGCAGTTCTATACTTCGCAAAAAGCCGAGGCTCCCCGCTTCGCACTTTATACTTCTCCCCCGCTGCCCCGCAACATACCTTTGCTGGTGCAGTCTTTCCTGCTTTAAACCTTCCGGAACCCGGTGCCCGCTTTAGTGCTCTGACCTGCTGTGCGCTGTGCAGAAGCATGAAGCTATGCTAGGCACCCAAGCTATTTGCCATTTTGCTGGCGCTTTATACTTTCTGATAAGGTTTAGATTTCCCATTTCATGATTGAGAAGTTAATCTCATTTTCGCTGCGTAACCGCGCGTTCATACTGCTGGTATCCGCCATACTTTTTGGCTGGGGCCTGTACTCGGTGCGAACCAATAAAATAGACGCCATCCCTGACTTGTCGGAAAACCAGGTGATCGTGTTCACCGAGTGGATGGGCCGTAGCCCGCAGATCATCGAGGACCAGGTGACTTACCCCCTGGTTACCAACCTGCAGGGCCTGCCCGAGGTGAAGTATGTGCGCGGCAGCTCCATGTTCGGCATGAGTTTCATCTACCTGATTTTTGAGGATGACACCGATATTTACTGGGCCCGCTCGCGGGTGCTGGAGCGCCTCAACTCGGTGGGCAGTGCCCTGCCACAGGGCGTAACCCCAACCCTGGGGCCCGATGGCACTGGCGTGGGGCATGTGCTGTGGTATACCCTGGATGCCCCGGGCATGGACCTTGGCGAGCAGCGCGCCGTGCAGGACTGGTACGTGAAGTTTGCGCTCCAGAATGTGGCTGGCGTAAGTGAGGTGGCCTCTTTCGGCGGTTTCCAGAAGCAGTACCAGGTCACCGTAGATCCCAACAAACTCACTTACTACAACATCGCGCTGCCGCAGGTGATACAGGCCGTGCGCGCCAACAACAACGAGGCCGGCGGCCGCAAGTTCGAGCGCTCCGACATCGGCTATATCATCAAAACTACGGGTTACCTGGAGTCTGCAGAGGAGATCGAGAATATTGCTGTCACCACCAGTAATACCATACCCGTGCGCATCCGGGATGTGGCCACCGTGCAGATGAGCGGCGAGAGCAGGCTGGGCATCTTCGATTTGAACGGCGAGGGCGAGGCCGTGGGCGGTATTGTGGTGATGCGCTACGGCGAGAATGCCGAGGAAGTGATCTCCGGGGTGAAGGCGAAAATGGAAGAAGTGGCTAAAGGCCTGCCCCAAGGCATGAAGTTCAATATCGTCTACGACCGTAGCGGACTGATAAATGAAAGTATAAGCTCCGTAAAGAAAACGCTAATTGAGGAGATGATCGTGGCCTCTGTAGTCGTTTTCCTGTTCCTGTTTCACTGGCGCAGCGCCCTCGTCATCATCATTCAGCTGCCCCTTTCGGTGGCCATCGGGTTCATACTTCTCAACGCCTTCGGCATCTCCTCCAACATCATGTCGCTTACCGGCATCGCCCTTTCCGTGGGTGTGATCGTGGACGACGCCATCGTGATGGTAGAGAACTCCTACCGCCACCTGGCCCAGGCCGCCAGCGGCAAGAAGTGGATGGAAGAGGAATGAGGTGAAATTTTGAATAACTGAATTTTGAATAACTGAATGATTGGAAAGTATGGACTTAGCAAGGAAAGAGTTTGTAGAACAGTTTCAGAAACGCACCAAGCGTTTGGCAATTGATGTGATCGAGTTCTCAAAATCGCTGCCCAAAACCGAGGAAGCTACGATTATGAAACGCCAGCTTCTGAGGTCCGTCACTTCGGTAGCAGCAAACTACAGAGCAGCATGCCGCGCACGCTCTGCGGCCGAGTTTCATGCAAAAATCAGCATCGTGATTGAGGAGGCAGATGAGACATTGTTTTGGCTTGAGCTGCTCGAAGAATCTGGCACTACAACAAAGGCATCCACCTCCCATCTGATGCAAGAATCAACTGAAATACTTTCTGTAATGGCAAAAGCACGCAAGAATACAAGCAAATAGTATTCAGTCATTCAAAAATCAGTTATTCAAAATTGAAAATATGAAACTAACCAAGCAACAACGACTGTCGATCATCGAGAAGGCCTCTAAGCAGGTCGGGCCCAGTGTGTTCTGGAGCACGGTGATCGTGATCACTTCGTTCCTGCCGGTTTTCCTGCTCACGGGCCAGGAAGGCAAGCTATTTAGTCCGCTCGCCTGGACCAAGACGTTCATACTTATCGTGGATGCCGTGGTGGCCATTACGCTTACGCCGGTGCTAATCTCCTTTTTTCTGAAAGGCAAGTTTCGCGACGATAACGCCAACCCCATAAACCGTGGCATGGAGCGAATCTATGGCCCGGTATTAAAGTGGTGTTTAAAGTGGCGCAAAACCACCATTGGTCTTAATGTGCTGGCTCTGCTCATAGCCATCCCAATGCTTATGAGCCTGGGCACTGAGTTTATGCCGCCGCTGGATGAGGGCTCCATACTTTTTATGCCCGTTACGTTGCCCGATGTATCCAATGCCGAGGCTAAGCGCATTTTGCAGGTGCAGGACAAGATCATCAAATCGGTGCCAGAGGTTGATCAGGTTTTAGGCAAGGCCGGCCGCGCCAGCACCGCCACCGACAACTCCCCTATCAGTATGATCGAGACCATCATCATGCTAAAGCCCCGCTCGGAGTGGCGCGAGGGCATCACCAAGCAGGATATCATTCAGGAGCTGGATGCCAAGCTGCAGATCCCCGGCGTGGTGAACGGCTGGACGCAGCCCATCATTAACCGCATCAACATGCTGGCCACCGGCATCCGCACCGATGTGGGCGTGAAAGTATACGGCCAGAACCTCGACTCTATTTATGCCGTGTCGGAGCGCGTGAAGCAGCAACTGGAGGCTATACCTGGCATTAAAGACCTGTACGTGGAGCCGATTACGGGCGGCAAATACCTCGAGATCGACATTGACCGCGAGGCGCTGGGCCGCTATGGACTCACTGTGGATGATGTGAACATGGTGGTGGAGTCGGCGCTGGGCGGGGCAAGTATAGGCAACACCATTGAGGGCCGCGAGCGCTTCGCCATAAATGTAAGGCTGGCGCAGGATTACCGCAACAGCGTGGAGCGCATCAAGCGCATTCCGCTGCAAACAGCAGCCACGGGTAGTATTCCGCTGTCGGCAGTGGCAAGTATACATTTCACGGATGGGCCGCCCATGATCAACTCCGAGGATGCGCAGCTGCGGGGAGCCGTGCTGTTTAACGTGCGCGAGCGCGATCTGGGCAGCACCGTGGAAGAAGCCATGGAAAAGATCAATACAAGTATAACGGGCATCCCGGAGGGCTATTACCTGGAGTGGAGCGGCCAATGGGAGAACCAGGTGCGCGCTACGCAAACGCTCACCATCATCGTGCCGCTGGTGCTTGTCATCATCTTCCTGATTTTATACTTTTCTTTTAAGTCCTTGAAAGAGGCACTGCTAAACCTGGTCACTATTCCGTTTGCGTTGGTGGGTGGTGTGTTTATAGTATACTTCTATGGCGTAAACCTGTCGGTGGCGGTGGCGGTGGGCTTTATCGCGCTGTTTGGCCTGGCCATAGAAACGGCCATGGTGATGGTGGTATACCTGAACGAGGCCATGAAACAGCTGGTGGAAACAAAAGGAAACTCCTCCGAAACCATCACCAAGCAGGACATCCGCGATTACGTGTTCATGGGTGCTGCCAAGCGCCTGCGGCCAAAAATCATGACTGTGTCGGTGGCGCTGTTTGGTTTGGTGCCGGTGCTCTGGGCAACGGGTGTGGGTACCGATGTGATGTTGCCGATTGTGTTGCCGATGATTGGCGGGGTATTCACCTCCTCCATCCATATTCTATTGGTAACGCCGGTAGTGTTTGAGATGGCAAAGGAATATGAACTGAAGAAACACGGAAAACTCGATATTTACGATGTTAAGCACTAAAAAGCATACTTCCTCCGGGCCAGATTGCATTGCGGTTGTTGCCATACTTTTAGTACTGCTAACTACGCTATCTGCCCATGCGCAGCGACAGGCTCTACCTTTGGATAGCGTATTGCAGAACATCCGGAGCAACAACCCCATGCTGCAGCAGTACGATTTGCGGGCGAAGGCCCAGGATGCCTACGCAGAGGGTGCCACCAGCTGGATGGCCCCCATGGTAGGTGGCGGATTGTTCATGGTTCCGTATTCTGGTAATGCCGAGGACCCTTCCGATCGCCAGGGCTCCTACATGCTTTCTGCGGAGCAAGCTATACCTAACCCAGCCAAACAGCGGGCCAAGCAAGCCGTTTTCGACTCGCGTGCGGCCATAGAGCAGGCCAAAGCCGAAGTGCTCTACAACGAGCTCCGTGCAAAAGCCAAGACAGCTTATTATAACCAGGTGGTGCTTACTAAAAAGCTTAACGTGCTGCAAGATAATGCCCGCATTATGGAGTACATGCTAAAACTGGCGCGCATCCGCTACCCATACAGCCAGGGCAAACTGGGTAGCATTTATAAGGCAGAGGCACGCCTGCATGAGGTAGAAAACATGCAGCTGATGACCCAAAGCGAGATTCAGCAACAAAGCGTACAGCTCAACATTCTTATGAGTCTGCCAAAAGCACAGCCACTCGCAGTAGATACTTTACTAAGTATACCTGCCCCCGTGGCTCTATCCACCGACACGGCCTACCTGAACCAAAACCGCAGTGATCTCCGTCAGTTGGACCGCACCATCGAAAGCATGCGGCTGAGCGTGGAGCAGGAAAGGTTGGAGCGGAAGCCTGATTTCAGGGTTAGCTTTAACCACATGACGCCCCGCAGCAGCATGATGCCTGGCATGTTTACGG
The DNA here is from genome assembly GCF_003576375.1 of Pontibacter oryzae. Lineage (GTDB taxonomy): Bacteria > Bacteroidota > Bacteroidia > Cytophagales > Hymenobacteraceae > Pontibacter > Pontibacter oryzae. The sequence goes on from NZ_QWGE01000005.1 coordinate 153,927, forward strand.
CCATGGGCATGGTATCCATCCCGATCGCTCCGTGGTCAGGCAAAATGTATAAAGCCAACACCAAAGCCATGAACCTGGAGGTGGAAGCCATGCAGCGCGAACGCGAAAGCATCCTCAATGAGGCGCAAGGCATGATACGCAACATGGCACTGGAGCTGAACGCCAAGCGTGAGCAGGTAGAGAATTACCGTACCAAAATCCTGCCGGCGCTCAAGAAAAACTATGATGTAACCATGCTGGCGTACGAGCAAAACAGCACTGACCTGCCTGACGTGATTGATGCCTGGGAAGCCCTAAACATGGCCCAAATGGAATACCTGAACAACCTGCAAGCCCTCTACCAGCTAGCTGCAGCTTACGAGCGGGAGGTGGAGAGGTAATTTTGAATAACTGACTTTTGAATAATTGGATATGAAATGACTGAATAGCTACCGCCGTAGTGCTTTTTTATTCAATCATTCAGTTACTCAAAATTCAAAATTAACACACATGAAACGATACCTGAACATACTATTCCTGCTGCTTCTTGTGGCAATCACGGCCTGCTCCGAACAAGGGCAAACGCACGAGCACGCTGAGGGCACAACCTACACCTGCCCCATGCACCCGCAGATCGTGCAGAACCAGCCCGGCTCCTGCCCCATCTGTGGTATGGATCTGGTACCACAAAATGCGGCACATGGCGAGGCACTGGAGATAACCGATGATTTGGAGTTTCTGCTTCAGCCAACAAACCAAGCTGTTATCGCCAATATTCGCACTGTTACCCCAGCCTTTAACTCCCAGACGGATACTATGGAGATGGAAGGACTCATTACTTATGACGACCGCCGTGTGTACTCTATTCCTGCCCGGGTGAGCGGCCGCATCGAGAAGCTTTTTGTGAAGTACAATTATCAATCGATTTATAAGGGGCAAAAGCTGCTGGAGATATACAGCCCAGAGCTGGTAACTGCGCAAAAGGAACTGCTATACTTAGCAAAATCCGCTTCGGAAGACAAGGCGCTGATAGAAGCAGCCAAGCAAAAACTGCGCTTGCTCGGAGCCACTGATGCCCAACTGAACCGCCTATTACGAACCGGAGAGGCCAGCTATACTTTCGCTATTCACAGTCCTTACGATGGCTATGTGGTTGGGTTAAATACGACAGCTCCTGCAGCTAAGCCAGCTACCATGCCTGTGTCAGCTTCTAAAAACTCAGGCATGGAAGGAAGTATGACGCAAAGCGCCCCAAGCCCAGGTTTAAATAGCACAGCCAGCGATCTCCCACTCCGCGAAGGCATGTATGTAAACACGGGCCAACCACTGCTGCGGGTAATAAATCCCGATCAGCTTTGGGCAGAGTTTAACGTTCCGGCCGGTAAAGTAACCGCTGTTGCTAAAGGTGCACCGGTGCAAATTACCTTCCCACAGCTACCCGGCGAACTGCTAGAGGCAAAAGTTGATTTTCTGCAGCCATTTTACGAAGCCGGCGAAAGCTTTGCCAAAATCAGGGTATACCTACCGGGCCAGCAAAAGCTGGCACGCGTAGGGCAACTAGTCTCTGCAAAAGCTACTTACGCCACAAAACCAACGCTATGGGTACCTCGTGAGGCTGTCCTGGACCTTGGCACAAAAGCTGTTGCCTTTAAGAAAGTGAATGGGTCCTTTAAGCCAGTTGCAGTTACAACAAACCAGGTAATAGGCAACCAAATACAAGTCATCAGCGGCCTTACCCAAACAGACACCATCTCTGGCAACGCCCAGTTTATGGTTGATAGCGAGAGTTTTGTGAAAGTCAATTTTGAGTAACTGATTTATTAATGACCAAACTGTGAATAATTGACTTTTGAATAACTTAATGACTACTGTCACATTTTTTATTCAATCATTCAGTTGCTCGAAATTCAAAATTAACACACATGAAACGATACCTGAACATACTATTCCTGCTGCTTCTTGTGGCAATCACGGCCTGCTCCGAACAAGGGCATGAGCATGCCGAGGGCACAACCTACACCTGCCCCATGCACCCGCAGATCGTGCAAAACCAGCCCGGCACCTGCCCTATTTGTGGTATGGATCTGGTACCTGTTTCGCAAAGCGGCACTGAAGAGGGCGAACTGATGCTGAGCGAGAGCCAGATTGCCCTGGGCAACATCAAAACCGAGCGCGTAAAAACCGGTGATGTAAACAGCAGCACCATCCTGACAGGCAAGCTGGTGCTCGACGAAACACAAACGGACGTGATCAGCAGCCGCGCCACTGGCCGCATCGAAAAGCTTTTTATCAAAGAATCAGGACAGGGAGTGCGCCAGGGACAGCCGCTCTACGAGCTTTACTCCGAAGAGCTCCTGACCCTGCAACGTGAATATTTGCTTGCCCTGAAACAGCACCAGGAACTCGGAAAAGAGAATCCGCGCTTCGCATCTTTCCTGAATGCCGCCAAACAAAAACTGCTGCTCTTCGGCCTCACGCAAGCCCAGGTAAAAGCCCTATCGGGTAACAAGAACCTTGATGCGCGTGTTACCTTTGTGGCCCCTGCCGCTGGTGTGGTAACTGACCTGGCTGTTGCCGAAGGCCAATACGTGAGCGAAGGCACTGTACTTTTCCGGCTTGGTAAGCTGAACAAAATCTGGGTTGAGGCAGAACTTTACCCACAAGAGATTGCCAACGTGCAAGCCGGCGATCAGGTAAGCATTTCAGTTGAGGGCTTTGCAGAATCAGTTTCAGCCAAAGTTACATTCATTAGCCCGGAATACCGGCAGGGAAGCCAGGTAGCCATTCTGCGTGCTGAATTACCTAATACCGATAACCAATACCTACCGGGCATGCAGGCCAGTGTAATGCTTCCGGGGAAAAACGGTTCTCAGTTGGTACTGCCCACCGATGCCGTAATCCGGGATGGCCGGGGCAGCCACGTTTGGGTGCAGACGGGCAAGAGCACCTTCAAAGCCCGAATGGTAAACCTGGGCGATGAAAGCGCCGACCGCATAGCCATACTTAGCGGCATCAAGGAAAACGAGAAAGTGGTAACCTCCGGGGCTTACCTGCTCTACAGCGAGTTCGTCCTCAAAAAAGGCGCTGACCCTATGGCGGGGCATCAGCATTAAACCGCCTCGCAATGTTCGGCTGGCATTAAGTGGTAGACCTTATTAAAAAAGCATTTTAAATCAAGTATAATTAAATAACCAAACACATGAAAAAGACACTATTTGCAGCGGCAGCAGTTGCGGCTTTTGCCTTTAGCGGATGCTCAGGGAACGATTCAGCGCAAAATGAATCGGCTGAGGCACACACAGAAGAAATGGAACACGAAACCCTGCCGATATCGGTAGTGGTAGAAACGCCAACGTTTGAGTCGGTAGCTGAGCCTTTCCAAACGCAGGTGGAGGAACTTGTGGGCGAATACATGAAAATGAAGGATGCCCTGGTAAACTCAAATACAGAAGCCACCCAGGCAGCCGCTAAAGAGGTATTGCGTGTGGCCCAGGCCATGCCGCTGGGCACCCTGACTACCGACGAGAAAGCATTTGCCGAAGAGCACACCGCTGAAGTAATCACCAGCGCCGACAAAATTGCCAATGCCACAGACCTAGATGAGCAGCGCGGCAACCTTGAATTGCTTTCGGAAGCCGTATTCTCGCTGGCCAAGGCTTTTGGCGCAGCAGACGGCGAGCTGTACTACCAGCACTGCCCGATGGCCCTGAATGGCGATGGCGGCTACTGGCTAAGCTCCGACAAAGCGATTCGTAACCCATACTTTGGTGAGCAGATGATGAGCTGCGGCAGCACGGAAGAAGTATACAAAAAGTAAGGATTCACACCTAATAAAGAGGCAGAACAGCAGCAGTTGTTCTGCCTCTTTTGTTTTATACTTATTGATCTTCACCCGAAAGTATAACCGGTTATAAATCGTGTGATCATCACGTAACGCTTTAAGTATAAACCTCCCGCATACCCAATCCTAAGCTGGCTTAAACTTCCTAGAGCTTATTCTATTAATACTTTTTATTTATTTTCTAAGCCGCAGGCAACCCTTCCCGGCGAATGCTCATCTATCAGGTCGTACAGCAAAGCACCCGTCTTTTTTGTGCTGCCCAATGTCCTGCAGCAGCGCCGGTTCGAAGAGTTTTCACCCGTGTTAGTCGAAAAAGGAGGGAACCTCGCAAACGGTAACTTGCTATACATAGTACCTTGTTATAATGTTGAACAAATACATAAAACATCAACAACGCCAAACAAAACTCTACTATGAAAAAAATGTACCTACTCTTCGCGCTGCTACTAAGCTGTTGTAGCCACCTGCTTTTTGCGCAGACCTCTGGGGCACTAACCGGAAGCATTACAGAAGAAAACGGCACTGCCGTAGGCTTTGCCAACGTAGCCGTGCTCGAGGCGGCCACCAACAGAATAATAACTGGTGCTATTGCCGATATGGAGGGCAAATTCAACATTCAGGCACCGGCGCCGGGGAAGTATAAACTCAGGATACATGGCTTAGGATACCTCGAATCACATACGCCGGAGTTTGATGTGAGCAAAGCTGGTTTCAGCAAAGATTTCGGCAAGATCATACTTAAAGCCGATGTAAAAACCCTGCGCGAGGTGCAGGTGCAGACACTTCGCCCAACCGTGGTAACGCAGCCCGACAAGATGGTGGTAAGCGTGGAAAACACAGCCATGGCCGAGGGCAACACCGCCTACGACATCCTTACAAAATCGCCGGGCGTGTGGGTAGATCAGGATGGAAACATACAGTTAAACGGCAAAGGCGGCGTGCAGGTGATGCTGAACGGGCGCCGATCATACCTCTCGGGCAAGGAACTGCAAAACCTGCTGCAAAACATGTCCGCTGAAAACCTGAAAGACCTGGAGATCATAACCAACCCATCGGCGCGCTACGATGCCGAGGGCGCCTCGGGCATCATCAACATCAACCTTAAAAAGGGGCAGGATACTGGCATGAACGGCAGTGTGTACGCAGGCTATCAATACAACAAGCTCAGTACCTATACTTCGGGAGCCGAGATAAGCCACAAAAAAGGCAACTGGAACTCCTTCGGAAGTATAAACCTGAACCGCCGCACGCGCTACCGCGACATGGAAATGGACCGTATCTTCTTAAACGAAGACAAATCAACCAGCACCTTCGACCAAGCCGGTTATGAGCACAACGAGCGCTTGCAGCCATCCCTGCGCCTTGGCACCGACTACGACCTGACCGACAAGCACAGTATTGGCGGCGTGGCCAGCGTAAACCTGAGCCGGAGCGACGTTTCTTTCAATACAAAATCATACTTAACAACTGCCAACACGCAGTTTATTGATGCGGATAACCAAAGTGAGGGCACCTATGCCAACGGCACTTTTAACCTGCACTACCTGGGCAAGCTGGATACGCTGGGTACCACCCTTTCGGCTGACCTGGACTACGTGAACATCAGCAGCAAGGACGAATCCTCTTTCAGCAACTACTTTTTTACACTGCCTGCCATCACCCCAGACTCGGTGCAACTGCTGCGCAACGAGAACCCAACCAATTACCATATCTACTCGGCCAAGGTGGATTTTGCCAAAAAGCTGGGCAGCAAGGTAAACCTGGAGTTAGGCGCCAAGGCAAGCTACGTGAAATCGGATAACGAGCTGCGTTTCTTTGTGCGCAAGGATGAGCGCGAAACACCGGACAGCAAGCGCAGCAACCACTTTATTTACGAGGAAAACATCTATGCCGCGTACACCAGCCTTTCGGCCACGCTGAGCGACAGGTGGAGCCTGCAGGCCGGGCTGCGCGCCGAGCAAACCGTATCCAGCGGCAACTCGGTTACCAAGAACGAAACCAAGAACCGCGATTACCTGAACCTCTTCCCTACCCTGTTTTTGCAGCAGAAAGTCAGCGACGATTACCAGATCGGATACAAGTACAGCCGCCGCATCAGCAGGCCATACTATGAGAATCTGAACCCGTTTATCTTCTTCCTGGATCCGTTTACTTATGCCATGGGCAACCCGCTGTTAAAGCCCCAGTACATCAACTCCCTGGAGATGACACATACCTTTAAGCAGACATACAACCTGGTGCTAGGCTATGCGCTCACCAAGGATTTTATAGGTGAGGTGCCTTACCAGAACCCGGAAACAAACGTTACGATTTTTCAGCAGCAGAATATCAAGGATCTGAAAAGTGCCACGGCCACGCTGGTAGCCCCAGTTACTATTACAGACAAATGGCAGATCAGCAACAACGTTACGGGTATGTACCAGGAGTACACAAACATCAACAACGGACAGGTAGTCGTGAAAGACTTATTCTCGGTAGTGGCTAACACAAACCATACGCTCCTGTTGCCAAAAGGGTGGCGCATGGAGGCTAGCGCCAATTATCAGGGAGCCATGGTGTACGGCCTTTATAACATTGGCGAGCAGTGGTGGGCAGATGCCGGCCTCAAGCGCAGTTTTCTGGATGATAAGCTGAGTGTAGCCCTGAATGTGAGCGACATCTTTAAGAGTAAGGTACAGAAAGTGGATACCGAACTGAACGGCAACCGACAGGCCATTGAGCAGTACTATGGCAACCGCGGCGTACGACTCAACCTGCGTTATCGGTTTAGCAAAGGCGCCACGTTCGAGGCCCGCAAACGCAACACCAACTTAGACGAACTGAACCGTACCGGCGGCAATTAAGCATCAGAATAAAAGCTTGTGATTGTTGATTTAAAGAGCAGTGGCGCTTGCCGCTGCTCTTTTTATTAAACCTGTCCTTGGGAGTGCACAAAAGTATATCAATCCACCTTCTGTTATATTTCATTGGTGCTCACTATATTTGCGGCTTTTTAAGTACAGCCCAATCTTTTACCGGCCTATGAAACAACTTATACTCCTGCTGGCTGTGGCGCTGCCATGCCTGTTCATTACCGCCTGCGATTTTACCCCTTCCGGCGAACATTACGAAGAGATCAGCCCCGAACCCGTTGTTAACGCTGACCTGAGCCTGTTCCCAGACAAAGACACCATTTACGTGCGCGGCAGCACCACGTTAAACTTTATCATCTCAATACCGGGCCGGCCTTTGCAGCGCTATGACCTCAGGCTTGATAACAAGACCATTGCCAGTGGAACCCAATACAACGGCACGGTATACTTTAACTCCGAGAACTACAGCAACGGCTACCATGTGTTGCAGTTGGGCGTGGTTACCAACTCGGGCACAGGCAGCCTTGCGGATAAGGTAGGCGTCGAGCTGCTGGAGGTTTACCGCACCTGGACGGTGTACATCGAAAACGGCCCGCCGCAGTCATCGGCTATCGTAAGTATAAAACCGGAGAACGGCGCCCTGCGCATAGACTGGCAAAAGTACCCGGGGCATTTTTTTGAGAGTTACAGCCTGGTAAGACAAATGCCCGGGGAGTATAACAAGGTTATCGGGACGATCACAGATAAGAACCAGACCTCCTTACTGGACACGACCTATGTGGGCGGCACTGCAACTTACTTCGTCATGACGAAGGCGCAGCAGCAGAGCTGGTACGGGAGCAGCAGCAGCGGCCCTAATCGGATTTACTTTTTCCTGATGCCCAGGATAATTAAGCACTCGTATGATGCCCAAAATAACCTGACCGTTTCCTTCTCGTCCACGCCGTTTTACCGCGCCTTCGATAGCTATGAGCTCGTAAAGCCGAATGGGCAGTCCGTCATCATACCAAGCCGCACGGATACTGTAGCCATACTTGGGGAGCAAAGCTTCGGGAGCGACCTTACCGTAAAACTGATCACATACCCTAAAAACACGGCTAACAAACTAAGCTATGCTTATACCAATGCCATGGCGTTCACGGTACCCAGCTACGGGGAGCCCTGGGGGCCCTTAACCCATGTGCAGACGCGGGCAGCAGTTAGCAAATTCTACTCGTTTGCCACAGATAAGGCCACAATAGTAGATGCCCATACTTTGCAAGTGCTGGCGCAAAGTACGTTTGTGAAGCTGAAGCCTTACAACAGCTACTCCAATGTGGCCCTCTCGGAGGATGCGCGCTACCTGTATTACGCTGAGAACGGGAAGATCCATAAGGTCAACCCGACTTCCCTGCAAAACATAGAGAGTTACGAGCTGCCAGCGCTGCTTCAGTTACCGGGGCACCAGTATACCCACCTGGACCTTAGCGTTAGCAACACCAACCGCCTGCTGATAAACGCACACAGCGACTATACTTACAGGGATACCGTTTATGTAGTGGATATGATGGCTAAAAAAGTGCTAAGCCGCAACCGTACGCTTTACTACTTAAACCCAGCCGAGATCAGCCCGAGAGGGAACCAGTACAACATTTACCCGGACATTTACCAGCAGCAGGCCAACGGCACCTGGGAGCCCATCGAGCGCATCCCGGATGAGCAGATAAGGTCCTTTGCCTACCACCCCGCCAAACCCTGGTACCTCACCCGGAAGGGCACCACTATTTCGTTTTATGACGAGCAGAGCCATACTTTGCAGGCCACGCTTACCACAGAGGCACCTCTAGAGGATATACGCCTCGACGCCAGCGCAGACCTGCTCTATGGCTATGCTAACAATACGTTGTACGTGTATAACTTAAGCACCGGGCAGCTGCGCCGTAAGCTTCCGCTGGCCGGCCAGGCAGCGCCTTTCGTATTCGGCAACCGCATCTTCTCCCACAACCGCTTCATCCCCCTTTAACCCATGAAAAAGCTAACATTCAAACTTATCATACTTCTGATGCTGGCCGGGTTTGAGGCAGCAGCGCAAGGCGGTTTTTACCTGGAGCCACGCCTGGGTGCCGGCACCTTTAGCATGGGCACCATGAAGAAGTGGCAGGAGTCTGTTACCTCTGGCAACTTCTCAAATGCCAAGGCAACCGACAGATTCCCGCCCTATTTCAATTTCGGGGTAGGCGTTGCGAAAGACCTGGACGAAAGCACAAGGCTTGGAGTTTTTGTAGAGCACGGCTCCACGGGCGGCCGCGTGACCTACCGCGATTATTCCGGAGAGTTCACCATTGATGACCTGCTGCGCTACAATGCCCTGGGCTTTTCCTTTTACTCGCACAAGCCGGTTAAGGAGGAGAGTGAGCTGGAGTTTTTAGCTGGCATAGAACTTAGCAGCCTGTGGACCACGCTGGTGCATAAGGAGTATTTCCGTTTATACGATGAGTCGGATGAGAGCGAGGATGAGTTTAACGCCATCGGCTTGGGTTTGAAACCCTTCGTGGGCTTGTCCTACCCACTTGGCAACTTCCCGGTGAGCCTGAGCCTGGGCTACCTTGCCAACGCTAGCGGCCCTTTTCACGTCCCCGGCAAGCCCGACTATAAACTATCACTGGATGGCAGAGAGGACAAAGCCATCCGGCCTGGCTGGAGCGGCCTTCGGGTGAATCTATCGCTGGCTTTTATGCTTTAAGGCGAGTAAGTATAAAACGAAAATGCCCCGGCTCATACTTGGCCGGGGCATTTTCGTTTGGTTGAAAGTATAAACTGCTTAATCGATCTTGATGAGCCGCAGGTTATCTAGCATGGCCTGGTTCACCTCGCCGTTCATGTTCTCGTTGTTCGGCTCAAAGCTCAGCGTTAAAGTATGGCTGCCTTTACTCATCTGCACCTGCACGGTATTGGTATAGCCCCAGTTGTTCCATTCGCCATCGCCGCGCTGCGGCAGCACAATGGTTCCGGCAAAGGTATCGCCCAGCTTCAGGGTACGGATAGCTGCTTTATTGCTCGTATTTATTGGCCCGTTGCCATTGGCATACCTAAAGTCAATGGCATAGAGGCCATCGGCTGGCACAGTAACCGGCATGCTTATACTTGTATTCTTCTGCTTGCTGATCTCCACGAAACCGGAGCCCTCAAAATCGCGGGCCGAGAAGGTGCTTTTAGGCGCAAACTTTTCCATCTCATACACCACTTTATACTTAGCGGGCACAACAACCACAGGCTCGCTGGCGAAGGAGGTCACGCCATTCTGGTCCTCGGCCAGCACCATGTACTCGGCGTAGGCATCGGCGGCGGCAGTATACCTTGTTTCGGTGGTGCGCTCCTGCTGCTTGCCGTTTTTAAATACCTGGTAGGCCACGGCACCTTTTACCTCCGGCCAGCTAAGCGTGTTCTGCTGCAAGCTAACCTTTGGGGCTTCCGGCGAAGTATAAACCTGCTGGTGGCTTACCTCTCCCCCGGTATCGTTGTTGGCAAGTTCTATTTTGATAGTGTGCTTGCCGGTCAGGTTTGCAGGCACCTCAGCGTTTTCCAGTGGCTTTCCATCCATTGTAATGGATTTTATCTCGTTACCATAGCCATTCATTTCTAGCGTAAGTGTTGCGCCACGGTAAGTATAGTTCGTGAGCTTGCGCTTGCCTGCAAATGCCTTCGGCACAAAAGGCTTCAGCACCAGTTTATCGGCTTCAAAGTGCATTCCGAAGAATACCTTGTACACCATGCTTAGGTTGCCGGCAAGGCTCCAGAGCATGTTGCTAGAGTTAATCTGCGTGCCGGCATAATCGCCGTTGGCGGCCACAAAGTTCTCCTTGTTGGTCAGGAAAAGTGCGGCAGGGCGGTAAATAGCGCTGATGCTTTCGGTCAGGGCGTTCTCGTTGCCGGCACGGGCTGCGGCCAAACTCCAGTAAGACTGCACAAAAGGCCAGATGCCGTTGTTGTGGTAAGGCGGAATGCCCGGAATCTGCGGGGAGATGCTCGGGATACCGAAGTCGGTTACCGGGGTGCTGGCAACTACCGTAGCGCTTCTCTCGGCATCAGCCACGCCAAAGATAACAGCTAAGGCCTCACCCAGCGCCTCTGCCCTCGGCGACAGGATTTTATAGTTGCGGCCATACAGGTATTGCCCGTAATAGCCTTTCTCCTCGAGCCACAGGTGCTTGTTTATACCTTCGCGGATGCGCTCGGCCACCTTGTTATACTTGGCGGTTGCTGTTTGGTCGCCTAGCTTTTCGGCCATCATGGCGGCTACGCGGTTGGCCTGGAAATGCGCGGCGTTCGTGCCCAGGTTCTCAGACGCGTAAATGTCGGCGGGTTGCATCCAGCGCGGGTAGGTTTGCTCGCGCCAATCCAAAAACGAGGACTCGCCGCGCACCAGCCCGGTTTCCGGGTCAAAGGCGTTCAGCATGTCCTCATCCAATGATTTTGAGATGATCGCGTAGGTATCGCGCAGCCACTGGGCATCACCGGTAGCCTTGTATACTTCCCAGGCGGCAGTTGCCCAGATCATGCGGTCCGTGGAGATGGGGTACGCGCCACCGGTACCGGTATCCTGCACAATGCGGCCGTCTTTTACCTTGCGCATCAGGCTATACTTCGACACCTTGGGTTGCAGCTGCGCCATACTTAGGATGATGCTGTAACTAATGTCGCGGGTCCAGACGCCAGCCCACTCCTTACCTGTACGGAAGGTGCTGTCCGGCTCCACGGCGTTGATCATCTCCTCCAGGGCCAGGTTATACAGGGCATCGGTAAGCGGGTAATCGGAAGTATACTGCGGGAAGGCGGCCACATCGCGGGTCATTTTCCACTGCTGTGCGGTTTGGCGCTCCTCCGGCTTCTCATTCAGGGTCAGCGTGATCTCGTATATCCCGTCGTTGTTGGTATCTTTGAGTTCGGCGCTTTCTTTGCCGCCCAGGTTGTCGAAGTCCCAGCTCAGCGGATCTGTTGCACCGGCAATGTATACACCTTTAAAATCCTCTTTGTAGATCTTATCACCGGTTGGCGTTTCGTAATACCCTTGTTTGGCGAAGGCATCCAGCATGGGTTTCATACTTAGACGCACTTTTAGCTGCGTACCTTCCTCCAGAAAAGCCTCCGAAGGCACGGCCTGCGGGTCGTTGTACTGCTGGCCAAAGGTGATTACAGGTGTTTCGCAGTCGCCGCTCAGGCAGGTAACGTGGTGGTCAGTGCCGGATTTCATCTCATTGTCGCGGCCGTTAATGGCAAACTTAAACGTGATGCGCGGATTTTGGAAAGCGTTTGCCGGGCTCTGGTAGTTAGAAGTAAGCTCGGTGGCTGAACGCGCCTGGGCCACGTAGTTGCCCTGTACCACGCTATCCGGATAAATGATGTAAGCATCAGACTGATAAATGGCAGCAGAGCTTTTTTGCGTCTGTGTTTTGCAGGCGCCCAGGGCTAGCATTGAGAAAACTATCATGGACCTTAGGGTAATTTTTTTCATGCGTAGGCTTAATGTTGGCAATATGTACTGCATCCTGTACGTGTGCGAAGGCAAAAGTATAGGATGCCTGAAATTACGAAAATAAGATGCAAATAGTCCATAAATCCGCAAAACTGGCTGAATGCACTATTCAGGACACTGCGTTGCGGCCATCGGCACCCAACCGTTTCTGCCATACTTTGCGTATGAACGAGCATCATGACAAAGCAACTTAGCCATACAGACCACTATACCCTTACCGTAAAAGAGATCCGAGAGGAGTTACCCGATTTTAAGACCTTTGTGCTGGAGCCCGACCGCCCGTTAGTCTATAAAGCAGGCCAATATCTTACCTTGGTGCACACTGATACCCAGCAGGAGGACGTTCGCAGGTCCTATTCCATCACCTCCTCGCCTGCCCTGCAGGAGCCGCTTAGCATCGGCGTAAAGCGCATCGAAAACGGCTTCTTCTCCAGGAGGCTGATAGACGATGTGCAGGTTGGCGACCGCATTTACGCTGCCGGGGCCGCCGGGCTTTTCACGCTTCCCGAGGACCTAGACGCCTACCAACAGGTAATTTTACTGGCTGCAGGCAGTGGCATTACGCCCATTTACGGGCTGCTTAAAACCTTGCTCTATACTTTCCCCCGTGTTGCTGTAACCCTGATCTACAGCAACCGCACACCGGAACATACCATTTACAAAAGCGAGCTGGAAAGGCTGGCGGCAGACTTCCCGAAGCGCCTGCATGTGCAGTTTTTGTTCAGTAACTCACCGGACCTCTCGCGCGCGCGGCTCTACAAAGACCTGTTGCAGCATTTTCTGCGTGAGTATGCCGTAACGTCCCCAGACCGGATGCTTTGCTACGTTTGCGGGCCTAACAACTACATGCGCATGTGCTATTATGGGCTACGCCAAGCCGGTGTGCCCGAGGAGAATATCCGCAGGGAGAACTTTAACACCACAAAAGTAGCCACCCGGCAAATGCCACCCGATACAGAGGCGCACAGCGTCACCATCCGGCACCGAAACCAGGAGCACACCGTGCGGGTGGAGTACCCTACCACCATACTTCGCGCCGCCCGGGCCGAAGGCATCCAGATTCCCTATAGCTGTGAAGCCGGCAAATGCGGCAACTGCACCGCGCGCTGCACCAATGGTGAAGTATGGATGTCGTACAACGAGGTGTTGACAGAGCGCGACCTGGCCAAGGGACTGGTACTCACTTGCGTTGGCTACCCGGTGGGTGGCCCCGTGGAGCTGGATTTTTGAGCTTCGCGGTTTCTTAGTCGGTGTGCCACGCCAGTGGTTCCCGCTGAAATGCGTACCTTTAGCGCTGCTATTAACCAGAAACTAAACCATACATACTATGAGCACTGAAGTACGCAGCCTGGAGCCAAAGGCGCTTTGGGAAAATTTTGCTGACCTGAATGCCGTACCTCGCCCGTCTAAGAAAGAAGAACGGGTTATAAAGTTTATAAAGGATTTCGGCCAGAGACTGGGCCTGGAAACCTACGAGGATGAGACCGGAAACGTGATCATCAAAAAGCCCGCAACGCCCGGCATGGAAAACCGCCAGACCATTGCCATGCAGAGCCACCTGGATATGGTGCACCAGAAAAACAACGACACCGATTTCGACTTCGACACGCAGGGCATTGCCATGTACGTGGACGGTGACTGGGTTAAGGCAAGGGGCACCACGCTGGGCGCCGATAACGGCATTGGCGTGGCTACGATCATGGCTATACTTGCCTCTAAAGATATTCCGCACCCGGCCGTAGAGGCACTTTTTACCGTGGATGAGGAAACCGGAATGACAGGCGCGCTTGGCCTGAAAGGCGGCTTGCTAGATGCTAAGATCCTCCTGAACCTGGATACCGAAGACGACCACGAGCTTACCATTGGCTGTGCTGGCGGCGTAGATATTACGGCTACAGGCACTTACCAGCAGGAAGCTACGCCAGCAGGTATGGCAGCCTATAAGCTGACTGTAAAAGGCCTCACGGGTGGCCACTCGGGCATGGATATTATCCGGGGACGCGCCAACGCTAACAAGCTTACCAATCGCATTTTGCACCATGCCAGCAAGCAATTCGGCCTGCGCCTGAGCGCTATCGACGGGGGCGGCCTGCGCAATGCCATCCCGCGCGAGTCATCTGCCATACTTACCGTGCCGGAGGCAGACAAAGCGGCTTTTGAGCAGTTTGTAGAAACTCAGCGCGCCATACTTACGCAAGAGTATAAAAGCACCGACCCGAACCTGCAACTGCAGCTTGAGGCAACGGAAGCACCAGCACAGGTTGCTGATAAGGCCTTTACTGCTACCTTTTTGCGCGCAATCTATGCTACCCCGAACGGCATTTACCGCATGAGCCCCGAAATTGAGGGACTGGTGCAGACATCCAACAACGTAGCGCGCGTTGAGCTGGCAGGCGGAAAGTATAAAGTACTGTGCCTCACGCGCAGTTCCGTAGATTCTGAGAAAGAGGATTTGGCGGCAGCCATTCAAGCAGCGTTAGAGCTGGCCGGTGCCGAGGTTAGCCTAAGCGGAGCCTACCCGGGCTGGGCACCAAACCCAAGTGCCTCCATCATTAAACTGATGAGCGACTTGTACCGCAGCAAGTTTAACAGTGAGCCGGATGTAAACGCCTGCCACGCCGGTTTAGAGTGCGGCATACTTGGCAGTAACTACCCAGGAATGGAAATGATCTCGTTTGGCCCCAACATCAGAGGCGCGCACTCCCCGGATGAAAAAGTGCAGATCAGCTCGGTGCAAAAGTACTGGGATTACCTGCTTGATACCCTGCAGCGCATCCCGGAGAAAGTATAGGAAGGTATTCTACTGATATATAAAAGCGGGAGGCCATTCAGAAGTTGATTAGCCTCCCGCTTTTATAATAAGCATCGCTTCAGTGGCGTTTAACTGTTGAAAAGTAAATCATAGTACTCGTGTGCCATGCGGTTTGCCTCAAACTGTGGCACCACATCGCGCATGCTTTGCTTGGTAATATGCAGCCAGCGCTCGTGGTTGTGGTAATAAACCGGCACAATCTCCTTCTCAAACAGCTTCATCAAATTATTATAGTCCTGATCGTCCTGCACCTCATCCGGTTTAGACACGTCTGCAACCGGAAGCACAAAACTATTCTCCCCATTGCGGGCATACTCCGGAATCCAGCCATCCAGCACCGATACATTTACGCCTCCGTTCATGGAGGCCGTCATGCCGCTGGTGCCCGATGCCTCGCGTGGGCGGCGGGGCGTGTTTAGCCAGATGTCGCAGCCCTGCTTCAGCTTTCTGGATAACTCAATCTCGTAACCAGTCAGTACGGCCACGTTATCCAGCTGCTGCGATACTTTTACCAGCTTGTTGAACACGGCAATGGCATTATAATCAAACGGGTACGGCTTGCCAGCCCAAATAACCTGCACCGGCATTTCTTTGTTACTCACGAACTCCACAAAGCGCTGCATGTCGCGCAAGAGCAGGTCGGCACGTTTGTAGGCGGCAAAGCGCCTGGCCCATACCACAGTTAGCACATCCGTCCGGAACAGCTTGCCGGTCTGGTTGGCAACTTCGGCAAACAGCTCACGTTTCAACTCACGCTTCCGGCGGTCCAGGCTGGCATTATCGTCGCGCTCCTGCGCTTGCCACAGTTCCTTATCAGCCCAGAAAGAGAAGTTCTGCGCATTGGTGATAGCCTTGATCTCGCAGACACCCTCGTTCTCGTACCACATTTCGCGGGCCACCTCGCCGTGCAACTGCGACACGCCATTCGCTACCTTGGCCAGGCGCAGTGCTGCCAAGGTATGGCTAAACATATGGCCATGCATGCCTGTCAGTTCGCGGGCCTCCTCCAGCGTGGCACCATTAAAGAAGCTCATGTTATGCAGCAAGTGAATTTCATGCTCCTCGTTACCAGCCTTTTCAGGAGTGTGCGTTGTAAAAACAAGGCGCTTCCTAATCTCATCCAGCTTGCCAAAATCCTCGAACAGCTTAAAGGCCAGCGGCAGCGCGTGGCCCTCGTTCATGTGGTAAATCTCGGTGCCGCCCAATGCCTCTACCACTTTTGCACCGCCAATGCCCAACACTATACTTTGCGCGATGCGCGTGCGCGGCTCGGGATCATACAGGCGGTGTGTAATGGTGCGGGCCAAGTGGTCGTTATCCGGAATATCGGTGGTAAGGAAGTACATAGGCACCGTGCCGAAAATCTCAGGTTTCAGCACCAGGGCCTTTACCAGTACCGGATGGTCGTTTACCAACACCCGAACGGTAATGCCAGAGTCTTCCAGATAAATATAGAACTTCTGCTGAAAGTGCGGCCGCATGGTCTGGTCCTCATTGCGTTCCTGGTCGTAGTAGCCATATTTCCACAGCATGCCAATGCCAATCATGTTCTGGCGCAGCTCAAAAGCGCTGCGCATGTGCGAGCCAGCCAAAAAGCCCAGGCCACCGGAGTATATCTTTAGCGCCTGATGGATGCCATACTCCATGCAGAAGTAGGCCACGCGCTTTTTATACTTTTCGTTTATCTCGTAAGGGTGATACCATCTGTTATATTGTGAAGCCATAAACTTTCTCTCTTATAGAATATATATCCAGCCGGTTACAAACATAAAAGCCGCTACGCGGGCGGCCCGAAAAACCGGCACATACTATCAACCTACGCAAGTTTCCGCTATATAGGTTGTTAACTTTAAATTCAGGCTTTTTAACAACGCGCATCTGCGCAAATCCTATATATTTGCAGCTGTAAATTACCTCCATAAAATTTGGTTCTTAAAATTAGGAACCAAAAGAACTATTCCATACCTTTGTGCTGTTGCAAGGTATAGAAACCTGAAAACAGATGACACCATGAGCATAGAGCTGAACGATAAGAAAAGAGCGCTGATAGAGAAAATCGGGATAGCCCACGAGGAAAAGGGGTTTCAGCCGGTGGCTGGCCGCATATTGGGTCTACTCTACGTTTCTCCGCGCCCTGAGCTCACGTTTGATGAGATCCGGGAAACGCTCAACATCAGCAAGAGCGCTACCAGCACAGCACTGAACTTGCTCATGCACATCGGGCATATTGATTACATCACGTTCTCCGGCGACCGCAAGCGCTACTTTAAACTGAAGATGAGCAACTGGCGCGAGCTTATCCAGAACGAGATTGAGCGTGTGATTAAGATGAGCCATGTGCTGCATGAGGTGCTGGAGGAGCGCACTAAGGATACGCCTGAGTTTAACTGCAGCATTGAGGAGTTTGCCAGCTTCATGCAGTTCATACACAAGGAGTTTCCGGGCTTGCTACAGCGCTGGGAGCAAACAAGGGAGCAAAAGTAGGCCTTTTTTTAGCCTGAATTAGTTCTCTAAAATCAGAACAAAACAACATTATATAAACAGTTTAAAACTAGAGCTAAAGTGATTAAGAAATTCTTTCTGATCGGAGCGTCCATACTTATGTTGCGGCCAGGCTTTGCGCAGCAACAGGCCACTCCAGAAAAACAGCCATTAACGCTGCAGCAAAGCATACAGTATGCGCTGGAGCACAACCAGGACGTTAAAAAAGCTGCTTACGATGAGCAGATTGGCTTGCAGCAAGTGCGCGAGGCAAAAAGCCAGGGCTTGCCGCAGCTGAACGTGTCTGGAGGGGTTGATTACTACCCTGACCTGCCGACACAGATTTTGCCAGGAGCTATTATTGGCTCTCCGGGGGAAGATGTTCCGGTAAAGTTCGGTAAAGACTATAACGCAAACGCAAACGTGCGCCTGACGCAGCTGCTCTTTAACCAATCATACTTTGTGGGGCTGAAAGCGGCGAAAACCACGCAGGACTTGTACCGCTTGCGCACCGATATGGCCGAGGAAGACCTGATTTACAACATTGGTACGGCCTATTACCAGACCTTGCAAACCAAAGAGCAGTTCGATAACCTGGAGGCTAACCTGAAGCGGCTGGCTGAGCTGGAGCGTATCATGGAGTTGCAATATAAAAACGATCTGGTTGCCAAGGTAGATGTAAACCGCATTAAGGTGAACACTACGAACCTTAAAAACCAGCTGCAAACCCTACAAACAAACTTTGAGCAGCAGAAAAACATACTTAAGTTTTTCATGAACATGCCGCTGGAGCAGGACATTGAGCTGGTAAACACCACTAACGAGCTGGACTACCTGCTAACGGAACGCATTACTGTGGAGCAGGCAACCAGCCAGAAAGTACAGTTCCAGTTGCTGAACACGCAAAAGCAGTTGCAGAGCTACAGCATTAAGAACATCCAGGCTGGCTACTACCCTACACTATCTGCCTATGGCCAGTATGGCTACCAAACGCAACGCGACCAGCTTTTCGACTCGGAAACCCCTTGGTTTAAAACGTCGGTGGTTGGCCTGCAGGTGAACATCCCTATTTTCGACGGCTTCCGCAAAAACGCACAGGTAAAGCAGGGCCAGCTGCAAATGCAAAAACTGGAGCAAGACATGTCGAAGCTGGAGACAAACACTGCCGTGGAGCTTACCAACGCGCTGGCCCAACTGCAGAACAGCCAGAGCTCGATTGGCGCTCAGCAGCAGAACGTGGACCTGGCCCAGGAGGTGTACGACACCACCAACGATCGCTACAAGGAAGGCATTTCGCCGCTGACCGATTTGCTGGATGCGGAAGTAAGCCTGCGCGAGGCAAAGACAAACCTGAACAACGAAAGACTAAAGTATAAAATCGCCCAGCTGAACTACCTGAAAGCCAGAGGCGAGCTAGAATCACTAACTAAATAGTAAATCTTCAACAAGAACATGAAAAAGGTAATTTATATCGTAGCTGTGCTGGTAGCGCTTGGAGCCATTGGTTTTACACTGATGAACAACAAGAAAGAAATGGCCGCCACGGCAGCTGTTGCAGAGCGCAAAAGTGAGTCTATTCCAGTGGTTGTAACGAAGGCTGAAAACGGCCAGCTAGATAGATCATTCACAGTGCAGGGCAACTTTATACCGGACCAAGACCTTACGCTGCTATCCGAAACGCAGGGCCAGGTAATAAAGATCTACAAAGACAACGGCGACCGTGTAAAAGCCGGTGACCTGCTGGCACAAGTAGATGCGCAATTGCTACGCGCCGAGCTAGTACGTGCGCAGGCAAACTATACTAAGAGCAAGCGCGACCTGGAGCGCTTCGAGAATCTCGCCCAGGGCGACGCTATTACAAAACGCCAGCTCGAAGATGTAAGGCTTAACTTCAGCAACGCGGAGGCCAGCCTGATCACGGCTAAGAAGCGATTGGCCGATGCAAGTATAAAAGCGCCGATTTCCGGGCGCATCAACAAGAAAATGATCGAGGTTGGCTCTTACCTGAATCCCGGTACCGAGCTATTCAACATCGTGAACGTGGACAACCTGAAGATGAACGTGAAGGTGCCGGAAGGCCAGGTGCTGCTGATCCGCGAGGGCCAGAAAGTACAGGTTAAAGCCGATGCAGCTAGCAGCGAGTCGTTTGAGGGCACGGTAAAAGCCATTGCCGCCAAAGGCGATAACTCCCTAAACTACAATGTAGAGCTTGAGATTAGCAACTCCGCCGACAACAGGCTGAAGGCCGGCATGTATGGTACGGCATACTTCGAGGTGGCCGACCAGCGCGAAGCCCTTCTCCTGGACCGTGAGGTCATTGTAGGAAGCTTACAAAACCCACAGGTGTTTGTAGTTAAAAATGGCAACGCATACTTAAAGGATATTAAAGTAGGAAGCGTGCAAGGCAATAAAGTGGAAGTAACCGGAGGCCTTGAGGCCAGTGAGCAAGTGGTGCAGTCAGGGCAGATTAACCTGAAGAACGGCACCAAAGTGAGCGTATTGTAAGCGCATACTTCATTCAAATTTAAAGAGATCAGATTAAATGAATATCACGAAATTATCGATACAACGCTCAACGATTGTGGTGGTGATTTTCGCTACCCTGACGCTGTTGGGCCTAGCGAGCTACTTCTCGCTGAACTATGAGCTTCTTCCGAAGTTCTCTCCGCCGGTATTAACCGTGTCTACCTTCTACCCTGGGGCCTCGCCTTCTGAAGTGGAGAACTCGGTGACTAAGGAAATTGAAGACGCCCTCTCCTCGCTGGAAAACGTGGACGAGATTAAAAGCACCTCGCAGGAAAGCTTCTCAATTATTGTAATACAGCTGAAACAGGGCACCGATGTAGACCTAAGCCTTCAGGATGCCCAGCGAAAGATAAACGCCATACTTGGCGAGCTGCCGGACGATGCCGACGCGCCCTCACTAGGCAAGTTCGACTTCAGCGACTTGCCAATTATGCAGCTTGGCGCCACAGCCCAAATGTCTTCTACAGAGTTTTATGACCTGATAGAGAACAAGGTAAAACCGGAGCTGTCGCGTGTGCCGGGCATGGCGCAGATAAAGGTGCTTGGCGGCCAGGAGCGTGAGATTAAGGTAAACCTGGATGCCGAGAAGCTGCAGGCCTATGGCCTTTCCATCTCGCAGGTGCAGCAGAAAATACGCTACTCTAACCTCGACTTCCCGACCGGTAAGGTAAAGAACGAGCAGGGCCAAACCCTGATCCGACTGGCCGGAAAGTATGAATCGCTGGATCAACTGCGCAACCTCGTGCTGAAAACCGAAGATAACGGTGCGGTGGTGCACCTGGGCGATGTTGCCGAAGTGCAGGATGCCCAGAAAGACACGGAGGTGCTAACGCGTGTAAACGCTGTTTCTTCCATTGGTCTCTCTATTCAAAAGCAATCAGATGCTAACGCCGTGGAGGTTAGCGAACTAACACGCAAAGCCCTTGACCAACTGCAAGAAACTTATGCTGCTGAAGGATTACAGTTTACCATTGCAAAAGACAGCTCTGAATTCACTCTGGAGGCTGCCGATGCGGTAATCCATGACCTTTTCCTGGCGATTATACTTGTGGCCGTAGTGATGCTGTTGTTCCTGCACTCACTGCGCAATGCGGTGATCGTGATGATCTCGATCCCGGCCTCGCTTATCGCCACGTTTATTGCCATGAGCCTGCTGGGTTACTCACTCAACCTGATGACGCTACTTGGCCTTTCGTTGGTAGTAGGTATACTTGTGGATGACGCCATTGTGGTGATTGAGAACATTTACCGCCACATGGAGATGGGCAAAAAGCCTGCACAGGCTGCTTATGATGGTATCCGAGAGATTATGGCTACGGTTACGTCCATTACCCTGGTAATTGTGGTTGTGTTTGTGCCGATTGCGCTATCTACAGGTCTGGTATCCGATATTCTGCGCCAGTTCTCGGTGGTGGTGGCTATTTCTACCATGCTGAGCTTGTTCGTGGCTTTTACCCTAATTCCGTTACTTGCCAGCCGCTTCTCTAAACTGGAGCATCTGTCTGACAAGAACATCTTTGGCCGGTTTATACTTGCTTTCGAGCGCTTCCTTGACCGCGTGATTGACGGCTTTACTTCTGCTTTGCAGTGGGCCTTCAACCATAAGTTTGTAACCGTGCTTGCCACTGTAGTGATGCTGGTGGCTTCCATTGCGCTGGTTCCGGCTGGTTTTATAGGCAGTGAGTTCGTGAGCGCCGGTGACCGTGGCGAATTTATCGTGGAACTGGAACTGCCGAAAAACGCAACCGTAGAGCAAACCAACTTTGCCGCCCGCCAGGTAGAAGGCTATCTGGAGCAATACCCTGAAGTAACAAACCTATTCACGACAGTAGGAACGACATCGTCGGCACAGGCTGGCCAGAACACTGCCTACATTGCCGAGGTAAACGTGAAGCTGGTAGATGCCACAGAGCGTGCATTTACAACAAACGCCTTCTCACGGGAGGTAAAAATTGGTCTGGAAGAAACTATACCAGGTGTAAAGTTCACGATGGTGCCGGTAAGTATGGTTGGTGGTGCCAACGAAGCCCCTATTCAGGTAATTCTTTCAGGTTCAAACCTGGATACGCTGATGTCTTTCTCAGACAAAGTGCTGGCCGAGGTGGAGCAAGTGAAAGGTACAGCCGAGGTTAAAAAGTCGGTAGAGGATGGTAACCCTGAGATTGCCGTATCTGTGGACCGCGACAAGATGGCGACGCTTGGCCTATCATTGGAGCAAGTGGGTGCCGGCATGCAAACAGCTTTTAGCGGTAATACCGATGCGCAGTTCCGAGGCGTGGAGAAAGAATATGATATCAATATCCGCCTCGACGACTTTGACCGCCGCAGCACAACCGACATCGGTAACCTGACATTCACGAACAGCAAAGGCCAGCAAATCCTTCTGAATCAGTTTGCCAACATTGAGCAGGCCTCCGGCCCATCCAAGCTTGAGCGTAAGGACCGCGTGAGCTCAGTTACAGTAACCTCACAGGTAATTGGCAGACCAACAGGCTCTGTTGGTGCCGAAATTCAGGAACGACTGGCCAAGCTGGATATGCCGAAAGGCTTATCGGTAAACTTTGGCGGCGACCTGAAAAACCAAAGCGAGGGCTTCGGAACGCTTGGCCTGGCGCTGCTTGCCTCTATCATCTTTGTGTATCTGATTATGGTCGCGCTGTATGATAGCTATGTGTACCCGCTGGTGGTATTGTTCTCTATCCCGCTGGCTATTATTGGAGCCTTGCTTGCGCTGGCGCTTTCTGCCTCTACGCTCAGCATCTTCTCCATACTTGGTATCATCATGCTGATTGGCCTTGTTGCGAAAAACGCCATTATGGTGGTAGACTTTACCAATAACCTGAAGGCTGAGGGTGTAGAAGTAAAAGTGGCACTGACTGAAGCGGTGAGAATACGTTTCCGCCCAATCCTGATGACGACCCTAGCCATGGTAATTGGTATGCTTCCGATTGCACTGGCAAGCGGACCGGGTGCCGAGTGGAAAAACGGCCTTGCATGGGCGCTTATTGGTGGCCTAAGCAGCTCCATGTTCCTGACGCTTATTGTTGTGCCGGTGATTTATTACCTCTTCGACCGCCTGATGGCTAAGCTGGGTATGGACAAGAAAACGGTGATTGAACTGGAAGACAAAACCATGGAAGAGCTGGAGCATGAAACCGCTGAGCTGGAAGAGTCTAAAATGAGCCACTCTGCGGCCTACTAAAAGTATACCCTGATCTTCATACTACATATAATTGGTTCAGTATGTGAAGGCTTCTGGCCTTCACATACTTCTTTAAAATCAGCGCAGTACCGGCTCATGCTACACTTGAGTTATACAGTGTAAAACCAACATAACCACTATTTACATCACACACCATGAATACACAAAATTATACCGAGCAGTCCGTTGAGAAAGAAGTTGTGCAGTTGATCAGCTCTGTTACCAAGGTGCACCCTAACCGCCTACGCAAGGTGCGGGACCTGAGCAATGTGGGCCTGGATATTGTGGACGTGGTAGACGTTATCCTGAAGGTTGAAAAGAAGTATAACCTTACCATTCCTGATGAAGTGCCTGTTTATTCCGTGGATGACTTTGTGAATTACATTATCAGCCAGCAAATGCAGCAGGCAAGCTAAAAATAGCATTCCCCCTAAACCAAAAAGAGCCGTGGCTAGTAGCCACGGCTCTTTTTGGTTTATATTTTTCTTAGTGTCTATGCTCGGGAAAGCTGCTTCAAGTGCGATACGTGCGAAGCCACTGCCATGCGCATTTTAGGGATGTTGTGGTACGGGATGCCAAAATCGAGGCAGGCCTGCGCTACAATCTTGCTAAGTGCCGGGTAGTGGATATGCGAGATTTTAGGGAACAAGTGATGCTCCACCTGAAAATTAAGCCCTCCAGAGAACCAAGTAACCAGCTTGTTGTTAGTGGCAAAGTTAGCCGTGGTCTTTAACTGATGCACGGCCCACTCATCTTCCATTTTATTAGTGGGTTGCACTGCCACCGGAAAGTGCGTTTCGCGTACAGTATGCGCTAACTGGAACACGATGCTCATTACAAATCCTACCACTACACCATACACTAAAAACCCTATTAGCCAAGGCAAAAACCCAACCGTAAAGATTGGAATAACGGCAAAAAACAAAATATGGGATGCCTTAAATCCCCAGAAACTTACATGGTCTGAGGTTTTCATTTTTTTCAAAGGCATCGCTCCTACTTTCTTGGTAAAATACTTCTGATAATCAGAGAAGAAAACCCAGAAGAAGAAAAGCATGGAGTAAGCAGCCCAAAAATAGAAATGCTGGTAACGGTGGAATTTTCGCAGCTTCTGCGTTTCGCAGAGCCTGAGAAGCGGCCCAGCGTCCAGGTCGTCATCAATGCCATCTATGTTTGTGTAGGCGTGGTGGATAACGTTGTGCTTGGTGTTCCACATAAACTCGTTGGCCCCCAGCACATTCAGGCAAAGACCTGCCATTTCGTTCAGCTTCTTTTTCTTGCTGAAACTCCCGTGAGAGCCATCGTGCACCACATTAAACCCGATACCAGCCGTCAGTCCACCTAAGATTATGCACTCAAGTATAGCCAGCCAGGCTACCGGCGTAAAAAACACCAAGTGCGTGTATAGTAACAATAGCCCCCCCGTAAGGATTATGGCTTTAATGTATAGTTTGTAGTTGCCTGTGGTAGAAATGCCTTCCTCCTGGAAGTAATCGTTGATTCTTCTTTTTAATTCGGCGTGGAATGAGTCCTTCTGGACCTGAAATTTGGGCGCAGCCATAGTTTTGATTAGTAATGAAAAATGCGTTGTAAGGCGATGTAAAATGACCGCGTCAGAACTGGTTATAAAGGTAACATATATTTTGCAACTATAGTTTGGCCTTCAGCGCTGGTAAGTATAACCAGCTAGCTGCCAATGGCTAAATTTAGAATGCATGACAAACGGGGTTACCCCCCTCAACATGTGCTCGTTGGAAAGGTGCCAGAAGTATAAACGTAAAGTTTGACTGCATAGCTTCTTGGTAGACAAAAATATCTGAAGAAAGTCGGCTTGCTTTCCTGCTAGAGTCGGGGCTGGCATATAATGCCAGCCAGGGTTGTCTATGTTTTAAATGCTGCACCTCGCCTGCCAACCAGGTTTATGTTCAGGGTTTTACCTCAACCCATAAGGTACTCTTCCGTTAAAATGATAGAATTAAATCGCTTTTTTAACCCAAACTATCAAAACTATGAACAGAGATTATTCAGGCCACAGCGACAGAGATGAGAACCGTGGCTACCATACGCACCGCTCTGAACGCTATAGGCACCCAGAATACAGCGGTAATTACCGCTTCGATGATTACGGTTCGCCGGCACGCGGTGGCTATGGCAATGAAAGCCACGGAGGCACCTGGGGAAACCAGGGCAATGAGATGGGCGGCTCGCGCAACATAACGGATCGCGGCACACACCACGCCTACAGCAGTTCCCGTAACTATGGCAACATGGGCAGTTATGGCGGTGCGCAAGGTTATGGCTCATCCAGGGGCGGATACACTTCTCAACGCGAGCGCGGCCACGATTACGACAGCGGTATGGGCAACAGGCCGTCTTCTGGCAGAGGCCAGTATAGCCAACGCAGCCATGGCTACGAAAGCGATTATGATAGCCACGGTTCTACCTTTAGAAATGACAGAAACCCTACCCTTTACGGCTCCGACACCTCCAGAAGGTTCCAGGGCAGCGATCAAGGGCACTATGATTTTAATAGGGATAACTACAATCAAGGCAGTGGTTACTCGTCCGGCTCACAAGGCAATTACGGTGGCTCGCAGGGTAGTTACATGGGCAGTGGCTACAGCCGCAACTCAAACCGCGACTACGACACTGGCAATTATGGCTCTATGGGCTCCTATGATCGTGGTTCTTCCAGCATGGGCTATGGCGAACCTTATGGCGCAAGTAATTACAGGCCGAGCCGCAACAGGTCTTACCCAAACAACACCTATGCACGCGACATGGAGAACTCACGTGTTCAGCACAAGGACAGCGATTACAGCTACAACCCGAACCGCGCCTTTGATACCAGCAAGGATCAGGATTATATAAACAGCCACAACCGGGCCCGCACCTGGGACCAGGAGCATGACCGCCACCGCGATTTAGACAGGTATTAAAATTTGATAAATAGCTTTAAGCACAAAGCGCCCGGCAATAACTTGTCGGGCGCTTTTTTAGTGCTCTGTTGCAAAAGCTATGGGATGCATATACTGCGCAGGTCACGCATACTTCCATAGAATACGTTGCAATCCACAGAGCCCTCAATCCCGTCAATAGAGCCTCCGTCGGTATGCTGCCAGAACGCCAGTTTACGGGTACTGCTTTTTTCTATACTTAGCTTAGGCACCTTATAATGCGCAATCCACAGCGGGTAACTATCAAAATGTCCGGCCAGGTAATCCTCATAGAACTTATAGTTAGTGTATATGACAGGTTTAGCGCCGTAAGCGTTTTCAACCTGCTCCAGCCATACTTTCAGGTCTTTTCGAAATTGGCCCAGGGGTTTTCTGCCACGCACTTCAATATCCAGCACCGGGGGCAGATCGCCGCTGGTTAGCTGCACGGTAGCCACAAAGTTTGCCGCCTGCTCTTTGGGGCTAAGGTATGGCAGGTAAAAATGGTAAGCCCCCCGGATAATGCCTGCGGCGCCGGCTCCGGTCCAGTTCTGCTCATACTTCTTGTCTTTGAGCGAAACGCCCTCTGTAGCTTTTACAAAGGCAAACACCACCTCGCTCTCGCGCACTTTCTGCCAGTCCACCTCTTTCTGAAAATGGCTGACATCTATGCCATATACCGTATGCCCTTCAGGCCAAGCAGGCACGCGTTTTTCTACAAAATACTCTACGTACATCACCAGCACAATAATACCCGCCAAGATGGCCAGCCCAACCCAAAAACGCTTGGGTGGTTGCTTCTGCTGCTTTTTGCGCGGCTTTGCAGTGCGGGCTTGCCGCTTTGCCGGGGCTTTAAATGCCTTGTCGGCAGGTGCCTGCTTTAGTGGTGGTTTTATACTTGTCGCCATATCTCCCTGTCCTGCAAAGGTATAACGCCCCTCAACAATTTGCTACACTTTAGGCTAAGAAACCAGTTCTTGCGGTGGCACCCCCATCAGGTGCTCCAGGCGTTCGCCCTCGGTGGTCAGGTAGCCTTGCATCAGGTTGGCGGTAAGGCAGGAGTGCACCGGCAAAACACCCATCAGGTCGCCAATCTGGTACTTTTTAAACTGCTCCGGCGTGGCTTTCACCACTCCATGCTCCTGCGACAGCGATACCACCTCAATGCCCTCCAGCGGGGCAGACCAGCCTGAGCCGGAAAGCTCAACCACACGCCCGTATGCTTCTGAGGCGTCTTCCTGCAGGATCACATCCTTAGAAAAATGCACGCTGCCGCCGTAAAGTATGATCTCGCTGCGCTCCGGGTGCTTGGCTACTACGGGACAGGCCATGCACACGGCAATATCGTCGAAAGAGCAGGAACCGATGCGCTGCTGGGTCAGGTCGTAGAACACAAAGTTGCCGGGGCGTATTTCGTCCACGCCACGCAGGGTTTCGATGATGCTGCATGAGGGCGTATCGCCGATGGAGAGCTGCAGGTTCGGGAATTTCGATTTATACCTTTCGCGCAGCATGTGCAGTTGGTACACCGAAGTATTATAAATCGTTTGGATGGCATACACGTCGTTTTGCTTGTAGGTATGGCCATCGTGTACTACAAAGCCGGAAAAGTGCATTTTATCCTGCTCCCGTATTTTTTGTACCATCTGGTCGAGCTCGGCATAGTTGGTGGCAAGTATGCCCGTGCGCCGATAGCCGGTGTCTATCTTGAGAGAGAGCTGAACCGGGTGCCGGAGCTGCTGGGCCAATAGTTCTATGGTTTCCTGGTTCACCGCGATCAGGTGCAGTTTGATGCGCGATGCCAGCTCGTTAATCATCTCAATCTCCAGTACGTTTGCCGGAAAGGCCACCATAATATCATTCCAGCCATGGTTAGCGAAGTAGTTTGCCATGCGCACCGAGGAAACCGTGATGGCCTCTACCCCGAATTCACGAAACCACTCCCCTACCTGCGCCGACTGGTGCGTTTTGAAATGCGGCCGCAGCCTGACGCCGTTTTGCCTGGCTTTGTCGGCCATGCGCCGGATGTTTCGGATAGCTTTCTGTTTATCGAGAAGTAGTGTAGGTGTCGTAATCTTCATATAGTTAAAAAATCCTAACTAAGTGGCAAATCCCGTGAAGTTACACAACTTTAGGTAAAGAAACACAGCCACTTGCCTATTTTGATGACGATTATCATTTCTTAACACGCTGATACTCCTCACTTTTGCAAGGAACAACGTTGAAACAGACACTACCAGGATGCAAGCAACCCTAACCGCCACCCCGGCCCAGCTGCTGGCCAAGTATGATGTGCCGTCGCCGCGCTACACCAGCTACCCCACCGTTCCGTTCTGGGATGAGGCGCCGCTTACGAAGGCCCGCTGGATGGAGCATGTAAAGCAAGCGTTCCGGAAAACGAATCGCTCTGAAGGCATCAGTTTATACTTGCACCTGCCCTTTTGCGAGCAGCTTTGCACCTATTGCGGCTGCAACAAGCGCATCACCAAAAACCACGCTGTGGAAACGCCTTATGTGCAGGCCCTGCTGCAGGAGTGGGAACAATACCTGGCTGCCTTTGACGAGAAACCACGCCTGGCGGAATTGCACCTGGGCGGCGGCACGCCCACATTCTTCAGCGCACAAAACCTGGAACTGCTCCTTACAAAACTATTGGAGAAAGCCGAAGTACTGCCCGATGCGGCCTTTAGCGTGGAGGTGCACCCCAATGCCACGCAAGCTGATCAATTGCAGGTGCTGTACAAACTGGGTTTCAGGAGGCTTAGTGTAGGCATTCAGGACTTTGACCCGCGGGTGCAGCTGGCCATTAACCGCATCCAAACCTTTGAGCAGACCAAGTATGTTTTTGGTGTGGCGCGCAGCATTGGCTATAAGTCTATCAACGCTGATGTTATCTATGGCCTGCCCCACCAAACCGCTGACTGCGTGCGCCATACTATTGCACGGGTTAATGAGCTGCGGCCAGAGCGCATTGCGTTTTACAGCTATGCACACGTGCCCTGGAAGAGCAAAGCCCAGCGGCGCTACTCCGAGGCAGACCTGCCCGCTCCGGCAGCGAAACGCGCGCTGTATGAGCTAGGGAAAGAGTTGCTGCAGCAAGCCGGCTACAACGAAATTGGCCTGGACCACTTTGCCCTTCCCGCTGACGAGCTGTGCCTGGCGGCCCAACACGGAACACTGCACCGCAACTTTATGGGCTATACACCGCGGCAAACCACCTTACTCATCGGCCTGGGCGCATCCAGCATCTCGGACACGGGCACGGCATTCATGCAAAACCTGAAAGAGGTGGAGGCTTACGAAGCACAGGTGGCAACCGGGCAATTGCCGCTGCTAAAAGGCCACGAGCTCACGCAGCAGGATCTCATCCTCCGGAAGCATATCCTAAACCTGATGTGCCGCCTGGGCACCCGCTGGACCGATGAAGAGGAAGTATACTTTCCGGAAACCTTGGACCGCCTGTACTTTTTGGCCGAAGATGGCTTACTGTGCCTGCATCCAAACCACTTGCAGGTACTGGAGGCCGGCCGACCCTTTCTGCGCAATATTGCCATGTGTTTCGATGCGCGCCTGTGGCAGGCAAACCCTTCGGCGCCGGTGTTCAGCCGATCGATCTAAGTACAAATTTGCAGTTGGCAGGGTAACATGCAGGTTTCGGGCAATTAAACATTTCGGCGTACCTTTGCGGAAACACACTGCACCATGAGCTATTTTTACGTAAAGGCGCTGCACATCATTTTTGTGGTTACCTGGTTTGCCGGGTTGTTCTACATCGTGCGCCTGTTTATATACTTTGCCGAAGCCGCCGAAAAACCCGAGCCTGAGAGAACCATACTTCAAAACCAGTTCCGGCTGATGCAGAAACGGCTGTGGTACGGCATTACCTGGCCCTCTGCCATACTTACCCTGATCTTCGGCCTCACGATGCTGCACCTTTATGGCTCCATCCCAGGCTGGCTCATCTGGAAACTCAGCTTTGTGCTGGGCCTCTATGTTTACCATTTCCTGTGCCACCGCATTTTTAAACAGCAGCAGCAGGGCATTTTAAAGTATACCTCCACCCAACTGCGCATCTGGAACGAGGTAGCCACGCTTTTCCTGATCAGCATCGTTTTCCTGGTTGTTCTGAAAAGCTCGCTAAGTATGCTTTGGGGCATCCTGGGCCTCATCCTCTTCTCCGCCATGCTCATGCTAGCCATCCGTATTTACAAGAAAGTAAGGGAAGCGAAGGAGGTATAGAGTTTTAGAGTTTAGGAGTTTGGGAGGTAGAGAGTTTTGGAAGTTAGAAGGTTTGTGAGTTTAGGAGGTAGAAAGTTTGGGTGGGTTGAGTTCTTTTACTCCGCTCTTTAGTATGCCGCAAGTTTAGCGGGAGCGTAACTTGTGGCGATGTATGACCAGCAGTTTTCAACTGCTTTGCTTTGAAAAAGCAAGACTCTACAGCCACCAAAGCCATACTTTATACTTCAAACCAAGCCATCGCAAGTTTAAAATGCTACCAAAGCCGAACGCCTTCACAAACCAACCACACCAACCCACCACAAATCCAAAACTCTTTACCTCCCAAACTTTATACCTCATAAACTTTCTAACTTCCAAACTTCCCAACCTTCTAACTTCCCAAACTCTTTACCTCACAAACTCACAAACTCCCAAACTTTTTATCTCTAAACTATTAGCTGTACCTTTGTTGTATGAATAATGCACTGAAGGCAAACGAGAGAGAACTTATTAAGCTGATTCGCTTTTTTAGTAAGCGCGCTACGCAGCTGATGGAGAGCGGCGAACTGACCGCTGAGCATGAGCAACTGACGCAAGCTTGCCAGAACCTGGAGCAGCAGCTACTGACACACGCCGACAACCGCACTGCCATACTTAGCAAGCGTGAGCGCCTCGAGAAAGTGATCGAAGACAATGCCCAGTGCCCGAAGTGCCGCAAGGCCGATATGCTTAAAAAGCAGGGCGTGGTTACCAACGAGCACAGCTGGAAGTGCAACTCCTACCGCTGCCGCCGCTGCAACACCACCTTCACCTGGAACCGCCCAAACAACCCCTGGCACATGGTGGAGTTTCTGCAGCTTTACATTAAAGAGCTGGAAGACACCCTGAAAACCGACATGGAGCCCGAGTTGCGCCAGCATACCGAGGCCGCTATCCCGCAGCTACAGGACAGCCTTTTCCGGTTGCAGCCCGTGCTACAAGACTCTGATGAGGAGGTGCAGGCGCTGGCCGAGAAAGAGCGCGAAATGGATAAGCTCATCCACCAGTTTAAGAACTACCTCCTGATCGAGAAGATCAAAATGGATACTTACCAGGAAGAGTAGGTTTATACTTCAGGGAGATTTCTTGATTGCCATACAGTAACAGCTTGATTCGCCAAGTATGATTTTGCGCTGTGCCTGCAGTTTACAGCAGCTGCAGCACCCAATACCAGAAAGCCAGCGTCAGGAAGGAGAGCGGGATACCGAAGCCTACCATCATGTTTGCCAGGCGCGGTTTTAAGCCATACGATGCCGCCACAATGCTGGCCGTGATCATGGGTGCCATACCTGCTTCTAGCACGCTTATCTCCAGTACCTCGCCTGTTACGCCAAAGCCCCAGAAGTATAGCGCCAGTATAATAAAAGGCGCAAGCAGCAACTGGAACGCCAGCCCAAGCCCCAAAAAGCCCCAATGCTTACTGCGCCGCTCAAGCCGCAGCTGCAAGCCCACCGATGCCAGCGCCAACGGCGACACCGTGCTTCCAAGCCGCTGGAAAACCTCTTTCATATCCGCTGAAAAATGAAGGTTAAACAGGTTTAGAAGTATGGCCAGCACAAAGGCAATAAACGGCGGAAACCGGAAAATACGGTGCAGAATAGCTTTTGCGCTCGCCTCACCTTTAGCGTAAGTGGCTGCCAGCGCAATACCCAGCGTAGACAGCACCATAAACGACCCCGGCTGGTCTACCAGAATGGCGGTTCTCAGCCCTTCTTTGCCATAGAGCGCCTCTATAACCGGAAAGCCGATGAACGAGGTGTTGCCCAGCCCGGCCGTAAGAATAAGGCAGCCAACCAGCTTCCCCGACCACCCGAACAGCCTGCCCAAACCCCAGAACAAAAGCGCGGCAGCGGCAAAGCAGATCCAGGCAACGCCCACCGGCAAAAGCACCTGCAGCGTAAGCGCCACCTCCGGTATAAAGTATAAAGCCAGCGCCGGCAGCGAGATATAGATGATAAACTGGTTAAGTACCTGCGCGGCATTCTTCGGGAAATCTTTGGCGCGCTGCAGCAGCAGACCCAGGCCAAGGCAACCGAACAGGAGTATCAAACTACTCATAAAGAGGTTTCATGAGTTGAGGTAGGAGTTTGGGAACGTATGATCTCCCGAAGGTACTATGGTGCACCCAGGAAACAAAAAACCATACTTCTTCTAAAGTATAAAGCAGGAACATGTTGGCCATGCCCCTGCTTTATACGTTTGGGTTTCAGCCTAACGCAGCACCACGCGCCGCACCACACGGGTATCTCCGGAAAGTATGCTCAGGAAGTATACGCCTGGCGCCAGTTTTTCAGTTGGCAGCTCTAAGGTACGCTGGGCCTCCGAAATGCGGTAACTTACATCCAGCACGTTGGCCGATTGAGCGTTGGTAAGTATAAACCGCAGGTCCGGGTGCTTCAGGTTGTTAATTTTCAGGTTTAGGTTACCGCTGGCCGGCACTGGGTACACTTGCACCGCACGCTCCAGCTGCTCTTTTTCGGCAGAGGCCACCGGGCCGGTATAGGTTAGCTTATACACTGCGTGTGCCTTGTCGTCGGAGATAAACAGGTCGCCTTGCTGGCCTATGGCAATGTCCACGGGCCGTGCATAGGCCTCGGTGGAGTCGCTGTTCAGGAAGCCGCCCACCAGGTCTAATTGCTCGCCGGGTTTGCCGTTTTGCCACGGAAAGTAGATGATCTTGTAGCCGGTGGCTTTGGAGCGGTTCCAGGAGCCGTGCAGGGCAATCAGCGCGCCGTTGCGGTAAGGCTGAGGCATGGTGGTGTTCTGCGTAAACAGCAGGCCCAGCGGAGCCGAGTGCGCCTGTATGCCTTTGCTAACGCGGGTCATGCCGTTGCAGTCCACGGTGCCGTTGGGGTTCAGCTGCACATCTTTCACGTAGGGCATATTATCCATACCCTGGCGCGCATCGGGGTTACAGAAAGGCCAGCCATAGTTGCCGCCCTGCTGCACCAACGTAAATTCTTCGGGCGGATTATTGTCTACGTAACTCTGTACCACCTTGCCGTAGTTTCCGGAGCCATCCTCAAATGGGTAAGCGATGTTGTCGCGGTTGTTTACCGTTACCCATAGATCATTGGTGCCGGGCACAAAATCCAGGCCCTCGGCATTGCGAATACCCTCGGCAAACAGGCGGCGGTTTGTTCCGTCGGCGTTGTAGATGTAGATGGCTCCACGCTTCGGGTTGCTTTGCGTATCCTCGATGCAGGCATTGCAGGTCGATGCGATGGAAACGTACAGGTTATGGTTCGCATCCAGGGCAATATTCTTGAGCACATGGCCGTAGGTACCTTTCAGTTCGGGCAGGCTGTCGTCGGGCAGGTTGTCTACAACCACCTCCATCTGCTGTCCTTTTTCATCGCCATTGCTATACTTATACCGGATAATACGGTTTTTCTCAGCGATGTACACATACTGTTGCTCCCCTATTTTATGGAAAACAATATCGTGGGGGCGCTGTAGGCCGGATGCATAATTGATTTGCAGCGGCACGTTGTTTGGCCGGTTTTTCAGGACACGCACTACGCCATCCCAGGGCATCGACACGAATAAATCTCCGTTTGGCGCAACGGCCATAAAACGCGCACCACTCACGCGGGCATAAACCTCCAGTTTAAAATTCGGGGGGATGCTTGCAAAGCGGTCTACGTTAAACGGGGCTTGGCGCAAAGAGGCCGGCACCTCTATTTGTACTGTTTCGGTGGCGCCCGGCGGAGTATTTTGCGCACTCGCCAGCAGTGGCAAGGCAAGTACAACGGTGGCAAAGTATATTTTTAGTAAATGTTTTAGCTGCATCGTATAAAGTCTAGGTTAACTCCATACTTGTATTGCTTTCCCTTAGAAATGTTGCAGCAAGCGGGGTATTTTTGGTAAACGCAGCTGCTTTAAGATAGTGGAAAACAAAAGATGTAGCCAGACACTGTCATATATGGGTATATGTTGCGAGGAAACGCATACGTGATGGCTTTGGGACATTCTACAAAAAAAGCGGCTATACCTGTTTGTGCAAGTATAGCCGCTCCTGCTTTTTGAAGTATAAGTTAGATAGGTTTTGCCTTTTCCTTCAGCCAGGCCAATTCGTCCTCGTTCAGGTGCGGGCCCAGCCTTTCAATTACCTGCTGGTGGTACTCGTTCAGCCACTTTATTTGGTGCGCTTCCAGCAAGTCCTTCTTCACCGGGGTAGTGTCGATCAGCGCCATGGTCAGGTGCTCGAAGGTATAAAACTCGCCAAACTCGTTGGTCTCGTCCTGCACGGTAAGCACCAGATTCTCTATGCGGATGCCGTGCTTGCCGTTGCGGTACAAACCAGGCTCTACCGAAGAGATCATGCCTAGCTCCAGATCAACGGCGGTAGGTGTTGGGTTAAGCACATGCGGGCCTTCGTGCACATTCAGGAAAAAGCCAACGCCGTGGCCTGTGCCGTGACCATAATTGCGGGCATAATCCCAGAGTGGCTTGCGCGAGATAGCATCGATCTGGTAGCCTTTGGAGCCTTTCGGGTAGCGGGCAGTGGAGCCATCAATCATACCTTTCAACACCAAGGTATAGTCTATACTTTCCTCCTCGGTCAGGTTGCCCAGCGAAACTACGCGTGTAATATCCGTGGTGCCGGACGTGTACTGCCCGCCCGAGTCTACCAGGAACAGGCCGTCTGGCTGCAGCTCGACGTCGCTTTCCTCGGTAACACGGTAATGCGGCAGGGCACCGTGCGCTTTGTAGCCCGAGATCGTATCGAAGCTCTCCCCTACAAAGCCTTCCTGCTGGGCCCGGAACTCACGCACCTTATCCACCACAGTAAGCTCCGTGATCTTGGTTTTGCCAATGTTCTCCTCTAGCCACTTAAAGAAACGGGTCAGGGCCACGCCATCTTTTACCATGGTTGTGCGGGTATGCGCTACTTCCACCTCGTTCTTAACGGCTTTGAAATGTGTGGTTGGGTTGGTCTCCTGAATGACGCGCACCTCTTTCGGTAGCTCTTTATATAAAGCATAACAGTTGCGGCGCGGGTCCACCAAAATGCTGCTGCCAGGTATGGCGGCCACGGCTCTTTCTATCATGTCGTAGGTTTCCAGCTCCACGCCTGCTTTTTTAAGCCTGGCCCGGTCCTCTTCCGAGAACTTGGCCGCATCAATAAACAGCATGGCCTTTTCCTGGCTGATCAGGGCAAAGCTAAGCACCACGGGGTTGCACTTCACGTCGGAACCGCGCATGTTAAACAGCCAGGCCATATCGTCGAGCGAGGAGATGAGGTGATACTCGGCGCGCTGTTTTTTAAGTGCGGCACGCAGGCGTTCCAGTTTGCTCTCCAAGGACTCGCCCACAACATCCTCACCCAGAATATAAGCGGGTACGGCGGGCAACTCAGGCCTGTTGTGCCAGATGGGCTCCAGGTAATCGCGGTCGCTGCTTATTTCAAAGCCGATTGGCGTAAGCTGAGACTCCAGCAGTTGGGCCAGGCTTACCGAGATCAGTTTGCCATCGAAGGCCACGGTAGCTCCCTCGGGCAGGCGCTCGGCCAGCCAGCTAATATATTCCGGCGCGTTCTGCACCTGCAGCTTAGCCAGCTCAAAACCTGTTCCGGCAAGCTGCTCGTTAGCCTGCACAAAGTAGCGGGCATCGGTCCAGAGGTGGGCAGCTTCCTCGGTGATCACCAGCGTGCCCGCCGAGCCGGTAAAGCCCGAGGCAAACTCAATGCACTTGTACCTGTCTGGCACATACTCGCTTATATGGGGGTCAGCCGACGGAATGATGTAGGCGCTCACGCCCTCGCCTTTCATCTGGCTACGGATGGCTGCTAATCTTTCTTTGTAGGTCATGTATGTTTTCGTTTCGGTTTGAGGCAAATTAAGGAAAGCTAGGCAGAAATGCTTGCAAAACGGGCTGAAATAGGCATTATTCTATAGTTGCTTTTTTCGTTTGCGCCGGCCCCAAATCATTTGATCAACGGAGTAGCGGTTATACGTATGTTCAAACGCAAGCAGCAAGGCAAAGTATACTCCGTAGAGCATCTGTACAAAGACGTTGTCCCAGTTTTCGAGCAGGCAGGATCCAAAGATAAGCGCCACCATCAGCAGCGCGCCTACCGTGCTCACGGCGCGTGTAAACAGCCCAAGTATAAGCAGCGCCCCAATGTTCAGCTCAATGTATGGCAGGAAGTAAGCAAACTGCTTCACCAGCGGGTAAGGGAGCCAGGTTTTCTGGAACGTTTCGGCCATGCCCTCGCTAAAGGCTACAAGCTTTGGCAGCCGTGCCAAACCGTGGCCCAACATGCTCATGCCGATGGGTAAACGGGCCAAAAAATATCCAAATGCAGCGTGTTTCATAGGTAAGTATGCTTACGCAGATGTGCGGGTGGAGGGAGAAGCAAATGCTGGCAAACGCACTATATTGATTCTTGACAGTGTTTTCCCTACAAGCCCATCTCAACTAAGTGACCATGATTTATGAAGCTTTAGTTTTTAAGACGCTAAGCGTATTAATTCCCGCCAATTTAAAAAAGTGTCTATAAAATCAGAGTTTATAATCAGCATCGTTTGAAATCCAAAGACGATTAGTCCAACTAAAAAGATAGCCCAATAGAGGAACTTCCACCCCATTCCTGAAGCGTGGATCTTCTCATCATAATATACAATTTTTACCTGCTGACCTTTGATAAATAATGGAATAGAGCATCCTATGTCTAACCTAAGTTCTAAAACATTATCTTCCTGATCCACAAACTGTATAAGCGGATAATACAAATAGCTTGTCGTCTCTCCACTTCCGCCCCATTTCCCTACATTCTTTGTCACTATGCCTAAAGTATGAAACCCATACTTGCTTGCATAAAAATGAAGTGTCAGCAAATAGAGTCCCCCACAAGTTAAGATAAAACCTAACAACAGATAAAATACGCTCATCTATAAATCACATGATTGATTAGGAAGAAATATAGTAAAATTCCGTTATCATCTAAAGCCTGGTAATGGAAGGCACTCCCTTTTACCGCTCTCCCAAAACCGAACAACCTGTTCAATATCGAACACCTTCAACTGCTTCAATATCACCCAAACAAAACACAAAACACTGTAAATAAGCTACTTACACAACTGGCATCTAAATTGGCTATACAGATCCTGAAAAGTATGAAATAAAACTATGGATCGTGAATTATCTGCCGCTGTAAGGCAAGCCAACAAACGGAAGCGCATTGGGCAACTAAGTATAGCCGCCGTGTTGGTGCTGGCCGCCATACTTGGGTTCCGGAGCCTGATTAGTCCGAGCATTAGCCGTAGCGAGATTAGAACGGCAGTGGTGGAGCGCGGGCCGGTGCAGGCAACCTTAAGCGCTTCGGGCGTGGTGGTGCCGGAGCGTGAGCAGGTTATTACCAGCCCCATACAGGCGCGCATTGAGCAGGTGGTTCGCAACACCGGCGAGCAAGTGCAACCCGGCGACCAGGTGCTGCTCCTCGACCGTGCCTTTACCCAGCTCGCCTACGACAAGCTGAAAGACGAGCAGCAGATGAACCAGCACAAAAGCGTGCAAATGCGCCTGGCCCTCAAGAAAAAGCTGAACGGCCTAGAGTCGGAGCTGCGCATTAAGCAAATGAACGTGAGCAGCCTGCAGGCACGCCTCGGGGATGAGCAATACCTGCTTAAAATTGGCGGCGGCACCCAGGAGCAGGTAAAACAGGCGGAACTAAACCTGAAAATAGCGCAACAGGAATTGGCTCAGCTAAAGCGCGACATCGTGAGCGAGCGCGAGCTCCTGAAAGCCGATGAGCAGGAACTGGGCTATACCTTGGCCATGAACGGCCGCTCGTTGGAGGAGTTGGAACGCAAAATGCAGCAGGCCGAAGTTCGGGCTACGCGCCCCGGCGTGGTAACATGGGTGAAGAACGAGCTCGGCAGCAGCGTGAATGCCGGAGAGGTTATCGCCCGCCTCGCAGACCTGAGCAGCTTTAAGATCCAGGGCACTATTTCGGATGCGTTTGCAGGGCAACTGCAACTTGGCAGCGCGGCAACGGTACGCGTGAACAACACCGACCTGAAAGGCACCATCTCCGCCATCGAACCCACAGTTAAAAACGGAACCATCACGTTTTACATCTCCCTGGCGCAGGAAGCGCATGCCTTGCTCCGCCCCAACCTGCGCGTGGATGTATACCTGGCAACGGCGACCAAGCCCAACACCCTGCGCGTGAAGAACGGCCCATACTTTAACAGCGCCTCCGGAAACCAGGTGTTTGTGCTGCGCGTTGATGCCCTGCTGCTTGTGCCCGCCCAGATCGGGGTCAGCAACCCGGATTTTGTAGAACTGGAAAGCGGCGTGCAGGAAGGCGATGAAGTGGTGATCTCCAGCATGAAGGAGTATGACAGCATCAAAAAAATAAGGCTTGACTAACCCTAAAAGTATACCTGGCCAAGAAGCTTTACGCGATGATTTATACTTGCCAAGCAGCCAAAATAAAACTATGAAAAACCTTTACCGATATTGTTTGCTGTTTGTACTCGTGGCGCTGCGCTGCGCCCAAAGTATGGCACAACCTGATGGGCGGCAACTGAGCCTGCAGGAGGTGATAGCTTTGGCGCAGACGCAGTCTACGGAGGCGCTGCAGGTACAGACCACCCGCGAGAACAGCTACTGGCAATGGCGCAGCGTGAAGTCAGAATTCAGGCCACAGCTGAGTTTGGGCGGCACCTTACCGGATTTCAGCCGCACGATCACGCCCGTTATTCAGCCTGATGGCACCACAGAGTTTAAGGCCGTGAGCATTAACAGCTCTGACCTGGGCCTCACCCTGAGCCAGGTTATCAGCCCAACCGGCGGCAAGGTGTTCGTGACCTCGCTGATGCAGCGCTTCGACGACTTTGACCGCGACCTGACCCGCTACAACAGCAACCCGGCGATTATCGGACTGGAGCAGCCGCTGTTTGCCTATAATGCCCTTAAATGGACAAAACGCATCGAGCCCCTGCGTTACGAGGAGTCGCGGAAGCAGTTCGTGGAAGACCATGCGCAAATTGCTGTAAACGCCACCACTTTATACTTTGACTTGCTGCTGGCACAGGTAAACCAAAGTATAGCCGCCAAGAACCTGGCAAACAACGACACGCTCTACCAGGTGGCGCAGGAAAAGTATAAACTCGGCCGCATCTCCAAAAACGACCTGCTGCAACTGCGCCTGTCCGTCCTGAACGCGGACCTGGCCCTGGCCCAGGCCACGCTGGATGAGCAGACAGCCGCGCTTGCCCTGCGCAACTACCTCGGCCTGA
The DNA here is from genome assembly GCF_003576375.1 of Pontibacter oryzae. Taxonomy (GTDB): domain Bacteria; phylum Bacteroidota; class Bacteroidia; order Cytophagales; family Hymenobacteraceae; genus Pontibacter; species Pontibacter oryzae. The sequence goes on from NZ_QWGE01000005.1 coordinate 193,576, forward strand.
AAGACAGTGGCACCCTTAGCCTGCAGGTGCCAAAGCGCATACCTGCAACCCTGGTTGCAACAGAACTGGCATTAGCCGAAGCAAACAAGAACCGAAAGGAAAGTATAAACTTCAGGAGAAGGTTGCTGGAGGCGGAGAGCCAAACGGCCAAAGCCCACGGCGATAACGGCTTTAACGCCAGCCTTTTCGCCAGCTTCGGCCTCACCGACCAGGGCGCGAACCTCTCCGACATCTACAGCCGCCCCGAGAACCAGCAGCGCGCCCGCATCGGCTTTACCCTACCGCTCCTGGATTGGGGCCGGCAGCGCAGCATCACGAAAGTGGCCCAATTAAACCAGCAATTGGTGGAGTATACCATCAGTCAGGAGGAAACCAATTTCGAGCAGGCCGTGGTCACGCAGGTAAACCAGTACAACACCCTGCGCACCCGCATTAACACAACCGCCGAAGCCGATGCCATAGCCACGGAAAGGTATGAAATAGCCAGGAACACGTTTCTCATCGGCCGCATCAGCATCACAGAACTAAACATTGCCTTGTCGGAGAAAGACCAGGCTCGCCGCGCCTACATCGCCTCGCTTAGCGCATTTTGGGAGGCTTACTATGCCCTGCGCCAACTAACGCTCTATGATTTTGAGAACCAGCAAACCATAAAAGTGAATGAGTGAATGAGTGAGTGAATAAGTGGTTAGAAAAGGAATCAACGAGTAACTACCAATTAATAACGATATTTAAAACTATGATCATATTATCCAACATCGAAAAGGTATACCAGACCAAAACCATTGAGACGGTAGCCTTGCAACAGGTAAACCTGGCTGTGCCCAAAGGGGAATTTCTCTCTATTATGGGTCCCTCGGGTTGCGGAAAATCCACGCTGCTGAACATTATGGGCCTGCTGGATGAGCCGAGCAGCGGCACCGTAAGCATTGGCGGCCAGGAAATACGCAGCTACAAAGACAAAGAGCTGGCGCATATCCGCAACGAGAAGATCGGGTTTGTTTTCCAGAGCTACCACCTGGTTAACGACCTCAGCGTGCTGGATAACGTGGAGCTGCCCCTGCTCTACCGCAGCGGCGTAAGTGCCTCGGAGCGCAGCAAGCGGGCCAAAATAGCGCTGGAGAAAGTGGGCCTTAGCGCCCGCACCAAACACTTCCCTAACCAGCTGTCGGGTGGGCAGCGGCAGCGGGTGGCTATTGCCCGCGCCCTCATCGGCCAGCCCGAAATCATACTTGCCGATGAGCCAACCGGTAACCTGGACTCGGTGATGGGTGAAGAGATCATGAACATCCTCCTTGACCTGAACCGCCACGACGGCACCACGATTGTGATGGTAACGCACGACGAGAACATGGCCAAGAAAACAGAACGGCTAATCCGCTTCTTCGATGGCCAGCAGGTATCCGACGCCAAAGTATACGCTAACCTTCAGCAAGTATAGCCATGCTAAAGAACTACATAAAAATAGCCTGGAAGGTGCTGCTGCGGCGCAAGTTCTTCACCTTCATCAGTTTGTTCGGCATTAGTTTTACCCTGATGATTCTGATGGTGGTTACCTCGCTTTTCGACCACGTTTTCGGGCCGCAAACACCGGAGCGCGACACCGACAGGCTGTTGTTCGTGAACTCGATGAAAGAGCAGAAAGAAGGTGGCTACACCAGCAGCGGGCCTCCCAGCTACTACTTCCTAAACAAGTATGTGCGCACGCTCAAAACCCCGGAGCAGGTTTCCATCAACTCTGTTTTCCATCAGGTAAACAGCTACGTCAACAACCGTAAGCTGGCCATCGATATAAAGTTTACCGATCAGGCCTTCTGGCATGTGCTGGATTTCAAGTTTATTGAAGGCGCGCCTTTTGGGCAGCAAGAGGTGAAGAGTGCCAGCCGCGTGGCTGTTATCAATGAGCACACCCGCCAGCAGTATTTCGGCGACGGCCCGGCCTTGGGCAAAGAGATCGTGGTAGACCAGGTTAGCTACCGTGTAGTGGGCGTGGTAGAAGATGTGCCGGTGCTGCGCCTAAACTCATACGCCGATGTATGGGTGCCCATTACCCTTAGGAGCCACGAGTTTAACCGCGAGGGACTGCGGGGCGGCTACTTTGCCATACTTAAGGCAGCCACCCCCGCCGACGTTCCGAAAATAAAAGAAGAGTATGCTCACATGATGAAGGAACTGGAGCGGCAAAAAGGCGAAAAGGACCTTCAGCTTTATTCTTTCCCTGCCACCATCCTCGAAAACTTTGCCCGCATGGTTCTGGGCCAGGGCGAGACCTCCGGGCTACGTATACTTTACGCGGCACTTACCGGTATTACGCTGCTCTTTATACTGTTGCCTACCATTAATTTAGTGAACATAAACATCAGCCGCATCATGGAGCGATCCTCGGAGATTGGCGTGCGCAAAGCCTTTGGGGCCACTTCCAAAACCATCATCGGGCAATTTATTATCGAAAACGTGTTCCTGACGCTGCTTGGCGGTTTGCTGGGATTTATACTTGCCGCGCTAGTGCTGTGGCAAATAAACAGCAGCGGGCTCATAGTATACGCCGACCTGAGCCTGAACCTACGCGTCTTTGCCATCGGTTTGCTGCTTTGCCTGGTCTTCGGCTTTATTTCCGGGGTTTATCCGGCCTTTAAAATGTCACGTTTACACGCCGTGGAGGCACTGAAAGGAGGTTCTAAATGATACGCCATCTCTTTAAACTGATCTGGAACAGGAAGAAAAGCAACTTCCTGCTCATCACGGAGATTTTCTTCTCCTTTATGGTGCTGTTTGCGGTGCTGAGCTTTGTGGTGCACAATGTGCGCAATTACACTAAACCGCTGGGCTTTACGCATGATAACGTCTGGCTGCTAAGCATGCGCCCTAGCTCGGACTCCGCGGCCCTTAACCGCCAGAACCTCGAGCAGGTGCTACAGCGGCTTAAATCTTACCCGGAGGTTGCAAACATCTCGCTTACCTCTAACAACGCGCCATTCTCGTTTAGCATCACCTCCAACGCCATGACGTACGGGCAGGTAAAAGACGTGCAGGCAGACTACTATGAGGTGCAGGACGACTTTCAGGAACTGATGCAAGTGCCGTTGAAAGTGGGGCGCTGGTTTGGCCCGCAGGATGACGCCTCGAACCATGAACCTATCGTAATAAACCAGCAGCTCCAGGAAAAGCTCTTCGGCAACGAACCGGCCATCGGCAAACTGATCCCGATCACCGATTCATCAAGCTACCAGGTGATAGGCATCACCGAATACTTCCGCGGCGCCGGCGAGTTCGCGTCCGATGCTCCTGCCATGCTTACGCGCATAAACTTCGCCAAACGCCAGGACAAATTCTGGGAGAGTCTGCTGATAAAGGTAAAGCCGGGTATCGGCGTGGCCTTTGAGGAGCGCATGGTAAAAGACATTTCCGGTATAACCGGCGACTGGAACCTAGAGGTGAGCATGCTGGAGAAAATGCGCAAGGCCAAAGCCAAGGTTACGCTGGTGCCTATGCTCGGGCTGGGCTTTGTCTGTGCGTTTCTCATACTTAACGTGGCGCTTGGGCTGTTTGGGGTGCTTTGGTATAACATTAGCCGCCGAAATAGCGAGATTGGCCTGCGCCGCGCCCTCGGCGCCGCTGCCAGCCAGGTGTATTGGCAGTTTATAGGCGAGGTGCTGGTGTTAGCCACCTTTGGTTTGCTGCTGGGCGTGTTCTTTGCGGCACAGTTTCCGCTGCTAGAGGTTTTCCAGGTCGATACCGAAGTGTACCTGATCGCCCTCTTTAGCGCCGTTTTCCTGATTTACCTGCTAACGGCTGCCTGCGCCTTTTATCCTAGCCGACAGGCTGCTGCCGTTCAACCCGCCGTGGCGCTGCATGAAGAATAGCGGCCCAGATTGCCATAATTGTTTATATTTATATTTCAAACCTGATTTCATACATCCACCATGATCCTGATTGTAGACGACGATGTTGCCATTCGTGCCTCGCTTGGGCTGCTCCTAAAACAGAACGGTTACAAAACCCGTGAAGCCTCGGACCCCAACGAAGCGCTCGCGCTGGCTCAGCAGCATGCCTTCGAGCTCGTGATCATGGATATGAATTTCTCTATTGATACCACCGGGCATGATGGCATTGCGTTGCTGGAGCAGTTCAAGGCACGTTATCCGCAACTGCCCATCATACTTATAACCGGCTGGGGATCCATTAGCCTGGCCGTGGAGGGTATGCGCCTGGGGGCCTTTGATTTCATCACCAAGCCCTGGAGCAACGACTACCTGCTGCAGTCTGTGCAAACAGCTCTCAGCCTGTCTGCGCAAACGCAGGATGCTGGCACATCGCTCTCGCGCAGCAAGCTGGACAAGCAGTATGATTTCGGAAACATTATTGCCCAGGACCAGCAAATGCTGCAAATCCTGAAAAAGATAGGCCAGATTGCCCCAACCGATGCCTCAGTGCTGATTGAAGGCGAAAGCGGCACCGGCAAGGAGCTGATTGCGGAGGCTATCCACCGGAACAGCCTCCGCAAATCGCAGCCTTTCGTTAAGGTGAACCTTGGCGGCATATCCTCCACCCTGTTCGAGAGCGAGATGTTCGGGCACAGGCGCGGCGCCTTTACCGATGCCAAATCGGACCGGGCAGGCCGCTTTGAGCTGGCAAACAAGGGCACCATTTTCCTGGATGAGATTGGCGAGCTGGACATGGGCAGCCAGGTAAAGCTGCTGCGCGTGCTCCAGGACCGGACCTACGAGGTACTCGGCGACAGCCGCTCCCGCAAGCTCGACATCCGGGTGGTTTGCGCCACCAACCGCGATCTGGCAAAGCTGGTGGAGGAAGGCAGGTTCCGGGAGGATCTATACTACCGCATCAACCTGATCAAGATAAAACTCCCTGCCCTGCGCGACCGGGAAGAGGATATTCCGCTATTGGTGCAGTACTTTGTGGCTAACCTTCGGCTTACCTATAACCGCCCGCAGCTACAGGTAAGCCCGCGCGCGTTGCAATGGCTAAAAAACCTGCACCTGGCAGGCAACATCCGCGAGCTCAAGAACCTGGTGGAGCGTACCATGTTGGTGGCGGAAAACGACATGCTGGAAGCCGACGATTTCAAGGCGCAGGCGCAGCAAAGCCCCGCCAAGCCCGGCGACAAGAACCTACCCGCCGTAGGCACCATGACGCTGGAAGAACTGGAGGCATCCATGATCCGGAAATCCATGCGCTTTTACCATAACAACATCAGCAAAGTGGCCCGCGCGCTGGGCCTGAGCAGGGCCGCCCTGTACCGCCGCCTCGACAAGTTTAACATCCCCTATGACCCTGCGGACTAAGTTCATACTTTTCGCTGTGTTTGTGCACAGCCTGCTGGCCATACTAACGTGGTACCTGCTGCAGCAAAACAAGTGGATGTTTCTGGGCATGGAGTTGCTCATACTTGTATCGGTGTTAGTAACCGTGCAGCTTTACCGTTCTTTCTTTAAACCGCTAAACCTGATCCGGGCAGGCATCGAGTCTATCAAGGATAAGGATTTCTCTACCACGTTCACAGCCGTTGGCCAGCGCGACCTGGACGATTTGGTAAATGTGTATAACCGCATGATACACCAGCTGCGGCAGGAGCGCGTGGCGCAGGCCGAGAAAAACTTCCTGCTCGAGAAGCTGATACAAGCCTCGCCGGCCGGCATTATACTTTTGGGTTTTGATAACCAGGTGGAAGGCCTGAACCCAGCCGCCGAGCGCTACCTCGGCAAAAAGCTCGCTGACTTGCAGGGTTGCCACCTGAGCCAGCTCCCCGAAACCTGGGCCAGCCAGCTACAGCAGCTGCCCACGGGCCAATCCGTTACGTTTCGTGTAAACGGCACCTGGACCTACCGTTGCCACCGCGCCCACTTCCTGGACCGCGGCTTTCAGCATTATTTTATTTTGATTGAGGAGCTAACAGAGGCCATACTTCACAACGAGCGTCAGGCTTACGAAAAAGTTATCCGTGTCATGTCGCATGAGGTGAACAACACGACCGGTGCCATTAATTCCATATTTGGCTCTCTGCAATACTACGCGCCACAGCTAACACCCCACGACCGGCCTGATTTTGAGCATGTGCTGCAGGTTGCCACCGACCGCAACACCAACCTGAGCCGCTTTATGGCTAACTTTGCGGATGTAGTGCGCCTGCCTCAGCCCAGAAAAGAACCTACACATGTACAAGAATTACTAACGGACCTGCAACGCCTTATTAAGCCAGAGCTAGACAGACGCCAAATTACGTTGCATTGGCACCCTGCCCCTCAACCAATTTTTGCAAACCTGGATAGGCAGCAGATGGAGCAGGTTTTACTGAACATACTCAAGAACGCCATGGAAGCCATAGGTTCAGAGGGCGAGATCACCATTGAGGCCGTTGCAACCCCACCTCACATCAGTATTACAGATAACGGTGGCGGCATTCCAGCAGATATTAAACAGCACCTTTTCACGCCGTTTTATACTTCCAAAAAAACTGGCCAAGGCATAGGCCTAACCATGGTGCGCGATATTTTAATGAACCACGGCTTTACCTTCTCCCTCAGCGATACTGGAAACGGCCTTACTTCCTTTATTATCAATTTACATCAGCAGTGATGAGCATTAATTGTGTTTATAAATTAGCCTTTCTTTAATTAAAGTTCCGTTCTAATTGGAACCATTTACCCCATTACTAGCACCCATCAATTATTCAAAATAGTATTTATACTATAAAATAAGCCCTAATCCGTAAAAATAATTTAACTTTTCAGGCATATCACTTTAATTTAAAAAGAATGTAACAAGATTGTTAAAAAAATCGTAGCGCGGCCATACAACCTATGTTGATTTTATTTATATTGTACTTAATTGTTAGTCAAAGGAAATATGGAGTACAATATTATTATCGCACCTGACCTTGAGGGGTTAGCAGTAGAAGTGGCTGGTTTTCTGCCACAAGGATGGAGATTAAAGGGTGGTATTGTAGAGCATGGCAAAGGTTTTGCTCAGCAGCTTGTCCGGCAACCCAAAGATTCTGTGCGCATGCAGCAACAGCGTAAGCAGCCTGCAAAGCAGCGCCGCACGAAGTGGATTGAGTAAATACATTATATAAACACCACTTTTAGCTAAAGTCAAAGCCATTTCTGAACTTACCATTCGGTAACTCAGAAATGGCTTTTTTATTTCCCTATTACCTCGCTCTGAAGCCCGTATAAGGCGAGCCTCCCCTTCCCAGCCATACTATAGGCCTGCACATTTATTAAATATTCAAAATATTACCTATAAAAAGCATCTTTTTAAGCGGGGTAAAGTATATAAGCCTAAGCCGATTTTTCCGGCAGTTCACAGTAAAAATCTAATCACTTAAACCAAAGCAATTTATACGTGTGTGGCACATGGCTGCCCTATACGTATAAGCACCCTTAACCATGAGAAATTTTATTTGCTTTCTCTTGCTACTGCTATTAGCCGCCTCCTGCGTTACAAAGAAAGAGCTCGTTTACATGCAGAATCCTGATTTTAAGCCTTATGTACCCACAGAGTTCAAAACCCGGTTCACTGCCTATAAACTGCAAGCCAACGATGTGCTTTCTGTGAAAGTACTGAGCGTGGACCCAGACATGTCTAATATCTTCAATATTGTAAACCCTAGCAACGCTTTTGGCGTATCCGAGCCCGGTAGCATGTACCTGAGCGGCTACACCATCGACAACGAAGGCTTTATTAATTTACCAACCGTTGGCAAATTAAAGGTAGAGGGACTGACAACATCGCAAACACAGGACCTGATCCAGAGTAACCTGAATCGCTACATCATGGATGCAACTGTGGTTGTAAAGCTTATCAGTTTCAAAATAAGCGTATTAGGCGCGGTTAGAAATCCGGGGTATTTTTATATCTACAACGAAAAGGCAAACCTGTTGGAGGGCCTTAGCCTTGCTGGCGATTTGACCGATGCAGCCAATCGTGGAAGCGTAAAGCTCATCCGCCAAAAAGATGGCGCATCGGAGGTGGTCTTGCTAGACCTCAAAGATCCTAACCTCGTACAATCACAGTATTATTACCTGATGCCCAACGATGTAATTTATGTGGAGCCTCTTGAGACACAGCTAAAGCGTAACAACCTGGTGATTGTGAATGCCGTGCTTGGGGTAATATCTACAGGGGCACTATTATATAATTTGTTTAAGTAAACGAATGAAGAAAAATAAACAAGAGCATGAAATTGACCTAAAGAGCTGGCTCTTTAAATTCAGGTCTAAATGGTACCTTTTTGCTGCTTTCTCTGTGATCGCCCTGGCGGCTGCTTACGTGTATGTAAAGAGCTCCCCGCGTATATTTGAGTACCAGTCTACCTTGTTGCTCGGAGACCAGCAAACGGGCTCTAAAAAAGCGCAGGAATTGCTAGAAGTGCTTGATGTGCAGAGCAAAGGTATAAAAGTGGAAGATGAGATTGGCTTGCTGCAGTCCGCCGAAATGGTAAAACAGGCCCTGAGCAAACTTGATTTCTCTGTATCATACTATAAAGTAACTAACCACTGGCTCAACAACATCACCAACCTAGAAATTGAGGAGCAATACGAAACCGCACCCTATGTGGTGGACCTTGATACTACTTCGTATCAGTTGGTTGATATTCCCTTAAAGGTGCGCCTGCTGGATGACAACACGTATGAGCTTACCATTGAGAGTGAAAACGTACCGCGCTATGATTTCCGGACCCATTCCATAGTAGGCTCTATTCCCTCTATCGAGTTTAAGAAAACCTTAAATTTTGGGGAAGCTTATAAAGACGGTAATCTCAGCTTTACGCTGCACCGCAGCAAGGTAGAAGATACCAAGCCAGGCAAAGAGTACTACTTCGTGATCAATAGCCTCGAAAGCCAGGTTAAGCAGCAGCAAAACGCCCTTTCGGTAACGCCAATAGAGCGTGAGGCACGCGTACTGGTTTTAAAGAGCAAAGGCAGCATCCCGGATAAGCAGATTGCTTTCCTCAACACGCTAATGTCGGAGTACGTGGCCAACGACCTGAAGGAGAAGAACCACAACGGCCTTAAAACCCTGGAGTTTATTGACAGCCAGTTAGGCACACTCTCTGACTCGCTCCGCCAAAGCAAACAGGCGCTTTCGTCGTTCCGCTCAAACAACCGTATTGCTAACATTAATGTGCAGTCAAATATCAACTATGAGAAACTCTCGCAGTTAGAGGCCGAGCGCGCGCGCCTGAATACCGACCGTACGTATTATGCCAACATACTCGACCAAATTAAGAACGGCAACGGTATTGCACAATCGGTTTCGCCAACGGTGGCAGGTATTCAAAGCCCTATCCTAAACAACTTGTTTCTGCAGCTTGCTGAGCTTAACCAGAAAAAGGCCGGCTACAGGGTAAATGCCACGGCAGATAACCCAATGCTGCGCAAAATTGAGGGAGAAATTGAAAACACCCGCGGTGCAATTGTAGCTAACCTGCAAAACTTAATTGAGTCGGCTGATATATCGATCAACAACGTGAATGGGCGCATCGGCAAGATAGAATCAAACTTAGCCTCATTACCGGAAAACGAGCGCAAGCTGATGGACTTGCAAAGCCAGTCTGAGTTTATCGACAAAAAGTATGATTTCCTGCTGGAGAAACGTGCCGAGGCAGCTATTGCCCTCGCCACCAACGCCACCGACAAGAAAATTGTGGACCACGCCTCTATGGTGGGCAACGCCCCGGTAAACGTTAAGCCTAAAATGATTTACCTGTTGGCACTGCTTATCGGCCTGGCCATACCTGCCGGTTTCATTGTGCTGATGGATAATGTGGATAACACTATCCAGGGCAAAAACGATTTGGGCAACATCACTAACATACCTTTCCTAGGTGTGGTGGCGCATGGCAGCAAGTCAGACAAACTGGCTGTGCTAAATAACCAGCGCTCTGCCATCGCTGAGTCGTTCAGGTCCATACGCATTAACCTGCAGTACCTGATGTCTAACAGCAACTTTAAGGTGATTGGCGTTACATCGTCTATCTCTGGCGAAGGCAAGACTTTCTGTTCTGTTAACCTCAGCTCGGAATTGGCTATGTCGGGCAAGCGTGTAGTACTGATTGAGTCGGATATGCGTAAACCCACGTTTGGCAAATACTTCCCGGTATCAGAATCTGTTGGCTTATCTTCTTTCTTAACACAGGGCCTACCATTGGAAGAGGTTATTCAGAAAACAGAGGTGGAGAACCTGGATATCATACCATGCGGGCCTATTCCAAACAATGCCCTGCATTTGCTGGAGCTTCCGAAAATGCAGGAGTTGCTAGCCCTGCTGAAAGACAAGTATGACTATGTGGTTATCGATACCCCTCCAATTGGTTTTGTGTCGGAGTACTTTGTGCTGATGCGCCATATGGATGTAAACCTGTATGTGGTGAAGCATAAGTATACTAACAAAGAAATGCTGACCCAGATCAACGATCTGTATGCGTCTAAAAAGGTGAAAGATATCTACATGATCATCAACGACCTGAACTACGACAAAACATACGAATACGGCTATAAGCGTAAAGGCAGTTACTATTACGCCTAGCGCCAAGCCACTTCAACATTACCAAAAAGCAGGCAGGTTACAGTGAAACGCTGCAGCCTGCCTGTTACCTTAATACCTAAACACGAATGAGTAAAAATTTAGCCTCTAAAGCTGTCAGCGGACTTAAATGGGGATCAGCGGCTACCGTAGCCAATGCAGTCATGCAGATTGGTTATACTTCTGCCATGGCCCGCCTGCTGGCACCAGAGGCTTTCGGTTTGGTGGCCATCTCCAGCGTTATACTCCGGTTTGGAAGCTATTTTGCAAACATGGGCCTTACCAAGGCGCTTATTCAGAAAGAAGAACTAGAGCCACAGCACATTCGGGCGGCCTTTACAGCTTCGTTTCTGCTAGGCTTGCTTTTTACGGGTATAACTTGGCTGGCAGCACCGCTAACAGCAAGATTCTTCGAAAACCCGGATGTTGCGCCCATCGTACGCGTCATGGCGCTTTCCTTTTTGGTTAACGGAATCTCTATTACATCGCTCAGCTTGCTGGAGCGAGAAATGCGCTTTAAGGCTATCAGCATCATCGAAATCATCTCGTATGTAATTTCATACTTAGGGGTAGGTATCGTGCTTGCCTACCTGGACTTTGGAGTATGGAGCTTAATATACGCCACGCTGCTTCAGGCTACGCTTACTGCCGTTGGTACGTATGCCATTGTTCGGCACAGCGTACTGCTGCAGTTTGGCTGGGCCCCTTATAAGCCCCTGTTTAGCTACGGCAGCCGCATGTCGGTTATTAGTTTCCTGGAGTTTTTGAGCCAGGAGTTCGGGACTATACTTATTGGCCGCGTACTTGGGTCTTATAAGCTGGGTTTGTATAACCGAGCCTACATGCTGGTTAACCTGCCCATGTACATGCTTACGCGCACTTTCACGAAGGTTGTGTTCCCAAGTTTCAGCAAGATCCAGAATGACATCAAGAAGCTTGGCCGCATTTACCTTTCCAGCATTACACTGCTGGCTGCCCTTGTTATTCCGGCCTGCCTGGGTATTTCGGTGGCGGCCCCTGAGCTTGTCCGTATAATCCTGGGCGCACAGTGGGGAGAGTCGGTGCCGGTGCTGCAAGTACTAAGCCTGGCTATAGCATTAAGCTTTATAACCATGTTTGCTGGTATCGTTTGCGATGCCAAGGCCGTACTTAACGTAAAGATCGTTCTTAATATCGTATTTATACTTGTAATCAGCGGCTTGTTCTACCTCCTTCGGGAGTATGGATTGGTAGGCTTTGCCTTTGCTGTTTTGATCGGTGAAATGGTGCGCATGGCAATGTACCAGCGCGTCATGCTCAGCGTGCTCCAGTTACCATACAGGCAACAGCTATCAATTTACCTGCCTGGAGTGATAAATGGCTTACTGGTAGCCCTAGGCATATACCTGGTTAGCACTTTGTTGCGCGGGGCCGATGCGCCGGTGCTGCTGGTGTTTGCCGCACAGATCCTAACCGGAGCAGTGCTGCTCCTGGCGCTTACGCTGTTGTTTCCGCACAAACTGCTTCGTGCAGAACTACAAATGGTCCTCAATAAAATGGGCCTTAACAGTAACACCGACTCGACTTCGGGCCGGCTCATTCACAAGTATAAATCATACATTTTAAAGGAGGCTTAGTAACCCCTTGCTTCCCTTTTTTACAAGTTAGAATTTGCTATATGACCATAGGAATTTGCGGACCGATAGATTTAACATTACTGGATTGGGAATTTAGGGGCCAGAACCTGCCAGTGACCAATGCTTTTCCGTTACCGACACATTTTATAAATGCCCTGCTGCACCGCGGCTATGATGTGGTGGCCTATACCAATTCACCTGTCATAGACAAACCCATGGTACTTGAGGGCAAGCACCTGAAAGTTTGCATTGCACAGCAATTGCCACAACCCGGGCGCCGTTTCTTTCAGTTCGAGGTAAAGGAGCTCCAGAAGCAAATACAGCAGCACCCCTGCGATTTTATAAGCGCCTTTTGGTCTTATGAGTATGCCTGGGCTGCGTTACGAACAGGAATCCCTACAGTTGTAAGCCTCCATGACGTTGCCTTACAGATACTTCTGCAACACCGCGATATGTTCAGGCTGGTGCGTTGGGCAATCAATTACATCGTTGTAACTAAAAGCAGCCACTTGATTGCCAACTCCAGTTACACCTACAACATGCTAGATAAAGGCACGCGCCGCAAAACCAAGACAATTAATAATTTCTACCCTGCTGAGTTGGAAGAGCAGCTGAGCTTACCAGCGCAGAAGGAGAATTACATTGTATCAGTGGGCATGGGTTTCTCTAACCGTAAAAACTTCAGTACCGCACTGCATGCATTTGCGCAGGTAAGAAAGAAACACCCAGAGCTAGAGTACCACATGCTTGGAGCCGGCATGGAGCCTGGAGGCGAAGCCCAGCAGTATGCACGCGAGCATGGCATAGAGGATGGCGTGAAGTTCCTGGGTGTGCAGCCTTACGAGACTGTATTACAGAAAATAACCTACGCCAAGGCGCTGTTACACCCTGCCCGCGAAGAATCTTTCGGGATGGTTTTGCTTGAGGCGATGGTTGCGCTTACACCTGTAATTGGTGGTGAAGCCAGCGGCTATGTGCCTACTTTGCTCGATGGCGGAAAAGCAGGAATGCTTTGCGACATTAACTCTCCGGAGGCTATTGCAGATTGTGTGCTCAGACTGGTAGATGACAAGCAGCTAAGTCATCGTATAACCCAGCATGCCTATGCATTTGCCCGCGACAACTACTCCGAGGACGTGATTGTGGAGGAGCACCTTGCCTATTATGCGCAAATTCTTGGCAGGCCCCTAAAACCACGCCGTAACAGAGAGCGTAGCCATAACGATGCTATTGTAGGAGCATAACCATACCTGCGCATGAAGCTGAATTATACTTTCCTCTTTGTTATACCGCTGGCCCTTATCCTGATCATGGACCAGATGTTTATCGAGCTTGCGGCACCAGACAACCCGGATGCCCAGGGAGCACTGCTAAACATAACGGTAAAGGTAATGGCTGGCATTTCGTTAGTCTACTGCAGCCTTTTCTTTCAGCGGATGTCGTCATATATGCGGCTGGCGTTTTTCCTGCTAGTGCTTTATGTGGCAGCGCTGGTGTTTGAGTCGAAGTATGTTTACGGCTCTTTTATGATTTACCCGCACGTGTTTGTTAAGGTGCTTCAGTTTGCCTATGCTTTTTTTGTATATGCCTATTACAAAAGCAACTACCATGTTAAAACAAAGCATGTTACATGGTTTATACTTGGCGGTTTTCTACTGAACGTGCTGTTGGTTAATCCGCAAACACTTAGCCTGTCTGCCTTTACAAACCATGAGCGAGGGGTATATTCCACATCCGTGTACATGCTGGTGGTGCCTTTTTTATACTTCCTGAGCAACTATTTCTATAAGAGCAAGTTCCTCAGCCTGTTTTTGGCCTTCTTTGTCTTGTTTCTGATATTCTTTTTTCAGCACCGTACCGTCTGGATCTCTACTGCATTTGTGCTGGTGGTCTATTATCTGCTTATCCAGTTCAAGACAGATAAGCCCATCAACATTATGGCAAAGCTCCTACCTATAGGTACTATAGTGGGCATATTGGGCGTGGTTGCCAGTGGGTTTATACTCTCGATTCACCCGGAGATCGTGGATAAGGTGCAGGAAAGCTTTTCTGATATCGAAAACTTTGAAAGCCAGGGCACGGGCGGCTGGCGCTACCAGCAGTGGATGTCATACTTGCCGTTCATCGAAAACAATTTCTTGACAGGCATGCGCTTTGAGGGCTTTGAGCTCCCGATCCAGTTTTACCGCGACGACATTGACGCCCCCGTTTTTGAGGACGGGAACGGACACCACTTCCACAGCTTTTATGTGGAGATCTTCTTCTACACTGGCCTGATCGGGTTTGGTTTATACTTACTCATCGCGCTTTACCCCATCCTGAAAGCATTCCGGATGCGCGTGCTTACCATCAACCAAATCCTACTGGTTGCCTTTATCAGTAGTGGTTTCGTATTCGGGGTATCGTACGTGCTGCCTGTGTTTTTCTACGGTGTGCTGGGTTGGGCCATTGCTGCCATAGAAATGGAACGCGTAGAGTATCCTACTTTTATCCGTCAATCAGGCCTGCGTATGAAAGCGCGCCGAACCGTGGCTCAGAAAGCGCTGCAAAGTGCTTAAAAAGCCACAACTTCTTCGCTTAAATAGCAGTAGAAGTATATACCAAAACCCTTATTACTTGTATGAGTACTTCTATACCGCAAGAACCATTGCACACTCCGGTGTTGCTAATCATATTTAACCGCGCACACACCACACAAAAAGTATTCGACCGCATCAGGCAGGTAAAGCCCAAGAAGCTATACGTTGCAGCTGATGGCCCGAGACCGCACGTAGGCACAGACGCCGTACGCTGCGCCGAAACTCGCCGCATTGTAGAGCAGGTCGACTGGGACTGTGAGGTGAAAACCCTGTTTCAGGAGCAGAATCTGGGCTGCGGCGTGGCTCCCTCCCGCTCTATTTCCTGGCTTTTTGAGAACGAAGAAACAGGAATCATACTTGAGGATGACTGCATTCCGTCCAAAAGCTTTTTCTGGTTTTGCCAGGAGATGCTGGAGAAGTATAAAACCGATACCCGCGTGATGCACATAAGCGGCAACAATTACCTGGATGGCTGGCGCCGCGACTCAGACTACTCTTACTATTTTTCGGATAAAGTAAACAGCTGGGGCTGGGCCACTTGGCGCCGAGCCTGGCAACTCTATGACTTTAACCTCGGCAACTACCAGGAACTCAAGCAGAAAGGCTACCTTAATGGCATTTTCCTTAATAAATTTGAGGAGAAGTATAGGCTTAGTAAGTTAGAGGAGACATTCATAAACATCCAGAAAGGCGATGTTTGGGATTACCAATGGGAGTTTACCGTGTACAGCAACTCGGGCCTCTGTATTGTGCCGGAGGTTAACTTAGTACGTAACATAGGATTCGGGGAGGATGCCACCCATACGTTTAACCTGCACGATAAAAAGGCTCAGGTTCATGAAGAGGAGATTACCTTTCCGCTGCGCCATCCTAAGTTTGTGATCCGGGATGTGGAGTCTGACCGCCGTAACTTCAATAAAATGATGCGCGACAAAGCTAGCGCTAAACTTAAAGCCTTATTCAGCTTTAGCCTATGAAATTACTTTTATCAGCATACGCCTGTGAGCCTCACCGCGGTTCAGAACCCGGCAACGGCTGGAACTGGGCATTAAGCACGGCTAAGATGGGGCACGAAGTATGGTGCCTGACCACCACCGAAGGCCGCGATAAAATTGAGCGCGAGGTGGAGTTGCTTGCCATGCCCAACCTGCACATAGTATTTGTAGATGTTCCGGCCTGGATAAATAAAGTATATAAATACCAGCCCGGTGTATACTTGCACTACATGGTATGGCAGCACCGTGCCTACCTACAGGCAAAAGAGCTGGACCAACGTATAAATTTCGACCTGGTTCACCATGTAACATTAGGGAGCCTGCAAATGGGTACAGCGCTCTGGCGCCTCAACAAGCCGCTAATTTTCGGCCCTACAGGTGGCGGCCAGGAAGCACCGCGCGCTTTTAAAAAATACTTTTACCGCTGGTGGAAGATGGAAGTGTTCCGAACGCTTACCAGTGAGCTGCTGCTGGCTTTGAACCCTAATGCGCGCAAAGCCATGCGCCATGCCTCGCTGGTGCTCACTACCAACCAAGACACGTATGACATGGCGCAACGCGTGGGGGCGCTTAACCCTAAAATGTTCCTGGACACCAGCTTGCCGGAAGATTTTTACCCGGAGGCATACCCTGAGCGAATCCCAGATGAAACCATGAAAATACTTTGGGTTGGCCGCCTGTTTGCCCGTAAGGGATTGCCACTCGTGCTGGAAGCGCTAAGCAAGGTGCGCCCCGATGTCAATTTCGAGCTAACCATACTTGGCGATGGCCCTATGCACGACTTCGTGCCCCGCTGGATTGAGGAGTATAAATTGCAGGGCAAAGTTACCTGGAAAGGCCAGGTGCCTTGGGAGGAAGTGAAGCGAGCCTATACGCAAAGCGATCTGTTCCTGTTCTGTAGCCTCCGAGATTCCAGCGCTGCGCAGTTTCTGGAAGCCATGGCCTATGGCCTGCCAATTGTAACGCTGGACTTGCACGGCGGCAAAAACCTGGTGCCTGACGATGCAGGCATTAAAGTACCTGTAACAACGGTTCCGCAAACTGTTCACGACATAGCCGCTGCCGTAGAAAAACTTTACGACCAGCCCCTGCTACGTAGGCAGATGGGGATGACCGGCTACAAGTTTTCCAAGTCTCAGACCTGGACGCTGAAGACACAACACATCAACGAGTTTTACAGTAAGTATACCCAGGCGCAGCCCGCCGAGCTTACAATTGAACACTAGCCCTTAACAAAAATGCTATACATAGTTATACCTGTATTCAACAGAAAGAATTTCACCAGAGAATGCCTCCTCTCGCTAAAGCGTGGCACTAACCAGAAGTACAAAGTAATTGTAGTGGACGATGGCTCCACTGACGGCACTGCGGATATGCTGCGCGAGGAATTTCCGGAGGTTGAAATACTCTTCGGGGATGGAAACCTGTTCTGGACGGCCAGCGTGAACATGGGTATTAAGCATGCCTTGCAGTTAGGCGCCGAATATGTCATGACGCTAAACAATGACCTGGAGGTAGCCGAAGACTACATCGAGAATACCTATATATGGATGGCTAAGAAGCCTGCTGCTGTAATCGGTGCACTGGAGATGGATGCCGGCACGCGAGAGCCTGCCTTTGGAGGTGAGATAGTAGACTTTAAACGTAACAAGGTACGCTATTTATTGGAGGAGCTGCCCAAAGAGCAGCAGGTTGGCCTTCATAAAGTATCGCAATTGCCTGGCCGTGGCCTGCTTATTCCACGGGCCGTATTCGAGAAAATTGGCCTGCTCGACCAGGACAGATTCCCGCACTACGTGGCAGATTACGATTTTACGCACACAGCCCTGCGCAACGGTTTTGAGCTTTATGTGAATTACGACGCAAAGCTCTATACTTACCCTGAGGAGAGCGGCGAGCGTAAAAACCGCCAAAGCAAATCGTTTAACAACTTCTATAAACACCTGTTTGATATTAAAGGAGGTGGCAACCTGCGCGATTTCACACGATTTACTCTTAAAAATTGTCCGCCGCCGTACATTCCATACTACCTGGCTAACGGCTATGCTCGTCGTATTTTCGGCTATATGCTAAAATAACTGTGCTTTCTAAGGCCATATCATATGCTAGCCCTTGCTTTCGCAGCTTTATGTTGCGGTATAGCAAGGGCTGGTTCTATTTTATACTTGCCTTATTTACTTCGATTGCCATACTTAGCCTTGGCCGCACTGTTAGAAATTCTCCGAAAGCAGCGTCGCCCAACTATAGCGGGCCCATTATAATAACAAAAGGCGGCACCTACACAGGTAACTGGGAATCCAGGGATGCTGATGTTGCCGCCGTAGATGTTAGAACCAGTGAGCCGGTAGTTATTGAGAACGCTAATGTGCGCGGTGCCGGTTTCCTGATCAGGAGCCAAGGCTACGGAGCTGATATAACAGTACGCAACACGCGTGGCTATGGTCTTCCGCCTACCCCTTATGCCGATTACGCAAAGCCTCGCCGGTTTGTGGCTATTGATGTCTTTAGGAATGTAGTTGTTGAGAACTGCTACATGCAGGAAACAGCCGGCATTTACCTGGGCGTGGAATATACGGGCAACGGAAGCTCTACTGAGAGCATTTGCATCCGGTTTAACAAGGCCCTGGATATTAACGGGCAGATTTACGGCGGCAAAGAGCGGGTGCAGTTTGTGCAGTTTAACTATCGGGGCGAGGTGCCTAACGCAGAGATTTCATGGAACCAAGTGATAAACAGGCCAGGCACATCGGCTGTTGAGGATAACATTAACATATACAACTCGCGTGGAGCGCCCTACTCCCCTATCCTCATTCATAATAACTACATACAAGGCGCTTTTCCTTACCCCTTAGAGCTGGAAGAGTACTCTGGCGGCGGAATACTCACAGACTCTCCCGGCACCGACTCTTTAACCGCGACAGCTTACGTAGAAGTGTACGAGAACCAACTTGTAGGGCTTGGCAACTATTGCCTTGGTATAGCTGGGGGTAACCATATCAATATGCATCATAACAGGGCAGTTGTGGCAGCTGTGTTTAGCAACGGCAAGCCTTACCATTTCTGGACGGGCGGAATTTGGGCTAAAGATTACTACAAGCGCGATAACACTTTTGCCAACAGTATGCATCATAACACCTTGGCTGTTTTGGGCAAGACCCGCACTTGGCGCAACGATATCTTTGACAGCACTTTTGTTGCAGCCGCTGAGTACAGTAATTACCTTTTACCGGATTCTGTTACTAAAAAATTGGAGCATAACGAATTTAAACGCTGGACGCAAAAAGTATCTCAAAACGGCATTAAATTAGGTCCACAGCTAAGCTCATAACACAGGATAAACTACACACTTTGTGGAATTTGAACCCCATTTCCTGGCATTGAGAGCATATTTATTTTTTTAAGTTCAAATGTGTGGAATTATTCCACAGTTGAAAAGTACAAATTTAAGCCTTTCAAATATCTAATTATCTATATAATCATATACATCTATAATTATGCATTTTTTTGATGCTAACTGTTTCTGATTCTAAGTTTATATATAGACATAACATATCCTGCAAATTTGAAAAGTATAAATTTTTATAAGTAATATTTAATGTAAATAAAACGTGATTTAAAAATTTATTATTGAGAATCAAAAAGCCAAAACACTGAAAAACAGTTAACATACGGGCATTTTCAATTAATGCTTAATTTAATAATTTCAAGTCTCATATAATTTTTTAGAGATTTTTTAACTAAAGGCTATGATTTCTAAAATTTTCCTGTCTATATTTGCAACAATCAATATATGAACAACTTAACTCTACAGCGCCACTTAACCGTGGAGAATTGACTAGACAAAACTCAGACAACGGTGCTAAAGCCAAAGGTATCGTCAGAGTTTTAACAGAAGACAAAACGCAAAAAAATCTAAGTTCTCAACTTTTAGCCAAAGTAAATGAATTCATTAACCTCTAACCTGAACAAGAGGGCTGGTAAAATTATACTAGCTCAAATCTTAGCCTACGTGCTGTTCGTGTTCCTACCCTCTACGGTATTCGCCCAGAGTTATGGCGGGCCACTCGTTATCACAAAGGGAGGTACCTATAAAGGAAACTGGGAATCCAAAGACTCAGAAGTAGCCGCTGTAGAAATCAGAACCAGCGAGCCAGTGATTATCGAAAACTCAAACATCCGTGGTGCCGGTTACCTTATCAAAAGCTGGGGATACTCTGTTAACCTAACTGTACGACACACAAACGGTTACGGTAATCCACAAACTCCTTACAAAAACTACAAGAAGCCGCGCCGCTTTATAACTGTTAACAACTTCCAGAACCTAGTAGTAGAAAATTGCTACATGGAAAGCACTGCCGGTATTTACGCTGGCACGCGTTACGAAGGCGATAATACACCTAATGAGGGTATAAAAATCCGTTACAACATTGCTAAAAACATCGATGGCCGTGTACATGGTGGCGATAAGGAGCACTCTCAGTTTGTGCAGTTCAACTTCAAGGGTGCTATTAAGTATGCGGAAGTTGCCTGGAACCAAGTTACGAATGAGGCAGACAAATCATTGGTAGAGGATAACATCAATATCTACAACACCCGTGGTATGGCAGGTAGCCCTATCCGTATCCATAACAACTATATTCAGGGTGCGTATCCTGCACCGGCCAATGGCACAAAGTATTCTGGTGGTGGTATCATCACAGACGGTGACGCAGGCATCAACGATTGCCCAGCTTACATCGAAGCTTACGAAAACCAACTGGTTGGCCTAGGTAATTACTCAATGGGTATAGCCGGTGGTAACAACATCCGCTACCACCATAACAGAGCTGTTAACGCTGCCACTTTCGACAACGGCTCAAAGTATAGCATGTACACTTCCGGCCTTTGGAGCAAGGACTATTACAAGCATAACACAACCTTCGCAAACTCCATCGACAATAACGTGGTAGGCATTGTGGCCTGGGGCTATACGAATAACAGAAACGATATTTCTGTGGCTGAGAACGCTGATTTCACCAATAACACATTCCTTCCTAATCCAATTAACAAGCAGTCTGAGAAGGATGAGTATAACATGTGGCAGAGCAAGCTTAGCAAAAACGGTGTAGTACTTGGCCCTAACGGATCAGGTGGTTCTGCTCCGGCTAACCAGGCCCCAAATGTGGCCATCACGTCTCCTTCAGTTAACACGAGCTTTGTACAGGGTAACGCTATTGTAATCAATGCAAATGCAACAGATAACGATGGCTCTATCACCAAAGTGGAATTTTACCAGGGTTCTGTGAAGCTTGGCGAAGACACAAATGCTCCTTTCAGCTACACATGGAACAATGCCAATGTAGGTACTTACTCGTTGACCGCGAAGGCGTTTGATAACGCAGGTGCTACTAAAACTTCTGGTGCTGTTTCGATTGGCGTAACTGCTCCTGTTGCTACAACACCTACACCTACTCCTAACCCAGGTACGCCTTCTACATCTACAACGGTTAAAGCTGAAGGCAAAATTACACACGAGTTCTGGGCAAATGTTCATGGTTCCGGTATATCTGTGATACCTGTATCACAAAAGCCAACCAGCTCTTCTGAGGTTACACTTTTCGAGGCACCATCTGGCAAAGGCAATAACTATGGCCAGCGCATCAGAGGCTACATCACAGCTCCTGAATCCGGACAGTATACTTTCTGGGTTGCCGGTGACGACCAAACTGAGCTATACCTGAGCTCTTCTGAAAGCGAAGGCAGCAAGAAGAAAATTGCTTACAACAGCAGCTGGACTGCCTCGCGTGACTGGACAAAGCATAGCTCGCAGCAATCTGCCAAGATTAACCTGGAAGCCGGCAAGCGTTACTACATTGAGGCGCTAAGCAAGCAAGAAGGTGGCGGAGATAACCTGGCTGTTGCATGGCAGCTACCAAGTGGTGCCAAAGAGGCACCGATTGCCGGAAACAGACTTTCTCCGATCGGTAGCCAGGCCCCTGTGACAACAACACCTACAACGCCTCCGGCAACAACTACACCTCCAACTACGTCTAAGCCAGTTTATGCAACCGGCAAAATCACGCTAGATCAGTGGTTAAATGTACATGGTAAGAGTATAAACTCAATACCGGTTAAGAATAAGCCAAACAGCACAAAAGAGATTTCTAGCTTTGAGGCGCCATCTACTTCTACCAACAACTATGGTCAGCGTATCAGTGGATACATCACTGCTCCTGAATCTGGTCAGTATACTTTCTGGATCGCTGGTGATGACAAGGCAGAGCTTTACCTGAGCACATCGGAGAATGCCGATGACAAGAAGAAGATTGCTCATGTAGCTGACTGGACTTACAGCCGCGAATGGACAAAGCATAGCTCACAGCAGTCTGCAAAAATCACGCTTGAAGCCGGCAAGCGTTACTACATCGAAGCACTTCACCTGCAAGGTGGCGGCGGTGACAACGTAGCCGTAGCATGGCAGTTGCCAAGTGGTGCCAAAGAGGCTCCGATTGCCGGAAACAGACTTTCTCCAATTGGAGATTCTTTCCAGAACTTGTCTTCAAGCCATGTGTCTGAGGTAGCAGACTCTAATCCGTTCTTCGCACAGACAACAGCTTATCCGAACCCATTCCGCGATGTGGTTACCCTGGACTTTGGTGACAAGGAAGTAGAACTGGAGCAGCTTGTTGTACTTAGCCAGACTGGCAGTGTGGTTTATGAAGAGAAGCAGCTTACACTGGTAAACAATAAAGTTTCTATCCACTTGGCTGATCTTAAAACCGGTCTTTATATCCTGAAGTATACAGACAAAGCCGGACACAGCGACAGCATTAAAATTGTGAAGGAATAACTCCTTAAATCATATCACAACAAAGAGGCCTGCAAATTTTGCAGGCCTCTTTCATTTACAACTACTATTGCTTATTCAGCTGAAGTACATTTACTCAACAATCACTACTTTGCGGTTTAAAGTACGCTCCTCGGAAGAAAGCAGCAGATTGTATAAACCTGAAGTGATGGCTCTCTTAGGTTGAATCGTTAACTGCAGCGTGCCATCTGGGCTTGCAGTTGCTTTCTGCTCAAGTATAACCTTGCCAACCATGTCTGTCAGTTTAAGCATCACTTTTTCGCCAGGTTCCAGTTTAGAGCCGAACACATTAATCTGGCTTGCTTGCGTTGGGTTCGGGAAGACTTCATAAACTCCTGAGAAAGTCTTGTTATCTGTTATACCAAGTGGCGTAAGCCCACAATAACTGCCTTGGCCGCTATTAAAGGTTGCCCCCACCTCCTCTTCTGAGATGGCTCTGCCATATAGTTTCAACTCATCCATTAAGCCCACAAAATGATAGCCGGCATCGCGGTTCATGTAGCCAATGTTAATGGGCGCAGGTGTTTCAAAATTGCGCACGTAGTAATAATCAGCTTCTGACAGCAAAACGCCATCTACATAAAGCTTGCTTTTTTGGTTAGTACCATCGCGTACAGCCACTATTTTGTGCCAGTTTCCATCGTTTAGAGATGGCCCATTGCCGCCAACGTAAATACCAATGTGCTCAGTATCTTTTAACATGAACATGGCTTGGGCATTCTCGTTAAGGCCTACCCACCAATGTACTTCCGAATCCTTAGCATCACGCCCGATCAGCACAGAGTTGCCTGATTGCTTCGCCTCTGTTTTCATCCAAAGAGAGATAGTAAAATCAGCGTTCTCGCTCCAGTTAAACTTGGTGCCATCAGTGATGTCTACTTTAGTACCGGCTGCAAACTTAAGCGCGTTGTGGAACTTGCCTGTTGTAGACACAGGGCAGTCTGTACACTCAGCTACTGTAGCTGAGGCATAGTCTTCAAACGCCTGGACTTCAGCCTTGTCGAAACCAAAGTAGTGTGCCACACCCGGAAGGCAATCCGTAAGCTCCCCTTGCTTATTACCTCCCACCGAGATATTAATGGCTTCAGAAGTTACACTATGACCACCCGCATCCGTAGCCTTGGCAGTTATACTGTAGGTTCCGGCTGTTGCGCCATTCCAAGTATAGCTAAACGGACTTGAGGTGGCTTCTCCAATCAATGTAGTTCCTCTGAAGTATTCTACCTTAGCCCAGCCACGGTCAGCATCGGCAAAGGTTACCTTTAAGGGTATGGCTGCGCCTACCTCGAAGGAAGCATTATTTGCCGGAGACGACAGAGCAACTGCTGCCTTGATGCCTCCACTGCAATCCGGGTAAACATCTACATAATCAGAAGCTGAAAGGCCTCCCTCATCTGTTACTTTTAAGTGTATGCGGTAAAAGTATATCTCGCTGTCGCAGCCGATCGGAGTAATGGTAGTGGTGGTTTCCTTTTTCCTGTCAATGGGCTCTGGGTGCACGTGTGTGTTATGGTGCAGCACTGTTTGCCATTCGTAGCTCAGGCTACTGCCGCTATGCTCTTCATCGGTAACATCCGCACGTAAATCATACGTTGTGCTCTGGCTTAAGGTATACTTTGTGCCTTCAGCAGGGCTTGTGATATTAACAACAGGTGGTGTATTGTTCAGAGTTATAGTTAGTTTAGCCTCGGTTGATAGGCCAGCGGCATCAGTCACCGTTAGCGTCACCAGATACTCCTTACCCACCCCGGTGCCCGTAAAGGTATGCGTTGGATTGGCTGTAGTGGCTAGTGCTGACCCATCGCCGAAGTTCCAGGAATAGGTAAGGTTCTGCCCTTCGGGGTCAGAGGATTCGCTCCCGGTAAACTTAACCGTTAGCGGGCTTTTACCATACAGCTTATCAGCCTTAGCCACAGCTTTTGGCGGAAGGTTATCGCCATAGTATGATATTTTCTTGATCTGCGTGGCGTAGTTGATGTAATATAACTCTCCTGTAGCGGGGTTAGTGGCAAAAGCCACGACCACTGCATTCTCATCTATAAAATTGCGAACGGCCTTCGGGTCATTGTTCCCGTCAAAAACCGCGTTGCGTATGGTGCCTGCGCCATAGTCGCCGAAGAAGTATGTATTCCGGTATTCCTCGGGCAGCGCCGTGCCTGTGTACCAAATGCCACCAGTGGCTGAGCTCCCGTACCATGGCTTGCCAGATACCGGTGAGCCAGCCTCACCTATACCTACAACAGCAGCATCTTCTCCGTTAAATGTGCCCGTACGGGTGATAGCTTTAGGAACAACATCGTTTCCGTTTTCATCTTGGGTAATAATGTCGTTAACCCAGTCGATTGCCGGGCGAGCATGCGCAAAAGTATAATAGTTTTCAGGAATGGTTTCCTCGTAGCGGCAGGGATTAAAGAAGTATGGATCTCCGGTGCGGACGGGCTGCTTGATCAGGTCTGCGTAACGGAAGTACTCTATGTCACAGTTACCTTCGCCAAACATAGGGTTTGGCGCGCTTGTGTTATACACTTGTTTATGAAAATAGTACCGCTGCTGCTCCAGGCCTTCGTAAATTGGCCAGCCAAAGTTAAGCCCGCCTTTTTTAGCTACGTTCAGCTCTTCCCAATCCTGCCAGCCCACATCGCCAATATAGAGCACGCCTGGGTTAGTGCTGTTACCGCTACCAGGGCGCAAGGTAAACCGGAACGGGTTGCGCAGGCCAAGGGCCCATACTTTTGAGATAGCTGCATCAGGGTCTGAGGACTTATAAAACGGGTTGCTTGGCATGCCTTTGCCCGTTTCCGGGTTAATACGCAGAATTTTACCGTTTAGCGATTCCAGCTGCTGTGACCGGAAGGCTCCTATGTTTTGCTTTTCAGTGATAATGCCATCGGCAAGGGCCTGAGGCACAAAGGTATCGTTGGGTTGCGCAGGGTCGTAGCCTGCATCCAGCCAGCCGGCTGTGGCCCCATCGCCACATGAAACCAGCAAGGAGCCATCCTCCCCAAAAACCAACGAGCCTACTCCATGTGATATATAAAGTATAGGGATGCCGTTTGATGGCTTATCCCCGAGCAGAATCTTACGGCTGGCCAAATCGGCGGTGCGTCGGCCATCGCTGGATTTTGCTGTGTAGCGCGTGACACGCCCTATGGTTGCAGAGTTATAATCATCGGATTTAGAGTTATAGCTGCCTTTTCCGTAGTTCATGAGATGGTGGCGGTCTACTACATACAACAGGTAAAAGTTGCCATTACTCTTGAAGTTAGGGTCTAGGGTAAATCCCAAGAGGCCGTGGTCGCCCCAGTTTCCTACTTCTTCAGAAATATCTATCAACGGGTCGGCCAACCTTTTACCATTCTCAACAATCCACACCTTTCCTGCCTTTTCCCAGACATACATTCGCTCGCCGTCTGCCGAGAAAGTCATGCCCACGGCTGCTTCCCAGTCATCGCCAACCTGTTCTTCTACAAACCCGGTTGGTTGCGCCCATGCGCCAGACGATAAACTTAGGCCGACAAGAAGTATAAGGAAGCTCAAAACCGACCGTGTTGATTTTGAGAATAACAGGTAAGCAGACTTATACTTTAAGAGCAGAGTTTGAGTGCTCCACGCTTCGTAAAGTTTCTTCATAAGGAGTAATAATAGTTTAACATTAAGTGTAGAAGCACCGCAACAGGTAATCCTGATTACATTGTTCTACACGGCAAGAATTAGGATAACTTTGGATACAAACCTGTCAGGTTTGCTTTTTGTACGAGCAAATAGTGCTATAGTTCTATGTATAGAAATAGAAATTAAAGATTGTATATACAGCACGTATTTTAGCGTCTTACAATTAGTTTTCGACTTATAATGCGTTTGCTCGATATTACAGTTAAAGTATACATGCCCGGGCGGTAAACCTCTGTTATAGGCACTATAATTTGTAGCTGGCCAAAATCATCTACCTGCATTTGTTCCTGGACCAAGCGCTTGCCGCGCAGGTCTGCCACATAAAACTGCACCACCTCTCCGGATGGCAAATTAGACAGCTCGGCAGTTACCTCGCCCTGCTCTATAGGGTTGGGATAAATCTTAAAAAAAGTAGCGGTAGGCCCCCCAAACTCAATCATTATGATTTTAGAGTAAGTATACTTGCCATCTTCCTTCATTATTTTTAGCCTGTAGTAATTTTTGGTCTGAAGGGGAGCTATATCATTAAAATTATAGATAATGGCTGTATTACTATTTCCGTTGGCTTTTACCTCACCTAAAGGCTCAAAGGCTTCCATGTCTTCGGAACGCTCTACAACGAAATGCGAAAGGTTAGCTTCTGCGGCTGTTTCCCAGGTTAGCTGAATGGAACCTCCAATGTACTGGCCTTCAAACCGCACTAATTCCGTGATGGCATCAAACACGCTGGAGTAGCGTTCCTCAATTTCATCAGCGGTAAGCGCGCGCCCAAACAGTTTTACCTCATCCAAAATGCCTTCATAGTGGTAACCATTGCCATCATTGAGGTATCCTATATTTACCGCGGAACGACTGGCAAAACCATGTGTGTACGTGTGGCTACCACTAGCTACCTTCGCGCCATCCACGTAAAGTTCAGTCAGGCCTGATTTGCCATTTCTAACAGCCACTACTTGGTGCCATACATTATCATTTAGCTTTGCGCCGGCACCGCCTACAAATATGCCCTGCCACTCGAGATCCAGCAGCTGAAACCCGGCCCGGCCCTCGCCATCCAGGCCTACCCACCAATGCGCCTCAGAGTCTTTGGCATCGCGCCCAATCAGTACCCGGTTGCCTGAGGTGCTGCCGTTGGTGCGTAACCATACCTCTATTGTGAACGTCTCGTTAGCCTCCCAATCAAAGTTATAGCTCTCTTCTACGTTTAAGCCATCATCCTGACCATCAAACTCCTGCCCCCCTGACACAACGCCATTCACAGGTTTTGGCCTGGCCTCCTGAGAGC
Source organism: Pontibacter oryzae (assembly GCF_003576375.1). Lineage (GTDB taxonomy): Bacteria > Bacteroidota > Bacteroidia > Cytophagales > Hymenobacteraceae > Pontibacter > Pontibacter oryzae. The sequence goes on from NZ_QWGE01000005.1 coordinate 221,115, forward strand.
AGGTTGCATCGTAGGGCGTATAAAAATCGCGGTACCGTGATCCATTTATTTCATGGAGCATCCAATGGTGAATCATACCTGTTTTCTCACCAATGCCTTTTTTTACTGCAACAGTAAACTCCTGCCTGTCGGAGCCGGAGCTGTTAGTAGCTGTAACAATCACTTTGTAATTGCCTTCTGCCGTCGGTGTCCAGGTTATCTGCCCTGTCTTGCTGTCAAGCTGCATGCCAGAGGGAGCATCAGCCAATGCAAATACAGGTGCAGGATTGCCCACTGCCTGCACATCGTAAGTATACTTCTGGTCTACAACGCCGTGTGTCACTGCCTCCGACATTATCATGGGCTTTACCTGTTGTGGGCCGCAGTAACTGCCAGCCCCATTGTTGAAACGTGCGCGTACTTCGGTCTCAGATAAGGCTCGGTTGTACACCATAAGCTCGTCTAACTGGCCTGTGTAGCCAAAACCTTTGTTAAGATCCAGGAAGCCTATATTAATGGGTGAGCTGCTTTCAAAGCTGGCAGTATAGTCAAACTGATAAGAACCTACAGAATAGCCATCCACATATAATTTGTTAACGCGCAGGCGGCCATCGCGCACAACCACTATATGGTGCCATCGGTCATCGTTTATTTTAATGTCCTCGCCTACAATTCCAAAGCCGGTGCGGTCTCTGTCGTAGAGCTCAAAGCGGGGCTTTCCTGATGCGCTCATGCCTAACCACCACATCATCTCGGAATCTTTGGCATCGCGGCCAATAAAAACCTGGTTGTCCGATGACGTACCGCTTGCCTTCATCCACAGCTCCATGGTAAAGTTGCTGTTAGGGCCCCACTCAAATTTTTCGATATCTGTTAGTGTCAATCCGTTTTTACTTCCTGAGAAACGCTGCGCACCATTAAACAAGCCAGTGCTGGCTGCAGGGCAATCGGTACAAGTGGCCACAGACGGAGAAGCGTAATCGGAGTAAGAGCCAGAGCTTGTTTCGTCTAACCCAAAGTAATGCACTAGCCCATCAGGGCAGCCAGACTGCGCAAATACTGCAAAAGGAGATAAGAAGCTGGTAACCAACGCTAATACAAACCAGGAGGTGGCTTTTAAAAAGGTTTTGCCAGCAGAAAATTGGCGTAAAAGGTATAGATATGTCATTTAATTAAATCTGTCGGGAAAACACGCCCTGAACTGGAGCCAGAGCACACGATAAAGCAGTAGGATGCAATAACTGCAAACAACAAAAGCTACATAATTATGTCTCAGGCAAGGCACCACCTCACCTTTATAGAGTATAGTACGCCAATTATATAGCTAAGTTTAATCAGACAGATTTATACTTTGCGAAAGCTATTTTAAGATAAGTTTAAGAGTTTCGGCTTTGCTGCTTGAATTGATTTTAAGCACATAAAGCCCAACTGGTAAATCCACAGTGATAGGCAAGGTTGTTCTTACTTCTCCCGATTGGGCAGGTAATACACTTTGGGAATACATAAGTGCGCCTATCGCGCTGAAGAGCCTGATAGTTACAGGAGTTTCAGCTACGTAGCCGAATGCTAGCAGGTGTACCTGTCCGGGCTTATTGGTTGGGTTAGGGTATACTTGTGCCTCTTTTTGCAGTGTTGGCGCATAGGTCACAGACACTATTTTTGAGTAGGTGAACGTGCCGTCCAAGTCTACTTGCCTTAGGCGATACAATAGCTTGCCAGCCGGCGCAGTATTATCATGGTATGTATAATTTAGCTTATGCAGGCTATTACCCGCCCCGGCTACGGTGCCAATTGTTGTAAAATCGATGCCTTCGTGCATGCGCTGCAATTCAAAGTGACGGTTATTCTCTTCTGAGGCTGTGCTCCAGGTAAGAATTATTTCGTTGTTGGTTGCAGCCGCCCCAAAATGCATGAGTTCTACAGGAAGCGGTGCGGCAGCCGCACTAAGTATCGGAGAAATCGAATTAGACCACACTCCCGCCATTTTATCGTAGCCTTGCTGTGCTGGGTGCTGAAGATCAGCCATATCTCCGCCATCCGATTCGAAATCATAAACAATTCCGGCATCAGCCATGTCTACCAGCTCCAACCTGTCACCATTTTCGAAGCGCTTGCTTGCTAAGGCTTGTAACTTAGTGTTATAAATATCTATCACCTCGTTTTTAGTATAGTGTTCGCCTCTATAACAGCTATTGGTAGCACATACATTTTTAATGATCTTGGCAAGTATAACTGTTACCTCTTTACCAGCAAACTGCTCATACTTATCAATCTCATTCAAAACCATTTCCAAATTATCTACTGCATTTTGTGAGTCATCTATGCCATCGTTGCTTATATCATTCGTCCCTATGTGGAGAAATATAACATCGGGATTAAATTTATCTAAATATGGTCCGTCACCTGGCCCACGAAAATCACCTTGTCCATAAAAATTGAATTTCCCAATTTTCAGCAAGCTAAGTATATCTTGATTACGAGCCCCTCCATACCCTGCATGGTCCACATCCAACTCAAAACCGTTGTCGGCCAGGAACTGATCGGCGAAGCCTTCCCCCATCTGCTCATTACCCACAAAATCAATCTGATAACCGTCAAGCCTTCCGTCTATTACGAGTTTTCTATACAGCTCCTTTCTGTATCCAACGCGATTTTCAGGCGACACAGAGCCGTTACCTCCTTCGGTGTTGGAGTCTCCTAATGGCATTATCCTGATGAGTTCGTCGGGGTTGGTTCTGGCGCTGACTATGGCGCTGTATGGAGAGGATACCGTTCCGCTTGTGCTTTCGGCATTGGCAACTCCGGCAGTTGCCTTTACCCGATAATATGCTTCTTCATCAAGCCCCAGCCCGGCATCCCGAATAGAAAGTGTGCTTGCATCTACAATTGCTAATTCCGAAAAAGTATCTTCTTCGCCTGTTGCAGATTTTTCTATGGTATATCCCTCTGCGCCTTCTACGGCTTGCCATCGCACGATAATCGCCTTTACGAAAGATGCTCTTGCTGTAAGGTTCTCAGGTTTGCTTAGGCTTGTTTGCGCTACCACAGTATATGGCAGAATAATAGCGCACAGGCATAGAGCCAATGCGAGCAAGGTAGCTGAAGTTTGATTCAGAGCGAAGCGAAATAACATAATAAACTTATATAGCAAGTATGTAATGCAGCCCTGTATAACGTGATGTTTATAATTCGGTTACTACTATTTTAAGAATTAATAAAATATTTTTAATTACTATTCAATCCACTGAACGCTTCTAGAAGCTATGCTTCACTCCAAAAAACAAAACCCCTCAATAGAGGGGCTTTTATTTAAGTGTTAAATACAAATTATAAGCCGAAGCCTGCAGGTAATTGTTACCAGATTTTAGTAGGTTTTTGCTGATGATCTGACTTACCTCGTTGCAGCAAATAACCAAGCGTGATCTCGTTAGTGGCTTTGTTAATTGATTCAGAACCTTGTGAGGAGGTTTCGTACGTATAACCCACAGCAAACCTGTCGAGTTGTAAGCCAGCACTTACATGATAGGCTTTGTCGTTTCTATAACCCGCACCTACCCAAAGCATGTTATTGTAGATTGTTTTTGCCTGCCCTTCCAGTAAAGCCTTTTCCTTCCCGTCGTGCTGGAATAACGCATTAATTGCAAACCCTATATTTTTTGAGATATCGGCTCTATAACCAGCTGTTACGATTTGCTTCCTTGTTTCGAAGTCTGCTAAATAATCATCGCCTGTAGAAAGCAACTTGCCCGCTGTGGCATCTTTCATTGCATAGCCAATATAATAATTCTCACTTGTGAGTGTGAGGCCAAGGTTAATGTCGCCTTTGCCACTGCGATTTTGCTGGCCCAGTATATTGCTGAACCTGGGGTCATTTTCTTCTTCCAGGGTCAGACTGTTTCCATCCAAGCTATGTGCGGTATAGGTTAACGCCGTTCCCCAGCGCAGGCTCAATGCTTCAGAAATTCTTATGGCGGATCCGTAACTTAAGCCAACCTGCAGTTCCCGAGCCGGGCCAAACTGGTCGTGGAGCAATGTTAAACCCAGGGCGTGCTTGGCACCAAACTTCGGAGGCTCGCTTCGCTGCCCCTGCCCCCGGAAGTACCCACTTTTCTTATGGCCCAGCATGTCCATGTCTAGCTCTGCCGTTGCCAAAATTGTTTTAGGGGCGTCTTTAAAACCTGTCCATTGGTTGCGGTATAGGCTCTTCACCGCTGATCCGTCTGCGCCTGTAAGTGCAGGATTATAGTATTGCCTGAACTGCGAGAAATTTGCCATATACTTTCTGTTTTGAGCCTGCGCAGCCCAAATCAGCATCATACAGCAGGCAAATAGTATAGCTTTTTTCATGATGTCTTATTTAAATACTGTAACTACACCTTTTTGCACCAGGCTGATATCCTTGATTGAAATCACATAAAAGTATGAGCCGTCAGTTATTCTGCCATCAGCGCCTTTCCCATCCCAACCCTGCTCAGGATCGGTAGTCTGGAAGACGCGCTTGCCTGAGCGGTCATATACAGTTACTTCTATTTGGTTGTAGTAACGCAACTCTGGCACTTTCCAGGTATCATTTATGCCATCTCCATCCGGTGAGAATGCGTTTACCAGCTTAATTTCTTTTTCCGGGTTGTAAAGCGATTTAGTCAGGCTAAAGGTTTTCTCAATCGCATTATTGTATGGGTCTGTGCTGCGCACGCTTATTGAGAATACTGATTTGCCCGATAAGCCCTCGTTAGACTTAAGATGCAACTCGTTTCCGTTGATGATCTCAAACAAATTATTGTCTGCGCCACTTGCTGTAAACTCATAGGTAAATTCTGTATCATCAGGGTCTGAGGTAGTGAATGTACCGATTACCTCTTCGGGCTGTATATCTGGGCGAAAAACATCAGTGCTCAATTTTATGGATACTGGCGGCCGGTTAGGGGCAACTTCTACGGTTATTTTTGCGCCCATATTTTCTGGGTTGCTCGTACCCTCCTTCAGCTCTAACTGCCCAGCGAGCACATAGCTACCAGCTACAAGGCCGTTATAGTCACCTTTTACCCAAGTAATGTTCAGCTTTTCCTTTTCGCCTGTGGTATAGGTTATCTCTACCTGGCGTGGTAAGTCGAGTTCGCCGTATGTTGTTTTGAAAGGCACTTTTATACTTGGCAGAGCACTTACCGCAGCCACACTCTTGGTCTGTTTCAGAACCTTAGCGGAGGTGCTAGTGCCCTTGTTTCCGGCTTGGTCTACCAGATAAAATGTTATAGTAAGTTCCCCATCGTTTAAACCGCGAAGATCCAGGTTTGGCAGATTAAAGTTAACCGCAGTAACCGAAGCTGTGCCAGTAACTGCACTACCGCCTTTGTTACTGCTGACAGAGTACACATACGTGGCACCTACTTCTGCTCCGCTCACTTTAACTGGCACACTAGCTTGATTTGCATAATCCACTACCTCTGTCCCGAAACCTAGGGTATAGCCAGCAGGTGCCGTGGCATCATACATTAGTTCCAACACGTTTGAGGCCATATTGCCATTTGTGGCGGCATCCTGCACTTTATCTGCAGGCAGCGCTATACTCACTTTTCCATCTCCAACTGGTTTTACTAGCATAGTATACTCCAGTTCCGAAACTTTATCCAGATCAGATGCCGAAGCATTTACAAGCACAAAATCATTAATTCCCAGGCCTGTAACCGCTTCTGTAAGGGTTAATCTCACAATGAAAGAAGCGTTTGTCAGGGTTGGCGCAGTTGTGCTCAGCGTGGCGGCCGGGCTGTCTGCATCATAGATTACAGCTAGTGTGTTGGAGGTTAGGTTATCGTTTGCAGCCATATCTTTGGCTGCGCCAGCGCCCACGGTTACCCTTACCTCACCGGCTGCCTGCGGTGTTATGCGAACGGTATACGCGTCGTCGGCTAATTTTTGTAGGCTAGAAGCTGCTCCGTTTACAACTGTAATATCCGTGGCATCAAATCCAGTAACTGATTCGCTAAAAGCCACACGTATGGTAAAGGCTGCATTAAGCGGACTAGTAGCAGTTGTGCTCAACACTACTGTCGGTTGTTTCGCATCAAACGTTCTCTTTAGGGCAGTGGCGGCCAAGTTTCCGTTTCCGGCAGTATCGGTGGCTTTGTTTGCTGCCACAGTTATACTTACTTCACCATCAGCCTGCGGCGTAATTAAAGCAGTGTAAGCGGAAGGGCTTAAAGCTTTAAAATCGCCTGCAGCACCGTTTGTAACACTGATATCCGTAAGGGCAAAATCTGTAACCGGCTCATCAAAGGTGAATGTTACTGTAAATGGCTGGTTTACCATTACCGCAGCTTCAGAGCTTATTGCCAGATGCGGGCGCGTGCCATCATACATTACCTCCAGTGAGTTAGATGCTTCATTTACATTACCGGCAATATCCATAGCTTTACCGCCTGGCAGTACAACCGTTACTCTACCATCTGTGGCAGGCTGCACATTGGCTGAATAGGTTGCTTTGCCTGATGCCGCGAAGTTTGAAAGTGTTCCGTTGCTCACTACTATGTCAGCGGCTGCCAGGCCATAAACATCTTCGTTGAAGGCAATTCGGATGGCAAACGCATCTTTCACCGGTGAAGCAGCTGTAGAAGTTATAGTTGCCACCGGAGCTGTGAGTTCTACTTGCACTTCGAACTCCTTGCTTAACACACTGGCGTTGCCAGCGGCATCGGTAGCAGTGGCTGTAAACATGTAAGTGCCTGCAGCCAACGCTGTATTTTCATGACTTAATGTCCACTTTCCTGCTGCATTGGCTTTTGTGTCGCCAATTGCTTGGCCGTCTTTCAAAACTAAAACCGTAGCACCTGCCTCAGCCTCGCCAGACAGCGAGAGGGTATTGTCAGAAGTTATCGCATCATCGGTTACCGGACCTCTATCTTCGGAAACACGCAAAATTACTGGTGCAATAGGTGCTTTTGTGTCAACAGACCAAGTGTAAATGGCAGGCGTGGCATCAGTATTTCCGGCGGCATCGGTGGCGCGTACCTGCAAGGTGTGCTCGCCTTCCGAGAGCCCCGTTAAAGTATGGGGGTTTGCAACAGTTGTAAACGCAGCCCCATCTATACTTGCCTCATAAGTTACCCCGCTTTTGTTACTGCTGAAGCTAAATGTGGCTTTATTTGTTTTGGTTACCTGCTCGGGTTTGTCGGCAATTGTTGTTTCAGGTGCTTTGGTATCAACTGTGAAGCTTCGAACACTGCTAGCTAGGCTGCTGTTGCCAGCCGCATCTGCGGCTTTCGCTGCAAGTTGCTGTGTGCCATCGGCTAGTGCTGTGGTTGGGGTAAAGCTCCACTTACCGTCTGTGCCAGCGGCTGTAGTTCCTAACTGTTGCCCATTGGCAAATAATGATATAATACTCTCAGCTTCTGCGGTTCCGTTTATACTTGGCTTATTGTTATTGAGCAGTGCATTTTGCGCCGGTGACGAAATAACCGGTGCTGCCGGTGCCTGGGTATCGACCAACCATGTATGCGAAGCGGGTGTTTCATCTATATTGCCCGCCGCATCCATGGCGCGCACGCGAAGCGTGTGCTCTCCATCCGAAAGGTTGTTTACTGAATAAGGCGTGGCTGCATTTGTAAAAGCGGCACCATCCAGGCTTATCTGAAAAGTTACACCGCTCTCGTTGCTTGTAAACGTAAAGCTTGCTGTTTTGCTGTTAGTGATTGCTGCTGGTTTGGAAGCGATAGTTGTTTCAGGAGCTTGTGTGTCTGGTGGTGTTTGCGGGCGCACGTTTAGCAGGCGTTCCAGTGCATTAAACCATACTCCTGCCATTTTATCGTAGCCTTGCTGGGCCGGGTGAAGCGGGTCGGCCATATCGCCGCCATTCGACGTAAAGTCGTACACCATGCCGGCATCAGCCATGTCTACCAGTTCCAGCCTGTCGCCGTTGCCGATGCGCTTGCCCGCTAAGGCCTGCAACTTAGTATTGTAAATGTCTATCACATCGTTTTTACTGCGCTCCGAGCCTTTGTAGCAAAAACCACTTGTGCACACACTTTTAATGATCTTGGCAAGTATAACCGTAACCTCGCGCCCGGAGCTCTGCTCGTAGGTGTCTATTTCGTTAAGTATCTTCTCTACGTTATCTACTGCGCTCTGCGAATTATCTACACCCTCGTTGCTTATGTCATTGGTGCCGATATGCAGCAGGATTACATCAGGAGTAAATACTTCCAGGTACTTGGCCGTATAGCTAAGGCCCATGCGCTGTCCATCGAACCAGCGTACATAAGAACCATTCTTTAATAACTCCAGCAAGTCCTGCGTTCGGGCGGCGCCATAACCGGCATGGTCTACATCCTTCAGCAAATCGCTTCCTGTTTTCTCATCGCCCACATAATTATAATACCCATTAGATTCTGATGCGTCTAGCAACTTCGCTAACCGTGACCGGTAAGCTGCTTTCTGATTGGCTGGAACGTCATTGCTCCCCCCCTCGGTATTGGAATCGCCTAAGGGCATAATGTTAAACACCTTGCTTTCGGCATGGGTGGTGGCGGATGCGGTGCTGCTGTAAGTTGATGTTTCGCTCCCGGATATGGCTTTGATGCGGTAGTATACTTTTTGGCTATAGTATAAACCTGTATGCCTGTATGTTCTGGCCGCCCCGTCCAGCGTTTGCAGCACAGTAAAGCTTCCGGCTTCGCCTGTGTTTGATTTCTCCAGCACATAGCCGGTAGCACCAGATACAGGGGCCCAAGATAAGGTTATTGCCCCAACCAGCGATGACCTGGCCTCTACTTGAGGCGCTGCCAATGCAACCGCGGGGGCAGATTTGTTTTCAGATAACGGAGCAGACACCGCTTTTAGGCACAGCGCTAATAATGCTATAAGAAGCAGCTGGCGCAGTAGAAAGTGTAAGGGCATAGAAATGAATCGAATAGAGTTCTAGCTTTTGAATAGGCTCCCTATATAACGTTAATTCGATTCCTTGGTTGCCCAAATTAATGATGGCTAACTACGAAAAGTACACTTAAATAGTACTATAATATTGAACTACTGTGTTATAACAACGTAGACAGCCGCTAAGACGCTTCTCACCAACTTGCTATACTTAAAAATATATATCTAGCAGAAAAAATATATGGTATACATCACAACCTTTTAGTACAACTTCTATATAATAAAAGAACTGACCCGGATTTTCACTAATGTAGCTGAAGTCCAACTTACACCCGAAGCATAACGATACCTGCTGCAGATTGGAACATAGTACACCCTTTAACGATTGTTTTTATGCTTTTCAACTCTACTGAATTTTTCATATTCTTTCCGGTAGTTGTTACGCTATACTTCTTAACGCCCTTTAACCGGCGCTGGATAATATTGCTGCTTGCCAGCTACTACTTTTACATGTCCTGGAAGCCTGCCTATACGCTTATACTGGTAGCTTCTACAGTGATAGATTATACTTGCGGACGCATGATGGGGCGCTACCCCGACGAGGATAAGTCGCGGCGCAAACCCTGGCTCTATCTCAGCCTCATGGCAAACTTAGGTGTGCTGCTTCTTTTTAAATACTATAACTTCTTCAACGATAGTGCTCGCGACCTGGCCACAGCCCTGGATGTGCCTTACGCCATGCCAGCCTTTGAACTGCTACTGCCAATGGGCATCTCCTTCTATACTTTCCAGACGATGAGTTATAGTATAGATGTCTACAATGGCCGCATTAAGCCGGAACGGCACCTAGGGGTTTTCGCGCTTTTCGTTTCCTTTTTTCCGCAACTGGTGGCTGGCCCCATAGAGCGCGCCGGCAACTTGCTCGGGCAACTGCACCAAAGCCATGAGTTCAAGTATGAGCGCGTGGTGGCAGGTTTACGACGAATGGCTTGGGGTTTCTTTAAGAAGATAGTGATTGCCGATAACCTGGCCATGATGGTCAACTCCGTTTACAACAACCCTACGGAATATGAAGGCATCTCCCATATCATTGCCACAGTCTTCTTCGCCTTCCAGATCTACTGCGATTTTTCAGGCTATTCTGACATTGCCATTGGTGCTGCACAGGTTATGGGCTTTAACTTAATGGAGAACTTTCGGAGTCCATACTTCTCTAAAAGCATTTCTGAGTTCTGGAACCGCTGGCACATTTCTCTGTCAACCTGGTTCCGCGATTACCTTTACATTCCGCTAGGCGGGAACCGGGTGGTTAAGTGGCGATGGTATTATAATCTGTTTATTACCTTTTTAGTAAGTGGCCTATGGCATGGTGCCAACTGGACTTTTATTGTTTGGGGTGCCCTACACGGGTTTTACTTGGTGTTTGCCATACTTACGGCTGAGCAGCGCAACGCGCTTGCACAACGCGCCGGACTAGCACAACGCCCGCTCCTTTATAAGTGGGTTCAAGTTTTAACAGTGTTTTTCCTGGTATGCTTTTCTTGGATATTCTTTAGGGCTAACAATATCACAGATGCGTTTTATATAATAGCCCAAAGCGCGTCTGTAATCACAAATCCTGGCCAGCTAACGGCCCTCGACTGGAGCCACGCCATATTCATGGATCAAGGTTTTAAAATATTTGCCGTTTCTATTTTAGCCATTGCCATCATGGAAACCGTACATCTAATACAACGCAATGGTAGTGTATCACAACTGATCATGCAACGGCCGGCCTGGGTGCGATGGGGCGTATACTATGCGGCGATTATCGCTGTGCTGCTGTTTGGGCAATTTGGGCACCAGGAGTTTATCTATTTTCAGTTTTAAGAAAGTATGACAAAATCAATACAAAACAAAGGTGTAAAACGGTTGCTTGCAAAGCTCGCCCTTCTGGCGCTGCCGTTTATACTTTGGCCTCTGATTGAGGTGTTTGTACTGCCCATGAACTACTTCACCTTCCGCATTTGGGAGACAATTTCGGTGAACAGCATGCGTATTATGTCGGGCCCGTTTTACCCCAACATACACATGCAGATGGTGGAAGAAGGCGAACTGGCACCCCGAACACCGTATGCCCAGAAGCGCAAGGTAGAATGGTATACCGATGCTTATGGCTATCGCAACCGCGATACAAAGAATGATGTGCTGCTGATAGGGGACTCTAATATAACGGGCGCCAAGCTCTCTCAGGACGAAACGCTGGCCGCTGTGCTGGAGCAACACTTGCACCGCGATGTGTACTCTTTTGCACCCGCAACCGTGAACCGCTTTTTGGCAACAGATCGTTTTGAAGAGACTCCGCCTAAACTTGTAATTGTATCAAGCATTGAGCGCCGCATTCCCGAGCTGCCTGCCATAGGCGAAAACGGGATTAACTCTGAGTTGCGCGACTTCACCGGGAATCTCATCAGTTCCTCTTCTTTTCTTACCTCACTGGCTGTAACTGCCGACCGTATTTCCAAGCTTGGCCTTTACCACCGCACCTTGGCTGACCTGGAACGGAGCCTGGGAAAAAGAGAATACATCAGCTATAACAACGAATTCTTTATGGAGGGTGAGTATGCTAACCGTGAGTTCAGTGATGAAGAGATAACAAGAATCGCCGATGTGCTTGAAGGATACCGCAATGTGCTTCAGGAGCGCGGGATAGAATTCGTTTTCTTACCAATCCCTAACAAAGAGAATATTTATTACCAACTGCTACCCTCGCAAAAACAAGCCACGTTTTTACCTCGTTTGTTAGCGCAACTAGAGCGGCGCGGAGTAGCGTACGTAGACCTGCAGCCCACTTTCAGGGCCTTGTACCAGCAAAAAAGAGTACCACTTTACCCTGTAGATGATGCCCATTGGAACGAGGTGGCCGTAAAAGTTGCGGCTAGTTTGGTAGCCAGGCACACCACCGTGGCACAACTGCAGGCTACACCCGAAAAAAAAGAGGAAAAACTCCTCGTTAATTTTAAAGAAACCAATTAGCAGCTAGAGCTGCCATACACGCTAAATAACCTAAAACCCATCATAATGAAGGCTTACTATACAAAGGGGACAAAAAGGTTGAAGAAGATTTTAGGAAGAATCGTGCCCTATAACACGCAATATAGGCCTGGAGATGTCTGTCGCATAAACCTTGATCTGCCAACTGCCAATAATGAGCGCGAAGTTAAAATTCACCCGATCTATCCGTCCCATATCACAGATTTAAATATCTCAGACGACTTGTATGAGGCTTGCTCTGAGTATTGGAAACCTAAAAAGAAAGTACAGACAGACTACATGGTGGTAGAAGTGCCGAACGGGCGCATATTCACCGACAATGAGAGCAGTGTAGCTGTGGTATCGCAGTATAACCGGCTGGTTGAAAACGTGTCGCTGAGCCTGACTAGAGGCAAGGTGGCCGAACCAAACCTTAATAATATTTTTGAGCAGCGCTACTTTACAACACCTACTAAGTTGAGTGGAACGGTTTTTTCGATGCTTACAGGTGGTGCTGGCATCAATAACATTGGCCACTGGTTTATCGATGTGCTCCCTCGCCTGCATTTGCTGCGCAAAAGTGGCCTTTACGATAAAGTAGATTGGTTTTACGTGCCTAGCCTGCGCTATAGTTTCCAGACCGAAACGTTGGAGTTAATGGGTATTCCGGCGGCGAAAATCATTACGGGCGATACACACGCACACATTGCTGCCGATTGCATAATAGCTTCTACGGCTCCGCGCGGAAATCATACGTTAATCCCTAAATGGCTCTGCGACTTTATCCAGGAGTCGTTCTTGCCTTATGCTGAAGAAGAATCCGAACTGATTACTCCGGAATCGCCATACTTGTACATCAGCCGTTCCGATTCTAAAATCCGCAATGTACTAAACGAAAAAGAGCTGCTCGAGAAACTGAAGCCGTATGGCTTTAAAACTATCGTATCGAGCCATCTAAGTATAAAAGAAAAAATAAAGCTTTTCTCAAAAGCCAAAGTTGTGCTTGGTGCTACTGGTGCAGGCCTGATAAGTATGTTTTTCTGCAAGCCAGGCACAAAAATGGTGGAGATTTTTAATGAAGGTTTCGTAATTGAGCCATTCTATGACATTGCTACCAAAATAGACCTGGACTACGAATATATTATCTGCAAGGGCAACAAGCGTGTACGCGATGCCGGACAAGGACAGCGCGAGCATCTGCTGGTCGAAACCGAAAAGGTGGTGGCTATACTTGAAGATATGAAAAAAAGCACAGCGGCTAAACGTGCAGAAGTAGCCTGATTTAACCGCTGTTGCCACTAACGCATCTTATAAACCTGCTTCTGCAATGCTTTTTGCGGGAGCAGGTTCTTCTTTTATGCGCATCGCTTGTTTATATATTTGAATCAGCTGCTTGTAATTAACCTCCGGCGTATAAAGCTGCTCATAAGAAGCGCGCGCACTTTGCCCCATTTTCCTGATCAAAGCAGGTTGATTTTGCAGCATTTTCACGCATTCTGCCAGCTGCTGGCTGTCACCGGGGGCATAATGCATGCCATTTACCTGGTGCTGCACCAAGTGTGCCCCGCCCCCTATTTTGGCAGCAATTACGGGAGTGCCTGTAGCAAAAGCTTCTACAGCCGTCATGCCAAAGGTTTCCAGCCACTCCGACGGAAAAATGAGCGCGCTTGCGCTTTTTAGCCACTGCATGGCCTCTTCCCTTTTTCTAAAACCAAGAAACTCGACTGCTGCGTTGTGAGCTGCGTATTCCTGTACTTCTTTTTCTAAAGGGCCGGTTCCAATAATTTTGAGCGGAAAAGCATGTTGCGTATGCGCCTTTAACAATGTCCTGATGCCTTTTTCCTCTGTCAGTCTGCCTAGATAGATAAAGTAGCCCTCACGCTCTACAAGCCCTAACCCTGGGTCGGCTGTAAAGTTAGGCTTTATGGCTAATTGCCCCTTTTTTGGGCTAAGCGATGAATTGTAAAACAACTCGGCTGCCCCCGGAGTAAGCACAATAAAGCGGCTGACCTTGTTGCGCCACGTGCCCAGCAACTTGTGGATACCAGTGCTGAGTACTACAGAGGCTGTTTCTATTTTTGATCCACGGTATATCCCCTGCGCAATGGCTTTGATGGGAAACACCTTATGCATATTGTGCAGTTGCACCTTGCCATGGTAGTGCATCACGGCACTTGGGCAAATCAGCCTGTAATTATGCAGAGTCATCATTACAGGTACTTTATACTTGTGGCATACCTCAAATACTGCCGGAGACACTAAGGGGAAAAAGTTATGCACGTGTACAACATCTGGCTGAAAAGACTCAATTTTCCTGCTGATAAGGTTTGCGCTGCGCCAGTTATACACTACACCAAGTGCCGCCTCCAGCTTTTGAGTTATACTTACCACATCGTTGTTCGAGAATGTGAACAGTTCAACAGTATGGCCATGGGCCTGAAGCAGCTTTGCTTCCTGATGGAATACGGTATCCTCGCCGCCGGCCTGTTTGTAGTAGTTATGTATGAGAAGTATGCGCATAGGGGTTTTGAGGTCAGGATAAAATTTTAATAGCTTTCCGAAAGTCTTTAGGAGTCCCAACATCAAGACAGTTGCCGTTAGCAAAGCATACGCTTTGCACCAACAAACCGCTGTTCAGGGCTGCCTGCACCACCTCCCCTATACTTAGCTCTGCACCGGAGGACTGTAGGCGTACCTCTTGTTGTTGCAGGTACGTGTGCATGAAGTCGGTAAAGCGTGGCCCCCAGCAGGCAATGGCCCAGGCATAGGCTAGATCGGAATGCTCGGGTTTATGGTGTATGCTTTTAACGATGCCTCCAGCCTGTAATTTAACCATATCCCATTTGTGAGGAGATGATACTTTAAAGCAGCCTAGCACCACGTCAGCTGCTGTGGTTTTCTGCTTATGCAGCAGCTGCTCGAAAGCATTTCCGGGTTCAAAAAGGATATTCGGGAAGCCAAACAGTACCCGGCTTTGTTTTACAAAAGCATAGGCCTGATCTATAGAGTAGGGGCAACCATGAGGGCGTTGCATAAGCAAGTATGCCAAGTGGAGGTTAAGTTGGCTGCCATCTCCAAAATAGTCGGGGATATCCCATTTACCCTTTCGAAGTATAACGTAAACCTGGCTAGCCCCGCCACGGCGCATGTGCTCCAGTAAGTACTGCGACACTACCTTTGGATGATCCTCGCCATGCTCCGGATGCACCTGAAACCCAATTGGTAGCAACTCTTTGCTGCACGGAATCGGTGAAAGCCGCGAACCAAGCCCTGCCGCAGGTATAAGCCCCACAATATTTTCTGATGCTTTCATTTAAAAAAGCCGCGCATCGCTTTCCGGTGGAATACAATGCGCGGACTAAATGTATTTTATAAGTATGACAACCCTCAACGTTAGAATTGCAACCCTTTCTGATGGCTACTTGCTATTGAATTACAGGCGGCACTACAGGGAGCGGCACTCTAAGCATACTTTAAAGGCTTAATAATCGTTGGTTACAGTGAAGCTTCTGCTTTAGATAGATCTTGTAAAACCCTATCACGCTCAGCGCTTTCGGTGGCAGCAAAGTATGCAGCCTGTTGCTCCAGCAATTTGTCTACCAATCGTCCTTCCGGCAGAACCACATCATCATACGTTAATACTTGGTCTTTAGGGATGTCGCGCTTCAAGACACAACCCTCTGCAATGCCTATTGGCAACAGTCTCTGTGCAGCGGTAATGTCTGCATTTTCGCAAAGGCCGTAGGTCATGTAGTGGCCAATGCCATCCAGTACCTCGCCAGCTTTCAGATCAATTTTAGCAGCAGAAACTACCGATACCTGTGGTGCACCCATTGGCGTGAGTGCAGCATCGTTAAACAATACGGCACGGGCCACGGTGTTTGGCACTTCAAAATGGCACAGGTGGTACGGTGTATAGAATAAGTATAGCGGCCCCTCTCCTAGCTTATAAAGGTTGAGGTAATGCTGCTGCAGCGGGTTATCGTGCGTGCCAAGTACAAAAACGCCTGGCCCTGGCTCTGCGCCTACAACGTAATCCACGATGCCCGGTCCTTCCATCAAGTCCTCGAGTGGGTATAAATCCTGTACGCATTCCTTCAAGGTTGTTCCGCCCAAAACTGTAGGGCCATGCATGCCGCGCTTAGCTACGCGCATGCCTGTGCCGTTGGCAATAATGGCTTGCTCAAAAGATATCTTGCTACCATCGGCAAACGATGTCACCATAGATGGCTGCTGGCCCCATTTCTTTGCAAAGCCCTCTTGCGTGGTCGGGTTACGGTATGGGTCGTGTAAGCCCTTGATGTTTCCGCAAAGCACTGGCTTCACGCCAAGGCCCTTTACAAAACGGAACAGGTTCATGGTCACGCCCGGCTGGTCGCCATCGGCGTTGGTAAACACAACGCCCGCCTTGTCTGCGTATACTTTAAGGATCGGGCCAACGGTGCCATCTACCTCCGCGTTCATCATAATGATGTGCTTGCCATTTTGAATGGCGCGCATAGCCACGTTTGTGCCAAACTCTACTGCTCCGGTCACCTCAATGATGGCATCAATGCCTTCGGCTTCGCAAAGCAACATGGCATCTTCGGTGATGCTATACTTGCCCTGGCGGATATTCTCCTCTAGCTCGGGAAGTGAGCTAACTTCAGCAATGGTATTTATCTCGGCCTCTGTATAGGCTTGTCTGGCTTTATCGAGGGTACGGTTAGCGATGGCTACCAGCTCCATCCCTTGGGTGTATTTACTAATTTGCAGGGCAATGCCTCGGCCCATAAATCCGGCTCCAACCATGGCCACACGAATCGGGTTGCCTTCGGCATGGCGTTTTGCCAGAGCGGTATCTACTATTATCATCTTGAAGTATAAATTTAAGTTTTAACAGGCAAAAGCTGCCGGTACTAGACCAGCAGCTTTCCTTTTGCTTGTTCCTGCGTCTCCTCAAAGTCAGGGTGCGCCTGGTCTTTTTCTGAGATCACAACCGGCTCAATTGGCCATTCAATGTTAAAGGCTGGGTCGTTCCAGCGGATGCCGCGTTCTGCACCCGGAGTGTAAAACTCTGTTACTTGGTAAGTTACATCGGTATTATCCTCCAGCGTGATGAATCCGTGCGCAAACCCTTCCGGCACAAACAGCATGCGGTAGTTATCGGCGGTCAGCTCTACGCCAATCCATTGCTTATACGTCTCGGAATCCGGGCGCATGTCAATGATCACATCGTAGATGGCACCTCGCGTACAGCGCACCAATTTCGACTCCTCGTTTGGGGCCAACTGCATGTGCATGCCGCGCAGGGTACCTTTCTTCTTGTTATATGATACGTTCGTTTGCCTTACATCTTTGCTCAGGCCATGCGCCTCGAACTCGTTCTGGCAAAAAGAGCGGCCAAAAAAGCCTCGCTCATCCTCCAGGCGCTTCACATCAATGATAAAGGCTCCCTTAAGTTTTGTTTCTGTGAATATCATGTGGTAGTTATACTTAAGCGGTTTCTAGTTCTGCTTCGGATACAGCGGATTTATTGCGTTGCCATTGCAGTTGCTCGTTCAGTTTACCGTTTTCTTGCAGGCTGTTTAACACCATTAGGCGCATCAGCAATGAGTTACGGAAGTCACCGTCTTTAAACTCCATGGCAGCCAGGCCGTCGTGCAGCTCTTGTATTGCCTGGAATAAGGTATATTGTGGCACGTGGTTAGGAGCCAACTGCGCAAAAAGATCAAAGTTTACTCTGTAGGAGCGCTTGTCAGGGGCTGCATCCTGGTTTACGGTTACATCTACGCCCGGCATAACTTCTGCCACAGCATTGGCAAGTTGGTATACCTGGTAGTTCCACTCGTTAGATCCCGTATTCACGGCAAGGTACTCGCCCCCATTTAACGGATGACGCGTTACAGCCCACTCAATGGCGCGTGCCATGTCCTTTACGTGGATAAGCGGCCGCCAGGGCGTGCCATCGCTCAGGATGTTGATCTTACCGGTAGCTACGGCACCAGCAACAAAGTCATTCAGTACTAAATCTAGGCGCAGGCGGTCGCTCATGCCACAGGCTGTTGCAAAGCGCAGGCAGGTTACGGTAAATCCATTGCCAGCAAGCGGCTTCAGCTCTTTTTCAGTAGCCACTTTAGAGCGTGCATACGCTGTTAGCGGGTTCAGTTCAGAATCCTCGGTTTTAGCTTGCTCTGAGGCTGCACCATACATGCTACAGCTGGAAGCAAACACAAAGTTCTTTACGCCGGCTGCCTTGGCCATCTCAGCAATGCGGATACTGGACTTATAATTAACCTCCATGGTTACGTCCTCATACTTCTTGCCCATCGGGTCGTTAGAAACGGCTGCTAAATGCACCACGGCATCTACACCCTGCAGCACTTCGGCAGGCATGGTGCGCACGTCGCCGTAAAGTTGCATATCTAACTGGCTTTCTGGAAGAATGGGCGCATTTGTAAGGCACGAAGCAAAGTATGCCATATCGTACCCTACAAGGGTTGCCTCTGGGTATGCTGCACGGAGACGCTCCACAACGCTAGGGCCTACATAACCCATGTTTCCGGTTATCAGTATTTTCATATAATGGTATCTATATATAAAGTAGGGTTTGGGTAATCCAGAATCTAGTGGCGCAGCTATACTTAATTTACCGCGCCTGACAGCATTTTATGCCATACATTCCAAGGGGCTTTGCCGCTTTGCCACATATCCTCCAGCACATGCTTGTCGCGGAGGGTATCCATTGGCTGCCAGAAACCACTATGGCGGTAGGCTGATAGCTCTCCTTCTTCAGCAAGGCTCTCCAGTGGGCCGCGCTCCCAGATAGTTTCATCGCCTTCGATGTAATCAAACACACTTGGCTCCAACACAAAGAACCCGCCGTTGATCCATGGCATATCGCCACCGGTTGGCTTCTCTTTAAATTGCGGAACTTTGGTAGCTTCGGAAGAAAGGGTAAATGCACCAAAACGGCCAGGCTGCTGCACCGCAGTTAAAGTAGCTTTGGTACCCTGCGCTTTGTGATACGCAATGGCTTCGGCTATGTTCACATCGCTCACACCGTCACCGTAAGTTAGGCAGAAAGTCTCATTGCCTATATAATCCTGCACACGTTTCAGGCGGCCGCCCGTAAGCGTGCCTTCTCCGGTATCTACCAGCGTTACTTTCCACGATTCTGTGTGATTTTTGTGCACCTCCATCGAGTTTTTACGCATATCGAAGGTAACGTCAGAATTGTACAGAAAGTAATTGGCAAAATACTCTTTAATGATATGCCCTTTGTAGCCGCAGCAGATCACGAACTCGTTAATGTTGTAATGGGAGTAGATTTTCATGATGTGCCATAGGATCGGCTTCCCACCGATTTCAACCATTGGCTTCGGCCGAACGCCACTTTCTTCACTTATTCTTGTTCCGTATCCGCCGGCAAGTATAACTGCTTTCATCTATCGTAAAGGGTTAAAGGGTTATAACGTTTGGTAAGTATGGTTTTCAGAGATTGTACTCTTCTAAAACCTTGTTTTCTGATAAATACGGAGATTTCTATATTTTGATGTTTGAAACAAGATTTTTTCCGTCAGAAAGTATACAACTGCTTTGAACCGCTATTTATGCGCTGCGCCTTGGTGCGCAGATTTAACATACGCAGATCGCGTAGAGGTGTCTAATTGAGATGGGCTGATAACGCTAAAGGACCGCTTTTGGGCGTACTTAACCTTATTATAGAATTGTAGAACTGCCTGCCGGTAGCGGCTATAAGGCTGCCGCTGGCGATAATAATGCTCTGTAAATGTTCTCCATCTCATATCATCTTCACTCCAGAGCTTTATTTGATATAAATTACTGGGCTGCCAGCTGTGGTCTTCGGTTTCGCCTTGTCAGCATTAACTTAACCACTTCCAGCACAAACATGGTATTGGTAACAAGATAGCGCTTCCATAGGCGGCGCGGCTCCTGCCACAAACGATAGGTCCACTCTAGGCTGAGGTCGCGGGCCCACTTCGGCAAGCGCTTTTCGAGCCCAGCGTACGTCATATAGGCTTGCCCTACACCCAGCATACAGGCTTTAACCTGGCCTTTATGGTCAGCCATCCAGCGTTCTTGCTTTGGGCACCCTAGAGCCACAAAAACTAAGTCAGCGCCAGAATCATTTATCATTTTTGTAATAGCCATGTCTTCGATGTGCGTAAGCTTACGAAATGGAGGCGAATAATGCCCGGCAATGCGTAACGCAGGCAAATCTTCTTTGGCACGGGCTACAACTGCTTCCAGCACATTGTCTGTAGATCCGTAAAAATACACAGACTTTCCTCTGTCGGCGGCTTCCTGAAGCAAACGCGGCATCAGGTCCATGCCTGGCACACGGTCCTGGTGCTCGCCGTAGAGCAGTTTCATAAGCTTGGAAAGCGGCCCCCCGTCCGGAGAAGCAATATCTGCGTTGTTAAGCAGTTGCTGAAACTCCTGATCTTTACGAGCCTCCATCAACATGTGCACGTTAGCAAAACACACATACGACGACTCTTTATGGTCTGTTAGCCAGAAAACATGATTTACAAAATCGTTAAATGAACCAGCCGAGATAAGGGAGCTCAGCAGCTGTCGCTTCTGTTTAATTGGTGGCTCGGTGGTAAGTGTATTCTCTTGCACGGTATTAGTAAGCATTCTTTTCTCCTTTAATCATGTTCCAAACAGTCAGGAAGATAATCTTCATGTCCATCATAAAACTCCATTTAGCCATATACATTACATCGTATTCTACGCGCTTCTCCATAAGGTGAACTTCCTTGGTTTCGCCGCGGTAGCCACTCACCTGCGCATATCCCGTAATACCAGGAGTTACGAAGTGGCGCACTTTATACTTTGAGATGACCTTAGAGTACTGGTCTAACTGGGAAACCAGGTTTGGGCGCGGTCCTACAACCGACATGTCTCCGAGCAGCACGTTAAAGAACTGAGGCAGCTCATCCAGGTTAGTCTTACGCATAAAGGCACCTACTTTGGTAATACGCGGGTCATTTTTAGTAGCCTGCAATTCGGTGTTATTATTTACGCGCATCGTACGGAATTTATAGCATACAAACAGCCTGTTCTTTTTGCCTGGGCGCAGTTGCTTAAAGAATACTGGCCCTTTAGACTCCAGCTTGATGGCAAGTGCTATGATCGGGAACAGGATCGGGAACACCAGCAGGATAACAGTAAGGGAGAAAACCACATCAAAGATGCGTTTAACCACTCTGTTAGAAGCAAGTTCCAACGGCTCGTTGCGTACACTGATCATTGGGATGTTGTGATAGAAGTACATGTTTACATCCTTCTGCACGATGGCACTGAAATCCGGAACGATACGCAGGTACACAAAGTTGTCCTCAGCAAACTGAGTTAGTTCATCAATCTGGCTTTTATCGTTCAGCGGCTTTGTATAATATATCTCGTCTATGCTATGTTGCAGGCAGTATTCTTTTAGGTCTTCGATGTTACCGCGCACCTGGCTGTTGTATGGGCTGTTCACGTCAACGTCATCATCAAAGAAACCCATGAACTTGCTGCCAATCTCATCATTGTTAGTCATGGTTTGGTGCAATGCCCTTGCAGCCGTACCTGTGCCCACAATAACGTAGCGGGTATGAGCCATGCCTGAATTCGTGAAATAGCGGTAAACCATTTGGGTTATCATACGGCTTACTCCTATCAGCAAGGCAGTAGAGAGGTATGTGTAAAGCAGCAACAAGCGCGAAAGCTGCTCCAGGTTAAACACCACAATACAGGTTGCCAAGATCAGGGCATGCAGTATAAAGACATTCAGCAGGTTGGCTACCTTTTTATCAATGGAAAACAAGCCGTCAACCCGGATCACGAAATTAGAGAAGCCCGAAACGATCCACCATACCAAGGCAAACATGACAAAGAACACATTATACTGGTGGTCTAGGTCCAAGCTGCCATAGCGGATGAGGTTTGAAATCTTGAAGGCGAATGCTATAAGTGTGACGTCAAGAATTAACAGAAGAACCCTGTTAAAGCTGTAATAGTGTCTATATTTGTTCATCGTAGTCTAGTACTTATTTAATCATAAATTACTCCTTAATGTCATTTACTTGCTTTCTCACATTACTACTTCACGTGTTGCCACTCCGGCAAACTCAGCGCAATTAGACATTCCCATCAGTTGTTAAGCTTTACAATGATTATTGCTTAAGTCCCTGAATCCGCTGCTCCCTGTAGTGCCAGAAACTCCGTTGTAAAGTACCGGCGAGAAAAACATTTGGATGTTTAGGAAAAAATACGGCTGTGCCCCAGTAAGGTTTATGATTTTAAGAAGTTCCATTGAAAAAAAGTGATAAAATAATATATAAAAAAATCTATGTTATTATATTCAAAAATTACTTTATTTGAATAAAAGGCCTTAAATACGAGTGCAATTCATCAAATCCTGCATAAATATAGGCCAATTACTATTTATATAACTTTACCGATACAAACACTTACCCAACAGGTTTTACGCTTATTAAAATAATAGAACCTATACAACACTATAGCTACATAACGCAGTATAAATACAGTATAAATTTTAAGCAAATTACAAATTTATACAATTTTATAAGGGATAGTTTAAAATTTTAATTCGAAATGAATAAACTTACTATATTGAACTTTAAAAAATTCAATCCTTTTCAGTCCTAAATGTTAACCAACGTTTCAAGTCAATTCTGATTAAGAATTAAAACACAGCTTACATTTGCGAAAATTCCTCAAATAAATCGCGCTAGCCCATACTTTTGCAAATCTTACCAACAGAAGTATTTTTTCTGTACCAAAGGATCCTCGCCAAAACCGTTTTTGCTATACCGATTTCTTACTATTTAAAAAAGTGCAAAATTATTTCTGCCTTTTGAACTTTAGTGCCCCGAATTTCAATTTACACTGTAACCAACTGCAGCC
This sequence comes from Pontibacter oryzae, assembly GCF_003576375.1. Lineage (GTDB taxonomy): Bacteria > Bacteroidota > Bacteroidia > Cytophagales > Hymenobacteraceae > Pontibacter > Pontibacter oryzae. The sequence continues at coordinate 243,891 of NZ_QWGE01000005.1, forward strand.
GACAGCTTAAGTCAATCGCGTAAAGCTGTTGCTGTAAGGCATGTATTATAGTTATAAATGAGAAAGCTGGAGGCTGCAATAAAAACTTGCATTATGACCGAAAGCACAGCTACTGGCTGAGCACTGCAACCAGAGTTTATACTTTAAATCTGTACTATAAAGAACATCTACAGCCAAAGGATATGCGCCAACTTTTACCGGGCCTTGTTTGCCTGCTTTTTCTGCAGCTCTGGAGCACCTTCTCAAGCTATGTTTTTGCACAAACTTGCCCCCCAACAGTTTCAATTGCCGGCGCAATTTGCACAACAGGGCAGGTTACTTTAACCGCTAGCCAAGCCGAAACGTACTTGTGGTCTACTGGCCAAACCACCCAATCTATCGAGGTAAAAGAGGCTGGCACATATAGTGTTACCACTACACGAGCAGATGGCTGCAAGGGTACCTCGGAAGTGGTTACCCTGAACGCCGGCCCGGATGCTACGGTAGCAGATCCTATCACATATTTCACTTCCTGTAGCTATTCAGGCAACTCATCCACTTTCGAGCTGACCATCGAAAACGCATCCACTACAAAGGAAACAAACACCCTTTACGAAATAAACTGGGGCGATGGTGCCACCACAAGCCTTGGCAATGATTTTGAAACGGCAACCCACATATATAAGTCGGCAGGATCTTTCAGACTGACAGTAACCGCCTACGATAACGATGGCTGCAGCAGCACACACGAAGAGCGCGTGTTTATAGGCAGTAACCCAAGCCTTGGTTTGGCCAGCCGCGGAAACACCAACGACTGCGCCCCGGCTACCTTTACCTTCGACATCCTCAACACCGAGGGCAACTCTGTGCAAACAGTTTATACTTTCCAGTTTGATGATGGCTCGGCGCCCATAACCTTTACGCATGCCAACCTGCCTAAAACCATCGAGCATACGTTTACGGAGTCGTCCAGGAGCAACCCGGGCAGTTCGTTTACCCTAAGCGCCACGGCTGTAAACCCCTGCGGCACCACGCCGGCTACCGTGGGCGGTATTAAAATATCCAAAGGGCCTATTGCTGATTTTGATATGAGCAAAACCCTGGGTTGCGTGAACGTCCCCATCAAACTGACCGATAAAACGATCAGCGGTTTCAATGCCAACGCAGGTAACACCAACGCTGCCTCTACTTATATGGTAAACTGGGAAATATCGCCGGCTGACGGATGGGAGTATACTTCCGGCACGTTTAAGACCAACAGCCCGATGGTGAAGTTTACCAAGCCAGGCACCTATACTATCCAGATGACCTCTACCCCGACTGGGGTTAACACCAAGTGCAGCTCCAGCGCAACGACTAAGATCATCCAGATAAACGACGACCCAAAGGCCGATTTCAGGCTTAGCAGCAACGGCAACTGCGCCCCTGCGGTGTTTACGGCAGCAAACCTTTCTACCGGCGAGGATCTGAAGTATGTATGGCAGGTGACCCCGGCTGAGGGATGGCAGTATGCCAACGGCACAAAAGCCAGCACAAAGGATGCGGCTTTCCAGTTCACCAAAGCCGGCTCGTACGTTATCTCCCTGTCGGCCATAAATAACTGTAATACCTCCCTGATGGATACCACTATTGTTATCAAGGAGAAACCACAGGTACAGCTGCCTGCTGCCCAGGTATACTGCGGCCCGCAGTCTATTAGGTTTACCCAAGCTAATGCAAGCCACAAACCTGAGTATGATGCCAAATCCGGCACGATTACCAAGTATAAATGGACAGTAAACGGCCCAGGCAGCACGCAATTTACGGAAGGCACAGATGCTACCTCTGCTAACCCTGTCGTTAGTTTTACAGATGCTGGCAAGTATACGATACAAGTGATTGCTACAAACGAGTGCGGCGACTCTGAAGCTGCCATACAGGAAATAACCATCAATGCGCTGCCTCAGCTGCAGGCTTCCTCGCCAAAACCAACAATATGTATCGGCGAAAGCACTACTATAAGTATAACCGGTGCTGATATCTATACTTGGGCTCCGGCTCCGGGGCTAACTGCCGCCACTGGTAGCACAGTTACCGTACAGCCCGAAACAACCACAACGTATACTGTAACAGGCACCAACAGCCAGACAGGATGTAAAAGCACGACCAACTTCACAGTGGTAGTAAACCCGCTGCCAGAGGTTAAAGTAAGTACAAATGCTGCGGCTATCTGCGCCGGTCAGGGTACCGCCATCCTTACAGCTGTAGGCGCCGACACCTACACATGGGCTCCGGCTGAAGGCTTAAGTGCCACAACAGGTAGCGAGGTTTCAGCATCTCCTGCCAAAACTACAACCTATACTGTAACAGGCACTAACACCGAAACTGGTTGTTCCAGCACAGCCACTGTTACAGTGGTTGTAAACCCATTGCCTGCTGTTGATGCCGGTAAAGACCTGACTTTGTGCAACTCGCCGGTTCCGACAAAACTGAATGCAAGCCCTGCCGGAGGAACCTGGAGTGGCGCAAACGTAACCGCTGACGGAACCTTTACACCACCTACGGCAACCGGGGTTTATGAGCTTGTTTATACTTATACTGATGCCTTGGGATGTTCTGCGTCTGATAAACTCAACATCACTGTAACCGAAACACCGGTAGCCGATGCTGGCCAAGACATGGTGGTGTGCCTAAACAGCGGTGCCTTTGCTTTAACAGCAAGCCCAACCGGTGGTATTTGGTCAGGTTCGGCACTTGTAACTGCAGAAGGCACCTTTACCCCATCAGCCACTGGCACGCATACGCTAACCTATACCTATGGCAACGGCAGCTGCGAAAGCACCGACCAGATACAAATTACTGTTAACGCCTTGCCAGAAGCACCAACTGTTTCGGCAGCTACTCTTTGCCCTGGGTTTGGAACAACACTTTCTGTTGAGAACCCGCAGGGAAGTATAGCTTGGTATAATGCTGCCACCGGCGGCACGCTGCTCGGCGAAGGAGCAACTTTTGATACCCCAACTCTACAAGAAACTACGACTTACTATGTGCAAACTACCATTGCTGGTGGCTGCACCAGTCCGCGCCGTGCTGTAACCGTAACGGTGCGCCCTGCAACGCCGGCCCCCATAGTGACTCCGGTTATACTTTGCGGCCCTGGCCAGTCTGCCACATTGGTTGCAGAAGGCAATGCCACCACGTATGTTTGGTACGATACCGAATCCAGGGGAACAGCCTTATTTACAGGCAAAGCCTACAAAACCGAAACGCTTAGCAGCAGCAAAACCTACTATGTGCAGGCTATCACCGAAGGCTGCCTTAGCCCGCGCACCGCTGTTACCGTAACGGTTAACCCACTGATCACCCAAAACACGATACAGGCCGTGGCAGCTATATGCGCCGGTCAGGCTCCAGCCTTGCTTACAGGCTCTTCGCCAGTTGGTGGCGATGGCAAGTATACTTATATGTGGGAAAGCAGCATTATAGGCCCAGATGCAGGCTTCGCACCGATAGCAACTGCCACTGGCAAAGACCTCCAGCCAAGCACCCTGAACAGAACGACCTGGTTCCGCCGCACGGTAAACTCTGCCACTTGTTCCGATGTATCGGCAGCCATTGAGGTTAAGGTTACGCCTGTTATCAGCAACAATACCATTTCCGGCGAGGTTATAATCTGCGAGAACACGGCCCCAGACGAACTCATCGGTTCACAGCCAACAGGCGGCAACGAGAGCTATACTTTTATTTGGGAGATGAGCACGACTGGCGAAAGCAACAGCTTTACTGAAGTCCCTGTGTCTAACAACGGCCAAAACTATCAGCCCGGCAAGCTTAGCCAGACAACCTGGTTCAGAAGGAAGGTAAAGTCTGGCACATGTGCCGAGCATGTTAGTCAGCCTGTCAAGATCACGGTTTATAAGCCAATCAGCGGCAATAGCATTACGAATGCACAAACAGTTTGCGCAGGCACGCTACCTGCCGTGCTGGAAGGCTCGCAGCCGAAGGGCGGAAACGGAGATTATACCTTTACGTGGGAGATGAGCGCTAACGGCACCGATTTCGAGCGTGCCACGGGCCAGAACAATGGCATTAACTATGCGCCTGCGGCCCTCAACACTTCTACCTGGTTCCGCCGTGTAGTAAAAGGCGGCCCGTGCGGCCCGAATACCAGCAATGCCGTTGAGATAAAGGTAAACCCTGTTATCGCAAACAACACCATTTCAGCAGACCAACTGATCTGTAGCGGACAAACGCCTGCGGCCCTGAAAGGCTCTGTGCCAAGCGGAGGCGATGAACGCTATACTTTCCGCTGGCTGGTAAGCACTACCGGTGCCAACGGAAACTATACTTTAGCTGCTGGCAACAACAATTCAGAAGACTATACGCCTGCTGCGCTTACAGCCACCGCCTGGTACAAGCGTGAAGTACTATCAGGCACATGTACCAGTACCTCAAATATCGTTGAAGTAACTGTAGTGCCATTGCCAACGGCCCCAACGGTTGCGCCGCTAACAGTGTGTGAGAACACTGCGGCTACACTTACGGTAACGGATGCTAAAGGAGATTTCGCCTGGTTTACGCAGGCACAGGGTGGCACTGCCGTTGCCACGGGCCGCAGCTTCGAGACACCGGCTTTGGCGCAAACCACGACATACTATGTAGAAAGTATAAACAGCAACGGTTGTGGTAGTCCGGTACGCGCCTCGGTTACGGTAACAGTAGAAAAGAACATCACCGAAAATACACTTGAAGCGGTACAAGGTATACTTTGCGCCGGCCAAACCCCTGCCCTGCTTATGGGCACTACCCCTAAGGGAGGAAGCGGCACCTATACCTATGCCTGGGAAAGAAGCACAGAAAGCGCAACTACCGGTTTTGCTCCGATAGCTGGCGCTACCAAAGCCACCTATCAGCCTGGGGCTTTATCAGAAACAACCTGGTTCAAGCGTGTGGTGCGCTCAGGGTCTTGTGCGCAAAGTATGAGTGAGGCCATCGAAGTATCGGTGGTACCGGTAATCAGCGCCAACACGATCAGCGCGGCACAAACGCTATGCGAAGGCGACACGCCTGAAAACCTGGAGGGCTCTACTCCGGCTGGCGGTGATGGCAAGTATATTTACCTCTGGGAAAGCAGCACCGACGGAAATATGTTTGCAGCAGCAGCCGGGGATAACACGAAGCCGAATTACCAGGCACCTGCACCGCTTTCGCAAAACATCTGGTACCGCCGCGTGGTGCGATCCGGGCCGTGTGCGCAGGATATCAGCAAACCTGTGAAAGTAACGGTGCAACCTGCCATCCGAAACAATAAACTGGCAAGTACCGCGCAAACTATCTGTGCCGGCGAAGCACCCAAAACCATAATAGCAACGCAGCCAACCGGAGGCAATGGAACCTATACTTATATTTGGGAGCAGAGCGCCGATGGCGTAAACTTCAGCGAGGCACCCGGCACGCACACCAACAGCAGCTATGCGCCGCAAACTCTTGAGAAAGACGCATGGTTCCGTCGCAAAGTAATCTCAGGGCAGTGTTACAGCTTCTCGGATGCAGTGAAGGTAACGGTAAACCCGGGTATCACAGCAAATAGCATCAGCGAGAGCCAGACCATCTGCGTGGATACAACCCCTGCCCTGCTTAGCGGTTCACAGCCACAGGGCGGCACCGGCAGCTATACCTATGCTTGGGAATACTCTAATACGGGAGCCAACGGAAACTTTAAGCCGGTAGCGCAAAACGGAAAAGGCAAAGACCTGCAACCTGGGGTGCTTGGCACAACAACCTGGTTCCGCCGTGTGGTTACGTCCGGTGAGTGCACGCATGTTTCTAACCTGGTTGAGATCACGGTGAGCCCTGCCATCCAGAAGAATACGGTTATGGCTCCGCAGACCATTTATGCTGGCCAAATTCCGGCACCGCTCACAGGCTCAACCCCGGTAGGCGGCAACGATACCTATTCGTATACCTGGGAGCAGAGCGCGGACGGGGTAAACTTTACGGCTGCCCCGGCACCGAACAATGGTAAGAGCTACTCGCCGAAAGCACTCACCAAGGACACTTGGTTCCGTCGCATTGTTTACTCGGGTGGCTGCGAGAGCATCTCTAACATCATCAAAATCACTGTAACGCCAGCCATCGGGAATAACAACATACAGGCCGATCAGGTGATCTGCTTTAACAATGTACCGGCCACGCTGACTGGCTCGGCTCCGAAAGGCGGCGAAGGAGACTACACCTTCCTGTGGCAGCAAAGCACCTCAGGCCCGGGCAAAGGCTGGACAACGGCTGACGGCAAGAGCAACGAGCTATACTATACACCGCAGGCGCTTACCCAGGACACTTGGTTCCGTCGCATCGTGATCTCGGACATCAATACGGATACGAGTAACGCTGTAATGATTCAGGTGAAGCCGGCGATGAGCAACAACAAGATCAGCACGAGCCAGACGATCTGCTACGGCACCGCACCATCAGCGCTGCAGGGCACTTTGCCGAATGGCGGCAGCGGAACCTATACTTACCTCTGGGAAATGAGCACTAGCAGCGCAACATCTGGCTGGACCACTGCCCCCGGCGATAACCAGCGCCAAGACTACGTGTCCGGTCCGCTGACCAAGACAACCTGGTTCCGCCGTGTGGTTACCTCCGAGTCTTGCACCGGCCTGGTAAGCGAGGCGATAAAAGTTACGGTAACGCCACTGCCCGAGAAGCCGCAAGTAACAGGCGCCAGCATTTGCGCCGGCAACAGCACCACACTCACGGCAACCGGCAACGGCGGCAAACTGGAGTGGTTCACAAGTGCATCGGGTGGTACGCCTGTAGCCACGGGCAGCAGCTTTAAAACGCCTGTGCTGCAATTTACCACCACATACTATGTGCAGCAGGTATCGCAAAGCTGCGCTAGCGAGCGCCATCCGGTTACGGTTAAGGTAACGGAGCCACAGCTGAATGCCGGCCCTGATGTAACCATCGTGAAAGGAAGAAGCACACAACTGAGCGCAAGCGGTGGGGTAACCTATACTTGGTCGCCGGCAGAGGGTATGGACAACCCGAACATTGCCAACCCAACGGTTACACCCGAGAAAACAACAGTGTATAAGGTAACGGCAACAACAGAGGGTGGCTGTACTTTCTCTGATGAAGTAGTAGTGACCGTGCTGCCTTTTGTGGACATACCGAATACGTTTACCCCGAACCAGGACGGAATCAACGACACTTGGGAGATAGCGGATATTGACAAGTATACTTCCTGCAAAGTTCAGGTCTTCAACCAGTGGGGAAATCTGGTCTTCAGTTCGGAAGGGTACAAGCAACCTTGGGATGGCCGCCAGAACGGAAAGCCTTTGCCAATGGCAACCTATTATTACATCATCAAACTAGATACTTCTGAAAAACCTCTAACCGGCAGTGTTACCATTGTTAAATAGAATTGCTATGAACAAACTTTTAGCCTTTAGCATCCTTTTGTTGACTGTAACGGGCAGCGCACCGGCACAGCAGCGGCCACAGTACACACAGTATACGCTTAACAATTACCTGGCAAACCCTGCTATTACCGGCATCGAGGATTACGGCGATTTGAAACTTGGCACACGGCAGCAATGGTCTGGCCTGGAGGGCGCTCCAGAGTCATACTATGTTACCTTACACATGCCTATCAACAAAAGCGGCAGCACTTCATACCGCGGCAGCCGCACCGGCAATGTGCCTAAAGAGGCAAGCTCTAAGCAGAACGTGTATCGCCGCGTGCGCCCGCATCACGGACTGGGGCTGATGGCCATGTCTACGGAAACCGGCCCGTTGAAGCGCGGAAGCCTCTCAGCCAGTTACGCGTACCATCAGCCGCTGTCGCGCACGCTGCGTGTGGCGGCAGGCGTGCAGCCCGGCCTGATACAGTATAGCCTTGACCCCGCGCAGGTGAAACTGGCAAAAAACAGCGTAGACGACCCTGCAATTTACGATGGCCGCGTGAACGAGATTAAGTTTGACCTGAGCCTGGGGCTGTGGCTTTACTCCAGAAATTTTTACGCTGGCGTATCTGGGGCGCAGCTAGTGCCGAGCAAAAGAAAGTTTGTGGAAGCCAACACCCCCGAGGATAACGATGGGGCCTTGCAGCAGCATTATTACCTGACAGGAGGTTACCGCATGGATGTTTCGCCATACTTATCTGTGATACCGTCGGTTATGGTGAAGATGGCCCAGCCAAGCCCAGCCTCCGTCGATGCGACTGTAAAGGTGATGTATGCCAATAGGCTATGGGGTGCCGTAACGTATCGCCATCAGGAGTCTGTGGCCGCTATGGCTGGCATCAACATTAACCACCTGCTTGACCTGGCTTATTCTTACGATGCAAGCACCTCGCCGCTAGAGCAGGCAAACGCAGGCAGCCACGAGGTAGTGCTTGGCTTTAAACTGAGAAACTCCCGAAAAATTATATGCCCGGAATGGGCCTGGTAATATTGAATAATGGTTTAGTTTGAGAGTAGACAAGGGGCAGCTATTTTAGCTGTCCTTTTCTTTGTAGCGTGCTCGGAACAGGCACAACTTTTATCCCGTTTTTCCAGTACGGCAATAGACAAATCATTTACTTATGATACTTAAAAAAACTGTTTCTACGCTGTTCGGGTTAGCTTTTGTAGCCTTCATAGTTGTGCAGTACAACGACCCGGACCCTATGCTGTGGATGATAATTTACGGCATAGCCGCTCTGATAAGCTTTGCAGCCGCTTTCAATAAAACCCCGCATATGCTGTTGTGGGTTACCGCTGCAATATTTATACTTGGAGGTATCTATATGTGGCCTGACCGTTTTGAAGGCGTTAGCATTGGCGGCGGCCAAATAAAGAATATAGAGGAAGCGCGTGAGTCGTTGGGTCTCTTTTTATGTGCTGTTGCATTTTGCTCCTATCCGCTACTGGATAAATTTGCCATGCGCCGCACGGTGCGTTTACAGCAGCTACAGAAAGCAAGATGGGCTAACCTATAAAAGGCAGCCCATTCTATCATCATACTTTAAACTTGCCCTAAAGCTGCTCAGCTTTAAAACCAGCTTTCTCAACTGTATTTTGGATTGTAGCCGCATCCAATGCATCGGCTTTAACCGCCAGTATCTTATCCGGGTTATCGGTATCGACGTTCCATTCTTTCACGCCTTCCAATTTATTTAAGTGCGGCGTTACTGCCCGAACACAGCTCCCACAGTTTATCGTAGTTTTAAATTTATAGGTTTCCATATTTACTTACTTTTATTTAACATATTAATCACACTTTATACTTTTTCAGCTCGTAACCGCAAGCTATTGCTCACTACAGACACAGAGCTCAATGCCATGGCCGCACCGGCAATCATGGGGCTAAGCAGGAAGCCTGTAAATGGAAATAACACCCCCGCCGCCACCGGAATACAAATTACATTGTAAAAAAACGCCCAAAACAGATTCTGATGAATTGTCTGCACCGTGGCTCTGGAAAGCTTAACTGCTCTGGCCACCTGCATGAGGTCAGAACGCATGAGGGTAATTCCGGCAACATCCATGGCAACATCCGTACCCTGCCCCATGGCTATACTTACATCGGCAGTGGCGAGGGCTTGCGCATCATTTATGCCATCACCTACCATGGCCACCACTTTTCCTTCGGTCTGTAAGTGCTTAACAAATTCTGATTTATCAGTTGGCAAAAGTGCTGCCTCAAAATGCCTTATGCCTACCTGCTTGGCTACTGCCGCTGCCGTTTGCTGGTTATCACCGGTCAGCATGTATACTTCTAGCCCAGCTGCCTGCATAGCTTTTATACCTTCTGCGGCACTCGGCTTTACAGGGTCGCTTACGGCAAAAACAGCTAGCGCCTGCACGGCATCCGAGAAGAAAATAGCTGATTTAGCTTGCTCCTGTAATTGCTGGGCACTTTTTAACAGCGTGTCTGAAACAGCTATACTTTGTTGAGCAAGCAGTGCTTCGTTTCCAGCATAATAACGCTTACCGTTAAAATCAGCCTCCACGCCTAACCCCGTTAAGCTCGTAAAGTGCTCCGGTTGCAAAAAGCTACGGCCTTTCTCTCTATAGAATGTATAAATGGCTTGCGCTATTGGGTGCTCAGACTGTGCTTCCAGGGAGAAAAACAGCTGCTCTAAATGCTCCTTATTAACCCCGTTTTCATCCCACACAACATCGGTTACTGATGGTTTACCCAGCGTAATAGTGCCGGTTTTATCAAGTATAACTGCATTTACTTTATGGGCATGCTCCAGGCTCTCGGCATCTTTAATGAGTATACCGTTTTCAGCCCCTTTGCCCACACCCACCATTATCGCCGTAGGAGTGGCCAAACCCAGTGCGCATGGGCAGGCAATTACCAGCACTGAGATTGTAGAGATCAAGGCCTCAGATAAGTATGCTTCTCCGCCAATCAATATCCAGGTAGCGAAAGTAAGTATGGCTATGGCAAGCACGACTGGGACAAAGATTCCAGCGATTTTATCTACCAGCTTTTGAACGGGTGCCTTACTACCCTGCGCCTCCTGAACCTTTTGGATGATTTGAGCCAGCATGGTTTCGGCTCCTGTATTCTTAGCCAGCAGTTGTAGACTTCCTTTCTGGTTGATCGTTCCGGCGTACACCATGTCGCCTGCTTTTTTAGGTACCGGCAGCGGCTCACCGCTCAACATACTTTCATCAACATAGGTTTGGCCGCTTACAACCTCTCCATCCACCGGGACACGGTCCCCGGGCAGCAGCACAACATGATCACCTAGCTTTACTTCTTCTATCTTAATTGCCATTTCGGCACCATCGCGCAGTACACGAACCGTTTTGGGCTGGAGCCCCATAAGTTTTTTAATGGCAGAGGAGCTTCTGTCTTTTGCATTTTCCTCCAGATATTTCCCCAAAAGTATGAAGGCAATAATAACGGCTACAGCCTCATAGTACACATGCGGCATTAAGCCCCGGCTAAGGAAAAACTCAGGGTAAACCGTATTGAAGACACTAAATATAAATGCTATACCCGTGCTGAGTGCTACAAGTGTGTCCATGTTTGCCCGGAAATGCTTTGCCTGCGCCCATGCCCCTATAAAGAAGCGCTGCCCTGCCCAAAACAGTACCGGCGCGGTCAATAGCAGCATCAACCAATTACCCCAGGCAAAAGCATCGTGGAAAAACATGCTAAGTATAAAAACTGGCGTGGCCAACACAGCTGCCACCATCATTTTCCGTTTTAGTGAAGCTAGCGCTTTAGCCTGGCGCTCCTCCAGTTCATCCTGAGTTTGTTTTTCAATAAGTATATCAAAGCCTATCTCCTGAACAGTTTGGCGCAGCTGCGTTGGGCTTACCAAGTCCTTATCATAAGCAACCTGCACTGTTTTTCCTGCAAAGTTTACACTCGCCTCAGTTACGCCATCACGTGATCGCAGCATACTTTCTATACTATTGGCACATGAAGCGCACGTCATACCCTCTACTGGAAAGGTAGCTTTGGTTGCATTGATTTTTGTTAGTGTTGCCATATTAATCTATGCATTGATAGGCTACAAAAATACTCTTGGTTAACCTGTATTATATTATACAATTCGCGAATTGATTTACATAGTTTTAGCAGAAACTCAAAAAGCCATTTTTTATTAGCTCAAAAAATTATACTTATCAAATATAAAATATTCACATTAAGCTCATCATCTTCTGTACTTATTTACCGCTAAAGCCATTTTAAATTCCGTTCACTAAGTTTTCATTGTGTAAGTATTTACTTATACGTATTTTTCCCATTCTTACAAATCATTGATACAAATTGTATTTTTTACACAATTAACATAAACACCACACCTATAAAAAGCACCCAACTTCTTATAGGTTTTATACTATGAAACAAGCGCCTCCTCTTAAGAAAGAGTATAACTATAAACAGACTAAAGTATTTATCAGACTAGCTTTCGTTATTCTGGCTTTTGTATCGGTATCGGTTACGCTTTTTTCTTACCTGCAAGCAAGGCAGATTCAAAATGAATATGGCCATGATATTTTTCAGGCCTACAATAGCCAAGCACTCATAAACGACCTTTTTAGCAATAAGGAGCTTTCTCAGAATATCTTAAGAGCACATGCCACAGCCAAAACCCAGGAAGCAAGAGATAGCTTAAGGCAACAGTTCCGATTAACACATAATGCGCACACAGTTACGCTCTTAACCCTAGACACGCTCATAAGCCAACCGCTTCAGCGCAAGATACTCAACGAGTTAATCCGGGACATGAAGCGATACTATGTTCATGCCGACAGCTTGGTTAAACTTAATGAACTCGGCCACACCACTGAGGCAAGAACGTATTCCAGCAATTTTATTGGCCCCTTCTATGCACGGCATCAAGAGCTCTTAATACAGCTTAGTAATGCCGTAACCATTGCCTCCAAAAAAAACGCAGACAATGCCATAAGCAGCTTAGCACATGTTGTGGATGAATATGTCATCCTGTTGCTAGTTACGTTAGCTGCTGTAACGATAGTGGCATTTATATTAAGATGGATCTTTAAGAGCCTGCACCTTGAAAACGACACGCTTAATGCTGAGGTACAGGAACGAAAACACCTAGAACAAGCCCTCAAGGCTAGCCAAAAAGAATTTAAAAGCCTCTTCGACAGAAACCCCATCCCGATGTGGGTTTATAACCAGCACTCTTTAGAGTTTCTGGAGGTAAACGAAGCTGCCATAAAGGAGTATGGCTACTCCCGCGATGAATTTTTAACCATGACTCTGAAGCAGATTCGCCCGGAAACGGAGCTACCTAAGTTTCTGGAGCGCATAAATGAGCTTGGTAAAAACGAGGATGCCACAGGCCGCCAATATTTACATAAACGTAAGGGCGGATCTATTTTTAAAGTTGAGCTACGATCTCATGATTTACCGCTACGAAAAGAGATACGCACAAGGCTAGTAGTAGCTGTTAATATACAGGAGCGTGAAGAAACCTTGGCACGCCTTAAAAAGAGCGAGCACTTGCTGCGTGAGGTAAGCTCAAGCATTCCAGGAGCAGTATACCAATTATTAGTAAGCCCTGAACTGGAAATGAAGTTTCTTTTCCTCAACGATGGCTTCCGCGCACTTTATGGGCTGGAGATAGAAGATGTGTACAGAGACATATCGTCTCTAACGAGCGTTATACATGAAAAAGACATAGATGATGTATTTAAGACAACCGAAATAGCCAGGCGCACACTCACTCCCTGGCTTCATGAATTCAGGATATGGCATAAATCTGAAGGGAGAATTAAGTGGATCCGCGGGCATGGCCTGCCAACCATGAAAGATGACGGCAATGTGCTGTTTAACGGCACGCTAATCGACATCACCGATCAGAAAGAAGCACAAGCGCAGCTAGTGTCTATTGAGGCAAACTTACGCGCTTTGCTTAACAGCTCGCCACAATCGATATACCTGTTAAACAAGGACCGGAAAATCATTGCGTTTAACAAGGTGGCGGAAGAAGAAGTTAAATGTAACCGTTTGATCCCGTTGGTTGCAGGCCACGACATTCTTACATACATTAAACCTTCTCAGCATCAGGAATTCCTGGAGCACCACGGCAATGCCCTGCAAGGGCAGGCTACGCTATACGAAGAAGGTAACAGCGAATATTGGCACGAGGTAGCATTTAAACCCGTGTTCGATAAGAAGAACGAGGTAATAGGCGTAACCCTAAGCATACTTGACCGCTCTGAGCAGAAAAAGGCAATAGAACTCATAAAAACCAATGAAGCACAGCTGGCCAAGGCTCAGCAAATAGCAAAAATCGGAAGCTGGGAACTGGATCTGAAGCACGATCTGATGACAATGTCACGGACATTGTATGCCATTTACGAAGTGCCTTATGAGAGCTTTAGACCTACCTTTACAAGCATACTTCAGCGAATATACCATGAAGATCGGACACGCGTGCTTCGTGAATATGAATATGCCCTGGCCAATGGGGTCGAGCTGGTTTGTGAGCACAGAATTGTAACAGACAACGGAACTATAAAGTATCTCTCACAAATTGCTGAAATAGAACGGGATGAACACGGTGTTCCGATTAAGGTTTCTGGCACTGCTCAAGACATAACAGATAGAAAGCACGCCGAGCAGGAAATAACAAATGCCAAAAATCTGCTTCAATCCACAATTGAGAATATACCGGAAGTAATTTTCTCTGCTGACGAAAACTTGAATGTAACATATGTAAGCCCAAAATGCCGTGAAATTACAGGGTATTCTGAACAAGAGTTCCTTGAAAATGCTAATTTATGGTTAAGCACTATTCATCAGGAAGATAAGGAGCATTTCCTGCTGGAAACCATCCCAAACCTTCGCACGGGTTTAAAAACAAACCATGAAGTGCGCATGAGAACTCGCGATGGAAAAACGAAATGGCTGCTTTTGCGCATATCGCCGATGATGGACAAAAACGGCCGCATGGTACGCCTTGATGGTTCTGCTTCTGACATGACAGAGTACAAAAAGGCTGAACAGAGACAGCAGAAGTTAACCGAGCAACTCTTAAAGCAAAACCAAAACCTGCAGCAATTTGCCTATATCGTATCCCATAACCTGCGTTCACCGATAGCCAATATGCTGGGCCTTGCCTCTATTTACGATAAGGAAAACGTAACCGCACCAGTTAACCAAAAGGTTATGCAAAGCATGGTAGAATCTGCCTATTTATTGGATACAACCATACGAGACCTGAACGAATTACTAACCATTAGAAGCCAAGCCGGCATAGTGCGCGAGGAGGTGTACTTTCAGGAACTTCTGGCAGATGCGTGCGTAAACCTGAAAAACGAAATTGAACAATGCGGGGTAAGCTTCCGGTTTGATTTTGCGCAGGCTCCTTGTATTAAAACGGTTAGAAGTTATGCATACAGCATCTTATATAACCTTGTATCTAACGCAATTAAATACAGCGCTCCCAGCCGAAAACCTTGTGTGAGCTTAACAACTTTTGAGGTAAACGGCTATATTTGTCTGAGTATTCGTGATAATGGCCTTGGCATAGACCTGGATAAGCAACGCGATAAAATTTTTGGACTCTACAAACGATTCCATCCGAAAATACAAGGCAAAGGAATTGGACTACATTTAGTAAAAACGCAAGCAGAACTACTCGGGGGAAAGGTGGAAGTAGAAAGCCAACCTGATCAAGGCACTATTTTCAATGTATACTTCACACAGTTACAGTACCATGAAGACGATCAAAAAAGTAATGTTAATTGATGATGACCAGATCAATAACTTTGTCTGTGAGAACATCATTAAAAATGAAAATTTTGCAGAGCAGGTTGTTAGCTTTGAGTGGGCCGAGGATGCGCTTAGCTATCTGCAGGATCAGGCTCAAAAGCCAGATCAGGCTTTTCCTGAATTGATCTTCCTCGACATTAACATGCCGGGCATGGACGGATGGCAATTTATAAAGGAGTATAAGAAGTTGCCTGAGCATTTAACAAGCCACTGCTGCCTCTTCATGCTGTCTTCTGCTGTAGACCGAAAAGATATTATCACAGCTAAAAACATGCTTGAGGTAAAGGAGTTTTTCTCTAAGCCCTTATCTAGTGAGATCTTAAACATCATAAAAGAAGAGTATATTTAATAACAAGTACGCGCATCATATTTTGACTTCTATTACTAGCCATTGCTCATGCATTGGCTTTTTTTTATC
Source organism: Pontibacter oryzae (assembly GCF_003576375.1). Taxonomy (GTDB): domain Bacteria; phylum Bacteroidota; class Bacteroidia; order Cytophagales; family Hymenobacteraceae; genus Pontibacter; species Pontibacter oryzae. The sequence goes on from NZ_QWGE01000005.1 coordinate 259,531, forward strand.
TATACAAGCCGTTTAAATGTAATAATCAAGTATATAAATATATAATTTAGTACATGTGCAACCATTCCAATCTTATTGTTTTGCCGCACATTCTGCATGATTAATTTATAACATTATTAATACCACACGCGTACTCTAAATGGGTTTCAAATAAATGATTATTCCTATATATTATATATATAAATTGTTTTTAACGCCGGCTACAATAGTTGAAGTATATTATTAAGAAGTTATGGCCAAAATTTAGGAAAAACAGCTATTCAGCTTCAATAAAAAATTTGTCTACGCTTTAAAACAAACTAAACAACACGGACCAAGATGATGAAGGCCTACTAACCCTTGGCCTTCATCGAACGGTTAAACATAAAAAAAACAGGCAGCTACATATAACTGCCTGTTTTTTTTATACTTGGGTTAATCGGGGTTACCTGCGGCTATAATCCGCATCGTCTGGTCTCTGTTTATCTTCGCCTAAAGGTTGATCGCCACGTCGAATGCCAGCAACATCATCATCCATACCTGTATCGCTGCCTTCTACTTCAAAACCTGGCCCCTGCGAAAACGATTCCTTGCTTTTAGGATCGTTGGCACCATAACCTGTTGTTTCGTTACCGCCAATATGCATGTTCTTAAGCTTATCTTTTTGGCCGGCTCGCTCTGTGGTGCCATCTGGCCCAATGTTACGTTTTGCTGATGGGTCAGGCTTGTTACCCATCGTCATACGTTTATTGAAGTCGCTATTTACGTTCTTCTCCTCGTCAGGCGTTTGTTTTTTATCTTCAGGGTTACTCATGGTTCACGTTATTAGTTATGCAGTTGTATACGCTTAGGCAGCCCACTTGTTTATAAGCCTTTACTACACTTAACATAATAATCAAACCGAATCAAATTAATCAGCATTATTCAACTGCCAGTTATACGTGTAATAGCTAAGGCTATACTTTGCTGGCAAAGGCGTGCTACGGAATTTATTAATGTAAGCAGTTATACTTTCTGCCTCATTTAGGAAGTCATCCTTGTACCATTTAAAAATTTCAGAGATTTGTACTTGCTTGCCGTTTACCTGAATTTTTACAAACTCTGGATTATTGAGTGCGCGTTTTGCCTGGTCCTGCAATTGTTGCTCTACCGATTGCGGCATGAAAGCTTGGCTACGCAACGGCGGACATGACTTTGCCGCACATACCAGCGCAAAATGAACCCGTGCATCTTTGTAAGGTTGCAGCAGTTTTTGCTTTTCCAGCTCGTTCAGGGTAAGTTGCTCGCCAGCCACTTTATACTGAGTGCGGTCAAAAAAGCCTTCGACATCCATAACTGATTTTAAAGGATAATGCGCCAGTACCTGATCTAGTACTAACAGGTTATAAGCATTCAGGTAGAATGCTTTTTTTTCGGCAACGGAGGCTTCCTTTAGGTTGTAACCGGCAACCTGATTTACCAGTTGCCGCAGCAAGGTTCGGTCTTTTTGCAGGGTGGTATAGTTTACTTCGCCCTGATGCACATGGCGTTGCAGCAAAGCAGTGTAAGTCGTGTAAAAATCAGGGGCCGCAGTGGCATGTATAGCAGGCAGCGCAAGTATAATTGCTACTAGTGCCAAGCACAGAATTTTGTTCTTCATCTTAGGTTTTTTGAAAGTATGGCTACGATGGCATAAGAGAACCAACAACCGCACCAATGTGTTATCTTTGCTACGAATTTACATCATGGCATCTCTCTTGCTTTAACATCGTTAACAAAAGAGCTGTATCAAACTGAATTGCATGAAGCTATCTAAAATTTACGACCCGCGCGAGATGAACTCCTACCAGTTTGTAGCTGCAACTGGCCTGGTGATGACGGTTGTAGCTAACCTGATCCTGTTGTTCCTGGCCAAAAGCGTTGACAACTTTAACGCACTATACATCTGCTGGGCCGTATTTTTTACGCTGGGCACTGTGGCTAACTTTAACAGCAAACCCGACGATCATGATCATCACCACCATCATTAACTAGTGTTCGCTAAGGCCTAATCAGAGGCTATTTCAGAAATTTAACAAGAGCCTCATTAAATTTATTAACTGCCTCCAGGTGTGGAATATGACCCACGTTTGGTATTTCTATCAGCTTGGCGTTCGGAATAGCCGTAGCGGTGCGCTTGCCTAGTTCTGGATATTGGCCATGCTCCTGCAGCTTTTGCTTATCCTTGATGTATCCTTTGCCAACGATCGTTCTGTCTTCCTGGCCGACTACAACCAGCGCAGGCATCTTTAGCTTTTCAAACTCATACACCACGGGTTGCTGATAAATCATAGCATACGTCAGCGCTGATGCTTTAGCCACTATCGGATAATCCGGGTGGCCAATTTGAGCTGCCGGCACTTGCACCCATTCATCATAAGCTTGATTCCAAGCGGTGTAGTAGCTTTGGTGATATGTTCGGATAGATTCTGCGGTGCGTTTCAACTCCGACTGGTACAGTTCGTCCATTGTCTTGAAAGGCACAAACAAACGATAATCCTCCAAGCCAATAGGGTTCTCGAGCACTAATTTTTCGGTAGCCTGCGGATAAAGCAGCGCAAAGCGCGTGGCAAGCATCCCTCCCATGGAATGCCCAACCACATGCACTTTCTTAATACCCAGTTGCTGCAGCAGTTCGTGCGTGTTTTGGGCCAGCTGGTGGAAATTATAGTATATCTCTGGCTTTTCGGATTTTCCGAAGCCTACTTGATCAGGCACAATAACCCGGAATCCATTCTCGCTCAGTGCCTTAATAGTTTGGCCCCAATATGCGCCAAAGAAGTTTTTGCCATGCAACAGCATCACCACCTGTGGGTTACTCACCTTTTTGCTGGGCGCCACATCCATGTAAGCCATTTTATAAGTTTTACCTTCCACGGAAGCATCAAAATACTCTACAGGATAAGGGTACTCATATCCGTCTAAGGTTGCATTTAAGCTTTTGGGTATATTTTGTGCTTGGGCATATACTGCCAATAATAGACAAGCAACCAACAGTCTTAACTTCATATAATTTACTTTTTAGGTAAGCTTTAGTGGAATTAACTGCAAAAGTATAGGTATTGTTTTGCCCCAAGCATTTTGAATAAGTAAGTATAAACCTTTCCAAATACAAAAACCCACCGCAGTTGCAGTGGGCCTTGTGTAAATCACTAAACTTTAATCACTAAAACGTAAACCCGACGGAGGCTTTCACCACGCGGTTATATGTATCAAAGCTGCCGTTATCATCAATAGAGTTCAGGCCGTAATCATAACCTGCACTGATGTTAATACCACTTGCAAATTTGTAGCCTAGGCCGCCTGTAACTGCAAAGTCAAACTCACGGAAACCGCTTTTCATATCCCATTCCTGGTTAAGCGCCTTAAACCCGAGAGCACCAGCCTCTGCCGATACTTTATTAGACACCAGGTAAGACACCTGCGGGCCAGCAAACACATGGAACCCCTCGCCAACGTATACTTTTGCCAAAACCGGCAAATCAATGTATTCAGCTTTATTTGTGAGCGTTACCTGGGCGTTCAAAAAGTCAACTTCTTCCACCGGAATTTTCCCTTTAAGCACAGTACCTTTCTGAGAGTACATTAGAGCAGGCTCAATCTCGAAGCCTGGTGCCACAGGTATGTTTACAAAGGCACCCGCATGAAAACCGGTGCGCATTTGCTGGCTCACAGAACCATTTGTCATCTCCACAAGGTCTTGCACACTTTGCATCGTCTCCCCTTCCCAGTCGGCCAGGTTTACACCTGCTTTAATACCAAATTTTACCTGCGAAGGACTGCTGTAGCTATTTTGATTGCCATAACGCACAGTGCGCTGTTGGGCTTGTACACTGGCTGCCGCCAAACCGATGGCCACAGCTATAAGTAAAAATATCTTTTTCATGGTAGTAGTATAAATATGATAACCCCGTGATTCTTTTCTTAAGTAAGCTGCGCTGCTTGATTGTGCTCATTGGAAAAACCATGCCAGAAACGGGATCAGAAGAAGACGCCTTCATACATTTTTATTGCAAAATATTGATTATCAATGAAATAAAATTTCAATTTACCTTGTTAAGATTTTCTAGAAAGTATAAACCTGTGCATGCTCGTTAATTTGGAGCTATACAAAGCGGGTAAATTAGTAGCTTTGTTTCTTCAAACAGAAGCTACTACAGATGAAAGATAAAACACAGGTACGCCTAAAGAGGCTCGCCGTGCACCGGGTTGGAAATAAGTCGAAGGAGGAGGGTGTAATTGCCTCTAAGGAGCTGGTGGACCTGCATGATGAGCAACTGTATGATTTGCTGGTAAACTATTTCCTGTCGCCTTTTAAACAGGAGGAGTTTTTCAGGTTTACCCATACTTCGGACCTGGCCCTGAACGAGATGTTCGCCTACGCGGCACTTATCTTCAGAGAGCCGCATAATTTTCAGGAGTATTCCGTGCATATACTTAACCATTTGTATGAGCAATCGGATCACCCGAAGGTGAAAAGCGGTGAGCTGTATGTAGTGCACCTGGATGGCTGCGTGATGGAAGACGAAGTAGTGGAAGCCGTTGGCATTTTTAAATCTGAGAACAAGGATACCTTCCTTACCTTTCAGGATGAGGCAGAGGACTTAAGTGTAAACTACCATTTTGGTGTAAACCTAAAAAGCGTAGACAAAGGCTGTATTATCTTTAACACGCAGGCCGAGGATGGATTCCGGGTAAAGTTGGTGGACGCTAACAGCCACGATGCGGTTTTCTGGAAAGAGCACTTCCTGAACGTAACCGAGCTGCAAGACACGAACTATAGCACTAAAACCGTTCTGAACCTGTGTAAGGATTTCTCGGAGGAAGTGTTTGCCCGCACCGAAAGCAAAAAAGCGCAGGTAGAGTTTATTAGCCGGTCCGTTGACTATTTTTCGAAGAGTGACACTTTTGATCTGGAGGAGTTCACTAGCAGCGTAATTGATGAGCCTGAGACCAAAGAGCGCTTTATGAGCTATAGCCAAACCTTTGCTGAGGAGCGGGATATTGAGGGCTTCACAGATTTTGCTATCAATAAGAATACAGTAAGAAACATGAAGCGCAAGTTCCGGAACTTTATAAAGCTGGATACTCAGATCGAGATCAAGTTTAGCGGATATAACCCGGAGCAGAGCGAGCAGTACGTGGAGCGTGGCTTCGATAAAGAGCGGAACATGCACTTTTACAAAGTATATTTTTACAACGAAAGCTAAACGAACGATAGCCAGAAACAAGTTGTTTTAAGAGCTGCTATAAACAGGAACAGTATTTGCCTTTAGTTTACAGTAGTAATTACAGTTATATGAAAAAATTAGCACTAGCCATACTTTTAACATCCGGCACGCTGGCCGCTGCGGCACAGCAAAAATCCGCCACAACGCAGCAACATGCCCAAACGGCTAAAGCTGAGCCCACTTTAGAGCAGCGTGCCGAAGCAATTACGGCCTCTTTCACCAAAAACCTGCGCCTGAGCGCACAGCAGACTCAGAAAGTATACGCTATAAATCTAAGTAGCCTGCAGCATGCCGACGCGGCGCAGCAGAAGCATAAAAACAATCCTAAGAAGCTTGTTCAGCAGATGGAGGTAATTAGCCAGACGCGCCTGTCGCAATTGAAGGATGTCCTTACGCCACTGCAGTTTCAGCAGTATCAGCAACGGCGTGAGGAGAAAATGGGTGTGCCCCGCGAGGCACAGAGTAACCCGGCAGCACGGCAACAAAGCCCGCTGTATCAAGAAAATTATTAGCATTTGAAAGCATGGTTTAGGCTATGCTTTTTTGTTGCAACATCTTTTATTGAGTCATTCTGCCAAGGAGCCGTTCACTAATCATTTCAGTACATTTAACATGTAAACTTGTTGATCTCGTGTTTGTACATCACTTTTAAAAAACTGATTCTGGGGTTTTAAGCTATAAATATATAGTCGTCCCTCTTTCGGATCAGTCTACTAAAAAGCAATCAAAACACATAGAACCTTATTGCTATGAAGACGACACAGGAAAATATGATTATTGCTGAAGAGGATCAGTTATATACTGTGCAGGTTGACTTGGAGCAATCGCTGCTTCAGGTCAGGTTTAAACAACACCTAGAGGGCAGTGCCTTGCGCGAGCGCCTGCTTACTATTAAAAACCTCATAAATACCTACAAATTAAGGCACTTGCTGAAAGATGTGCGTGAAATCTATTTCATAAAGCTGGAAGACGCCAACTGGCTGGCAGAAAACTTTATTCCGGATCTGAAAAAATCTAAGTTGTTACGGTATGCCCGGATTGAAAAAGAAGGATCGTTGCTTCAATTAAACTCAATACAGCTACAGAGTAAAATTAGAGATGAAAGTTTGATGTACAGCCCGCTCCAGTTTGAAACATTTGTGGAGGCTGAAAGCGCCCTACACTGGCTAATCCCGAGGTAGTTGCAACGCTAAGCCTCTTCTAGGCTAAACCAGCAGCATCGGCTGTCGGGCAGTACCCTGCTTGTGGCTGCTGCTGCTTTACCTGCTCTGCTTCCGGCTGCAATTGGCTTTGCCGCTGATGTTCTGTAACAATAGCGCCGGGTGGCTTAAACAAGATCAGAAAAATCTCTTTGGCAGAAGCTGCATGTTTGATGTCTTTCCATATATCCATCCATTCATGGAAAACAAGGTAAACCGGGTTAAATGAAGTAACTGGTTTGGTTAAGCCATACTTTACCTGCTCTCTTTCGGGCTCAAACGTACCGAACATCCTATCCCAAATAATAAAGGTGGAGCCGTAGTTTTTATCGATATAACCCGGATTAGATCCATGGTGCACACGGTGATGCGAAGGCGTCACGAAAACGTATTCGATGGCTTTGGGCATTTTCCGGACCAGCTCTGTGTGCACAAAAAATTGATACAGCACCGCTACCTGGTGGCACAGGAAAAAAGTAAACGGGTCGATGCCCAGCATAGGCACGGGCAGGAAAAACACGAACTTGATGTGCTGCGTCCAGCCTGTGCGGAAAGACACTGAGAAGTTCATGCGCTCCGACGAGTGATGCGTAACATGCGTAGCCCACCAGAAACGTTGCTCATGTGCCACACGATGCGCCCAATAACGGCAAAAGTCAATGGCGATGAAGCAGATCACAAAAGTCCACCAGCCCCGTGGTATGGCCCAAGGCACTTTGTTATAAATAATGAGTGCTATCCCGAAAAGCCAGATTTTGAGCGCCCCGCTGATTAGCGTGTTTACAGCCCCAATTGTAAGAGCTGATATAAACTCTATCTTATGGTAATAATTCCGCTGTTTATAGATGCCATAAACCCACTCACCTATCACCGATAGCACAATTACAGGAATGGCATACTGTATGATGGTCAGGTCGTCAAGCTTCTTCAACTCATCAAACGTGAATAACTCTTTTTCCATATTGCACCCCTGTTTAACTAGTGAGACTGTAGCCTCTTTCAACGTCCAAAGCAATAAAGAGTTAAGCTTGAGCTTTATGAAAAGAATAATTGGGCATTAAGTGATGTTAGAAGGTTCCTGCATACAGCTAGGCCTCAATCAAATAAAAGTTTGATGCATACTTCTTAACTTTGCAGAAAAGATTAATATGCGCATCAGAAAGAAAGTAAAGCTCAGTATTCCGGTAAGCGCCACCCGCTTCACCGCCCTAGACATGTTTGTGAAAGCAGCCGAAAAGGACAACTGGACCGAGCAGGAAATCCAATTCGTGATTGATGAAGTTGTAGAGGCACGCGATGATCAGGATGCCTTTGACATACTAGGCGATTACATACAGTAACCATGAACCAGGCAAAGCAAATGTATACTTAGGCTTTGCCTGGCGTTTTGTTATACTTGTTGCTGTTGCGGTGCCAGCTGTAGTTCCTGTGTGTGCGCCTGCAAAACCTCGATTATAAAGCCAATGTGCTCACTTAAATCCACTCCGAAGAGCTCTGCCCCAATCTTAACCTCGTCGCGGTCAACGGAGGCGGCAAAGCTTTTCTGACCGAGCTTTTTTAGGACCGACTTTACCTCCAGCCCCTGCAGCCGCATCGGCCTGATTTGTGCACAGGCTACTATAAAACCTGTTATTTCGTCGCAGGCCAGCAAGGCTTTATCAAGCAGCGAGTTGTAAGGCACGCCCCACTTGGTGTAATGCGCAGAGATGGCATGGGCAACCTCCTCTTCCCCGCGCTCGCGCAATATGTTTACTATGATGTGAGGGTGCTGCTCAGGGTAGGCTTCGTAATCTGCATCGTGCAGCAAGCCTGCTATACCCCATTGCAGTTCGTTCTGGGCTAATTCATCGGCATAGGCACGCATAACCAGTTCTACCGTGCGTGCATGGCGCAACAGGCTTTCGCTTGTGGTCATGCTGTTAAGTATGGCTATTGCCTCTTCATAAGTTATCATGGCTGACTCAGTTTAACTTTTATCACCTAAAATAACGAAAATTCGGCTTTAGCCAAAGCCCAATTGCCTGCTTAGTCCAGCTTCGCGATATGCACGTTTTTCCAATAGCCCATTATTGGGTCTCGCCTTCCCACTAAGATATCGATTTGCTTCCGAATGCGTTTGTTCATCACATCCCTGACGATGTATAAGCCATCCAGCTCATCAGAGATTCCTGTAACCCACAGGGAATCGCCAAACTCGATATTGCCTCCCCACTTGCTATGCAAGTCGCGGGAGATGGCAATCCAGCGGTGCTTTTTGGGGTTTCTTTTGTTGATCCGAGAGCCGTCGGCGGTAATGTATGGCGTGGCATCGGTCTGTTCTGGTTCCGGATGGTACACAGAGGCTGAAACAGTAAGGGTTGGGGTTGTTGCTGAAGCTGTGTTGGTGCGGTCGGCGGTTTCTTCGGGTGGCCAACCGATTGCAGATTTATCTTCGACTTTCGGAGCAGGGGATTCAGCCTTCAAAAAGGAAAATTCTTCAGCTAGCGCTACGATTACCGATAGCACTGCTGCAAGCAGTTTAATCCTAAACATAAGCAATCCATTTCGTGAAACATCGATTTTAGAATAATAACCCGCTTAAACGACAGTTCTTTTGAATGGTTTTAGTATGTTGCAATTCAGCTTATTTAAGCATGTTTATCAGGCCATTAACCCACATTAATAAAAAAATCATATTTTTAATCAATTTAACCATAAAATATGCATATTTTAACGAAATTCGCGGTCTTTTTTGTGCTGATACTAGTATTTGCTCTGCCGGGGTATGGGCAACAGAAAATTGCACCGGTTATTGTAGATTTCGGGGCTATAAACCCAGTGCCTCAGGCCGTTAAGAAGCCGGACCCCAGCCTAACGTATAAAATTTTGGTGGATGCCACAAAGGCTTCAGATAAGCCGGAAGAAATTGTACCAGCACTTACCAATACTGCACGCATGCTTAACCTGCATGCATATGGTGGTGTGCCTTCCAATAAGATGCAGGTTGTGCTCGTAGTCCACAGCGCCGCGCTCCCGATGGTGCTCACAAATGAGGCATATAAATCGAAATTTGGCGTCGACAACCCAAACCTCGCTATCATTGCAGCCCTTAAGAAAGCAGGCGTGCAGCTCTTCGTTTGCGGCCAATCGATGATTGCCCGTAACTACGAAATAAGCAGCCTAAACCCGGATATTACCTTGTCCGTCTCTGCCCTGACTGTTCTTACTGAGTACCAACTGAAAGGGTATGCTTTAATAAGTCTTTAAAATACTTCCCAACAGAAAAGCCTGCTTTTTACAGCAGGCTTTTCTGTTGGGAAGTATAATTTACCTGCTTCTTTTCATTTTATCATAAATGATATAGCCGATAAATATAGCCAGAGACACGGCAGAAACCCAAATTAGGCCGGTTTTAAGGCGCTCGTTATCTTCTCCGAGCCAGGCAAGCAAGATTGTGAGCGGTACAATGCCGGCCAACGTAGCACCTAAAAAGCGCAGATACCCCATTTTGGCCAGGCCTGCTACAAAGCTTACTGCATCGTTAGATAAAAAAGGCGATATACGCGCAATGATAACTGCCCAGATTCCATATTTATCTACAAACTGTGTTACCTTCCGTTCTGATTTGTGCCCAATAAGCTTGCTTACGCCTGCCTGCCCTATACTCTTCCCGATCCAGTAGCCGATTGTGGAAGCCACTGCAACAGCCGTGATTGCTAATAAAGAGCCCCAAAAGGACCCGTAGGCTATTATAGCGACTAACATCAAAGCAACTACGTTTATAACCAGCAGGAACATTTGAGCCACCATGGCCAGCACAATGAAGAATGGCCCCCAGAAGCCAAACTGGTCCACCCACTGCGTAATCCGGTTCTTGTCTCCGCTGGTAAGCACATCCCAGCCTTTGTTAACCTCTTCCTGAAAGCCCGGAAAAACAAAGTATGCACCTACCAGGGCTACTATAAGTATGGCTGTAATTATTAAAGGGGCCTTGCTCTGCTTCTGCTCTTCGGCGTTGCCCCGATCGTTTTCTTTAGCATCCTTAAAAGCGGCGGGTTCTATGTGTATCTGCGCCTCATTTACACGCTCATGATGACGCTTTATATCTTTCTGTTTTTCGTTCATCTAAATCTGAAGTTGCACTATCTCTCCTCATTAGACGAATGCTATCCTGGCTTTGTTGACTTTTTGGGCAAAGTATGGTTGGAGCTTAAAGTATAGGTATAGTTTACTGTTGGTTGGTTTGGATGAACACTGTATGTTATGTGCATATGCTGATAATGAGGCCCAACAGTACTGCTCATATGCCGTTGCACTACGCTCGGCTCCAAAGGCTGATTAGTAGGCTTCGGGTTTCCCTCACCATATACAATAGCCGCCACCAAGCCAGCAGCCAAACCTGCTAAATGCCCCTCCCAAGACACGCGCTCTTCGTTCGGGAACAGGCCGTAGAATAAACCACTGTATAGAAACAGCACGGCCAGCGAAACAGCCATTGCACCGCGGTTCTGCCGCAGGAACCCATTAAAAAGCAGAAAACCAGCAAAGCCATACACCAGCCCACTTGCCCCAATATGGTAGGCTTGCCTTCCTACGAGCCACGTCAGCAGCCCGCTCAGTAAGTAGATCAACACTGAAACCTTTAGAGCCACTTTACGATGCATATAAAGTATGAACCCCGATAGCAGCACCACCGGGAATGTGTTCGAAAGCAAGTGCAGCAAATCGCCATGTATCAGCGGGCCAAAGAACACACCGATCAGCCCTAGGAAATTGCGCGGCATAATCCCCAGAAAAGTAAGGTTTGCACCCGTTAGGTAACTCAAAAAGCTAATTAGCCACAGCAACGCCACAAATAACAAGCTGGGCAGGAAACTATAACCAAAGTGAGGGCCTTCGTCCGGCAAGGATTGTTTATGATCTTGGTAAGCAAAAACGGGCATATCGGAATTGGCGATTTTTTTAAATATAACTCAAATGAACAAAAACTAGGGCAGGATACTTTACCTAATCAGTACTTTTTAACGTAATGTTTGAGCTGGCCCTGAAGGCCAAAGATTTCAGCAGCCCGGCTACAAGCCACACACGTAAGAAAGAATAGAATGTGGCGTTTACTTAAAACTATGAAAAGCTTTCACCCAAGCTCATACTTCTCACTCCCGAAATGGGTACTGCCCTTGCTGGCAGTATGCTTGTGCGCCTGCGATGGCACGAATGTACAACAACAAGCACATGCCCATGTTACAGAGGAGTATCACCCAAAGGAGCGCATTCCTTACGAGCGGCCAGCCACTATTATTAAGGCACTGGAAGACAGCTCGTCCTTTTGGGTAGACTCTGTTTTTAAAACGCTGTCGCCGGAGGAGCGAATAGCCCAACTTATTATTGTGGAAGCCTTTTCTGATAAAGGACCAGCCTACGAGGCTGACGTGATGCGGCTAATTGAAAAGTATAAAGTGGGAGGCATTATTTTCTTCCAGGGGGGGCCGGTTAGGCAGGCAAAACTTACTAACAAGTATCAGGCAGCCTCTAAAGTGCCTCTTTGGATTTCGATGGATGCGGAAACGGGCGTAGGCATGCGCCTGGACTCTGCAGTGCATTACCCTTCGCAGCAGATGCTTGGCGCTGTGGCAGACAATGGCCTGATCTACCAAATGGGATCAGAGGTGGCCCGGGAGTTCAAGCGCTTGGGAATGCACGTTAACTTTGCGCCTGTCGCCGACATCAACAATAACCTGAGGAACCCCATCATCAGCTACAGGTCTTTTGGCGAAGACAGACTTGATGTTACAGCTAAAAGCCTTGCCTACATGCGCGGCATGCAGGATGGCGGAATTATAGCTGTTGCCAAACATTTTCCGGGCCACGGCGATACCGACGTAGACTCGCACCACGACCTGCCTGTAATCCCCTATGGCCGTCACCGCCTCGACTCGCTGGAACTTTACCCTTTTAAAGAACTGATAGAGCAAGGCATTGGCGGCGTGATGGTTGCGCATATGCACATTCCAAAACTGGACTCCAGCCGAAACCTTCCCTCTACGTTGTCGGAGCCAATCGTTACTGGTTTGCTAAAGAATCAACTGAACTATAAAGGCTTGATTTTCACGGATGCCATGGTAATGAAAGGCGTGACCAAGTACTTCCCGCCCGGGGAGGCAGAAGCACGCGCCCTGATAGCCGGCAATGATGTGCTGGAGCGGCTAAACAGTGTACCTAAAGCAATACGGGCAGTGCAGGAGGCCATAAAAGCAGGCTACCTGACGCAGCAGGAAATAGACAGGAGGTGTAAGCGCGTGCTTGCTGCGAAGCAATGGCTGGGGCTGGACAAGTATAAACCTGTTGCGCTGCAAAACCTGGTCGAGAATCTGAACCCGGCACTTGCCGATAGCACCAACAAGGCGTTGGCAGAGGCCGCGCTTACGCTACTCAACAATACTAAGAGAATGGTGCCCCTACGTCCTCAGAAACGCTTAGCCATTGCAACGGTATCGGTTGGGGCTAAGCGCGTCACGGCATTTCAGCGGGAGGCAAAGCAGCTTGCACATACTTCTGAGTTCTACATTTCCAGGAAGGCTAACGCCAAGGAAACCGCCAGGCTCCTGAAAAAGCTTAGGAAGTATGATGTTGTGCTAATTGCGCTTTATGGGCCCAGTATACGGCCAAGCAACAACTTAGGCTACTCGCCGGCAGCCACCAAACTGGTGCAGCAACTGGCTGTTTCCAATAAAGCGGCTATCGTGCTGTTTGATAATGCCTATGCCCTCAATCAGTTCCCAGACATCCAGAAGAGCAGGGCTTTACTTTTGGCTTATCAGCCCCATTACCATGCACAAGCGGCTGCGGCAAGGCTGCTTTTTGGCCAAATTCCGGCGCGCGGTATACTTCCAGTCACCGTAAACCGTTTCTACGCTTATGGCGATGGCATCAATCAGGATAAACCTTTTTTGGCGGGCCCGTAAAAGCATCCCGAACGAAGTAGCTGCGTAACAAAAGCAGAAGCTTATTACATGACATAACATCAAGAAATATGAAAAGGCTGAACAGCATTGTAAAGTATAGCCTCCTGCTCTGCCTGGCTGCAGCAACCATTAGCTGCGATAATACCAGAAGAGTAGAGGGAGATGAAGAGTTGACAGCAAACTCGCCGAACGACCAGGACACTGCCGTTGTGGTAAGGTCTGGGGAGAGCGCCGAACAGGAATTAAATGAGTTTAGGGAGTGGCTGAACAGGCAAGCCGATAAAGGGGACACTGCCATCCGGAAAGAATGGCCACAAATGAAAGAGGATCTCCGCCAGAAAAACGCTGAGCTGGAACGCAGCTTCGATAGCCTTTCCGCTAAATCGAAGCAAGAATACCGTGAGCTGCAGCAGCGCTATAAAAACTGGGAAGCACGCCAGGAACGCCGCCAGCAACAACCACTCGACCGTGACAAAGTTACGCTGTGGCAGGAACAGCTGCTTCGGGAGTATAGCAACATCAATGAGATTAGCGCTGCCCAGATGCGCGAAGCCTACTTAACTTTTATGGGCACTGTGCGCACCAAACGCCGCTCCTGGACGCAGGACGACTGGGATTACGTAGACTACGTTTACAGCGAATTAAATCAACGCCGCCGCCAGCTAGAGGGTAATCTGCGTGTGGCAGACAACCTCAAAATAAGGAGCCTGCAGGCAGAGTACCTTGCCCTGGAAGGCAGCGCTGATACCAAAGACATGCTGCAGACCAAATAACTGCTTATTAAACTAAAAAGGCTGCTTACTGCAGCCTTTTTAGTTTAGCCCATTGCTGAGCGATGATGGTTTTGGCATCGTAAAACTCCAACGAATCAAGCTCCTCAGCACTTAAGCGCACCAGTTCTATGTGTTCATGCTCGTGGCTGTTGCCGCCGCCTTCGTGCCGCTGATGCGATACCTCGGCATAGTATAGTTCTACATGCTCTGTAGAGCCACCTGGCGAAGAATAGAACGTATGCAAGAGCTCCAGCTTATCTACTTCATAGCCAATCTCTTCCTCAATCTCGCGTTTTATACTTTGCTCCGGTTGCTCGCCCTCGTCAATCATGCCGGCTACAACCTCCACCAACTCAGATTCTGAGCCTACCCGAAACTGCCGTGTTAAAACATACTTTTCATTTACAGTATCAAAAACCAGCGCAGCCACGGCACGCCCACGGTCAAACTGCTCTCTTGTAAATGTGTGCCCCTCCTGCTCTACGTGCAGTTTATATATTTTAAAGTAACCATCGTAGGCGGTTTCTCTGTTTTTGATGTTCATAATTTAAGTAGTTCGCGGTATGTATAAGCCTGTTCTTTTTATAGTGCGGCCATGCGTCAGCAAGTATAAGGATTTATTCGTTGTTTCGCTGTGCTGCTTTATCCGTTCGTTCGGTTAAAGCAGACTGAGATAGCGGGGATTCACTGGCATGGCCGCTGGCTCTTTCTTTTCCTATGCCACCCTCGTTGGGCAATGCGCGGTTAATCAACCCAAGCATATTATTTGTAAGTGAGGGGGCAATACCGTGCAGCAATGCCCCAAGTTTAGCAGGAACAGTAGTGGTAACGTGCGCATCGCCGTGGCGCAAGGCATCTAGAATCTTGGCGGCTGTTGCTTCGGCACTCATAGAGGACAGCGGGCTGGAATCCATGATCTTAAACAGCGCATACTCCTTTTTATGTTGACCCTTTACAATAGCGTGCCCTGGGCTGCCTGTCCGGATCAGGCCTGGCGTGGCTGTGGTAACTGTTATATTATACTTTGCAAGCTCTTCTCTCAGCCCTTCTGATAAACCAACCAGAGCAAACTTGCTGGCACTGTAAGGTACCAGGTGCGGTACACTAATTTTTCCGCCAATAGAGGCGATATTAAGGATGCGGCCTTCGCCACGGGCTTTCATTACGGGCAATACCGCCAGCGTGGTATACACCGGCCCCCAGTAATGTGTTTGTATTGCTTCGTCAAACTCCTGCACCGTCATTTCCGTTACTGGCCCGGCATGTATAATTCCAGCGTTGTTTATCAGCACATCAATCGGCCCGAACTCATTTTGTACGTTTGTAATCGTGTCGTTTACCTGCTGCTGGTTGGTTACGTCGCATTTTATAACGAGCACCTCCGCTCCTTTTCCGGCTAGTTCCATGCGTGCGTCTTCCAGTTCGTTGGCATCACGGGCACAGAGCACCAGCCGCGCCCCCTCCTTTGCCAGCTGCCTGGCCATCACCAAGCCTAGCCCCCTGGAGCCACCGGTTATTAGCACTGTTTTCCCACTGAAATTATAGGCTGTCAGGTTCCTGTAAACGGCTCTTGCTGCCAGTAATGCTCCTGCGCCCAGCGTTAGCCACCATACATTGCTCTTGTCTGTCTTCATCTTGCTTTGGTTTAAAAAATAAAGGCAGGAGCTTCCAAAGCACCTGCCTTTACCTCTACGTCAGTAAAAATATGCGGTTAGTGAACAGTTCCTAACGGCTCTGCGGTTTTTTAGAGAATATCTTGTTTTTAAGAACAGGTGTGTACTGCAGCTTTACCACAGCTATGCCATAGTGATCTGTATTGCCGGGATTGCCAAGCCTTGGGCCAATATTATCCAAAAAATCTGTTGTAGTGATCTGGTACATGAGCTCTGGGGCAATGCTAAACTCGTTGTTGATACGGAAACGTATGCCGCCTCCAAAAGGAATAACCGCCGCGATGGCCGGATACTCTCGCTCCGGGTCATAGGTTGTCTGAGAGTCATCGAGGTTGCCCTCGCCTGGGTAGGAGGTTGGGGTGTAATAAATGGCGCCTACACCTCCCCTGATGTATGGCACTGCAAAACGCTTCCGGCTAGAACGGTAATTGCCTGAGCCGGCATAACTGTCCCAAAGGTTTAGCACCGCTGTGGCGCTAAAAGCCAGCACCTCCGACTCAAAGGAGATATTGCTGGTTTGGCGGGGGTCTTTCTCGTTTGCCCCAAGCTTTACATAATCAATGGTGCCGCTTATGCCGAAGTTTGGGGTAAGCTTATAAAGCGCGCCTACGCTAACCACTGGACCAAACTCATTGCAACCCAGGCTCCCACAGATATCGCTTTTAACGCCGGCCACACCTGCGCCAACCAGCACCACTATATTTCCGCTCTCAGGTATTTGCGTACCGTTTCTTCTGCTGCGGTTGTTGTATTGCGCACTTGCATCCCATGGGAAGAGCATAAGTATAAAAAGCAGCGCTAAAAAGTAGTAAGGGTTCCTGTTCATTGCCAAGACAGGTTTAAGGAAGTACACGTTCGGGAATTCAATGTTTTTTAGGCTTTATTGATAAAAACAACCCTTTTGCACGGAGGCAGTGGGTAAACAAAGCTAGCAGTTGGCAATGTATGAAGTATACGTACAGCTGCCAGACTCTTTACCCTCTACGTGATTTTCAAAAGAAAGATGATGCTTTATTTATAAGTACATCAGAATATTAAAATAGCATAATAAAAGCTGCCCTGTAAAGTATACGGAGCAGCTTTTAGCGTTTAAATGAATGCACTTTCCCAGGCTCAACAGCCTCATATATCAGTTAAGTGGCGTCTGGCCCAGCTTTGCATCTACCACCTTCAGAAAATCCAGCACCAGGCCTGCCGCATCGGCGTAGAACTGCTGGTTAATCTGCTTAAACTCATCCGTACCTTTGTGATAATATGGATGGTCCTCAACCCCAAAGTATACATACGGGATTTTATACTTATGAAAAACGGCGTGATCCGATTGGCCTGTCCAGTCATCATGGCCCTGCTCCGGGCGGTCGTGGCCGAGCATCAGCTTTGCCCCAGCACGTGGTTTTACTTGATTTAGGTATGGCAGTAACTTAGGGTAATGGTAAGCCCCGCTGGCATATAGCTCGCCCTTCTTGTTGATGCTGAGCATATCCATGTTTACGTTTAGCAGGATATCGTTTTGCGGCACAGGCGGCCGCCCTAGAAAAGCCTTTGCACCTTGCAACCCTAGTTCCTCGCCATCTAGGGCAGCAAAAATAATAGTATGTTTGGGCGGATGCTTTGCAAAATAGGTAGCCGCAGCCAACAAAGCTCCAACACCGGAGGCATTGTCATCGGCACCATTAAAGACTTCTTCACCGTCAAAGCCTACATGGTCATAATGCGCGGTAACGACGATTGCCTTACCGGATTTGCCGGCAATGTACCCTACCAGGTTAGTCGCCTGCTCTACCTGCACGCGCTGGGTGTTTATCTTAAAATACTGTTTATAATCATCTCCAAAGGCTTTCAGTCCTGCTTGCTTAAAGCGTGTCTGTATATACTCCTGGGCCATTTTGCTTCCTTCGGAGCCGCTCAGCCTACCGCCCATGGAGTCAGCGGATAGCACTTTCACGTCCTGTAGCAACTGAGAGGCATCAAGTAATACGCGTTGCGCTGAAGCCACAAAAGGCAGGCTCAACAGAGCGGCAAGTATGATTGTTTTCTTCATAGATCAATTTATACTCTAAGTTAGGATGCCGGCAAGGATATACAAATATCTCCTTCTTAATTCTTTTGCCACGGAATCCAGCTTTTCTGGCGTAGCGCCTTTTGCTTCTGCTGGTTTGTGTTGAGCGGGTGGCGCTGCATCTCCTGCATGTAGTTACCTTTTTGCTCTAGTAATTCGCCTTTGGGTACCCAGCCGTGGCGCATGTATGTTTTAACCGTGCTGGCTACTACCTGTAAGTCTCTGTTGTTTATTACGTCGTAATCCATCTTGTTTATTCAGCTTATATTTCTTTACATATCAACTGCTTATGTTTAAACAAGGAACGTGCCACTACGAGCGTAATTAACAAAAGTTACAAAAGAATTAGAGACCAGATAAACAAACATAAAAAAAGCCAGGTAGTGTGCCTGGCTTCTGTGGTTATTCCTTAATGCTGATGTAGGTTGGCAACTCAAACTGCCCGACTGAGGTATCTATGGTCGGTTTTATCTGTAGCGTTACTTTAGGCCTGTTAGCATCGTTTTGGTTTAGCAGCGTGGCTAGGCGTAGGAGCTTATTCAGGTCTGGGCGGCCATTGCCATCGTCGGCCAGGGCCAGCGGAGAGCTTACCGTAATGCTGTTAAGGCCATTCCGGAGTTCTACCGGCTCGCTTACCAGACCGCTCAGCGTGTGCTGGTCGCCTACAAGCAGCTGCCACTTCAGTTGGGTAACCTTCATGGTGCGGTCCTGGCTGTTTTCAGGCAACTCCACGCTGAGGCCGATAGTAGAAACTGCATTCAGCTTATTTTCTGAGAAGGCAGTATAAAGCACGGCGGCATCATTAAAGGAGAAGTCCTGTGCTCCTTTTTTCTTTAGCAGGTCAATGCCGTTCAGCTCCATCTTATCAATGCTCTTCAGGCTATACTCGGCTTCTTTAAAAGCCTCCAGGTCATCTTTTGTTTTGCACGCAAAGCCCAGCACTAGCAAGGCAAACAGTAGCGCGGCATTTCCAATTTTTCTAATCATATGGTTAGGTTACTTCTTAATCACTTTTCCAGAACCTGATATGCTGGTGTTAACGGCAGGGCTACCCTGATAGTATACTTTTCCGCTTCCACTTATATCAACATCCAATTGCGCATCAACTTTCAGCCCTGCCTCTCCCGAACCGGATATGCTCACTTTTGCCTCCCGTGAGTCCACATCAAAAGCCATGTAGTTTCCGGAGCCTGAGATTGATACATCCTGGTTCGTCGCCACTCCCGCTGCACGAATTGTGCCAGAGCCACTGATGCGCGCCTCCAGATCCTGTGCCGCCACACGCAGCATTATACTCCCAGAGCCTGAAACACTTGCATCAAACGAAGAAGTTTCAAATACATTTTCTACTACCAGGTTTCCGTTGCCCCCCACCGATACGCGCTCCAACTCCGGCAGCGTGATGTATACTTCCACTTGCTTGTGATTACGCAGGCAGCGGTCAAATTCAATATCCCAAACTCCATTCTCAACACCCTGTTCCAGTTCGTCTAGTACGTTGGCCTGACCGCTCACTTCCACGCGCTGCCTGCTGCCTTTGCTGATGTATACCTTATGGTTTCCGCTTACCGCTACCCCATTGAAATCTCGGAGTTCGAGTTCCCGCGTTTCCAGCCCTCCTTCTCCTTCCAGGCAAAAGCCATCCTCATCGCAGGAGGTTAGCAGCGCGGCTACCGATACAAACAAAAGCGCCAATGGTAATTTTGGGATTTTCATAGTTTTATAGCTTAGATGTACGAGTTTTCCGCAAGATATTAAATAAAAGACAAGAGCCACACTGCTTGTTAGTGTGGCTCTTGTTTGCCTTAGGAGAGATGGCCTACGCGCTGGCCCTGCCGGTTTACAAGTATACCCTTATTGTTCACAAAAACCGTTTTCAGGTAATCACTCTCGAAATAGTAAGGGAAATCCGGGTTGCCTGTTTTAGCAAGTTTGCCAATTACCTTGGGGCCATCATCAGTTAAATGAACCAGGTTGAGGCGCGTAGTCACAAAAAACTGCTCTTGCGGCGCCTTGGCAAAAACCACCCGTGAGAGCACCATGCGGCTATCTAGGCTGGCGCTGCTGCGGTTTACAGTGGCGGCGCGCTGAGGCTGCTGCGTTGGCCGGGTTACAATGGCGCGCTGGTCTGGCTGCGGAGACTTGGCACTTGCCAGCAACTGCTCATCAGCGCTACGCCAGCCTTTGCTGATCGAGGCTAACCTGTAGTTGCGGCCAGGGTGCGTGGAGGAGGTTCTTTCTTCTGAAAGCAAGTTTATGGCAGCTTGCGCCTCTGCCAGGCTTGCGCCCATTTTGCGCAGCACAAAACCCGAAAACTCATCTGCCTCCAACTCATCTCCCGGGTTGCTGCCGCTTCTGCTTAATGTATGGCCGTTGAGGTGGTGCCCTATTTCGTGGGCAAGTATACTTACACCCGCCCAGTCGGTATGCACGGCATTGTTGATGGCAGCCAGAAAGCGTTCATTGTACAAGATATAGCGCTTGCCGTTATAAACCACAGCCGCCGCATTGTCGATGTCGGCAGCGCGCAGTTCGAAGCGTGGCTTCAGGCCCACCACATTAATTATCTCCTGCACAATGTCGCGCGCGCCAACGGTTGGCGCCAAGGTAACCGGTGAGGAGGGAGCGGCTTGGGTGGCGGCCATGGCCACCTGCCCGCACATTGGAGCCAAAAGAAGCCCCATCACTACGGAAAGTCTCTTAAAGTATAGCATAGTATAAAATCTTGTGGGTAATGCAGCTATACCTTAAACGCAGGTGCTGCAGCGGCTAGTATAGAAGCAAGTACTTTGCCAAAAACCGCTCATTTAGTACTTGCAGTTTAGCACAGCTCGCTTTGTGTGCCTGCCTGTCAGCAGCAGAAAAACAATTGGCTTCCAATTCCAGGCCTCACTCATTATAACGAAGCAAGTATACAGTTGCTTAGCAATTGAGTCTGAG
The DNA here is from genome assembly GCF_003576375.1 of Pontibacter oryzae. Lineage (GTDB taxonomy): Bacteria > Bacteroidota > Bacteroidia > Cytophagales > Hymenobacteraceae > Pontibacter > Pontibacter oryzae. The sequence continues at coordinate 280,344 of NZ_QWGE01000005.1, forward strand.
AGCATGATTTATAAGTAATCTATAAATTTTAGGTCGACACACTAGTTAACCCACTGGATAATGTACTATATTTACCCTCATTTAATGATCTGATCTTTACTTCAATTTGTTATAGATTTAATCATATTTAAGACTCTAATGAAAGGTTTTTTTTCCGCTTTAATCATATTATTTAGCATAACTGGAAGTGTTGCGCAAACACAGCTTCCAGAAGCGAAATGTTCAAAAAAACCTATATATACTACCTCACATAAACAACGCACGCAAACCTCAAAAACTGGCATGGCCGAAATGAGCGGCAAGATAGCAGTATACTATGTATTGCCAACGGATGCTACGTATGATGCTGCTGAGTTTGCAGCCGTGAAGAAAATCAGCAGAGAGTTGCAGGCATGGTACAGGGCCAATACAGGAGGTGTTACCTATACCTTTGCCGAGGCCGATACAGTAATTGTGTACAATGCCTTACAAGCCAGCAGCTACTATGCTTCTGACTGGTGGAACCTCTTGCTTGCTGAGATGCAGGACCAAGGCGCCCCTATCTTCCAAAACGGGACTGTTGCCAGCCTTTGGGTAAAGAGTTTTAACAAGGATGGCCTGATTATGGGTGCCCAGGGCTGCGAAGGCGCTTGTGGAGCAGCCATGGCCGCCATCGAGAATATTCCTGATTTTAATGCCGAATGCCCCAGCGGCACTGGCGAAGCTGCTTTCCCCTGCGTGCCCCATGGCGTGATGGGCCACAGTTTGGGACATGCTTTCGGCCTGGTGCATCCTTTTGATATTACGGACACTAAGGAGGTAGCCAACCATAGCATCATGCAAACCTATTGGAATTACCCTGACCTAGCACCAGAGACTAACCAGCCCTGGGGACTATTAACTGTAGAGCGCTCGCAGCTTCGTGCTAACATGTTCTTTGGGCAGGAAATACCAGCCAAGCCAACCTATGAGCCAAGTATCGTGAACCTGCCGGTGCAGGGCAATGCGCCAGCCATTGCTTTAGACGTAGCTACTGAAGCGCGTACTGCCAACTTTGCTAACACCACCGAAGGCGCCAACCTGTTTTACTGGACCTTTGGCGATGGAACAACCAGCAACGAGAAAGCACCAAGCCACACATACGTTAAAAGCGGCACCTATACTGCCACCCTGTATGCCAGCAGCAGCACATCCATGATGGCAAAGCAAAGTATAGAGGTTCAGGTGTCCAATCCGCTTGCCGTGGATTCAGAAGTTGATACTAAGCATTATATCCTTTACCCTAACCCCAGCCATGATGGGTTGTTCCGGTTGCAATTACCAGCTCAGACATCTGCCAGCGAGTTAACGGTTAGCAATGTATTGGGCAAGCATGTTCTTACAACCACTGCTAAGGCCCTGCAGGAGAATATAACTTTAGACCTGCGCCATTTTGCACAAGGCACGTATTACCTTCGCCTGAAACTCAAGGATAAAACCCATACTTTGAAACTAATCAGGTTATAATATTAGTGTGACTACCACGTATAAAAAATGCCCGGCCAGATAAACTGCCCGGGCATTTTTAGTTCATATATTTGCAAAGCCTACTTAAACATGCCTTTCAGTTTGGCGAGCTTTGCTTGGAAGTCGTCCATTGGCTCTTCTTCGCTCTCTTTGCGGTTGCCTTTGTTTCCGCCACGGTTGCCACCGCCGGCGGGTTTGGCAGCAGCAGGGTCGCCTTTCATACTTAGGGAGATGCGCTTGCGGGCCTCATCCACTTCCAGCACGGTAACTTCTACTTTCTGGCCCACTTTTACAACCTCGTGCGGGTTGCTTACAAAGCGGTCTGATAAATGGCTCACGTGTACCAGGCCATCCTGGTGTACCCCAATGTCCACGAAGGCACCAAAGGCGGTGATGTTGGTGATAATGCCCGGCAGTTTCATACCTGCGCGCAGGTCTTTTATCTCGTTCACACCCTCGGTAAAGCTGAAGGCTTCAAAGGTCTCACGTGGGTCGCGGCCCGGTTTGGCAAGTTCGCTCACAATGTCCTGCAGGGTTGGCAAGCCCACGGTATCGGTAACGTAGTTTTTCAGGTTGATTTTCTGGCGCAGCTCGTTGCTCTTGATCAGGTCCTGCACGGTTACGCCCAGGTCTTTGGCCATTTGCTCTACGATCGGGTAGCTTTCTGGGTGCACCGCCGAGGCATCGAGCGGGTTCTTGGCATCGCGGATGCGCAGGAAGCCGGCCGCCTGCTCAAAGGCCTTGTCGCCCAGGCGGGCTACTTTCTTCAGCTCGGAGCGTGTTTTAAACGGCCCGTTTTGATTCCGGTATTCCACAATGTTCTGCGCCAAGGCCGGGCCTAAACCAGAAACATATGTCAGGAGTTGCTTGCTGGCCGTGTTCACCTCCACACCCACTGCATTCACGCAGCTCATTACTACGTCGTCCAAAGAGTGCTTTAATGCAGATTGGTCTACATCGTGCTGGTACTGGCCCACGCCTATGCTTTTCGGGTCTATCTTCACAAGCTCGGCCAGCGGGTCCATTAAACGGCGACCGATGGAAACAGCGCCGCGCACGGTTACGTCCTGGTCAGGAAATTCCTCGCGCGCCACATCCGAAGCCGAATAAATAGAAGCACCACTTTCGTTCACCATGACTACCTGCACGGTTTTGGGCAGGTTCAGGCCATTCACAAATGCCTCCGTTTCGCGGCTGGCGGTACCATTACCAATGGCAAGGGCTTCCACCTCAAACCTATCTACCAGGTATTTTACATTTTGTGCGGCTTCCATGGCCTTGCCCTGGCCGGTGTGCGGGTAAATGGTTTCGTTGTGCAGCAGTTTGCCCTGCTTATCCAGCACCACCAGTTTGCAGCCTGTTCTAAACCCTGGGTCCAGGGCCAATACGGTTTTCTGGCCAAGCGGCGATGAAAGCAGGAGCTGGCGTAGGTTGTCGGCAAACACGCGGATGGCCTCTTCGTCGGCGCGCTTCTTAGAGCTCAGGCGTACTTCCGTTTCCATACTTAGCTTTAGCAGGCGCTTGTAGCAATCTTTGGCAGCCAGCTTCACTTGCTCGGAGGCAGCGTTGTTGCCTTGCACAAACATATCTTCCAGCTTGGCCAGGGCGGCGTCCTCGTCTGGCTGCGCGGTCAGCATCAATACCATTTCGGTTTCGCCGCGGCGCATGGCCAGGATACGGTGCGAAGGCGCTTTCTCGATCGGCTCCTCCCACTCAAAGTAATCCTTAAATTTCTGGCCTTCCTCTTCCTTGCCTATCATCACGCGGCTCTTGAACACGCCTTGCTTCTCAAAGATCTTACGCATGGCGGCGCGTGCCTCAGCGTTCTCGTTCATCCACTCGGCCACAATATCGCGGGCACCGGCCAGAGCCTCGTTGGCATCTTTCACCTCTTTTTCTTCGGAGATGAAATTGGCAGCCTCAGCCTCTATATCGATATTTTCCTGGGCAAAAATACGCTCAGCCAAAGGTTCCAGGCCTTTTTCGCGGGCAATGGTAGCTTTTGTGCGGCGCTTCGGTTTGTAAGGCAGGTAAATATCCTCGAGGGCGGCCATGGTTTCGGCAGCCATCAGCTGGGCTTCTAGTTCCGGGGTAAGCTTTTCCTGGTCTTTAATAGACTTCAAGATGCTTTCGCGGCGCTTGTCCAGCTCCCGCAGCTGCTCCAGCCTGTCACGGATGCCGGCAATCTGAACCTCGTCTAGGGAGCCGGTGACTTCCTTGCGGTAACGGGAGATAAACGGTACGGTAGCGCCTTCGTCGAGGAGGGTGGCCGTGGCCTCCACCTGTTTAATCGTGATCGAAAGCTCTTTGGCAATCTTTAAGAGATGTTCTAAATTCGGTTCCATATATTGATGTAAGACAATAGTCAGATTTTTGGAGGGAAAGTATGGCGGGCGACTGTAAACTATGCAAAAGAGGCTTCTCCTCCTACCCTGCTGCCATGCTTGCCTCGTTGCGCCAAAGTATGACCCGGCGCTTTAGAAACATCAAATTTAAGCCTTATTGCTTAACCTGAAAACATTATCTGGTGAAAAGCCCGGAAAGTATGGCTGCCCCTTGGCAAGAAATTCAGCGTGTGGCTATCTCTTTAAGTATAAACCACTGCGCACACAGTGCAAGGCTACGGATTCCGGGGGGCGCGGTATTTTTGCTACCTTTGCAGCGCAATCCATCGCCAACCTTTAACCTGAACCATGGAAACTGCAACTAACTTTTCACGCATCAACCACTGGACCTATAACCACCTGCTGGAACTGGGCCTGCCCCAAAGCACAGCGCAATACCTGAACATGGGGCTGCTGCTTGTGCTGCTACTGGTGCTGGTTTACGCTACCGATAAAATCACCAAAACGCTTTTAGTAGGCACGCTGCATAAGTTTGCCGAAAAAACGGCCACGCATTTCGACGATTACCTGATCAAGAACAAAGTGGTGAAGTACCTGGCCCAGGTTATACCGCTGGTGCTGGTGGTGCAGGCCGTCCCGATTGTTTTCTCTGATTTTCAGGGTTTAATTAAGCCGCTGAAAACACTGACGGATGTATACATTGTGCTGCTCTCCGTCTGGACGATACAGGCTTTCCTGCGGACCTGCCGCGATTTCATGAAAACCACCGCCCTTTTCCGCGACAAGCCTGTGGAGAGTTTTGTGCAGGTTATCAGCATCTTTTTATACTTTATGGGCGGCCTGCTGATCTTCTCGCTGCTCACGGGCAAGTCGGTTTGGGCGTTTATCACGGCCATGGGTGCGGCCTCGGCCATACTTCTGTTGGTTTTCAAGGATACAATACTTGGCTTTGTGGCCAGCATTCAGGTTTCCACGAACGACATGGTGCGCATCGGCGACTGGATAACCATGGAAAAGTATGGCGCAGACGGCGACGTGATCGAGATTAACCTGACCACCGTGAAAGTGCAGAACTTCGACATGACCATCACCACCATCCCGACCTATTACCTCATCTCCGACTCTTTTAAGAACTGGCGGGGCATGCAGAACGCGGGTGGCCGCCGCATCAAGCGTTCTATCAACATTAAAATTTCAACTATAAAATACCTTTCTGATAATGAGATAGAGCAGCTCAGCAAGATAGGCCTGGTAAGCGAGTACCTGCGCGAGCGCCAGCACGAGATAAACGAGTTTAACCGGAACAAATCCGTGGATAAGAGCCTGCTCATCAATGGCCGCAGCCTAACGAACATTGGCGTTTTCAGGCGCTACATTGACGCTTATATCAGCCAGCACGAGTTCACGCACAAGCACATGACCATGATGGTGCGCCAGCTGGATCCTACCACTACGGGCATGCCGATCGAGCTTTATGTGTTCACCAACGAAGTGCAGTGGGAGAAGTATGAACTGATTATGGCCGATATCTTTGACCACCTGCTGGCCGCCGTCCGCTTCTTTGATTTACAGGTGTTTGAGCACCCCGCCGCAGACGACATTCGCCAGCTATACACCAAGCCCAGGACCGACAAGAATAGCCTCTCGGCGGCAGTAGAGCACATGAAAAACTAAGGCAGGGTATTTGCGCAACTAGCCACAGCTTTTGCAGCAGCCTCCAGCGAAACAAATCCGGCACTTTCTGCTTTAGCTTTTAACCACATGAATACCCGAAAAAAGAAATCTGCGCGCAGGTATGTGTATGTATACATTCTGGCGTTCCTGCTGCTAATTACGGCCTGTGTGCTTCGCCCCGTAGATCGTACACCTTACCAGGAAACCGATTATTACCGGCAGACTATCAGCAACGTGCAGGAAAACGCTGCTACCATTACCCACGGCGACACACTGCAGGTGGGCTGGGCCAAGCGAAACATTACGCCGCCCGCAGGCACACCGCTGGCCGGCTACGGCAAGCGCCTTGGTATGGCCTACGACACCGTGCACGACTCGGCCTGGGTACGCACCTTTGCCTTCAGCAACGGAAAAACGGAAGCCTATTACGTAGCCCTGGATTTGCTGATCGTGCCGATGGAGGTATACGCTGAGCTGGAAAAGCAGTACCCTGCCCTGGGCCTGAAACCTGAGCAAGTATACCTCACTGCTACGCATAGCCACACGAGCTTTGGCGGCTGGGGCAAAAAGCTTGGCGTAAAGTTTATGTCCGGGAAGTATGATGCCGAACTTGTGAAACAACTTGCCCAGCAGATTCTGCAAAGTATGCGGGAGGCGCGCGGCAAGATGCAGCCAACCAAAATAGGCTACGGAAGCGTGGAGGTGCCAAGCCTGGTGCGCAACCGGCTCCTAAAAGACCCCGAAAACCCATACTACGAGGACCGCCTGCGTACCCGGGATACAGCCCTGCGTTTCCTGAAGTTTGAGCGGCCTGATGGCACCCTGGCTATACTTTCGGTGTTTGCAGCGCACCCCACCATACTTCCCTCCAAAGCCCCGGAGCTATCCCGGGATTACCCGGGCGTGCTAGTGGATGCCCTGGAGCAACGCGTGGCCTTTGCCTCTTTCTCGGCCGGAGCAGTTGCCAGCCACAGCGCCACCTACTTTCAGGGCGACACATACGAAAGCACCGAGGCCGTGGGGAACAAGTTAGCTAAACGCCTGCGCCAGCAGCTGGCCTCCGTCGAAACCGCCTATGTGTATACCTTGGGCTATGGCCGCACACCTATGCAGTTACCTGTGCCGCAGTGGCGCATTAGCAAGGACTGGAGACTGGCTCCAATCCTGTTCAACTCCGTTTTTGGTAAGCACCCGGCTTATGTAACCAGCCTGCAGTTAGGCAGCACGGTGTTCATGGGTGCACCCGCTGACTACTCCGGCGAGTACGTAGCCACCATTCGGGAGCAGGCCCAACTGCAGGGGCAGCAAGCCATTATAACAAGCTTTAACGGAGGGTATATCGGCTATATCACGCCAGAGAAATACTACGACCTAGATGAGTATGAAACACGAAGTATGAATTTCTTTGGGCCCTATAGTGGTAGCTACCTCACTGAGATCATACTTGACCAGCTTGCAAAACACAGCAACTAACTCTCCCAACTCACATAAAGTACAATATATAGCGCTGCAAAGCATCCAGAATCCTACACCATTCTTCTAAAAATCAAAAACATTGCAGCCTTTTTGGAGTTTAAAATATAGTAGGCTTTTATATGTGATGCCTGCTTAACAAGATAAACTTTAAAGCTATGGAACTAATGATGATTGATATAACAAACCTGCTCTTCCTTACTGTAATTGGGTTATACCTGGTGCTGTTAGGTATGATCTTATCTTACATTTATTATGATGCTGAATTGCGTGGCCAAAATGGCTGGCTGATTACTGGGATGGTCTTTTTATCCGGCACCCTGATTGGAACGGTGCTTTGGCTGGCCTTCAGACCGAAACTTAAACCACAGGCAATTCCTATCCGAAGCTAAAAGCCCGGATTTATACTTTCCGCAAAAGCCTTGCGCAGAAAAATGAGTATCTTGTAACTCATTTTTCCGCGCAAGGCTTTTTTTCTGAAACCCATACAGCACAATGGCAAAACAAACGGACATACTTGAAGAATCGATTTTTATACCTGTTACTCCAACCGATACCCTGCACCTGAAGCGTTTTAGCCAGCATGGGCAGGGTGCTCCGGTATTTTTAGTGCACGGCTCTATCGAGAATGGCAGGATATTCTACTCCAACTCCGGCAAAGGCCTCGCGCCATACTTTGCCCGCCAGGGTTACGATGTATTTGTGGCAGACCTTCGGGGGCGTGGCCAAAGCAAGCCAAGCATTTCTGCCGCATCAGATTTTGGCCTGAACCATACCTTAACAGAAGATTTCCCGGCATTCATCAGTAAAATAAAAGAACTGAAAGGCGATGTGCCGCAGTACTGGGCCGCACACTCCTGGGGCGGCGTACTTATGCTGGCCTACCTAGCCCGGCCCACGGTACCCGTTCAGGTGCAGGCCATGGCCTTTTTCGGCAGCAAGCGCCGCATCAGCATCCGTAGCTTTAAAAAGTTTTTTATGGTGGATGTGATGTGGAACTGGTTTGCCAAACTTACGGTGGCAGCAACCGGAGCACTCTATGCCAAAAAGCTGAAAATGGGCTCCGACAGCGAGTCGCGCTTGACGCACCGGCAAACGCATGCCTGGGTAGTGGAACAGCCGTGGCTGCATTGGCACGACAACTTCGATTATGCCGCCGCGCTGCAGCAAATGCAGTTGCCGCCAACCTTATACTTAACCGGCGCCAAAGACGACGTGCTTGGCCACCCCATCGACGTTGAAAAACTGATGCTGGAAACAGGCTGCACGCGCAGCGAGTTTAAAGTGGTAAGCAAACAAAACGGCTACCTCCACGATTATGATCATATTAATTTACTAACGCACCCCGATGCGCAGCACGATCATTTTCCGGAGGTTGTGCAGTGGTTTAAAAGCAGATCGCTTAACTTGCAACCTTCCTGCGCCATGCAGGGTCAGGAATTTGAGGAAGAAGGAAACCGGACTTCGTGAGTAGCCCGTTAACATACTAAGAAGAGCATGCTTTTAATGAAGACATTTATCAAATCGTTTCTGCTGCTGTTGTTTGCATCTGCTTTTTTAGTAGCCTGCGAAAATTGCGGCAGTACTAACATCTCGGAGCCAACACCCGAAGATGCCGAGTGGCTGGTTTACGGCACTGGCGATACGGCAACCTTTACAGACAATACAAACGATACTGTTTATTATGTTCGGACGGGAATCTATGCGCAGAGCTTGCCTGGCGAAGGGTTTTCTGTTGAAGACGAGTGCATCGAACAGATCAATACGCAGGTTACCAATGTCATTGAAGATGCAGCAGGCGCACAGCCCATCCTTGGCACGCTTATACTTAACAAACCGGATTCGCTTATCGTGAAGATCGGTGTTGGCCAGGAAACCTGGCAACTAGACCCCAATGGCATAACAGAGACGAAAGTACTCGGCGACAGCACGTACACAGACGTGTATGTAGTAGAAGGCAGCAGCACTGAACCTGAGAATGTACGCACCCTTTTCTTTAACAGGCGCTATGGCTTTTTATTTATCGAGTTTCAGAACGGCAACAAGCTTAACCTGATAAGGCTGCAGTAGGATGCCTCAGCATCACTAAAAACAAAGGCTGCCAAGTATAAAATTGGCAGCCTTTGTTTTTAGTGATGCTGAGGTGTTTCCTGGTTAATCTCCCGGAGCACCTCCAGCGCTGTGCTTACGTGCTCCAATGGTTTGGTCATGGAGTTAAAGACGTAACGCACTATACCTTCCTTATCAATAATATAGGTAACACGCCCTGGCAATAAACCCAGCTTGCGTGGCACGCCAAACATTTTCCGGATGCGGCCTCCCTTATCGCTTAATAGTGTAAACGGTAGCTTATGCACCTGCTCAAACCGTTGGTGCGACTCCACGCTATCCGAGCTGATTCCTACCACCTCGGCCCCCTGCTCCTCAAATACTTCGTACTGGTCGCGGAATTCGCAGGCTTGCTTGGTGCAACCCGGCGTGCTGTCTTTCGGGTAAAAATAAAGCACAACATTTTTCGTCCGCAACGTTTCATACAGGCGGAAAAAGCCCCCATCCTGGCGTTCAAGCTCAAAATCAGGTGCTTTGCCTCCAACCTTTATGGCTTCCTCTTTCATCTTGTTGTGTTGTTATGTCTAGATAAATAACTTGCCAACCGGCATAAAGTTATGCTGCAAAGTTAATGCCTCTATAGCTATACTGCCAAAGAAAAGCGCTAAGAATGGTTTGTGTGCCAGAAATTAAACATCTTTGCCGCTTGTTTAGCTTCTATGGCCATAATTAACCTGATAATTCCAGCGTATAACGAAGAACAGTCCATTGCCCGAGTCTTGCAAGACATACCTGTTGGCCTAGTGGATGAAGTAATCGTTGTAAACAATAACTCCTCGGATCGTACAGCTACTGTTGCATCCGCTGCCGGCGCCACTGTTTTGGATGAGCCTTCACCGGGCTACGGTAACGCTTGCCTGAAAGGCATTGCCTATGCTGCCGCCAAACCTGCTGCTACCAGGCCGGATATTATTGTTTTTATGGACGGTGACTACTCTGATTACCCCGAGGAAACAGCCAAACTGATACAGCCCATCCTGGATAACCAAGCTGATATGGTGATCGGCTCGAGGGCGCTCGGAAACCGGGAAGCAGGGGCCATGCTGCCGCAACAAATCTTCGGGAACTGGCTGGCCACTACCCTGCTCCGCCTGCTTTATGGGGCGCATTTTACTGACCTCGGCCCATTTCGGGCTATTCGCCTGGATACGCTGCTTGCACTGAACATGCGCGACAAGACCTATGGCTGGACGGTAGAGATGCAGGCAAAAGCCGCGAAACAGCACGTTAAGTATACTGAAGTTCCGGTAACCTACCGTAAGCGCATTGGCGTTTCTAAGGTATCAGGCACTATAAAAGGTACCCTGCTAGCCGGGTATAAGATTATCCTGACTATATTTAGGTACCTGTAGTCTTCAACCTACGTTAGGTGGACTAAACCATTAAGCAAGATACTTTACAGCAAGGCATGGCCACTCCTAAAAGCAGCATTTTCGGTTATTTGGCGCTCGGGGCTTCTGCCGTGGCCTATGCTGTGCTGGCCTATGCCACCCCTCGCACTGAGTTTACCCACATACTGGCTTGGTTTGCTGTGGCGTTTGCAGCCTATATCTACGTAACCCAACAGCGGTTTAACGTAGTGCATGGCTTGGCTGCGGCTGTGCTGCTGCGGATGGTTTTCCTGTTTGCGGTGCCTGCTCTATCTGATGATTATTTTCGCTTTATCTGGGATGGGCGGTTGCTGGCAGCTGGGTACAACCCTTATTTATACTTGCCCCAGCATTTTATTAGCTCAGGTGCGCCTGAGGTAGCTGGTATAAGCCGGCAACTCTTTGAGCTGTTAAATTCCCAAGGCTATTACAGTGTGTATCCTCCGGTGTCGCAAGGGGTGTTTTGGCTAGCTGTAAAGCTGTCTCCGGGCAATGTGTTAGGCAGCATTGTCGTGATGCGGCTGGTGTTGTTGCTGGCGGATGCAGGAAGCATGCTATTGCTTTGGCGCTTGCTCCGTAAAATGGCCTTGCCCGAAAAGTACGTTTTGCTCTATGCCCTCAACCCGCTTGTTATACTTGAGCTGACAGGAAACCTGCACTTTGAGGCTTTAATGATCTTCTTCTTGCTGCTGGCCCTCTATCAACTGTACTACAACCGCCACATACTTTCCGCAGTGGCTTTTAGTTTAGCCATTGGCTCTAAGTTGCTACCACTTATGTTTCTGCCATTCGTGCTGCGCAAGCTGGGCCCGCTGCGCTTCACATATTATAGCCTGGTGGTGGCGTTGGTGTTACTGGCGCAATTTTACCCGTTGCTAAACGAAGAGGTACTGCAGCATATCATCCGGAGTGTAAATTTATACTTCCAGAAGTTTGAGTTCAACGCCAGCGTATACTATTTACTGCGGTGGCTTGGTTTCCGGTTGGCAGGCTATAACATGATTGCGCTTATCGGGCCGCTTCTTTCCATCGCCACGCTTGTTACAATCCTAAGTATGGCTAGCGTGAAAAAACTTGGGTCCATCAGGCGGCTGGCCGGGTATATGGCCGCCGCGCTTAGCGTTTACCTTATACTTGCCACCACGGTGCATCCCTGGTACCTATCTACGCTGCTCGCGCTCACAGCCATGAGTCACTTTCGGTTTGCCGTTACCTGGTCCGGGCTTTCCATACTTACGTATGCCACCTACCGCACGCCTGCCTACCGCGAGGACCTTACGCTTGTTGCGCTGGAGTATACACTGGTTTTTCTGTGGTTAACCGTAGAGCTTTACCTTTATCGCCAGCGCCGCCAGCATGCCAACTTAAATGAGCCGCTCAGTAATAACTAACCACTTTTAATATGGCTAAGCATCTTCAGCACCCATATCTTGGATCGGTGCCTTCAAAAAGTCATTGAGTGGTTTAAGTGCCCTGAAACCGTCCAGTACCGTCTCCAGCAGTTTATCTGACAATACCACGTTATCTGAGAGCGGCATTACAGCATTCCAGCTTTTGAAGCGCAGGTAGTGAATTGCCGGGTTCTCTTTATCATAGCCCTTAGGAGTCGTCTTTAGCTGCTCACCCTGTATCTCCCCGAATCGCTTCCGAAAATCATCGGCTTCTACAATGGCTTTGAAGGCATCCAGGCTATAGTCTATTTCCTGCCTTACCGCCTTTAGCTCCGGCGCTGGCGGGTACCACAACCCTCCGGCCAGAAAAGAGTTATTGTTGCCCGCAAGATGCAGATAATACCCCGGAAGTACCGATTTCCTCCCGCCTTCGGCTATGTATGCGCCAAAATGATCTTTATAGGGCCGCTTATCATTAGAGAACCGCACATCGCGGTAGATGCGGTATACCAGATCCTTGCCTTGCTGCCCTCGCGCAGCCGGCTCAAAGTGCTGCATTTCCTGGAGCAGGTTACCCAAGAAGCTGAGGTGGTTTTGCCGTGCCTGCTGATAGCGTGCCTTGTGCTCGTTAAACCATTCGCGGTTGTTGTTAGCCGCCAGTTCGGCCAGGAAAGTCAGGGTGTCTTTGGATATACTTTCAGTCATGAAGGTTATGCTGTTTACTTGTTCTTCTTTTTCTAGTGCTGAAACTACGCTTACGCCGCAAAGTTTATTGTTTCGCAGATTTCATACGTATACCTTACTAGGCGCTATTCTGTTTACTATGCTTCGTTTGCTGTTTATACTATCCCTTTCGGTACTTACGGCACCCCTATGCGCGCAGCAACAGGAATTATACAGGCCCTACAGTAAAATGCGTTTGGCTGAGACAGTAAAAACGTATGAAGCGCTTGCAAAACATACAACCTGGCATAAGCTCCCCAACACAACGCTCCTGCGCCCGGGTGATGAAAGCCCATTAGTGCAGCTCCTGAAAGAGAACCTGCAAGCAATAGGTGATTTGAAGCCCGACTCATCCAGGACAGGAAATGTTTACGGCCCAGAAATAACACTGGCTGTACAGCGTTTTCAGGACAGGCATGGGTTGATAAGCGATGGAATAGTTGGCCCAAACACCTTGCGCGCCTTAAATGTATCGCCACAGCAGCGCCTATTCCAACTGCAGTTAAACCTTGCCCGCTTCGACTCTGTACTTACACGCATTTCATCGCCTTATGTCCTGATTAACCTGCCGGAATATGCTATGGTGGTGGTAGATAGCGGTAGAACAATACTCAGGTCAAGGGTGATAATCGGTAAACCGAGCCTGCCTACGTATACTATCTATTCGGAGCTGAACATGGTGGTACTGCATCCTTATTGGTACGTGCCCACTTCCATAGCCGTGAAAGAGATAGTGCCCATACTTCGCCGCAACCCTGGCTACCTTGGCAAAAAAGGAATGCGGCTCGAAAAAAGCACTGGTACTGGCTGGGTGCGCACAAACCCCTGGCGCGTGGATTGGCAGCAAGTAAACGCCTCAAACTTTGACTACCGTATTGTGCAGTTGGAAGGGGATGTTAATGAGCTCGGCCACGTAAAATTCCCGTTCCCCAACCGGCTGCCGCAATACCTCCACGATACGCCTTCCAAAGAATTGTTTCAGTACCCTAAACGCGCGTTCAGCCACGGGTGCATCCGCGTGGAGAAACCTGTGGCATTAGCCAATTACCTCCTCGAACGTGGCTCAGGGTACTCCGCGCAAAAGGTAGATAAGCTGTGGCAGCGCAACAAACCCAATCATTATATCCGGGTGAAAGAACCGGTGCCGCTGCTAATTGTATACCTCACAGCCTGGGTGGATGATCAGGGGCAAGTACAGTTTAGGGATGATTTGTATGGCTACGATGTGATACCCCAAGTACCTTTGCAAGGTGAGGCAGAAGCATTAAAAAGCCTTCCCTCTGGCAATTAATTAAATGACAGCCATACTTTGCGGCAGTATAAAGCTATAGCCAATCCTCGCCGTCCAAATCTTCGATATGGTCTATATCAGAGAGGTGCGGCAATAGCGCATAGGAAAGATGCAGCTCCTGAATATCATGGATAGTTTCCGGAAAAACGCGCTCTGTGCTCCAGTGCTTGTTCTGGAAAAGTCGGGGGTGCAGGCGGTTCATGCCGAGTAGGTAATACCCGCCATCCAGCGCTGGCCCGATCACTACATCGCTTTTCTCTAGTTTCTGATAGGCATCAAGGATTATTTTATCAGTCAGCTGCAGGCAATCGCTGCCTATAATCACCACGGAAGCATAACCTTCATCGAAGGCTGCTGCAAAGGCCGCCTGCATTTTCTCGCCGAGGTCGCCTGGTGGTTGCACACGCTTCTCATACTTGTCGTTGGGCCAAAAGTCGTTGGTATCGATGGCGTTAGTGTAGTATACCAGCTTATGCATAGGCAATGGCAGCGTTACATCGCGGGTATGCTGCAGCAGGTGCAGGTAAATTTCAAGGGCTTTTTCGGGGCCCACGCTGGCAGCCAGGCGGGTTTTAACCTTGCCTAATTCGGGGTTCCGGACAAACAAGAGCAGTAGTTTATTCTGAGCCATATACCTTCTCTCCTTTCTGCAGCCATTTACCCCAGGCTTTGGAGTAAGCGTGCACTTTAGCGGTTTTGCCTTCGCTGTTATATACAGGGTAGCCTCGGTTTACCCATTCAAAAATGCCTCCATACAGGTTCAGCACATTGGTATAACCGGCGGCTTTTAGCTTTTCGCTGACACGCTCGCTGCGGTAGCCAACAGTGCAGTATACCACTACCGGCCTGTCTTTCGGCACATCGTTTAGTTGCGCTAGCTTAAAGGTATCATAATTCACGAAGCGGGAGCCCGCAATGTGGCTCACCGCATACTCCTCTGGCTGCCTGGTATCAAGTATAAGCGGGGCGGTTGCTTCCCGGTCTATCTTGGCTTGGAGCATTGCCGGGGTAATAAACGGAACCGAGTTTTTATAGAGCCCTTTCAGCATCAGGGCATAAGCCTTGTCAGTTACCTGCCCACAGGCCTGCAGCAGAAACAACCAGCTAAATGCACCAATAAAAAACAGGCTTCTCAAATCAAAATATGCTTAAATGTGATCATGAAGTAGCGTTGGGAATATATACAGTAATGTATGAATGTTGTGTTTTATAATTATTTGCAAGGCTATACTTCGCCCATCACATACATTGCTTCTAGGGTCGGGTTCTGGCTGCCTCCTTCGGGCTCCAGGGTAATGGCAAAGGCCTGGGCTGCGCCAATCTGCTTCATCTGCTGCATAGCCGTTTGCCCGTTTAGCTGCAGCATGCCGGCATCAATCGGCTGCCCGTCTCTCAGGGCCCAAAGCTGGTACTGCTTGCCTTCCGGCGGCTCCGGAAGCTGCACAGCATCCACGTATACATGCTGCTGCTCGGGGCTCCAGTAAACCATTACGTTGGCATCCGGGTGCGACGCTACTCCCTGTAGTTTTACGGGACGGTAGTTTTCATCACGAAGCATACGCAAAAGCACCTCCTGCTGCTCCATCCGCTGCGACACCGTATTAAAGTTCTGCGCCATTTGCTGGTCCTGAGCCAATGCCACAGCCAGGCGGCTTTCCGTCTGTTTCCATTGGCTGTAAAAGTATACGCTAAGTATGCCAGACACTAAAAACAGGGTAATGCTTGCCGCAAACATCCAACGATATGGCGAACTATCCTGCGCAGGCCGCAACGGTATGGCCGCCAGCGCTTCTCTCTCCAGTGCCTCGTCCTCTACCTGCTGCATCACGCGGCTTTTAAGCGATGGGTTTGGCGCTATGGCATGTGCGTGGGCATATTGCTCCAAGGCCGCCAACGTTTCATCCAGGGCAGCGCGCACCTCGGCCGAGGAAGCGGCCATTTGTTCCACTTCCCGCATTTCCTGCGGATTAAGAGCACCTGTTGCGTATAGCTCTAAAATTCCGGACGTTATGTATTCTTCTGTGTTATTCACGCCCTTTAAACAGTTTTACTAAGGTTTTAATTGCACTGCGCGCTCTGGTCTTCACAGTGCCTAATGGTATTTGGTATTCGTCTGCTATCTCAGTCTGTGTCATTCCTTCAAAATACATCAGGTCAATAATCTGCTTCTGCTCCGGGTTTAGCTTTTCAGTTATCTCCCTTAAACCTATGTGTTCTGGCTTAAAATTATCGGAGCCCATATCGGCTCGAGGCGAGGCAGGTATATCACGTGTCTGTAAACTTACGCGGTGTTGTTTCGAGCGGATTTTATCGATAGCAAGATTTCTGCAGATGTTGATCATCCAGGTAAATAAGCGCCCTTTTCCGGCATCATAACTTTGGAAGGAGTTCCAGATTTTCACGAAGGCTTCCTGCAGCACGTCTTCGGCGGTTTCCTCCACCTTCACAATCTGCATAACTACCCCGAATAGGGTGGCACTGTACATATCGTACAATACAGACATGGCTTTTGCATCACCGGACTGTAGCCTGGCAATCAACTCTTCCTCGGTGATCTTATGTAGTTTCTGTTCTTGCAACGATTTGGGGCTTGCGACACAGGCTATAACTTCGCCTGCTCAAAATTAAGAATTTTCTATACAATTACTCTTTAACTTTTAATCGATAAAAATGTTGCTTCCTAAGTGCCTGGTTATGCGCGAGCAGCCGCACTCCCAGGCTTTCCGTATATTTACATCGCAAGACAGAAACGCTAAAACTATGGCTATTGAAACGATAAACCCTGCCACCGGTGAGGTGGTAGAATCATATACACCGCATACCACAGACCAAGTAACCGCTAAGATCGAAGCAGCGCAAGAGGCTTTCCAGGGCTGGCGCCACGCAAGTTTTGCCCAGCGGGCAAGGCTAATGAACAAGCAAGCGGATATCTTGGAAAATGAAGCAGATAAGTATGGGCGCATCATCTCTCTGGAAATGGGAAAACCATTGAAGGACAGCATTGCAGAGATAAAAAAGTGTGCCTCCGCTTGCCGTTACTATGCCCAAAACGCAGAAGGCTTTATGGCCGACGAAGCGGTACAGTCCGGTGCCTCGCGCAGCCTTATTGCTTTTGAGCCGCTAGGTGTGGTGCTGGCCGTAATGCCCTGGAACTTCCCGTTCTGGCAGGTATACCGTTTTCTTGCTCCTGCCCTGATGGCCGGTAACGTAGGCTTACTGAAGCATGCCTCCAACGTGCCGCAGTGTGCCCTTGCAATTGAGGAGATCGTGAAAAAGGCAGGTTTTCCGGATAATGTGTTTCAAACCTTGCTGATTGGCTCTAAAGAGGTGAATGCCGTAATTGAGCACCCGCATGTAAAAGCCGTTACGCTTACTGGCAGCGAAACCGCAGGCTCGAAAGTGGCCGAGAAGGCCGGGCAGGAAATTAAGAAAACTGTGCTCGAACTAGGCGGAAGCGATGCCTTTATTGTACTGGACGATGCCGACCTGGAGCAGGCCGCCACCGTTGCCGTAAAATCAAGGATGGTGAACACGGGCCAAAGCTGTATTGCTGCCAAGCGTTTTATACTGATAGAAAGTATAGCCGATGCCTTCCTGGAGAAGTTTAAGGCTAAAATGGAGAACCTGAAAACCGGCAACCCACTGGAAGAAGATGTTGACTACGGACCTATGGCGCGCAAAGACTTGGCCGAGGAACTTGCGCAGCAAGTGCAGGAATCTGTAAAGCAAGGCGCGGAAATTGTGCTGGATGGCGGCCACGAAGGCAAAGACAGCGCATACTTCAAACCCATGATCCTGAAAAACGTGAAGCCCGGCATGCCCGCCTACGACGAGGAAATGTTTGGCCCCGTGGCCGCGGTAATAGTTGTCCAGAATGAAGCCGAGGCTATTAAGGTTGCCAACGACTCGCGCTTCGGCCTTGGTGGCGCCGTCTGGACGCAGGATAAGGAGCGCGGCCTGCGTGTGGCAAGGCAAGTAGAAACCGGCGCTATGTTCGTAAACGCCATGGTTGCCTCATCCCCGGAAATGCCTTTTGGCGGGATCAAGAAGTCAGGCTATGGCCGCGAGCTCTCTTACCTCGGCATCCGGGAGTTTGTAAACCAGAAAAGCATTTGGGTAGGTGTTTAATTGTTGGTTGTTGGATTGCTAAATGGTTAAACTGATGGATTGCTAGATTGTTAGAGATGCTTTTGGAAAAGTATAAATTCATCTTGCACTTTGCTCCTTTATCTGTTTTTGCCTTCCGCTTTATTACACATGCACAATTAACCATTTAACAATAAAGCCATTAAACAATGTAACAATCAACAATCCAACAATTAACTTAACAGTAGCCGAGCAACTTATACACTACAAAGCCCGCTATTTCATGTATCAGGTGGTGCCAGTTTTCGAAAGCCACTGTGCTTGGCATAATGGTTTCGTCTAAAGTATAAACGGGCTCGGATGCATAGAAATCCGTGGGATACGTCTCGAAGGTTACGCCTACTTGCTCAAAACAGCCTTTTGCGCGGCGCATATGAAAAGCGGAAGTAACCAGTAAAATGCGCTGCCACTCTGGGTGCTGCTCTAGTAAAGCAGCTGTAAAGGTCGCATTCTCGCGGGTATTCACTGCACGGCTTTCCGTCAGGATATCGCTGTCGGGCACGCCAGCCAAGAGCAGAATGCGCTTTAGTTGTAGTGCCTCGGGCACCATATCATCCAGCATAAAGCCTTTACCTCCGGTTATCAGTATCTTCGACACTTTGCCTAATCTGTACAGCTGCAATGTGTGCAACACCCTGTCTGCGCCTTTTTTGGTATGCACCCTATCCGTAGCATCAGGGTGATAGACAGTGACGCCAGTTAATAAGACAGCCACATCATACTGCTTCACCTCTTTTACCGGCACCGGTTTAGCCTCCCAGGCACGCCAGGCGAGGTTACTGATGAACGGGTTAGAAAAGAACAGCAGCATAGCCAGCGCAGTCAGCAAACTTCTTCGCTGCCACCGTAGAGACCTAAGAAAAACGGCCAGAAACAGTAGGATCAGCACCCATACTAGGGGCATCAGCAGGAAATCAAGGGTTTTGGAAAGTATGAAAAACATGGCTCAGCAGGTCAGCCAAAGAAAGCAAAAAATCAGGAGCGTGATAGGCTACATCAGTGACAGTTTATACTTTGGCAAGGGCAAGTTAAGCACGATTGTGCGCTACGAGCAACTGCAAGCCGCTAAAAAAATTTACGCAGTACCCACAATAGCACAGATAGCAAAATGCTAAGCAGAACCATACTTGTGATCGGGGCATAAAACCGGACATTCTTTTTCTCTATCCGGATATCGCCGGGCAGGTGGCCAAACCAGCTAAACTTATCGCCGGCAAACCAAAAAATAAGGCCTACCACCACAAGTATGAGCCCGATAACTACAATAGTTTTTCCGATTGGCTGCATCTGGTAAGGTATAATTTGGGTTTGCAGCCTGTTTACCTGAAACTGGCACGCAAGCCTGCACTAAAACTAATGATATCCCAGGCCGTTAGAGATTCGTCCCGCACGGCTGAGGTCACGATCAGATCATAGGTATTTACGTCGCCGTACAAACTAAGCTCCCTGAAATGCTGGTTATTGGGCAGCGAAAAATTAATGGCTGGCCCTAAACTTCCGGTTAGGCGCAAACTGCTTGTCCACCAATAGTAATCGCTGGTTGGGTAGGCGTTAGACCAGTTTGTGGAAAACTGACTCCTGAAGTAATAGCTTAACCCCAAACCCAGGCGCAATGGCGTTAGACTTATGCCCTCCCTGATTCTAGCGTTACGAATTGGTTTATACACGCCTTTAAGGGTAAGTATGTGCAAAGCTTCATCAGCATCCAGTTTAGGCACATAACCATAAAACAGCTCAGCGTTAAGCTTATCCTTTGCAAAACTGTAACTGGGCGCAATGGCAAACATCCCGATATTGCCTGCAAACTGCACGGTAACGGCATCCGGGGCATACCATTTCCGGGCCGAAGCGGCGCCAACCTCCAGCTCCTGAGCCGTAGTTAGAAACGGTAACGTACTAAGTATAAAAGTAGATAGTATAGATTTTAATCTCATCGTGAGGGCCAGTTAAAAGGTAATTCGCTCGTAGTTGATTTTATTGCCAATAACCGTGAATTCGAGGTACTCCCGGTCATCGGCAGCGGCAGTTTGCACATAAGGCACTTTCCCGTCAAAAGGAAAAAACTCCTTAAAGCTGTGGTTGTGCCCATGCAGCGAATAACTTACATTGTACTGGCTTATCAACTGGAAATAACGCTCAGACTTTTCAGGGCCAAACTCATAGTTCTGCGGCGGGATATGAGATAACACAAAAACGTTCTCATACACCGATGAACCGATCAACTCTTTTTCGAGCCAATCCAAATCAGGCACTTGTTTATCAAACTCAATGTAGTTAGTGTTTAAAAGTATAAATTTTGAGTTCCCAATCACAAAAGAGGCATTATAGTCGCCATACATTGCCTTAAATGCCTGCTGCCCGTTGTTTACCGCATCATGGTTTCCGATAACCGCTACGTAAGGCACGCCCAGGTTTTTAAAGTCCTGATGGATAAGTTTTAGCTCCTTGGTTAGCCCGAAGTCAGTCAGGTCGCCGCCTACAAGTACAAAGTCTACATCGCCCCTGCCTCGAATGCTTTTAACCATCTCTTCGTTCTCCTTGTAAAAGCCCTGCAAATCAGCGGTCAGCACAAAATGCATGGTATCTTCTGCTGCCAAACCCAGAGATTCTATGCGGGCAATGTTTTTTCCGTTGATGTTCTTTTCATCCTCATCCAACCGGATTTCATAGGGGCTATATTCAAATTCTTCGCAGGCCTGCCCTACCAAAGCCAGCAGCAAACAAAGGGCTGTGACTACCAGGGGGCGCTTTTTGTATTTAAAATCCATAGTTTAATTGCGTAGTAACACCTGCAATACCATTTAAACCAAGCTTATGTTTCGGATTACTGTTTATGGCATGGCATTTAGTTGGCTAAGTATAATTTTATACTTCTATAGGGATGTTTATGATTTCGAATGTAAGCCATCGCTCTTTAGATATACGCCCAACTTGCTCGTAAATGCGCGGCAAAAACCGTAAATTTGAGTTTAGTATTACGTCACAAACCCCATTGCCTTGAAAGTTTGCATTGCTGAGAAACCGAGTGTAGCCCGCGAGATCGCCATGGTAATAGGCGCTAGAACCAAAAAGGATGGCTACTTTGAGGGAAACGGCTACCAGGTTACCTGGACATTTGGCCACTTCTGCACACTACGCGAGCCCGACGATTACCGCCCGGAATGGAAGCGCTGGAGCCTTTACGACCTACCAATGCTACCCGAGAAGTATGGCATTAAACTGATGAAGGATAGCGGCGTGCAAAAGCAGTTCAAGATCATAAAACAGCTGCTCGATAATGCCGAGGAAGTGATAAACTGCGGTGATGCCGGCCAGGAAGGGGAAGTGATTCAGCGCTGGGTACTAACCGAGGCCAAGTATAGAAAACCTTTTAAGCGGCTCTGGATTTCCTCGCTAACAGAGGAGGCCATTCGGCAGGGCTTTGCCCGCTTGCGCGAAGGCTCCGAGTTCGACTCGCTGTACCAGGCCGGTAAAAGCCGCGCCATCGGCGATTGGCTGCTGGGCCTCAACGCTACGCGCCTTTTTACGCTAAAGTATGCGCAGGGCCGCCAAACGCTCTCTATCGGGCGCGTGCAAACACCTACGCTGGCCATGCTGGTAACCCGCCACCACGAGATTGCCAACTTTGTGCCGCAGCCTTTCTGGGAGCTGAAAACGATCTACCGCGAAACAACTTTCTCCAGCACCAATGGCCGCTTTCAGAAGGAGGAGGATGCCCAGAAGATTATGGAGGCTATTAAGCAGGCGGAGCTCACCATTACAGATGTGGAAACGAAAAAAGGCACCGAATCGCCGCCCAAGCTTTTTGACCTCACCTCGCTGCAGATCGAGTGCAACAACAAGCTAAGCCTGTCGGCAGACGAAACACTAAAGACCGTACAGAGCCTGTATGAGAAAAAAGTAGTCTCCTACCCGCGCGTTGACACCACCTTTCTCCCCGACGATATCTACCCGAAAATACCGGGTATACTTCAGGGCCTGAGCAACTATAGCCAGGAAGTGGCGCCGCTGCTGCAAAACAAGATCCGAAAGACAAAAAAAGTATTCAACAATAACAAAGTAACCGACCACCACGCCATTATACCTACGGGCGCGGCGGCGGGTAACCTATATGGCCGCGAGGCTGATGTGTACGATATTGTTACCAAGCGTTTCATCGCTGCCTTTTACCCGGACTGTATCGTGAGCAACACCACGGTGATGGCCGAGTCTGCGGGATATACTTTTAAAGTGCGCGGCAAGCAGATTCTGGACCCGGGCTGGCGCGTGATTTATGGCGCGGATGATGTAAAATCGTCTGATACTCCGGCCAGCAAAGACGGCAAGGACGAAGAGGAAGCTGCCGGTGTGCTGCCGCTTTTCGAGAAAGGAGAGCACGGCCCACATGATCCGCTGTTGGAAAAGAAGATGACCAACCCACCCAAGGAGTATACGGAGGCAACGCTGCTGCGCGCCATGGAAACCGCCGGAAAGCAGGTAGAAGACGAGGAACTGAAAGATGCGCTGAAGGAAAATGGCATCGGCCGCCCGTCTACTCGGGCTGCCATCATCGAAACACTGTTTAAACGCCAGTACATCCGTAAGGAAAAGAAAAAAATCGTGCCTACGCAAATGGGCATAGACCTGATTGGCGTGATCCGGAACGAAACGCTTAAATCGGCTGAGATGACCGGGCAATGGGAACGCAAGCTACGCCAGATTGAAGGCGGTGAGTTTAAAGCCGAAGCCTTTCTACAAGAGCTGCAGGACTTTGTGATGAGCCTGGTGCAGGAAGTGAAGTATGACCGCGCCACCGTAACCCTGGAACCGCAGCAGGAGGAGAAGCTAGCTGGCAAAACCAAAAAGCCTAAAGAATCAAAACCAAAAACCGAAGCAGCACCGGTAAAAGGCCTTGGCCCCTGCCCTGCCTGCACTGAAGGCTATATCTTAAAAGGAGCGAAGGCATTTGGCTGCATCCGTTACAAAGAGGGCTGCCGCTTCCTGATCCCGATTGAGCAGCATGGCAAGGAGCTTACCGAAAAGCAGGTACAGGCTTTGTTAGCTAAGGGCAAAACCCCAACAATTAAAGGCTTTAAAAACGAGCAGGGCAATACTTTCGATGGCATCCTGAAATTAGGCAAAAGCATGGAACTGATGGTGGAGCAGGTAGAGAAAGCGCCGGTTAAAGATCCGTTCGCGCAGTGCCCTCACTGCAAGCAAGGTAAGCTACTAAAAGGCAAAGCCGCCTATGGTTGTAGCCGGTTCCGGGAGGGTTGCCAGTTTGTAGTACCCTTCGAGATGGGCGGTAAGCAACTCACCGATAAGCATTTTGCTGCACTGCTTTTAAAGGGTAAAACGCCGAAGATCAAAGGCTTTATTTCGCAGAAAACCGGCGAGCCTTTTGATGCCGCCTTAATCCTGAATGAGCAAGGGCAAGTTGTTTATCAGTTTTGACCCTTAGCTGCACCACGCTACAAATAGATGCTTACGTGTATAGTTGTAAACCTCTAAATAACAAGCTATTTACATGCGCAGGGCAGCCATCAGACGGCTACCCTGCGCATGTAAAACCGTAGGACATTCTACTTTACATTTACAAGCACATTCTGCTCACTTAGGTTTGTACGCTTATCAGTCGCGCTGATTTTTAATGTATAAGCACCGGGCGCAACGCCTGTCATATTTAATGTAGTATCAACAACCACTACGTTCTTATCAGACAATTTCTTAAAACTCACTACTGCTTTATCAGAATTCTGGCTGGTAAGTACAAAGTTGATCTCGTTGAACTTGTCCTTATCAACTGCAGTGACATTTACACGAAGTCCGCTTGTAGCAGTAACTGCCTGGTTGTTGCTTGGGTTGTTGACCGTTAGGCTTGGGTTAGAGCCATCAGGCTGCATGCTCCCATCTTCAAATAAATCCTCACATGCCGTTAACATACAAACGGCTACCATAGAGGCCAGCATTGCTTTGATTTTCATGATGTAATTTGGCTAAAGTTGTTCTCCTAGTGGTTACAGAAACAAGAGGAATTGTACTTAATATCGTACACACTCAACTATACTTTGTAACCAACCCATACAAAAATACAAACAACAGGCAATCTTACAAATATAACCTCCTAAATAAATTCAATTTCAATAAACCCCTTACATACACAACATATCGTATAAAAAACTTAACTACCAACCAAATACAAGGTCAACACATTTCAAACACACGCTTCACACCTATAAATCAATATAAAATAATTACAAATCCTATTAATCTAAAATTACACAACATTACAAATCACAATACAAAAATGGTTTAGTTCAAGTTTTATGATGCATTTGGATTAATCTTGTTATACTTACCTAAAGTCTTTCATTTAGTAGAGTATAACATATCTAGTTGAGTACCGTAAAAAAACACGTTGCCGGTATAAAGTCGGTAACAAACGTTCTTATCACATTTTCTAATTAAACTGAATTAAACCTATGAGAAGCTATGAGAATTCGGGCTACAACCCGTATAATGACAATGACAGATCACAATCCAGAGGATCATCCAGGAATTATTACTCTAATGAATATGATTTATCAGATCAGCGCCGGGGAGGTTACGGCAGTTCCAGCGCCAGCGGTTACGGTAACCGCAACACAGGAATGGGGTCAGGCATGGATGCTTATTCAGGCTCAGGTTATGGCAATACGCCTAGCTACGGTCGCACATCAGGTTCAGATTACAGCTCCTCATCTTCAAACTATGGCCAGGGTCGCGACAGAAGCCGTGACACGTGGGACAGATCGAAAGACGAAGTAAAATCCTGGTTTGGGGATGATGACGCTGAGCGCCGCAGAAGAAGAGATGATATGCGAGACAGAGACCGCTACAGCAACCAAAGCAACTCAGGCTATGGTTCATCTTACGGCTCATCCAATAACCGTGGGACTTCATCCAATTACGGATCCTCAGATTACGATAGAAACCGCCCATATAATTCAGGCTCTAGCAACTATGGCAGCGGATCCAGCTACAGTGGCTCTTATGGCAATGGTACTTACGGCACTGGCTATACTACAAGCAACTACGGTACAGACTACAGCCAGCGCTCCGACAGAGACAGCATGGGCTATAACAGACATAACAATTACAACAGCAGCAGTAATTACGGCAATAGCGGCTATGGTTCATCCAGCAACCGCCATACTTTATCCGACAGAGAAAGACATGATCGCGACTTCTGGGATCGTGCGGGAGATGAAGTAAGATCCTGGTTTGGGGATGAAGAAGCCGAGCGCCGCAGAAGAATGGATGAAAGGCAAGAGAGAGATCATGACCGCAGCAATTATGGGAGTTCATCTAATTACGGAAACACCTATAGCGGACCTCCCTACTCTTACGGATCATCTTCGAAGAGAGATTACGAATGGTAGAGCACAACGTGCATAGTTGCTTTTTAGCACTGGCAAGTTAGGCCACCATAGAATAGTGGATGAACTCCACAGAAAACCCTGTTGTAAGCACAGCAGGGTTTTTTATTTGGCTATGTAGTATAAACGTGAAAAGCCCCTAGTATAGGAACCAGGGGCTTTTCACGTTTATACTTGCAGTTGTTTCTGCTTACTTATTCTCTGTGATATTATAGATGTGGCTATGCTTATCAAACGTTGAAAGCTCAACGTTCAGGTTACGCAGGAAGCCTTCTTTCAGGTCATACACTAAACCGTGCAGCTTTGGCGGGTTTTCAGAAAGCATTGCATTCTGAATGATAGAAGTTTTGGCAAGGTTATGAACCTGCTCTACCACGTTAAGCTCTACCAAACGGCGCAGTCTTGCTTCTTCTTCAGAAATGCTTTTGATTTCCTCCTCGTGCAGGCGTATTACATCTTTAATGTTGCGCAGCCAGTTATCAATCAACCCAAACTGCTTGTTGCTTGCTGCAGCAGCCACACCGCCACAGCCGTAATGGCCACATACAATAATATCCTTCACCTTAAGCACCTCTACAGCATACTGCAGAACAGATAACAGGTTCATGTCGGTATGCACTACCATGTTAGCGATGTTACGGTGCACAAACATCTCACCAGGTTCAGTACCGGTTATCGCGTTTGCTGGCACGCGGCTGTCTGAGCAACCGATGTATAGATACTGTGGCGACTGCCCCTCAGCTAACTTAGCGAAGTATTCACTATCCTGGGCAAGCTTACCAGATACCCACTTTTTATTGTTTTCAAAAATTTTTTCCATGTATACAGATATTCAGTGTATTAAATACTATTACCTAAATCATACTAGTGCAGGTCCATTATTGCTACATCTCCAATGTTCAGCAGCTCAACCTGGATGTTGCGCTCGTGCGCTGTTTTCTTAAACTCCTGTATGGCCTCCAGTACATCATAATCGATAAACGCAGAGTTCTCCCCGTCGATGATTACATGGCTGTTTTTTGGGAGGTGATCCAGGGTAAGCACAATGCTTGCCTTATTCAGAAACGACACGTGCTCGCTAAGTTTGATGCGGATAATCTCACGGTCGCGATGCTCTTCTTTATGGAAGAAGTATGGCGATTTGTAATTGGCTTTCAGGATAAAGAACACACCCACAGCCAGACCCACACAGATACCTATTAACAGGTCAGTGAATAGGATAGCCAGAATGGTAACAATAAACGGTACAAACTGCTCCATTCCAAGCTTCATCTGCGTTTTGTACAGCGCAGGTCTAGTGAGTTTGAAACCTACCACCAATAGTACGGCAGCCAAAGCAGACAATGGTATCAGGTTAAGATAATCAGCCAAAAATACTACTGATAACAATAATAGCAAACCATGTATAAAGGCTGACATTTTAGACTCAGCCCCGGAAGCCACATTGGCAGAACCTCGCACAATTACTGCTGTCATTGGTAAGCCACCAATCATACCGGCTGTGATATTACCAACACCCTGCGCCAGCAACTCACGGTTTGTGGGCGTGCGGCGCTTGTGGCGGTCCAATTTATCAATTGCCTCTACGCTAAGCAGCGTTTCGAGGCTAGCTACAATGGCAATGGTAAACGCCACTATGTAAAGCTGCGGATTGGCTAATTGAGAAAAGTTTGGGAAGCGGAGTTCGTTTCCTAGTTCTGAGATTGAGCCAACCACCGGTAGGCTAACCAAGTGCTGCGAACCAACAACTAACTCTGGGAAAGATGCCTTGAAAACCTCATTTAAAACAATGGAAAGCAATACCACGATGAGGGCGCCCGGCACAAATTTGAAGAACTTATACTTTTTTAGTGCAGCAGAATCCCATGTAATAAGTATAACCAGCGAAATTACGCCGATGATTAAGGCGCCCATGTTTATAGCCGTGAACGCGTGGAACAGTTCTGAGAACGTGGTGCGCCCATCAGGCTGGAAAAACTGCATGTCGCCGAAGAAGTCCTCATCAGCACCCAGGAAGTGCGGAATCTGCTTCAGGATGAGTATAAGTCCGATGGCAGCCAGCATGCCCTTGATCACCGATGATGGGAAGTATAAACCGATCACGCCTGCCTTTAACAAGCCAAGGCCAACCTGCAGTACACCCGCTATTACAACAGCCATCAAAAACGCTTCATAGGTTTGCAACGTTTCCAGGCCGTTTAGTACAATAACTGTAAGGCCGGCGGCAGGCCCGCTTACGCTAAGCTGCGAACCACTGAGCCACGATACGATCACACCGCCTACAATACCTGTAATAATACCGGCAAACAACGGCGCTCCTGATGCCAGGGCAATACCCAGACACAGTGGCAAGGCCACTAAAAACACAACCAGCCCTGACGGGAAGTCTTTTCCTAAAGTGGACAGGTAATTTTTACTATCTTCTCTTTCTGTCATTCTAATAAAGTTTCAGTTAATTGACTCTCCCTACGGCTGGTTTGTATATACGGGACACAACATGGAGGGCAAGGGCTACACCTTGCATCTACAAATGTAGCTTTGCAAGATTAAGACTGAATTAAAACGATATTAAAATGAGATTAAAGCTTAGGGTAAGTCGGGATGGTGGCGTAAGCCTGCCGCAACATAATGGTTACTTCTGTACCCTTGCTTATTTCGGAGTACACGCTTATACTGCCTTTATGCAGTTTAAGAATACGCTCTGTCAGTGGCAGACCTATGCCATGCCCTGTAATATTGCGCACATTTTCGGCCCTGAAAAAAGGTACAAAAACGTGTTTTAAATCTTCCTCCGAGATGCCCAGGCCCCTATCCTGCACACGTAACAGCACTTCATGGTCCTGCACCTCTATCTGCCCAATGGCAACTTGTCCGTTCGGCGAGAACTTAATTGCGTTTTCCAGCACGTTTACCACGGCTATCAGCAGCAATGCCTCGTTTCCGCGCACTACTAACCTATCCTCGTCTTCCGGAAAGTTAGCAAAATCAATGTCGATGCGGGCGTTTGGCTGGCGCTTTAGGGTTTGCTCACGGGCCATCCACACCAACTCGTCGAAGCGCAGGTAGTTTAACTTTATTTTGGCCGGATCTATACTTGCCTGGGCTATTTGCAGCAACCCATTGGAAAGCTCAGTCAGCAGGCGTGCATCTTCCAGGGTGCTTTGCAGTACACGCTGATACTCGTCTGTTTCGCGGGGCTTCATCAGGGCTACCTCTAACTCGCCGATCATGGCAGTGAGCGGCGTGCGCAGCTCATGCGAGGCATTAGACACAAACGTGCTCTGCATTTCAAAGGCCAACTCCAGGCGATCCAGCATCTTATTGAAGGTTTGGGCTAGGTTAGATACTTCGTCTTTACCTTGGGCATTGCTCAGGCGCAGGTGCAGGTCATTGGCACTGATTTTCTCCACCTCGCTCACTACTTTTGTAAAAGGCCGCATCGCCTGTTTGGCAAACACCCATCCGGCCACTAAGACCACAGCCATAGACCCCAGAAACCCAACGATAAGTATGATTTTAAGGTGCTGCAATTTACGCAAACTGTAGGCATCCACGCTGGAGGAGAACACCACAAACTCGCCTTGGTTATCCTGCAAGTAAATCCCGACCACTTGCCTTACGCCTTGCTCATACTCCAGTGAGCCTCTCTCGATAACCTGTTTAAGGCGAGTGGAACTGTTGCCAATATCACCTTTGCCTTTCGAGAAAATCAATTCTCCGTTTGTTCGGTAAATCCGGATGGCCTCATGAGGGAGCTCATGGTAAAAATTGATCAGGTTCTGCTGGCGCACCTTTTCAGAAACCTCATCGGCATCCAGTATATGCCTTGCAGCTACCTGCGCACGCGTGAAGATCCGCTTGTAAAAGTCATCCTGCCGATAAAGCGACGTAAAATAGTATACCACCAGCGAAAAGAGCACCAGGATCACTGTCATGATGCCGGCAAATTGCAGCGTAAGCTTGGAGCGGATTGTCATGCGTTGTCCTGTTCTTTAAGCACGTAGCCCATGCCCACCAAAGTATGTATCAACTTGGAAGTGTGCGCCTTATCAATTTTTTTACGAAGAAAGTTGATGTACACATCAATCACATTACTGCCTGTATCGAAAGAGGTTTCCCATACTTGCTCTGTTATGTCTACCCTAGACACCACACGGCCCTGGTTGCGCAGCAGGTAATAAAGCAGGGCAAACTCACGGGCTGTAAGGCTTACGGGCTTGCCACCACGGGTGACACTTTTTTTGGCTACGTCCATCTCCAGGTCAGCAATGCTCAACTTTTCGCCGGAACCGCCCTCTGTAGTGCGCCGCGACAGTGCCCGAATGCGGGCCAACAGCTCCTTAAACTCAAAAGGCTTGGTAAGGTAGTCGTCGGCGCCGGCATCCAGGCCAATAATCTTATCGTCGGTGGTGCCGAGTGCGGTTAGCATAAGTATAGATACCGTGCTGTTGTGCCGCCTGATTTCCCGGCAAACATCCAGGCCATTCATATTCGGAAGTATGATATCCAGAATAATAAGGTCATACTCATTCTGAAGCGCCAGTTTTACGCCAAAAGTGCCGTCGTAGGCCTGATCTACCTCATAGGTTTGCTCCTCCAGTCCTTTTTTAATGAACGAGGCTACCTTGGGCTCATCTTCGATCAGCAGTATTTTCATGGGCTAGGAGGATATTGTACCTTTACAAATAAGTTTAGTGAAGCTGTTGCATACAAAAGTACAACCTAAGCGCTAAACAGCAACACCATCCTGTTATTCGAGCAGTTATCTAATTGTACGCTTTACCGTTTCTTAAGACTATGGCACACGCACACCACGACCACAGCGGACATGGGCACCACCATCACCATGGTGCCGGCACCAATATTAAAGTAGCTTTCTTCCTCAACCTGTCCTTTACCATACTTGAAATTGTAGGCGGCCTCTGGATAAACAGTGTAGCCATACTTTCGGATGCCCTGCACGATTTAGGCGACTCGCTCTCGCTGGGCTTGGCGTGGTATTTCGAGAAGCTTTCGGGTCGGGGGCGCAACCAGAAATTCACGTTCGGTTACAAGCGTTTCTCCCTCCTGGGCGCCGTTATCAACTCTGTTATACTTTTGGTTGGCTCCTTTTTTATACTTGCTGAGGCCATACCCCGCATCTGGGACCCGCAGGAAGTTAATGCACCAGGTATGGTGGCCTTTGCCGTGCTTGGTATTGTGGTAAATGGGGCCGCTGTGCTGCGCCTAAAGTCCGGCCAATCATTGAACGAGCGGGTGGTGCGGCTGCATTTGCTAGAAGATGTACTTGGCTGGGTGGCTGTGCTTATAGGTGGTATTATACTTTACTTTTTTGATCTGCCCTGGATAGATCCGCTCCTGTCTGTCGGGATAACTATTTATGTGCTGTATAACGTAATCCGTAACCTTCTTGAAACCATGACAATCCTGCTGCAGGCATCGCCGGTGCACATAAAACCTGAAGACGTTACCGCTAAACTGGAAGACATCGACAATATTAAATCGGTTCATGACCTGCACATCTGGACGCTGGACGGAACTTACAACGTATTATCGATGCACGCGGTGGTAAACGGCGACCTGCGCGTGCAGGAGACCGAGGCGCTCAAAAAAAGGGTACGCACCGTAATGTCCGACATGGACATACAGCACGTAACCATGGAACTCGAAAGCCCAAACGAGGCATGCAGCCATCAGGGCCAGATTTGATAAGTAATTCGGGTTAGTTTTGATTCAGATGCACAGCTTCGCGGATCAGGTCGCCGAAGTATTCTTCGTCGATGTCCTCTAGCGAGCGGATTTTAACATGCAGGTGCTGCCCGTTACGGCTTACCAGGCGGCGGTGCGGGTCAGATAGCTCTTTGCCTCGGAAGAAGCCAAAGTGGATGCCGCTGCGGGAAGAAGCAAAGTAGCATACGGGGCCATAGAAAAAATAGCAGGCGCAATCCCAGCGGACGCATTCTTCGAGGTGGGCAACGGAGGAGTTGATGATTCTGCGGATCTCCTGTGCCAGCAACTGCTTCTCAGGAGATAATCTTTCGACGTACTCGTCTACTTGGTTTGTTGTTGTTCTGCTTCTCATATATAGGTTTGGCTCGGTGTCAGAAGTAAACTCTGTAACACTTAAATATACTAGAATTCTAATATACGAGCAAACAATCCGAGTGGTTGTTTTTAATGTCGAAAAAACACTATATTTTGATTAATCAATGCAAATACTGCTTCAGGGTGAGTAGTTTATACCAGTTGCAGCAGGCGCTCTTCCAATTCGTCGAGGTCCACGTAGCCTGCAGCAATCCGCTTTGGCCCGTCAGGGGTTTTAAGGAACATGCTGGGGTAGGTGGTCGCGCCTATTCTCTCGGCATAGGCAAACTCTTCCTCTAATTGCCGGGTAATCTCCTCGGATTCGTACAATGTTAGGAAGAGGTTTTCGGGTATGCCAAACATACGCACCAAGCGTATTAACACCTCTGGGTCTTTCAGGTCTTGGTTATCCACAAAGAAGGCTGAATGCATGGCGCGCAATACCTCCAGCGTTAGCACCGGGCGCAGCAGCCGCACGCAAAGCATGGCGCGGCAGGCCGGTTCCGTATCAAAAATATAGCTTCTCTGGATAAAGAAACGATAATCGAAGGGTAACAATGTTCGCTCCTGCACGCGGTGCCAACTTAGGGCTACCTGCTCCTTCTGCTCGTGGTGCATGGGCTCCGTGGCATGCGCCTGGAAATCTCCGAACAAAACATGAACCGCTATGCGCCCATGCCACAAGGCTCGTAGCCTGCGCACTACTGGCGTAAAACCATAGCACCAGGCACACATAGGGTTGGTTACGTAGAGCAGAGAGATATTTTCAGGAGCGTTTCCCATGCGTTAAAAGTATGCTTATGTGTACCGCCTTCAGCCGTGTTTGGTTAAGCGAATGCTCTCTTTTATCAGGTTGAATAACTATAGCGCGCGCACGGCATACTAGGCGTAAATCATCTTGACAGTCATGCCGCCATCTATGGTCAGGCTTTGGCCGGTAATAAAGCCCGCTTTATCGGAGCACAGAAA
The DNA here is from genome assembly GCF_003576375.1 of Pontibacter oryzae. Classification (GTDB taxonomy): domain Bacteria; phylum Bacteroidota; class Bacteroidia; order Cytophagales; family Hymenobacteraceae; genus Pontibacter; species Pontibacter oryzae. The sequence continues at coordinate 312,801 of NZ_QWGE01000005.1, forward strand.
CAAGGCCGCCTCAGCGATATCCTGCGGTACACCGACCCTGCCAACCGGGTGCTGCGCCTTGTCTTCCTCGGAGTGATGCGGCTCATAACGCTTCTGCTTCTTCTCCCACTCCCCTACTTCTATCCAGCCAGGCGCAATGGCGTTTACCCGCACGCGCGCCTGGGTAAGGCTCACGGCCAAGGCATGGGTGAGCGCCTCCAGGCCGCCCTTGGAGGCAGAATAAGCAAAGGTGTTGGGCTCCGACATGAAGGCCCGCGTGCTGGAGATATTAAGTATGGATGGGTGTTCAGCTTTTTGTAGAAGCGGCAATGCATACTTGGCACAAAGCAGCGGCCCACGCAGATTCACGGATAGCACCTTATCAAAAGCACTTACTTCCATCTCTTGTAAGTCGCCCATAAACGGGTCCGCGATTCCGGCATTATTCACCAACGCATCCAGGTGCCCATACTTGCTTTGCAGCTGCTGCATCAACTGCTTTACCTCATCTTCCTGACTTACGTCGCAAGGTATAAACAGAACCTCCAGGTGTTGCTTGCGCAGGCGCTCTAAGGCTTCTGTTCCGGCCTCCTTGTCATTATCAGTTATAATTACACTGGCTCCGGCCTGGGCAAACCGTTCGGCCATGCCAAGACCGATGCCTTGTGCGCCGCCGGTGATAAGCACACTTTTGTTAGTATAGTATGAATCAGACATAAGATTAAGCTTAAACATTGTAAATAAAAATGCTTGAACAGTAAAAGCAAACCCGCCGCCCATCAGGTAAAACCTGAGAGAGCGGCGGGCCTGACTTAAATCTTATACTTAGCGTTTTTCCAGTTGGCGCTTTAGTTTTTCTTCTACGTTTTTCAGGAGCTCGTACCAGTTATCGCCTTCGTCCTGGGCAAATACATCGTTACCGGGTATGCCTACGCGCATGTGCACGCTTTTTTGATTGGTAGCATGGCTGGCTTCCTCCTTAAAGTATACATCCACGGAATCTATCTTTTTCATGTGGCGCCTGATCTTGTTGATGGTGTCGCGCACACTCTGCTGTATCGAATCCGAAATATCTATATCTACGGCCTGTATGTCCAGCTTAATGCCTTCGTAATTTTCTGTATAGTTCATAGTTTTTGCGTGTAGCTGTTTATAAATCCGGGCTTACTGTTGCCTTGCGGCACTATCCCTGCATTAATTTCTGTATTATAACGTAAGGCTGTAGCTTTAGTTAAGAGGCGCTACGGCTATGGTTTAAACTTACCTTTCCTGGCTTCCGATAAATATCTGGCTACTAAAGGCATACAGATTATACTGAAAAAGACTGATGCCTGCCGCTAAAAAAATCGGAAAATTATATCCTTGTGCTTTGTGCTATCGTATTTATCTTTAACTTTGAAACTCAAAGTACTTTACACATGAACCAGCAGCACGAGCACCTAGCCGACCTTCGGGAGATCCGCAACATCATGGACCGTTCTTCGCGTTTCATTTCGCTAAGCGGGCTTTCCGGCATTTTTGCGGGCCTGTTCGCGATGGCCGGTGCTGCGCTTGTAAAGTGGTACCTGAGCCAACACAACATCGTTTACCGCTCAGATTACAGTGTAAACCTCAACTGGGATGTGATCACTTTTCTTGTGTCCGTGGCCCTGGTTGTACTTGTACTGGCTCTTGGGTCGGCTGTATTTTTTACAAGCCGGCAGGCTCAGAGGGTAAACCAGAAAATATGGGACAGTAAGTCGCAGCGCCTGGTGCTGAACCTGGCCATACCGCTGGCAGTGGGCGGCGTGTTTTGCGGGCTGCTGCTTTACCACGGTGTTATATACCTGGTTGCGCCATCCATGCTTATATTCTATGGCCTGGGCCTGATAAACGGAAGCAAGTACACGTTAAGCGACATCCGTTACTTGGGTATCTGTGAGATTATACTTGGCCTGCTGGCTAGCTTTTTTATAGGGTATGGCTTACTGGCCTGGACCATCGGCTTTGGGGTGCTGCATATTATTTATGGCACGCTGATGTATTTCAAGTACGAAAGGAAGTAGCCGGTGAAAGACTATCTTGATAATATAAACAAGGCTTTTGAGAGCAGAGCCCGGCTTGGTATTATGTCGGTGTTGATGGTGGAGGAAAAGGTGGACTTTAACACCCTGAAAGAAAACCTGCAGTTAACGGATGGAAACCTGGCCAGCCACCTACGTGCTCTGGAGGAAGCCCAGTACATTCAGGTAGAAAAGCAGTTTGTAGGCCGCAAACCTAAAACCACTTACCAGGCTACCGAATCTGGCAAAACCGCATTTCATGAGCACCTAAACGCTTTGGAGCAGCTAATTTTAAACAACCGCAAAGACGAATAATTTTTTGTTCTCCCACTTTGAAAAGCAAAGTACTTTAAAAAATACCAAATATTTGGATAAGCAGAATAAAATTAATCATCATATCAATAACCATTTAAAACACCATAGTTATGATCACTCAAAACAAAAGACTTATCAGCATCTTATCTATTGCAGCACTTGTTTTGCTTGCCCCTTTTGTGGCTATGCAGTTTACAGAAGCTGTTGATTGGAGCGCTGCAGATTTTGCAATAGCTGGCTTATTACTATTTAGCACCGGCTTTCTGTGTGAGCTTGTCATGCGCAAAGTAACCAACTGGAACTACCGCATCGGGTTTATTGCAGTTATACTTTTCGCCCTCTTCGTTATCTGGGCTGAACTGGCAGTTGGCATATTCGGGACGCCATTTGCTGGGAGCTGAACCAGGCCGTTTCAAAATGCGGCTGTCCTTACGCCCGTTACTGGGCAGACAAAACCTGTTAATGTTAGGCTACATAGGCAGTTAAATTTTTAGCCATTTACTTTGAAATACAAAGCTCTTTGATCGAAACACATGAAGGTTTACCAATCCATTTCCATAAAGGACATTTGCATCCTGGTGGCAGTAATTGCTTATAGTTTCTTGTTTTACCAGCAGCGGGCAGGGCTTAACTTTCTCCTGTTCGCCATACTTATAGTAGGGTTGCTCTATAGCCAAACGCAAACGGACCAACGAAAACAGCCAAGCTGGTACGTTACTGCCGCAGCCGGCATACTTACGGGCATAAGCATTGTTGTAACAGGCTCTGAGTTAGCCATAGCCTTAAACATAGCTTCTGTGCTTTTGCTAGCTGCCTTTAGCGTTACGCCGCGTTCGTCAATTTTTGTAGCTGCTGCCAATGCCCTTTATTCCTGTGCGTCTGCTTTTATAAGCTTCAGCATCAAAACCTATAACAGCAAAGAGCAAAAAGGAGGCGGGCTTATACTTGCGGGTGTGCAGCGGCAGCACATTTTCATGATCGGGGTTCCGGTTGCAGTTACTACCGTGTTTCTGGTCATTTATGCCAGCGCCAGCAGTGCCTTCAGTTATGTGTTGAGCCAGTTTGAGATAAGCTTCATTTCAATAGAATGGCTAGTGTTTACTATGATAGGCTTCGTGCTTTTATTTGGAATATTTCATCAAAAATTGATTCCTATCATCACCGAAACAGATCTTGCCGCTGGCAATACGCTAACAAGAACAAGAGTTACCCGAAAAAGGGGATTCAAGCTTCCTGAGCTAAGGTATGAATATAAAACAAGCGTATTGCTACTGGTGCTTTTAAACCTGCTGTTGCTGTTTTTCATACTTTCGGATGCGTATTACCTAACTATCGGAACGCTACCAGCATCTGTTGCCTATTCAGATTTTTTGCATCAGGGTGTGTATGGGCTTATTTTCTCAATATTGCTCGCGATGGCTGTGTTGCTCTTTGTTTTCAGGGGAAACCTTAATTTTATTTCCAACAGTAAAACATTAAAGCTGCTGGCTTATACCTGGCTGGCGCTAAACGTGGTTCTGGTGCTGCTCACAGTAAGCAAGAACAGCATGTATGTGCTGCACTTTGGTTTAACCTACAAGCGTATCGGGGTTTATACTTATCTTTTATTAACAGCAGTCGGGCTGGGCCTGAGCTTTATTAAAATAGCTCAAGTTAAAAACAACTGGTTTCTGTTTCGGAAAAATGCCTGGTCGGTTTACGTGGTGCTGCTTCTGCTTTCTACTTATAACTGGGATAAGGCTATCACCTACTTCAACATTCATGTAGCCCGCACGACCGATTATCAATATCTCAGCCGCCTGTCGGATATAAGCCTGCCGGAATTGTTACAAGCTTCCGATAACGAAAAAGGCTTGTTTAGTGAAGTAAAACAGCAGCATTTACAATTTCGAAAGCTTTACTTCTTAGAGCGCGTATCCAAGCAAAACTGGCAGTCCTGGAGCTACAGCGATTGGCGCCTGAAGCAAAGGCTAGAGGGTTTGGAGTAGTCGTTATTTAATAAAATCAAACTGAATATTCACCTTCTGTTGCCCCAACCCTCTCCTGCCACTTTTTCGTTTAATACCACAAGTATAACCTTAATAGTTGAAGGCCTATGAACACCCTACCTATCAACTGGCTTACCGAAGGGCTTCTGGATTTTGAGTATAAGAAGTACCTGCTGCTGGCTTACCTGCAGGCCGCCAAAAATGAATTTGGCAAGCAGCGCCTCTACCCCGTTTTCTCGGACCTAATCATGCATTACCGCAACCTGAAACAGGTGCAGGAGCACAAGCAGTTGGTGTATGAGTCTTTCCCGCAGCGTATTAGCCGCGCCGACTTTCAGAAGCTGGAGCTGGTGTATGAGAAAATTGTGCAGGACGATGAAACCATGGAGCAGATCGAGGAGATTATACAGTACGCCACGCCGCTCTTTACTGAAGCGCTGGCAGAAGGGAAAGAGCTTTACGATTTTGTGGAGCGCCACCTCGAAATAAGCCCTGTGGGCATCACCCCCATTTATCACAACGAAGGCTACCTGTTTCTGGAGAGCCTGCCGGGCAAGGAAACGCAGGTGTATACGTATAACATAACTGTTTTTGAGAATACCTACGAGAAGTACCGAGGCATCAATACGCAGCACCTCGAAACTGTTCGCCGCGGCCTCACGCTGACGCACGAGCACCTGAAAGCACAATTGGTAAAGCAACGGAAGGAGCTCCCCAACCCGGCCACTTTTGCCGTAGTGGCCAAAGTGCCTATGCCCCTGGAGCAGTCTTTGCTGCCTATTGCCAAGCGCTCGCTGGTAAAGTATGTAACGCACCTGGCAGCCTGAAACAGTAATCCATAAAGTGTAAAGGCACGCAGGTAACCGCTTGTAGTTGCGTGCATGCCTTCATGCTATACTTCTGTTTGATTGGCTGCTGCACAATATTTTACACAAAACATTTATACATCACGTAAAAAGCTGTAGCTTTGCGACCAGTGTCACCAATAGGCGTTATGCCTGAATAGATTTATAAAGAAGAGGCGAGAGATTAGGCTCTATGACCCTCTGGCAACCTCCGGTATGGTAAGGTGCCAATTCCTAACCTGGCTCGGCTAGGGCATATAAATTGATAAAACAATGCAAACCTACAACCTTATATCAGCAACTAATACAGCAGGCCGTGGTTTCGCTACCGCCCTTGCTACTTTATCTTCAGCATCTGCCCACCAAAAGCAGAATTGTTGTTGCTGTTGTTGTATGTGCTAACCTGGCACTTTCCCCAAATTATCTTCCGGTTGTCTTATTGTCTGTGTACAGCTTTGGTTGTACTGAAACAAAGCCATGCCTGCCCTTTTTAAGCATCCAATTGTTTTAAAAGAAGTAGCTCCCAACCGGAAACTTAAAATCAAAGCTTAGTTTTCAAAAGGATTAATTCTAATTCATGGATCTATCACAAGAACTGCTGGCACAGCTCGATAGCCTGCGGGCTACCCTTACTGGTTTGTCGCCGGCGGATGGGCTGCAGCGGCTAACAGAGGTATTCGATGGGCCTAAGGCCTTCTCAACCAGCCTGGGCATCGAAGACCAACTCATTACACATCACATTTTTGAGCAAAACCTGCCTATTCGTGTTTTCACGCTGGATACCGGGCGTCTGTTCAACGAGACCTATACCCTGCTTCATAAAACCAACACGCATTACGGCAAGCGCATACAAGTATACTTCCCGCAGCATGAAGCTGTAGAACAACTGGTAAACGAGAAAGGCCCGATGAGCTTCTACAACTCCATCGACGACCGCAAGCAGTGTTGTTTCATCCGTAAGGTGGAGCCGCTAAACCGCGCTTTGAAAGGTGTGCAGCTTTGGGTAACCGGCATCCGTGCCGACCAGTCGGGTGCCCGCCAGGATTTGCAGCTGCTGGAGTGGGACGAGGCGCACCAGCTCATCAAGTATAACCCCTTGCTGGATTATACTTTGGAGCAGGTGAAAGACGAGGTAAAAGCGCTTAATATCCCGTACAACCCGCTGCACGACAAAGGGTTTGTAAGCATTGGTTGCGCCCCATGCACACGCGCCATCGCCGAGGGCGAAGACTTCAGAGCCGGCCGCTGGTGGTGGGAAGACAATTCCAAAAAAGAGTGCGGACTGCACGCACGGTAAGTTAAAAAGTTAGAGAGTTAGAAAGTTGTGAAGGTTGAGTTAGAGAGGTAAAGAGGGCTTGGTTTCTGATCCATACTTACTCTGTCACCTATTCACTCAATCGCACAATCACTCATTCAAAATTATGACAAAGAGATATCTGGATTACCTCGACCAGTTGGAGGCGGAAGCCATCCATATTATGCGCGAGGTGGCGGGGCAGTTTGAGAAGCCGGCCCTGCTCTTTTCGGGCGGCAAAGATTCCATTACGCTGGTTCGCCTGGCTGAGAAAGCCTTTAGGCCCGGCAAGTTTCCGTTTCCGCTGGTGCACATCGATACGGGCCATAACTTTCCGGAGGCCATCCGCTACCGCGACGAACTGGCCGAGCGCCTCGGCGAAAAGCTGATCGTGCGCCATGTAGAGGACACCATCAAACGCAAAAACCTGTCGGAGCCGAAGGGCCGCTACGCCAGCCGCAACGCGCTGCAAACGCATACGTTGCTGGAAACGATTGAGGAGTTTGGCTTTGATGCCTGCATTGGCGGCGCCCGCCGCGACGAAGAAAAGGCTCGCGCCAAAGAGCGCATCTTCTCGGTAAGAGATGAGTTTGGGCAGTGGGACCCGAAACGCCAGCGCCCCGAACTTTGGAACATCTATAATGGCCGCATCACGAAAGGCGAGAACGTGCGCGCTTTCCCGATCTCGAACTGGACCGAGCTGGACGTGTGGAACTACATTAAGCGAGAGGAAATTGCGCTGCCAAACATCTACTACACCCACGAGCGCGAGTGCCTTGTGCGCGACGGCAAACTGATGGCCTGGTCTGATTTTATTTACCAGGAGCCCGACGATGAGGTGGTAACCAAGCAGGTACGTTTCCGCACCGTCGGCGACATGACTTGCACGGCTGCCGTAGAGTCGATCGCTTTCGATATTGATGGCGTGATCGCCGAGATTCTGGAGTCAAAGATCAGTGAGCGTGGCGCAACCCGCATCGACGATAAACTGTCGGAAACAGCAATGGAAGACCGCAAGAAAGGAGGATACTTTTAATGGATATATTACGATTTATAACCGCCGGCAGCGTAGACGACGGCAAGAGCACGCTTATTGGCAGGCTCCTATACGATACCAAGCAGATCTTTGCGGACCAACTGGAAGCCATTGAAAGCTCCGGCCGCGTCAACGAAGATGGCCAGGTAGACCTCTCGTTGCTAACCGACGGCCTGAAAGCCGAGCGCGAGCAAGGCATCACCATCGATGTGGCCTATAAGTACTTCTCCACCGAGAAGCGCAAGTTTATCATCGCCGATGCGCCCGGCCACATACAGTATACCCGCAACATGGTAACAGGTGCGTCTAACTCCAACCTGTCTATTATACTTGTGGATGCCCGCAAGGGCGTGCAGGAGCAGACACGTCGCCACTCCATCATATCCTCGCTGCTAGGCATTCCGCACCTAGTTATCTGCATCAACAAAATGGATTTGGTTGGTTACGATGAACAGGTATACAACCAGATTGTAGAAGACTACAAGCAGTTTGCTACCAAGCTAAATGCCAAGGACGTGACCTTTATACCTGTAAGCGCCCTGAAAGGCGACAACATTGTAGAAGGCTCTCTGCTAACAATGCCATGGTATTCCGGCCCAAGCCTGTTGGAGCACCTGGAGCAAGTGCCCGTGTCTCAGGATTTCAACTTGGATGATGCGCGTTTTCCGGTGCAATACGTTATCCGCCCGCTTACCGCTGAGCACCACGACTACCGTGGCTATGCCGGTAAAGTGATCAGCGGCACCTACAAAGCCGGCGACCAGGTAACGGTGCAGCCATCCGGACAGACAACCACCATCAAATCGGTGGAACTGGGCGGTAAGGTTTTGGAAGAAGCGTTCGCGCCAATGTCGGTGGTGCTGCAGTTGCAGGACGAAGTGGATATCAGCCGTGGCGACGTGATCGTGAAGGCCGCCGATGGCCTGGAGGTTGCGCAGGAGTTTGAGGCCGAAGTATGCTGGATGCACAACAAAGCCCTGAAGCCAGGTGCTAAACTATTGCTGCGCCACAACTCCACTGAAACACGCTGCGTGGTACGAAGCATCGATTACAAGATTGATATCAATACCCTCGACCACCTGGAAGACGTGGATCAGATTCAGCTGAACGACATTTGCCGGGTGCAGATTAAAACAGCCGCCCCACTCCTGCTGGACAAGTATGCCGATAACCGCTCGAACGGTGGGTTTATACTTATGGATGAAACCTCTTTCGCGACCGTTGGCGCAGGCATGGTTGCTGAGATTGAGTTTTAAATAAACAGACCATACATAAAAAAGCCGCTGCAAGTATAACCTGCAGCGGCTTTTCTGTTTTCCTGCTTCCGGCTTTCAACCTGGAGCAGGAACCAGTATTACGCTACCAACTCAAAAGTATAGTCGATCGTGGCGGTTTTGTAGAGGATCATGGCTACGGAGCAGTACTTGTCCATAGAGAGCTGTATGGCTTGCTGCACTTTTTGTTCTTCCAGCGGCCCGCCAAGTATAAAATGTATATGGATTGCCTTGAACAGCGAAGGCACCTCTCCCGGCACCCGCTCCGCTTTCACATTGATCTTAAACGAGTCGATCTGCTGGCGCTTCTTCTTGAGAATCTGAATGATGTCGATAGCACTGCATCCGCCCAAGCCCATCAGGAGCATTTCCATGGGGCGTGCGCCGGCGTTATGCCCACCAATCTCCGGTGAGCCATCTATGTTAAGAACTACTCCTGAAGACCCTGTGGCCTCGAAATGAAAATCCTGGTCTACGCGTGTTAAATTAACTTCCATATTGATAGTTTGATTACCTATACCTGCAAACTACTGCCGCTTGTGCTGCCATGCAAGTATGAGTAATTGTTTTGCAAATTCTTGATCCATGATTATCCCGCCGCCTGTTTCTTTATTAAAGACCTACCGCAAGTTTCCAACTTGTGGTTTACAATAGGTTGAGTTTGTAACTCAACAGGTCCAGCGGCCCAAAGTATAACCGTTATCAAGCAAGCATGCCTTTCCAGTGCTTTAAATTTTCAGCACATATCATCACGCAGTGGTAAATGCAGCTCTGGGCATTGCAGTAATTTTCAACTGCCATATCTTAGGCTATACTTTGGTCAGACTAGATCAACCTATATAATTTCTTTTTCCTGCTTGCGCAGAACGCAAGTTGAAAACTTGCCTCATGGTAACCACGAGTTGAAAACTCGCGGTATGTGCACGACTTATGCGTGGAATACGATAACATACAAGCTCTTTGCTAGCCCAATGCCTGCTCCAGGTCAGCGATAATATCTTCGGCGCGTTCTAAGCCCACGGAAATGCGTACCAGGCCGGGCGTGATGCCGGTTGCTGCGCGCTCTTGTTCCGAGAGTTTAGAATGGGTGGTTGAGGCCGGGTGCGTGGCAATGGTGCGCGTGTCGCCGAGGTTGGCGCTGATGCTGATCATCTGCAGCTTATCGATAAAGGCTTTGGCAGCATCGTAGCCGCCTTTTACCTGCAGCGTAACAATGCCGCCTCCCATGCGCATCTGCTTTTTGGCCAGTTCATATTGCGGGAAATCCGGTAAAAACGGGTAATTCACTTTCTCCAGCGCCGGGTTTCCGGATAGCGCCTCTGCCACTTTCAGGGCATTTTCGCAATGCTTCTCTACACGTAGCTGCAGCGTTTCCAAACTCTTGGACAGCACCCAGGCATTAAACGGCGACATGGCTGGGCCAGTGTGGCGGGCAAAGTATCGCACTTCGGCTATCAGGTCTTTGCGGCCGACGGCAATGCCGCCCAACACGCGCCCCTGTCCATCGATATATTTGGTGGCCGAGTGCAGCACCAGGTCTGCACCAAAATCAGTAGGGTTCTGCAGCACAGGCGTGGCAAAGCAATTATCCACTACCAACAGCAGGTTGTGCTTGCGCTTCAGCTCGCCCAGCCATGCCAGGTCGATCAGTTCCAGCCCCGGATTCGAGGGCGTTTCAATAAGTATGAGTTTGGTGGCCGGCGTTATCAGACTTTCCCATTCTTCCGGCCTGGCGGCATCGGCATACGTATGGCTGATGCCCCACTTCGGGAAGATTTTCGTGAGCAGCTGGTGCGTAGACCCGAACAACGACCGCGCGGCCAGCACATGATCGCCGGACTGTAGCAGCGCGGCCAGGCTCCCGAAAATAGCGCCCATACCCGAGGCAAAAGCAAAGCCATCTTCGGCTTTCTCCAGGTGGCACATCTTCTGTAACAACTCGTCTACGTTTGGGTTGGCATAGCGCGAGTATACCTGGCCCTGCTCCTCTTCGGCAAACACGGCACGCGCCTGCTCCGCATCATCAAACACAAAACTGGATGTAAAGTACAAAGGCACCGAGTGCTCGCGGTAGTGCGAGCGTTGTGCCTGCAGGCGTATGGCTTCTGTGGAGTTATCGCTCATGTATCGTAATTTTTCCGGATCAGGATTCTCAGGATCAAAGTATAAACAGGATATTCAATATACTTTAAAATCACCGACCTCCCCTATTCCAAATTCTTAATTCGTAATTCTTAATTAAAACGGCAATGCCATCACGATCAGGCGCAGGCTGACGATGATAACGACGATGCCTACAATGATCATCATGGTTTTGACAGGCAGTTTGCGCGCCAGCCGGGCCCCGATGGGTGCCGAGATGGAGCCGCCAAGTATAAGCCCAAGTATAACCTGCCAGTGCGAAATACCGGCAAACGTAATGAAGGTGGCTGAGCTGGCAATAGACACGAAGAACTCCGCCAGGTTAACCGAGCCAATGGTATACATGGGGTTACGGCCCTTGGCAATCAGCGTGGAGGATACGATTGGTCCCCAGCCGCCACCGCCGATAGCATCGAGAAAACCGCCTGCCGTTGCCAGAAAGCCGAGCCGCTTCACGGGTTTCTTCTTTACCTTCTTGCGCAGCACTTTCCGAAGTATAAGTATGCCCAGCACCAAGGTATAGCCCGCCACGAGTGGTTTAATAACATATAGGTATTCCTCGAAACTAAACAGCAGGTAAGCCCCAAGTATGGCACCCAGCACGCCCGGTAGCACAATATTCTTGAAGAGCTTGTTGTTCACGTTCCCGAATTTCAGGTGCATCCAGCCTGACACGCCGGAGGTAAAGATCTCGGAGGCGTGCACGCTGGCGCTGGCAGCCACGGGGCTCACGCCCACGCTCAGCAGAAACGTAGTAGCACTTACGCCATAGGCCATGCCAAGTGCCCCATCAATCAGCTGCGCCACAAAACCGGCAAGTATAAACATCAGGATATCGGAGTCGACCTGGCCGGCCACATCCATGGCAACATTCCCGATAGTCTGAAAAGGAATATAGGTAAAGAGCAGGTGGCCCGTTACCATTAGCGCGATGGCCGAAAACACCGCAACAAGCACAGACGTGAGGTTAACGCGCGATTTCTTTTTAGGCGCTTCGCTTACCAAACCTTCGGTCAGCTCGTTCAGTTGCTTTACCTTGGCCGCAAAGTCGCCGTGCAGTTGCTCGCGTATCTTCCCCATTTTGCCCAGCACCTGGTCTATCTCCTCCGGGAAAGCCTCATGCAGCACCTCCTTCACGCGCTTGGCCACCGTAGGCGATTTGCCGTTGGTGGAAATACCCAGCTTCAGGCTGCCTTTCTGCACCACAGAACCCAGGTAAAAATCGCATTGCTGCGGCGTATCAGCTACGTTGGTGAGGATTTTTCTGGATTTGGCCAGGTCGCGGATGGCTTTGTTCAGCAGTTTATCATCCGTTGCCACCAGCACCAGGTCTTTTGCCTCCAGGTCATCCTCCTGAAACTCGCGCACCACCAGCTCTACCTGCGGGTGCTTTGCCGCCAGCGCCCAAATGTCCACGTGAATTTCAGGGGCGACCAGGCGTACCTTGGCTTTGGGGCTATTGGCAAGTATGGCCGCCAGCTTTTCCAGCCCCACGGCTCCGCCGCCCACCACCAGGGTTTGCAGTTCTTCAAGCTTCAGGAAAACGGGGAACAATGGATTGGCCTCGTCGGGTGTTTTAGCGGCAGGTATCGGGGGCAGTGTGTCGCCTCCTAGTGTGTTACTCATTTATACTTCTTTTTATACTTGCTCAGAAACCAGTTCCTGCTGCTGTTGCAGCGCCAGGGTATAGCGCAGGGCGGGATGGTAGTTTACCACTTCGCCGATCACGATAATGGCAGGTGCGCCAAGGCCCTTGCTGGCCACACGCGCCACTATGTTGTGCACGTTGCCCAAAGCTATCTTTTCGTCGGGCAGCGAGCCGTTCTGGATAACAGCCACCGGTGTGTCGGCTTTGCCGGCCGCGGTGAATATCTCTGAAATTTCCGCTAATTTACTCACTCCCATCAGAATAATCACGGTGGCGTTTGACTGGGCTGCCAAGGCCACGTCTGCCGAAATCTCTCCGGAGCTGGTTGTGCCAGTTATCACCCAAAAGCTTTCGTTAATGCCGCGCACCGTAAGAGGCACCTGCTGCAGTTCCGGCACTGCAATAGCGCTGGAAATACCCGGCACCACCTGTGTCTGGATGTTAAACGCGTCGGCATGTGCTAGTTCCTCGTAGCCGCGCCCGAACACAAACGAGTCGCCGCCCTTCAGGCGCACCACGTGGCCATAAGTAAAGGCAAAATCTACGATCAGGTTGTTAATTTCGTCCTGCCTGAGGTGGTGCGCCCCAGCACGCTTGCCCACAAAAATCTTAGGCACATCGGTGGGGGCATGCTTTAGCAGCTCCGGGTTCACCAGCGCATCATAGAGCACGGCATCCGCCTGCTGCAGCGCCTTCACTCCTTTCAGCGTAATCAGGTCTTCGGCGCCAGGTCCGGCTCCTACCAGTGTCAGTTTTGGTACTCTATACTTTGCTGCGCTCAATGCCTTGCTAGCCGCGCTTCCTATTTCTTTTCTTCTTGATGCCATTTTTTTTAAATTTTGAATGAGTGAATGTGTGATTGAGTGATTTCCTCATTCATTTATTCACTCAATCAGTGATTCAAAATTGAATTTTGTCTGTACCGGGTTGCGTCCTGAAGGAACAGTAGCGCCTGGGCCAGGTAGTCTTGTGCAAAAGCTTTGGAAGGCTCCTGCTTGTTTATTGCCAGCACGTTGCTCTTGAAGTCGGTTTCGAAAGTGAAAAGGCCTGTCTCTACAAAGTGCGTATCAAACTCCTGCAGGATGCTGTGCTGCGTGTTGGTGCTCACGTTTTTATCCAGCAGCAGCGCCTTGGCGGTGCTCACAAAAGCGGCATAGCCATAGTATAGCGCATCGGCAAAACGCTTCTCCTTGAAGGCTTCGCCGGCCCACTCCAGTTTTTCGTCGGCCTCATACAGCAGCGTAGCTACCAGGTCTATCATCACGCCGGCGCACTCGCCCACGCCAATCGCCGGCTGAAAACCGTCTTCGTGGCCCCAGTCAATAAAATCGTCTGGGGTTAAGGTGCTTAGGTCTGTGAGCGGCTTTAGCAGTTGGTAAAAGTAATCCTTGCCATTGCGGTCGTAGTAAGCGTTAAATCGCTCGGCTTCGTGCTTGTTTGCCAGGTAATCGTTCAGCACGTAGCGCAGCACCTCGGGGCCGCGCTTGCTCGGCACTTTCAGGAGTTTCTGCGCAATGCGCCCTTCGCCGTTCGCCACTGTTCCGCCGCCCAACAGCACCTGCAGCGCCGGCACCACGCTTTTCCCGCTTTTCAAGGAAGACCCATGGAAGCCTAAGTTAGCCATGCCATGCTGCCCGCAGGAGTTCATACAGCCGCTGATCTTTATTTTGATATCGGTGTTGAAGAGCATCTGCGGGTATTCGGAAACGATAACCTGCTCCAGCACTTTGGTGATGTTGGTACTGTTTGAGATGCCCAGGTTACAGGTATCGGTGCCGGGGCATGTCGTGATGTCGGCCAGGCTATTGTAGCCGGGTTCGGCAAGGCCAAGTGCATCCAGTGTTGCAAAGAAGTATGGCAGTGCCTCCTCTCGCACAAATTTCAGGAGTAAGTTCTGGCCTTGCGTTACGCGCAGTTCATCGGCGGCAAAGCCTTGCACCAGTGGTACCAGCGCACGCGCCGTATCGCTGCTGATGTCGCCGATCTGCACTTTTATGTACACGCCGAAGTAACCGTCCTGCTTTTGCCGGAACACGTTTGTTTTCAGCCACTTTTCATACTTGTCGGTGTCCTCGATCACGAAGTCCGGTATTTCGGTGGCAGGTGGCGGCGCAGGCGTGAAATCTATACTTTGATCCACCGGAAAGCTTTGTGCTTTAAGCGCTTTATACTCTTCGTTAACCAGGCGCAGCACTTCCTCCAGCCCAAGTTTGGCAATCAGGTATTTAAAACGGGCCTTGTTCCGGTTGTTTCGCTCGCCGTAACGGTCGAAAATGCGCAGCACGCCCTCAATGAAAGGAATTACCTGATCATCGGGCAGAAACTCAAAAGCAGTATGCGCCAGCGCCGGTTGTGCTCCCAAGCCGCCGCCAATCATCACTTTAAAGCCACGCGCGCCATCTTGAATTTTAGGTATAAAGCCCAAATCGTGCATGTAGGAAAGGGCCGTATCTGCGTCGCTGGACGAAAACGACATTTTAAACTTGCGGCCCATTTCCTGGCAAATCGGGTTGCGCAGAAAATAGCGAAAGGTGGCATCCGCGTACGGCGACACATCGAAAGGCTCGTTCGGGTCGATGCCCGCCTCGGGCGAGGCCGTTACGTTGCGCACGGTGTTTCCGCAGGCTTCGCGCAGTGTAATATCGTCCTGCTCCAGTTTGGCCCAAAGCTCGGGCGTGCGGTCTAGGCTCACGTAATGGATCTGGATGTCTTGGCGCGTGGTCAGGTGGAGGTTACCCGTGGAGTACTCGTCGGAGATGGCGGCGATGCGCAGCAACTGCTGGGTGCTTAGCTTGCCAAAGGGCAGTTTGATGCGCACCATCTGCACGCCCAACTGCCGCTGGCCGTAAACGCCGCGCGCCAGGCGCAGGCTCTTGAATTTATCTTCCTGAAGCTTACCTTCGCGGTAGAGCCGGATCTTCTTTTCCAGCTCGATGATATCCTTTTCAACAAGTGGGTTTTCTAGTTCTGTTCTGAAACTTTGCATGGTAAAGTATGGCTTGGTAAGCCGCCGAAGCAGCTCCTGTTCTGAAAAAATGAATGGCCTTACCCACGTTCTAAATTGTGGGTGTGCGTTAGTGGCCGAGAAGTATGGGAGAAACCCTAAAGGGCGCACATAGCCTCTGCTGGCTGGCAACAACAGCAACAATAACAGTGCACAGGCATGCAGCAGACAGGAGCCGCAGCATTCACAAAGACGGCGGTATCAGAAAAACGAAAGTATGAAAATGTAGCTGTACGCATACCAAATTACTGTGCGCCAAGGCCATAGAAGCAAGTATAAGGCTGCATGCTATGGCAATCGGCACGAAATAAAAACCAGGTAAAGTTGGCCAGAAACTGCGGCAGGCACAGCTCAGGAAATTATGGCCAATAAATGATGGGGCTTTCTCTTAGCAGAGACAACAGCAACAGCAACAACACATCGCTTGAGTAGCGATGGCAGGAATGGAAGCAACTGCGTTTAAAGATGTGGCGCTTCCGGGTGCGAATGTAAAGTGTGTCGTGCTCATGGATTTTCTATTTATATTTTCCCTTAGTTGGGCAGGATGTGGCACCTTTCCGAAACGGATGGTTGCCAGAGGGTCAGGGAGCCTGTTCTCTCGCCTCTTCGTCTATAAATCTCTTGCGTTAGCAATCGTATTCAGGGCAAATGTAGCAAACAATTTTCTAAAGAAGCAATACAATACTCTTTTTTGAGTTAACGCTTCGTCAAGAAAAGTACGCGCAAAGGATAGAACAGCTTCTGTATGGTTATCACTAAAATGCACATTCGTGCATAAAAATGGCTTTCCTGCGCGGTTTTGCACTTTTCCAGACCAAACCTCCAAATATTACTACTAAATACTGATCGGGCTCAAGTGGCTATTCATATAGAAATGAGTTGCATTAGTATAATCTGTTTTAGCGGTAGAAAATTGCTTAGTTACTTTGTCATGTGGAGAATGGGAGCACGCTGGCCGAGAGAGTTATTTCTGGCATAACGCCTTACAACGCACTAAAACAAAAACTATGAAGAAGAATCTACTACTGATCCTGCTTGGCCTGAGTACCACGGCAGTATTGGCCCAATCGCCGCAAGCGGCACAACAAGAACAACAGGTTGTTATACCTGGCACTGCGGCCCCCAAAGGCAACGCCCGCATCAGCGGCACCGTGCTGGATGCAGCCACCAAACAGCCCATCGAGTTTGCCACAGTTGCACTGGTTAGCCTGAGCACGGGCAAGCCCATCGACGGCACCATGGCCGACGACAAGGGCCGTTTTACCATTCAAAAAGTAGCTGCCGGCAAGTATAAACTCAATGTTTCCTTCCTGGGTTACCAGCTGCAGGCCGTTGAGAACGTAAACGTTGCCTCCGATAACGATGAGGTAAGCATCGGGACGGTAATGCTAGCCACTGATGCCAAAAAGCTAAGCGAAGTGGTTATTACTGGTGAGAAGCCGCTGGTGGAAGAGAAGATTGACCGCACCGTTTACAATGCCGAGAAAGATATTACCAACGCAGGTGGCAACGCCGCCGATGTGCTGCAGAAAGTACCATCTTTAAGTGTGGATACTGATGGCAACGTGCAGCTGCGCGGTAGCTCTAACGTGCGCGTGCTCATCAACAACAAACCTTCGTCCATCATGGCGAGTAGTGTGGCTGATGCATTAAAGCAAATTCCGGCGGATATCATCAAATCAGTGGAGGTGATCACCAGCCCATCGGCCAAGTATGATGCAGAGGGAACGGCCGGTATCATCAACATCATCACTAAAAAAGACAGTGGCCTGGAAGGCGTGAGTGGCTCTGTAGCCGTGACCGCCGGTACACGCGCCAGCAACGGCAACGGTAGCCTGAACGTGCGCCGCGGCAAGCTGGGCATTAATGCCAGTGCCAGCACCGTGCAGTTTTACAACCACGGCGACATGAGCAATGTTACACGCTTTTATGGGGCTGACTCCAAAACCCGCTCTCAGGTAGGAGATACCGACATCCGGGGTGGTTTCTACAACGGCTTACTTGGGTTTGACTATGAGCTATCCCCTAAAAACAACATCTCGGGCAGCATACGCCGCAACGGCGGCGAGTTTAAGATGGAGAATGGCCAGAGCCAGACCTTTACTGAAAACGGCCAGCAGGTAGCCAACGAAACATTTAATACTAATATCGAGAACCGTAACCAGCGTGTGGGCACCGACCTGAACCTGGACTTTGTGCATACCTTCGCGAAGCCTGGCCAGGAACTCGCCATCCTATCGCAGTACACCATGACGGACACGGACACGCGTAACAACCAGGACCGTTTTAACGAAGGAGAGGCTCCTTTTTACCTGCAGCGTAACCAGAACGATGGTGCCAATAACGAGTTTACAGTACAAGTTGATTACGTGCAGCCATTCGAAAACAAGACAAACCTGGAAGTTGGCGCTAAAACCATCCTGCGTGATGTAATGAGCGACGGTTGGTTCAAGGACGTTTTTGAGAATAAGGCAGAGCAGGAAGCACTTGCATTTGATTATGCGCAGGATGTATACGCTGCTTACGCCACGTATGGCTTTGCACTTAAAAAGTTAAACCTGAAGCTGGGTGCCCGTTTTGAGCAGACCGAGATAGATGGCGACTACAAGCAAGTAGACGCAATGGGCACGCCCTCGAGATTATCTTTCTCTGATAGCTATAACAACCTGATTCCGAGTGTAGCGCTTTCTTATACCTTGAAGGAGAAGCACACGCTTAAAGCAAACTATACCCAGCGTATTCAGCGCCCTTCTTTGTTTTACCTAAATCCGTTCAGGCAGGAACAAGCGCCCGGAACCGTTGTGCTGGGTAACCCTAAGCTGGATCCAGAGCTAACGCACCTGGCAGAACTGGGCTACAGCACTTACTTCAAGACGTCGTCAATCAGCGCTAGCTTATACATGCGCCAGACCAACAACGCTATTGAAACAGTTAACGATAACTCTGAGCTGGAAAATAACATCACGATTATCACGTTTGACAACGTAGCCAAAAACAAGACCTATGGCATGAGCCTTTACGGGTCGGTGAAGCCGGTTAACAAATGGACAGTAGGCGGATCGGCGAACGTATACTTCGTGGATCTGAAAAGCGACACACTTTCCAACAGCGGCTGGATGTATAACATCAACATGAACTCCTCTTATGATTTTGGCAAGGGTTTAAGCGCACAGTTTAACGGTGGTTTCAACTCACGCCGCATTAACCTACTCGGCGAGTTCGCATCGTTCTCTTACCACAACCTGGCTATCAAGAAAGAGCTGTTTGAGGGCAAAGGCGGTATCAGCTTGGGCTTGGATAACCCTTTCCGGAAGAGCATGAAGATGAAAAACGATGTGGAGGCCTATAATAAAAGTGGCGAGTTGCTATTTACGCAGCAAACCCGCATCAACAACTATAACCGTGGCGTACGCGTGACCTTCGATTACCGCTTCGGTAAGATGGAGAAATCGAAGCCGCGCCGCAAACGCAGCATCCGCAACGACGACACCAAGCAGGGCGACGGCAACGGCGGCGCAGGCGGTATCCAATAACGCTACAACAACTACTACCTATACCTATCTACTACTTAAAAAGGCTCCGCTGTAATGGCGGAGCCTTTTTTTAATGCGTTTTATGGCAGATTGCCTGGATTGCCTTAGCTTGCAGCATGGCATTATCATTTAAGAGTGATACCCGGCGCAACTGGGCGATCCGTTATACTTTCTTTTTCCTGGGGCTGATATGCTTTGGTTTGGGCATTGCTTTCTCGGTGAAGGTTAAATACCTGGGCCTGCACCCCTGGGATGTGCTGAATGTGGCCCTGGCCGATAAATTTGGCTGGAGCATTGGCATCTGGAGCGTACTGGTTGGCCTGGCCCTAATCGTGATCTCCTTATTCATCAGCAGAAAGTACATTAACATCGGCACCTTTTTAAACGCCCTGCTCATTGGCCCCATATTAGACTTTTTTCTTTGGTTGGATATACTTCCTGAGGCCAGCCATACCTGGGCCGATTACCTTATACTTGCCGTAGCCATACTTATTATTGGTGTGGGCGGAGGCTTGTATGTGGCAGCAGGCATTGGCGCTGGTCCGCGCGATGGCTTCATGCTAACCGTATCGGATCGGACAGGTTTTTCAGTCAGTAAGGCTAGGATCTTAGTAGAGTGTGTGATACTAGGGATCGGTTATCTTCTCGGTGGGCCGATATTTATCGTCACCTTTCTCTATACTTTTATACTTAGCCCGGTATTCCAGCTATCACTTACCGTGTTTGCAAAGCTTCGGGATGCTTTAAGCCAGCCTAAACCTGAGAAAGCAGAAGCACATTAAGCAAAAAAGGCAGCTGGGGAGCTGCCTTTTTTGTGGTTACTTTAGCGTTTCATAGAGTTTCTTGGACTTTACGTGCAGCGAAAACCAATCATAATTAGTGCGAAGCAGGGCAAAGTTCGTCCCTTCCACTACGCCGTTCACACCTTTCTTAGCCAGGGCATCGGCTAATACGTTGTCCTCAATCACAAAAGAATCAACCACTAAGCCGCCATCAACAAATGAGCAAGCTAGGCCATTCTCTTTTGATTTGTACAAGAGCGTTTTGCTTTTCTTTAGTCCGTTCTCGATTCTTTCCAGTTCTTTCATACTTTTTACGCTTATACAGTACACACATTCTAAAGAGCCTCATAGTTCAAAAGTCAATAAGAATAACACAAAAATTACGATTTTATACGTGGGCAACCCACTTTTAAGGGTAAATGGTATCAGATCGTACTTGGCTATTTTCAGATAGCGTTTAAGCTATGAGACTTTTTACTTCAGAAGCTTGTAAAAATCACCTGTCACACATAAATGGCAGCAGGTTATATACTTAAGAACAATAAAAAAGGTTGATATATTTATATAATTATTTAAAGTTTAAACAAAATTTAACCATTAATTATTCGTCAATCTCTTGAACTTAAGAGTAAGTTAACAACTACTCTATAGGATAATATCATGAAGTAGTAACGTGATGTAAATTCATCATCTAACACTGGCTCAAGTTGTAGCCTATGAAAAAAGCAATCTGGTAAGTTAGTGCAATTTCTGGAACTGCGATTTGGGCCAAACTTTCTTGCTTGCAAATCGTAAAAACCCAGAAGCAATAGTTATCTGGCTATATAGCGTTTTTTGATTTTAATAAACGGCTCTCTGGCTTTAAACGTAAACATCATTGTGCTGCAGGGGCTGCCCTACTTTGTAAGCCATTGCGCACAACCTCTGACCGGATTTTACCACTACCCTTAACCCTTTACAAACGTGTATCAGGCAGACATTAACACTACCCAAACATATTTACTGGAAATTCTGGAGCGTAGCACCACTACGGAAGGGCTTACTTGGCTCACCAATAAAATGGCTGAGGTAACCACAGCAGAGCACAGTAACAGAGCACTTTACCTAGCCTTTAGCGCAGCACCAAGGTTTATTGGCAGAGACAGGCTCAGGCTAAACCAGCAGGAAAAGGAAATGGCCTCTATGCTGCGCCCAGGCTTTACTCCTGTGCATTGGAGTGCTGCCCAAACTGCCCGCACCCTGCTTATACTCTCGCTGCCGCATCAGGATGGAGAGGCGTTTTACAAAGCCATAGAGCAACTATTTAACACCGCAGATATGGGCGAGCTAGTGGCTTTATACGCCGCCATGCCTTTGCTGCCTCACCCAGAGCTGTTTCGAAAACGCGCTGCCGAAGGCTTCCGCACCAACATGGGCGACGTGTTTGAGGCCGTGGCCCTCGACAACCCCTACCCTGCCGACTATATGGAGGAAGACGCCTGGAACAACATGGTACTGAAAACGCTCTTCGTGGGCAAGCCCGTGTACCGCATCTATGGCATCGAGAAGCGCAGAAATGCTAAGTTGGCCCGCATCCTCTCCGATTACGCCCACGAGCGCTGGGCCGCAGGTAGGCCGGTGTCGCCGGAGCTTTGGCGACCAGTTGGCCCGTTTATCGACGAGGCCATACTTGAGGACATCAAAAAGCTGTTTGCGCAGCCCAACGAACTGGAGCAGGAAGCTGCCGCGCTTGCCTGTGCCCAAAGCAGCAGCCAGTCGGCCAAAGCCCTGCTGGATGCGCACCCGCAACTGAAAGCCCGCGTAGAGAACGGCGAAATTACCTGGAGCCTCATCGGCGACAAGGCCCTGGCGGCCAACTAATCAAAGTATTAACCTATTTACAGCAAAACCCTTTATACTATCTAGCATGAATACGCACAACCTGATGCTGATTGATCCGCATATCCACATGACTTCCCGTACCACCGACGATTACGAGCGCATGCGCCAGGCAGGTATTGTGGCTATTATCGAACCTGCTTTCTGGCTCGGCCAGCCGCGCACCGAGGTTGGCTCCTTTAAAGATTACTTCAGCAGCCTGGTGGGTTGGGAGCGTTTCCGGGCAAGCCAGTTCGGCATCAAACATTACTGCACCATCGGCTTAAACTCCAAGGAAGCCAATAATGAGGCGCTTGCTGAACAAGTGATGGAGCTGCTGCCCCTGTTTGTGTGCAAAGAAGGCGTGGTAGGCGTGGGAGAGATCGGTTATGACGACCAGACACCTGCAGAGGATCGCTATTTCAGGGCGCAGCTGGAGCTTGCCAAAGAGGTAAACCTGCCCGTGCAGGTGCACACCCCGCACCGCGATAAGAAGGCCGGCACCATCACAAGTATGGAAGTATGCCTGGAGCATGGCATCGCCCCTGACATGGTAGTGATAGACCACAACAACGAGGAAACCGTGAAAGACGTGCTTGATCGTGGGTTCTGGGCCGCATTTACTATTTATCCTAACTCAAAAATGGGTAACGAGCGCATGGTCGAGATCGTGAAGAAGTATGGCTCGGAGCGCATTATCGTGAACAGCTCTGCCGACTGGGGCGTAAGCGACCCGCTTTCGGTGCCAAAAACCGCTTCGCTGATGCTGGAGCGCGGTATAAGCATAGAAGACGTGCGCAAGACCTGCTACCAGAATGCTCTGGACTCTTTCGGTAAAAGCGGCCAGATGCACGAGTCCGACTGGCTGGAAGGTACGGATGTGGACCAGCGCGAGAAGTTCTCGGATAATTCGGTGCTGCGTGGCGGGCAAACGCCAGTTGTTGGCGCCGTGGGTACGTCCGGAGGTTTAGAATCGAACATCGTACGCTAAGCATGACGAAACTAGGAGCATACCTTAGGCTGATGCGCCCGGCCAACATCATAACCGCCATCGCGGATATTATGCTGGGCTACGCGGCCTCGGGTGCCATTTTATCCCTACAGCTTTCGGGCAACGGCTTTGAGGCTGGTAATTTATACTTGCTGGGCTGGCTGGTGCTGGCCACCATTGGGCTGTACGGCGGCGGCGTGGTGTTTAACGATGTGTTCGATGCCGACCTGGACCGTGTGGAACGCCCCGAGCGGCCTATACCCAGCGGCAAAGCCAGCCTAACGGGTGCATCCATACTTGGCCTTAGCTTGCTGGCCGGTGGTATACTTGCCGCGTGGCAGGTTTCTATAGTAAGCGCTGCCATTGCCCTGGGTGTGGCCCTGCTCGCCCTGCTCTACGACTGGAAAGGCAAGCATCATACTTTGCTAGGCCCTGTAAACATGGGCGCCTGCCGTGGCGGCAACCTGCTGCTTGGCGTCAGCGCCATCCCGGCTGCCCTAGATAATATCTGGTTCATTGCGCTCATCCCCATTGTATACATTGCCGCCATCACCATGGTAAGCCGCGGTGAGGTGCATGGCGGCAATACGGCTGCCCTAAAAGGCGCTGTGCTGATGTATGGGTTAGTATTTGCCGGAATCATGGGGCTGGCTTTGCTGCCGCAGTTTAACCTGCTGTACAGCCTGCCGTTTCTGCTGCTTTTTGCCTGGCTTATCTTTCCGCCGCTTTTCAAGGCCATGCCGGCAAAGGAACCAAAACTCATTATTAAAGCGGTAAAGGCAGGCATTCTGGCCCTGATCGTGATGAACGCAAGTATAGCCGCTGGCTTTGCCGGCTGGCAGTACGGCCTGCTGGTTTTACTGCTGCTGCCCGTGTCCATGTACATCGCTAAAAACTTCGCAGTCACCTGACGTCAATCACTCATTCAAACAATTAATCACCATTAACTACCCCCGGATATGAAGACGATAGAACAGAATTTTGCAGTACCGTTTAGGTATGGGGTATACTTTACAGAGGACCTCTTCTCGGTTCAGAACACGCTTTTTACAGAAGTTCTCCAGAAAGATGGGGCCACCAAGCCGCGCAAGTTGCTCTTTGTAATCGATAGCGGTGTGGCCAACGCGCACCCTGAGTTGCCCGAGCAAATTCATGCTTTTGCCGCTACGCATGCCGACACCTTTGAACTGGCTGCCGATGTGCTGATACTACCGGGCGGCGAGGAAGTGAAAAACGACCCCGAACACCTGCAGATGGTGCTTTCTGCCATAAACAAGTATGGCGTTTGCCGGCACTCGTATTTGGTTGCCATTGGCGGGGGCGCCGTGCTGGACCTGGCAGGTTTTGCCGCTGCCATCGCGCATCGTGGCATCCGTCACATCCGCATACCTACCACCGTGCTTTCTCAGAATGATTCCGGTGTGGGCGTTAAGAACAGCATGAACGCCTTTGGCAAGAAGAACTTCCTAGGCACTTTTGCGCCGCCTTTCGCCGTCATCAATGACAGCAACTTCCTGCTCACACTCGAAGACCGCGACTGGCGCGCCGGCATCTCGGAGGCTGTAAAAGTTGCCCTGATCAAAGACATTTCCTTTTACCAAAGTATAAAAGAGGATGCCGCCAGGCTGGCCGCACGCGACATGGAGGCCATGCAGCGCCTGATATACCGCTGCGCAGAGCTGCACGTAGAGCATATCGGCGGGCTGGACCCATTCGAGCTTGGCTCCTCGCGCCCGCTGGATTTCGGGCACTGGTCGGCACACAAGCTGGAACAGCTCTCGCAGTACAGTTTGCGCCACGGCGAGGCCGTAGCCATCGGTATTGCCCTGGATGTGGTTTACTCCCGGTTAAGCGGCATGATAACGGAAGCGGAGCAGGATGATGTGCTGGCCCTGCTGCAGGAGCTGGGCTTTAGCCTGTATGCCCCGGAACTGGCCCAGCGCGAAGCCAACGGACAGCTTGCCGTGGTGCAGGGCCTGCGCGAGTTCCGCGAGCACCTGGGCGGCGAGCTAACCATCATGCTGCTGCGCCATCTTGGCCAGGGCGAGGAGGTTCACCATATAGATGAGGCACTTGTACAGGAGGCTATTAGCCTTTTGCAGAAAATGCACCAACCTCAGCCGCTAGCGCAAGTATAAGCACAGACGGGGCCCTGGTTTCGTTTCAGAATACTGGGGCAGATTTTTTCACCAAAATTCATTGTAATGTACCTGGACCAAGGCTACCACCTGTCGTACTGTACCAACATACACCCCGGCGAAAGCTGGGCCGATACTTTCCAAAACCTAAAATCATACTTACCACCCCTGAAAAAGGAACTGTCGCCGGATAAGCCTTTTGGCATTGGCCTGCGGCTCTCTAACAAAGCCAGCGAGGAACTACTGGAAACTGGGCAGTTGCAAGCTTTTAAGCAGTGGCTGCAAGCGCAAGGGCTATACGTTTTCACCATGAATGGCTTTCCCTACGGAGGCTTTCATCATCAGGAAGTAAAAGACAAGGTACACGAGCCCGACTGGACACACCAGGACCGTTTGAACTATACCTTGCGGCTGGCCCAGATTCTGGCCCAGATACTACCCGAGGGTATAGAAGGCGGCATCTCTACCTCGCCCCTCTCCTATAAACCCTGGCTGCTTGGCGCAGAAGAGCAAAAGCGCAAATCTACCTACGCGCAAGCGGCCAAACACCTGGTGCAGTTGGTGGAAGAACTGATGACGCTGCAACAGGAAACAGGTAAGACCATCCACATAGACCTGGAACCGGAACCCGATGGCCTGCTAGAGAACTCTAACGAGGTGATTAACTTCTACCAGGAGTGGCTGTTGCCCGTTGCCTACCAGCAGCTGGCTGATAACGACCGTCTCAATCTAAGCAAAGAGCAGGTACACGAGGCAGTTTATACACACCTGCAACTTTGCTACGATGTATGCCACTTTGCCCTGGCCTACGAAAAACCCTCCGAAGCATTCGCCAAACTGAAGCATGCAGGTATAAAAATCGGGAAGATACAGCTTAGCGCAGCCCTTAAAACGCAACTCCCCGAAGACGTGGAAACGCGTGGTGAGATTGCCGAAACCATGGCCACGTTCGCCGAATCCACATACCTGCACCAGGTAGTGGAGCGCGACGCAAACGGCACATTAACCCAATATCCAGACCTAACCTTTGCCCTGCAGCACATCCGCAAGCCCAATGCCGTGGAATGGCGTACGCACTTCCATGTGCCCCTGTTTACCGATGAGTACCACATGCTGCACTCCACCCAAGACGATGTAGCCGAGGTGCTGCGCCTGCTGCAGCAAAACAATGTTACAAAGCACCTGGAGATAGAAACCTATACCTGGGATGTGCTGCCCGAAGACCTTAAAAAAGACCTTTCCGTATCCATCCGGCGTGAGCTGGAGTGGGTACTGGAGCATATCAACAAAACACACGATGCAGAAAACAGTAGTTCTGGACATAGTCGGACTCACCCCCTCGCTGATAGGTAAGCACACGCCGCAACTGGCCAAGTGGGCTGCCAAAGCACAGCAGACAAGTATAAAACCAGTATTGCCCGCCGTTACTTGCACGGCACAATCCACATACCTCACCGGCAAGTGGCCCGAGGAGCATGGCATTGTAGCCAATGGTTGGTATTTCAGGGATGAGGACGAGGTGAAACTATGGCGGCAGTCGAACAAGTTGGTGCAGGCGCCCAAAGTATGGGAAGTGGCCAAAGCCGCCGACCCGAATTTTACGGTTGCCAACATGGGCTGGTGGTACAACATGAACACCTCGGCCGACTATACCTTAACGCCGCGCCCGCAATACCTGGCCGATGGCCGCAAGCTGCCCGACTGTTATACCCAACCCGCCGAACTGCGCGATATACTGCAGGAGAAACTGGGCACGTTTCCGCTGTTTAACTACTGGGGCCCGAAAACGTCCATTAAATCGAGTAAATGGATTGCCGATGCCAGCAAGATAACCGAGGAGCTGTACAACTCCACGCTCACGCTTATCTACTTGCCCCACCTCGATTACAACCTGCAGCGCCTCGGCCCCTCGGACCCGCGCATTGCCAAAGACCTGCAGGAGATCGATGCTGTAGCCGGCGACCTGATCAGCTTCTACGAGGCCAAAGGCGCCCAAGTGATTGTGCTGTCAGAGTACGGGATTTCGGATGTGAACCAGCCAGTGCACCTGAACCGCGTGCTACGCAAGCAGGGCTACCTGAACGTGCGCGTGGAGCGCGGCACCGAGCTGCTCGACATGGCCATGAGCGACGCCTTTGCCGTAGCCGACCACCAGGTAGCGCATGTTTACGTGAAAGACCCCGCCAACATACCTGCGGTAAAAGCGCTGCTGCAACAGGTGGATGGCGTGGACGAAGTATTGGAAGGCAAAGAGCGCTACAAGCATAGGCTGGCCCACGAGCGTTGCGGCGAACTGGTAGTGGTGGCTAAAGCCAATGCCTGGTTTACCTATTACTTCTGGCTCGACGACAAAAAGGCCCCTGATTACGCCCGCATGGTAGACATCCATAAAAAGCCCGGCTACGACCCGGTAGAGATGTTCATCGACCCGAAAATAAAATTCCCGTTGCCGCTGGTGGCCAGCAAGCTGCTGCGCAAAAAACTGGGTTTCAGAACCGTGCTGGATATTATTCCGTTGGATGCCACGCTGATAAAAGGCTCGCATGGCCGCATTCCGGATGATAAAAATGAATGGCCGCTGCTCCTGACAAAGTATGAACCGGAAATACCGAAGGAAGTAGCCGCTGTGGATGTGTTTGACATTATACTGGAACACCTGCAAATCCCCAAACCGGAGCCAGTGTTTATTGCCTGAGTATAGAAAGCTACAGCATTATATCCCAAGGAAAGGTCATAAAAAAAGGTAGAAGAAACTTCTACCCCTTTCCTGGAGATAAATTCCTATGCTTTTACAGCATACTAACTGATGTTTTTATTTCTTTTTGTGAGAGAAAATCCATGATAAAAGCTCCGGCTCCTTAAAGGCGTAGTCCCAGCTATTGTGGTTTACGCCCGGGTAAACGGTGAGCTTTACGTCGCTGCCTGCTTCCTCCAGCGACTTCGCCATTGCCTTAGAGTGCTCCACAGGCACTACGCTATCAACCTCCCCATGAAAAATCCAGAGGTCTACTTTCTTTGCATATTTTTTGGCGCTCTCAGGCGCCCCACCGCCACATATTGGGAAGGCCGCCGCAAAAGTGCTTGGCTTCCGGCGCAGCAATTCGAAGGTACCCATGCCGCCCATAGAAAGCCCTCCCAAATACACACGGTCTTTATCCACGTAACCGCTCTTACGCAGCTGTTTCAGCAAACCAAGCAGACTCTGCATTGCCTCGGTAGGCTTGCCGCTATCCTGAAAATTGAATATCCGCTCGCCGGTTTCGTCTTTCACGATGTCCACGTTAGACCAATAGCTGTCTTTGGGGCACTGCGGAAATACCACAATGGCCGGAAACTGCTCTTGCTCCTCTAAAAAGCGCTTTGCCCCGTAAACCAACTGCGCTTCGTTATTATTGCCACGCTCTCCGGCACCGTGCAGAACCAGCACCAGCGGGTATTTTTTAGATGGGTTAAACCCCTTAGGATAGAGGATGCGGTAAGGTAGCGTATCGTTGCCGTTGGTATACATTTTTCGCTCATAAGCATCCAACTCGCCTTGCTGTGCCTGCGCATCAATACTTGCCAACAGTAACAGCAACAGGGCCAATAATCGGTAGGTGTGTTTTAGCATATTGTGTTGCTTTCAGTTTATTAAAGTTATTCGGCTTTTATGATTTTAGATGTTTTGCTTATGCCGTTCTCACTAAACGCCTCTACCCGGAAGTAGTAAGCTGGATTTACATTCAATGCATTCAGATCATACTTCGTTTCCTGGTAGATCATGACGGAATTGTAAAGTTTATCTGGCGCAATGCCGTAGTATAGATGATAGCCTTGCGCCCCTTTTACCGGCTGCCACGCCAGCTTAGCCTGCAACCTGTCTGAAGACCTGGCCACGCTGAATTTTGCCGGAGTTGCAGGTATTCTTCCTGCCCCCTTTCCAAACACACGTAACCCGGAAATAGCCAGGTTTGGCGTTGGCACATGGTAATTGGTAAACCGAACATAACGTGCTTTCTGTGGCCGAGGCAGTTCTACATAGTCGTTGGGAACATCCTGCTTGCTCTGACGTTTATCCACCAATGTATTCCACTCCTTTCCATCCAACGAGTACTCCAACAGGTACTGATGGTAGAGCGTATCAGGCTTTCCGAAAATATTGGATTTATAGTCGTGGTAGTTTAGCTGTACGGCGTATACATCACTGGCTTGCTCTAGATCAATCTGCAGCCATTCGCCAGGCTTGTTAGTTTGGGCTACCCAGAAGCTTTTTATACTTTCATCCACTACATTTTCCGGCACGTGATTTTTCTGCGCCGAAGAAGCTTCTACAGGCTTATTGTAAGACAGCAGCATCCAGCCGGTAAATAAGCTTCCGCGTTTTTTGTTCTCCGGCGATGGCAGGTAATGCGGATAGTCGCCGTAAGCAGTGTTGGTGTAGAGTTGGCCGTCCTTATCAAAGCCTGCCGGGAACTGCCCAATGCGGCGCTCAAAGTTGAAATTAATGCCTATTACCATGGTGCCGTAATGCCACCAGTCACTCCAAGGGTCCTGAACGGTGCTACCGTGGCCGGCACCCCTAATAAAGCCGCCTCGTTTGTAAGAAAAAGGACTGTACTCCTGGTAAGTAAAAGGTCCAAGGGGTGTGTCTGCCGTGTAAACACCGTCTGCATACACATTCCATTGCGTGCCAGGCGCAGCATATTGCAGGTAATATTTGCCGTTATACTTTGTCATCCAGGCGCCCTCCAGGTAACCGGCTGTGGTATCGGTGTGGTTTTCGCCAAAGCGTTCCCAGCCGTGCTTTTCGGGGTCTAGTGCGATGAGCTTTTTATTTTCACCCTTCGGTAAAAAATAGTGCTTTGGGTTTAGCTCCATCCCCTGCAGCGGATGCGTGTTAGACGACTCGTGGTAGAGGTAAACACGTTTGTCATCATCTACAAAAAGCGCCGGGTCGTGCAGCGTGACCGGCAGCACAGACGGTGCCCCCCGCCATGAGCCCACTTTTGGGTTATCGGTGTAAATAACAGATTGCGCAGAAGCCGGGTTTCCAAGCGCTAGCAGTACCGAATCACCCATGGGCCAGGCACCGGGAGCGTTCGATGACTCAAAATACCAGCTCTGTGGCCTTATAAATTTCCAATGGCGTAAATCTTTGGAGTGCCAGTAGCCCTGCGAGCGAGTAACAAACATGTAGTATTCTCCACGGAAAGGCACTACTGCCGGGTCGGCGCCGGAGCGGAAAGACCAGCCACGGCTGGCATGCACAATGCTATACGTGTAATCAATGTTGATGGGGTTGCAATACGTTTGCTGCTCCTGCGCCACTGCCGCAAAGCTCAGCAGCCAAAGTATAAACCCAGCAAACATAGCCTTTCGCCATACTTTAAGTTTTATGTTTTTGATGTTGCTATAGCTGTAATTCATACATTTATTTTGAGGATACACATCTGAAACCGGTATTCTCCAGCCCTGTGTCCGGTGATGACTTCATGCGTGAGGTAACCCTGTAGCCTTTGCAGTAACTACTATGGCACATAAAGGAGCCGCCCCTCAACACGCGTTTCGGCATACCTGGCTCCTGCGGGTCGTGGCTGCTGGTTGGCCCTACGGGGTTTAGAGCTGGTGCCGTGCTTGCTGTACCGTAATAATCCGCTGCATACCAATCTGAGCACCACTCCCATACATTGCCGGCCATGTCGTAGAGGCCATACTTGTTTGGGGCAAAGCTTTTTACCTGGGCTAAGCCTGCATGCTTATCCCAGGTGGTGTTACGGTCCGGAAAGCGGCCCTGCCAGGTGTTAGCCTTAGGTTTACCGGCTTCTATGTCCTCATCGCCCCAAGGGTAGCGCTTGTTTTGGGTGCCTCCGCGGGCAGCATACTCCCATTCGGCTTCGGTGGGCAAGCGCTTGCCGGCCCAGCGGGCATACGCCACTGCATCATGCCACGACACGTGCACCACCGGATACTCCTCGCGGCCTTTAATGCTGCTGCCTGGGCCTTGCGGCTGCCGCCAATTCGCATGTTTTTTCCAGTTCCACCATTGGCCCGGGTTATTCAGGGGCACCTGCTGTTGTGGCGGGGTAAACACCAGGGAGGCGGCAACTAACACACTGTCGGGTGGTTTTGGCGTGCCGGGAGGCAGTTGTTTTTTTAGCTCTTCCCAATCCGGAGCGCGTTCGGCAGTGGTTACGTAACCAGTGGCTTCCACAAAAGCGGCAAACTCTGCATTGGTCACCTCGGTGGCATCCATCCAAAAGCCGCTTACCTTTACTTGGTGTTGCGGGTACTCGTCGGGGCGCCCCTCAGCATCGCTGGCGCCCATGGAAAAGGTTCCTCCATCTATCCAAACCATACCCTCATGCGATACTTCCTTAGCTGTTGTTGCAGCCGAATCAGGCTGGCTGGCATACCGTGCAGGCATACCGCTGCTGCACGACGGAGCATCGCTGACGGTAGTATTAGCCTGTCCGTTTTCCTCAGCGGCAGGCTGGCAGGCCTGTATCATAAGCAGGATGGCCACAAGCACCAAGAATGGCGTTTTAGAAGCTCGCAAAATCAACGGTTAATTTATTATGTTTAATAAGTATTTTTGTACGGCAGATCAATGCGTTTGTACGGAACGTTCTTAAGCGGGATCTGAAGGCCATTTGTCGCCTCAAGCCAGTTCCAAAGGTCTGCTTTCAATTCTCTGGCCACTTCTTCATACTTCGGGTTCCGGATCAGGTTGTTCATTTCCTGCGGATCGTTCTGTATGTCATAGAGCTCGTTTATGTCCCAAACCCCGTGGTTGTAGATGTACTTATACTTGTCGGTGCGTACCCCGAAGATGGTTGGCGTTTGCGGGAAAGCCCACTCCCAGTAGTATTCATAGTACATTTTGTTGCGCCATGGTATCTGCTCGCCTTTTAATAGTGGCAGAAAAGAGTTGCCCTGCATCTGCGCTGGCTTTTCCATGCCTGCCAGCTCCAGTATACTTGGGGCAATGTCTACGTTCATGATCATCTGCTCTACCTTGGTGCCAGGCTTAATCAGGCCGGGAGCGCGGGCAAGCAGCGGCACCCGTATCGACGCCTCGTAGGCATCGCGCTTATCAATCAGGCCTAGCTCGCCAAACTGGAAGCCGTTATCGCCCATGTAAATCACGAGCGTATTTTTATCGAGGCCTTCTTTTTTGAGCCAGTCCAGCACGCGGCCGATGCTCTCGTCCACGCTCAGCAGCGTTTCGAGGTACTGGCGGTAAAAATCGTCGAACTCTATGGCACCATCATACATGCCATCCACGCCGTGCCAACTGTTTCGCTGTGCCTTAACCCATTTTGGGATATCGTTAACGTTTACCGGGCCTTGCGGTGCCTGTACCTTGCCCCAACGCTTGCTGGAGTCGGTGGCCGTAAGGTACATGGACGGTGGACTTACCACCTGGATATCCTTGTACACGTCTTTGTGGCGCTTGGCAGGCATAAATTCAGAGTGCACGCCTTTGTGCGAGAGGTAGGCAAAGAACGGTTTATCTTTGTCGCGTTTTTTTAGCCATTCCAAAGTATAATCGGTCAGCAGATCGGTGGTATAGCTGCCTTCGGGTTGCTTTACTTCTTTGCCGTCAATGTTGAAGGTTGGGTTGTAGTATACGCCCTGGCCCTTAAAGCTTATCCATTTGTTAAAGCCGGGCTGTGGCTGGTCGTCGGTGTTGCCCATGTGCCACTTGCCGAAAAAGCCCGTTTGGTAGCCGCGCTCCTGCAGGTACTGCGGAAAGAAAGTTAGCCCCTCTGGCAGCGGAGCGCTGTTATCTACAATCTCGTGGTTGTGGGCATACTGCCCGGTAAGTATAGAGGCGCGGCTAGGCGAACATAGCGATGTGGTTACAAAGGCGTTCTGCAAATGTGCGCCTTCCTTTGCCATACGGTCCATGTTTGGGGTTTCCAGGCCAGGCACTTTGTTCATGAAGCCCATAAAATCATACCTGTGGTCATCACTGAGTATGAAGATAACATTCATAGGTTTTTTGGCGCTTTGCTGTTTCTTCTGGGCTTGCACAACGTACGGCAACAACAGAAGCAGCAGCCCAAAGCGGCTAAGTATGGTTTTAAGTGTGTTTCGGTATGTGATCATTGTAGATAGGGGAAAGTTTGAAAGATGGGTTGCGCCGCCAACCAACGTGCGGCCAGCGGCGCTTAATCACCCTAATTTACTGCGTTACTGTAAAGCTCGCCTCCTGCACATCGCGGGAGTTGGTGCCTACATATACCTTAAACTCGCCGGGCTCCAGCACACGCTGCAGCTCGTTGTTGAAAAACTTAAGATCCTCCGGTGTAATCGTAAAGGTTACGGTTTTGCTCTCGCCTTTTTTCAGGTTGATCTTCTCGAAGCCTTTCAGTTCTTTTACCGGGCGCGTGATCGATCCAACCACATCCTGCACGTACAGTTGCACTACTTCTTCGCCATCGTAGTTACCTGTGTTTCTCACATTCACGGTCACGGTCAGGTTCTCGTTGGCAGTGATGCTGCTTTTGCTCAGTTTCGGGGCCGAGTAGTTAAACGAAGTATAGCTCAAGCCATAACCAAATGGGTATAAAGGCTCGTTGGTCACGTCCATGTAGCGCGATTTATACTTATCCAGCAGCTCGCCTCCAAACGGACGGCCTGTGTTTTTGTGGTTGTAGTAGATCGGCACCTGGCCAACCACCTGCGGGAAGCTAGCTGTTAATTTACCGGATGGGTTGTAAGCGCCAAACAGTACGTCGGCAATAGCGTTTCCGGCTTCTGTGCCTGCAAACCACGCTTCCAGGATAGCATCTGCGTTTTCATCTTCCCAGTTCAGAGCCAACGGACGGCCGTTCATCAGTACAAGCACCATCGGTTTGCCTGTTTTTTTCAGGGCTTTAAGCAGTTCACGCTGCTGCCCCGGCAGGGTAATATCAGCGCGGCTTGCTGCCTCTCCAGTCATACCCTGCGCTTCTCCTACCACAGCCACGATTACATCAGACGACTGTGCGGTTTTAACAGCTTCGGCAATCATCTGCTCGGAGCTGCGCTTGTCCAGTTCCAGGTTACCGCCATGTGCGTTCAGGCGCTGGATCATTTGCTCGTCGTCGGTTAGGTTAGCTCCTTTGGCATAGTTTATTTTGATACCATTGCCAGCCACGTTCTTAATGCCTTGCTCCAGCGATACAGCCTGCTTCCAGTCGCCGGCGCCGCTCCAGTTACCGATCAGGTCGCGCTGGTTTTTGGCCAGTGGCCCGATAAGAGCAATGCTTCCGGTCTTTTTAAGCGGCAGCACCTGCTTCTCGTTTTTGAGCAGGACCATGCTTTTGCGGGCAATCTCGCGGGCAGCCTGGCGGTACTCCGGCTTCATCAACGTGCTCTTGGCGCGTGCCTCATCGGCGTAGCGGTAAGGGTCCTCGAACAAGCCAAGTTTATACTTTGCCTCCAGAATACGGCGGGTGGCAATGTTGATTTCTTCCTCGGTTACGGTGCCATCGGCTACAGACTGCTTCAGGTTTTTAAGGAATACCTCGCCTACCATGTCCATGTCCACGCCGGCTTTCAGGGCTAGTGCGCCAACCTGGGCCTCGTTACCCACACCGTGCGCCATCATCTCGTTAATAGCGGTATAGTCTGTCACCACAAAGCCATCGAAGCCCCACTGCTTGCGCAGCAGGTCTGTCATCAGCCATTTGTTGCCTGTGGCCGGCACGCCGTTTATCTCGTTAAACGAGGTCATTACGCTGCCTGCGCCGGCATCCAAGGCTGCTTTGTAAGGCGCCATGTACTCGTTGAACATGCGGTTCATGCTCATGTCCACGGTGTTGTAGTCGCGGCCAGCCTCGGCGGCACCGTAAAGGGCGAAGTGCTTTACGCAGGCCATTACGGTATTGGCTTTGGTCATGTCATCGCCCTGGTAACCACGTACCATGGCTCGTGCTACCTCCGAGCCCAGGTATGGGTCTTCGCCGGCACCTTCCGAAATACGTCCCCAGCGTGCATCACGGGCAATATCCACCATCGGCGAGAATACCCAGTTAAGGCCATCGGCAGTGGCCTCATCGGCGGCAATGCGTGCGCTGCGCTCAATGGCCTCCATATCCCAGCTCGTAGAAAGGCCCAGCGGAATCGGGAAAATGGTGCGGTGTCCGTGGATTACGTCGTAGCCAAACAGCAACGGAATCTTCAGGCGTGTGTTGTTAACGGCAAACTCCTGCAGCTTGCGTGCGGCAATAGGTGTGTACGTGTTGAAAACGCCGCCCACGTTGCCTTTGCGGATGTTCTCGTCCACGTTTTCGCTTACCACAGGGCCGGTTACGTCAAAGCCTACCGACACCAGGTTCAGCTGCCCGATCTTCTCATCCAGCGTCATCTTGCTAAGCAGCTCATCTACAAAGCGCTTCATTTCCTGATCGGACTGGCTCATGGCCACGGTTGCTGTGGCATTGCTTTGCTGGGCTGCGCCAGTCGGTTGCGAGGTACTGCACTGGGTACCCGTCAGGCCGATCGACATCAGTAAAGCGGTGCGTATGATTCGTTTCATGAATACTAGCTTTTAGTTATTTAATTAAGTATGGTGTTATTTCTTTTTTCCAGATCTGGTAGCCCTGCTGGTTCATGTGCAGGCTATCCTGAATAAATATCTGAGGTTTTGGCCGGCCGTTGGGAAGCATCATCTTGCTATACACATCCACGTACCTAGCCTTGGTCTGCTTTTTCAGGTAGGCGCATATCAGCTGGTTAGCCTCCTCTATTATCGGTTTATACTTTAGCCTGGATGGGCTGGGCTTGATGGACACAAACGCGATAGGCACCTGCGGCATCTCTCGGCGGATTTGCTCGAAAACGGTTTTAAAGCGGTTTAGCACTTCCGGGGCCTGTACCGTGTCGGAGGCGATGTCGTTCTCGCCGGAGTAGATCACGATCTGCTTAGGCTGGTACGGGAACACGATGTCGTTGAGGTAGCGCTGCAGATCCAGCAGGTTGGAGCCTCCAAAGCCTCGGTTAATAACGGTATGCTTCGGAAACATCTCCTGTAGGTTTTTCCACATCCTCACAGAGGAGCTGCCCACAAAAAGTATGGCGTTTGCAGGGGGCATCTGCGCGCTGTCCTGTTGCTTGAACTCTCGGATCTCGCTCCAAAATGGGGGTGTACTTTGCTGTGCCTGCACCGCTGGAGGTATAAGAAGTGCCACGCAAAGTATAACAAAGAGGGTAACTAGCTTCTTCATTAACTTTTCTCTTTTTCAATCTTCCTCAGTGCCTGCTGTATCTCTTTATTTTTCATAAACAGGTTCCAGATCAGGCCACTGCGGTGGTTTTCTATCATTACAGTGATGGGTGCCTGGTTTAGGCCCATGTACAGCGGCGATACCCAGTTCTCGTCCAAGTTAAAGGCATCGCGGAAGCCATAGCTGCCCCACAGAAAATGACCGTTCTCGCGGTAGTAGTGCTTCAGGGCCTGCATAGACTCCTGGGGCGTGTACGGGAAAGAGGCCAGCGCTCCGGTTGGGGTCATTTTTCCGTTGTCGGCGTGCGGCACGGGCTCGTTTGCCGAGTATCCCCACAAGCCGTCGGAGGCCGTTAATCCCCAACTTCCCTCGCCGTAGCCTTGGTGCTTTCCGGGGTTTTCAACACAGTAGCGATAGTTGATCTGGGCAATGCGGCGGTTGTTTTCGAAGTAGTTGGTATACTTATCGATGATCTTGTGCGGGTTGGGCCCCATAAATGAATAATGCACAAAAAACAGCGGCCCGCCATTCGAAACACCCACAGGCAGCTCGACGCCAAAGTATGATTTGCCATTGCTATACTTCGAGCCATCCGGCGTTCGGCCCCAGTCAGACCTGTACTTGATGGCTTTCTCGCTCTGGCTGGCCCAGCCGGTATAATACATGCTGGCCGGTATGCTGTGGGTAGGCGAAGCTATGCCCAACAGGTATACTACCAGCGTTTCGTTCCAGCCGATAAGCTGGTGGTTTAAAAACCACTCCTTGTCCGGCGACCAGTGCCATGTCAGGAAATCAGACTCCGGCTTTTTGCGGTACCAGCTCCACTCCACACCGCGCCATAACTTAGTTATCGTTTCTCGTATTTCCTTTTCCGGGGCATTAGCGGCATCAAGATAAGAGCGCGCTGCCAGCAAGCCCTGCACTAAAAAGGCTGTTTCCACCAGGTCGCCGCCGTTGTCTTTTTGCCCGAAGAAGGGCTCCACGTTGCCGGTCTCGCCGCTAATGAAGTGCGAGAAAGCCCCATGGAATTTCTCTGCCTTGTCCAGGTAGCGCACAATCTGCAGGAAGCGCTCGGTGCCCTGCTCGCGCGTAATCCAGCCACGCTCCATGCCTACCAGCAGTGCCATTAACCCGAAGCCCGATGCGCCGGAGGCCACCATGGTCCTGCGGCCCGGAATATTCTCCAGTGCCAGGCCTGAGTTTGGCTCGGCCCCCTCCCAGTAATATCGAAAGTTAGCCTCCTGCACCATGTCCAGTAGTTCGTCGTCGGTCATGGGGCGAGTAGCGGCTTTCTGGCTCCCGGAAAGCGCGGATTCACGGTAATCATCGCCGAGCAGGCTGATCTTGTAATAGAATGTCTGGCCTACGGTATCCACGTAGTCGGCGTAGCGGCTGATAGAAGGTATTTGTATGGCTACAGGTTTAAAGCTTTTGTTATCCGTGGAGCGGTATACCTGCACGTAACGCACGGTAGGGTCACGTATAGGCTCCCAGCGCAGGTCAACGTGCTTTTCGTAGCCTTTGGCAGCCAGCAGCTTAGGAGCCCCGGTATTTATACCTTGCGCGGGGCTAGCCGGCACAAACTCTAGCTGGTCCAAGTATAGCTCATGCCACTTTCCGTCCTCGGCCTGTTGCCGAAAGGCCACTACATCCACCTCCAGCGGCTTTTCAAAGGATATAGCTTTGAAATCAGCCAGCGGAATCTCTACTGTTAGCCAGCTGCCAGTTTCATACTTTTGGATGTAGCCCTGAAGCGGAAGGTATGCGGAGAAGGCTTTTGCCTCTCGCTTGCCCAGTGCAACCGCCGGAAGCTCAGCTGCTGCCGAGTTAGAAGCTACCTTCAGCCTGAAAACCAGTTTCTCCTGTGGCCTGAAAAAATCCATGCCGCGCACCGGGTGGTAGAGTACCTGCGCCTGCCACTGCCCACCCTTTGCCGATTTATACTTTAGCTCCAGCGCGTTGCCGGGCGTAAAGTGTACTTCCTCGCTCAGCGGCAGCTTGCCCTCGTGGTTCTTCACCCAGCTCGGCGAAGTATAGGACGCCGAAGTATAAAAATGATTCACCTGCATCAGTCCGTTGTCGAAAAACACACGGGTATAGGGTTGCTCCTGAGCGCGCAGGCCCAAATGGCATAACAATCCGATCAGCAGGAAAATACATTTTCTTATCATCCGTTCTTTATCTGAGGTTTTTATACTTTGTCTTATGTTTATTCTCCTTTCACCACCTTTGCGCGCTCCGATACGCCGTTCTCGTTAAAGGCCTCTACCGTGAAGTAATACTCCTGATCGGTTGTCAGGCTTTTCAGCAGCAGTTCGTTTTCGTCGTACACCATCCAGGAATTGTAGAGCTTATCTGGCGCGATGCCCCACAGCACGTTATAGCCCTGTGCGCCTGCCTGCTTCTGCCAAGTAATTTTGGCATCGCGGCGGTCGGCTAGGCGGTCTACCTTAAAGCTTTTAACTTTGGATGGCGCCTTGCCCTGCCCCTTGCCAAACACGCGCAAGCCTGAAATAGACAGGTTGGTAGTTGGGGCATGGATGTTTTTGTAACGGATATAACGTACGGTTTGCGGGGTCGTCAGCTCCACGTAGTCGTTGGGCACATCCTTGTAATTGTTGGTCCTGTCTACCAGCATGGTCCAGTTTTTTCCGTCGGTAGAGCCCTCAATGGCATAGCGGTGGTAGAGGCCTGGCACTTTGCCGTAGATGTCTGATTTATGATCGTGATAGTTTACTTGGATGGCGTATACCTTGCCTGGCTTCTGCAAATCTATTTGTACCCACTGCTGATCATTGTTTTTCTCGGCTACCCAAAACGATTTCACGCTCTCGTCAACCATGTTCTCCGGGCCGAAGCCCTTCAGCGCCGACGAAGCCGTTACCGGCTTTTTGTAGGACAGCAGCATCCAGCCGGTGAACTCGCCCATTTTACCCGGTACCGCTGGCGCAAAGTGTGGGTAATCGCCGAAAGAGCTATTGGTATACATCAGTCCATCCTTATCAAAGTATGCCGGGAACATGCTGATGCGGCGCTCCCAGTTCATATTCACTGATACCGAGGCCGATCCGAAATGCCAGTACTGCCCATCGGGGCCCACCACGGTGCTACCGTGCCCAGCGCCATTCATAAAACCGCCCGGTTTATAGGATATGGGGTTATTGGGGGCATAAGTATAAGGCCCCAACGGGTTATCGGCCATGTACACGCCATCGGCATATACATTAAACTCGGTGCCCGGCGCGGCATACTGCATGTAGTATTTGCCGTTGTGCTTGGTCAGCCACGCGCCTTCCATATAGCCAGCCAGTACTGTATCAGCGTGGTTTTCGCCGAAGCGTTCCCAGCCGTGTTTATCGCCATGTAATTTAAATAGCTCGATTGTTTCCTTAGAAGGCGTGAAGCGCTTTTTCATGTTCAGCTTCTTCACCTTGATCGGGAAAGTGTTAGAGGAACCCCAAAACATATAGGCCTGCCCGTCATCATCAATGAAAAGGTCAGGATCCTGGATGTTGTTGATGATGGATGGCACCGCTTTCCAGTCACCTTTTTTAGGGTTATCTGTGTACAGGATGCTCATAGAGCCCGACGGGTTGCCGGTTACGTACAGCACAGAGTCTTTGTAATTATGCGCCGCCGGTGCGTTAGAACCTTCAAAAT
The DNA here is from genome assembly GCF_003576375.1 of Pontibacter oryzae. GTDB lineage: Bacteria > Bacteroidota > Bacteroidia > Cytophagales > Hymenobacteraceae > Pontibacter > Pontibacter oryzae. Next base: position 352,524 of record NZ_QWGE01000005.1, read on the forward strand.
ACCACTTGTCCGGGCTGATGAAGTTCCAGTTCTGCAGGTCTGTGGAGTGCCAGTAGCCCATGGAGCGCGTTACGAACATATAATACTCGTTCCGGAACTGTACTACGGCCGGGTCTGCGCCGGAGCGGTACGAGATATCCTTGTTGGAGTCGTACACGGCGTACGTATAATCAATGTTAATCGGGTTGCAGTAAGTACTGGCATGTGTACTCTGCGCCTGCAACTTGCCGTCTAATGCGCACAGCAACAGGGTAAACGCTGCGTAAATGGTTTTCTTCATAGATATATCTTGTACTTCTCTCAGGGCTTTGGCTGGATGGCAACTTTACACTTGAGCCAAACACCTGCCAAGCCATAACCATAGTTTGTTATGAAAGCCTGGCAATACCGACTATAGCACTGCCAGGCTTCTATGCTTAATTAATTTTCGGGCTCTCGAAACCCAGTTTTTTCAAGCCGCTTTGCACTTCCGGAGCGCTCATGAACAAATCCCAAAGCAAGCCAGTACGGCCGTTTTCGATCATCACCACGATCGGGCCCTGATCTATGCCCAAGTACCGCGGCGTGTACCAGTCTTTCTCTTCGCTGTAGGCATCGTAAAAGCCATACTTACCCCATACTTTGTCGCCCAGGTCCTCATACAAATGGCGAATCACTTTCATAGATTCCTTCGGGGCGTAAGGGTAGGACGACAAGGCCGCTGTAGGAGAGATTACTCCTAAATCGCGCTCCGGGCTATGCCCAGAGTAACCATTTACAGAATAGCTGGAGGTAAGCCCCCAGGCATCTTCACCGTAGCCTTTGTAATTTTTAGGGTTCTCCACACAATAGTCGTGCTGAATCATGGTGTGGTTCTCGTTCAGCTTCCAGTAGTCGGCATACCTGTCCTTGAGGCCGCGCGGATCTAAACCTAAGTATGAATAGTGCGCCCAGAACATTGGGCCTACGCTGCCCTTATGGCCGTTGTGGTTGAGAACCACCTCGCGGCCATACTTGGTGGCATCGGATTTAATGGCACCGTTTTGTGCCCAGCCCTCATGGTATACCTCGGCAGGCACCCCATGCGTTGGTGAGGCCGCTGCCAGCACGTACATTACCAGACACTCATTATAGCCGCTAACCGGGAAGTTCATCTCCCAGTTATACTCCGGGCTCCAATGCCAATAAAGTACATTCTGGCCATCCTTGCGGTACCAGTTCCAGTCAACGCCTTTCCATAACTTGTCTATCTGGCTAGCCAGAGCTTTTTCCTGTTGGTTGCCATCCTGCAGGTATTGGCGCACAGTAATGAGACCCTGCACCAAGAAAGCAGTTTCTACCAGGTCGCCGCCGTTGTCTTTTTTGCCAAATGGCCTCACTTTGCCAGTCTCGCCCTCAATCCAGTGCGACCAGGCGCCATGGAAACGATCGGCCTTCTCCAGGAAGTTCACCATTTTCTGCAAATGCGCTACACCTTCTTGGCGGCTAATGAAACCACGCTCCATACCTACCACAATGGCCATCAAGCCGAAACCTGTCGCCCCTGTGGTCACTACATTCCGGTCGTTTAGCGGGTATACACCATCCATGTGTATGCGCTCGCGTGCCAACCCGGAGTTAGGCTCAGCTCCATCCCAGAAATACTGAAAAGTTTGCTCCTGCACCTTCGTTAGCAGTGCCTCATCGGATAGGGTCTGCTCCAGGGCGTTGTCGTTAGCCGTGCCGGTTGCTGTAGCAGGTCCTGAAGCGCTTTGGCAGCCGTAAAGCAGTTGTGCAGCCAAGAGTGGAATGGCAAGTAGTTGTTTTCTCATAATTTGTAATTTGTGTATTTTGCTCTGTTAAAAGTATGATCGCACCCCTAGTGCAGGTATAGCGTTTGTTCCTGTGAGGCAGCTGCGCCTGTGAGCACCAATTTATACTTGCCGGGCTCCAGGTCCTTGCCTAATGCTATTTGCTCCAAGCCTTGCCCCCTGCTTACTGCATTCCATATGGTTTTGGCCTCGGAGCCGTCTTCTCTCAGCAGTTTTAAAGTATAGATACCAGCTGTTTTGGTAGCTACGCCGACTAGATAGTTCTCCTGATCAGGGTGCTTCAGTAAATCAACCTGGCCAGTGCGCACGTCGGCCATAACCAGTGGAAAACCAGTTTCATACACAGGTTTTTGGATACCTGCTTTTGCCAAGCCGTTCTGAATCTCGGGCAAATTAGTGAACAGGCTCCATAGCAGGCCACTGCGGTAGTTTTCTATCATTACTACAATTGGCCCTTGGTCTATAGCTAAATGACCTGAGGCAGTCCAGTTGCGCGCCTTGTTATGAGCATCTTTAAGCCCATACTCCCCTACTAGCTTGCTGCTTAACCCTTTATATAGGTTCCGCAAAACCTGCATGCTGTAATATGGCGTGTAAGGAAAAGAGCCTAATGCTGCTGTTGGTGCTACTGTGCCGTTGTCGTTGGTTGGTGAATGGGCAGCGTAACCGTCTGGGTCATCGGAGGCGGTAAGGCCCCAGAAGCTTTCGCTATATCCGTAGCCCTGCGGAGCAAACCCTAGTGAGTAAGCCCGGTTTATCATGGTGTGGTTCTGGTTGTGCTGCCAGTAGTTGGTATATGTATCCTCCATTTGCCGCGGGTCTAGGCTCAGGAAGGAATAATGTGCAAAGAAGAGCGGGCCGCCATAGCTCGGGCCCATTTTTAAAGGGTACCCTGCAAAGCTCTGGGCGCGGCCAAAGTTGGCGCTTACCCATGTGTTTCGGTATACATCCGAAGAAACCGGATGCGTTGGAGAAGATAGAGCCAGCAAATGTGTGATGAGCGCCTCGTTCCATCCAGTGATAGGCATGTTCATGTCCCAGCCAAAGTTTGGGCTCCAGTGCCAGTATAGCTTGCCATCGCCAAGTGATGCGTACCAATCCCACTCCACTGTTTCCCAGAGTTTGGTGATTTTCTGTCGAAGCTCTGCCTCTGCCCCTGCCCCGTCAAAGTATGCACGGGCGGTTAACAGGCCGTTCATCAAAAAGGAGGTTTCTACAAGGTCGCCCCCATTGTCTTTGGCACTGAAAGGTATAACTGCACCTGTGCTGCCATGAAGCCAGTGGCTCCAGGCTCCGTGAAAACGGTCGACAGTTGCTAAAAAGTCGGTAAGTTTGTTTAGTCGTTCTACAGCTTGTGCGCGGGTTATCCAGCCACGGTGCACGCCAACAATAATGGCTTGCACGCCAAAGCCAGTTCCGCCTGAGGTTACCACATCGCCGGAGCCGCTGCGTTCGCGCGCCATGCCGCTAGCGGGGTGTGCATACTCCCAGAAATAGCGAAAAGTAGCTTGCTGTACTTTATCCAGCAAAGCCTTATCCTCAGCAGTGGTAACAGGCACAGGGGTTACAGGGTCTGTAGGGGTTGGTGCAGGCTGCTGGCTGTCGTCTTTCTTGTCGGTGCAAGAAAGCAAAGCGCATAGCAGTAGCAGGCAACCATACCAAAGCTGTTTGTTGATCATTCTTGAGGGTTTTGGTAAAGGGAGGTAATTAAAGAAGTATGGAGCCATGCCAAGCACGGCTCCATACTTACTATTTTAAATATTAGTAACCAGGGTTTTGAGTAAGCCTTCCGCCACTTAGATCTATTTGTGTTTGAGGAATCGCGTATAACTCGTTTTTACCGGCGGTAAACTGCTTGCCAGCAGCCTTTAACACTTCCGCAGCTCTGCCTTGGCGAACGAGGTCATAGAAACGATCGCCTTCCAGTGCGAGCTCTACACGGCGCTCGTGCCAGATAATTTCACGCAGAGCTTGCTGTGTAGCCGACTCTATTGGGCCAAGCCCGGCTCTAACACGCACAAGGTTGAGGTTCTTTAACGCCTCAGCGTTCTGGTTTAGCTCGTTAGCAGCCTCGGCGCGCATCAGCAACACTTCTGCATAGCGCAGAATACGCATGTTTTGGTCTTTGCCATAACCGCAATCACGGGAAACGAAGCTAGGCACGTAGGCCTTTTGGTTATAACGCGGGTTTGGTGCGTTCTCATTGATCTTATCTCCTTCTGGCGTCGTTTCGCCCCTGAAAAGTATAGTAGCGTCTAAACGCTCATCACCAGGCTCATAAGCGTTTACCAGGTCCTCAGAAGGAACAGCAAAACCCCATCCGAATTGCCCACGCACGCCCTGCACTTCAGACCACTGCAGATTGGATGCGCCGCAGTTTCCTGGTACGGTTAGCGCCTGTACCTCAAAGATAGATTCCATGTTGTTCTCTCCTGAGATTCGGAATATATCATTGTACTTCGGAGTAAGGCCATAACCCAGGCTCATCACCTGGCCAGTAAGGTTCATTACTTCTGTCCAGTTTTTCTGATAAAGCTGTACTTTGGCCAGCAATGTTAGCGCTGCGCCTTTAGTGGCACGGCCAATGTTCATGGCATCGTAGCTCGCTGGCAACACCTGAGAAGCCTCTGTAAGGTCTTTGATGATTTGTTGGTAGACTTCTTCCTTAGGAGCACGAACAGGGTTTAACTCCTCCCCTGTTGTAGGCGGGTTTAGAAGCAAAGGAACGTCTCCGTAGGCACGAACAAGGTTAAAGTAATGATATGCACGCACAAACTTGGCTTCTGCAAGTAACCTGTTTTGCAGGTTTTGGTCCATCTCAATCTTAGGGATGTTTGACAGGGCCTGGTTTGTCAGGTTGATGCCTTGATATTGCCCTGCCCAATAGTCAGCAAGTATAAACTGCGTGGAGGTAAACGTAAAGTTATCGAAGTCGTTCATGAACGTGGCATCGCCTGGGTCACTGCCTTTGTCGGCATTGTCTGAGGCAATGTTTGTCATGGCTAAGTTAGCGAAAGCAGCCACCTTCCACTCGCGCAGGTTACCATAAATGGCATTTACAGACTGCACCGCATGTTCTGGGGTAACAAAGAAATTTTCTGCTTTCGGCTCTCCCTGCGGGTCTACATCAAGGAAGTCCTCTTTACAAGAGTATAGCCCGCTTAGTGCCAACATGCAACCAAGCGCTAGGGCTTTTCCTTTTTTTGTTCTTATCATGGTATTCATATTATCTTTTCCTATTAGAAGTTCACGTTTACACCGAAGTTGTAAGTAGCTGCTATTGGGTACACGTTGCGGTCTATACCTGCGCTGATCGGGGTACCGCCAATTTCTGGGGTAAAGCCTTTATAGCTGAACCAGGTTACAGGGTTTTGCGCATTTACATAGAAGCGAACACTCTGCATTTTCAGTTTGCTAACAAAATCGTTCTGCAAAGTATAGCCTAACTGTATATTGCGGATTCTGATATAGCTACCATCCTCTACATACCAGCTGTTTGGATCAAGGTTTGAACCGCTCAGTTTTGAGGATGGGTAAGAGTTAGAAGTGCCTGGTCCATTCCAGCGGTTGTCAAAGAAATCTTTGGTGTAGTTTTCGTTACCGAATCGAATTCCTTTGTTTGCATTATACACATCCACATCACCAACACCCTGTATATCCAGCAAGAAATCGAAGTTTTTAAAGGTCACGGAAGTGTTAATACCGTAGATAACACCCGGGTTAGGGTTGCCAAGCAGCACTCTGTCTCTAGAGTCAATCACGTTGTCGTTGTTTACATCGCGGTAGCGGAAATCACCTGGGGCTGCACCTGGTTGCGCTGAGTTATCTATTTCCTGCTGGGTCTGGAAAATGCCAGCCACATCATATCCATAGTATGAGCCTATTGGGTCGCCTAAGCGCGAAACCGTTGTAAAGTAACGGCCAATCGGCAGGCTACCGCCTAAAAGGAAAGTATTACCACCGGCAAGGCCTACTACTTCGTTCTTATTGAACGAAACGTTTCCGCCAATGCTGTAGCTAAAGTCGTTAGAGATGTCATCAGACCAGTTAGCCACTAATTCTAAACCAGTGTTTCTAAAGTCAGCAAAGTTACCTCTGATATTTTCGCCCTGTAAACCACCTGAAAGAAGCACCGGAACGTCAAACAAAGCATCGTTGGTTTGCTTTCTATACCAATCTGCCTCAAATGTTAAGCGGTTGTTCAGGAAACCTAGCTCTAAACCAAAGTCAAGCTCATCCACGCCTTCCCATAACAAAATGTTTGGAACCGTGCGAACGATACTCCCCCCTACGTAAGGCATTGGCGGGTTACCAAACACTGCTGTGTATCGAGGGCTAATTGTTGCTGTTAATTGGGCAACGTTTGTAGGGATACCGGCATTACCCAGCTTACCGTAGCTCGCGCGCACTTTCATAAAGTCCAGGTAAGCCAGGTCTTGCATGAACGGCTCTTCGGAAACTACCCAGCCTAAACCTACTGAAGGGAAGTTTTCCCAACGCGTATCTTTAGGGAATTTTGAAGATGCATCGCGGCGCAACGTAGCTGTGAGCAAATAGCGGTCTCTAAAGCTGTAGTTAACTCTACCGAAGTATGAATTAAAGCGCTCTTTATCCGCAGTATTCGAAATGCCGTATGTCTCAGGATCTCCCAGACCTAAAAACAACGTTGACTCAGAGTCGAAAGGCACGTCATTAGCTCTTCCTTCTAATCTTTCCCATTTAATTTCCTGGGCAGATGTACCTATTAAGGCTGTAACATCATGCTCGCCGAAAGTTTTAGAATAGGTCAATGTGTTTTCCCAGAGCCACTGGTTGTCTTTTCTTCTAGCCTTTACTAGCAGGCTTCGGTTAGCAAACTGCACAGAGGTTAGTGAGTCTTTAGCTTGGTAATTGCGGCTTTCACTTATACCATACTCCAAACCAAGGCTGGTTTTGAAAGTGAAGTTATTCATGAACTTAAGCTCACTGAACACATTACTTACCAAGCGCTGCCCGTTTGAAATTTGATTGTAGCGATCCAAAGTGGCGCGCGGGTTGGCAAAGTTACCTAAACCAATATCGGCTGGGTCGCCGTAGTTGCCATTGGCTTTAAAAACAGGCAAAACCGGAGGCGCTACAAATGCCTCATAAAGTACGCTACCCGGCGCGTCATTAGACTCAAAATCGTAGAATATGGCATTATAACCAACTTTTACGTTGTCGCTTAACTCTGCATCTGTTTGCAGGCGGGCGGTAATGCGCTCATAGTCATTCTTTTTAATAATACCTTCTTCGTTAAGGTATCCACCACTCAGGCTGTAGGTTATTTTTTCAGATCCACCTGAAACACTTACCTGGTGGTTATGAATAGATGCCGTTCGGAGCACTTCATCATACCAGTCTGTGCTTGGTGCATTAGGGTTTACTTTCTCGGTGCCTAACTTTTCGTTAACCAGGGTAGCGTACTCACGGGCATTGGCCATTTCCAGTTGGTTAGTGGCTTTCTTTACACCCACAAAGCCATTGTAGTTAATGCGTGGAGCCCCAGACTTTCCGCGCTTTGTAGTAACCAGAATTACACCGTTGGCCGCACGAACACCATAAATGGAGGCACTGGAAGCATCTTTCAACACATCCATAGACTCAATATCATTCGGGTTCAAGAAGCTAAGGTCGCTAACGATGGTACCGTCTACCACGTAAAGCGGCTCTACTTTACCCAGTACAGATCCCGCTCCGCGTATACGAACAGACGGGGAAGCCCCTGGCTGGCCATTGTTGGTGATAGACACACCCGCAACTTTACCTTGCAAGGAGCTTACCGGGTTTTGAGAAGCTTGCTTGTTAAGCTCTTCCCCTTTAACGGAAGCGATCGAGCCGGTCACGTCGCGCTTTTCCTGCACCCCATAACCTACTACTACTACCTGGCTCAGTTCGGTGTCCGAAACCTGGAGCTGAATATTTACCGTGTTTCTGTTATTAATAGGTACTTGCATACTTTGGTAGCCCAAGTAGCTAACTGACAATGTACCATTTGCCGGTGCGCTAATTGTGAAGTTACCAGTAGCGTCGGTTTGAGTGCCGGTACTTGTTCCCTGTACCATTACACCCGCTCCAATCAGCGGTTGTCCGGTAGAGGCATCGGTCACTTTGCCCTGCACAGAAATTGTATTTTGCGCAAAACTCAGGTGAACCGTAAGCAGGCACATGAGGAGGAGTAAAAAATTTTTCTTCATACGTGTTATCGTAAGGTTTAATGATTATTAGGTTGAGATGATAAATGTCTTGAAAAACCTAGCCCCTCCCAAAAAAGGCACTACTACATTACTACATCATAGCTGAAAATAGTGAGTGCTTACATTAGTAACGAATGCAAAAATCATCCTGGGTGAGTGTATACTCCCGTATACGTTGAGCAAGTGCGATTGATGAAGTGATGTAATAAAAAATGCCGCCTGAAGCACTGTTTCGGGCGGCATGAGTGGTAATGATGTGGTAATGATGTGGTGTTATATCTCCATCACAAACTCCACAAGGTTCTTATCGTGGTCCATGTTTAACTTTTTACGCAACCGGTACCTGCGCAGCTCTACCCCTCTCACAGTAATGTTGAGCAAGGACGCAATCTCTTTGCTGCACATGTTCATACGCAGGTAGGCACATAGCTTCAAATCATTGGGGGTGAGCTCCGGGTAGTCCTCTTTTAGCTTCTTAAAGTAGTTTGCATTGGTCTCATTAAAGCTCTTTTCAAACACATCCCAATCATTCTCAGAGCTCATGCCTTCTGTAATGATTTTTTGTATTTTCTTAAGCTGCTTCTCTGGCAACCTGTTCCCTTCCGAGTCCTGTAGCTTATTAACTTCCGTGCTTATATTCTGTAGCAGCTCATTTTTATTGACGATGTTAAGGGCTGTGCTGGCCAATTCACGGCTCTTGCTCGACAGCTCAGACTTTAGCTGTTCGTTTCGGAGTTTCACCAACTTCTGCTCATGAAGCATGGCTTCCTGGCGCAATTGCTCCTGCTTCTCTTCTTCGAGCTTCCTTTGGATCTGCTGCTGATCGCGCTGCAGTTTACGGTAATAGAAGCGACGCCCCAGCCATAGCAATACGGCAACTAAAAGGGCATAGCAAACATACGCCCACCAGGTAGCATACCAGGGTGGCGATATCGCGAAATGGTAAAGTGTACCCTCTGTTATAACCTCTCCGTTAATGCGAGCCCGCACACTAAAAGTATACTTCCCCTGGCTTAAGTTGGTAAACTCCTTCTGTGTGGCAGTGCTCCACGGCGACCACCTATCAGAATAGCCCTCTAGCAGATACTGGAACTGCACGTTTGCGTGCTTAAAGTATGGCAAGGCAAACGTAAACCTGATATTGTTCTGGCTATAAGGCAGCTTCAGTAAATCCGTTCGCTGCCCTGTTTCGCTCAATAACTGTTGCTGATCGGTTGTGTTCTCTACTTTCCGAATCAATACACTTGGCAGAGCCACGTTGCCCTGGGCCCGGGCCTGTGTGTTATAAATCACGAAGCCGTCATCTATACTTATCAGATAGATGGCATCACTTATTTTGCTGATGCTCTCATACTCCTGCACCATGCGCCCATCTAAAATACTGAACTGGTTAGTATTAACTTTCGGGCGCTGCGGGTCTGCAAGATCTACAAGCGCAACTTTGCCGTGGTTAATGAACCAATGCTTTTTGCCAGTGGCCGGTATGATTCTGTTGGATGTAGCCAGCTTCCCTATTTTACTGTTCAGCTCATCATACGGCGAGAAGCTGCCACTCAGTTCATTATAAAGGTAAAAACCGGCATCAGAGGAAAAAAGCAGGCTATTGTACAACCGCGATATGTTTACTTTATAGTTGCCTGGCAGGCCATCTGCTTTATCAAAGCTTTTGCTAGCGGTAACTTTTTTGAGTTCCGGGCTCAGGCTTAGCTTAAAGAGCCCTTTATAGGCGTGGCTTACCCAAATATTGCCAGCGTTATCCTGCTCCACATTCTTGCTGGGTTCTCCAAAGCCGCTTACTTTATGGGCGTATGCCCAGTGCCCATTCTTGTCTTTGCGATAAACGGCCAGGCCGGTATAAGTACCTTGGATTAGTGCGGTTGGGTCTGAGGGTAGTTTCTTTATCGTCCAGCCTCCTTTTAGATCAGAAATCTTTACAAGTTCACTTCCTTCCACCCGAAAAGTTCCTTCGTTGTGGCCACAAAGTAACTCGCCATCTATCTCGGTCAGCTCCCATACTTGCCCTTGGGAGTTTTCAATAATCTGAAAGTCAAGATTTTGAGCCGCATTGCTACTGCCAGGGTTCCACTTGCTATAAAACAAACCCTGGTTTGTGCCCAGGTATATTTTGCCCTCGTGTATGGTGCTGCTGTATACGGTGCCAAAGGTGCCTACCTTATCAAAGTAAAAGTATAAAGGTGAGTTTATCTCCACACGGTCAACGCCATTATCCAGTCCAACCCATAGGTTTTGGGAGGAATCGGTGTAGAGGTTCAGGACGGTATTATTCTGCAGACCGCTGTTCTTATTAAGTTTATGGACCAGCTGGCCGCTCTCGTCCAGAATGACCACACCGTTAAGGATAGTACCGAAGGCGTAATAGCGGCCGTTTACCTTAGCACCATTGTTTAGCTGATTGGCGCGCAGGTAGTTATCTGCCTCGTTTTGCCAAGGGGTAAAGTCGACGCCATCGTATATATAGATTCCGTGTCTGGCTGTACCTATCAGTAGCCGCCCCTTTGTAAATGGCAGCACCGTTAGGATACGGGTGTTGGCAAGCTTATCGTTGTTATTTAGCCGGTGCAGGCTATCATTTTTCAACTCAAAAAGGCCCTGCCCTATTACATCGGCAAAATAGCGGTTACCAGCTTTGAGCAGGAATAAGTAAGGTTGGCTGGCTTTCACCACTTTTATCTTACCGGCCTGGTAAATAAAGATGCTCGCAAATGACTGGAAGTATACTTTATCGCCATCAGCGTAAATTTTCCAGATCTCGTCTTTGGGGCGGTGCTCTTCAGGTACTAGGCCTACCAGCGACGTATAATTGAAACGCCCTTGCTTGTCGTAGCTCCAGTAGCCCATTTCGCCAAAGCCGCCAGCGTACACCCGGCCTTTCTTATCGGTAGCCACAGAGCGCACGATCAGCTTGTTTGGCATCTGGAATAGTTCCCAGCTATTTCCGTCGTAAGCCAGAAGGCCATTGGAGTTACCGTAGTACATAACCCCATCCTTGCCCTGCGCCACCGACCAATTCTGGTTGCCTGCCTGGTATATTGCTTTTGTATAATTCTGAATATAAGGATATCCCAGATTTCCGACTGTGTTACCGAGAGCTCCAAAGGAGAACAAAAGCAGCACAAGCGGCAAAATAAATCTATCGTATACCACTTTCTTCATACAAGACATCATTAAGGTTTAATTCTTGTCTTTCTGAAGGGCAATATCTTAAAAATAGCCCAAAAAGCCGCTAAAACTTTTAGAAAGTAAACCTATGTTGGCACATCACTAACATAGGCCATATACGCTTTGTTATATTCATGCCTTGTATGCCCGATGCTTAAGACCCCTGCCCCAAACCGTTGGCTTTATCATTTAGAGTATAGCGCAAGGTATGCTTTTGCTGATTAGCCATGCAGAAAGACAGCCCGGTGGGCAAACTAGGCATCGCAACTAAAAACTAAAGTATTTGCCACTGAAAGGCTAAACTTACTCTCCCGGAAAGTATGGGTTTGCCTGCAGGTTTCATGCCACTGCTGCACCAAAGAATTAATCTCCTGGCCAGGCTTTAACGAACAAAAATGGCCGCTGGCAGTAGGTACATATATATTTTATTAACTGTTCGCAACAACTATTACCGACTTTATTCCGAAGAAGTAGGGCTACCAGGTAAGATAGCCAGTAATTTTCGGTTGGCTTTAAAGCCAGAATACTGTAGCAGCCCGAAGTATAAACCACAAAAACGCCAATACCACAGATATGAGCAATTCAGACTTAAACAGATTAGCCGGCAAAGTAGCTATAGTTACAGGGGCCAGTTCCGGAATCGGGCAGGGCATCGCCATCGCCATGGGGCAGGCCGGTGCCCACATCGTTGTTAATTTTCATTCGGATGAGGAAGGAGCCCTGGAAACGCAAAAGCAGATTAAACAGGCTGGCGGAAAAGCTGTTACGCTGGAGGCTGATGTTTCAAAACCCGAGGATGCCCAACTGCTCGTAGACACCGCAATCAAGCAATTCGGCACCGTGGATATACTTGTGAATAATGCCGGCGTGCAGCAGGATCAGGACTTCCTTAAGATGTCGATGGAAGAGTGGCAAACTGTTATAGATATAAACCTGACGGGCCATTTCCTTTGCGCCCAGGCAGTGGCCAGAGAGTTTGCAAAACGCAAGGTGCAACCCGAAGCGCGCACTGCCGCTGGGCATATCATCTTCATCAGCTCGGTGCACGATATTATTCCGTGGGCTGGCAGGGCTAACTATACCGCTGCCAAGGGCGGCCTGCAGATGCTCATGAAAACACTGGCCCAAGAGCTGGCCAAGTATAAAATCAGGGTTAATGGCATTTCGCCGGGAGCTATAAAGACTGATATCAACCGCAAGGAATGGGAAACCGAGGAAGGCCGTAAGAAGATGCTTGCACAAATACCCTATGGCCGTATTGGAGCGCCAGAAGATATCGCGAAAGTAGCCGTTTGGCTAGCCACCGACGAAGCAGATTATATTACCGGCACTACTATTTACGTGGACGGTGGCATGACCCTTTACCCCTCTTTTAACAGCTAAGCAAGCAGCAAATTATAAAGTATAAATCTGGTTTTGTACCTTCGGCACGAGATGGTGCCTCCTCTTATCGCGCCTTGTGCTCAACCTGGTTTATTATACTTTTAGCTTTCGCCATGCAGCAACTGACTCCAAACTGGATCATACTTTTACCTTTCCTGGGAGGAATTGCCGTTACAACGCAGGCAGCTGTTAACGGCCAGTTGCGCGAGCAGGTGCAGAGCCCATTAGTAGCTGCTTTTATATCGTTTGGAGTAGGTACGCTGGTGCTAGGCCTGCTTATACTCTTAACCAAACAACAGCTTCCGACCTATCAGCAATTGGTTGGCATTTCGCCACACAAGCTCATGGGCGGAGTGCTAGGGGCTTTCTTCGTGACCAGTATTATACTTTCGGTGCAGCGCCTGAGCGTGGCAAATATCTTCGCGCTGGTGGTGGCCGGCCAGTTAGGCATCGCCTTGCTCTACGACCATTTCGGAATGATAGGCGTGCGCCAAAGTCCTGTTACGCTTACACGCCTGGCAGGGCTAGCTTTTCTCATACTTGGTGCTTACCTTATCAATAAAAAGTAGTTTAAGAAGCGCTCTCTACAGCCTGTGTTCTTAAAGCGTTCAGGCCCCATATCCTCGCAAACTTTACCATGTCATTCCTATACCCCAGAAAAAACTACTGAGAAGGATTGATACTTCCATTTTATGCTTTGGAGGTTCTTAACAAGAAGGCGCTGATTTTCTGGCTAATGCTTGGTTAGCTTTCCTCAGTTTTTTGCTGGCTCGCCTTTATCATATCCAGCAACAGGCCCGACCAGGTAAAGCTGTGAGCGCCGTGGCCTGCGCCAGTAAAGGGGTCATAATACTCTCTGAACCCACTCTTGGTGATCAGTTTTTTTACACTTAGCAGCAGCCCGTCTGCTTCTTCTTTATACCCTTTGCGCAGCAGGAAACGGTGCATGAACCAATTAAACACAACCCATGTTGGCCCGCGCCAAATATACACCGACTCTCTGGGGTTAAAGGCCGGCTCCCGCACCGATAGCGATGGAATCGGGAAAGGTACGTGAAAGCCGTCTTGCCCAAGTAAGTGCCGCTCCAGCACGGCTTCACTGATATGTACAGGAATATTATTGAGCACCACCGGAAAGAAAATAGTGGCCGTGGCAATGCGGAGCTGTTTCATGTTGTGGCCTGCCAGATCGTAAAAGGCATAATCCTGTGGGTTATACATATACTTCAGGATGCTGTCGCTGCAACGCTCGGCCCGGGCTTTGTAGGTAGCTGCATCCGGGTCCTTCGCAGCGGCGCATAACGCAGCAAGCGCGTGCAGGTTTTGGGCATAAATGGTGTTATAGGCTACATCCTTTACAATAAAATTATCTTGCTTATAAATTCGCTTCAGGTTATAGCCACGCCGGAAGTTGCCCATCTCCAGCCACATCACCTTCAGGAACAAACGCCAGTTGGCACGGCCTGGGCCAAAGTTTAGCACCGGGTCGTAGCTGGCCTTCCAGTCCATACCCGACTCGTAAGGCGAGATGATGGAAAGCAGGCCCTCGCCCTCGAAATCACGGTTTTGGTGCAGCCAGTTGTAATAGGCTTTCAGCTTTGGCAGCATCTCCTTCAGAAAACCAGTGTCGTGGGTGCGGTTATAGATGCGCTGAACGGCCTCGGCTACCAGGGGCGGTTGCACAAGCGCTGTCATGTGGGGTTTGGTTAGCCGGAACAGTGATTTGGGCCTTAGCTGAAATACATCGGTGCTGCGCGCCGGGAACGGGTGCTTCCAGTAAAGTATATGGCCCACAAACCCATCCTGCTCCTGCAACTGAAACAGGCTTTTGATGTGCTTTTTGGCCATGTCATACTCTTCTAAGGCAGTAAGCGTGTACACATGGAAACAGGTATCCCAGAAGTACTGAAAAGGGTACGTGCCTGGCGAGGGCTTAGTGTAGTGAAACGTATAGCCGCCGTTCTGCCCCTCGATCATGTTGGCATAAAGCACTTCGCGCACTTGTGCCTCTATCTGCGCATCGGTCAGCAAGTCCTGATTCTCCATAGCCAGCTTATTTAATATATTCATCCCAGCCGGCATACTGCTGCGTTACTTTACCTAAGGGCAAGGCCAGGCCTGCAACCAGTGCGCCCAACACCAAGCCAGAAATGTGCAGCGTTATTGGCCCACCTACAAACCAGGGAGCTACGGCCAGCACCAACCCCAGCAGCACGTTCAGGTAGCGGCCGCGGCGCATAGGCTCTCCCATACAAATCACGGACACTACTACTATCAGCGAACCGGCCAGGTGGAACGTATCCGCCACTGTATCTTGTATCGGGATGCCGAACATGCCCGGCGTAAATACAGCCGCTATACCTAGCAAGGTTGAAACCACCAGCGTCCAGGGGAAGCTCATGCCCCAGATAGAAGCCAAGAATACTTTACCGGGATGCTCTGGAAGGCTCATCATTTCAGGAGCGTGTTCCTCTTTTTCGCCGCCCCCTATGGTGCCGCCTTTCCAGAACAGCTTCCAAAAGCTCTCCTCGCCTTCTTTATACTTCTTCTTCATAAACTGGCCCATAGCAATTACCTCGTCTACCTCCAGCGGAATCATGGGGAGCATGATGGCCGCCGCCAGCAGGCAGAACGTGCACCAGGCCCCACCACGATGGGCTGCGAAATAACCAGGAAAATGTGTACTAAGCCCAGCGGAATAACTAGTATGCCGAACAGGGCCACCATCCAAGGCATGGTGCGCCAGCGTGCCGGGCTGCCCATCCAGCCCATCAAAAACTCAATGGTATAGGCAATAGCGCCCAGGCCGGCATCTGAAACAGGCATGGAGTGTGACATACTTGAGTTTAACACCTTTTCGCTGGCTTCTCCGAAAAACGGGTCCCACACGGTATCGATGTAACCCAGCTGAAAAGCAGCCAGATAGCGCGACACTACCCAACCAATGAAGCCTGCCACAATCATGATCCAGCGCTGCGGCCAGCTGGAAGGGTTATAGCTCCAGCCCGGAGGCACTTGTGGACCCATTTTCATGTACATGATCATGTTGGGCATGCCGGGTATAAGTATGGTGAGCCCAATAATGAGGGCGCCAACCAGTGTATCGTTCAGGTAGGCCACCGCCGATGGCGACCAGAAAAGTAAAGGTGCCATCGTTATCCAGATACCAATGAAGCAGCAGATCCAAATGCTTACCGGCCGGTTTGGAGTTAGCCCGCGCCAGCCGAAAATAATCAGCAAGGCCCCGCTTATAATGTCGCTCCACTTCATGAACGCAATGCGTTGGGGCATACTTAGCCATACCTCGCGCCCCCCTGATGGCTCTACCGTGCCGATGCCATAATCAAAGGTAAGAGGCGATAGCAGCACCCAGGCCCCTAAAAGTATGATCGTCCAGTAAACCCACAGCGTTTGCATGTGGTGCATGTGCAGCATTTTCTTCCTCATTTCGGAGTCCATCTGCATGCTGCCCCCCGAATCCTGGCCACTGCCGTGCATCTTCTTGTTATGCTCCCGTACCTGCTTTTCTGCCATGGGCCGAGTTACGCCGCGTATACCCATCCCTCCGTTTTGCTGCCCGTCTTTCTCGTGCTGGTCCTTTTGGTCTTTTTCCATAGTATGTGGTAGGGTTTTGATGTACTGTGTTGGTATACGGAGTTATACTTTGTGGGATATTTTGAAGCGCTATGCATGTTATTGTATCAACATCCGAGCTAATTACGCGTATCATTTGGGGGAGCTATGTGCTCTTAAACTTAGCTATGGAGGAGCAAGCAACATGTCGTTAAAAGATCTGATCAATAAAATAAAAGAAGAAGTAAAGGTAGTGCAGGGCGAAAAGACAAAAGACAAGCTGTACGAGAACCACAACACCTACCCCACCGAGGCAGAAGCTGTAACTGCTTTTGCCGAGTCGCGGCGCAAGCTGTTCGACGTAAACTGCTGGACGCAGCTTTCTGGCATCAACTCCACCTTCGAATTATTTGACCCGCAAGGCCAGGCCAGCGCCACCAAACAACCCCAAACGGGCTATTTCATCAAAATCATACTTCCGGGGTCCACTATCGAGAACTGGGTAGAGATCACGGACATCTGGGAAGAGGAAAACTTGGCCGAGTTTATCGTGCATCCCAGCAGAAACCCACAGGAAGCAGGCTCAGCCGATGTAGAACACTTTTTTATTAAGGAGGCGAGCAGCACGTTTCGGGTTACCCGCGAAGGGAGCACCCTTTACGGGTACGAGATCGGCAAAAACGAAGGCATTAACAACCAGGGCGAGGAAGCCGGCGACCGGGCCATCCTGAACACGTTTGTGGCAGAAGGTGGCTGGGCCATATTTCAAGAATTGCAATGGGACAAGCTAACTCGCTACTTGGTTCACTTGGAAGAGGCTACGGAAGAATAGAACGTATAAATTTGGTTACTGAAAGAGCACTTGTTGCCAGGTGCTCTTTTTTTGTTGAAATTTATTACTTTTAACAAGAAGGTTATTCCGGTGAGCAGCTGTTTTTAGCTAATAACCGGAATAACTCCTTATATACCATAGTTGGCCGTGATTGGGATTATTTTCGGGTTTTAAAGTGGCGTGTCTTTCAGGCTTTTTGAGGGGCTGGAGGGCATCAAAGGCCACTAAAGCCGGGCAACGGTCAGCAAAAGAGCCAAAGGAGGAAACGGGG
>NZ_QWGE01000006.1 GCF_003576375.1 Pontibacter oryzae
CTAGGTGCCATTGGAGGAACCTTGCAGAGCACAGCGACCCTCCAACGAGACGCCACCTAGACTTAACGTTGGCAGGTATTTTTTATAATGTTAAAATTCGAATGATAATGAAAAGAATCTGTCACGTCTTCTTTTATGTCTTTGCTTTTCTGTCTCTTGCTGTACAATGTGACGGTAATGAGCCTGAGCCAGCTTATCAACCTCATTTTCTTGAAGAGGTAAGTATCAAACCTTTTAAAAAAGACTATAAAGTAGGTGATACTATTTGGCTTGAAACTGTAATTCCAGATAAACACCTCTTTAATACAATAACTGAGCAAGACACTTTAGTAGATAATATAGATATCCCACTAAGTGTTTATTTCTTTTCCAAGTACCCCAAACATGATATGCGTGACCCTGCTGATGAAAATGATTTTAGAGTAATCAATGACCAAAACCTAAATGTAAGTAAAGGAAAAGGTGCTATATTAACCTACTATGGTTGTAATAAGTCAGATTTCAAAATTAAGATTGGTATTATCCTAGGCAACAAGGGTGTATTTACAATTGGTTTGAATGAAGGTGCTTTAAGACTTTGCAATGGGAACTTTCCAGAGGAGAGGATGTGGATATCATATAGATTTGATGTTATTGAAGGGAATAAGGAAATATATTTAGCTATACCTGATGCGTCTAAACATATAAATGATGATTTAGAAATTCAAAGAGCCATAGACGCAAAAACCATGGTTGCAATATCAGTAAAATAGACTTGGTTAACCGAAAACAACAATATCTGCCAACCAAGTGCAGCCTTAGCCCTTGCTATGCTGCGGGCTTCGGCTGCACGAGTAACGTTAGCATAAATTAAACCCAGAAAAGCGGAAAAGCATTTTACACAAATAACAGATGAAAAAATTAATAAGTGCTGTTATAGTCTTATCATTAATTTTTACAGCAAAAGCACAAAACACGCTTCCTAAAGTTGTACATGGTAAGATTGAGCGTATTGAGAATTTTGAGTCAAAGTATATAACATCCAGAAATGTTGACATATGGATGCCAGAAGGTTATTCTCAATCGAAAAAATATTCAGTGCTATACATGCATGATGGACAAATGCTGTTCGACCCTGAAAGCTCGTGGAACAAACAAGCATGGAATGTAGATGATGCGGCTTCCAAATTATTTCAATCAAATAAGATTAAAGAGTTTATTGTTGTTGGCATTTGGAATGGAGGAGAAACACGACACGCTGATTACTTTCCGCAAAAACCATTTGAGTCTTTATCAAATAGCCAACGAGACACGGTAAACGCCCAACTCAAACGCTCTCACGTTCCGGTAAAAAAACTATTTAGCCCACAATCCGACAATTACCTTAAATTTATTGTTGAAGAGCTAAAGCCTTATATTGATAAAACCTATTCGGTTTATGCTGACAAAGAAAACACATTTGTGATGGGCAGCAGCATGGGAGGTTTGATTTCTATGTATGCTATTTGCGAATACCCAAAAGTATTTGGAGGGGCAGCTTGCTTATCAACGCATTGGCCAGGCACTTTTACACTTGATAACAACCCAATACCAGATGCATTTATTAAGTATTTGAATAAAAACCTTCCAAACCCCAAAAGTCATAAAATTTACTTCGATTCTGGAGATGAAACATTAGATAAGTTGTATCCGGAAATCCAAAAAAAGGTAGACCGGTTGATGGTCAAAAAAGGATATAACGAACATAATTGGATCACTAAATTTTTACCGGGAGAAAATCATAGTGAAAATGCCTGGAGTAAAAGGCTCTATATTCCTTTGGAGTTTTTGTTTAAAAAATAACGTCTGCTAACAAGTTGTATAAATTCTATTGACCTTTTCAAAACAATTTATACATAAACCGTTAACCTCACCAATTCCCCCTTTAAATGAAAACAACTTTACTTTTAGAAAAAGGAGAAATCGTGCTTGGCAGCAAGGCGATCATTATCCGGGACAGAGCGAAAAAGGAAAAAGTCTGGAGAGTTGCTTCAGCGGCAATCTGGATTATCTACGGCACCCTGTCTTATTTAAGATACAAGAAAACGGGAGATGAGTTTCTGTTATGGTCTGGGCTGATTATAGGGGTGTTACACGCTGTGGGATTGATTTTTGCGCTGCTCAAATGTACGAAGCGCGAGATTAGCCTTCAGGAAATCGGAATGGCTGTTTTTAAAGAACGAAACGGAAAAAAATTTCTTGACTTGAAATTAAATGGCGGCCGGAAAAGGCGCATCAGTAAAATAGAGTCTGTCGTGGATGAGCTTAAAGCATTTTTCATGGCGCAAAACATTGAAGTGCGATAGATTTATACTTGCAGCCATACTACAGGCTCATGGCAGCTACAAATCATCGCCCCCCACTTTCACCAGCCCCGGCCCACTAGCCGGTTTTTTTATGGCTAGCCAGCGCCGCGTTATCGGGGGAGCAAATTTTCTCAACAAATCAACAAAAAGATTTATCCACATAAAACACACACAAGCTGAACCACTTAGGTAATTATCCACCAATTCTGCCCATTCTTTTGATTTTTAATTCCTAAATCTTCAAATTACCTTCGTAACCCAAAATATGAGTACCATGACGCAGAACGGACAAAACACAGCTCTCCGCAACGACTGGAGTCTGGAGGAAATACAAGCCATCTACAACAAGCCAGTACTGGAACTGATTGTAGAGGCAGCCAATGTGCACAAGCAGTACCAGGCCACAGGCGAGGTGCAGGTTTGTACGCTGCTTTCGGTTAAGACTGGCGGCTGCTCCGAGGATTGTGCCTACTGCCCGCAGGCAGCCCGCTACCATACAGGTGTGGATGTGCACAAGCTGATGAGCCAGGAGCAAGTACTTACAGCGGCGCAGCGCGCCAAAGAAGGCGGCTCTACCCGTTTCTGCATGGGCGCGGCATGGCGCGAAGTGCGCGATAACCGCGACTTTGACAAGGTGCTGGACATGGTGAAAGGCGTGAACGACATGGGCCTGGAAGTATGCTGCACGCTGGGCATGGTGAATGAGTACCAGGCCGAGAAGCTGAAAGAGGCTGGCCTGTATGCCTACAACCACAACCTGGATACATCGGAGGATAACTACGCCAGCATTATTACCACCCGCACCTACGACGACCGCCTGAACACGATAGACAACGTGCGCAAGGCTGGTATTTCGGTTTGCTCTGGCGGCATTATTGGCCTTGGCGAGACAGACGAAGACCGCATGAAGATGCTTTATACTTTGTCAACGATGGAGCAGCACCCGGAATCTGTACCTGTAAACGCGTTGGTGCCGGTAAAAGGCACGCCGCTGGAGCATCAGCCACTGGTATCGGTTTGGGAAATGGTGCGCATGATCGCCACTGCCCGTATCCTGATGCCAAAATCAATGGTAAGACTATCGGCTGGCCGTGAGCGCATGAGCGTAACCGACCAGGCGCTTTGCTTCCTGGCAGGCGCCAACTCGATCTTCACCGGCGAAAAGCTGCTCACAACCCCTAACCCGGATTTCGACGCAGACAAAGCCATGTTCGAGCTGCTGGGCCTAAACCCTAGAAAATCATTTAAAGAAGAAGTAGTAGACGTTAGCTGCTAGACAATAGGTTTTAGACTTTTATGAAGTTGATTGTACGCTGATAAAAGAAGTCTAAAATCTAACGCCTTATGTCTAACGTCTTGCTCAATAGATTGCAGCAGAAACTGGCGGAGCGCGCGGCGCAGGGTAACCTGCGGACGCTAAAAACCAGCTCCGGCCTGGTAGATTTCTGCTCAAACGATTACCTCGGCCTTGCTCGCTCCCCTGAGTTGCGGGCACTTATCCACAAGGAAGAGCTCAAGTATAAACACCTGCCTTTGGGCGCCACGGGTTCGCGGCTGCTATCGGGCAACCATGGCCTGTTTGAGGAGCTGGAACAGCAAATAGCAGGTTTCCACGGCGCTGAGGCAGCGCTGCTTTTTAACTCCGGCTACACGGCTAACGTGGGTTTGCTATCGGCTTTGCCACAGCGCGGCGACACTGTTTTTTATGACGAGGCCAGCCATGCCTCCATGAAAGACGGCCTGCGCCTGAGCTTTGCCAAAGCCTATAGCTTCCGGCACAACAGCGTAGACGATCTGCGCCAAAAAATGAAGCTGGCCACTGGGCAGGTTTATGTACTGGTAGAGTCTGTGTACTCGATGGATGGCGACCAGGCCCCTTTGCAGCAGCTTGCCGCGCTATGCGCCGGGCAACAGGCCGCTTTAATTGTGGATGAGGCACATGCCGTGGGCCTCTACGGAGAGAATGGCGAAGGCCTGGTTTCGGCTCTGGGGCTGGAGCAGGAAGTGTTTGCCCAGGTAATAACCTATGGCAAAGCCCTTGGCAGCCACGGTGCGGCCATACTTGGCCCCGAGGTGCTCCGCCAGTTTCTCATCAATTACAGCCGCGCCTTTATTTATACTACTGGGTTGCCAACGCACGCGCTGGTTGCCCTTAAATGCGCTTACACCCTGCTTCCCGCGCTGCATGAGGCCCGGGAGCAAGTAAAACGACGAGCACAGCTCCTGTACCAGAAGCTGAACAAACTTAGCGGCATCCGCTGCACCCCGGAAGGCAGTGTTATCCTTTCGGTTTTTCTGCATCAGCCTGAAAAGCTTAAAGAGCTGGCGGCTGCGCTGCAACAAAAAGGTTTTGACGTGCGCCCCGTGCTGCCTCCCACCGTGCCTGCAGGTACGGAACGGCTACGCGTGATCGTGCATGCTTTTAATACAGAAGAAGAAATTGAGGGCCTCGTGCAGGCCATAGCCCAAGGTACATGAAACAATATTTCGTAACAGGCATCGGAACGGACGTTGGCAAAACAGTTGCCGCAGCCATACTTACCGAAGCCCTGCAAGCCGACTACTGGAAGCCGGTGCAGGCAGGCGGCCTCGATTTTACTGACACCGACACGGTAAAGAGCTTGGTTTCTAACGAGAAATCGGTTTTTCACCCGGAAGCCTATAGCCTTAAAATGGCTGCCTCGCCGCACAAAGCCGCCGCTGCCGAAGGCGTGGAGATTGACGTGAAAGGCATGAAGCTGCCGCAAACCCAGAACAACCTGATCGTGGAAGGGGCCGGCGGCCTGATGGTTCCGTTGAACAAGCGCTACCTGGTGCTGGACCTGGTGCAGCAACTTGGGCTGGAGGTTATACTTGTGTCGCGCAACTACCTAGGCAGCATTAACCATACCTTGCTTACAGCCGAAGTACTGCGTTACCGTAAGATTCCGGTGGCGGGCATTATCTTTAACGGCGAGGAGAACGCAACTTCAGAAGACTTCATCGTGAAGTATACAGGCCTGCGCCGCCTTCCGTCCATCCGCCAGGAAGCTGATTTCTGCAAGGATACTGTGGCCGAGTACGCCAAAACATTCGATGGATATTTATAGACTTTTGCCTATATAACATAATACATTAACTATAATTCAAGAAACTTATAGTTCGACAGGTAAGCCATTCCAATTTTAGGCCTTACAACTCTGAGTCATGACAAAAGAAGAATTACATCAGATTTTGTCTTCAGCACTGACGAAGGAACGCGCACAGAAACTAGCCACGCTGGCAGGCGAAGGCAAGGTTCCTGTTTTTGCTTTATTAGGATTTAGTTTCCTGAAAGAATCTCCAGCCCTTGCATTCAGGGCGGCCTGGGTGCTGGAGCATGTGGAAGCATACTTTACTGAGTGCTTTCTGCCCTACTTGCCGGAGTTCATCAGCCGGTTGCCCGAGCAGCAAAACCCAAGCTGCCAGCGGCATTTCACCAAAATCCTGATGCACCTGACTAGCCCCAAAGCATCTGAAAGGTATAAAAAGGCGTTTGGTGATATTAAAAAACAGGAGCCAATCGCGGCGCTAGTGTTTGATTGGCTCATCAACCCCAGCACACCGGTGGCGGTAAAAGTAAACTGCCTCGATATCCTTTTCAATTTCTCTCATACCTTTGCCTGGATAAAGGAAGAGCTGCAGGCCCAAACGGAGTTTTACTTGCAACAAGTCTCTCCGGCCATGTTGGCCCGGGGCAGAAAGATACTGCGGCAGATCGCTAAAGTATAAATTTCATACTTGTACGCCAGCACCTTATACTATCAACTTAAATCACATTGCCATGAACCTAGCCGAACGCGACCAACATACCATCTGGCACCCTTACACGCAAATGAAAACCGCCGCCCTTCCCATACCCATTGTGCGGGGCGAGGGAGCGCTTTTATTTGCCGAGGATGGAACAACGTATATCGATGCCGTGGCCTCGTGGTGGGTAAACCTGCACGGCCATGCGCACCCATACATTGCGCAGAAAGTATCGGAGCAGCTCAGCACGCTGGAGCATGTTATTTTTGCCGGCTTCACGCACCCGGCGGCTGTTACCTTTGCCGAGCGCCTTTTGCAAATTCTGCCCCAGGGTCAAAGCCGCATCTTCTATTCCGATAATGGCTCCACGGCTGTGGAGGTAGCCATGAAAATGGCCATCCAGTACTGGAACAACTTGGGCATACCCAAAAAGAAGATCATCGCCTTCCGCGATAGCTACCACGGCGATACATTTGGGGCGATGTCGGTGAGTGCGCGCAGTGCCTTTACCGCGCCGTTCTGGTCATACTTGTTTGAGGTGGCATTTATTGATGTGCCCACGGCCGGCAACGAGGAGGAAAGTATAAAACAGCTGGAAGCCTTTGCCGCCACTGGCGATGTGGCTGCGTTTATCTATGAGCCGCTGGTGCTGGGCACGGCTGGCATGGTAATGTACACACCAGAGGTGCTTAACCAGATGCTGAAAATTTGCCGCTCGCATGATATCTTAACCATTGCCGACGAGGTAATGACCGGCTTTGGCCGAACCGGCCGCCTTTTTGCCAGCGAGTATCTGCCCGAGCAACCCGACATGGTTTGCCTTTCTAAGGGCCTGACCGGCGGCACGATGGCCTTAGGCGCTACCTCCTGCAACGAGAAGATCTACGAGGCTTTCCTGCACGACGATAAAAGCAAAACACTCTTCCACGGGCACAGTTATACCGCCAACCCGGTAGCTTGCGCAGCCGGATTGGCAAGTATGGATCTACTGCTGACGGAGGAAACCCAGCAAAGTATAAAACATATCGAAGCGCGGCACGCAGCATTCATCCAAAGTATAAAAGACCTCCCGCAGGTAAAAGAAGCCCGGCAGTGCGGCACCATCCTGGCTGTGGAGTTTGAGGATGGCGGCACCTCCTACTTCAGCGATTTGCGCGACACGCTTTATAGCTTTGGCCTGGATCATGGCGTTATACTTCGCCCGCTTGGCAACATCATCTATGTAATCCCGCCTTACTGCATCACTGATGCGCAACTGGACCAGGTGTACAAAACCATACACGGCATGCAAGAAGTTGTAACCGGCCAGCGCCACCACCCGCGCCCCGACCTGGACATGCTGCACGATTAAGCTACATCAAATTAACCCTGCAGCTAAGCCAAAACGGCCTGCCGGGTTAATTTTTGGCAATTATCGCGTACCTTTGCATCAGTTTTGAAAGCACCGCAGCAACATATCATCATTAAGGGCCATGGCGCCATCTCTCCGCTTGGGCATGATGCCAGCACTGTGGCAGCGGCTTATGCTTCCGGCGTTCCCGCTTTTAAAACCATACTTCACCAGGGCATAGCCACGCCTGTTGCGGCACTTACACAAGAGGCAGAGCAGCAGCTTAACTCGTTACTGGACTCTAACCCAAGCTATAAGCAATTAGACCGCTCGGTACTGATGGCGGTGTACGCGGCAAGGCAGGCAAGTATGGCAGCCGGCTGGCTCACCGAAGATGCTTCCGTTGCGGATGACCTTGGCGTGAACATTGGCTCCTCGCGTGGGGCAACAGGCCTGTTTGAGCAGCATTTTGAGGATTTTCAGCACAAGCAGCTTTCTTCATCTGCCTCCCCTACCACGACTCTCGGCAACTTATCCAGTTGGGTGGCGCATGCCGTAAACGCTGGTGGCGCTCAAATAAGCCATTCCATTACCTGCAGCACAGCCCTGATGGCGCTTGCCAACGGGGTTGCCTGGCTCAGGGCAGGCATGGCCAAACGTTTCCTGGTGGGTGGCACCGAAGCACCGCTCACCGATTTCACCATCGCCCAAATGAAAGCCGTTGGCATTTATTCCAAGCTTTCTGGCCATCCATTTCCTTGCCAACCTTACGCTCTGGAAAAACAGAACACCTTTACGCTGGGGGAGGGAGCCGCGGTTTTCGCCATCGAACAAAGCGATTCGCTTCAGCCAGGTGATGTTCTGGTAGAAGCCGTGGGCATGGGCTTTGAGAAGCTCGTGAGCAAAACCGGCATCTCGGCAGAAGGTATAAACTTCCAGAAATCCATGCGGCATGCGCTGTCGCAACTCTCTCCCGAAGACCAGACAGTACACCTGATCATCACCCACACACCCGGCACCCGCGCCGGCGACAAGGCTGAGTTGGCTGCCATTGAGGCTGTTTTTGGGGCTGCTACACCGGTGGCCATTACTACAAACAAATGGCTTATTGGTCATACTCTGGGGGCTTCAGGTGCGCTCAGTATGGATTATGCCATACATATACTTAAGCAGCAACAGTACACCTCACCTACCTACGCTCATGTGCTTACGCCACAAAATCACAAAGCTATAAAGCGCATCATGGTAAATGCCGCTGGTTTTGGTGGGAACGCATCTAGTGTGATTATCGCATTGGCTTGATTCTAACAAATCCAATTAGCCTCTTTGCATCAAATAAGGCTGTCTTTTTTAGTTTTTATACTTTCTCTGTTTTAACTTGTCGATCATTATTGACCCCATTTTTTGCTATTTTTGTAAGTAAAACATTATTCATTTTTTAGTTTCTAAATGAAAATACTAAAATTCGGCGGCACCTCTGTGGGGTCTGCTGAGAGAATGAAGGCAGTTGCCTCCCTCATCCATAACGGTGAGCCTAAAATTGTAGTGCTGTCGGCTATGTCGGGCACTACCAACGCGTTGGTGCAGATCGCAGAAACGCTGTACCAGAACAATCACTCCGAAGCGAAGGCGCTTATCCAGGCGCTGCACGATAAGTATAAACAGGTAGTAGAAGAACTCTACATCACCAATGATAAGAAGAAACAGGCCAACGAGTTGCTCACCCAGCATTTCGAGTACCTCACCGCCTTTACCTTGGATCTGTTCACGATCCATGAGGAGCGTGCCGTGCTGGCGCAGGGCGAGTTGCTTAGCACAGCCTTGTTCCAGCTTTTCCTGGAGGAGCAAAGTATAAACTCTGTGCTGCTGCCGGCCCTTAGCTTCATGAAGATCGATGAGAACGAGGAGCCTGACAACGCATACATCGAAAAGCAGCTGAGAAAAGAGCTGGAAAAATACACAGGTACAGAGCTTTTCATCACGCAGGGCTTTATTTGCCGCAACGCGTTCGGCGAGATCGACAATCTGAAGCGTGGAGGCTCCGATTACTCTGCCTCGCTGATCGGCGCTGCCGCTGACGCATCTGAGATACAGATCTGGACGGACATTGACGGGATGCACAACAACGACCCGCGCATTGTTAAGAACACTTACCCAATTGCGGAACTGTCGTTTGACGAGGCGGCCGAGCTGGCATACTTTGGGGCAAAGATTCTGCACCCGAGCAGCGTGTTGCCAGCCAAGCAGAAGAACATCCCGGTAAAGCTGCTAAACACCATGCAGCCGGAGGCAAAAGGTACAACCATCAGTGCCGAAGCCGAGGGCGGAAGAATTAAAGCGGTTGCCGCAAAAGATGGCATTACGGCCATCAAGATAAAATCTGGCCGCATGTTGCTGGCTTATGGTTTCCTGCGCAGCGTGTTCGAGGTATTTGAGCGCTACAAAACGCCAATCGACATGATCACCACGTCTGAGGTTGCCGTGTCCCTGACTATTGACAGCGATAAATACCTCAATGAGATTATCTCAGAGCTGAAGGAATTTGGGCAAGTGGAAGTAGACCGCGACCAAACAATTATCTGCGTGGTAGGTGATTTTATTTCGGAACGCAGCGGTTCGGGCTTAGCTATTTTTGAGTCGCTGCAGCACATTGCCCTCCGCATGATATCTTACGGCGGAAGCAAGAATAATATCAGCCTCCTGATCAACACCACCGACAAGGTGGAGGCACTTACAAAACTGAATGATGGAATTTTTGACAGAAACAGCGCCGATGCTTAACCTTAACCTGGAGCAGCTGCAGCAACACGCTACGCCGCTTTATGTATATGATATGAACATGTTGCGCCAAACTTTACAAAACGCGCAGCAGGAAGCCGGCAAGTATAACTTTCATGTGCACTATGCCCTGAAAGCCAATGCCAACACACCTATACTTAACGAAATGCGCCAGCACGGCTTTGGGGCAGACTGTGTAAGTGGCAACGAAGTAAAAGCCGCTATCGAGAATGGATTCACGCCGCAAGAAGTTGTTTTTGCAGGTGTAGGTAAATCCGATGACGAGATAAACTACGCCTTGGACCAGCAGATTTTCTGCTTCAACTGCGAGTCGAAGCATGAGTTGGAGGTACTGAATGAGCTCGCTGAGAAGAAGGATACCATAGCCCGCGTGGCGCTCCGCATCAACCCGAATGTAAACGCCAACACGCACAAGTATATTACCACTGGCCTCGAGGAAAACAAATTCGGAATTAATGCTTGGGAGCTGGATAGCGTTATCGAACTGTTGCAGCAACTCAAGCATATAAAGCTGATCGGCATCCACTTCCACATTGGCTCCCAAATCACGGACCTGACGGTTTTCAAGAACCTTTGCACGCGTGTAAACGAGTTTCAGGAGTGGTTCATGGCCCATAACATCCGTCTGGAGCACCTGAATGTGGGCGGCGGCCTTGGCGTGGATTACTACCATCCGGAGCAAAACCCGATACCGGACTTCGCGGCATACTTTGGGCTGTTTAACCAATTCTTAGAATTGAGACCCGGCCAGCAGGTGCACTTTGAGTTAGGCCGCTCCCTGGTGGCGCAATGCGGAACATTGATTTCAAAAGTGCTTTACATCAAAAATGGTATCTCCACCAACTTTGCCATACTTGATGCCGGCATGACGGAATTGATCCGCCCGGCTTTATACCAATCCTACCACAAAATAGTGAACCTGACGAGCCAAAAGCCAGAGGTGCGCTACGATGTGGTTGGCCCGATCTGCGAGTCGAGCGACTGCTTTGGAAAGGCAGTGATGCTGCCCGAAACCAATCGCGGCGATCTTATTGCAATTAGAACTGCCGGTGCTTATGGCGAGGTAATGGCTTCGGCGTATAACCTGCGCACAAAGGCAGAGGCTATTTACGTATAGCCAGAACGAAGCATAAAAACAGAAAAGCCAGCCTCGGTTAAGGGGCTGGCTTTTCTAATTTTTATGCTTTTATACTTTACCTGTGGCTGCCGGAGCGGCTTCTTCTATCTGCCAATCGCTGATTTGCTTCGGGCACCTCCAGGGATACCACAAAGTCAGGCTCGGCGTGCGCAATGCCATCCTGGCCGTTTAAGTAGTTTGCAAGCTCTAATGCGTTTCCTTCAGAGTTTTTATCCACGCGCAGCAGATAGGTTTCTCCGCTTAACGGCATAAGCACCTCTGCGTTGTAGGTTGCCGCCAAACTGGCCAGTGCCTCAGTGTTTCCTTCTTTCACGGTTACAATGGCTTCGTTACTAACGCCAAGCAAACCGTCGCTGTTCAAGAAATATGGAGATACATATGCGATTGCCGGGTCTTCGGCCAATATCTCCATGGCTACCTCTACCTGCTTGCAGTTTAGGCCGTTCACCAACTCAATGTTATGCAGCATAGCAGAGTTAGTGCTCAATTGGCCTTTCTTCTCTTCCACAAAATTATATTTGGCCACAACGCTTGCCTCCTCCTCCGGACTTAAGCCTGATTCGAAAGCCACCAAAATCTGCTTGGTAAATACATTGCCAAGGCTCTTCTGCTCGTCGCCGTAAAAGTATGTATGAGTTGTGCAGGCTCTGTTGCCGGCTTGGGCACCTAAAAGTTTAGGGCCTGCTTTAACGTTTTTTATAGGTGAAGCCTCATCTTGCCTGCAGGAAGAGAACAAGAAAGCTATCATAAGAAATAGGGATAAGGGTATAGCTATTTTCTTCATCTCGGTACAAATTAAATCACTAACTATTTGATTATTTGTACGGAGAGTTTTATCAATTAGCCATGTTTTTGTTAATTAAAAATAAACATAGTGCAAATACTATACTTTAAAAATATAATATATTTATTAATTAAAAAATTGTCTTTATAAAGTATAAATGTTGTTTTGCTAAATCATACCAATTCTTCTAGCACCTGGCATGAGGCATTTACTGCCTGATTTGCAGAGATATAGGACGGCAACTGTGCAATAAATGCCGCGGTTTGCTTTAGGGCAGGTAAATGGGCGAGCAGGTCTTTTCTGAGGATAGTGCCAACGAGTTGCGCGTTTCTGGAATCCACGCCGAAGGAAGTTAGCTGCAGCCAGGGCAGCTGTGGCAAAAGCTCTGGCCGCGGCGTGCGCAAGTATACCTGAAGCTCGTCTTCTCCCTCAATTTTAAGCTGCACGGGCTCTTCCTCTTTAGGCAGTTTGGCATACGAATACTTATACCCGGCAAGTGCCGCTGAAACATCGGCCCATACCGCTGAGCCAGTCGGGTGGCTGCCAGCACCACGCCCTTTCAGAAACTGCGACCCAGCATACTTTGCATGCAACGCCACACCGTTAAACTCCGCCTCCACATAGTATAGTTCAGAATCAGGGAAAACCAACGTGGGCAATACCTGCAGCTCCAGTCTGTTATGCGCATTAATTTTAGCGGATGCCACCAACCGGAAACGCCCGCCAAGCACCTGCGCCAGGTTAATGTCTTTTTTGCTGATATGCTGAATGCCTGCACGCAGGACCTGCTCCGGTTTAACAAGCGCCCCGAAGGCATGCGCGGCAATAAGGCTAATCTTGTGCAGGGCATCGTAGCCGCCTACATCCAGGGTTGGGTCGGCCTCGGCAAAACCCAGTGCCTGTGCTTCTGCCAGCGCCTGCTCATAAGAAAGGCCCTCCGCATCGAGCTTGGTAAGAATATAGTTTGATGAGCCGTTAAGTATGCCGCTCACTTCCTGCAGAGGCTCGGTGCCATAGTATGCCTCCAGCGTTCTAAGTATAGGTATGCTGCCACAAACGGCTGCCTCATAGAGCAATGTGCCGCAAAACTCTTCCTGCAGCGCCACCAGTTCCGGCAGGTTTTCCGAAATCATCTTCTTGTTGGCCGATACGATGGTTTTGCCTGCCTCCAGCGCCTGCCGCACAATCAGGAGCGCTTCTTTTGGGTCGCTGATGAGCTCGGCAAAGAGATCTATACTTGTGTCCTGCAACAGCTCCTGCGGGTCGTAGGTAAAGGCATCGGTGGGCAAGGTGCGTAGCTTTTCGCGGTCTTTTACACAGATCTTTGCCACTTCCAGGTGCGGGTTTTCCTGTAGCACATCGTGCAGGCCCTGCCCCACGCAGCCAAACCCAAATATACCAATGCGTTTACCGCTCTTGCTCTTCATAGTTCAGTTCTTCAGTTAGTTGTTTCTGTTGATAAAAATTCTGTATTGCCTCGGTTAACTGGCCTGCTTCCACCAAAAAACCATCGTGGCCATACTTGGAATTGATGAGGTGAAACGAGGAGCCCGCCACATGCTGATGCAGGAAATACTGCTCCTCCACCGGAAACAGCAGATCCGAATCTACGCCAATAAACAAGCAGCGCGCCTTTACGTGCGCCAGCGCCCGCTCCGGGCCTCCCCTGTCGCGGCCAATGTTATGCGAGTCCATGGCTTTGGACAGCAGCCAGTACGTATAGGCGTTAAACCTGCCGGCAAGCTTTTCGCCCTGGTACACTTGGTAGCTGGCAGCCCGGAAGTTATCGGTGATGCTGTGCCCCGGCTCCTGCTGCGCCTCGTTGTAAGTATGGTAGTGGCGGTACGAAAGCATGGCAATGGCACGTGCCGTTTTCAACCCTTCGCTGCCGGCGTCTTCGGTGCTATCGGCCCAACTAGGGTCCTGCCGGATGGCCATGCGCTGCGTTTCGTTAAAGGCAATGCCCCACGGCGAGTGCCGCCCGTTGCTGGCCACATGCACCAGGTTCTGAAACACATCGGGCTTTTGTAGCACCCACTCCAACGCCTGTTGCCCTCCCAGCGAGCCACCCAGCAATGTATGAATTTGAGTGAATCCCAAATCTTCCCGCAGCAGATCAAAAGCGCCAACTATGTCGCGGTTAGTAAGCTGCGGAAACGCATGGAAGTATGGCTGCAGGGTTCGGGGGTTTACAGAGAGCGGACCTGTGGAGCCGTAGCAACCGCCTAGCGCGTTAGCACAAACCACAAACCTCTCGCGCGGATCAAACAGCTTGCCCTCCCCGAACAGGTCGCACCACCATTCGGTAAAGTCAGAGTTGCCGGTGAGGGCATGGCAGACCCACAGCACGTTGCTCCGTTCCGGGTTTAGCGTGCCGTAGGTGGTGTAGGCCAGCTGAAAACCGGGCAGCACCGCCCCCGATTCCAGTTTATACTCTTGCTGATGATGAAATATGTGGTGTGTTTTAGGCATTGTTAAATTAGGCTGTTACCGGCTCTGCCACTTCTATCTTAGCGAAAGCCTGCTCAAAATCTGCTTTAATGTCTTCGATGTGCTCGATACCCGCCGATACGCGCAGCAAGGTTGGGTCTACGCCGGCGCTCAGCTGCTCAGCAGTGCTTAGCTGCTGGTGCGTGGTAGATGCCGGGTGGATGATCAGCGTTTTCGCATCGCCTACGTTGGCCAGGTGGCTTACCAGTTGCAGGCTGTTCACGAAGGTTTCGGCCTGCTGCTTATCACCCTTCAATTTAAAGGAGAGCACCCCGCCAAAGCCGCGCTTCAGGTATTTTTTGGCCAAAGTATGGTATGGGCTGCTTTCCAGGCCGGCGTAGTTCACGCTCTCTACCAGCTCGTGCTGCTCCAGCCACTGTGCCAGCGCCAGGGCGTTCTGCACCGTTCTGTCCACGCGCAGCGAGAGCGTCTCGAGGCCCTGCAGCAGCAGGAAGGAGTTAAATGGGCTCAGCGCCGGGCCAAAATCACGAAGCCCCTCCACACGGGCACGAATCGCGAAGGCGATGTTGCCAAACGGGCCATCCTCCCCGAACACCTCCCAGAAGTTTAAGCCATGGTAGCCTTCGCTGGGCTCTGAGAACTGCGGAAACTTACCGTTGCCCCAGTTAAAGTTACCGCCATCCACAATTACACCGCCTATACTTGTGCCGTGCCCGCCGATCCATTTCGTAGCCGACTCTACCACCACATTGGCGCCATGCTCCAGCGGGCGGAACAGGTAACCGCCTGCGCCAAAAGTATTATCAACCACCAACGGAATATCATACTTGCGTGCCAGGGCGCTTATCGCCTCAAAATCTGGAATATTAAAACGTGGGTTGCCGATGGTTTCCACGTAGATCGCTTTGGTTTTCTCGTCTATCAGCTTTTCGTAGCTCGCTACCTCGTCGTTCTCGGCAAAGCGCGTTTCAATGCCCAGGCGCTTGAACGATACTTTAAACTGGTTGTACGTGCCGCCATACAGGTAACTGGTGGTTATAAAGTTATCCCCGGCTTCGAGTATGTTGTTCAGGGCGATGAACTGTGCCGCCTGCCCCGAGGCTACTGCCACTGCCGCCGCTCCGCCTTCCAGGGCGGCAATGCGTTTCTCAAACACATCGGTGGTCGGGTTCATGATGCGGGTATAAATGTTGCCAAACTCCTTTAGGGCGAATAGGTTTGCACCGTGCTCGGCGTTCTTAAAGGCATAAGAAGTGGTCTGGTAGATGGGTACAGCGCGTGATTGCGTGGTTGGGTCTATTTCCTGGCCGGCGTGCAGCTGAAGTGTTTCGAAGTGCAATGCTTTTGACATGACGTATACTATTGGTTAGATAAAATGTAGATTAGATTTGCTTTAAGATGGGCCACAGGCATAAATGGCTATGGCAAGGCTGGCGCAACAGGCACAGGCCTGCCGGTAAACCTTAAGGTATGGATTTGCTAGATGCGGGTGTTTAGTTTAGCAGCAACAATAGCCACGCATGCAACACATGGGCATGTGCATGACATTAACCTCCGGAGAAGAGGCAAAATAGAAAGTATGCGGCATTTGGCCTGCCGGCAAAAATGATACTACGCGTTGTGTTGGCTTGATTCCCTTTTTCATTTTTCGTATCAATTTATATTCGTCCGGCACCCTGCCGAACTCAGGAATTAGCACCTTAACACCGATGGTTAGGTTGCTAGCGCTTCACAGAGCCTGTCTCTTCACGCTTCTTTATAAATCAATAACCGCAAAGGGCGTATTGACTTGATGTTGCAAGTATACGGGGCGTATTTTTAAAAAGCCAAACATTTTTAACTTTTTTTGAAATTTCAGTTTTGAACCGGCTGCTCCCTTTCGATTTTCATACTTCACAAATCATACTTGCAACGCGATCTGCTATACTTGTTACATGCTATTGATGCCTACACAGAAAAATGGCACCTCCGTTGCGCAAAGGCATACTTTGAGCGAGCGATAATTTTTCTCTCACTGCTTACTAATTATTTTAGTCAAAAAATCCTATCTTCGAGGCTTAGGAGCTGGCGCTCTGCCAGCCGTGCAGGAGAAGAGAAACGTAGTTGAGCCATGTCCCAGATATTTTTCCGTGAAACCGTAAGCTTTGAGGAGCGCCAAGCGCCGCTCTCGCTGTACGCGCTGCACCAGCAGATACGCGAGGAGCTGGAAATGGCTTTCCCGGATAGCTATTGGGTAGTGGCGGAGGTGGCGCAGGTAAACGTAGACCGCCGCAAAGGCCATTGCTACCTAACGCTGGTAGATAAGGGCGATGACGCACGGCAGATGCTGGCGCAGGCCCGGGCTACCATTTGGGGCTCGCGTTACCAGATGCTTGGCCGCTATTTCGAGGAGAAAACGGGCCAGCCGCTTAAAGCCGGCTTAAAAGTGCTGCTGCAGGCCTCGGTGCGCTTTCATGAGCTGTACGGCCTGAGCCTGGATGTATCGAACATCGACCCGAATTATACAATTGGCGACCTGGCCCGCCAGCGCCAGGAAACCATGAAACGCCTGGAGGCCGAGGGGCTGCTGGAAGCAAACAAAGCCCTGGAGCTGCCTTTGGTGCCGCAACGGCTTGCCATTATATCTTCGGCTACCGCTGCCGGATACCAGGATTTTGTGCACCAGCTGGAAAACAACAGCTACGGCTATACTTTCGAGACCACGCTGTTTCCGGCAACCGTGCAGGGCAACGACGCCCCCAACTCGGTGGCGCAGGCCTTTGCCCAGATCAGCAGAGATAGCGAAAACTTCGATGCCATTGTACTGATACGCGGTGGCGGCTCCCAAACCGACCTGAGCTGCTTTGATGATTACAAGATCGCCGCAGCCATCGGTAAATCGCCGTTGCCGGTGCTTACGGGCATTGGCCACGAGCGCGACGAAAGTATAGCTGACCTGGTGGCCAACACGCGCCTTAAAACCCCCACTGCCGTGGCTGGCTTCCTGATCGAGCGGTTTCGTGAGGCAGAAGGCATGGCCGAGGACCTGTTCGACAGCATCCGGATGTTTGCTGCCCAGCAACTTAAACTGACCGATGATAAGCTGGAACGTATAAGCCTGCGCTTAAATAACATGACCAAGCAAAAGCTTCAGGCTCGCAAGGATTCTCTGGAAAGCCTTTCTAGAGGACTTCTGCTCAAACCCAAAGCTTACCTGGAGGCGCAGCGACATACAATAAGCATGTTTGAGAAGGATATCGACGCATCAACCAAAGACCTGCTGCACGAGTGCGAACGCCACTTGCAGGAACTTTCGGTGTGCGTGGAGGGCAAAAGCCAGCGCTATCTGCACATGAAGGAGCACGAGCTCAACCACTTGGTGCACTGCCTGGAAACAGAGGCCAACGACCACCTAAAGAACGCGCAGCTCCTTTTTGCCACCTACAGCGACAAGCTAAAGTATGGCACCAAAGCAAAAATGCAAAACGAGCATCACCGCCTGAAATTATTAGAAATGAGTATTGAGGCTAACGACCCCGAAAAACTGCTGCTCCGCGGCTATACCATCACGCTGCTTAACGGAAAAGTGGTAAAAAGTGTAAAAGACGTTAAAACCGGCGATGTAGTGGAAACAAAAGTGCAGGACGGCACGCTCCACAGCATGGTTGTAAATATAGATACCAATGAATAAGGACCTGAAGGATATGACGTACCGCGAGGCGACGCAGGAGCTAGAGGAAATTCTGCGTGCCATTGAAAACGATGCCGTAGATGTGGACGAGCTGACACAGAAAGTTCAGCGCTCTTCCCAACTCATCAAACTGTGCAAGGAGAAGCTTCGCAAAGCCGAAAAAGCCATCGACCAGGTGTTTAACGAGGAGAACTGCGAAACGCCAACGCCTGTAAAAACCGCTGATAGCAACGGCACGTTATTCTAAATTATAAATTGCGCACTGTTTTTTTAAGACGGAGCACAATTCCATACTTTGCAAAATCCTAAGCCATACTTAGCTGAATTTCCAGACAAGTATGGCTTAGGATTTTATGACTTACCTGTTAAGCTCTTTCACCTCTTTCCAGGTCCAGTTATACTTTGGGGTGATGTTCTGGTAAGCTTCGGTATAATAGCTTATCACTTCCTGTTTCAGCGTTTCTGGTGGTATCGAGGATGCATAGATCTCGCGCTCGGTTGGGTTAGCGTAGGTTTCTGAGCGGGTTAGCTTGTCGCCATCCAGGCGAAGGATGGGGCCGGTTTCCGTTACGTTCTCATAGGTCCAGCGGCGGCCAGAGGTTTCCAGGGCATTCAGGCGGTCAGCCAGCGGCTTCATACTTAGGCGCGGCAGCGTTGGCCGTGAGGTAATGTCTACCCAGGTGGTATACTTATACTCCAGCTCATACTTGTTGCCCTCGTAGCAGCTCAGCACCATGTCAAAACCTTGTGTGCGGCTAAAAAGTGCGTAATAGTGCAGCGGGTGCGGCGTATCAATGATCACCAAACCGATCTCCGGCTTTCTGGTGAGTTTTGTTTCGGGTTTATACATGTCGCGGTAGCCGAGCAGCACGCCACCCACCTCATCCTCCCAGGCACCGCGCTCCCAGTCTGGGTCCTGCAGCACCTGGCCAAACTCCCGCAAAAAGTACCTGAATTTCTGCACGCACTGCGCCGCCTCCTTCTCTTCCATGTCATCTGCCTCGAAAGGCTTATAGAACAGTTCCCGTTCTTTGGCATTTATCCAGCAAACAAGTTTCAGGGCCTCGCCGGCCAGCGGGTGGTTCAGGTCCAGCTCCCTAAAATCGCCGATGAGGGCCGTTTGGCGCAGCAGTTCATCATGCTCGAGGGCAAGCTTCGGGTTAAGCAAAGCCCATACACCCACAAAGCCATCAATATCGAAATGGTTGGCGGTAACATAGGGCAAGTCCAGTTCCGGCAGGTTCAGGCGCATGGCGCTCAGCACAATGGCGGCGCTTGTATCGCCCTCGGTTCCGGCCAAGCGCAGAGAACCTTTCCAATGCGAAAGCATGATACCGTTGGCGTGCGCACTATCCACTACCAGTGCTTTCTTGTTTTTAACCTCAGAAAAAGGGATAAACTGTTTGTTATGCATAACCAAAGTTGCACAGTGGGGCGGCAACCTGCAAGTTTTTTTTCATCAACCTGATAGTCATTCCCTTATTCGCTTCTCGTATACTTCCATACTTTAACTTTCGGCTATACTTGTTAACTTACCGATTCAATTATCCCAGATACCACGCATGGCGCTACAGCAGATTTACCGTACTTCCCTTTCGTTGCTAACCGATTTATACCAGCTTACCATGGCCTATGGCTACTGGAAAAACGGCATGGCAGAGCGCGAAGCAGTGTTCCATTTATACTTCCGGAAAAACCCTTTTGGCGGTGGTTATACTATTGCGGCCGGGCTGGAGCACGCCATCCAATACCTGCAGGAGCTTCGTTTTACAGCAGATGATATAGCTTACTTAGCCAGCCTAAAAGGCAGCGAAGGCAAGCCGCTTTTTAAGCAGGGATTTCTGGACTATTTACAACAAATGGAGTTTACCTGCGATGTGGATGCCATCCCCGAAGGCACCGTGGTTTTCCCTAGCGAGCCCTTAGTGCGCGTTAAAGGTCCGCTTTTGCAGGCACAGCTTATAGAAACACCGCTGCTCACAATTGTTAATTTTGAAACGCTGATAGCTACCAAAGCGGCGCGCATTAAAGAAGCAGCCAAGGGCGATACGGTAATTGAGTTTGGTATGCGCCGTGCGCAAGGTATAGACGGCTCGCTTTCAGCGGCCCGGGCAGCATACATTGGCGGCGCTGATGCCACCTCTAACCTGCTTGCCGGCCAGCTTTACAACATCCCCGTAAAAGGCACGCATGCACACAGCTGGATCCAGTCTTTCGACTCCGAAGAAGAGGCTTTTGAGGCGTATGGCACTGCTTTTCCGCAAGATTCCGTTTTTTTGGTGGATACCTACGATACCCTGGAAGGCGTGAAGAAGGCGATTAAGGTGGCCCAGAAACTGGCTCCGAAAGGCTTTATTTTCGGTGGCATCCGCCTCGACTCCGGCGACCTGACCTACCTGAGCCAGCAAGCCCGCAAACTGCTGGATGCAGCAGGTTTTACAGATACCAGCATTGTGGCCAGCAACGACCTGGATGAGCACCTGATCACCCACCTGAAACAGGAAGGCGCTAAGATCAACATTTGGGGCGTGGGCACTAAAATGATTACCGCTTATGACCAGCCAGCCTTGGGGGGAGTATACAAGCTGGCTGCTATTAAAAATGATGCCTGGGAGTATAAAATTAAGCTTTCGGAGCAATTGGTGAAAACCTCGAACCCGGGTATTTTACAGGTGCGGCGCTTTTACAATGAGCAACGTTACCTGGCTGACATGATTTACAATGAGCTTGAACCGCTTCCACCACAGCCTCAGCTAGTAGACCCGCTGGATGCTACCCGTCGGAAAAGTTTAGAACCAACCGCCAAGTATAAAGACCTTCTGGTGCCCATCTTCAAGAAAGGCCAGCTGAAGTATAAGTTACCGGACCTGCCAAGTATAAAAGCGCATACTTTACAGGAAGTAAGCAACTTACACGAAAGTATACGCCGATACCTGAACCCACACAGCTACCCAGCCGGTTTGGAAAGCGGGCTGCATCAGTTTAAAATGGACCTGATCCTGAAGCTGCGGGAAGCAGAAAAATAACAGCAGGCTACCTGCGCTTGCCGCGCTTGTTGGAAATTTTCTGAATGCGTTTGTTGCGCACCCACTTCAGGTATTTTTGCAAGGGCTCTGCCTGCTGTAAAGCCGGTATAGTATTGTATTGCAGGGCCAACTCCCGGTTGCTGAAGGTAAGGTGCAGGGTGCTGTGGCAAGGTTGGCATAGTTCAGCTGTGGCTCCGTAGCGCCCCCCTTCTTCGCGCGGCACCAGGTGGTGCCGCGATAGACTTTGCACCTCGCGCTGGCATAGTTCACAAATAAGATCGCTGCTTGCCATTGTCTTTGATATTTTCTCTTTTAACAGCAAGTGTAAGCCTGTGGTTTAAACCATACTTTCATAGTATAAATTTACAACCTCGGGCCAGCCACCCTATGGCGAAACATAAACAGAAAAAGCCACGGCATAAACCGTGGCTTTTTCTTTATGGGTTGTTTAAGATGATTTCTATTTCCAGTCGGGCATAATGGCGTTTGAGAAAATCTTGGTACGGTTCTTCCCATCGGCGGCATCCATTACATAGACATCGTAAGGGCCAAAACCATCGTTCGGGGTGTTTACAAATATAATCTTATCTCCGGTTGGCGAGTAGCGCGGATAAAGGTCGTTAGTTCCGGCAGGCTTGGAAGCCGACATATCCATCAGGCCAGTGCCATCAATGTTCTTTCTGAAGATACGGGAATCTAGCTGGCGGCCCTCGGTGTTCTCGAACCCGGATACATCGCGGGTATAAAGTATGCTTTTGCCATCAATGGAAAATGCGGGGCTCTCCACACGACCTGGCAGGTTTTCTACTAGCAGGGTCATGTTGGTGCCGTTGGCTTCCATAATGTAGATCTCTGAATCGTTGATGCTTGCGCCAATTGTCTGGGCCAGGATTTTGTTACCAGTAGCAGTCCAGTCCAGCATTCGGAAGTGGCGGTTAGCCGGGGCATTGGCAATTACTGTAAGCCCAGAACCATCGCGGTTTATACGGTAAAGAAGCGCATAATGCCCATATATTAACTGGCCGCCATCTGGAGCCCAGGCAAAACCAATACCTGGGTTATGGTAGCCGGCAATTGGCACAGAAGTGATTTGCTTTTTAGCAGAACCATCACGGTTCATGGTATAAATCTGCGGCTCTATACCTGCATTTGAAGAATAGGCAATTATATCTCGCTTCGGGTTTAGTAGGGGCCACCATTCGCGGCTAAAGTCAGATGTAAGCCTGAAGGTGTTGGCAGTAGTGCCATCTGAGCTAAAAATATCATAGTTACCCTCCACGCTTCGGGCAAATAAGTAGCGGGCGTTAGGCAAGGATGCCGTGGAGAAACTCCAGATCGGGCCGTTCGACTCTGCTCCATTATCGCTGCGCACGGTAACCTGCCAAAAATAAGTGGTGCCGTGCAATAGGTTTTCAGCAACTACTGAGGTGTCTGTTATCGCTTCTGCTATCTTTTTTTTTTGGTTGGAGCCAGACTCATACAAGTATACATCATACGTCAGTGTGTCTTTACTTGATGCTTTTGGTGCCTTCCATTGCAGGGTTACAGAATTTGAAATGTCGGAGGCGTTATTTTCAGGAGAGGGTTCTGTAGGCAAGCCCGGCACATCGTCTCCCTCATTCGACTCGCTTAAGAGTATGGTTGCTTTGGTTTCTTTGCCGTTTTTTACAGCAACAGTTACAGATTCTGTTTTAAAACCTGATTTTTTCGCCGTGATGGTATAATCACCTGCTGTAATATCAGAGATGATGAACATGCCATTGGCATCGGTAATTAAGGCGGTTGTTGCGGGGCTAGTGGATATACTAATGCCTGATAAAGGTGCATTTGTGTCGGAGTCAAGCACTTGCCCACTTAAAACACCTTCACCGTTTGGCTCTATTGTGTCTTCGTTACAGGCTGTAAAGCCAAGTATAAGCAAGAATAAAACAACTAGCTTAAAGGGTAAAGCTGTTTTCAACATGTTAAAGAAATTATAAGGGTAAATAGGTAAGATGCTGGCAGCATGGCATAAACCATAATTAAAATTAAAAGCTTATGCATATATAGTTATATACGAATTTTTAAAGTTGAGGGTTGTCCATCCATAGGCATTTCTCAAATATGGCCTACTCTACTGGTCCAAACCCACCGTTTTCAATTACAACACGCATTCCCTCGCCTTGCTGGGTTACTTGGTAAGGCAGCGTGTTTGTTCCGTTTTCTATCTGGATCAGCTCATTGTTAAGGCCTTGCTGAGATATAATAAATTTTTGCCCGTTAGCGCTTATACTCTGCACCAAGCGGTTGCCATCTCCTTCTTGCTGCACGGCGCTTATATTGAAATCACCGGAAAACAAACCTTCATACTGATTAGCGTTGCCATTCTGCACCAGGTTAAGCATGTTGCCTACTCCAGTTTGGTTTAGCGACACAGTATTGGCATTACCATTCTGAACCACATAAGCTACATTTGTGCTTTGCTTAATAATAGCTGAACCAGGTTGCTCTGTAGCCAGGGTCAGTTGGCGAATAAACTGGTTCTCATCAACTTGCTGCAACAGCAAATCCTTCGACTCTATTTCCTGTGCATACGTTTCGCTTAAGCTAAGCCCTATTAAAAGCAGTAAAACAAAGATCTTCTTCATAGCCGTCAATTTTGCTTTAAAATACAAAACAATCTAAGGTAAATCAAGTCACCTTAGATTGTTTTGTTAAACTAATATTAGTTTGATTGAGTTACAGTGGCAGTGTTATTTCTTCCGTTTTGCATAACAGTGCTCATTTGGCCCATTCCAGACTGGAATACGGTTGATGAGTTACCTGTGCTGCCCATTTGAGTAACTACTGAACTGTTCATGAACCCTTCCTGCTGCTGCAAAGAGTAGTTCTCGTTGCTGCTTTGGGTAAGTTCAGCGTAATTAGCGCCGCCCTGAGTTTGCACCTGGTAAGCGTTGTTGTCATCGCCAGACTGAACAATTATAGCTGCGTTGTATGCACCGCTCAGGTCTTGCTGATACTGAGAAGCATAGTTTCCGTTACCGGTTTGTAGAGCACCTGCGTAGTTAGCCCCGCTAACTCCCTGCTGATACTGCACTGCTTCGTTACCATCTCCTACCTGCATAATCTCAGCAGTGTTAGCTCCTGATACCCAAATTTGTCTTTGGTCGGCAGTGTTGTTGTCGCCAGACTGGTTAATGTAAGCGTTGTTTAACGCACTCACATATTCTTGAGTCTGTGCAGCAGAGTTGTTGTCGCCTGATTGCATGATCATCGCCTCGTTGCCTGCGCTGATCAGGCTTTGCGTTTGGTCGGCTCTGTTGTTATCTCCGCTTTGGTATGCCTTAGCAGTGTTATAGGCGGAAATACCGTTTTGATCTTGCTCAGCATAGTTGTTATCGCCTGTTTGCTCTATCAGCGCAGCGTTGTTACCACTGAAAGTATTCTGATACTGGCGGGCAGTGTTTCCAACCGCACCATTTCCATCCTGGCCTTGGTAAATGATAGCAGAGTTACTGTTAGAAACCCCGGACTGCAACTGGTCTGCTGAGTTACGCTCTCCATGCTGCTCCACTACAGCAAGGTTATCGTTTGCTCTCATATCCTGGCGCTGCATAGCTATGTTATCGGCTCCTTTTTGTGTAGCATAAGCTTGGTTACGTCTGTTATCCTGCTTAATGCTTGATTGGTTACCTGTACCATCCTGCTCTACTTCAGCCCAGTTGTCGCGGCTAACAGGCATCGTAGTCCCTCCTTGTTTCACATCAGAAGAGTTAGTAGAGCCCATTTGGTTTACTTTGGCTGTCTGGTTCATGCCTTTTTGATTGACAGTGCTTGTATTGCTCTGTGCAAATGTCATACCCGCTATAAGGGTGAAAGCAGCTGCGAAAAATACGTTCTTTTTCAT
Organism: Pontibacter oryzae; assembly: GCF_003576375.1. Taxonomy (GTDB): domain Bacteria; phylum Bacteroidota; class Bacteroidia; order Cytophagales; family Hymenobacteraceae; genus Pontibacter; species Pontibacter oryzae. The sequence continues at coordinate 25,177 of NZ_QWGE01000006.1, forward strand.
AAGTAAGCGTTTTTAAATAAATATTAGGGTTTAAGTTAGCCAGTGCTTTACAGCTGGCGGTTAGTTATTAATGTGGCTTAAAGTCTTTATTTGATATTATAGTGCCAGCTTGTATAAAGCTGGAGGTAGTTATTGCACAATAGATCCCTGGTAAGCATACACTTACCATCGATATTCTCCTAGGTGATAACTGTGAATAGATTAAAATTGCATGTATGTAGCTATCCCTCTTAGATAGCTGTGGAAAGGATACGTGTGTTATGAATGCAGCAGGTAGTAAAAAGTATAGCAGGCTGATAAGGCCTGCTATACTTTTTGATTAATTGCCTTGTGTAACAATAGCACCGTTATTGTTGCCCATCTGGCTCACAGTTGTGGTGTGGCCATTACCAGTCTGATATTGGTCAGAGAAGTTGCTGTTCCCGGTCTGTGTTAAGGTTGCTGTCAGGTCTGCGCCCAATGTCTGTGTCTGAAAGCCATTGTTGCCTTCTCCGGACTGGGTCATCGAGGCCTCATTGAGGCCGCTGATGAAGCTTTGATCCTGCACAGCATAGTTAAAGTCACCATTTTGGGTAATTACAGCTGTATTGGCCCCGCTTAAGGCTTCCTGGAACTGAGAGGCATCGTTTAAGTTGCCTACCTGAGTAATGGTAGCGCTGTTAAAGGCGGATATATCATTCTGGTTTTGTGAGGCTGTATTGGTGGAGCCGTCTTGAGAGATAATAGCAGTGTTGCCTAGAGATATGTTGGTTTGTGTTTGCCCTGCAATGTTTGCATCACCAACCTGTGTAATAGTAGCAGAGTTATTAGCACTTGTAAAAGACTGCACCTGAATTGCTGCATTATCCTCACCGCTTTGGCTGATGGAAGCAGTATTCTCATAGCTATTGTATGTTTGGTATTGCTCAGCCGAGTTGCGGTCGCCGCTTTGCATAATTTCTGCACGGTTAGCCTTTGCATCTCCGCCCTGGTGCTGTATGGCAGTATTGTCATCACCCATTTGCGTAGCAGAAGCTGTATTGTTGATAGCTCTTTGAATCTGAAGTATTTCAGATTGATTGCTTGAGCCATTCTGAAATACCGTAGCAGAGTTGTCTCTATTTCTTTGCTCTACATTAGAAGCATTTGAAGCACCGTTTTGGGTTACAGTTGCCTCTTGTCTTCTGCCAGCCTGGTCTACTGTGCTTGTATTACTTTGTGCCATAGCACCAGTTGCAACTAATATAAAAGCTGCTGCGAAAAATACGTTCTTTTTCATGAATCCTTTAGAAAATAGGGTATTAAGATGATTTACATTAGCATTATACTATATGTAGAAAAAAGAGTTACATGGTTAAATAAAAATATTTAACTTTTATTATTTTAATTTTAATTTAGCATATTATTAAATCTAATCAGTATAATTTTAATCATAAAAAAAGCGAAAGAAGTGCTCTATAAGCAATTCTTTCGCTTAGGGATTCGATAATTAAGTATAATTTTTACTTAATTATATATAATGCCAGATTAGTTACCTTGCTGAACTACGGCAGAGTTCATACCACCAGACTGAGTTACTGTAGAAGTATGGCTAAGGCCCGACTGAGTCTGTGATGAATAGTTATCGTTACCTGTTTGAGTTAAAGTAGCAGAAAGATCGCCACCTAAAGATTGAGTCTGATAACCAATGTTTCCATTTCCTGTCTGCGAAATAGAAGCCATATTGTCGCCGCTCAGGAAGCTTTGATCCTGATTAGCATAGTTGTAATCCCCTTCCTGCATGATTGTAGCAGTGTTAAAGCCACTAAGGTCTTCCTGGTACTGGTAGGCATCGTTTACATCGCCAACTTGGGTGATAGTGGCGGTGTTCAGGGCAGAAATGTTGTTCTGATACTGATAACCCCAGTTCCAGTAGCCATCCTGAGAGATGGTAGCTGTGTTGCCAAGAGAGATATTGGTCTGCTCTTGCTCTGCATCGTTGATTTCACCAACTTGTGTGATGGTTGCTGAGTTGTAAGCACTTGTAAAGGACTGCGCCTGCAAAGCACTGTTACCTTCTCCAGTCTGGTCGATAGAGGCAGCGTTCTCGTAGCTACTGAAAGTTTGGTACTGCTCAGCCGAGTTGCCGTCGCCGTCTTGCACGATGTCTGCACGGTTACCTACCGCGTCAGCGCCCTGCTGCTGCATGGCAGAGTTGTCGTCACCTGTCTGCGTCGCAGTAGTGGTGTTGTCAAAAGCGTCCATGATCTGATAAACGCTTGATGTGTTATTGTCGCCGTCCTGATCTACAGTAGCAGAGTTGTTGTCGTTAGACTGCTCCACATACGAGTCGTTCATAGAGCCAGCTTGCGCTATGTTAGCACTGTGATTAGTGCCTGACTGCATTACATTACTGTTGTTGCTCTGCGCCATGGCACCACCTGCCATTAGCATAAATGCTGCTGCAAAAAATAAATTCTTTTTCATGCTTTTGTTTTTTTGATGATTAAAAAAGATTTAAGATGATTTACATAAGCAATATACCAAAATAAATAAATATAGTTACAGAATATATGATATAATTTTATTTTTTTTATTTTAAATAATACATATCCGTTAAATCATTATTATAAAACGTTTATGAATATGCATCTTATACTATATGCTTAATTAATCTTTGCTGCACTAGGGCTCAGCTCTAAATGCACAAGCATGGAATTAAAAAAACCAAATCTAGATAGAGCGAGTTGCAGCTCCTTATATGCATAAAAAAAGGTATGCTTGTGGCATACCTTTTTTTATGATACAGTTTAAGCTTATTTAAATAAGCCGAAGTAATAGTTAAGCCCAAGCTTGGCCCCCCAGAAATAGTCATTAAACCTCCCGTTTTGCACCTCGTCAAACTTATCGTTCAGTAGGTAGCTGCTATAGACATTTGCATCTATTCCTAAGCGTTTGCTGGCCATAAACTCCATGCCCACACCAGCCTTTACATAAGCATTCATGTCGCTGAGGGAGATATTATTGAGTGCATTGCTAAAACCGTCTCCAGATGCCAGGGCCCCTGCCCCAACCTGTAAGTACGGCGATTGGTTTAACCTCGGGAATAAACTGTAATTTAGATTGAGCTCGCTGAATATTATCTTTCGCTCAAAGTTTTGCTCCGTTGCCAGTTCCCCGCCACCTATGCGCAAATCCATAGAAATATTATTCCGGGTGCTGAACCGCAGACCAGTTTCCGCCATCGGCGTAATTTGCGATCCAGAATAGTCTCCGTGGTACTGCATGGCTCCTGCAGCTAAGCTAACACCTAGCACACCGCGTCGCTGGGCCATAACCTGGCCGTGCACATCAGAGTTAGAGGCGTCCTCTTTTTCTGCCAAGTATTCTTTAATGATAGGGCTTTCCAGGTCTTCTTTATTTTTCAAGCGCCAATATCCTGAGAACAAGCCTTCAATCACCATACTTTGGACCGCCTTATCAATGGCTTCTTTCACAGCAATCTCCGATGGCTCATTATAGGTAAAGCCTGTCTCTGCCTCCAGTAAACGCTTAAACTTAACATACCGGAACACACCAAAATCCATAGACTGCGAAAGTATGGTTTTGGAAGTATAAACTGTTTTTAGAATCTCGCCAGTGCTTGTTGATATGGCACGCAGGTATACCGTAACTTTATCCTCGCGGTACTGCCCAGAGCCCCCAGCCCCGAAATAGCGGAGACCGGCACCGCCTGTTATCACGTTTGCATCATAAGAGATTATTCCCCCTTCGAGTATAATGCCTGCAAAAAGGAGAGAAGGCAAGGGAGGTTCCGGTTTTCCAGTCATCTGCTCAGCCTCAGCACGCGTGGAGCGGATAATTTTACGCTCATTAAGCAGGTTGCCTAAGTTCTCGCGCTCGATGGGCGTGAACCAACCCGATTCTTCCAAAGACTTAAGCAGAATGGTAGTAGTGCCTTGAGTAATGGCCGTAGACCAGCTGGCACCGGTGGCTGATGGTTTATATTGCCCTGTTTGGTCCCGGAATTTGTAGACGGCAGCTACAACCTTTTGTTGTGGGGGCGGCAGGTTTATAAGATCTTGGTTGCCTGGGGCAGGCACACCCAACGCAGCCCTGGAAGTTTGCATTGGTTGGTTGAAGTAAGGAGCGCAGCCCGATATCAGAAGCACAAGTATAAGAACCTGCGCCCCCCGCTGGTAATACGATAAGCTGTTTAGCATGTAATAAGGGTATTTAAGCAATGGTAAAAGGGTAAGTGTAGAGCTGGGCCAAACTAGTAGTAAGGGATAGTTACAGTAGTCTGGTTGCCGGTGCCGATATCAACAATCTGAATAATTACACCGTTTGAACCTTCCGTTACCTCGATCTGGTAATTACCAATTGTATAGCTTCCTGGCTCTAGTCCGCCCTCGCCAAACTGGCTGGTTATCAGCTGCCGCGAAAGCTGGCTTAGGATCTGCCGCTCTAAGTTGCTTTTAAAACTATCCAATGGATCCTGTTTAGATGCGCCGCTGCTTGTTAAGGCATCCGGGTCTTTTAACCTGTCCTGAGACTGTGCAGAGCTTTGAAGCCACTGGTAGTTAAATGTTTCCCCTCCAAATGCCGGGTTCACAGGCTGGTAAACAAAATCCTGGGCTTGAGCTGCGTTGCACGTTAGATAGAGCAAAGTAAAAATAAATCCGATGAGGTAAGTTTTCTTCATATAAAGGGTTATTCAAATATGGGGGTTTATACTTGCTAAAATAATTCACGGGCCTTCTTACCTTCAGCTTCCAGTTGTTGCTGTAGCTGGTCTCTTACCAGAAATTCATACACTACACCGGTGGCATAAATGGCTACTTCTTCTATAAAATCATACTTTGGCTGCACTTGCTGCTCCATTATATCTTGGTCGTTTACTGCAACCTGAATAAGCGCCCCATTACCGCGGGCAGGTAGCTCTTTTATGAGTATGGTGAAGTTTTTCGCCATAGCCGGTGGCTCCCACTGGCGTTGAAAGATTTGATAAAAGTCCCGACCTATCTTGGTAATGGTCTCATCCACGATCAAGCCGTCTATCTCTAAGTCAGCTGAGTTGCGGATCGCTTGCTCAAATTTGCCTCTCTTTTCGTAAGCTTGCCGCTGTGTGTTTTCCTGCTTCACTGTGTCTTGCTTTATGTTACCCTGCAAAGTGCCGGATTGGGCAATAGCAGGCAAAAACGCTGCACTGAGCGCAAACAAGCTGAAGCTTAAAATCGAAAAGAGTACCTTTTTCTTTAATCTCAACACAAACGGGGCATTAAATATAATACTTATAGTATATAGTGCTTATACTTCAGTTAATCAGAAAAGTTTACTTAAATATTCGAAAATTAAAATCAAAAACAAACACAATGGTACAATTTAAAGCACAAATGGCCAGACTAAATTCTAGCCTGGCCATTTGTATGATTTCAGGGATAAATATATTATTTAGATGGCGTCCATAATTTTGATGGCAGCAGAGTAGTAGCTTTTGCCAGACTTTAGCGCTTGCAGGGCGGCGCGCAGCTCGTCCGGCTCTGAGTTTTTCAGAAGGTAACCTTTCACCCCCTCATCGAGCAGGCTCTGCACCATACCTTCATCTCCGTAAGTGGACATGATAAGGATGTTGACCCCGACATACTTCGAGAGTAGGTACCGGGAGGTGGCAACTCCATCCATTTCAGGCATTTCCAGATCCAGAATGATAACGTCTGGCAGATTCGGTTCTATTTTCTCGAGCAGTTCGGCTCCATTACTGGCGTCGGCCACCAAGGTAATTTCCTCGAAGGCCTTTAAAAGCTCCAGAACCCCCTTCCGGAACAAATTATGATCGTCAGCTATGGCCAAGCTCAGCGGCTGGTACTCCATGTACAGTGGCAGGTTTATAGTTTGAAGTTTGTTGAGTTGTGTCTTGCAATGCTAAAACAGGTATCGAGATTTCGGCTGTGGTACCTGTACCGGGTTCAGAATGAATATGGATGCTTCCGTCTAAGAGGGCTGTACGGCTTTGCAGGCTCATAATACCCAGTCCGCCGCTTTCCTGTTGCTCTTCGCGCATGGCATCCATGTCAAACCCGATGCCATTGTCCTTATACTTAAGCAAGGTTGTAGCAACGCCAAAATGCAGGTTTATAGTAACCTGACTGGCTTGGGCATGCTTCAAGGTATTGTTGAGTAATTCCTGGACCATACGGTAAAGCAATAACTCATGTTGCGCCGGTAATCGTACATTTTTTTCATTATAATCTAGCAGGAGCTCTATTTGCCCAGTAGCGGCCAGGGTTCTGCGCATTGCCTCAAAGGCAGGCACCAAGCCCATTTTCTCTAGAACCACCGGCATCAGGTCATGCGAAATGCGTCGGACGCTGCTTAACACGTCATCCAGCTGCTGTCTCATATTGTAAGATTTCGCCAGAAAGGTTTCATCCTCCAAGTTGGCACTAGTAACCAATTGGTGCAGGTTAAGCTTTACTACGGCCAGCATGGCGCCTACTTCATCATGCAGGTCGCGGGCTACACGGCGGCGCTCATCTTCCTGCGCCTTAAAGGTAGCCTCCAACAGCTGGTGTTGCTTCATCAATTGCAACTGGCGCAGGTTTTCCTGGTGTTGCAGCATGCGCCGCTGGTACAGCACCACAAATACAATTATGCCAACCGCCAGGATCAGCATAACCGGTGTGATAAGTATAAGTGGGTCTAATGTTTTCATGTAGCAGCGGTACGGTTAAGGGCCATGGCTAGTATAACCCGAAACAAAATGTTCAACACAAGAATTACGGAAATGCAGATGCGCGCCGTATCGTAAGACGCAGCCAAAGCCTCGTTAAATAGACTGTACGCCATTGCCGTGCCTGCCTGGTATATAATGATGCCGCAGCTCAAAACGAACATAGGGTCTGTATCTAGATAAGTATGCTTTAAGTCGTGGGCGGCCTGATAAAAGTAAATCAGCGCCATAGTTACAAGCACCACTGCACTGATGGTATGTGGAAAGGAGTTCATCTGTGTTAGGCTCTCCCCCCATACCATGCTATAAATGCTAACCCCCAGCACAACTAGAAGCGCTGCGCAAATAGCTCTTCTGTATAACTTACTTCTAGTATAACAGTAATATATAGAGCCTATTATTAATGACTCTAAAGGCGTATATACATGATTGATCCAGTGGTTATTTCCTGTTCCTAGGTAAACTGTTAATTGGCTAATCATTTCAACTAACGCAATAACCACAACATATAAAAGTAGCAGCTTATATAGTAAGCTGCTACTTTTATTAATAATAAATATCCCTATAGATAGCGGTACCACAAAGCTGAAAGAAGATATTTCTATTAACCATGGGTAAACCTGCCGGAGGTAAAATTCCATTAGCCGTTTAGCTTGCTTAAAACGCAATCCGGTGGGCACACCTTCGAGAAGTCTGCAATTGTGCCATCTACCATATCTTCACCTTCGGCAGTAGCGCCTACCAAGATAATTTGTTTTTGCCCGTCGTCGTTGTTGGCATGGTACATCCGGATGCCCATGCACCCCTCCTGGTCAAGGATTTCTTGGAGGATTTCGCGCCCGAAAAAATGCGCCTTAATTTTTTGTCCGTCATGATTCTCAGAAGAAATCTTCTCCCGATAATTTTTGGTCCATTGGGCGGCAGTGTTCAGTTCAATAGCTGCGCCTTCGGTTCCGTCGTACTTTGGCATAATTTGGTTGGCTTAAAGTTTGAGACTTAAATATAGCTAATTATTAATTTAAAGTAAACGATATTAATGTCTTAACTTCCAGCCAGGCCAACCAAATAATACTTCTAGAAGTCATATTTAGGTGGCAGCATACTTCTTGTTTCAGAAACAGAGCTAGGAGTTGATTAACTTTGGCGGCCGGCATAGGGCGGCGCAATTTCAAGCTGCAACAATACCCTGAAGCAATGCCGTATTACAAGAAAAAACTTAATTGAGATACTATGGCAAAGAAATCGTTTAACGAACTTATAAACAGCCCGGGAATGCCGGTTCTGGTGGATTTTTATGCCGATTGGTGCGGCCCATGCAAAGCCATGAGCCCTGTGGTAGAGCAAGTGGCCAGCCAATTTAATGGCAAAGTAAAGGTCATCAAAGTAAACATCGACAGTAACCAGGCGGCTGCCTCACAGTTTAGGGTGCAGGGTGTGCCAACCTTCATCATCTTTCATAAAGGCCAGCAAGTATGGCGGCAGTCGGGGGCTATGCCTGCACAACAGCTATCTAAAGCCATACAGCAATTTATCTGATGCTAAAGTACCGCTGGCTTCAAGAATAGGCAACATTATAATAAACTGAATTTATACTTGGGCTAGGGTATTTGCTTTAACTTAAGTATAAATTCAGTTTGGCCGGGCCGTGTGCGTACCCTGATTGTACCACCATGCTGCCTTATGATTTGCTTAGACAAGCTCAGCCCAATGCCAGAGCCCTGTTTTTTAGTAGTGTAAAACGGGATAAAAATTTTTTCAAGCACTTCGTCCGGTATACCCGGGCCGTTATCGGTAATGCTGATCTCGAGCTTTTCAGGATCACCTTCCGGTACATAGGCTACAACTTCTACTTGCGGGTTATCCTGCCTTGCACATGCTTCCGTGGCGTTCTTGATAAGGTTAATAAGCACCTGCTCCAGTTGCTCGGCATCCGCCAGAATAGTAACATCACTTTCCGGCAAGTATACTTTAAGTGAAGCCTGCTGCCCATGCAACAACCTATGAACACTCTCTAGCAGCGCGCGCAAGCTTACCGGTTGCAACTCAGAGGCAGGCAGGCGCATGAGGCGGCGGTAGTTCTTAACGAAGTGCAGCATGCCGGATGCACGTCTTTCTATCGTTCTTAAACCTGCCTGAATGTCTTCCAACGCTTCCTCATCAACGGCCCGCCCATTTGCCTGTTTTTTGGCCACCTCCTGCTCCACAAGGTCAGCCACTGTTGAGGTGAGCGAGATAACCGGCGTAATGGAGTTCATGATTTCGTGCGTGAGTACGCGTATTACTTTTTGCCAGGTTTGCAGTTCCTGCTCCTCCATCTCCGGGCCTATGTTCTGCAGCGTGACTATTTTCACCTGTTTGCCCTGCGAGAGCAACTCAGTGGAGCTAAGGTTCAGAATTACCTGGTCGTTATTAACCTGTAACGTAACCAGCTGCTTTTGCTGGTGGCCCAACGTATAAAGTACGTGCACCAGTTCGGGGCTGAGCCGCTCTAGGGCACTAACGTTACGCAAATGTGGCACATGCAGCAGCTCTTTTGTTACATGGTTAACCAACTGCACTTCTCCTTGCTCATCAAACGTAAGTATACCAATGCCCACTTGCTCTATAATTGCCTGCAGGTAATGGTAGTGCGCTTGCTGGGTTGTTTTAACCTCCTGAAAAGCCTCTGATATTTCGTTGAAGCTCTGGTAAAGCTGGCGATACGATGGGTTAACGCCTGTAGTGGCAAAGCGCTGGGTGAAGTCTGAGTGGCGCATGGCCTGCAAAAAGCTGCTGAGGTCCCTGTTGGTGCGCTCCACAAAATGGATCAGGTCGTAGATCTGGAACAGCATCAGCAGGAAAAGGAACAAGGCCGTCATGTACCAGTCGGTGCGGTACAGGACCAGCAAAAGCAGTAGCACCATTCCTACCAGCAGCAGCAACCGGAAGAGTAGCCTAAGCCTGAAACCTCTATAAACCATGTTTCTCTATCCTGCGGTAAAGAGCCGTGCGGGTAATGCCCAGTTCTTTGGCGGCGTGCGTAATATTACCCGAGTGCTTCACAAGCGCTTTTTGCACCATCATTTTCTCCAAGGCTTCCAGCGTATAGTCCTCTCCGGCCAGGGCATCCGGTAATGCCGCGGAAGTATGGCCCAGGTGTTTGGGAGCCAGGTAAAAGTCGTCGGGTTGCAGCTCGTTGCCATCACAGAGTATAACGGCTCGTTCCAGGGCATGGTCCAGTTCGCGGATGTTGCCGGGCCAGTGGTAAGCCGTGAGGCGCTGCAAGGTGCTGGTGCCCAGGTGCACATCTGGCCTGTCATACTTCTTGCGGTATAGTTTCAGGAAGTGGTCGGCCAGCAGCTTAATATCCTCGCGGCGCTCGCGCAGTGGCGGAAGGTTTATCTCTACTGTGTTAATGCGATAGAGTAAATCCTGACGGAAGGTGCCTTCGCGCACCATATCGTACAGCGGCATGTTAGTGGCGCAGATTAGGCGTATGTCTATAGGCCGCGGTTTATTGGTACCCAGCCGGATTACCTGCCTGCTTTGCAGCACCGTCAGCAGTTTTGCCTGCAGTGCCAACGAGAGGTTGCCGATCTCATCCAGGAAAAGCGTGCCGCCGCTGGCTGCCTCCAACCTGCCGGCCCGGTCTTCTTTGGCATCGGTAAAGGCTCCTTTGGCATGCCCGAAGAGCTCGCTCTCAAAAAGAGTTTCGCTCACAGCGCCCAAATCCACTTTCTCAAACACGCTGCCTGCACGTCTGGATTTGCTATGCAGCGCCCTCGCCGCCACCTCTTTGCCTGTGCCGTTTTCTCCAAGTATAAGCACGTTGGCATCGGTGCCGGCCACTTTATCTATTGTTTGGTATACGCGTTGCATGGCCGCCGATACGCCAATAAAACCATCATAATGAAAGGCAGTTTTATCCTGCTCGGCTTTGGCTGCGCTGCGGTAAGTGCCGCTGCTGCGGTTTTGGCAGGCGCTTTTAAGTATGGTTACCAGTTTCTCGTTCTGCCACGGTTTCAGTACAAAATCGGTTGCGCCTTCCTTCAGGGCGCGCACGGCCAGCTCAATATCGCCGTAGGCTGTCATGAGTATAACTGTGGTGGCAGGGGCTAGCTGCAGGATTTGCTTTAGCCAATGGAAACCTTCTTTGCTGGAGGTAGCGCCAGCACTGTAGTTCATATCCAGCAGCACCACATCAAAACCGTACTCCTGAAGCAGAGCAGGTATTTTATTAGGGTCAGAGGTTGTTTTTACCGTTTCGACATGTTGTTTCAGCAGGAGCCTACCAGCCAGAAGGATGTCTTCCTCATCATCTACTACCAGAACCTTGCATGGGAGTTTACTCATAGTTTATGGATTGCGTTGGAAAGAGGGCACGTGTAAAACTACAGTTTTTCCGGATATTTAGCCACCCTGCCCCCAGGCCGTTTCAGGGCCTGGCGTACGAAGCTGCTCCATTGTTCGCAACAGGACACTAAAGTGTACGGAAGTGGACACATAAAACATCTCCTTACCACCATTACTTATCACAACAAGCTAACAATCAAATACTTACAAATAATGGCATATTAATTGGCAATAGCGAAAGGGTATCAATACTAAAACCACACTATTCCCATACCTCTACAAACTATGGATCGCGTTATTGAAAAAAAGAAAGCAACTCCTAAGAAAGTCATTCTGATAGCAGGCGGTGCGATGGCACTGGTATTTGTGGTATACACAATGCTGTTTGCCGAACATACTTCCAAGCTGAACGTGGATACCGAACGCATAACAATAGGCCAGGTTAGTGAAGGTCTGTTTCAGGAGTACATTGCGATTGATGGTTCCGTGGACCCGCTAAAGAGTTTCTTCTTGGATATTACGGAAGGTGGCCGTGTAGAGAAAATATACACCGACGACGGCCGCACCGTGCAGAAAGGTGATACGATCCTTAAGCTCTCAAACACCACGCTTCAGATTGATTTCATGACCCGCGAAACGCAGCTTTACGACCTCATGAATGAGCGTCAGAACTCCGAGATAACCATGAAGCAGGACCTGATACGCAAGGAGAATGAGCTGGCTGAAATAGAGTATAACCTGGCGCTGGCCAAGCGCAAGTATGACCGAAACAAAATGCTGATCGCTGAAAAAGTGATCTCCAAGGAAGAGTATGAGGCCGCCAAGGACGAGTATGAGTACCTTAACAAGCGCAAGACCTTGGCAGAGCGCTCGGTAAAGCAGGATGCCAAGCTGATGGAAGAACGCCTGAAGCAACTCGATGAGTCGATCCGAAGGATGGAAGCTAACATTGGCATGGCCCGCAACACGCTCAACAACCTATATGTTACCGCCCCTTTCACTGGTCAGCTATCTACACTGAAAGCAGAGGTAGGAGAATCTAAAGCGCCCGGAGAGAACATTGGCCAGATTGATGACCTGAACGGCTATAAAGTGAAAGCAAACATAGACGAGCATTACATCTCCAGAGTGTATCCCGGCCTGAGCGGCTCCTTCGAGTTTAACAACAAAACCCATAAATTGGCAGTAGCGAAGGTTTTTCCGGAAGTCCAGAATAACACCTTTCAGGTGGACCTGGAATTTTTGGATGGCGCCCCGGAAGGTATACGCAGAGGCCAAACGCTGCAAATAGAATTAACCTTGAACAGCGGCACCCAGGCTGTACTGCTCCCAAAAGGCGGCTTTTACCAAAATACCGGTGGCAACTGGGTTTTTGTAGTGCAGGATGGAGGGCAAGTTGCCCAGAAGCGCCAGATAAAGCTTGGCCGCCAAAACCCGAACTATTATGAGGTGCTGGAGGGCCTGCAACCCGGAGACAAAGTAGTGCTATCCAGCTACGACAGCTACGACGACATTGACCAGCTGGAGTTCAAATAATAATTGTTGATTGCTGATTGCTTTTTCATTTTACCATAAAAATTGAGAAAGCAACATTCAGCAACTAGTAACACAATACGCCAATAGTACAGAATAAAACTATCCATCTATCTAAAAAAGCAATAACTAGAACTATGAGCAAGGAAGAACTGGTAATAGACACGCAAAATCTGCAGAAGAAGTATGTTACAGACACTGTGGAAACTACTGCCCTGGCCGGCGTTGACCTTAAAATTAAGCGCGGCGAGTTTGTGGCTATCATGGGGCCATCGGGCTGCGGCAAATCCACGCTGCTGAACATACTTGGCATGCTCGACAGTCCCTCTTCCGGAAGTTTCCTGTTTCTGGGCCAGGAGGTTGCCAGTATGTCGGAGCGCCAGCGGGCTAAACTGCGGAAGCATAACCTGGGCTTCGTGTTCCAGAGCTTCAACCTGATTGACGAGCTGACTGTGGAGGAGAATATTGCCCTACCACTGGCTTACCTGGGCTTTTCCAAATCTGAAACTGAAAAACGCACCCTGCAGGCCATGGAGCGTATGGGCATTGCACACCGCCGCAACCACTTTCCGCAGCAGCTCTCGGGCGGGCAGCAGCAGCGTGCTGCTATTGCCCGGGCCGTGGTGGCCGAGCCAGCGCTTATACTTGCCGATGAGCCAACTGGTAACCTGGACTCGGTGCATGGCCGCGAGGTAATGCAGCTGCTCTCTGAGCTGAATGAGGCGGGCACTACCGTGGTTATGGTAACGCACTCTCCTACCGATGCAGAATACGCGCACCGGGTAGTTAACCTCTTCGATGGCCAGATTGTAACCGAGAATCTCAACATCAAACGCCATGCTGCAGAGCTACTTTAAAATAGCCATCCGCAATCTGCTGCGCAACAAAGTGTACACGGCCATTAACATAACCGGGCTGGCCATTGGCGTAGCCGCCTGTATGCTGATTTTTCTTTATGTGAAGGATGAACTAAGCTACGAAAGTAACTTCAGCAAAGCAGACAGGATTGTGCGGGTTGCCGGCAATATAGTTTTTGACGGACACAAAGATGCGTTTGCAGTTACTGCTCCTCCTATGTTATCGGCTGTCCGTGAGTTTGCCAACGTAGCCCATGCAACGCAACTGGCAAACACCGATAAGCAAACCATTTGGCACAAAGGCCAGGTATTTACGGAGGAAAACCTGCTATTTGCTGATAGCGCCTTCTTCAGCGTGTTTGATTATGAGCTGCTTGCAGGACCCCCCGCCACTGCACTGGATGCACCCAGGAAAATAGTCTTAACCGAGAAGCTTGCCCAGAAGTATTTCGGTAGTGTGGAGGCAGCCATGGGCCAGACGTTAAAGCTCAGCCGTGATTCGTATGTGATTACAGGTGTTTACCGCGATAAAGGCCACTCGCATATCGCTGCCAGTGGGCTTTTATCGTTAGCTACAATTGAACCCAACCTTCCTGAAGGAGCACAAGACCAATGGTTTAATTTAAACCGTTATACCTATGCCCTGCTTACCTCAAACAATCAGCTTGCTGCTTTCCAGGATCAACTAAATGTGCTCGCAGCTAATAAGGTGAACCCCTGGATAAAATCGAACAAGATTAATGCTGTTGCGAGCTTTATAGCGCAGCCTCTCAAAGACATCCATTTCGATACCCGTTTTGAGCACGACCTCACGCCGCAGGGCAACATCTCTTACGTATATATTTTTGGTGCCGTAGCTGTTTTCCTGCTGCTGATTGCCAGTATAAACTACATGAACCTGGCAACTGCACGGTCTGCCAAACGCGCCAAAGAAGTAGGTTTGCGTAAAGTGGTAGGGGCAGATCGCGGGCAAATCATCTGCCAGTTCTTAGGCGAGTCTGTGCTGCTTACCTTTATTGCCATGATGCTGGCACTGGCGCTTGTCCAGATTTTCATACCCAGCTTTAACTTGCTTACAGATAAGCAGTTCAGCTCAGATTTTTTCCTAAACCGGGAATTTATGGCGGCCTTGCTTGCCATCGTTTTGTTGATAGGCGTGGTGGCGGGTAGCTATCCGGCCTTTTTTCTTTCCAGCTTCAAACCTGCTGATGTACTAAAATCCGATAAGCAGCCTCGCAGCGGAAGCGCTACCATGCGCAAGGCGCTGGTTATACTTCAGTTCAGCATTTCACTGATCATGATCATCGGCACAATCGTGGTCTTTACGCAGATGCGGTTTCTGAAAAATGCCGACCTTGGTTTTGCCAAGGAGCAGATCATGGTGGTTGACATACCTGTCGGAGACACCACGCTGATAAACCGCCTTTCCGTAATCAACCAAAAGCTGTTGCAGAACCCAAGCATTTCAAACGTTTCAAACTCCTATAGTATACCAGGCCAACCGCTTAGCCGCGCATTAATTTTAGCGGAGCAAAATGGCAAGATGGAAGAAAAAACCATTGATGTGATGTTTGTTGACTATGATTTTATACCTGTGATGGGTATTGAAATGGCTGCCGGAAGAAATTATAACCGAAACATGCACACAGACCTGAACGGCGGCGTGATTATTAACGAGGCTGCGGCCCGCTGGCTAGGCTGGAAAGACCCCATAGGAAAGAAGGTAGTGTTGAGCACCAGCGCACTTGGAGACTCACAGGCTAAAGTGCTTGGTGTGGTAAAGGACTTCAATGTATCGTCGTTGCATGCGGAGGTGCAGCCCGTGTTGTTGCAATTAACCCCACAATCGGCCGGGTACCTGCTGGCGCGCATCTCCCCGGAAAATCAGCCTGCCACCATACAATTCGTGGAGGAGCAGTGGAGCCAGTTCGACCCGAAGCACCCGATGGAGTACTTTTTCATGGACGAATTCTTTGACAGGCAGTACCGTGCTGAAGAAAAAATGCTGACCGTTTTCGGTTACTTCTCGGGCCTGACCATACTTATCGCCTGCCTTGGTTTGTTTGGCCTGGCGGCATTCACGGCAGAGCAGCGCACCAAGGAAATCGGTATCCGGAAAGTGCTTGGCTCCTCTACTGGCAGTATCGTGTTGCTGCTATCCAAAGACTTTGCACTTCTGGTTTTGGTGGCAGTTGTGCTGGCCAGCCCCATTGCCTGGTACGGCATGAGCCACTGGCTGCAGGATTATGCTTACCGCATCAACCTAAGCTGGTGGATCTTTGCCTTGGCTGCCCTTTTGGCACTGCTTATTGCCATGGCCACGGTAAGCTTCCAGGCGCTTAAAGCCGCCATGTTAGACCCTGTTAAGGCTATCCGCGCTCAGTAATTAAATCAGTATTAGCTTGTTTGTTGTTTGTTTAAGATGAGCCTCCGGTAGCTCTAAGTGGCTGCCGGGGCAACTCGTCCTCACTCATATGGCCAGGCAACCTTGTGCAAAAGAAACACATCTTGCAAACAGACAGCGCTAGAGGCAACTGCTACCTGGTCTACAAAAAACACTTGTTAGTCTAAAACAGCCATCCTTTATGCTTTAAAAGAGTAATATTGGTAAAAAGAGACACAACATTATGCTAAAGAAAACCATCACCGCGCTAACTTTCTGCCTCAGCCTAAGCATGGCAAGCATGGCCGGTAATGAGCCGCAGACACGCGCAGCGCTAAAGTATAACTTCACGATAGACCTGACCAACGTGCAGAACGATAGAGTACAGGTTACGCTAAAAGCGCCGCTTATCGATAAAAGTGAGGTAGTCTACATTATGCCTAAGATCGTTCCGGGCACATACTCTGTTTCTGACTTCGGTAAGTTTATTTCTGCGTTTAAAGGTTACGCTAAAAACGGCGATACTCTGACAGTGGAAAAAATGGACGTGAACCGCTGGAAGATCCTGGATGCCACCCGCCTCGATAAGATAACGTACTGGGTCGATGACTCCTTTGACACCCCAAAGCGCGAAGACGTGCTTTTTGAGCCAGGCGGTACAAACATCGAGGAAGGTGAGAACTTCTTATTAAACACCTTCGGTTTTGTGGGCTACTTTGGCGGGATGAAACAGCTGCCTTACCAGCTAAACATAACCAAACCAAAAGGATTCTACGGCTCCACACCGCTCAAGGCCACCGCCACCACCGACTCACTGGATACCTACGAGCTCCCAAATTACGTTGACCTGGCCGATTCGCCGCTGATGTACAACCGCCCCGACACCACCGTTTTAAACCTGGGCGAAACAGAGGTGCTGGTATCTGTTTACTCGCCATCGGGCCGTGTTACCTCCCAGCCCATAGCAGCCAACGTGAAAAGTATACTTGAGGCGCAACGCAGCTATTTGGGCGGCACCTTGCCCGTGGATAAGTATGCTTTCCTGATATACGTGCCGGAGCGCGTAGGCAAATCAGGTTCTTTCGGGGCCCTGGAGCACTCTTACTCATCGGTATATTTCCTGCCCGAAATGCCAGAGGCGCAGTTTAGCAGCACTGTGCGCGATGTGGCCGCCCATGAGTTCTTTCATATCGTAACGCCGCTTAACATTCATTCTGAGGAGATCGGGAACTTTGATTTTATCAATCCAAAAATGTCGAAGCACCTGTGGCTCTACGAAGGCGTTACAGAGTATTTCGCCTCGCATGTGCAGGCTTATGAGAGCCTTTATGACACCGATACTTTCCTTGAGAAGCTACGCGAGTACATCCTTACCTCCAAAGCATACTATAACGACACTCTGCCCTTTACACAAATGAGCGCCGGCGTGCTGGATAAGTATGAGAAAGAGTATGGCAACGTGTACCAGAAAGGCGCCCTGATTGGTTTGGTTTTGGATGTTAAACTGCGCGAGCTAAGCCAGGGCAAGTATGGTTTGCGCAACCTCATGCTGGATCTTTCAAAAACTTACGGCAAGCAAAACGCCTTTAAAGACGAAGAGCTTTTTGATAAAATTGCGGAGCTGACTTACCCAGAAATACGCGAGTTTTTCACGAAATATGTAGAGGGCTCGGAGCCGTTGCCGCTTGAGGAAACATTCCGAAAAGTAGGTGTGCTTTACGAGCCCGTGGCCACACGCGAGGTTGTTTCCTACGGAGGCTTTGCCCCGGGCTTTGATGAGGACACCGGAAAAATTAAAGTAGCTGATACCTCCGATATGGATTCCTTTGGCCGCAAGGTCGGCTTCCAGACCGGTGATTTGCTGCTACAGCTAAACGGCATAGAAATAACGCCACAGAATATCCGCGAGCTGCTCAGCGATACGCTGCAAAGTATGAAACCCGGCCAAAAAATCAGCTTTGTGGTGGGCCGCAAAAACGATGATGGCGAGATAAAGGAGAAAAAGCTGAAAGGAAAAGCCACTGTTACCAGGCGCCAGCAGCAGCATGTGCTAAAGGTGAACCCTGCCGCCACGCAGGAGCAGCTGCAGCTTAGGGATGCATGGCTCGGTAAAACCCGGAGTTAATGGAATAAAACAAGCTGGTTACAGCAGGAAGCGCATGGCTCTTCGCCCACTTTGCAGGTAGTAACCAGCCACATAACTGCCACTAGTACAAAGTAACACTATGAAAAAATTTTCCACCAAAGCCCTGCTCCAAAAGCTGGGAGGGCTGGCCTTTTGCCTAAGTTTAGCAATTGCAGCGCAGGCGCAGGAACCGCTAACGCTGGAGCAAAGCCTGGAGCTGGCCCGGCAGCACAACGTTGGCTTGCGGCAGGCGCGCTACAACAGCACCAAAGCCAACATCAGTGTAAAGCGCAGCAAGTATGGCTACCTGCCCAGCATCACGGCCAACGTAGATGCCTACCGCGTAAACGGCTTAACCTTTGATAATGTATCTGGCCAGATAAAGCGCGGTAACACGACATCCTCTAACCCATACTTGCAGGGCCAAGTGGTGCTTTTTGATGGTTTTGCTAAATTGTTTGAGCTTAAAAAGGCACAGCAACAGGCCGAAGCTACACCGTTTGCCGAACAGCAAGCCGAGATAGACCTTGAAACAAATATCACCGGGTACTTCCTGCAAGCCCTCGTTGACCGAGAGAACATACACATATCCGAAGGCAGGATAACCTTGCTGGAAGGCCAGCTGGATAAAATGGAAAAACTGGAGCGTGCCGGTGTGCGTGCCGAGGATGAAGTATACCAAATAAAAGCGCAGCTCGCGGCCGAGAAAAGCAACCTCATCACGCATCATAACAACTACCGCAAAGCCCGGCTGCAACTGGCGCAGGAAATGAACGTGGAAAGCGGCACCTCCTATAATCTGCAGATGCCGGCTACGCCCGAGCAAATGCTGGAAGTACTACCCTCTGAGCAGCAGGTAATGGCGCAGGCGCTTGGCTTCTCCCCAATGGTAAAATCTTATGGTGCTTACCTGGCAGCGGCAAAGAGTAATTACAAACTGGCAAAAAGCAGCTTCTCTCCTACCTTAACCCTAGATGGAATGCTGGGCTCCAACTACTCCACCAATATTCTGCAGGACCCTGAAAACGGTAACCTCTCTACCATGCCATACTTCAACCAACTGGACCTGAATCAGCGCAAAGTCGTTAGGATAAGCCTGAGCATAACCATATTTAATGGCCTAAGCAGGCATTTTGATGCGCAGACTGCCCGCCTGGACCTACGCAACGCCGAGCTCGATTATATTGCCAGCCAAAACCAATTGCGCCTAACCGTGCAGCAGGCCTACCAAGACGTACTGACTGCCCGCGAAAAGTATACCACAGTAATTGCCAACCTTGATTATACCCAGCGCGCCTTCGATGCATCAAAACGCCGCTATGATTTGGGTACCATTGACTTTTACGCATACATGGAATCTCTTAATAACCTGAACAAGACACAGGCGGAACTGCTCCAAAGCAAGCTTGAATTCTATTTTAAAAAGCGAATTCTGGAGCTGTACCAAGGCTAACCATATTACTACCTCCAAATAGAAAGGCCGCAGTTCCAGGGCACTGCGGCCTTTCTATTTACAAAAAGAACCTGTTAGCTAAACTAAAAGTGGTGCACAGCAGTTTAGTTCATGACAATTAAAATGAAGTCTTTCGTTTTACGTTGCCGTTTACCTAATTTCACTGCAACGCCAACTTAACATCTTATTAGATGCGATTTTTATACTCCTGCACCTTGCTCTTTCTCTTGCTTATACCTTCATATGTCCGGGCGCAGCAGCGAGTGGTGCAGGGCTACGTTCGTGCCAATAGTAACGGCGAGGCGCTGATTGGTGCAACCGTGGCGGCTCCCGGAATTAGTGCCGGCACCATCACCAATGAACGCGGTTACTATACGCTTAGCCTGCCCGAAGGCGAGCATACCTTGCAGGCCACATACGTTGGCTATAGCTCTGCTTCCAAAACCATACAGGTGCGCCAGCAAGATCAGCAGGTAAACTTTATACTTCAGCCAAGCGCCAACGAACTTACAGTTGTTGAAATACAGGCCAGCTCGCTGCAGCAAAAGCTAAACGACACCCGCATGAGCGTCGCGACGCTTTCAGCGCGCGAGGCAAAGCTGCTTCCTGCCTTGTTCGGGGAAGTGGACCTTGTGAAAACGCTGCAACTAAAGCCGGGCATACAATCCGGGGGCGAAGGTACCTCAGGGCTTTATGTGCGTGGCGGTGGCCCAGACCAAAACCTGGTGCTGCTGGATGATGCCGTGATCTACAATGCCTCGCATTTGTTCGGCTTTTTCAGTGTGTTTAACCCCGATGCCGTTAACAAGGTGGAGCTCTACAAAGGTGGCTTTCCTGCACAGTTCGGCGGGCGCTTATCAGCTGTGGTGGATGTGGAGCAAAACGAGGGCAACAGCGAGCGCATCACCGCGCAAGGCGGCCTTGGTCTCATCTCCTCCCGCCTTACCCTGGATGGCCCCATCGTAAAAGACAAAGGCACATTTCTCGTTTCCGGCCGGCGCACGTACGTGGATGTGTTCACACGCCAGATCAACCGCCTCAACGAAGAGAACAAAGATTACAACCCCATTCCGGACTACTATTTCTACGACCTCAACACACGGCTTGATTATACATTGGGCCCCAAGGATGAGCTAAGCTTGAGCGGCTATTACGGGCGTGATTTTTTTGGTTTTGAAGATAGTGATTTTAGCTTTGGCTTTGATTGGGGCAACACTATGGGCAACCTGCGCTGGCGCCATAAATTCAGCGATAACCTCTATGCCACTACCTCGGCTAGCGTTACGGGCTATAAGTATAACATCAACAATAAGATTGATATTTTTAGCTTCAAACTATCCTCTTCCATACAGGATTACACGCTTAAAACAGACTTCGACTGGTTTCTGAAAGGTGGCCACAGCTTAAAATTCGGGGCGCAGGCTACGCGGCATAACTTTACCGTGGGTAGGCTTAACTTCGACTCTGAGGATAACAGCCAAAGCTTTAGCTCCGGTAACAAACTGGAGGGCAGCGAGTTCGGCGTATATGCTTCTGATGACTATAAAGTGAATGCCCTGCTGTCATTTAACTATGGGCTGCGGCTTTCTGGCTTCCATAGCGATGGCAAAACCCATACTGCCCTGGAGCCCCGCGTAAGCGCCAAGTATAACCTGAGCGAGAGCAGCTCTGTGAAGGCCAGCTATGCAAGTATGATGCAGTACGTGCACCTGGTGTCTAACTCTGGTGCTTCGCTTCCAACGGATATCTGGTATCCATCCACGCCAGATGTTGCACCTCAACGCTCGCAGCAGGCCGCACTTAGCTTTAACAAACTGCTTGGCAAGGGCAATTACCTGCTCACCAACGAAGTATACTACAAATGGATGCAAAACCAGATTGATTTCCGTGATGGGGCCAACCTGTTTGTGAACGATAGCCTGGAGAACGAGTTCTTGTTTGGGAAAGGCCGAAGCTACGGTACCGAAATTTACCTGGAGAAGGTTAAGGGCCGCACTACTGGCTGGCTGGGCTATACACTGTCCTGGACGTACCGAAAATTTGATAGTACCAATGACCTGGACGACATAAACGATGGCCGCTGGTTCCCTACCCGCTACGACCGCCGCTACGATATCAGTCTTGTATTGATGCACCGCCTGAACAAATGCCTGAGCCTTACCAGTGCCTTTGTGTACGGCACCGGCAACGCCTACTCTTTGCCAGTTGCACGGTTCCCGTATCAGGATGTGGAGGGCAAAGACCCAACGGTGGTGCCTATTTACACAGACCGAAACAGCTTCAGGCTGCCAGCCTACCACCGCCTGGATTTGGGCGCAGTACTGAAGCTAAAGCCGAAACGCGGAGAGGCCGACCTTACCTTCAGTGTGTATAACGTATATAATCGCCGCAATCCATACTTTGTATACTTCGAGCAGGTAAAGGACGAAGAAAACCAGGAAACCCTGAAGTTTCAGGGCAAGCAAGTGTCCCTGTTCCCGCTAATCCCGTCGGTAACCTATAATTTTAAATTCTGATGAAACTGAAGCGTTATTTATACTTCCTGCTGCCTTTGTTCGCTTTTCTATCGGCTTGCGATATGGAGAAGAACATTGAAGTTGAGCTGCCATACCACGAGCCGCAATTGGTGATAGAATGCTATCTGGAGCCTGGCAAGCCCCTGCGCGCAAGCATCCTAGAAACCGCGGCTTACTTCGATGAGCCAGTGCCTCCGCTTGTACCTGATGCAGAAGTTGTAATCACCCACAACGGCAACCGTTATAAGCTAAAGTATAAGCCAACCGTTGTTAAAACCACCAGCCGCTTCTATACGCATATTTCAGACTTTATCATGACAGGAAAACCAGGTGATATCTATGGAATTGAAGTAAAAGACGGTAAAGGGCGTAAAGCAACAGGCTTTACTACAGTGCTGGCAACCGTACCCATTGATGAAGTAGAATGGAAGTTTAACGACAAGGATAAAGCTTACCTGCTCACCTCTTTTTACGACGATGGCAGCACTGATAATTATTACCGCTACATGACGCACGTGGATAGCCTAAGTGCCGGCTCAAACCGCGATTTTGTGACTTCGGACCAGCTAACCAATGGCAAGCGCGTGTCTTATGGCTCAGCTTACGATTATGAGGAAGGAGATACAATTATTGTATCGCTTTACCATATAGAGAAGCAATACTACCAGTTTTTATCGTCTGTGGGTGATGCTAAAGACGCAAACGGAAACCCATTTGCCCAACCTTCAAAAATAAAATCCTCTGTACAAGGCGGCTTTGGAATTTTTACGAACCTGGCGTATGACCGAAAAACCGTTATCATAAAAAAATAGCTTAACACAGCATACATAGTATAAAAACAGAAGCGGCTGCCCCACCAGGCAGCCGCTTCTGTTTTTAAAGTGCCCCTCACGCTGCACAAACCGCTTCTTTGTAAAATTATATATCCTTTTTTACACGCACGCTAGCACTTAAAACCTCTTGCAAATCACAACTCGCACAATAGCAATACTATATATTTTGAGACTACTGTTGGAAATATGAATAAAATAAATATATTTATATCAGCATATTCAACACTACTCTAACTTCACTATGAAAACACCATATTTCTTTCATGAGGCACCGCCTTTTACGCCCCCTCCCACCATCCTGGACACATTGCATAAAATTTGCCATTTTGTGCTTAATCCCAAGCTTGTAAAACCCGAAAAGAATGTACTGGAAGTAAAGCTTCCGCTTATTTTTCAGTTGACTTTCATCGAGCTGCTACTTCAGACGCTGCTATTCTCTGCCATTATACTTGGCTATACTGCCTTTGATTTGCGCGGGATAGAAAGCGACCTGATCAAGGATTATTTCGCAAACACTCCTTTTGTGCTCATTTTTACCTTAATGGTGCTGATAGGCCCGATAAAGGAAGAGGTTATTTTCAGGCTGCCATTGGTTTACTCTAAAGGTTTCCTGCTCGTAGCTTTGGCGGTTTTTATGTATAACTACGGGCCAGTAGTGAGCGCTGCCATTGGTGCTACGCATTTGCAACTTATATTCTCGATGGCAGTTGCCGGTGTCTTAGCTACAGCATTTCTTTTTTCAAGAAAAGCGCAGGCATGCATGTACCTGCTTTGGAAGCGCCACTACACATTGGTTTTCTATACTATCACGCTTCTATTTGCGCTAATGCATCTCCTAAATTACCTGAATGAGCCTACTTCTCTCCTTCTTTTGTTAGTGCTTATCATTCCTAAGTTTGTAGGAGGTGTTTTTCTTGGCTATACCCGGCTGCGCCTGGGTCTGGCTTGGGCTGTAGCGCAGCATGTATTCAATAACCTGGTGGCTATGCTGCTAGTGTACGGCTTTATTTACAACAACTGACACTCTTATCACTCTGCGGACTAGTGCTGGCAGCTACGCCTGCCACTGCCCGGTTTATGGTGCCTTACTACCAAACCTGCTAGGCAATTATTGCAGTAGGCTACGGGTTTAAGCGTTTTGTATTTTAAAACAGGCACTTATGAAACCGTTTGGCTGGTACATGCAACCGGAAGCCTTAACCCTATATTTTGAGGACGCTAGAGAATTACTTTCCGGTTTGCAGAACGATAAAACTGCATACTTGCAACTTTGGCTATAAAGCAGAACGGCAGCAACAGTAACCCATTGCTGCCGTTCTGCTTTATATTTTGTATTACTATTCTGCGCGGCGAACCAGCTCTTTTATCAGGAGTGTCATGCGTGGCTCGGCTTTGGCGGCCGCTTCCAAAATATCTGATAGCACCACTTTTTTCAAACGGCCCGGCGTACACATATCCGTAATCACGGACACGGCAAAAACCGGCATACCCATGTGGCGGGCGGCTATAACTTCCGGCACCGTAGACATTCCCACGGCATCAGCACCGATCACAGAAAGATACTTATACTCTGCAGGGGTTTCCAGCATCGGGCCAGGCACACTTACATATACGCCCTCGCGCACAGTAAAGCCGGCATCCTCGGCAATCACCATCGCATCGCGCACCATGTGCTCATCGTATACATCGCTCATATCCGGAAAGCGTGGGCCCAGTTCGTCCAGGTTTTTGCCAATCAGTGGGTTGCTTGGCTGCAGGTTGATATGGTCGGTTATCACCATCAGGTCGCTGGTCTCGAAGCTTGGGTTAAGGCCACCTGCTGCATTTGATACAAACAGCTTTTTAACGCCTAACAGCTTCATTACGCGCACCGGAAAAACTACCTGCTCCATGCTGTAGCCCTCGTAGAAATGGAAACGCCCCTGCATTACCATCACGCGGCGGCCAGCAAGGTTACCTAGTATAAGCTTACCCGAATGGCTCTCTACCGTAGAAACCGGAAAATTCGGGATTTCAGCGTAAGAGATGGAGTGCTCCACTTCGATATCGTTTACCAAAGCCCCTAAGCCTGTGCCGAGTATAATTCCGAACTCAGGCGCAAAGTTGCTTGTGCGCTGCTGTATATAGGCTGTTGATTCCTGTAATTGCTGCATCATATCTTTAGATCAATTTTGAAAGAGTAATTGTGTGATTGAGCCTCAAGTATGATAATTAGGAGCGGATAAATTCTATCATTTCTCCCAACATCATGTTTACCTGCTCAAGTTTCTTATTTGTGTTGCGGCAAAGTTGCGAAAAATAGTGCAGCCTTAAAACAAAAACCGCTTTCAGGCTTGGCCTAAAAGCGGTTTTTGTAAAGTATGGTTTTCTGCCGCCCTTACATCCTACGACTGCAAGGAAAATGTAATTCTCAGGCAGTTATTCCACCACTAGTTCAAAAGGCATGCGCGCTTGTACACCTTGCATATTTTCGGCTTTTTTATACATTTTATAGTATGGATAAAGCTCACCCATTTCTGCTTTTATGGCTTGTTCCTTGGCCTGTGCGCCCATGCCGCCAAACAGCTCCTCAAAGAACGATTTACGCGCCGGAAGCTCTTTCAGGCGGTAATCATCTTCTACACCAGCTTTCTTAGCTGCAATGGCCAGCGCATCGTCCAGGTTGCCATACATATCCACAAGGTTGCGCTCTTTGGCCTCTATGCCTGACCATACACGGCCCGAGGCGTATTCTTTTATTTTATCCTGCTGCATGCCACGGCCCTGTGCTGCTTTGCTGGTAAAGGTCTCGTAGATCTGGTTGATCTGGTTCTGCACGATCTCTTTTTCCTGCTCCGTCATGGGGCGGGTGATGGTTGGCATATCCGAGAACTTGCCCGTGCTTACATGGTCAACGGTGATGCCCAGCTTATCATTCAGGAAGCCCTGTACGTTTGGTATCACACCAAACACGCCAATACTACCCGTAATGGTGTTCGGGTGCGCCACAATGGTATCGCAGCCCATGGCAATATAATACCCGCCCGAGGCAGCCACATCAGACATTGAGGCTATAACCGGTTTTACTTTCTTGGTAAGCTGAATCTCGCGCCAGATAATGTCGGAGGCAAGCGCGCTGCCCCCTGGCGAACTGATGCGCAGCACCACGGCCTTCACGTTTTCATCCAGGCGTGCATCGCGGATGGCGTCGGCAAAGCGACGGCCACCAATGTTATCTTCGTCGCCTTCGCCGTCCACGATATCACCTTCCGCGTAAATCAGGGCAATACGGTTTTTAGACGTGCTGATCTCATCCTCGCCGCGCACTTTCTTATACTTGGAGAGTTTTACCATTTCCAGCTTTTCATCATTAGCAACACCAATTTTCTCTTTGATGAAAGTTAGCGCTTCGTCATAATAACCAACATCGGTGATCAGTTTATACTTCTTGGCATCTTCCGGGTCGCGCACCAGCAGGTTATCTTGTATGTTCTTCAGTTCTGCCGCATCAATGCCGCGCGATTTGGCAATTTGCTGCAGTTGGTAGTTATTGATGGAGTTCAGGAATGAATTGAGCTGCTCGCGGTTTGCCTCGCTGGCCTTCTCCAGGAAAAATGGCTCTACGGCGCTCTTGTAGGTTCCTACCTTAAAGATCTGGGCATCGATCTGAAGCTTATCC
This sequence comes from Pontibacter oryzae, assembly GCF_003576375.1. GTDB lineage: Bacteria > Bacteroidota > Bacteroidia > Cytophagales > Hymenobacteraceae > Pontibacter > Pontibacter oryzae. Next base: position 51,558 of record NZ_QWGE01000006.1, read on the forward strand.
AGCAGGCGCTTAAAGAAGAAAAGCTCGGAACTCATGCCGTTAAACTCTATCGTCCCCACCGGGTTCAGATAAATTCTGTCGGCTACGGAGGCCAGGTAGTATGCCTTCTCGGTAGACACGTCGGAGTAAGAAACCACAAACTTTCCGGATTTCTTAAACTCGACTAGTTCGTGGCGAATCTCTTCCAGCTTGGCCATGCCGGCATCCACGTATGTCATGTTCAGGAAGATACCTTCTATATCTTCGTCATTTTTAGCACGGCGGATGGCTGCTTTAATCTGGTCCAGGCCATCGGTACTGGAAAGGCCGCCAAACGAGAAGCCAAGCTCAGCAAACGGGTTTTGCGGATCGCGCTCTGTTATGGGCTTATCCAATTTCAGCTCCAGTACTGAGTTCTCTTCTATCTTAACTTCATCTTTAGAGGCTGTACTGGCGGCAATTCCAAACAGCAGCAGGATAGAAATAAAGGAGAATATGAGCAAGCCTACAATCGTGGCCAGCACATATTTCAGGAAATTAAGCATGGTATGTCAGGTTTAAGTTGCTTGTTTATTTTAGAAGCCACACAGCTCCTCTATATCAATAAGCTAAAATACAGCTTTAAGTTCATCCTCTTCTCCCCTTCTCGACCAACCACGCCATTTCATAGACCAATTAATTGCTGATTGCTAAAATGTTGAATTGCTGGATTGTTATTCAATATCAGTAACCAGTAACAGATCTACCAACAATCAACGACTATCAATTAACAATTTACAATTAATACCTATACTTCTTGCCCCACTGCGATTGGAGTTGCTTCAGCATGTCGCGCTCGCGGGCGTTGTTGCCTGGTTTGTAAAGCGCGGTGTTGCTTAGCTCCTGCGGCATAAACTCCTGCGGCACAAAATTGCCTTCGTAATCGTGGGCATACTTGTAATTGTTGCCGTAGCCGATCTCTTTCATAAGCTTGGTGGGCGCGTTGCGGATGTGCAGCGGCACAGGAAGGTTACCGGTTTGCTGCACCAGGGCCCGCGCCTGCTTGATGGCCTTGTACGAGGCATTGCTCTTCGGGGATGTGGCTAGGTATACCGTGCACTGCGAAAGTATGATTTCTGCCTCGGGGTACCCGATCATCTGCACCGCCTGAAAACAGGACGTAGCCATGAGCAGCGCATTGGAGTTTGCCAGGCCAATATCCTCAGAGGCAGCTATCAACAGTCTACGCGCGATAAACTTAGGGTCTTCGCCGCCTTCTATCATGCGGGCCAACCAGTACACGGCAGCATTTGGGTCAGAACCGCGAATGGATTTGATGTAGGCCGAAACCAGGTCATAGTGCATCTCACCGGACTTATCATACATCACGATGTTCTGCTGGGCTACCTGCTTTACCAGTTCGTTTTTCACTACCACCTCATCGGCTTTCACGCCTTCGGCCACAATCTCCAGCAGGTTCAGTAGCTTGCGCGCATCGCCACCAGAAATGGTTAGCAGCGCCTCATACTCTTCCACGCGCACGTTTCGGTGGCGCATCCATTCGTCCTGGGCAAGTGCCTGGTCAACGAGCTCGATCAGTTCCTCTTTGGTGAGGTGTTTTAGAATGTATACCTGGCAGCGCGACAGCAAAGCCGAGATCACCTCGAATGATGGGTTTTCGGTGGTTGCGCCCACTAATGTTACAGTGCCCTTCTCTACCGCGCCCAACAGCGCATCCTGCTGGGATTTATTAAACCGGTGGATCTCGTCGATGAACAGCACCGTGCCCTGCCGCTTTTTGGCCTGGTCTATCACCTCGCGGATGTCTTTTACGCCGGAATTTATTGCGCTCAGGGCCACAAAAGGCACTTTCATTTGGTTGGCAATGATATTGGCAAGGGTGGTTTTGCCTACACCGGGTGGCCCCCATAAAATCATGCTTGGTATAACGCCTCCCTCAATATAGCGCCGAAGAATGCCATCAGGGCCAACCAAGTGCTTTTGTCCGTAATACTGATCTAAGTTATGCGGCCGCATGCGCTCGGCCAAAGGTATGTTTGGGTGATTCATCTGCTCTATACTTTCTCCGGAATCGGTTTAAACAAAGCTACAAAAATTGCAGGCAACCCGGGCAATGCAGCAGCCAGGTTACACAGCCAAAAGCTGGCAACAGATTCATACTTTTGCATGTAACCTCAAGACTTGTTGTCCTGGCCGTGCGGGATAGATTTCTTGCGTAAGCCGGGCCGTTTCCTATCTGGAAGTGCCCCGGCCTGCCTTAGGGCAGCCACACGCATGGGGCTCTCCTCTGGCCGTTCATCGCCGAAAAGCACGCCCCACTGTTTAAAGCGGTCCGTCATGTCAAACACAACTTTAAACACCGCAATAACAGGCAGCGACAGGAACATGCCTGCTATACCGGCAATCTCACCACCAATGATAACGCCTACAATAGTAGCCAGCGCATTTATCTTAACCTTAGAACCAACAATGCGCGGCATAAGTATGTTGTTATCCACGAACTGCACCACAGCAATAGTACCCAGCACAGCAAGTATAGGCCACAACTGATCTGAAGAGGCTAAGGTAAGCAGTACACCGATAATATTGCCCAGCAGCGCCCCCACGTAAGGTATGAGGTTCAGGAAAGCGAAAATAAGCCCAATAAGCAATGCGTGTTTGATGCCGATGATCAAGAGTATGCCGCCCAGCAGCACCGTCATGTAGCTAACCTGGATCAGCAGGCCGAACAAGTAGCTTTTTACAATCACCTGTACCTGGCGCAGCGTATCTTCCACTTCAGGATGCATGCCCTTCGGGAACCACAGAAACACAAAGCGCAGCAAAAGGTTCTTGTAGAACATCAGCAGGAAAATATAGATAGGCAGCAAGCCCAAAAGTATGAATAACGAGGTAACAGAACCTGCCGCACCGCTCAGGATGGTGCCTGCATAACTCAGCATTTTGCTACTTTGGTCTTGAATAAACTTCATCTGCTCTGCAGTTGAAAACGGGCTATGCCCCTCAATCCAGGCGCTCAGGGAGTTTAAGTGGCTGGTTACATTACGCTGTATCACCGGAAAGTCGGAGATCAGGTTGCCAATCTGGAAGGAGAAGAACCAGATGATCAGGCCAAACACAACCACCAGCGCCAAGATGCTGAGCACGATGGAGAGCACTTCGGGCAGTTTATACCTGCGCATGTAGCTGTGCATGGGCAGGAGCATAATGCTTATAAAAAAAGCCAGCAGCAGCGGGGCCAGCAAGCCTTTTGCCAGCACAATCGTCCAACCCAAAAAAAACAGGCCCATTACTTCCAACGACCTCCTTACGGTCAGGGGCATTTCGCTCATGTATGTATCGGTTTAAATTTTAGTTTTCATCCTTATACGGAGCGCGGCAAATAAGCATGTACCTTTGCGCCATGAACAAACAAATACAGGTGCACCTAGCACTATTTCTGGTGGCACTTATCTACGGCAGCAACTATAGTATAGCCAAGGAGGTGATGCCTGTCTATGTCGGGCCTTTTGGGCTGATTGTTATACGGGTGGTATCGGCAGCTATTTTCTTTGGGATATTCTCGCGGCTGGTTACCAAAGAAAAAATTGTGGGCCGGGCCGACAACCTGCGTGTTATATTTTGCGGCATTACGGGTGTGGCCGTAAACCAACTCTGCTTTTTTGCTGGCCTGAACCTTACAGCACCCATCAATGCTGCCTTGCTGATGGTAATTGTGCCCGTGGTGGTGCTCATCTTCTCGGCTATCCTGTTAAAAGAGCGCGTGGGCAAGCGCAAAGTATCGGGCATCGCGATTGCGTGCACAGGTGCTTTGCTCCTTATCTACAACTCTAAAGGCGAGAATACTACTGGTAACATCTGGGGCGATTTGCTGATTATCCTAAACGCTACATCATTTGGCATGTACCTGGTGCTGGTTAAACCACTGATGCAGAAGTATAAAGCCATCACCATTGTGAGCCGCATTTTTACGGTAGGCGCCGTGCTGGTTATTCCGTTCGGGTATAAACAATTGCTTGCTCCTGCCTATAGTAGCTTCCCGGTTTCTATCTGGCTGGCCATACTTTTTATGGTCCTTGCCGTTACCATCGTGGCCTATCTGCTCAACACATGGGCGCTTCGTTTTGCCAACCCCTCGCTGGTGGGCGCCTATATTTACCTGCAGCCGGTAATGGCCATACTTATTGCCGTGGGCGTTGGGAAGGATGTGTTTACGATAGAGAAAGGATCATACGCGCTATTGATATTTGCCGGGGTATACTTGGTGAGCCGCACAAAACAACGTTTACCACAACACACCGAAGCATAAGGCTCCCGCATCCTGCCGCAAATAAAAAGCCCTGCCGATGAATACCGGCAGGGCTTTTTATTGATTTATTGTTACGCGGATTTAGGCGTTTGCCTTGCTCGCGTTGCTATGGCTTCTGTTTCCGTTGCTGCGGTTGCCGCCGCCATTGCGTGGGCCTCCGGCTGGGCGGTTGCTGTTAGCGCTTGTGCTTCTGCCTGAGTTTCCGGAGCCTGCTGATCTGTTACCTCCACGGCCACGGCCCCCTCTGCCACCTTTCTGCTTTTGCTCTTTTATTGTGCTGGCCGCCTCTGCAAAATCTTTGGCAGTTAGCGGGTACGGATGGTTATCCACCACCGGCACATTCTTAGAGATCAGCTTTTGGATACTGGCTAGGTATGGTGTTTCGTCTGCGGTACAGAAAGAAAGCGCGATGCCGCTTGCCCCGGCCCTGCCTGTACGCCCGATGCGGTGCACATAGGTTTCAGGCTCGTTTGGCAGCTCGTAGTTTACCACGTGGCTCAGGTCGTCCACATCAATGCCGCGAGCGGCTATATCGGTGGCTACCAATACGCGGGTTTTACGCGCTTTAAAGTTGTTCAGGGCACGTACGCGGGCGTTCTGCGCCTTATCGCCATGTATGGCTTCTGCGGTAACTCCGGCTTTAGCAATGTCGCGGGCTACGCGGTCGGCACCACGCTTGGTACGTGTAAACACCAGCACGCTTTCCATCTCCTCATTGTTGAGCAGGTGCAGCAGCAACTTGCGCTTGTCCGGGCCTTTTACGTAGTAAACCGCTTGTTTTATAGTGTTGGCTGTTGATGATACCGGCGTTACCTCCACTTTGGCTGGGTCAACCAGAATGGTATCAGCCAGCTTCATGATTTCAGGGGCCATGGTGGCCGAGAAAAACAGTGACTGTTTCTTCTCTGGCAGCACTTTCAGCACTTTCTTCACATCATTCACAAAGCCCATGTCCAGCATGCGGTCTGCCTCATCCAGCACAAAAATCTGGAGGTGTTGCAGGTCTACATACTTCTGAGACATCAGGTCGAGCAGGCGGCCTGGTGTTGCGATAAGTATATCCACACCCGCACGCAGCGCATCGGTTTGCTTACGCTGTGGCACACCACCGAAAATCACGGTGCTTTTAAGGCCGGTATGCTTGCCGTAAGACTCCATGCTCTCACCAATTTGCAGGGCAAGCTCGCGCGTTGGCGTCAGGATCAGGGACTTGATCGGGCGCTTGCCTCTACCCTCGGTGCTTTGCTGGCCATGCAGCAATTGCAGAATCGGAATAGAGAAAGCAGCCGTTTTACCAGTGCCTGTCTGGGCGCATCCTAAAAGGTCTCTTTCCTGAAGTATAAGCGGTATGGATTTGGCTTGGATGGGTGTTGGGTTGGAATATCCTTCTGTTTTAAGAGCTTTTAGGATTGGCTCTATCAAATTAAGATTCTCGAATGTCATCAAATGGTTTTTCATGTAAAACCGCGCAACACCATGCGTGCTGCTTTAGCGGCGGGCTGGCCGGAGTTTGAAATAGTTATGCCGGCAGAAACCAAACATAAAGGGCCATTCCCGACCGGTATTGTTCCCATCAACCTATAAACTACAAGTATAGTTTCTTATGTGCTTTTGAGAACTAAATAAGTTACAAAGATAGAGCCAAGTTTGCTCGCATCCTAACGCCTTGGGCTTATACATGGTTCTGGGCAGCAAAAAGCGACATACATTTGCTATGCATGAATAAGCGAGTATACTTTAGAAGCGCCTGCTATACTTTGGCCGCTTCCTGCGCGTGCTTGATGTGGCGCACAATTTTGATAGCGTGCTCGCGGGAGTTCTCTATAAACCACACGTGGGTATCCATGCCGCCGCAAATTACGCCGGCCAAATATACGCGTGGCAGGTTGGTTTCCATGGTATCGGGGTGGTACTGCGGGTAGCGCTTCTCGTCTTCTGTCAGCTTTACGCCGATCTTCTCCAGGAAACTAAAGTCTGGCTGATAGCCAGTCATGGCCAGCACAAAATCGTTTGCCACGGTTACCTTGCCTTCCGGCGTTTGGATATCTACCTCCTGCGCACGCACCTCGGTTACGCTAGCGTTAAAATATGCCTTTATTTCTCCGGCCTTTATGCGGTTCTCCAGGTCGGGCTTGGTCCAGTACTTTATACTTCCGAGCTCCGGCTGGCGCACCACAAGGGTAACCTCAGCCCCTTTTCGCCAAGTTTCCAGGGCGGCATCGGCGGCAGAGTTGTTAGCCCCAACCACCAGCACTTTCTGCCTAAAGTAATAATGCGGGTCGAAGTAATAGTGCCTTACCTTGGCCAAGTCCTCGCCGGGCACATGCAACAGATTCGGGATGCCGTAAAAGCCTACGGCAACCACTACATTGCGTGCCTTGTAGGTGCTTTTGCTGGTTTGGATATGATATATCTCGCCTTCGGGCTGCAGGTGCTGCACCTCCTCAAACAGGTTTATATTCAGGTCAAATGTATCGGCTACACGGCGGTAGTACTCCATGGCCTCGGAGCGGGTAGGCTTTGCGTTGAGCGACGTAAATGGTACGCCCCCAATCTCCAGCCTTTCGGAGGTGGAGAAGAAGGTCATGTTGAGCGGGTAGTTGTAAATAGAATTAACCAGGCAGCCGCGCTCCAAAATCAGGTAACTCAGGCCTTCTTTCTGGGCTTCCAGGCCGGCAGCCAAGCCTATCGGGCCGGCCCCTATAATAAGTATGTCGTATGTTATATCCAAGCCCATTCGTTTAGTAGTATAGCAAAATGCAAAGCCATAACAACTGCCGGTTGTGCAAAGTTTTTGTGGCAAATTGTGAGTATACCTACAGAACCAGCTTCATGACATGCATGCCCCGGTATTCTGGCTTCATGTGTTCATACGTTAAGGTATGGGTTCCGCACTTCTTAAAGCCGTTTTGCTCATAGAATCCGATAGAAGAACTACTATCCATAGCTTTTAGCCAGATAAGCTTTTTGTTGTTCTCTAACGCCAACCTTTTGGTAAAGTCCAGTACCTCCCGACCAATGCCTCTACCAGCCGCTGCTTTAGACAGATAGATGCGCTCCAACTCAAGCCCCTCTTCCTCGGAGGCCTGCCCCTCCAATGCTTTATGCAGGTTTAACTTTAGGAAACCCACCAAGCTATCCGCGTTGTAAATTAAATAGAACGCTGCGTTAGTATCCGCTATTTCCTTTTTCAAGGTTTCTTCCCTGAAACTATTGTCGATATACCACATCCCGCCATCGTACCACAGATACAGGTAATGGTCACCGTAAGTGTTTATGGCTATATCCTGTAGCGTGTGGAGTTGGTCATTGCCGCAGGGTATTATATTGACTTGATGCATTTTTTATATTTGTATATACAAGTGTAGCTCAAAAAACAGGGAATGTCTAATTTTGTAAACCATTTAAATATGCTGGAATGAATTTCCGCTAGCATCCTCGTTTTCGTGCAGTATCTCCTCCAGAAGGTCTTCTTCTACGGGCTTAACCAGAAACCTGGCTACGTTAGTGTAGGCGCTGGAGCGCTGCCTGTCGAGTTCGCTGGTTGATGAGGTAAGAATGTATACTTTATGCTTTAGGTTTTTTTGCTGCATCCTATCCAAAAAGGCCCAGCCATCCATTTCTGGCATGTTCAGGTCCAGGAATATTACGTGCGGGTCTAACTCCTCAAGGGCAGTAAAAGCCATTACCGGATCGGTGAAATCGTGCACAGCAAAGGCAGGGTCCACATTTTTGATCGAGGTAACCATGATGAAGTTAAATATCTCCATATCATCGACCAGTACTATTCGCTTCATCTCTCCAACTTCTAACTTAAGCTTTTAATTTTATTAAATCTGCCGTAGATTTTTCGATTACCTCTTTCAGGGCTTCGTCCAGATCTTGCGCCGATACTTTAAGGCGCGGCATAATACTTTCCTGTATTTCATTAAGTGGCCACTCCCGCAACTCCAGTAAGTTTACCAAGCCAAGCACACGGCTAAGCGGCTCTCGCACGGTGTGGGCATTTAACACGGATACCTCCAGCAACCTTGCGTTTTTAGAGGCAACTTCCTGCGTGCGCTCAATAATAACATCCTGCTGGTACTCCATGATCGATGAAATAACGGCATTCTGCTCATTAATCTTATCGAAGGCTGCCTGCAGTTTGCTGTTTTTATCGTCCAGCTCCTGTAGCAGGCAGAGCTCAAACAGCTTAGCCTCTAAGTTCTCTGCCACCAGCCTCAAAAAAGCGATGTCTTTGCGGGTAAACACTTTACTTGCTCCGCCTAGCACCGATACTATAATATCCCTGCTTTCATCGTTTTGTATATACCAGCCCCATAGCTCGGCTTTTTCTTCTTCAGGTAGTTTGTAGCGCAGTGGCAGCGCCAGTTCGGCCAGGTTCTGCCAATGCTTAGGTACACGGTGTTTCAGAAGGTCTTCCTCGAAACATAAATAACCGGAGCACTCCTGTTTTGTTATGGTGGCACCTGCTGCGGTAACTTCCAGGTGCAGGTAGAGGTTACCACGGTTGTAGCTAGCCCTAAACGTATGAAAGTTGAAGAGGTACTTCAGATTAACCTGAAAGCTTTGCGCAACTGCCTCCATTGTACGGCAGCGCATGAGGTTGTTAGAAAACCTGGAGAAAGCCTCGTAGGTTATTCTGTATATCTGATTTTCCAATTCGGTAACCTCTCTGTTCTCTAGAACTCAGCCTCTGCCAACTCATTATCCAGCTTAATACCAGAAATAGTGGCAATGGTATTCAGCATGTTTACCAGGTCAGCCTGCGACATTAACTCCTGCACCTCGGCATCAGTAAAACCTTCTTTCTGCAGTTCCTCAAAGTCCTCATCAGACAACTGCTGCGTATACAAGGCTGCCTTAGTAACTAAACGAATAGCTGTTTTATAACTGCCCGGCAACAAGGACGACTCTAGGTTAGTGGCACGATAACCATTCTCTCCACTGATCATTGCGCTCATGCTATCGGCGAAAATCCCATGTGCCTGGGCACAATAATCACAGCCGCGCAGGTTGGATACGTTATAGATAATCAACTGCTTAAGCACGTTTGGCACCTGCCCCTCAATCAAGGTTGATTTTAATTTAGACCAGTTTCCACGTAATAGTGTGGCATTGTTCCCTTGGCATTTAAACCAGTTCAGTACAAACGGTAATTGTAACGACTGCATCGCATCGTCATAAATTGCCTTCACTTCAGGGGTGGCCTCATTGTACTCTACCAGGCGGTAGCGGCTCTGAGTGGTTTCGCTCGTGGGGTTGTTCATATCTGCTGTTATTTGAGCATATAAAATTAAGTATTTTTTCGATAGCATTTTGAAAAGCGACCAAATATTTAGTAAACGCAATATCATGTATAAAAAAACCGGCGCAAGACAATTCTTACACCGGTTTTCTACTGAACTGATTTATACTTAAGCAATTGCCTCATTTATATTTGGCAGCCGCCCAAAGCGGTGCAGGGTGGCAATATGCGACTTAACGGCATCATAAAATGTACTATTTTCCATATAAGTAATACCGTACTCTTCGGCGGTATCGCGCACAATCTGTGCAATTGCCGGGTAGTGCACATGGCACACGCGTGGGAATAAATGGTGCTCTATCTGGAAGTTGAGACCGCCCACGTACCATGATAGCAGCTTGTTATTCCTAGAGAAGTTTACGGTCGTGTTAAGCTGATGTATCGCCCAGTCATTCTCGATGGTACCGTCCGCAGACGGCCTTGGGTGGCTAGTCCCCTCCACGGTATGTGCCAGCTGAAACACTACCGTAAGTATGATTCCTGCCACAAAATGCATCAGCAGAAAGCCAAGAAGCACCTGCAGAAAAGGTATCCCGAACAACATGGTTGGTGCCACCAGCATCGTGAAGAAGTATACTATTTTCAGGACAACCATTTTTAGGAGCATCTCCTGGTTTTGAGCCGCTGAGTTAGCGTTTACGCCATTCTTTTTAAACGAGAAGTATTGCACAAAGTCTTTGGCCACAACCCAGTACAGCGTAAGCAAGCCGTAAAAAACAAACGCATACACCCACTGCAGCTGATGGTAGAACTTAACCTTCGTGTGCGGCGAGAAGCGCAGCACCAGCCTATCCTGAATATCTTCATCCATCTCCACCACATTGGTGTAAGTATGGTGCAGGATGTTATGCTGCAGCTTCCAGTTAAAGGCCGAGCCGCCCACCAGGTTCAGCGAGTGGCCCATAAGGTAGTTTACCGTTTTGTTTGTGGAGTAAGCGCCATGGTTGGCATCATGCATCACGCTCATGCCTATACCGGCCAGGCAAAGTCCCATTAGCAGCCACAAAACCATACTTACGCCCATAGCTGGTTGCCATACCAGCAGTGCCACAAATGGCAGAATATACCCTGCTAACAGCACAATACTTTTAATAACCATTGTGGCATTTGCCGTTTTTGAAAGCTGGTTTTCTACGAAATAAGCATCCACGCGCTTCCTAAGCGTCGGAAAAAACATACTTTTATTTTTATTGACGAATTTTACTTTGCCTTTTAACTTCATTGGGGAAATAATTTGTGTGATAAAAGAACTCACACGATGAGGCGGGAAATACTCAGGAGTGAATCGCGGGTAGAAAACCCTGCAACATGCAGTTCAGGGCAAATGCTGCCATAACAGTGCCACAAACGCCTGCCCGCGTAAATTGCACTGTTTCATACCTGAGCAAGGTAAGAAGAAGTAAGCAGCTTGGCTATGCCTTCCGGTTTAAATTTTAATTCTGGCAGGTATAAAAAGCGAAAGGCAACCCAAACGGTTGCCTTTCGCATAAAAGTTAAGCCGAACCGCCATGCAATTCGCGGCCTTCTTGTATCAGATATTATAAGTGGATCACTTCGTCGTAAGCAGCGGCGGCCGCTTCCATAATCGCCTCGCTCATGGTTGGGTGCGGGTGTACCGATTTGATGATCTCGTGGCCGGTAGTCTCCAGTTTACGGGCTACTACTACCTCAGCGATCATCTCCGTTACATTTGCACCGATCATGTGCGCGCCCAGGAACTCGCCATACTTGGCATCGAAGATCACTTTTACGAAGCCATCTTTGGCACCGGCGGCGCTAGCCTTACCTGATGCTGAGAACGGGAACTTGCCAACCTTGATCTCAAGGCCTTGCTCACGCGCAGCTTTCTCGGTTAAGCCTACAGAGGCGATCTCCGGAGAGCAGTACGTACAACCCGGGATGTTGCCGTAGTTCAACGGCTCCGGATCGTGGCCTGCGATCTTCTCCACGCAGATAATACCCTCGGCAGAGGCGACGTGCGCCAGCGCAGGGCCCGGCACGATATCACCGATCGCGTAGATGCCATCCACGTTTGTTTTGTAGTACTCGTCCACGATCACGCGGCCTTTGTCTACTTTAATGCCAAGCTCTTCCAAGCCGATGTTCTCCAGGTTAGTCTGGATACCTACCGCAGAAAGCACGATCTCAGCCTCAAGGGTTTCCTCGCCTTTGGCAGTTTTCACCTTCACTTTGCAGATATCACCGCTCGTGTCCACAGACTCCACAGAAGAATCAGTCATGATACTGATACCTGACTTGCGAAGCGACTTAGACAGTTGGCGCGATACTTCCTCGTCCTCTACCGGCACGATGTTCGGCATGTACTCCACGATGGTTACCTTTGTGCCCATCGCGTTGTAGAAGTATGCAAACTCCACCCCGATGGCACCAGAGCCAACCACTACCATGCTTTCCGGCTTCTTGTCCAGCACCATGGCCTGGCGGTAACCGATAATCTTCTTGCCATCGATTGGCAGGTTCGGCAGCTCGCGCGAACGGGCACCCGTGGCGATGATGATGTTATTGGCCTCTACTGTGCTTTTCTTGCCTTCTGCGTCCGTAACCTCCAGCTTGCCTTTGGCTACTACTTTACCGGTTCCCATGATCGCATCGATCTTGTTCTTGCGGAACAGGAACTGTATACCTTTGCTCATGCCATCCGCTACGCCGCGGCTGCGCTGAATCACTTTATTAAAATCAACGGAAGCCTCGCCTACGGTAATGCCATAGTCGGAAGCATGGTTGATGTACTCGAACACATTTGCGCTCTTCAGCAGTGCTTTCGTCGGGATACAGCCCCAGTTAAGGCAAATGCCACCCAGCGACTCGCGCTCGATAACGCCCACCTTCATGCCAAGCTGCGACGCACGAATAGCGGCCACATAACCACCCGGGCCACTACCCAGCACTACTAAATCGTATTTTGATGCCATAGTTTCTTTATTATTAAGTTGACAGACAAAATTAAACGATAATCCCAACTCTGCAAAACCCTCTCCCGGAGCGCCACCATTAGTAGGCCGTAGCGCAACCTGAAGCCCATTTGCGGGCATAAAAACAAGAAAATCCTTTTAAGACTGCGCCGCGCTGCTGTACTTTACAGTCTAAAGTATAAATTATCCGTGCCCATGCGTAAAATTCTACCCCTATTACTTTTTGTGTTTATAACCATTGGCGCTACTGCCCAGAAATCTGCCAAAGATTATTTTTTAAGCGGCAACGATAAGTTTGTGGCCGGCAAGTATAAAGAAGCCATTGCGGACTACGACCAGGTGCTGAAGCAGGAACCCAAGCATGCCCCTACCCTCACTAACCGTGGCGTAGCCAAAGACCGCCTGAAAGATTACCGCGCCGCCATAGAGGATTTCACCAGCGCCATTGCCGCCGACCCAAAGTATACCGAGGCATACCTGAGCCGAGGCCTCTCAAAGTATAACCTGAAGGATTACCGCGCCGCCCTGCTGGACTTTAACAAAGGCATCGAACTGGACCCCAAAGACGCCAAAGCCTACAATAACCGTGGCCTGGTGCGCTATGGCCTGAAAGATTACCGTGGCGCTATTACAGACTATAGCAAGGCCATACAGCTACACCCAAAGTATGCCGAGGCATACTATAACCGCGGTGCACCATACTACAACCTCAGCGAGAAAGCCAACGCCTGCAACGACTGGCAGGAAGCAAAAAAACTCGGCATAAAAGACGCTGACCTCTACCTTAAAAAATACTGCAACTAAGCCCGTTTAAACTTATTGCAACTAACACAACTGCCCTAAAACAAGAAAGGCCCTGCATGCAGGGCCTTTCTTGTTTATAAAATCAAATAGTCACTGGGTAATTCTAAGCATCGGTGGGTTGCTTGTGCTTGCCGGTTGCCAGCAGTTCCTGTTTCACGCTCTTAATGTCAATTGCCTGCATGCGGCGGATGGTTTCGTCTTTCACCGTGCCGAACTTCTCCAGGTTCTTTCTGCTTACCGGGTTGGCGGCTGGCAGTTTTACGCGGAGGGCATCCACCTGGCGGCCGTTCTTCCAGAAGCGGTAGCAAAGGTGCGGGCCCGTAGCTAGGCCAGTGCTCCCTACATAGCCTATGGTTTGCCCCATTCTTACGCGGCTACCCTTCCGGATACCTTTGGCAAACTTAGACATGTGCAGGTACTGTGTAGTATAAGTTTTGTTGTGGCGCACTTTTACAAAGTATCCGTTGCCGCGCGTATAGTGCGCAGCCACTACCACGCCATCGCCAACCGTGCGGATAGGTGTGCCACGCGGAGCGGCAAAGTCGGTGCCCAGGTGTGCTTTGTAGCGCTTTTGCACCGGGTGGAAGCGGCGCTTAGAGAAGCGTGAGCTGATGCGGCTATACTCTAGCGGCTCTTTCAGGAAGGCTCTTTTCAGGCTCTGTCCCTTTTCATCATAATAGCTCAGGCCGTTCCCTTCGTCAAAACCGATGGCATAGATCTCCTGGCCCTCATGCTCGAAAACGGCAGACTTTAGCTCACCGTACCCTATGGTCTGGCCGTTCACCACTTTCTCGTCGTAGATCAGTTTAAAGTTATCGCCGGGCTGGATGCGGTTCAGATCCAGGCGCCAGGCGTAGATATCGGCAAACTTGTTTACCAGCTGCGGTGAGCCGCCGGCATCCACTATACTTTCGAAAAGCGAGCTGCGGATCTCGCCGGCCAGCGTGCGCTCCAGCACCTCCACCTCGCGCTTCTCTAGCGTTACGTCCAGGCTGTCGCGCAGGTCGAAGATCACGTACTCTACCAAATTGGGCTCATAGATAAAATAGCGGGCAGTTTGGGCGGAGTCGCGCTCGTGCAAAACCATGTAGTTGCGGCCCGAGGCAATGCGGCGCACGTTAAACACATCTTTGGCTTTTTGCGCCAGGTTGTGCACGGTGGTGGCATCTACGTTGTAAGAGGCCAGTATCTGCGACAGCACTTCGCCCCGCTCCACAATACCTTCAACAATTTCCAGCGAGTCGGTGGCGATGCCGTAGACAATAGGCGCCGGAACGGCTTTTTGGGCAATACTTTTTTCTACTTCCGTAGTCTCGGGGGTTACTCTTTTCTCCAGGGCCAGCAGGTCGCCTGGGCTAAAGTCTAGGGTTTGCGCAGCCGTGATGCAGATAAACAACGACAACGCGATCAGGATGGCAAGTCCTTTACTGCGTTTCAACATGATATGAGGGGTACCTTTGGTTAAAAATCACTACAAAAATATGCTTTAACCGATAGAAATAAAAATCAAATCTCACACAATAATCAGATTATAAATATGTTACAATACTTTCCCTGGCATCGCACATAGTATACTTGCCGGGCCCTGCCATACTTCTCCCCTCTATTTTACCTTTACCATACTTCCTTCAAGGGCTTAAAACACAGTTCGTTTCGGGCATATTTTCGGCTGTGGCCGCGCCTGCCTACGGATTATAAAAATCTTTTTTAACTTTGGCTCCTATGAAAGCATTAGAAGGAAAAGTAGCCCTGATTACAGGGGCCTCAAAAGGAATAGGTCGTGCCATTGCACAGCAATTTGTAGAGATGGGCGCACAGGTAGCGTTTACCTACCTCTCAAGTGTAGAGAAAGGCCAGCAACTGGAGCAGGAACTGGCGGCCGGTGGCGGCAAAGTAAAAGGCTATCGCTCCGATGCCTCTGATTATGCCCAGGCAGAGCAATTGGTAGAGGACGTGGTAAAAGAGTTCGGCAAAATTGACGTGGTTGTGAACAACGCAGGCATTACCCGCGATGGTTTGCTGATGCGCATGAACGAGGAGCAGTGGGATGCCGTGATGAACGTGAACCTGAAGTCTGTGTTTGCGGTAACCAAAGCAGCTACCAAGCACATGATGCGCGCCAAGAGCGGCTCTATCATCAACATCACTTCGGTGGTAGGCATTAAGGGCAACGCAGGCCAGGCGAACTATGCGGCCTCTAAAGCGGGTATCATTGGCTTTACCAAGTCTGTGGCGCTGGAGCTTGGCTCGCGCAACATCCGCTGCAACGCTATTGCCCCAGGCTTTATCGAAACCGAAATGACCGGTGAGCTGGACCAGAAAGTGGTAGACGAGTGGCGCAAGGCTATTCCGCTGCGCCGCGGTGGTACTCCAGAAGATGTGGCTAAAGCAGCTGTGTTCCTGGCTTCCGATGACTCTGCCTACATCTCCGGCCAGGTGTTGCAGGTAGATGGCGGCATGCTTACTTAGGAGAGTTCTGAGTTCTGAGTTCCGATTTAGACGTTAGATTTTAGACACTAAACGTTAGACACAAGAAACAAGACTTTTCGCCTGCGGCGGTTTGTTGTTTAGTGGAAATGTTATTTGTAATTCAGAAATCGTAATTCTAAAAGCCAATGCTGTAGCATATGTGTTAGCGGCATTGGCCTTTTTGTTTTATCTTGGTTGCAAAGTATGGCTAAAGTTTAGCAATAGTTTTACCTGGCATGAGTACATACTTATGCTACCAAGAAATACCCATACATTGCAAGCTACCGTAAAGCAAAGCCAAGTCATTTTAACTTTCTAACTTCTCAACTCTCTACCTCTTTAACCCTCTAACTCAAACCGTTGTTCTCATTCCGCCTCATAACTACTGCCTCTCCTTGGCTTATACTTGCCTGCCTAGCAGCTGGCGCGCTATACGCCTGGTTATTGTACAGTAAGAAAACTCCCTGGCCCAAAGCCCTGAACTATGGACTGGCGGGCTTGCGCTTTATGGTGGTAAGTATACTTTGCTTTTTGCTGATGGGGCCATTGGTGCGCTATGTCGCCAATACCACGGTGCCGCCTACCATTGTTTTTGCGCTGGATAACTCACAATCCGTTAAGCTGTTCTCCGACTCCACTGCCTTGCAGGCTACGCAACAGGAACTGCAACTGGTGCGCGATCAACTTGAGGCCCAGGGCTACCAAACAGCGGTGCAAACCCTTGGCGGTAACCAAACGGAAAGTATAAATACAATAACCTATACCTCTGAAACATCTAACCTGAGCCAGTTGCTGGAGCAGGTGCAGAATGGCTATTCGGATCAAAACCTGGCTGGCGTAGTGCTGCTCTCGGATGGCATTGTTAACCAGGGCCTCTCCCCTACTTACAGCAATTTTGGCTTTACAATTTACCCCGTGGCCGTTGGCGATACCGTTCCGAAGAAAGATATAATGATTGCCTCGCTGCGCTACAACAAGGTAAACTACAGCGGCAACCGCTTCCCGATGGAAGTGGAGGTGCAGCATGAGGGCTTTGGGGGGAGAACCGTGAATGTCATACTTCAGGAAAACGGCAAAACCCTTGCCAGCAAACGCGTCCTGCTGAAAGAGGGCCAACCGGTGCAGCAGGTTCCGTTTCAGGTGCTGGCAAGCGGCTTGGGCAAACGGCATTATGTGGTGCGCATAGAGCCCCTGCAAGGCGAGTTTACCACGCTCAACAATACCAAGCATGCCTACATCGATGTGGTGAAGGGCAAGATAAAAGTACTGCTTGCCGCCGCGGCTCCGCACCCCGACATCAAAGCCATCCGCACGGCCATAGAATCTAACGAGAACTACGAAACCGCACTTTTTATACCGGGCGTGAACGAATTTCAGGTACAGGATTACGATGTGGCTGTGCTGCACCAGTTGCCAGGGCGCATGGCCGGCGCAGAGTCCGCCCTAAATCTAGTGCGCCAGAAAAACCTGCCCGCCCTTTACATACTTGGGCCGCAAAGCGACTTAGCAAACTTTAACCGCCTAAACATTGGCCTGAACGTCATTAGCAGCGGACAAACCGACGAGGTATCGGCGGTGCCTAACTCCAACTTTAGCAATTTCCATTTACCGGAACAAGCAGCGGAGCGCATGCAAGAGTACCCGCCGGCCCGCGTGCCGTTCGGGGAGATCAGGTTGGCTGCCAACACCGAAACCATACTTTACCAGCAGGTTGGCCGCGTGCGCACCACCAAGCCTTTACTAACCCTACAAACCTCCGGCGACAAGCGCAACGCCGTACTGCTTGCCTCCGGCACCTGGCAGTGGCGCCTGCACGAAGCTGCCAACCACGAGCAGCCGCAGGTATACAACCAGCTCATCACCAACCTGGTGCAGCTACTGAGTGCGCCGCGCAACAAAAAGCGCCTCAACGTGTACCCTAGCCAGACAGAATACACCACTTCAGACGAGATACGCTTTAACGCGGAAGCCTACAACGAAGCCCTGGAGCCCATCTATGGCCAGAACATTACGTTAACCATCACCGACGAAGACGAGCAGCCCAGAAACTTTACCTTTGCCAACGGCGAGAACCAGACTGGCGTGAACATAGGCACGCTGCCCGGCGGCCGCTACACTTACACGGCTACTGCCACCATTACCGGCAAACAGCAAAAAGACCAGGGCGAGTTTGTGGTGGAAGAGCTGCAACTGGAGGCCCTGAACGCCGTGGCCGACCATAACCTGCTTTTCCAGTTGGCAAACAACTCAGGCGCCAGTTTATACTTCCCGGGTGAGATGCGGCAGTTAGAGCAGGACATCTTGCAGGCTGACCACAAAAGCATCATCTACAGTCAGGAAGAACAGAACGAGGTCATTGACCTGAAATGGCTGTTTTTCCTATTGCTTGGCCTGATAAGCATCGAGTGGTTTGTGCGGAAGTATAACGGCAGTTATTAGGCCATGGGCGCGGCAAAGTATAAGATCATGCGCAGCGCCATACTTTGCCGGCCTGTAGTATAATTACGCACCGCTAATGCCCGAAGCGCAGGAAAGTATCCGTACCTTTGGCATTTAGAATGCTGGCTTTATTTAGTGTTAAGCTTTTTTTGCGGAGTGATGTTTCTCAACATAAATAAGTATTAACTCGCATATTTTAAGGTGATGCCGTAGCAGCTAAAGTATAAAGCTGACTTATTACCTATCAGAAACCGTAAACCAAAGCCCAGCAAGTATAATTCATCATCCCTTTTACCATCCAGACATTGAAATACATCATCATCAATAAACCGTTTGAAGTACTTACCCAGTTTACCGACGAGGCTGGCCGCGCCACGCTGAAAGACTATGTGCCTGTACCGGACATTTACCCGGTTGGCCGCCTCGACTACGACAGCGAAGGCCTGGTGCTGCTAACCGATGACAAGCAGCTACAGCACCGCCTCTCCGATCCGAAGTTTAAAATAGAGAAAACGTATTTGGTACAGGTTGATGATGTTCCATCAGATGAGGCTTTGACACGTTTGCGCCTGGGCGTACAGGTGAAAGGCACTAAAACGGCTCCGGCTAAGGTAAAACTATTGGAGCAGGCGCCGCAAATATGGGAACGCTCCAAGCCAATCCGTTTCCGGAAAGAAATACCGACATCCTGGATGGAGATAAAAATATCGCAGGGCATGAACCGCCAGGTACGCCGCATGACGGCCGCCGTGGGGTACCCTACGCTTCGCCTCATCAGGCCAAGCATAGGCCCAATAAACTTAGGCGAGCTGCAACCCGGAGAGTACCGTGAACTAAGCACAGAAGAAGTGCAGGAATTAAAATCCTTAATCAGTAAAGCTCCTAAAACGAGCAGCGCTACCAGAAACAGCGGGTTTAAAGGCGCAAGCACAAACAAAAGAAGCGGCGGCAAAGGCGGTTTCCGGAAGCAGATAAACTAGCCTGATCTATGAGTTACCGGTAAGTCCTTTTAAAAGCTCCAAACCTTCGTCCCAGCGGCCATAGCCTGATGTGGCGTTTATGTGCCCAGCCATCCCGATGTTCACATAGCGGCTCCCCCAGGCCTCGGCCAACTGTTGCGCGCGCTTCGCGGATAGGTAAGGGTCGTTCATGCTGCTAACCACAACACTCCGGAAAGGCAGCGGCTCCATCGGAATCGGGGCAAAGCCCTGCACGGCATCCGTCAGGGATGGGTATTCGGTATCGGCGGGGGCAACCAGCAGGGCACCCTTCAGGCGGAGCTTAAACTTTTGCGCCCAAAACACAACCGCCATGCAGCCCAAGCTGTGCGCCACTAGCACCACCTGCTCTAACTGATGCTTCCGGATAGTTTTATCCAAGTTCTCCACCCAGTCTTCTAAAGCCGGGGCCTCCCAGTTCTTTTGCTGCACGCGCTCAAAAGTAGCAAACTGTTTTTGCCATAGCGTTTGCCAATGCTGCTCGCCCGAATCGCCGAGGCCAGGTACAAGTATAACTGTGCTACGTTGCATAAGTATGGTTTATGGTTTATAGGCGACATTCTTTTACGTGGAACTCGTGCGGAGCACTAAAAGCACGGGCAAGTTTAACAACTCTTAAAGTATAAATCTCAGCCTTAAAAGTTAATACCTGCAGCTACTGAAAACGCCCGGCCCTTCCCTTCGGACCTGCCATCGTTCAGCAGCGAGGTGATGTAATGATGATAAAGCAGGTCAAGGTGCAGCACCCATACTTCGAAAGCAAGGCCACCGTTTAGCGCAAACTGCGAATTATGGATGTCCTTCCGTTCAATGTCGATGTTATTGTCTGCCACCGAGAGTGCAAACGAATAAGACGGCCCCGCCATAAACCGAACCCGCGAGATAATCGGGCCATCGTAGCCGGTTTGGTAGCCCAGGTATACAGGCACGCGCAGGTAACGCACCAGCAAGGCGTCGCGCTCGTTGGGTGTGGTTTGGTTCCTGGTGATCAGGTGGGTTTTATGGTTCACAAAGTTAAGCTCGGGCTGCACAAAAAAGGTTTCCCCAATTCGCCCGTACACGCTGTATTCCGAGCTAAGGCCGGTGTCGTCGTCCATGACCAGGTCATCGCTGCTAAGTTGGTAGAAATTGATGCCTACTTTGGCTCCAATCCTCAGATGGGGTTCATCCTGCCCAAAAACAGGGACTGCAAAGGCTAGCAGGAAACAGGCAAGTATAAGGTGCTTCATATAAGTATGATTTTTTTAAGTGATTGAAAGTACAGGACTACCGACTCCATACTTTAGCTTTAACTACAACCACCTGGCTTAAGTTTGCCTGTACAAGGCTTAAAATCGTTGGAAGTATGTTTGGGAGCCACTATCTTGCCTTTACACTTACTATCACTGCCTATGAAACTTACTTATTCCTCGCTCCAGTTACGCATAAGCCCGGATCTTTACCTGCAAAAGGCCTCCTTACCCGATGCTCCTGCCCTTTTCCAGATCATTAACCGCGATCGTGAGTACCTGCGCCAATGGCTTCCCTTCGTGGATTTTAGCGTATCTATAGCCGACACTTCTAATTACCTTAAATTTGTAACGGCACCTGGCAACACCAGCGACATGGTTTTTGTGATTGTGTACAACCACGAAGTATGCGGTCTGATCGGGTTTAAAGGGATAGATAGGCTCAACAAGAAAATCGAGATTGGCTATTGGTTGGCCGAGGACAAACAGGGGCTTGGCATCATGCGTCGGTCTTGTCACAGGTTGCTAAAGTATGGGTTTGAAAAACTGCACATGAATCGCGCAGAAATCAAAGTAGGTGTAGGCAACATCCGCAGCAGCAACATCCCCAAAAAACTAGGGTTTACACGAGAGGGCGTGCAGCGGCAAGGCGAGTACCTGAACGGCAGGTTTCACGATTTAGAAGTATACAGCTTGCTTCGCGTTGAGTTTAAAGGCTAAGGTATATTTTGCAACGCTTATGCTACTTAATCAGTACTTTTATCTTATTATTTAAAACGACACTGAAACTATGAGTAACGCAGCCTTCATTCAGATTCACCCCGAGACCCCGCAGGAGCGAAAAATACGGGAGGTGGCAGACATTCTGCGCAATGGCGGAGTGATTATTTATCCTACAGACACTATCTATGGGCTCGGCTGCGACATTCATAATGCCCGCGCCATTGAGCGTGTGTGCCAGATAAAAGGTGTGAAGCCAGAAAAAGTAAACTTGTCCTTTATCTGCTCTGACCTGACGCACATCTCTGACTATGCCAAGATAGACACGCCCACGTATAAAGTGATGAAAAAGGCGCTTCCGGGGCCGTTTACGTTTATTTTGGATGCCACCAGCAATGTCCCCAAGTATGCCAGCGCCAAGAAAAAGACGGTTGGTATACGAGTGCCCGATAATAAGATTGCGCTGGAACTGGTGAAAGAGCTTGGCAACCCCATCCTATCCACCTCTATCCGTGACGAAGATGAGGTGATAGAATATAGCACCGACCCTGAGTTGATCTACGAAAAGTATAGAAATCTTGTAGATGCCGTGATAGACGGAGGCTACGGCAATAATATCGCCTCCACGGTAGTAGACGCCTCCAACAACTTCGAAGTCCTCCGCGAAGGCGCCGGAGACATTGAGGAGTTTTTGTAGTTAGAAAGTTGGGAAGTTAGAAGGTTAGAAAGTTTGGGAGGTAGAGAGTTTTGATTGTAGCTTGAGCTTATTTTCATTTATACTTCACAAGTATACCCAGCCCTTCTGAATCCCTGAGTACGTCACCTCTCCCTTTCTAACTTTCTAACTTCCTAACTTTCTAACTCCGCGGCCTCCGGCCGCGTATGTTTCCAGCGTTTGTGGGTCCAGAGATAGTCGGCGGGGTGGCGGCGGATGGCAGCTTCCAGCTTTCTGGCAAAGGTTTCTGTTATTGATGCTTCCGTGCTGGCATCTGGCTTTCCGTTAGAGATAAGTTCGAACGTTAGGGTATAGTGGCCGCGGCTTGTGCGGTGCGTATCCAGGAAGAGCACAGGATAGCCAAACTTGTTAGCCAGCTTTTCAGCACCTTCATAAAAAGGCGTATCCTGGTGCAGGAAAGTGGTCCAAAATGTGATTTCGCTTTTTAAAGGCGTTTGATCCGAGAGCATAGCTACCACGCGCGGCATGTTGCGGTTAGCGGCAAAATCGCGCAGCGTGTCTTTCATCTTGATCAGCTTTGCCCCCAACTTGCTGCGTGTGCGCAACATAAAGGTTTCAAAGAAAGCGTTGTTCAGGGGTTTGTAAACGCCATAAGCCGGAAAGCCAAACTGTACTGCCCCCGCAGATAGCACCCATTCCCAGTTAGCGGCATGGGAGCCCATGGTAATTACTGTTTTGCCTTGTTTTACAAAATCGTCAAGCAGATCTTGGTTCGTAAACACAATGCGCCGCTCCATCTCCGCAGCATCCATCGACAGCAGCTTAAGCGTTTCCACGATCACATCGGCAAACTGCCTGTAAAAACCCTTGGCGATCTGATGTATTTCCTCCAGGCTCTTTTCGGGGAAGGCACGCTGCAGGTTGCTTAGCACAACCTCCTTGCGGTACCCAACCACATAGTATACTACAAAGTATAAAAAGTCGGCCAGCAGGTAAAGCACAGAGAGCGGCAACAGCGACAAGCCCTTCAGCAGCAGCCAGAGCGGATAATAAAGTGGCGGTATAGATGTCTTTTTATTCATAGGCCAAAGCGCGACCACAAAGGTACAACCCTCCTCCGGATTATGAAATTCCAAAACTTCTGCTACTTTAGCGGGTAGCCACAAGATGTGGTTTAGTTCGCCATATCATCTAACCCGGAACGCCAAACCAGATACTTTTAACTTTAAAAACTTAACTACACCTGTGCTTCTGCTTACCGAAATAATGTATAACCCGCCTGTGTCATACTTCTGGCATGCCCTGCAAGCTGAGCGCCTGCAGCTAGAGGCACACGAAAATTATATTAAACAAAGTTACCGCAACCGCTGCCATGTGCTTACCGCCCAAGGTGTGCAGCCGCTCAGCGTACCGGTTGTTAAGGGCAACAGCCAGGTTAAAACACTCATCACCCAGATCGAAATTGACTATAGCCAGAAGTGGCAGCAAGTGCACTGGCGAACCATACAGGCTGCCTATGGGCGGGCACCATACTTCGAGTTTTACAGCGACTACCTGAAGGCTGTCTATGACCAGCAGCACAAATTTTTATTTGAGCTAAACGTTGATCTTTTGAAGCTTTATCTTAAATTACTAAAACTAAACAGAAACGTAGATTTTACGGCGTTTTATCAGGTTGAGGCCCCAAGTAGCGTGCACGATATGAGAAATAGGATACATCCAAAAATCTATCCTGACAATTTGCACGTAAAACCCTATATGCAAGTATTTGGCAAACAATTTGTACCAGAGCTTAGTATAATTGACTTGTTGTTCACGCAGGGGCCAGCATCACTTTCATACCTTCAGTAACGGCGCTAATTCAGCTAAACAATTGTACTGGCCAGCTTGTTCTTTTAAGAGTGCTTACTGGTTTAGCCTCAATCAATTATAATTTTTATATTTTTTTAAGAATACACGGAGTATAGTATAAATTAAATGGAAGCAAAATTCTCAAACCGAGTAAAAGAGGTCATCTCGCTTAGCCGGGAGGAAGCTATCCGGCTCGGTCACGATTACATCGGCACTGAACACTTGGTGCTGGGTATGATTCGGGAAGGAGAAGGTACGGCCATTGCTCTGCTTAAGAAGCTTGGCGTTTCGATAGATGAATTAAAGTACGCTTTAGAACAGGCTACACGAAATACCGCTACGCAAAGCAGCAATATTACGGGCAGTATCCCTCTCACGAAGCAGACCGAGAAGGTGCTGAAAATCACGTATCTGGAGGCTAAAATCTTCAAGAGCGATATTATCGGCACAGAGCACCTCTTGTTATCCATCCTTCGGGATGAAGACAACATTTCTTCACAAATTTTAGGGAAATTTAACGTGAACTACGAAGCAATAAGAGACTCGCTGGATTATCATAGCAATAATCCACTGGCGTCGTCAGACACAGATGATTCTGACGATTCTGACAAATTGTTTGGCAGCTCCTCCTCGCGCTCTGGCAGCAGTTCCAGTAAGAAAGCTGGCGAAAAATCACGCACACCAGTGCTGGATAACTTTGGCCGCGACCTTACCAAGTTAGCCGAGGACGACAAGCTGGACCCAATAGTTGGCCGTGAAAAAGAAATTGAGCGCGTAGCTCAGGTTCTAAGCCGCCGCAAGAAAAATAACCCAATCCTGATCGGTGAGCCGGGCGTTGGTAAAACAGCAATTGCCGAAGGCCTTGCCCTGCGTATTGTTCAGAAAAAGGTAAGCCGCGTGCTGTTTAACAAGCGTGTGGTAACCCTGGACCTTGCCTCTTTGGTAGCCGGTACAAAATACCGTGGCCAGTTTGAGGAGCGTATGAAAGCCGTGATGAACGAGCTCGAGAAGTCTCCGGATGTGATCCTGTTCATTGATGAGCTGCATACCATTGTGGGTGCTGGTGGCGCTTCTGGTTCTCTAGATGCCTCTAACATGTTTAAGCCAGCGCTTGCCCGCGGCGAGATCCAATGCATCGGGGCCACTACCCTGGATGAGTACCGCCAGTACATTGAGAAAGATGGCGCATTAGCCCGTCGTTTCCAGATTGTGATGGTAGACCCTACTACGCCAGAGGAGACTATCGAGATCCTGAATAACATTAAGGATAAGTACCAGGATCACCACCACGTTAATTATACCGATAAAGCCATTGAGGCCTGCGTGAAGCTATCAGACCGCTACATGAGCGACCGCTTCCTGCCAGACAAGGCTATCGATATTCTGGACGAGGCAGGTGCCCGCGTGCACATCAACAACATTGTGGTACCAGATGATATCCTGAAGCTGGAAGAGCAGATCGAGAACATCAAGGTGGAGAAAAACCGCGTGGTGAAAAGCCAGAAGTATGAAGAGGCTGCCCAACTGCGTGATAAGGAGAAAAAACTCATCGACCAGCTCGAAACTGCTAAAAAGAACTGGGAAGAAGAGACCAAGAAGAAGCGCTACCAAGTAAAAGAGGAAAATGTGGCAGAAGTTATTGCCATGATGACAGGTATACCGGTTAAGCGTATCGCACAGAAAGAAGGTGTGAAACTTCTGAATATGGGCGAAGAGCTGAAAGGCAAAGTAATCGGCCAGGACAAAGCGATCGGGCAGTTAGTAAAAGCTATCCAGCGTACGCGTGTGGGCCTGAAGGACCCGAAGAAGCCGATTGGTTCCTTTGTATTCCTTGGCCCAACGGGTGTAGGTAAAACGGAGCTTGCCAAGGTGCTTGCCACTTACCTCTTCGATAAGGAAGATTCTTTGGTGCGTATCGATATGAGTGAGTACATGGAGAAATTCAGCGTGTCTCGCTTGGTGGGAGCGCCTCCGGGGTATGTTGGTTACGAAGAAGGTGGTCAGCTTACCGAGAAAATCCGCCGCAAGCCATACTCTGTGGTATTGCTGGATGAGATTGAGAAAGCGCACCCGGATGTGTATAACCTGCTCTTGCAAGTGCTGGATGACGGTATCCTTACAGACGGACTTGGCCGCAAGGTTGATTTCCGTAACACCATCATCATCATGACTTCCAACATCGGAGCGAGAGATCTACAGGATTTTGGTGCCGGTATCGGTTTCATGTCGAAGAGCAAGCAGGAGAACGTGGACGATATCATGAAAGGCACTATTGCAAGCGCCCTGAAGAAAACGTTCTCGCCTGAGTTCCTTAACCGTTTGGATGATGTAATTGTGTTTAACTCGCTTAACCGTGAGGACATGCATAAGATCATCGAGCTGTCGCTTAAGAAATTGTTTACTCGCGTAGAAAGCCTTGGCTATACTATCGAGCTGACAAAAGAAGCGAAAGACTTTGTAGCTGAAAAAGGCTATGATCCGAAGTATGGTGCACGCCCGCTTAACAGGGCCATCCAGAAGTATATCGAAGACCCGATTGCTGAGGAAATTCTTAAAGCCGAGGTGAACCAGGGAGACGTTATCCAGGTGAGCCATAAGGAAGGTGAAGAAACGCTGACTTTTGTTTCTAAGAAATCAGGAAGCAAAAAGGTAAAAGGAGCTTCTGATGAGGCCGAAGAGACAGAGCCAACCAAGTCATCTGATTCTGATAAGACGAAAGAATAACCCATTGAAGCATATTGAAAAAGGCTACCTAATTAGGTAGCCTTTTTTCGTTGTGGCTGGCTTTTATACTTTCTTAGGCTTTTAGTAAGCAAATGTATCACTTGTTCACTCAAACAGAAAGCTTGCTATCATGGTAATCCACGACTTGAAGATTCACGGAAGGTTATAGTATCCTTAAGATTTGTATTTTGCCCCAAGTATAAATTACCTATCGTTTCCATTGCCCAGCAGCAGCGACAGCGGGCGCATGCTTAGGTGCTTATCAGCGATTAGTTTAAGTATAGCCAGGAAAGGTATAAAGAGGACCATACCGGCGGCTCCCCAAAGTATACCGCCGGCTACTATGGCCAGCAATGTAAAGAGCATGTTCACCTGAAGCCGCGCGCTAACGGCCCACGGAAAAATGAGGTTGGCCTCCAGGTATTGCACCGCGCCAAACACCAGCACCACGCCCATCGGGTACCATAGCGAGTCATAGGTTATCCAGGCAACTGCCATCGGGAGTATAGCTCCAATCGAAATGCCCACATAAGGTATAAACGTAAGTATGGATGCCACCACGCCAAAGAAGAGCGCATGCGGCACCCCGATCATGTATAGCCCCAAACTGTTTAGAATGCCCACAATAACATATACAATCAGCATCCCTTTGATAAAATTATAATACGTGGTAATAGTTTCGTGGAGGATTTGCCGGATTTTATGATGCTCGTTTTGTGGGAATAAAGAATTTAAGGCTCTGGCGAGTTGCTCCCGGTTGTAAAGTATGAGCGCTACGTAAATAGGGATAAGTATAAACAACACCACCGATACGGCTGAAGTGTACACCACATCCTGCACCGTGGCAAATGCTGAAGACGCGACATTTCCGGCTATACTTTCTACCCAGGCTACTTGCCGCGCCGCATCAATGCCGTAGTGCTGTTCAAGGTATGCACTTAGGTTTTGCCAACTCAGAAGCAGTTTTTTTTGAAGTGCAGGCCATTCCTCCCCGAAGCGCAGCATCTGTTTGAACAGTATGAACGCAAGTCCGCCAACTAAAACCATAAGCAGCAAAAGGCAAAGCGAGATAGCAAGCCAGCGCGGCCACTTTTTTAGCTCCAGCCAGCGGCAAATAGGATACAGTACAAAACTTATGAGCAGCGCAAAGCTTAGCGGAATAAAAAGCGAGCGGCCCACATACAACACTATGCCAACAAGCACGGTGTATTGCAGCCATTTCAGCCAGTTAATTGCTGAGCTATTGTTCATAGAAATGCTATATTTGTTTAGCAAAGGCAAAACCTGCTTCTGCCTGTTTCCATCTATACTTCACCTAAAAACAAATCTTTATACCTGTATACCATGACGTATAAATTCGCCGCCCTTGCCCTGGCCTGTGGCTTCGCCACTACCCTATCCGCTCAAAATATCAACAGCATTACACAGGAGCAAACTACAAGAATCGTATCTACGCTTAGTTCCGACGACATGCAGGGCCGTGCTTCGTTTACGCCTGGCATAGACAAAGCGGCTAAATTTATTCAAAATGAGTTTCAGCGCGTAGGCTTACAGCCCTTGCCAGGCAAAAACAGCCTAATGCAAACTTTTGAAGTATACCGCGTGGCCCCAGTTGCTTATAAGGCAAAGCTGGATGGCCAGGACGTTGCCCCGGAAAACATCTTCGCTACCACAGAAAAAACAAAAATCAGCTGGAAGCAGAAAAATAAGAAGGCGTTAGTGCGTATCAGTGAGGCCGATGATTTTAGAGCTGCCCTGCGTAATTTAAAACCTGATGAAGACGCGCTAGTGTTAGTGCACCCCAAGCACACTGAGATCTTTAAACGCTACCAGCATTATCTAGGCGAAGGAAGCGTAAAGCAAAAGCTGGGAGAAAACACCAGCCGCGTGTTTATACTTACAGACCAGCAAACGGAGCCATCCAAGTATAAAATTGAGGTGAAGAATACTATCGAGAAGCTGCCGTTAACCAATGTGGCCGGCATGATTGAGGGCAAGCGCAAAGATGAGTTTGTGGTGTTTTCGGGCCACTACGACCACATTGGCATTCAGGAAGCCGTAGAAGGCGACAGCATTGCCAACGGCGCCGACGACGATGCAGCGGGCACCACTGCCATGATGATGCTGGCCGAGTACTACAAAAAGCAGCCACAGCCGGAGCGCACACTTCTTTTTGTGGCCTTTGCCGCAGAAGAGATCGGTGGTTTTGGATCTAAATACTTCTCGGAGCAGCTGAACCCAGACCAGATCGTGGCTATGTTTAATATTGAGATGGTGGGCAAACCTTCCAAATTCGGCCCAAATAGCGCCTACCTCACCGGCTTTGAAAAGTCTGATTTGGGCAAACTGATGCAGAAACGACTAGAAGGCACGGCATACAGCATCCACCCCGACCCATACCCGGAGCAGAACCTGTTCTACCGCTCCGACAACGCCACATTGGCCCGCCTCGGTGTACCGGCCCATACTATTTCCTCGGTGCAGATCGATCAGGACAAAACGTACCACACCGTAAACGACGAACTGGAGCAGCTAAACATGGAGCACCTCACCAACATGATCCGCGCGGTTGCCCTGGCTTCTGAAGGTGTAGTTAACGGCGAGGATACACCAACGCGAGTGGATAAATCGCAAGTGAGGTAAATTTAGTATGTGAACATCCGGTTATCAGCTGTATTTAGCTAATAACCGGAATAACTCCTTATATACAGTAGTTGTATGGTATAGCAAGTCATTAAAGAATGAAAAAAATTTTACTACTCTTCATATGCTTACATCTATACTTTGTAGCCTCTGCACAAGATGGAACTGACAGAACAAAGCTTGGGGTAGAGTATGCTAAGCGGGAATTAGCTGACGCACTAAAAAATAATTCACAGAAGCAGATACTTGTAGAGAAGGTTATCAAGGATAAACCGACAGCTATTAGTGTGGCAGAAGAAATGCTGTTCAGTATTTATGGAAAAGAGAACATCGTTAGGCAGCGACCTTACGAAAGCCATTTGATTGACGGTTACTGGGTGCTTAATGGAACATTGCCGAAAGATTGGGTAGGAGGAACATTTCTTATAATAATTAACTCAACTGACGGCAAAGTAATCAAGTTGACGCACGGAAAATAAGAACAACACCATACAACAAAGTGCAGCACTTAGCCTCGGCTTTGCCTCGCCTATTGGCTGCACAAGTAACGTTGGTGGTAACTGAAATTATAGAAAAATGTACGCAGACGACTATAAATCATGTGAAGAAACCTTTGTCACTCTACGAATTTTCTATGATGCTCAACCGCCAGACTATGTATCTGATTTCTTGAAAATAACCCCTTCAAGGACACAAGTAAAAGGAGAAGAGCTGAGTAATAGAAGTAAGTATACTTCTAACGGTTGGTTTTTAAGTTCAGAAAGAGCAATAACTTCAAAGGATGCAAGAAGGCATATTGATTATCTTTTAGACCAGATTTTACCACTAAAAGAGAAGATTGACGAACTACAGAAAGGCAGCGCTCAAATTGACATCACTTGCTATTGGGTATCAAAAACCTGCAATGGCGGACCTACTTTATCGAATCAGCAGTTGAAAAAGTTAGCAGATTTAGGTGTGGATTTCTGGTTCGACTTTTATTGCAGCGATGAGTTAGACGAAGTATAGAAAAAGAAGAAAACAGCAGCCACCAACAAGGTGCATAATTTAGGCTTCGGCTTACGCCTCACCCACATTATAGCACGAGACCGTTAGGTGCAACCGTAAGAAAGAAAAATGACCTTTGATAAAATTTTTTCTGATTCATTTGACACGTTTAAAGTATTTGACAACATGGATGTGGCAAAAGCCAGTCATCAAGCTGGTAATACTCCAAAAAGCCTTTGGCAAATCTTAAATCATATAACAGTCTGGCAAGAATTCCAATTGAACAAATTAAAAGGGTTAGACTCTACGGACATTGAAGAATTGGATACTTGGGAAAATGACCCTGTTGTTCGTGACCAAAGATTATTACAGCAAACTATCAATACTTTCAATAATCAGATTGAACAGATAAAAAATGAAATCCAAACATTATCTACTGAAAGTAACGATATAGAGAAGAAGTTAAAGATAGTACAAGACCTATCAGTCCATCTATCATTTCACCTAGGAGAGATGGTTTTGCAAATGCGGCAAAACGGACATTATCCGATGCCGAGTGAAATGAAGGAATATTTAGCCAGCTAAAAACGGCTGTACCTAACCACGCATATACTCCACGCTTCGGCCGACGGCCTCGCGCACCGCCTATACTAGTCCGTTGAGCTTAATAAGAATTTATAGACCTTCGTTGCCTGAAGGCAGAGGTGAACCATAGCACTAATGCAAAAGCTTAGCAAAAAATCAAGGACTCTAATTGTAGCTGGTGCAGTTATATTATTGCTGTTACTATACTTTCGAAGTATAAAATTAGAAAAGGGAAATAAAAAAGAACAAGCACAAGCAGTAGCAACAATAGCAGAATTGAAGGCAGGTTATCGAGGTGGCATAACCATGACTTATAGATTCTTCTACAAAAACAAGAGGTACTCAGGAACAAGAAAAGTATTTATCAGCAGTTCATATATTAAAAGGTTCAAGGACAAACACTTTACAGTCGTCTTTAATAAACTTGAGCCAAGTAAAAACCGGCTGTTACTATTGGCTAAAGATTTCGAAGAGTTTGACGTGGCCTATCCAGATAGTTTGGAATGGATAGAAGTTTTGAAAAGAAAGTCTCTATGACACCTATAAAACCTGAAGAATTACTGAGCTCAACAAAAACTATAGGTTAGCGTTGCCACCCTATAGCCCAGACCGTTAAATTATGCACGAGATGTTAAGCACAAAGTAACTGAAAAGCGGCTCCCACTCAGGAGCCGCTTTTTTATTTACTTCTTCTTCACCTCATACATTACCTCGGCCATCACCGGGAAATGATCCGAAGGGAAAAGGCCATTGGCGTAGGTGTCCGTCAGGATGCCATACTTGCTGACGCTAAAATCCGGGCTGAGCCAGATGTGGTCGATGCGTTCGTCGGTTTGGCGGGTGGCCTCAAAGGCATTGAAAGTGCCGCGCGGTGCATAGCGGAATTTAGCCAGTTGGTAAGCTGCCTTCAGGTTGCTACCGTCGCTCATGGCTTTATACTTTTCGTCGTGCTGGCTAAAATTAAAGTCGCCGGTAAGTATAACAGGCGCTTTTCCGGCAATCTCTTTTATCTTTCGCTGCACCAGCTTTACGCTTTCCTTGCGGGCCTGCTCGCCACGGTGATCGAAATGCACATTGAACAGGTAAAAAGTATAACCCGTGCCAAGTTCCCGAAACTGCCCCCACGAACACACGCGCGGGTAATCAGCATCCCAACCCTTGCCTGGCTTATCAGGCGTTTCTGAGAGCCAAAAGTTGCCTTGCTTCAGCAGTTTATACTTATCCTTTTTATAAAATACGGCCGCATACTCGCCTTTTTCCTTGCCATCGTCGCGGCCCACGCCAATATAATTGTACCCCGTAAGTTCTTTAGCCATGCCTTGCAGCTGGTGGTGCATTACCTCCTGCGTCCCAAACATATCAAAATCATTAAACTGCACCAGCCCGGATATAATAGGCAAACGATTGTTCCAGGCATTCACGGTATCGTTTACATTATCGTAGCGGATGTTGTAGGTGGCCACGCGCATGGTTTGAGCCTGTGTAAGTACAGAGGCACTGCAGAACAGCAACACCAGGCTGGCAAAGTATAAGGCTTTACTTATCATGGGTATTGGTTTAAGTATAATTTGAGCCTACAAAAAGGCATTCTAAGGCTTAAGGTAGCACTTTTGCCTCACCTGCCAAAGTATAACTGCTCTCGCTGGTGCGAGCTTGCAGCTCGTACCTTAAAACGCAATGCATTATGCTGCTTTTCATCTGACTTAAGAAGAGTACGAGCTATAAGCTCGCACCAGCCTACAAATTTTACAGATTTGTCTACTTACTTAATCAAGGGCATGGCAATCATTTCCGAAAGTCTCTCATAGCTTTAAGCCAACTTTTCCCCGTACCTGCCAAAGTATAAATCAGCACTGCGCACTTCGGGGGCTGCCCGCTAAGAACAATCATCATTTTTTACGACCTTTGCAAAGAGCTAAAAGTATAATCACCCTTGTCTGAGTTACTGAACTTTAATTACCCGCCAGAGCCAAGCACAGATCGCGTTACGCTGTTTGCCGACGTGATACTTCCGCTGCCTTTGCCCAAGCTTTACACCTACCGCATCCCTTACGAGATGAACGACGAGGTGCTGGTGGGCGTGCGGGTAATTGTACAGTTCGGGGCCAAAAAGGTACTAAGCTGCATCGTAGCCGACATCCACGAAAATGCCCCCGCCGATTACCAAGCCAAGTATATCCTGGATGTGCTGGATGATAAACCTATCATCACGAAACCGCAGCTGCGCCTTTTTAAATGGATCGCCGATTACTACATGTGCACGCTTGGCGAGGTGATCAATGCCGCACTGCCATCTGCACTTAAACTCAGCAGTGAGTCTCGGATACAGCTGCACCCGCATTACAACCCCGAGGAAGACGAGCTTATACTTGCCCCGCAGGAGGAAAAAATCATTTTTGCGCTGAACAACAACCAAGCGCTAACGTTTACAGAGGTAGGCAACTTGCTGCAGCTCAAGAGCTACCATAAGTTTATCAAGTCGCTGATCCAGAAGGAGGCGATCATTATTTATGAGCAGGTAAGCGATAAGTTCTCGCCTAAAGTGGTAAAGAAAATTCGCCTTACAGAGCATTTTGTGCAGGAAGAAGGCTTACTGGAAGAGCTCTTTAACCAGCTCACGCCGCAGCCCAAGCAACTAGACGTGCTCCTGAATTACCTGCAACTCGTGCCTGTGCACCAGGACATTAACCTGAACTACCGCGGCACCGAGAAAAGCGCCCTGACCAATAACCCGCACCTCTCCGCCTCCTCCATCAACACGCTCATTAAAAAAGGCGTGCTGGAGCAGTTCGACCAGATCGTGTCGCGGTTTCCGATGGAGCATGGCAACCAGCAGCTCCCTATGGCGCTGTCGGAGCACCAGTTGCAAGCCAAGGATGAGATCCTGGGCTTGTTTAAGGAGAAAGATACGGTGCTGCTGCATGGCGTAACCGGCAGTGGCAAAACCGAAGTATACATCGACCTGATAAAGCACGCCCTTGACAGCGGCGGCCAGGTGTTATACTTGCTGCCCGAGATTGCCCTCACAGCCCAAATCGTAACGCGCCTGATGAAGGTCTTCGGCGACAAACTGGGCATATACCACTCCAAGTTCTCCGACAACGAGCGCGCCGAAGTATGGCAAGGTATACTTTCGGGCCGTTTTCAGGTGATTGTCGGGGTGCGCTCGTCCATCTTTCTGCCTTTTCATGATTTATCGTTGGTGATAATTGATGAGGAGCACGAGCCAAGCTACAAACAATACGACCCGGCGCCGCGCTACAATGCCCGCGAAACCGGTCTGATGATGGCGCACCTGCAAGGCGCTAAAACGCTGCTGGGCTCGGCCACGCCATCCATAGAAAGCTATTACAACTGCAAAACCGGCCGCTGGGGTTTGGTAAGTATGACCAAGCGTTTCGGGGAGGCCAAACTGCCGGAAATTGAACTGGTGGATACGCGCCGCGAGCAGCAGCGCAAGAATATGCACAGTCACTTTTCGGCCAAACTACTCACCGAGATCGAGGAGCGCCTCAAGCGCCAGGAGCAGGTAATCCTGTTCCAGAACCGCCGTGGCTACGCCCCGTTCATCAGCTGCGACGAGTGCTCATGGATTCCGAAGTGTAAATTCTGTGCCGTAAGCCTGTCGTACCACAAGTATAACAATGAGCTG
This sequence comes from Pontibacter oryzae, assembly GCF_003576375.1. GTDB lineage: Bacteria > Bacteroidota > Bacteroidia > Cytophagales > Hymenobacteraceae > Pontibacter > Pontibacter oryzae. The sequence goes on from NZ_QWGE01000006.1 coordinate 85,867, forward strand.
CGCTGCCACTATTGTGGCTACCACGAGCGCATGCCCCACGACTGCCCCGCCTGCGGTGCCACCACGCTTAAAAGTATGGGTTTCGGTACGGAGAAGGTAGAAGACGAGCTGAAACTGATGCTGCCCAGCGCCGAGGTGCAGCGCATGGACCTGGACACGACCAAGAAGAAAAACAGTTACCAGCAGATCATTTCTGATTTTGAGAGCGGCCGCACCAACGTGCTGGTGGGTACCCAAATGGTTACCAAAGGCCTCGATTTTGAGAATGTAAGTTTGGTGGGCATACTTAATGCCGATACCATCATCAACTTCCCGGATTTCCGGGCGCATGAGCGGGCGTACCAACTGTTTGTGCAGGTTAGCGGGCGTGCAGGCCGAAAGGGCAAGCCGGGTTCGGTTATCATCCAAACCCGCGACCCGCTGCAGCCAATTTTCAATAAAGTACGCAGCAACGATTATTCTACTCTTTACGAGCATGAGATTGAGGAGCGCATGCGTTTCGGCTACCCGCCCTTTACCCGCATGATCCGGATTACGGTAAAGCATGCCGATGATAAAGCAGCCGAGAACGCCGCTATTGTGCTCACCAAAGACCTCTCTGATCGCTTAGGCAAGCAGCAGGTACTGGGGCCGGAGGTGCCCTATATCTTCAAGATCCGTAATCTGTTTCTGCAGGAAATCCATATAAAACTGCCCCGCGATTCCACAAACCTAAAAGCAGCCAAAAGCCAAATCGCGCAGGCCATCTTCAACCTGAAGCTGCTCGCTGATTTTAAGGGTATTCGGGTTGTGGCGGATGTGGACCCGGTGTAGTAGCTTAAAACCATCAATTTTAAATTACGCAATTATGCCAGCCGATATATATCCTGCTAGTATAAAACCAAGGTTTGACTTCTGTGTCCTAATCCCGTGTTACAATAACTTCGATGGGTTAGTTCGATCCATCAACAGTATTGTTTATAGCACACACAGGTTTTGTGTAGTGATTGTAGATGATGGCAGCCAAATGCCTGTAACTGCAGCTGCCATTCATCAGTATTGCGATCCCAAAATTGAAATATACACATTACGTCTGCCTTCAAATAGCGGGATAACTCATGCACTGAATATAGGCCTAGAATGGATCTCTGCTCACATAGCAGTTAATTACATAGCTAGGCTGGATTGTGGGGATATCTGCTTAAAGGATAGATTTATTCTGCAAATTAAGTTACTCCAAGCAAACCCAAGTATAGGCTTAGTGGGCAGTTGGTGCACTTTTCAATCTAAGGATAAATCGGTAAGCTATCTATATACTACCCCAACGTATCATTCAGAAATATCCCGCGCTATGCACTACAGAAACGTGTTTATACATCCTACGGTAATGTTTCGGGCAAATCTTTTAAAAGTTACGGGCTACTATCCACAGAACTATGATTATGTTGAAGATTATGCACTATTTTGGGATATGCTAAAAAATTCAGACACTCAGATTATTAGTAAGCCCCTAGTAATTTGCGAAATTAACCCTGCTGGAATTTCTATGAGTAACCGCAGAGGCCAGCTTTTGGGTAGGATTCGTGTAGTATCACAGTATGGAACTAGATGGTCGCATAAAATGCTAGGCACGCTAAAGCTATGGATGCTCATGCTGCTGCCCTATAAGTTTTTGATAAAGCTTAAAGCAAATCTGAAATAAAATTAACTGTCAGTTCCAAAACTATGTCGAAACACTAAAATTCTGATAAGAACAAAAAAAGTTAAGATTACCTACTTTATCTCATTAGAAAATTGCTACTTTTGTGTAAGTAAGGATTTCAGACTAAACAGAGCCTATTCTAAAATCTTTACTTTATAAACAAACTTATGATCATAGTACACGTTGTTGAGCCCTTTGCTGCGGGGGTCGCAGTTTTCGTAAAATCCCTTACGGAAACAATGCCTGAAGAGTTACATATAGTAATTCACGGTGAGAGAAAGCATGTCATGTCGGCAAAAGAGGTCAAACTTACCTTCCCTAAAAATAACGTTCGCTTCATACACTGGAAATCTGCCCAGCGATCAGTTAATCCCAAAAAAGATTTACTGGCCTTAGGGGAACTATACAAAATTTTAAGAAGGCTTAAACAAAAAAAACTTGTAGATGCAGTTCATCTACACTCTTCTAAGAGTGGTCTTTTAGGGCGTGTTGCCTGCCGTATGGCTGGAATAAAGCAAGTAATTTACACCCCTAATGGTGCTCCATTTTTGTCTGGAGGGAATATGTTAAGCAACTTCGTTTACATGCAACTAGAAAGGTTCGGCAGTAAGGTAGCTGGGTCAGTAGTTTGTTGCTCTGTTTCAGAGCTCCAGGAATATGAAAAAAGAGGAATCAAAGCATCCTATATAAGTAACGGTATTTCTTTGCCTAATGCATTAGAAGTAACCAAGCCCCAGAATGCTAAAAGTAAATTCCAGATTATTACAACCGGAAGAATCGAGGGACAAAAAAACCCACAGCTTTTCAACGAGATAGCCTCATATTTTGAAGAGTTTGATCAGTTTGAGTTTATCTGGGCCGGTGACGGAGTTGAGCGTTCTGTACTTACAGCAAGTAATATTAAAGTTACAGGGTGGGTTCCTTCTCAACAAATAAAGAAACTCGTCACGCAAGCCGATATCTACCTTTCTACATCTGTTTTCGAAGGGCTTTCATTTGGAGTGCTTGAAGCTTTAGCATTTAAAAAACCTGTATTACTAAGCCAATGTGTCGGTAATAAAGATGTTGTAAAAAGAGGCATCAACGGCGACATATTTAAAAATCAAACCGAGGCTGTTGTCAAAATATTAAGCTATTTTAATAACCGCGACATGGTCAATGTGATGGGCCAGCACTCATACGATATTTGCAAATCGGAATTTGACATGTTCCGAAACTTCAGATTGTATAAAAATATTTATCAAGGCCTTCCTATTTTCTCTCTAGCCTCCTAGGCGATTTATATTATTTACTTTATGAGTACATTACTTTTTCAAGAATTCAGCTCTCCCACTGATTCTTCAATGGAGAATATCCACAATACTTTAGAGTTGATTCAGCAAAAGCTGCTACAAGAGATCGAAGCAAAACAATTCACAATTAAAACCCTCGAAAATAAGTTAGGGAGGCTCGAATCTATCATAGACGGCAACCAACAACTAATTAGTACGCTTTACGCAGAACTGAATCAAAACCAAAGATCAACGGAAGGTAACAGGCAGTTAGTAAACAAGTTGCTCAATGACATTGATCGCTTACAACAGGATATAGAGTGGTATAAGCGAACTTATGAGAACAGAAGTATGATAGGGATTTTAAGAGAGAAGATATTTGGAAGAAAGTAAAGCATGATACCTAAAATTATACACTACTGCTGGTTTGGAGGGGCTGAAATACCCTTAGAGTATCAAAAGTATATTGCAGAATGGCAAGAGCTTCACCCTGAATGGGAGATAAAGAGATGGGATGAGCTTAACTTTCCATTAGATAACACTTATATAAAAAACGCAATTGAATCAAGCCATTGGGCTAATGCAAGTAACTATGCTAGGCTAAGAGTACTGGAATTATATGGCGGAGTTTACTTAGATACCGATGTTAAACTCTTGAAACCAATTGATGCACTGTTAAACGACAAGTGCTTTATTGGTTTTGAAGAGGGGGATGCGGATAACAACACATTTTGGGTGAACAATGCTGTGATGGGCTCTGTAGCATCTCACTCTTTAATTTCTAGATGCGCTGCGAAAATAGTTTCCGATTTTGATGGCACAGAACGAGCAAATGAATCTGCACCTAAACTTGTTACAAAGCTACTGATTGAAGAATATGGCTTAAAAAATTATGGCCGTCAGCAGTTATCTGATGGAATCAAGTTATACAATAAAGAAGTCTTTTACCCTATTCCTTGGAACTACGCTAAGAACGTGCGGAATTATGAGCAGTTCCTATATTCCGATACCCTTGCAGTGCACATGTGGGGAAGGACATGGTTTAGCAGAGAAATGATGCTAGATATGATCGATAATTTGCAAGAGTGGTCAGGTGAACAGCAGCAACTTATCACAGACCTCAAAGCCAAGCTAGAGCAAGGACAGATAGTTGAGGCAGCTATAAATCAGCTCCAGAATAACCTTAGTGCTGATAACAACAAAGTATTTACTACACTTCAAGAGCAACATACATTAGTATGTGCTAGTCTTCAAAAGTTTAATGAGGTATACACTTCACAAAACGAGGAGGCATCTTTGCTGCGCCAAACACTCCATGACAGACAAGAAGAGATATCTCTGCTGCACCAAAAACTACACGATAGACAGGAGGAGATATCTCTGCTACACCAAAAACTACACAGCAGACTAGAAGAGATATCTCTGCTGCACCAAAAACTACACAGCAGACAAGATGAAATATCTTTATTGAGCCAGAAACTTCATGGCCAACAGGGGGAAATATCTCTGCTACACCAAAAATTACATGACAAACAGAAGGAGATATCACTTCAAGATCAAAAACTGCATGACAGGCAGGAGGAAATGGATACTTGCCAGTCTCATTTAAGCCAAGCGTTATCTGCAATAGATAGCAAGGAAAATGACATACAGTGGTATAGAAGAACTTATGAGCAGAGAAGCTTGATAGGCATTCTAAAGCAAAGAATCACTAGCTATTTCAGAGGATAAAGTCAAAAAGCAAAATAGTAAATATTACATACGTGGATAATTTTTTAAGTAATCGAATCGCTAAAACCAATTATTACTATAGCGAAGAGGCACACCACCTATTTCAGGTTCAAAAACTAAATAAAAGTAATTTTGCTGAGAATGGTAAAAACTTAACCATTAGTCTGCTCAGTTTAAATAGAGTTAAACTCACTATTAAACTATTGCTTTCAATTGAGTATTACTTTCCAAACTATCAAGGAGAAGTACTCATTATAGACAATGGATCTGCGGTTGATCAAATTACTCAACTAATAGAATTCTCTAAAACTTCTTCTTTAAAAATTAATATTAAAGAGTTGGGAGAAAACCACGGAGTTGGGAGAGCTAGAAACATTGCAGCTCAAGAAATAAGTACCGACTGGATTATGTTTATTGATAACGACATGTATTTCATAAACAATCCTTTACCTGCTATCAAAAGTGCAATTGAACTTTTAGGCTGTAATTTTTTAAATCTTCCTTTAATCAATTATGATAATAAAACGGTATTTGCCTTAGGCGGAGCTTTATTTCCAACATCTCTTGCTGATGGATATTTTATAGGTGGAGGTAGTAGCTTTAATTTTAGGCAAGAAAAAGAAGCTGACCAAATAAATCTTCAGGCCCCATTTTTATCTGATTTCTTATTTGGGGGGGCTAGTGTAGTTAATAGGCATGCATTCAACCAAATGGGTGGGTTTGACTATGATATGTTTGTGGGGTTTGAAGACATTGACTTTTCCCTAAGATTATATAACAGCGGAATCAAGATCGGCAATATTCACAAGTTTACATTAATTCATAACCATAAGCCGCCAGTAAACGAAAATGACCTAATAGCTGAAAAGAAACGATTTAGTAATAGCGTAATTAAACAATCAGCTAATGCATTCAAACAAAAAAATGGACTTATAGTTTACGACTCCAATACAGAAGAATGGTTGCGTGAAAGGGAAAATGAATTGAATATTACTTCCTCCCAACTCATCCAAAACAGAGAGGAAAAGCCTAAAGTTGCACTAGTTGTTGATGCACAAAATTGGGCATTTCATAATATTGCAAAAAATATAGTTAAAGAACTTTCAGCTAAATATGATTTTGAAATTTTATTTCAATCCAGTTATCTCGGTGAGGATTGGTTAAACCTGTACTTAGATATTTACAATGCTAAGCCTGAGGTCATTTTATTCTTTTGGAGACCAGCAGTGAATCATATGTTTGGTGAAGCCTTACACTATGAACTTCAGCATAAATTTAATATTGATCCCAATGCATTTTGTGAGTTCCTGAATAAAACGACAATATTAACTGGTGTTTATGATCATTTGTTTTTAGATGATCAAAGTATAGAGGCCAATAATCCACTCTACCGCCATCATATTGACGGGTATTTTGTTTCTTCGAATTTATTGAGACAAATTTATGAGACTATAGATGGATACCCATCTCCCTATAGTGTTATTCAGGATGGTGTCGACACATCCATATTTTACCCCAACAATTCAAAAACTCCTTCCACTAGTAATCAACCTTTAGTTATAGGATGGGCAGGAAATAGTAAGTGGGGTATGGAGAAAGATGGTGTCGATCATAAAGGGTTAATTAGTATAATTAAGCCCGCTGTACTTGAGTTAATAGAGGAAGGTTATTCTATTAACCTAATATATGCCGATAAACAAGAGCCTGACACTCAAATCCCTATGGCTCAAATGAATCAATTCTATAATAAACTTGATGTTTATGTTTGCACCTCTGATATAGAAGGAACTCCTAACCCTGTTTTAGAATCTATGGCTTGTGGCATAGCCGTGGTTTCTACAGATGTCGGCATAGTCTCAGAAATCTTTGGTAAAAAACAAAGGGAGTTTATTCTGCACGAGAGAACAAAAGAAGCTTTAAAAATTAAGATCAAAGAAATCTTGCAGGATAGATCTATATTAAGAGAATTAGGTAACGAGAACTTAACTCGAATAAAACATTGGACGTGGGAGGATAAATGTGAGCGCTTTGATGAGATGTTTAGCTACTATCTCTTCAAGAAAAAAGCAAAGCTTTCTTCTTTGAAAAGCTTCCCATATTCTGCCATAGATAAATCAGTAGTAAGGCAAGAACCGGTGTCTCAGGGAGAGGCATTGCCTATACTAGAAGAACATACACACGGGTTGGAATACGGTAAACTGCCTAACCAGCTTGCCAACAATTTTATAGAAATCAAGGAGTGGTATCACAAGGAGTATGAGGTACTCCCTATATGGTACAAGAGAATCGGCCATGTTATTAAAGCGTTTCAGGGCAATAGGTCTTTTAAATCATTATTAAAGAAGACTGAGAAAATCTAAATGATTTACTGGATACTGACCACGGAGTTTCCACCTAGTCATGGAGGGGGAATTAGCACCTACTGCATTTACACGGCAGAAATGCTCCAACAGCGGGGGCACGAAGTCACCATCTTCGTGCCTGACCACTCCATAACAGACATTTCCGAACAGTACATAAACAACATTAGGGTAGTGCACTTTCTACCGCAGCGGACAGAGGCCAGGCACTTCCTCGGTTACGATGCCCTGCTAAGCTATGAGTTTGCCGAGGTAGTGCGAAAGCAAATGCAGAAATATGGAGTGCCTGACATTCTCGAGACACAGGAGTATCGTGGCATAGGCTACTATACCCAGCAGTTCAAACTGATGGGCTACCCACTTTTTAAAGAGCTAAATATACTGGTCACCTGCCATGCGCCTGCATTCCTATACCTTCAGTACAACCACGACCCTGTGTACAAGTTGCCTGAGTATTGGATTGGGCTAATGGAGAAATCCTCGATACTTTCGGCAGACATCGTAATTTCGCCAAGCCAATACCTCGTAACGCAACTGAAAAAGGAAATGAGTTGGCAAGGGGTTAAGGAAAGTATTGTCGTGAACCCAATGGACACCAGCAAGACGCCTGCCCCAGCCGCTTCTTTCCAAAGGAACCATATTGTGTGCTTTGGAAAGCTTTCTCCGCTGAAAGGCACCTTCAAACTGCTTGAGTACTTTGATAAGCTCTGGAAAAACGGTTTTGAGCAACCGTTGCACATCATTGGAGGCACACAGCAGGTGTTTCACCCTGAGGGTCGCACCATGGAAGATATAGTCAGTCGAAAGTATCAGCCTTACATAGATAGTGGGCTGCTCAAACTTCGGGGGCAAATGTTGCCTGAGCAATCTAAGCAGGAGCTGCTAAGCGCCCATGTCGTACTTGTGCCAAGCCTTGTTGATAACCTGCCCTACACGGTACTGGAAGCAATGAGCTTAGGAAAAGTTGTTTTAGCCTCTTTACAAGGTGGGCAAAGCGAAATTATAGAAGACGGAGTTGATGGCTTTCTTTTTGACCATTCGGTGCCAAATAACTTTCAGGAAAAGCTGCTGCATGTGCTCTCCTTGTCCGACTCCGACGTGCTCGGGGTGGGTAAAAAGGCCACAAGTACCATACAGACTAGGTATAGCCCTGAAAAGGTATATTCCCAAAAGATGGGCATCATAGAAGGCTACATGCTTCAGGCTCCCGCCAAAGCCCGCTTTCCTTATACTGCGTGCAACGACAGCCTGGCTGAGGGGACGGCTACTGGCGCACTGCTGTCAGTGGTAATACCTTATTACAATATGTCTGGGTGCGTGGAAGAAACAGTTAGGTCTGTACTAGCAAGTGAGTACCCCTACAAAGAAATTATCCTGGTGGATGATGGAAGCAATGAGGAAGGCACTGATGAGGTGCTTGCCTACCTTGAGGAATCATACCCAATCAGTGTTCTGCGGAAGGAGAACGAGGGGCTGCCCCTAACCAGAAACTACGGGGCTGCCGCTGCCCGCGGGGATTACATAACCTTTATCGACGCTGATGACACTGTTCATGCCAGTTATTTCACAAAAGCGATTAGTGTACTAGAAACGTATGAGAACGTGCACTTTGTTGGGTGTTGGGTAAAGTACTTTGAGGGAAGCTCTGGCCATTGGCCAGCCTTTAATCCTGAGCCTCCGTTCCTGCTGGTGCATAACATGGTTAACAGCGGACCTGTTTTCAAGAGACGCTCTTATTTACAGGGTGGCCTTAACGACCCAGAAATGGTGTACGGTATGGAGGACTGGGACAGCGTAATTGGTATGATTGAAAAGGGTTATCCGGGGGTAGTGCTGCCAGAGTTGCTTTATAATTACAGGATCAGGAAAGAATCTATGGCAAGGGCATTTACTAAAGTAAAAAAGCTTCACCTCCACAAAATTATTGCTGAAAAGCATGCACCGCTTTATCAAAAATATGGTGTTGAGGTTGCAAATCTTCTTAATAGCAATGGTAGCGGACTTTATTTTGATAACCCAACTAGGGAGGTCGCTCAGAGTACATATTTTCAATTTCCCTCAAACCTGAAATTGACAGTTAAAAACAAGGTAAAAGGGAACAAGTTTCTAACAAAAATGGCAGTTGCCATTTACCGACGAATTAACAAATAATCAATGGGAGTTAATACAGTAAGAGAGAGAGTCTCTTCTTCGAATAAACTGGAGCGCATCTGGCTTTTAGCAAAAATTGAGTATAAGCTCAGATACTACGAAAATAGGCTTGGGTTATTATGGGCACTTATTAAACCAATAACAGACGTTTTAATTTTTTATGTTGTATTCAAAACTATCTTAAAAACCGATATTCCAGCATTTGCGTCCTATTTATTCATAGGTCTAATTCTTTGGAATTTCTTTCTGGAAAGTACTTCGGGCACTATACAAATTCTGTATACAAAGAAATATCTGTACGAATACAGCAACATGAATAAGATGGAGATTTACATTTCTACACTACTAAGCAGTAGTATAGGCTTATTCTTCAACATGATCATGTTTATATTCTTTTATAACTTTATCGAGTCAAGCACTGCCGGATTAGGGGTACATAACCTCTGGATCATACCTTTATTTATTAATCTATTTATCTTATCGCTTGCCTTATCCTTGATTTTATCAAGCATATACATATTCGCTAAGGATATAACGCAGATTTGGCAGGTATTTTCTATCGCCTTATTTTATCTGTCTCCAATATTCTACAGGTCTGAATTGTTTCAAACTGCCCTGCCTGCTTTTGATTACTTAAACCCAATTGCTGGTATTATTATAAATGCAAGGCGCGTGATGATGCAAGGTGTGCAACTAGACTTCAGCCTATTTTTATTTGACTTCGGATATGCCTTACTATTCTTACTTGGCGGCCTTTTACTTTTAAATAAACTCGGCTCTAAAGCTGCAGAAAAACTGTAACCCCGTATGAAAAACAGTATCGCTATTAAAGCTCAAAACATAAGCAAGTCTTTCCACATTTCCCAAGACAGCCATAATACAGTTAAGCACAGGCTATTCAATATTTTTAAACCGTCTGGAAAAAAAATTGTACCAGCTGTAAAAAACATGTCACTCGAGATTATGCAGGGTGAATGCATCGGGCTACTCGGTAGAAATGGTTGTGGCAAGTCAACGCTAGTCAAACTACTGGCAGGGGTTTACCCTACTGATAGTGGCCACATAACTATTAATGGCTCTACTATGCTTATGAACTTGGGTGTTGGCATGAGCCATGAGTTAACAGCTAGAGAGAATATTTACGTTTCTGGATCTGTACTTGGCCTCAAAATAAAGGAAATTGATACCATTTTTGACCAGATTGTTGAATTTGCTGAATTAGAAGGCTTCGTAGATACTAAGATCAAATTTTACTCTTCTGGTATGGCAGCCCGCTTAGGCTTTTCCATTGCCGTAAATGCGGGCGCCGATATTATGTTTCTAGATGAAATTTTCGCTGTCGGAGATGCTAAGTTTCAGGAGAAAGCTATCAGAGTTTTTGAAAGTTCCTGGATTAATGGCAAAACTGTAATTCTTGTTAGCCATTCCATGGATGTGATTCAGCAATATTGCACGAGAGCGGCATTTCTAAAAGATGGAGAACTTAAATTCTTTGGAGATACTCAAGAAGCGATTAACCTTTACCTGAAGGACAATGAGATCGCTTCTGAAACCACGGCTCCGGCTTTGCAAGAAGCACAGGCTGTATAAGCACGAAGAATTTAAAGGACCCTTTGCTAGCATGTAAAACGGTTAATAAACGCTGAAGTATAAAAATTTATACTTCGGCGTTTTTCTTATCGGTTAAAAGAAAGACAACAAAAAAGCCACTTATCATTCCTCCTACACTTCTATCGAAGTAAATCTCAGTAACCCAGGCAAGCGCCAACGTTATCAGCATCATCAATGCCAGGATATCGTGGTATTTAACTGCCTCTATTAACGGAAATATTACCCAGGCAAGCAAGAAGAATGCAAAGCCAATCAAACCCATACTATATAGAATGTCTAGGTAGTTGTTATGCACATTCTTATTTGTTTCGATAGCGAAATAAAAGTCCTTTTGCTTATATTTTTGTATAAGTTCCTCTTTTTTATCCCCTAAACCTACTCCTATTAGCGGGTTTTCTTTAAACAGCTCCCAACCGCAATTCCAAGCCGCTAACCTAAAATTAGTACCATTCCATTGGTCGGGAGTCAGTTCCATAAAGTAATGGCTTTCTGTACCTATATGATCGTATTCAAACTTACTGTAGGCAAGCTCTTTATACCTATTAAGCATTAATGGCTCAGCTTTAAAAACGATGAAGGCACCTACCACAAGAGCAATAAACAGGGCAACCCCATGTACAAATAATTTCTTGTTAAGTATATAGTATATGCTAATCCCTACACACATCACAAGTAAAATTGCTAAGTTAATACGGCTACCAAGTAAGTAGCTTATGCCAGTAAGAAATAAGATGCTGCAAAAGACTCCTGCCCTAAATGACACCTTTCGGAAAAGCAGTAAGTATAAAAAAATGTAGATCGCAAAATTTACCAAAAGTGCTACATACACCGATTGATGCCCAATTAACAGTGTTAGGTTATCGTTATACATAGCATCTGCACGGCCAAGGATAAAATAGTTGTATAATGCATACCCAAAGCATAAAACACAAACCAGGGTGGTTATATAGGCAAAAGTTAAAAGGGCCTTCTCTTTAAAAGTTGCACTAAGTTGCAGCAGCCCTAAGCTAACAGGGAAAATCACTAATGGTAAACGCAAGGTTAAATAATTTATACCCTGGCTTAAGTTATATGATAATGCAAAGCTTACCAGTATAAGTACTGAAAAAAAAATCATGGCTTGTACACCTTTTCTCTTTTTTAAAAGGCTGAGCTTTTCACTCATCGGAAATGCTACATAACTGTAAATAGTTATGCCCGCTGTTATTACAACGTTTGCAACTCTAAGCCACGATACTAACAGCGTGAAGAAGAATAAGCTAATAAGTATGTACAGTTTTTTTTCTTGCGGAGTCATGCACTAGAAATTATCAGAGTGCAAAAATACAATATCGATCGGTTTCAAAATCAAAAAACTCAGAATAAGAAAGTAGCCCCACACTCGAAGCGCCAAATCCATCTTCGGCATCAGCGCACATACAAGCTCTTACCCCTACTGAAGATTCAAAAATAAAAAGTCAATAAAAACAGGCTTTACAGGTAGCTAAAAGCGATTTTGAAAAATTTTTTGTTTTTTTCATCCAATTATAAAACATCTGCGAACCACTGCCGTAAATATAGATACCTTTGGCTAAAAGTTGAGAACCTGAAAGTATGATTGTTCAGAAGGGACAATAGATACTTTCAGGTTTTTCTTTTTTACACCTCATTCTCCGACTACTCTATGTTCTTTCGCGTAAGCGATATCACATACACAATACCTATCGCCAGGAACACAACCATCAGAAACACATCCAGCATGGTATACTCTCCGGTTAGCACGCGGTACCCATTCAGGCCAGCAAAAATAAAAGACACAATAGTCATCACGATACGATAAGTGCGTCGGCTCTTCATAAGATTCAATTAAAGTTTCCGGGCTAAGTTAGCATATAAAACAGTATCCAGAGCGTAATAAGCATAGTGGCTGCTATATTCAGGATTACGCCTGCACGCACCATTTGCCCAATTGGCACCTGCTTGCTTCCGTATACAATGGCATTAGGCGGCGTGGCAACCGGCAGCATAAAGGCCATGCTGCAAGCCAGCACCGCCCCGAGCACCGGGTACAGTAGCGGAAGATCGAGGCCATGCAGCACCCCGATGATGATAGGCACAAACGTAATGGCAATGGCCGTGTTAGAGCTGATCTCGGTAAGCATGAGCACCAGGAAAACCAGCACCAGAACCAGCAGCGCCTGTTGGTTAGGGTCTACGAAGGCTGTCATGGCCCGCCCGATGATGTCCGCCAGGCCGGAGGTAACCACCAGTTGCCCAAGCGCCATTCCACCCCCGAAAAGCAGGATGGTATCCCAATCAATCTTCACAAGGTCTTCGGAAGTTAGTGTGCCGGCTCCCATGTTTTCCTTGCCGGGCGGGATCAGGAACAGAAGCAAGGCTGCCAGAACCGCCACAGTGCTTTCGGCAAAGTAAGTATCCATGAACGCGTAAGCCTCCTGCATGCCCAGCAAGTTAAACACGCCTGGGGCCAGCCAAAGTATAACCGCAAGAATGAATACGCCCATCGTTATTGACTCGCCTTGTCGCAGCTTCTCTCGCCGCGACAACTGTTCGGCCACATACGTTCGAACCACTTCTTGCCGGTACCCGGCCTTTCGCAGAAAATAGCGCATATAGAGCAGCAAAAAGCCATACATACTCAGCGATATAGGCAGCACCAAGTACATCCACTGCAGAAAATCAATCCGGATGCCCTGCTCTGCCAAGTAATTTACACCGATCAGGTTTGGCGGCGAGCCGATGATGGTGCTGATGCCCCCGATGGATGCGCTATAGGCAATGCCTAGTAAGAAGTATACCGCAGGGCCTTTTCCGGCCTCGTTGGGAGGGCAAACCAATTGGGTAACCCCAAGTATAAGCGGCAGCAACATGGCCACCGTAACCGAGTTGCTCACCCACATCGAGAGCAGAAAAGAGATAAAGGAGAAGCCCAGAAACAACCGGAACAGGCTCTGCTGGAAAAAGCGGCGCGAAAGTATAAATAAGGCAATGCGCTTATCCAGGCCATGGCGCGTCATGGAGCGGGCCAGCAAGAAACTACCGATAAAGAGCAGGATTATAGGGTGGCCCAGGTTCTGAAAAGCTGTACTTATTTCGGCAACACCAAGCATCACAGCCAGCAGCACGCCCAGAAAGGCTGTCATGGAGAGCGGAATCACCTCGGCTATCCAAAACACCAGACAAAATGCCATGATTGTAGCAACAACTCGTGCCTGATAAGGTAGTACTGGTGTAAGCCACCATACTAGTAACGCAAGGAGTGGCGCTAATGCCAGCCCCAGGTTTCGACGTGAAAGAGACATAGATGGATAGTGCTATACTTTTACTTCCCTTAAAGATATAGAAAAGTAAAAGTACAGCAATTTGCAATTACCCATAGAGCAAGCTTTAGCGCTTCAGGTAACGCTCCTGTATAACTTTCTGGTGGTGCACTTCGTGGCCAAGTATGACATAGCCCAGTGCCCGCACGCTTACTTCCAGGCCGCTGGCCATGCCACGCTGCTGCAGGGCCTCCTCATCGAAGCTTTTGAACAACTCGATAGTGGCAGTACGCAAGGAAGTATACTCGGCAATAATGGAGTTTATATCACGCACATCAGCTTTTGCCGGCGGCATGTAGGCATTCTCATCGAAGCCGGGCAGTGAGGTTTTGTCTTGGCGGGCAAAGCGGAGGGCACGGTACGTAAAAATTCGCTCCACGTCCATCACATGCACCATTACTTCTTTGATGCTCCACTTCTCCGGTTGGTAACGGTAAAGCAGTTGCTCATCGGTCAGTCCTTGTACCAGCCCCGTAATAAAGATATAGCTGGCTGTAAGGCCTTCGATCAGGTCATCTGTTTTGGCCTGCTGCACATAGTTGCCCAGGTAACCATTATATTCTTCCGCCGCTGGGGGCGTGATTGCTTGTTGCGTCTGCATAACTGATTTTCAGTAAGTATAGATGCCGTACAAGGTACGAATTTATACTATATAGTTCGTAAGGATGATAGTAGTGGAATTGAAGCTGTGTGGTTGGGTTAACAACCCTAATTCATTTATCCCTTCAACTTGACTAAGGGTATCTTTTCCAGCCACAGTTCATGCTCTGCCTTATATTCTCATTGGTTGCATTTCTAATTTTGGTGCCCTCAAGCCCGGGGGGGGCTCGTCCTTGGGCATCGCGCTGTGTACATTCCCTGTCCTCGTGCCTCGGACTGACTCACTGCGTTCGTCACCGGAAATCTACAAGGCGCTCTTTTTCGAGGGCCCCTACCCCCACCCAAGGACTGGGATCATTTTAGTAGCTACCACTTTTGCAACTACAACCATTTTGTAGAGACAGGTCGCGACCTGTCCTTGCGTTAACCGCTACTATGCAAAGCCACAGGCTGAAAACCTGCTGCATGTGGGGAAAGCTTGCGGCATGTGAGGCTCTAACGCTGCCGCAAGCTTTCAGCCTGTGGCTAAAATGATGTTGAGTTTGTAACTCAATTGGGCCACTGGCCAAATTACAACTGCAACAGTACAAGCTCTGTTAAAGCAGAAGGCATTGCCATTTCATCCTGCAAAAAAAATCCCCTGCACTTTACCAGCACAAGGGATTTAAATAGATTTTTATAAGTATACTACTGCCCAACAACAAAAACCGCGTTGCCGAACAAGAGCTTGCCGCCTTGCCAGAATCCTCTGAAAAGCGGGTTATCTGCCAGGTAAACCACTTCGCCGCGCCCCATGTTTTGGGTACCGATAATGAGGGCATCCTTCAGCTTATCTTTCGCCTCTTTACCTACAAAGCCTGTGGTATAATTATCCTTCTTGAGCACGCCTACGTTCCAGCCATCCGCTAAAAACTCAAAGGCGTTAGAAGAACGAACCAAGGCAAAGTAATTGTCGCTATAGCCAAAGGCCAGCGGGTGCGTTTTATCCAGGTCTATGCGGAATATGCTGCCTTGCACTTCGCTATCCAGGGCTGCTCGTTCACGGTTTGCATACGCACGCAGGTTTTTATAAGGGTCTTTTTCCTTGCCGTTGCCTTTCTCTTTGTCCTGCTCAGCATCTGATTTGCGCTTCAGCTCGAAGCCTTTTTTGCCAGCCAGGTAACTCATGGCGCTTTCCAGGGCGATCAGTTTGCCACCGCTGCGCACCCAATCCTGCACTTTCTCCAGCGTTTTCTCATCCAGCACGTTTCCGTAAAACCCAGACGGTAAAATCAGGACGTCAAACTCATGCAGCGGCACCTGGCTAAAGTATGAGGTGTTCAGCACCGTGACTGGGTAATTTATCTGCTGCTCAAAGAAGTGCCATACTTCTCCGAAACCATACGGTGATATACCCTCACCCGACATGAGGGCCACTTTTGGCATTTTCAGGGAGCGCACGTTGCCAGAGCCAAAGTCTGCGCCGCTAGTTACAAAGCCTGTGGTGGTGGCGCCAAGCTGCACGTTAAACTGTTGGGCAAGGCTGCGAACCGTGCTGTCAAAGGCACCACCCATGCGCTCGTTTCCGGTGCGGGTGATGATTACGGTGCCCGGTTCATACTTGGTGCCATCAATCTCGAAAGGGCGCTCGGCCATGCGCACCTTCACACCTTTTTCCATCAACTTGGTTGTAAACTTCAAGTCTTGCAGGCTGTGCCAAGGTGCCAGGTAGGCGTATGGTTTTTCAATCGTGATGCTGGTGCTTTCTGTAGCAGGCTTGGTCTGGCTCATGTCCACTTTCCCTCTCACGGCATAGGCCTGCACGCCGTAAGCATACGGCAACGACCAGGACGTAATGTCATAGGTCAGGGAGTCCTCGAGGCTGGCATTCGGCTCGAAAAGCACTTTTACCAAAATCGATTTTGGCTGATACATGCTGATAACCACATCCTCTGGTGCCAGCTTTATACTTTCGGTTTTGCCATTGCTGTAATTATAGCCTTTCACGGAGTTTGATTTGCCCGCGTAGCCATAGGCAATGCCTTGCTGGCCCAGGTAATCGGTTAACATGCGCAAGTTTCCAATGCTGCCGCTACTGCTCTTTATCACAAAGGATTTATAGTTGCCCTCTGGGTTCTTGAGGCTGCTGTCATAATATTTCCTGAACTCCTGCTTCAGTTGGTCGGCTTTCTCGGACGTGGCTTGAATGGTTGCTTTGCTGGCCGCCACGTGGTGCGCAATGCGGTCGTGCAGGGTAAGCGTATCGCCATCCTGTTTCTTGTACGCCAAACCGGCCCGGCCAGAGCCGCCCTGCTCATAGGTCATGCCAATGGCACCGTTATAGGTTGGCCAGGTATCGCCGTAGCTCGGGTAAAAAAGGTCGAAACTTTCGCGGGTGAAGTATAACCAGTTATTTTTATCGAAATACTGGCGGTTGTACTCGCCAATGGTATTTTGGAACTGGCGCTGCCAAGGTGTAATGCTCTCATGGAAAGGTTTAGCCGCCGGCGAGAAATAGTACGGAGACTCCACACCCATCTCATGGAAATCGGCGTGTACCTGAGGCAGCCAGTTGTTGTATACTTTTAACCTTTCCTGAGACTCTACTTGTGTTTGCCAGGCCCAATCGCGGTTAAGGTCGAAGTAATAGTGGTTTGGCCTGCCGCCCGGCCACGGCTCGTAATGCTCCCAGGCATAAGGCGAGGCGTTACCGCCGCGGTTAGATGCCTGCTGGTACCACTGCACATAGCGCTCACGGCCGTCAGGGTTTACCATCGGGTCAAGTATAACCACCGTGTTCTGCAGCCACTGCTTACTTTGGGCATTGCTTGGGTTTACCAGGTCATACAGCACCTGCATCACCGACTCCGAGCTTACCGATTCATTGCCGTGCACGTTGTAGCTGAGCCAGGCAATAGCAGGCTGGTTGCCCTGCACCTGCCCTGTTACTAGCTGGGCCTGGCGCAGGTTGTTCTCCCGGATTTGCTCCAGGCGGGGCAAATTTTCGTCAGAAGCTACGAAGGCCAGCATCAGGGGGCGGTTTTCATAGGTGCGGCCATACTCCTGCAGCTTTACCCGGTTGGGAGCTTGCGCGGCAACATATTTCACATAATCCAGGATGCGGTTTTGCGTGGTAAACTGCTCCCCCAGCTCGTAGCCCAGGAACTCAGCCGGCGACTGCAATGCCTGCTGCGCCACAGCCAGCTGCACGTTAAGTAGAACCAACATCAAAGCGGCCATGCGCTTCAGCGGTGTAAATATCATGTATGATTAGATGTTAAATGAATGATGTGCTTATTTTATACACAATCTGGACAAAAAAGGCGAATAAGACAAACAATGGCATCATTTGGCGCCATTGTTTGTCTTATTCGCCGCTTATACTTTGTTTCAAAGATGTTTAAACAATTGTGAAATTTTTAGTAGCTTTGCACCCGAAACCCGATTTGGGTTTCCAATCGCCCTATCCCCTACAGAAAACAAATTCCATGTTATGGCTTTAGGCCATGCCTTATAGCGTTCAGCTTTTTCTCGACTCAGCTTTTAGGTGACACCAACTGAATTTAAACTGACGGCAAGAAGGCATTCGGGCGATAATTGAAGAGAAACTAAACTAACTAAGCTACACTCAGACCCGGCGTTTTGCGCCGGGTTTTGTTTTTTATTCGCTAGTCGCGTAAAAGCAAAGTATGCAAGGCGTATTTCTCAAAATGATTCGGGTTGTTAGCTGGGCGCTACTTATAGTTGCTGGCCTAATGCTTGCTTTTGTAGTTACTGCCTTTGTGCTAAGCAGCATCCCGGTGAATAGCGGCTTTGCGCAGCCCCCTGCCCAGCAAAACCAACTGGAGATATTTGTTACCTCCAACGGTGTGCATACAGATATCGTGGTGCCGGTGGCAACCTCATACATCGACTGGCGCACTAAGCTGCCCTTACATCAGTTTGAGGGCATCGATAGCAGTTATCAGTACATCGCCTTTGGCTGGGGCGACCGCCGCTTTTACATGGAAACACCTTCCTGGACCGACCTTACCCCATCAGTGGCTCTTACTGCAGCGCTCTGGCCCACCCGAGCCGCCATGCATGTAGAGTATATCAAACATAAACTGATACCCACTAAACGACAGCAGCCGGTATATATCTCCCCAAAGCAATACCTACAGCTGATTCATTATATTGAAGCATCGTTTGTGCAGCAGCAGGGGCAATTCAAGCATATTCCAGGGTCTGGCTATACGCCGCAGGATACATTTTATGAAGCGCACGGCAGGTTCTATATACTTAATAATTGCAATAATTGGGTAAATAATGGACTGAAGCAAATGGGCTTTAAAACAGGATTATGGGCCCCGCTGCCCTTTGCCGTGATGCGCCACCTCCGCTAAAAGAAAAACCCTGGCAAGCGCCAGGGTCCTTTCTTCATCAATCACTAAACACAATTACTATCTTTATTTCATCGGAATTTCTATTAACAGCAGTTCTGCATCAGCCGAGGATTTTATACTTACCCAATCGGCATCGCTAATGCCCATGCCATCTCGCTTTTCAAGTTTTTCGCCGTCAATCTCAACTTCCCCTTCCAGCACAAAAGCATAAACCCCATTACCTCGTTTATGCAGTTGGTAATCTTCCGAAAAACCGGCTTTTAAACTCCCAAGCGTAAACCAGGCATCCTGGTTAATCCAAAGGGCATCACTTCCTTTTTCCGGGGAAATTACGGTTTGTAGCTTGTTTTGCCGGTCTTCCGGCTTGTACGCCTTTTGCTCATACCTTGGCTGGATGCTCTGCTCTTTAGGAAACACCCAGATCTGCAAAAAGTTTACAGGTTCTGTTTTAGATGCGTTAAATTCGGAGTGCGTCAGTCCGCTACCTGCCGACATGATCTGCACTTCGTTCGTCTCGATCACTTCGCTGGTGCCGGTGCTGTCTTGGTGGGCAAGCGCGCCTTTCAGGGGTATCGACACAATCTCCATATTATCGTGGGGGTGCGTGCCAAAGCCCATGCCCGGCGCTACAATATCATCGTTTAGCACGCGCAGCAGGCCAAAACCCATACGCTCCGGATTATAGTACCTTGCGAAGCTAAACGTATGGTGTGAGTTTAACCAGCCGTGGTTGGCATGCCCGCGCGTATCTGCTTTATGGATTATTTTCTTGCTCATAGTTTTATACTTGGTTGCCAGAGTCGTTTTGTGGCCATTGCCCTTTAAATGCCATTTCTTCGAGTGGCTTGCGGCTTCGTTTTGCCAGTTCGCGCGCCTTCAGGTTTTCCGGAAGCGAATCCGGGTCGCCAACATAGCCTATTGCCCCCATCGATACAGCTTCGTAACCGTCTGGAATGCCCAGCGCCTCGTGCGCCTTACTCACGTCGAAGCCACCCATCAGGTGCACATGCAAGCCCAGGTCCGTAGCCTGGAGCAGCAGGTTGCCAGTTGCTAGCCCCACATCGTGCCAGGCGTGCTTATTCGGTTTCCCGTTCAGGTCGTAATGTATTTTGGCCACTGTAACAAAGAGTGCACCGGCATTCTTGGCCCAACTGTTCCCTTCCAGCAGGCAACCAAACAAACGCTCAAATTTCCCCTTGTCATCCTTTGTAGCATAAATAAATCGCTAGGGCTGCTCGTTCATGGCAGAAGGTGCCCAACGCGCAGCTTCAAATAGCGTAGCAAGTTGGGCTTCACTTATGCTTTCGTCTCGAAACGCTCTTGGGCTCCAGCGCCGCTCTATTAAATTATGTATGGCTATAGTATCTTCTGTAGGTGTATTCATGTCTTGTTAATTAAACCTCTTACCTTATTACGTGTTTAAGCTATGAGCTAGAGACGCAATTTAATGTACATACATTTAATGTACAAACACAACATGCATTTAGTTTCCGACAGAGATAATTATTTTATGCTAAAACTGGCATGTCACAACTCCTGAGCACATTATTTCATTGTAAAATGAAATAAACGACATAGTGTTCATACATTGCAGACAATATTTATATATATTGGGCACTTGAAATCAACCCGTATAAACTGCTCCAATTCTACGTCTTTTACTTTTATGGAAACATCCGCCCAGTTACATTACAATGGCTCCACAAACGAAAATCTTTTCGGGATCTCGGCTAAGGTAGCCGATGCCCTTCAGCATGCCATCACCTTTACACATACTTACCCCAACCCGGATGCTTCGGCACTCTCTTCGGCAATTGCTGCACGCCTTGCCGTAAATCCTTCTCAGGTTGCAATTGGCAGTGGGTCTGCGGAGCTTATCTCGCTGCTGGTAAGAGCTATTTGTAAACCACACCCCGATAGCAACATTGTATCCGTAATGCCAACCTACCCGCTTTACCGGCTCGAGGCAGAGGCATTGGGAGTGCATTACAAAACTGCCCCACTCAACAGCAAGCATGAGCTTGAGATAGAGTGCCTCCTGCAGCAGATTGACGAGAAAACACGTATAATTTTCTTGGCTAACCCCAACAACCCCACTGGTAACTACCTGACGCAGCCACAACTAGAGCGCCTGTTACAGGAGGTTCCGCCGCAGGTGCTTCTGGTGCTGGACGAAGCTTACGTGGAGTATACCACTGCCCCGGATTTTACAGATGGGATGGCTTACCTAAGCCAATATCCAAATCTTGTTGTGCTACGAACATTCTCTAAAGCTTATGGCCTTGCTGCTCTACGTGTTGGCTACCTGGTGGCCCAAGAGCAGCTGGTACAGAAGATTCTTACCGTAAAGCTGCCCTACAATGTAAATCAATTTGCTCAAATGGCCGCTCTGGCTGCCCTTGAAGATCAGGAGCATTTAAACCATACTGTATCTGAAACGCTTATAAGCAAAGCGCATTTGCAGCAACTACTGGATGCATGCGGTGTGCAGTGGTGGCCTTCAGAGGGTAATTTTCTTTATGTTGATGCAGGTGTTCCGGCTGCCGGAGTAGTGGCGGGCCTGGCCCAGTATGGCATCCGCGTGCGCGAAATGGACAGTAAATTTCATTTCAGAATCACGGTAGGCACCCACGAGAACCAGCAACACCTCCACGAGAAGCTCAACGACATACTTGCACCTGCCCAAATCTGGCCCGACAAAGCACTTGCACAGATACTTGAGACAGGTTATCAACTACCAAATATAGAAGACGTGTTTCAGGGGCTTGCCGCCGTTGCAGATCTTGCCGAAACAGCCAATAGCATTGGTACTGCCGCCGAGCGTATTGCACTTGCCTTTGCGCGTGCCTTCAGCGCCTGCCTTGGCCCGGAGGGCAACGAACACGCCGGCAACCTGTATAGCAGCACCTATGGCGAAACCGACATGATCTCAGCGTTCAACGTGTTGGTGAAATCGACGCCACTCGTTACGTTTGGGCACTTGTTCGGGAATCTGGCTATTGCCAAGGCTACAGAGCAGTCTAACGACATTCATATATTGGACTTGGGTATCGGCAGCGGCTTGCAGTGGCTACATTTGCTTGATGTATTGGCAGCCCGCCCCGGCAAAGCCCCTAAAATAAGTATAACCGGCGTGGATATTCCGGCAAGCACGGGCACGCCTGATGCACGCCTGCGCCAGGCCGGCTGTATGCTGCAGCAACATGCCGCACGCTTAGGCTTGGAGTTTCATTACTCGTGCCTGGCAAAGCGCCTGGAAGACGTAACGCTGCAGGATTTATACTTCTCCCCTACCGAGACGCTTGTTGTGAACTCAACCTTTACGCTTCATCATTTGCCAGATAAGCTGCAAGGCGAGGTGGACTACCGCGACAAAGTATTGCAACAGGTTAAAGCCCTTAAACCCGCTATCGTTACGCTAACCGAGCCGGACTCTGAGCATAACAAGCTAAACTTTTTGCCTCGCCTGCGCGAATCGCTGCGGCATTATTACACTGTTTTTGATGCTCTGGACACTTTACTACCACGCTTTATGCCTGAGCGCCAGGTTATTGAGCAGGAGTTTTTTGGCCGTGAGATCATCAATGTGATATCTTGTGAGGGATCGCAACGCGTAGAGCGCCACGAGCGCCACGAGGCCTGGCGGCAGCGCCTTGCCCGCAATGGCTTTGCTCCCGCAGACCACCTGATCAAACCTAAAGACATACACCAGGCGCTGGAACTGCACCCTAACTTCTCGTTGCAGCCAAACGGTGCCGGTTATACTTTGTGCTGGAAAGGTACGCCCGTGGTGGCAGCTACGGCATGGGTATAAGTATAAATCACACGTGATACTACAAACGGGCCGCCTGCAATGCGGCCCGTTTTCATTTTAGCGCAAGCCAACGTACCGAAGTCATCACCTCTGTTTCTTATTTTGTATCTTTGCACTTTGTAAACTGATTTTAAGTATGAGCGAATATACTCCACTTAGTGCGGTAGGCGAATTCGGCCTTATCCGGAAAATTAAAGAGAAAATTGAGCTGCGCAATAATTCTACTATCAAAGGGATCGGGGATGATGCGGCAGTGTTGGCGCCACAGGAAAAGCAGGTAGTTGTATCGTCGGATATGCTGCTGGAGAGCGTGCACTTCGACCTGACCTTCTGCCCCCTGAAGCACCTGGGCTATAAAGCCGTGGCCGTAAACGTTTCCGACATTGCCGCCATGAACGCCAAGCCTACGCAAATTACGGTGAACATTGCGGTTGGCGCGCGCTTTACCGTAGAGGCCGTTGAAGAGCTTTACGAGGGCATCCGGCTGGCCTGCGAGAGCTACAAGGTGGACCTTGTAGGTGGCGATACCACCTCTTCCAGGGCAGGCCTGGTGATCAGTGTGACAGCTATCGGAGAGGCTAAACCCGAAGAGATAGTATACCGCAATGGTGCAAAAGTAAATGACTTAGTATGCGTTACCGGCGATCTGGGTGCTGCATACATGGGCTTGCAGATACTCGAGCGTGAGAAGCAGGCATTTATGGCAAACCCTGAAATGCAGCCGGAGCTCGACGAGAAACAATACATTGTGGGTCGCCAGTTAAGGCCTGAGGCACGCATGGACGTGATCTACGACCTGAAGGAGCGCGGCATACAACCAACAGCCATGATCGATATTTCTGACGGGCTGGCCTCAGAGCTGTTCCATATCTGCAGCCAGTCGGGCGTAGGCGCTGTGGTATACAAAGACAACCTGCCTGCTGACCCACAGATGCTGGAAACCGCCGTTGAATTTAACATCGACCCGCTTACCTGCATCATGAATGGTGGTGAAGACTATGAGTTGCTTTTCACGGTTCCGCTTGCCGCTTACGATGAGCTAAAGAACCACCCGGACATTACCATCATCGGCAACATCACCGAAGAAAGCGAAGGCGTAAACCTGGCCACCAAATCCGGACAGGTGTTCCCGCTGAAAGCCCAGGGATGGAGCCATTTTTAAGATTGGCGTATCTCGTATCACGTATCACGACATTAAATTGGATAGACTGTAAACAGAAGAGGAGCACAAAATTGTGCTCCTCTTCTGTTTTTATTATTGTCGTGCTACTTGATACGTACTACGTGCTACGCAATCAATCTTCCGGGAAAGGTATAAACACGAAGTTCTGAAACTCGCCGTCTACCACAAAGAGGCAGCAAAACTCGTCGGGGTCTTTGTAAGCGGCTCTGAACTCCTCTATTTTATCATCCGCGATTAATTGCCGGTTCACGAAGTCCTCCAGGTAAGAGGCGTTGATGTGCCACTCCAGGGCTACCTCCTCTTTCGCCAAAAACACAGAGCCAACGGGCACCTGTGTGCGGCTAAACACAAAAATCGGGTATTCAGAAATCTGACGCTTGCGCACCTGGTACGATGCCTCCTTCAGCGTCTCGGCTACCACTACAAAGTCCTTTGAAATGGTGCCTAGGTATTTACCGTTCAGTTCCGGATCGTTTTCCATATTTATTTTTACGTATCGCGTAGCACGTATCAGGTAGCACGATTATAATCTATACTGTGTATTTCAACTTTATACTTGCTCAGGTTTTCTCTATAGCAAGTATAAAGTTCCTCTTTCTGAGAAGAGCTCGTGATACTTGATACGTGTTACGAAGTACGCTTTTCTATTTAGCTGTTAACAATACTATATTTTCTACGTGGTGCGTTTGCGGGAACATGTCCACGGGTTGCACACGGGTTACGTCATACTTCTCGGATAGCCACTCAATGTCGCGGGCTTGCGTGGCCGGGTTGCAGCTTACGTACACAATGCGGTTCGGGTGCACCTGCAGCAGCTTTTGCACCACATCCTCGTGCATGCCGGCGCGCGGCGGGTCCGTGATTACGACCTCCGGTCTGCCGTGCCTTGCAATCAACTCATCCGAAAGTATATCCTTCATGTCGCCGGCATAGAAGGTCGTGTTGGTAATATTGTTGATCTGTGAATTGATTTTGGCATCCTCGATGGCGCTCGGCACATACTCAATACCAATCACTTCACGGGCCTGCTTAGCTACAAAGTTGGCGATGGTGCCGGCCCCAGTGTACAGGTCGTATACCAGTTCATTGCCGGTTAGGTTAGCCAGTTCGCGCGTTCTCTTGTACAGCTCGTAGGCTTGATCGGCATTGGTCTGGTAGAAAGACTTTGGCCCAACCCTGAACTTAATGCCTTCCATTTCCTCGTGTATATACGGCAAGCCCTTGTAGCAAATCACCTCCAGATCGTGGAAGGTTTCGTTGCCTTTAGCGTTCACCACATACTGCAGCGAAGTAATTTCTGGGAACGTAACAGCCAGGTGCTCCATTAGTGCCTGCATTTCCTCTGGCCTGTCCTCATACACCTGCACAATCACCATCAGCTCGCCGGTATTTGCGGTCCGGATGATAAGGTTACGCATATACCCAACCTGCTTCACGATGTCGAAAAACGGTAGGTTATGCTCCTTGGCATACTTACGCACCTCCAAACGAATGGCATTCGACGGGTCTGGCTGTAGGTAGCAATGCTTAATGTCGAGGATCTTATCGAAACGGCCAGGGATGTGGAAACCCAGCGCGTCGCGGTCGAACTCCTGCCCCGACTGAATTTGCTCCTTGGTCAGCCAGCTTGTGTTAGAGAAAGTATACTCCAGTTTGTTGCGGTAATAACGGGTTTTCTCTGAGCCAAGTATAGGGTCAAACTCCGGCAACGGCACCTTACCAATGCGCTCCAGGTTATCCTTCACCTGCTTTTGCTTAAAGTATAACTGCGTATCGTAGCCGATGTGCTGCCACTTACAGCCCCCGCAGGTACCAAAGTGCTCGCAAAACGGCTGCACGCGCAGCTCCGACAACTCATGGAAGTGAACAGGCTCAGCCTCCAGAAAGCTTTTCTTTTTGCGGGTAATGCGCAGGTCCACCACATCGCCGGGAGCTACGCCAGCCACAAAAATCACCATGTTATCATGGCGCGCAAGGCATTTCCCCTCGGCCACCATGTCCTCGATCTTAACTTGCTCGAGTATCTCGAATTTCTTCTTCTTGCTCTTATTTCTCACAGTGGCGCAAAATTACAAAAATCTCAGTAGATACAGGTGCTTGGTTGCCAGTTATTGGTTAATCGTTGATGGCCTATGGCAATGTAGCGGTGGAACACCTTGTATCTTGTCTGCAGCTGAGCGGTAAGTTTACATTATGTCATTGGTTTATGAGAACACAAGGGCGCACTATACTTGCCACTGAAAGCATGCTGAAGGTCAAAGCGAGACCGTACATTCATCCACTCAACAATTTAACCATTCAACAATCAACCATTAACTTTATCTTTGCACCAAATTATTGCAGATGAAAGTATAAACAAGATGAAAGATAAAGTAGTGCTGATTACCGGCGGCACCTCAGGTATAGGAAAAGCGCTGGCCTTCGCCTTTGGCCGCGAGGGAGCAAAAGTTGTAGTATCGGGACGTAACCAGCAAAACCTGGATGCCACAAGCCAGGAACTAGCAGCGGCAGGCATCGACAACCTGGCCGTAAAAGCCGATGTTAGCGTAGAGCAGCAATGCCAGGAAATGGTGCAGGCAACGGTCCAAAAGTATGGCAAACTGGATGTGCTGATCAATAACGCCGGCATCTCGATGCGCGCCCTGTTCGAGGACCTTGACCTGGACGTGATCCGCAAGCTGATGGATATTAATTTCTGGGGCACAGTGTATGCCACTAAGTATGCGCTGCCTTACATCCTCGAAACCAAAGGCTCGGTTATCGGCATTTCTTCCATAGCCGGGTACCGTGGCTTGCCAGCCCGCACAGGTTACTCTGCCTCTAAGTTTGCCATGCACGGCTTCCTGGAAACGCTGCGCACCGAGCTCTTGCACAAAGGCGTACACGTGATGGTTGCTTGCCCTGGCTTCACGGCCTCTAACATTCGTAACACGGCCTTGGCTGCCAACGGCTCCCAGCAAGGCGAATCGCCGCGCGAGGAAGGAGACATGATGACTGCTGAAGAAGTAGCAGACCGCATCCTGAAAGCCACCAAGAAACGTAAGCGCGACCTAGTCATGACCTTCCAGGGCAAACTCACTGTGTTCCTCAACAAGTGGCTGCCTGGCCTCACCGATAAGCTGGTTTTCAACCACATGGCCAAAGAAAAAGACTCGCCGCTTAAGAAGTAAATTTACTTGCTGGTTGCTTATTGTTGATTGTTGTGGTTAGCCTGAAAACAATCGACAACAAGCAATCAACAAGTAACATTAAGGCAGCTCCAGCACATTGCTTTTGCGGATGTAAGCCTTCTCCCCTTTCCACTTTATCTCGTACCAGATATCCTGCTGCCCGGTAATGGGTACCTTATGCCCCTCAGAGGCCGTAGCCAGCCAGTTTGCTCCAGCAGAAGGCGCAGACATAATGGCTACATGGCTTGCCTTGATAATGCCCTCCTGCCCCAGCGTCAGGAAATTAATGTAGTAAAGTATAAACAGCAGATACAGCGTGAACCCAAGCTTATATGGCTTGCCAAACTGGTGCCCCCTGCGCCAACTAATGAACATCACCGTAACCGCAATAACAGCAGCTAGCAGCAGCAACTCCAGAATACGCATGTAATGCTTGCTGAACTGGGTTTTAAAGAACTGCAGGTCGTTATACTCATAGCCCTGCAAGCGGTGTGCCTGCGCCAACTCCTCCATTTTTTTTAGCGTGGATCGGCTGGGCTCCTTGGTATAAAAAAGGTGGAGGTAGTACATCGCGCCGGTATAGTCGCGCAAGCCTTCTTTTATGTAGGCCATCTTCAGCAGCATCTGAGGCGAGTAGTGCTCCTGCTTTTGCAGAATAGTTTCGTAAAGCACAAAAGCATCGGTGTAATGCTGTTTCTGGAACAAAGAATCTGCTTTAGCCAGTGTTAAATTATCTGCCTGAGCATAAGCCGGTTCTGCCAGAATGGCCAAAAAAATAATCAGAAAAGCAGATATTTTGGACAAGATGTTTTGCATTTAAAATCTTAGCTGTTACTTTTGCATCGCAATTCAGGGGAACGCCTTGAGAACGCAAGTTAAGAAATAAACCGATTCTGTAGCTCAGCTGGTAGAGCAATACACTTTTAATGTATGGGTCCTGGGTTCGAATCCCAGCGGGATCACAAGCGAAATAAAAAGCCTTTTAAATCGAAGGCTTTTTATTTCCTCTTAACAAGGAGAGAAAAAAGCTGAAATAAATTTTGCGATTTAAAATAAAGCTCTTAATTTTGCCCTCCCAAACAACAATAAAAAAACGATTCTGTAGCTCAGCTGGTAGAGCAATACACTTTTAATGTATGGGTCCTGGGTTCGAATCCCAGCGGGATCACAACGAAAAGCCACTCTTAACCGAGTGGCTTTTTTTATTCGACACAATTCTATACCCGCTTCCCAATATCTTTGCCTAGCAGACTTTCGCCTTGCTCAATAGTCGCTTACCTCAGGTTCATAGAATGCCTTTAAAATTTGAAGCGCCGGGTGCGATGAGTTCCCGATATGGACATTCAAGAACAAACTTGAGTCGAGGTCGCGGAAACCGGTTTTTTTAGAAAGTTCTGTAAAGGTAATCGAGCGGAGCCCCATACTCCAGTCCGGGAAATTCCGTTGCTGCAAGGGTGCTTGTGTGAGTATTTCTATGTGGCGGTGCCTGGTGTCGACTAAAATTCGCTGCATTGTGTCTTTTACGGCCCCTTCCCTGCCCTCCAACAGCTGCATGAAAGTTCCCTCGATAAACAAGAGCAAACCTGTCAAGTCATCTCGTTTGTTGTGACATAGGCTTACCTGCAATATACTTTCGAGATCTGCAGCTGTAATACCAGAAACAGCTTCGCTTTTATACACCAGATAATATAGCATGCTTCAAAGTTTATTTCACATTGCTTTAGCAACCTAATATACTATAATTCACGAAAAAAATACCATAACAGTTTAACCCTATCACATGGGTGTGCTCCTTAAGCACGTGAGCAGGTTATTTTTAGAAGCCTTGGGCAAGACTACCAGCAACCTGCGCCCTATCTACTTAGTACACAGGTTATACAGACTGTTTATTTATTGTGTAACACCCCAGTCGTTGTAGCAACTGCTACTCTTAACACAAAGCCTTATGCGATCAGCTTCAAAGCTGCTGCTTTACTTTAGTTTGCTCCTAAGCGCCTGCGGGGATAGGGCACCCTCTACGCAGCCAGCCTACCGGCAGCTGACCGAGGCTGTGTACGCCTCTGGAAAGATCCTGCCCGACAATGAGTACCAACTCTCGGCCAACGCTGATGGCATAATCACGGCCATACTTGTAAGCGAGGGCGATACCGTGCGCGAAGGCCAGGAGCTTATGCGGGTAAAGAGCGAAGTACAGGATGCCCGCCTGGAATCTGCCGCTGAAGCCTATCGAGAGGCCCGCGAAAACTACAGCTCCAACTCGCCAGTGCTCCGCGAGCTGCAGGCAAAACTGGCGGCAGCCAAAACCAAAATGCAGAACGACTCCATAAATTACATACGCTACCGTAACATGCTTCGCGCCAACGCCACCTCGCAGGCCCAGTTCGACCAACGGGAGCTTACCTACACCCTATCAAAGAAAGATTTCGAGGCCCTCCAG
Organism: Pontibacter oryzae; assembly: GCF_003576375.1. Lineage (GTDB taxonomy): Bacteria > Bacteroidota > Bacteroidia > Cytophagales > Hymenobacteraceae > Pontibacter > Pontibacter oryzae. The sequence goes on from NZ_QWGE01000006.1 coordinate 115,560, forward strand.
AGCACTTACAGGCACACGCGCAGCCAACTATACCTTGCCCTGAAGAACGCCGAGAGCCAGTACCGTATCAGCGCAGAAGACAAAGCCAATTACGCCATCGCAAGCCGCATTAATGGCCGTGTGTATGACTTGTACAAGGAGCCCGGAGAACTGGTGCGTCGCAACGAGCCTGTGGCACTGCTCGGCGATGCCGGCAACATGTACATGCGCCTGCTCGTGGATGAGTTAGATATTGCCCGTGTGCGCGCAGGGCACCAGGTTTTAGTAAGAATAGATTTGTACCCCGATCAGGTGTTCGAGGCGAGCGTTACCAAAGTATACCCCAGACTGATATCAGAAGATCAGTCCTTTCGTGTTGATGCGAAGTTTACCGGCGAGAAGCCAGAGATATTCTACGGCCTCAACATAGAGGCCAACATCATCATCAGCGAGCGCGACAGCGTGCTTACCATCCCGAAATCATACTTGGTAGGCCAGGACAGCGTGTGGGTGGAGCGCGGCAAAGACCTGGAGAAGGTAAGAATACAGAAAGGCGTGGAGAACTTTGACCTAGTGGAGATACGTGGCGGCATTGATAAGAATACAACCATTAAACAGCGCTAAGCATGGCACTGGGGCTGGCTGCAAATATCGCTAAAACGCACTTGCTGGCCAAGATACGGCAAACGGTGATTGCCTCGCTTGGCGTTACCTTCGGTATTGCCATGTTCATTGTTATGATCAGTTTCATGACCGGCGTAAACAAGTTCCTGGAAGACACTATGCTCACCGCTACGCCGCACATCCGCATTTACAACGACATCGAAACTAACCGACGAAGTATACTTGATGAGGTAAAGAGCGGTGAGGGCCGCATGAATGTGGTATATCATCAAAAACCGAAAGACGAAAAACTGAACCTAAAGAACGGCCTGCGCATTGCCGAGCGGGTTAGGCGGGAGCCAGCTGTGCTGGGCGTGTCGCCACAACTCACTTCACAGGTTTTTTACAACTACGGCCCTTCCGAGCTTACAGGCATACTCACCGGCGTGAACATTCTGGATGAGGATGCGCTCTACGATATCAAAACCAAGCTTAAATCAGGCTCCCTAGAGGCGCTGCTCTCTTCATCGGATGGGGTGCTGATGGGCAAGGGATTGGCCGAGAAGCTGAATGTAACCATCGGCAACCGCGTGAGCGTAACCACACCCAAAGGTCATACTATCCTGGTAAAGGTGGTGGGCACCTATCAGGTGGGTATCGGCGAGATAGATAATGTGCGCAGCTATGCCAACCTCTCCACGGTACAAAAAGTGCTGCAAGAAGACCCGCGTTACATCACAGACCTGCACATTAAACTTACCGACCTGGAGCAGGCCAGGCCGCTTGCCAAGCGCCTGCAGAACACCTATGGCTACAAAGCCGAAGACTGGGAAACGGCCAACGCCAGTATCCTCGTCAGCTTCACAATCCGAAACGTGATGACTTCTGTGGTGGTAACGACCCTGCTGATAGTGGCCGGCTTTGGCATTTATAACATCATGAGCATGACGATCTACGACAAAATGAAAGACATCGCCATACTTAAGGCAACCGGTTTTGATGGCCACGACATTGTGCAGATGTTTTTGCTACAGGCAATTGTTATTGGCGCCATTGGAGGCACAGCGGGCCTGCTGATAGGCTATGCCCTCTCCTACCTGCTATCCATTACCCCATTCGAAACCGGAGATTTTCTCGCCATCGATACCTTTCCGGTCAACTTTAATCCTTGGTTTTATGTGTCGGGCATTGTGTTTGGCATACTTACCACAGTGCTGGCGGGTTACTTCCCGGCTAAGCGCGCCTCCAAGGTTGACCCCGTCAGTATATTAAGAGGCTAAGTATGAAAACGATCCTCAGAACCAGCCAGATAAATAAGTACTTTCTGGAACCTGTAAAGTTCCATGTGCTGAAGGACATCGACTTTGAGATAAACGCGGGTGAATTCCTGACGATCGTGGGCAAATCGGGATGCGGCAAAAGCACACTGCTTTACATACTTTCTACCATGGATACAGCGTATGAGGGCACACTGGAGATAAACGGCCAACAGCTTACGGGCTTGCCGCAGAACCAGCTAGCCAAATTCCGGAACGAGCACATCGGCTTCGTCTTTCAGTTTCATTACCTGCTGCCTGAGTTTTCGGCGATAAAAAACGTGATGCTGCCCGCCATGAAGCTAGGAAAGTATACTCGCAAGGAGATTGAGGAGCGAGCCTACGAGAAGCTGCGCCTGCTGGATGTGCACGAGCAAGCCCTGAAACCCACCAATAAGCTATCTGGGGGGCAGCAGCAGCGCGTTGCCATTGCCCGTGCCCTCATCAACGACCCGGCCGTAATCATGGGCGACGAGCCAACAGGCAACCTAGACAAATCCAACAGCCAGATCGTCTTCGACATCCTGAAAGAGCTATCGCGCAGCTACAACCAAACCATTATTGCCGTTACCCACGACACCGATTTTGCCGATAACTCGGACCGCACCATCGAGATGAGCGACGGCATGATCATCAAACAGTAAAATCCATACTTGCCGGAAATCTAACCTATCAGGCTTCGGACTTAAAATGCGTTTCGAATAGTTTATACTTATACCTCGGATACTCTTTCAGAACGGCGGCAAGCGCGAAAAACACACCCCCTAGCAGCACAGGATATATAAGGTACAACAGCGGGTGCAGCAGGGGTAGCAAAAGCAGGCTAAACAGGGCAATAGAGATGACGTTAAACAGGTATGATGACTTGGCACTAAAGCTGAACAGCCCACCCGATACCGTTTTTGGCCCCACCACCGAGGCAATTATACTTAGCGGCGTCATGAGCAGCACCCCGGCCAGATACATCATCACGATAAAGAAAGCATCCGTGTGGTTAAAGATCGCTACATACACAAAGGTAATTATGGCATCCAGCATCAGAGGCAAGCGCAGAGCAAGCCAGGTGGCACTGATCAGTCCTTTGACAGAGCCGCTGGAGCGCTCCACTGTTAGCCACAGGTTGCGGTAAAAGCCCCACACGTTGTTAAACACATAGGAGAAAACCACCAGCGGGCCCACAAACAACCAGAGCGTTACAATGTCATCGAAGATATGGCCGCCTTTTTTCACAAAGGCAAAGGCATCGGCCGCAAGTATGATCGTTTTAAAAGAAAAACCGAATAAGAGCATTTGGCGGGCTTGCTTATGGTTTTTGAACAAGCGCCAGCCTAGGCTACGGCGGGCATCGCTGCTGTAATTAATGGTCTTGCGCCGAGGCTCGGCGGCAGCTTTCTCCAGAAAGAAATCTGCCGTAACCAATGCGCCAAGCGAGGCCATGTGCACCACAAGCATCAGCCACTCGGTAGCAGGCATAAACATAGGTGCCCGCGCTTGCAGTGCAATAAAAGCACCGGCCATCACCACCGACGAATAAAGGTTAAGCGTGCGCCAGCGCATTTTACGTTCTACAAAAACCTGCAGCGAGCGCAGCGTAACATGTGCCGTCAGGATAACCAGTACACTCTGCATCAGGTGCAGGACTGTATAGGCCGGCGAAAGTATAAATAGCAGCCCCAGGAAAAAAAGCAGCACAGTATACAACGGAGAAATAAGCTCAACCAGCAACTCCGTCCGGAAGCGCTCTAAGGCCGATACCGGATAGAGCTGGTGTATCAGGTTAACCTTGGGAATGTATGCCGGGAAAAAACCCTTCAGAATGATAATAGCTAGTATAAACAGGTTAGTATACTCTAGCACCGTATCCACGCTCTGGCTGATGCCGCCCTGTGCCGCTTGCCGTAGCATAAATGCAAACAGCCAGCTATAAACGCCAGCAGCCGCCAGCCCAAATGCCATCAGCAAGAGGCGTTGGGTGCGTTTAAACCGAAAGAAACTATGTATGCGCGCGCGGCAGGAGAAAGCAAGAAGATCCATTTAAATGAGTTATGAGGTCAGCGTTTGGAGCCATGGGTTCACAACCCTAGTACTCTCAACTTCCAATTACTTACTAGGTTAGCATCCAGTCGAGGTTCGTCTCGGTGTTGTGGTGTGGCAGCAGCAGTTGGAAAAGGGCCTGGTCTATCAGGTTGGCACCGTTCATGGTAAACTCCTGCACTGAGCCGTTATACATCAGTTGTCCATCGTTTAAAACGCCAATGTGCGTGGCAATCTTTTCCACATAGTTTAGGTCGTGGGATGAAATCAGGATAACGCGGTTAGCAGCACGATAACTCCTGATAAGCTGCACCAGCAGCTGCGCTGCAATTGGGTCGAGGCCGGTAAAGGGCTCGTCAAGTATGAGCACCTGCGGTTTATGAAGCATCGCGGCGGCTATGCCTACTTTCTTTTTCATACCGGTGGAGTAACCAGCTATGTTTTTATGCAAAGCCTGTTTATTCGAGAAGAAATAGTTGACAAGGCTCGTTATGCGCTCTTCGGTTTCGGCGGCGGAAAGCTTATAGAGGCGGGCCACAAAGTTTAGGTACTCGAGGCCTGTAAACTCCTCGATCAGTGGATTATCTTCGCAAAGCGCGCCAAGGTTTTGCTTCACCTCCAACTGGTGTTGGTGGTAATCTTTGCCAAAAAGCGTGATGTTGCCGCTATCTGGCTGCACAAGGTCCAGAATGCAATTTAAGAAAGTGCTTTTGCCCACACCGTTTTTGCCTAGCAAGCAATAAATCTGCCCCTGCTCAATCGACAGGTCCAGCTGCTGCAGTACAGTATTTTTCCCAAATTTTTTCGATAGTCCTTGTATTGCTATGCTCATAAATACTCTTCAAGAATCGGCTTAAACTTTTGCGATGTAAGCCCATGCCATAAAAGCCCAAACAGTTTACACAAGTTACTGAACAGCCTGCGCTTATGCTTTATAACTTTATACTTCCAGGATATTGGCCGGGCAACTCGCTCCCTTCCTAGTGCTAACACCCGCAAGCCATATTTAGGTTCTGCCAAAGCAGTATTTAGCTTTAAAGTATAGATAAAGTATATTTTTGATGTTTTGCTTTTGCATTTGTCAGCGTGCCTCTTTACTTTTGCATCCACCTTTTACCAGCGCACGTGGTGAAATCGGTAGACACGCCATCTTGAGGGGGTGGTGCCTTCGGGTGTGGGAGTTCGAATCTCCCCGTGCGCACTTTTTACCTGATTGTTTTGATTAGTTAGGCCGGGGCAGCGAAAGCTGCTTTTTGCTTTTATAGGCCTTTCTCTACTTCCCGCTTCTATTTTTTTTGCATGTAGTTTTTCTTACAGCTAGTTTATTCTATTGTAAGCACAAATGCGCCTGAATCTGCCACATCATAATATGAAATACCTAGTGTATCCAGTTGCTGATGCAGGCGCTGCCGGTACCATGGTGCGCTGGATCCATCCAGAATCAATTTTTTGAAAGTATACGTTTGCAGTTCCTGTGGCTTTAACCGCACGTTTTGGCGCAGCAGCAGGTAATCAACTGCAAAGCCTGCTTTGGGTTGCAACTGTGGCGCATGAGAAAGTATAAGCCAGCGCTGCCCCTGCCACACCAGCAGTTGGTTGCTATCAGGAAGTATTTGCACAGGAGCTAGCATACGCGCGGCATTTCCCAGCGATATAAACTCAGGTAGATGCACCCCAAGCTGCCAAAGGTGCGGCTGTACGTTAAACGTATAGTTGCCAGGGTTCTGGCTTAAGGCTGAGTCTGCCAAAAGGACTGCCTGCTGCCCCTGCACCAAGCCTATACCGGTTGCCCCTCGCACACTATACACGGCAAGAGTCTGCTGCTCCTTTTGCCGTATGCCCTCCCAAACTTCCTGCACCACAAGTATGGCTACCGCCGCTACGACCATTGCAAAATACCGGAGCCGCTTCAGGGCCAGAAAAAGTATGACTGCCAGCATCAAGGCATAGAGTAGGTATGTTTGAAAAAGCGAAATATCAATGCCATTGATGAGTGCCTCGGGCCAGCGCTGAATCCAGAGGTTAAATTCGTTCATCGACCAGATCATCCAAAAATGCACCTGGAAGAGCAAACCGCCCAGCCCCGGAACCGCATTTAAAACCAATGCTATCATACCGGAATAAAGCACTAACGTAGCCAGCGGCACCACAATAATGTTCGCCAGCCAGAAGTATACCGGAAACTGATGGAAGTAAAATAAGCCCAACGGAAAAGTAGCCAGCTGCGCAGCAAGGGCAATCGTGAAGTATTCCCATACAAAATCCAGCACGCGGTTCCGTAACTCGAGTAATTTATAAAGCCTTGGCTGTAGGTACACAATGCCGAGTACAGCTAAAAAAGACAACTGAAACCCGACTTCCAGCAAATTATATGGGTTTATGTACAAAAGCACCAAAGCTGCCAGCGCCACAGTATTATAGATTATGGTGCGCCTTTGCAGCGCAAACCCAACCGTTACCAGGCTAAACATAAGCACTGCCCGCAGCACCGAAGGCGACAAGCCTGTGATGAAGGCATACAGCCATAGCACAACCATTACAAGTATGGCGCCCAGCCAGCGCTGCCCGACCCGTTGCCTGAAATACTTTAGTGCAAACATAAGCACCCCGAAAATAAGCCCGACATGCAGCCCCGAAACAGCCAGCACATGCATGGTACCCGTATCGGCATAGGCTTGTCGGATGCTGTTATCCAGATCGTCTTTCACGCCAAGTATAAGCGCCGAGGAAATGCCATACTCGCGGCGCTCGTTTATACGTGCGCGCAGTAACGCATCGAGGTAGCGCCGTAGCCGAATGCTATGGTATAAAACAAGGTTGGGAGGTTCAGAAGCTATTTTCTGAAACTGAAACGATTGCAGGTAATGGCGGTGATAAATATTCTTGTTGGCCAGATAAGCCCTGTAATCGAACTGGTTGGGGTTGAGCGGACCAGCCACCTCCTGCGGTGCCCCTTTCACCAACAGCACGTCGCCGTAGCTCAGCTCAAAATCCTGTTCTGAATCGTGGGGAACAGAGAGCTGGATTTTACCTGTGGTGAGCTGCCACTGGCCGTTTATTTGCACCTGCTGCACCGCAAGCACCGTGCTTTGGTAGCCCGGCTTTTGCAGAATATAGTCATCCACCACGCCCACGTAATATGCAGGCGCTTCCGGCAAATGCGTTAAATGGCTAGGCTGGTGCCGCACTGTGTGCTGCTCAGCCACTGCCAAACCCAGCGCAAACCAGGTTAGCAGCCCAAGTATACCGCTCAGGTCACGGGAGAAGGCAGTTTTATACTTTCGGGCAAGTACGAACGCGAGGCAGAAGGCACCAAAGAAAAAGGCAAGCAACCCGAGACTATACCCGAATTGCTTGCCTAACACAAGATACAGCAGAATACCCGCCATAAAGCTCAGCGTGATGCGCACTATAGGATATGGCGCCCACCTGAACATCAGCCCTGGTAACTCATTTTATAATGCTGTATGTCGCACTCGCTAAACAGATCGCCTTCGGTGGCAAAGCCGTGGCGTTTGTAGAAATTTACGGCTGGCAGTTGGGCATGCAGGTAGATCTTCTGGCCCGGTTGCTCGGCCTGCACATCGGCCAGCACGGCTTGTAATATCTCGCCGCCCACGTTTTTGTTACGGTACTCGGGCAACACGGCAAAGCGCTCCAGTTTTACGCCTGCATCTGTTTTGCGCCAGCGCGCCGCGCCGCAGGGCACTCCGGCATAGGTAGCCAGGTAATGGCTGGCCGTCGGCTCATGGGCATCGTACTCGGCATCGCGGGGTACCTGCTGCTCCTGCACAAACACCTTCTCGCGTATGGCAAAGGCGGCTTTCAGGTCGTGGTCGTTATCAATTCGCTTTAACTCGATCATGTGGCAGGTATAAAAACATCGAGACGCAATAGGCTTGCGTCTCGATAGGTATACTTACAAGTATAAATTAAATAAGTTTCGGGCTATTCGGCTTTCTCTACTCTTGGCTTGCGGCTACGCCCGTTTAGCTTTACAGGCTCACTGGCTTCAGCGGCCTTTGCGTCCTCGCGGGCAGCACGGCGCTCCTCTTCCAGCTTGCTGTAAGCGTTTACGATGTCGCGTACCAGGCGGTGGCGCACCACGTCCTCGGCGGTCATCTCCACAAAGCCAATGCCTTTTACGCCACGCAGAATGTTCAAGGCTTCCATCAGGCCGGAGCGTTGGTTGCGCGGCAGGTCAATCTGCGACCAGTCGCCGTTTACCATCAGCTTGGCGTTAGGGCCCATACGCGTCAGGAACATCTTCATCTGAGCCGGTGTGGTGTTCTGGGCCTCATCCAGCAAAACAAAGGCATTGTTCAGCGTACGTCCGCGCATGTAGGCCAGCGGCGCAATCTCTATGATCTTATTTTCCTGATAGTACTTCAGCTTCTCCACCGGAATCATATCCTCCAGGGCATCGTAGATCGGGCGCAGGTATGGGTCTACCTTCTCCTTCATGTCGCCGGGCAGGAAGCCAAGGCTCTCGCCTGCCTCAACCACCGGCCTGGAAATGATGATCTTCTTGACCTCCTTGTTTTTCAGGGCGCGCACCGCCATGGCCACCGACACATAGGTTTTACCCGTACCGGCTGGCCCGAGGGCAAATACCAGGTCGTTTTTCTCCACCGAGTCCACCAGCTTCTGCTGGTTAGGGGTTTTGGCTTTAATCACGCCGCCCTTGCTACCGTACACAATCACGTCCGGCGAGGTTACGATAACTTCCTCCTCGGTGATGCCATCGGGGGCGAGGTATCTATTTACGCTGTTATGCGTAATCTTTCCAAACTTATGATAATGATCTATCAGCGAAGACAGGATTTCGTGGATTTTAGTGATCTCGGGCGTTTGCCCCTGGATCTTAATCTCGTTACCTCTCGAAATAATCTTGCTGCTCGGGAATGCCGCTGCCAGCTGTTTTATGTTTTGATTCTCTGTTCCCAGAAAATCGATGAGAGATATATTCTCTAAGGTTATTACTTTCTCTACCAAATGCTTACCCTCTTATATAGTATCTTGGGAATATTTTCTTTAATTTAATTAAATTCAATAATATTAATACAAATCTACTCAAATTATAGTTCGTAATATGGCTGTAATTACGTTTCTCTCTGATTTTGGATATGCTGACCATTATGTGGCTGCCGTTAAAGCCAAAGTCCTTTCGCAAGACCCGCACGTGCAGGTTGTGGATATAACGCATGCCGTTGAGCCTTACAACATCGCGCAGGCCGAATATGTTTTCGGGGCTGTTTATCGCGATTTCCCGGAAGGCACCGTGCATCTTATCGCCGTGGATACCTACGGCTGCAAGTATGGAAAATACCACGCAGCCAAGTATAAAGGGCACTACTTCCTGCTGCCCGACAATGGCCTGCTCTCGCTACTGACAGACGGACAACCAGACAAGGTAGTTGAGCTGAAGACCGACAAACCGCTCATGCCTTTCCCGGCCAAGGACCTGCTGGCGCCCGCCGCCGTTTTCTTGGCAAAAGGCGGCGATTTGGAAGTGCTGGGCGAGCGCACCGATACGATCCGGCATCTGTTTAACCGCCAGCTGCGCCTCGGCGACCACGCCATTACCGGGCACGTCATCCACGTGGACCGCTATGGCAACCTGATCACCGACATTACCCGCGACAGCATCGAGACCATTGCCCATGGCCGCACGTTTACCATACATTTTGGCCGCGAAACCGTGGGCCGCATCTTCCCTAATTACAGCCAGGTAGACGACGGCGATTGCTGCTGCACCTACAACAGCCAGGATTTGCTCTGCATTGGCATAAACAAAGGCCACGCTGCCGAGCTGCTAGGCCTGGGCTTCGACTCGCAGGTAGACGTGCGCTTTTACCCGGGAAGTTGAGCCAGTTTTGAATAGCTGAATAATTGAAGGACTGAATAAAAAACTAACTTGCATTCAGTTATTCAAAAATCAGTTATTCAAAATTATGATTATTCGCATCGTCAGGATGACGTTTCAGGAAGATAAGGTTGAGGAGTTTCTGGAGATTTTCCGGGACTCAAAGGATAAGATCAGGGGGTTTGAGGGCTGCCGGCATGTGGAGCTGCTGCAGGATGCGCACCAACCAAACGTGTACAGCACCTACAGCCATTGGGAGTCCGAGGCAGCCCTGAATAACTACCGCCGCTCCGAACTGTTCGGGCAAGTATGGCCAGCCACTAAAAAGCTGTTTGCCGCAACGGCGGAGGCCTGGTCGTTGAAGCCTGTACAAGTATAAACTACCATCCGTTAGAAAACAAAAAGCACAGCTTCCCGCCCTTGGCGAGGGCATCTGCTGCGCTTTTGTGTCCCCGGCTTTAATGAGTTCGTAAAGCACCGGGCTTTCACCAATCTAACACTAACAATAGAGTCTTAAACTACTTTAATATTTATACTTAGCTCCTCCCTGAAAAAATCAGACAGGGATTGGCTCCATGCCAGAGCAGCAAAAAAGGCCACGCCTACCTTAGTAAACTGGGTATAGCTGCTGTGCTCTAACACCTGACTTACAAACTGGGTTTTCTGCATTTTTTTCATGTGGCATACCCTTTTGTTTCAGATCATTACTAACTGTTACAAAGGTATGGACTGGCGGAGGGTGCTGCAATCGCTGATGCTAGCCAAAATAACAGACTCCAAATAGCTAGCACTAGGGAGTAGCACATATCAGAGGCTTAGCGGTGAGGCTTTACAATGCCTAGGTCAAGGGCTTTTACGATCAGTTCTGCCGGCGATTTTATTTTGAGCTTGCGCAGAATGTTCTTTCGGTGCGAGTTAATGGTATGATGGCTCAGAAACAGCTGGTCGGCGATCTGCATCGTGGACTTACCCTCAGCAATGAGCTCGATAATCTCTACCTCGCGCGGTGTTAGCGGATGGCTGCTCTCTGGGGTGGCATCTTCGGCAAAAACAGCCTCCAGCACCTGACTGCACATAAAACGCTCTCCTCGGGCTGTGGCGCGTACGGCATTCACTATTTCCTGCTCGCCGCAAATCTTAAGCACATACCCTGTGGCGCCTGCCTTTAGCGTTTCCAGCACAGTTTCCTTGGCACAGTCATCAGTAATAATGAGTAGGTTAATTTGCCCGACGGCCCCTCGCAGCGCCGCAAAACGTGAAGGCTCCAACAAACCCGGTTGGTTGCAGTCCAGCACAACTACATCGGGCATGTGCGTGGCTACAAGCTGCAGCAGGTCTTCTTCGCTGTCGGCCTCGGCAATAACCTGTAGCCCCTCCTGCTGCTGCAGAAGCGCTACTATCCCTTTCCGGATTAAAAGGTTAGCATCGGCTACAAGCACTTTTGTAGATGGCATATCAGTTTTTAGCAGGTTGATTACTCAGGAGTTGATGTAGAAAGCTCAAATTTATTTAGAAATAGTCTAAATAAAAAGAAAATAATATATAATGCAAGTTATAACCTTGAAGTGGTGCAAAACATTAGTGCCGCGGTTTCTGTACCTTTGTGAGGCAACGCATACTTTAAAGCATTTTGCAGATGAGCAACTACTTCGAATTCTATAACATCCCGGAAAGTTTTCTGCTGGACGAAAAGGCCCTGAAAAGCACATACTACAAACTTAGCCGCGCGTATCATCCTGATTTTTTTGCCAACGAGCCGCAGGAAAAGCAGCAGGAGATTTTGCAACTGAGCACGCAGAACACTAACGCCTACCGAACTCTCTCCGACCCTGACCTGCGCATGCAGTATATTTTAAAGGAGCACGGCCTTTTGGAGGAAGGCGGCAAAAACGAATTACCTTCAGATTTCCTAATGGAGATGATGGATCTGAACGAGGAACTGATGGAGCTGGAGTTTGACTTCGACGCTGCCAAACTGCACGAAATAGGAGAAAAAAGCAGCGGCGTGATGGCGGAATTGGAAAATGACATACTGCCAGTTTTGCAGCGTTACCCTGAGCTACATGGCCTTACAAAAGAAGAGGCTTTGCAGGAGGTGAAGACCTACTATCTTAAGAAAAAGTATTTGTTGCGCATCCAGGAAAGTATAGCAAAACTTGCGACAGGCTCATAACACTGGGCTTAAAACCTCTTGCATAGGCAACTCCTAAGATAAGGCTACCTACCGCAAGTTTTCAATTTCTGATTTATGATGGCGTTGAGTTTGTAACATAACGGGGTCAGCGGCCCAAACTATAGCCTGTTAAAAGCGAGTAAGCCCTTCCTTTGCCATTACATATGCCAGAGATACCGCAAGTATCGCTTGGGCAGCTTCCAGTTTATATAAGCTGCCCAAGCTATACTTTAAAGCATTCTTCAAGATTAGTCTTTCATTGATGTTATTCACAAGCTGAAAGCTTGCCTCAAGTATAGCCACGAGTTGAAAAATCGCGGCAGAATTTGCCATTCCTATACTTCCTTCGGAGCAGCCGTTCTAAAATAATTGCTCCGTTCTCATTCGTGGTTTTATACTTTGCCATGGCAGCAACAGTCTCAGACATAGCTGCTCACTTATATTTATAGCCACAAACTATCATATCATCAGATTTATTGATTTGTTCTATGATAGGCCGTCAACCAATTTTGTGATGTAAAAAATAACAATCCACATCACAATTATGATAAGAAGAGTACTTTTACTAGGAGTAACTTTGTTGGCATCCGGGCAAATGATTTTTGCGCAGCAGAAGCCGTTAACCACTAATACCGGAGCCCCGGTTGGCAACAACCAAAGCTCTAAAACTGCCGGTGAGAACGGCCCGGTTCTACTGGAAGATGTTCACCTGATCGAGAAGCTTGCCTCTTTTGACAGAGAGCGTATACCTGAGCGCGTGGTGCACGCACGCGGCGCCGGTGCACACGGCGAGTTTGAAAGCTACGGTGATTTCTCTGCATACACCAAAGCCTCTTTGTTCGGCACAAAAGGCAAGAAAACACCGCTTTTCGTGCGTTTCTCGACGGTAGTGCACGAGCAGGGCTCGCCAGAAACGCTTCGTGACCCGCGCGGATTTGCCGTGAAATTCTACACCGACCAGGGCAACTATGATTTAGTTGGCAACAACCTGCCGGTGTTCTTCATCCGGGATGCCATGAAGTTTCCGGACATGGTGCACTCGTTCAAGCCCTCGCCTATCTACAACAAGCAAGACCCGAACCGTGTATTCGACTTTTTGTCGCACCAGCCGGAGGCCACCAACATGCTCACCTACCTGTACACAAACCTGGGCACACCTGCCAGCTACCGCCAGATGGACGGCTTTGGCGTGCACGCCTTCAAATGGGTGAACGCGCAGGGTGAGGTAACTTATGTGAAGTATAAATGGACATCATTGCAGGGTGTGAAGAGCCTGTCTGCCATGGAGGCCTCGCAGATGCAGGGCAAAGACCACTCGCATGCCACCACCGACCTGTACGAGCAGATCAGCAAAGGCAATAACCCAAGCTGGGAGCTTTCTGTGCAGATGATTAAGCCGGAAGACCTGGACAAGTTTGACTTTAACCCACTGGACCCAACCAAGATCTGGCCGGAGTCTGTGGCGCCAAGTATGAAAATCGGTAAGATGACGCTGAACCGCGTGCCGGGCAACTTCTTCGAAGAGGTAGAGCAGGCAGCTTTCTCGCCAGGCACCTTGGTACCGGGCATTGAGCCATCGGAAGACAAATTGCTGCAGGGCCGCGTGTTCTCATACTTTGATACGCAGCGTTACCGCTTGGGCGCAAACTTCCAACGCATCGATATAAACGCCCCAAAGGTAGAGGTGAACAGCAATAACCAGAACGGCACGTTTAGTAACCGTGGCAAAAACTCCAACATCAACTACGAGCCATCCGTGGTGCAGCAAGGCACTTATACTGATAACAAGGCCTATGAGTACTCGGTGCGCAAGATAGATGCGGAGACCATGCAGCGTGTCATCTCCAAGCAGAACAACTTTGCACAGGCTGGCGAGCTGTACCGTTCGCTTTCCGAGGCCGACAAGAAGCACCTGATCAGCAACCTTGCCGGCGATCTAGGCCAGGTTAACAACAAAGTGATCGTCAACAAAATGGTGAGCCACTTTTACCAAGCCGATGCCGACTATGGCAACCGCCTGATTAAAGCCCTGAAACTGAACAAAGCCGAAGTAACAGGACTGGTAGCCCAGAACTAAACAGTAGGGCGGGCCAGATAAAAAGCCTGGTCCGCCTTTACTATACTTTACCCTAATCATACTTGCGCGATGCAGGTTTATACTTTCATCACGACGCATCTAATAGTTTACATGAGCACGTTACAGGTTATTTCTATCTCACACCAAACAGCCACGCTTGCATGGCGGCAGGCCCTGCAGCTGAGCAAAGAGGAGGCGGCAGCCTTTATGCAGGAGCTAAAAGAAGCGCACTTAGTAGAAGGTGTGATGGTACTGACTACCTGCAACCGCACCGAAGTATACTATGAGACAAATTGTGCCACACCCGGCATGATTCAGGAAAAACTGCTGCGCTTTAAGCAAATACAAGATACTGCTGCCTTTGCACCACTCTTTACCCATTACACCCATAGTGTAAGCGCGCTGCGCTATTTGCTGGAGGTTGGGCTTGGGCTCCGCTCGCAGGTTATCGGCGACAGGCAGATTATCACGCAGTTTAAGGAAAGTTATACGCTGAGCACCAACCTGAAAATGGGAAGCCCACTTCTGCACCAGGCGCTCCAAACACTTTTCAGGACGCATAAGCGCGTGCACAACGAGACAAATTTTAGGGCAGGCGCTGCCTCGGTGGGCTATGCCGCCCTGGAGCGTTTAATGGATTTCTTCCCGAGAAAAGACTTTGCGGCCAAACGAATGCTGATCATCGGCACGGGCCAAATGGGAACTGATATTGCCCGCTACGCCGCCTCGTTTGGTTTTAAAGCCGTGAGCCTTACCAACCGCACCGATGCCAAAGCAGCCAAGCTTGCTACCGACCTTAACATGCACCACCTCCCCTACCAGCACTACCTAACGGAGATAAACGAGTATGATGTGGTGGTAAGCTGCGTGGGTGGCGGGGCGCAATTGCAGCATTCGCAGCTTGGTTTGGCTAAAGCAAAACGCGTACTCCTGGATTTATCGGTGCCACAAGGTATAGCGACAACAGCCGGACAGCTGGAAAATACCACCTTAATCAACATTGATCAAATTAATACCCGAACACAGGCAGTACAAGCTAGCCGGCAAGCCGCTATTGCGGAGGTAGAACATATTATTACAGAGCAGGCTACTGAATTCTCTGCCTGGCTCCAGGACTTGCCCGTGGCAAAAGCAATAGGTGAGCTAAAGAGCTTCTTCGCCAACATTCTGACCTCGGAACTGGAAAAGCACCAACAGGCAAGTGAGCCTGAAGCTATACAAGCAGCTACGAAAGTCGCCCTGGACAGGCTAATCCGTAGGCCGGCAGGCGCACTCAGGGCCACTGCCGGAGACGACAGGCAACAGCTGCTCGCTTCTATGCAAGCCCTTTTTAATATCACTCCTCCCGAGGAATCAGCCATACATCACTAACAACACAACCATTTAAGTATACTTTTTACCATGAGATCAATTTTCTTAAACATCCTTTTCATGATACTTCCCGCCCTGGCTTTTGCCCAGTCTGATAACCTGATTATGGCAGCCCGAGCCGGCGATGTGGCCGCTATAAAGCAGCAGCTCCAAAACAAAGCCGACATAAACGCTACCGACGCCAGAGGTTTCAGCCCCTTGATTGTTGCCGTGTATGGCGGCTACCAGGATGCCGTGGTCGTGCTTTTGGAGGCTGGTGCCAACGTGAACCAGCAAGACGCAAGCGGCAACACCGCCCTGATGGGTGCGGCGTTTAAAGGATACCCGGCCATTGCGGAATTGCTGATTAGCAAAGGCGCCGACGTGAACCTGCAGAACGGCAACGGCGGCACAGCCCTGATGTTTGCCAGCATGTTTGGCCGCAACGACATGATAAAAGTGCTGGTGAACCACAAGGCTGACAAGCAGCTGAAAGACCAGCGCGGCCTTACCGCCCTGGACCTGGCCACGCAACAAGGCAACCAGGAAGGCATCAGCCTGCTTAAGTAACCCACTTTATACTTTGGTATAAAAAAGCCCATGCCGCAGCTCCTGAACAGACTGTAGCATGGGCTTTATACTTTGGTGCCGGCAATAACGGCTTATAGTCTTTAGGCTATAAGCCGTGCCTCGCCTCTGCAGGAAAACAAAACAGAACAGCCTATTTGTTGGTGTAGATTGTAGAACTGAAATTTAATTCTGACAGCACCAAGCGGCACGAAACAGCAGAAAAAAGCAGCGGCCCGATGGCCGAATTGCAAAATGATATACTTCCGGTTTTGCAGTGCTACCCTGAACTACACGGAGTTACAGAAAGAAGCCGTCGCAGCGTGTATAAACCTACTCTCGGAAGAAAAATATCTATTGCGCATTCAAAAAAGTTTATCTAAGTTTGCATCACGTTCCTGAAAGAGGAACATGATGCCTTGGTGGCGGAATTGGTAGACGCGCTGGTCTCAAACACCTGTGAGGTTACACTCGTGCCGGTTCGACTCCGGCCCAAGGTACAACTAGTAAAAAGCCCTTGTAAGTTAATGACTTGCAAGGGCTTTTTTTGTATCCCATTTCCTTAAAAAATTAAAAATCCTATTAGATTCTACTTGCATATAAGCACTATATTCAGGTATGAAAAAAAGAGATGTTTTCTTGTTTGGAGCCGGTTCCGTAATCGATTGGAAAGGCCCCCTTGCTCTAGCAAAACAACTTTCGCTTAAAACATCTTCCCTAACAATGGCAACACAAGCGGACGCTTGCGCTAGGTGGGTTGTGTTTTGTTAGTTGCGGGTGCCTTGCGCTAGCAATACAACTTTTTCATAAAGCATCTCACCCTAAAAATGGCAGCACATGCGGACGCTTGCGCTATGGTTTTTGTGTTTTTTTATTCGTTAGTGGTCTGTGTTATTTCAATTTATACTTAATTGCAAGAACCAAACAAGCTGCCGCAAAGTATGGTGAAGCTAAAACCATACGTTAGCACATGAGCAGGAAGTATAAATTCAGGGACCAGGACAAATTGCACTTTGTGAGCTTTTCGGTGGTGTATTGGCTAGATGTGTTTATCCGGGATGAGTACAGGCAGGTGCTGCTCGACAGCCTGCGATATTGCATGCAGCACAAAGGACTGGAAGTATACGCCTATTGCATCATGACGAGCCACGTACACCTGATCATCGGTAGCCAACAGGAACCGCTCCAAAATATCATGCGCGACTTTAAGAGCTATACTTCCACACAACTCAAGAAAGCCATTCGGGAAAACCCACAGGAGAGTAGAAAAGAATGGATGCTGTGGCTAATGGAGCGGGCCGGAAAAAAGAACGGCAACAACAACGCGTTTCAGTTTTGGCAGCAGCACAACCACCCAATCGAGCTAAACACGAATTTTCTGCTGCAGCAGAAGCTGGACTACATCCACGAGAATCCGGTAAAGGCTGGATTTGTCAGCCTCCCCGAGGCGTATACTTACAGCAGCGCCGCTGCCTATGCAGGAGAACCTGGTTTGTTGGATATTATGCTGATTGAGTAATGTGGGGATAACATAAACCACCGTTAGTACCGCGGCACAAGCGGACGCTTGCGCCAGCTCACTTGCTGTTGTCATAAAAATTAAACTCATCTCTAGCCCCACCATAGTTTCTAAAGGGGTTCGTTTCAAATCAAAATTAGCCGCTACATTACATCGCGTGAGCGAGTAACATAGCGGCTAATACAGGTATAGTTGGCTTTAGTATAAAAAACCTCTGCCAGTTTTAGATTTGCTTCACGAAATCAGCGAATACTTTCTTGTGAAGCGCAAGATCCATGTCCGGGGATAGCGATACGCGGGCAATGTAATCTTTGTCAGCTTCTTTGGTTGTGCCTTGCGTGGAGGTAGCCGGGATGGTCCAGTAGCAGCCTTTTAACTGCCCGTAGCTCACGCAGTACTTACTTTCATGCGGAATTTCAGTGATCATCATATTGATCAACTTGTTATTTAGCTCCCGTTTGTAGCCTTCCCGTTCTTCAGGCGTGTTGCCCTTGGTGGGCAGGTCCAGCGAGAACACAGATGGCGTAAAGCCCTGCTGCGCTAGCTCTTCTGACACAAAATTGATCTTAGCCTGGGGCAACGTATCCTTGATGAAGTTTACAAACGCACGTGTATTTTTGTAGGCTTCCGCAATCCGTTGGTTCATAGAGGGAAGCTGTTCGGCTAGTATCTCCAGTTGGAGCTCGGTTGCCTCGTTATCACACAGCTGCAGGTGCTTGTCTATTTTCTCGAGCAAAGCCTCGGCTTTCGTGTTTGCCACGCAGTAGCCGGCTGTAGCCTTGCCACCGCTCGGGAACTTAGAGCCGCTAACGTAGGAAATAGCCCTTACCGTGGAGAGCACTCCATCTTCAGCCAAAAACTGCACATTCGGGCAGAACGTTTGGTCCAGAATAAACACCGGATCAATGGCAGGCTGCCCGGCAGCGGTGTAGCGCGCCTTGCTAAGCACCTCCTTCAATTGTATAAGGTTGGGCACCTCAACCCTCGGGTTGGTCGGTATTTCAGCTATAATGTATGGCACAGCATCCTGGCTGGCAATTTTCTCTAGCACTGTGTCTATACTTTGCACCATGTCATTCTCCCCGTCAACCAGCAGATCCACTACTTCCACGTTGGCAAGTATGGCGGCTATGCGCCGGGCCTGGTCGTTGGTGCCGCCGTAGCAGTTTGGCGGAACAATAAACTTGATGTCCTTGCCGGGGTGTTGGTCCAGGGCATCATGCACAAGGCCCATCATAATTGCGTATTGCATCGACAGCCCCGAAGAGCCAATCAGCGCTTTCGCGGTGGTGCCTGTAATCTCGTTAATCAAGCTTCTAACCTTTGCTTTGGTGGCTTCGGCATCGCTTTTCTTTTGCTCCGGAGTGGGCTTTTTTAGCAGTCTTTGCAGGGCAACAAGGCAATTGGCCGGCGTCATAGCGATGCTCTCCCTCCTTCTCACGTGCTGTATCTCAGAAACATATTCGCTGTTCTGCTCACCGTTTACCAACAGCACACTTCCCAGACCCATATACACGCTTACATAAAAGTCGATGGCTGGGGAAAGCCTGGCCTGGCCAACTTCATCTTCCTCTGAAAAGAAAACAGTGCTCCCATCAAACCCGGCAAGCTCTTCCAACTTCTCAACGCGCTCTAGCTCAAATTTATACCCATACACATACTGGAGCGTTTCCGCATCGAAGAAAGCGGGCAGATTACCGGTATAAACAATGCGGGTGTTTTTCTGAGTTAGTAAGTTCTTTCTTAGAACAGCCAATACAGGCATCGTCCGGGATGAGAAACTGATAACATTTTCCGGCTTCAGGTTGTGCAAACGGCCTAGTGCCCACTCCAGTACAGAAGATAGCGGGTGGCCTAAGCGGATATAATCAAAGGCGGTGGGTAGAGCACTAAGCGCGGCTGTCTGTGCGTTGCCTGCCTCGAACAAAGCCTCAAACTGCTCCAGAAACTGGGTTTTGGCTAACTGTTCGTTATAAATATCCAGCCGGTGAGTTGTTAGCCTCAGCCAATCCGCTGGCATGTTTTCTAGTACGCTGTCAATATAAGTAAGCACCTTGTTATCTTCCATTCTATTTGTCTTGTGATAAGCCATACTTCAATGGCCCAAATTTATTAAAAAAATGCCGCACCGCCTTTGCCACAGCGCAGCACCTTGCCGGCTTAGCCGCTAAGTGAACACTTATACTACGGATATAGTTTTGCCCACCGCACGGCTATCTACAATGCCTGTCTGAAACTACAGCTCCCTCACCTTATCATACTCTCGCCGGATGCCTATTGATTGCTATGTCCCATCATTCTCTCCGCGGCGTTAAAGCTGGCGGGGTAAGTCGGTAGTCTTTTCAGGTATACTTAGAAGTAAATAAGAAGACTGAGGTAATCCGAATTAAGATCTACTGCCTTTATAACTAGTAGCCTTTACATTACCTCGGCGCTATACTTGCTGGCAGCTTCGGTTACTTTCTGCAGGATGTTTTTAAGGATGGGGCTGTTGTCGTTTTTGCGCCAGGTGACGTAGAGGTTCACGGTGTAGGGCAGCGTAAGAAAGCGCACGTTGGGCAGGGCGCTGAACGAGTAGGAGTATGGAAGTATGGACACTCCCAGGCCCTTCGATACCAGGCCCAGCACCATGCCGCCAAAATCCGTTTCGATGTGCACATCCGGGGTAAAATTGTTATCCTCGAAAATCTGCCGCAAACTGGAAGTATAAAACGTAGTTTGCGTTAGGTTCGAAAGTATAAATTTCTCCTCCCTCAGGTCGTGTATTCCGGTAAAGTTCTGGGCATTTAAGCGGTGGTTCTGCGGCACAACAAGCGCAAAAGGCTCCGAGTACAGGCACTCCGACTGCAGCGCGGGGTTCTCGGCGGGGTCGCGCCGAAAGGCCATGTCCATCTGGTAATTCAGCAGCATCTGCTCAAAACTTACATCCGTCGGCTCTACCAGGTCAACCTTCAGCTCGGGCAGCGAGTGCGATATGCTTGTGATAAGGTCAGGCAGAAAACCATAGGCAATAGAGCCCGGGTACCCGATCCGCAGCGTTCCGTAAGCGCCCTCATGTATTTTGCGGGCCTGCATATGGGTGCGGTTAATCTCGTCGAGCAAGGGTAGCCACTGGTCTCTTAGAAAGGCGCCTGCTGCTGTCAGTTTCACGCTGCGCTTGTTGCGCTCAAAAAGCTGCACGCCCAGTTCATCTTCCAGTGCCTTAATCTGCCTGCTAAGCGCCGACTGCGTAATAAACATCCGCTCCGCCGTGTTCCAGAAGTGTAGCTCCTGGGCCAGCGCCAGAAAATACTTTATCTGCTGTAGCTCCATCCCTAGTGATTCAATTTTCGCATTACTCAAGTCAATATTAGCATTTTTAAGTCCGGCAGCATGCTTTTCCTTTGTATTACTTAAAAAATTTAAAATGCTGTGATGCCATGATTACGATGCGCAAATATTTATGGGAAGGACTAGGCTGGATAGGCGCCTTATTTTCCTTGCTGGCTTTTACCCTGAACAGCCTGAACTTTATCGGTAGCCAATCGGTGCACTATCTGGGGATGCAGATCTTTGGCTGCCTGCTTATGGCGATGTACGCAGCCTCAAAGAAAGCCTATGCCAGCTGGGTAGTAAATGTCATTTTCTTTGTGGTTGCAATTATCGCGTTGGCTAGGGTATACCTGTTGCAGTCTTGATGAGGTCGCTTGTTTCAAACTTTCTTTTTCGCTAGCGCTTGGCTGAGCGTCCTAAACTACACTCCAAAGTATATTTTCAGGAAAACCCGTTACTGTAACAGCACTTTGCAGGGCAGTTGAAATTATATTGTATAAAGCTGTGTCAGTGGTAGCACAAAGCGCAGAGTTATTCGTAAAAGCATCTACCACTAAATAAAATAGAACGATGAACGAAGCAGAATATAAAGCAAGAGGAAACTGGAACGAACTAAAGGGAAAGCTAAAACAAGAATACGGCGACCTAACCGACGATGACCTGACTTACGAAGAAGGCAAGCAGGACGAATGGCTCGGAAAACTACAGCAGAAGACCGGCAAAGCTAAAGGCGA
Source organism: Pontibacter oryzae (assembly GCF_003576375.1). Classification (GTDB taxonomy): domain Bacteria; phylum Bacteroidota; class Bacteroidia; order Cytophagales; family Hymenobacteraceae; genus Pontibacter; species Pontibacter oryzae. The sequence goes on from NZ_QWGE01000006.1 coordinate 137,090, forward strand.
TCTCAAAAAATGGATTGATTCTTTGTAAGGGAATAGAATAATAACCTTGCTGGAGTTTTTATTATCTAGAAGGGTATTTACTTTTTGTTGCCTTTAAAGGCACTTTCTACCATTCCCTATTAAATAGTGAAGCGGCGCAGGAAAACCTGCGCCGCTTCACTATTTAATATATTATACACCACTTACTTAATTTCAAAAATCCAGCTGTCTCGGAAGCCTGCTTTGCGCATGTGGTTCCGGGTTTTTAGAGCTTCACGCAAGCGGGTGAAGCTATCTACATATACACGATACTTTTTGATTTCAGATATATACATCACCTTCGGAGATAAACCTAAGGTATCATACTGCTGCATAAAAGCATTTACGCGCCACATGGTGTCGAAGGAGGCGATGGCCACGTAATAGCCGGCAGAAGCAGATACCGACGGTGTTTCATCTAACATAGGCGGCTCAACCGTGGTGGCAGGTTCCTTGCGCAATTTCAGTAAGGCTTGCAGTGTATCGGTGTGGGTTTTCTGGGTTTGCTCCAGTTTATCTTCGGTTTGCTTCAGCAAGTCTTTGTAGTTATCCAGCAACTGCGTCTTCTCTTTCAGAATCATTTCCAGTTGCTCGCGCTCCTCCAACTCTTGGGCTTTACGGCGTTTGCTTTTCGCGAAAACATCTCCAAAGTTATACCCAACGTATAGGCGGTGCCCCATCTGGTTCTCATACCCTTCTTTGGCAGTTTTACCTGCATTATAGCCGTACCCTACAGTGAAGGAGTTATAAGCCACTGTTGCTTTAGCCCGTAAGGCGTTTTCGGAGGTAAAGCCTACTTCCATAGCCAGACGGTCTTTATAACTTGCGTACAGGCCGGTTTCGTACCAGTTGCCCAGCGCTTCCAGGTTCTCGAAGTAGAAATTAGGGCGCACTTGCCAATCATTTTTAACAAACGAATAGCCCATATACATACTGTAATTTCTACGGGCGTAGCGGGTGCCTTCCAATGGCAGCGTTTCAGGGGCGTTTATAGCCAAACGCAATTGCTTCCATTCATACAAGAAACCAGTTGAAACCAAGATGCTGTTTTGTTGAAACAAATCGCCATAAAGCATCGGGTCATCTACATTGGAGTGTTCCACTGAGGCTCTGTTCAGACTGTTTTTAAAATAGATGAACTTCACACCCGCTGACAGGCTCTGATTTTCAGAGAGCCGGATACGGTAGGCGTAATTGGCACCTACACTGTTACCTGAAAGTATACCTGAGCGGCTGCTCTGTATGTTTATACCTACGCCATGCCCCGTACCAACATTGGTATGAAGTTGTAGCTGGCCGCCCACGTTAGTTTGCACACCACCCACCATATCCTGGCTATACGTTAGGTTTCCGACCATACTTGTGTCATAAGCCACAGCAGCCGGGGTTACATAGGAAAGATCCCAACTCTTAAAAAAATAATCTTGAACTGTTTGTGCCTGTCCCGTACTGTTTACCAGCAAAAGCAACAGAGGCAGTAAAACTTTGTATTTCATATCTTAATAGCCAAACGGCTCACTTTTTTATACCTGAATGATTGACCTAGTGAATGATGTTGAGCGTGCCCTTATACACTTTCACCTTATTTACCGACTGAATAGTATAGATGTATGTACCGCTTGGCAGCTTTTTGCCGTTGAAGGTGCCATCCCAGAAATTATTGTGGTAGCCACGGCTGAAAAATACTTCCTGGCCGCGCATATCAAACACCCTGAAAATGTAGTTTTGGTATAGGTAGCCTTTTTGTATCTCCCAGTAGTCGTTGTAACCGTCGCCGTTTGGAGTAATCACGTTGGCAATCTCCATTTCGATTTCGCCTTCCCCGATCACAGTTACTGTTACTTCCGCTTCTGTTACATTTACCTGGTCGCTTATTGCTACTTTAAACTTGAATACCTTTTCATTTAGCAGCGCCAACACTTGTTTGGTCGTAAGTTTCCCGTCTGCAGAGAGCTCGAAAACACTATTAGGCGATACAAAGGAATAAGTAATTGGTGAGCCATCATTGTCAGCGTCAATAGCCTCTAGCTGCAGGATCATGGTGCCTGGCGCTAGGTAATTTGGTACTTCTATTGCAGTGGTTATGAGCACAGGTGCCTCATCGTTTTCATTGATCACTTTTACCGGGAAGGCAAAAGTCTTTTTGTTTAATCCGTCGCTTACCTCAATTTTCAGGTCATATGATTTTACCTGCTCATAATCCAGAGGCGCAGCGACTGTAATTAGTCCATCAGCATCAATTGTGAAAGGCATACTCCCTGCGTTCAGGATGCGATACAAAAAGGTAGTGGCACCATCAGCATCCGTTGGCTGCAACTGATGAATGTCCATACCTACTGAAAGCGTTTCTTTTACTGCTAATGTTGTCTCGGCAACAACAGGCGTCTCATCGTTCACATTTTGCAATTCAAACGTAAGGCTAGCAAATGATTCATTCACGCCATCAGACACACGGATAGTTAAATTATAAGTTCTTTTTTCCTTTTCGTAGTCCATCATTTGCTGCACGCGCACCTCGCCCTTCTTGTCGTGGATCACAAATTTACCATCCAGGTTGCCGTCGTAAATGCTGAAAGTATAATTGCTGGGCCCGTCCGGGTCGGTTACTACCATTGTATGCACCAAGGTAGCTACGGGCTGATTTTCCGGGATGCTGATTGTGGCACTTACTGGCTGCGGCTTCTCATCGTTCACGTTCTGCAGTTCAAACTTAAGGGTAGCAAACCCTTCGTTCACACCATCCGATACACGGATAGTTAGCTCGTAGCTCCGTTTTTCCGTTTCGTAGTCCATTACCTGTTGCACGCGCACTTCACCTTTCCTGGCATCCAGTGCAAACTTACCATCCAGGTTGCCACTGATAATGCTGAAGGTGAAGTTGCTCGGCCCGTCCGGGTCGGTTACTGCCATGGTGTGTAGTAGCGAACCTGTTGGCTGGTTCTCTGCAATACTCACGGTAGCACTTACCGGCTGGGGCTTCTCGTCGTTCTCGTTGATGATCTGAACCGGGAAAGTAAAAATTTTTTTGTTAAGCCCGTCGCCAATCTCAATCTTTAAACTATAGGTTGGTTGAGTTTCATAGTCAAGGGGGCCTGCCACGGTAATAATTCCATCGGCATCAACCGCAAACGGAATGTTAGCCGCGTCGAGCAGGCGGTAGGTAAAGGAGGTTACACCGTCAGCATCGGTTGGCTCCAGGCGATATATCTCTGTGCCAGGGGCAAGGGTCTCATTTGCTGATATGGTGGTTTCGGTAACCGAGGGCGCTTCATCGTTCACGTTTTGCACCTCAAACTTAAGGGTAGCAAACCCTTCGTTCACGCCATCCGACACACGGACAATCAGTTCATAGTTTCGCTTGTCCTTCTCAAAATCTATTAGCTGTTGTATGCGCACTTCTCCTTTTTTGTCGTGCACAGAGAATTTACCATCCAGGTTGCCTTCGTAAAAGCTGTAAGTATATTCACTGGGGCCATCCGGGTCCGTTACAACCATCGTGTGCACCAACGTAGACACAGGCTGATTTTCCGGGATGCTAATTGTTGCGCTGGCTGGCTGAGGTTTTTCGTCGTTTTCGTTCAGAGCTGCAACCTGCAAGGCTGCTTCAACAGCATTGCCAACCTCGTCTACTGCCTTTGCCCTAAACGAATAGATGCGTTTAGTCTCATAGTCCAACCTTTCTTTCAACACTAGTTTATCGCCATCTATCCTAAAGTGGCGGTTGTCGTCGCTTCCTGCCCCGTTTACCAGCGTATAGGTAAAACTGCCGCTGCCATCCGGGTCAATAGCTTTTAGCGTTCCTATATTAGTTCCGATGGCTGCAGACTCGCTGAGTTGTGCATTGCTAAGCTCTATGCCCTGTGGCACTGCCGGCGCATAAGCAACAGAGACCTTATAGCTCTTTTCTGTGGTAGCATCTGCTGCAATCACTTTGTAAGTGACCGGCAAACTGAAGTTATTCTGAGTTGTTCCGCTTGTTTGCAACTGGTTCTGTACATATACTTTTGCAAGAGGTGAGGTAGTATAGCTGGCAGCCAGGCTATTTAGGTTACTACCGAAAGGCATCATTACAGAAATATCTGTTCCGTTAACTGCAGAGCTAGCTTGGTTTGGCAAATTGAATGTCAGGATATTAGACTCGCTGCTTAGCCTAGGGTGCGAGTAAGTTACCGGTGCCTCTGTGTTACCTCTCAGGCTTTGGATTTCGAAGTTTTCGGTCTGCTCCAGGTTTACTACCCTGTTCTGGCTAGCATCGTATACTTTAAAGCTAATGGTGCCGCTGCCCTCGTTGTGGTAGATGTTCATGTACACCACATAGCGGTTATACTTTGCCAGGTACTCCGGCTGCCCTACCCCTCTAACTTCTCCGTTAATAATTGCTGCTAGCTTATCATTTGGGTCAGTAGATTCTATACCATCGAGGTTAATAACCCCTACTATAGCCATCTGGTACTGATAATCCTGAACATTCACGCTCCAGTTAGGAGCCTGTGCGGTAACCTGTGTTGATAGTAGGCACATGAAGATGCCTATCGTGTAAAGTAAAATTTTCCGCATGATATAATTTTAATAAAGAACCTGTTTCCCGGTGAAATGTGAATACCACAGGAAACAGGTTCTTTTCTTTAGATTTGATTTAAAAGGGGATTACTTTTTAACTACTCTGATAATCTGCTGCTGCCCTGCCTGTTTGATGCGTATGATGTACACACCAGCCGGTAAAGCGGCTGCAACACGATCCTCCCAGACGAAGTTTCCATACTCCCCATCCTGCGTTCCCTTATAAATGGTGCTCAGCTTACGCCCTGCCAGGTCAAGCAGGTCGACTGTTGCTTGCTCTTCAGGAGTATTCACCCAGTTTAGGGTAAGCTTATCTGAGAATGGGTTAGGATATACTTTCGTAGAAATTACCGCAGGCACCAGCGCAGGCAGTTCTGAAGTTGAAGTAAAGCGGTAAGGAACAGACAATGTACCTAAACTCTGCTCACCTTTAAAGGTCTCCTTCTGCTCCAGAATCGCTAATTGTTTCCCGTCGGCATCGTGGTAAGCGAAGTATAAATCCTGTTTCTCCTGGTTGCTATAGGCCGTTATAAAGTATAGCACTTTGCCTCCTATTTGCTGGCCTACTCCCCAGCCCACTTTCTCGCCTTGGGCATTGGTTGCAGAAATAACAGTACCTTCCTGCACTTTGTCTGAGGCAATCTCAGCCACCATGTTCATCGAGAACTGGTAGTTATGAGGCGATACAAGTTCTGAGAACAACAGGTTCGTGGCTGCAAACGCCTTATCGTTTTCAGATTTAGCAACCCGGGCACCAGAATTAACAGACGCTTTAGGATAAGTGAAGCTCACATCTGCCGTTTTAGAGGATTTAACGCGGTAACCCTCGCCGCTTCTCAAGTAAGACAAACTACCAATCCAGCCCATATAATCATCATATATGGCAAATCCGGTCTGGCCTTTAATCATATCACCACTGTTGAGGGTTGCACTTGCTAAGGCATCTTTCACCGGCATGCTGGCTTGCGGTGTATAACCTACCCAGTTCCAGCCTTTCTTCAGTATAATGCGTTCATTCGCAGTGTTCAGTAGTCCACCCTTCACTCGCATGGCAGCATCGGTCTCCACTTTAAGCAAGTAGCTTTCGATGTTATTAAACTTCTTGCCAGGTGGCGACCAGGAATTGCCAGAGTAATCTGCGGTCCACTGCTGAGACATCAAAATGCTTCTAGTATTCAGCAAATCAGGATTAATCACGTCTGAAATCTCCTTGTTGGCAACCCCCACGTTAAAGGAAACCCAGTTCCATCCCTTCTTGAGCGCAATACTTTGGTATACCTCGTTATTTGCAGTCAGAACAAGCGGGTTGGCAGGCGAACCATATAACTCCCCATCTCTGAACGTTACAGCGGCTGGCGTAACATCGGTGTGCACCACGCCTAAGCTGGCATTCCAAATGTTAAATTTCACCTGCTCCGCTTCGTTTACCTTTCCATACACATCCATAAAGAACATGTAGCGATCATAGCCTGCCACATACTTTGGTTGGGCTACCCCTCTTACTTCACCGTTTACTAAGGCGACTACTTTATCATCAGGATTCGTAGAAAAACGGTCGTTCATCTTAATTTGGCCGGTTATACTCATCGACTTGTCAAAGTCTGCCGGGTTTACTGTCCATTTAGGTGATACGGCAAACACTTTCAGGTCCAAGGAAAGTTTCTCGTCGTAGCCAAAGTTGGTGCGCAGGAATAGGTCTTTAGAGTAATTGCCAATATTCAGGCTTTCCTCCACCACAAACTTGATAGTTTTGCGGCTATTAGGCTCAATTACCCCTGTGGCAGGTTGCGGTGTAAGCCAACTTGGTACACCTTCTATGGTGAAGTTCTCCTGAGAACCTCCCATGTTTACAATTTCTACTTCAAAGGAAAGAGGTTCGTAGAGCTGTTTCTCAAAGCGCAAGCGGGTATTGGCCCACTTCACCTGGTTCTTATCCACAAACACAGACCAGGTTTTAGAACCTTGCATCGCGTTGCTGTTCTTGTCAAGGATGCCTTGTACCGTAATATCCAGTTTGGTCTTCTCTACTAAAGCAGCAGGCTCGTTTAGGCTGATCAGAATCTTATCCTGATTTACGACATAAGTAAAGTTTACTTTCTGCTCTGGCTGCGGCCTGTCAATCAGCGGCGACTCTGCAGTATAAGTTGTATTTACAAAAGTTGCTTCCTTCTTTACCGTTTTTCCGCTGAACTCTCCTGCTGAGTTGGTAGATACCATGATACCGCTGTTATTAATATAACTTTCGAATGGCAGGTAGATTTGTAGGTCCGGCAGGTTATCACCCTGCTTACTGCGCATGGCTCTGTTAATTTGCTCCGCTGTTCTGGCAGAATTCCAAAGGCGGATCTCATCCAGGTTACCCTTATAGTTTCTGTCGATGGTACCAGCTGGCGTCCCTCCTAAGTTGGTCGTTGCCACGTAACGGGCACCAAAGTATAAAGCAGGCGCTGTCAGGTTTGCTAGGGCACTTGCCTTGCGTGAGTTCTTTTGCTCACCATCCAGGAAGAACGTCAGGTTTCCTCTGCGGTCGGTTACCATTGCCAAATGGTGCCACTTGTTATCCAGAACATCATTATCAATGCCCTTAAATTGCACCTCTGCCTGCTTCAAGAAAATCCCGCCTTTGTTATCGATATCTAAAGACCACTGCATGTCTGTGCCTAGCAAGCTGGCCGAGAAAAGCGTAGTCTCCTTGGCATCGGCACCGGCCTTAAACCAGAACTCAAGCGTGAAGTCTGTATTTTTCGTGATTGGGCTGTGCTCGCTTGGCACTGAGACATACCCATTACCGGTAAACTTAATGGCTTTGGAAGCTGGTTCTGCTACCCACTGTGCTGTGGATACCCCATGTAAAGCGCGCGCTACATCCTTTACTCCTGTTCCGGCCAGATCATTCATTGGCCAGGCACCTACCAGGCTACGCTCTGTGCCATTTAGGTTCTTAGACTGTAGGGCATATACTTCGTCACGGCTCTTATATGTATCCCATACGCGCAGGGCGTACAAGTCTCCATTGAAAGCCTTGTCACCGTTAAAGCTCTTACCTACCAGTATTTGTCCAATTCCTTCGTAGGCTTTTGCATAATTTAATTCGGCAAGTATTTGCTCGTTTCCGTAAAGGCTAGCATTTCCTGTAGCAGCATCAAAGCTTACGGCATAGTGATTCCAGGTAGCCGATGCTAGAGCTTTGTTCGCTGTTAAACGTTGGTTGGCACCCCATTCCGTGTAGAACTTGCCGGTGGCATCAAATCCAATGTTGATTATCTCATTACCTGCGCCCTGCGTTACAACAATACTTTCGGCTGTCCCGGCGGCGCTTCGTGCCCAGAACTCTACGGTAAATGATCTATTGTCCAGTCTAAGCCCTTCCGGGATTTTTACATAAGCCTGCTGGCCATCAAAGTTCAAGAAGCTACCATGCGCTCTGTCAGATCCGTTAAGTACGCCTCTTACCGAAATGTTATTCTTCGAAACCAGTCCAGCCTCTATAGGTTCGGCAAACTGGATCATGATCTCGTCGTTTGGCGACAAGATACCATCTGCTGGCTGCGGTGTACCAAACACTAATGGAGGTGTCTCGTCTTTGAGGCCTTTGCTAACCTCTGTATAACTAACTGACCCATCTGCACATACCGATTTAGCCCTTACCTCATAGTTACGGTCAGGCAAATCAGAAATTTTCCAATCATAGGTAAGTGTAGTTTTCTTGTTGATGAACGCTACACTACTCTCTCCATTTGCTATTGCCTCGTTATAATCGTTTTCCCGGTTATAATAAGTATAAATAGTTGCCCATGTATTTGATGCGGTAGACTTATACTGTATTTCTACAGACTTAAATGTTCCCAGGTTTACATCATAACCGCTCACAACTATTGGCAGTACACCATTAGAGTCTACATTGGCTAACCAGTTATTTAGTGGTGCAATAAGTTTAACCGGCGTACAAGCTGGGTTAAAGTGCGCAGAAACTAGTACAGTATCAGCAATCTCCTCGGTCTGGCAACTAGATGATAGTATAATGCCTAAATTTTTATAACTAAATACTGCACCTGGCCCTTTTCTTACAGTTAGTACTTTTTCAACAAACTTACCATAAGGAACATTAAATGCGCGATTAGGAGAAGCGCCATCTATTTGCAGAATAGCACCATCTTGGTTTGATGATTCATCTACTCTTATACTGTACCACATATCTTCTTCGGACTCACTGTTGTTTTGCAACCTAAGTTTGAAGACAGCGGCACTAGTTTCTGGCACTCCTGATACACTCTGGTTATCTACTCTTATTTCTGGCTTTTCACGCTGTAGAGTAGCAGCGTTTAGTTGTTTAAGACCTTTTTGATAGTACTTTGTAAACTCTCCACCCTCATAAGGGCAAGAAGTCTGACCACCTCGTGTATAGAACATTGGAGTATAAAAAGTACTAGAGCTGGTAATAGTATTACTATTCACAGAAGGGTCTATGACATCAACACTGAAATAATCTCCCTTATTAGCATCTTTGAACTCATACCCGAAAATCATTCCTTTTGAAGTAGTACTACCGTCAGTTGTGGATTTTGCATTGCTATAACCCGACATCACTCTCAACTCCATACCGAACCCGTTAAAGCTGGCACCAGTTACACTTTCAAGGGAAGCATCAGATGTAACTTCAAAAGTGCTTATAACAGTTCTTTCCGTTTGCAGGTTCTTCTCCCAGGTATATGTTGTGCCTCCATCAAAGGTGATGTTGTTCTTACCCCCTTTAGCTTTATCTAGAGAAACGATTTTATTTTCTTCGTTGTCACTCAACGCTTCCTCCCATAACCTGATTTGCTGGTTTAGAAGATAGACAGAGTCTCGGTCGCCTTCTTTTCGAGGGTTAAAAGCATAGCTAGGGCCTGTATATTGAGATCTTGTTGCTACGCCTACACCTTTTACTTTTGGAAGATAAGTAGTAGGAAATGCTAACGAGTCATAATTATCTGCACCAAACCGTACATTATCTTTCGTAATTTTTGGTACAAATACACCATCTCCTCTGAGCAACAGATGGTCTCTTAACCTTTTAAGACCTGGTATTATCTGGTTTTCGATGGCAAATTGAGAGACCATAAAGCGTGTAGCGAAGTTATCTTTAGCTGCAGCTATTCCTTTTCGCTTAACCAAGGCATACTCCTTGTTACCAATCATAACAGCCTCAGAACGCTCAAGATTCCTGTAAACGCTATCCATTGGGAGCAACTCTAGGTTATTGGTTTCTGCGATAACAAAGTTCTGTGCTTTGCCTACAAAAAGGTCACCAGCACTACCCACAAATTCTTCACTATCGCTAGTTTTGATGCTCTCCTTTATTTCGGTCGTTTCAATAAACTCACCCTCATCTGTAGTAGCCTGTGTAATGGCTAGCTGTGATGAAACATCTTGTGTGACTTCAGCCTCGGCTAACACCATAACCCCAATGCCTGTACCAATCGTTGTTTCTACCCCCAACGAAAATGTAGGGTTAATCTCTGTAGTCCCACTATTTGTTGTACTGATAGTAGTGCTATTAGAAAAAGAAGACCCTTTTTCTAAGTAAGCATAACTTGAGCTTCCAGGAGGGTCGCGTAATACAAACTCCACTAAATCTGGCCCGTTCGTTATAATGCCACTTCCATGAGTTTCTTGCCCTAACACGTAGCCTGTTTTAGTCCCTCCGGCTACGGCAGTATAACTGCTTTCGCCAAGCTTTACCAATACTTGTAACTGAGAAGTGTATGGAGCCGTCAAATTAGGCCCACCTGCTCTAAACTCATAGTTCAATACCCCCTGTTTGTCAGCAAGATCATACTCTTCGGGCCTTCCCCCCTTCCAGTCATTTTGTATACTAACTTTGGCTGTAGTTATTGGCACCGTAGTTCTTACGCTATTATCAGCATTTTCAAACTCTTCGTAAAACTTGATTGGGTACCGATACACAGAATTCATCTTGAAAATTGGGTGGTTAAATGGTTTACCAGATAAGTCTATTGCTGGCCCAGCTTCATCAATTTTCAGTGACGTTTCCCCTAGAACATTTCCATCGTTAATGCTCATTGTCGGAGATGTATGGAAGATAAAGTTTTTGGCAAAATTATAGCCAACCGAATCTACCTTTATACCTTTATTATTGAGCTTATAAGACCACGTAGAGTCTTGGGCTGGTAAGGTCAGATTAAGTATGGGATGCTGTTCGTAGGTATAGTAGCTCCCATCGTCTTTAGCGTTTATAGATTTAACACTTTCGACTATAAATTTTTCGGGTACAATTAAAGCTGAATATTCTCCGGTTATCTGATCTGTGGTTAGCTGGATATAACTTTGAAGGCCCGGAGTATTCTTATCCATATCATAACCACTTCTTTCCGGTACAAGCTTTATAATAGCTCTTCCTATATTGTTTACAGATAAACCCATTCCTAAAGGTTTATCCCCTTCAACCTGTCCACCAACTACCCGCCCTATTAACTTCCTCTTAGATGTGTCAACTATTTCTAAGGCCCCGGCCAAATTTGTCTGAAAATCAAACGTTTCACCCTTTCCAGGCCAATAAGCTTCACCTGTCAGTACACCTTCTTTGCTAAGAGACAAGTCATGGCCATGTTTAACGAAAGAGAGCGTGTGCTGGCCTATTGGAACTCGTGCTTCGAACTCACCATTAGCACCGGTTACAACAGGTAAATTGTTTGCACCTATAATCGTTGCTCCATCTACTAATACCTGAACCCCTTCTACTGGGAAAGTTGTGTTTTGGTAGTACGCTGCTCCTGTAACCACAAACGAAGACACATCTTTAAAGTCTTTGCTATTATGGCTCAATGACCCCTCTCCGATAAATAACTGCATGGAAGTAGGGTCAAACTGGTGCACGCCCAGCATTGGGGTTATTTCATACGTTTCACCTGAGCCATGGAACTGGATTCCCGTCATTTTATAATCACCTTTGGCATCCGTGTAGGCTACATTGGCCAATTGGCTTTCAGAAGGTATGATTGACGTCCACTCGTAGCCATTGCCAGACAGTAACGAAGCGTGGTTTTCATTATACTTCCTGTCAAATTTAGAGGCATCAAACAGTGATGTGCCAAAGCCCTCATCTGCTCTCCAGTATGCTACGAGGCCTGGTTCGCTTCCTGTTAGGTAGCGGGTATGGTCTCTCACCATTTCTGTACTTGTGCGTGCCTTACTCCATACTCTTATTTCATCTAGCACACCTATAAAAGCCTCACCATTTTTTTGGCTGTTACCGATTACTAACGGAGGGTTTATAAAGGTGCTGCGTGTAAATGCTGCGCTTAAGTGCTGTACAGGATATATTTTATCATTTATAACCCACTGTACTTCACGGGTTACCGTATTTAAACTTACTGCAATGTGCGTAAACTCATTGTTTCTAAATTGCCCTGTAGGCATTATGCTTATCTGGTCTGTGGTAGTTTGTAAAACATACTTTGTTCCATCAAAGTATACTTTTAAACCAGAGTCTGATTTGTAGTGGTCGTATAACACATAGGGTTTCGTGGCATCGTCTGGGCGCACCCAAGCTTCAAGGGCCCAACCCTGCTGGCTTGGCCAGAATACGTCTGCGGAAAATACTGCCAGCATGGCTTGGGAGTTTTTAAAGCGAATTGCTTTACCAGCAGGGCCTTCTGTGTTACGTGCTCTTACCATCACGCCTTCTACCCCCTGCCCGCCAGCAAAGGAAATGCGCCCACTTACATTACCGTATGGCGCCCTGAAACCCAGCGTTGTTGCCTGCATGGTTTGGATTGCCTGCCCATCGCAGGTGGAAACCCCTTCTATGGTATACTCATAAATCGTATTGGCCTCGGTATATTCATCCATCCACAGGGTAGCACTTCCGCCCTCTACCACTTTCACCAGTTCTTTATTGCTTGTGGTACCTACAACTTTGCGGTATATATTGTAGCTCTGGATTTTGCTTTTATAACTCGCATCCCATTGCAGTTGAACGTAGTTTGTGTAAAAGCCCTTTGAGGCCTTAAACTTGTAGTCGTGGTTATAAAAGGTGTGCTGTGGGTTTGTTTTATCTCCTAAAGAGATTACAAACGCATCCGCTATGTTATCAGAAACCGCTCTCTCTATCAACTTGCTTATTGCAGAAGCAGACGCATTGCGAGCCTTGAGCTGATACTTGTAAGTATTACACGTTTGCAGGTTATTATCAATGTATTTAAACGTGTTTTTGGGTATTATTATAGACTGCTCATTCACTAAGGTGTTGCCTTGGTAGGTTTTTCTAAGCAACTCAAAATCAGTAACGTTAGAACAAGCATATTCACTCCAGCCGATGACAAATCTGTTACCTTCGTCTGTTAAACTAATAACCGGCACACTAGGCTCCAGATTTGTTTGAATCGATACCTCGCTAGAAGATAACTGGGACACAAGTTTATTATTGACGTCAAGAACTTCAATCTTGTAATAGCTTGTGCCCATATGGGTTAATTTAGAATCATCGAAGTACGTGGACTTGCTGATACTTTCAATATTAAATATTTGCAAGTCAGTGCTGAAGTCTGAGCGGCTGCTTCGGGTTATTTTGTACTTGTAACTATCATCCAGCTCAGGAGTACCCCATGCCAGTTTTATACCGGTGTCGCAGGGTGCATAGCTTGGAGTTATTGAAAGCTTGGGATTTTTCCAAACCTCTAGTGAGTTCCCTATGCTACTGTAATTACCTCCTGAAGGGAACGCATAACGCACCCGTACTTTGTAGGAGTATTTTACTTTATCAGATGTATTATTATCGGCGTAAGTTGTTGTCCCGTAATTTAAGGTAGCTATTGCTACATTGTTGCGTAATAAATCATATTTAATATTGTTCGTTGAAGCCTGTAACGCTGCCGAAATAACCTTAGGCTCTGTTTCGTTCCAGTTTACTGTAATAGTATTCTGCTCACCATTGGAGCTTGAAGTAAGTATGTTAGGCGCTGCTAAGCCCGCGATAGAAAAGGTGTCAATTTTATCACCACCTAAATCTCCTGGAAATCCCCAATAATAATGCGTTTTAATTATTACATTTTTCCCCATCCACTCTATGGGCACCTTTATGTAGTATCGTTGTTTATCTACATTGCCATCCCACCCAGAGCCGTTATCTACTAGATAGGATAAATCAGGGTCTCTTCCCATGTAATTATCTTTTCTAGCCTCTTTCAATATATCATGGTAAGTAGCTCCCCCATCAAGGCTAAAAGATATATAAACATCATACATGGCATTTTTAGAGTTCTTATCCTCTTTGCCAAGTTCCATGTAAATTCTACTCTCAGCATGGTTATAGATGACAGAATAGTGCCAAACTCCAGCAAGTGCACCTTGCACTCCAAGAATAAAAAAAGAGAAAACAAACAGATAAATTGTCCGTAAGTAGAGTTGTTTCATAAACAATTGGGTTATATTAAAGCTTTAAGGTTACTATTCCAGGCTAGGCAACACAATCAGCCCTGCAGCTTGCTGCCAATAAGAAAATTGCGATATAGGAGATTTCTCAAATTATAGAGGAATGCGCAAACAGGATTTAATTTCCTAAATTTGAAAGATAAGAAGTCTTAAGGGATTGCCATACATTTCAAAAGGCAGAACTCTGTTTTAGTCTTTAGAGATTCGTTTACATTTCACAGAACTATATAAAGGCATAGCGCTACCGGCTACCAGGCACTTTAAACAGCTCAACAGCTAAAAATAATCCCATTATTAATCAAACATAATGAAACCTTAATATTTAAAAAAAAGCCTGATACTCTGAGACTAAACATAGGTATTGATTGCATTAGCAAATATATACTTCTAAAATAATACAAGGCAAATACCACAAACTTAATATGCGATATTTTATATTATTATTTTGTGTCAGTTTTTAAATTATGAATCGAGCAATTCAATAAAACAACATATCCACTTTTAAAGCTAGCAGCTTAATGCCCTAAATTTAGATAGAATCAAATATAAAGTATGGTGGCAAGGATAGGCGGTACACTAGATGATCTTATATTATTTTGACAACTGTATGAATATTAGCTTTAAAAAATATTTGTATAATCCAACTAAACACCAGCAATTGAAATATAACTATAAAGCTTATAAATTAACATTTATCTATAAAGCACTGACTCATACCTAATACTACAGTATTTTAATAAGATACATTATGTGTTTATAAACCTTCATATCTAAGAACGTAGTTAATATAAATGGACACTCCTTAACTCACCCCCGCTCCACTACAATGTACCTTGCCGAAAAGCCATTGTTTTTATAGAGCGCCTGCAATGCGGTAATCAAAGAATTGATGGCTGTGCTTTTGTTGAGCTGGCTGTTTAGCGGGTTTAGGTAATTTTTGAAGCCGCTGCCACTGCGCCATACATAGCCTCGCACGTCTGTCTCCTCCACTTCGGTGAGGGCTTTTGCGAGCACTACACGTCGCATATAGGGTAGCGCCGCTTTCATGCTTTGGTAATCAGAAAAAGCGTAAAGACGATAGTAATTACTCAGCTTGATAGAATTCATGGCCATAAAGATAAACCACAGCTCTTAAACCACCCGCTTATCTCACTCAGCACACTCCCGGTTTCAGCTCGTCAAGTTTACCTTCATACTTTACAAACCAACACTAACATCAGTTTGCCTAGCTAACTTAATCGGATAAACCTTGTAGCCTTTCCGTTAGGGTATCTATCAGGTCCTCGGTCCATTTTTCGGCCAGTTGGTTATACTCGCTCTGCTCCCAGCGCTGCCCATATTCTTTCTCCAGCCATGTGCTTTGCTTATCCGGGCCAATAGAATAACCATACTTTTCCAGCCTGAACAGCAAGTCTTTAGCCAGGTCAAACGCTTCGGCGCCGGCTTTCTGGAAACCTTCCAGCCGCAGCCGCAAGCCAAGTTGCTGCACGTTTCCATTCTCTATACTTATCTCCTCGCCCTCGGAGGCAGCGGGGTCTTTGGTCCAGGTGTCTATCACGCGCTCCAGATGGAAATCGTGGAAGAGCGGCAGTACCGGCGAGAGGTTCCGGTGGATGTGCTGTGCCAGTTCCGGTAAAATGGTATTGTATAGTTGCTGTATGGTTTGCTTTGAGCGTGCTGGTTGTGCATCCATGTTTTAAGTTCTAAATCTGACTCTACGTATAAATCCTCGGCTTTACGAAGGTAAACATTTACCACTATCTGATGTTTACTGATATTCGTCAGAATACGCCTCTGCAACGCTATCAGTTATTTTTTAGTAACTTGTGGTACAGTTATGGCTGCATACTGTGCAGTGTACTTCAATCTATTTAACCTACTTTATTAATTTCTATGGAAAACCCACTTCTATATGCCGGCAAGAAATCAAGTATAATTGCCCTGCTGGCCTTACTCGGCTGTACCTCTACGCAGGTGCAGCAAACTCCACAAGCACAAGCATCTATGGAATTGAAAAAAGATATAGATAACCCTTTACTCGCTGAATGGACTGGCCCATATGGTGGCGTGCCAGCATTTGATAAAATGAACCTGGCCGACCTGAAGCCAGCCATAGAGAAGGGCATGGCGATACAGCTGGCCGAGATAGAGGCGATTGCCAACAACCCCGCTCCCGCTACGTTCCAGAACACAATTGAGCCGATGGAGAAAGCCGGCGAAGAACTGAACCGCGCATTTACATACTATAGCATTTGGGGCAGCAACGTTTCGTCGCCGGAGTTCCGAGCTATTCAGGCAGAGCTGGCACCGAAAATCTCCGAGTTCAGCTCTAAGATCTCTCAGAACGAGAAGCTGTTCCAGCGCATTAAAACGGTTTACGACAACTCCCAGAAAAAGCCATTGCCTGCCGATCAGCAACGCGTGGTGCAGCTGGTATACGAAGGCTTTGCCATGGAAGGTGCCAACCTGGATGCGGCTGCTAAAGCGCGTTACGCCGCCATCAACAAAGAATTGTCATCGCTTTATACTGAGTTCTCTAACAACATACTTGCCGATGAGGAGAACTACGTAGTGTACCTCACCAAAGACCAACTGAGCGGACTGCCGGAGTCTTTTGTGAAGGCTGCTGCCAAAGCTGCCGCAGACCGTGGCCAAGCCGGCAAGTATGCCGTTACCAACACCCGCTCCAGCATGGACCAGTTCCTGACTTATTCTGATGAGCGTGCCTTACGCGAGAAAGTATGGACCACTTACTACTCCCGTGGCGACAACGGCGACAAGTATGATAACAACGAGAATATCAAGAAAATACTGAAGCTTAGAAATGAGCGTGTAAAACTGATGGGCTACGATAACTACGCCGACTGGCGCCTGCAGAACCGCATGGCCAAAACGCCGGAGCGTGCCATGGACCTGATGAATGCCGTTTGGCCAGCCGCCATTGCGCGTGTAAAAGAGGAGGTGGCTGATATGCAGGCCGTAGCCGATGCCAGCGGAAAGAAAATCACTATCAAGCCCTGGGATTACCGCTATTATGCCGAGAAGGTGCGCAAGCAAAAGTATGACCTCGACTCTGACGAAGTGAAGCAGTATCTGGAGCTTAACAACCTGACCCAGGCGCTGTTTTTCACGGCTGGTGAGCTGTTTAACTTCAACTTTACACCAGTGCCGGAAGGCTCGGTTCCTGTTTTCCATGAGGATGTGAACGTATGGGAAGTAACCGACAAAACGACCGGCGAGCATATCGGGCTTTGGTACCTCGACCCATTTGCACGCCAGGGCAAGCGCTCGGGTGCCTGGGCCTCGCCTTACCGCAGCCATACTACTTTTAATGGCAAGAAAACGGTGTTGGCTTCTAACAACTCAAACTTTATTAAGCCTGCTCCCGGCGAGCCGGTGCTTGTTTCCTGGGACGATGCCACTACGTTCTTCCATGAGTTTGGCCATGCGCTGCACTTCCTGTCGTCTAACGTGAAGTACCCAACCCTGAACGGCGGCGTGCGCGATTATACCGAGTTCCAGTCGCAGTTGCTGGAGCGCTGGCTGTCTACAGACAAGGTGATAAACCAGTTCCTGAAGCACCACGAAACCGGTAAGGTTATTCCTGCGGAGTTGGTTGCCAAGATCAAGAAGGCATCGACCTTTAACCAGGGCTTTTCTACGACTGAGTACCTGGCCTCTGCCCTGATGGATATGAAGTACCACCTGGCAGACCCGGAAGGCATAGACCCTGATACGTTTGAGCGCGAAACGCTTGCCGCCATGAACATGCCGGAAGAAATTGTGATGCGCCACCGCTCGCCGCACTTCGGGCACGTGTTCTCCGGCGAGGGCTATGCCACGGCGTACTATGGTTACATGTGGGCCGACGTACTGACAGCCGATGCCGCAGAAGCCTTTGAAGAAGCGCCGGGCGGATTCTATGATAAAGAGGTAGCAGCCAGACTAGTGAAGTACCTGTTTGCCCCGCGCAACTCCATGGACCCCGCCGAAGCCTACCGCAAATTCCGTGGCCGCGATGCCAAAATAGATGCTCTCATGCGCGACCGCGGTTTCCCGGTAACGCAGCCGCAGTCTAAGAAGTAACAGTATGTTTTAGTGGCTACGGCCATACATACCAAAAGCCTCTCACTGGTTGTGGGAGGCTTTCTTTTTTCTGATTGGTTTATGAATTGGGGTGTTTATACTTGATGTGTAGCCAGTAATTGTTTAGTATTCGTTGGCATAACTAATGACAATCCTCAGTCTTGCATGCTAATAGTTTCAAATAGCTATTGTGCGCTCCAAGTCCGCGAGGACTCGTTTTCCCGCTCAGCGCTATGTTCCCTCATGCGCCAGGGCGCTGCCCTCCGGGCACCGGATCTCAAAAGGCGCCTCCCGGAAAAACAGGGAACTGTTTTGCTCTGAATGTATGGAGTAGAATTGTTTTCACTGATTTCATCATTACATAAAAAAACCGCTTGCTCAAAGCTTCATACTTTGGGCAAGCGGTTTTTTTATACTTTAGGTGCTTAGGGTATACTTAGTTTTTAACCTGCACCGGCAGTCCTTCTAATTGGGCGTAACTTAGTTTCCATTCGCCGTTGTCGCTTTTCTTCCAGAGCAGAATAAAATTACCTTCTCCCATACCGCGTAACTGGTCCGGGCCCGATGGAAGTACATCTACAGAGAAAGTACCGGCTTCGTAGGCAATTGCGTTATCAGCGCCTGTGCTCACTACATTTGTTTTCAGGTCACCGATGGTAGTATAAGTATCTTTCACCCATTTATCGGCTACCTCGGCTTTTCCACTGAAATGTGTTTCGCCTTGTAAAAACTGCACATCCTCGGCCAAGTAAGAGATTACCTTATCCGGGTCGTTGTTGTTCCAGGCGCTGATAAACTCTTTATTCAGGTTCTGGATAGTGGCTGCATCCTCCGGTTTAGAGCAGGAAGAAAGTATGGCAGCAAAAAACAGTATATATAGGATTCGTTTCATGGTTTCTAAGTTTAGGTGTTACAGAAAACGCCCGGACTATAGCCGGGCGCCTCCTTAGCGTATAATTTCTCTAGTGCTTACCAGCTTTTTCTTCTAACCTCCGACGTTGAGTAAGCCGTAGACTTGTCGCCATAGTCTGGGTTTGCCAAAAAGGCGATGCCCATGATTGGGTCCTGCACCTCTGTGTAAGCGGCATAACTTACTGCAGCTGGGGCTGGCTTGCTGGCAGCTGGCGCACTGTTACGCTGGCTGTTGTTTGTAGCTACCGCACGTGCGGCGCGTGCCTCGGCGGCAGCGGCTCTGTTGGCAGCGGCTATTCTTTCAGCTTCTGCAGCGGCCTCTGCCTTATTTTTATTGTCGATTTTCTTACCGATCACATAGCCGGCACCACCACCAACTACGCCACCCACAACCCCACCAACAGCGCGGTTTCTCTTATGGATAATTGCACCAGCTGCTGCACCAGTGGCAGCGCCAATTACAGTGCCTTTAGCCTGTGGGCTTATCTTTTTCTTTTCTGACTGTGCAAAACTTGCTGTGCTAAGTATGATTGATACTATAAAAACCATACTAAAAATTAATGTTCCTCTTTTCATAAGTACGTTTTTAATGTTTATGAACAAACTTTTACGTAACTGATAGGGGATTTACAATTTGCATGCCATTCAGGTTGCTCACGCATCCCTAAAAATCTATAACCATTAATTAACAATTTGATTTTCAGGATTTTAAATTTTAAAAATTTTTATATAAAATAATTTATACATGCCTGATAGCGCTATACATAAACTCTGCTTCAGGTAGAGGAAGTGTATACTGAATAATCAGAGCATTTCATTTTTATTTCCTGAAAAGCCATTTAAGAGCAGTTTCTTTTTCTGCAAAGTTCTCCGCGGCATAAGACAAGGGTTGAGCTAACCTAAAGATGTTATCAAGCGCAAGATTCTGGAAAATATCAACGGAAAGCAGCCTGGCCAGCCGCTCTATACCCGACTTCCGTAACTGAGGCATGGCATGGGTACCAGCCCAGGCTTGGTCAGCCAGCGTAGGAGCGGGCATTTTAGTGTAATCAATCAAGACTAACTGTGCTTGCGTAGCAGTGGCACATTGGATAAACGCTTCCATACCTAGCCTGTACTCTTCCTGCTGCAGTGCTTTTTTCCATACTACTTCCAAGAAGCTTGCAGTTTCTGATTTCTCAATGTGTATATAATCGTTGCAGAAAACTGGGAGCATGTGTGAGTGAAAGGAGCTATGCTCTTGCGGCTTATTCTCAATCATATAAGGGAAATTTTAAGGACATCTTAACGCCTGGTTTCCCATTATATCAGGAGGGCTTCATTAACCTAATAGTGAATTGGAAACGTTAAACAGCCTTTTTATACGTATTTCGGCTTAACTTATGCTGCCATTCAGCGTTATTCATCAAACAAATTATTTGCCTGCATAGCACGCGCTAGCGTTACCCTTAAAAAGAACTTTGTGGATAGATTTTTCACGAATACCTGGGAGATTTTAAAGGCTTCTCAGAAGAGTTTCAGACGTGGTGAGCCCATCGTGTTTAGTGCTGCTATCGCCTTTTTCACAATTTTCTCGTTACCGGCCATCCTTATCATCCTTATGTTTGCCGGCTCCATGTTCTTCTCGGAGCAGACTGTAAGGCAAGAACTTGTGAAAGAAGTGGGCCAGCTTATCAGCGCTCAGGCTGCAGAGCAGGTTGCCAGTATACTTACGAATGCCGTGGAGGTACCTACCAGCTTCCTGGGCATACTTATAAGTATACTTGTAATCACGCAAAGTTCGGCCATTACATTTTTTATCATCCAAAAAGCATTGAATGCGGTGTGGGATGTGCGCATCCGGTCGGGTGCAGGCATTGTGAAGCTCTTAAAAAACAGGTTGACTGCGGTAGCCATGGTGGGCGGGCTAGGGTTGCTATTTGCGCTTAGCCTGCTGTTTGATACGGTGATTGCTATGTTCAGCGATGACTTGCGCGCTGTCCTGAACCAGTACTTCTCGCCAACAGTACGCACCCTAAACACGGTTTTTTACCTTACAATCGTCTTTGTGTTTTTTACCTCTATTTTAAAGCTACTGCCCGATGTATGGGTATCCTGGAAGGACGCTCTGGCTGGAGGGGTTATTACCTCACTCCTGTTCCTGGTTGGCAAGCAGATTATAAACTTCGCACTCAGCAAGATGGTTATTGCCGGAATTTATGCGGCGGCGGGCTCTTTGGTCATACTGTTGCTCTGGGTTTTTTACTCCTCCGTTATTCTGCTGTTGGGAGCCGAAGTAACCAAGGCGTATGCCACTAACAGGGGGCGCGAGGTACAGCCCAAGGATATTGCTGAAAAGTATGAGCGATAGTATGGCTGCCCCATAAACACAGAGGCAGCCATGCTTAACGTAGACTTTATGGACTAGCTTTGTTTTACAAGTTGGATTTCGCTGTTCAGTTTAATCTCATCGCTCACTACTACACTTCCAGCTTCCGTTACTGCGCTCCAGGTCAAGCCAAAGTCCTTTCGGTTTATTTTACCAGTTACGGTAAAGCCAGCCTTTGTCTGGCCGTAGGAGTCAACTACTATTCCGCCAAAAGCAACATTAACCGTAACAGGTTTTGTGGTACCCCGGATGGTGAGGTTGCCGTGCAATTTATACTCCTCGTCAGATTCCTTCTCAAACGTTTTCCCCTCAAACTTTACCTGCTCATGGTTGGCGGCATCAAAGAAATCAGCCGACTTTAAGTGCGTGTCGCGCTGTTCGTTGTTAGTACTAATGGAATCTACGTCCGCTGTGAACAGAATGCTTGATGCTTTTGCGAAGTCATCGCCTTCTGTTGCCACCTCTACATTAAATTTCCCGAAGTAGCCTGTTACCGTAGTAATCATCAGGTGTTTAACTTTGAACTGAACCTCGCTGTGTGTGGGATCTACTACCCATTTTGTTGTTGCCATAGTCCTGTGCTTTTAGAATTAATCACATTGATTTAAAAAAGAGTCGCGCTTTCTAGGGCATACGCAACAGCAGCACGCAAAGGCAACATAAACCCTTGGTTCATAACCAATAAGCAGATAGCTACATGTACGGGAACAAAAATTTGAACGCGATTGGGAACAAGACTTGCAGCTGTTAGCGGAAACTAAACGGGATCATCACTTATCTTAGGGTAGGTGATAAAAATCGAGGCACAGACCTATGCTGGTGATAGGAATGAGGATGTGTAAAAAGCCGGCGCCAAGCGATTAGCTATAGGCTTTATACTTATCTTCGAGGCTGTGCAGCGTGCTCAGAAAATCCTCTGAGTTATCTTCCAACTTTCTGAGCCCTTCATGAGCCTGGTCTATTCTGCCGCTGCTGTAAAGGTTAAAAAGCTGTAGCGCGATGGCATTAAGAGCCAAGTGCATGCGGTGCAGCGTTTTGATGCCAGGCTCATTGTAATAATAAGATAGCCCTATGGTGCTAAACCATACTTCTATCGGCCCTGATGTGGAGAAGAAAGCATGATCCATGTTGCCACCATAAAGCACGGAACGCACTTTAGACTTAAACAGAATATGCTTTATCCTAAGTTGTTGAAAATCTACCTGGGCTTGGTTCATGTAAGGCAATTAAACCTGCTACGCTATACTTTTACTGGGCTACTGCTGAGCGCCTGCTGTATCATTTAACTGTTGCAATTTCTGTTTAGCTTCTACATAAGTGGTTACATCGTATCCGAAGAATATAATACCGGTAACCTGGTCTTTTTCATTAATTAATGGCTGGTAATTTAGAGTTACATAAATATCCGATGTCTCGCCGGTGCCGAAGCGGTCCAGTTTCACTAATATCTCATCAACTATTATCGGCTTGCCTGAATTATATACCGCGTCTAGCATCTCTATAAAGCCTTGCTCAACTACTTCAGGCATGGCTTCTACCACAGTTTTGCCAACCAACTCTTTGCCGGGCATCATCTGCTGATAGGCCGGGTTTACCAGTTCGAACCTGTGATCGGGGCCTTTAAGGATGCAAAGGAGTGCCGGTACCTGCATAAACACGCGCTCCAATGTAGTGCGCTCCAGTTCAACCTTCTTGTATGCCAGCTGCACCTGGTCCGATAGCGCCTCCATTTGCTCGTTTGCCTCGAGTAACTCGTGCACCATTTGCCGCATATCGTGTATATCCGTGGAGCTGAAAACCCACATGATCACTTTCCCGTCTTCGCCCTGCATCGGTACGCCACGGGTAAGGTGCCAGCGATATGCCTTATCTTTCTCCCGGATTCTTAGCTCTACCTGCAGGCTGCTGCCGTTCTCATAGGCTTCCTTCCTGCGTTGCAGAAAGATTTTCAGATCGTCGGGGTGTATAGCATCTAAAGAGGCTCCGCCCAACAGTTCTTTAGGGGATAGACCTGTATAATTTACCCAGCGCTGATTAAAGTAAGTATACTCTCCTGCGGCATTGCTTGTATTGATAAGCTGTGGCATGGCCTCTGCCATAAACCTAAACTTCTCCTCAGTCTCAGATAGGACCAGCTTCGCTATTTCCCGTTCAGTAACATCGGCAGTACGCTGGATGATAAACATCACATTACCCGCATCATCAAGCACAGGCGTATGCGAGGCTTCCCAGAAACGTATATCAAAGCCGCCGCCCTGCGCCGCAGGCCGAGGTATATCGTAGCGTGTTACCGGGAAAAGGTCTACCTGTTTGGTATGCAGCGCATTATCCAAAGACTGGCGAAGCGTTTTCACGTTCTTAGATGCCGCACTGTTTGGGTTATCCGGAAAAGCTTTTAAGAGATCCTGCCCTATAAGCTCTTCCCTGGTCCGCATGGTAACCTCCAGGTACTTATCAGTGGCATCTAAAACTTTATACTCAGGAGATATAACTACAATCGGCTCCGGAATATGGATGAATAACTTATATAGATCCATGTTAACAGCAAGTGTAAATTAATTTAGGCGTTCTCCATGCCTTTTGGCTAAAAGGCTATAGCAAAGATAGCATAATTTGAGTTTTTGATATCTGCTTTGCGTAAGGCTACTGGTAGCAAAAACTAGCAGATCAATATTCAGGATAACTAATACTTGGTGAAATTCTTATTACGGGAATGTTCGCTAAGAAGTCGATTTTTATCAAAATCAGGATACTTTGCTAGTTGAGTAAGAATAGATAAAGCACACAATAGCGGCAAGAGCCAATTATACTTTACGGGCATCCTGATGAATTATACTTATAAATCCGTGCTGAATTTGCCATTCCGGATCAAAAACCTTATACTTAACTAGGTATGGAAACTTACCAGGTCATACTTTAAGGCCTGTTCTCAACCTGTTTCAGACGTGGCAATTCAGCCAGGCGCCAGGTTTTCCGGCCTAACGTTCAATCAATTTCTTAACCCAATCCTAACAAGAACCACTACATGGTATTATTAAAGAAAGGGACTATTGCAGCCGCACTTGTCATGACATCACTTTGCTTCGGGCATGAGGCACTCGCTCAGGAAGCCGCAGGGCCACAGACAGAGCAATCAGAACACAGTTTTTCTAACCAAGACCTGAAAAACTTTTTGGAAGCTAACACCAAAGCCACCGAAATACAAAAAGAGAGCCGTACCGCATTGGTAGCCGCCATAGAAGAGCAGGACTTGAGCGTGGACCGTTTCAATGAGCTTGCAAAGGCACACCGCCAGAAAAAACTGGAAGAGGTAGCCGAAAATCCGGAAGAAATCTCCGCTTTCAGCAGCGCGGCGCAAACCATCGTACAACTACAGCCCGAAACACGCCAGAAGGTAAAAGAAGCCATTGAAGAAGAAGGCCTTACCATGGAAGAGTATAACAACATTCTGAAAGCTTATAAAGAAGACCCAGCCGTGCAAACCCAGATCAGGAAAGTAATGGCTGCCGAATAAGCCCACCTAGTATAACGAGCACGCGTGCCCTTCTTAGTTTCTAGGAAGGGCACGTCCGCTTTTAAAAGCTATACCTGCTGCATAACCAGACTTGCCGCCTTGCCGTACGCTTTAGGGTTTGCACCTTATCGGCCACAGGCACGCTGTAAGCAACCACTAAGTATAACCAGCGCTGTTTTTTACAAGCGCACAACTATGAAAACAAATGAGCAAGCAAACCAATATCGAAACCCAGAAAAAATTTGGCGAAGCCATTAACACCGGCCAGCTTCAGAAATTTCATGAGCTGATGACGGCTGACGTGCTGGACCACGACCCCGCACCTGACCAAGGGCCTGGCCCCGAAGGCTTTATTCAATTCTTTTCTACATTCCGCGCTGCCTTTCCCGACCTGAAAGTAAACGTGGAGCATATGGTTGCCGATGATGATAGTGTGGCCATTGCATACACCGTTACAGGCTCGCACCAGGGAGATTTTATGGGCATAGCACCCACCAACAAATCCATCAAGGCCAGGGGTGTGCAGATTGCCCGCTTCGAGGGTGGTAAAATCGCCGAGCGATGGGGCAGCTCAGACGAGTTAGGCACCCTGAAGCAAATCGGGGCTCAGATCAGCGCTTAAATCTCAAACCAGTTGTAGCCGCAGCTTATAGTACTCATACTTTAAACCATGCGGGAGTGTCTTTACCTACCCATATTAGCTAGCAAACCTTGCGGCATGAAATACCATTCTGTTTAAAAGTTTTATACCTTGAGCTAGTAATTACAAAACAGATACGATGCAATACAGACGATTTGGCCGAACAGGCTGGGAAATAAGCGAAGTAGGCTACGGCATGTGGGGCATGGCAGGCTGGACAGAGTCAGATGACCGGCAATCTGAGCAATCCCTGGATTTGGCAGTGGCAAACGGCTGCAACTTTTTCGACACGGCCTGGGACTATGGCAGCGGGCACAGCGAAGAATTGCTAGGCAAACTCCTGAAGCGCCACCCGGAGCAGAAGCTCTACGTAGCCACCAAAATCCCGCCCAGGAACTTTACATGGCCTTCTAAATCAAACTTTAAGCTGGAAGATGTTTTCCCGGCTAGGCATATTATGGAGTATACCGAGAAAAGCCTGAAGAACCTGGGCGTGGAAACCATCGACCTGATGCAGTTTCATGTGTGGGAAGATAGCTGGGCAAACCAGGACGAGTGGCAGCGTGCCGTGGAAAAACTGAAAGCCGATGGCAAAATTCAGCACATGGGCATTAGCGTGAACCGTTGGGAGCCAGAAAACGTGCTCGAAACTTTGCGCACCGGCCATATCAGCGCGGTGCAGGTTATCTACAACATCTTCGACCAGGCCCCGGAAGATGAACTGTTCCCGCTTTGCGAGAAACTCGATATAGGGATAATTGCCCGCGTACCATTTGATGAAGGTACCCTGACCGGGAACCTCACCAAAGACAGTACTTTTCCGGAAGGCGATTGGCGCAACACATACTTTGTGCCCGAAAACCTTAACAGCAGCGTAGCGCATGCCGATAAGTTAAAGCCACTGGTACCCGAAGACATGACTTTGCCCGAAATGGCACTGCGCTTTATACTTAGCAACCCGCAAATCAGCACAACCATACCTGGCATGCGCAAAGCCAACCACGTAAAGGCAAATACCGCCACCAGCGATGGAAAAGGCTTGCCAAAAGAATTGCTTGAAGAACTAAAAGGCCACCGCTGGGACCGTAAACCAACGGAGTGGTCACAGTAAGATGCTCAGTTAGAAAGCATACTTTCATATTTTATTGGCGACGGCCACTTACTCAGTACAAATTTGGGTTAGTGGCCGTTGGTACTTTATACTTCCCATCAACCTGCTGTTTGTACCGCAATATCGTTTCTAATCAAAAATTTTAGCACACTTCTTAGTAACAGATTTCGTAACATCGCGGTTGTTTATACAAATCACTTTAAATGCCTTATTCTAAAATTAGTAAAGCTTTCGCTGAGCTTACCCCTTACGAAATGTATGATATGCTTCGCCTGCGCAGCGAGGTGTTTGTAGTGGAGCAGACCTGCGTTTTTCTGGACATGGATAACAAAGACCAGAAATGCCAGCACCTGCTTCTGTATCAAAACGATGAGTTAGTGGCCACCTCACGGCTTGTGCCGCCCGGTCTCTCCTACCCCGATGCCATGTCTATTGGCCGCATTGTGACAAGTATGGCCGTGCGTGGAAAAGGCGCTGGCAAGTTTCTGGTGGATTTCTCCATACAGGAATGTTACCGCTTATACGGTTCGGGGCCCATCAAAATTGGCGCACAGCTATATGCTAAAGGTTTTTACGAAGCGTTCGGTTTTGTGCAATCGGGCCCGGTGTATGACGAGGATGGCATCGACCACATTGAGATGACGAAAGTATAAATTATACTTTAAAACAAAGCCCCGGCAAACTACACTGCTTACCGGGGCTTCGTGTTTTATATTTTTATAGACGCACTTATACCAGCACCGATGTATCCTCTTCCACCTCCCGGCGGTTGGCACGGTAGCGGATAGTGCGCTGGCCTACCAGCAGAATAATCAATCCGGCAATAGCACACCCTGCCATAACGCTTACCATGGGTAGTGTTGTATTGTTGTGGAGCACACTCACGGCAGCCGACATCAAGCCACCCATCGCCATCCTGAAACTACCCAACAGCGCAGCCGCACTACCAGTGTTCTTGGTAAATGGCGCCAACGACAAAGCCGTAGCATTGGGGTTAAGCAAGCCCTGCCCCGTTAGGAAGATAAACAACAGCCCAATCAGGCTATACTTCCCATACCAGCCATAGTAAGTGCCTACCACCAAAAGTACGGCCACAACGGTTTGGTAAACTAAGGTAAAGTTGATGACCTGTTCGCTTTTAAACTTGTTAAGTATCACATGGTTGAGTTGCGTAGACCCGATCATGGCGAATGCTAGGAAAGCGAAAATCCAGCCGTACTCCTGCTCGCTTACATGGTAAATGTTCATGAACACATCCGAGGAGCCCGCGATATACGCAAACGGAGCCGCCGTAGCGATGCCTCCGGCCAGCGCATACAACAGAAACTGCTCTTGCTTCATTACGCTCAGGAAGTTATCTAACACCGGTTTAGGTTTTAGCGAGATAGATGCATCGGGTTGCCGCCCCTCTGGCAGCGCCACAAATACGCCTACCATAATGAGAGCCGTAATAGCCGCCAGAATAACAAAAACCGAGTGCCAGCCAAAGGCTGCCGTAAGGTACCCTCCAACTGTTGGTGCTATCATGGGGGAAACCGCAATTACAAGGGTAAGCAACGAAAAGGCCTGTGCTGTTTTGTTTACCGGAAAGATATCGCGCACAAGTGTCTGGGCCGCTACCATGCCCGCACAACCGCCTACTGCCTGTATAAAGCGCATCACGATAAGCGAGTTAACAGAGTCGGTATAGGCACAGGCCAGCGAGGCCACAATATAAATGGCAAGGCCGGCATAAAGTGGGTTTTTACGGCCAAACCTATCCAGCAACGGGCCGTACAGCAACTGCCCTACCGAAATACCGATCAGGTACGCCGTCAGGGAAAGCTGCACCTGCGAAATATTGGTGTCAAGGTCCTTTACGATTGCCGGAAAACCCGGCAAGTACATATCAATGGAAAAAGGACTGATGGTGGCTAAAGCGCCAAGCACCAGGATGATGATAAAATGTTCTTTACGCGTCATGTATTTGTCTTGCCCTCAAAGTTACAACATAAATTTAACATCGCTCTGCCCTTAAAATCAGGTATGCTGCCATTCGGCTTTAGCTTGTTTTAGTTCAGGCCCGCAAAAACCTTGGGCCGAAGGTTACTAACAACTAACTTGGCACAAAGTTCCCGATTATTTACCTTGCCTCCTATGACTGCATCAAACACACAACCAAACCCGAATATCCTCGAAGAGCTGGTGCGCCACAGCATGCCCTTCGGAAAGTATAAAGGTATATTGCTTTGCAACCTTCCGGTATCATACTTAGAGTGGTTTGCGGCCAAGGGTTTTCCGGCTGGCAAGCTGGGCATGCAACTGGCCACCATGTATGAGATCAAGATCAATGGCCTCAATTATTTGTTAGCCCCTCTGCGTAAGCAGTTTGCAAGGCGCTAAACGCCAGTTTATACTTATTAGACAAGTTGTGGTTTTATGATTCAGCGAATATTCTAAATCTTAAGTCGATTGACTTGCATTGCAATACAACATCTACTTAAACTTAAATAATGCTGCATATCTACTATATCAAAAATTTAGTATATTAATGTGCTGATTACTGAACTATGAAAACACTGCTTCGTTTGCAACCCTCGCTTTGGTTGCTTGTTTTAATCCCTTTCCTATCAGGGTGCAACCAGGAAAAAGACGACTATATTAGTAAGTATTGCCCTGGCTCCTGCACCATAATTAAAGGCCGCGCTACCATCAACAACGGCTCCACACCTCTGGCTGGTGTTACGTTGCTGGCGCAGTGGCATTACTCTCGCTACCTCAGCGGCAGCACCATCCGCAAAAAAGCCTTCGCCACTACCGATGCCAACGGCAATTATGAGCTTCGCTTTCTGCTGCGCGATGATGAACTGCAGGGGGGCTACATCGAAGTAATCACTAACCTGGACCCGGAAAAGTATACTTATTGCCAACCCGGCGACTTTTATTACGCTGGCGAACTGGAGCGAAATACCACGTTAGAACGAAACTACGCCCTGGCTGCCAAAGCAACCCTGGAGTTGCAACTAAGCAACCCCGACGCCCTCGGCCCTAATAATTCCCTCGTAGTAACGGCACGCTATGCTACTGCCCCAACCCAGGGGGCGGAATGCGAGCAGCGGATTTTCTGGCCCCAAACTACCGCTACTCAACTACTAACTGTGGCATCCGGCACGCCGGTTACCATCAGCATTGCCCGGACTAAAAACGGCCAGCAAACCACAGAAAACTTGACTGTGCAGCTGCAGGAAGGTGAAACACTGGCATTGCCCTTAACTTTTTAGCCCATGGATTTCGAGATAATACACGAAGAGCGCTACCAGCAGTTTACAGCGCACCTGCCGCATAACCAGGAGGCTGAGGTTGCCTATGCCCGGCCAGAGCAGCAGGTGCTGGACTTTACCCATACCTTTGTGCCCGAAGACTACCGCGGCCAGGGGCTGGCGCAGCAGCTAATCAGCACCGCCCTGGACTTTGCCCGCCAGCAAAACTGCAAAGTAATAGCTACTTGCCAGGCCGTGCAGCAGTTTATCGCGCAAAACCCCGAATACCAGGACCTTTTGGACTAGTTTAAACCCTCGCTATGAAACGCTTTATACTTATAATTCTGGTAATTTTTACCGGAAGCCTTTGCGCAATGGCACAGGACAATGCGCCCATCGAAAAGCATACCATGTACTTGCAGGTTGGCGTGGCTACCCCTAAAGGAGATTTTGGGAGCGCTGATTTTGAAGACGATTACCCCGATTTTGCGGATCAGGGCCCTTTGCTGCAGGCTGGCTACCGGTACCGTTTCAGCAAGTTTTTTGCCGCCGGAGGGTCAGTAACTTACCGTTATAATAAATTTAGAATGGATGCTTTTGTGGATGACTCAGACGACCTGGTAACGGACAAAGAGGCACGGGGCTGGCAATCAGCAATGGCGCTGGCAGACATGTATGCGCTGTATCCCCTACCTGATGAGACCACTATACTATATGCCAAGGCATCGGCTGGCGCATCGGTTAACCGCAGTGCCTCCTGGCGCATAAATACAGTTTATGGTAGCTTAAGCATGCCTGCCGACAATGCCAGCGCTTCCGCATTTGGCTGGGCAGTTGGCATAATGCTGCGCGCAAAACCTGTAGAGCTATACGTAGAAAGCGGCATGCTCTACACCAAACCAGCGTTTACCGTGGCAGGCGCGCAAGGCAACCGTTTTAAGCACAAGCAAGCCATGAACACGCTTCATGTCAGCCTTGGCGTTTCCTATACTTTATAGTTCAAGCTTTAGCCAGCTGCTCAAAGCTATCTTTTAATTTAGGATACAGCTGCTCATAAACAGCGTAGCTCTTTGCGTAAACCTGGTGGTTTGCCATGTTAGGCTTGAAGGTCCTGCTTATACGTATCATTTCCTCAGCCGCCTCTAGCGATGGCAGTAATTTTAGAGCATACATCCCCAGGATGGCAGCCCCAAAAGCAGAGCCTTCCGGGGTTTCGGTTAGGCGCACCTGCTTACCCGTTACATCAGAAAGCATCTGTACCCAAAGTTCCGAAAACGCGAAACCGCCGTTGGCATAAATGTTAGTAACCGGGCCCACGGTTTGCTCAAGGGCTTGTACTACGCTGTTCACGCCAAAAATCACGCCCTCCATAACTGCCCGCAGAAAATGCGCGCGCGTGTGGCTAAAGGTAGCCCCAATAAAGCAGGCCCGCGCGGCGCCATCCCAAACCGGGGCACGCTCGCCGAGCAGGTATGGCAAAAATAACAAGCCTCCCGCTCCTGGCGCAACAGACTCTGCCACATCATTCAGCAATTCGTAAATATCCTGGTCTTTGGCTAACGCCTCCACGCTTTCAGCGGCATAGAAGGCATCTCGGAACCAGCGTAGCGCCACGCCGCCATTATTCACGGCCCCGCCCAGCACAAAATGGTTTTCGTTCAGGATATAGCTAAAAACACGCTCCTGTATGTCTGTGGCAGGCTGGTTGGCCATTACGCGCACCGCACCGCTCGTACCAATAGTTACCACAGCTTCTCCCGGACGCACGGCATGCGAGGCCAGGTTTGCCAGGCATCCATCGCTTGCACCAACCACGAAAGGAGTAGCTGCATCAAGCTGTAGAAAATCAGCATCGGTCTCAGAAAGGCCCCGAAAGGTATAGGTTGGGGCAACAGGTTCGGGCAATTGCTCTGGATTTATGCCGGCTACCTCTAGGGCATCCTTGTGCCACACAAACTCAAAAATATTAAATAAGCCCATGGCAGAGGCTACCGAGTAGTCAACTTTATACTTACCAAACAACCGGAAAAGGACATACTCTTTAATACCGATAAACTTGGCGGCACGCTTAAATAATTCCGGTTGCTCCTGCCGCAGCCAGCACAGCTTTGGCAACGGAGACATGGGGTGCACCGGCGTGCCTGTTTGCAGGTATATTTTATGCCCTACAGCGCTATTTTTTATACTTTCGGCACAGACACGGCTACGGGTATCGGCCCAAATAAAACAGCGGCTAATTGGCTCGCCAACGGCATCCATCAGGATAAGGCTATGCATGGCGCTGCTAAAGCTTACGCCTAAAGGCTTAACGTTATGCTCACTAAGCCAAGCAGACACGGTGCGTAAAGTACTGCGCACAGCCTGATACACCTGCTCAGGCTCCTGCTCCGCCTGCCCAGGCTCTCTGCTGATAATCGGGTACTCTACAACCTGATGGAACAGCACTTCGCCCTGCAAACTAAATGCCACTGTTTTTGTACTGGTGGTTCCAATATCAACACCGATAATGCTGTTTTGCTGCATATATACTAATTTTACTTTGCTTACGTAGATGCTGCTTTAGGTTTTGGGATTAACTGTTTATACTTAAAAGTTACTGCCAAATCAGCAAGCTGCGGTTTAACAGCCACGCATAAATTGCCTGCTTATGCAACGCTTTGCTCAAATCAACGGATTGTCGCCTTGTTATTACTCGCATTTATAGCAAAAGCTAAGAAAGCGTTTAGGCGATGGGGTATATCCCAAATTTCTCCAGTTTTATACTTAGCTGTTTTGTTACAGCTTTTACACAGCATTTCACTATGCAGGCTCTTGTGTGTTAGTGCGAGTAAACTATACTCACAATTTCACTTAGCATGCTTGAGGCTGAGATTAAGTATAGGTACCTTATGCTAACTCATGAGCAAAATCTCAAAGCAACACGAGGCCTCTTTGGTCGGCATAAGTCTGTGGATAACTGTGGATAATGTATAAAAATGTAGATAAACCTTGTGCTGCCAGCAGTAAAAAAAATATAACGCATTGCATTTCAGGCATTTTTACAGAACATACCCAATCGCACCAGCTATAAACGTGTAAAATTTGTCCACATTCACATTTCATACATACGGATTACCTATTTTTGTAAAGGAAATCATACTTACACAACCAGGTAACGTGCTGCAGCGAATGATCAAGACAAATACACATAGAGGCGAGGTAATACGCGAGGCAATTAAGGCCAGCGGAGTAGCCATTGGCTTAGTGGCGGAGAAGATGGGTATCAGCCGAAAAACGCTTTACAACAAGTTTAAGGAGTCTAGTATTCCGTACAGCTTTATTTTAAAGCTAGGTGAGGTGATCCACCACGACTTTTCACAGAATTTCCCGCATCTGAGTAAAATTGTGAAAAAAGATGCTCCTAAACCACAGCCCCAGACGAGCACCAACCTGCTCCTCCCCTTCGATGGTGAGCCCCAGGAAGTATATAAGCCAAACAACCTCCGCGATTGCGAGCAGGAACTGGTTAACCTTCAGCGCAAGTACATTACCCTGCTGGAGAAGTTTAACGAGCTGTTGCTTAAAACGCAGGCATAAAAAAAGCGTAGCCTTGGCTACGCTTAATCAGCATTAGTAAATGCCTACGCTGTCTATGCCAATGTTCACATCTTCGGGCACGGTGTTATCTATACTTTGCTCTGTGCCCGTCATAAACGTGGCCACGGCTTTGCCTCGGGCATATAATGTAAGGATATTGTCTGAGAGGCGATAACTATCTACGCGGCCAAGCACTTCCAAAAACTTGTTTTCCTGCTCCATGTCCGGGCAAGCCATACGCGTGGTACCTAACTCGGATAGCACTAAGTTCTTTTCATTTGCCTCATACTTTCCAAAGAATTTATTGCAACCTGTAAATCCATGCACGTCATCGTCTCTTTCCTGAAAACGGATAAAAGCTGTTTTCGTGTTCTGAGGCTGTTGCATATCCTGCCCTTCCAACGATACCAAACTCCAGTAAGCATCTTTAATACTTTCTACCTCACCGGCCAGGTCCTTGTTTTGTACGGTGCAGCCACTTCCTAACCATAAGGTAACCAGCAGGAAGGATAACAAGCGTAGTAGTTTTTTCATGTTTTTAGCATTCGGTTATACATACAGGCTGTGTATGGCAACACCACAGCCGCCTTCTTTTACGCAAGTTTACACTTAAAGTATGGCACAAAAAAGTCCACGATGCAACTGCACCGTGGACTTTAAAGTAGGTAGTGACGTTACCCTCTCGGGTTTTCGTTGCCGTAGCCACTGATGCGGGAGTCAGCACTATAGTCAGGACCCGACGACTCGCCGGGGCGCCGATAACGGCTGCTGCGCTGGCTATAGTCACTTTCGCTTCTGTGCCTTGGGTTGCGGATTTCGCTGTGGTGGCTATAGTCGTCGTGGTCGGAGCGGCCTTCGTAAAAGCGATGCTCATCACGGTTGCCGCGGTTATAATCGTTTTGGGAACGGCTTTGCGGGTGCTCTCCACGGTCATAGTAGGCATCGGTACCAAGCATGTTGTAGCCATGGTCTGAGCGGCCTCTGTAGCTCTTCTCATGCTCATCGCGACCAAAATCTTCGTAACGGCGGCCAGAGCCACCATATTGGTAGCTGTTGTCTTGGCGGCTATAGCGGCCACTGTCTTGTGAGCCGGCGCTGTAGTTGGTGCCGCGTGCCGTGCCAGTGGTACCGTATTCATCATGATCTTCACGGCCAGTGCCTCTGTTGGGCTCATAACCTCCACTGCGCCTGTTGCCCATGTAGGGGTTTGGGTCGCCGTAGTGGTAATGGTCCTGGTTTTGCTGGCTGTGGTTTTGCATTGCACCACGGTGGCTGCTTGCATCGTAACCAGCCACAGGCCCACCGCTTCTGTAGCCATAGTTCTCATCCGGGTGGCTTACACGCACGTTCTTGTAGGCGGCATCCTCGTTGTTCATGCCGTAATAATTACCGCGGTGGTTGCTATAGCGGTCACGGTAATTTCCTAAACTTTCGTTGCGGTCTTCATTGTTATAGTTATCGTCGTGCTGTCTCCTATACTCGTTTGATGAACGGTAGTTAAAGTCGTTTCTTTCCATAGGTTCAGTTTATTTGTTTTAATGTTAATACTTTACCTCTAAACGGACATCAGCCGCATACGTTGGGTTCTTTTGCCTCCAGCTGCTCCAAATAACCTTTCTGGTGATTTATAACAAACTGATCATCAACACAAAACATTCAGCATTTCACTTAAAGAGCGCCTCCTTGCAGGGAGCCAGTACAAGTTTAACCTTTAGGTTTGCCCGCGGCATATTTGGGCAGGTACAAGTGTAGTAGGTGTGGTTTGGTCGATTTATCCGGTGGGTTTATCTATTTCATTAGCTCGCCAGAAGTATAGTTCATACTTTTAATCAGACGAAAAAACTCAACCCGGAATCATGACAAAACTATCTGCTGCCCTTGCGCTTGCTGTGTTGCTTTCGGTGGGGCTAACTGCCGAGGCTGCCAAAGGCCCTGAGCTAACCTACCACGTAAACCTGAACGACCGCGCCGACGACCGCTTTAAGGTTAGCCTGGATGTAAAAGGCCTTTCGGATGAGAACAACATCTTCCAGTTTGCCGCTACGGCCCCGGGCACTTACCAGACCATGGACATTGGCCGCTTTGTGGAGAATTTCAAGGCATACGATAAAAAAGGGCGCGAGCTGGAGGTAAAGCAGATCAGCACCAACCAATGGCAGCTGAGCAAGCCGGGCAAAGTGCGCAAGATCTCGTACCAGATCGCCGAAACCTGGGACACGCCCGTTACCGAGAAAAAGATATACGGCATGTGCGGCACTTCGCTGGAGCAGGACCACGCACTTATAAACGGCCAGGGCGTGTTCGGCTATGTAGAAGGCTTGCAGGCCTCGCCAATGCGCATTAAGCTGGATTACCCGCAGAACTGGGAAGTGGGCACCGCCCTGCGCAAGGACGCCAAAGGCTACTACACCGCCACTAGCTACGACCACATTGTGGACTCGCCGATACTGCTGGGCACGCTTACCAAAGCCGAAACGGTGTACAACGGCACCACCATCGATATTTATACTTACTCCAAAACCGGTAAGATCAAATCTGGGGACCTGCTCCAGAACATGACCGACATGCTGGGCGCGGCACACAAGTTTGTGGTCGATTTTCCAGTGGATCATTACACTTTCCTTTACCATTTCGAGGATGTGAGCTGGGGTGCCTGGGAGCACTCGTACAGCTCTGAGTACGTGATGGAGGAGCAGGACTTGACGCCGGCCTATGCCCAACAGCTGACAGACATTGCCGCGCACGAGTTCTTCCACATCATCACGCCGCTAAACATACATTCCGAAATCATCGAGCGCTTTAACTTTGTGGAGCCAACACCATCGCAGCACCTGTGGCTGTACGAGGGCACCACTGAGTGGGCCTCCGACATGATGCAGCTGCGCGGCGGCATGATGGACCTGACCGAGTACTTGGCCGACCAGAGCCAAAAGCTCAGCATGGACGACCTGATGGATAAGAACTACAGCCTCCAGAAGCTAGCGCTAACCTCTTACACACCGGAAGGCCAGAAGCAATATGGCAATATTTACATGCGTGGCGCTGTGGTGGCAACCCTGCTCGATATCCGTTTGCTGGAGCTGTCAGGGGGCAAGCGTGGCCTGCGCGAGGTGATCAATGAGCTTTCTAAAGAGTATGGCCCGAGCAAGGCCTTCCCTGAAAACGAGTTCTTCGACATTTTTGCCGCGAAGACCTACCCGGAGATCAGCGAATTTTTTAACCGCTACGTGAAAAACGCAGAGCCCCTTCCGCTGGCAGCTTACTACAATAAGCTTGGCATAAGCTACACGCCTTCCGTTGTATCTGATGAGAAGACAAAATCGCTGGGTTATACCTTTGCTGTGCCGGACGGAAAGCTGCGCATGGTAAAAGTAGATGAAGCGGCACAGAAGCTGGGCCTGCACGAAAACGATGCCCTAGTAGCCTTAAACGGTGCCGCCATTAGCCTGCAAAACGCCAACCAAGAGCTAGGCAAGCTGGTTACCCTTAACACAGGCGACGCTTATACCATAACTGTGGAGCGCGATGGCAGAAACCTTGACCTTAAACTTAAAATGCTGGAAAAGACAAAAGAGCTTAAGCACCAGTTTAAGGAGAACGAGCAGGCCACACCAGCCCAAGTGGCCCTGCGCCAGGCCTGGCTGCGCAATATCTAAATTGAGTTTGTTGTTTGTTGTACCAATATATTGGTTAGCTCCTACGCCACTGGCGCAGGGGCTTTTTTTTACCTTCGGAAACCTGCTTTTGCTGCGCATGGTTATAGGTAGTTATATGATGAAGTCAACCCTGAAACCCTTACTGATGCTCGCGCTGCTGCTTCTGAAAAGCCTTTTGGTAACAGCGCAGCCAGACATACCGCACACCCGCATTGCCTTCGGCTCATGCAACGACCAAGATGACCCGCAACCTCTCTGGGCAGACATTCTAGCGGCAAAACCCGATCTCTGGCTCTGGCTCGGCGATAATATTTATGCCGACACACATGACATGGACACCTTGGCCAGTAAGTATCATCGCCAACTGCGCCAACCGCTTTACATCCAATTGTTGCAAACCACCCCTGTTACCGGCACCTGGGACGACCACGATTTCGGCTATAACGATGCAGGCAAGGAGTTTGAGAAAAAAGCGCAAAGCCAGGCCCTGTTCCTTGATTTTATGGGCATCCCCGATACCGCAGCCGTGCGCAGACAGGCCGGTATCTACCGTAGCTATACTTTAGGAGAAGGCCCGCGAAAAGTAAAGATCATCCTGCTGGATGTGCGCTACCACCGCGATAAGCTGCTGGATGTTTTCGGGCTGTACCTGCCAAACTATGCCGGCGATGTGCTCGGCGAGGCGCAGTGGCAATGGCTGGAAAAAGAGCTGGCCAGTTCTGATGCACAGATCAACCTGATCGCTTCGGGCTTGCAGGTGCTGCCCAATGGCCATGCGTATACCAACTGGTCGGCGTTTCCGTCTGCCCGCAAGCGTCTGCTGCATTTGCTAGAAACTACGCGCCCGGCCAACCCCATCCTGCTCTCCGGCGATAGGCACGTGGGCGAACTGGCCAAAATCAACCTACAAGGGTATACACAGCCCATTTACGAGATCACCTCCAGCGGCATGACGCACTTCCGGAAGCCCAGCACAAAAGGCAACAAGTATAGAGTTGGGGAGCAGGTTGGCGCTCTTAACTTCGGCCTGCTGGATGTAACCTGGCAGGGCAGCTCCATAGAAGTAACCATGCAGATAAGAGGCGTGGGAAACGAGGCTCTTATCGAGCAACAGCTAACTTTTACCGGCAATTACACGCAGTGAGACGACGGCCATACTTCTGAGAGCACATACCATAAAAAAAAGAGGCTACCACGTGTGGCAGCCTCTTTTTCTGTGCTGAAAGTATAAACTTAGTTGCCTGCTGAGGAAGTAGCACCAGCCGGCACTTGCTGCTGCTGAGCCTTATACTTCTCCTCGAACTTCTCGTACAGGTACTTCTGCTTGTTATTCAGGTCGATGTTGCGGCCCTGGATAAAAGCGTATGTCACGTTATTTGTGCGCATATCCAGCAAGTCGCCGGATGATACCACCAGCGTGGCGTCTTTGCCAACCTCCACAGAACCTGCCTGCTTCTCGATGCCCAGGATTTTGGCAGTGTTCAGTGTTACGGCAGTCAGCGCCTGCTCTTTATCCAGGCCGTAAGCGGCAGCGGTACCGGCTATAAACGGCAGGTTACGGATGCCATGTATGGCCAAGTCATAATCCAGCGCGAACATGATACCAGCCTTGTGCAGCAAGTAT
This sequence comes from Pontibacter oryzae, assembly GCF_003576375.1. Taxonomy (GTDB): domain Bacteria; phylum Bacteroidota; class Bacteroidia; order Cytophagales; family Hymenobacteraceae; genus Pontibacter; species Pontibacter oryzae. The sequence goes on from NZ_QWGE01000006.1 coordinate 175,826, forward strand.
GGCGTTTTGTACGGCATATCCACATCCTCCTCGGCGCGCGACGGCAGCGCGTGCACTCCTGAGTAGATAACGGAGATATTGTTTGCCTTCAGGAAATCGGCCACGGCCACGGCATCGCGGGCACCAACCACTACTACTTCCTTCACACCGTGCTTCTTCGCGAAGTTTACCCCTTCAATAATCTCCTTGCCATAATCCGCGTGGATGTACAGCTTTTGTGCACCGGTAAACAGGCCGGCCATAGAGGCCAGTTTCAGGTTCTCGCTTTCGCGCTTGCCGGCTTTATACACGGCCGCATCCCTGAAGAGCTTCTCCAGCTCCAGGATGGTTTCGTCGCGGCGGTCAGCCATGCGCTTCAGGCGCTCATCGGTGCGGCTATTACCCGTCTCGATCAGCATGTTGGGCCAGTTCAGGTGGATGCCCTCGTCGGCTTTCACCACGGCGTCTTCCCAGTTCCAGGCATCCAGCTGCACAATAGACGATGAGCCGGAGATGGTACCACCCAGCGGGGTAAGCTGCGTCATTAAAACGCCGTTGGCTCGCACCGTCGGGATGATGTCTGAATCCGTGTTATAGGCAATTACGGAGCGCACGTTCGGGTTAATATCCCCTATCTCGCGCCAGTCGATGGTGGCACGCACGCTTTCTACCTCGTTCAGGCCTAGCGCCGCGTTCGGCTGGATCAGGCCTGGGTAAATGTGTTGCCCGCTAACATCCACTACCTCGTAGCCACTCATACTTGCCCCGTTTAGCGGGCCGGCATACGTAATTTTACCTTTATCGAAGCCTACGGCGGCGTTCTCAATTACCTGCCCGTTGCCCACGTGCAGGGTTGCGCCTTTCAGTAGCACGGGCTTGCTTTGCTTGGCTGCCGGCGCCGGCACCTGCGCCATCACCGGCATGCTAAAGAGCAGCGCCACCAACGCAGAAATATATCTTTTATGGATTCTCATGAATTGAATTGTTGCATTGCTTCCCTGTTAGATTGTTGGTTCATCTTGTGTCATCAACAATCGCTTTGTGAGCAGCAATTTAGCCATTAAACAGTTTGACAATTAATAAGCGATGTAAGCTTCTTCCTCGTTGTGCTGCACATCCTCGCAGTGCACTACGTAGGCTTTTCTGCTTCTTACCGCCTGGGTTTTAGCACCGCCGCTTTTCTCGTTCAGCATCTTTTGCACCAGGCGCATGCGCTCTTTTTCCAGTTCCTCGCGCATCTGCTCGTCGCGCTCCAGGTCGTAGTAGGCAACACCATCCACAAAGGTTTTTAGCGGCTTGGCGTAGATGGATAACGGGTTGTTGTTCCAGAGCACCACGTCGGCGTCTTTTCCAGCTTTTATACTTCCCATTCTATCGTCGAGGTGCAGCAGCTTGGCCGGGTTAAGCGTGACCATTTTCAGAGCGTCTTCCTCGCTCATGCCGGTATACTTCACGCTCTTGGCAGCTTCCTGATTCAGGCGGCGCGCCATCTCCGCGTCATCTGAGTTGATGGCGGTTACCACGCCCATCTGGTTCATGATGCCGGCGTTCTGCGGGATCGCATCCTTCACCTCCATCTTGTAAGCCCACCAGTCGGCGAAGGTAGAACCGCCTACGCCGTGCTCCTTCATCTTGTCGGCTACTTTATACCCTTCCAGGATGTGCGTAAAGGTGTTCACTTTAAAGCCCATCTCATCGGCCACATTCATCAGCATGTTAATTTCTGACTGCACGTAAGAGTGGCAGGTAATAAAGCGCTTGTCGTTCAGGATTTCTACCAGGGCATCCAGCTCCAGGTCGCGGCGCGGGGCCTGTGCTTTGGCTTTTTCTCTTTTAGATAGCTTGTTATAAGATTTCCAGGCCTGCTCATACTCTTTGGCGCGGGTAAAGGCATCTACGTATACTTGCTCCACCCCCATTCTGGATTGCGGGAAACGGATGGTCTGCGTGCTACCCCAGTTTGACTGCTTCACGTTTTCGCCGAGCGCGAATTTGATGTATGGGTCAGCGCCTTTCACAAGCATTTCGTCAGCACTTTTGCCCCAGCGCAGCTTCACGATCGCCGACTGCCCGCCAATTGGGTTAGCCGAGCCGTGCAGCAGTTGCGAGGTGGTTACGCCACCAGCCAGCTGGCGGTAAATGTTAATGTCCTCTGGGTTCACCACGTCGGCCATGCGCACCTCTGCCGTAACAGACTGTGTGCCTTCGTTCACGTCGTCCAGGGCGATGTGCGAGTGCTCGTCAATGATACCCGGTGTTACGTGTTTGCCTGTTCCGTCTATCACGCGGGCTCCGGACTCGCTCAGGTTTTTACCCACTTTCGCGATCTTGCCGTTTTTCAGCAACACGTCGGTGTTCTCCAGGCGGCCTTCTTTTTCGTTTGTCCAGACGGTGGCATTTTTGATAAGTATGGTTTCCTGCTTCGGCAGCTCGGCCTGACCAAAGGCGCGAAAAGGATAGATCATACTTCCAGTGCTAACTTCTGCCTCTTTTTTGGCGCGCTCCTTTTTCTCCTGCTCCGTCATGGCCTCAGAGTATGAAGCCACCCACTTCACGGCAGTGGCGTTTGGCAGCTGGCCTTCGCCTTGCAGGTTTTTGCCGGCCACCCAGCCGCTCAAACGAATGCTCTCCTTGCTATCCTTACCCTCGGCAAAAGAGATGGTAACCAGGTCGCCTTTAAAGCTGATGCTGCCTTTTACAGTGTCTTCGGCAATTACTTTCAGTTCAGGCTTTTCTGCAGTGCCCGCAATCAAAAACTTGCGCGCTTTGTTGTTGCCCAGTTGCAACGTATACATGCCCCGGAAATCGGCTGGCACTTCGGCAATTTTATACTGCTCGCCCTGCACCCAGTTTTCCAGGATGATGTTCTCGTCTGAGAAAAGGTTATCCGTGGTAATGATAAAGTTGGCCAGCATGCCTTTATTCAGGCTACCCACTTGGTTTTCAGCTTGCAGCAATTTTGCTGGCGTGGCGGTTAATGCTTTCAGGGCTTCTTCTTCGCTCAGGCCATACTTCACGGCTTTGCGCAAGTTTGGCCAGAAGTCCTTTTTATCCTTCAAGTCGTTGGCTGTGAATGCGATGGTAACACCGGCCTTTTGCAGCAGGGCGGCGTTGGCTGGCGCCATTTCCCAGTGCTTCATATCTTCTAAAGATACACGGCGGGCATCAAACGGGTCCTCTACGTTATAGGCAATTGGGAAATCGAGCGACAGGATAAGCGGCGCATTGGTGGCTTTTACCTGCGGCAGCATCTGGTACTCATCGCCGGTGCCTTTTATGATGTACTGCTTGCCAAACTCATCTCCCACCTTATCGGCACGAATTGCATCCAGTTTATTGTCGGCTTCGAAAATCTGCGGGAAGCTGTTAGCCTGAGTAAAGGCCGTGAGTGAGATGTTCTGCTCTTTGCCCGGGTTCTGGGCGTTCCATTGCGCATCCAGGTAGGTTTGGCGCAACAGGGCCACGGCACCCATCAGTGAGTTCGGGTAATCCTGCTTCGAGCTTCCTTTGTCGAAAGAGAGGGCAGCGGCGGCTCTGTCTTTCAGGATAACCTCGTTCTCGCGCTTTGCAGCCAGTGTTACCAGCGCTGCCGTGCCGCGGGCAATGCCGTCGCGGTGTACGGCCAGTACCGTTCCGAAGCCTTGCTTTCGCATCTCCTCGGCCTGCTTGCTGCTTACCTTAAAAAGCTCTACTGCGTTCGTTTCTGGCCGGATGGCCTCGTTCCAGTTGTAGGCGCCTTCTTTCGTGGATTCCATTTGCGGGGCGGCGCGCCAGTTGCGGCGCTCAGACTTAACCTCCGGCAGGCCGTAGCTTGTGAACATATCCACCAGGCCTGGGTAAATATGCTTGCCTTTGGCATCCATCACTACGGCACCGGCAGGTATTTTCAGGCCAGCACCAACTGCCTCTACCTTCCCGTTCCGGATAAGCAGCGTGGCGTTAGGCACGGTGGTTTTATAATCGGTATGGACGGTGGCGTTGGTGAAGGCCATGAGCCCGGAGCGCTCATCGTACACTCCGTTGCGCGGAAAAGTATCCTGCGCCATTACACTGCCGGCCCCCAAAGCGAGGCAGGCTGCAATGGTAAAGATTTTTTTCATTCTGTAGATTGTAGGTAATAGATTAAAGTTTAGACAAGTTTCGGTTATCAATTTAGGCATCAACAAGATAAAAAACTATCTATAGCCGATACTATATGCAAACTTTGACTGCCGCTGCCGCTAAAAGTTTAACAAGGGTATAAGTTTTGGGCAGGTGCCGCTTTAATCTGAGCTTATGTGCTGCCAAGATGGCTTCGAGTTCTTCAATTATACACAGGAACCCCTCTTTTACGTATGTGTGCTATACCCTGTGTCTGATATGGACTGGCTTAACATGCGCAACTTGTTATGCTCGGATGAGCAAGGCTTAGTACACTTGCACTGTGCCAGAATTAGCGCGCTTCCATTTTTGTGCTCCCAAAATTCCGCTTAAATTTGGCCTTCTGCTGAAAACAGCTGCACATGCGCCTTAACTACAACCTGCCACCCGCTTTGCACCAGACGCTTTTTATACTTGCTGCCGCGCTTATAATTTTCTCTCCCTGGTTTAGCTCGCCGGAGGCCTTAGCCCTTGGCTTAGGGTTTGGCTTGATACTAGGCAACCCGCTTCAGGAGCTTTCTGAGAAAGCGGCAAAGTATGTGTTGCAGGCAGCCGTGGTTGGCCTCGGCTTTGGGATTGATTTATACCAAGTGGCCGACACAGGCTTAAGTGGCTTGCTTTACACAGCCATTTCACTGAGTGTTACCATGTTACTAGGATTTTTACTAGGCAGGTTTTTTAATATCACGCCCAAATTAACGCACCTGGTCTCAGTGGGAACCGCTATTTGCGGTGGCAGCGCTATTGCCGCAGTTTCACCCGCTATAAAAGCCAATGCACAGGATATTTCCGTTTCGCTCGGGATTGTGTTCACTTTAAATGCGCTGGCGCTCTTCGTATTTCCGGTTGTAGGTCATGCGTTCGGCTTAAACCAGCAGCAGTTTGGCACCTGGGCCGCCATTGCCATCCACGACACCAGCTCGGTAGTTGGTGCCGCCGCCAAGTATGGCGATGAAGCCCTCCAACTTGCCACGACCCTAAAGCTTACCCGTGCCCTCTGGATCGTGCCAATGGTGCTTGTATCTGGTATGGCGTTTAAGTCGGGCGAGGCCAAAGCAAAAGTGCCGGTTTTTATACTGCTGTTTATACTTGCCTCGGTGCTGGTAACTTTCGTGCCGGCTGCATTGGCCGTAGCGCCACCTATACTTTTAGCCGCCAAAAAGGGCCTGCTGCTCTCGCTGTTCCTGATTGGGGCAAACCTTAGCCGTGCTACACTGCGCAGCATCAGTGCCAAGCCTTTCTATCAGGGCCTCATACTTTGGCTGTTGGTAGCAAGTGCATCGTTAGCTGTAATTCTGATGTTTTAGCATGAGGTTTATACTTCACACTCTCCGAAAGCATCACGATTATACTTGCCCGGCAATCTTATTAGATCTTAAGAAAGATACCTGTCTAGAGGAAGCTGAATCGTAAAAAAGTCGAAGGGCTTCCGCCATCCTGCAGAAGCCCTTCGACTTTTTTATCTATACTTTATACCTTAATACGCTCTTCCGGATTTGTTCTCCACGAAGTTCATAAATGCGCGGTTTACCACGCCCGTACCGCCCGGAGTTGGGTAGTTACCCGTGAAATACCAGTCGCCTTTGTGGTTCGGGCAAGCCTGGTGCAGGTCTTCGATGGTCTGATAGATAACTTCTACTTCGGCTTTTACTTCCGGCGCTTTTACAATCTCTGCTACCTTGTCGGAGAGCTCCTTGTGCGTAAACAGGTTGTAAAGGTCCTGCACAAAATTGGTTTCCTTGAAGGCATCTGTGCCAGCGGCAGCAAGGCAGTTATTATAGGTTTCCTGCAGCTTATCCCATTGGCCGGTGTCTTTTAACAAGCCCAGCAACGCACGGAAGGCCACAAACTCTTTCATCCTGGACATATCTATGCCATAGCAGTCAGGGTAGCGGATTTGCGGGGCGCAAGAAACGATGATGATTTTTTTCGGCTCCAGTTTATCCAGCATTTTAATGATGCTCTTCTCCAGCGTTGTGCCGCGCACAATAGAGTCATCAAGCACCACCAAAGTATCCACGCCTTTCTTTACTACCTCGTAAGTCGTGTCGTACACGTGCGTTACCAGGTCGTCGCGGCTGTCGTTGTCAGTGATAAAGGTGCGCAGTTTGGCATCTTTGATTACCAGTTTCTCGGCGCGTGGCTTAAACTGCAGAATCTCGTCGAGTTGCTCCTCAGAAAGCTCCTGGTTAAGTATGGCTTTCTTGCGGTACTCGCGCAGGTGGTTCTCAATTCCCTTCATCATGCCCAACCACGAGGTTTCGGCAGTGTTCGGGATGTATGAGAAAACCGTATTTTTCAGGTCGTAATTGATCGCCTCCAGAATCTGTGGGCAAAGCAGCTTGCCCATATTCTTGCGCTCGGTATAAATCTCTGGGTCGTTGCCACGGGAGAAGTAAATGCGCTCAAAGCTGCACGAAAGTTTTTCGCGTGGCTCCACCACTTCCTTCAATTCCGGGTTGCCGGCTTTGTCTATAATCAAGGCGTGGCCAGGCGCAATCTCTTTGATCTCGCTGTATTCTATACCGAAAGCCGTTTTGATAGCAGGCTTTTCCGAGGCGATCACCACTACTTCGTCATCCGCATAATAATACGCGGGGCGGATGCCGTTCGGGTCGCGCATCACAAAGGAAGCTCCAAAACCAGTAAGGCCGGCCATGGCATAACCACCGTCGAAGTCCTTGCCAGCGCGTTTCAGCACGCGCTGCATGTCGAGGTTCTGCTCTATCAGTTGGGTGATCTCCTTGTTAGTATAATCGCCTTTCTTATAGTAATCGAACAGGCGCTGGTTCTCCTCGTCCAGGAAATGGCCGATTTTTTCCAGTACCGTAGTGGTATCAGTTTTATGCTTTGGGTGCTGACCAAGTTCCAGCAGCTTGTTAAACTGCTCATCCACGTTGGTCATATTGAAGTTACCGGCCACGGCCAAGCTGCGGCTGCGCCAGTTGTTCTCGCGTACCATCGGGTGGCAATTATCCACGCTGTTGAGGCCGTGGGTGCCGTAGCGCAGGTGGCCCAGGTATACATCTCCCAGAAAAGGCATGTTCTCCCAGATCCAGTCAACATCCTCCGCTTTCTCCGGGTATTCATCCTTCAGGTTCTTATACTCTTTGCCAATCTTCCCAAAGATGCTATCAATGGCTCGCGTCTTTACAGAGCGGAAACGGCTGATGTAGTCGATGCCGGGCAGGGCGTTTATCTTGATGCTGGCAACACCTGCTCCGTCCTGGCCCCGGTTATGCTGTTTCTGCATCAGCAGGTACAACTTGTTAACGCCATACATGGGGGTGCCATACTTCTCGGCGTAATAACTGATTGGTTTCCTGAGCCTGATCAGGGCTATACCACATTCGTGCTTAATTGCGTCGCTCATGAGTGCTTTATAGTGTCTGGGTCAGCAGTTGTTCTATCCAGTGCAGCAGCAGGTCAGGTTTAAAGAACAAAACCAGCAGCGGCAGGGCAAACAGTGCCAATAACAGTTTATTCGACGGTGAAATAACTAAATTTTCCTGAGATTGATTCCTTTTGAAGAAAAGGTAGTACGGTATCTTGATATAGTAAAAGAGCGCCACGCCCGTTAGCAGCACGCCAAGTATAAGCAGCGTGAGCAGCATGGTGTTGCCCGATAAAGTATAGGCTTCCCATACATTACTAAACACCAGTAGCTTAGCCATAAAACCAGCCAAGGGCGGCAAACCAGTCAGCGAGAGCACATTAAGTATGGCCATCACACCTAAAAAAGGCTGCATGCGGCCTATCCCTGAAAAATCCTCCAAAGACTTTACGCCAAAACGCTGTTCCGATACCTGCAGCACCAGGAAAATGCCAAAGTTCATAAACAGGAGCACCGTAAGGTAAAACAGCAGGCTGGAGGTATAACTCGTGCCCAAAGCAAGTAGCACCATCAGCAGGATACCGGCATGCGAAACGGATGAATAGGCAAGCAGCCTGCGGGGCGTTTTTTGCCACAGCGCCGTAAAGTTACCGATTACCATCGTGGCGATGGCGGCGACACCCAATAGCAGTTGCACATCGGCAAAGGCCGTAGCATCGGAGAAGTTGCCCACAAAACGCAGGATAACCAATATGCCGGCCATTTTGGGCCCTGTCGAGAAAAGGGCAACCACCGGCAGCGGCGCACCCTGGTACACATCCGGTGCCCAGAAATGAAAGGGCGCTGCCGAAATCTTAAAGAAGAAACCAGCCAGCACAAGTATGGCCGCGATAGTCACAAGCAGGCCATCGGCTTGCAAAAGGCCAAGCGCAAAAGCCTCCGTGGTATAGGCCAGCGTGCCCGAAAAGCCGTAGAAGAAGGACATGCCATACAACATTACGCCTGCCGAAAGGGCACCGTACAGAATATACTTCAGGCCGGCTTCCACGGCTCTTTTTTCTTGTTTTAGTGTTAGCGTCAGGATGTAGGAAGCGATGGAAACCGTTTCGATAGATAGGAACACCATCAGCAGGTTCACCGATTTTGCCATCAGGTTGAGGCCCAGTACAAGTAGGAGCAGCAAGGCATAAAACTCACCTTTCCCCTCTTTTAGCCTTTCCAGCTGCTCATGCTGCAAAGCCATCAAAATAGTAAAAATACCCGCTGCGCTGAATAGAATTCCACCATAGCGCGCCAAGCCATCCGATACCAACAGGTTCAGAAAGGACTCATTGGCAACAGAAGTATAACTGCCAAGCACCTGCAACGCCAGCACCGAGAACAAGCCGGTAAGGGCCAGCCAGGGCAGCAGCCTTTTTATACTTTCTGATCTGAAAAGATCGAGCGTGATGAGCAGCAGGAAAAAAATTGCCAGCAGAAACTCGGGCAGCAAGGTGTCTGCACCCGTAATAATGGCGTTGAGCTTATCTGTTAAGTATGCCGCTTGTTCGTTCACTTACCTTAGCGTTGATAAAATTAAACCAAGCTGTTCCTGCCCGCGCTGCAATACCAGTTCTGTGAAACCAGTCACTGTCAGGCCTATTTTATCGAGGAGCAGGTGCGGAAAGATGCCGAAAAGCAGCGCAAGTAGAGCCAGCGGCACCAGCATCAGGTACTCGCGGGTGGTAAGATCTGTAAGCGTGGCTTTTTCGCGCAGCTCCGGGAAGATCCAGTACTTGCCGAAGAACATGCGCTGCAGCGCCCACAGGTAATAGGCAGCAGCCAGCAACAAGCCAAACACCGCCACCACTGTTAGCCAGCGCGGCAGCAGGCCCGTGGCCTCCGGCGCTCCAAAACCACCTACCAGTACCAGCAATTCGGCAATAAACCCAGAGAAGCCCGGTAAGCCCAGCGAGGCGAAGAAAGCGATTACCACAAACACCGTGTAAACGGGCATCATGTGTGCAAGTCCTCTGAAATTCTGAATCATACGGTCATGGGCCCGGTCATAAATCACCCCCACAACCAGGAACAGCATAGCCGAGATAATCCCGTGGCTGAACATCATGTACACCGCGCCATTTACACCTTCAACGGTTAGCGAGGCCAGCCCCAGCAACACAAAACCCATATGCGAAACCGACGAGTAGGCGATCAGCTTTTTCAGGTCGCTCATGGCCAGCGCATTCAAGGCGCCGTAGATAATAGATAGCACGCCCAAACCGCCTACCAGCACGGCAAAGTATGCGCCGGCATCCGGGAAAATCGGGTACACGATCCGGATCAGGCCGTAGCCTCCCACTTTCAGGAGTATGGCCGCCAGCAACACCGAGATAGGCGTAGGCGCTTCCACGTGCGCATCGGGCAACCAGGTATGCACCGGCACCGACGGCACTTTAATGGCGAACCCGGCAAACAGCAGCAGGAACGCGATAAAACGCAAAGGCAGATCCCAGAGCACCGAGCCGGATAACACGTGCAGCAGGCTGTTCGGGATAAAGTTGGCCGGCTCCATCATGGCCGGAATGCTGAAGGTGCGCACCAGGTTATAGCTGCTGATGGCGTTGCGCTGCAACATTTGCTGCACCTGCGTAACAACCGCCTTGCCAGCCTCAGCGCCTTGCTCCGCAAAGCCCATTTGCACAGCCGTAGCCTGCGGGTCTATCACGGAAGTATACAGCCCGATCATCACTAAAAGTATAAAAAGCGAGCCTACCAGCGTGTAAATAAAAAACTTAATGGCGGCATACTCGCGCTTCGGCCCGCCCCAGATACCGATCAGGAAATACATCGGCAGGAGCATAAACTCGAAAAACAGGTAGAACAGGAAGAAATCGAGGGCTAGGAAACAGCCCATCACGCTGGTTAGCAGCAACAGGTAAAGCAGAAAGTAGCCCTTTACGTTTTTGGTGATGGTCCAGGAGGAAATTACGCCGATTACGCCCACAATGCCCGTGAGCAGCACCATGCTGATGCTGATGCCATCCACCCCCAGAAAATAATCGATCTGGAAGCGGCCCAAACTGCCGAGCGTAAACCCGATCCAGTTCAGCTTCTCTACAAACTGATAGCCCTGCTGCCCGTTGGCAAGCACCGTCCCATCAAATCCGAAGTATAAAAGTATGGCCAGCCCCATTTGTACCACAGTGCCTGCCAGCGCCACCGCTTTTATGGTATGCTGCAGGCGTACGGGCAGTAGTAGCACCAGCAGCGCTGCCAGCAAAGGTGTAAAGATGAGGCTACTAAGTATAAAATCGTTCAACGCTGTTACTTGTTAATTACTGATTGTTTTTAAAAGCCGGGATATAAAATCCATTAATCCTTTAAGCCGATAAAACCTGATCTCAAAGGTACCATCAAAACAGGATGATGTATAGCATTAGTAAAATAAATCCGAACAAAGAGTAAGCATAGTAGCTCTGCACTTTCCCGTTTTGCAGGCCCTGGCCAAGCCTCCCGGCAAGCTTCGAGAGCACGCCCACCAACCACACCAGCCCATCAACTACCCAGCGATCAAACCAAGCCATTATTTTGGCTATAATCACCAGTGCTTTGCTGCCATTGTTCAAGGCATAATCTATCACGCGCTTGTCGTTGCGGTACAGCGTTCGGGCCAGCACCAGCGCGGGCTGCACAAAGGCTTTAGCGTAAAACTCGTTCAGGTAAAAATGCCGTTGCGACAAGCGGCCCGCTGCGTGTTGTGGCCCCTCGTGCAGTAGTTGCGCCTCCGGCCTGTTTCTATACTTCAGGATTGCCCAGCTGATACCGGCCACTCCCAGCAAGGTAGAAAGTATGCCAAACACCAGGTGCAAGGTATGGTTTGCCTCGTCCTGCAGCTTTACGGCATCCAGCAGCCTGCCCGAAAGTATGGCTGTGCCACCCAGTTTTTCCAGGGCGATACCCTGCAGCAGCCAGCTGCTGCTAAAGCTAAGCGGGTTAAGCGAGAAGAAGATACCAAGCGAAAGTATAGCCAGCACCACCACCGGCCAAAGCATCACGCGCTCTACTTCCTGGCTTGCCTTCAGGCGGAGGTCCTGCACCGAGAAAGGTGCCCTAAACTCCCCGAAGAAGATAAACCACATGTGCCGCGCCATGTAAAAAGCAGTGAGAAGTACTACCGTAAACCCGATAAGCGGCACTGTAAAGTATGCCCCGCCACCCATGGTTTGCGCCCAGGCCCAGCTGCCGGAAAGTATGGCGTCTTTAGAAAGGAACCCGGAAAACAGCGGCAGACCTACAAGCGCGGCAGTGGCCACTACATACGTATAAAAAGTAAGCGGCAAAGCTTTGCGCAGGCCACCCATGTTTCGGATATCCTGGGCATTGAGGTGCAGGTGATGGTGGTGCAACCCGCGGTGCATGGCATGAATGATGATGCCTGAATTCAGGAAGAGCGCCGCTTTAAAGAACGCATGCGTTGCCAAATGGAAAAGCGCAGCATCGTGCGCGCCAGTGCCCATACCCATCACCATGTAACCCAGTTGGGAGATGGTGGAGAAGGCCAGCACGGCTTTAATATCGTTTTGCGTAAGAGCTACCAGCGCCCCAACCAGGGCTGTAAGAGCACCAACTAAAGCTATAACCACCAGCGCATCCGGCGTGAAGAAGGCATAGCAACGGGCCACCAGGTATACACCGGCCGCCACCATGGTTGCCGCATGTATGAGCGCAGAAACCGGAGTGGGGCCCTGCATGGCATCGGGTAGCCAAACCTGCAACGGAAACTGCGCCGACTTACCCACACAGCCCATAAACAGGCCAAGGCCAGCGAGCGTCAGAAACGTGGGGCCGATTTCTACGAGCCAGGGCTGCCCTTTTAAAGTATAGGTTACGATAAAGCTCCCGCTTTCCCAGGTGCCGCTACCTACCAGAGTGCGCAGTGTTTCGAGGTCGAATGTTCGGTAGTATGTATAGAACGCGAAAAGCCCGAGCAGCAGCCCGATATCGCCTACGCGGTTAAAGAGGAATGCTTTTTTGTTTGCCGCCACAGCAGCCGGCTTATGAAACCAAAACCCGATCAGCAGGTAAGATGACAAGCCCACCAGCTCCCAGAACATAAAGAGCAGTAACAGGTTATCTACTAACACAATCCCAAGCATGCTAAACGTAAACAAGCCCAGGAAGGCAAAATAGCGGCTGTAGCCTTTGTCGGCGTGCATGTAGCCCACCGAAAACAATTGCACCAACAGCGAGATGAAGGTAACGATCACCAGCATCAGCACCGTGAGGTTATCCAGCAAAATACCCAGGGTAAAGTCTGTGAGGGAGCTGCCCGGCATGCTAAACCAGGTTGTGCGGCTATGGAAGGTCGTTACGTTCCAGGTTTCCGTAAAAAGCCAGCCGGAAAGTATAAACGCCCCTGCCGTGAGCGCTATGCCCAACCAATCGCCGTGGCGCGGCAACAGACGGCCAAAAGGCAGCAGCACCAGGAAACCAAACAGCGGCAGCAGCAGCACAACCAATGCGGCAATGGTTTGGGGCGAGGCGGCCAAAGGCTGTAAGAGTTGGGTTAGCTCCAAGGTGCTTTCTGTTGAGTTAGGGTGCTTTGCTTAACAGCGGGCAAAGTTACATATATTGGCTTAAACTAATAAGTATAGTTTAGGGCAGTTTTCGGGAGGCTACTTGTTCTCTGCTGTTACGACCTCGTTCAGGTTTGCCGTTTTAAAATACTGATACACCCGAAGCACGATGGCCAGCGCCACAGCTGCCTCTGCGGCGGCTACCACAATCACGAAAAGCGAGAACAGCTGCCCCTGCAAAAGCGTTGGGTCGTATCGGCTGAAGGCTACCAGGTTCAGGTTGGCAGCGTTAAAAATCAGTTCAATGCCCATCAGCACCACCACCGCATGGCGCTTGGTGATAACGGCAAGTATACCGATGCTGAACAGCGTGGCACTCAGTAAAAGAATATGTTCTAGCGGAATAAGGTCCATACTTATGTGTTCTGTTTATCCGTGGCAATGTATGCGGCTCCCATCAGGGCCATCAGCAGCAGCAGCGAGGCCAGCTCGAAGGGCACTACCACGTCCGTCATCAGTTTAATGCCGATTAGTTGCACGGTGCTTTTCTGTTGACCCAGCACATCCAGGTTTGCAGTTTGCAGCCAGGGCAGTGTGCTTATATTAGCCTTAAGGATGGCGTAGCTCAAGCCTACAAGTATAAGTCCTGCCACTAACGTGCCCCAAATCTTGTTTACGCTCTCCGAGAGCACCGATTTATCATGCACCCGGCTGCTGAGCATAATCCCAAACAGGAGCAGCACCAGCACGCCACCCACGTACACCATCAGCTGCGTTACGGCAATAAAATCGGCAAACAGCAACACGTAAATGCCTGCCATACTTAGCAGCGTTATCAGCAGCGAAAAACCGGCATACAGCAGATTGCGTGTCAGCACCATGTAGGCACCGGAAAGTATGGCAAGTATGGCGAAGATGTAGAAAAGCATGCGTTATTTTAAATCCTGATGTAAAGGTATAAAATCTTGCAGAAACGTATCGCTCCAAGATTACCTTGCAACGGCTCCTCTCCTGCCGCCCAGTTTTATTTGCTTTGATTTACGCAGCGAAGGCCGTTCCACCCATCTGTAGAAAAAATGAGCTACAAGTATGGAAAGCAGCAACCCAATCGCTACCAGCAGCACATTCAGCGCGTCGGAATCTGTAAATTTTGCAACCAAATTGATAAACACAGCCCCGGTAATAGCATGCAGCAAGTATAAAGCGTATGAAATGCGGCCTAGAAAGCTTCCGACAGCACTTTTCGCGAACGGGAACAGCAGGATAACCAGTGCCGTCAGCAGTGCGAAAATTACATCTGGGTAACCAAGCACTATCACTCCCGAGAGGCAACATCCGCCTAAAACAAGTATAAATTCTGTTAAGCTGATATGATTTGTGAGCCTCAGTGCCACCGCTATTCCCATGTAAAACAAAGGCAGCCAATCTACCAGGTGGCCCAAACCCGAAAATAGGACGGGAAGAATAAGCCCGATGACAAGTATAGCCCACCTGCCTGCCATCTGCCCTAAAAGCATGGGGCCGACCAACGCCATAAACAGGTAAAACTGAAACTCGATGGCTAGTGTCCAGAACACGGGGTTTACCCACCTCACGCCTTCAAAGAACCCAACCAGGTAGCCCACATGCAGCAGCAGCTCATTTAAGCTGGGGCGCAAGTCTACGGGAGTGGCACCCGGCACCAGTTCCCGGGCATACATGTATACTACGGTAAGCAGCAAAGCCACCAAATACGGCGGCTCAATCCGGATAATCCTTTTTAATAAGTAGCTGCCAAAATGCTTCAGCTGATACCCAGACTTTAAAAGAGAAAGTGTGATAACTGTACCGCTGATCACAAAAAACATCGGCACGCCATACTTCCCCCAGGAGAAAAAATCGTTCACCGGTTCCTGCTCAAAAAGGGCATTAGACGAAATAAAGTGAAACAGGCAAACCATTAGTGCAGCCACACCTCTTAAAGAGTCGATAACGGAGAGGTGCTTTATTTCTGGCAACTGCATTTTATATATCTGGCGCAAGCGTCCGTTTGTCCCTTTTACATTACAGAAGCACGAAAAGACTTTTTAAACACAAAGTGGTGCTTTCAACAATACATTAATATAAACTGTCACCCCTTCTTCCTTGCGGCCAACGCCGCGGCTTTGGCGGCTGCCATTTCCTCCTGCTGTTTGGCGAAAAGCTGTTTCTTCTCTTCGGCCTGCTCCGGGCTTAGGTCGGTGAAGTGGTATACCATGTTTTTGATGTCTACTTCCGAGAAATCGTACACGGGTGTCATGGTGAGGCAGTCGGTAGGGCAAACGGTGGTGCAGAGGCCACAGTAGCAGCACTTGGCCATGTCTATGTCGAAGGTTGGCGCGTACAGGCGTTTTTTGGTGCCGTCGGAGGTCGTGCCGATGTCTTCGGTGGCTTTCACTGAGTCGATGGTGATGCAATTTACCGGGCAGATCTTGGCGCAAAGGTCGCAGACAATGCAGTCGTCTATCTCGTTGTGCAGGCGGTAACGGCCGTTATCAGGCACAGGAATAGCCTCGTACGGATACTTGAGCGTCACCAGGCCATCGTCCTGTTTAAAGTAATTCGCATCCGACACATACTCTGGCGTGCGGCGCTTGTTGGCTTTCCGGAAGTGGCTCCAAGTCAGCCGCAGCCCGCTCAGCAGCGACTTTACGACGTACCAGAAACCGGTTGTATCTTTTTTCACTTCGTTCGGGTTAGAATGTCAGAAAGTTAAAAAGTTAGAAGGTCATTTGTTCAACTTTATACCTTTCTAACCTTTTAACTTTCTAACCTGATTATATCATTAACATCCGCCAGATGCCGGCCACCAGCACCACTGCTAGGGCAACAGGCGTGAGTACTTTCCAGCACAGGTGCATGAGCTGGTCCGCGCGCAGGCGCGGATACGTCCAGCGGAGTTGCAGCTGTAGAAACAAAAGTATAAACGTTTTGCTCAGCAGCCAGAAAATCCCCCAAAGTATACCGGAGAGCTCGCCTACGGTACCGCTTGTCCAGTAGGCCAGCGCCACTGGACCTATGTTTGGCAAAGGCGTGTTCCAGCTGCCTAGGAAAAGTATGACTGCCACCAGGCACACCAGCACCATCATACTATACTCGGCCAGAAACAGCACGGCAAACCGGAAACCGGAGTACTCCACATGGAAACCCGCCACCAACTCCGACTCAGCTTCCGGTATGTCGAATGGGGCACGGTTGCTTTCGGCCAGCGAGGCGATAAAGTAAATCACAAAGCTCACCAGAAGTATAGGTGCCCGGAAAATGTTCCAGGTGGTAATGCCACCAATGGTAGTGGTGTTGATGCCAAGTTCCCGAATACCGAACAGCCAGTTCATGTCGTACTCCATCCCCGGAAACTGGTTCATCAAAGCGCCCTGCTGGTAACTTATCTCCTGAAAATCAAGCGACTGGCAAACCATGACAGCGGAAAGTATGGCCAACCCGGCCGGAATCTCATACGACACGATCTGTGCTACCGAGCGCATCGCGCCCAGCATGGCATACTTATTATTAGAGCCCCAGCCCGCCATCAGCAGCCCCACCACATCCAAAGACACCACGGCCAGCAGGTAAAACACGCCAATGCCAATGCCCGCCGGAACCAATGATGGTGCGAACGGGATAACGGCAAAGCCGGCAAACACAGCGGCAAAGATCAGGATGGGCGCCAGCTTAAACAGCTTTTTATCGGCAGCGGCAGGTATAATATCTTCCTTCTGCAGCAGCTTCAGCACGTCGGCCATGACCTGCAGCGAGCCCTGCGGCCCCGCCTCGGTAGGCCCCATGCGGTCTTGCATAAAAGCGGCTACCTTGCGCTCGGCATAAGCCAGCACAATCACTACTCCCAGCAAGGCACCTAATGTTAGCAGAAAAGCAAGCATAACGATTATTTTGTTACCCCAAAGGTAGGGCAAACTGTAGTTAATTAAGAATTCTGAATTAAGAATTATGCAGGCAGGGCTTGATGAAAACAAAATCCCGATATCTTTTTCTTATAAGATATCGGGATAAACCTATTCATGTGCTCTACAAAATCTTAAATCCCATTTTCCTTCGTCAGGATAATCGGCTCCCCGTCTGTTATAAGTATAGTGTGCTCATGCTGCGCCACATAGCCGCCTTTTTCGGCAACTAGCGTCCAGCCGTCACCTTTTTCGTGCGTATAGCTGCCTTTGGTAGAGATGAAAGTCTCTACGGCCACCACGCTGTTTTTGCGAAACCGCTGCGTATTGTCTTTGTCGTAGAAGTTCGGGATTTCAGTTGGCGCCTCATGCAGGCTTCTGCCTACTCCGTGACCCACCAGGTCTTTGATTACTTTAAAGCCGTTCTTTTTAGCTTCCTGCTCAATGGTACGACCTATTTCTGCTATTTTCTTGCCGCCCTTAACTTCTTTTAGTGCTTTGTGCAGGGCCGTTACAGAGACTTCAATTAGCTTGCTTAGCCCACGTATGTCTTCACCAAGTATAAATGAACCACCGTTATCAGCGTAAAAGCCATTTAACTCCGCAGACATATCAATATTAACTAAATCACCTTCTTTCAAGACGGTGTCTTCGGAAGGAATACCATGCGCAGCCTCGTTGTTGACGCTGATACAAGTATAACCAGGAAAATCGTACTCCGATTTAGGCGCAGATTTGGCTCCAAACTCTTCCAGTATTTTATTGCCGTACTCATCCAGCTCTTTAGTAGTGATACCTACACGAGTGTACTCTCGCATTTTTCGGAGCGTAATGGCAACGGCTTCACTTACTTTCATTATCCCTTGCAGGTCTGCTTCTGATTCTACTATCATGTTCTTTTGTTTTACACTATCTCCTCCACCAAATGCGGCACAAACTGCGACAGGTTAGTGATGATGCCTTTTTCTCTTCTGTAACCGATGGCACAGCCTTCTCCGGCCCAGAATACGCCAGCCTGGTACTGGTAACCTTTATCGTCTTCGGGCAGCTCGACCCAGCGCTGGTACACCTGCTGCTGCCCGTCATACTCGCCAGCTATTTTTGTTACCGACACGCGGTCCACTACTTCTATGCTTTGCCCCTCGCGGCCAAAGTATGGCTTGCGAATGTATTTGCCGGTGATGGGCGAAAGGTCAGTTTCTAAAAGCAAAGGATGGTACGGGTACGCTTTCCAGAGCCAGGCCAGCATTCCTTTGCTCTGAAACAACAAGGTATAAGCCGGGTTAGCAACCATTACTGTGCGGGTAGCGGCAAGTTTTGTGAGACTCTCGCAAAGCTCAGGCTCCTCCCAGGCAATTTGCTCCCAAGGCAAGAGTTTAAACAGAAACGGAAACTGCCGCCACTGCTCCTGCTCTACCTGTGCCCAAACGCCCCGCTCAGCCCCCTCCGTAGATACCACCATATCCTCTGCGGCACACAAATGCGGCTCGAAACCGGCTTCTGTAGCGGCCTGTGCCATTACAGCGCAATTCGCCTCATCTTCAGCACTGCCGCCCATATAAGTTAACAGCAGCGCGGGAGCCAGGTCGTCGTTGAGCATGCGCCAGCTACGGAGCTGCTCCACCAGGGCTTCGTACAGGCCAGAATATTGCTTTGCATCGTTTTTACCTGCCGCAGCCAGGCTTGCCCATTGCACCACGGCCGTTTCCGGTATCGAGGTGGCAGTGTCGGCGTTAAATTCCAGAAGCTTCGGCCCCTCCGGTGTCTGCACCAGGTCGAAGCGGCCATACAGGTGCCAATGCCTGTCGTCGTTCCACGACTGGCGCACCAGTTCCCAGAGGTTTTCAGGAATGCCCAGCACGTTCAGGAATTCATCCGGAAGTGTATCCGGGATGGCATTCACCATCATCTCGTAGAGCGTACCAGCAGCTTCCAGTAGGGCATCTGCCTCTTGCTCGGGCAGCAGCACCGCCTCGCCGGGCACATAATTGGCACAGCCATCTTCCACGCACCACTCCCAGCCTAGGCCACGCACAGCGGCTTCCACGTTGCCGGTATGCGGCGCTACGCGGATTGTATTTTTATTCTGCATGAAATCTTCTTGGTTTAAGCTCCTGCGCCGCCGCTGCGCCCCCTAAAGAAGCCTCGTCTGCCAGAGTTTGGCGCAGTGCGCTGTTGCCGGTAGGTTTGCACATTCTGGCGCCAGGCAGCGGTGTTGTTCATCAGGCCGGGGTTGGCATAGTAACCGGGGCGTGGCGCCATCGTACGGCCGGCCATATAACCCATTGCGCTCCACCATAACACGTTGCCCATACCAAAACCACCTTGCTGGTACGTTTGCCTGTTATCAGACAGCGCTTTCATCTGGTTGTCCAGTTCCAAGCCTTGCAGGGTGTCTACGCGCCCGTCGCTATACTTTAAAATGGCCATACTTTTGCCAGGAGCCGTAGTTTGCTCATCGGTTATCTTCCACTGGTCTGGCGCCTCTTCCGTCAATTCGGTGATAATGCCATCCGGCACAGTAGCTTCTTCCCCAGCGTTCCACTCCTCATTTTGGTTATTAGACCCGCAACCAGTGAGGCCCATGCATGCAGCAGCGGCCACAATAAACGCGTTGCGCTTCAGATCGCCTATGGTCAGGTATTTCTTTTTCATCAGGATGAATACTTAAGTATAACTTAAAGATAAGCTTTTTACGCGGAAGCCCCGAAACCGATTGGTTTTAAACTACCCAGCAAGTTTAGCTGCCACAGGTCTTTTCCAGTCAATGAAAGTATAAACTATCGCAACAGCAGCAGCCAAAATCACTTTCTAACTCTCTAACTCCCTTTACTCCCACAGCGGATAGTGTTCCAGGTGCACTTGCCGCTTAAAGAAGATGCGGGTGCTTTCCTCGAAAGAGCGTGTAAAGTCGGATACGTAGAAATGGTGGTCGCCTTTCAGAGTTTCGGCGGACAGGCTGTTTTGCTCCAGGTAATTTTTAACATGTTGGGCCACAATCTGGCTGGCGTCCAGCACATCTACCTTGCCTTCGTAGTACTGCTCTATCTGCTTTTTGATGAGCGGATAATGCGTGCAGCCAAGTATAAGCGCCTCGATGCCCTGCAGGTGCGGGTCGGAGAGATACGCGTTAATGACGCTTTCGGAAATAGTATCGTTAAAAAAGCCTTCCTCTATCATGGCGGCCAACAGCGGCGTAGCCAAAGATTTCAGGTCGATGTTCTGGTCCAGTTCGTCCACTTTTTTGCGGTACACATTGGAGTTCACGGTTTGCTTGGTCCCGATCAGCCCGATGGTTTTGTTGGGGTATGTTTTGCCAATGTACTGCACAATCGGGTCGATAACATTCAGCACCTTAGCCTTGCTGCCCACATATTCCTTCACCAGCTCATAGGCCGCCGCCGAAGCCGAGTTGCAGGCAATAAGTATAACCTTGCACTGCTGGCGTATCAGCAAATCGCAGATCTTTACGGCATAAGCCTGTATCGCCGCCGTGGATTTATCGCCGTAAGGCAAATGGGCTGTGTCGCCGAAGTAAACAATGCGCTCGTTTGGCAGCACATTCACAATAGCCTGAGCCACAGTAAGCCCGCCGATACCGCTGTCGAATATCCCGATGGGTTGGTTTATCTTATTCTGAATCATAATGCAGCGAAAATAGCTAAAAGCAAGGCAACTGATGCGTTCACCCTTGGATTTAATGCGTCCGCTAATTTTTGTAACCTTTTTGAATTAACATCTACAACAAAAAGTTACATTCATAACAGACACGATTATATAAAATGGAAACTTAAATTAATTTTTTAAAAGTATTTGTTGATTAAAAACAAATTTTTACTTTTATATACTTTCTGCTCCACAAGGCTTTACAGCTCAACCTAGCCCTAGGTTCGCCTCTTACGATGAACACTCTTGTTTCCTGGTAAGCCAATTTTTGTTTACCAAGCCAGTGTAACAAGCTGTTTCCTGCAAACATTTTTAAACCCTATCATTATGCAAACAGCTTATACTTTACCAAACGCTCCAACTATCCGGCGCTCTGCTTTATATGGCAGCCTGCCTGCACGCCTGGTTGCTTTTCTGGTGGATACAACCCTCATTATCTTCTCGTATACTTTTGTATTATACGGCATGAGTTCCTCGCCAGAGCAGCTATATACCTGGAAAAACGTATCACAGCAAAGCTTCAACCTCACAGAGATGCTTGTGGTTATCAAAATGATTTTCCTGAACCCATACCTACCTATCATCCACTGGGCATACTATACTATATTGGAGTCATCGGAGAAACAGGCTACCGTTGGCAAGTTTACATTAGGGCTTAAAGTAACCGACCTACGTGGCCGCCGCATTACGTTTCTTCAGGCCAACATGCGCTACCTCTTTAAGCTGGCCTCCGCGGCACTGCTGATGCTGGGCTTTTTCCTGATGCTAACCTCGCGCCGCAGCCAAATGCTGCACGATTACTTGGCGCGCGCACTGGTGGTTTCAGAATAGCCATTCACTCAAAAATTGCACTACTTTTTCACGTTTTCGGGCTTCAGCCGTATACACTCTCTGAAAACAAACTTGAAAGGAGGGAACTATGCGATTTATTCCAACCCGTTTCCACGGGGTTTTAGACTATGTTGTGGGGCTCATATTCATACTTGCCCCCTGGTTATTTGGCTTCTCTGACGTAGGTGCCGCCACCTGGACGATTGTAGCCGCTGGTATTATAGTTTTGGTTCAGACGGTCTTCACTGATTTTGAGGTAGGCCTCGTTCATAAGATCCCGATGCGCACGCACCTGATGCTGGATTTTGTGCTCGGCCTCATACTTGCGTTCTCACCATGGATCTTTAGTTTTGATGAAAGGGTATTTATGCCGCACTTAGTGGGTGGAGTATTCGCCATACTTGCATCCATAACCACGCACCGCGTACCCAGCCATAATTACACTCGCATCCATGCCACCCAAAGGACCAAACATTAATTAGATAACACATGGCAAAAAGGCTGACCTACTTATAGGCCAGCCTTTTTGTTTTTCGTGGCCACTTGTATTAAATTATCTTTTGTGTCGGCACATCACTAACTTTGCTACATGAATTACCTATCAGCAGAAAATATATCTAAAAGCTTTGGCGATCGCTGGCTTTTCAAGAACCTTAACTTTGGCATCAGCCAGGGCCAGCGTGTGGTATTGGTGGGCGTAAACGGCTCCGGTAAAACCACTTTGCTTAACGTGCTGGCCGGCAAGTTACCGCCAGACAGCGGCAGCGTGAGCGTGCGCAAAGAGATCAGCATTGGTTACCTGGGCCAAAACCCCGAGTTTGATGAGGAACTTACCGTGCAGCAGACCATCTTCGCCATGCAGAACGAAACCCTTGAGCTGATACAGGCTTATGAGAAAGCAATCGAGGACCCTAACACCAGCGCAGAGAAGATGCAGCACCTTATGGAACGCATGGACGAGCGCCAGGCCTGGGACTTTGAGGTAAAGGTAAAACAGATTCTCTCCAAACTGGGCATCAACAACCTTGATGTGCAGATCAAAAGCCTATCGGGTGGGCAGCGCAAGCGTGTAGCCATGGCCCGCGTGCTGATTGAGGAGCCAAGCATGCTGATTCTGGATGAGCCTACCAACCACCTCGACCTGGATACCATTGAGTGGTTGGAAGGATTTTTGGGCACCCAGAACACGACCCTGCTCATGGTTACGCACGACCGCTATTTCCTGGACAAAGTAGCCAACGAGATTGCCGAGCTCGACAACGGCGAGATTTATACCTATAAAGGCAACTACAGCTACTTCCTCGAGAAAAAGGCAGATAGAGAGCAATCGGAGGCGGCGGAAACCGAGAAAGCCCGCAACCTCATGCGCAAAGAGCTTGACTGGATACGCCGCCAGCCAAAAGCCCGAGGCACTAAAGCAAAGTATAGAGTGGATGCCTTTGAGGAATTAAAGGAGAAAGCCGCTAAGAAAACTGCTGGGCCGCAACTAGAGCTATCGGTTAAAACAACCCGCCAGGGAGGCAAAATCATCGAAGTAGACCACATCTCAAAGGCATTTGGGCCCAAAAAGATTGTGAACGACTTTAGCTATGTGTTCAAGAAAAAGGACCGCATTGGCATTGTAGGCCCGAACGGAGCCGGAAAATCCACGTTCCTTAACATGCTGACCGGCAAACTGCAGCCCGACTCCGGTATGGTTGATGCCGGCCAAACCACGGTTTTCGGCTACTATACCCAGGACGAACTGACCTTTAAGGACGACCAGCGCGTAATAGATATCGTAAAGGAGATTGCTGAGGTAGTAGAGATGGCCAACGGCGAGGTGATCACGGCAAGCCAGTTTCTGCAGCACTTCCAGTTTGCGCCGCCACAGCAGTATACCTTTGTAAGCAAGCTAAGCGGTGGAGAGAAGCGCCGCCTGCAGCTGCTGCGCGTGCTCATCAAGAACCCGAACTTCCTTATACTCGATGAGCCTACCAACGACCTGGACATCATTACTCTAAACATACTAGAGGATTTCCTGCTGAACTTTGGCGGGTGCTTACTTATTGTAAGCCACGACCGCTACTTTATGGATAGGCTGGTAGAGCACCTGTTTGTTTTTGAGGGCGACGGGCAGATCCGTAACTTCCCGGGCAACTACTCTGATTACCGTGAGTGGCAGAAGGATCAGGAGAAAATTCAGCAGGAAGAGGTGAAAGCCGCACCGGCACCCGTTGCAGAGAAAAAGCAGGAGCCACAGCCAAGCCAAAAGCGCAAGGCTACTTTTAACGAGAAGCAGGAGTATGAGCGCCTCGAAAAGGAAATAGCCCAGATGGAAAAACGCAAGTCAGAGATTGTGGAAACCATGAACAGCAACACTTTAACCGATCATGAAGAACTGACTGCCCTGGCCAGAGAACTGGAAAGTATAAACGAGCAGCTCGAGGAAAAGGAATTCCGTTGGCTGGAGCTAGCCGAACTGATGTAGCATTTGCAACTAATAAAAGTAACAAAGGCTGGCAGGTTATACCTGCCAGCCTTTGTTTTTTTAAGGCGCTAGTCTAATCCTTTAATAATCACGCTCCGCTTTTCGTTTTGCCCACCCATGCGCACTATTTTTCGTTCAAAATCTTTGGGGTCGTTGATGGTTTCGTAAAATTCGTCCAGAAATTTAAGGGTGCGCTTACGATATTTTCTATCGAGCAACTCGCACTCTAAGTACACCGCGTAAATAGCTGTTTTGCGGTTGTTAAAGTATGGCACTAACTCTTGGTAAACCGCATCAGGGAAGGTATAGCCCCTGAAGAGGCGCTGCCGTACCGAGGTAATCCCGATCTCAGGAGGCGGTTTGGCATAAGGCGGCATCACAATACCGGTATAGTCAAAATCGTAAGGTATGGGCACGGGCCTGCTTCCGGTGTGTAAGTATAAAAGCCTAATGTTGTGCCTAAAAGGCACCGACCAATCTGTATTGCCAATCATGTACTGAAACAGGGCCAACTTTGCCATGGCGCGGTCATCGGTAGCATCCATCCGGATAACCAACTCATCGGCCAAAATCACGCCTTTGCTCCGCTCCGCCAGGTCATCCTCGTCTTCGATCAGAAATGCATACATATGCTCATCGCTTTTCCTGCCTTCGCTATCCTGGTACATTACTTTGCAGAGACGCACCCTAAAACTGTAATCTGAAAGCATGTTGTATAGCTTGTACACAAGGTATTCCCGGATAACATACTTCTCGCTGTTGCAGTGCGTAACTAGCTTTACCTTGTTGGCACCTGCAAAAACGGTATGCATTACTTTGGTTTTAGGGAAATTGAGCAAGAGCGGCGGAAAATCGCACACGCTGGGGTCGCGGCGGTGCTTGCCTCTCACCCTCACTTTTAGCGCTACGGTTATTGCCTCTCCTGCGTTAGATCTGTAATGTATTGTAGCCGGATGGTAGTTACGTTCATCATCACGGTCTTTTAGAAGCGTTTTCATGTTTGCGTGCAATGTAAACTCCAGCAACTCATCCGAGCCAAATAGTTCTTTGGCTTCAGCTGGTTGGCCTATACCTGCACTTATCGGATTGCTGATTGCTTGCCTGTGCGTAGGCTGCACGGCCATACCTATACTGGCCATCCATAAGAAAGCAAATACAATAAGTGCCGATTTTATACATGTAGCCATAGCCTCTTGCCCGAGAAACTGTTCGGGCCTCTCCCCCTCTCTACTTCTTCCATTGGCTACCTGCTTACATAATTTTTAATGCACGGTAGTATTATTGACTGGGCAGCAACAAGGTATCTGCCTCGATGCGTTTTAAGGCTTTCTTAGAGAACAGGTCTAAGATGATTTGCCCTTCCGACTGCTCCATCCGAAAGCCGAGCATAGGTGCGATGGTACTGGGTATATCAACCAGAGAGTACTGGTCTGTAATTATGGCTCCTTTCTTAAAATCCGGGCCTATTGCCAGCAAACTGATGTGCCGACAGCCCTCGCAGTCATCGCCATGATCTATCCAACCGCCATCCACCGTATCGAGGTGGCGGCCATGATCGTTGGTAACCAATAACGTGGTTTTTTTACGGTAGTGCTTGTCTTTCCGCAGGAAGTCCCATAGCTGCTTTACATACCTGTCGGAGCGGGAAATGCCGCGCAGGTAATATTCCCAGTTGCCTGCATGTGCGTAGCCATCCGGCTCCATAAAGTTGATAAACACCAAATTAGGGTGGTTAGCAGACATTATTCTTTTTGCTTCCAGCAGCGTGAGCGAGTCGGCGCGGTAGCCTGTGCCCGGCCCGTTTACACCGCAATTTGTGGATGGCTGATACTTATTTTGCCATATGCTATCGGTGGTGTTCGCCAGTATGTTCAGTTTATCTTTACTGGTGATGAGCCACGCTGCCGTAGCCGGCTTGCCTGTTTTCTTGAGCCAGTATTGCAGAACGGAGGGATGCGCAGGCAATTCTGCACCATAATTGTCGATGGGTTGCCTTACACCCGTTGTTATGGCCGTATGCCCAGCGTTTGTGTACGTATAACCTTCGTTCATGAAACTGCTGAAGTATACGCCCTTGGGCCGTAGCTTGGTAGCCATGTTTGGAACAAGGCCGGGTGTATTGCCCCAGCTTTCGGAGTAGCGCGGGCCATCAATCACCACAACTACAATGTTTTGCGTGCGTAGAGGCTTAATTTTGGCACCTGTACGCGGCGTGGCGCAACCTGTAAGCATAAAGCCCACTAGCAAGCAGAACCAGGTGTAAAAGCCGGCACCTGTGCGTTTCGGGTCGGTAATTTTTAGACTGTAAATCAATTTATTATATGGCAGGTTATTTTTGTATACGAGGCACAAGGTCTTTTAGCTAAAAACAAGGCACTTAATAAACTGATCACCAACGCGCTACATAACCAAAAACCTCCAGGCGCATTGCTCCCTTGGGCAGGAATCCAAGTGTGGCTTTTCATAAAAACATGGTAAAAAGGCAAAACAATTTTTGCTTTTGTCGTATAAGTTTTCATTCTTGCAAACAGAAGATACCAAATGCATAACCCGACAGCCATAGCGACCACACTTTCCCAGCCAACTTCCCTTGGCATGGCGCTGCTGTCTTCTGCTTATTCTTATTGCCTGAGCGTGTATAGCTATTACAGCTATTATTATCGCTATTACCGCATCCGCAGCTAAGGCAATCACCAAAACCATTTTCAGTACCACGGGATAAATTCCCGCTACCGGTGAACCTGCCAAAGCAGCGGCTCAAGCCCCTGCTTTTTTCTTTTTATACCGATTTTAAAATATCAAAACATAAAGCAATGAACCTGAAACAAAACTACAGCTCATACACAGAAGAAAACCACAACGTTTGGTCTATCCTTTTCGACCGCCAGATTGAAAACCTGCCCGACAAAGCGATACCGGAGTTTCTGGATGGCCTTAAGAAAGTTGGCTTTACGCGTGAGCGCATCCCGAACTTCGATGATGTGAACAAAAAGATAAAGCCAATTACTGGCTTTGAGGTGGTGGCCGCCCCAGGAATTGTGGATGATGCCTTGTTCTTCCAGCTAATCGCCAACAAGCAATTCCCGGCCACGGTTTGGGTGCGCCGCATGGACCAGCTCGATTACCTGGAAGAGCCGGACATGTTCCATGATGTGTTTGGGCATGTGCCGCTGCTCACCATCCCGGTTTACTGCGATTTCCTGGCCAAGCTGTCGGCCATGGCTCTCGAGCACATTGATAGGCCTGATATTATTGACCGCCTAACTCGCATTTACTGGTATACAATTGAGTTTGGACTGTTTAGGAAGCCGGGCGAGAAAGCTAAGATTTACGGGGCTGGTATACTTTCATCCGTTGGCGAGAGTAAGCTGTCGGTGTCTGATGAGAGCGTAAAGTATGATTTTGACGTGCAGCACATCCTGGATACGTCTTACATCAAAGAAACCTTCCAGAGCCAGTACTTCTGCATCGAGAGCTTTGAGCAGTTGTTGCATAGCCTGCCGCAGGTGCACGACGCTATACAAAAGCTGCGCGAAGAGCCTATAGCGAGCTGCTAAGCCAATATATAAACAAATGAGATTTGTTTGAGTTGAGAAGAAAAGGCCGGAGTTAATTCCGGCCTTTTTGTTTAGTGCGTAAGCTCATGGCTCACCTGGAACCCAAGTTTTCGGGGTTTGGAAAGGTGCATGTTCTCGAGTTTCTGCTTCAGGGTGATGCGTTCTATGTCGCTCACGTCCTGGCCCATCAGGTCGTTGTTAACGGATGCAACCATGGCACTCTCCACGATGACACGCAGCACCTTGTCGTTCAGCTCGTTCTTAGCGAAATCAGTTATCTTATCGAATGGCAGGTCCAGCTGCTTTACACCCTCAATGCAAAAATGATTTTCGATGTTAATGAGCATGCGGCCCACCAGGTAACCCGGGTCATCGAGGCGGTTATACTTAATAGTATCAGCCATAAAGTTATAGGCCATGATGTGCCCGAAAAAGCGCCTCCGGAAATCCTCTTCCACATACTCGCTGCGCATTATCTCGTAATCGTCCGGGAAGGTGATAACATTGGTATGCATCACAAATACCAGCAGGTCACCGGAAAACTTAATCTGGAACTCGTGTTCGCTCACGCTGCGGTACTCCATCTCTACATCGGCATCCTGCTGCGATACGCGCTCCGTAAGCTCTACCACCAACTGCTGCGAAATCTGCTTCATCCGCTCAAAGGTTTCCTTAGTATTGCGGTAAATCACCTGTTTTGTTCTGGACTTGTGGTGCAGCCCGTTTATAATATCATCTAATCTATTTTCCATAGTTTTGTACAGTCTTGGTTTGCTTCTCAGCTTCTGTTTTTACAGCACTTTACCACACTTTGTTTAGCTCAGGCCTAATTCATGCGTGTTTTTTGTGAGCTGGCAGCGGCAGGCTTATACTTTGCGACGCCCTGATTTTTTAAAAACAAAGCATTATACCAATCATATTTTCGATGCCAAAACCTATCGCTGCTGCATACACGCTTTCACTGCTCGGGTTCCCTATTGAGCCATACTGATTATACTTTGCCCGGATAAGTTGGCGGCGGTGTTAACTTCTGCTTTTCGTGGCCCGCTAGTGCAAAAGCAATCTGGCGCAATCCTGGTTTTGCGCCCTCACGCTGCAACAGCATTTCTTGGGCCTGCGTCAAGGCAAAAACCTCCGGTATGGTATGAACAGCTCCGGCGGGTACATGCTGGGCATGCAAGCGCCTTAGTAAACCCTCTCGCTCCTCCCTGGCAATTAGGTTGGCCAACAGGCTGTTTATTTCATGGCGGTGCAGTACCCGGGCTGTATTGTTGCTAAATCTGGAATCATCAGCTAATTCTTCGACCTGAAGTATGGCGCACAGCCTCCTGAACTGCCTGTCGTCGCCGATGGCCAATACCATTTGTTTGCCGCAATGGCAGGTAAAAACAGAGCCATAAGGAACGATATTAGGATGCTCCGAGCCCATTCGCTGCGGTTCGTGGCCCGCCACAAGGTAATTGGTAGCCTGGTTTGCCAGCGCCGACACAGCAGCCTGCAACAGCGACACCTGCACTAGCTGGCCTTGGCCGGTCTGCTGCCTTTGCAGCAACGCCACCAGCAGTCCTTCCTTAAGTTGGTGTGCCGTCAGGATATCCATAAGGGCCACGGGCATTTTAACGGGTGGCCCGTTAGGTTCCCCATTCAGGTGCATAAAGCCGCTTTCTGCCTGCACCACGGCATCGTATCCTGCCCGGCTATCATCTGGCCCGTAGCCAGTAATGTGGCCATAAATCAAGGCTGGGTTTATACTTTTCAGTGTAGCGTAATCCACCTGCAGCTTTTCGGCATCACCGGGCTTATAGCTGGCAATTACCATATCGGCTTGTTTTATCAAACTGTAGAGTTCCTGTAAGTCTGCTGGCTGCGTCAGGTTTAGGGCTAGCGAGGTTTTGCCCCAATTAGCAGCGCAAAAGTACGCTGGCGTATCGGTGTCGGCAGGCTCCGTACGCAGCTTCCAGGTGCGTGTAACATCGCCATGGGTGGCGGTATTCTCTATTTTGAGCACACGGGCGCCTAACTCAGCAAAGAACTGCCCTACGCTTGGCCCCGCCAGCACACTGGCCAGCTCCAGTACCAGCATCTCCTTAAAAACCGTTTGCATCTTATACTTACTTGTAATTTATACTTAGCGCCACACTTGGCCTACTGGTTCAGTTCAGCCATTACCTCGTCGCTAAGCTCCAGGGTATGGTATACTTGCTGCACATCATCGTCATCTTCCAAGGCATCAATTAAGTGTAGGATTTTGCGCAGGGTATCGGGGTCATCCACGCGCACGGTAGTTTGAGGCAGTCGCTGCAACTCGGCACTCTCCAAATCCAGGTGAAGAGCCTCGACTTTTTTCTGCACTGTGCCAAAATCCTCCATTACGCTATAGATGGTCATATAATCCTCCTCAAACTCCACCTCTTCCGCCCCACCATCGGCTAGTTGCAACAGCAGTTCGTCTTCGTCTATCGGTTCTTCGGGGTTACGACGTACCGTAAACACCCCTTTCCGATCGAAGAGGTACTCCACGGAGCCGCTTGTGCCCAGGCTGCCGCCGCTTTTGTTAAACATGGTGCGGAGGTTTTGCACAGTGCGGTTTATGTTATCGGTGAGGCACCCTACGAAAACGGCTACACCGCTGGGGCCATATCCTTCGTAAGTTACCTGGCTGTACTCTCCGGCATCGCTGCCCTCGCCTTTGGAGATGGCTCGCTCAATATTGTCTTTGGGCATGTTGGCGGCCTTGCTCGTTTGGATGGCCAGGCGCAGGCGCGGATTTGCATCAGGGTCGGCTCCGCCTTCTTTCACGGCTACTGTTATCTCCTTAATCAGTTTGGTAAATATTTTGGATCGCTTGGCGTCGAGAGCTCCTTTCTTGCGCTTGATCTGCGACCATTTGTTATGTCCTGCCATAGATACATATGTATTTCTGGGTTGAAAAACGTTGGGCCAAAGCCTTAGAACAAATTAAAAGAAATTTAGCCAGAAGGCATAAAAAGAGCGGCTCCGCCTAAGGCGAAGCCGCTCCAACTTGCGTGTCGTATATCGGTAATGCGCTGTTATTACAGCAGCATAAAGATGGCATTGATAATGTTCAATCCTAACAGCAGAAAGAAGTTAGGAGACTCTTGTATAACTTTTTTCATGGCTATATTTATAAATTTATATATAGTTTTTATACCTATTTTAAAATGAAGTTCAAGGTTATGTACGCCATCCCTCAAACAATGTTGCAGTATTCCATTATAATACTTTCAAATATTAATAGATATTAATATTTGAATTGTTAAGATCGGATTTTAAAACAGGATTTTGCGGAGCTACAACCCCTGATATGTTTAATTTTACTAAGAAAAGCATATTACCCAACTACACTAACCATCCAAATTTTAACAAAGATAATACATAATCAAGAATAATTGAAAGATTCAATGAAAATTCATCAGAAAAAAAGCATCTTATATCCGTACTTATATTTGTAGTATCTTTACTCTGCAAAAGCGGCTGATGGATAAAAGATGGCCGCCATGTAGTAACCCAAAATTGAGAAACATTGGACTTCCATTCTTTTAACCTACACGAAGACGTACTGACTGGTATCGATTCGATGGGCTATAACAAGCCCACACCCGTGCAGGAGCAGGCAATTCCGCTGATCCTGGAGCAAAAAGACCTGATAGCCTGCGCCCAAACGGGTACGGGCAAAACCGCCGCTTACCTGCTTCCGCTTATCGACCGTATTTCTAACGGAGGATACGAGCACACCAGCACCCTGATTCTAGTACCAACCCGCGAGCTTGCCAAGCAAATTGATGAGCAGGTTGAAGGCTTCGGTTATTTTGCCTCGGTTAGTTCTATCGCTATTTATGGCGGTAACAAAGGCGATGACTGGGAACAGCAAAAGCGCGCCCTGACAACTGGTGCCGATATAATCATCGCTACGCCGGGCCGTTTGCTCTCGCACATGGCTATGGGCTACGTAAAGCTTGACCAACTGAACCACCTGGTGCTGGACGAGGCAGACAAGATGTTGGACATGGGCTTTATGGATGACCTGATCAAGATCATCAGCCAATTGCCTAAGGAGCGCCAAACTCTTCTGTTCTCGGCCACGATGCCACGCAAGATCCGGGACCTGGCACAACAGATACTTCAATCCCCGTCGGAGGTGAACCTGGCTATCTCTAAGCCGGCAGAAGGCATTGACCAGCGTTTCTACCTGACTTACGACAACCAGAAACTTCCATTGCTGGAGCATCTGCTGCGCGAACTCGATGTGCAAAGTATGATCATCTTTACATCGCGCAAGTCAAACGTGAGCCAGATCGTGCGTTCGCTCAAGAAAATGGGTTTCACGGCAGAGGGCATCTCTTCCGACATGACCCAGGACGAACGCGAGAAAGCATTACAAGGCTTCAAGAACAAGCAGTACCAGATTGTAGTAGCCACCGATATTCTCTCCAGAGGTATCGATATTGACAGCCTAAGCCACGTGGTAAACTTTGATATGCCACAGGATGCTGAGGATTATGTGCACCGTGTAGGCCGCACCGCACGCGCCGCATCTACAGGTATGGCTATTACTTTTGTGAACGAAAAGGATATGTACCGGGTGCAAAAGGTTGAGCGCCTGATTGAGCGTGAGTTGCCAAAACTGCCACTTCCAGAAGACTTTGGCCCTGGCCCGGCATATGACCCAACCCGTAGAGACGGTGGAAGCCATAGGCAACGTGGTGGCAACAAGCCTGGCAGCGGTAGCAGACCTTCCTCCGGAGACAGATCGAGAGGCCGAGGTGGGCGAAACCGCAGCAAAGGAGGCGATCCAGACCGTCCAAAAGTTGCCGCAAACCCAACGGCGCAGGCTAACCCGGTAAATGCCGAAGGACAGCCGGCCCCGCGGCCTAAGAAGCGCAACAACAGAAACAGGAACCGTAAGCGCAACGGCGATGGTGGCGGCAACCCGGCAGCCAGTGCCCCGGCCACCTCACCAGAATAAAAACAACCATGCGTGCCTTACTGCTAATCGATATTCAGAACGACTTTTTGCCCGGAGGCTCGCTGGCCGTGCCTGAGGGTGATGCCATACTTCCGGTAGTGAATGCACTGCAGGAGAAGTTTGAGTTGGTGGTAGCTACACAGGACTGGCACCCGCCCCAACACAAAAGCTTTGCCTCTAACCATACGGGCATGAATGTGTTTGAGGTAATTGACCTTAATGGCATGCCGCAAGTGCTTTGGCCTGAACACTGTGTGCAGGGCACGATGGGAGCAGCCTTTTCCGATGAGTTGAAGCAGAACCGCATCGAGGCGATATTCAGGAAAGGCACTGACCTGGAGATTGACAGCTACAGTGGCTTTTACGATAACGGCCACCTGAAAAGCACTGCCATGGCAGACTACCTGCGTGGCAAAGGGGTTACTGAAGTATACCTGTGTGGCCTTGCCGCCGATTACTGTGTTTACTTTTCTGCCAAAGATGCTTTAGACGAGGGGTTTAAAGTATACTTTATCGAGGATGCAACCCGTGCAATAGATCAGGAAAACTATAAGCAGGCCAAAACAGATCTGCTGCAACGCGGTGCCCATATCATCCACAGCCAAAGTATAACATTATAGTAATCAATTAATTACAGAAAAGACCTCTCTGTTAGCAGGGAGGCCTTTTCTATTTGTACTTATGTATTGGTGGTGCAGCAACCATCCGCATTTATACTTAAATAAGTGTTTAGCCATTAGGATGTTCTGATTCCTATAATCATACTTTGTATTAAATTATTATCTTGCTAACCTAATCGGCCGAAAGGTCTTTTAGTTTCCGGAGATCTGTTTCAGGTTGATGAATAGAGGGAAAGGGTAGTGCATGCCTGGGTAATCTGAACGTAACGCTATGGCGCTACTCGGATATTTGCGTGCTTCTTAACCTAACCTTCATACATGAAACAAACGATTCTTCTGGCCTTGTGCCTATTCGCTCATGCCCTGGCTTTTGCGCAAGCGCCTGCAACGCCTACCGGCGGCTCCTTGAAAGGCATTGTGGCAGATTCTACAAGTAACTCCCCCATTGGTTATGTAACTGTTATCGTGAGCCTACCTGACAAAGACGAGCCCCTTAAAAGTACGTTTTCGCAGGATAACGGCAGCTTTGAGATTAACGGGCTGCCGCTGGGCAAGTATAAACTCATCCTAAGCTTTGTAGGATACAAGCCTTATAAAATGGATTTGCCCGAGCTCACTGCCTCAAACGCCTCTGTAAATCTGGGTACGCTAAAACTGGCTGGCTCTTCGAAGCAACTGCAGGAAGTTGAGGTCACTACCGAGCAAATGCTGATAACCCAGGACGTGGACAAGATCGGGTACAACGTAGCCATAGACCCCGAGGCCAAAACCATGACCGCCCTGGACATGATGCGCAAAGTGCCGATGCTGAGCCTGGATACCGAAGACAATATCAAACTGAATGGCAGCAGCAGCTACAGAGTGCTGGTAAACGGCAAGAACTCTACCCTCTTCGCCCGCAGCCCTAAAGACGTGCTTCGCAGCATGCCAGCCAGCACCATTAAGCGCATCGAGGTAATCACGGACCCGCCTGCCAAGTATGATGCAGAGGGTGTTGGCGGTATTATCAACATCATCACTACTGATGCTCCGCAAAACGGCTACAATGGCAGCGTATCGGGCGGCGTTGGTAATATCGGCAATCAGTATGGCTCCGTTAACCTTACTGCCAAAACAGGCAAACTAGGCTTTTCTGGTTACCTGGGCGGCAGCCACTGGCCAAGCCCAGCCAGCAATTCCGACTACAGGCGCTCCGACCAGACAACCGGCACCCTACTGCAACTCGGCACGGAAACCAGCGAGGGCTACTACACCTACTCTTCCGGTGAGTTGAGTTACGAGATAGACACGCTAAATTTGATTGCTGTAAAGTATGATTACAACATAGGCACCAACGAGTCAAGGTTTAGGCAGCGTGTAACCGAAACAGGCTTGAATGGCAATGTACGCCGTGACTTTAACCGCAATAATAATAACGATTCGGGCTGGGGTGGCTTAGAGGCCAGCCTAGATTATCAGCATACCTTTAAGCGCAATAAAAGCCAACTATTTACTCTTTCTTATAAGATCGGGGATGGCCGGAACGATTCGGAGTCGGACATTGCGTTTGAGAATATACAGGGCTACAACGGCACGCCAGGCACGCGCACGCAAAATGCAGGAATTTCAGTAGAGCAGACTTACCAGGCCGACTATGTCCACCCGTTTAAGAAGCACTCCCTGGAGGTAGGTGCCAAAAGTATACTTCGGGATATTGAAAGCGACTATTTTTACCGCGACTATAATCCGGAAACCGAAACTTATGTAGAAGTGCCTTCACTCACAAACCGCTTCGATTACAACCAGAACATCTACGCGGCTTATACATCGGTGAGTTTGCGTTACGACAAATGGGGTGTGCGTCTGGGTACGCGCCTGGAGCAGACCTCAGTTGACGCGAATTTCCAGGATGCCGGCACTGTGGAAACTCCCGATTACTTTAACCTCATCCCGAGCGTGTCTGTTAACCGAACATTCAAAAACATGTCGAGCCTGAAAGTATCGTATACGCAGCGGATTGAGCGCCCAAGCCTATACTACCTGAACCCATACGTAGACCGAACCAACGAAAAGAGTATATCTTTTGGTAACCCGAAACTAGAAGCGGCCACCAGCCATGTTTTAAGCCTGGCCCATAGCTTCTTCAAAGGCAGCAACTCTATTAACAGCACCCTAACCCATGCCTTTACCAACAACGCCATCCAGAACTATACTTTGTTTAACCCCGCCGACTCGGTTACGAGCACCACGTATGGCAACATTGGCAAGAACGCTACCACCACGCTATCGCTGAACGGTAACGCCACTTTGTTCAAGAACCTGAGCATGAGCCTGAACGGGTCTTTGTCTTACAATCAGCTTAGCGGCAACATAGCTGGTCGCGACTTGAAAAACTCTGGCGTTAGTGGCTACATGTATAGTTACCTGAGTTATAAGTTCGAGAAAAACTGGCGCGTTAGTACAAACCTCGGATATTACGGCCCAAGAGTATTGCTACAGGGCAAATCAAACGCGCAGTTCTGGAACGGCATGTCGGTGAGCAAAAGCTTCCTGAAGGATGAGAAGGCCAGCTTCTCGCTTTCGTTGCAGAGCCCGTTTGCCCGAACCAGGAACTATGCCCGCAGCATTTCCGGCGCTAACTTCAACGAGGAATCCGATTACGTTTATGTGGCGCGCCGCATAAACATCGGCTTCAGCTACAAGTTCGGCAAACTGAAAGAAGACATCAAACGCACTAAGCGCGGCATCAAAAACGACGACCTTAAAGGCGGCGGTGATAGCAATAGCGGCGGAGGCAATGGTAATTAATAAATAGCTTTAACTCCAAAGGCCCCGGTCAGTTTATACTTGCACGGGCCTTTGAGTTTTAATTATACTTATGCCATCAGTATTAACATGTGCGCAGTGGTGTGAAATCCTGCTTAACAAGGAGATAACCCTGCAGTTCGACCTTTCGATATTTCAAGCTCTTTACAGCTTCCCTGGGCACAAAGCTCCGGCTAGCCAGATTGGGCGCATACTTGGCTATTCTGGCAAATATTCCGCGAGCCCATTAAACCTTGAGATTGGGCGATATGCTAAGCGTATAGCCAAATACTATGATGTTGATTTCAGTATACGCTCTAACAGGGAGTATAAATACTGGGACTTATTTTTTGATGGATGGAACGAAGAACCACTATTTATTTGGCAATTAAAGCCTGAACTAAAGGCTGCACTTGAGAGGACAGATCTGACAGGAGAAATATTCTACCCAGAGGAGATCCGGAAAAATTTGCAAGAAGTGCTAACCGAGGGCCTTCAAAAAACAATCGTAGTAAACTCTTATGAACGGAACCCCGAAGCACGGCGAAGGTGCATCGATTTTTGGAAGCCCGTTTGCTCGGTTTGCTCCTTTGATTTTGAGAAAACCTATGGAGACATTGGCAAAGGGTTTATACATGTTCATCATGTAACACCACTATCAGACATCAAAAAGGTTTATCAAGTAGACCCGGTTAATGATCTAAGGCCAGTTTGCCCAAATTGCCACGCCATGCTGCACAAAACAGACCCGCCATTTACAGTAGAGCAACTCAAATCCATATTAGACCTGCGGCATATCTGAAAGATAACTCTATACCACCTGCCCCAGCCCAAACAGCAGTACAAATAGCAAGGTTGTCAGGGCCATTTGCTTGAGGTATGGATCGAGTTCTCTGGAGGTTTGCTTGCGCCATACGTTTAGCGCGTTTACTAGCAGCAGCGGCAGGGCAAGTATAAACAGGAACTGCCACAGCGATTGGAAGGTGAGCAACACATAGGCAAAGGCACTGGCTACGCCGCCAAGCAGCAAAAGTATGTGGTAAACACGCGCGCGTTTCGGGCCCAGCCGAACGGGTATGGAGCGCTTGCCCGCCAGCGTATCGGAGTTGATATCGCGAATGTTGTTTACGTTGAGCACGGCCGTCGAGAAAAAGCCGCAAACCAGCGCAGGAAGTATAACCACGGGTTGCAGCGCCTGCGCCTGCAGGAAATAGGTGCCCAGTACACCAACCAAGCCAAAGAACACGAACACGAAAATATCGCCTAGCCCGGCATAGCCATACGGTTTATCGCCGGCAGTATAGCTGATAGCCGCCCAGATAGAAGCCAAGCCAAGGCCCAGGAACACCAGCGAAAGCAGCATGCCATTGGTGCCAAAGGCAACCCAGAGCAATAGCAGCCCGGATACCAGCGAGAGCAGGCTAAATACCAGCATCCCCTTCTTCATGTGCTCTGCCTGTATGTGCCCGGCCTGCACGGCACGCATTGGCCCTTCGCGGTGCACGCTGTCTGCGCCGTGCTTGGAGTCGCCGTAGTCGTTGGCCAGGTTCGAGAGGATCTGCAGAAAGAGTGTGGTAAGCACGCAAAGGCCAACCACCGTGGCATCGAACACGCCGTTCGCGGCAGCCATAAAGCCGCCCATGCCAATGCAGGAGAGCGCCAGTGGTAAAGTGCGTGGCCTAAAAGCCGAAATCCAGGCTTGAACCAAGCCTGGATTCTGAGTTGATGTGTGTTCTGAAGTTGTCAAATTTAACGCAAATACAATGTTCTAGTAAAAGCTAACTTTTGGCGCAAATCTGTGCTTATACCCTTGTGAGCTTAGAACTAGCTAAATACTATTTATTAATTGCGGCCAACACTTCCTCGTCCATCGGTTTAACCTTAGACGGGAAGAAGGCAACCACCTGCCCCTGTTCGTTTACAAGGTATTTACAGAAGTTCCAGTTTGGGGCCTCGTGGTTCGGCGCATTTTTCTCCAGCCATACATACAGTGGATGTGTATCGTCGCCGGACACAGATATCTTCTCGAAAATCGGGAAACTCACGCCATAGTTTTTCTGGCAGAAAGAAGCAATGTCTTCGTTGGAACCCGGCTCTTGCCCGCCAAAGTTATTGGCCGGGAAGCCCAGCACAAGTACATCGTTTCCGTGGGCTTCACGCAGTTTCTGCAAGTCTTCGTACTGGTAAGTATAGCCGCACTCCGAGGCTGTGTTCACCAGCAGTACTTTTTTGCCTTTGTACTCCGAGAAGTCTACGTCCTTTCCATCTAGGGATTTCATTCGGAAGCCGTAAAAGTCGCTGGTTAATGCGTTCGGGTTTGAGGTTGTTTCTGTTGCCATAGTTTCTGTTTTAAGGTTAGCGCCTGTACCCTGCTGGCAAGCCACAGCCATACTTAGCAGGCTCAGCAGAAAGGTTGCTTGCAGTATGTTTCTAAACGTTTTAAGCATGTATACCATAAAATTGCCGACGGGTTGGCATAATGAAAGTACAACCGCTGGCGCTAAACTTTGTTATGCGGGCATCAGGATTTATACTTTAAAACCTGATGCCCGCTTTATACTTACATTCTCTCCGGAACGGCAATGCCCAGCAGGTTCATACTTTCGCGCACGAAACGCGCCACCATCGCTGATAAAGCAATGCGGAAGCTGCGCGCCTGCTCATCGGTTTCGTTAAAGATGGAGATCTCCTGGTAGAAACGGTTGTATGATTTTGCCAGCTCGTATGCGTAGTTGGCTATTACCGATGGGGCATACAGGTTGCCAGCCTCCTTAACTACCGCCGGGAAGTTTACCAGTTGCGTGATCACGTCCTGCTCCACTTCGTGCAGGTTCTCAAAGTTTTCGAAAGAGGCGGTATCCACACTGATGCCCATTTCGCCGGCTTTGCGAAGTATGGCCGAGATACGGGCGTGGGTGTACTGCACAAACGGACCTGTGTTTCCACGGAAATCAATAGACTCCTGCGGGTTAAACAGCATGCGCTTACGCGGGTCTACTTTCAGGAGGAAGTATTTAAGGGCGCCTAGAGCCAAAGTATGGTATAGCTCGTTTGCCTGCTCTGGTGTAAAGCCTTCTATCTTGCCCAGTTCCTCGGTCTGCTGGCGCGCCGTGTCAATCATTTCCTGCACCAGTTCATCGGCATCCACCACCGTTCCCTCACGCGACTTCATCTTGCCCGATGGCAGGTCTACCATGCCGTAAGATAGGTGGTAAATACCTTCTGCGTATGGTTTGCCCAGCTTTTTGAGCGCAGCCTTCAGCACCTGGAAGTGATAGTTCTGCTCATCGGCCACTACGTAAACCGACTGGTCGTACGGGAAGTCGTCATACTTTAGCTGTGCCGTGCCGAGGTCCTGGGTAATGTATACCGAGGTTCCGTCTGCGCGAAGAAGCAGCTTCTCATCCAGGCCATCGCCGGTCAGGTCTACCCATACCGAGCCGTTCTCTTTTTTAAAGAACACTTCTTTATGAAGGCCTTCCTCTACCAGCTCCTTGCCTAAAGTATAGGTTTCGGACTCGTAGTAATATTTATCGAAATCCACCCCGATGTTGCGGTAGGTTTCGTCGAAGCCGTCGTATACCCAGCCGTTCATCATTTTCCAGAGGTTCACGACCTGCTCGTCGCCTTGCTCCCATTTCAGCAGCATGTCCTGAGCCTCAAGCATCCAAGGGGCTTTTTTCTTGGCCTCCTCTTTGTCCATGCCCTGCGCCACCAGCTCGTCGATCTGCTCTTTGTACTGCTTATCGAACAGCACATAGTACTTGCCGGCTAGGTGGTCGCCTTTCATGCCGCTGCTTTCCGGCGTCTCGCCGTTGCCCAGCTTCTCATAAGCCAGCATCGACTTGCAGATATGTATGCCGCGGTCGTTTACCAGGTTCACCTTCATTACCTCGTGGCCATTCGCTTTCAGGATCTCGGACACAGAGTAGCCCAGGAAGTTATTGCGCAGGTGGCCCAGGTGCAGCGGCTTGTTGGTGTTTGGCGAGGAGTACTCTACCATTACATTGCGGCCGCTTGGCTCGCCATAGCCATACTTCGGGTTAGCCATAATGCCACGGAACAAGCGGAGCCACTCCTGCTCAGGCACTTCCAGGTTCAGGAAGCCTTTCACCACGTTAAAGTCTTTTACCTCGGCGGCAGTTTCTTTCAGGTACTCTCCCAGGGCCTGCCCTATCTGCTCGGGGCCTTTGCCCACCTGCTTGGTGTACGGGAAGGTTACAAAGGTAAAGGAGCCGGCAAATTCCTTGCGGGTAGGCTGCAAAGCAATCTGGGTGGCGTCAACGGTTATTCCGAAAACAGCATGCAGGGCTTGGCTGATGCTCTGGCTAATGGCGTTTTGAAGTTGCATTACTTATTTGGCTGTACTTTTAGATTCTCGGTGTAAAATTGCGTCGGTGGCGGCCTCTAATATATCAAAGGCGTTCTCGGCCATCGTATTCTCGGTATCAAGGGTCGGGTTGATCTCCGTCATCTCGTAGCACACCACGCGCGGGTCCTGCAGCAGCAGGTAGTTAAGCTCTTTAGCCTGCGTTACGGTAAGCCCAGTGGCAACCGGTGTGCCCGTTCCTTTGGAGAACTTCGAGTCCAGGCTGTCCACATCGAACGATACGTAGATAATATCGCAGTCCTTGAGGCGGTCTATGGCTTCCTCGGCCACGCGCGGAATGCCTTTGCTGTTTACCTCATTGTAAGTAAAGTTCTTGATGCCATACTTGCTGATAAAGTAATCTTCGGGCTCCTCGGTGTCGCGTACTACAATGTATACCAGGTGCTCCGGCTTTAGTTTAGGGCCGTCGAAACCCAGTTTTTTAAGGGCATTCCAGAAGAACACGGTTTCCGGTTCCGGGTCGTTTATCTGGCGGTCCAGGTTATCCACGTTCAGGGCCATGGCCAGTGGCATGCCGTGCACGTTACCCGACGGAGATGTATACGGCGAGTGGATGTCGGCGTGCGCGTCAATCCAGATCACGCCTAATGTTTTATCAGGGTGAGCGGCTTTTATACCAGCGATAGTACCGTGTGCGTTAGAATGATCTCCGGCCAGCACCAGCGGAAACATGCCCATCTTAATGGTCTGCTCCACGGTATTGGCAATGTTTTTCTGCACAGCCAGGATACTGTCTATGCGGTGAGCGTTCGGAAATACATCCTTGTCAAATAAAGTATAGTTTAAATCTGGTACACTAACAGAGTTAAAGCGCTTGAAGTAATCTGACCCTTTGTCCCAGCAAGCAACGCGCAGTGCCTCAATACCCATGCTGGCTCCACGTGTTCCGGCCCCCAGCTCAGACCTGACTTCAATCAGTTTTACTTTTTTCATACTTTTTAAACAAACTTTTTGCAAAGATGGTAAAATACAATCAATATTGCATGTTTTCTTAATTTCCCCTAACCAACAGAATGGATAAATATACCGACCTCATTCATCAAACTTTTGACTTCCCCACCACAGAATTTCAAGTAGAGAATAATGAGTTAATGTTCAATGGCATCCCCTTGATGGACATCATTAAACAATACGGCACTCCGCTGAAACTGACTTACTTGCCGAAGATAAGTTCGCAGATCCAGAAAGCGAAACGCTTGTTTAAGGAAGGTATGGAAAAGCTTGATTACAAGGGCACTTATACCTACTGCTATTGCACCAAGGCCTCGCACTTTTCTTTTGTGCTGGAAGAAGCCTTGAAAAACGACATCCACATCGAAACGTCGTCGGGCTACGATATGCAGATTGTGCGGTCGTTGT
Organism: Pontibacter oryzae; assembly: GCF_003576375.1. Taxonomy (GTDB): domain Bacteria; phylum Bacteroidota; class Bacteroidia; order Cytophagales; family Hymenobacteraceae; genus Pontibacter; species Pontibacter oryzae. The sequence continues at coordinate 217,421 of NZ_QWGE01000006.1, forward strand.
ATAACAAAGGCAAGATCAATAAGAATACCTACATCGTTTGCAACGGCTTTAAGCGCGAGCGGTACCGCCACTGGATTTCTGAGCTGATAAATGAGGGCTTCGTAAATTGCATGCCAATCCTGGACCACTTGGGGGAAATAGACTATTATAAAGAGCACGTTAAAGAGAAAACGAAGGTAGGTATACGCCTTGCCTCTGACGAGGAGCCAAAGTTTGAGTTTTATACTTCGCGCCTGGGCGTGCGCTATAACGATGTAATAGACCTATATGAGCAGCAGATTAAGCCAGACCCTAAGTTTGAGCTAAAGATGTTGCATTATTTCATCAACACGGGCATTAAGGACACATCGTATTACTGGTCTGAGCTAAGCCGCTTTGTGCACAAGTATGCCGAGGTGAAGAAAGTATGCCCAGAGCTTGACACTATTGATATTGGCGGTGGCTTTCCGATTAAAACCTCCATCCAATCGGAGTACGATTACCAGTACATGACCGAGGAGATCCTGCGCACCATTAAGCGCATCTGCACCGAGGAAGGCGTGCCGGAGCCAAACATCTTTACCGAGTTCGGGATATTTACCGTGGGCGAAAGTGCGGCAAACATCTACTCTATCCTGGATGAGAAGCTGCAGAACGATAAGGAACTATGGTACATGATTGATGGTTCGTTTATTACAAATCTGCCGGATGCCTGGGCCCTGAACCAACGCTGGCCTTTGCTGGCCGTGAATCATTGGGACAAGGAATACCGTAAGATACAAATAGGCGGAATGACCTGCGATAGCCAGGATTATTACAACTCTGAGATGCACTCGTTCCAGGTGTTTTTACCGAAGTCCCCAAAGAAAGAGCCGCTTTATATTGGCTTCTTCCACACAGGGGCTTACCAGGAGCAGTTGAGCGGTTACGGTGGCATTAAGCATTGCCTCATCCCATCGCCACAACATATTCTGGTAGATCGCGACGAAAACGGAGAACTTAAAACCTGGCAGTTCGCGCCAGAGCAATCCAGCGAATCAATGATGCGTATACTCGGCTACGAAGTATAGTATAATATAGTGAAATCGAAGTTTTTACCTGGGTTGTTTTGCTTTTAAAGTATTTAGACTATTTTTGATGCAGAATCTTCCAAAACATTACAACAACATGAAGAAAGTAATTTTAATGGGTACCCTATGCCTGGCGCTTGGCATGGCCTCTTGCAAAACCTACTGCCCTGCGTACAGCTACGCCAAGGATAAGAACCCAGTAAAAGAAACCACTGCGGTGGCCTCCTCATCGGAGCAGGCTACTGACAAAGTGAACAGCTAAGCTACACGGAAGAACTAGACCATATGCAAAAAACCGGCTCTACGCCGGTTTTTTTGTGCTTTTTAGTATAACCTGACTTGCTTCCCATAGGTCCTGCACCTGCCAATTATGCGCTCCCGGCTCATACTTATCACCGACAAGTATAGCCTTTACGCCTACCTTCTCCGCTGCCTCCAGATCGCGCAAAGAGTCGCCTACCATCCACGATTCCTCCGAATCTATATTATACTTTGCAATGGCTTTTTCCAGCATCAAACTATCCGGTTTGCGCGCCAGGGAAGCCGAATAATTAGGGTGGTTTGGTGCAAAATAAATTGCATCGATTTGTGCCCTGCATGTCTCCTGCAGTTTCTGGTGGCATGCTAAAACATGCGCTTTTCGGTACAATCCTTTGGCAATGCCAGCCTGGTTGGTAATAACTATCAGCAGGTAGCCATGCTGCTTTAGCTGGGCCAGCGCCTCCGGTACCCCGGATATCACCTCAAAATCCTCAGGCAGGTAAGTATACTCGCCGCGCTCACGGTTCAGTACACCGTCACGGTCCAGGAAAACGCATTTTTGCTTTTGCATCCAATTTTTATTATCGATATAACGAACGCTAATTTACTATTTTTTACGTTTTGCCTGAAACTAGCCTGTTTGCACCTTACTTTGCAGCGCCGGGCCCGTAAACTACAATAGATCCACAGTACAATTTGACCAAAGCAGCAGAAACATGAGAGTAGCCATAGTAGGGGCCGGGATATCGGGGTTAGCGCTGGCGTATTATCTCCAGAAGCGTGGCATCCCCTACGATTTGTTTGAGGCTGGCTCACAGGCGGGCGGTAACATGCGCTCTGTTAAAGTTGGCGATTGCCTGCTGGAGCTTGGGCCAAACTCCCTGCAAGCCTGCGACGAGCTCGATGAGTTGATCCGGGAGTTGAAGTTGGAGCAGGAGGTATTGCCAGCTGCCCTACCAAGTAACCAACGGTACGTGCTCCGCGATGGACACTATCATCAATTGCCTTCTACCCCCTTCTCGCTGCTTTCTAACAACTTCTTTTGCTGGCATACAAAGTACCGCATCCTGCAGGAGCGGCACATCCCGCCTGCAGATTATGACTATGAAACGATCTCTCAGTTTTTTGAGCGCCGCTTTGGGGCCGGAGTGGTTGACTATGCAGTAAACCCGTTTATAACAGGCATGTATGCCGGAGACTCTTCTAAACTACTGCTCCGAAAGGCTTTTCCGCAGCTGAAGCAGATGGAGAAGACTCACGGCTCTGTGCTCAAAGGTTTAGCAGAAGCAAGCAAGAATGATCATAACCGTGATGTATTCTCCTTTAAGAACGGAATGCATACCTTGCCTGAGGCCATCGCGCAAAAGCTTATCTCGCTGCACACAGAACACCGGGTAGACATGATTACCCGCAGCCAGGGCAAATACGTTATTAGCTGCTCCTCCCCCTCCGACACAGACACCGAAGAGTATAACCTGCTGGTGCTGGCGCTGCCTGCGTACAAAGCCGCCGACTTGCTGCATTACACCTTCCCGGGTATGGCAGCCGCTATGCAAAATATACATTACCCGCCGCTTGCCGTGGTACACACAGCCTATAACCGCCGCGATGTCTATAATAAAATGGATGGTTTTGGTGTGTTGCACCCCAAGGCAGAAGATGCTTTTAGCGCAGGCTCGCTTTGGAGCAGCTCTGCTTTTAGCGGGCGCTGCAGGCCGCATGAGGTACTTTTTACCACGTTTGTTGGCGGGGCACAGTCAGAGCATCACGCCCGCACAGAGCGCACCATACTTATGCGACAGGTGCATCAGGAGCTAAAAGAGCTGCACGGAATTGGCGCTGACAAGCCAAATTTCCAGCATGCGCACCTTTGGGAGCATTCTATTCCGCAGTACGACATGCACATAGAGGATGCCCATACTATGGCTGAGGGTTTAGAGGCTGAAGGCATGTTCATCGCAGCCAACTGGTACTGTGGCGTATCGGTGCCGAGCTGTATAAGGGCGGCAAAGGAACTGGCCCATAAAATTAATTTGAAATTGCCCCATGCCCTCAATAGCTGATTAGCTATATTTGAACCATGAAAGATTCGTTGGTGATTATCCCAACATATAACGAGCGGGAGAACATTGAGGCTATGGTCCGTAAGGTGATGTCTTTGGCACACCCCTTCGACCTGTTGATTGTAGATGATAGCTCCCCTGACGGCACCCCGGACATAGTGTTGCAGCTGCAGCAAGAATTTCCGGGGCGCTTGCACCTGGAAATCCGCAAGGGCAAGCTTGGCCTGGGCACTGCCTATATCCACGGGTTTAACTATGCCCTGCGCCACGGCTATGAGTTCATCTTTGAGATGGATGCCGATTTCTCGCACAACCCCGAAGACTTGGTTCGCCTCTATCACGCCTGCGCCACCGAAGGCTACGATGTAGCCATTGGCAGCCGCTATGTGCAGGGAGTGAACGTAGTGAACTGGCCCATGAGCCGCGTGCTCATGTCATACTTTGCCAGCTCCTATGTGCGCGTTATCACAGGCATGCCTATCCACGACACGACTGCCGGCTTTAAGTGCTACCGCCGCAAGGTGCTGGAAACCATTCAGTTGAACAAAATTCGTTTTGTGGGGTATGCCTTCCAAATCGAGATGAAGTTCCTGGCTTACAAATATGGTTTTAAGATAAAAGAGGTTCCGATCATTTTTACGGACCGCACCAAGGGTATCTCTAAAATGTCGTCGGGAATTTTCAAGGAAGCTGTTATGGGCGTCCTTAAGATGAAGGTAAACAGCTACTTCCGCCATTTCGATCGTTATTAGTGTATACTTGCTGCACTGTTTTTCAGTACGCATACTCCGGTAATATAGGGTTGAACCTTGCCTCTCCCTCAGAAAAAAATAATTTAGGAAAACAGCTACTAACGCATCAAATTCAAACTAAATTTACAGGTTCTGGTATAGTATATTTCATCAGCTTTTTGAAAAAAACGCGCCACCCTTACCTGTATGGATCAACTGGTTTTCTGGATTGTTTTTAATGCGTTTGTCCTGCTGCTGCTTGCGCTCGATTTGTTTGTGTTCCACCGTAAAGAGCATGAGGTAAAAATCAAGGAGGCCTTGCTATGGAGTTTGTTCTGGGTTCTTCTCTCCCTCGGCTTTAACGCATTAATTTATTACTGGGAAGGCCCGGCTGCTGCCCTGGAGTTCCTGACGGGCTACCTGATCGAAAAATCGCTGAGCGTAGATAACCTGTTCGTTTTCATCCTGATTTTCAATTTCTTTAAAGTTCCGCTAAAATATCAGCATAAGATTCTATTCTGGGGAATAATCGGGGCATTGGTACTGCGCGGCATGTTTATACTTGTAGGCGTGACCCTGATCGCTAAATTTCATTTCATCATTTACATACTTGGCGCCTTCTTGGTGTTTACGGGCATTAAGATGGCTTTCTCGCATGGCGATGAAGAAATTCATCCCGAGCAAAACCCGTTGGTTAGCTGGGTAAGCAAGCATATCCGCATTACGAAATCGCCGGTTGGCGGCAAGTTTTTTACTAAGATTGATAACAAGTGGTTTGCCACGCCGCTCTTCCTGGTGCTGGTGATGGTCGAGAGCACCGATGTGGTTTTTGCCGCTGACTCTATCCCGGCCATACTTGCCATCTCCAAAGACCCGTTCATTGTGTACACTTCTAACGTGTTTGCCTTGCTTGGCCTGCGGGCTTTATACTTTGCGCTTGCCGGCATTATGCAGCTCTTCCACTACCTGCACTATGGCCTCTCGGTTATACTTGTGTTCATCGGCGCCAAACTCCTGCTCAGCGACCTGGTAGAGATTGACATGCGTTACGCGCTGTTGGTAGTTGGCGCTATTCTGGTCATTTCCGTTATCGCCTCGCTGCTTTTCCCAAAGAATAAAGAAGAACTTCCAAAGCCACCTGTAAAGCAATAAAACACTGGTTATCAGGCACGGAACCATGTTGGTATGCATCCATCCTGAAAAAATATTTTTTGCGATAAATTTGCATTTATACCTACTTTTAGTTTTACTTGCTGAAAATTAGAACAAAGACATGCTTCAACTACTGGCCTGCATTTATAATACTAACTCCTTTAAGGTGCCTCATCCGGGGCTTCCGAAGTAGTATATTTGTGCAGCATTATTAGTTGTAACCAATACGCCACCAAGGGAGCCCCGCCACAAGCGGGGCTCTTTTGTTTTAAACCTATTTTTAACCAAAATCTACAAGAAACACCAAAAGAAGATTTTTTAACATGCAAAACCATGAAAGCAAGTAGAACACCCATCAATGTAGCACAGAAAAGCAGTTTCCGACACGCAGACGGAAAGCTGGTGCTGATTGCTGGACCATGCAGTGCCGAAAGCGAAGAACAGATGTTAACCACAGCCCAGCAGCTAAAGGCCATTAATGGCATTACGGTGTTCAGGGCGGGTATCTGGAAATCGCGCACACGCCCCAACTCGTTTAAGGGCGTCGGTACGGTGGGGCTACAGTGGCTTGACATGGTGAAAAAAGAAACCGGCCTGCGCACCTCCTGCGAGGTAGCCAATGCACAGCATGCCGAAGAAGCCATGAAGTATGGCGCAGACATCCTGAGCATAAGCGGGCGCGCTACGGTTAACCCTTTCGCCATGGAGGAGATTGCCGCTGCCCTTAAAGGCACCGATATGCCTGTGCTGGTAAACAACCCCGTTTACCCAGACCTGCGCCTGTGGCTGGGTGCCCTGGAGCGCCTTAACCATGCCGACATAACCGACCTTGGCGTGATAAACCGTGGCTTTACTGCAGACGAGCAGTACCCGTACCGCAGCCACCCGCGCTGGGACCACATGCTGCAGTTGCAGGAAATGCACCCGGAGCTGCCTATCCTCTGCGACCCTAGCCACATTGCCGGCCGCCGCAGCCTGTTGTACCCGGTAAGCCAGAAAGCCGTGGATCTGGGCGCAGACGGGCTGTTGTTTGAGTCGCACATGAACCCTGCCGCAGCCCTTAGCAGCCCACAGCAGCAGCTGATGCCACAGGAACTGGATTTGCTGATCAACGCCATCCAAACAAAGGTGAAACTGGACGGCACTAACAAACTGGTAGAGCAGCTCGACGACCTGAGCCAGCAAATGGACAGCGTGGACAAGGCTTTGGTAGACCTGTTGCTACGCCGCCGCGAGGTTTCCCAGAAAATAAGCCTCCACCAGATGGGCGATGTGCAGGAAAGCCTGCAAGGAAACCGCTGGCAGCAGGAACTGGATACCTGGTTGCAGCGCGAGGACTATACCGACATGGACAGCAGCTTTGTAAAAACCCTGATGGAGGCGCTGCAGCAACACCGCCAAAGCGCGCAAGGCATTATAGGTTCTTCGGCTGTGGCTTAAAAATGATCTTTTTATTTGATTGATAAATTAAAAGCCCTAGTTTTAGAAACTCAATAAGTATAAACACATGTCGCACAGCACATTTTATTTTAGCTATTACTTTTTTGGTTCTCCGCCGGGGCTCCACAGGTAAAGCTATTGTGTTTGCAACATAACAAAGTATAAACCAGAGAAGCCCCGCCAACAGCGGGGCTTTTTCTTTTTAAGATCATTTAGAAAAATGAAGACACCAACTAAAATAGCCATACAGGGTGGCCCGGCCTCCTTCCACGACGCAGCCGCACGTTTACTCAGCTCGAAGGAAAGCGCCATCGAGATCCTGCCTTGCACCACTTTCCGAAGTCTGTGCCAAATGCTTTGCGCTGGTGAGTCTGCCCTAGCTGTAATGGCCATAGAGAACACACTGGCCGGAAGCCTGCTGCCAAACTATACGTTGCTGCAGGAGCACAACCTACACATAAGCGCAGAAGTATGGTTACCGATTGATCAATGCCTGATGGCACTACCGGGCCAGGATGTAGCAGAAATTCATACGGTTGTATCGCATCCGGTGGCGCTGATGCAATGCAGCAGTTTCTTTAATCAGCATCCGCACCTTACACCCCGGGAAGCCCATGACACCGCTGACAGCGCGAAAGCCATTCGGGAGCAGCAACTAAGTGGCACGGCAGCCATTGCCGGTAAAGCCGCCGCCGAACTGTATGGCCTGGCGCTGCTGGCCGAAAACATCGCCGACACATCGCAGAACTTTACACGTTTTTTACTGCTGCACCGGGAACAGCCAGAGCAGACACTAACGGCAAACAAAGCCATACTTTGCTTCCAAAAGCCACTGCACACCGCCACGCTTACCCTGGTGCTTAGCCTGCTCCAGAAACATGAGGTGGAAGTGAGCTTGCTCCAAACCTTACCCGCTGCAGACTCAGGGAACAGCCTAGTAGCCGAACTGGAAGCCGCAACCAAAGAGCAACTGCAGGAAGCCATCGCGCAAATCAGGCCATTGGTGGAGGGCCTGCAGGTGTTAGGCATACTTCAGAAAGCTGAGCTACCAGAACAAAAACAAACAGCAGCTATACTTTAAAAGCGATGATCATTCCGAAAGCAAACAGGCTGCAACAGGTGCAGGAGTACTACTTCTCGCGCAAACTGGCTGAGGTGCGCGCCTTGCAGGTCGAAGGCAGCGCTATAATAAACCTGGGCATCGGGAGTCCCGATATGGCGCCATCCGCTGAAACCATTGACGCGCTTGAGCAGTCTGCCCGGCAGCCGCAAAACCATGGCTATCAGCCGTACAATGGCACGGCCAGGCTTAGGCAAGCCATGCAGCAGTGGTACGCGCAAGTATACCAGGTAACGCTGACACCCGACGAAGTGCTGCCGCTGGCCGGATCCAAAGAGGGTATTTTCCATACTTCCATGGCTTTCCTGAATCCCGGCGATAAAGTGCTGGTGCCTAACCCCGGTTACCCGGCCTACGCCACAGCCGCCCGCCTGGCCGGTGCCGAAGCCGTGACTTATACCTTGGAGGAAGCAACAGGCTGGCTCCCGCAACGGGATGAGTTGGAAAAACTAGTAGCGCAAGGCGGCTACAAGCTACTCTGGATAAACTATCCGCACATGCCCACAGGCAGGGCCGCCACCCGCGATACCTTGGCGTGGTTGGTAGAGTTTAGCCAGAAGCACAACTTGCTGCTCATCAATGATAACCCATACAGCCTGGTTTTGCACAAGCAAGAGCCACTGAGCCTGCTAAGTATACCTAGCGCCAAAGAAAATTGCCTGGAGCTAAACTCACTCAGTAAATCGCATAATATGGCTGGCTGGCGAGTGGGCATGGTGCTGGGCCACCCGGCTTACCTGCAAGCCATACTTGCCGTGAAAAGCAACCTGGATTCTGGCCAGCTTTTGCCTGTGCAGGAAGCCGCTATAGCCGCCCTACAGAACAGCCATGCCTGGCATGCGGCGCGCAATACCGTGTATGCCGAACGGCAGCAACTGGCCCATCAACTTGTAAGCGAACTGGGTTGCAGCTTCAGCCCGGGGCAGATTGGCATGTTTGTTTGGGCACGCGTGCCGGATGCGGTGGCAGATGTGGAACAGTTCCTTGACCAGATACTGTACGAGCAAGGCATCTTCCTGACACCCGGAAAGATCTTCGGAAGCCAGGGAGAACGCTACCTGCGGGTATCGCTTTGCGCACCTGCCGCACAGTTAAAAGAAGCTATCAAAAGATTAAAATCAACTAAAGAAACCATAACACAAGTATAACCATGAGCGCATCTAACAACACACTAAACATAGTTGCCAAAACGAAGATCTTAAACGGCGGGCCGCTGCCAACCGTAATTGCCGGGCCATGCAGTGCCGAGTCTGAGGAGCAAATGCTGCAAACGGCCCATGAACTGAAGAAAGACCACCGCGTTTCCATATTCAGAGCCGGGATCTGGAAGCCCCGCACCCGCCCGGGCATGTTTGAGGGGGTTGGCACCGTAGGCCTGGAGTGGCTTAAAACCGTGAAGCAGGAAACCGGGTTGCTTACCGCCGTAGAAGTTGCCAACACGCAGCACGTAGAAGAGGCCCTGAAACATGGCGTGGACATACTTTGGGTGGGAGCCCGCACTACAGTAAACCCGTTCTCGGTGCAGGAGGTGGCCGACGCGCTGCAAGGCGTGGATGTGCCGGTGCTGGTAAAGAACCCTGTAAATCCCGACATTCAGCTTTGGCTGGGTGCCTTGGAGCGCCTTAACCGTGCCGGCATTACAGATCTGGGCTTGATACACCGCGGATTTTCCACGCCTAACAACAAGCCTTACCGCAACCACCCCAAGTGGCAAACCATACAAGAGATCCGAAACCTTGCTCCGGGCATTCCGCTACTCTGCGACCCTAGCCATATTGCCGGCCGCCGCGATCTGCTGGAAACCGTGAGTCAGCAGGCACTGCACCTGGGTGTTGATGGCCTGATGATCGAAACGCACACTAACCCCGACGTGGCCCTTAGCGATGCCTCGCAGCAGGTAACGCCTGCCGGCCTCGACAAGCTGCTGACCGCTCTGGACCTGGAATCGGAGCGGGTGGCGCAGCCGGAGCAACTGCAGGATTTACGTAGCCTCATCGACAAACTGGACAACGAACTGCTCAACGTGCTTTTCCTGCGCAGCGATGTTTCCAAGCGCATTGGCGAGTACAAGCGCGCCAACAACCTGGATATTTACCAGGCAAGCCGCTGGCAACAGATTTTGGAGAACCGCCAGAAAATAGCCGCCGATACCGGCCTGGACAGCGATTTCGTGAAAGCCATTTTCGATACGATTCACAGCTTCTCGCTTGGCATCCAGAACGAGGTGTTTGCCACGCAGCCAGCACCTCAGCAGGATACTGTTGCCTCATCAAAATCATAAAAGCTTATTTGTAAGGCACGTTTTGTACCTTTGGGCTGTTGCAAGGCAGCAACATTTACCAAGAATTCAAGTTCCGATGAAAACTCCGATCTCGCGCCTGCGCACAGTGGGCATTTATGAAGGCATCTCATACCTGCTGCTGCTTGGTATAGCCATGCCGCTAAAGTATGTGTTTGACATGCCGCTTTTAGTGAAGTATGTAGGCTGGGCGCACGGTGTGCTGTTTGTGCTATACATGGTGGCGCTGCTGCAGGTGGTGCTCGTGCATCGCTGGTCGTTGTGGAAAGCCGCTGCGGGTGTTATTGCCTCGCTCCTACCCTTCGGCCCGTTTATACTTGATAAAAAACTGCTCGATAAAGAAGAAGCCGCTGCCCAGGCTAGCCGGCAAAAGCAGATGGCTTAAGTATAAGATCCATCAAAACCAGAAAGAGCCCACCCGCAGATCGTTGCAGGTGGGCTCTTCTGGTTAAGTATAGAAAGTTAGCTTGCGGATTGATTTCTGAACTCAGGGCGCAAGTATAAATTGATGTTGGCTACTGGGTTGCAGAGCGGTTTTTACGTGCCTCGGATTGCGCAATAATGCTGGCGGCAAGCAACTGCAGGGCGTGGTACATCATGATCGGGAGCAGGATGATGCCCGCCATGGTAGCCCCCGGAAAAAGCACCTTCGACATAACCGTGCCGTGCACCAGCGATTTCTTGGAGCCGCAGAAGATAGCCGTGATCTGGTTCTCGCGGTTAAAGCCTAGCAATTTGGTAATGCCAAAAATCAGGCTGTACACCAAAAAGAACAAGCCTACCATAGCGCCGCCAAGTATAAGTATATCCGTCAGGGCAAAGCCACTGAACATTTTGCGCGCAAACGACTCGCAGAACGAAGTATAAACGATCAGCAAAATAATAACCTGGTCAAACACGCGGAGCCGGCCTTTGTTGCGCTCCGCAAAACCTCCCCAGAACCGGTGCAGCATAATACCCAGCACCACAGGCAGTAACACCTGAAGTATAAGTTTGCCCATCACGGTCCAGATATCAAACCCTTCGGTGCTGCTTGTCAGGAACAGGCCCATCCAGAGCGGTGTGATAAAAATACCCATCAGGCTGGAGATGCTGGCGTTAAAAATGGCCCCCGGAATGTTGCCCCCGGCAATCGAAACCATTACCACCGAAGAAGAAACCGTAGAGGGCAGCGCCGCCAAATAAAACACGCCCAGCCACAACAGCTCCTGCGGCGTGTCCTTAAAGAAAGTATGCAGCGGCAAAACCAGCAGCGGGAAAAGTATGAACGTGCTTAGCTGCACCACCACATGCAGGCGCCAGTTACTCAGGCCGGAGCCTAACTTCTCGGGGCTGAGCCGCAAGCCGTAAAAGAAAAAGATCACCGATACGCCATAGCTGGCAATATCGCCCAGCGAAATGGGCTCGCGGTCTACGCCAAGCTGCGGCCACAGGTAGGCCAGAAATATCATACTGATCAGGGCCAGCAGAAACCAGTCCAGACCAAGGCGGGCAGCCAGGGCTGCTGCACGGGGCAAAAGCCCCACAGGTTGTGCCATATTATACTTTATTACAAGGGCAAGTATACACAATCTTGCTGTTTTAACGCTAAAAAGCCCGCTGTAAGCTTTACTTACAGCGGGCTTCTTTATACGTGTACTGTCTTAGAAATCCAGCAGGTCTATGGTTTCCAGTTCAAACTGCGTGGTATCTTCTTCAACCACCGAACTATCACGGGCCGTTACGATCAGGTCGCGGGCACGTCCGTAGAGGCGCACGTTCGGCGAAAGGGCTTCATACTCTTCCTGGCTGATCTTGCCACGGCGGCGCATAATGCCACCAATCAGACGGTAATACCCGGATTTGTAACTGCGCAGGTTTCCGTAACTGTCAAAGGACGAGCGGTAGCGTTTTGGGCTTGGGATAATACTGGTGAGGAAGATAGCCTCAGCCAGGTTAAGTTCCGAAGGCTGCTTTCCGAAGTAAAAGCGCGAGGCATCTTTGGCTCCATACACGTTTGGCCCCCACTCTATAATGTTGAGGTATACTTCGAACATGCGGTTTTTCGATACCAGGTCAAGGTTCTCAATCAGCCATACTATAATGGCTTCCTCTACTTTTCGAGCCACGGTTTTCTTACGGGTCAGGAACACGTTTTTAACCAACTGCATCGAGATGGTACTGCCGCCACGGGCGAACTCACCCTCTTTCAGGTTCTTGATGATAGCCTGCCTGAAAGCCTCCTCATGGAAACCATTGTGGCTGTAAAAACCAGCATCCTCGGCAGTAAGTATGGCATTGCGCAAGTATGGCGAAATCTCATGAATCGGGCTGTAGAACGCGTTGGATGGGCCTACCGTAAAAGTACGCACGGGCTTGCCATACTCATACACCGTGTGCGAGAACGACCCATTTATCTTCTGCAGGTTGGTGTTGCCCCACTTCACGATCTTGAAATCATCGGAGGCATCCAGGTCAGAGTTAAACACCACCTGCTCCAGGCTATCCATATCCACATGGAAGTTTAGGTTGTACTTTAGCCAACCCTGAGCCTGTATGCCTTCCAGGTTCTCGAACAAGCCAGCGGGCAAGGAGTTAAAGAAATCGTTGGCAGGCACCTCCTCAGTTTTAACCTTCAGGTCTATAATCTTCGAGGTTTTGTTTTGATAGGAGGCATATACATTGGCACGAGCGCTATTTACGCGCACTTCCGTCAGGCTATCAACTACGTAAAGGTTTGGACCCAGCGTGAGGACATAATCCACGGCGCTTTCATCTACATGTATGTCTTCATCAGCCAGTTTAGGATGGTTAAGCACCAGGTTATCTACCATGGCCCGGCCACTGATTGTCAGGTTCTCCTTACGGAAACGCTTACTATCTAAACTCAGGTGCAGGGTATCGAAAGCTACTTGCGCATCTAGTTTCTGCTGCACGTACGGCAAACGGATGCCATTGGTATCGGCAGCGTAGAAGCTTGTGGAGATGCGATAATCGCCGGGGTCTATGGTGCCGCGCATGCGCAGGTTGTTCACTAAAGAATCGGTGCGTATGTATACGTCAGACTCCACATGGCCATCATCAATCACCAGGAACGGCATTTTCACATCAATAGTGCGGCTCGTGGAAGCATAGGACGCGTTCAGGTTTTTGAAGTCCACCTGGTCGGGCACGTTATCGAATGCCGTCTCGATCAGCAGGTTTAGCAGGCGACCATAGTTGCGGCCGGCAGTGGTATCCACCGGCTCGTCGGGTGCCTCATCCTTCTTAAACAGGAAGTCGAAATTGGTTTGGTCGCCTTTTTTAACCGCAGTCAGGTAGCCATCGGTCACCACGAGGCGCTTAAACACGATGCGGCCCTTAAAAACGGAGCGGAAACTGACGGTGGCATATACGCTATCGGTGGTGAAGAGCGTATCCAGCTTATCGGGCACGAAGGAAATACCGGTAAGCACCACAGAGTTCCAGTCCACAAACTCAGCTGAACCGATGTTCATGTCGGCGGGGTATTTGTTTTCTACCTTAGTGATAATGCGATCAATGGTATAGCTCAAGACTTTGCTTCTGAAAGCGAACAGAAGTACGAAAGCTAGTACAAAGAAGGCCAGCACACCGCCAGCCCAAGCGAGAATTCTTCTTTTCAAACGATGGTCCAAAATATAATCCGGTGCGAATTAAGTAATAAGATTTGTATCTAAAAAAGCAGATCGCGTTTAAATAGCTATTCCGCTATATAATCATCTGCTATAGCATACCTTAGCCAGTATATATACCCCACCTAATACGGGTACAAGCTTGATAGGATATGCCTGCAAGGCCAAACTTAGCAACCTTAGTGCCAATTAGCCTTTGCACCTAAAACCTAAACAGCTAAAGGACAAAAACTTACACCACAAGTATTATGTACGTATTGCCACGCCATTAAGTATAAAGTATAACTGTAGGGCTCCTTTTTTGGCTTCCTTTCGCAAACCTGTGTATCTTTGAACAGGAGAACCACACCCCCACACCATGAACTTAACAACACTCACTGCTATTTCGCCGGTGGATGGCCGTTACCGCCGCCACACCAGCGACCTTGCCCCCTATTTTTCAGAGTTTGGCCTGATCCGCTACCGCGTGCTGGTAGAAGTGGAGTATTTTATTGCGCTTTGTGAGCTTCCGTTGCCACAGTTGCAGCAGGTAAACGCCAGTCAGTTTACGCAGCTGCGCGCCGTCTATGAAAACTTTACCGAGCAAGACGCCCTCACCATTAAGGAGACCGAGAAAACCACCAACCACGATGTGAAGGCTGTGGAGTATTTCCTAAAAGATAAGTTTGACGCTTTGGGGCTTGCCGCTTATAAGGAGTTTATACATTTTGGGCTTACCTCGCAGGATGTAAACAACACGGCTATACCGCTTTCGCTGCGCGAAGCCAATGAGCGCGTGCTGCAGCCTGCTTACCAAAATATACACCAAACCCTGGACGAGCTGGCAACGCAATGGAAAGACATCCCAATGCTGGCGCACACACATGGGCAACCGGCCTCACCAACACGTTTGGGCAAGGAGATAAAAGTGTTTGCTGAGCGTTTGCAACAGCAGCTTTTCCTGCTGCAGCAGGTTCCGTTCTCGGCTAAGTTTGGGGGTGCAACCGGTAACTTTAACGCGCACCATGTAGCCTACCCAAGTATAGATTGGCCAGCCTTTGGTAACCGTTTTGTGCAGCAGGGCCTCGGCCTGCACCGTAGCCAGTATACCACTCAAATTGAGCCCTACGATAACCTGGCTGCATACTTCGATGGCCTGAAGCGCCTGAACACCATCCTGCTTGATTTCTCTAAGGATGTATGGCAGTACGTGTCTATGGGTTATTTTAAGCAGAAGATAAAGGCCGGTGAGGTAGGCTCTTCGGCGATGCCACACAAGGTAAACCCGATCGATTTTGAGAACGCCGAAGGAAACTTGGGTATTGCCAACGCCGTGCTGGAGCACTTGGCCGCTAAACTGCCAATCTCCCGCCTGCAACGCGACCTAACCGACTCTACCGTGCTGCGCAATATTGGCGTGCCGCTAGCGCACATACTTATTGCCCTGAAGTCTCTGGAAAAAGGGATAGGCAAGCTGGAGCTGAACGAGGCTGCCTTGCACGCACATCTGGAAGACAACTGGGCTGTGGTAGCAGAAGGCATCCAAACCATACTTCGCCGCGAAGGTTATCCGCAACCCTATGAGGCCTTAAAGGAGCTGACGCGCAAGAACGAGAAGATGACAGAAACCCGCATCCACGATTTTATCGATACGCTTCAGGTGAATGACGCGATAAAGGCTGAGCTGAAAAAAATCTCGCCATTTAACTACACCGGAGTTGAACTGATATAAGTATAAATACTCAGTAAGCCACTTAACTAAACCCCAGAATTTAAGTATTCTGGGGTTTTCTTTTGGATTTTACATACGTATTTCCATCGATTTCGTAAATTAGTATTATAACAATTATAATTAGTCTTAAACCACTTAATTGCAATTCATTTGATTACACACCTACACAATCAATTTGATTAGCTAAAGATGAGCTCCTAACCCGCATCAGCTGGTCTTTCAAGCTATTTCATGCATACATGAAACCAGCAGGCATACTATGGTGACCGAAGGAAAAGATACTCAAACAGAGCAAAAAAGGCTAGTAGCGTTGAAAGACTATAAAGTTTTAGATACGCCTGCAGAACAGGAGTTTGACGAACTCACGCAGCTGGCCTCACAGATTTGTGGCACCCCCATCTCGCTGATTACGCTAATTGATGAACACAGGCAATGGTTTAAGTCAAAGCTTGGTATAAGCCTTCCTGAAACGCCGCGGTCTGTATCGTTTTGTGAGTATGCCATCAAAGAAAATGAGATATTTGAGATTACGGATGCCACCAAGGATGAGCGCTTTAAGCATAACCCGCTTGTTACCAACTCCCCTAAGATAAGGTTTTACGCTGGCTCACAACTGGTTACGGCTAACGGCCACAACTTAGGCACCCTCTGCGTAATCGATACCATCCCGAGGCGGCTTACCATGGAGCAAAAGTATGCACTGAAGGTACTGGCGAAACAGGTTATTACAAACTTCGAGCTACGCCAAAAGCAGAAGCAGCTGGAGCTTGAGAAAAAGCAACTCCAAAAGGCAAACGAAAAGCTGGACCAGTTTGTACACATGGTATCCCATGACCTGAAGGAACCGATTATGAACATGCAAGCTGTGTCGGAATGGATTCTAGAAGACCTGAACGAAAGGGACTACGCTAACCTGGGTAGCAACCTCAGCCTAATGCAAGAGCGCATTTCGGCCATGGGGAAAATCGTGAACGGCCTGCTGGAGTACTCCATGACAAACGTGAAGGACTTGCCAAAACAAGAAACAGATATTGGCCAGCTTGTTCAGCAAATTCTGAAAGAACAGGAGAAGGCCAAAGACTTCACGGTATCGATAACAGATGCCATGCCTACTCTTTTCACCGAAAAGATTCTGATACAACAAGTACTTACCAACCTCATATCCAACGCCATAAAATACCACGACACTGGCCACGGGAATTTAAGTATAGGCTTCGAGCAGGCCGATCACATGTATGCTTTTTATGTGCAGGATGATGGTCCGGGCATTGCACCGGAGCATCATCAGAGGATATTTGGCCTGTACGAGCGCCTGCTCCGCGACACAAGCCGCAGCAAAGGCACCGGCATTGGGCTGGCAACCGTAAAGAAAATTGTGGAAGAGAAAGGTGGCAAGGTATGGGTAAACTCTGAACTCGGCCAAGGTGCCCGCTTTTCTTTTACCTGGCCTAAGTAAAACAGTCATTTTGGAATAGTGCATTGCCCTAAAGGTGCGCTGCTGCCAACCATACATAATCGGTGCTTTTGGTAGCCAAATGAGCTCGTTCGCCATTCATAAAGTATAATAATCTCGCGCATGGCTTACTTCATGACATAGCACTTTATATATATTTTCACTTTTTCGCCTACAATCAGGCTGCTCATGCCTGTGCCAAGGTCAAAATCGCGCCGGTTCACTATCAGGTTTCCTTCAAGCAGCTGCTCTTCGCTATGGTTTAGTAAGGTAAAAGGGATCTGAACAGCCTGGCTCCTGCCTTTAATTTCTAATACTCCCATTGCCATGTACCCGATTTCATTTTGGGTGATATGTTCCGAGAAGAAAGTAGCCACCGGATGCATTTCGGTATCAAAAAAGTCTTCCTGTTGCAAATGCCTGTCGCGCATATCAATACCTGTCACTAACGAAGAAATATCAATTACAGCCTCTATCTGCGCTTCCTGCAAGTGCCCGGGATCCAGAATAACACGACCATAGATGCTGTGAAATGTACCCTCAACCCTGTTAAGGCCCATGTTCTTGATGGAAAATGTTATTTCGGACCGGTTGCTATCAATATTTTGGGCACAAATAGTAAAGCAAGAGAGGAGTTGCAGGAGCAATAAAACAGTTTTCATGGTAATTGGGCGCAATGGTACACAATAACCACCTGTAGTATTACAACAAGGTCAAAGCAAAAAGGATTACGTTAAAGTATACTTTGCGGGTGAGCGGCCTTTATTTCTTAGCCTTTAGCTCATGTGCCAGCTCGCGCATCGCCTTCATAGAGCGGCTCCAGCCTAACTCACAAATTAGCGGCTACTAATTACTGTATTGATATGTTAACTAAGTAACTAAGTATTCAGTATTTTTGCCAAGTGTATTCAAGAGAAATAATGATACCTATTACCTGATTAGTAAGCGTGTGAATAATATCTCTGCTTTTAATGCAAACAGGCAATCGGCCAATTAGAAAGAACAAATCATTACTGCCCTATATTTGCAGCTACTGGTGCCTCCACTTTAAATGTGGATACATTACTCCCGGCCAGACCAGTGCTTGTTATTCCCTGAACTACAGCAATGTAAGTTCCAACCTGGTCTGAAGTATAAAAGCTTAGATTGCCATCTTCGTTTACTTTTAACTTAGGCGCCCAGTACATCAAGTTCCTAAAATCTGCCAAGCGGCTCCGCTTCAGATCCTGAGTATCATAAGTTGGCGCGTAAAATTCTCTTTCAAGTTGTAAACCTTCGTACGCTTGCAGCAAACTATGAGTGTCTAATTCTATGTTAGCCATATCACCGGTATATGAAGTGTAGCTTACTATACCCTCATACACTAAAGGCCCATGAAAGAAACTGTTGGTAATAACCTCTAAATTTCTAATTTTTAGAGGATCCAAGGCCATTATTTTGTTCGTATCAAAAACAGGGACGCCATCTAGCAGCACCATGGGGCTTCCTTGAAATATTGTTCCGTAGGGCCTGTTAGTTAGTCTAAACCGGAAATCGTTTTTATGTTTACGCACGTGAACGCCTGCAACGTATTCACGCATTACCTCTTCCATCACCTTAAAGCGCTTGTAGTCATAGAGCAGATATTGTTCGGCTGGCTTTCCAAAAAAGGCAATACTGTCTATTCCGGGTGTTTTAAGTCTGTTAAGATGCTGATTAAAGTAGGCATATTGGGTTTGTGTTTGGATATGGCGGCGTGTAAGGTCTTCGGCTGCTTTCTCCGTCAGCCCAAAACTCAGCAGTCTCCTGGTCGAGTACTCATTGGCAAACGGACTATAAACCTCAAAGGCGTAAGTACTATCCTTTGTTACATCACTTTGCACCACAATATCTTTTTGCCCGAAGAAGTCTTTCACCTCAAACCATATATTACCTTTTGCATCACTATTGGAATTATATAGCCGGATAAGTTTACCCGGTGAGCCTAGGTAAGCAGTAACTCCAGGAGCTGGTGCACCCGAGGAGACCTGAGTAATCTTACCTCTTATAAAATGACCGTTATACTCAGGTGTATATTGGTAGGTAGCTACATCGTTCTCTAAGATATCCTTCCATCGAAAACGGCTCCACCCATGCGTAAGCATCAAGTTATCAACAGCTATGGCATCATTTTTTCCTGCATCCGAAAAGTAGTATGCTGGGTTTTCGATATCTCCTTTCAAGTCGGACGATAGCCACAGATAATTCTCAATGGTTTGGTCTGGGAATTGTTGTAGAGAATCCAGACGGTACACGGCTAAGGATAAATCTGCAGGAACTCTCTCTCCGCTTGCTTCCCTGGCTTTTATATTCAGCGTAACTTTTGAACGCGTGCTATACTGAGCATTATCTGGCATAGTGCTGAGTTGCAATATCCCGGACGGCTGTTTGAAGTATAACCGCTCACATACAGGTTGCTTGTTGCCATTGAAAACCGTGAAATGAGAAATTCCATCAGGCAGTGATTCCTTGTCGATTTGGAATGCGGCTTTACCGTTCTCAATTGTCGCCGCCTCGGCTACAGCTACTATTTGCCTGCTATGCGCAAGCAGGTAAACCTGCGATGCGTGCACCCCAATCTGGCTAACAGTTATCTTCAAACGATTATTATCTGCTTCTTCCAGCTGTAAGCTATATCCATGATTAAGCACAGAAGGCAACGTTTCGGTGGTGCTTTCTGCCTTGTATAGTTTAATCTTGGCTGTATACTTGTGCCCTTCCAAGGGGATAAACGTAAAGTGCCCTATGCCAAATTTATGTGGCGCAAACGCTGTTATTTTGTCTCCGTTTTGGTTAAAAAGCTCCCCTGTAAAATCAACACCCTTTCCGGTGCTGTTTAACACCGCCTTAAATGCAACTTTGTTAGGCACACCTGCTAATAAATTGCCCCCTTCCGGAAAAAACTGGACAGTTATCACTTGTTCTTCAGCCGATTGTGCTACAGAAGGCTGCTGAAAAGTATTAACAATTGTTATGGGCTGCTCAAAAAAGAAATCCGGGCTAAAGTTTTTCATCCAGTTCGTATAGGCCCGCAGTCGGTAGCTCCCGGAAGATAATTCGGCTGGTAAAACGAAAGATCCATTGCCTATGCCTTCCTTCATCGCGATTTTGCCTTGAAGTACTGGCTTTTGCTCAGTATCCAATATTTCAACGTAAGTAATTTTACTTATGCCCAATGGCTTATGCAGCGTGCCATCCACAGCATAGACCTTAAACCACATAGTTTCGCCACTTACATACATTGGCCTATCAACGTGAAGGAAAAGCTTCTCCTGCAGCGAACTTCTCCGGTGTTGGTTAAATGCCTCTGGAATACTTTGGAAGGAGTTGCCTTGAGCCGCTACTTTAACGGTGCCAGTAATAAAAAGAATCCAGTAAAGAAACACTATTAGGCGCAGCTTTGGCGCGTTACCACCAGAAAGCTGGAGCATGTATTCGCTACCCAACACTTTTAACACTTGTTTGAGGTTTTGCATCTATTCCCAAAAATCCGGTTTAACATTTGTGCCCCTAACCCTACAATCCACACAGCTCTCGGATGCATAAAGATAGCCGATAGGGTCCGGTGAACTGTCAGTGTAAATACCATTAACAGGCATTATATAGCCGCCTTCAAAAATATCCACACTTTCATCCGCTAACAGCAAGGTGTCTGAGTAGCAGGTTGGGAAAAAGGTTTTCCACTCTTTTGGCAACTCATTGCTATCGATAAATAATCTTTTCTCCTGCATGGAGGTTGCTGTCATATACCCAATCACCAGTTCTTGAGGGTTAGTAATGCACCGTATGTTGCCTGCCAGTTGCGAAGGAAGCGGGTCGAACAGAGTGCCGATTCCCTCAGTGTTCTTCTTTAGCGTTTCCCAGTACTTGTAAGACTCCGCAGTAAGAGCATACTGCTTCACCAGTATACTATACTTTACCCCTAGTTTCTCTGAATTATAAGGTATTGCTAGAAGCTTATGGTTACTGATAACGTCCTGGCTCAGCTTTAGAGAGTTGCCTATCTCTATGCTCGTCGAGTTTTCAGACCTCCAACAGTCATAAATATTTTCATCATTATTGTCTCGAAAGAGTACTTCGCCGCTTTCATACTTTAAATCCGTGAAAAAAGCTGACCGGTAATGCCAAGTACTTATGTATTCCCATCGATAATATTTGGTGTTGTTATCAGGGTCATGGGTGTTAACGTATATCTCCACGTTATCTTCCGTTGGCTTCCAGCTAACTTTATCGATAGCAGGAGAAATTTTAACTGCTACATAGTCTGAGATATACTCATTACCGTTGGTTGTTTTAATGTACAACCGATATTTACCAGCTGTGGCCAGGTTTAAGCTAGTGTTTGTGTACTTTCCCTCCTGGCCTTCGGTCAGTTTAAACTTCTCACCGCTCTCTGCCTCAATTAGAACTGTAGCCCCAGTTTCGACTGGAGAGGGTATCTCGGCCATTAAGTTTTGCGTTCGGAGTAACTGAATAGTTGTAGGCCCGTTGGCATTTATAAACCCATTAACAACTAGATAGCTGTTGGGCGCTTCCAAGACCTCAGGAGCATAAGGCTCAATACACCCCACCGTTAGCACTAGCAGCAAAAAGCCTAATGTTCTATTCCAGAATTTCATGATCTTAAAACTTGAAGTTATAGGTAATAGTAGGTATGGGCTGTCCAAAAATCGACATTTTATACCCTCGTATATTACCATTCTGAGATTTAAAGTAGATGGAGTAAGGGTTTTTACGGCCAGTCAGGTTATACACAGCTATTGTCCAAGAACTGTGAGCCAGCTTCCTAATTTTATGATTACCCTCAATATTCATGGCAAAGTCTACTCTATAATAGTCCGGTACGCGATACTCATTTCTGTCTGAGTATACAATGCGTTGCGATCCGCCATCATAGTACTTGGCAAGTGGGAGCGTGATGGGCCGGCCTGTGCTATAGGTAAAGTTTAATGAGGTGCTGAACCGCTGGCTGAAACGATAATTGCTGATCAAGGTGAAGTCATGCGGCTTATCGGAATTACTCGGGTAGTACGCTCCGTTATTTATAAGCTCGGCTACAGTTGGGTCATTCACGCGGGCAAAGGTGCGGGAGTACGTATAACTTACCCATCCGTTCAACTTTCCGGTTGCCTTTTTCAGCATCAGCTCCACCCCATAGGCTTTGCCTTCGGCGTTTGCCACGTCTGTTTCTATATGCTGGTTCATCACAATAACTGCCCCGCTTCTGTAATCCAGGAAATCCCGCATCCACTTATAATAAGCCTCTGCCGAAAACTCAATGGTGTTGGCCCTAAAGTTACGGTAGTACCCGAGCACTACCTGATCTCCTACCTGCGGTTTGATGTTGCTGTCGCTTAACTTCCAAATATCTGTCGGCGACATAGCAGTTGTATTGGAGAGCATATGCACATATTGTCGGAGCCTGTTGTAGCTCACCTTAACAGAAGAATTATCAGTTAAGCCATACCGTGCAGAGAACCTGAATGCCGGCCCATGGTAGGTCGCTATGGTTTCACCGGAGCTATAAGATAGCGTATCTACAATAGTGTTCTCGGACCTTGGGCTGCCTGGGGCATACATCAACACATCTCTTTCTCCTAGCGCTTTAAAAACTGAGTAACGCAATCCAAAAGAGAGGGAGAGCTTTTGAGTTATATCATAGCGGTCCGAGATGTAAACAGCACTTTCGAGGCCTCTTTCTCTTTGGACCTTTTCAGGCAAAATGAGCGATTCGCTGCTGTTTGGCTCTATACTACCCGGAAGCACATTGTAAAAAATCGTGCTCGCCCCGAAGTCAACGGTATGCTTCGAGTTGGGAAAGTAGTTGAAATCCGCCTGTAACCCAGCTTGGCTGATGCCAAACGTAAGCGTTGCAGCATTTACAGCATTCTCTTCATTAGAGATATCATAGTTATAGTTACTATAAGTGCCGGTTAACACGCTGTAGAGCTGGTTATGGAAATTGTGCTTCCACTTTACGCTTGCAATTTGGTTGTTATACTTGTATAGGGTGTCGGCTGCCAGCTTAAACCGGTCCTTGCTGAAGTAGCCTGTAAAGTACACGTTATTCTTGCTATTAATCTCATGGCTAACCTGCGCGTTCAGGTCATAAAACGATGCCTCGCTATTGCTGAAAGACTTGTTTGGCAACTTTTTAAGCAACCAGTCTGAGTATGTCGTGCGGCCACCTAGCAGGAAAGAGGTTTTGTCTTTTATAAGCGGGCCCTCCAGCGTAAGTCTGCTCGTGAGTAAACCAATGCCGCCCGAACCGGTGAACTGCTTCTTGTTTCCCTCCCTTGGGGTAATTTCCAGCACGGATGATAAACGCCCGCCATACTTGGCAGGCACTGCGCTCTTGTAAAGCTCCACCGACTTGAGCACATCCGGGTTAAAGGCCGAGAAGAAGCCAAACAGGTGCGATGGGTTATAAACCGTCGCATCGTTCAGCAGGATCAGGTTTTGATCGGTAGAGCCGCCCCTCACGTTCATGCCGGTGCTGCCCTCTCCCACAGATTTCACCCCTGGCAACGTCAGCACCACCCGCAAAATATCGGTTTCGCCAAAAGCCGTAGGCACCTGCTTAATAGTCCTGATATCAAGGCGCTCCATACCCATCTGCAATCCGGATACATTCCTATCTTTCTCCGCCTCTACCAATACTTCCTTCAACGACCTTATATCTTCTTCCATCTCAATATCAAGCTTACCGTCGCCGTTCAGAATGATTTGCCGCCTCGTGTTTTTCAGGCCAATGGCACGCACCTTTAGTTCGTGGCGGCCAACCGGCAGGGTAATGGAAAAGTAGCCGTACTGGTCTGATGCCGTGCCTATCACCGGCGACTCAATGTATACATAGGCCCCTATAATTGGCTCACCGGACTGCGCATCGCGCAACGTGCCCGCTAAGTTTGCTTGAGTAGCTTTGCTATTTATTGACTGCCCTATCTCATAGAGCTTCACCTCCGAGGTGGTTGTTTTGCGGTTTTCCTGTTTGGGCACGTACGTTTCATCGGCAAATTGAGGCTGTTTGCCAGATGGAGCTTCCTGATTGTTATCAAAATAACCTTCCGGGAGAGTTGTAACGATAGACTTGCCTCTGGTAATAAATACCTGCTGTTTACTGATAGCAAAACGTAACTCAGTGCCTCGCAATGCCTCTGCAAGCACCTGAGGTAGCGTTTTAGAGTTCGCCTTTATCGTGACCCTTACACTATCAACATCCTCTACCCTATAAAAAAATGTGTATCCGCCTTTTTCTTCTAGCTTTTGGATAAACACCTCAAAGGAAACATCCTTGAAGCTTTCTGTTATAAGTACCTCCTTTGTTTGCTGTGCGATACAGGGAAGCATAGCCACAGAAAAAAACAGAAGAAACAAGACTAGGCGTTGGTACAGATGCGGCATATTTTTTCCTGAGAGGCTATACTGTTGCAGTGAGGTATGATACAGAATTTTCGAGAAGATATCAGTTTTTGAGAGTCTCGTAATGTTGCGCTAAAGAGAGTATTGCATATTCGCGTTGCCTCTTAAATTTTAGCTTATTAACTCTGGCAAACTTCTTCAAGCGCTTTTTTTCATCCTCAAGTACATTTAGGATTGACCTTTTAGTTTTGACTTGATAATAGGCACCATCCTTTCGCAGGTAGAATTTATCAATAATATTATAGTTACCCTCCATCCCATGTATTGACGTTCGCACCTGTACATCCTTCTGCCTTCTTGACAGCACCTTCACCTGCCCACTATAAAGCACATCATAAAAGCCGGGCCGCATGGAAGAGCCCGACGTACTATCAAATTCTAGGTTCAAAAAACTATGATTTCCAAGCACAAAGCTGCTCACTTTTTGTTTCACTAATTTTTGAAGCATGCCATTCATTTGATGGAATATTACTACCTCATCAAGCACAACATCATACAGCATGGGAACATCATGAAACCAAGCTCCATCATAGAGTATTGAACCATTCTCCACCGATTCTGCCTCAAAATAACGGTGCCCTTCCATGTAGGGCTTTGCCACATTATAATATTCAGAGCCAGTATGCAAATGAATCTGGGCTCCTACTATATTTTTGTATACTCCTAACGCATTCTCTACAGAGCCTCTAACAAAGGATGTATCTATCGGAACACCCTGGCATAAAGCACTAGCTGCAGAAAAAAGGGAAATATATAAAAGAAGAAAAACGTGTAGGGATCTACTCATACATTAAATAAACTTTAATCTCTAAATATATGACTTATTTAATGTAATAACAATGATCGAAAGGGTGTGCTAAGTAAATGATTTTTAGGCTGTAAGTGGTTACACTAATCGTTCCTCAAGAACACGCAAGGACTCTACAAATCGGCTCCAACTGAAGCGCAGTTTATACTTGCTGATATTATAGGAGAACTGACCAGCCTGATTAGAAGTATAAAACTGCAGTATCGCCCCGGCAATAGCCTCCGGTTGCGGCGCTACAACATAACCAACCTCCCCATGCGGCACCAGCTCCGAAAGGCCGCCAACATTCGTTACTATCATCGGCTTGTCGAAATGGTAAGCAACCTGTGTTACACCGCTTTGCGTGGCATGTTTATAAGGCTGCACCACTAAATCAGCAGCGCAGAAATAATGGCGAACCTCCGCGTTAGGTATAAAATCAGTACGAAGTATGAGTTTATCTTCTAGCTTCAGCTGCTTTATTTGCTCTAGGTACGGGGATGCGTCTTCGTAAAATTCACCAGCAATAATAAGCTTGAGATTTGGAAGAGCTTGTAGCTGAGGATCGGCCATAGCTTGCAACAGCAGGTCCAGCCCTTTATATGCCCTGATAAAGCCGAAAAACAGCAGGTAGTTATATGTTGGGTCCAGGTTCAGCGTAGTACAGGCTACCTTTTTTGACTCGGCGGCGCCAAAGTTATCGTAGAGCGGGTGCGGCAAGTATGCGCTTGGCTTAAGGGGCTCAAACTTCTTTAAATCCTCCTGCACTGCGCGCGACATGGTTACAAAGCCATCACAGGCACCCAGGAAATATTTTGTGAATGGCACATCGCCGGGGCGCTTCTCGTGCGGCACCACGTTATCGGTGATGGCGATGATGCGGCTATACTTGTTTTTCCGAATCAATCGGGCAATGGTTCCCAGCGCTGGCCCCATAAACGGCAACCAATACCGAAAGATTACGATCTCGGGCTTTTGCCGGGCAATGTAACGCCCCGTGCGCCACCAACTCAGCGGGTTCACCGAGTTGATCATCACTTTAATGCGAAGCCCTGCCGGCGCTGGCTCCGAAGTGTACTGGCTTTTGCCCGGGAAAAGAAAGGATGGGTACTGCAGGCTGAATGTAACGATCTCGACCTCATCGCCGGCCTCCTGGAAAGCGTAAGCCAGCCGCTCGTTAAAGGTAGCCATGCCTCCGCCCCGCAACGGATGCGCCGGGCCAACAATCGTTACGCGCCGTGCCATTATTTCTTAAGGGCTCCTACTTTATCCCGGATCAGGTATTCGTTGCGTTTGCTGGCGGCCATAGAGATCATCTCGGCCAGAAAACCGGCCAAAAACAACTGCACACCAAGTACGACGGCAACCAAGGCCAGGAAAAACAGCGGTTGATCCACAATGTCGCGCACGCGGCCATTGGAGTACAGGCCGAAAAGCTTCTGCACGATCAGCCATAAAGTTATACCCAAACCAACCACAAACATCAGTGTGCCAAGCGTGCCAAAAAAGTGCATCGGGCGCTTTTTAAACCGGCTCACAAAGGTTATCGAAAGCAGGTCCAGGAAGCCGTATACGAAACGCTCCAGGCCAAACTTAGTAGTACCATACTTGCGCTCCTGGTGCTGCACCACTTTTTCGCCGATCTTGGTAAAGCCGTTCCATTTGGCAATAACTGGTATGTAGCGGTGCATCTCGCCGTGCACTTCTATACTTTTTACCACCAGTTGGCGATAAGCCTTCAGGCCACAGTTAAAGTCGTGGAGGTGGATGCCCGAAAGCTTGCGTGTGGCTGCATTAAAGAGCTTGGTTGGTATGGTTTTGCTGAGCGGGTCGAAGCGTTTCTTCTTCCAGCCGCTGATCAGATCATACTTTTGGTGCTTGATGAGGTCGTATAAGCCCGGGATCTCCTCAGGACTGTCCTGTAGGTCGGCATCCATGGTGATTACCACTTCACCCTGGCAACGCCGAAACCCTTCGTTCAGGGCAGCAGATTTGCCATAGTTGCGGTTAAAGCTTATGCCCTTTACGGCCTTATCCTCTTCGCCTAAGGCCTGCACAACTTCCCAGGAACGGTCGGTGCTGCCGTCGTCCACTAAAAGCACTTCATAAGAAAACTCGTGCGCGTGCATCACTCTCCTGATCCAGCGCACGAGTTCAGGCAGCGACTCCTCCTCGTTAAAAAGCGGAACTACTACCGAAATATCGTAAGCGTATTGCATATTCTACTCAAACTCCGGTCGCGCGTTTTTCATCACCGCAGAGATGATAAGCGACAGGATAAACCCAACTATAAGTGTAATAACTGTAGCGCCAAGGATCATGGCAACCGGACCCTGGAAATTTTCAGCCATGGCCATACCTGCATCAATTTGCTCATCGGATAAACCCTTGCGGATCATCTCTTCGCGCTGTTTCTCAAATATGCGCGTCATGTATGATGGGTCTACAAACTCAATGTATAACCACGAGAATGTGCCGGACAGAAAGCCGAATATGGCAGAAATGATAGAACCTAAGCCCAAACCTTGCCCATAAGACATATAGCCATGGTTTTGCTCCTTAAAGTTCTTCATCCCGATAACGATACCGGCAATAAGGATTAGGTATGCCAGGCTTGAAATCCAGCGGTTTTCGGCAAGGCCGGATACCATCAGTATAAGGCTAAAGATAACGCCGATAAGCGCAAAGATAAATCCCCATTTTAAGGCTACAGACCCTACAGAAGGGCCTCTTTCAGTTACAAAAGATTGATTTTCAGTCATAGTGGTTAGTGTTTATAAGGTTAGACGTTACTATTTCCGGAAAAATACGGCCGCCACTAATGAAAAAATCCCCCCTGCAAAAATCCTCCGCACAAAATCATCGGCGGCCAGCATACTTGGCGTTATCGAGTCAAGGGCTTTAAAGCCTTCGTCGTACATTTTCTGGCCAAGCAGCTTTATCTGTTCTTCTCTGGTTTCTTCGAGCAGTGCTTTCATCTCGGCTACGTGTTGCTGCAAAATCTCGGGCCCCACCAAGTAGATAAGCACAAAGATCAGCATACCTGTGCACAAGGCCGTGTAAAACGAAACCGCTAAGCCTAGCCTAAGCCCCTTCCCAAAGCTTAACTGGCCCTGGTTATACTTCTTGAAATTCCGTATACCCAGAAAAATAAACAGAGGGATAGGCAGGTATGTAAATCTGCCCCACTCGCCAAACGGGTTATAGCCTGTAAAGTATAGCAATGCCACCAAGGCAAAGCAGGCAATACCGCACAGTACGCCGTAGCGTACGCCCTCCCGCACAATTGTCTGATTAAACATAGTTTCTCTGTGAGTTCAACTTTTTAAGGTCAACTCCAACTCAATATAGGTATAAATATATTAAAAAGAATCGTTGAGCACTAATTGCCCCTTATGAATCGTGCCGACTACTTTGCCCTTTAAGGGTTTTCCAAAGAATGGGCTATTATATGATTTGGACTTGGACTTGTTAATAGTCGGCTCCCATATTACATCTGGCTGAAACAGTGTTAGGTTGGCTGGTTCTCCAACAGCTATACTTACTTCCTCTCGGCCCAGAATCTTGCGCGGATTAACGGCAAGCTTCTCTACCAACGTCTCAACGGGCAGGCCCATTGTTGTATTTGCAACAGCAAAGGCGGTTTCCAGATTCGTGATGCCAAACTCTGCCAGGTCGAACTCTAGTTTCTTACTCTCAACATCCTGGGGCGTGTGTGCTGATACCACTGCATCGATGGTTCCATCAGCCAGGCCTTCTTTTATGGCTACTGCATCTGCCTCGGCGCGAAAAGGTGGTTTTACTTTATAATTCGTATCGAAGGGCTCTATACTTTCATCGGTAAATGCAGTTTGGTAGCTGGCTACATCACAGGTAACCTGCAAGCCATCTGCCTTAGCCTTGCGAATAGCCTCAATAGCAGCCGCCGTAGATACTAACGAGAAATGGAGTTTTCCTCCTGCATAGCCTAGCAGTTGCAGGTCGCGGGTAACTATCATTTCTTCGGCAAGCGCCGGAATGCCTTTCATGCCTAAACGTGTACTTGCTTCGCCTTCGTGCATTTGTCCATTCTCGGTCAAACGTGTGTGCTCAGCTCGGTTCATCAACAGGCCATTAAACGTCTGCAAGTACTGTAAAGCTTTCAACATTACGTCAGCGCCTTGTAAGGGATGGCTTCCATCAGAGAAAGCCACCGCCCCTGCCTGGTAGAGATCAATCATCTCTGTCAGGTCCTTGCCGGCAGCCTCTACTGTTATTGCTGCGGCTGGCAGCAAGGTTACGGGCAAGGAGTGGCCTTTCGTTTTGATGAAGTTAATGGCACTTTTAGTCTGGATGACAGGCTCGGTGTTCGGGAGTACCACAACTTCGGTAAACCCTCCTGCCGCCGCAGCAGCAGCCATACTTTCTAGGTCCTCCTTGTACTCCAGCCCTGGTTCGCCGGTGTATGCGTGCATATCCAGCCATCCCGCCGATACGCATAAGCCATCCGTGGCTATTACGGTATCGGCCTCTTTCGCATCCGGGCCGATATAGGCAATGTTGCCATTCTCTACCAGGATATTTTGCTGCTGCAAATGTAACTCAGACTGTGGATTGTAAATAGTTGCTGCTTGGAGAAGTACTTTCATGTTAGAGGAATCTAATAAGTGCTATTTCGGCCATCAGGAAAAACAGACACAATATTAGGCAATATTTCCAAAGCTTGACGCCAAAATATCGTTTTTCAAACTCACCTTTTACTGAAAAGGCATCGCCATAATCGTAAACGTGCACATTGGGGCGGTTCTCGCCGACCAAAGCCCTTAACTCATCGGGCGTGTACTGTTCCAAGTCCGATTCCTCTTTGCTATAGTTGAAAGCAAGCGTTGTGAGAACTGAATCCTGAAGCTGTAAGGTATAAAATCCTGCAACATCCATAGCTGGAGGCACATTAAAGTATAACTTGCCACCCCGCACCTGCTGCTCAGGAATAAAAGCCATTGTGTCTTGCTTAAGCTCGTAAACTCCCTCTTTAGAGCGCGTGCTCGCTACGGGTAGCTGAACAGTGCCGGAAGTTAAACTATAAGCCAGCTGCTGCTCCTGCTTGTAGCTACTTATTGCCAACCGGTACATTATAGGCACAAACAGCGCATGGTTTGGCAAAGAAGTATAAGCCTCGTCTAATGGTGCGGCCATCAAAAATACAGAACCGCTTCCTCTGCTAAACCGCGACATAAACGGTGCTCCGCCTCTATACTTCAAAATATCCTCCGATGCCCGCGACCAAACCATACTTCTGCTGGCCTGCGGCATTTCAAGTTTAGGATCGAAATCAGAGAATATACTTTTAAAGAACGGGTTGTTAGGGTCTGGCGCAGCCAAAGATGTTTTTGCGCTAGTGGCGCTTACCGGATTGATGGTGGCTGGCAGATTCAGGCTCTGAAACAGCGCTGTATAGCCTGCAAGCTGCGTGGCAGATGCTGGCGGAAACACAACTACGGTTCCACCTGCTTTCACATAATTGGCTACAGAAGCCGCAAGCGCCGAAGAAAGGGAGTTCACACCGTTCAGGATCACAATGTTTGCTGCGGATAAAGTAGCATAATTTACATTGCCTTCGGTAAAGAAAGTATGCCTGAAAAACGGTTCATTGCCGTACAGCCGCTGAAGTGAGTTTTCCGCCGCCTCGCCAATTTCCGCGATGGTGATTGTTCCGGATGGTTTAAGGATAAAGTAGTAGGTGTTGTCGAATTCAACGGGATAATCCTCCACCTGCACATAAGCTTGCTGCAACGCGTCATCACCAGATCTGAACGTCATGACGGCTTCAGTGGACTGTTTTGCTGGCAAGTCTATACTTAGGGCCGCCAACTGCTGATTATTGATGTAAAGCTTTACAGGCACATCAGATAAAGCCTCACTCCCAGTATTCGATAATACCACATGCAGGATATTCTCAGCTCCCCCACGCAAAAACTCATCCTCGAGGTAAACTGAGTCTATCGTGATGTTTGCTGTATTGGCAGCAGCCAAAGGTATCAGGTGCACTTGCATCGTGGAATCAAGTGCATTAAAGTATGACGGTGAAAACGTGTTCTTTTGAAAATCGGAAAGTATAAATGCATGTGCCGGCTTATTATTAAGCGCTATCTCAGCGTTAAACGGCTTTGATGAAAAATCAATATTCTCCACGAATCCAGACACCTGACTAGCCTGAACAACGGCTCCATGGTTAATTTTATCCGTTGAAAACAGTTTAAACGCTGTGGTCCCCGGAAATAAATCGGCAATCACTTTAGCCTGATCTGCAGCGACACTCATTAATGGTAAGTCAGCATCCTGCGACTGGTTAGCCATACTATAAGAGTTATCCAGAGCTAAAGCCACTGAATCGTTCGCAGCTGCTACACGCACATCCGAAGCTGCAAAGTATGGCTGGGCAAAGGCAAGTACAAGAAAGGTTATAGCCAGGATGCGGGAAAGCAGAATAAGAAGCTCTTTCAGCGTTCTTTGGCTAGCTGTAAGGTCTTTAGAAACCTGAATAAACTTAACATTGCTGAAGACTACCCGCTTGGCACGTCGAAGCTGTACCAGGTGAAGTATGATAGGAACTGCAATTGCAGCCAGTGCAAACAAAAACGACGGGTACAGAAATGCCATAGCTCAAGTTAAACCGCAGGAAACGAAAAAGCAACCAATTCAAGCGCTATACTACTATTAGCCTTAAGATGTTGATAATTAGGCACCGCAAAAGTGATAGCAAGTGTGAGAAAGACTGAAATAATGCTTGCATGGATATGTTGAGCTTTACCAATCATCCTTATCCAATGCAAATTCGCAAGAATAATTATACCTATCCTTTTACGAGTGTGCCCTAAAACATAAGTTATGATAGCATCCCCTCGAATTTATGTCCAAAAGCTGGCAAAAATGGGAATGAAATCTATATATGCGAAATAAGAGAATGCTTTGCAATAAGGTAATAGCGTAAAGCTTAATTTGGTGTTTACCGATCCAAGTTTTAGCGGGATAAAGATGGGAATGAAGCGAATTGATTTTTGCTTCAACGAGCAGCTTAAAGAGGTGTTGAAATCCCTGAAGTAGTATAACTTAAAAAAGCCTTTAAAGAAAAAGCTAAAATTCTGGCAAGCCATTGGCGCACCCTTTCGTCACATGGCAAGCTATGGTGCTAAGGATGCTCAAGACCAGTTTCTCTAGCTCTAGGGCAGGAACATACTTTGCCGCCGGTTTAAGTGCCTAGCCATCGTCAGCATTCCTCAGATTTGAAGCCTGTCCCGTGTGGTGTGTTGCTATAACGCAAGAAGGCCCCGCTCTCATTACTGAGAGGGGGGCCTCTTTTGTTGGGGTTGGCGGCCACCTACTCTCCC
>NZ_QWGE01000007.1 GCF_003576375.1 Pontibacter oryzae
CAAAATTCCCGCCCCCGCAACACCCACAGCACAAAAAACTTTAGATAAATGCCTAACGCGCTCTAAATGAACAGGATTAATTTTGTAAAGTATTCTTGCTCGCTTTTACGCAGCTTAGAAAGAACACCCTTAGGCCGGTTTGTTGTTCCAAATCCTTTGAAAAAAATAAAGCCCCTACGGCTGCAGGGGCTTTACTACTATATAAGCACTTACTATTTTATGTAAGGATTATGCGCGGTTCAACGTGCTTTTTCTGTCCGGACCAACAGATACTATTGTAATGGGCACTTGCAAGTGCTCCTCCAGGAAGGTCAGGTAGTTATTAAACGCTTCTGGTAGCTCACCTACCGACTCAATTTTATTCAGATCAACCCTCCATCCTGGCAAGTCTACATATACCGGCTCCAATTCTCCATCTTCAATAGAGTGTGGCACTTTATCTGTAATTTCCCCGGAAGGCAACTTATAGTGTGTGCACACCTGGATCTTATCGAACTCCGTTAGCACGTCGGCCTTCATCATGTTTAGCTGCGTAACACCATTTAGCATGATGCTATACTTCAGGCTTGGCAAGTCAACCCATCCACAGCGGCGCGGACGGCCTGTTGTAGAACCAAACTCGCGACCAGCCTGGCGGATCTCCTCTCCTACTTCATCTAGAAGCTCTGTTGGGAATGGACCACTACCTACTCGTGTACAATACGCTTTAAAGATACCGTATACTTCTCCTATATGTTTAGGCGCTACACCCAATCCTGTGCACGCTCCTGCCACTACTGTGTTAGAGGATGTCACGAACGGATAGGTTCCGAAATCGATATCGAGCAACGCGCCTTGTGCACCTTCTGCCAAAATCTTCTTGCCGTTCTGGATAGCCTCGTTAATCATATACTCAGAATCAACCAGCTTCAGGGTGCGCAGGTAAGAAACAGCCTCAAAGAACTCTTTCTCCTGCTCGCCCAGGTCTAGTGCACTTCCGTAGAACTCGGCAGTTTTACGGTGACGGTCTACTAGCTTATTATATCGCTCCTGGAAGTCATCAGCAAGTATATCACCTACTCTTAAACCCACGCGGCCTATCTTATCCTGATATGTTGGCCCGATACCTTTTAGTGTAGAGCCGATCTTTCCGCTACCAAGCGCTTCTTCAGACACGCGGTCCAAGGCTTTGTGTGACGGAAGTATGAGTGATGCTTTTTTAGATATGAACAAATTATTGGCAGCATCAACGCCCCGGTCCTGCAGTTTCTGCATTTCGGTGCGGAACACAATTGGGTCGAGTACGACACCATTGCCGATTATATTCTGAATATGGGGATGGAAGATACCAGAAGGAATCTGGTGCAGCACGTGCTTTGTGCCTTCAAACTCTAATGTATGGCCTGCGTTCGGGCCGCCCTGGAAACGGGCTACAATGTCATAGGTTGGTGCAAGTACGTCAACGATCTTTCCTTTACCTTCGTCGCCCCACTGCAGACCTATTAAAATGTCAACTGCCATTTAAGTATTTAGTATATTGATTCCTTTAAGAATTGCGCTGCGAAATCATCATTCTCAGCAATCGTAAAGATAGCGTTCAGCTTTGTTACGATCAAAAGCTTTCGAATATGGTCGGAAGGTTTGATAAGGACTAACTCGCCGCCCCGGTTTCGAAACCTGGTAAGCAGCGACACCAATACCCCCATTCCGCCACTATCCATAAAGCGAACATTAGACAGATCTATGGCGCAAAGCAGCACTTCGCCTTGCTGCAGCTCGTCAACGCTATCAATCATCTGCTGCGTATCTGTGCCTGCAACCAGGTCGCCCTCCAGCCGGATAAAAACGATGTTATCCTTGAGTTCTGTCTGATATTTCATGCGTTGGTTCCTCTGTCGCTTTTTTTGCGCGGCAATCGCCGCAAACACCGTATAGGTTCAGGGAGTGGTGCAAGATATGAAAATTTAACAGCTCGCCCACCATCGTCTGTATATTATGAATGCGCGGGTCGCAGAACTCTACTACCTTGTGGCACTCGGTACAGATTACGTGGTCGTGCTGGCGGTAGCCATAAGACTTTTCATACTGCGCCAGGTTTCGCCCAAACTGATGCTTGCTCACCAGGTCGTTCTCGACTAGTAAGTCCAGCGTGTTGTATACGGTGGCACGGCTCACGCGGTAATTCTTATTCTTCATACTTATATAAAGCGACTCCACGTCAAAGTGCCCGTCGCGGGAGTAGATCTCCTCAAGTATAGCATAGCGTTCAGGGGTTTTACGCAAGCCCTTGCTTTCTAAGTATGCCGTGAAGATTTTCTTTACCTCTTCGAATCTAATCTGATTTAATGCCATCTGTTACTCTTTATTATGTAGCCCCTCCTATTCAAAGCGCTCCACGGTAAGTATACCACTTACCTTGCCCATGCGCTGCATTAACTTATCGAGGTGGCTAGTGTCGTTTACAAATACCATGATGTTCCCCTCAAAAATCCCGTCGTTAGAATCGATGGTGATGGAACGCATGTTTACTTTAAGGCTTGTTGAGATCACCTTAGTAAGGTCATTTACCAAACCTACGCGGTCCGTGCCCTTAATCCGGATACCTACCAAAAAGGCCAGCTCCTTCTGCTCCGTCCATTTAGCCTTGATGATGCGGTTACCGTAGTTCGACATCAACTCCATGGCGCGGCGGCAGCTTGTGCGATGAATCTCAATGCCATCGTCCTCCGTCTGGAAGCCAAACACATCGTCGCCTGGAATCGGGTTGCAGCATTTAGACATGCTATAGTCCCAGTTAGAGGTTTCCTCGCCAATCACCAGCATGTCGGAGTTTACGCCGCGTATTTTCTGCACTTCTTTATCAAAAGACTTAGGTGCCAGCATAGAAGCCCCTTTATCCGCAGCGGCAGTGAATATTACCTGCTTTATGTTTTTAATGTCTATATGGCCGGTGGCAATTCTATAGTATAAATCCTGCAGCGTTGGCAAGTTAAAGAAAGCCTGCAGCTTGTTAAGGTTCTGTTGCGTGTCGGCTACCTCCAGCATCTGCATTCTAGCCTCCAGCATAGTTTTGCCTTGTTCTGCTTTGTTCTTGCGTTCCTCGCGCAGCGCATCTTTAATGCGCGTTCGGGCACGCGAGGTAACCACGTATTGCAGCCACTCCTCGTTAGGCTTTTGCTTCTGTGAGGTAAGGATCTCCACCTGGTCACCGTTTTTAAGCTTGTAGCTCAGCGGCACCAGTTTTTGGTTAACCTTCGCGCCCAAACACTGCAAGCCTATCTGCGAGTGAATCTCGAAGGCAAAGTCTAAAGCCGTGGATTTATCCGGAAGTATGATAAGCTCGCCTTTAGGCGTAAACACGAACACCTCCTCAACAAACAGGTTCTTACGGAACTCATCCATAAACTCCAGCGCGTTAGAGTTGTTCGTCTCTAGCATGTCGCGCACCTTGTTTATCCACTGCTCCAGGCCAGACTCTGAGGAAGACGAACTTTCTGTTTTATACTTCCAGTGGGCAGCATATCCGCGTTCAGCAATTTCATCCATGCGGTTGGTGCGTATCTGCACCTCCACCCACTGCCCCGATTTACTCATTACCGTGGTGTGCAGCGACTCGTAACCATTGGCTTTAGGCGTATTCACCCAGTCGCGCAGGCGGTCGGGGTTTGGCTGGTAGAAGTCTGTGATGATAGAGTACACCTGCCAGCAGGCGGCCTTTTCGTTTTCCTGGGGCACATCAAGTATGATTCGGATCGCGAAGAGGTCATAGATCTCATCAAAGGTGATGTTCTGCTTTTTAATCTTTTTGAGTATGGAGTAAATTGACTTAGGCCTGCCTTTTATGTTAAACCTAAAACCATACTTGTTCAGCTCATCCTCTATAGGGTGAATGAAATCCTTGATAAACTTATTGCGTGCGCTGCGCGTTTGCCGGATCTTGTTGGAGATGTCTTTATACGTATCCGTATCGGTATACTTCAAGTATAGATCCTCCAACTCCGATTTAATGGCGTACAAACCCAGTCGATGCGCCAGCGGAGCATACAGGTACATGGTTTCGGAGGCTATCTTGAGCTGCTTGTGGCGCGGCATGCTGTCCAGCGTACGCATGTTGTGCAGGCGGTCGGCTAGCTTTATAAGTATAACGCGCACGTCATCGCTAAGGGTAAGCAGCATTTTACGGAAGTTCTCGGCCTGCTGCGAGGTACCGTAATCGAAGACGCCGGATATTTTGGTTAGCCCCTCAATGATGCGTGCCACGCTTGGCCCAAACTCACGCTCAATGTCTGCCGTTTCCAGTTCCGTGTCTTCTACCACATCGTGCAGCAGCGCGGCTACGATAGATGTAGTGCCAAGGCCGATTTCCTCCACGGCGATCTGGGCCACAGCCAGCGGGTGCAGTATATATGGCTCCCCGGATTTGCGGCGCATATCTTTGTGCGCCTCCAGCGAGGTGTTGAAAGCTTTCTTGATGATCTTGGCGTCGTTATCCTTCAGAAATGGCTTCGCATAGCGGAGCAACCTTCTGTAATGCCTCAATATCTCTTTGCGTTCTGCTTCTAGATCAATCATGTTAAACAACAATAGTATAGTACGGCCATTTATTTTTGGTTGGCATGCACTACAAGTATAAATATGGTAGCTGCTTTATAAGTTTCAAATATAACTGATTATAAGATGCAACCAATACCATGGCAGCAAAGCCTTATGCTGTTGTTACTATATGCAGGATGAAAAATATTTAAAAAATTTTGAGCAGGGTATTGCATTTAAAAAAACGTTGCTTACCTTTGCAACACTAAAACGAACAAGCACACTCAAGCGGATGTGGCGAAATTGGTAGACGCACTAGACTTAGGATCTAGCGCTGCGAGGCATGGGGGTTCGAGTCCCTCCATCCGCACACAAATTACAAACCCTCAACAGCCATTGTTGGGGGTTTGTTTTTACTGGGTATTTTTAAAATCTAAAAGTTTATAAGCCTTGAATATTACATTAAACCAAACCGACAGCACCAATGCACAACTGAAGGTGGTACTGGAAGAGGCGGACTACGCACCGAAGGTAGACCAGCAGGTAAAAGAATACAGCAAAAAAGCTCAGATTAAGGGCTTCAGACCTGGCAAAGTGCCTGCAGGGCTTGTAAAGAAAATGTATGGAAAGAGCATCCTAGTGGAGCAAATCAACAAAACGCTTCAGGAGGAGATCTCTAAGTACATCCGTGAGAACGACGTAAAATTACTGGGTGAGCCCCTTCCGGAGCCAAACCAGGCTGATATTGACTGGGATAACCAGAAAACATTTGAGTTTACCTACCAGGTAGGTCTGTTGCCAGACTTTAACCTTCCGCTTGACAAAAGCGTAGAGGGCTACAAAGTTGAGCTAGACCAAAAAACTATTGACGAGGCTTACGAAAACCTGAAGCGCCAGTTTGGCAAAACAACAAACCCGGAAACGTCTGAGCAAGGCGATTTTATTTCTGGCGAGTTGAAGCAGGTAGACGGCGAGTTCCAGTCTAAAACGCTTATCCCTACAAGCCGTGTAGTAGAAGGTCAGGATAAATTCGTTGGCGTTAAGGCTGATGATGTTATCCGTTTCGATATCCGCAAGACTTTCGGTGATGATAACGCTGCCCTAGCACACGTAACTGGCCTGAGCAAAGAGGCTGTTGCAGACCTGAACGGTGAGTTTGAGTTTACAGTAGAGAAAATCAACCGCACAGAGCCGTCTGAGCTGAACCAGGAGCTTTTCGATAAGCTTTTCGGTGAAGGTGAAGTAAAGACTGAAGAAGAGTTTGACGCTAAAATCCGTGAAACTATTCTTGAGAACTACGAGCGCGAGGCTGATAACCTGATCTTCCGTAACATCATCGACACGCTGGTTGATAACGTGGAGGCCGAGCTTCCTACAGAGTTCTTCAAGCGCTGGATCCTAGTTACCAACGAAGGCAAGCTTACCGAAGAGCAAATCGAGGAGAATTTCGATAAGTATGTTCGTGAGCTGAAGTGGTCAATGATCAAAAACAAGGTAGTTGAGGAGAACGAGCTGAAAGTAACTAACGAAGAGGTACTTGAAAGCACTAAAGAGAAGATGCTTGCGCAGTTTAACATGCCGGAGGTTCCAGAAGAACTGAAAGAAAGCATGAATGGTTACGCTCAGCAGTATCTGCAGCAGGAGAATGGCCGCAACTACATCAATGAGTACGAGCAACTGCTTGCCGAGAAGGTGCTCGCTAAACTTAAAGAGAAGATGACTGTTGTTGAGAAGACTATCTCCTCAGAGGACTTCAGAAATATGTCGCTCTAATAAAAAAGAGTACATTTATATAACTTATAAAAAAGTCCTTCGATATTAGAAGGACTTTTTTATTTTTGAGTAAACCGTAAATCTAAACAATATGATGTTTAACAAAGACGAGTTCCGCAAATTTGCCGTGAAAGGCCAAGGCATGAGTGGCCTGGGCGTAGATCAATATATAAACTACGTAGAAGGCCGTGCTATGCACACCGTGGAAAGCATGACACGCTCTGTAATTGAGGAACGCCCTACTAACTTCCGTGAGATTGATGTATTCTCACGCTTAATCATGGACCGCATTATCTTCTTAGGTACGCAGGTTGATGATTTTATTGCCAATATTATTACCGCACAGCTTCTTTTCTTGGAGTCTGCGGATGCAAAAAAGGACATCCTTCTTTATATCAACAGCCCAGGCGGATCGGTTTATGCCGGTCTGGGTATTTACGACACCATGCAGTATGTTAGCCCGGATGTGGCAACGATCTGTACTGGTTTAGCTGCCTCTATGGGTGCGGTATTACTAGCAGGCGGTGCTAAGAACAAGCGTTCTGCATTGCCGCACTCCCGCATCATGATTCACCAGCCAATGGGTGGCGCGCAAGGCCAGGCATCAGATATCGAGATTACTGCCCGTGAGATACTCAAGCTGAAGAAGGAACTGTACGAGATTTTGGCAGACCACTCTGGCAAAACATATCAGGAAGTATATGACAACTCTGACCGTGACTACTGGATGCGTGCCGAAGAAGCCAAGGAATACGGCCTGATCGATGAAGTGCTTATCCGTAAAAACGCGTAAGTATTAGTTAAAGCTTATATAAGTATAAAAGCCTGTCCTTTACTAAGAGGTACAGGCTTTTATACTTTATATTGCACTAATCAGGGCTATTGCAATCTCATTACCATAGCTCTGATAGTGCAATGCTTGAAAAACTTATCCACATAGTATTGTGGAAACAGACAAGCATTAACAATATGATTACCAATCACTTACTCAAAGATAGAAAAATATTTATCTTAAAATTTATAAAGGTCTTTTGAGCGTGAGCAAGCGTTTGAGCCTAAAATTTTATATCCATTTAAAATTCCAATTTTGTACCTTTGCTTTACGCTTCTGAATTAGTTGCGTAAACTACTCTGGATCAATCGTTTCTTATGGCAGAAATTACTTGCTCATTTTGCGGCAAAAACAAAAAGGATGTATCGGTTATGATATCCGGTATCAACGCGCACATCTGTGACCGTTGCATCGGACAGGCACAGCAGATATTGAACGAAGAGAACAAGATTCGCGCAAGCAGTCGTACTCCGAAGTTTAACCTGATGAAGCCGAAGGAAATGAAGACATACCTTGACCAGTTCGTAGTAGGTCAGGATGAGGCCAAAAAGGTGATGTCGGTGGCGGTGTATAACCACTACAAGCGCCTAATGCAACAGCCTACCGACGATGATGTTGTGATCGAGAAATCAAACATTATCATGGTTGGTGAAACCGGTACGGGCAAAACATACCTGGCACGCATGATGGCCGGTATCCTGCAAGTGCCATTCTGTATTGCCGATGCTACTGTATTAACTGAAGCAGGCTATGTGGGCGAAGACGTGGAAAGTATACTTACGCGCTTGCTGCAAGCTGCTGATTATAATGTGGAAGCTGCTGAACGCGGCATCGTGTACATTGATGAAATAGACAAGATTGCCCGTAAAAGCGATAACCCGTCCATCACGCGCGATGTGAGTGGCGAGGGTGTGCAGCAGGCTTTACTGAAGCTGCTGGAGGGAACTACCGTTAACGTACCGCCACAAGGAGGGCGTAAGCACCCAGAGCAGAAAATGATCACGGTAAACACAGAGAATATCCTGTTTATTTGTGGAGGCGCCTTTGTAGGCATTGATAGGTTGATTAAAAACCGCCTGAATACTCGCCCAATTGGTTTCTCTAAATCTAAACTGGACGAAGCTGAGGAAAACGAAAACTTCCTGAAGTACCTGACAGCACAAGACCTAAAAAACTTTGGCTTAATACCAGAGCTTATCGGCCGCTTACCAGTTGCTACGCACCTGAACCCACTGGATGCAGAAACGTTACGCCGTATATTACTTGAGCCGAA
The DNA here is from genome assembly GCF_003576375.1 of Pontibacter oryzae. GTDB lineage: Bacteria > Bacteroidota > Bacteroidia > Cytophagales > Hymenobacteraceae > Pontibacter > Pontibacter oryzae. Next base: position 8,391 of record NZ_QWGE01000007.1, read on the forward strand.
AAACTCTATCGTGAAACAGTATAAACGCCTGTTTGAAATGGAAAATATCAATCTTTCCTTTGATGACAGTGCACTGGAGTATATCGTAGAAAAGGCGGCAGAGTATAAACTTGGTGCCCGTGGCCTGCGGTCAATCTGTGAAGGTATTATGACCGATGCTATGTTCGAGTTACCTTCCGAAGAAGGAACCAAAGAACTGGTTATTACAGGTGATTATGCTCGTGATAAATTTGAGAAATCAGGTTTAAAGCAGCTGAAAGTAGCCTAACGCTACATAAAAACATAGTCAGCCTTCGTGTTGACTGCTTATAACAGAAAGACCCGGTATATGTACCGGGTCTTTCTGTTTTTATCACCGCATAGATTTCCTCTTTGATATAAACTACAACTCCTGACGTATGTAGCGCCAGGAGTTGTAATTTGTACATTAGACTGAGATTTATAATCGCTCTTTCCGTAGGTACTGCACCATTAGCTCTGCTGCCCTTTTGGCAGTACGGAACTCCCCTATCCGCTGGCGCACGAGTTTATAGCCCTCTTGCTGCTGCTTCATGAAATGATTATCAAATAGGATGCGCTTGAGCTCTGCTATTATCTGTTTTGCCGTAAACTCATCCTGAATCAGTTCGGTTACCACTGGTTTATCTGCGATCAGGTTTACCAGCGATATATATGGCACCTTGATCACCATTTTACCTATAGTATAGGAAATGGCGCTTGTCTTGTAGCAAACCACTTGCAGCACGCCAAATAATGCCGTTTCAAGAGTAGCTGTACCCGATGTTACCAACGCTGCCTTGGCATGCGCCAGCAGGTCATAGGTTTGGTCGTAAATGATCTTGATGTTAGGGTCCTTGTTGTACTGCTCATAGTACTCTTTCGAGAAATTGCTTACCCCAGCCACTACAAACTGATAATCTCGGAAGTTGGGTAGCACGCTTAGCATTATATGCAGCATGTTTTCTATTTCCTGACGCCGGCTACCCGGAAGTAAAGCTATAATCGGCTTGTTATTATAAAGCTTATTGCGCGACCTGAAATCATCGCTAGCCACGTGGTCGGTTACGGAGTCGTTTACCGGGTTGCCCACATAATCTACCTTGTAATCGAAACGGGCATAAAAATCCTTCTCGAAGGGCATGATCACAAACATCCGGTCCACGGCTTTCTTAATGCCATGCACACGCCCTTGGTTCCAAGCCCAGATTTTAGGAGAAATATAGTAGAAAACCTTGATGCCCTGCTTTTTTGCATAACGCGCAATGCGCATGTTAAACCCGGCGTAATCCACCAGGATCACCACATCGGGTTGGTAAGCCTTTATGTCGCTTTTGGCCTCTTTAAGAAACCCCAGGATCTTGCGCAGGCTCTTAAAAACTTCGGCAAAGCCCATAAAAGCCATTTCCTGGTAATGGCGCACCAGGTCCATACCGGCAGCCTGCATCATATCGCCCCCCCAGCCTCTTATTTCTGCTTCCGGATCCTGGATACGGAGTTGCTTGATAAGGTTGGAAGCATGCAGATCGCCGGAGCGCTCCCCGGCAATAATGTAATATTTCATGGGTTTGAATCTTTTGGAGCGGGCAGGCTTGCGTCTTAAACCATCAACGTATAAACGCAGACTTGCTGTACTTATTCTCCGAAGTACTCTACGTAGTTACGCGGAGTTTCATATAACTTCAGGCTGTGCAGTGTGGCGATACCGTTTGATATTTCCTGAATGCGCGGCTCCAGAATTTTCCAGAACTCAACCACCAGGTTCTCGGTGCTTGCCAGCTTGTCTTCCATGAACTGAACATCCAGGTTTAGGTTCTTGTGGTCTACTTTATCAATAATGTGAGTACGGATCAGTGTGCTTAGTTTTTTGAGGTCAATCACGAAGCCTGTGTCCGGGTCGGGTTTGCCCTTTACCGTTACAATCAGCTCATAATTGTGCCCATGCCAGTTAGTATTGGCGCATGGCCCGAAAACCTCTTTATTCTTTGCCAACGACCAGTTCGGGTTGAATAGCTTATGAGCGGCATTGAAGTGCTCTAACCTGCTAACGTAAATCATTTATCCTCTAAAATTGTAATTCTTTTTGAACAGCAAATATACGAAGAAAGGAACACCAAAGAACGAAGTAATGATTCCAATCGGCAATCCGGCTGGCGGATAAATTATCCTGGAGATTAAATCGCAGAGCAGCATGAACAAACCGCCGATAAACGCGCAGAAAAGCAGGTTAGTGCGGCCAGTAATTCCGAGCAAGCCACGCGTTACGTGCGGCACGATCAGGCCCACAAAACCAATCGGCCCCGACGTGGCCACCGCAAAGCCTGTAACTACCGAGATGGTTGCCAAAATAACCCAGCGTGTGCGTGCTACCCGTATGCCCATGGCCTGTGCCCGTTCTTCTCCGAGTAAAAGTATGTTTAGCTCTTTCTGATAAAAGACGAAAAACAACAGAGCCAATAGTAAAGCCATACTTGGGTAAGGCACCAGGCTCCAACTGGCCCGCTCAAAACTACCCATCGACCAGAAAATAACTGATTTCAGCTTGCCTTCTGAATCTGACAGAAAAGTGAGCAGCCCCACCACAGCGGTAACCAGCGAGCTTAAAGCAATACCTGCCAGTAGAAGCTGCGATGGTATGATTTGCCGCTTACGGTAACCAAGTACTACAACTACTAAAGTAACCAGAAAAGCACCCGCCAGCGCAAAAACAGGAGGCAAATAAATACCTGCAACGCTAATCGGCACAAAGCCAAAAAAAACGATGACTGCGCCCAACGATGCACCAGAAGCAGTACCCAGTAAGTATGGATCGGCGAGTCCGTTATTGACCATGGCCTGCATAAGGTAGCCACAAAATGCCAGCGAGGCTCCTACCACCAAAGCCAGCAGCAGGCGCGGCAAGCGCAAATGCAGGATAGCGTACTGGGTGGTATTATTTGGGTTATAGTTTAAGAAAGTATCGGCTATGGTTGCAAAGTTCGTCTTGAAAGAACCTACCTGCAGCCCAAGCATCAATACTACCAAAATCAGCAGCAGCGCAAGTATAATGTATGAGCTTTGCCGCATCATTTATACAGGAATTCCTCCAACTCCCACAATGAAGCCACTACCCGCGGGCTGGGCCGCGACATTAGATCATCCGTTGGTTTATACAGTTGGTTGTTTTGATAGGCCTTTATCTTTCGGAGCTCAGGATATTGGTTAAAGAACTTTTCTTCCAGCTCCTCTTTCGTTCCGCCCAACAGTACATCCGGGTTCAGTTTCAGGATATACTCTCTTGTAAGGGCTGGATACGGCTGCTCAAAAAGCTCTTTCACGGCGTTCTCTGCGCCAAGTATGCGCAGCTTATCCGTAAGTATGGTATTCTGCCCGTAAACATAGATCGGGTCTACCCAGGTAATGGCCAGCACTTGTTGTTGGTTTTTACTTTGCTGATGGCGCTTTTTGAGTTGAGCTACCTCCTGGCGTAGCGAGTCTGTCAGCTGCTTTGCCTGCTGCTCCCGGCCCATAATGCGTCCAATATCTTCCAGGCCGGCAAAAATGCTCTCCACCGTTTCATACTTCTGATAGTAGACCGGCACACCTAGTTCTTGTAAACGCTCGGCTACTTCCAAAGGCGTAATACCCTCTACGGTAAAAATGAGGTCCGGCTTCAGGGCAAGCACCTGCTCATAATCCACGGGGTAGTTGTTTACCTCGGGCTTCTGCAGTACCGCCGCTGGGTAATCGCAGTTGGGGGTGCGGGCAACAATGCTGCTGGTATCCAAAACGGCAAAAAGCATTTCCGTCATAGAGGAGGCCAGTGCAAAGACGCGCTCCGGCCTTTTAGGCAGTTTAAGCTCACGGCCTAGGTCGTCGTGCAGCACGAGTTGCTGCTCCTTTTGCTTTTCCTGAGGGCTGCAAGATAACAGCAACAGGCAAAGCAGCGTTTGAAGTATGAATCTGGCTTGTTTCAAAGTATAGATGGCCTGCACGTGCGCAGGCGGCTCGGTTTATTTTCGTAAATTTAGCGCAATTTTAGTTATAGGCTTAACAAAGAACCATGATAGTAGTAACAGGTGCCGCAGGTTTTATTGCCAGCTGCCTCGTAAGCAGGCTGAACCAGGACAATTTTAACGATATAGTGGTAGTGGATAATTTCTCCGTTGCCAAAAAAGAAGACAATCTAAAAGGAAAGAAAATAAAGGAGTTTGTAGACCGCGAGAACTTCTTTGAATGGCTGGATAATAATTATGAAGAAGTAGAGTTCGTCTTCCATTTGGGCGCCCGCACTGATACCACGGAGTTTAACAAGGACGTGTTTGATCTCCTGAACCTGAACTACTCCAAAAAGATGTGGAATGCCTGTGCCGAGTACCAGATTCCGATGGTATATGCTTCCTCTGCCGCTACTTATGGCTCCGGCTCGCTGGGCTACGATGATAACGAAGCCACCATTCCGCTGCTCAAGCCACTGAACCCCTACGGCGACTCCAAAAACGACTTCGATAAGTGGGCACTGGAGCAAACAGCCAAGCCTTTCTTCTGGACAGGTCTCAAGTTCTTTAACGTATACGGCCCCAACGAGTACCACAAGGCGCGCATGGCCTCCGTTATTTTCCATACTTACAACCAGATCAAAGAGAAGGGCAGCATGACGCTTTTCCGTTCGCACAACCCCGACTATGCCGACGGCGAGCAAATGCGCGACTTTGTGTATGTGAAGGATGTAGTGGAAGTATGCGTGTTCCTGATGCACCACCGCAAGAATTCCGGCATCTATAACCTTGGCTCAGGCGAAGCCCGCACGTTTATGGCCCTTGCCCTGAATACTTTCGAGGCTATGGGTGTGCCAGCTGATATCGATTTTATGGATACCCCAGAAAGCATCCGCGACACATACCAGTATTTTACCGAGGCCAACATGAGCAAGCTACGCTCCATTGGCTACAACAAGCCATTCTATACTTTAGAGGAAGGCGTGAAAGACTACGTGCAGAATTACCTGCTACCAGGTAAGTATTACTAAGTATAAAATCAGCTTAATATTATAGCAATGCTGAAGTATAATCTGAAAGGTTTATACTTCAGCATTTTTCTTTTGAGGCTACTGGGTAAAGCTTTATCTTAAGGCATACTTTGTAACGTATACTTTATGGAGCAAGCCGAGAAAACCATGATCGACAACCTATACAAGAACACAGGTAAAACATTGGAGCAATGGGTTGCCGTTGTACGGGAGCAAAACCTGGCCAGGCACGGCGAGGTGATCAAGTTCCTGAAGGAGGAGCACAACTTTACGCACGGCTTTGCAAACCTGGTGGCACACAAAGCCAAAGGCTCCGATGCCGGGTCGGTGGAGAACAAAGATGACCTGATCGCGAAGCAATACAAGGGCAAAGAGCACTTTCTGCCGGTATATGAAACGTTAATCGCAGAAGTGCAGCGCTTCGGAAACGATGTGGAGGTTGCCCCTAAAAATGCTTATATAAGTTTACGCCGCAAAAAGCAGTTTGCCATACTTCAGCCGGCCACTAAAACCCGCTTCGAAGTTGGCCTAAACCTTAAGGGCCAGGAGCCAAGCGGTATACTGGAGCCGATCACTAAAGCCAACGCCATGTGCTCTCACAAGATAAACCTTAATGGCCTTAACGATATCTCGCCTGAGGTTCTGGAATGGCTCCGCACTGCATACAATCAAGCCGGATAATTTTAAACGATGAAAAAGCTTTTAGCCCTTCTTATATTTTGTACCGCCGGATTTGCCGCCGACGCGCAATCATCCAACCCAACCTATAACAAGACCCTCGCCGACTCGCTGGGTGCTGATGACTATGGCATGAAATCTTATGTGCTGGTGGTGCTGAAAACCGGCACTGCCAAAATCACGGACCAAGCTAGGGTAAGCGAGTTGTTCCGAGGCCACATGGACAATATAGGTAAGATGGCCGAAGCCGGTAAATTGGTTGTAGCTGGCCCGCTCGGAAAGAACGACAAAGCTTACCGGGGCATTTTTATACTTGATGTAAAGACTCTGGACGAGGCCAAAGCCCTGCTGCAAACCGACCCAGCCGTAAAAGCCAAGCTACTGGATGCGGAGCTTTACGAATGGTATGGCTCTGCAGCACTGCCCGTTTACTTGCCCGTGCACGGCCAGATAGAGAAAATCCGGCCCTAAGCTATTGATCGGAAAGAGCCAGAAACTCAGCCAACTGCCTACCATACAGGCTATCTTTTACTTTTTGGCTGAGTAAGGTGTATAGCTCGGCAACCTGGTCTCTACTCCAAGTCTCTTTTCTAACATTCAACACATAGGCACTAAAATACTCATCCGGGTTTCTTTGGATAAACGCTGCATCATCCGCTGCCTGATTATTCCTAAAATAATCCTGCGCAATATTTCCGCTTGTTTTATAAAGTGATCCTTTAGTGCCATCAAATGGAATTACCTTATTCTCGAGCCACACCGGCGCGGCATCGGTTAACCTATACCTTTGCACATTCTTTCCATCGGCAGCGTAAACCGGTCCTTTTATCCCGACAAACACAAGCATGGCCTCGTTCGGTACCGTGCCTGTAAGTATAAATTTCCCTTTTCTGATTTGTGTGGAGTCTGAGAGCGGTGCGCTATTGAACTTGTCTTGGTTAAGGATGTACACCCACGTACTATCCGTAGCGCCAGCAATGCTACCATGTAAAGTATAACCTGCTCTGGAAACAGGTTTTTGTGCGGCGCAAGCCGAGAAAAGTACTGCCAGCGAAGCCAGCCATAGCGCGTGTTTAAGTTTGTTCATGGAAGGAATAAAAGCTGTATCTAAAATAAAGCAAAACCCACTTGGCTACAAAACAATTTTTAAAACAGCACCGATACCTGTGTGCGGCCGGTATGCACTGCCCCTACCCCATTGGCTTTGCGGCCATCGTAATTGAAAGATATGTTCAGGCCGTTGCTCAGGCGCTGCTGCATCACCAGAGACCAGGTCATGTTGTTGCCGGGGCGCAGGGCGTTCAGAATTTCGTAGCCAACGTAGGAGGTTTGCACGCCTTCGAAGGCAATGTTCACATACTTTATGTTCCCAGATAGCGTGCGCTTGCCCACCTGGTTCAGTTTCGTTTCCAGGCCCAACTCATGGAAAACGGCTTCCTGGCTTTGTTCTGCGCTTTCCAGCACATCTTTCTTTAGCGAGTACTGGTACTTGCCTGTAAAACGCAGCTTGGTGTTTGGCTGGTACGCCAACTCCGGCGAGAGCTCCTGCGCCTGAATCTTAAAATTCTTGGAGCTTAGGAAACTCGATTGGTTTTCGCGCACATTATACCCTGCACTTAGCTGCGAGCTCAGCACTTCGTTTAGGTTCAGGCGGCCAATGGCAGTATGGTTTAGCACATTCCGGGTTTCGGTACCATTATTTAATAGTTGCTTTTGCTCATTTTGCTGCACAGTATACTCTAGGCCATACTTCGGGTCGCTGCGCTTAAAGTATACCGTGTGCCGCAGCTGCTTCACCAACGATATCAGAAACTGGTCTTCAACATCCTGGCTAAACGGGTTAAAGCGCTGCGCCAGATTATCGTCCGTCGTTTTTTTATTGATGCTCACCGATGTCAGCATGGAGAAGTTGGATAGCGTGGCCTTTATGCCCGGGGCCTGGCGCCAGTTACGCGGCGCTGAGGTAATAAGCCGGTACGAAAATGTATTGGTATAGGCATTTATGTACTCATCGGTTGGCAAGTATATTTTAATATAGCGGCGCTGATCCACGGTTTGCGCCTCCAGGTAGTCGTTCAGGTTGTTGGGGTCGCCGCCCTCGCGCAGGTAGTGCGTTCCTTGCCCCGGCAGTGTCTCCTGAAAAATATAAATTCTCTTTAGCTCGCGGCCTGTGCCCGTGGCATAACTCAACTCCGATTTAAAACTGCCATCGGCAAAGCTACCGTTCCAATCCACACGCGACTGAATCGTTTCTTCATCCTTGCCATTTCTAACGCTTAGCTTCCGGTAGGTGGCAAGAATGGCCAAGTCGTTGTTCGGGTTAAGGCGCGTCTGCAAGCTGGCGTTGTAAGTCTGCCCCACTTCCTTGTTACCAAGCGTGCCTTCCTGCGTGGCGAAGTTATCGGTCCGGTAGCTGTAATCCACCCTGAACCTGGTAGTGGCCGTGTCGCCGCTTTGCAGGTAAACCATGTGCTGCTCAAAATACTGGGCTGAGCCGATCACCGAGTCAGTGTTTAGTGCCGTAATGCGGTTTTTATCGAAGCTGTACACATAGCCTGGAGCTACCTTGCCCAGCTTATACTCCAAGTTCATATCGCCCCGGTACCACTCCGATTCCCGCTCGCCCTGTGTGCTGCGCAGCATGAAAAAGTGATTGCGCGATGTTAGCCTATCCAACGTTTTTATGGCATCCAGGTAATGTTGTACGCCATCGAGCTGGTCTTGCCGGTACCTGCGGCTCATGCGATAATTAAAGAGGTTATTTAGATCTTGCGACGCACCTACCGAAAAGTTGAAGATATGGTCCTCCGCTTTTTCCGTAGTAGTTAAACTCCAGTCGCGGTCAAACTCTATGGGGCGGTACCGATCAATGGGCTCAAAAAACTCATCGGCGTACTCGTAGTTCAGGGTGCTGTTCAGTTTATACTTGCCCAGAAACGCCAACTCCTTCTCTTTTACCACATAGCCCACCCGTAACCCTTTTCCATTATCATCCTGCGCATCAAGGTCAGAGAAACGGTTAATGTCATACTCAGAGGCGGCGCCTTCGGCAAAGAAACTGATGCCTTTCTGCAATTCATAATTACCGCCAAACGTGATAAGCTGCTTTTTCTTGGGTGTAGGCAGCACACGAACGGGCGCATAACTGCCTTGCCTCTGGCCATTTACGGGGGCCACCCATCGGTAGGCCCGCCCGTTTACCGTTCCATTGATAGCTACATAATCACCATTCCCGGAACCTACGTTGGTAAAACTTACGCTGTAATGCGCCTGCTCGGGATCGTTGGAGTATACATACACCCGATCCATACTTTGCCCACTGTTGTAAACGGTATCGCGGCGAGCGTAAAGTACCTGGGCCGGATCAAACGCCACACTATCGGCACCGGAAGCAATGGCAAGCTGCAGGCTATCGCCAACACTCGCCAGTAAGCGCTTCTGCTCAGCATTCAGGTTTAGGTTAAGCAGGCTGTTTGGGTTATCGCTTTCGTTATAGTAGTTGGCGTATACTTGTAACTTATCGAGGTTCTGGTAATGGCTCAGGTGGTAAATGCCGCGGCTATAGTTTTGGTCAGAGTATTCAAAATCTACCTTAATCCGTGAGTTTTTAGTGATGACGTGGTTGGTGGTGAAAGTGATCTCCGCCTGATTGTAATCGATCACATAATCATAGTCATAGCCCCGCTGAAGCAGCACGCCATCCAGGAAAACCCGCTCAGAGTTTGCCAGCACAATAATGTATAGCTCATTGTTAGGCCCGCGCAACCGGTAAGGGCCCAGCACACCTTCCTGCGGTTTAACAATCTGGGAGGCAAACTTCCCTTTAGACACAGATGCGGCCACCGTGGTTACCCCCTGCCGTTTCGGGTCTTCACCGAGTTTGTAGGTAAAGGCACCGCCCTGCACGTTTTTGTAAAACTGCATAAAGTATGAGGGCTTGCTTTTAAGCACCACGTCGCCGGCTGTAAGCTGCCAGAGCCTGTGCCGCAGCGTAATGTATACTTTGTCAAACTCTTGCAGTTGCTGCGTGTTCCCCTCGGGCTGGAACGGAATATTCTGGTCGGTAATAGCGGCGGTTATACTTATGTCGTCGGTTAGCTTGCCATCCAACTGTAGGTTAAGTGCCGAGTTTACAAATACGTTCTGGGTGTTGCCGAACGATACCCCGCGCGAGATGCTACCAGTCTTGTTCAGCCCCGGCGTCCGGAAAATCTCTTCTTTAGTGTTGATGTTTTCCTGCAGGAAACCGCTTCCGCTTTGCTTCAGTTCTAATTTTGTAATGTCACGCTTAAAGGCCGGTTGCGCCAGGCTTAGCGGCATCACCCGGAAGCAAACCAGCACCGAATCGCGCTGGGCACGCATAGTTCCCAGGGTATCTGTTGCCACAGAATCCGGGGCAGGAAAAGCGGTGAGTCTGAACTCGTTGGAAGTATAGTTATAATCGAAGCGGAACTGCTCTTTCTTGGGGTGCTGGAATGTTACTGAACTGGGCAATAGCGTCAGCGAATCGAGTTGCTGGGGCAGGCTGTTTACGATTATCCATTTACAGCGCTTGTTACTGAGGGGCGCTTGCGCAAGTATGGGCAAGCTCAACAGCAAACAACCCAACAGTAAGAGCAAGCCACTACTACGCATTGGCCAGCGGTAGTTGTATATAAAACGTTGTTCCCTGTTCTTCCTCTGTCTCAAACCAGATCCGGCCACCCGCATTTTCGATGCCGCGCTTCGCCACTGCCAGCCCAATACCAGAACCGCTATACTTGGTACTGAAGTTTGGGATGAACACTTTGCTCTGGATGTCTTTCGGGATGCCGCTGCCATTATCTCTGATGGAGATTAACACCTGTTGGTCCGGTTGCAGTTCCAGTTTAACCCTTATGTTTGGTTTGCGGCTTGCCGGCACTGCCTGTATGGCATTAATCAGCAAGTTATTGAATGTCCGAACCATCAGGCTTTCATCTGCATGTATAATCACCTCTTGCTCCGGGATACTTTTAGAAAGCATTGCCGTAGCTGGGTCGTTATGCAGGTCAATGGCTTTGTGCAGCGAGGCCGCTACATCAATCAGCTCAGCCTTAGGCTCGGGCATGGAGGTGAAACTAGAGAACGAGGACGCAATATCATTCAGGATGTTTATCTGCGTGATCAACGTATGTGAGATTTTCTGGATAAGTTGCTCCGTGTTTGGCCTGTTTTCGGCGATTGCTTTTTGTAGGTATTGCAATGAGAGCTTCATTGGCGTAAGCGGATTCTTAATCTCGTGGGCAACCTGCCTTGCCATTTCACGCCAAGCAGCCTCCTTTTCCTGTATCGCCAAATCCTGCTTGTTTTGCTCCAGGGTTAAAAGCATGCGGTTGTACTCATTCACCAGCATCCCAATTTCGTCGGCGCCTTCGTAAGCAAGCATTTCATTTTTACCAGTGAGCGAGGTGCGTTTCAGTTTATCTGCCAATACTCGGAGTGGCACCGTAAGCGCGCGCGAGGCAAAGAATGTCAGCACGATAAAGGTGATGAACATCACCGTGAAGATATTCATAGTGGTTGTTATCAACTCGATCAGCTTCAGGTCAAGTTCTTTTTCTGAATCAAAGAACGGGATGCCTATAAAACCGGCCAGCTCGGAAGGGTTGCTGTCGTCGCGCAGGGGCAAATAGACTGCGTTAAACTTCAGGTTACCGGCTTGCTCTTCAAGTAGCACACGTAAAGCCTGTCGCTCCGAAATTGCAGCGAATGCATAAGGGTTAACCAATTCGGAGAGCAGCCCCGCTTCAAAAATCAACGGTTGGCTGGTTACCAGCAGCTCCCCGTTGCGATCATATAGGTTGATATCTGATTCTGAGATGGAAGCTATGTCGCTTATACTTTCCTGCAAACGCTCTCGGCGCTGCCGCAGGCGCTTGCCTAACTGTTTAGATAAATGCTCTTGAATGGCTTCTCCGCGCTGCTCATAGGTCTGCATCAGGTCTTTTTTGTAAGAGGCGGTTACCAGGCCTGCGGTAGCTACACTCACCAGCAGCATCGGAAGAAGAATTCCGAAATTCAGGAACAGCTGAATCTTTGTACTGAAGTTGGGACTGAATTCCCGGAGTCTATGCCGTTGCAGAAACAAGTAAAACAGCCCACAACCAGCCATACCGCCCACAAACACCAGAAACAGAAAGGAGAAATTAGAAAGCACCTCGCGCCCCCCGTATTTTTCAGTTGTTATAATAAGTGTTTTGCCACTGCCTGTGCTGATACCGAAATGGTGAAAATTTTGATGTGTAAGGCCTTGCCTAAAAAAGTCGGGCCGTTTAAGCAAATCCTGGTTGAAGTTTATTGCATAATCATACTCGCCTTCGCTGTAACGTAACTTGTTCTGCTCATAAATCGCATAACTTAACATGTCGCGCCGGAATGGCTGATCATACTTTTGGTCTGTGATTAGCTCAGGGACGACACTGTTGGGGAGTAGCTTTTTAAGTGTAAGCTGTAAGCCTATGGTTCCGGTCTGTAGGTTCCCAATCGGTATCCGGATCAATTTTAAGTAAACTCTGGCATTATAGCGGGTTGGGTCTTTTAATAAGAATAGCTCCTTGTGCTCCGTCTGGCTTTGTGGTTTATCGAAAACTGCGCGCAGTTCCTGTAACGAACCAGCTGTCGTGTCTGCGCTCTCTAAAGAATTCCCGTTTCCATCGAAGAGCAAAACGTTAATTTCATACTTATCAAAGTAATCGCTTAGGTACTGTTTGGTGATTTTTCGTTTTATAAACGATTCATCCACGTACGGCCCCATCATTTTGGCCTGGATAAGTTCGTCGGCGGCTATTTCTTCTGCAATTTGGCTCAGCTGGTACTCACCTAGCACATCATTATCCTGCAAAATATTGAATGCCAGGTTCTGCTTATAGGTTTTGAGGTCGTTGTGGTAATGCGAATACAGCGACAGTGCACCCGTCAATGCACTCACTATAATCACCAAGAAAAAGAACAGATAAGTACGATAAGCAAGGCTAACGGCATTCTGGTGCTGCGCCGCAAATACGATAATTATCCAGAAGAGTAAACCTATGCTTAGCACCGCAAATAGCTCGGTGGCAAACACAGCAGACAGCAGAAGCAGTACTGCAGAGATACTCATCAGCATCTTGTAAGGCCATAATCTCTCTTCTTTCGCGACAAGTACTGATACTACTGTGGCAAGCATATAGGTAAAAATGCTTAGTGCTATTGTATGCACCAGCATCACACCATAAATTACCGCCTTGTAGCTTGCTATTTCTAACGATCTAGTAATATCTAATATAAGCGGCGTGTTATGATAAATATCGTAGTAAAATTGAAACAGTAGCAGCAGCAGAAACAGAAACAACAGGAAACAACCTGCCAGCATTAGCTTTGCTCTTTTTGATGTCAGTTTTCGGAGGTGCCCGATTGCATGGTTTCGCTTGAACAAGAATAGAGCAGATCCCGCTACCGTAACCAATAACAGCATGTTTAACAGCATATCACCAATAGATGGCGACCAGAACGATGCTGCATATAGTTTAGGGTCAAATAACTCAACCTCTGCAATGGCAAAAGGTAAATTTAAAAGTAGCAATGCAAGCCTAAGGCCAGTTAAAAGTGCCAGTAGCAAAACAATGCCTTGATTATACTTTGCTTTTAGGAAGTAGGCCCTGCTCAGAGATATGGCGAAAAGTATAAGCAGCAATACACCAACTGTTAGCAGGATTAATTGCAACTTAGCGAAGGTATCGGTTTTGCTAGTGTCATCGAAGGCAAGCGAAAACAAAAAGTCACCATCGTTTGTGAACACTTGAGGCAAGTCTTTTACTGGGTTAAGGACAACCCGAACGCTGGAATTGTTGAAAATTACTTTGTCCAGTTTCGGCAACATAAAAGCACTCTCAGTTACATCTTCTAGCTGAAGCGGGATGTATACATCAACATGATACTCTTTTACTTGGCGCGGCACAATGATAAACCGGCCATATTCATTTTCGATAGCGAGTGGTTTTGTAAATGCCTCCGGAACATCCAGTTGAGGAACCAAAGTATGGTTCGACCAAAAAACTAATTGATCGGAGCGGTAAATGAAAACAGGATAATCAACCTTGTTGAGTAAACTAGAAAAGGAAATTGTGTTCTCGCCTAAATCAGGCGCTAATTTATCCGCCTGTTTATAAGCTTTGCCTATACTTCCCTGCACGTGTTGCGTAATAGCCTCCACCTCATTTTGATGGTCTTGCTGCGTGTTACGGGATGAAACTGGGTTAAAATAAAGTCCTGCTGTAGCTAAAAAGCAAACCAGTGACAATAGTAACAGTATAAGGGGTGTGGAGTTCCGATTCAAAATCAAACAATTGATTTACTAAATTAAGCAAAACGCGGCATAAGCACCATAACCTCAACAATCGTGCTAACGACTTATTGCCATAACCTAAGCCATTTGCAGGCTAAGTAACTTTGGAATAGGTGCAGCATATTTTAAACTATGAGCCTCAAGCTTATAAATATCAAAAAAAGCCGGCCACTGAGTTTATACTCAAGGGCCGGCTTTTTTTGATATTTTATTAGGCTGATTAAGCTTTGCTAGAATTTTTGCGATTATACTTATACCATAACAAACCTACCGCACCGATCAGGACATATGGTACGGCCATTAAATAAAGTATACCTGTATTAAGGCCCGAACCAACTTCACTTTCAGCCTCCTTGCTCCCAGTACCAACGTTAGACTCTACGGTTGCGCGGCACATAGCGCACTGGCTGTAAGCATCTGTAGTGGCAAGAACCATTACAAGGGAGAAAACTAGTATAGTTATTATTCTGCTTAAATTCTGTCTCATCGCAATCCTATTTAAAAAAGCACTGACTTTACATTATGCATAGTATGGTGATATCATGAAGTAGACTACAACACCTGTTACTGCCACATACATCCAGATTGGGAACGTCCATTTGGAAATACGTCGATGGCGTTGCAGTTGGTTTGTAATACCATAATAAACCGACAATAACACAAGCGGCACTATAGCAGCGGCAAGAACAATATGCGTTAGAAGGATAAAGTAGTAAATATACTTTATAAGCCCTTCGCCGCCATAAATGGTTCGTTGCCCTAAGAAATGGTACGTTACATAAGATACCAAAAAAATAGAGGATAGACCAAAAGCGGCAAGCATGGCAGCACGGTGCGCCTTAGTTTTTCCTTGCTTAACATTAATGTACCCAATGAGTAAGGCTATAGCCGTAAGGGAATTCAAAATGGCATGAAACCCCGGCAAGTATGAAACATCAACGGAAGGATTATCAGCCTTTGGCATAAAAAACAAAACTGCTACCACAATTGGAATAGCCACAGAAAGTGTTGCGATCAGCGTTAAGTACTTTCTGTCTTTTTCGGTTGTGAGATTATTTTCTCTTACTGTATTCATCCAGCAAAACTTTAATTTCTGTTACAAGCCTATCCACGTCAGTTCTATCTGTCCCCTTGTACACACCTCTGATAAGTTTTTCCTTATCAACCAGTAACACATCATGGCTATACTGGGGTTCAGAATCTGCAAGTGTAATTGGTCTGTGAAACCCCTTATCGGCAAGAGTGTAAACTTCAAGTTGATCACCTGTTAGCAACAGCCAGTTTTGGCTATCAACTCCCATGTTATCCGCAAATTCCTTCAGTACATGCACACTGTCAGTGGTAGGTGATGTCGTGATAGAAACAAGTTTAACTTGCGGGTTGTTCGCAAAAACCTCATTTACCCGCTGTAACTCTGAGAAAGTTTCCTGGCAGGTATCCTGGCATGCTGTGTTAAAAAGGTTTACGATATAGATTGTATTATCTAGGTCATCCTGAGTAACAGTGACACCTTCTTGAGACGTAAGCGTGAAATAGGAGACTTGTTGAAATACAGTATCACCGGCTGCGTCATAGACGACTTTACCGGCATCATCAAACCGGGGATAGTAGGTTTTGAGCGAGAAGTGATGTGTGCCAAAGACACTCACAAATATAAAAATAAGAATAGGCACTAATAATAGGATACCTAGTATTAGTGCCTTAATAGGTTTCATCAATGATGTGTTCCTTAGTTAAAGTAGTTGTTTACTGACTCAAAGTAATAGCTTCCTTCAGAAATAAGTGCTACCATAAGCCAGATAACTAATGCCATCGGAATAATGATTGACCAGATTAGCGCTTTGGTTTCATGCTTTAAGTGCATAAACTCAGCCACAATATAGAAAGCCTTAAAAAGCGTAAGAATGATAAAGATCGCGTTACGCATGGTGCCGGCGTCCATAAAGAAAGCAAAAACGAACTCAAGAGCAGTTAATGCGACTAGGATACCAAATGTTTTCCATATCGCTTTAGTTTGCGGCTCTGGAATCTCTCCATTGTGGTGGAGGCTGTTGTCAGTATGATGATGTGCCATAATACAGATATATACTTTATAAAATCCGTAGCTTATTTATATCATAATTAAGCTACGGGTTCTTAATTTCTATTATAGATTTAGATAAGGTAGAAGAAGGTAAATACAAATACCCATACAAGGTCTACAAAGTGCCAGTACAAACCAACCTTCTCTACCATTTCATAATGCCCACGCTTCTCATAAACACCGTTAACAGTGTTTATAAAAATCATTAATAGTAGAACTACACCAGAAAACACGTGCGTTCCGTGGAAACCTGTAATAAAGAAGAACAAGTCGGCAAACAACGGAGGACCATACTGGTTTACTGTTAGGTTCGCACCACTAATGCGGGTTCCGTCTGCCAGCACCATGCCTTCATCAGTACCAGTGATAAAGTGTGCCCACTCCCACGCCTGGCAACCAAGGAAAATTGAACCGAATAAAATAGTCCACAGCAACCATTTCTGGACATCGTTCTTATCCATTCTATGACCAGCTTCAACAGCAAGCACCATAGTTACGGAACTTAGAATCAGGATCATGGTCATTAACGCTACGAACGCTAACGGAAGATCAACACCATGAAAACCTGGGAATGCATTAAATACTTTCTCAGGAATTGGCCACCACTGTGTAGAAAACTGAAATGCCTCAGCTTCGCCTGTATAAGGCATATGCTTGTGGCGAGAAAGACCATAAACGATTAGAAAAGCCCCAAAAGTAAACGCATCAGAGAGCAGGAAAAACCACATCATGAGTTTACCATAGCTCGCTTTCATCGGCTCGTTACCACCGTCCCATGTGCCTGAATTAGGTGCTTCCAGCGTAGTTGAAGTAGACATAGTTTATATAATGAAAAACGTGTTTAGTGATTTATTCTTAAGAATATGTACAAATATAGCCAAAGTCCGCCTAAAAAGTGCCAGTACACTGTGCACAATTGTATGCGCAGCATATTTTTAGAATGAACTTTATACTTGAGGCTGCTCAGGAAAACAATTAGGACAAAGATAAGCCCTGTAATCAAGTGAAACCCGTGCACACCAGTTAATACGTACAGAAACGAACCTGAAGGGTTACTTCCTGTTCCTCCAAAATAGATGTTATGCTGCACCAAATCAGCCCACCCATACCATTGGCCAACAAGAAATGCAATACCTAAAACCAAGGTAATCAGCAGCATAGTCTTTAAGGTACCTAAATTATCTTTTTTGGCTGCATTATGAGCCAACTGCATCGATACTGAGCTTAAAATAATCACGGCGGTATTAACCAAAAGTATGCTTGGAAGGTCAAATTCTAACCAATTTCCTTCCTCGCGCCTTACAATGTATGCACTTGTAAAGGCTGCAAACATCATAATAATACTTATAATAATCAACCACAGCGAAAACTTTAGTGGATGTAATCCACTTCGGCTACTCTGCTCATCTATTCTAAAATTAGCCATGGCTAAAAAACTAAATTTTATCTAATACAAAAGCTATCTGCACGATAGGCAGATATAAAAAGGAACCAAACATTATACTCATGGCTGCCTTTTTGGAGCATGTGCGCATTAAGTAAAAAGTTTGAGCCAGAAACAAAACTCCGCACACTACTGCAATCATTGCAGAGGTAATCCCTGTCATCCCGAATTGCAAGGGAAGTAAGCTTAGCGGGATTAAGACTAACGTATAGATCATGATTTGAATAGCAGTTTTCAAATTTTTGCCCCCAGCCATTGGTAACATCTTAAAACCTGCTTTCTTATAATCATCATCCAAAACCCAGGCAATTGCCCAAAAGTGAGGGAACTGCCAAAAGAACTGTATACCGAATAAGATGATCGCCTCTACTTCAATTGCTCCCGTAGCTGCCACCCATCCAATTAGAGGCGGCATTCCACCAGGAATAGCACCGACAAATACGCAGATTGGGTTGATTCTTTTTAACGGCGTATAAACGAAGCCATATAAAACCAGCGACAGCAATGAGAGGGCAGCTGTTAACGGATTGAAATAAAATCCTAAAACACTTACCCCAGCAAGACCTAAAAGTATACAGAACACAACTGACTCCTGTACACTTAAAACACCAGTAGGTAATGGCCTTTTGGCGGTGCGCTTCATCAGCTTATCCAAATCTTTTTCTAAGATTTGGTTAATAATATTTGCTGAACCAGTAACTAAAAGGCCCCCAAGCATCACCATCAGTATGTCATACCAATGCGTATTTGGGTATCCTAAAATAAAACCAATGGCGCTAGAGAAAGCAACAGTTATACTTAGGCGAAACTTTAGTAACTGAAAATATGCTGATGCCTTATTAGCCATGGTAAAGTTATGCAGTACTGTATCAGATTTCTGAACAAACATTAAATATTTACAGCTACTTGCGGTTTAATAGCCTTATTAGAGGCATAGTAATACATAATCAGTAGTTGAAACTGCACTCCAAACAACAGTGCCGCGAATGTTAGGTGCAATGGCTGCAGCACAGGCGGTATCGCAAAATACGCCATAAAAACTCCAAGTATGATCTCGGCTCCAACCAGGGAAAGCATCAAAGTCGTCAACTTGTTGAATTTTTGGCTTTTAAGATTATAGAGTAATACTGCTACATATACATGTAAAGCCAAAACTATAATTGAGAAAGACCGATGGATATAAAAACTTAATCCAAGTCTATCTACCCAAAGATGCCTGTCAGCACCGTTCATCATGTAAGCCACTAAGTCTACTTCTTCCCTAACCTGTGTCCCGATCAAAATCTGAATAAAAGTGATAATGGCCAGCAGCCACAAAGCACCGGTAATTTTAGTCGAAGAACTAAGGTCTGCTGTAATATCATCTTTATGAGCCCTCACCACAGCATATTGCAGTATGGCCACAATAATAAGGGCCAGAGCCATGTGAACAGTGATAGTAACAGGCAGTAAGTTTGTAGATACGACAATAGAACCTAACCAACCTTGAACACCTACTAAAATAAAACTGATCAATGAAAGGTAAAAAACAGTCTTATCCTTTTTTAAATATGGAACAGCAACAATTAGCGTCCATAAAATAAAAAAACCTATCAGCACACCCACCAAACGATTTATATATTCGATCCAGGTTTTTGTAACGTTAAATTCCGTCTCAATAAACTGGCTCGGATGAGAAAAGATACTGGCAGATAATTCTTCAAAGCCAAGCTTATTTAAATATCCGGCAAGCTTCTCGTTTTTCTCTATTCGTTTCTGCTTGTATACTTCTAGGTAGTCTTCTGGTAATTGGCTAACATCAGTCGGAGGAACCCAACTTCCGAAGCACTTAGGCCAGTCTGGGCAACCCATACCTGATCCTGTACTCCGAACGATCCCTCCGACTAATATTAGAAAGTAGACGGCAAAGACCGTCAATAATCCAATATTTCTAAATCTTTTGTACTGAAAAGATTTGCTAGCCATCAATTAAGCTATTCAAGTTCTCTCTCATGCGGCAGGTTTGAAGATGCCGTTTGAGAGAAAGGAACTGTTTGTGGAATATAATCTTCGGCTGCACCCGGCTTGCTGTAATCATATGGCCATCTGTAAACTGCCGGTATCTCACCTGGCCAGTTACCATGCCCTGGCAATGCTGGAGTAGTCCACTCAAGCGTGTTAGAATGCCATGGGTTAGCTGATGCTCTACGGCCGCGGTATATGCTGTAAATAAAGTTGAATAAGAAAATAAACTGCGCTGAGAAGCCCAAAATAGCTGAGATACTGATGAACGTATTCATATCTGTGAAGATATTGAATGTTTCAAAACCAGTCCAGTTATAGTATCTTCTTGGGAAACCAGCTATGCCCAGGTAGTGCATTGGCATAAACACTAGGTATACGGCAATAAATGTAAGCCAGAAATGCACAGCACCAAGCTTCTCATCCATCATTCTACCAAACATCTTCGGGAACCAATGGTAAACACCGCAGAACATACCAAAGAAAGCAGCTGCACCCATTACAAGGTGGAAGTGAGCAACTACAAAGTATGTATCATGTAGCTGAATATCCAGCGATGAGTTACCTAGAATTATACCTGTCAGACCGCCTGAGATAAACAGGGATACGAAACCAATGGCAAACATCATAGCCGCTGTGAAGCGTATATTACCTCTCCATAGTGTAGCGATCCAGTTAAATACTTTTACCGCTGACGGTACTGCAATAATCAGGGTAAGGAACATAAAGACTGACCCCAGGAATGGATTCATACCCGTAACAAACATGTGGTGAGCCCACACAACGAAAGATAGTACAGATATACCGATCAGGGAGCCAATCATCGCACGGTAACCAAAAATAGGTTTACGTGAATTGGTGGCAATTACCTCTGAAACCAGACCCATCGCAGGCATAATTACTATATATACTTCCGGGTGACCAAGGAACCAGAACAAGTGCTGGAATAGGATTGGGCTACCACCTGTATTCGTCAGGGCCTGTCCGGCAATGTAAATATCTGAAAGGAAAAAGCTTGTACCGAAACTACGGTCAAAAATCAGCAGCAACGAAGCTGAAAGCAATACCGGGAATGCAAGAAGACCAAGTATGGCTGTCAGGAAAAATGCCCAAATTGTAAGTGGCATCTTTGTCATCGACATACCTTTTGTTCTTAAGTTGATAATAGTAGTGATATAGTTAACACCACCCAGCAACTGAGAAACAATAAATAAAGCCATGGCAATGAGCCACATGGTCATACCATCACCTGAACCTTGAATAGCTTCTGGCAAGGCACTTAATGGTGGATATACTGTCCAACCACCTGCTGCAGGACCCGTTGAAATAAACAACGAAGAAAAAAGAACAATGCTTGACAGGAAGAAGATCCAGAATGAAAGCATGTTCATAAATCCTGAAGCCATATCACGCGCTCCAAGTTGTAGCGGAATCAGGAAGTTTGAGAATGTACCACTCAAACCAGCAGTTAGCACGAAGAATACCATGATTGTACCGTGCATTGTAACCAATGCCAGGTAAAACTCGGGATTCAGTTTACCATTTTCAATCCATCCACCTAAAATAGGCTCCAGGAAGGTAAATGTAGCCTCAGGCCAACCAAGTTGAAGACGGAAAAGTATGGATAAGAATCCACCAATAAACGCCCAGGCAATACCAGTAAATAAAAATTGCTTTGCAATAGTTTTATGGTCCTGGCTAAAGATGTACTTCTCTATAAAGTTCTGCTCGTGATGATGATCGTGCTCTTCATGAGCATGATGCACCTCCTCGTTGATAGAAATATCTGTACTAGACATAGTCAAAAGTATTTAAATGCTACAACTCAGTTTTAACTTCCTCTGCCTTAGGCTCAGCATTTGTCTTCGCGGCAAGCTGCGACGAAGCTTCGTTAGAGAACTTTGCAAGTACTTGAGGATTCTGCTCCGCAAAAGGGGTTTGCTCAGCTAACCAGGCTTCATAATCTTCTGGCTCATCAACAATAATCACATAACGCATTGCAAAGTGACCGCGGCCGCAAACTTCTGTACAAGCAAGCTCATACTTGAAGTCTGGGTTTCCCGTTTCGTTCTGCATTTCATATGTGGTTTTGCTAGGCACAAACCAAAATTTAGTAGGCATACCTGGAACCGCATCCATTTTGAGGCGGAAGTGCGGCATAAACACGCTGTGAATTACATCACGAGAGCGTATTTTGAGAAGCACTGGCTTGCCTTTTGGTACGTGGATCTGCAGCGGGTTAATGATGTCATCATGAGAGTTCTTGTCAGAAAAATCAACACCGAACTCATTTGTTGCATCAATTAATGTGTGCTTCGCAACACCTAACTTACCATCTGCTCCAGGGTAACGCACCATCCAGTTAAACTGCTTACCCATGATTTCCACAACAACGGCGTCTTCAGGAGCTGCGCTTGTTATGTTGGTCCATGTTTTCCAGCCACCAAACACTAGCGCGGCCATCACAACAGCTGGAATTAAAGTCCAAATAATCTCTAGCTTGTTATTGTGAGGGTAGTAATAAGCACGCTTGTCATCCTGGTGCTGGTACTTATAAGAATAAAAGAACAACAGGATTTGAGTTATCACGAATACAATTCCGATGACAATCATAGTTGTCCAGAACAGATTATCTGTCCACTCTCCGTGCACAGAGGCCAACGGAAGATTCATTGTGTCCCACGCATCTGCGAAAGACCATGCAAAAGCTGCCCCACCTCCTATTAAGAAAAGAAGAAGAAGCGTACCGTTTACACGATTGCTGGTTTTAGTTGTACCCGCAGCACGTTCTGAAGAGCCTCTAAAAATTGAAGCCAGTGTTCCTATCCTGAAAAGCAGGAAAAGAATTATAAAAAGAAGAAGGACGGATAAAACTATGGCGAACGTAATCATTATATAAC
The DNA here is from genome assembly GCF_003576375.1 of Pontibacter oryzae. GTDB lineage: Bacteria > Bacteroidota > Bacteroidia > Cytophagales > Hymenobacteraceae > Pontibacter > Pontibacter oryzae. The sequence continues at coordinate 30,846 of NZ_QWGE01000007.1, forward strand.
GCTTTTAGTATAATCTCTAAACATGATGATGAACACTTTCCTCTAAGAACGGGTGGTTTACCGGCACCAAAGATGCTTTTGTCAACCCTTTCGTAAAGGCCAGTAGGAAAATACCTAAGAAGGTAAGAGCCGTTCCAATTTCGATGAATCCAATGCCGCCTGAAGTACGCATAGTACCTGGCATCATCATAAGATAGAAGTCTAACCAGTGACCGGCAAGTATGGCAATACATACAATTTTCAGCATAATCATCTGCCGCTTTGCATCTCTTGTCATCAAAACAAGGAATGGGAATACAAAGTTTACAAGCAGGTTAACAAAGAAAACCCACTTATAGTGTCCTTCATTTCCACCTAATCTATCGATAAAGTAGATTACCTCTTCCGGGATGTTGGCATACCAGTATAATAGGAACTGGGAGAACCAGATATATGTCCAGAAAATGGAGAAGGCAAATACGAATTTACCTAAGTCATGAAGGTGGTTTGAGTTTACCATTTTCAGGTATCCATTCTGCTTTAGAATGATTACCGTTAATGTTACAGCTGCCAAACCTGATACCCACCAGCTTGCAAATACATACCAACCGAACATAGTAGAGAACCAGTGTGTATCGATTGAAAGTACCCAGTCCCAGGCTGAAGTTGAAGAAGTGATACCGAATACCACTAGGAACATCGCTGAAATGCGAATGCTTTTATGGTAATAATCAGTCCCTCCATGGATATCTTCATTGATGGAGTTCTTTCTTAACCACATGAAAAACATGATCCATAGCCCAAAGTATACAACCATTCTGATTAGGAAGAATGCAGTATTCAAATAGCCAGATTTACCAGCAATGATTGGGTCGTATCTAGGATCGTTTACATCATATAGGTACTCATGCGTCCAATGGAATATATCATGAGAGCCAAATAAGAAAATTAATAACATTAATACCCCCCCTATCGGCAGGTAATAGCTTAGGGCTTCTGGAATTCGCTTGATCAATACTGACCATCCTGCGTAAGCCACGTATTGTACGGCAACGAAAAATGTACCGATAAGCGCTATACCTGTGAAGTAAACGTTATTTAACCATAGGTTCATGAATAAACGCTTTCCCCAAGATGCAGCTTCATGGCCTGCTGCAGCGGCTTCTCCATGCCCTTCAGCATGGTGCTCTGCTCCCCCGCCTGTGGCCATTAAAATGATACCTGCTATAAGCAAAACTATACCTACAGCTATCATTAAGAAAAACTTATTGTTCGTTTTTCTGGAAATGATGAGTCTTTCTTCTGTCATTATCCTATTAATTATGCCTTAGACTTAGTTATTAGGGGTTTCAGTGCCCGTTACAGGATTATCTGTGATAGACTCCCCGGCTGCTGTATCTTCTGCCTCTGCACCTGCTGCAGGAACATTGGTTTCGCCTTTCTGCAATTGCTGCACGTACATAACGATCTTCCAGCGTTCAGTTGGGTTAACCTGTGAGCCATGCGGCATCATACGGCCTCTACCATTGGTAATCACATGGAAAATATGTCCGGCAGGCAGCTCAGCCACACGGCCAGCAGAGTAAGAAGGGACACCCTTGAATTTCACGCCTACCAAACCTTGGCCATCACCTTGCTCACCGTGGCAAGGAGCACAAAAACGTGTATAAAGTACTTTACCTTCTGCCAGGTTTGCATTTGATGCAGCCAGCGGGTTCGTTAATTCAACGCCTGCTACCTCAGCTGTATCAACTGATAAATATAAGTTATATCCTTCTTTCCCACGTGCTACAGTACCTTTTGCAGGTTCGCGCATATTCATTCCGCCTGGGTTAAACTTATTCTCTTTAATCTGAGAGTAAGGGTCAAGAGGAATTGAGTGGTACATATCCGGAGCATACTCCAGACCTGGTTCTTGCTCATTGCTGCATGCAAAAAACACGGCAGACGAGAAAAGTATAGTAGAGGCTTTTAAACCTAGTGATGTAAATTTTTTCATTATTTTACTACCTCCTTCTCATTAACTTCAATGGCACCATTAGAGCGAAGCAGTTCGTTTAGAGCGGCCATATCGGTTACGCCATCTTTAACTTCTATCGCCATTACAAACTTATCGTCTGTTGAGCGCTTATCGAACATATTAACTCGTAAAGTCGGCTTTAACTTGCTTACAATGAAGAAGGTAATAACCATTCCGAATGCAGCACAAAGTACAGTTAACTCAAAAGTTACCGGAATAAAAGATGGCAGCGCAATGTGTGGCTTACCACCAATAATCATTGGCCAGTCAAATCCTAGCATCCAGATCTGCATCCACAGGGCGAACGATGTTCCGAACAGCCCGCAAAAGAATGCTACGATCGGGAGTCTTGAGCGCTTTATGCCTAACACATCATCAATTCCATGAATTGGGTAAGGGGAAAACACCTCGTAAATCTTAGTACCGGCAGCGCGGATGTTTTCGATGGCTGTCAACAGCACATCTTCATCATCATATATACCTAGAACAAACTTCTTATTCATTGTGATGTGTTTTTATTGTTGATTCTGATGTTGTGCCGTGCATCGAGTTTGCATGGTTATGATGTCCTTGAGGAACTTCAGAAGAAGACTTCAGGATAGCTTTCACTTCGGCCATGTTTACAACAGGGAAGAATTTCACAAACAGGAAGAACAGCGTAAAGAACAATCCGAAGGTTCCTACATAAACTCCCACATCAATCATTGTAGGAGAGAACATTGCCCAAGATGATGGAAGGTAGTCTCTGTGAAGCGAGGTAACGATAATTACGAAACGCTCAAACCACATACCAATGTTCACGAAGATGGAAATGATGAATGTAGCTGTTAAGCTTCTTCTGATTTTTCTGAACCAGAAAAGTTGTGGGGTAATTACGTTACAAGTCATCATTGACCAGTAAGCCCACCAGTAAGGACCGAATGCACGGTTGATGAATGCGTATGCCTCATACTCTACACCAGAATACCATGCAATAAAGAACTCAGTAGTATAAGCGATACCTACAACCGAACCCGTTACGATGATTACTTTGTTCATCGACTCAACGTGCTCCAGTGTAATGTAATCTTCCAGCTTAAAAGTTTTGCGGGTAATGATCATCAGGGTTAACACCATGGCAAAACCAGAGAAGATCGCACCTGCCACGAAGTATGGAGGGAAGATTGTTGTGTGCCATCCAGGGATTACAGAAGTTGCAAAGTCCATGGATACAATAGTGTGTACCGAAAGTACCAGTGGGGTTGCCACACCGGCAAGGATCAGGGATACTGTCTCATAACGTGACCATGATTTCGCGGAACCAGTCCAGTTCATTGAAAGTATGGCATACGCTCGTTTCGCAATCGGACCGGTAGCACGGTCACGGATGGTAGCAAAGTCAGGAATTAGACCAATGTACCAGAAAACAAGTGATACTGAGAAGTAAGTTGAAATCGCGAATACGTCCCAAAGAAGCGGTGAGTTAAAGTTAACCCAAAGCGAGCCAAACGTGTTTGGCAATGGAAGTACCCAGTAAGCTAACCACGGACGGCCCATGTGCAGTACAGGGAACATCGCGGCGCAGATTACGGCGAAGATGGTCATCGCCTCGGCTGCACGGTTAATAGAGCTACGCCATTTCTGACGGAAAAGAAGCAATACGGCTGAGATTAGCGTACCGGCGTGGCCAATACCTACCCACCACACGAAGTTGGTGATATCCCATGCCCAGCCTACAGTTTTATTAAGGCCCCACTCGCCAATACCAAACCACAGAGTTCGGTAAACGGAGTAGAAGAAAATAGCAAGACCAATTAAAGACACACCGAAAGCAATCGCCCAACGTGCATTGGGCTTTGCTTCCACTTGTCTGCAGACATCTTCCGTGATGTCATGGTATGTTTTCCCCCCCGTTACAAGAGGCTCTCTTATCGGAGATACATGCTGCATAACGCTATCGAAATTTAATATTAAGCTAAGTTTCTAATTTTAGTCAGGTACGTTACGTTTGGCTGCGTGTTAAGCTCCTCTAGTACGTGGAAAGCACGCTCCCCATTCTGACGCGCAAGTGTCTTTGAAATACGGCTTTCCGGATCTTTCATGTCTCCGAAAACAATTGCTTCCGTAGGGCAAGACTGAGCACAAGCTGTAACAATTTCACCGTCCTTAGGTCTTCTGTTTTCACGCTTAGCTTCCAGTTTACCTAGCTGCACACGCTGCACACAGAAAGAGCACTTCTCCATAACACCTCTGCCACGCACTGTTACGTCTGGGTTAAGGACCATTTTACCTAAATCGCTATTCATTGCCTCGTTAAAGCCAAACTTATCGTTGTTGGCATAAGAGAACCAGTTAAAGCGACGTACTTTATAAGGGCAGTTGTTTGCGCAGTAACGTGTACCTACGCAGCGGTTGTATGCCATTTGGTTAATACCTTCAGAGCTGTGCATTGTAGCGGCTACCGGGCAAACCGTTTCGCATGGCGCGTGGTTACAGTGCTGGCAAAGCATTGGCTGGAAGATAACTGAAGGGTTTTCAGCCGGGTCTTCCATTGTAGCATAATCCTTTTCCTCATGTTCAACCGCGCTATAATATCTGTCGATACGCATCCAGTGCATTTCGCGGCGGTTCAGAACCTCCGCTTTACCTACTACCGGAATGTTGTTCTCCACATTACAGCTCATGGTACAAGCCCCACAACCGATACATGAGTTCAGGTCGATTACCATTCCCCAATGGTGGTTCTTATACTCGTAGTCATCCCAAAGAGAGATAGTAGCAGGCTTAGCAGGGCCTTCATGCGTAGCCACCCTGATATACTCTGTTACATCCTTCGGGTTTTCTTTATACTTGGCCAATGTGCTCTCCTGCACCACCAGTCGATCCATGATCGTGTGGTGTGTCTGAGTTTGTGCAATTGGTGAAGTCGAGTTAGTTTTTTCCAGCGTTACCGGACCGGTGTATAGTACAGAGTTGTCTATTACTGTTGCAATTGGATAAGCATTTGCCCCCAAGCCTTGCGCTACCGGCATCGACTCTAGATTACGTCCGTAACCCATGGCAATTGCTACTGTACCATTTGCTTGGCCAGGCTGTACTAAGGCAGGCAATTCAATGCTCTGACCATTAGCTAATGTAACTTTCAGCACATCACCCTGCACCACACTCATCTCTTCGGCCATTCTGCGTGGCATCGCTACGTAATTACCCCAAGTAGCTTTAGAGATTGGGTCTGGTAACTCTTGCAGCCACGGGTTTCCAGTCAAATCACCAGTACCGATGCTAACTTTTTCGTAGATAACTGCTTCAATGGCGCTTGGCTTGATCGTCTTTACAGACGTAGAGGCCGGGGCCATGCTTTTTGCTGTTAGTAAAGTAGCGCCATTTTCCAGCACACCGTCATGCACAGCTTTCTCCCAGAATTTGTTGAAGTCTCCTCCTCCAGCTACTGATCTCCAGTTGTTGCGCATATACTCGTAGAAATCGCTATTGCTGCCATTCCATACTAGCAGGCTGTCCTGCATTTGGCGAGTTGTGAAAATTGGGCTGATCGCTGGCTGCGCTAAGCTCAAGAAGCCTTTCTTAGGCTCAAAGTCATTCCAAGATTCCAGGTAATGGTTATCTGGGGTAACGAACTCTACATTTGCAGCTGTCTCCTCTACTCTATCAGCAAAAGAAACTGTTAACCCAACTTTCTTCAGGCCGCTTACTACTTTGGCAGCAAGTGGGTGATTGTAAGCCGGGTTAGCATTGTAGAAGAACACAGCTCCAACAGAACCTGCATTCATTTCGTTGATCAGACGGATCATATCCGCATCATTGCCCTGCTTCACATACATCGGAGCAGCGTCAATGGTATTGCCTTCAGCACCCAAAGCAGCATTGATAGCAGTTACCATTGCCTGAACACCAGGATCATTTGAACCAGAAACTACAAGGGCTCTACCTCTGTTTGCCTGTAAGTCCTTTACTGCTGCTGCAAGTACTTTGGAGTCAGCCATGGCACCAGTTGCAGTACCCTGGCCAGTGATAGCCTTATATAAAGCAGAAACAAGAGCTGCCTCTTCTGACGGTTTGATAGGCACACGCACATCGGCGTTGGCACCTGTCAGTGAGTAGATTGTCTCAAACTGATAGTGGCGAGACATGCTCGGGCTATCAGCATCTACTTTTCTGTTTTTGATGTACTGCTTCGCAAATGGAACAGGGGCTAACCAAGTACCAAGGAAGTCCGCGTTGATGCTAACAATAGCATTTGCTTTGCTGAAGTCATACCCTGGTATTACGCCGCCGTTGGCTTGCAATAGCCCTGAGGCCGAGTTAGCATCGTATGTTACGTGCTCGAAGTTTGAGAAACGAGCACCAAATTCATTGATCAGTTTTTGTGTGGATGGGCTGATAATGGTAGAAGAAACAAATGCCACTTTACCGCTTACACTGGCAAGGCGAGACTTGATTTGCTTATCTACCTCCTCCCACTTTGCTTCCTTGCCTTTAATAAGCGGGAAACGAAGACGATTGTTATCATAAAGTCCTAAAAGTGAACCTTGTGCACGTGGGCTAGTACCCATCGGCGTTAGCGATGAGCTAGGGTTCGGCTCTACTTTAATAGGGCGGCCCTCACGTGTTTTAACAAGAATACTATTGTAATCACCATTCTGGTAATAGGTAGAAGCATACCAGTTTGCAACACCTGGCTCAACATCTACTGGCTTATTAAGGTAAGGGATAGCCTTACGCACTGGTGCCTCGCATGATGCCAGTGATACGGCAGCCATACTAAACCCGAGAAGTTTCAGGAAATCGCGACGACGTGTCTTTCCGTTGGCCTCCCCTCCTTCTGCTTCATTAACCGGCAGGAATTCTGGAAACTCATTATGAGCATTCTTTTCGAATTCCGGAGTGTTGTCCAACTCCTCAATTCCTTTCCAGTATTTTATTCTGTCTTGCATATTATATCTAGAAAACTCGAATACTTAATTGAAATCGATAATAATTAATAGTGACACTTAGAACACTCAGTACCACCATTAGAAGACACTGTAAAGGCTCCTTTGGAAGACTCTTCATGAAGTTCAACCAGCTTGTCGTAGTAAGCATTGCCTTCAGTATTTAGAGGCGTCTCACGGTGACAGTCGATACACCAGCCCATTGTTAGTGGAGAGTATTGGTACACTACATCCATTTCCTGGATCGGACCGTGGCAAGTCTGGCACTCAATACCACCAACCTGCGTGTGCTGCGAGTGGTTAAAGTATGCCAGGTCAGGCAAGTTGTGGATACGAACCCACTCAATCGGCCTGTTGCGCTCAATGGCTCTGTAGATTTTCTGGATTTCAGGAGATTCTGTTTTGATCTGGCTATGGCAGTTCATACAGATATTTGCAGAAGGAATACTAGCACTCTTACTCTTATAAACAGTTGAGTGGCAGTAATTACAGTTGATTTGATGCTCACCAGCATGCAGTTTGTGCGAGAACGCGATTGGCTGCTTAGGCTCATACCCTTGCTGTATACCAATACCCATCACCTTATCCAGCGTCAGGTCCAGCACAACTACAACAAATATTAACACTACCAGTGTGCGAACAGCCTTAGACTTGTAGATCTTAGAGAAATCGAAGCGCTGGTTAACAACCTCAGCATCGTACTCGTTAAGCGTGCGATTCTTATTCAGGTAGTTTCTCAGCAACGAGGTGATCAGCAACAAGGTAACTACCAACACGATCAGCACCACGATCAGCACCACCAGAACAATGTCCAGGTAACCACCAACAGCACCGATAGCGTCTGTACCAACATTCTCCCCGGCAGTTGCACCTTCTGGTCCTTCCGTTGGAGCAGAAACTACGCCCTGACCTGATTCGATGTAAGCCAAAATGGATTTAACCTCGTCATCAGAGAAAGCGAAAGACGGCATCGCCTGCTTGCTATACTCCTCATAGACAGCAATCGCTTCAGCGTCACCAGCCTGAATCAGCGACTGCGAGTTTTTGATCCATTTAATCAGCCATGCTTCGCTGTGTCTACCGTTAACGCCTTGTAGACCGGGGCCCACAATCACATCACTGCCGGCAGAGTGGCAAACAGCACAGTTGTTTTTAAACAGGGCTTCTCCAGCCGAAATTACCGCTGGGTCTCCTCCAGACACTTCTGCGCCTTCAGTTGCTCCAGGCGTCACTCCTTTAGTTGCAATATCTGCCTGCTCACTGGCTTCTTGGGCTAACGCACCAAATGAAACCACGAGGGCAAACAAGAAGGTGTAAAGGACTTTAATTTTAGATTTAAGTATACAGCCAATCATAGCCAAGATCACTTGTGTGTGTTTAGTATATGGTGAATTTACTTTACGGCCACAAATCTACTATGCGAATTCCATTAATCAAATAGAATAAGTTTATTATTTGGACCTGATGGCACGATCGCTCGCCCCTACCCCTGTCGTCTACTAAAATCTTGTCTCTGACGATTTTTAAGGCTTTTTATTTAAATTCATTCTAAATAAAAGTTGCTGTAATAGGCCAGTTTGCTCATTGGTAAAACCCTAAAAACAGACAATATATTCCTATTTTGTTTTTGCACTTATTTGATGGTGAATCTTATACTACCCGCGAAGGAGATGCACTTATATAAATACATTTTTACTCTGTTTAAAAATCTTTCTCTTCGATTATACCTTTATACAGTGCTGCTATTGTATACACAGAAATTGAATGTAAAAGTACAGGAGGCTTGCGATAGTTAAAAGTAGACACACTCTATATTTGCTTCCTTTTACAATTTTATACTTTGTAGCGCTTGTTAAATAAAAATAAGAGAATTACCTTTGCAGGCTAAAATTATAACCATAAATCGAACCGATGGAATTGAGAAATTACGAAACTGTCTTCATCCTGACTCCTCTGTTGAACGAGGCGCAGATGCAAGAAACGGTCGAGAAGTTCAGAGAGGTGCTTAAGGAAAATGGCGCCGAGATTATCCACGAAGAAAACTGGGGTCTTCGCAAATTGGCTTACCCGATCCAGAAGAAGTCTACAGGTTTCTATCACCTGGTTGAGTTCAAAGCTCCAGGTAACGTTGTAGACGCTCTTGAACTGGCTTATCGCCGTGATGAAAAAGTAGTGCGTTTCTTAACTACTGCCCTTGATAAGCACGCTGTGGCTTACAACGAGCGTAGAAGAAATGGCGAGTTCAAATCACAAGCTAAAAAAGAGGAGGTTAAAGGATAATGAGCTTAGTTAACGAAAGAGTACACAAACAAGAAAACCGTCAGAAATACTGCCGTTTCAAGAAGAGCGGTATCAAGTATATCGACTATAAAGATGGTAACTTCCTGCTGAAGTTCGTGAACGAGCAGGGTAAGATCCTTCCAAGAAGACTTACAGGCACCAGCCTAAAGTTCCAGCGTAAAGTGTCTCAGGCGGTTGCCAGAGCAAGACACCTTGCTATTTTACCTTATGTTACAGATTCTTTAAAATAAGGAGAGCACACGATGGAAGTAATACTTAAAGATGACGTAAAATTCCTGGGCTACAAAAACGATATCGTTGAGGTAAAGCCAGGTTATGGCCGTAACTACCTGATCCCACAAGGACTAGCTGTTTTGGCTGACAAGTCTAACAAGAAAATCGTAGCTGAGAACATCCGTCAGGCTGCTCACAAAGCTGAGAAAATTAAGAACGATGCACAGGAGCTGGCTAACAGCATCGGTGATATCACGCTTGAGCTTCCGGCTAAAGTTGGTGAGACTGGCAAGATCTTCGGTTCAGTTACTACACTGCAGCTTTCTGAGGCCCTTAAGGCTAAAGGATACGATGTAGACCGTAAGCGCATCACTTTCGACCAGGATGTGAAAACAGCCGGCGAATACACTGCTACGCTGAACCTGCACAAAGAAGTGAAGCACCAGATCAACTTCAACGTTGTTGGTGAATAAGCATTCCGAGAAGACTACTACAAGCGTCCTGCCGTTACTGGCAGGACGCTTTTTTTTATCCATACTTCACGTATAATCAAAAAACCAGGCCGTTAATCTTATGTTCCGCACAGAAGTTCAGGTTTCGAAATCAGACTTAAACCTTATGCTGCAGCACCAGGTGCTGACAATGGGCTCCTGCTTTGCCGAGGTAATTGGCAGCAAGCTGCAGCAGCACAAAGTAAATGCGCTGGTAAACCCGTTCGGTACCATCTTTAACCCGGTATCGGTTTGCCTGCTGTTGAAAGCTGCTTCGGGCAAGCCCTATAATTTCGAGAACAATCTGGTGCAGCATAACGGCATTTGGTACGCCTACGACCTACACTCCTCCCTGTCGAGCCCGGACAAAGAGGAGTTGCTGCACATGATTCAGGAGCGCATGCAGCAAACCAGCGAACAACTGCAACAGGCCTCTTTACTGATCATTACGCTTGGCACGGCTGTGGCGTACCGCCTGGCTCAGAGCGGGAAGGTGGTAGCCAACTGCCACAAGCTGCCGGCCAAACAGTTTAGCAGGGTTTTATTGAGCACTGAGGAAGCCAGGCTAGCCTTTGAGGATATGTATGGCTTGCTGAAACTGATCAACCCCGACCTCAAGATACTCCTAACGGTAAGCCCGGTGCGCCATATCAAAGAAACCATCCCGATGAACAGCGTGAGCAAAGCCACCTTACGCGTGCTGTGCCACCAGTTGGAGGAAGCGCATGCCGATGTTTTATACTTCCCGGCGTATGAGATTATGATGGACGACCTCCGCGATTACCGCTTCTACAAGGAGGACATGCTGCACCCAACCGCCGTGGCAGAAGATTACATCTGGCAGAAATTTGTGGATGCATACTATGCGCCTGAGTTCAGGCAGTTCATGGGCCAATGGCAAAAAATACAGAAAGCAGCAGCGCACAAGCCATTTCACCCTGGTTCCGAGGCGCATCAGGCCTTTTTAAGAAGCACCCTGGAGCAGCTCCAAACGCTGCAGCAAAAGTATACTTTCAACGCAGAGCCCGAGATGCAACTGCTACTAGCGCAACTGACTAAGTAATACAATTTCTGCCCGACACTTTATCACCGGGAGTGCAGCTAGCAATAAGCCGCGCTAACAGGTTTAAACCAGATGTTATACTTGTAGCTGAGCCAGAAAGCATACTTCTGCAGTGCGTATGCCTATAATTTGCACTAAATAGCTTTCGTTTAGAATATTTCTTTCGTACATAAAAAGTATACTTAAAGCAGAAGCACTTTCCGGAGTGCGCTTTACAGAACTACTAGAACTATGGCAAAAGAAATACAACCCAACAGACTTATAAAAGAGAGTAGCCCCTACTTACTGCAGCACGCCTATAACCCTGTGGATTGGTACCCCTGGGGGCATGAAGCCCTGCAAAAAGCCAGGCAGGAAGACAAACCCATTATTGTAAGTATAGGCTATGCCGCCTGCCACTGGTGCCACGTTATGGAGCATCAGTCTTTTGAGAACCATAAGATCGCGGAGGTCATGAACAAGCATTTTGTGTGCATCAAAGTTGACCGCGAGGAACGCCCCGATGTAGACGCTGTGTACATGGATGCCCTTCAGGCAATGGGGCTGCAAGGTGGCTGGCCACTTAACGTTATACTTACCCCGGAGGCAAAACCTTTTTACGGCGGCACATACTTTCCGCCGCAGCAATGGGTAAGCCTGCTGGCAAATGTGGCCGAGGCTTACGAGAAAAACCGCAAGGAACTGGATACCTCCGCAGAGCAGTTTGCCCAGCACCTGAACCGCAGCGAACTGGAGTCATACGGCCTGAAACCCGACGAGCTCAGTTTGCGCGAAGAGGACTTCAGGTTGATGTTTTACAACTTCAGCACACGCTTTGACAAGCAGCACGGCGGCCTTGCTCCGGCTCCGAAATTCCCGATGCCCACCGATTGGCTTTTTCTGCTCCGTTACCACCACCACACACAAGACGAGCAGGCCCTGGAACACCTGAAGCGCACCTTGCAGGAAATGGCTTTCGGCGGATTATACGACCAGGTTGGTGGCGGTTTTGCACGCTACTCTGTGGATGCCGAGTGGCTGGTGCCGCATTTCGAGAAAATGCTTTACGACAATGCCCAGCTGATCACGCTTTACGCTGAAGCATACCAGGCTACACGTGAAACGTTGTACCATGACGTAGTTTACGAAACGATCGGGTTTGTAGAGCGCGAGTTGATGAGCACCGAAGGCAGTTTTTACTCTTCCCTGGATGCCGACAGCGAGGGCGAGGAGGGTAGGTTTTATACGTTCACCAAGGATGAGTTGCATGAGATCTTAGGGTCTGAGGAGCCGCTTTTCTCGAAGTATTACCACGCCACGGCCGCCGGTAACTTTGAGCATGGCCGCAATATACTTCACCGGCGCATTTCTGATGAAAGGTTTGCCAAGGAAAACGAGCTGGAGCTGGACGTGCTGCAGGACATGGTGCAAACCTGGAAAGAGCAGCTCATGGACGTGCGCGCCAAACGCATCCGCCCTGGTCTGGACGACAAGATACTCACCTCCTGGAATGCCCTAATGTTAAAAGCGCTGGCCGATGCATACTATGTTTTCGGCAACAAACACTTTGTGGACCTGGCACTGCAAAACGCACACTTTATACTTGATAAGCTGAAAAAAAGCGACAAGCTTTATCATAACTATAAAAAAGGTCACGCCACGATTGACGGCTTTCTAGAAGATTATGCCTTGCTGATACGGGCTTTCCTGCGCCTTTACGAGGTAACTTTCGATGAGCAGTGGCTACAGGAGGCCAAAGACCTGGCAGATTATACCTTGCAAAACTTCTTTGACAAGGCAGAGGGCATGTTCTTCTTTACAGATAAGAGTGCCGAGAAACTCATCGCCCGCAAAAAGGAAATCTTTGATAACGTTATCCCGTCCTCCAATTCTGTTATGGCCACCAACCTGCACTACCTGGGTTTATACTTTGATGAGGCGCGGTACACGGAGTTATCAGACAGCATGCTGGCGCGTATGAAAGAATTGGTTATCAAAGAGCCAACCCACCTGAGTAATTGGGCCTGCCTTTTCTTCTTAAAGCTGACGCCTACGGCTGAGGTGGCTATTGTCGGCGCCAAAGCTCCGGAAATGCGTGCCGAGCTTAGCTCGTTTTACCTGCCCAACACCTTACTAACCGGAAGTATAAACGAAGGCAGCAAAGTGCCGCTTCTGCAAGACCGGACTTCCATCAATAAAAAGACCACGGTGTATGTTTGCTATAACAAGGCCTGCCAGCTGCCCGTGCATACTGCTGCAGAGGCACTGGAGCAACTACAGGGCAGGCAGCAGCCATCCAAGTTTCCGTCGCTGTAACCAACGCAGCCCAAATTAGGCACCGCAAGCCGCTCAGCTACTCTCGCTGAGCGGCTTGTGTTATTTTAGCCGTGCAACACTGTTTCTAGAGAGCGCTTAAATCCTTACCTTAGAGGCTGAACTAATCTTACACCTTTATTACCCATGACGAAGCATACTTACCTGAGTATGTTACTGGCGGCTGCACTGGCACTTCCTGTTGGCGCCGCACAAGCTCAGGACAAAAAAGAAGACGCCAAGTGGAAAGTGGATGCAGCCCACGGCCCGCAGAAAGAAATAGCGATAACGACCTCGGAAGGCACCTGGATGAGCGTGGACGTAAGCCCCGATGGCAAAGAGATTGTATTTGACATGCTCGGCGACATTTACATCATGCCCATCTCCGGCGGCAAGGCCAAAGTATTGCGCACAGGCCGGCCCTACGAAGTGCAGCCGCGCTTTAGCCCCGATGGCAAGTATATTTCGTTTACCTCGGATGCAGGCGGAGGCGATAACATCTGGGTGATGAAACGCGATGGCTCTGAGGCCAAGCAGATAACCAATGAGAACTTCAGGCTACTGAACAACGCCGTTTGGACACCCGACGGCGAGTATATTGTGGCACGCAAGCACTTTACCAACACCCGCTCGTTGGGAGCCGGCGAGATGTGGATGTACCACCGCACCGGCGGCACGGGCGTGCAGCTTACCAAGCGCAAAAACGACCAGCAGGATGCCGGGGAGCCATTTGCATCGCCAGACGGCAAGTATGTATACTTCTCCGAGGACATGAGCGGCGGCTCTACCTTCGAGTATAACAAAGACCCTAACGGCCAGATCTACGTTATCCGGCGCGTAGACCGCCATACCGGCGAGGTAGAGAATGTGATTACAGGTAACGGCGGCGCGGTGCGTCCGGTACTTAGCCGCGATGGCAAGTATATCGCCTTTGTTCGTAGGGTGCGGACCAAGTCTGTGCTGTTTGTGCACGATATACAGACAGGCGAGCAATGGCCAATCTATGATAAGCTAAATCACGACCAGCAGGAATCCTGGGCTATTTTTGGCGTATATCCATACTTCTCCTGGACGCCCGACAATAAGAACATCGTTTTTTGGGCCGATGGAAAGATCAACAAAGTAGATGTGGCTACGCAAAAAGTAACCAACATTCCGTTTGAGGCCACGGCTACGCACTATGTTACCGGAGCCGTTCGCCACGACCACAGCAAGGACGGAGGCATCGCGCCAAAGCAATTCACGGCAAAGGCCATACGCCATGCCATAACCTCACCGGACGGGAAAACGCTTGTATTTAATGCCGCCGGCTACATTTACCGCAAAGCACTGCCCAACGGCAAACCGGAGCGCATTACCAACGGCCAGGATTTTGAGTTCTACCCTTCTTTCTCCCCGGATGGCAAGTACATTGTATATTCTACCTGGAACGATGATGCCTTCGGAGCGCTCTATAAACTGGACATCCGTAAGAAAAACGCCAAGCCAACCAAGCTAACCACCGAAAAAGGCTTTTACACCGAGCCGGTCTTCTCGCCGAACGGCAAGTACATAGTATACAGCAAGGATGGCGGCAACAACCACATGGGTTACGCGCATGGCAAGCAGCAAGGCATTTACTTTATGCCAGCCGATGGCGGCAAAGCCACGCTGGTGCAGGAAAACGGCTCTACACCGCTATTTAACGCCACCTCAGACAGGATTTTCTTTACCGGGCGCGAGGGCGATAAGTATGCTTTCAAGAGTGTGGCCCTAAACGGCAAAGAGCCGCAAACGCACTATACCTCCAAGTATACCGACCAGTTTTACCCAAGCCCCGATAACAAGTGGATTGCCTTTGTAGAGCTGTTCAACGGCTATGTGGCTCCGTTTACCGCCAATGGCGCAGGCCTGGACCTGAGCGCCGACACCAAGGCTGTTCCGGTAGCCCGCTTCACCCGCGATGCCGGCACAAGCATCCACTGGTCCGGAGACAGCAAGAAGGTGAACTGGGTGCTGGGCGATGAGTACTATTCGAATGACCTGAAAGACCGCTTCGCCTTTGTGACCGGCGCTCCCGCAGAGTTACCAGCCATTGACACCACAGGTATAAAAATTGGCCTGGAGCTGAAAACCGATATCCCGGAAGGGAAAGTAGCCTTTACCAATGCCCGCATCATCACCATGAAAGGCAATGAGGTAATTGAAGGCGGAACGATCGTAGTAGACGGGAACCGCATTATTGCAGTCGGCAAGGATGTAACCGTACCGAAAGATGCGAAGGTGATCGATGCAAACGGTAAAACGATCATGCCAGGCATTGTGGATGTGCACGCGCACTTAGGCACTTTCCGTTTGGGTATGAGCCCGCAGAAGCAATGGTCATACTTCGCTAACCTGGCCTACGGCGTTACAACCACCCACGACCCTTCTTCTACCACCGAAATGGTTTTCAGCCAATCGGAAGCCGTAAGATCCGGAGCGATGGTTGGGCCGCGCATCTACTCTACAGGAACCATACTTTACGGTGCCGATGGCAACTTTAAAGCCGTGATCAATAGCCTGGACGATGCACGCTCGCATCTGCGCAGGCTAAAGGCTGTGGGCGGTTTCTCGGTGAAGAGCTATAACCAGCCGCGCCGCGAGCAGCGCCAGCAGGTAATTGAGGCAGCCCGTGAACTGGACATGAGCGTTTACCCGGAAGGCGGCTCCACGTTTTTCCATAACATGACCATGGTGATGGATGGCCACACGGGCATTGAGCATAACATACCTGTAGCGCCTGTTTACAAAGACGTAACCGAACTCTGGAAAGCCACCGAAGTGGGCTACACGCCAACCCTTATCGTGAACTATGGCGGTAACTCCGGCGAGTACTACTGGTACCAGAAAACCAATGTATGGGCAAAGGACCGCCTGCTTAAGTTTACGCCTCGCTCTATTATTGATGGCCGCTCCCGCCGCGTGACGCTGGTACCCGACGAGGAGTATGAAAACGGGCACATCGCCACTTCTAAAGCAGCCAAAGCACTCACAAACAACGGCGTGAAAGTAAACCTGGGCGCCCATGGGCAGCTGCAGGGCCTTGGCGCACACTGGGAGCTCTGGATGCTGCAACAAGGCGGCATGAGCAACCACGAGGCACTTCGCGCGGCCACGCTTAATGGTGCCGAATATTTGGGCATGGGCAAAGAAATAGGCTCGCTGGAAACAGGCAAGCTTGCCGACCTGATCGTGCTGGACAAGAACCCGCTTGAGGATATCCAGAACTCGGAGCACGTAAAGTATACCATGATCAACGGGCGCCTTTACGATGCCGCCACCATGGCCGAGCTCGGAAACTACGAGCGCAAGCCCGGCAAATTCTGGTGGGAAAACGATAAATACGCCACCGCCTTTGATTGGCACGAAGGCACGGATACCCGCTTCGAGGGCATCGCTGGTGAGCACTGCGTTTGTAGGCACTAAGCGGTAAAGTATGAAGTATGAAGTATGAAAAACGGCTGCCCCTGTTGGGGCAGCCGTTTTGTTTTCAGGCACTCGCGGTGTCTGAGGGGCCGCGAGTGCCTAAAGAGTTAGAGAGTTCAACTTTTACACAAACAATTTCGCCATTCTAGCACGTTAATCTCTCGCAGGAACTGCGCACGCTGCGAGGTCTTGCTCACCATAAACCCTTGTTATAGAGCCAGATTAATGATATCTTCCAAAAAACGAACGTATGACGCGCTACCTCACACCAATCCTTTTACTTCTGCTCAGTTGCTGCAGCTCCAACGCAGAACAAATCAAGGCCGAAAAGCAAAGTGATGCTTCCGCAACGCCAGGAGTTTCAGTAAACCCAGCAGGTAAAACAGTAGCAGAAAGGTTTCCGGTGCCGGCAGGATTTACGAGGGTAAACGTAGAAGTTGGTTCCTTTGCAGCGTATCTTCAGAACTTCAAGCTCAAACCGGATGGCGCTATGATGCACTACTATCATGGTGCCGTTAAGCCTAACGATGGTGTTTATGAGGCGGTGCTGGATATTGACGTAGGCAAGTATGATTTACAGCAATGTGCCGATGCTGTGATGCGTTTGCGGGCCGAATACTTATTTAAGCAAAAACGCTTTAACGACATTCACTTTAATTTCACTAACGGTTTCAGAGCAGATTATAACAAGTGGCGGCAAGGGTACAGGATCAATGTAAAAGGGAACGTATGCAGCTGGGTTAACAAAAGTATACCATCCACGAGCTACGCATCTTTTAAAGATTACCTGCACGTGGTGTTTACCTATGCCGGCACTTTATCGCTTGCCAAAGAACTGAAACCAGCAGACCTGAGCGACTTACAAATCGGAGATGTGTTCATTAAAGGCGGTAGCCCCGGCCATGCAGTCATTGTTTTGGATATGGCCGAAAACAAGGCAATAGGCGAGAAGCTTTTTATACTTGCCCAAAGCTACATGCCAGCCCAAGAGATTCAAATCCTTCAAAACCCGACCGCTCCAAATCTCAGTCCTTGGTATAACACTACGTTTCAAGGGCCACTGCTAACTCCTGAATGGACTTTTCAGAAGAATCAGTTAAAAAGATTTTAAAGTTACCATAATGTGAGCGAGTCCGCTCACACCGTACCCAGGTGTTATTTTATACAACGATTAACAATCAACAACCAACAATTACTTCACCGCGGCCAGTACCTTTTTAAATAACTCATTTTGCTTGCCATCGTGCCAGCGCCATACTATAACGATGTCGTGCTCAGGATCTACCCAGATGGTGTTTTGCCCGGCGCCCAGGGCTGCGTAGCTGGTTTTGGGTGCATCGGGCCAGGCCTCGCCACCTGTGTTCAGCCACCAGAGGTAGCCATAGTCTGGGCCCACGGGGCCGCGAGAGGTAGTGGCCTCTTTCACCCATTCTTCAGAGATAAGCTGCTTATCCTTCCAGCGGCCGTTGCGCAGGAACAGGTAGCCAAAGCGTGCTTCGTCGCGGGCGCTAATCCAGAGGCCGCCGCCCCAACGCGTGCCACCGCTAACGGAAGGCATTTTTTGGCCGTTAATCTCAACCGTAGAATTGCGGTAAGGCACCCACTGCCAGGTATCAGACGCACCGATTGGGTTCATGATCTTGTCTTTCAGCACGTCGGGCAAGGGTTTCTGCCATACGCGCAGCAGCGAAAGCGCAAAACGGTTAATGCGGGCGTCGTTATACTCGTAGAAGGTGCCTGGCTGCTGTAGTTCGCGCGGTTTTCGCTCGCCACGGCCATAGGCTTCCTTTCCCACAAAGTCATCCTTCTTTCCCCACATCTCGCCCTGCCACTCACTTGTCTGCCGCGCGTGGTGTTCCCAGGTTATAGGTTTGTTGTGCTCCGATGCGTACCCGCCGTCCTGCACATACTTGGCCACTGGGTCGGTTATACCCTCAATCATGCCTTTATCCAGGGTAAGCCCAAGTATGGTTGAAAGAAAGCTTTTAGCCACACTATAGGTCGGGTCTACAGCTTCAGTATCGCCCCACTCGGCCACGATATAGCCGTTTTTAAGAATGATGCCGTTTGTAGATGCCCTGTCGTTGGGAAGAGGGCCAAGCGGTTCCCCAAAGATCTCAGCCTGCGTGGAAAAATCCTTCTGCATTTGCTGCGTTTCCTGTTGCTTAGCCCAAGTCACGGCTTCCTGAAGTTTGGCCGCATCGAAACCCAAGTCTTCAGGTTTGCGGTGTTCCCAGGCATCGCCGGCACCCGGGTAATAGTATGAATTACCGCTTTGCTCTTCAGTGGTGGCGCGCTGCGGTTGCGGCTGGCAGGCTGCTACGCTTAACGCCAGGCCAAGTATAAGGTATAGCTTCCGGAACATATGTTAAGAGATGTTTGAGCCCTACAAGCTACTAAAAATTGCCAAAGGTTCAGTAGTATATCGCCTTTAAGCTTATTGTTTAACTGCTTGGCTATTGGGTTTCTGATCGGGTAAAGGGAAGAGAGAAGTATAAATTACGCCGAAAGATTTTCTGAGGGCAGAATCGCATGGTATACCATATCTATATGACTTTGCTATATTACCTGCAATACTATTTTTCCGGCTGCATGGCCTTGCTCGCTATATTTATGAGCTTCTGCTGCCGCATGCAACGGGTAAACGCTATCGATGATCGGTTTTATGCTTCCTTTCTCAATCCAGGCACTGATTAGGGCAAGGTCCTCGCCTTTATCATCCGTAAAAATCGCTTTCAGTTTTTTATCTGAGAACACCGAGAAAGCAAAGCCGAAAGCTATGTCTTTAGGGTCGGGCACAGTTGTTACATAGCGGCCGTGGTGGCATAAGCTTCTTTTGCTTTCCAGATAACTACTTTTGGCCACAGCATCAAAAATAAGGTCATAGCAGTTTCTTGTTTCTGTAAAGTCGTCTTTGGTGTAATCGATGACTCCATCGGCACCTAGACTTTTTACAAGTTCTATATGGCTTGTGCCACAAACCCCTACAACCTTGCCAGCTCCGAGTGCCTTAGCTATCTGTAGGGCAAAAGTACCCACACCACTGGATGCTCCGTTTATCAGTACTTTATCGCCTGAGGCTAATTCCCCTTTGTCTCGCAGCCCTTGGAGGGCGGTAAGGGCTGTGAGAGGCACTGCTGCTGCCTTCAGGTAATCCAGGTTAGCAGGGATAGGCACCGCTGTTTCTTCTGAAATAACGGCATATTCTGCATAAGCGCCGCCAAGCTTATTGTCTGCCATGCCATACACGCGGTCTCCTGACTCAAAAGCCAGCACCTTGCTCCCAAGCGCTACCACTTCGCCAGCCACATCCCTGCCCGGAATCTTAGGGAAACTTAAGCCAGAAACGGGCAGTAATTGTCCGGAACGAACTTTCCAATCAATTGGGTTTACGCTTGTGGCATGTACACGCACTAGCAATTGGCTTTCCTTCGGCACTGGCTTTGGTTGCTCTCCAAATCGCAGAACATCCGCATTTCCATACTTTTCATAGAATACTGCTTGCATGTGCCTTTCTTGATGTGGTAGTTACATACTTAAGGTAAGGTTTTGAGAGTTTATTCTTTTCACTTATTAAAGCGCCAGGCACTCCACCTGACGCTTTAAGAGATAATTCTTCACGTTGTTAGTTTATTCTTTGACTACCTTAACTGTTTTGCTGAGGTTGCCTTGCTGTACTTTTAAGATATAGAGCCCGCGAGGCAAGCTATCCGGTAGGGTAAACATGCTGGAGGTCGTACCTTTGTCCAGCTTTAGGCTGCGCGCTGTTATTACTTTCCCCAGTATGTCATGTATGGTTATATGCACTTCCTGGGCTTGCTCCGCAGCAACATCTACATTCAGTTTGTTTATAAACGGATTCGGATAGGCTTTTACCTGGTTGCGCACATCTTCAAACAGCACCAACCGAGGTCCATATAAAGCAACTGTTCCATCCTCATCAATCTGCTTAAGGCGGTAGTAGCGGGTGCCATGTTTGCCGTTCTCTGTATCCTTAAAAGTATACTCTTGTTTTATACTTGAATCCCCGTTTTTAGTAGGCACAAACCCTAACGCCCTGTAAATGTACCCTTCCGTGGAAACCTCTACCTCGAAGCCTCTGTTATTCTGCTCCATGGCTGTAGCCCAAGTTATGACAGCATCATTTCCTTGTTTTACAGCTTTCAGGCTCATCAATTCTACCGGAAGCGGAGTAGCCTGACCAAAGCCAAACATATATAACTGGCAGTTCCCTCTATTCAGCACGCGAGCCTGTACTTTAAGATCTGTTGGCGGATTAATCAACTCAAACCTGTTCTCTACAGTGGTTTGCACAGGGTTTCCCCAGTCTCCATCAGGCGTATTGCTTGTATACCACATATAAACCGGATCTGAGCCTAGGTTTATGCTTTTCATCTCCGATAAATCAATGGATATTTCCCAAATGTTGTTAGCGGCATTTGTTTGCTTTGAAACCAGCAAAGGTTCCTGTTGAGGTTCTTTTATGGTTTTTACCGTTAGCGCAACATCATCAGAAAATGTGCACCCGTTAGTAGTAGTCACAGTTAGGCGTAGCGTAGCGCTGGCGCTTTTCACCTCAACGGTTGGGTTTAGCGCACTGTCATCTGAAATGCTTCCTAACCCGTTTACAAACGACCAAGAATATGTTCCTGCCGGAGCAGTGGCTTCCAGCGGGAAGCTAGTACCAGTTGCATTTTCAGAGCATGTAACTTCCTGGGTATTGCCAGCATCCAAACCTGAAGTTGGTGTAAATCCGAAGTTTCCTGATACAAGTCCGTCTTCTGGGGGGCTGGGCGTAAATACTGATATCTGCATTGGATCTGCACTGGCAAGATCGTCAGCGGTAAGCATTGCGGTTAGTTGCTGCCCGCTTACATACGTTGTTGCTCTATCAAAACCATTTACCCTAACTACAGAGGCACGCACAAAGTCCTGGCCTGTTACCGTAATTTCACCCTCTGTAGCACCTGTCAAAACACAACCCTGCACCTGGCTAATTACTGCAGTTGTGTTAGAGACAGTAAACACATTGCTTATTCCTTGTAAATCCCCCATTTTAGCCGTCAAGGTATACTCTCCCCCTTCATCCACGGAAACGTTAGAAAAAGTAGCGCCAGTGGCTTGGTAAGGTGCTGTGCCATTTTTTAAAACAGCGCCATAAGGGTTAGTTGATGGAGTTATTTCCAGCTTAACCTCTTCGTTATTATATGTATTTGTAACCCTGTTGCCGGCAGCATCAGTTACCTCAACCATTGGTTGGGTATCTAAGCTGGCGTTTACTACAGCATTCCCCGGTTGTTCAGCAAAGCTCAACTTTGCGGGTGCTCCTGCTACTTGAGCGATTTTTGCGATTATAAAGGCATTTTCTAGTCCTTTGACTGGATTTCTTGTTCCCTGAAGTGTTCTTGCATTAAGCTTTATATCTCTTGGTGCTGGTGAGGGAGTAGCTACAGTTGCCTGAACAGCTAATCCACTAATTACAATAGAGGATATAATAGCTGTGTCTTGCACTGTAAATGGTATAGTAATCTTACTGCCATTTACAGAAATTGAGCTATTAAAAGTAACATCAGTGGCTGCAGATGTTACTTTTACCGCTATGCCTGTAGGTTTAAATGCCCAACCTGAAGGTAAATCTATAATCAAATTTCCACTATGTTTGAAATCACTTACTAAGCGTTCTTCTATTATCACATCATCAAGGCTGGTAAAACCTGCTTCTGGCCCATTAACATATTTATCCGCTGAAATAGTGTATGGCTCAGCTCTTTGGCTTACTATTACCTGCGCCTGTGCATCGTAATAGCAGCACACCCAAAGCAGGGTAACCAAAAATAGGTAAAGATTTTTCTTAGGAAGGATAGCAGTAAATGCAAATTGGGTAAAGTTTGAATACATAGGATAAGGGTTAAATTAAAGAAGCCTTTTATTTATCGGCTTATTAGGTTTAAAAAGGCACAACACGGAACAAAAGCGCGAAGCTTTACAGGGAGACTGGTATTAATAGCAGATAAAAAAATGTAATCAAGATCAACAAACAATGCTTAACTACATTTTTAACATTGATAAGTACATTAAATAACAAAACCCAGTATAACTTAGGTGGTTATTATAATGGTTTAAGTTTGAGGTAGAAGCTTAATTCTTTAAAGCAATTAAATATAACGTTTATTTTAATTTATTTAACTTTTAAAACTTAATTACTCAATTCAGTTAATTTAGTTACAAATAAAAATAAAATAATACAGTTATTTTCATATTGCTATGTTGAGTAGCTAAACGTCGATCATATTCTCAATTATATTTATTTAGAAGTACTCTAAAAATTTTGCGCAGATTTAGATAAATTTAAGATCATAAAATTGGGTATGAAAAGACGTAATCATCTGTTTATCCGTAAAGCACACCGCTACTTGGGCTTGCTTACTGGTATACAGTTTATACTTTGGACGGCTGGCGGCTTATATTTTAGCTGGTCTAATATTGATGAGATTCATGGTGACTATCAAAAAAAGGCACCTTCTTCGTTTGAAGCATCTTTAAATTTAGTTGCTCCTACACAGGTATTCAGCCAACTTCCGCAAGCCGACTCGCTAAAATCGGTTAAGCTGATCGATGTTTTAGGCAAACCTGCATACCAGATTCTATACTTCGCAAATCAGCATGGCAAACCTAAGTTACATACGCAACTAGCCTGGGCAGGCAATGGAGAATTGCGCGCGCCTTTAACAGAACAGGAAGCGGAGTTAATGGCTCTCCAAAGTTTTAATGAGCCGGTGCACGTGATTAAGACAGAGTATTTAACAGAAGAAAACGTTGGCAGGCACCATGAATACAGGGAAAGCCCATTGCCTGCTTTTGCCGTTACCATGGAGCACCCCTCCAATACCACCGTTTATGTGGCCACTGAGCGCGGCGAAGTAACCAAGTTCAGAAATAACAAGTGGCGTGCCTTCGACTTTCTGTGGATGCTGCATACTATGGATTATGAGGGCCGTGATAACTTTGGCAATCTGCTTTTAAGGCTGTTTTCTGTAATCGGGATGATTACCATACTCTCTGGATTCGCTTTATACTTCATCAGTTTTCGGCGTAATAATAGAAAACTAATAAAAAACCCAACACCACGCCCAGCAGCCCTTCGGTAAAGAAAATACCTCCTAACCGCAATCCATAAGTGCCCCATTGGGGCCTATATTTTTATAGATACAAATGCCTAAGCACAAACCGGCTTTCGTTAGCTTACCCTATGCCTGCTAAGCAGCTTTTCGCTTCTGTAAAATCTTGAAATGAATATAAGAGCACTGCAGAGCTTACTTTGATAAGTTCAAATATTAGATTTTGATGTAACCACATTAAATAATCCTAACCCCTAAAACACTATCCAAATAATTTGGCGATTAATATATAATTTACTATATATTAGTATAGTTTCAGGCACTTCCGATAAATTCCCCTATTCTAATCTATACACAAGAATAACAACATCTCTAGTTTGATTATATAGTAATATTATTAATTTTGCTCTATAAGTACAGAAGTATGCTTTCATGATAAATTTCAAAATTAATTCAGAGATAGCACAACTGTAACCAAAAGGCATAATAAAATTATTTATTGAATAAGTACAATTTAAGGAATTGTACTTACAATTTCCCACTTGTTCCCTGATTTTTGGGTTTGGGCAAGGGAGACTTGCAGAATGTTGTTGCAAACCAGACGCGTATGAAAATATTTTTACCCCTGCTTTATGCATTACTTGTATTAACAGGCCAAACCCCTGCCCCTACCCCACTGCCACAGGCAGCTGACGCGGTAGAAGGCAAGAAGCAAGCATTGTTTTACAGCAGCGTGTTCAGCAGCAAGCCTACGCCTGCCAGCACAATGGCACCCTGTAACGCTAACGCCACACTTGTTGATTCGGGTGCCGGGCCATTTGGCTCGCCGTTTATGAACTGCTCGTCTGTGGGCTCTACCTACACATTGCAGGTACAGAACAACTCCACAACTAAATCTACTAATACGGGCTACCGCATAAACTGGGGCGACGGCACTGCCACTCAAACTTTTGGTGCGAACTTTACCGGCACTACACACAATTATACTTCGCGCGGCTCCTTTGTGCTTACCTTCACTGCTATCGACAACAGCGGCTGCGAAACCAGCACTACCTACAAAGTATACAACCTAAGCAACCCCGGCTTTTCGGTGGGTAACCCCGGCAGCACCACAGCTTGCCTTTCCCCGGAGCAGCCAACCGTAACATTCCGCTTCCCGGTTTCAGCCATCGAGTCTAACCCCGATAACACGGTTTATACGTTCACCTTCGACGACGGCTCTCCGGCTGAGGTATATACACACGCCGAAATGATCGCCAAAAAAGAGATTGTGCACACGTTCGTGGAAAGCTCTTGCAGCATGCCAACGCAGTCTTTCAGTATAAAAGGACGTGCAGAGTACATGTGCGGCGCCACCAAGATGAGCACACCGGGCTCCATTGAGGGTATTGTAATCAACAAAAGCACAGAAGCTGACTTTACCGTAAGCGGCGGACCGCTCTACTGCGCCGGAAACGAGATTACCTTTGGCCAGAACATCGAAAACCCAGAGCTCTGCCCTATCTCCTATGACTGGTCTGTACTTGATGGCGTGGAAGGCACTGATTGGGTATTTACACAGGGTACAAGAAGCTCCGCTATTATCCGTGTTAAGTTCCTAAAAGATGGCACCTATCGTGTTCGCCTTAAAACGATAACAGCAGGTTGCGGCGAGGATGAAGTGATTAAAAGCGT
Source organism: Pontibacter oryzae (assembly GCF_003576375.1). Taxonomy (GTDB): domain Bacteria; phylum Bacteroidota; class Bacteroidia; order Cytophagales; family Hymenobacteraceae; genus Pontibacter; species Pontibacter oryzae. The sequence goes on from NZ_QWGE01000007.1 coordinate 56,372, forward strand.
AGTGATTCGTGAGGCTGCCGATGCCAAATTTGATGTAACCCTTGATAAAGGCAACAGCTGCGAAGACCTTAAAGTAACCGCTGTAAATACCTCTAAAGGCTACAACCTGACATACGCCTGGAGTGTAAAGTATAACAACGGCAACGCTAACAGCTCTCACTATAACTACGTAAGCGGCAACGCTAACAGCGCTAGCCCTGTGTTTTTGCTTACTAGAATAGGAACTTACAAACTCACACTGGTAGCCAGCAATGGTTGCTCGTCTAGCACATTCACTAAAGACGTTGTAGTGAAAGGGCTCCCGACGGTTTCCTTTAAAAACCCTACCCTTGAAAACTGCGGGCCTTACACGGTAGACTATAACAATAGCCTGAACAAGGGCTCTAATAACGGCACCATCTCCGCTTATACCTGGTCAGTTGATAATGGCGGCGCCTTTACCGGCGGTACGAACAGCAGTTCTGCTAACCCAAAAATAAGCTTCCCGGCAGCAGGCACTTACCGTGTGCGCGTTACGGTGCAGAACGAGTGCGGCAGTTCCACTACGGCAGAGCAAGTGGTAACCATTAACTCACTACCTTCTATCCCGGAAGTAGATGACATGACTGTGTGCCAGAACGATAAGCCAACGCTTACAGTTAAATCGCCGCAGAGCGGCTTTAGCTACCGTTGGTACAGCCAGGCAACTGGAGGCTCGCAGTTAAACTCGGGCAACGGCGTATCTTTTACGGCACCCAATGCACTTACCTCCGATACTAAGTTCTATGTAGAAACGGTTAGCGATAAAGGCTGTGTAAGCCCATTGCCACGCGAGGAGGTTTCCATTAAAGTGCTTACGGCAGTAACAGGCAACAGCATCAGCACCACCAAAACTGTTTTCTGCGAGGGCGCTGTACCGGATAAGTTTACCGGAGGTGATCCGGCAGGCGGCGGCGGCGCGCCTTATACTTTCCTGTGGGAGATAAGCACCGACGGAAGCACATTTACCGATGCCACAGGCACAAATACTGAACGCGACTACACACCAAGTCAGCCACTAACCGGCAATACCTGGGTGCGCCGCAAAGTATTCAACAACCCATGCCAAACAGTAATTTCGAACGAGGTAAAGCTCGAGGTTATCCCTACGCCAGAAAAGCCTGAACTCCAAAACCAGGAAGTATGCTATAACCAAAACGTAACTCTGACCATCGACAATGCCGATACAAAGGTTAATTATACCTGGTATGATGCTCCTTCAGGCGGAAACATTGTAGCCAGCGGCACAAGCTATACTTTAAATACACTTAAGAACGACATCACCCTGTATGTAAGCGCAACCGCAGACCATGCATTAGCCTGCGCCCAGCCAGAGCGTGGCACGGTAACAGTAACCGTTACGCCTCCATTGGTAGGCGGCGATGCCATTAGCTCGCCTGCCAGCACAGTATGTTATAACAGCTCGCCTGGCAAACTGACCGGCAATGCTCCTACAGGCGGAAATGGAACTTATACCTATATCTGGCTTGCCAGTACCGGCAGCTCAACTGGCGGCTATGCCGAAGTATACAGAGGTTCCGACCCAGATTATACACCCGCCCCGCTCACCCAAAAAACATGGTTTAAGCGAGAGGCATACTCTGGCAGCTGCATGGTTGCATCGAATGTAGTGGAAGTAGACGTGGAAGCGTTGCCGGTGGCGCCAACCGTGAGCGGCACAACTTTGCTATGCTTTGGTGGCAGCACTACCTTAATGGCAACTGCCCCCGGCGGCACCTACATCTGGTACGATAAAGATGGCAACACACTGCAACAAGGCAACAGCTTTGAAACGCCAGCCTTGGAGGCTACCACAACATACTATGTAAGCGCTACCAGCGCCTTGGGCTGCGAAGGTGCCCAGCAAGCGGTTACGGTAACCATCGTCCCAGCCATCGCCAACAACAACATCAGCGGTAACCAAACAATTTGCAGCGGCAGTACCCCTTCTGAATTAGGAGGATCTTTACCAACGGGGGGCTCCGGAAGCCCTTATACTTACTATTGGGAATACAGCACCGATGAGGGTGTAACGTTCCAGCCAGCTCCGGGAGACAATGGTTCGCAATCGTATACTCCAACTGCTGCGCTCACTCAGGATACTTGGTTTCGCAGAAAAGTAAGCTCGGCCCCGTGCCTGGATGCAGAAAGCAACCTGGTAAAAGTAACGGTATTGGCACTGCCTACTGCACCTGTTGTGCCAGATGCAGAAGCTTGCTACGCCAGCAAAGTAACCTTAGAAGTTCAAAGCCCGGAAGACGGTGTAAAGTATATCTGGTACGACGAAAGTGATGCAGTGGTGAAAGTAGGCCCAACCTATCAAACTCCAACCCTGACGTCCAGCAAAGTATACTTTGTGGAAGCCGTACTGAACAATGCCAATGCCTGTGTAGCAGAGAGCCGCACCAGAGTAATGGTAGATATTGTGCCGCAATTACTCGGCGGAGACATAATCAGCACCCCGAAGGCAGCTGTATGTGCAGGAAGCTCACCGGGCATGCTTACCGGCGAAGAGCCGACAGGCGGCACGGGCTCTTATACTTATCAGTGGTATGCCAGCACGACCAGCGCCACGGCAGGCTTCGAGAAAATTGAGAATGCCACCAATAGAACCTACGTGCCCGAGAACATGCAGCAAACCACTTGGTTTAAGCGAGAGGTTTATTCTGCCAGCTGCATGAAAACATCTATCGTGATTCGTGTGGTAGTGGAAGATGCACCCACTGCGCCAACTGTAAACGGCAACACGGATATTTGCTTTGGAGGTGGCACCGTGCTGACAGCATCCGCTGCTAGCGGAACCTATAACTGGTACGATGCCAGCGGCAACAGGCTACATACAGGCAGCAGCTTTAGCCCGCAAAACCTGGAGGCCACCACAACTTACTTCGTGAAGGCAGAAAGCGCTTCGGGTTGTGCCAGCCCGGCTACCGAGATTACGGTTACGGTTGTGCCGACAATCACCAACAGCATCTCTGCGAACCAGACGATTTGCTCCAACGAGGCCCCGGCAGCGCTTGGCGGCGGCATTAGCGGAGGGAATGGCTCTGATAGTTATACCATACTTTGGGAATACAGCAGCGGCGGAGCAGCCTTTGGTCCTGCACCAGGCAACAACAACGAAGAGAGCTATAGCCCGGGTGCGCTGACAACCACAACCACCTACCGCCGCTTGGTTACATCCGGTGGCTGTACAACCCGCTCGAACGAGGTTACCATTACTATTGCCAATACCATTTCCAGCAACCTGATCTCCGGAAGCCAGACTATCTGTGCTGGTAGCACGCCAGCCACACTTACAGGCAATGGCAGCGGCACGTTTGCTTACCAATGGTATGCCAGTACAACCAGCGCTACGGCAGGTTTTGAGAAAATAGAGGGCGCCACTGACCGTGACCTGATTCCAAGCACCCTCAACGACCCGACCTGGTTCCGACGCGAGATAATCTCCGGAACCTGTACCTCTATGTCGAACACCGTATTTGTGAAAGTGGAGCCTGCTTTGGCGAAAAACACCATCCGTACCGACAAAACAGAACTTTGTTACGGCGACCGCCCAGACATAATTTCTGGAGAGCAACCAGAGGGCGGCAACGGGAACTATACGTACCTATGGCAATGGACCAAGGCCAGTGAGCCCGGCAACTATAAATCTGCCCCTGGTAACAACACTGCCAATGATTATGTGCCTAACCCGAACGACCCAGCCCTGAAGCTAACGGAGTCAGTATATTTCAGAAGAATCGTTACGTCTGGTACATGTAGTCAGAACATTAGCCAAGAGGTTCTCATCTCGGTTATTCCGCAGGTGGTTAACCAGATTAGCTCGGCTAATAATAGCCTGTGCGTTGGCCAGGTGCCAGAGCCATTTGTGAGCGCTACACCAGTTAGCGGGGGCAAAAACAGCAATTACACCTTCCGTTGGGAACGCAGCTATAACGGCGGCAACTGGCAAGTAGTGGCTAGCTCGGAAATATACACGCCACAAGAAGGCCTAGAAGCCGGAACATGGCAGTATCGTAGGGCAGCCGAGTCAGGCGGTTGCGAGGAGCGCATGAGCAATACCATTAGCATTACGGTTTACACAGCCATAGAAGGAAATACCCTTAATGCTGTGGAACCTGTATGCGTGGGCAACACTATAACGATAACCGGCGCTGAAACCCTGCGTGGCGGCAACGGAAGGTATACTTATGCCTGGGAGCAAAGTATAAACGGTACTGATTTCTTCACTATTACCGGCCAGGAAGAAAGCAAGCTGACTGTACCAGCCACTGAGCGCGGCTTCTTCCGGCGCATCGTGAAATCTGATAACTGCGAGAGTATTTCCCCAGCCATTGAGGTGCAAGTGCAGCAGCCTGTTGCCGTACAGATAAGCGGCGCCCAAAGCCTGTGTATTGGCGGCACGTTCAATCCGCTAAAGGTAACTAGCCTAACAGGTGGTAGCAGCAGCAGTAATGTGGTACAGTGGCTCAAGAGCGAATCCGGTGCGGCTGGCCCGTATGTTGCTATCCCTGGTGCAACCTCTGATACTTATCAGCCTGTGGCTATAAGCAAGCCAACCTGGTTTATGGTGCGCGTAAACGGCCATGCGTGCAGCGAAGCTTATAGTAACTTTGTGAAGGTGGAGTATTACCCAGAAATCGTAAACAAAATCGGTAACTCCCAAACGGTTTGCGCAGGCAGCCCAGTTACAGCAATTGGTAGCACCACGCCGGTAAGCGGCGGAGACGGCCAGAACTACACCTATGTGTGGAAGTATAGCTCCAATGGCACAACCTACAATACTGTGGCCGGTGCTAATGATGCATCTTACACCCCGCAAAACGTTTCGACCCTGACATACTATAAGCGCATTATTACTTCCGGTGGCTGCACCAGCGAGTCTGATGCCGTGACAGTAGATGTGAAAACGGCCCCGGTAAACCAGATAAGCATTGCAAACAACCATATCTGCTCCGGCACTGTGCCAGATAGAATTATCTCTGCAATGCTTGGCGGCACCAGCGACCCATATACATATACCTGGCAACAAAGTACCGATGGTATAAACTATTCAACCATTAGCGGAGCTGTGGATGCTACCTATCAGCCAAAAGCACTTACTAAAACCACTTGGTTTAAACGCACCGTACGCTCCACAATATGTGGCCAAACGGAAAGTAACGTGCTAAGAGTGCAGGTAGACCAGCCTATTAAGGATAACTTTATACTTACCAAACCTGCACCAACCTGTATCGGCCAGCCGCTGCAGCTGCTTGAGGGCTCTAACATAACCGGCGGCAACGGCAACCCAACATATCAATGGCTTGCCAGCGAGCAGGGGCCAACAACGGGCTTTGTACCTGCCCCGGGAACAAACACAGGTAAAAACTACCAGCCAAGCAACCTAGCACGCACCACATGGTTTAAGCGTGTGGTGTATGCCGGACCTTGCCAGGAAGTTGAAAGCGATGCCGTGGAAGTTAGAATGGTGAAGGTGCCCGACGCGCCAACCGCCTCTGATGTGAAAGTATGTATCGGCTCAGCCGCCAACCTAACGGCACAAGCCAAGGCTGGTGAGTCGCTGCAGTGGTATGATAAGCCAACAGGCGGCAAGCTGATCGGAACCGGCACTACTTATACTTCGGGTAAGCTCTACAACAACGCTAGCTTCTACGTGCAAGCAACCAACGCCAACGATTGCGTGAGCCCAACCCGCCACGAGGTGAAGGTACAGGTGGTGGAGCCTAAAGCAGTGGTAAGCGAGGATGTGACCATCACGGAAGGCAAGGCAGTAACCCTGACTGCATCTGGCGGCGTGAGCTACAGTTGGTCGCCAGCGGCCGGACTTAGCGATCCAAACAGTGCCACACCAAAGGCATCGCCGAAGCAGACCACTACTTATACCGTAACCGCGACGACCGAAGAAGGCTGTACTGCCTCAGCGAAGGTAACCGTAACGGTAGTGCCACGCGTGGACGCGGCCAATGTGATCACCCCGAATGGCGACAACAAGAACGACCGCTTCAAGATCCGCAACATCGAGAACTACCCGAACTGCCGCGTGCAGATCTTCTCGAGATGGGGCGAGTTGGTGTTCGAGTCTAAAGGCTATACAGAACTTCAGGAATGGGATGGCACGCGCCAGGGAGTACAGCTGCCAACCGGGGCTTACTACTATATCATCCACTTAAACGAGGGTACAGAGGAGCCAGTCTCAGGAAGTGTCACCATCATCAGATAACAGCAGAAGAGTATGAAACGAATTTTAGTAAGCGCGCTGATTTATTTGGTAACTCTGGGAGCCGCCTTTGCGCAACAGCGCCCACAGTATACGCAGTATGTAACCAACAATTACCTGGCAAACCCCGCTGTAGGGGGCATCGAGAGCTACGCCGATTTGCGTGTAGGGTATCGGACACAATGGTCTGGCTTGGAAGGCGCACCTAAAACGTTCTACGCCTCTATTCAGGGATCGCTGGGTTATAACTCAAACTCGCCGAAGGAAACCAAATCAAAGTATGGCTTTTCGCAACGCAACAAGTATAAACGCGCCGTGCCGCACCACGGCGTTGGGGCCATGGTGCAGGCGGATGAGGCAGGATTGCTAAAATCCACGAGCTTCAGCGCCAGTTATTCATACCATCAGCCACTCAACCGCTACCTTACGCTTTCGAGCGGGTTGATGGGCGGCGCCACGCAGTTCAGCATTAACTCACAGAAAGCTGATGCCATCGATTCAGGCGACCCATATCTAAACAAGCTGACCAACTCCGCAAAGTTTGACCTGGGCGTTGGCTTGTGGTTATACAGCCCCGACTTTTATATTGGCGTATCTGGTTTGCAGTTGCTTCGCAATGGTGGTGATTATGACAATAACGGAAGCTCCACACAACCTCTGATGCGCCAGCAGCCACACTTCTACGGCACCGCAGGTTTCCGTATGCAGCCAAACAAGTTCTTGGCCGTTATTCCATCGGTGATGGTAAAAATGACGGATACCAGCGCGCCATCTATTGACTTAAACGTGCGGGCACTCTACGCGCAGCGCATCTGGGGAGGCGTGTCGTATAGGCATGAAGACGCCGTTGCCGTGATGGCTGGCCTGAACGTGAGCCACCTGCTGGATGTAGGCTACTCATATGACGTAACTACTTCGGAACTGAACAAGGTAAGCGCGGGAAGCCATGAGGTAACAGTAGGCTTTAAGCTGAATAACCGTGGCAAGATCATCTGCCCTACCTGGGTATGGTAAACACTTATCAGAAAGTATAAAACAAACAGCCGGGGCAGTAAAACGCTTCGGCTGTTTGCTTTAATGCGGTTCCTGAACTAGCCATAGGCATTCAAAGTATAATCCATTACCTTTGCAGTCTAATTTTCAGAAGCTAAACGATATACTATATGAGTGCCAAAAGCTTTGAGCTGCTGCTCGAAATGGCCTACGATGCCCCAACCCCTGCCGTGTTTGAAGACGGTGCTGCCGCGGTTTACATAGAGCTGGAGCGAGCCCTCCGCGATTCCAAATTCGCGCGCGGAACCGATAAAGGTAACCTTAGCTATAGTTTTGAGCGCCTGCGCCTGGGCGTAGCCATCGCCTTTGTAAAAGCATTTGTACGCCTGGCTCATAACGAGAAAAGCAAAGAGGTACTGGAGGTGCTGCAGGATGCCATCCAGGCAAAAAACACCCGCGAGATCGACAAAATCATCCAGAAACGTATTGCCTCTTTCGACCACTTGTACCATGAAATCTTTGTAAACCCGCAACGCGAGGAAATCCTGCACCTTTTCGAGCTAACCCTGGATGCCGGCACCAAAGAAGAACTGGACGACCTGATTATGACTGGCCTGGAACTGCTGGCCGAGGTAGACTGGGATTATACGCACAGCGATGACGACGACAGCGACATAGAGCCGCTGGACGAAGATTTTCTGAAAAACCTGTAAACACACCTTGCCATGGAGATCACCCTGACCACTCCTGCCCTTTTGTTCCCGGCGCTGTCTTTATTGCTGCTGGCCTTTACGAACCGCTTTCTAGGGTTGGCCAATCTTATCCGCAGCCTGAAAGACCGTTATTCATCCACCCAAAGCAGCTTGGTTTATAGCCAGATACAAAACCTGAGGGTGCGGCTGGTGCTTATCCGTAACATGCAGGCTTTCGGTAGCTTTAGTATGTTTGGCTGCGTGCTCTGTATGTTTATGCTTTTTGCCGGCTACGAAACACTGGGCAAGTATGTGTTTGGGTTTAGCCTCCTGATGATGCTTATCTCGCTGGCGCTGGCCATCCGTGAGATCCAGATTTCGGTGAAGGCACTTGAGCTGGAACTGAATGACCTGGAGCGCCAGGAAAAATAAGCATCGCCCAATTTTAGAATTAGCTTACCATGAATATCAACCCGAAGAAACTGGCGATAAAGGATTTTGTGTATGATTTGCCGGATGAGCGCATCGCCAAATTCCCGATGCCTGAGCGCGACCAGTCTAAGCTGTTGCTTTACTGCCAGGGCCAGCTGGCAGACCATACGTTTACCGACCTGCCCGACCTGCTGCCGCCTCATACTTTATTGGTTTTCAACGATACCAAAGTGGTGCAAGCCAGGCTTTTATTTCAGAAAGAAACCGGTGGCCTGGTAGAAATCTTTTGCCTGGAGCCCGTGGCCCCGCACCGCGAGGTGCAACTGGCAATGCAGCAAACCGGCAGCTGCACCTGGAAGTGCCTGGTTGGCAACAACAAGCGCTGGAAAAGCGGTCCGGTGAAGCTATACTTTGAGGGTGGCTTGCTGCAAGCCGAGCGTGAGGCGCAACAAGAGGGGCACTTCCTGATCCGTTTTACCTGGGAGCCTGCGGAGCTTACCTTCGCCGAGGTGCTGGAGCGTTGCGGCCGCCTGCCCTTGCCTCCATACCTTAACCGCGAGCTCACCCCCGAGGATCACTCCCGCTACCAGACCATCTACGCCAACCAACAGGGAGCCGTGGCCGCGCCAACCGCTGGCCTGCACTTTACGGACCGCGTGATGCAGCAGCTACAAGCCAAAGGCATGGACACCGCTTACCTGACACTGCACGTTGGAGCAGGCACATTTAAGCCCGTAAAGGCCGATGTGATGGAGGCGCACGAAATGCACGCCGAGCAGATCTACATTACCAAGCCCTTGGTTCAGCGCCTGCTTCAGCAGTTGGGCAAGCCTGTTATACCGGTGGGCACCACAAGTATGCGCTCTCTGGAAAGCCTGTATTGGCTGGGTGCCAAAGTATGGCAACAACCCGATTTGCCTGCCCAAGAACTGACAGTTAGCCAGTGGCAAGCCTACGAAAGTATGAACCCGCCTACGGCTGCCGAAGCGCTGCAGGCATTGCTAACTTACATGGAGGCGCAAGGCACCGACTACCTGCATGCCAGTACGCAGATCATTATTGCACCAGGCTATACTTTTAGAATTTGTAATGGCCTTGTTACCAACTTTCATCAGCCGGAAAGCACCTTGCTGCTGCTGGTTTCAGCCCTGATCGGGGAAGATTGGCGCGAAGTATACAAACATGCCCTGGACAACGATTACCGCTTCCTGAGCTACGGCGACAGCTCTTTATTGCTACCCTAAGAGACAATTTATACTTTGACTTAAAAGCAAACGGCCTCCCTTATACCAAGAGAGGCCGTTTCTATTTGAGTTGAGTTCGGTTACTTCTGGGCTTTGGCAGAGCCTCCTTCCAGGCCGTGCTCCGAGATAAGGTATACCAGGGCGGCCATAGAGGCGGCACCTAACTGCATCTCACGGCGGTTAACCTGCTCAAACGTGTCTATCTGGGTATGATGGTAATCAAAGTAACGCTGCGAATCCGGGTCGAAACCGATTAAGGCAACGCTTCCCTGGCCTTTAAGCGGACCGATGTCTGCACCGCCGCCGCCACGCACAATGTCGTGCAGCCCGTACGGTGTCAGCAGTTTCTTCCAGGTAAGTACTTTATTGTATTGCGCCTCTGTGCCATCAATGCCGAAGCCGCGCGGTGTAAAACCACCTGCATCCGACTCGATGGCAGCTACGTGCTTCTCTCCTTGCGCCTTGGCTAGCTCGGCATACTTACGGCCACCACGCAGGCCGTTTTCCTCGTTCATGAACATAACCGCACGAATGGTACGCTTCGGCTTCAGGCCGAGGTCCTTCATCAGGCGCAGCACTTCTATAGACTGCACACAGCCGGTACCATCGTCGTGGGCGCCTTCGCCCAAATCCCAGGAGTCGAGGTGGCCGCCTACTACTATAATTTCGTCTGGCTTCTCAGATCCTTTAATCTCCCCGATCACATTGTAAGACAGCACATCCGGCAAAGTCTGGCAGGTCATGCGCATGTAGAACTTCAGGCCCGGGTCGTTTTTAAGTAGTTTGCTAAGCTGCTCGGCACCATTGGTACTGATAGCGGCGGCAGGTATTTTGGTTACACCTTCCTCGTAGCGGGTATTGCCTGTGTGCGGCACATCCTGGAAATCGTTGGTCATGGAGCGCACCAGCACGCCCACAGCACCAAGTTTTGCAGCGGCAACCGGGCCGCCGCCACGCTGGTCTACGGCGCCTCCGTAGGCTCTCATGGTTTCTATGTGTGTGTTATCGAACGGGCGGTTAAAGAACACGATCTTGCCTTTAACATTTTTCTTACCCAGTTTCTCAAGTTCCTCAAAGCTCTTTACCTCTACCACTTCTGCACTAAGGCCCGCATCGCCGGTGCCCACGGAGCTACCTAAGGCACAGATCGGGGCATCTGCAGTGCCAACCAGTTTTGAGTTGATGATACGGCCAACCTCCTTATCGCCTCGCACCCAATGCGGCACCATCACCTCCTGCAGGTATACGCGATCCAGGCTCATTTCTTCCATTACCTGGCGGCTCCACTCCACGGCAGCAGCGGCCTGCGGCGAGCCGCTCAGGCGCGCACCAATGTTCTTGGTCAGGTAACGCAGGTTTTCGTAGCTCTCGAAGCTGGTAAGTGCGTTATCATAAATCTTCTTGATAGTAGCTGAATCTTGAGCATAGTTTTGCTGGGCCATGGCTGGCAATGTCAGCGCCGTGGCCGCCGCAACCATCAGGTGGCGTAGGTTCTTTTTAGTTAGCATAGGTTAAGGTGATGTACAAATTTGGTTAGAGACCTCAATTTAAAAATTTTATTCCATACTTGTTCAGGTTGATGTTTATACTTTGTATAGGATGGCACGCACTTTTACCAGCCGCAAACCCGGCTTGCCGGATACTTGTAAGCACTAAACCTATAAAATAAAAAAGGGCAAACGCCTTATGGCCTTTGCCCTATATATGGTGCTTTATCAGAATTACTTCAGCAGCTTATCCATTTGCTGTTTGCTTACATCCAGCAGCCCCACTTCGGGCAGGCGGCTGGTGAGTTCGCGCCAGTTTTCGTCTTTCTTATAAACCTCGCGCAGCAGTTTGGCAGCTTCGTCTACCTGCCCGTTGTTAGCCAGTGTTATGGCATGCCAGTATTTCATCTCCAGGTTTTTAGGGAACATCTCTTCAGCCTTGCCATACTCCTGCATGGCCTGCTGCATCTGCCCTTTCTCTACGGCCAGGTCGCCTTTGTTCATGTGCTCGTAGGCGCGGTATACTTTCAGCAGGCGCTCCAGTTCATCCAGCGGCCGTTCATGGTCATCTACACGCAGGTCTATTGTTTTGGCTTCCCAGGGTTCTGCTTTTTGCCCGGGCACTACCACCAGTGCCGCCGATTGCCTGCCCCGGATGTCGCCGCCTTCGCGCTCGGCTGCCTGCAGGGCCAGCATAACGCGCTCGGCCAGGGGTTGCCCCTCGCTCTTCTCGAAGGCGCGTGCCATGGCTGGCCATACTTTGTCGGTTAGCATCATGTTGGCCTGCACCGAGAAGTTTTTGCCGGTTATGTCGCCGGCGTAGCGGATGCACTGCTTGCCCGTGTGCACTGCCACCCGGCCCTGGGCATCAATAATGGCCACCTGCCTAACCTCGCGCCCTTCATCATCGGCTAAAAGTATAGCCAGCGCCTCCTCCGGGGTTTTGCCCTCTTTTAGTAAAGCCAACCCTCTCGGGCCGAAGGATTTGTTAGTGAACGACTGCGTGGCCACTGCCCCAACGCCTGCCTCGGCCCAGGGCACCGCCGTGCCCACCGAAAACCAGTGGCTCTGCACGCCAACGGCCATCTCGCCGGTATTTGGGTCGCGGGCCACAATGGAATAAGTATGCGCCAGTGGCTCCTCTGCTTTATATACTTGCGCTTTGGCCGCCCCAAGCGAGGCCAGTAAGGTAACTCCCATGGCAATTATTGTTTGCTTATATTTTTTCATATCGATGTGTGTATACGTTAAAGCAGCTTCCGGTTTATACTTACATCAGGCTTTAGAAGGCTATGTTAAAGTATGATTTCTTGCCTGTTTATACTTCTGCGTGCTAGTTGCCTGAATAATAGCGTTTAACAAATATAGTTTTTTATCGATCCCGATGCCGGGTTTCTTCGGCTACAACTTCCTTTAAAAATAGTAGTATAACTATGTATTAGCTTTGGCGGGAATTTACCCGCTACTAACCCTTTATTCATGAAGAACACAACCAGAGATAAGAAAATAGACAAGATGGCCATGCTGATTGACGGCGATAACGCCCAGCCCAGCCTGATTGTAAAACTTTTAGCTGAGGCCGGCAAGTACGGCGCCCCTACCATCCGCCGCATTTACGGCGACTGGACCACCCCACAGATGAACGGCTGGAAAGAGTGCCTGAACAACCACGCCATCCAGCCGATTCAGCAGTTCCGCTACACGGTGGGCAAAAACGCCACCGACAGCGCCCTGATCATCGATGCCATGGACCTGCTGCACTCCGAACTGGTAGACGGTTTCTGCATCGTCTCCTCCGACAGCGACTACACCCGCCTGGCCACCCGCATTCGGGAGGAGGGTATTTTTGTGATGGGCATTGGGCAGCGCAAAACGCCCAAGCCCTTTGTAAACGCCTGTAACGTATTCATCTTCACCGAAAACCTGACGGACGACATTGATGACCGCAAGATTGCGGAGGCGGAGAAATCCGATGAGAACGGCGCGCACCACCACCGCCCGAACCCGGTGCCTTTGCTAAAGGAGGCCTTTGTGATGTCGGCGGATGAGGACGGCTGGGCACACCTGGGTATGATGGGCAGCAACCTGCGCCAGCTAGACCCTAGCTTCGACCCTCGCACCTTTGGGTACGGACAGTTGCTGCAGCTCATTAAGGCCCACAAGGAGCTTTTCACCATCCGTAAAGAAGAAGACAAAGGCCGCTCGGCCGTGTACATCAAGCGCAAAGACAAGCGCCGCAGCAAACCCCGCAAAAAAACGCAGGAGCCCGCTACAAATAATGCGTAGTTTAAAGTAAGTAGCAGCTAACGCTTTGAGAAGAAACCAGCCGGAACCATACTTCATGGTTCCGGCTGGTTTGTTTTAGTTAGTCTTGCAGCTCTAGTTTACCCACTCCTGCCCTCCCAGTAAGGGGATTTGCTGCAGCCCAACCACCCCTACCCCTCCTTGGCTAAGGAGGGGAATCTGTAATTGCTACTGTGCAAGTATAAGCGCTGTGGCCTCGGCTATACAAGGTCATCCCCCTACCCCCTTCGAAGGGGGACTTTGTTCACGTTCTATAGCAAAAGTAGTAGCTATTGGAAATGATCCCAGTCCTTGGGTTGAGCGCCTTTGGAGTTTTTCGGTCCCGCAGGGATTGCAAAGCGACAGCGAGCAAAGAAAAGCTCCCAGCGCGATGCCCAAGGACGAGGCCCCGCGGCCGTGAGCGCTCCAAAACTAGAGGTGGAAAAGGCAAGAAGTGAAGCCGTGGATAAATCGCAGCTAAAAAGTACAGCTTGCCTCCAGTTGCAAAAAGCAGCGGCTACAGTATAGACACGAGTTACAACCTCTCCCCAGAGGAGAAACATTAACCAATCCACAACAAAACTATAACCCTGCCTTAACCTGCCCCACCTACTTTTGCGGCCGATATAAACGCACTATGGAGCTAGTATTAGCCACGTTTTCGGCCCTCTTTACAGTAGTAAACCCTTTCGGCGCGATGCCGGTCTTTCTCACCCTCACTCAAGACGACACACCCAGCAACAGAAATCAACAGGCGTTGCGCGCTTGCATCTACATGGCCCTGATGCTCTCCGTGTTCTTCCTGGCTGGGCAGTATGTGCTCAACTTCTTCGGCATCAGGTTGTCTGACATACGGATAGCCGGAGGCCTGATGATCATGCGGGCTGGGTTTGGCCTGCTCACCAGCAAGGCGCACCGGGGCAAGAAAGTGTCCAAAGGCGTGCTTCGGGAAGGCCTGGAGAAGGACGATATTTCCTTCACGCCACTGGCCATGCCCATGCTCTCGGGGCCTGGCTCTATTGCCGTGAGTATAGGCATGTTCACCAAGTCGCTCACCATCCCGGACATGGCCATGATTCCTGGTGGGCATCGTGCTGCTGGCCATCGTGAGCTACATTGTGCTGCGGTTCTCCTATCAGCTCACCCGCTTTATGGGCAAGTCCGGCCTGGCGGCCCTCTCGCGCATCATGGGCTTCATCGTGCTCTCCATCGGCGTCAACTTCATCGTGTCGGCGCTCACGGCGCTGTTCTTTACCGAGCGGTAGGTTTATTTTAATGAAATGATTTGAAGCTGCATCGGCGGCTTGCCAGAACTAAACTATAAGCGGAGAGGGAGCAAAACATACGCCACCTACCTATAGCGACAAAACCAGTTGCCGCAGCCCGTATCATAAGCCACAGCAACTGGTAGCGACAAAACCAGTTGCCGCAGCCCGTATCATAAGCCACAGCAACTGGTTTACCGAAGGTTTGCGCGTTCCTCAGGCGCGGCGAACCGCGGCCAAGCGTTATACCTGCTGACTGTTGCTCTGCCTCCTCAGCCTCCAGCGTAGCGGGATGTTGACCAGCGGGCCAAGCGTAAGCGTCAGTAGCAGATACAGCACCAGCACCCGCGGGTAAGGATCTACCGTGTTATACAAATCTATGATGGAGGCATAAGGCAGCAGGATCCCCATCAACAGCAACAGCATATAAAACAGCAGAAGCTGGAAGAAGACAGGCCAGTTATTAACACGGGTGTACCTATAAGCCAGACTGTAAGGTAACAGCACGAACAGAAAAAAAGACCAGCCAAAGTAAAACAGCGTCATTCTCGCGTTTAAGTCTATCCTTTCCAGGTTAAGCTTGTCTGCCCCGTCGGCATTAAACAACACCTGCACTACCTGCCATAAAAAGGCGGTGAAGGCCGGAAACAGCACCAGCAAAATGAGCAGTAGCCAGGTTATCTCGCCTGCCTTTCTTATAGGTTGTGAAACCATTGCTTTCATCAGGTATAAGGTTAATCCCAAAGACAGTTTTTCGACAAAGTACTCAAGGGCAGTTTACCCTCCATTACCTCCTTTACTTTTGCCCAGTCTGGGCGTTCTTTATAGGTTTCACCAACTCTGGCACTACCACTATTATGATTTACATAGCTTTCGATTTTAGTCTGAAAAGATGTCCAAAGAGCATCTGCCTTATTAAACGGTATTCCTGTAGTATTTTGTGCTAGTGTGCCCCACATGTCTGTAAGTCGGTCTACACCTCTTGTATAAAAAGTGTAGCTACCGTCAGCGTTTGCTACATAGCTGAACTCTCTGTTTCCACTTACGGGATGATTCCCATTAAAAGGATCTCGGATTGTGGAGAATGTCCAGCTGTTAGGAGAATAACTTGAAGTTATTACAGAACCCGAATTACCTGGAATAGCAATACTCACAACTGCGCCAGTAGGATTTGAAGAGTACCAAAGCCCTGTATCATCAACCCCATAATGGTTGTAAGGTGTAAATTCTGACAAGCTTACATCTACAAATGAGTTAATGTCCCTCCTAATTCTATCCAGCAATTGTTGAGGAGTTAATTGCTGACCGTTGATAACCGGCAGCTTTGTAACGTTAACACTAAAATAATCCATGTTCACGACTGTGCTATAAGCGTTATTTATGTCTAACACCTGACCAGCATAAGAATAGCTGATAGGCATTCCATAAGGATTAGACATCACTATAACCTTTGCAATAATATTATTTACTTTCTGCTTTTGAGCGGCGGTTGTCTGGTGAGCCGCCAAATTCAACCATTTGGTTATCAAATCGCACGGCACATCTCCCAGCAATGAAAAAGGCTTAGACTGTATTTGGCTATTCAAAGCGTCTGTGCTAGGAGGAGTTAAATAAGAGCTGCCACCCCCGCTGACGCCGCCGTCGTTATAACTACCACCTGTTCCGCCATCATAAGGTCCACCATAATCAATTCCGCCTGGATTTCCGTCATCACCACCACCGGCACCACCGCCTGTGCAGCTAACCTCTGTATACATATAGTGACATTCGCCGCCACCGCATGAATACCAGTCAACGTAAGTGCAACTGCCTGGGTCATACAACTGCACCTGAGTAGTTGGCTGCTCCACAACTTGCCTCGGGCCTGATAATGAAAATATTCGGCCACCACTATACTTAAAGCCTCTTATAAATTTTCCATTCCAATCTTCAACTACAACAATACCCGAAAATGGCTGCTTGCCTTTTGCACCGTTTAAAAAATCTTCATCGGCAACTACTGTAATAACCTCTGTGCGCCACTCGCCACTTTTGTGCTTATACAGCATCATATAAGCTGCATTATTTAGAGCAAAAGTTGTGTTGCTGCCACGAAATTTAGCGAACAGTTCTTTAGAGTACTTAAGTGGAACCACAACCGCTTCGCCAATGGTAAGTTGCTTAACTTCTGCCTTCTGCCAATCCACAGCTTTAGCAAGATGGTGGCGGGGGTTATCATTAGACGTACTCATTTGCGATACCGTATCAGGCAATTGCTTCCAGTTTAACAGCATTTCATCAAAATTCTGCTTAGCAGTTTGCACGAGCAGGACGTCAGGAGCCCCATTAGGCACGATATTTTCCGCTTCTTTTGCACATGCAAACAGCAGTACCAGCACTGCCAGTAAAATTGTTTTTAATGTTTTCATAGGATTTATATTTTTTTACCAATTATACATATATATATGTATATGTATATGTACAAAAAATAATTATTCAAATTATTTTTTGTAAGACGAGAAGATGCGTGCTGCCTAGTGTGCACAGGCTGCCGGCTTTCGAGCCAACATGGCAAAGTATAGGCAGAATGACGGCTCCGGCTTTCGGCAATGCCGTATAAACCGTATCTTTGCCCCATGCAACTGAAGAACGACTTGCTTATAAGAGCCGCGAAGGGGGAGACGGTAGAGCGTACCCCGGTTTGGCTGATGCGCCAGGCTGGCCGCATTTTACCTGAATACCGTGCCGTACGCGAGAGCCTGAGTGGCTTTAAAGAACTGGTGGAAACGCCGGAACTTGCCGCTGAGGTTACCATACAACCCGTAGACATACTGGACGTGGACGCCGCCATTATTTTCTCTGACATCCTGGTGGTGCCGGAGGCGATGGGCTGTACCTACGAAATGATAGAGAAGCGCGGTCCGCTGTTCCCGAACACCATTCGCACAGAGGCCGACCTGAAAAAACTCCGCGTAGCCGACCCGCACGAGCACCTGCACTATGTGCTGGATGCCATCAAGATCACTAAAAAAGCCCTGAACGGACGCGTACCGCTCATCGGTTTTGCCGGCGCCCCCTGGACGATCCTGGCATACATGGTGGAAGGCAGCGGATCTAAGACCTTCTCTCAGGCGCGTGGCATGTTGTACACCAACCCTAAGCTGGCACACCAACTGCTCCGCATGATCACGGATACTACCATTGCTTACTTAAAAGCACAGGTGGAGGCAGGCGCTAACCTTATCCAGATCTTCGACTCGTGGGCAGGTATACTTTCTCCGGCGCTATACCGTGAGTTTGCCTTGCCATACATTTCCGAGATGTGTGATGCTATTACCACGGTGCCTGTAACGGTGTTTGCAAAAGGCGCATTCTTTGCCATGGAAGACTTCAGCAAGCTGAACTGCGAAACCATTGGCCTGGACTGGAACATGGACATCAGCAAAGCACGCAAAGAGGTTGGCCCGAACAAAACCCTGCAAGGCAACATGGACCCATGCCTGCTTTACAGCTCGTTCGAGAACATCCAGCGCGAGACCATAAACATGCTGAAGGAGTTTGGCCCGCAGCGCCACATCGCTAACCTTGGCCACGGCGTGTACCCAGACACTGACCCTGAGAAAGTGAAGTGCTTTGTGCAGACAGTGAAGGAATACGGTAGCATTATTAACGGCTAGTATAACATAGTTACCATAAATAGGAAGGGCCTGCTAAAGTATAGCAGGCCCTTCTTATTTATAGTTTGTGCTGATGGGTTATACTTTTAAGTAAACACGCCTCAACAAGACTTTTTATGTAGATGTTAGTAATTTATCCACGCCATCAAGTCAAAACGAGACTTCGCGAACTTGGCGCGCAAAACTGTCTATCTGAAACTTTAGGCTTGCAAGGCTGAGTATTGCCAGTTGCTATGCCAACAACACCAAAGCCGTTCCCAAGCCCACGTTACTTTTAACCTACAGCCAGGTGTGTGGCCGGATATTTATAGGCCGTAGACGATGCCCTGCTGCTAAGCGCCAGCGCCAGCGTAAGCGTTCCTACCCTGCCCAGGTACATCGAAAGTATAATCACACACTTCCCGACGTCAGATAAACCCGCCGTGATGCCGGTACTCAAACCAACCGTGGCAAACGCAGATACCTGCTCAAAAGCCAGCTTCATAATATCAAACTGCCCATCAGAAATGGAAAGTATAAATATAAACGTGATGTTGAAGATCGCGGCAAAGGTAAACACCGAAAAGGCCTTATAGGCCACAGAGTGCGGAATGGTGCGGTGCCCGATTTCCATGTTACGCTTGTTCCGGATAGTGGTAGCCACGGCAAACAGAATAACCGTAAAGGTGGTGGTTTTGATACCGCCACCCGTAGAGCCCGGCGATGCCCCGATAAACATCAGGAAAATAAACATCATCAGCGTTGGCACGGTCAGCGCAGAAATATCCACGGTGTTGAAGCCGGCAGTTCTTGTGGTTACTGATTGGAAAAACGAAGTGATCAGCGCTTCGGCAAAGGTCATGTGCGCGAGCGTGTTGAAGTATTCCAGCAGGAAGAAGCCCACCGTACCCAGCGCCAGTAAAGCAGCAGAAGTATACATGATCACGCGAGTCAGCATTTTCCAGTTCTTCCAGGGTGCCTTCATACGTGCGCGCATGGCCGATGGCGAGAACACGTCGATGATGGCCGGGAAGCCCAGACCTCCGAATATTATCAGCACGGCAATGGTGAGGTGCATCAGGTAAGAAAAGCGCACCGGCTGAGTGTAAAGCCCTTCGGGATACAGCGAAAAACCTGCATTACAGAAAGCTGACACGGCATGAAACACTGAAAAGAAAATCTTGGTACCCAGGTTTGTAAATGGCACATCCTGCCCCCACATCATAAAAATCACCAAAGCCCCAATACCCTCAATAGTAAGTGTCAGGAAGATTAATTGGCGAAGCAGGCCTTTAGTAGAAAACAGCGACTCGCTTTCCATGAGCTCGTGCATGGCAACGTGCTGCTTCACCCCGATGCCTTGCCGCATCAGCGAGGCGAAGAACGTGGCAAATGTAAGTATGCCCAAACCGCCCATTTGTATCAGCACCAACAGCACTACCTGCCCGGCAAAGGTAAAGTAAGTACCTGGGTCAACCACGGCCAAACCGGTAACGCACGAGGCGCTGGTAGCCATAAACAGGGCATCCAGAAAGCGTATACCATCTGGTGAGTTCGTCATTTTAGGCAGCATGAACAGGCCAGTACCCAACAAAATCAGGAACACAAAGCTGAACAGGAAAGTGATGGAAGGCTTGAGCTGCAGGGTTTTAAGGTGCACACGGGTCTCCAGCAACTCCACGATCAGGAACACCAGCATGTACATCGACACCATGACACGGTATAACTCCACCGAGAGCGGAATACCTATCCCATCGAAGATGTTGTATATCAGCGGAATACCTAGCATGTACGTGAACACTTGGTTCACAAACACAATCCCCATCAGGATGCCTTCAAACCAGGTTCGCCTCAGGAACTTTTTCCGCTCAAACGTATAAAGTATGCGCAGGAAATAGATGATCACGAAAATGGCCAGAATGCCGTCAATGGCATAGTATAGCATTTGCAGCGTGGCTTGCTTCTCTACCACCCCGTGGGCATAGATTAGCAGGCCGACGGCCACCAATGTAAGCACATAAGTTGTACGGCGCATAATCTTATATGCGGTCAACTTACTGTCGTACAATAACCTGTTAAGAGCTTCTGTGTTCATGTGTATCGTACAACCTTATGCGCTGCGCCTCTTCAAACAATTTTTGCTTATCAACGGGCACCACGCCCACTTGTTCGCAAACCAAGCCACCGCCCAGGTTGCTGAGGCCAGCCATAAAAGGCATGGAAGTTTGCAGCGCCATACACAGAGCCGCTATGCTGATCACGGTGTCGCCGGCGCCGGAAACGTCGGATATGGAACGGCGGTGCGCCCCGATATATGTTTTTTCATCGCCTTCGGCAACAAAGACTCCTCTTTCTGATAGAGTTACCAACACCTGTTTCACTTGCAGCTGTTCTTGCAGCTCCTCTACCGCAGCCTCAAAGGCCGGCAGGTTCTCGTCTGCAAACTCCAGCTTCAGGCCTTCTTTCAGCTCTTTGAGGTTAGGTTTAAACAAGGTGCAGCCCACGTAACTCAGGAAGTTTTTCTTCTTCGGGTCGATTACGCTCGGGATATTGCGCTCGTTAGCCAACTGCAGAAAATGTTTGATGTTCGCTTCCGAAAACACGCCTTTATCATAATCTTCAAAAATCACGACATCGGCCTGATCGAGCAATTGCAGGTAGTGCTCCTCGAGGTGGCGCTCTTCGTAATCGGTTAGGTTATGCTCAATCTCCGAATCCACACGAAGCAGCTGCTGCACGCCGGCAATAATGCGGTGCTTAATAGTGGTTACCCGCTCCGGGCTTTGCACAATACCAGCTGTTGGCAAGCCTTTCTCCTCCATCAGGCGCAGGTAGTCGGCGCCGTCCTGGTCATCGCCGATAACGGAGCAGAGCAGCGGCGTTGCGCCCATGGCCTGCACATTCAGGGCCACGTTGGCAGCACCGCCCAGGCGCTTTTCGCGTTTCACCACGTTAACGATCGGCACCGGTGCTTCCGGGGAAATGCGCGAGGTTTTGCCCCACAAGTATGAGTCAATCATCACATCTCCCACCACCAGTACCTTGAGGCCGTTAAACGCCTCAAACATACTTTCCAAACTATTAATGTTGCTCATTACTGCAATTTTGCAAGACTGATTTTAATGCGACGCAGCGCCTCGGTCAGTTTATCATCGGAGGTGGCAAACGAGAAACGGATACACTGCGGTGCCCCAAAGGCCTCACCGCTTACCACGGCCACGTTGGCGTCTGTCAGGATAAACATGCTCAGGTCCTGGGCACTTGCTATGGTATGGCCTTCGAAAGACTTTCCGAAGTAATGGCTAACATCTGGGAAGATATAAAAGGCTCCGTTTGGCAGATAGGTTTTAAAGCCCGGTATCTCGTTCATCAGGCTTAACACCAGGTCGCGGCGGCGGCGGTAGGCCTCCGTCATTTCCAGGGCGCTGGCGTTACCGCCTTTAAGCGCAGCTGCAGCGGCCTTCTGCGAAATGGAGCAGGTTCCGGATGTTACCTGGCTCTGCATTTTATCGCAGGCTGCGGCAATCTCTCTGTTAGCGGCAAGGTAGCCCACGCGCCAGCCCGTCATGGCGTAGCCTTTCGAGAAGCCGTTTACGGTAACCACACGGTCACGGATAAAATCGATGTTAGCCAGGCTAAAGTGCTTGCCTTCAAAGTTGATGTACTCATAGATCTCATCGGCAATAACATAAATCTGCGGATGCTTCTCCAGCACGCGGGCAATCTCCATCAGCTCTGCCTCATCAAACACGGCACCTGTAGGGTTGCACGGCGAAGAGTACATTACCACTTTGGTATTAGACGTGATGGCTTTTTCCAGTTGCTCTGCCGTAACCTTGTAGTCGTTTTCGAGGCGGCCCATAACCGGTACCGGCACACCTTCTGCCAGCTTCACAATCTCCTCATAAGACACCCAGTAAGGCGAGAAAATAATTACTTCGTCGCCGGGGTTGGTAAGGCATAAAATGGCGTTGGCTATACTTTGCTTCGCTCCCGTGGATACCACAATGTTCTCGGGTGCGTAATCCAGGTTGTTATCGCGCTTGAATTTTTTCACGATTTCCTGGCGCAGCTCCGGGTAACCTGCCACAGGCGTATAGAAGGTAAACCCTTCGTCGATGGCTTGCTTGGCCGCGTCTTTAATGTACTGCGGTGTCTGGAAGTCAGGTTCCCCGAAACTCAGGTTGATCACATCCAGGCCTTGAGCCGCCAGTTCGCGGGCCTTTTTGGCCATCGCAATGGTCTGCGACTCAGCCAATGACAAAATTCTATCGGAAAGGATGGCTTTCGCCGCTTCAGTTTCTTGCATAAGCTATAGGTTAAGCTGGCAATTTACTCATTATGCTACAGACTTTCCAGCAGCAAGCCTGATAATCAGGTGTAGAAATATGGTTTTGGTTGAATTTTTAATCACCAGTATAAGATACACCACGGTATTTGGGCCAATCTGAGCCATCACAGCATCACCAGGGCAATACTTCCTTTTAATGCCCAGTATGCTTTCTTTGATGCATAGCGCTTGCCTAAAACTATTGTTAATAAAAAAGGCTGCAGAAAAATATTCTGCAGCCTTTCATACTTTATACTTCAGGGAGCTATACTTTGCCGTAAGCCGTGCGCTCCACAATGCTTCTGCCTAGCGTTATTTCATCGGTATACTCTAGCTCGCCGCCCACAGGCACGCCACGGGCAATGGTGGTGATGCGCAGGTCGAAGTCACGGAGCTTACGGGTGAGGTAAAAAGCAGTGGTATCGCCTTCCATGGTCGGGCTAATGGCCAGCAGGATCTCGCGCACTTCGGATTTTGGCAGGCGCTCCAGCAACGACTCAATGTGCAGGTCGGATGGCCCAATGCCCTCAATGGGCGAAATAACGCCTCCCAATACATGGTACAGCCCTTTGTACTGTGAAGTGTTTTCGATGGCGATCACATCCCGGATGTCGCTGACCACGCAGAGCACGCTTTTATCGCGGAGCGGGTTGGCGCAGATATCGCATACTTCTGTATCGGAAATGTTGTGGCATACCTGGCAGTGCTTCACATCGGTCCGCATTTTCACCAGTGCGTTGGCTAGCGACACGGTGTCCTCAGACTCTTCCTTAAGCAAGTGCAGGGCCAGGCGGAGCGCAGTTTTCCTGCCAACGCCTGGCAGCTTCGCCAGCTCCTCCACGGCGTTCTCAATCAGTTTAGACGGAAAATTCATCAACTTTATACGCCTCCCCTATTCTATATCCGCTGACAAGTCTTTATCGTGCAGGGCAGAGCACATGCCCATCAGTTCCTCGTAAGAGCCAACTTTAACCGTGCACTTGCCTTTGTAATGGATAAGTAGCGTACACTGCTCAGCCTGCTCGGCGGTATGCTTACATACTTTAATCAGCGTTTCAATAACGTGGTCAAACGTGTTCACGTCGTCGTTGTAAACTACCAGGTTGCGCAGGTCGGTGCTTTCTTCCAGTAACTCAACGTCTAACTCTTCCTTATGCAAAATATCTGTATCCCAATTCATAGTACAAAATTACTAAATTATACGCACTATAGGAAGTCTCCTTTCCAATATAAGCCTTACGGTAAGCGCTTCCATCGTGCGTGTGCGAAGCGTAGTTTTTAACAATCCTAGGCCTGCTATAATTCCCCTGCTCTTAGAATACCCCTGTCTGGTTCGTGGCATAAACAATACACTTTATACTTGGTTTAATCACCTCGATTCGCTCGCTTTATCTACTCTTAGCCACAAATATTACCTACCTAAGATAGCTCAATATTTTGTCGAGAATCTGTAAATTATATATTTTTGCATCAGGTTGCTTTCTAAGGAAGTAGCCCGGTATACTTTTACGCTGCTTTTCCGTAGGTTATACATCAAGCGAAAATGATTTATACTTTGGATAGAAAAGCCAGCGCCCCTCTGCCCCACCCGGCAAACAGAGCGGTTAGCAAAAAAAGATTGTCGGACAGCAACGATGACTTATCATATTGGCTCAAACAGCCTGCAGCTTTTAGGCTGGCGGCTGCAGAGCAGCTGCGGGCACAATACAGTCTTTTAGTACAAATGAAGCTAACAACTAACTTTCAAGACTTTGTTAAAAAGTTAAACGCCTCTGATGTAGAGTACATTATTGCTGGAGGGTTTGCAGTAGCCGTTTATGGGTATCCACGCTATACCGGCGATATCGATATCTGGATTAACCCTACCGAAGAGAACGCCCGAAAGGTGATGCCCGTACTGCGCGAAATAGGCTATGACGAGCAGCAGGTTAATCTCGAGGACCTGACTACGCTCGATATTGTGGTGCAGTTGGGCTACCCGCCAAACCGCATTGATTTGGCTACCGGCCTGGCTGGCGTAGATTTTGAAACCTGCTGGGAGAATAAAGCCATTATGCCTTACGGCGATACTATGGCAAACTTCATCAGCCTGGACGATCTTAAAAAGAACAAGCTAGCCACTGCACGCCAGCAAGACCTCCTCGACTTACAAAACCTGCCCAAGTAGCTTATGCCAACCATCTCTCCTGCTTTTCGCCAGGCCGTTAAAAAACTGAGCGATAAGGAAAAAGAAGCTGTTATACTAAAGGCTGCCCGGCGCGATGCCGAGTTGTATGACATGCTACGATTTGAACTGCAGGATGAGGTTACGCTGGAAGAAGTTTATGAAGAAGCCGCCGATAAGATACACGAGCTACTGCTGAACGCCAGTGGCCGCAGCCTAACTAAAGCGCTCACCAAAGCCTTACGCAAGGCAATGAAGGAAATCGCCCGCTTTAAGCGCGTTACCAAAGAACCAAAGGCAGAAATAGATTTGCACCTGTACACACTGCGCCTTATTTTCGATAACTTCACGGGCCAGTTCGATAGCTATTACAAAGGCTTTTACACAGCAACAGCCCGCCTCTTACTGCGCACTATCCAATTGATCCGCAAAAAGCTACACGAGGATTATCACTTAGAGTATAAATCTGAGCTGGATGATTTTCTACAGCAGATCCACTCCAGGCCCAAGCATTTAACAGTAGACCTGCCCCAGGAATTTGAGGTAGAGTAAGCCCGGCTTTGTTCATAATTTCCCGTACCTGCTACCGGTTTATCGGCTGGCTAAAGTATAAGCAAGTAGTTTTCTTGGCGAT
This sequence comes from Pontibacter oryzae, assembly GCF_003576375.1. Classification (GTDB taxonomy): domain Bacteria; phylum Bacteroidota; class Bacteroidia; order Cytophagales; family Hymenobacteraceae; genus Pontibacter; species Pontibacter oryzae. The sequence goes on from NZ_QWGE01000007.1 coordinate 81,772, forward strand.
TACAAGCCACTTACCTGCAGCTGTTCCAGGTTTATTTCTGATACTTTCTCAAGCTTACCGGCTTCAAAGGCTCTATCGTAATTCTGGATCGGGAAATCCTGGTCGTTGCTTTTATAGTTGTTGTAATCCTGCATGCGCACACCACCTGCCTCACGTGTGTTTGTAGCCTCTCGGAAACGTGAACCGCCGCCATTCTCTTTGAAATTATAGGCCAGGTAATCCATGGTATGCCGTTCCTTGTGGAACCAGTAAACGTACTCATCCTCAAAATCATCTCCACCGCCTTCCTGAGCAAAGGTTACTTTCACTTTATAGTATGGCTCGCCTTTAATGGTGGCTTCGCCGAGGTATTCTTTCTGCACTGCTGCATCGTTCAGGAAGTATGGCAACAGCGCAAAGTATACTACCGAGTTGATGGAAGCGCTATATGCCTGTTGTTTTTCATCATCAAGCGCCACTTCGGCGTCATTTACCGTGCGCTTAAAGCCGCTGTTGCTCAGGACGTCGTGCACGCGCTGGCCCGTGGAGTCGGTGAAGGTGCGGCTATACACAAAAGCGCCGTTATCGCGGAGAGCACGGTACTTTATGTCGCGGAAGGTGAAAGAAACCACACTGCGGTCGAGTTGCTGGGAGCCGTGTGCCAACAAGGCATTATCCACAATGGTTTGGGCATCGGGTTTATCAGCATCGGAGCAGGAAGTGAAGCTTAAAAGCAAGCCAAAGTATAGCAGGCAGGAAAAAGTATGATTCAGGAAAAGGCGCATAGTTCTTGGTAAGGTATAGTACAAAGGTATGAAAACGGCGGCCAAGTATAAATAAAAAACCGCCCCGGCTTTTTGCAGCCAGGGCGGTCTTTCATGTGTGGTTTTTATACCTTATTTCTTTGCGGTAACATCGAAAGAAACGGTAAACTCATCAGAAATGGCTTTGTCGCCTAGGTTCCCAAAGAAGGTTTCGGAGCCATAACGCACATCATACTTCGAGCGGTCTATGGTGATATCGGCCTTCGCGTTAACCACACCGTCATTCATCGTTACAATAGCCGGGAAGCTAACTTGCTCCGTTTTTTCCTTGATCGTCAGGTTGCCCTGTACGTTATAGTTTGGCTGGCCGGCAGCGGCATCAGCAATCGGAGAAACTCCGGTTATCTCGAATTTGGCAGTAGGGTATTTTTCCACGCCAAAGAAATCTTCAGACTTCAGGTGGCCTACCAATTTTGCATTATCATCTTCTGATGTGATGTCGGTGTTAGTGATTGTGTTCATATCCATCACGATGGTACCGCCTGTCAGCTGGTCTCCCGAAACAGTCAGCTCGCCGCTTTCCAGCTCAATTTCGCCTTTATGCTCGCCGGTTACCTTGGTGCCATGCCAGTTCACGTTGCTTTCTTCCTGCACTATCTGGTACGTTTCCCCTTCTCCGGTAGCTTCTGTGGTTACTGTAGTTGTTTCGTCAGTGGTTGTCTCTGTTTCGCCTCCGCAAGCAGTAAAGAATAGTGCTGCTGCAAATGTGGCGTAAATGGCTGTCTTTTTCATGGTGTTTTGATTAAGTATAGGTTAGACTTTGGTTGATCTTTAAATACAAACCGCTCCGGACTTTTGGGCGGAGCGGCATGTTGTTACCTCATTTGGGTGCTTACTGTTTGGCAGTTACGTCCAGGCTTACCACGAATTCATCGTAAATAGCTTTGTCGCCTAGGTTATCGAAGAAGCTCTTAGAACCGTAACGGATGTCATACTTAGCGCGGTCAATGGTTACATCGCCTTTGGCTGTAGCCACTCCGTCTTTCACGGCAAGTGCAGCCGGGAAGCTAATCTGGTTGGTAATACCTTTAATCGTCAGGTCACCGGTTACAGTAGCGTTTGGCTTACCAGCTTTGGCACCGGCAATTGGCTGAATGCTGTTGATTTTAAATGTGGCGGTAGGGTTTTTCTCTACGCTGAAAAAATCATCAGACTTCAGGTGGCCGATCAGTTTGCCATTGTACGCTGCATCTTTAATGTCCGTGCACGTCATGGCGTTCATATCGATAGTGAAGGTACCACCCACTATCTTGTTGCCGTTTACCATAACCTGGCCGCTTTTCAGGGCTATATTCCCCATGTGCTCGCCGGTTACTTTTTTCGCATGCCACTTCAGGTCGCTTTTGGCAACATCTACTGTGTAAGCACGAGCCTTTACAGGAGCGGCTACCTCTGATGCAGCTTTGTCGGCTACTTTAGTTGTGTTGCCTGCGTATGCTGTAAACATCAGCGCGCTGGCCAAAGAGGCTAAAATCACGTACTTCTTCATCTGTATTTTTTTTGCGTGTGGTTATAGTAATTTGTGTTAATCTCTGATCTTATCCAGCAACGTGTTTAGTTGGGATGCTTCTTCTTCGGTCAGGTTTCCGATGCCTGTACCTGTGCCTCCTTCCAGCTCATCCATTTGCTTTAAAAGCTCAAGGCCTTTTCCAGTAATGGTTACGTCAACGGTGCGGCGGTCGCCGGGGCATTGCTTGCGCGTAACCAAATCTTTGGCAACCAGCTTATCCACAATGCGCGAGGCATTAGAGGTTTTATCCAGCATGCGCTCAATAATCAGGCTGATAGTGGCAGGCTTCGGGTGCTGCCCCCGCAGAATACGAAGCACGTTGTACTGCGGCAAGGTCACACCGAAAGGCTTGAATAATGCTGACTGCGCCTGCTCCAGGTAGCCAGAAGTAAAAATTACATTAATGTATGCCTTCTGGTACTCGTTCTTAAAAGCACTTTGTTTGATTTCCTCTTCTATCTTCATATCACAGCTGTCCTTCCGAATAGTGATGCAAATATATGTACATACATTTAATGTACAAACATATCAACAATGTTTTTCCAAAAAGGTTTCAGGAACAGGCTAAAAGACAGAAAGATTAACGCATATACCACACATATTTATACGCTAAGGGTAACTATAAACTTTGAGCTATTTAAGGTATACCATGCCATCTTGCTCCTTTACCAAATTAAAAGGGTCTTCCTGCAAGTGCAGAAAACTGTTCAGATCAACAAAATCGAAGGCACTGCCCAGTTGCATAGAACACCATACGCCCAAAGATGTTTCGACTCCGCAGCCAATTACGGTTTTTAAGCCATGCCTCTCGGCTTCCTGCAACAACCTGACAGCGTTTAAGTAGCCACCGGCACGCATAAGCTTTATATTGAGGCCATGAAACTGAGAACGCAGAAGCGCAAAATCAGGGGTGTCCGTAACCGACTCATCGGCTACCAGGGGCACCGGGCTCATACCTTTTAGCTGCGCATACGCCGATACTTGCGTGGCAGGCAAGGGCTGCTCTACAAACAAAACCCGGTTTGCAGGCAAGGCATGCAGAAAGCGCAATAACTCCTCAGGGTCTTGCCAGCCTTCGTTGCCATCCAGCACCAGCGGCTGATCTGTTAGGCGCAACACCTCTTGCACCAGGTCTGGCCCCAGTTCAGTGTTTACCTTTACCTTCAGGAAATGAAAGCGCTCGAGCTGCTGCCCTGCAAGATATTTCTCCACTGCGCCAGGCTCCATCAGCGACAGCGAAAAGCAGGTAGGCTGCGGCTTTGGAACAGGCTGCCCTAACATCTGATGCACAGCAATGCCCTGGTGCTGGCAAAAATAATGCAGGTAGGCTGCCTCTATGGCAAAACGCAACGAGTTGGCAGGTGCATGCTCCAGCAGCAACTCAAGCAGCTCTTCCATACTTTTAACCGCCGGAAGGCCGGCTACCAGTAGCACCTTATACTGTTGCAAAATCAACTCCGGAGTTTCGGAGTAACGTGGGTTGGGCGCTGCCTCCCCAAAGCCGTTGTACGTGCCATCAGAAACCTGTACCAGAAAGTTAAGCCTATCGGTAGTGGCGCCTCGCGCAGTAACAAAGGATTGCTTTAGTTTGAGGTGCAGGGCCTCCATGTGCCAGGTTAGCATAGCGGTACAGAAAAATTTGAAGTAAAAGATACGGCTTAAATTGCACTTTTCAACCCGGTTTAGCCACTTTTTACCGCAACTACGCCATCCGAAGTATAAACTTAGCCTTAGTCCCAAAATCCCTGAAAAAAATTAGCATACTTCGGGGTACTACCCTATTTGCCAGTGTGTTTCCAACACCTATATTTGCTAAGCTAATGTAGGTGTGCCTTGTCGGCAAAATCCTCGTGTTTAGGTAAAACAACAGCGTTCACTACAAAGGCTTTTTTATTGGCAGCAGCCCAGCCAGGCCTCTGCTTTGTCTCTAATCGTTTTTATGAAAAAGTCCTTTTTACCCCTGGCCACGCTGCTGTGTATCACGCTTGCGGCCATTTTTACCGTGCTGCAACAGTATGGTGTTATAGCCTTACCTCCTGATGCCCTCATGGCGATCCGATGGGCTGGCATTAGCGTACTGCTGCTGTACGGCTTGCAGAAGCGCACGCTCACCACCTGGATTTTAATTAGCATGGTGGTTGGTGCCGAGATCGGCTACGATTTCCCTTCCTTTGCCGTTAACCTCAACGTGCTGAGCAAGATTTTCCTCAAGCTCATCAAAACCATTATCGCGCCGCTGATTTTTGGAACACTGGTGGTGGGCATAGCCGGCCACTCCAACCTGAAGCAGGTGGGCAGCATGGGCTGGAAAGCCATTGTATACTTCGAGATCGTGACCACGCTGGCCCTTTTTATCGGCCTTGCCGCCATTAACATCAGCCAGGCGGGCAAAGGCATTGATGCCGGTCTGGCCCAGAGCCACGAAGAAATCACGCCAGTGGCCGCACAAAGCACATCCGATATCATACTTCACGTTTTCCCGGAGAACATTGCCAAATCTGTGGTTGAGGGGCAGGTGCTCCAAATTGTAGTGTTCAGCGTGCTGTTTGCCATTGGCCTGGCCATGGTTACCGAGAAAAAGCGCAAGCCCATGCTCGATTTCTGTGAGAGCCTCTCCGAAACCATGTTTAAGTTCACGAACGTGATTATGTACTTTGCCCCAATTGGTGTAGGTGCAGCTATCGCGTATACAGTGGGCCACATGGGCTTCGGCATTCTCCTGAATCTGTTCCAGTTGCTGGCTACGCTGTATGTGGCATTGTTTGCCTTTGCAGTACTGGTACTGCTTCCGGTGGCGCTTATTGCCCGCATCCCGGTTAAGCGCTTCCTGAAAGCTATTTCGGGCCCGGTTTCTATTGCCTTTGCCACTACCAGCTCTGAAGCCGCTTTGCCGCGTGCCATGGAGGAAATGGAGAAACTGGGCGTGCCGCGCAAGATTGTGGCCTTTGTAATGCCTACCGGATATAGCTTTAACCTGGATGGCACAACTTTATACCTGGCGCTGGCCTCGGTGTTTGTGGCGCAGGCCGCAGGTATAAACATGACCTGGGAGCAACAGCTAGTAATGGTGTTCACCCTCATGCTAACCTCAAAAGGTGTGGCCGGTGTGCCACGTGCCTCGCTGGTTATACTTCTGGGAACCGTTGCCTCATTTAACCTGCCTGTGTGGCCGGTGTTTGCCATACTTGGGATTGATGAGTTGATGGACATGGCACGCACCTCGGTAAACGTAACCGGCAACTGCCTTGCCACTGCTGTGGTAGCCCGCTGGGAAGGCGAGTTTGACCTGCAGCCAGAAACCGGCCTGGTAGAAACCACGATCCCAGACCTTGCCCCGGAGCTGCCTGAGCAAGACAGAACCCCGGAACTGGTTTAAAGAAAGCACACAGGCCCTCTCCTTCCCCGGAGAGGGCCTGTGTGCTTTATAGGTATGGCTCAGTGAAAGTAACTACTTATATCATGATGCTTGCCTAGCAGCTATACTTACACCTGCTGCAAGTTCTCAATCAGTGCCTTTACCTCTGAGCAAATTAACAACTTGCTTTCTGCGCCAACAGAAAAAATATCCCGAAGTCTAATAATGGGTTTGATCCAGAGCGGCAAACAAGACAGGTCTAAAAACAGAAAAGGCTGATCCTGAGACCAGCCTTTTGTCTGAATGTGCGCAAGAAAGGACTCGAACCTTCACACCTTGCGGAACTGCCGCCTGAAGACAGCGCGTCTACCAATTTCGCCACTTGCGCATTCACTTCCCTGCTTGCTTTGTAGCAAATCGGGAATGCAAAGGTAGCAGAAAGTTGTAAATAGCAATGCGCCCGCAAATTTTTTCTTGCAATTTTCTTCCTTCTTCAGGCATGTAAAAGTATGCTTACGATTAGCACCTATAAGATTTGGCCCCGACTCGCAAGCATACTTTTTAAGCAAATTGCGCTAGTTCATGAGCCCAATCAGGGTTACGTTTTGCTGTTGCAGTTTTTCGTGGAAGCGCTTCACATCCTCTTTCATAAACAGGTCTATTTTGCTTTTAGCAGCCAGCCATTGCGCCTGTAGGTCCTGAAAGCGTTGCTTCTGACCGCTGGTAACGGGCGGCACAACTTCATCAACCAGTCCGTTTAGGTGAATAAAGTGGTTGTCCAGCTTGTTATCGAAGTTAATTACATCCTGGAAGGTTTGCTGCTGCGGCTGCACCAGTAATTTCTCCATCGCTTCGGTCTGCTTTATCATGGAGTCAGCGTATGCCAGAAGCGCCTCGTTTTTATTGGTGTTCTGTACAATCTCCTTCACAAGGTTTACTTGCTTTCTTACCAGCCTAATGTTGTTTACATACTGGTAAATTTCTGTGAGATTGTTTTGTATGGCTTCCAGCATTTTGGCCTGATCTGCATAGGCCATGGCAGGAACCTGATAGCGCGGATCGCCTTTCACGGCAAAGTCCTCTTCCAGCGTTTTGCCTCCGTAGCTAAGCTTTACTTTGTATTTGCCGGGCACCGCTCGGTATGTTCCTTCTCCAAAACCGGCAAGCAGCCCATCAGGGCGTTTGGCTGCCTGTATGTTCAGGTCCCAGAGCACGCGGTTCAGGCCTTGCGTTACTTTGATTTTATCCTTTTCGCTTTCGGCTTTTGAAGATAGTGTTCTGATAAGATGGCCATTTGTATCGAAGATCTCCAGTTTCAGGGCTGTTGTATCTACTGCCTTGTTGACCGTAAAATGGAACAGGGCACCATGTGGCGGGTTCTCGCCTAATAATGACTCAGCTGCTTTCTTACTTTGCACAAAGTCTGCACGGATGGCATCTGCCGGTTTTAGCAGCACCACATCTGATGAAGTAAGCTGGCTCTGTTGCGCGTGCAGCGGCGTCAGGTCGTCCAGTATCCAGAAGGCACGGCCACCGGTGGCGGCAATCAAATCATCTTGGTGCACCTTCAGGTCAAGTATGGGCGTTATGGGCAGGTTCGACTGGAACTGCTCCCACGCTTCTCCCCCATTAAACGAAACGTACATGCCCGACTCTGTGCCCAAGTATAGCAGGTCTTTGCGTTTTGGGTCTTCTCTTACCACTCTTGTAAAATGCTCTGCCTTGATACCGTTCACCATTCTTTTCCAGCTTTTTCCGGCATCAGTAGTTTTGAAGACATGCGGTGTAAAGTCGTTGGATTTGTAATCGTTAACGGCTAGGTAAACCGTATTGGGCTCATGTGGAGATACTTCGATGGCATTGATAAGCGTGGTAGAAGTAAGTCCTTTGGGCGTAACCTGTTGCCAGCTTTTACCGCCGTCTTTGGTTACGTGCACCAGTCCATCATCGGAGCCGGCCCAGAGCACCTGCGGGTCGTGCGGCGACTCTATCAGGTAGTAAATTGTTTGGTATATTTCGCCACCTGCGCCTTCGTTCGTGATAGGGCCACCGCCATTCTCCAGAAACTCCGGCTTGTTGCGCGTCAGGTCCGGGCTGATCTCCTCCCATGATTGCCCTCTATTTTTAGAGCGCAGCACCACGTTTCCGGCATGGTAGATAACCGATGGGTCAAACTTAGACACGATGATAGGCGCATTCCAGTTAAAACGATACTTCTGATCCAGCGGTTTGGAGCCAAGGCCCAGGAACGGGTAAGCCATGACATCCTGCGTACTTTTTGTTTCGGCGTTCCATTCGCTGATGATGCCCTGGTAGCAGCCTGCATAAATGTAATTCGGATCATCGGGATTAAAGGCTACATACGCAGACTCACAACCACCCACCGGATAAAAAGCAGACCACGGAATGCCTGGCCCCGGATGTGCATTCGGTATGGCTACCGTAGAGTTATCCTGCTGGCCGCCGTACACGGTGTACGGAAACTTATTATCGGCATTAACGCGGTAGAACTGGGCGGTAGGCTGGTTTTGCTGCGTAGACCAGGTTTCGCCGCTGTTATGCGAGATGTTGCCACCGCCATCGTTTGCATTGGCCCAGATGTGTGGCTGCAATGGGTTTATCCATAGAAAGTGGTTATCGCCATGTGGTGTTTCCAGCCTTGTAAAGTTCTTGCCACCATCCAATGATTTCATGAATGGCGCATTCATCACGTATACCTTGTTTTCGTCTACGGGGTCAGCAAACACGTGCATGTAGTACCAGCTGCGTGCCCTAAGTGTGCGGTCTTTGTTGATGTTTGCCCACGTACTTCCGCCATCATCGGAACGGAATAACCCTCCATCCTCAGCTTCTACAATGGCCCAAACGCGCTGCGGGTTAGCCGGCGACACAGCTACTCCTATTTTACCCATCAGTTTAGGCAAGCCATTTTCCAGTTTGTTCCAGGTATCGCCGCCATCCGTGGATTTATAGATGGCACTGCCCGGGCCGCCGCTCTCTACCTTCCAGGGGTAGCGGCGGTGCTGCCAAAAAGCGGCATACAGCACGTTAGGATTTGTAACATCCATACTTAGGTCGCTGGCGCCTGTGTTTTCGTCCACGTGCAGTACCAGTTCCCAGTTCTTGCCGCCATCCTTTGTGCGGTAGATGCCGCGCTCCTTGTTGGCTCCGTAAGGGCTGCCTTGTGCGGCAACATATACAATATTTGCGTTTTTAGGGTCGATTCTTACCTTGGATATTTGCCTGGTGTTGTTCAGACCTATATTTTTCCAGGTGCTGCCTCCATCTGTTGATTTGTAAACGCCGTCGCCATGCACGGTCATCACGCCCCGCACAGCAGCCTCGCCGGTACCCACATAAATCACGTTCGGGTCGTTAGTGGCTACATCAATTGCCCCGATGGAGCTAGAGGTAAAGTATCCGTCGGAGATATTTTTCCAGGAGCTTCCGGAGTCGGTGGTTTTCCAGAGTCCGCCGCCGGTATAGCCCGCGTAAAATGTGTTTGGCTTAGTGGGCACGCCGGTAATGGCCACGGAACGGCCACCTCGGTAAGGCCCGATGTTGCGCCACTCCATCGCTTTATAAAATTCAGGCTCTGCAGCACTGGCCTTACTCGTACCAGCTTTTGATTTTTTCTTGTTCCGTTGCGCCGCTGCATCAAGCGGTTGCCAGACCAGGCCAATCAGAAAAATAAGCGTAAGTATACTTTTCATAAGCGTTATCTTTTAAATATGAGTCTGAAAGAATAATTCAATATGGAAATATGAAGCCTGATTTCCAGGTGGCTTTGCACCGGCCACAGTACAGCAGACAAGCATAAAAAAATCGGTGCAGGAATTCCTACACCGATTTCGGCAGGCTAACTTATGAAAATCTGAAGCGCTTGCTTTTAGGCTGTATGTTTAGTGGCTTTTGCATCGCATCCTATTTGTAGGCATCGTTTTGCACCAGGTTGCTGTTTGCATCTATATCGAAGGCCGGAATCGGGAAAACCTGCCGGTTCGGGTCCTTCAAGTCCACATCGGGGCCGTTGGTGCGAGGCACTCCGGTAATCACGCTCAGTGCCTGGCCCGTGCGCACAAGATCGAAGAAGCTGTGGCCTTCAAAGGCTAGTTCCAGCTTTCTTTCATGCCAGATTGCCTCCAGCACTTCCTGCTTGCCTGTCAGATCCTTGATCGGGTCAACTCCGGCACGTACTCTGATCTTGTTCAGGTCTTCCAGCGCACCCGCTAGATCACCGTTTTTGGCTCTTGCCTCTGCACGGTTTAAGTATACTTCGCCTAGCCTGATGATCTGGATATTATCAATTCCGCTGGTATTACCATACCTAGTTGGGTAGTATACATTTTTACCCTCGTAGTATCCAAACATCTTGCCTCGAACATCATCCGGGTCAGCGGTTGCCTCAGCATAAAAGTCTGAGTGTGCTGCCACATCCCCGCGGCCTCCTTTCGATGATGGGAAATACCAGTTATTAATCGTGCTTTGGTCTGCACTGTTAAAGTTTAGCTCAAAAATAGCCTCTGAGGTAAACTTGCTCGTGAAGATGTTAGCAAAGCTTGGAGACAAAGTATACTTAGGGTCTGCGATTACGGCATCAGCATAATCCTCGGCCTGTTCCGGTTGGTTAACATAGAGATAGTACCTGGAGAGAAGCGCCCGCGCCGTTCCTTTCACAGCCTGAGATTTTGTCAACTTATTATCGTCTCCATACTTTTCGGGCAGCAGGTCGAGCGCATTCAGCAAATCTGCCTCTGCCTGTCCGTAAGAATCAGCAAGGCTTGCCCTAGCCGGGAAAAAGGAATCATCAACCTGCCTTGATGGAGTAGTAACGATAGGCACACCTAATGTGCCTACAACTCCTGGTACGCCGCCATACACTCTGGATAAGTCAAAATATGCCAAGCCTCTTACAAAATAAGCCTGGCCAAGTATGGCTTTTTTCTCTTCCTCAGTAACATCGGCCAGTGGAGGCACTTGGTCGATAATGTTATTGGCAACATTTATTGCCCTGTAGGCTCTCGTCCAGAGGTTACCGTTCTCTAAATTACTTTTATCAATGAGGTAAGTATCCATTTCCCGGTAAAAATCCCAGGAGCCAATGCTTTGCGCCACATCCGACGACACATCTGACATGATCAGAAAGTTACCGCCATAGTAATTGCTGCTTTGCAACTGGTCATACATGCCAGCCAGTGCTGCCTGCGCTCCTTTTCGGTTAGAGATTGCGGTGTCTTCCGATACTTCTGCCTGTGGCTCATGGTCTAATACATCGCAGGCACTGGCGCCTCCCAACAGGCAGGCCAGTCCGATCATATAGACAGCATTCTTCCTAGCAGCTTCTTTAATTAACTTCTTTTTAAGCTTTCTGGCCGCTTTAGCCATTGATTTGTTTATAGTTGTCTGCATAAAATTCCTCCTTAAAAGCTAACATTGAAACCACCTATAAATACACGAGGCTGTGGTAAACTAAAGAACTCTACTCCCTGGACTAAAGAGTTATCGCCAATGCCCGTTAGCTCTGGGTCAAGGCCTGTGTAATTTGTGACAGTAAACACATTTTGGCCAGTTAGATAGACCCTTGCCGAAGATATGCCCACTTTGCTAAGCACTGTTTGCGGCAGTGTATAGCCCAGAGTGATGTTCTTTAGGCGCAAGTATGATCCATCTTCCATAAAACGCGACGGCCTTAAGTTGCCCGCATAGTTGGCAGCAGTCATCTTCGGGATCATGGTCTGGTCACCAGGGTTTTGCCATCTATCCAGTTGGCTTACATTAAAGTTAAAGTCGCGTGTACCACCGTGCTCGTTAAAGAAACGGTTCCAGTTCAGTTGGTCATTGCCGTAAGAGTATTGCAGGAAGAAAGAAAGGTCAAAAGCCTTATACTTAAAGCTATTTGTAAGCCCTCCAAAAAAATCTGGGTTAGCATCACCTACAATTTTACGGTCAACGTTCGGGTCAAACTCACCGTCTCCATCCACGTCTGCAAACTGTATGTCCCCGGTGGCAGGGTCTACGCCGGTTTGCTCATGGAAGTAAAAAGAGTACATCGGGTAACCTTCCTGATACCTGAACAGGTCACGGTTGTACACGTTAAATGGTGCCGCCAGTTTAGTTACTTTGTTCTTGTTAGAGGCAATGTTAAAGTTGGTGTTCCATGTGAAATCTGTTGTGTTTATGATATTGGCAATCACAGCCAACTCCAGACCTTTATTCTCTAGGCTACCAAAGTTCTGCACCAGTGAGTTAAAACCTGAAGTTCTAGGAAGCGGTACCGCCAATAGCAGATCGGATGTTTTCTTTACATAGTAATCAGCGATGATATTTACGCGCTCACTAAATAATGAAATATCCAAGCCGATATCAGTTTGGGCTGTAGTCTCCCATTTCAGATCTGGGTTTCCTAACTGCGATGGACTAATACCTGGTATATCTGCATAGGCCGATGAGCCTGTCCATAACCCCCGCGACTGGAAGTCGGTTATGCCGCTTTGGTTACCTGTGATACCGTAACTTGCTCTAAGTTTTACGTCACCGATAAATTCAGGCATTGGCTCGAAGAACGCTTCTTCAGATACAACCCAGCCCAAGGCTATCGACGGGAACGTACCCCAGCGATTGTCTTTACCAAAGCGAGACGACGCATCACGGCGAACATTAACGGTAGCCAGGTATTTATCTTTGTAATCATACACCATACGCGTAAACAAAGAGGCTATTCCCCAGCTAGATCCATCGGACCGGGCGCGCTGCACAGCGGCAGAGGTTATTTTTCTGAAGTCGTTGCTCGGGAATTGCTCTCCAATAGCTTCTGTTAATGAGTATCTTGATTCCTGAAGCGTAGTTCCTACCAGAACGTTGAACGAGTGGCTGCTTTTAGAGAACTGGTAGCTTAATACGTTTTCCTGTATCCAGTTTTCGTTTTGTGTAGCCTGAGACAGGCCATACCCATTTGTTCCTGCCCCGTTGTTTAGTAAAGTGTTATCATACAGGTCTTCTTGTATAGAGCTATTGTCTACGCTAAAGCTGGAGCGCAGCCGGAAGCCGCTTGCAATCTCATACTCAGCATACAGGCTACCCAAGAAGCGATTCGTGTTCATTTGGATATCACTCTCCACCACCGCGGCAATTGGGTTCTCAAAAATGCTGAACTTAGAGTAGGAGCCATCCGGCTGATAGTATGGGCGATCAGAGGGGAAGTTTATGGCACCAGGCATTGCTCCTGAAATATTGTCATCGTTTCTTAGGCGATCGCGCTTGTTGCTGGAGTATAAAATACTCGTACCTACTTTTAATTTATCCATCGGATAAAAATCCAGGTTGATACGGGCACTGTTACGTTTAAATCTGGACCCAATTAACACACCTTCCTGATCGAAATGGTTGCCTGAAACCAAGTAATGCACTTTATCAGCCCCACCACTTACTGATAGATCATAGTTTGAAATGCTTGCGGATCTGAAGATAGCATCGGCCCAATCTGTAGAAATGGCTGCATCTGGGTTAGCATATGGAGCAGGCTTGCCATTATTAATGAATGCTTCGTTGATAAGGCGCTCATAGGTTGGGCCATCAACTACCTCAGGTTTCCTGGCGGCATTTTGTGTACCATAGTAAACCCCTAGACTCACTTTTGCCTTGCCGCTGCTGCCGCGTTTGGTAGTGATCAGCACCACACCGTTTGCAGCCCGGGCACCATATATAGCCGTGGCAGAGGCATCTTTCAGAATCTCCATCGATTCAATATCGGCTGGGTTAATATCCGCAATCGGACTAGTAGTACCCCCACCTAAATCTACACCAGATAAATTATTGGCTTGGATTGGAACACCATCTACTACATAAAGCGGATCGCTGGAACCGTTAATTGAAGATGAGCCACGCACCCGCACAAACACGCCACCTCCTGGCGTACCGGAGTTAGCAGCCACGTTAACCCCCGCTGCGCGGCCCTGCAAGAGCTGGTCGCTGCTGGCGGCGGGCAGGTTGGCTATCTCCTCGGAGCTAACCGATGTCTGGGCGCTGGTCAGTGTTTTCCGGTCCTGCTCCCCGTAACCAGTAACCACAATCTCTTTCAGCAGCTTTACGTCAGAAGACAGGCGCACATCGATAACGCTTTGGTTACCAACTTCAACCTCTTTCGTCTGAAAACCAATATAGCGAAACATTAGCGTGCCTGTGTTGCTTGGCACAGTCAGCTGATAGGAACCGTCTAAACCTGTTGTTACACCGGTAGTTGTGCCTTTCAGCACCACGCTTACTCCAGGCAACTCAGATCCATCTGCTTCGGAGGTTACTTTCCCCGAAATAGTTCGCCCTTGCGCAAAAACATGCATGGATGGGGCGCAAAGTGTTAAAAATATAATGAGTAAATAGTGTTTCATAAGTAAATCATTTACTTGTTGGATAAAATCAGTTTAGCTCTGTCAGCAAAAGGATAAAATACAAAACAATGCTGCATAAAAGGCATAGCTTCGCCATAATCACATTATTGTAAAAATGCAATTTACACCTGATGTTACAGGCATTAAAAAAAGAAAAATAATTCCAGGGTTCCGTGGTTGACTTAAAGCTTACTTATAAAGAAGCAACTGAAGGCAACCAGCTGTAGATCAATAGTATGCGAGTAACAGAAAAGCATTCAGCTCCGAATAGGGCGCATACCCCAATCCGTTAGATGCGCTGAAAAGCACTGTTATAAAACCGAAAAATTCTGGAAAGCAGAATTTCAGAATCGATAAAACAGTATTAATAAAAAAAAGAGATACCAGCCGCAGAGCAAATCACAACACCTAAAACAGCTCACCAGGCCATTGTAAAAGCAAAGATCTGACATTGCCTTTGATGTTTATTATTAGCTCCTATTTAACTGGCTTCACCAATTTACTAGGCTTACGACTGTAAGTATATTTTTTATTTTCCAGTAAACCAACCTTTTACCAAACAAATTTTTAAACACTTCAGCCTTGAATATAAGGTTTTGGCAACTCTGGCGGGTTTATTATACAATATTTACTGTATTAACACCGTATCAAAACACCCCCAAAAACCTCGTTTCTGCGTCCAAACACGCATGTTTATACATCCTATACTATACCAACTGTATTAGATACTCACCCTCAAACTAACAGCAGCTGTACAAACAAGCAGCCAATAATTTAAAATAATCATATTAAAATCTTTGCAAAAACAAGTATTTATACTTAACTCATACATTGTTATAGTTATAACAACCTTCACCATACTATAGCTTACGCCACCAAATACTAGCTCAACACTAAAATCTAAACTTTTATCAACTAAAAACCTTCAGATATGATCACAGCTTTACGCTCGGCGCTTAAGCCCCGGCGGCTCATGCTCGCTTCGGCTTTGGCGCTTATCGTTACCAGCCACCCGGCAGAGGCTCAAAAGAAGTCTAAAGACCGGAAATCTGACAAAGCCACCTTTCCGCAGGAACTCTACGACGGCTTAAACTGGCGCTCCATTGGTCCTTTTAGAGGTGGCCGCATGAGCAGCGTAACCGGCGTGCCTGGCCAACCTAACCTATACTATGGCGGTGCTACCGGGGGCGGTGTTTGGCGCACCATGGATGGTGGCTCTACCTGGGAGAATATTTCAGATGGTTACTTTGGCGGATCCATTGGGGCTGTAGCCGTAAGCGAGGCTGACCCAAACGTGATTTACGTGGGTGAGGGAGAGCAGACCGTACGCGGCAACGTATCCTCCGGGTTTGGCCTTTGGAAATCGGTAGATGCCGGCAAAACCTGGCAACACATCGGCCTGAAAGATACCCGGCACATTGGCCGCATCCGGATACACCCGGACAACCCGGATATAGTATATGTGGCCGCCATGGGCGATCTGTATAAGCCTACCGAAGCCCGCGGTATTTATAAAAGCACTGATGGCGGTAAAACCTGGCAAAAAAAGCTCTTCGCCAATAAAGATGCCGGCGCTGTAGATCTTATCATTGACCCATCCAACGCCAGAAACCTGTATGCCACCACCTGGAACGTGCGCCGCACGCCATACAGCTTCTCCTCAGGTGGCCCTGGTTCCGGAATCTGGAAAAGCACCGACAGCGGTGAAACTTGGAAAGAACTCTCCAGCAACAAAGGTTTACCGAAAGGAACCTTAGGTATAATTGGCGTAACAGTTTCCCCGGTTAACCCACGCAGGGTGTTTGCCATGGTAGAAGCTGAAGAAGGCGGGCTTTTCCGCTCGGATGATTCCGGCGAAACCTGGACTAAGGTAAACGACGACCGCAACCTGCGCCAACGCGCCTGGTATTATACTCGCATCTACGCCGACCCTAAAAACGAGGACCAGGTATACGTAATGAACGTTTCATACCACCGCAGTAAGGATGGAGGCAAGACATTTGAAAGCTTCAACGCCCCGCATGGCGATCACCACGACCTTTGGATTGCCCCTGAAAACCCGCAGCGCATGGTTATTGCCGATGATGGTGGCGCGCAGGTATCTACGGATGGCGGCGAGAACTGGACCACGTATATGAACCAGCCAACGGCCCAGTTTTACCGCGTCACCACCGACAATTACTTCCCGTACCGCATCTATGGTGCGCAGCAGGACAACTCTACTATCCGTATTTCGCACCGCTCCAGCGGCTACGCCATCACCGAAAACGATTGGGAGGAAACAGCAGGCGCCGAGAGTGCCCACCTGGCTGTAAGCCCTGAAAACCCGGACGTTGTGTTTGGCGGCAACTATGGCGGCTTCCTAGAGATGGTCAATCACGAGAACGGGCAGCAACGCGTTGTAAACGTATGGCCAGACAACCCGATGGGCGCAGGCGCGGAAAGTATGAAGTATAGGTTCCAGTGGAATTTCCCGATCATGTACTCCCCGCATAACTCCAAAAAGCTTTATGCAGCCTCTAACCACCTGCACTATACAACAAACAACGGCCAATCCTGGGAGACAATAAGCCCGGATTTGACCCGCAACGATGCCTCCAAGCTTGGCACATCAGGTGGTCCGATTACACAGGACAACACCAGCGTGGAATATTACGGCACTATCTTCGCCATAAACGAATCTCCGGTGGAAGAAGGCGTGATTTGGGCTGGCTCCGACGATGGCCTAATACATGTTACCCGCGATGGTGGCAAAAATTGGGCGAACGTAACCCCGAAGGGCATGCCGGAGTGGATGATGATCAACAGCATCGACGTGCACCCAAGTATAAAAGGCACGGCGTATGTGGCTGGCACAAAGTATAAAACCGGCGACTTTAGCCCATACTTATACAAGACATCGGATTACGGTAAAAGCTGGCGCAAAATAACAAACGGCATTCCGGATACGCACTTTACACGCGTTGTTCGCATGGACCCTAAGCGTGAAGGTTTACTTTACGCAGGCACAGAGTATGGCATGTATGTCTCCTTTGATGACGGCGATAACTGGCAGGCTTTCCAGCAGAACCTGCCTATCGTGCCGATTACGGACCTGACCATCAAAAACGATAACCTGATTGCCGCTACCCAAGGCCGCAGCTTCTGGATTATTGATGACCTTACCCCGCTGCACCAACTTAACAAAGAGGTTGCCAGCAGCAAGTTCCACCTCTACAAGCCCATGGATGCTTACAAGATGAATGGCGGCAACCGTGGTGATAGCAAAACCGCCGGCGAGAACCACCCAGGCGGCGTAATGGTGCATTACTACCTACCTGCCAAGCCAGACTCGGCAAACGTGGTGAAACTGGAGATCATGGACCAGAGCGGTAAGCTTATCAGCAGCTACGCTACCAACGCCAAAGACAAAAAAGAGAAGCTTGAGGTGAAGAAAGGTTTGAACCGCTTTGTCTGGGATATGTATTATCCGGCAGCCAGCACCTTCGACGGCATGATCCTTTGGGGCGCGCGCGGCAACTTATCGCCGAAAGCCATGCCAGGTGAGTACAAAGCCAAGTTAACTGTTGGTGGCCAAACCCAGGAAACTGCCTTTACTATTCTTAAGGATCCACGCTCAAACGCTACACCGGAAGACCTGCAGGCGCAGTTCACTTTTATGCTGGATGTGCGCGACAAGCTAACCGAAACCCACGATGCCATTAAGGAGATAAGAGCAATCCGGGCGCAGCTTAACACCCTGCAGAGCAATCTTAAAGGCCAGGATAACTATTCTGATGTGGTGGAATCGGCGAAGGCGATAGATAAGAAAATCACTACTATCGAGGAAACACTGTACCAAACCAAAAACCGCAGTAACCAAGACCCGCTAAACTTTCCTATCCGATTAAACAACAAACTGGCAAACCTTGCCACACAGGTAAGCTCCGGCGACTTTGCGCCTACAAAGCAAGCCTATGAGTTTAAGCAGGAAGTAACATCTAAAATTGACGCACAACTGACTGCCTTTAAGCAGGTAAAAGCTCAGGATGTGCCAGCCCTGAATAAGCTGGTGAAGGAAAAAGGCGTAAATGCGATCAGCCTTAACAAAGATAAGGCACAAAGCAAAGCAACTTCTTCCATCGAGTAGTTTAAAGCAGCGCACTACTGCATCTTCGGCATCTCTCAGCATTTATTTCGTGCTGGGAGATGCTTTTGCTTTAAAAGAAGCGAACGAGAAGCAACACTTCAGGGAGTATCAAACACGCCTGCGGCTTTAGCAACCGGATGCGAGGCATGTCTTATGCTAATTAAAATTCATACATTGAGGATCAGACTTCATCAATTTATAATTGAACACTACCCAAACACATAAATCAAAAATAAAGCGACTTACAGGTTTGCTGCGCTCGTACCGGGTATACCACCGCTACCTGGGCCTTGGCCTTGGCGTATTCCTGATAATTAGCAGCGTAACAGGCTTATTGTTGGGCTGGAAAAAGGACATAGACCTGCTGCAGCCCCCAACCCAAAAAGGCGCTACAACAGATTTAGCACAATGGATTTCAGTAGCCGAGATGGCTACGCTTGCTCAAACTGCCCTGGATTCTGCGCAGCAGCTCGCAAACACACCCATAGACCGGCTGGAAGCCCGACCGGACAAAGGTATTGTGAAAGTATTGTTTGCCGAAGGTTACTGGGAAGTGCAGCTTGATGGCAGCACAGGCAAGGTACTCTCTGTGGCCCGCCGCCATTCCGATTGGATTGAACATCTGCACGATGGCTCCATCATCAGCGATGGGTTTAAACTGCTAAGTATGAATGTAGTGGGCCTCGGCCTGCTGGCACTGGTTATTTCAGGTTTTATACTATGGCTATTCCCTAGAAAGGTAAGGCAACTCAAAAGTTAACGACGCCGCTACATGCCCAAAATCGCTTCCATATTTTTCCTGCTGGTATTTTTCCTGCCTGTTTGCAGCCTTTACCTTACGTTAAAGGTAAAGCAGCAGCACGTGCGGCAGGAGATGCGGGAGCATATAGAAGCAGGCATTGAGGAGGACCAGTTGGTTTTACTCAAAATCCCGCGTGCCCTGGAAGAGAACCCCGGCACCCAATTTAAGCGCATGCACGCGCGCGAGTTCAGGTATAAGGGAAACATGTACGATGTCGTTCGCCAGGAAACCCGCGGCGACACTACTTGGTATTGGTGCGTATGGGATGAAGAGGAAACAGAGATTGTGGCACAGCTCGACCGGTTGGCAACCGAGACAGCAGATAAAGCTAAAACCCCGAAAGCCGGCCATGAGCTTTTTAAGCATTTACTCAAAACCCCGTTCGTAGGCACAGCCTTCACCCGTATCTATGTTGCAACACTGCCTGTAGAAAAGCCGCGTTCTTTGCGGCACAGCCATACTTTAACCATAGCGCAAACCCCGCTTACCCCGCCCCCGGAAGTTTTTTAAGTTATAACGAATAGTATTAAAGATACAGGTGCATGCTTAGGTACGCTGGTGGAATAGCTATGCCCTGAAACGTATAACTTAAGATACTTAATCCATATGAAAATATTTTTATACATAGGCATGTTACTCGTGCTTGCCACTGCCACGCAAGCACAAACAGTAACCGTAAAAGCCCAGGTTACCCACTTACCTGTTGAGGCGGCGCTGATATACAGCAACCCGGATAATGCCATACTTACCAACAGCCAGGGCAAGGCAGATATAAGCTCCTTAAAGGGTGCCACTCAGGTTACCGTGCGCAGCATTGGCTACAAAAGCATTTCGCTAAGTTTTGCCGAGCTTCAGAATAACGAATTTCAGGTGCTGCTACTAGAAGATAATGTGTCGTTGGATGCGGTGGTAATTTCTGCGGCGCGCTGGAAGCAGGAGAAACGAGAGGTGCCCGGTAAGGTAACTACTATCAGCCCGACAGAGGTGTTGCTGCAAAACCCGCAAACTGCCGCCGATATGCTCGGAGCCAGCGGGGAAGTATACATCCAGAAAAGCCAGCTAGGTGGCGGCAGCCCGATGATCCGGGGTTTTGCCACCAACCGTGTGCTTTTGGCCGTTGATGGTGTGCGCATGAACTCGGCTATTTTTAGAAGCGGCAACCTGCAAAACGTAATTTCTCTGGACCCATTTGCGCTGAGCAGAACCGAGGTGCTTTTTGGACCAGGCTCTGTAAGCTACGGAAGCGATGCCATTGGCGGCGTCATGAGTTTCTATACCTTGTCGCCGCAATTGGCAAGCAACGAGACAATACAGGTAAATGGCAGCGCTGCGAGCCGCTGGTCGTCTGCGAATAATGAGAAGACCGGCCATATTGATTTCTCTATTGGCTTAAAGAAATGGGCTTTCCTGACCAGCGCCACATACAGCGACTACGACGACCTGACCATGGGTACCCACGGCCCCGAGGAATACCTACGTCCCGAATATGCCAAAACTATCAATGGCACCGATGAGGTACTAGTTAATCCTAATCCACGCGAGCAGGTATCATCGGGTTACAACCAAATAAACCTGATGCAGAAGGTGCGCTTTAACCCAAACGAGGCTTGGGATATCAACTATGGCTTTCATTACTCCACCACCTCTGATTACGCCAGATATGACCGCCTGATTCGTTACCGCAAGGGTGCGCTCCGCTCTGCGGAATGGTACTACGGCCCACAGGAATGGATGATGAACCATCTTAAAATCGACAATCAAGCACAAGGCAAATTATTCGATAAGCTAAGTATAAACCTAGCGCACCAGTTTTTCAAAGAAAGTCGCCACGACCGGGATTTTGGCCAGCCAACCAAGTATAACCGCATCGAAAAGGTAAACGCCTGGTCTGCCAACCTGGATTTTGAAAAGCAGCTTGCCGAGAAACACTTGCTTTTATATGGCGCCGAGGCCGTTTACAATAAGGTAAACTCTAGCGGTACCGATGAGAATGTGCGTAGCGGCGAAGAAGTGGCTGGCCCCGCACGCTACCCTGATGGCTCTAATTGGAGCTCTTACGCAGCTTTTGCCACTTATCAGTTTAAGCCCAGCGAAAGATTAAGCCTGCAAACCGGCGCCAGGTATAACCACTTTATACTTAATGCCGCGTTTGACAACACCTTCTACCCTTTTCCTTTTTCCGAAGCTGCGGTTAATGTCGGGGCACTTACAGGTAGCGCAGGTTTGGTGTATCACCCGTCGCCAACCTGGCAGATCAGCAGCAACTTGTCTACTGGTTTCCGCTCGCCGAATATCGATGATATCGGGAAGGTTTTCGACTCAGCACCGGGCATAGTGGTTGTGCCAAACCCAGACCTGGAGTCGGAATATGCCTACAACGTTGATTTTGGCATTGCCAAAACGTTTGGAAGTTTCTTAAAAGTAGATGCCTCTACGTTTTACACGCACCTGAAAAACGCCCTGGTGCGCCGCGATTTCTTGTTGAACGGCCAGGACAGCATTATGTACGATGGGGAGAAAAGCCAGGTGCAAGCGCTCCAAAACGCGGCAAACGCGAAAGTATGGGGCATTCAGGCTGGAGTTGAGTTAACAACTAATTGCGGTATTGGCTTATCTTCCAGGTTTAACTACCAGGAAGGGGAAGAAGAACTAGAGAACGGCGAAACAGCACCTTTACGCCACGCTGCCCCCTGGTTCGGAGCCACGCACCTAACCTATAGTATAAACAGGTTTAAGGCAGATGTTTATGCGGTATACAACGGCGAAATAAGCAATGCAAACCTAGCCCCCGAGGAGCAGGATAAGGACTATATGTATGCTATTGATGAGAACGGAAAACCTTATTCTCCAGCCTGGACAACCCTGAACATCAAGGCGCTCTATAAAATATCAGATTACTTAATGGCAAGCGCCGGCGTGGAGAACATCACCAACCAGCGTTACAGGCCCTATTCGTCTGGCATTGTAGCGCCGGGCAGAAACTTTATACTTTCCATGAGAGCTACTTTCTAAATTGAAAGCCCCGCATTTAAGAAAAATGCGGGGCTTTTAAAGTATAGATTCAGCTATTGCCATACTTCCACATACCCGCTCAGGCTAGCCCCGTTAAAGGTATCCCAAGTTCCCAGACTGGATTTACGGGAATAGGCCTTTCCTCCCAATTTAGCACCCAGTGAAACAGCCAACCTATCCGCACCTTCGGCGGGTAAGTATTCTATACCCAGAAAGAAATCCTCATCCAGCATAAGCGCATAAGGCTGCAAATCTATACTTACCCATCCCGCTTTGGCAGACAGCCGATCTACAATGCTTTTCTCTACAAGGCGCTCGCCGGGCAACCCATCGCTAACGCGATACAGGTTAATGCGGAACAATGCCGAATCTAATTTGGTGCTTGCTAAATAAAAGTGTGCTGACACTAACTCAGAAGGCTTGGCTTTTACACGGATCAGGTTGGCGAACTCATAAATATCGCGGTTTTCGATGTTCTCAGGGCTGCCCCACACAAGTGGTAAACGCCCAGTCACGCCAAGTTTTTTTCGTTTCAGTTTATGGCTGCGTACAAGCACCTCCTTTAGGCTCACGGCTTTTTCCTGGAGCTTTACCTGCATCGGTTTTGCAGGCGAAATTTGTTTTATAGCCATATGATGGGCTTGGTAGCCTATGGCAGAGAAAGAAAGTGTATCCAGGGCATTTTCTGGCGGAACCACAAGTATAAACCGCCCCTGCGCGTTAGTGGTGGTGCCCACGTTTTTGCCACGTATGCCAATGTTTACATAAGGCAGCGCTTTCTGCCCCTGTGCCGTTAGCACCTGCCCTTCCAGCTTTATTGCTTGGCCACACACACCAATACTCAGGAAAAACAATAGTAACAGGGCGCTATACTTCATGGATAAGTTTGTTTTATAAGGGGTCAATTTAAAGGAAGAAAAGACAAGTGAGGACCTTTTGGAGCAAGCCGTGGCCAGGCACACAAATATGCCAAGCGCAAAGTATAAAGCTATTAGGCCCGCACTACTCCGCAGGCTCAACCAGTAAGGTTACGGCATTAGCGGTTATTTGCTCCTGCGTGTTGGGGTATGGCGTCACGTTCTGCAGTGTGATGCTGTAGGCCTTACCGCCGATGGTAGCGCGGATGGTATGCTCCTCCCTTACTGGGTCTGGGCGGCAATCGCCAATGCAGAGCGTTAGCTGCTTTTTAGATTCTGAGGCGTTAGAGGCTTCCAGCGTAAGGGTTGCATTGCCCTGCCAGATGCAGGATACGTCTTCCGGGCAACGAGAATCCACAAGCTTGCTAATGCCCAGATTTAGGGATTCCTTGTCGTTGGTAAGAGTAATTTCCTGGCCTTGCTCCAGCGTAAATACCTGTCCAAATTTCCCACTATTACTCTGAGGCATAGGTTCGGTTGTCTGTGTATCGCGGCACTGAGACATCAAAAGCACCAGCATAAAAGTTATCAGGTAGTTGGCCATAGTTCGTGTGGTTAAGCACTTCTATACGTTAGATTCACAAACGATGGCAAAGGGTTGCATCCCGCTAGAAAATAGTTCTGATGAAGTATGAGGAGAAGAAGTATGAGTTAGTAGGCGTTTTCATTGCCTCTTACTGCTTGCCAAACAGTAAGGAAAATAATCTTCACATCCAGGAACAAGCTCCAGTTTTCGAGGTACCACAAATCAGCTTCCACCCTTTTCGACATGGCCGTTGTCTCCTTGGTTTCGCCGCGATAGCCGTGCACCTGCGCCCAACCTGTTATACCTGGCGTAAGAAAGTGCCTGACCATAAAATTATTGATCAGCAGCGAGTAATCCTGTGTATGCTTTAACATGTGCGGCCTCGGCCCAACAACCGACATATCACCCATCAGTACGTTAATGAACTGTGGCAGCTCGTCAAGGCTGTTTTTTCTTAGAAAAGCCCCAACCTTGGTAATCCGGGCATCTCCTTTGCAGGCCTGCTTGCTGTCAGAGTCAGCGTTTACCGTCATACTTCTGAATTTCAGGCAGTAAAATGGCTTATTATTTCTGCCAGAGCGCAACTGTTTAAAAAACACCGGCCCCTTAGAATCTATTTTAATGATAAGGCCTATCAACGGGATCACCCAGCTCAGCAGAAAAATAACTACTAACGAAGAAAACAAGATATCGAAGACGCGCTTTAGCAGTTCGTTTGCCTTATTATCAAGCGGTTCCTGCCGAGGTATAAGTATCGGGATGTGCCCATAAAGCTCAAGTATGGTGCTCTTATTGAAAATGCCTTCTACCTCGGGCACTAATCGGAAACGGATAATATTTTTATCGGCTTCCTGCATAAGTACTTTAATTTTATCGAGCTCCCGGTTAGGTAAGGCGCAGTAAATCTCCCGGATACCGTTTGTAATCGCAAAATCAAGACAACTAGACAAAGGGCCTTTGAACACATTGTCTTTCAACGAATTGGCCTCTACGGGCAGGGAGTCGTCGAAAACTCCTTCCACTTTGTAACCTAACTGGGGGTTTTCAGCGATGTAGTCGTGTAAGCCAAGCCCTTGAGGACCCGCACCCACAATAATTATTTTTTCATAATCAATCCATAATCTTCTCTTAGACCGCCTCAATAGCAGAAAAAACGCTTTTGATATTAAGATTAGCAACGCAAAAAGCAAGAAGAAATAGTAGATCTGACCTCCTAAAATACTGAACATCGGGAACAGCATTTTTAAGGCAGAAAGTATGATTAAGTATAAAATGAGGCAGGATATGGTTGCCTCTATCGTCGGTATGGCATCTCGCTTTAGGGTATTATCATAGAGCTTGACTATCTGTGAGCTGTAAAACCAGAAAAGGTTTAGCAAAAGTATGTTAAGCCTGAAAAACTCTGAGCCGCTTTGTAGGGTTGTATGCAGATCTTTTGTAAAGTATACTGCAATTAATGCTACGTTTAGTACAGTATAATCCACAGCAACATTCACCCACTTTATATAAGTAGCATATTTACATGTCATATATATTTTGAATTATAAAAATGTTACATATAACAAAGCCTATTAATATATAAGTAATCTACAAATAAAGATTACAATAGTAATACGTTATTCCCGAAATATGTTGTTTGGGTTGTATTAAAAAAAAATATATTAGGTGGAGGTAATTAAATGATTAGTACAAGCGGCAAAAAAAGGAGTTCTGCTAGTAAGGCACTACCTTACGATAACATAAGCTAAACTTTTACTGTATTATGAGTCTCTATGTTGAAAGTACATCTGAGCAGGCCGTTAGTAGCCTTTCCGTACAAGTGTTTTGGCTAAGCAACAGATAGGATACTGTTGAGATAATGAAAAGAAGTTTTGATGCAAGAAAAAACCTCCTGCCTCAACAATGCATTCATACATTGCCAAAGCAGGAGGTTTATACTTATTACTTTAAAAGTCAGCTGTACCTTACAGCGCAGCCAGGCTTTGCTCTATGGCATGAATTTTTGCTTCGGCGTCGGCTCTTTTCTTGCGCTCATTGGCAATAACAGCCTCTGGGGCTCCGCTTACAAAACGCTCGTTGCTGAGCTTTTTGTCTACCGACGCCAGAAATCCTTTGGTATACTCTAACTCCTTTGTCAGGCGCTCGCGTTCTGCTTCCACATCGATGTTACCTTCCATCGGGATAAAGAACTCATCACCGGCTGCGATAAAGCTAACGGCGCCATCAACGCTTTCAGTAGTAAACTGCACCTCACTAAGATTAGCCAGCTTGCTGATAATGCCCAGGAACGGCGCATACTCATTTTGGCCCATCACCTTAATATAAAGCTCAAGTTGCTTGGAGTTAGGAATATTTTTGGAGTTACGGATATTGCGTATTGCGCCTACTACCTGCAACACATTTTCCATCTGCCCGATCAACTCCTTGTCGAACTTAGACTTCTTTGGCCAGGCAGCCACAATCAGGTATTCCTTATCCTTGCGCTCAGCCAGTTCGTGCCATATTTCCTCTGTTATGAAAGGCATAAACGGATGCAGCACCTTCAGTATTTTCTCCAGGAAAGCAGAGGTAGCCGCAATAGTCTGCGGGTCTATCGGCTGCTGATACGCCGGTTTGATCATCTCCAGATAATTGGAGCAGAAGTCGTCCCAAACGAGTTTGTACACAGCCAACAACGCATCCGAAATACGGAACTTGCTAAAGTGATCCTCGATCTGCACAAAGGCCTCGTTAAAGCGCGACTCGAACCAGTTTACAGCCGTTTCGTTCGGGAACGGCAGGCTTTCGTCTATTTCCCATCCCTTAACCAAACGGAAAGCGTTCCAGATCTTGTTGCTGAAGTTTCGGCCTTGCTCTACCAATTTCTCATCGAAGAGCAAGTCGTTGCCGGCAGGCGAGCTGAACAGCATACCGGCACGCACACCATCCGCGCCATACTGGTCTATCAGGTCGAGCGGGTCTGGGGAGTTGCCCAGCGATTTAGACATTTTACGGCCCTGCGCATCGCGCACAATACCTGTCAGGTACACGTTCTTGAATGGCATCTCGTTACGGAACTCGTAGCCGGCCATGATCATACGCGCTACCCAGAAGAACAGGATTTCGGGGGCAGTTACCAGGTCGTTGGTTGGGTAATAGTATAGGATGTCCTTGTTATCAGGGTCTTTAAAGCCATCGAACACAGAGATCGGCCACAGCCATGAAGAGAACCAGGTATCCAGCACATCTTCGTCTTGGCGCAGGTCTTCGGCCTGCAGGTTCTCGTTTCCGCTTTCTCTGCGAGCCAGCACAAGCGCCTCCTCTGCAGTGGTAGCCACCACATGAGAGCCATCCGGCAGGTAGAACGCCGGAATACGCTGGCCCCACCACAGCTGGCGCGAAATACACCAGTCGCGGATGTTCTCCATCCAGGAGCGGTACATGTTCTTGAACTTAGGCGGGTGCAGGCGAATCTCATCGTTCATGACAGACTCCAGGGCCGGGCCGGCCATTTTATCCATCTTGCAGAACCACTGCATCGAAAGGCGCGGCTCAATTACGGCTCCGGTGCGCTCAGAGGTTTGCAGCACGCTGGCATACTCCTCTATCTTCACCAGCAAATCGGCTTCCTGCAGGTCTTTTACAATGTTGCGGCGCGCGGCAAACCTATCCTGGCCTACATACAGCTGCGCCAGCTCGTTAAGCGTGCCGTCGTTGTTAAGTATGTCGATGGTTGGCAGTTTGTGCTTCTGCCCCAGTTCGTAGTCGTTCAGGTCGTGGGCTGGTGTTACTTTCAGGGCACCCGTTCCGAAATCAATGGAAACGTATTCATCAAGTATAATCGGAATCTCTTTGCCCAGTAACGGAATGCGCACGCTTTTGCCATGCAGGTGGATATAGCGTTCGTCGTTCGGGTTTACGGCCACAGCCACGTCGGCCATAATAGTTTCGGGGCGGGATGTTGCCACCGTGATATACGTAGGCTCCGATGCGCCCGCTGCCACCACCTCATACTGCAGGTGGTACATTTTGGCCATCGTATCCTTCGGGATAACCTCTTCATCGGAAAGGGCCGTGCCGCCCAGGGGGTCCCAGTTTACCATGCGCACGCCGCGGTAGATCTGGCCTTTGCGGTACAGATCCACAAACACCTCGATCACGGCGGCGCTCATGTCCTCTTCCATGGTAAAGCGGGTACGGTCCCAGTCGCAGGAGGCGCCCAGTTTCTTTAGCTGCTCCAGAATGATGCCGCCATACTTCTCTTTCCACTCCCATGCATACTTCAGGAACTCCTCACGGGTAATATCATTCTTGTTGATGCCTCTTTCTTTCAGCATGGCCACTACCTTCGCCTCCGTCGCGATGGACGCGTGGTCGGTGCCTGGTACCCAGCAAGCCTCTTTGCCCTGCATACGCGCACGCCTGATCAGCACATCCTGTATGGTGTTGTTCAGCATGTGGCCCATGTGCAGCACGCCGGTTACGTTTGGCGGCGGAATCACGATGGTGTATGGCTCTTTGTTTGGGTTAGGCTTGGAGTGAAAGAAGCCGCGCTGCATCCAGCTGTCGTACCACTTCTTCTCTACTTCTTTGGGGTTATACTTCGTTGAAATCGACATCTTATACTTTATTTTCCTGCTAAATAAGCTAAAAGGCAAAATTAGTGAAAATTGTTGATTGTTAATCGCTGATTGTTATCTGGATGGCTTTCCTGCTAAAGGCAGCTGCTTAATGCTTTAATGGAGGCCAAAACAAAAGCGCCCGCCCTGTTTCGGGGCGGGCGCTTTGGCGTACGTATGCTATTATTAGCTAGCCTGGTGCAACCAGTCTTTTTTAGCAAGCAGTTCTTCTTCTGTTTCGCGGTAATCAGGGTCGTCCACGCAGCAATCCACGGGACAAACGGCAGCGCACTGAGGCTCTTCGTGGAAGCCCATGCACTCCGTGCATTTATCTGAAACGATGTAGTAAAACTCATCTGAAATCGGTTGCTGGGCCGCATCGCCCGGGATGACCTCGCCACCTTCTATCTCAACCTCAGTCAACTCGGTGCCGCCACCCCAAGTCCACTCCATACCGCCTTCGTAGATGGCAGTATTTGGGCACTCCGGCTCGCAGGCTCCGCAGTTTATACATTCATCGGTTATCATTATAGCCATAGTCGTATCTCCTGTATATTTTTTATACTTTTGTAATCTGGTTTCTATTAATGAACAAAATTAGGAACAAACAGTATCCCTATCAAATAAATTTGTATAAACTCACCAATTTGCCATGACACTCGAAAACAGGATTGAAGCCTTTGTTGAGCTGGGGAAGCGCCTGCGCAACCTTACACCGGAAGAAAGACAGGCCTGGGCTTTTGCAGCGGCTTCGCGCAATACCTGGTTTACTGAAGAGAACGTCGCTTGTGCGCTAAACGGAGTTATTACCATGCTAGAGGAGCAATACCTCCGCGAATGGCTTTACCCATATCACCTCAAACAGGTTGCACCGAAAAAGGTTGGCGTGGTCATGGCAGGCAATATCCCGATGGTGGGTTTCCATGATTTCCTATCTGTTCTGATAAGCGGACACTGCTTAATGGCCAAACTCAGCTCTGATGACGAAGTTCTTATTAAGCGTATCGCCGATATGCTGATCGGCATTGAGCCAGCCTTTGCCACGCGCATAGAGTTTGTGAACCTGCTGAAAAAAGCTGATGCCATTATCGCTACCGGCTCTGATAACACCGCTCGGTACTTTGAGTACTATTTTGCCAAGCGCCCGCACATTATCCGCAAGAACCGCAGCAGCATAGGCGTGCTTACGGGCCACGAGGAGGCTGATGACCTGAGAGCGCTAGGTGAGGATATCTTCCGTTACTACGGCCTGGGCTGCCGCAACGTCTCTAAAGTGTTTGTGCCTGAGGGTTATACTTTTGATAAGTTTTTTGAGGCTAACGAGCACCGCGCCAACATCCTGGACCTGCACAAGTATCAGAACAACTACGATTACAACAAATCCATACTTCTGGTAAACCGCGTGCCGCATTTCGATAATGGCTTTATGCTAGTGCAGCCCAGCGAAAAGCTGGTTTCCCCTATCTCGGTTCTGTTTTACGAGACCTTCAGCTCGCTGGCAGATTTGCGCCAAAAACTTAACGCTGTTAAGGATAAGACCCAGTGCATTGTTTCTGCCCACAGCTGGATGGATGAAAGTATAGCTTTTGGCGAAGCGCAGTGCCCTATGGTATGGGACTATGCCGACGGCGTAGACACTATTGCCTTTTTACAGAAAATTTAGTCCAATAAAATTCATCGTTAAAACATTGCATTGGTTTAGACGGTTTTCTATATTGATAAACAGTTCATATAGAATTTAACGTTTACCGATTATGCAAACCTATTTAAACACCATCCCGATTGTGGAGAAAGAGCAAATTCCTGCCCTCCACTTTGGAAAAGAAGATGTGCTAACCGATCCAGAGGCGCGCAAGAGACGCATGTGGGACCTAAACCGCGCCACTTCGCTCGGTAACGTGTACCAGGGCAAAGTGGAAATTACGTTTCAGACAGCTGACGGCGAGCAAAGGCGCGTTGATACCACCGTTTGGGCCGTAGACGAAAAGTATATGACCCTTAAAGCAGGATGCTCCATCCCTGTTACTTCTATCATCGGAATAGAGTTCTTCTAAAGAAGAGCCCTTTTCCTTCTTGGTAGGGATGCCTACTTTAATCACATCGAATTGGCTAAAGAACGAAGTTTCAACACTGTTTGGTATGGTATCTGCATTATATAGCCTGAACCAACTATATAAATCATGCAACAACAGACCACAAGTACCGCACGAATTCAGAAAGAACGCATCCCGACATTACGTTTCAGCAAGCAGGATGTATTAAAAGACGCATCAGCTAGAAGCCGCCGTTATTACGACGCTAACCGCGCCACCATTCTTAGCAACGTTTATAAGAACAAGTCTATTATTACCTTTATTACCGCTTCCGGCGAGAAAAAATGCGTTGAAGCTGCCTTATGGGGTTTAGATAAGGATTTTGTTCTTTTGAAGTCTGGGATGTTCCTGCCGTTGCGCTCCATTGTAGAAATTAACTATTGCTAGGCCATGCAAACACTGTCCGTACATGTATTCATAAAGCTTAAAACATAAACAGCTTGCCAAAGTATAAAACTGGCAAGCTGTTTATGTTTTAGGGCCTTTGTTATTTTTAAATGCGGTCCAGTACTTTTCTGATCAGGCTGTCAATCACTTCTTCGGCATTTTCGGCAAACTTCTGCGTGATGCGGTTAGCCACAATTGCGTTCAGCGACAGCATTTCGTGCCCCAGAATCCGACCCATGCTATAGTAACCGGCTGTTTCCATCTCAAAGTTCGTTAACCGAAAATCATTGTGCCGGAATCCGTTATAAGTTTGGAGCAACTGCTGGTTACGCAAGCCGCCACGCAGCACACGACCTTGCGGCGCATAAAATCCCGGGCAGGTAAGTGTATTTCCCGGCACCATGTCGAAGGCGAGTTGCTTTAGTAGTTTCTCGGATCCATTTACAAAGTATGGCCTGAAACCAATGCCAAGTTGCTCCTGCAGCGCCGCTGTTATACTTTGCTCCTGCTCGCTTTGCTCCAGCGGGTAAAACTCCATCAGGGAGTCTAAACCTATGCTAGTATGGGAGGCCAGGTGGCTGCCCAAGGGTATATCCTGCTGCAACGAGCCTGATGTTCCGATCCGAATAATGTTAAGCCTGATCTTTTCCTCGTTTACCTCGCGGCTCTGGAAGTCGATGTTTACCAGCGCATCCAGCTCGTTCATCAGGATATCGATGTTATCGGTGCCCATCCCGGTCGAGATCACGGTGAGGCGTTTGCCTTTATAGTAACCTGTGTGAGTAACAAACTCGCGCTTGGCAATCTGTATCTCCATCTCATCGAAGTACTGGCTTACTTTGGCTACGCGCTCCGGGTCGCCTACGGTTATAATAGTATCGGAAATATGCTCGGGCAGCAGGTTAAGGTGGTAAACCGTGCCATTGGAGTTAATTATCAGTTCTGATTCTGGAATCGCAGCCATATAGTTATATAAGTTTGAATAGCAACTTGGGCAATATTTCTTGAATTTAAAAGACGCAAAAGCTCAATACATTGCCAATGCATGCATAGAAAGTACTTAAGCGTAAGAAATCAAGATAAATAGGCATGAAGCATGCCTAAAAAGAGAAAAGCGTGGCTATAAGGCACACGCTTTTCTGAGCTTTAGAGAATACTTATACTTGTACGTCAGTTTTCTTCTTACGGTTGAATCCCTTGAGTGGATTGTAGCCATTAAGCTCCTTCTGGTAGTAGCCTGTACCATCGTAAGGGCGCTTTTCAGGGTGTTCTTTGCACTCCGCAGAGCAGGCGCCTTCCAGTTCCCAGCCACAGGCCTCACAAATAGGCACATGCAGGTTGCAAACCGGATTCGCACAGTTCACCATGCGGTCGCTTTTGGTCTTGCATACGTGGCACTCCGAAACGATTGTCGGGTTTACGCTATTCACATCCACAGCCACGCGGTTGTCAAACACATAGCATTTGCCCTCGAAGTCCTCGCCTCCGGCCTCCATGCCATACTTTATAATACCGCCGTGCAATTGGTATACATTCTCGAAACCTTCTTCCAGCAAAAAGGCACTCGCCTTCTCGCACTTAATGCCGCCGGTGCAGTAGGTCAGAATCTTCTTGTCCTTATACTTTTCCTTCAGCTCGTTCACCTTCTCCGGAAACTCACGGAAGTTCTCAATATCTAGGGTAACGGCATTCTTGAAGCGACCTACGCTGTGCTCATAATCTGAGCGCACATCCAGTACCACCACATCGTCGCGGTCTTTCATGGCCTTAAACTCCTTAGGTTCCAGGTGCTTGCCTGTGCGCTTGTTTGGGTCGATGTGCAGCAATCCTGAATGCACGATTTCAGCCTTCGTACGCACATGCAGTTTGGTGAAAGCGTGGGCATCCGAGGCATCTACCTTAAAGTCGGTTTTAGCGAAGCGCGGATCGGCATGCATAATGGCCATATACTTTTCGCAGTCTTCTTTCAGACCGGAAACGGTGCCATTAAGGCCTTCCTTGGATACAATGATGCGGCCCAGCAGGTTAAGCTCCAGGCAGAGTAAGTGGTGTTGCTCACGATACGCCTCCGGGTCTTCGATCGGCGCATAGCAATAGTACAGTAGTATGCTGTAGGGTTTATTCATAACTGCTAAGTTTCGGCTTAGTGTTAAAATTGATTGTTAAATTGTTGATTGCTAATTGTTGTTTCTCAAGCAGAGCATCATGCTCATACTCCAGCAATCGATGATCAACAACTAACAATATAATACAAAGCTAATAGGTGCCTCCCTGCCGCACAATGACCTTTGTTAGTTGTGGAACAGCAAGGGCAATTATAAAAGTTTACTTTATCGGTGCCGCCGGATTTCCGAATACGGTTGCTTTGGCCGGTACATCTGCCACTACCACAGAGCCTGCGCCAATGCGTGCGTTCTTACCAATCTTTACGCCAGACACGATCACTGCACCAGAACCGATAAAGGCTCCTTCTTCCACAATAACCTCCGAGTTAATAATGGCACCCGCACCGATCTCCACGAAGTTGGCAATTTCGGCTTTTGTATCAACCAATGCTCTGGATTGGATAATGCAGTTATCGCCAACCTTTGCATTGTTATTGATAACAGCACCCGCTCCTACCATGTTTCCGTGGCCTAACCAGGCAAACTCTGATACCGCGCTAAAGCGATGGATGGCATTTACCGGCACAACCTTGTGCTCATCCTTCAGCATTTTTATTAGGCCTTTGCGGGCAGCGGTATCTTCTACGGCAACAAACACGTCACACTTTTTGCCTACCAGTTTCAGAAATTCATTGTCTTCGGTGTTGCTCATCACCGCTACGTTGTTTATTTCTTCCTGCTGCAGCTGCTGGCTGTCATCTAAAAAGCAATACACAATAACGCTGTTGCTGTTAAAGATATCCAGGGCTGTGGTACCTAGCTTTTGGGCACCTAATATGATTACCGGATTTTGCATAAGTCAATCTTAAATAAGGCGCAAAGGTACGAAGAAGTGTGGGAGTTTGAAAGTATGGGCTAGGGTAGGCGCAAACACCGCAACAGGCGCTGCGCATATACGTTCTGCAGCAGCAGGAAAACCAGAAACGGAAGGTATACAATACGGTAGCGGCTCAGGGTGCCGAAGTTAGGTGTTGAAAGCCCCGTTACGCCTGCCATCACAAGTATAAAAACCAGGAACACCACGTACAGCAACTCTATCTTTATACTTGCCTTTTTCCTAAATGCCGACGCTATACTTAAAATCGTCAAGAACAGTAACAGCAGGTTTTCCAGGGCGCTTGCTACGTATAATGGCTTCCAAGACTCTCCAATAAACGGGCGGTAAATGGAGCTTAAAGTCGCTTTGGGATAATTAACGATGAGGCTTTGCAACGTGGGCTGCAGGTTTGTAAATGAAATATGAGGGTCATCAAGTGATCGGGGCAAAATGCCCTCATAACTGTAGATCACATTATAGAGCAAGAAGTCGATATCAAAATATTTTATTCTAAGTACAATTAACAGCATTACTACTACTACAAGTATAATCAATAAGCTTATTTGCCGCTCTATCTGCCGAAGCCACTTAATATTTACCTGCAAGCGCTTAATCAAAACATATACCAGCAAAAGCGGTAAGAGCACGGCAGCATAAAACATCTTGATTTTTAAGAACAAGTAAACTTGCAGGGGCAGAAGGAATAGCTGCCATGGCCCTACAGTCTGCTTATGCGCCAGCGCAATTGCCATAGCCACCAGCCAGCACATGCTGCCATACATAACCGGGTCTTTCAGTAGGCCAACGCTCCAGAAAAGCACTGTCGGGAAGAAGACAAAGGCGATGGCAGCGACCGGTTTACAGCCTGCGAACTGCCTTGCCAGCATGGCAACCAAGTACGCACTGCCCCAGAAGCTAAAGAGCGCCAGGTACAGGTTATTCAGGAAGTAATCTCCGGCACTTATAAAGTTTAGGGCACTGATAAGCTTAATGAAGTAAAAGGAGTTAGAGTACGTATGATAGGCCGTAAAAGGCAAATCCTGCCGAAGCTGCTCGCTCTCCAACTCATTAAACCACAGAAGCCTGAGGTACGCCAAAGGCTCCGCCTGCGCATACTCCCACAAAGTAATGCCCGCTTTATGGAACGTGGTCCTGTCGCCGATGAATTCGCCCCGAAAGTATAGTATCGTCAGAAAAACGACCAGCAAAAGTTTAAGCCCAAGCGCCGGCAAAACGTATGGCCGGATGGAACGCACCCAGTTCTGGCGGAACATCCAGTAAACTAAGCCCGAAAGTATGAGTGCGTTAAACAGGTAAACTAGTAGTAAACTCACAGGGAAGCCGAATTCTTTTTCATGATTTTGTTACCGACAGCGCAGCGCATGCAGTTAACGGGCAGGCAGTAGCGTTTATACAACCCCAACGCAGCTTGGTTGTCGGCTGCGGATTTGGCCTGCCAGCCAAGCTCCTCGTACAAGCGGGTGTATTTATTGCTTGCCTCCCGAACCTGCTCCAGCAAGTTAACAGCTTTTTCAAGATAAGTGCGCTCGCTGCTTTGTATGGCGTAGGCCGAAAGTATGGGCACGGCAACATTTACCACAAGGTTATGGGCGCTGCTTTTTCCCATACTCTTACTGCTGGTTTTGTTGGGCCGGCCAAACATATAATGCCGCTGCCAGTAATCTGAAACAGGTGCCTGAAACAACTGCTCATACTTTTTAACAGCATCAGTCTCCAATATTTTAGAGAACAGAGAATTTGTTTGGTGCAGCATGGCCGCCAGTTGGGCCAAGCGCACCGTCGGGAAGTTGGCAGGGCGCATGCGCAGGAAGTTCCATTGGTGGCGCTGCAACGGCTGCAGGCTATATTTATGGCTCAGGAAAGCATACTCACGGTGCAGTTGTTCGGCGTACTCATCTTCGGGGTCGGATAAAAAGCCGGCCTGGCCCAGTAGCAGCGCCTCCAGTTGCAACAGGTTGCGCTGGTGTTTACGCACCACCTGAAAAGGCAATGCCTTTGCCAATAACTCAAAAGCCTGCTGGTTTATCTTAAAGCCAAATGCCCGGAGTAAAGCATGGTACGTCGCTTGTTCCCAGTCGTGGGTGGCAGCCTGGTATACTTGCAGCACATCGTGGCCTTTCTCTTCGAGGCGCTCTATCAGGGCGCGCTCCAGCATCAGGGCCTTGGTAACCTCCGGAACGCCTGGCCAAAAAGGGGCACAGGGTATTTCGTTTTTAGACTCGCGCAGCTGCTCATAGGTATGAATCATGCCAAGGTCTACACGCCCCTGCAACTCCACCACCGGAACTGCCGAGCCATCGGTTCGCAGCACTGGCTGGTCGGCTTGCCATACTACGTGCAGCACCACCTGGTCATACTTTGGATCATGCTGGTGGTAGTGGCGGTGCCAGTCCGAGGCTTTCAGGTGCACCTCCACGCTACCCGACCACTCCACCTCTCCCAGCCGAAGTATGGCTTCCTTAAAATCCGGGCCGGCATCGGTGTTGTAAAAGCCCACACGCAGCACCTGCAGCGGCTCGCCATTGGTGGTGACCAGCGCTGTTTTATCAAAATACTGATGCTGCCAGATATAGTGCAGGAAGTCTTCTTTCATGAGCCAGATTTATACTTCAAGATGCGGAAAGTATACTTTAAAATCAACCTGAACAGCAACGCCTGCTCCAGTGCGGGAACAGGCGTTTATACTTGTGCTACAGAAACCGGTTTGGCATTTAGCTTTTGCCGTGATACTTTAGCTGCATGCCGTGCAGGAAGTTGCGCAGGATCTGGTCTTTGCAGGCGCGGTACTGGCTTTGGCTTGGGTTCCGGAAAAAAGCGCTCAGTTCGGCTTTGCCTAACCGGAAACGCACCAGCTCCAATATATCCAGCATGTCCTCGTCTTTCAGGTTCAGGGCGATTTTGAGCTTACGCAGAATGATGTTGTTGTTCAGCTTTTTCTCCGGCTCGGGCTGCGGACCTTCTTTTTTGCCGCGCTTTTCGTTAATAAATCCGTTCAGGAAAGCCGCCAGTTGCTCATCACCCAACTCTTTGCATTCTGGGTCGTCCTCTTTCTTCAGCCAGTCGCTAACCTCGGCACGCGTTACCTGCATGCTGCCAGAACCGCATAGTGCAATCATCTGGTCATCGTTAAAATCAAAAGTGTACCGGATGCGGCGTAGTATATCGTTATTGTTCATCAGTTATTAAACTTTATGTGTGCAGCAGGCTATTGGCTGGCGCACATAGTATTTGTATTTCCTTTTACTTATTCCAAAGTATGGCTCCTAATATTTTCCGGGAGAACTATGCCTTTCTCACAAATTCGGATTTAAGCGCCATGGAGCCAAAGCCATCTATTTTGCAGTCTATGTTATGGTCTCCGTCTGTTAAGCGGATGTTTTTTACTTTTGTACCTGCTTTCACCGGTTTTGGCGCACCTTTTACCGGCAAATCTTTAATTACAACAACAGCATCTCCATCCTGAAGTTCGTTTCCGTTAGCGTCCAGTACCTTTACTCCTGCCTCCTGCTCAACTTCATTAACATTCCACTCATTTCCGCACTCCGGGCAGGCATAGGTTTCGTCGCCCATCGCATAGCCATACGGCGAATTGCATTTGGGGCACTGTTTCATTTCTTCTGGCATAGCACTATTCTATTTATACTATTTTATTTCAAACTGATTACTAATATTTTACCTTGCAAGCTTTATCAAAAAGAGAGATCAAACTTTTCTGACAGCAATTGATCGAGTTGCTCTAGATCAGACCTTAGATCTTGATGGCCCTGCAATAAGGATGATTCACGAGTTGTTCTATTAAACAGGTTCTTCAACTCGACCATTTTAAAGTAAAACGATTTAGATTGCAACTCTATATCTAGTTTTGCCAGCTTTTCCTCTATATCAATCCTTTTTTGCTTCACTACCTTCACTATTTCGACAGCCGCGTTGAAAGCTATCTCCTTCTGCTCGACAGCTATTAAAAGTCCGCATTGAAAGCTCGCACATCTCTTGGGCCTTTGCTCGTAGATGGTACAGCCATCGCAAAACCTTTTGCAGGGTTGCATGAAGAAGCCCTTCTCGTTTGCCTCTTCCAGTTCTAACAACTCTCTTAACCTCGGCACTTCTTCAGAGTCAACCTCAACAAAACCAATCATGGTACCGTCGCAGCAGCATCCACAAGCCAAACAAATATTCGTCGAATCGTTCACGTTTTCTAATTGTAGATACTTTGTTCATGCGCTCTCTTAGCGCATTTTTAAATTGGTGGTAACGGTATAGGCCTAAACTGTGGCATAGCTAAAGATTAGGTGTTGTTGATAATCTAACCTTTTCAGGGCAAAATAAAGCTGACAGTGTTAGAAGAATTATTCCCATAAGTCGGGAAAAGATGGTTAGTATATCCATCTTCTGGCTTGTTGTATGATATAAACATCGAATTTCCTGGATATAATTTTAAATAAACTCTGTCTCCTGACACAAAACCGTTATCGCGAAAAAGCTGAAGAGGTATTAGAGAAGAAAAAGAAGCAGCGTTGCCTGTTTCTCCTCCAAAACTGCCGATATTTCTTATTATTTTAAAATCAGAGGAAGATACTGTTGAGCTTTTGCTAAAGAAGAACCAATGAGATGCTAAATACCATTCTGTAGAATTGAACTCTGTAATAATTGGTATAGCAACTTGACCATTCTTAAAACTCGGATCTAATAAGGTAGACGATGCAGGAGGTAATTCTACCAACTTAATGAATTTAAGTGAGTCTGTGGAGGACGTATAGTTATAGCTTAGGGAGTCAAAACCACGGTAATTATCTTTTTTGAAGTTGATAATTAGCTTACCGAAAGCTATATTATTGAAAGAGAACTCTCCTTTGTCGTTAGTTGTAGATGAAACCTTATTATCCCCCATTAAAACTTCCACTATTACTCCTTCCTTACTAGGAAGTTCCTTTTGGAATTTGTCAAAAAGAGTTACAGCACCTACGAGATTGCCTGTTGTTACTTCCGGTACGGGTTCATCCGATGAACAGCCAACTGATAATATAAATACTAAAACAATAATGATCCTAGAAAGCAGCTTTTGCATTTCCTCTACTAATTAAATTATTAAAATTTCTATCAACGGCTTTGCTATAAGGTGGCGTAGCTAACTTATAGGTTTTGTTGTGCGATGGACCTTCTTATTTTCTATTTGCTGATATTGCTACACTTACTATTCCGCCAATAAAGAGACCTATACCTGCTAGGAACAGAATCGTGTTTACTGGATGTCCCATAGTTGTTGTGAAGCCAATTCCAGCCAGCAACCACCCTACAATGATAAGAAGTACCAAAAGAATTATCCGAATTGATTTAGTCATTTCTAAATTTTAATTATTTGGTCTTTCCTTACTGTGAAGGTGAAATTATTTCCGAGCTGTACAGTACTACCCTTGTTATCTATAACTTCTATTTCAAATTCATCTTCGCTGAATTTTTCAACAACAGTACCACACATACCTTTTTTGAGGTTAGCATTTAAGTCTTCAGCTAATTCGATTATGTCGTACTGTTCTATTTTCATACTTAGGATACCGCACAACGGTCTGGGCTATAGGGTGGCAACGCTAACCTATAGTTTTTGTTGAGCTCAGTAATTCTTCAGGTTTTATAGGTGTCATAGAGACTTTCTTTTCAAAACTTCTATCCATTCCAAACTATCTGGATAGGCCACGTCAAACTCTTCGAAATCTTTAGCCAATAGTAACAGCCTGTTTTTACTTGGCTCAAGTTTATTAAAGACGACTATAAAGTGTTTGTCCTTGAACCTTTTAATATATGAACTGCTGATAAATACTTTTCTTGTTCCTGAGTAACTCTTGTTGTTGTAGAAGAATCTATAAGTCATGGTTATGCCACCTCGATAACCTGCCTTCAATTCTGCTATTGTTGCTACTGCTTGTGCTTGCTCTTTTTTAATTCCCTTATCTATTTTTATACTTCGAAAGTATAGGAACAGCAAGAATATAACTGCACCAGCTACAATTAGAGTCCTTGATTTTTTGCTAAGCTTTTGCATTAGTGCTATGGTTCACCTCTACCTTCAGGCAACGAAGGTCTATAAATTCTTATTAAGCTCAACTACTGTATATAAGGATGTCTATTCCATATATACACCCAAATACGGTGGCTAAACGGAATCGGACTAACGAATATACTATATATGAATTTTATAATGCTTCTGACAAGCAAAACCTACCCCAACACCAATTCTTCCAGCAGCGCTTCCATCTCGCGCTGAACCATGAAGGCAGCTTCGCGGGCGCGTTCGGCAAAGTCGTAGCCAGAGGAGGCGTAAATAATGGCGCGGGCAGAGTTTACCAGCAGGCCGCACTGGCGGTTCATGCCATTGCGCGAAATCTCTTCCAGGCTGCCGCCTTGGGCACCCACACCCGGCACCAGCAGGAAGCTGTCCGGTGCTATCCGGCGCACGCGCTGCACATAATCGGCCTGGGTGGCACCCACTACATACATCATGTTATCGGCTGTGCCCCACTCCTTGCTTGTTCGCAGCACTTGCTCAAACAGGTACTCCTCATTGCCATCCTCCAGGCGCAACATCTGAAAATCCTGGCTGCCGGCATTGGAGGTAAGGGCCAAAAGTATAACCCACTTGCCATCCTGCTTCAGGAACGGCTTCACTGAGTCGGCGCCCATGTATGGGGCAACAGTGATCGAGTCGAAATCCATGTTTTCGAAGAAGGCGCGCGCATACAGCTCCGAGGTGTTCCCGATATCGCCGCGCTTGGCATCCGCAATCGTAAAGATCTCCTTCGGGATAATATCCAGTGTACGCTGCAGACTTACCCAACCTTGCGGCCCCTGCGCCTCATAAAAAGCGATGTTCGGCTTATAAGCCACACACAAATCGGCGGTTGCCTCAATTATCTGGCGGTTAAACTCGAAAACCGGATCTTCAAACTCCAGCAGGTGCTGCGGCAATTTCTGGGGGTCCGTATCGAGGCCGATGCATAAGTATGATTTTTTCTTCAGGATCTGCTCAAAAAGCTGCTCTCTTGTCATGGCTTGCGGGCTGTTTGGTTTCTACAAAAGTATGAATTTGGCGCACAGCCGGAAACTTTAGCAGTCTATTTTACGGGATGCATACTTTAACATGGGCCTATAACAGAAAAGGCTGCCCCACACGGAGCAGCCTTTTCTATATCATAAAGGTTGTGTTATCTTAAATCAACCACGGTAACGCCTTTATACTTGGCCTTGTTAAAGGTAAAGGCATCCGTAGCAAGCGTTGGGTTTGCCTGAAAGTTATTGATGGTGTAGCTGTACTGGTTTCCGTTGTTTCGGAACATCTTCCAGCTTTTCAAGGTCTTGTCTTTCTGGCTGATGTACAGGCGTACTTTGTAGATCGGGTTTTTACGGTCCTCCGGAGAAAGCTCGATTACGTCGTGCTTCACGCCGCCCAGGGTTTCTGTGCCCGCATACGCATACTTGTAGCCTTTCTTATACATGTCGAAGATTTTGCTCGGTGCCATGGCCTCTGCCTCTTCGTCGGCTTCGGTAATAGTTACCTCGTTGGCATCCTTCAGAAAAGTGTACATGTTCTTGCCATCGCTGATGATCTCCTGGCCGCTTACGCCCAATCTATACTTGTCGCCGCTCACGGTAATGTTGCCGTTCATGGTTTCCTTTACTTTAGCGGAAGGGTTTTCCAGGGTTTGCGCAAAATCAGCTTTAAAGGCTTTCATGCTTCTATACTTCTGGCTCATGGCGTTCAGTATTTTTGAGGCCTGAGGATCCTGCTGCGCATTCGCCACAGATACAAACATCAGCATAACCAGCAGTAGAGATAGTAAATTTTTCATGTCGTAAGTAAGTCGTTTAAACATTCTACCCGAGGGTATTCAATAACTGTTCCAAACTGTATTCGTCCGGAATTAAAACTTCGCGCGCCTTGCTTCCTTCAAACGGCCCAACAATGCCCGCCGACTCCAACTGGTCTATCAGGCGGCCTGCGCGGTTATAGCCCAGCTTCAGGCGGCGCTGCAGCAGCGAGGTGCTTCCCTGCTGGTGCTGCACAATAACACGGGCGGCTTCCTCGAACAGGGCATCGCGGTTACTGGCGTCAAAGTCGGCTCTATCGTTTCCGCCTTCATCGCCCACAAACTCCGGCAACAGGTAGGCATCGCTGTAACCTTGCTGTTCGCCAATGTGCTCGCAGATCCTGTCTACCTCCGGGGTATCCACAAAGGCACACTGAATACGGATCATGTCTGAGCCAATGGAGAAGAGCATATCACCCTGGCCAATTAACTGGTCGGCGCCACCGGCATCCAGAATGGTGCGCGAGTCGATTTTAGATGTTACTTTAAAGGAGATACGCGCCGGGAAGTTTGCTTTGATAATACCCGTGATTACGTTTACCGATGGGCGCTGCGTGGCTACTACCAGGTGTATACCAATGGCCCGGGCCAGCTGTGCCAAACGCGCAATCGGGGTTTCCACCTCTTTACCGGCGGTCATCATCAGGTCGGCGAGCTCATCTATAACTAGCACAATGTATGGCATAAAGCGGTGGCCCTTCTGCGGGTTCAGCTTGCGCTCCACAAATTTGCGGTTATACTCTTTTAGGTTACGGCAGCCGGCATCTTTTAGCAGGTCGTAGCGCATATCCATTTCCATACAGAGCGAGTTCAGCGTGTTCACTACCTTTTTGGTATCAGTAATGATGGCTTCCTCGCTATCCGGCAGCTTGGCCAGGAAGTGGCGCTCAATCTTGTTGAACAGCGATAGTTCCACCTTCTTCGGGTCTACGAGCACAAACTTGAGCTGCGAGGGGTGGCGCTTGTACAGCAAAGAGGTAAGTATGGTATTTAAGCCAACGGATTTACCCTGCCCCGTGGCACCCGCCATGAGCAAGTGCGGCATTTTGGCAAGGTCCGTCACAAATACCTCATTGGTGATGGTTTTACCAAAAGCGATCGGCAGATCCATATCGCTCTTCATAAACTTCTCCGTGGAAAGTATGGATTTGATAGATACCATCTCCTTTTTGGTGTTCGGCACCTCAATACCGATCGTACCCTTACCCGGAATCGGGGCAATAATACGGATACCCAGGGCGGCAAGGCTCAGGGCAATGTCATCTTCCAGGTTTTTGATCTTGGAGATACGCACCCCGGCGTCCGGCACGATCTCGTAGAGCGTTACGGTTGGGCCGATGGTGGCTTTAATGCTGGCTATGCTT
Organism: Pontibacter oryzae; assembly: GCF_003576375.1. Taxonomy (GTDB): domain Bacteria; phylum Bacteroidota; class Bacteroidia; order Cytophagales; family Hymenobacteraceae; genus Pontibacter; species Pontibacter oryzae. The sequence goes on from NZ_QWGE01000007.1 coordinate 124,514, forward strand.
ATGTTGTAATGACCAAGCGTTTCAACAATCTTATCCTTGTTGGCCTCTAGCTCTTCCTTGCTTACCTGAATTTTATTAACGCCATAGTCCGTCAGCAGGTCGATGTGCGGGTATTGGTAGCGAGCCAAGTCCAGGGTCGGGTCATAGTTTTCCATGTTCCCGATGGCAGTTTCCTCCTCCGGCACTTCCTCAATTTGCAGCGCCATTTCCGGCTCCTCGTCTTCGTCATCTGCCATGGCATCATCCAGAAGCGTATCTTCCGGCAGGTCGATATCCAGTTCCAGGGCAGGTATGGCAGGTTTTTCGGGCGCGGCAGGCGGTTCAGGATTTCGCTCCTGCTGCTGCAGGGCACTTAACTCCATTTCCAGGGCGCGGTTTATTTCTTCATCGTCGTTATCATCAAACGGCACCTCCTCTTCGTCGTCTTCATCATACTCCAGCGAGGCCGTTGGGTCTGCGTTGTGGTTTACGCTGTTGGCCTTTGAGCCCAGCACATCGCCCAGGCTTTCGGCATAGTTTCTTTCAGGGGCGGCATCGGCATCCGGGCCTATTACGGCAGGCTTGGCAGTGCCCCAGTTTATACTTGTCACGTTAAAGAAGCTCACCACAAATATCAGCAGCAGGAAGCCCAGCAGCAGCCAAGAACCCCAACCAATCAGGCTGTTTAGCCAAATGGCTGTTTCCACGCCAATGGCTCCGCCCAGAAAGCCAAGCCGGCCAATGGTATCAGAAGAGAAAACGATGTAGCCCATGGTCAGACTCAGCCAAAGCATACTAAAGCTGCAAAGCCCCAGCACATAGCTTAGCGACACGTTGACGCGCTTAAACACGATTTTACTGCCTGTAAAGAACAGCACAGGTATAAGGAAAAAGGCTCCGATACCTACCAGGTCGCTAATGAAAAAGTGCGATAGCCAGGCTCCAAACAACCCCAGCCAGTTCTCTGCTTCCTGCCCCGACTCTTTCAGGCCGGTGCCGCTTACAGTTTCCACCACGCTCTGGTCCGCGTTGCCTGTAAACAGGTAGGAAACAAAGGCGATCGTCAGGAAAAAGGAAAACAGCAGGAACGTGAAGCCCACCGTGAGTTTAAAACGGCGGTCCTGCAAAAAACCGATTTGTAGATTTATTTTAGGTGTGGGAATCCGGAAGGACCATTTTTTCTTAGCTTTCTTCGGCTTCTCCCCTTTTGGCATATTTGCCTTGCGCGGCTCATTCTTACCACGCACCTCATTCTTCCGCCCTGCTTGCAGCGTGTCGTCTCTGTAAGTGTTCTTGGCCATACCCTCAGCTCTAGTTAAGATTTCAAATTTACACTTTTTCGTGGCAATGCCTTGTGCGTCCGGTGTGTAATCTGCATTATCTGGAGCGTAATTTTTTATTGATCTGCGTAATCAGCGAGGGGCCCTCGTAGATAAAGCCCGTGTAGAGTTGCACCAGATCCGCGCCTGCCTGAATTTTTTCCACGGCATCGTCTGCTGTCATTATACCTCCAACCCCGATCAGGCGTATTTCGGGCGGCAAAAAGGTGCGCAAGTGCCGTATTATCTGCGTAGATGGCGTAGTGAGTGGTTTGCCGCTCAAGCCCCCCATACCTATCTCCTGTACGCGCGCTTCCGGGGTATACAGTCCTTGCCGGCTAACGGTGGTGTTGGTGCCGATAATACCGCTCAGCTTGGCCTCAATGGCAATCTCGATGATGTCGTTTAGCTGGTTCAGGTTCAGGTCCGGGGCTATTTTAAGCAGCAGCGGCTTGGGCGTTCCCATTTTCTGGTTTTCATCCTGCAAGGATACCAACAGCCTTTGCAATGGCTCCTTGTCCTGAAGGGCGCGCAGGTCGGGCGTGTTCGGCGAGCTAACGTTCACAACGAAGTAATCTACCACGTGGAACAAGGCCCGGAAGCAGTACAGGTAATCGCTGAGGGCCTCCTCGTTAGGCGTTACTTTGTTCTTGCCGATGTTTCCGCCTACGATGATGTTGCTTTTCCGCTTCTCCAGGCGGCGCACGGCCGCATCCACGCCTTCGTTGTTAAAGCCCATGCGGTTAATGATGGCCTGGTCCTGCGGCAAACGGAACAGGCGCGGCTTCTCGTTGCCGGCTTGCGGTTTGGGCGTTAGGGTGCCGATCTCCACAAAGCCAAAGCCAAGCTCGGCCAGCTCATCCACCAGTTTCGCATCCTTATCAAAGCCAGCGGCCAGGCCTACCGGGTTCGGAAACTTCAGGCCGAACAGCTCGCGCTCCAAACTTGGGTCCTCGACCTTGAACATACTTTCGGTTATACTTTTGGCGAAAGGCAGTTTTAGGGAAGTGCGCAGGGCATCGGTGGTGAGGTAATGTACTTTTTCGGGATCAAGCTGAAACAGCAGCGGACGGAGAAGGCTTTTATACACGGCAGCTAATTTTGAGTTTGGTTGCAGTTTACAAATATAAGGTCTGAAACTTAGGATTGCAGGCCGAAAGATGTAAATAACTCAGCTTACCAGAGATAAAGCACTTTTATACTAAGGTTGCCACAATGCTGAAAGTATAAATCCCGGGTTGATGCCTTAAGTATAAAGCTGATAAAGCAGCACTGGTTAAAACAGGTTCTCCAGCACAGCGCCCACATAATAGGCAAGTATAGCAGCCACGCCACCTAAGACCAGCGTTTCGGCAATGCCCTGAAGTATGTTTTTGCCGGTTACCGTACTTTTCAGCACCCCAATTATACTTAGCGCAAGCCCTGTAAGTATACAGGCATAAAGAAATAAGCGCTCGGTGCTTGTGTCGAAAAGCAGGGCGAAAACATAGGCGGCCAAAGGTATAAAGCCAATCATTAGGAAGGAGAAAAAAGTCATGCCTGCTGTTTGGTAAGGCGATTTATGGTCGCGGGTCATGTCCAGTTCCTCCTTCATCATGGTGTCCACCCACACATCCTTATCAGCAGTGATCACGGAAACCACCTGCTCCAGCAGTTCGCCTGTAAAGCCTTTCTGGCGGTAAATCTCCCGCACCTCTTCCACCTCCGTATCTCTTTTGTTCTCGATCTCCCAGTATTCGGTTGCCTTGTGCTTGTCGTAATCGTCCACACTGGCTTTGGTTGAAAAGTAGTTACCCACCGACATCGAGAAGCCGTCTGCTATCAGGTTAGCGAAGCCAAGTATGATCACCACCGGTATATCCAGGTCAGCGCCTGTGGCACCGGCCACCACGGCAAAGGTGGTAATTGCCCCATCGATGCCACCATACACGAACTCGGGCAAAAACGCGATGTTGATGCCAAGCAACCGACCTGTTCTGTGCGCCTCATCCATCTAGTTGAGCTTTAAAGGTTTGCCTTAGTAAGATACAAAACTTTGACTTAATTGCTGGGGGTGTGGCATACCTGACCTCATACTTTTGCCAGAACAGATTTCAAAAGTATAAATAGCGTACCTTTGCAGCGTGCCAATGCTTAGGTTGGCTGTACATTTTATACTTTATCCCCGGAACCCATGTCGTTTTCCAAGCTTGGCTTATCAGCGCCGTTACTTAAAAATATCGAAGCCCAGAAGTATGAGCAACCTTATGCCATTCAGCAGCAGGCCATTCCGGCTATTTTGCAGGGCAAGGATGTGCTGGGCATTGCGCAGACCGGCTCGGGCAAAACGGCCAGCTTTGCTTTACCCATACTGGAGAAGCTGCAGCGCACCGAAATTGCCGGCAACCGTTTTGTGAAAACGCTGGTGCTGGTGCCAACCCGCGAGCTGGCCATGCAGGTTAACGAGGTGTTCAGAACCTTTAGTGCAGGTTTATCCCGACGTGTTAAAACAGTAGCCGTGTATGGCGGGGTATCCATAAACCCGCAGATGATGCAGCTGCACGGCACCGATGTGCTGGTTGCCACGCCCGGCCGTTTGCTGGACTTGGTAAGGTTGAAGGCGGTGCACCTGGCGCAGGTGGAGCTGCTGGTGCTGGATGAAGCAGACAAAATGCTGAACCTGGGCTTTAAGGATGAAATGGATGAGATTTTCGGGCTATTGCCTGCCAAGCGCCAGAACATACTTTTCTCGGCCACGTTGGGCGAGGGCGTGCAAAACATCAACGATACGATGCTGCACAACCCGCTCACCATCAAAATCGAATCGGAAAGTATAAGCCCAGAGCAGATCGAGCAAATTGCTTACCGCCTAACACCCGAGAAGAAAGGCCCATTTTTACGCTACTTACTTAAGCAGGGCGATCTGCAGCAGGTGCTGGTGTTTGTGTCGGCTACCCGCACCGCCGATAACCTGGTAGATAAGCTCACCAAAAACGGCATTGAGGCAGCAGCCATGCACAGCAAGAAAAGCCAGGGCGCGCGCACCGATGCACTCCAAAAGTTTAAAACAGGCAAACTGCGCATATTAGTTGCCACAGACCTTGCCTCGCGCGGTATCGACATACAGTTGCTGCCTTATGTCATCAATTACGACCTGCCCCGCTCGCCGAAAGATTACGTGCACCGCATTGGCCGCACCGGGCGCGCAGGAGCCGCTGGCCAGGCTATTTCCCTGATCTGCCCCGATGACGAACATCACTTCAAGATCATCCAGAAAAAAATGGGCAAGCAGGTCGAGATCCTCGAAACTGAGAATATTGATTTGAAAGGATTTTAAGTCCGGGAATTTCTTAGCCTTAAGCCGCCTGTTACTCCGGTTTTAGTGAAGGCGATACATTGGTATTTATACTTGCGCCAGTTGAAAACTGGCCTCATGGTGAGCCACAAGTTGAAAACTTGCGGCATGTATGGCATGTGTGGGTGTGTATGATTAACTTCTTGGGTGAAAATCCTTGATGACTTGTTTCAGGTAATCGCGGTCGAGGTGGGTATAGATCTCGGTGGTGGTGATAGACTCGTGGCCTAGCATTTCCTGCACGGCACGCAAATCGGCGCCGCCTTCTATCAGGTGCGTGGCAAAAGAGTGCCTAAACGTATGTGGGCTCACGGTTTTCTGGATGCCTGCCTTTAAAGCCAACTCTTTTATAATTGTAAAAACCATAACCCGCGACATCTTAGCGCCCCGGCGGTTCAGGAAAAGTATATCCTCGTGGCCTTTCTTGATGTTGAGGTGGCAACGGATGCCTTCGCGGTACAACTTGATATGCTTGAGGGCATCGCGGCCAATGGGCACCAAACGCTCTTTCTCACCTTTACCGGCTATTTTCAGGAAACCTGCATCTTCGTAAAGGTTGCTGATACGCAGGTCCAGCAGCTCGGAAACACGCAGGCCAGAACTATACAGCGTTTCCAGCATGGCGCGATTGCGGGTACCTTCAGGTGTAGACAGGTCGATGGCCGCAAGCAGCTCTTCAATCTCATGAAAGGCCAGCGTATCGGGCAGTTTCCGGTCCAGCTTTGGCGCTTCGATGGTATCGGTCGGGTCGGTCTGCATCATGTCCTCCATAATCAGGAACTTGTAGAATGCCCGGATGCCAGAAAGCGTGCGTGCCTGCGAGTGTGCCGTCATGCCCAGTTCGTGTACCCACTCCAGGAAATCGCGGAGGATGGTTGGCTTCATGTCTTCGGGAGCCACTTGCAGTCCTTTGCTATCCATAAACTCTACTAGCTTGCGCACATCGCGCACATAAGCTTCCACGGAGTGCTTCGATAGCGATTTCTCCAGTTTCAGGTACTCCTCAAATTGCTTGATACAGATGCGCCAGTTCACAGGTGGGAAGTTTGGAAGTTAGAACGATTTAGAGTTTAAGAGTTAAAGGGGTAAAGAGTTAGTGAGGTATGATTAGTCCTCATCAACTAACAACCATCAATTAACAATCAACTACTACTCCCTAGCTAACAATTAAACAATTTTTAAACAGCAAAGATAGTTAATCCTTACCTTTGTATCCTTGGAAATTTGCTAAAAGCCATACTATGAAAATACTCATCCTGAACGGCCCGAACCTGAACCTACTGGGCGTACGCGAGAAATCGGTGTACGGAAACCGCTCTTTCGAAGATTACTACGAGGAACTGAAAGCGGCCTTCCCGGCGCTGGAGCTGTCGTATTTTCAGTCGAACACCGAGGGCACGCTGATCGATAAGCTACATGAGGCTGGTTTTGGCGCGTATAAAGGCATCATTTTTAACGCCGGCGCCTATACCCATACTTCCCTGGCCATCTCAGACGCGATTAAGGCCATCGACACGCCCGTGGTGGAAGTGCATATTTCCAACGTGTTTGCCCGCGATGCCATTCGCCACAAAAGTATGATGGCCCCGTTCTGCACAGGCAGCATCAGCGGTTTTGGCCTGGAAAGCTATCGCCTTGCCCTGCAGTACTTTGAGCGCCTCAAGCCAAAACAAATCGGGTTTTCGGTATAATTTCTGAAACCCATACCGTTATACCTTCGTCTGTAATAAGATTTAACCCAAAATATAGTATATTTACTATATAAAATCGATTGCCGCATGCTTAACTTCTATCCCGGTCCGTCTAAAGTATACCCTGAGGTTCGCCAGTACTTGCTGGATGCCTATGATGAGGGTATCCTGGAGGCTCCGCACCGGGGAGAGCAGTTCGTGCAGTTGTCGCGGGCAGTGGTAGGCCTTATTAAGCGTAAGCTCAACATCCCGCAGGATTACTATATTTTTTTCGCCTCTTCGGCCACCGAGTGCTGGGAGATCCTGATCCAAAGCCTAACCAAGTATAAAAGCTCGCACATTTACAACGGTGCGTTCGGCGAGAAGTGGTTCCAGTATGCGCAAAAGCTGCGCCCCCACTCCGAGGGCATCGCCTATGGCATAAACGAGGCCATCCCTGTCAGCGAGCTGCCCATCAGCCCGGACACCGAGTTGATCTGTTTCACGCAGAACGAGACATCCAACGGCACGCAGGTTACACCCACAACTATACTTAACCTGCACAACCGCTTCCGCGATACGCTGATTGCCGTGGATGCCACTTCCTCTATGGCCGGGCTAAACCTGAAGCTGATTAAGGCTGATATCTGGTTTGCCTCGGTGCAGAAGTGCTTTGGCCTGCCGCCGGGGCTGGCCGTGATGGCCTGCTCGCCGCGCGCTATTTTCAGGGCCAAGCAAATGGCCGAGCGGGCGCATTACAACAGCCTGGTGTTTATGTATGAGAAAATGCTGAACTACCAGACCACGCACACGCCAAACATACTTAACATTTACCTGATGAAGCGCGTGCTCGAAGAGCGCCCATTTATTAAGGGCATAGAGCAGCACCTCACCGACCGGGCCAACGACCTGTATACTTTCTTTGAGCAGTTCTCCGATTTCCAGATGCTGATCGAGAACCCCGACGTTCGCTCTAAAACCGTCATAACGCTGCAAGCAAACGAAAAACTGGTGGAAGATGCCAAGAAACGCGCGCTGCACCACAACATGCGCCTAGGCAACGGTTACGGCAACTGGGCCCGCAACACGTTCCGTATTGCTAATTTCCCAGCCATCCAGGACGAGGAGTATGAAGAACTAAAGCGCTTTTTCCTGCATTATTACGCCTGATTGGAGTTGAGGAGTTAAAGAGTTTGTAAGGTAGAGCGTTTAAGAGTTATTTTGCATTGCAAGTTTAAAGGCTCTCAAATCAAACCTAACTCTCTAAATCTTTAACTCACAAACACCTAAACTTTTTAACTTTTAACTCATAATTTTTAACTCTTTCCTCTAGTCATGTTTAGCATAAAAGAGATAGCGTCGGTTACGCTAACCTTATTTGCCGTGATTGATATCATCGGCTCTATCCCGATCATCATTGACCTGCGCAAGCGGGAGGGGAAGATTGAGTCTGAGAAAGCAACAATTATCTCAGGCGTGCTGATGATTGCATTTCTTTTTCTGGGGCAGTCTATTCTAAGTCTGTTCGGCATCGACTTTGAGTCCTTTGCCATGGCAGGTGCCATCATTATTTTCCTGATTGGCCTTGAGATGATCCTGGGCAAAGACTTTTTTCATACCGACCCTGAAACGAAGAGCGGCTCTATCGTGCCTCTGGCTTTCCCGCTCATCGTGGGTGCCGGCACCATGACGACACTGCTCTCACTGCGTGCCGCTTATTCGCTACCGAACGTGCTTGTCGGTATTGTGCTGAACCTCGTGTTTGTATACATTGTACTGAAGGCAAGCAGCTGGATAGAACGCAAACTGGGCAAAGACGGAGCCAATGTGCTGCGCAAAGTGTTCGGCATCATCCTGCTGGCCATCGCCATAAAACTCTTTAAGACGAATCTTTAATTTTGAATAATTGACTTTTGAATAGCTGAATTGAAAAGGTAAACTCATTCCTAACCCTCAACTTCATTTACTCAGCCAAACTCACTCAAAAGTCAGTTATTCAATTATTCAACATTAAATCCATGATCGAACTATACACTGACGGGGCTTCACGTGGAAACCCGGGGCCGGGAGGCTATGGCGCTATACTTCGCTGGAAACAGCACGAAAAAGAACTTACCGCCGGCTTCCGGAAAACCACCAACAACCGCATGGAACTTCTGGCTGTGATCGTGGGCCTAGAGGCTATTTCCAAGCCGGGCATCCCGATCACAGTTTACTCGGACTCTAAGTATGTGGTGGATGCCGTGGAAAAAGGCTGGGTGTTTGGCTGGCAGAAAAAAGGCTTTAAAGGCAAAGCCAACGGCGACCTGTGGGCGCGCTTCCTGCGCATCTATGCCAAGCACAAGGTGAAGTTTGTATGGGTGCGCGGGCACGCCGGCCACCCCGAAAACGAACGCTGCGACGAACTGGCCGTGGCCAGCGCCCTCTCCCCCAAACTCCTCATCGACGAAGGCTTCGAATCCGGCATGTATAACAACTAGAAATTTTGAGTAACTGATTTTTGAATGATTGAATAAGAACAAAGCCACCCATTCAAAAGTCAGTTATTCAGTCATTCAGAATTCCCTTTCGTCATGCGCAATTCATACTTTCAGTTTAAGCAGTTCCGGGTAGAGCAGGACAGGTGCGCCATGAAGGTTTGCACCGATTCCTGCGTGTTTGGTGCGTATGCTGAGGTGTCTTCGGCCAAGCGTGTGCTTGATATTGGCGCAGGTACGGGTTTGCTTTCGCTGATGGTGGCGCAGCGCAGCGAGGCTGAAATTGATGCCGTTGAGATTAACCCTGAGGCGCAGCAGCAGGCGCAGGCAAACTTTGCAGCGAGCCAATGGCAGCAGCGGCTGCACCTGCACCCCGTGAGCCTGCAGGAATTTGCCAAACAGCCACGCGCCAAGTATGATGTCATACTTTCTAACCCGCCGTTTTTCATCTCCTCGCTAAAATCTCCGGACGCGGCTCGAAATACAGCAAGGCATACTGGCGAATTATTATTTGAAGACATACTTACATTTGCACAGCAAAACCTGACCGAAGCCGGAAAGCTATACTTGCTGCTCCCTCCGCCCGAGGCCGCTGTGTTCGAAAAGCTTGCAAAGGCCTCGGATCTATACCTGTCCGATGTGCTACACATGCATACATATCACGGTGGCAAATGCATACGCCATATTCAAACTTATACTTTTGCCGCTACTGCAGCGGCTTACACCAAAGAGTTTTTCATTAGGGAAGTAGATAAAGTAACCTATACTTCAGACTTTTCAGATTTGCTACAGGCGTATTACCTCATGTTTTAGTTGCCCTATTGGGTAGAGCACACATCAGCATCTTAATACATGGGTCTTTTACGTTAAAGCAATATTGATGAGTCAGCTAATATCCTGAAGCCTCGTAATTTTATCGCCTTCAAAATAGAAGATTGATTTTCCTGCCAGGGTTAGTTTATCTCCGGCTTTCATTCCGTTGGGCAAATCCATTGCCACAATGCCCTTGTAAGCGATTTCCGCTTCTGCCTCATCACTCTTAAATGCTATACTTTTAATCTGCTGCTGCCTTTCTAGAAAGTAATGCGCGGCTGCCTCAGCTTGCTGCTTAAAAGCTGAAATACCCATAATTCTGATGCTTGTGATGCCATTAGAGATGTTCTCGAATACTATATCCGGGTGCATATGCTTACTCATGCCGGCCACGTCAAAAGCGTTATAGGCTTTCACGTAACTTTCTATTATCTCTTTTTTTTGCGCATTGTTACTCATTACATTTTTCTAAAGCATTCGCTCTGTCTCCACAAACCTTACCCCATACTGCTCCAGCTCCTTTAGCACCGGCTCGTACAGTTCTGGGTAAATGGGTATTACAATGCCCCGATGCGAGATTTCACCCCGTAAAAGCAGTTTAGCCAAGATGCCCACTGGCAAACCAACGGTTTTAGCCATGGCGGTTTGCACTTCGTCTTCCCCAAGAACCACTAGCGTGGATGTAATTTCGCGCTGCTCCCCGTCAAACTCATACTCGAAAAGGTGCTGCATCACAATCATATCTTTATCGCCTGGGGCTAGTGTTAGTTTTTGTTTCAGGATCTTCTCCAACACTTGGGCAGGTGTGGCTGATTCTAAGCCTACAGGAGTATCTTCAAACAGCTCCAGCCACTCCAGTTTCTGAATTATTTCGCTCTCTCGAGGTACCCCTAAGTATAAACTAACGCGCTCAGCCATGCTTTGGCCCTGCGCAGCAGCTGGAGGCAGAAAAGATTCTAAAAAAGTACGATGCGTCATGCGCTCGGAGCCATCCAGGGTATAACTGTCGTCGGTGAGGCCAAGCTGCACGAACACATTCCAAGCCTCACAATAGCCTTTGCGGCGTAGGGTACCCCGCAGCATAGTTGGAATATCAAGCAGGCCGTAAGGCTCCCGGTAGCTCAGGGAGTCGCGGTTGGCGTAACCTTCGAAATACCCAAAACCATCTACATAAAATTCGTCGGTGCGCTGAAACAGTTTGTGATATGGAATATACTTGTACTGCCCTTTTTTGATATACTTGGCCGTACCCTGCCCGGCCAGCACCACGTTGCGCGGGTTCCAGGTAAACTTATAGTTCCATGGGTTGTTATCGGATTCCGGGGCCACTAACCCGCCCGTGTATGACTTGAAAGAAATAAGCTTTCCGCCAGCCCCTTGTATATTTCTGATGACCTGCATGGCCGACATATGGTCGATACCGGGGTCTAAGCCCGACTCCATCAGGATTGTCAGGTTATTCTTTTGAGCCTCAGCATGCAGTGCTAGAAAATCAGGAGACACATAACTAGCCGTAATCAGATGCTTCTGCTGTTGCAAGCATTCTTTTGCCACCTCAATATGGAAAATAGCTGGCAGCAGCGAAATGACCAGGTCAGCCTCACTAACTTCTTTGGCGCGCTGCTCGGCATGGTGCACATTAAACGTGATGGTTTTGGCAAAGTCTATAGGTGCCACCAATGGTTCTAGGTGCGCCACCTGAATATCCCCGATTGTGATATACCAGTGCTCGGCAGTAGCATTATCGAAGAGATACTTGATCAGGGCCATGGCCGAACGGCCTGCTCCCAACAGCAGAATTTTTTTCATAGCAGCATCTTAGGTTCAGGCATAAGATAGAAATTAGCTAGGGCAAGGCCAACAAAAGCTATGGTTTTATCGGGATAATAGTTTAAATTTATAGCCCTTTTCTAATTTTTGAACCTACTTGTAACTGAATGGCAAGTGAACTGAAAGTACAAATTAGTGTAGACGTGCTGGAGACCTCAGAACTGAGCGCCCAAGAGCAGCAGGCCATGCAACTGGCGCAAGATGCTGCCAACGATGCCTACGCGCCATACTCCAATTTTTTGGTGGGCGCTGCACTGCTGCTGGAAGACGGCACCCTGTTTAAAGGAAGCAACCAAGAAAACGCTGCTTACCCATCGGGGTTATGTGCAGAGCGTACGGCACTTTTTGCCCTGAGCGCCTACCATCCGCACACCAAAATTAAACTACTAGCCGTAACGGCACGCCGCCGCCAGGAACAGGAATACCTTCCTGCGATGCCTTGTGGCGCCTGCCGCCAGGTAATGGCCGAGTATGAGCACAAGCAGCAAGAGCCGATTCCGGTGTTGCTGCAGGCACCTGATGGCAAGTTTTACCGTTTTAAAGCCGTAGCCGATTTGCTGCCCTTCCAGTTTAACAAAGAACATTTGTAGGAGGTTAGGAGGTAGAGAATTTAGGCTTGCTGCCGTACTTTTCTACTCATAGTTCCCGGGCTGGCGCGGGTTTCAACCTGTATCTTTCCTTAATGTTGAGTTTGCAACCCAACTTGCTTGGAGAGCCAGATATACTTTAAACCTGAGTACCCGTCAGGGCAGGAATGGCGGAAGTGTAAAATACCTTAACATTGATTATGACTGAGCATAACTTAACCGTGCCTCGCACGGCCCGGTATTATACCCTAGGCACTCCTTCTGAAAGTATAACCGATCTTTGGATTGTGTGCCACGGTTATGGCCAGCTGGCCCGCTACTTCCTGAGGCACTTCAGCGTGCTGGATAATGGCCATACGTTAGTAGTAGCGCCTGAGGCGTTATCGAGGTTCTATCTGGATGGTTTCTCGGGCCGTGTTGGCGCTACCTGGATGACCAAAGAAGATCGCCTCTCTGAAATCGAGGACCAGGCTGCTTATCTGAACCTCCTGCTAAAAGAGCAATTGGCCCAGCTTCCGGAGAATGTACGCATAACAGTGCTAGGTTTTTCGCAGGGCGGGGCTACGGTGAGCCGCTGGCTCGCTACGCAGCAAGTGCCGGTGCACCGCCTCATACTTTGGGCCGCTTCCTTCCCCGAAGATATTGACTTTGCTACCGGAAAAGCCGCTTTTACCAACCTGCCTGTAGCCATGGTCTACGGCACTGAGGATGAATTTATCACGCCTGAAACCCTGCAGCGCAAACAGCAGCTGATGCAGGAACTTGGTATCGCGCCTCAGGTTTATACTTTTGAGGGCAGCCATACTTTGCACCCCGAAACTTTAAAACTCGTGGATGGGGAGTTGCTAACCTGTTAATTTTTAAATTAACTTGATCGTTGGTCTATCATCTTCATATATAATGCATAAACATGAAAAGTAAAGCTCTGAAGTTTTTGCTTAAATTCTTAATAATTAATGCTGCCATCTATCTTATAGCAGCTTTTGCATTGACTTACTGGCCCACACCTAAAATTGAAAACACAGAAAATTATGATTTTTCTTCTGTGAGGGAAAGTTCAGGGAATGAAATTTCTGCCAAAGAAGCTTGGATAAAACTAAGAGACGGGAAAGAGATTTTTAGCAGAGTTTACGATGGGGAGACAAAGAATGTCTTGATTTTTTTACATGGCTCAGGTTCTGATAGTCGCTACTTAAGCAAAGCCAGCAAGCATTTTGCTGATTCAAAATTATTCACAGTTATTACCCCAGATCTAAGAGGGCACGGTAGAAATTCTGGTAGCCGTGGAGATATAGAACACATAGGGCAGTTGGAAGAAGACCTTGAAGATATTGTGCGGTATGCAAAAGAAAACCTTCATGCTGAAAACATCATCCTTACAGGGCATTCTTCCGGAGGAGGTTTAGCATTAAGGTACCTAGGTAACAACAAACTGATTAAAGTGAATGGCTCCATTATGTTTTCACCATACCTTGGTTACAAATCTCCAACACTCAGGCCTGGAAACGGTAATTGGGTCACTGTTTCAGTAAAGCGGTATATTGGGCTTTCTATGCTAAACCATGTTGGCATCAATAGTTTTAACGGACAACCGGTGCTGTTTTTCAACCGAGCATCAGAATGGAACGATAGCCTACAGGTTGCCAGCTACTCGTATCGGATGGCAATGAGTATGGATCCTGAAGATTTTAGAGCTGATATTGAAAATATTTATGCGCCAACTATAGTATTGGTTGGCGGGGATGATGAAAGTTTTTATCCAGATAAATTCGCAGAGGTTTTTGCTAAATCAGATTATGCAGAAACACATGTTATTAAAGGAGCAGCTCATTTGGCTGTTATTGATAACAGTGAATCATTGAGCAAAATTAGAGAATGGTTAGGAAATTTGAATTAGAAATCGACAAAGTTCAACTAAATCATACTGACATTTATTAACCAAGTCCATTGCCCAACACACACTCTACTTCTTCACCCTCCCTTCTCCCACATTCCCTCCATCACCACCTCCAGCAGGTGCTGGTCCGGGTCACGGAAGTAGAACGATAGGAAGCCATTGCCCCAATCGTATTCCTGCTCCACAGTAATGCCCAGCTTCTGGATATTGTCTTTCCAGGGCTGATACTCCTCTTTAGCCACTTCAAAAGCCAAGTGTAATTGCCCTGTGCCGTAATGCGGCGGCAAGGTTCCCCCTTTTTTCGAGGCCTCGGGGTTGAAGCATAGCAATACCGAAGCGCCGGCCCTAAAGAATACATGCCTCCCCGGCACCTCTCCTATCACCTTAAACCCTAGTTTGTTATGATAAAACTTTTTAGTCGCCTCTAGGTTTTGCACGTACAAACAGGTTTCTTTAATCTTCTTGATTTCCATACTTCTTAAGACTGGATGTGCATAGGTATGTTTTGCAAATTAATTTTTGTCTTAACGCATACAGCTGCTTCACGTTTATAAAGTACTCCTGATATCCAGTTACACATGAAACTCATGACAAAAACGATTATAATATTTGTTGCCCTTGTCGGGTTAATGCTTATTGTTTTCCGGAACGAATTGTTCGTTGCCCCCCCTGCCACCGAAGGCGCCCCTGCAGTTTCTGCCGCTTTTGAGCGGCTGGCCAAGCTGCCATCCGAGGTTAACGAGAGCTCTGGGTTAGCCATACTAGCTGCGGGGCACTATCTAACGCACAACGATGCGGGCAATCGGCCCTATCTATACGAGCTGGATGCATCGGGTAAACTATTGCAAACCATTAAGCTAAAGCTGCCAAATGTAGACTGGGAGGACCTTGCGCAAGACGATGACGGAAATGTATACATCGCTGACACAGGCAATAACGAAAACGACCGCACAGAGCTGGCTGTGTACAAGGTAAATCCCGACGAGCCCGAGAACGTGCAGGCCATACGCTTTACCTACGAGGACCAAACAAAGTATCCGCCTAAAAAGAAAGACCGCAATTTCGATAGCGAAGCACTGTTCTGGAGCGAGGGCAACCTGTATGTTATCTCTAAAGACCGAGGCCGCGGCGAGACTGCCAAAGTATACCAACTACCAGACCAAGCCGGCACGCACAAGGCGAAGTTGATAGGCCAGCATAAGTTAAAGGCTCAGGTTACAGGGGCCACCATCAGCCCAGACCAAAGCACCGTGGTGTTGCTAAGCGAAGGCGCACTGCATCTTTTCACCGACTTTGATTCTCCCGCAAAGTTTTATGAAGGTGTTTATGAGCGGCAGAGCCTGAAAGAGGCTGGCCAAACAGAAGGTGTTGCCTTTGAAAGTGAGGATGTACTGATAATTACCAGCGAGGGCGGCAACTTATACCGTTATACGTTATAGAGCATCCTGAAAAGAAAAGAGCCCCCTTTTGCAGCTGCGAAAGGGGGCTCTTTTTATACTGGGTTATACTTTAGTTTTTTCTTTTTCCGGGAGCCTGCCCCCGGGCAGTGCTGGCGTTGGATTCTGCCATACTCTGAACAAAATAACCAAACCGACAAGTATAAGTGGGATGCTGAGTATCTGGCCCATGTTAAGCGTCAGCTGATCCTCAAAGGCTTCCTGGTTTTCTTTCAAGAACTCTACCAAAAAGCGGAAAGTGAACAGCGCCGTTACAAATATGCCGAAGAGCAGGCCTTTCGGGAGGGCACTTCTATACTTGCTCCACAGCCAAAGCAGCAGCACAAACAGGGCAAACACGCTCAAAGACTCGTAAAGCTGCGTTGGATGGCGCGGCACCAGCGGGTTTTCTCCGAGGCGCACAAACTCAAAGGCCCAGGGCACATCTGTTGGGCGGCCAATGATCTCAGAGTTCATCAGGTTACCCATCCGGATTAACGCACCTCCCAGGGCCACTACAATCACGATACGGTCAAGCACCCACATATAATCGAACTTTTGCTTGCGGCTAAACAGCCACAGCGAGAAAAGTATACCAATGGTAGCGCCATGGCTAGCCAGTCCGCCTTCCCAAATTTTCAGGATCTCGATGGGGTTACTCAGGTAATAATCCGGGGCATAGAACAAAGTATGGCCAAGGCGTGCGCCAACCACGGTACCGATGATCATGTACAGCGTGATAACGTCCACATCGCCTTCGGTGCGCCCTTCAGCAACGTATATTTTGGTGAGGATACGTTGGCCGAAAACGAAGCCCAGGGCAAAAAGCAGCCCATACCAACGGATGCTGAGCGGGCCAATGCTGAAAATCTCCGGATCAACATTCCAGAGGATATAGTTTAGTAGATTCATAGGGGTGATACTTGTGTCCCAAAGTTACGATAAATCAGCCACCGAAAAAATTCATGCAGCATGAGCCGTGCAGCAGCAACTCTAATTTAATGTTATACATATGAAATAGGTAGTTAAGTATAGACGCAAGCATCAAAAAAGGCTCCCGTTTTCGGAAGCCTTCTTTGCTTATCTATTCCGCACCCGCAGCAGTTCTTCTCTAAAACCACCGCTCAGTATCGGGAAGCGTAGCCAGCTGCGCGGGTCCACGTTGTAGTCATCCAGGTGGAAGGCCGGGGCATAACGCTCGCGTTTCCATTGGTTGCGGCTCCAGAGGCTGTAAAACTTCGTGATCCAGGCCTTGAGCATTTCCGGTTCGGCCACTTGCTGCTCCAGAAGTATAGTATACACCTCCTCCGGCGAGTAGCGGTCGTGGAAGGCCATGCGCTCGATCTGGTTCAGCACCTCGTAAGGCATCAGGTCTTTCTCGTCGGTCTGCTCCTCTTCCGATGGCCGTAGCTCTGCGCTTGGCTGCAGGTTGTTTACATATTGCAGACCAATATAGCCAAGCTCTTGCTGCGCCCAAACCAGGAACTGGCGGATAAAGGCTTTGTCTATACCTGCAATCGGGGAAATACTGCCAGCCGTGTCGCCATCCATGGTAGCGTAGCCCACCGAAGCCTCGCTGCGGTTTGAGGTAGCCATCAGCAGGGCGTTCTGGATGTTAGCCAGCATCCAGATGCCTGGGGCACGCACACGCGCCTGTATGTTTTGTAGCGTAATATCGTCATGCTCCCAGGTTAATGGGCGGCCCAGCGCATGCTCAATTTTCGAAGTATAGCCCTGCACTTCCTCATCGATGGTCCAGTTATAAAACTTTGCCCCGATAGACTCTGCCAGTTCCTTTGCCGAAGTATAAGTATCGTCGGAGGAGTTTACAGTGCCCTGGTAGGCGCAAGTGAGCAGCTTGTTAACGATGGCTTTCTGGGCCTCATCGCTTGGGAGCTTTGCAATAGCGGCTTTATCATCGGCAGAGAAGAGCAACGCTTTCTCCATAAATTCGTTTTGCCCTAAGCTCTCTATACCGCGGCGCACCATCTCGGCCACAGCCACGGCACACAACGAGGAGTCGGCACCACCACTCAGCGAGAGCACAAAGCCACGGCTACGGCTTTTGCGCATGTAATCGAATAGGGCCAGACTCAGCGCCGAGATCAGCTCTTTGTTCTCATCGATCGGTGGAAGGTATTCTATTACTTCTGCAATTTCAGGGTTAGCCGAAAAGCATACTTCGGCGCACTCCATGTCCACGTCCTTAAAGCAAAGTAGCTCATTTCTGCGGATCAGCTTACCATTCTGGGCGATCAGCACCTCGCCATCATAAATCATACGGCCAGATTCGTTGCCTAACAGGTTAGCATATAAGTAGGCACACTGGTATTTTTTGGAGGCATCCACCACCAAGCGGTAACGCACATCGGTCTTGCTCAGGGCAAAGTGGCTGGCGCTTGGGTTAAGTATAAGTTGCACGCCTTTGGGCATGTGCCGCTCTGCCGGTCGGTTGGGCCGCCAGGCATCTTCACAAATCTCAAAAGCATACTTTACTCCCTGCTCTTCATAGATAATGTCGCCGATTTTATACTTCTGCCCCAGCATCTCGAACTCCTGCACCTCATTGGCAGGCCAGGGCGTAAACCAGCGCGGCTCGTAATGCACGCCATCATTTGCCAGAAATTGCTTGGCCGTAAACCCCACAATCTCCTTGTTTTTTATGACGCAGGCTGTATTGTACACGCTCTTGTTCAGAAAAACCGGCAGGCCAACCGCAACCGTAATTCCATCGCACCACTCTTTTAGCTGCAGCAATTGGTTAAACGCCATTTCTGAGACCCAAGGGCTCAGGAACATATCCTCGCAACCATAACCGGTTATGGCCAGCTCGGGCAGGAGCAGCAATTGTATGTTGTTCTGTTTTGCTTCTGTGATAGCGGTATGTATACGCTGCAGGTTGCCGGCCCAGTCCATTGGCGTCTGGTTAAGGGCGGCCGCAGCCAGCATCAGTCTAGTTTCTTTCATGGGGTTTTTTAACGCAACTTTATGAAAGCAAGTTAAGCCTTAAATGCATTTGTTAAATTGATTAAGGGCTATTTTGTTGCAAAAATACCGCGAAGGTTTGCTTTAAAGTATAACTGCGGGTAAAAGTATGATTGGCTTTGGAAGCGGGCAATAAAAAAGGCTGAGCATACACCCAGCCTACAAACAGCTACTTAAAACTCAGGAAAGTCTTTAACCGATTTTCAGGAACTCGAGTCCTTTTTCAGCAGCGGCCTGGTCGGCCTTTTTCTTGGAGAGCCCAACACCAATGGCAATAGGCTTATCATCGATGTACACTTCAGAGGTAAACTCCGTGGTATTGCCTTGCTGCTTACGCTTGATAATGTCGAAACGGATTTCCAGGTTCTGGCCTTGTGCCCACTCAATAAGCTTGCTTTTAAAATTAGCCGTGGTATTCACCAGCTTGTGCAGATCCACATGTGGTTTTACCAGCTTGTTAAGTATAAAGTTATGCGTGGTATTATAGCCTTTATCCAGATAGATAGCGCCCACCAAAGCCTCTAGGGCATTGCCGTTCACGGATTTATGGCGCATGCCTCCATGGCTGCTGGTATCGATCTTCACCAACAGGTTTAAACCTATTTTTACAGCCATCTGGTTCAGCGACTCCCGGTTAACGATGCGCGAACGGATTTCTGTTAAAAAGCCTTCGTCCTCGTAAGGAAACTTTTTAAACAAATGCTCCGCTACGGCGGCACCTAACACAGCGTCACCTAAAAACTCTAAACGCTCATTGGTTTCGTGTTTACCGGCAGCATTCTGCCGGGCAAACGAAGTATGCGTCAGGGCTAATTTATACAGGCGGAGATTATCGGGAGTACTGCCAATAATGCCAGCGAGTGCGCGTACTAGTACCTTGTCTTTGTTAAATAACCTGTGGTAAACGCGACGAACTGGTTTAAAAGGCCCAAACACTAATCAATCAGTTGACGGAATATAACAGAAGTGTTGTGTCCACCAAAACCAAAGGTATTGCTCAAAGCGATCTTCACGTTGCGCTCCTGCGCCTTATTGAACGTAAAGTTCAGGCGGGTATCGATGTTCGGATCGTCGTTGAAGTGGTTAATGGTTGGTGGCACGATGTTGTTCTGAACAGCCAGGATAGAAGCAATAGCCTCAATTGCGCCCGCTGCACCCAACAAGTGGCCGGTCATCGACTTGGTAGAGCTGATATTCAGTTTATAGGCATGCTCCCCAAACACTGTCTGGATGGCTTTTACCTCACTGATATCGCCTAGTGGCGTAGATGTACCGTGTACGTTGATATAATCAACTTCCTCGGGTTGGATGTTGGCATCGCGCAGCACATTACGCATCACGTTCAGTGCGCCCAGGCCTTCAGGATGTGGTGCCGTGATATGGTAAGCGTCGGCTGACATACCACCGCCTATGATCTCGGCATAGATTTTAGCGCCACGCGCTTTGGCGTGCTCATACTCCTCCAGTATTAGGGCACCGGCTCCTTCGCCCAGTACAAAACCATCACGGTCTGCATCAAACGGTCGGGAAGCGGTTTCTGGAGCGTCGTTGCGCTCAGAAAGGGCCTTCAGGGCATTAAAACCACCGATACCAGCCTCTGTAACAGCAGCCTCAGAACCGCCCGTCACGATTGCGTCGGCCATACCCAAACGGATATAGTTAAACGAGTCGATGATGGCGTTGGTAGCAGAGGCGCAGGCAGAAACGGTAACAAAGTTAGGCCCGCGGAAGCCATGTTTAATTGAGATCTGACCGGCACTGATGTCGGCGATCATCTTAGGAATGAAGAATGGGTTGAAGCGTGGTGTACCGTCGCCGTTGGCAAAGTTCACACACTCTTCCTGGAAGGTGCGCAAGCCCCCGATTCCAGAACCCCAAACCACACCTACACGGTCAGGATTATAAGTTCCCTCAGTTAATTTCGCGTCGATAACCGCCTCATCGGCTACTATCATCGCAAATTGCGTAAACAGGTCCATTTTGCGGGCCTCCTTACGATCGAAGTATGTTTCAGGATCGTATCCTTTAACCTCACAGGCAAACTGGGTCTTAAATTTGCTCGCATCAAAGCGTGTAATAGGCGCAGCGCCACTCACGCCATTGACTAATCCGTCCCAGTACTCTGAAACGGTTTTCCCAAGTGGCGTGAGTGCGCCTAACCCAGTAACTACGACTCTCTTAAGCTCCATAAGCTGTTAGTAGAGGGATAGATAGTTGAAAATTCTTAATAAACTAAGGGAAGGATATATTACTTCGCGTGCTCTTCCAGGTAGCTAACTGCCTGACCTACGGTCGAGATGTTTTCAGCTTGATCATCTGGAATAGACACGTTGAATTCTTTCTCGAATTCCATGATAAGCTCAACAGTATCCAGTGAATCAGCGCCAAGGTCGTTTGTGAAGCTAGCCTCTGGCGTTACCTCTGACTCTTCAACACCAAGCTTATCGATGATGATAGCTTTTACTTTTTCTGCGATTTCTGACATTTTTCTTATAGTTAATTAAAACACTGTGCAAAGAAATAGTTTTTAACAGACAATGTCAAAAAAAATTACTCTATTCGCTATCTAACAAAAGTTTTATACCTTGTATTCCCATTTGCGGGCAGAGCTTCTTATTTTAGCAGATCAATTGAAAATATGACGAAGCACCGCCTGGACATAGCGTATGACTATAGCTTCGATGTATACGGGCTCGTATCGTCGGGGAGAGATTATAAACTGGCCTGGGCACTTAACAAGCTATTACACCTGCGCCTGACTAAGCAGCAGGACCTATGTTATGAACTGCCCGGGATAGGATGCCTGGAAATTTCGAACTACCAGTTTGCAACCGAACACAGCGAAGTAAGGCTTTTCCGGAATAAAGCCCTTGGCAACTCCACCCTTAAAAAGCCGTTCTTGCTGCCTGATATAAAAGAGTATGATTACGTGCTGCAGATAACCGGGGCAATGCAGCAGTTGTACCCATCGGAACTAATCAATAGATTGCGAGGTGTTCCGCTGGTACAGTACGTAAAAAAATTTGACCCGCTTACACTTAAATTTAAGGAGAACCTGATTTTCTAAGTATGGAAATTTCTTTTAATAAAACTAAAGTACTGGCCACCGTTGGGCCAGCCAGTAATTCCTACGAGCGCCTGGTTGCGCTTGTGCAAGAGGGCGTTGATGCATTCCGCCTGAACTTCTCGCATGGCGCCTATGAAGAGCATCAGAAAGTGATTGACCATGTGCGCCAGGTAAACCGTGAGCACAACACCAACATCTGCCTGGTGCAAGACTTGCAAGGCCCGAAAATTAGATTGGGCGACATTGAGAACGGAAGCGTGGAGATTGAGGAAGGGCAGCGCGTAAAGTTAGTTTGCGATGGCTCTATCAGCACAGCAGATAGGCTTTCGACTATCTACACAGGCTTGGCAAAAGACGTAAAGGCAGGCGACTCCATACTTTTAGATGATGGCAAGCTTGAGCTGAAAGTTATCTCTACCGATAATGAGCTCGAGGTTGAAACAGAAGTTATCTATGGTGGCATCGTGAAGCCCCG
The DNA here is from genome assembly GCF_003576375.1 of Pontibacter oryzae. Classification (GTDB taxonomy): domain Bacteria; phylum Bacteroidota; class Bacteroidia; order Cytophagales; family Hymenobacteraceae; genus Pontibacter; species Pontibacter oryzae. Next base: position 146,383 of record NZ_QWGE01000007.1, read on the forward strand.
CAAAGGTATAAACCTGCCTCACTCTAAAGTGTCAGCACCTTCTCTTACCGAAAAAGACATAGAGGATTTACATTTTGGCCTCGATAACGATGTAGAGTGGGTAGCACTTTCTTTTGTGCGCAAAGTAGAGGACATCCACGAGATTAAGCGCATTATTAAGGAGCGCGGAAAGGACACCCGTGTAATCGCTAAAATTGAGAAGCCGGAAGCCATCGAAAACATTGATGAGATTATTGCTGCGACAGACGCTATTATGGTGGCTCGTGGCGACCTGGGCGTAGAAGTTGGCATGGAAAAGGTTCCGATGATCCAGAAAATGCTGGTAGCAAAATGTAACGAAGCCGCCAAGCCAGTGATTGTAGCTACCCAGATGATGGAAAGCATGATCGTTAACCCGCGCCCAACCCGTGCCGAAACCAATGACGTGGCCAATGCCGTGCTGGACGGAGCCCACTGCCTTATGCTAAGCGCAGAAACAGCGGTAGGCGCCTACCCTATCGAGACAATCCGTAGCATGAACATGACAATCCGCATGGTGGAGGAGCACTCCGGCGTGTTCAACAGAAGCTTCGCGATTAACCCGAACTCTGAAACTTTCCTGAGCGATAGCCTGGTAGCTAATGCCTGCAACCTTGCCAGCGACACCAATGCTAAAGCAGTTATTGGCATGACAAAGTCTGGTTATACTGCGTTCCAGTTGGCTAAGTATCGCCCGCAGGCCGACATCTTTATCTTCACAGGTAACCACAGGCTGCTGAACACCCTGAACCTGGTTTGGGGCGTACGCGGCTTCTTCTATGATAAAGTGGAATCTACCGACGGCACAATCAGCGACATTAAGCAAATACTGCTGGATGGCGGCTATATTCAGAAAGGCGATGTATTCATTAACACAGCCAGCATGCCAATAAACGAGCAGAAACGCACCAACATGATTAAACTGAGTGTAGCTTAAAAGGCCAATTGCTTTTATACTAGAAAGGCCTGCCATGTTATCATGGCAGGCCTTTCTGTTTAGTAGCGGTTCTTTATCTTTATACCTCAATCATGCTACCTGGCTTTACACAAGCATACGTAAGAAGCCTTGATATCTTGCTCCGTCCCTAGCGTTATCAGCCGCCTTCGGTATATATTCTGTCTAAGCTGCCCCAACCACATACGTTATCTTTAAAATCGTTCATCAACACACGTGTTAAAACTAGTAGCGTAACCTTAAAGCACTACTGTACGGCACCAACACAAAAAGCCTTGCACGTGTATGTGCAAGGCTTTTTGTGTTGGGATACCCTAAAAACTAGGCTGCCAGTCCGTTAACGAACTTCGCTAACTTCGACTTGTTGTTAGCCGCTTTGTTTTTGTGGATGATGTTTTTCTTAGCCAAACGGTCAAGCATTGAAGAAACTGTCTTGTACAGCTCTTGCGCCTCAGCCTGATCGGTTGTGTTTCTCAGTCTCTTGATAAACGTACGAGTAGTTTTCGCCTGATATCTGTTACGAAGACGTTTAGCGTTATTCGCTCTGATTCTCTTTAATGCCGACTTATGGTTAGCCATGTTATCCTATAATAATTGATTCTTTTGATGCGTTTCCTAAATGAGTTTGCAAAGGTAAACCCTTTACACTTAATTTCCAAAGTAGCTAAAACAAAAATATTTCAGCCCGGATCATTCTTCCAAAGGTAACAATTTCAGCGACTTTAACCTACCTTTGTTATCGAAACTCCGTTGCAAATTTAACAGTTACAGGAAGTATGGCAACGATCCGCTACACCCATTTCATTATTTTACCGCTACTTTTCTTCTCCTGCTCCGCTGATAAGGACCAGGACCCGGTTGCGGCAAACGAAGAACCCACTCCCTACCAGCTCACAATTCCGAAGCACCTGCCGCAGAATTTTGTTACACCGGCTAATAACCCTCTAACCGAAGAAGGCGTGGAGCTGGGCCGCCATTTATTTTACGAGGTGAAGCTGTCTGGCAATAACACTATGTCCTGCGGTAGCTGCCACCAGCAGGATAAAGCCTTTACCGATGGGCTTGCCGTTAGCGTTGGCATAGACGGCATTAAGCACAGGCGCAGCGCCATGAGCCTGGCAAACATGCTTTGGTTTAGCCAGCTTAACTGGGACGGCAGCGCCCTGAGCCTGGAAGAACAGGCCCGCGGCCCGATCGAGAATGAGATAGAATTGCACGAGGACCTGGCTAATGCCGTTGCCGAGCTGCAGGCCACAAAAACCTACCCGGCCATGTTCCGGAAAGCCTTTGGCGATAGCATCATCACTGAAACAAATGTTTTAAAAGCCCTGGGGCAGTTTCAGCGCACGCTTATTTCAGCCGATGCCCGCTACGACCGCTACATGAACCAAAAGGGCCAACTCTCTAAAGACGAACTGGAGGGCATGAAGCTGTTTCTTACTCACCCGGACCCAAGCACCAACACCCGCGGCGGAAACTGCGGCGACTGCCACGGCGGCACCTTGTTCTCTCTCAGAACCTTCCATAACAACGGCCTGGACGCCACCTTTACCGACAACGGCCTAGGCGACGTGACAGGGCTGGCAAAAGACAAAGGCAAGTTTAAGGCGCCAACGTTGCGCAACATCGCCCTTACGGCACCTTATATGCACGATGGTCGCTTTGCCACCCTTGAGGAAGTACTGGATCACTACAACGATCATATCAAGTATAACAGCCCCAATCTGGACCCACTTATTATCGAGGCCAGTAACGAGCCAAACGGCAAGACACTGATGCTTACCGCCGACGAGAAACGCAAGATCATAAGGTTTTTGCACACCCTCACCGACTCCACGTTTATTACTGATAAGCGCTTTTCAGACCCTTTTAATTAACCATACCTATGAAAAGACCGATTCATACTTTACTTGCCTTTCTGTTAGTAGCAGTTACGCCGCTGCTCACATCCTGTGATGACGATGACGACACAGTAGCACAGGCTGATATTACAGTCGAATTCCTGAACACCGTTAATGGCGCTGAAATTGAGCTGGGCAAAACTTACACCAGCCCCGCCGGCGATACCTATGCCGTGGAAGATTTCAAGTATTTTATTAGTAACGTGAAGCTGCTGGATGCTAACGGCGCTGCTGTATTTACAGAGCCCAACAGCTACCACCTGATAAACCAAACCGCAGGCAAAACCAGCTTCGTGCTCAAGAATGTGCCGGCAGGCAGCTACAGCCAGATTACCTTTAGCCTGGGCGTAGACCAGGCACACAACCACTCCACCGACCAGGAAGGTGACCTCGACCCGAGCTCAGACATGGTTTGGGATTGGGACACAGGGTATAAGTTTCTACTGCTGGAGGGCACTTACACCGGCAATACAAAAAGCGGCGGCCTAATTTTCCATATCGGAGAGGATGCCAATTACACCACATTCAACATTCCGTTGCAGGTACCACTGGATATCAGAACAGAGCCGTACCATACTTTGCGCGTAACTACTGAGCTTGATGCTTTATTCCAGAATCCGCATACCATTGATTTCGACGAGCTGAATACTGCCATGGGCGGTGCCAATGCCCGAAAAATAGCAGACAATTATACCAACGGTTTCTTTTCGTTAGCAGAATTAAGATAACCTGCCGTACCTTTGCAGCACATGCCACACGCAAAATATATCTGGAGCATCAGCCTGGCCATCCTTGTGATGGTGAACGTGCTGTCTATGCCCCTGATCCGGCTTGGCTATGAGCTGAACAAAGAATACATTATCCAGAACCTCTGCGTAAACCGAGATAAGCCGCAGCTGCAGTGCGAAGGCAAATGCCATCTCAGCAAAAGTGTGAAAGCGGCTAACCAAGAAAGCCAGGACCAGACCAACTTCAAAGCTAAATCGCTTTCATACGATTTCATCAGCGTTACAGAAGCCGCAACTCCTGTTGCTAAGGTTTGGTTGCCGGCACGTACCTACGGGTATTATAGCCTGAGCGCTTATAACGCTTACTCCTCTAAAATTCTGCATCCGCCGCAGGTATAATTTCATCTGCATACTTACACTGGCTCCACCATACGATGGTGGCATGCCTTGCCTATTCCTTTGGATCTAAAACTGAAGGTTTACGCGCCAGTGCCTGTTGTTTTGAGGGCAGGCACCTAATCACATTATAACCTGGTTTGCACAGCTCTTATTTCTGCACCTAAAGTCATAAAATCTATACTTTGGATACTGCAGAAACGAGGGCAGAAAGCGCGTACCTGCCTAATTAATTTTTATCAGATGAAATCCTTACACAAAATCATACTTTACGCTATACTTCTTCCGCTTGCCCTCTTCACCACATCCTGCAATGATGACGGCACGCCCGGGGTACAGGAACCTGGAAGCATCACCCTCGACGTGCATAACCAGTACAATAGCCAGGCACTGCAGCTTGACAACGAGTACAACACCAGCAGCGGCACGAAGTTTAAGTTCACGCAGCTGCGCTACATCATCAGCAATGTGGAGCTTACCGCCGCAGACGGCAGCAAGTATAAGGTACCGGAGAGCTATTATGTACTCGAGAAAACTTCGGCTGCTGAGCGCAGCAAGGTAGAGCTGACCAACATCCCGGCTGGCAAGTATACATCGGTTACCTTTTCGGTTGGCGTGGACCAAGCCGTAAACCACAGCCTTGACCTAGCCGCCGGCGACTTGAAAACAACATCGGGGATGGCTTGGAGCTGGAACACCGGCTATAAGTTTATTGTGGCCGAAGGGCAAGCACTGGACCCTCAAACAGATGCCTGGGAAAGCATAACTTACCACATCGGTACCGATGCCAACTACCGCACTGTTACGTTGGCTTTGCCTACCGCCATTGAGGTAGAGAAGCGCACAACCAGCGAAGTGATGCTGGTGGCGGAACTAAGCAAGCTGTTTAACCAAGTAAACATACTTCAGTATAAAACAGTGATGTCGGGGTCTGCGACGGCTGAGGTGGCTACCCAGGTGGCAGACAACTACGCAAGTATGTTTACCGTGCATCACGCCCATAGTATGAAAATGGAGTAATGCCCTGCCCGCTGCGATACATAGCGATACTTGGACTTAGCCTGCTGCTTACAGCCTGCGACGAGCCTGCCTCTGAAGCGCCTGCCCCACAAACCAGGCGCTTCAGCCCGGCGGTGCCCGCTAACTTGGCCAGTGCCGTGCCTTACCCGGAGCGCAACCCGTTTACCGTGGAGGGCGTGGAGCTTGGCCGCATGCTGTTCTACGACCCTATCCTGTCAGTTAACAACCAGGTTAGCTGCGCCAGCTGCCACCAGCAGGGCAAAGCCTTCTCGGATGGAACGGCCCTGAGTGTGGCTGGCGTAACCGGCAACCCGCTGAAAAGACATGCCCCTGCCCTGCTAAACCTGGCCTGGATGGATGGCTTGTTTTGGGATGGCGGTGCCAAGGACATAGAGTCGCTGGTGTTTGGGCCGATAACGCACCCCGACGAGATGGGCCAGGATTTGAAGGCGCTAGCCAGCGAGTTGCAGCAGCACCCCAAGTACCCAGGATTGTTCCGGCTTGCTTTCGGCTCCGACTCCATTACCTCGGCACGCATAGCGCGTGCGCTGGCCCAGTTTCAGCGCACGCTCATCTCGGCCAACTCCAGGTATGATAAGTATGTGCGCCAAGAAGCCGGCGGGCAGCTGTCCGGGCCGGAGTTGCAGGGTTTGGCCTTGTTTAAGCAGCATTGCGCCTCCTGCCATACTTCTGATTTCTTCACCGACCAGGCGTACCATAACAATGGCTTAGACGCAGCGTTCTCGGCGGAGTTTGAGGAGCTGGCCTTTGGGCGCGGGCGTATAACGCGGCAGCAGCAGGACATCGGCAAGTATAAAACGCCTACCCTCCGTAACATCGCCCTTACGGCACCCTACATGCACGATGGTCGCTTTGCCACCCTGGATGAGGTGGTAGAGCATTACCGCACAGGCGTTGTGTCTTCGCCCTCGCTGGCCCCCGAGCTGAAACAGCCAAACGGGCAGCTGGGCATACCTATCACCAAAGAAGAAAAAGAGAAGATCATTTTGTTTCTCAACACCTTAACAGACGAGGACTTTGTGCACAACCAAGCCTTTACCAACCCTTTTTAACTACATGAAGAAGTTTATACTGTTGCTGCTGCCCCTCCTCTACGCGGGAGCTGCGCAGGCCTGCGACATTTGCAACCTTTACGAGTTTAACCCCATCGACTCTAAAAGCTACATCGGTGTTTTTTACCGGCAGAGTGTGTTTAACGGCTACAGCCACCTCAACCAAAGCCATAGTTTTTTCGGCACGCAAAGTATGCTGGCCACCGAGGGCACTACCGGCGTGCAGCACGTGCCCGACCAAAGCGAAGTATACCAGGTAGCAGAGCATCAGGATGATTACGAGCGCTACGAAACCTGGGAGATACGGGCCAACTTCCGGATATTGCCCAAGCTAAACTTGCAGGCGGTGCTGCCCATCCGGAGGAACACGGTATACTATGCAGAGGTTTTCCATTTGCCGCAACCCATCAAGGACACCACCTTTACCGTAGGCGGCCCCGGCGACCTGCTGCTCACCACGGAGTATTTGCATAACTTTAGCACAGGCCAGGTAAAGCACATTTTGCGGCCTGGCCTGGGCATAAAACTGCCAACCGGTGTGCACAATAAAAAAATAAATGCAGAAGAAAAGTATGACCCCGACCTGCAGCCTGGCACAAGCGCTTTTTCTTACTTGTTAAAGTTAGGCTACACCTTGCTGCTGAACGAGCAGATCGGTTTGGACCAAAGCATAAGCCAGCAATGGATGAGCGAGGGCAGCAACGGCTATCGTTTCGGGGATCAGTTTAACTATACGGCCTCGGCGTTTTATGTGGCGCGCAAAGGCTCGGTGCAGCTAATACCACGGTTGGGTTTATACTATGAGTCCGCTAAAAGATCGGCGCAGGATGGCTTGAAAGCTGTTCAAACCGGAGGTAATGCACTTTTCGGCCAGGCCGGCATGGATGTGGCGCTGAAAAAGTTTACCCTTTCGGGCAGCTATTTCCAGCCGCTCAACCAGTATTTAAACGGCAACCAAATCGGTAATGCGGGCCGTTTCCAGGTGGGCGTTTTTATGAACATCTAGGGCTAAAAACAAGAAAAGCCGCTGCGGGAATCCACAGCGGCTTTTATACTTGTATCAGCTAGAAAGCTTAGTTTTTCTCTCTTTTAACATCAACGTCTACGTCAATATCATCAATTTTTCCTAGGCGCTCCTGAACTTTGTTCTCGAACTGATTCCATTCAGCCTTGGTTTCTTCCCACTCCTGGCGGGTTTCATCATCCCAATCAGATGCTTCTGCCTCAAGTTCGGCTTCGCGGCGCTTATATTCGGCACGCATCTCGCGGTACTCGTCGGCAGTCACGTTCTCGGCACGCTCTGTGCTGGTATTTACCCAGGTTGCAAACTCATTGTAAGAGCTTTTGGCTTCCATGTTAGCCTCGCTCATTTCGGCTTGCGCCTCATTTACTTCCTCGTTTGTCTCGTTTTGGGTTTCCTGGCTACAGGCAAACATAAACGAACCGATGGCAAGCGCCATACCTACTGTTTTAAACTTTGATATAATTTCCATAGTTATGTTCTTAATTTTGTATTGTTATTTTCCATACGGGCAGAAACAAAATATAGATATATTAACTGCTTAAATTAAATTAAATTCGCGTTTTTAGCGTATTTAATATATGGATGTGAAAGTTTTTAGCGACCATCAACATGCCATTAATACCATCAAAGCATAAAGCACCTTTTTACCTGTTCAACGGCCATTTGCAAACCATTATTCCCGGGCTATTTAGGCAAGTGGCTGGAGTAATTTACGAGCGGGAACGCCTCGTTACCCCTGATGAGGATTTTATTGACCTGGATTGGTCTAGGGTTGGTTCTGATGCCTTGGTTGTACTTTCGCATGGGCTAGAGGGCGACACGGGCCGGCCATACATTACGGGCATGGTGAAAGTGTTTAATGCTGAAGGCGTGGACGCGATGGCCTGGAATTACCGCAGTTGCAGCGGCGAACCAAACAAGCTGCTCCGCTCCTACCACCTCGGCGCATCCGACGACCTGGATCTGGTTATCCAGCATGCACTCAAGGCATATGCTTACAAAACAATTTACCTTATTGGCTTTAGCGCAGGCGGAAACATTACCCTTAAATACCTAGGCGAGGCCCCAAGCCAAGTACCTGAACAGGTAACACGTGCAGCAGTTTTTTCCACCCCAGTAGATCTGAAAGGCTCTGCCCAGAAAATTTCAAGGGTATACACGCAGCGGTTTTTAAAGTCTTTGGGCCAGAAGCTGGAACAAAAGCGGCAGATGTACCCCGACGAGGTTGATCTGACAAACTATAGCTTATTTTGGTCGTTTCCAGAGTTTGATGACAGGTATACTGCGCCGCTGCACGGCTTTAAAGACGCCGAAGATTATTATGCCCGCGTCAGTTCCAAGCAGTTTCTTGCCGATATTCGCATCCCGACGTTGCTGGTAAACGCCAAGAACGATCCTTTCCTTTCTGAGGAGTGCTACCCGATCGCGGAAGCCAAACAGAACCCTAACCTATACTTAGAAATGCCTGAGGAAGGCGGCCATGTGGGCTTTGCCGAGGACTTTAGAAACAACCGCTATTACTCCGAAGAGCGCGCCTTGCGTTTTTTGCTGGAGGAAAAGTAACGTTGCTGCTTCCTGAAGGTTCATCGAGCGTATGCTGCCATGTAAGTTTCTTGGCTCAGATTCTGTTTGCATAAACTACTCTCGCTAATGCATACTCCCATTGCCCTGCGCTAGATAAGCAATATCTCCGAAATGGCTCAACCGGCCCTACTTTTTCAGGGGCACGTAAACCACCTTTTTGGTATCGAAAAACTCTTCGTTAAAATAATCCTTCAGGTCGTAAGTTTGGGCGATGAGGCCCGACTCTGCCAGTTCTTCCTGCAGGTCGCCGCCTTTCAGGTAGTATAAGCCTTCGGTCTCCAAGCCGGTTTTCTTGAAGCTGTTCATTACCCAGGGCCAGAAGTTGGCTAAGCGGGTTACGGCGCGGCTTACCACAAAATCATACTTATCGCGCACCTGCTCGGCACGGGTATGGCTTGCCGATACGTTGTGTAAATGTAATTCGCGGGCTATCTCGTTTACCACGTGTATCTTCTTGCCAATAGAATCCACCAGGTGAAACTTCACCTCCGGAAACATAACCGCCAGCGGCAAGCCCGGCAGTCCGCCGCCAGTGCCTACATCCATCACCGAGGTATGGTCCGGGAAGTTAACCACCTTGGCTATGCCCAGCGAGTGCAGAATGTGGTGCACGCCCAGCATATCCATATCCTTGCGTGAGATCACGTTTATCTTCTGGTTCCATTCTTTGTAGAGTTCGCCCATGTGCTCAAATTTCTGCAACTGGTCCTCAGTAAGCTCAGGGAAGTAACCGGAAAGTAAGGTGCGGATAGCGGTCATATTAATTACAAATGAAGAATTACGAATTATGAATGGGCAATTAAGACACAACAAAGTATAAGGCGGCTGCTATTATCACCACAAAAGCCACAACGGCTAGCGCCATAAAAATATCAGCCAACAGCACAATCGCCGCATTTCTGTAGCGTCCTTCATACTTTACCTGTAGTTCTCGTTCTACTCGTTCTTGGCTGCGTAATCGCAAATGCAAGTACTGCCTCCCAATTCCTTCAAGTATAGTATCAGCTACTTTTGGCATGTCTTTTTATACTCTACAAGTATAAATCTTGTGTCCTGTGTCTTGCTACTTGCGTCTATAATGCTGCAAAAGTATAAAATAACTACGGGATATAGCGGTAAATTATAAAGCCCCTGCTACCAAACAGGCAACAGGGGCTTTAAACGTAATCAAATATATTAACCTTAATTCAATGCTATCTTAAAGCACTCTTGCTGATGTAACAATTAACCATTCAACGTTAAATTAAGTGCTTTTTGTTCTTCACCATGTCATAAAGCAGCTCGCGGGCGCGGTGCAGTTGGGCCTTTACAGTGCCTAGCGGTGCGTTCAGTTCCGTGGCGATCTCCTCATAGCTCAGCTCATTAAAGTAACGCAGCGTAACCAGGCGCTGGTATTTCTCGGGCAGCTTGGCCACCACGTACTGCATAATCTCGATCTTCTGGTTTTTAATCGCCTCCTCCTGCGGGTTCAGGTTCTTATCCTTAAAATCGATCGTGATCTCATCGCCGTTATCAATCTTGATGGCCGAGTCGATAGACATGGTCTTAATCCGGTTCTTGCGGATAAAGTCGATGCAGTTGTTCGTGGCGATACGGAACAGCCAGGTACTGAAGGCGTACTCCGGGTTAAACTTATGCAGGTTTTTGAAGGCTTTCGCGAAAGCCTCTATCGTCAGGTCTTCGGCGTCGTCAGCGTTGCGCACCATCTTCAGCACCACATGGTATACAGGCTTTTTATAGATGCTCATGAGCTCGGCGTAGGCCTTCTCATCGTTTTCTTCTACAGCAGCCTGAATAAGCTTGAAGTCATGCTTTGCTTTCGCAGAAAATTGTTTATTTACTTCCATCTGAATTGTTTATACAGTAACACAGATATCCCAAGGAACAGGTAATTTACAAAGTAAACCACATCTAACACAGGCAACAGCAACAAGGATATCCTATCATCGAGTCTGCGGGCGGCCGCCAGATACACCGGGAAGACCGTGAGGTAGCGAACGCCTACAAGCGCTCCTAATATAGCGAAATGGCTATTTAGAACAAGAAGAATAAAGGAAAGTATGTAAAAAAGTATATTTGATGCTATAAAAGCTCCTATCCTTCGCTTATCCGTCGCTCTATACCGCCCCCCAACCGACAAATGTCTACGCTTCTGAATTATCCACTCCCGAAACGTCCTTTTGGGAATGCTTACTGTCTGTGCCTCCTTGTCGATAACAAGACTAACATTACTATTGTTGGCGGCATCGCGCACAAAAAGATCATCGTCGCCGCCCATTAATTTGATATGCGATGCAAACCCCTTGTTCTTAAAGAAACACGCTTTAGTGTAAGATAAGTTTCGGCCTACCCCCATATAGGCACGACCTGCGTTTGCTTGAGACAAATACTGGATTCCGGTCAGCAAGGTTTCATACCGGATAAGGTGATTTAAAAATCCTTTTAATTGTGCATACGGAGAGTAGCCAAGTACTACTTCGGCACCGTTTGCGTAACCTGCCTGCATCCTGCTAATCCAGTGCTTGCTGTATGGGCGGCAGTCGGCATCGGTAAAAAGCATATGCTCATACCTGGCCGCGCGTATGCCCAGGGCCAGCGCATATTTTTTGGGGTTAAGGTAATCCGGCGTTTTTTTAACCGTTACTACCTTAAAGTTCGGGAACTGGCGCTCCAGCTCGTAAGTATAAAACTCAGTATCGTCTTCGGAGCGATCGTTTACCAGCAGCACCTCAAACTCGGAGTACTCCTGGTCCAGCAGCTGCGGCAACAGTTCTATCAGGTTATCCATCTCGTCATGGGCCACCACAATCACTGACACGGGCCGCTGCACATCGGGCGCGGGGTCCTCGTACTTGGATAAGGGCAAAAATCTGAATAGCGAAAAGTATACCTGCACCAGCACGCAAAGCGCCAGTGCCCCGAGGAGCAGAACTGTAACCAATTTTAATTAATTGCTTGTTGGATTGTTAAATTGCAAGGCGCCTGCTTTGCCGTCACCGTGGCCAGGGCACATCACCTTCTCAAAATTAGGTAAAGTATAGCCATTTAGGAAGCAAGTCCTAATTTTAAAGTTGGCTATGGTTTGTGCAGGTGGAGTTTGTATCTTTGCCGGTTAGTTAATTTTTCGGAACTAAAAGAAATAGAAGCCCTTGGGGCAGGCCGGCATTTGATGTTGTTTTTGCAAGATGATGCGCCGGCAACCATACAACCATGCAATTTAACCTCGTAGCAACAGACGCTCAATCCAAAGCGCGCGCCGGTGTGGTGCAAACCGACCACGGAACCATCGAAACGCCTATTTTTATGCCCGTAGGCACGGCAGGCACCGTAAAGGCCGTGCATCAGCGTGAGCTCAAAGAAGATATCAAAGCCGAGATCATACTTGGCAACACCTACCATTTATACCTGCGCCCCGGCCTCGACGTGCTGGAGAAAGCCGGCGGACTGCATAAATTCAACGGCTGGGACCGCCCCATACTTACCGATAGCGGCGGCTACCAAGTGTTCTCGCTGGCCGGCACGCGCAAAATCAAGGAGGAAGGCGTAAAGTTTAAATCGCATATTGATGGTTCTACGCTGAACTTTACCCCGGAAAACGTGATGGACACGCAGCGCACTATCGGCGCCGACATTATCATGGCCTTTGACGAGTGCACGCCCTACCCTTGCGACTACGGGTATGCCCGCCAGTCTATGGAGCGCACGCACCGCTGGCTGCAGCGCTGCGTAGACCGCTTCGACAGCACCGAGCCAAAGTATGGCTATAATCAAACACTGTTCCCGATTGTGCAGGGCAGCACTTATAAAGACTTGCGCATACAATCCGCAGAGACCATTGCCAGCTTTGGCCGCGAGGGCAACGCTATTGGTGGCTTATCAGTAGGCGAGCCTGCCGAGATGATGTATGAAATGACTGAGGTGGTTTGCGACATACTGCCCAAGGACAAACCACGTTATCTGATGGGGGTTGGCACGCCTGCTAACATTTTGGAGAACATTGCCTTGGGCGTGGATATGTTTGACTGCGTGCTGCCGACGCGCAACGCCCGCAACGGCATGCTGTTTACCACGCAGGGCGTTATCAATATCAGAAATAAAAAGTGGGCCGATGATTTCAGCCCGATAGATGCGGAACTGGGCGGCTATGTAAGCACCTTTTACAGCAAGGCTTATTTGCGCCACCTCATCCACAGCACCGAGTACCTGGCCGGCCAGATCGCCAGCGTGCACAACCTTACATTTTACCTGTGGCTGGTAAAGCAAGCCCGCCAGCATATCCTGAACGGAACTTTCCGCGACTGGAAAGATGTGATGGTAAAGAAACTGATGACAAGACTGTAGAGTTAGAAAGTTAGAGCGTTAGAAAGTTAAAAAGTTGTTCTTTCTGGCTCGCTCACTTTCTAACTTTTTAACCTTCTAACTTTATAACTCAAGTTGAAGCTCCTCGATAAGTATATATTAAAGAAGTTCCTGACGACGTATGTATTTACGGTACTGATCCTGGTGGCCGTTATTCTAGTGATTGACTTCACGGAGAAGAACGATGACTTCATCAAGACTAACCCAAGCATTACGGAGATCATCTTCGACTATTACCTCAACCTGATTCCGTTCTGGGCCAACATGCTGAGCCCGATCACCGTGTTTATCGCCACGGTGTTTGTGACGGCCAAGCTTGCCTCGCATACTGAGATCATTGCCGTGCTGAGCAGTGGCGTGAGCTTCCGGCGGTTTCTGGTGCCATACATTATGGGGGCCTCTTTGATCGGGGCAACTATTTTTGTGCTGATCGGTTGGGTGATCCCGAACGCTAACAAAAAGAGCGTGGCCTTCCAAGTAAAGTACATTAAGAGCCCTTTTACCTACGACAGCCGTAACATACACATCAAAATAGGCCCTGAAACCTATGTGTACATGGAGAGCTACAACAACACGGCGCACGTAGGCTACAACTTTGCCCTGGAAACCATAGACAGTACCAAGCTCACCCGCAAGCTAAGCACCAACAGCATTACCTGGAACGCCGAGAAAGAGAAATGGCACATCGACAGGTATACCCTGCGCACATTCGATGGCGAAAACGAAACCATCTATAAAGGCGAGAACCTGGATACCACGCTGAACCTGCGGCCCAAAGACTTCGAGAGCACCTACAAGTTGGAGCAAACCCTTACCCTCACGCAACTCAACGATTTTATAAATGAGAAAATCAACCGGGGCGCCGACGATATTGAGATATACCTTATCGAGAAGTATGAGCGCTTCAGCTACCCGTTTGCCATTGTTATACTTACCGTTATCGGCGTGATAGTGAGTGCTCGAAAGGCGCGTGGCGGTGTGGGTTTCCAGATTGCGCTCGGCTTCTTCCTGGCATTCATCTTCATTATTTTCGTGATTACCAGCCGCAGTTTAGCACAGGTTGGCGATATTGCACCCCAAATTGCCGCCTGGATCCCGACAATCGTATTTACAGGTATAGGCTTTTTGTTGTACCGTTACGTTCCGCGCTAAATGCCACGTCTTAAAGATTTTGTAGAGCTCCACTTCATCATTTTTCTGTGGGGCTTTACCGCCATTCTAGGCAAACTTATTTCGATACCGGCAGTAGAGCTGGTTACGTTGCGTACGCTTATTGCTGCCCTTGCCCTAGGCGCAGTAGTTTACAAGCGCGGTACTCCCTTTTGGATGGGCCGCAGCATGGCGCTTAAAATGCTGGCGGTGGGCTTCGTGATTGCCGGGCACTGGATTTTGTTTTTTGCAGCCGCGCGCGTTTCTTCGGTATCTATCTGTTTGGTTGGCTTGGCTACCTGCAGCCTCTGGACTGCCTTTCTGGATCCTCTCTTCAACAAAGGGAAAGTAAAGCCGCACGAGATATTTCTGGCCATGCTGGTTATCATGGGCCTATACATCATCTTCCAGCACGAAACCAGTTTCGACAGTGTGCTAGGGATAAGTATGGCGATAGGGGCGGCATTGCTTGGTTCTATTTTCACGATCATCAATGCCAACTTTGTAAAGAAGGTCCCATCCACCACGATTACCGTTTACGAGATGGCCGGTGCCTGCCTGGGCACGCTTATTTTCTTCCCGGTGTATACGTCATACTTTGCCACGGGCGGCACATTAAACTTCAGCCTCAGCACCATGGATTGGGTATACCTGCTCATACTTTCGCTGGCTTGCACGGTGTACGCTTACACGGCTTCTGTGCGCCTGATGCAGCGCATATCCGCCTATACCGTGAACCTGACCGTGAATCTGGAGCCGCTTTATGGCATTATCCTAGCCTGGATCATTTTTAACGAAGATGAGCAGATGTCGTCCGGGTTTTATGTGGGGGCCGCGGTTATCCTGCTGAGCGTGTTTATTTACCCGGTGCTGGATGCTTTTGACAGGCGCCGGAAAAGGCTAAAGCAGCCCTTTCCAGATAGCGTAGTGGTCCGGGAAGACTAGGTTATCGGGAGCTTCGCCGGCAAACAGCCCGTATACCGCCGAGCCTGAGCCCGTCATGGAGGCGTAGGCTGCGCCGGCCTCGTACAACTTTTCCTTCACCTGCGGCAACTCCGGATATTTCGGAAAAAGCGCCTCTTCAAAATCATTTTTTAGTACATCGCGCCATACCTTTATCTCCTGCTTTAGCAGCATGTGCATGTCGCAGTTAGGCATCTCAGGTTTTATACTTCCATAGGCTTCGGCAGTGGTGATATGGATGCCCGGGTACACGATGACACAAGAATAGCCGCTTAGGTTAAGGTTAACGGGTGTAAACACATCGCCGCGCTCTGTAGCTATAACTGGCTGGTTGCGCACGAAAAAAGCGCAGTCGGAGCCCAACTGGCGGGCGTAATTCTCCAGCGCATCATTGCTTAGGTTCAACTCAAACAGCTTATTGAGCATCCGTAGCGTAAAGGCCGCATCGGCAGAGCCTCCACCCAGCCCCGCTCCCATCGGGATAACCTTGTGCAGATGCAGGTGCACAGGCGGTAGTTGGTAGTCTTGCTTCAGCAGTTTATAAGCTTTCAAACATAGGTTCGTTTCAGGTTTGCCCGGCACGGGCAGTCCGGTTATGTCGAACTGCTCTTTCTCCGCAGGCAAAATCTCCAGGGCATCGCACCAGCGCACCGGGTAAAAGCACGACTGAAGGTTATGGAAGCCATCGGGGCGTTTCTCGGTAATGTACAGGCCCAGGTTAATCTTTGCGTTAGGGAAATCGAGCATTGTCTGAAAGGTGCTGTTTAGAGGCTGCAATCTATAAAAATGCGCCGAAAAGATTTCTCCTGGCGCGCCGCTTTCTAAAAATCTACGGCAATAAGTTGGAGTAGTATCACCTAAACTTGTAAATTAAAGCATAGCACTGCAATACTCCCGCATAGGAAAGGCAGCTAAATAAACGTGCGTAGCGTAGTAACAGCATTGGCAACTCAGGCTACTTTACCGGCAAACCAGCTTAAATACTAAGATTATGATGTATAGGCCAGGCCGTATTCCGCTTTCAGCACCGCACATGGGCGGGCATGAGAAAAACTATGTCCAGAAAGCACTCGAGGATAATTGGGTAACCACCGCAGGCCCTAACCTGCCCGGCTTTGAGCACGACATTTGCCAGCACACCAACGCGCGCCATGCCGTGGCACTAAACTCCGGCACTGCCGCCCTGCATTTGGCGCTGCGGGTGTTGGGCGTAAAACCCGGCGACGAAGTGCTCTGCTCCACCTTTACCTACGTAGCCACTGCCAACCCTATTTTATACCTGGGCGCCACGCCTGTTTTTGTAGAGAGCGAGCCTGACACGTGGAACATGTGCCCAGATACGCTGCACAAAGCCATTGCCAACCGCCTGAAACTTGGCAAGCGCCCGGCCGCCATCGTGCTGGTGCATCTCTACGGGATGCCTGCCAAAATGAAGGAGCTGATGGCCGTGGCCCATGAGTTTGGGATACCCGTCGTGGAGGATGCGGCAGAGGCTTTGGGCTCACGGTACAGCGGGCACCAGGTAGGTACCTTTGGGCGCCTGGGCGTGTTCTCATTTAACGGCAACAAGATAATTACCACATCTGGCGGAGGTGCCATTATTACCGAAGATGCGCAGCTAGCTGAGCATGCCGCATTTCTGGCAACGCAAGCCACAGAGCCTGCCCCTTACGAGCAGCACTCGCAGATGGGCTATAACTACCGCATGAGCAACGTAAGTGCCGGCATTGGCCGCGGACAAATGGAGGTGCTGGAGAAACGCATCAAGCAGCACCGCGAAATTTATACGTTTTACAAAAACCAGCTGGGCCACATTGAGGAACTTGAGTTTGTAGCTGAGCCGAAAGCCTGCTTTGCTAACCGCTGGCTTACAACTGTGCTTTTGCCGGAGCCACACACACCCGAAAGTATACGCCTGGCCCTGGAAGAGGAAAACATAGAAACGCGCCACCTCTGGAAACCGATGCACCTGCAACCGCTGTTCCAGCATCACCCTTACGAAGGCAACAACCTAAGCGGAAAACTATTTGAGCGTGGGCTCTGCCTCCCCAGCAGCAGCAGCCTCACCGACGAAGACCTAGACAAAGTAGCAAAGCACCTCAAACGCCTGCTGGAAGTATAGCGAAGGCCTCTTTTACATTTTCCCCAACCGTTCTAGCCAGCACCTAAGTATAAAACCAATCGCTAATCTCTCGTAGTTTTCAACTCGTGGCCTAGCATGCCAGCAAGCTTCCAGTTTGCGATCATCATCAGAAATCAATACTTATACTTTCTCAGCCTGAAGCTTGTCTACTTACAGGCCACAAGAAAGTATGGCAGGGCGTGTAAGTATAGCTGCAACCTAAACCGCAGCCAGAGCCGTTTCCAGTTCAGCGATAATTTCTTCGGGTTCCTCTATGCCAGTAGAGAAGCGGATAACGCCTGCTGTAATACCCATTTTCTGTTGTTGTTCCGGTGTAAGGGCGCGGTGCGAGGTGCCCAGCGGGTAAGAGATAGACGTATTCACACCAGCCAGCGATGGCGCGAAAGGTATACTTGGCAGCGCCTGCATAAAGCGGTTTACGGCTTCCGCATTGTCTTTGATCCGGAAGCTGAGCATACCGCCAAACAGCCCCTGCCCCTGTGCTTTAGCCAGCATGTGCTGCGGATGCTCCTCCAGCCCCGGGTACCATACTTGCTCCACAGCAGGGTGCTGCTGCAGGAAGCGGGCAACAGCCAGCGCATTATTGCTATGCTGCTTCATGCGAAGGCGCAAGGTTTTCAGGCCACGGGCGGCCAGCCAGCCTTCAAAAGGGCTAAGGTTTAGGCCGTATACCATCATAACGCGCTGCACCCGCTGCAGGTCTTCGGCTGCTTTGCACACTACCACGCCCGCCGTTACATCGCTGTGCCCCGACAGGTATTTTGTTACACTATGAATAACCAAGTCTGCGCCCAGGTGAAGCGGTTTGGTAAGTATAGGTGTGGCAAACGTATTATCGATGACCAGTTTTATACCTTGCCGCTGTGTTTCCTGGGCTACTTTGGCAATATCCAGTACCTGCAGCAGCGGGTTGCTCATGGTTTCGGCCAGCAAAAGGCGTGTGGTTGGCTGCACGTAGGCACTCAGGGTATACATATCTGCCGGAGGCACGAAACTCACATCAATGCCAATGCGCGTCAGCTCCTGCGAAAGCAAGGTAGACGAGCCGCCATAGATCTCCTCCGCACACAGCACATGGTCGCCGGCCTTGCAAACCGCCAGCACCGCCGCCAGTATCGCCGACATACCCGAAGACGTTACCACCGCTCCCGCGCCCTGCTCCAGTTTATTAACCTCCTGCGCCAGCTCATCGGTATTCGGGTTGCCGTAGCGCGTGTACATATAGCTTTGGCCTGGCTGTTCAAAGTATAACTCCAGGGCATTCAGGTCTTCAAAGGCAAACACTGAGGTCTGGTAAATCGGTGTAGTTTTCGGGTGGATGTTTGGCATGGTAAGGAGGGTATTAGTATGGCTAAAAGTAAGCAGGAATTGTTATATTGTAAAGGAGTAGGGAAAGTGGTACTCTTATTTTATTACTTTACTAACTCTGCACATAGTGCAGATAAGGCGAATAATTTTCCGTCTAGCCGCAAGTTAGCGGTAATAATAAAAACAGAATGAAGCAGCTTTTACTCATAACTCTCTCGCTTTTTACTTTTTGCATTTGTAGTGCTCAAAGTGTAAGTGATGGCGCTAATAATGCGATCTCAAAGGCGGACAGACAAAAGCTTGAAGAACAGCTCAGGACTATCAACATTGTTCTTGAAAAATATCCTGAAGAGAAAAGAGCTTTGTTATTAAGAAGTCAGATAAAGTATAAACTGAAAGATTATCAAGGTGTAATAGATGATTGTCAGAAGATGATTGTAGTGTCTTTTGATCCTACATCACAAGTTGATTATGAAGCAATCTGGAATATTGGTGTCGCATACAATAGTATGGGCAATTTTGAAAAAGCGAGAAAATACTTTAACCAAGGAAAAGGATTAAGACCTGCAGACATTCGCCTATTTGAAAATATAGGATATGGGTATCTTCAGGAGAGTAAGCTGGATTCAGCTATAATGGAGTTTGAGAGTATGGCACAAATAAACCCTAAATCTGAAAAAGCATTTTATGGCATTGGAAGAGCCAATCTTGAAAAAGGAAAATTCAAGAAAGCAATAGAAGCTTTTGATAAAGCCATTGAGTTAAAATCAGATTATGCTCTTGCCTATCAAAATAGGGGAGCCGCTAAAGTGGAGTTGCAAGACATGGATGGAGCTTGTAAAGATTGGCAAAAGAGCCTTGAGCTTGGTGTAACTCAGATTAAGGCTTTTATGAAACAGTACTGTAAATAAGAACTCCTTCCGCTAACAAAGAACATGTGAAAAGCTGTGACTACGCCTTGCTCCTCCGCTAGTGCGAGCTTGTAGCTCGTACTTCCAAAACAACAGCATGGCTAGCAAAAGAATCAAAGTTGTCAAAATGAAAGAGGCAACATTAGAAATCGCTAGGCCGCTTGTATCATTTTGGAATGGATTTTATTAAATTCCCTTCATCTCAAAACACAACCGCTACGCAACAATCAGCAATAAACTCAAATAATAACGTATGGATAATTTAAAATTAGGGGCATTTTCGGTAAGCCTCAGTGTCAAGGACATTCATGTTTCGAAAGCGTTTTATGAGAAACTTGGCTTTACAACCTTTGCAGGTAGCTTAGAACAGAATTATCTGATCATGAAAAATGAGAATACGTTGATTGGGCTGTTTCAAGGTATGTTCAAAGGCAATATCCTGACTTTTAACCCTGGGTGGGACGAGAATGCTAATAACTTAGAAACCTTTGATGATATAAGAGAAATTCAACGACATTTAAAAGCCAACGGTTTGACAATAAATCCAGAGGTGGATGAAAGTGCCTCAGGCCCGGCAAGCTTTATGGTTACGGACCCGGACGGAAATACAATACTCTTTGACCAACACCGATAAACATAATTTGCTCGCTAACAAAAAGCAAAATCGCTAATACCCAACATAGTTCATAATTTAGGCTGCAGCAACGCTTTGCCCATATTATGCAACAATCGTTGATATAAATAAACAGCAAGGCCTCCTGCTCACGAAGAACAGGAGGCCTTGCTGTTTATACTTTAGAAAAGGCTGTTACGCTGTCACCGACTCCGCGAGCACGATGATTTTGTTATTTAGCACTTCTACCACACCACCGTCCACGGTAAAGAACTCTTGCCCTTTGTTGGTAGTGATACGGATATCGCCTTTATCGAGGGTGCTGATGAGTGGAGCGTGCAGGTCCAGTACCTCAAAAGAACCGTTGGCTCCCGGGAACTGAGCGGCCTCTACCTCACCGGCATAAACCTTTTTATCAGGTGTGATTATCTCTAAATACATTTCTATGAGTTCTGAGTCTCGAGTTCTGAGTCATGAGTTACCCCGAACAACTCGAGACTCAGAACTCAGAACTCAGGACTTGTTTAACCTATTTTGCTTCGGCCATCATTTTCTCACCTTTGGCAACAGCGTCTTCAATGGTTCCTACCAAGTTAAATGCTGATTCCGGAAGGTGGTCATACTTGCCGTCCATGATCTCGTTGAAACCTCTGATAGTGTCCTTGATATCAACAAGTACACCTTTCAGGCCTGTAAATTGCTCGGCTACGTGGAATGGCTGAGACAGGAAACGCTGCACACGGCGCGCTCTGTGTACAACCTGCTTATCTTCATCAGATAGCTCGTCCATACCAAGGATGGCGATGATATCCTGAAGTTCTTTGTAACGCTGCAAAATCTCCTTCACGCGCTGCGCTGTGTTGTAGTGCTCTTCGCCTACTACATCTGGCGTCAGGATACGAGATGTAGAATCTAGAGGGTCTACCGCTGGGTAGATACCAAGCTCAGAGATCTTACGGGAAAGTACAGTAGTTGCATCCAAGTGGGCAAATGTTGTTGCCGGAGCTGGGTCAGTCAAGTCATCCGCAGGTACGTAAACGGCCTGTACCGATGTAATGGAACCACGCTTAGTAGATGTGATTCGCTCCTGCATGGCACCCATTTCAGTAGCCAGCGTTGGCTGGTAACCTACCGCAGATGGCATACGGCCAAGAAGTGCTGACACCTCTGAACCCGCCTGCGTAAAGCGGAAAATGTTATCCACGAAGAACAGGATGTCACGGCCAGCGTCGCTAGAGCCTGGCTCGCCATCGCGGTAGTACTCCGCCATAGTAAGACCAGAAAGGGCCACACGTGCACGCGCCCCAGGAGGCTCGTTCATCTGTCCGAATACGAAGGTCGCTTTAGACTCCTTCAGTTCTTCCAGGTCTACTTTAGATAGATCCCATCCGCCGTGCTCCAGAGATTCTAAGAACTCAGCACCGTAACGTACGATACCAGCCTCGATCATCTCACGAAGCAAGTCGTTACCCTCACGGGTACGCTCGCCTACACCGGCAAATACAGAAAGACCACCGTGCGCTTTCGCAATGTTGTTGATCAGTTCCTGGATCAGTACGGTTTTACCTACACCGGCACCACCGAACAATCCGATTTTACCACCTTTAGAGTATGGCTCAATCAGGTCAATTACCTTGATACCTGTAAACAGTACTTCAGAAGAAGTGGCAAGGTCCTCGAAACGAGGGGCAGATCTGTGAATTGGCAGACCACCAGTGCTCACAGGCTGTGGGATACCGTCAATGGCTTCGCCGATTACGTTGAAAAGACGGCCTTTGATGCCTTCGCCTGTCGGCATTTTGATTGGACCTTCCAAGTCAATAACTTCAGCTCCACGGGTAAGACCTTCGGTAGAGTCCATCGCAATGGTACGTACACGGTCCTCGCCCAAGTGATTCTGCACTTCCAGTACTACTACCTGGCCGTTGTCTTTCGTCACTTGAAGGGCATCCAAAATATTTGGTAGCTTAGAGTTTTCACCCGCAAAGCTAACGTCCACTACAGGACCGATAACTTGGGTTATTCTGCCAATATTTGCCATTTGACTTTTTATATTGATTAACTAGTATAACGGAGTTATTTCAGGGTGCAAAACTAATGGATAAATCTCTTAAAACCATGCCGGGCTCTAAAAAGTTTTGCCCCATCTGTTTATACCTGGTGCACTGGCAGAAGGCAGCACTCCCCGCACAACAGATTTATACTATAGCTACCGCCGGCCTATGCGCACCTGTGCCACCTAGGCACCCGTTTATACTTTGGTAATTTTCAGGAATGGCTGCCTTGCTTCCGGCTCAAACTAATACTATATAGTAAGCCCCTACAGACTACTAAACCAGTGTCAGCCCTTGTTACAGCCCAGAAAAAGAAAGGAATCGCATTTGCTGCGCTGCTGTTCGTTGGGTAATGTTTTGCCGTTAAAAGTATTATTAGAGGTTTTTAAGCACCTCAATCTGCTCGTCGTTGAGCAGGATATAGCGGTTATTGAAGGGGTTGGCGAAGAATTTCTCCACGATCACGTACTCACCTGTGCTAAGCTTATGGATGTTGTAACTAAAGAGGCTGTTTGCGCGCTCAATTACCAACTCTGTTGTGCTCAGGTCTAGCTCGCGGCCACAGGTAGTTACTACCAGGTCGGGGTTAACAATGGTCATAGATTGCATTTAGGTAAGTTAAGTGATTGGATGTTCTTTACGCATAAAGCTGCACGAGGTGACACTTTTAATCCACAAAAAAACACTTGCTTGTAAAATGCTGAGAAGGTTGCAAATCTTTGCCCGCGTAGTACAAACTTTGCCAGCAAACACCTCGCTCTGCCCCATCTCATTAAAAAGCATTAAGTTCTGCTGTGGTCTTAAAGTATAAGTTCTTACTTTTGTTAATCCGTTACAATAAGCCAGATAAACGTGGAACATCAACTCACAACCGTAGAAACAGCCCAGAAGCTAGGCCTTCTGGAAGAGGAATTTGAACGCATCAAACAAATCTTAGGGCGTACGCCAAACTTCACTGAGCTCAGCATCTTCTCAGTTATGTGGTCGGAGCACTGCTCTTACAAAAACTCTATTGTTTGGCTTAAAACCCTGCCAAAAGACTCGCCACGCATGCTGGCCAAAGCCGGCGAAGAGAACGCTGGCCTGGTAGATATCGGCGATGGCTATGCTTGCAGTTTCAAGATCGAATCCCATAACCACCCTTCTGCCATTGAGCCTTACCAGGGCGCAGCTACTGGCGTGGGCGGCATAAACAGAGATATTTTTACAATGGGTGCCCGCCCGATTGCGCAGCTAAACTCGCTTCGTTTCGGCAACCCAAAATCTGAGAAAACGCAGCGCCTCTTACGCGGTGTGGTGAAAGGCATCGGCGATTACGGCAATGCCTTTGGTATCCCTACCGTTGGTGGCGAGCTGTTTTTTGACGAATGCTATAATATAAACCCATTGGTAAATGCCTTCTCGGCGGGCATCGTGAAGGTAGGCGAAACAGCTTCCGCCACGTCCTATGGCGTTGGCAACCCGGTATTCATCGTGGGTTCTGCTACCGGCAAGGATGGTATACATGGCGCGGCTTTCGCATCAAAAGACATCACCGAGGACTCCGTGAACGACCTGCCATCGGTACAAGTAGGCGACCCTTTCCAGGAGAAGCTTTTACTGGAGGCTACGCTGGAAATTATCCAGACAGGCCACGTAATCGGGATGCAGGATATGGGGGCCGCCGGTATTACCTGCTCC
Source organism: Pontibacter oryzae (assembly GCF_003576375.1). GTDB lineage: Bacteria > Bacteroidota > Bacteroidia > Cytophagales > Hymenobacteraceae > Pontibacter > Pontibacter oryzae. The sequence goes on from NZ_QWGE01000007.1 coordinate 170,262, forward strand.
ACGTCTGAGATGAGCGCCAAAGGCGAGCACGGCATGGATATCTGGTTGGACAAGGTACCTACGCGCCAGAAGAATATGCTGCCTTTCGAGATCCTTCTTTCGGAAAGCCAGGAGCGTATGCTGATTGTGATGGAAAAAGGCCATGAGCAAAGCATCATCGATATCTGCAACAAATGGGATTTATACTGCGAGCAAATTGGTGTGGTAACCGAAGGCGGCCAGCTGCGCTACTATCAGGATGGCGAGTTGGTAGCTGAAGTACCTGCTGATGATTTAGTACTGGGTGGAGGCGCGCCAGTATACCACCGCGAGTACCGCGAGCCTGCATACTACCAGGAAGCCAAGAAATTCAGCATCGACCAGGTAGAAGAGCCAACCGATTACCAGGCCGTAGCCGAATTCCTGACCACGCACCCCAACATCGCCTCTAAGCGCTGGGTATACCGCCAGTACGATTCTATGGTAGGCACGGCCACCATGACGACAAACGCACCATCTGATGCGGCTTTAGTTAAGGTAAAAGGCACGAACAAGTCTATCGCTGTAACCGTGGATTGCAACAGCCGCTACGTGTACTCCGACCCGGAAGAGGGAACGGCAATTGCTGTAGCCGAGGCTGCCCGTAATATAGTATGCTCCGGTGCCGAGCCAGTGGCCATCACTAACTGCCTTAACTTCGGCAACCCGTATGTGCCGGAAGTATACTGGCACTTTGTGGGCGCTATTAAAGGTATGGGCAAAGCCTGCGAAGCCTTCGGAACGCCGGTTACTGGCGGTAACGTGAGCTTCTACAACCAGTCATCAGACGAGGGTCCGGTATTCCCTACCCCAACCATCGGTATGCTGGGCATCCTGGAGAACAAAGACAACAAAATGACGCTGGCTTTCCAGAACGCCGGCGATGCGATATACATGATGGGTGATGCGCAGAATGACATCGCCTCTTCGGAGTATGTTTACTCGTACCACAAAATCAAGCTGACGCCTGCGCCATACTTTAACATGGATGAGGAACTGAAGCTACAGGCCGCCGTGAAAGAGGTGATCGAGCAGAAGCTTATAAACTCGGCGCACGACGTGGCCGATGGTGGTTTATACATCGCGTTGCTGGAGTCTGCCATGCCGAAAGAACTCGGCTTCGATATCGAGACGGATAAAAACTTCAGAAAAGACGCATTTTTATTTGGCGAGAGCCAGAGCCGCGTAGTAGTTTCTGTTGCCCCCGATAAGCAAGCCGATTTTGAGAAAGCTTTGCAAAATAAAGGCGTGAATTTCACTAAATTAGGTTCTGTAACAGGCCACGATTGCCATATCGACGGAGAGCTTTTCGGAGGCATAACTGTCGCCAAAAAGCACTATGACACGGCGCTGGAGCAGATTTTAGACTAAAAATTTATTAAAAATTTTGAGACAATTGTTTGCAGTTTAAATTCGTCTCTCTATCTTTGCATCACCAAACGATAACAGAACGACAGTTCGAAAATCGATGCGGAGATTGTCCGATGGTGTAACTGGCAACACGTCTGATTTTGGTTCAGAAGAGTCCAGGTTCGAGCCCTGGTCGGACAACTTTAAAAAGAACAACACTCTAACGAGTGTTGTTCTTTTTTTTATGCTTACGGGTAACGTAACTATTTAAAAATCAGAAATATTTGATGCCTACCATCAGGAATTTTGGTAGCTTTGCGGGCATAGTCAACTAAACCTAAAACAACCGTTACTTAGTTTTTAGCACCATTATGCCACACGTTAAAATCTTCTCTGGTTCAGAATCCCGTTACCTGGCTGAGAAAATAGCTGCCTCTTACGGCACTAAACTCGGCGACCTTACTATCTCCCGCTTTAGCGACGGTGAGATAGGCGTACACTACAACGAGTCAGTGCGTGGCGCAGAGGTGTTTATTGTACTCTCTACGTTTCCGCCTGCCGATAACCTGATGGAACTGATGCTGCTGGTGGATGCCGCCAAGCGCGCCTCGGCACATAAGGTAATTGTGGTGATGCCATACTATGGCTATGCCCGCCAGGACCGGAAAGACAAGCCGCGTGTTGCGATTGGCTCTAAGGTAGTAGCTAATGCTATACAGTCTTGTGGCGCTGACCGCCTGATGACTTGCGACCTGCATGCAGGCCAGATCCAGGGCTTCTTTGATATACCGGTAGACCATCTAGATGGCTCAGCTATCTTTGTGCCTTACCTGCGCAACCTGAACTTGGGCGCCGATCTTATCTTCGCATCGCCGGACGTAGGGGGTGTGGTAAGAACAAGATCATTTGCAAAGAACTTTGGCGCCGAAATGGTTGTTTGCGACAAACACCGCAAACGGGCTAACGAGATTGCCTCGATGCAGGTGATCGGTGATGTGGAAGGTATGGATGTGGTATTGGTCGATGACATGGTAGATACTGCCGGTACGATTACCAAAGCAGCGGCGCTCCTGAAAGAGAAAGGCGCTAAAACCGTGCGAGCCATTGCCACGCACCCGGTGCTTTCGGGCCCGGCCTATGAGCGCATCGAGAATTCAGTGCTTGAAGAACTGATTGTTTCAGACACGATTCCGCTGAAACACCAAAGTTCAAAAATTAAGGTGCTGTCTTTTGCAGACCTTTTTGCCAGAGCCATTAACAACGTGGTTACCCACGAGTCGATAAGCTCGCTGTTTATCTAATTGTTAGTTGATGATTGTTAATTGTTTTTACACTAAATGAGCAACAGTCAACCATTTAACAATTGGCAATTTAACCAGGCTATACTTTTGTAGCGATATATATTTTAACAACACACTATTATGCAAACGTTAGAGATTATAGGGTTTAAAAGAGCAAATCTCGGCAAGCAGAAGTCGAAAGAACTTCGCAACGAATCTTTTGTACCAGGCGTACTGTACGGCGGTGGAGAGCAAGTGCACTTCTATGCTCCAGCTATCCTGTTCCGCGAACTGATTTACACGCCGGAAGTACACGAGGTTGACCTGAACATCGAAGGTACGCACTACCGTGCTATCCTGCAGGATGCACAGTATCACCCGGTAAACGACATGCTGCTGCACGTTGACTTCCTGGAGCTGAACGAGAACAAGGCCGTGAAGGTAGATGTTCCTGTTAAGTTTGTAGGTAACTCACCAGGTGTGATCGCCGGTGGTAAACTAGTAACGAAGCTACGCACTATCAAGCTGAAGGCGCTTCCTGCTAACCTGCCAGACTTTGTAGAGGTTGACATCTCTGACCTGGAACTTGGTAAGTCAATCAAAGTATCTAAGATTAAAGCTGATAACTTTGAGATCTTGACTAACCCGAGCGCTCCGGTAGCTACAGTAACTATTCCTCGTGCCCTTAAGAGCGCGCAGGCTGAAGAAGCTCGTGGCAAAAAGTAATTTTGAGCCACAGCTCAGAATAAAAATTAATCCTGTCCTGCTCCAAAGCGGGGCAGGATTTTTTCTTTTAAACGTTGATTTATTGATACTAGGCGCTAAATTTTAAATATCATCCCCAAGATGTTAAATTAGGCGAAATGGTGAGTAATTCTATAACTATACTCCATGCATAAAATGTCTTACACCTAGCGTCTAATGTCTAGCATCTTAGAAAAAATAAAAAAGTGGCTCGGCCCCTCCCCTGCCGGGGCTGCCGCTACCGAAGATACACGTATGAAATACCTGATAGTGGGCCTAGGTAACATCGGCCCTGAGTATGCTGACACGCGGCACAACATCGGCTTTATGGTACTGGATTACCTGGCCAAAAAGTATGATGGCAATTTTGACACCGGGCGCCACTCCTTTGTGACGGAGATCAAATCCAAGGGCCGCACCTTTGTGCTGGTAAAGCCTACCACTTACATGAACCTGAGCGGCAAGGCCGTGGGCCACTGGCTAAACAGCCTGAAACTTACCGCCGACCAAATGCTGGTGATCACCGACGACATTGCCATACCTTTCGGCAAGCTGCGCATACGCGCCAAAGGCAGCGCCGGCGGGCACAACGGCCTGAAGCACATCGAGCAAACGCTGGGGCATAACAATTACCCACGCCTGCGCTTCGGAGTTGGCGACAGCTTTAGCAAAGGCAAGCAAGTGGACTTCGTGCTCAGCAAGTTCAGCGAAGACGAGCAACCCGAGCTCCAAACGCTTATAGAAAAAGCCGCAGACGCTGTTATCTCCTTCGGCACGATTGGGCTGGAGCGTACCATGAACCAGTTTAATACTAAGTAGAAAGCCCCAGCCGAAGTATAAAAAATTCCCCGCTCAGGTAAATCTTGGGCGGGGACTTTTTCTTTTAGATTTCACTCGCCAATCTTGCCCCGAAAGTATACTTTTGCTGATACGCCACTGCTTAGCCTCGCCCATGAAAAGAATCGCTCTACTTTACCGCAACGCCTTCGGAGGCCTCTCCCGCCCAGCCTGGATGATGTCGGTGGTGATGCTGATAAACCGCAGCGGCGCCATGGTTACACCTTTCCTGAGCGTGTACCTGACCGAGGTGCTTGGCTATACTTTAAAGGAGGTCGGTTTGATTCTGAGCATGTACGGCCTGGGCTCGGTGTGCGGCTCGTTTCTGGGCGGCTGGCTCACCGATAAGGTCGGTCATTTTAAGGTGCAGCTGCTCAGCCTTACGCTTGGCGGCAGTTTATACTTTGTGCTACTGAGCCTGCAGGAGTTTGTCTCACTGGCTTTTGGCGTGTTTATACTTAGCCTCGTAAACGATACACTGCGGCCAGCCAATGCATCGTCCATAGCCTCTTACGCCCGCCCCGAGAACGTAACGCGCGCTTTCTCACTCAACCGCATGGCTATTAATCTGGGCTTTTCTATTGGCCCGGCCATTGGCGGTTTGCTGGCGGCGGTTTCTTATAAGTGGCTTTTTATTGCTGATGGTACCACCTGCATCCTAGCGGGCCTGTTTTTCTATTTCTACTTCCGGAACCGCCAGGGCCACCAACCGCAGCAAACCCAGAACACTACAGAAAAGCCTACAGCCAAGCTCCGCTCCCCCTACCGCGACGGCTGTTTTATACTTTTCGCCATACTTTGCTGCTGCTTTGCCATCATCTTTTTTCAGCTGTTTGTTACGTTGCCACTCTATTACCGCCAGGTTTATACATTATCTGAGACTAGAATCGGCATACTGCTAGGCTTAAACGGGCTAATCGTTTTTATGCTGGAGATGATAGTGGTTTACCTGATTGGCGAGAGATTCCGAAAGTCATGGCTGATTGCGGGTGGCGTGCTGGTGCTGGGCTTTTCGTTTGTGCTGCTCAACCTTACCCAACATGCAGGCATTCTTTACCTTGCCATGCTGCTGCTAAGCATTGCTGAGATTCTGGCAATGCCGTTTATGGCCACCATCACCGTAGAACGCTCAGGCCCTGCTAACCGTGGGGCTTATATGGGCCTTTATACTATCTCCTACGCCGCGGCGCATGTGGTGGCGCCATACTTGGGTACCACGCTGGCAGCCACCTATGGCTTTGCAACGCTTTGGTGGTTTGTAGGCGGGCTATCCGTGACAACTGCGGTGGGTCTATACTTTGTGGTGCAGCACATGGAGGGGGATCATACTAGCAAACTATCTATGGCGGCTTCCGAAGCAAAGGGAATAGTGATTGGGTAAACCGTATCAGCGCAGCTTACATCAAACCAGATTGCTTGCCCTAACCTCAAATCAACTTAGTTAGGCTATACTTATGTAATTACTGTATATTTCCTTATTTTCACTTAATTAAGCGCATCCCTTATACTATCTAAGCAGTACTGGAATGATGCTTGCATACTCACCCACAGATTAACGAATAACACTATGAATGTAGAATATAACGAAGACGAAAGAATAAAAGCGCTGAAACGCTATGATATTCTTGACACACCGGAAGATGGTAGCTGGGACAGGTTGACTCGTTTGGCTGCTAAAGTGTTTAACATGCCGATTGCTGTCGTCAGTTTAGTGGATACGGACAGGATCTGGTTTAAATCGCATTACGGCCTGGATGTTAGAGAAATTGGTACAGACCCGGGTTTATGTACAACAGCCATTTTATCGGACGATATCTATATTGTAGAAAATGCTATTGAAGACCCACGCACCTTAACCAACCCTTTAGTGGTATCAGAGTTTGGGTTACGTTTCTACGCGGCTGTGCCACTTAAAACTATAGATGGCTTTAACATTGGCACATTTGCTATCATTGATAATAAACAACGCTACCTTACCGAGTCGCAGCAGGAAACCCTCAAAGAACTGGCTGGCATTGCTATGGATGAGATTGAGCTCAGGTTAGCAGCCCGAAAATCGGCAAAAGAGGTTAATCAGTTACTGGAAGCCACGCGCTCACATTTGCAGGACACAGTGATAGAGATTGCTGGCATTCCAATCACCGAGCGGAAAGAGGGTATTAGCAAGATTGCAGAAGCTTCACGCGAGATAGTTTCTCATATTAATGACCACTTGCACAGCCAAAAGCAACAGTATCTCTAAAGTAACCTCTTACTGATACAAAACAGAAAGCGCAGGCTGCCTAGAATGATTTAGGCAGCCTGCGCTTTCTGTTTTCGTACCCCTCAAGCTTTAGCTTACCGTGCCGCCGTTTCGGATTTCCTTGCTTGGCTGCACAAAGGCTAGGGATCCGTCAGCGTTTTCGGCCATCAGGATCATGCCTTGGCTGGTGATGCCTTTGATCTCGCGCGGGGCCAGGTTTACAAGTATACTTACCTGCTGCCCTACAATATCTTCCGGCTTAAAGAACTCTGCTATGCCGCTTACCACGGTGCGTTGGTCTATGCCGGTATCTACTTTCAGCTTCAGCAGCTTTTTAGTTTTAGCTACCTTCTCGGCCTCCAAGATCGTGCCTACGCGTATGTCGAGCTTGGTGAAGTCCTCAAACGTGATGTCTTCTTTGGCTGGCTCGACCACGGCATTTGCCATTTCATTGGCTTTTTTGGTGTCCAGCAGCTTCTGCACCTGCGCCTCTACGGCGGCATCTTCTACCTTCTCAAACAGTAACTCCGGCTTGCCAATGGTATGGCCCGGCTGCAACAGATCGGCGGCACCGGCATCGGCCCACTGCCCTTGCGGCATGTTTAGCATGGTACGCAGCTTTGTGGCAGAGGCTGGCAAAAACGGCTCCATCAGAATGCTCAGGCTGGCTGATATCTGCAGGGCAATGTTCATGATGGTTTTCACGCGCTCAGCATCCGTCTTGATCAGTTTCCAAGGCTCTGTGTCGGCCAGGTACTTGTTGCCCAGGCGTGCCAGGTTCATCAGCTCAGACAGGGCATCGCGGAAGCGGTAGCGCTCAATGTAGGTCGAGATTACCAACGGCATGCCCTCCAGGTCGGCCAGTACTGTTTTGTCGTAATCCGTTAGTTCGCCGCGTGCGGGCACGTCGCCTTCATAGTACTTTTGTGTGAGCACCACGGCGCGGTTAATGAAGTTACCAAGTATGGAAAGCAGCTCGCTGTTGTTGCGGGCCTGGTAGTCCTTCCAGGTGAAGTCGTTGTCTTTGGTTTCGGGGGCGTTGGCGCAGAGCACATAGCGCAGCACATCGGCCTTGCCCTCAAAATCCTGCAGGTATTCGTGCAGCCACACTGCCCAGTTGCGCGAGGTGGATATCTTCTCGCCTTCCAGGTTCAGGAACTCGTTGGCAGGCACGTTGTCTGGCAAAATATAATCACCGTGCGCCTTCAGCATGCTCGGGAAAATGATGCAGTGAAACACGATGTTATCCTTGCCGATGAAATGCACCAGCTTGGTTTCCTCGTCTTTCCAGTACTTTTCCCAATCGTCTGTCAGGGCTTTGGTGGCCGAGATGTAACCGATCGGCGCATCGAACCATACGTACAGCACCTTGCCTTCGGCACCTTCCACGGGAACAGGCACACCCCAATCCAGGTCGCGGGTTACGGCGCGCGGCTGCAGCCCCTGGTCTATCCAGGATTTGCACTGGCCGTACACGTTAGATTTCCAGTCGCTTTTATGCCCTTCCACAATCCACTCGCGCAACCAGGGCTCATACTCGTTCAGGGGCAGGTACCAGTGCTTGGTTTCGCGCATTACGGGCACAGCGCCGCTCAGCGTGCTTTTCGGGTTGATGAGGTCGGTAGCGTTGAGCGAGGTCCCGCAGGCTTCGCACTGGTCGCCGTAAGCGTTCTCGTTGCCGCATTTCGGGCAGGTGCCTACTATGTAGCGGTCAGCCAGGAACTGCTGCGCCTTCTCGTCGTAGTACTGTTGCGTGGTTTGCTCTATAAACTTGCCTTCTGCATGCAGCTTCTTAAAGAAATCGCCAGCGGTTTCGGCGTGTATTTTAGAGGATGTGCGGTCGTAGACATCAAACGAGATGTTAAAATCCCGGAAAGAATCGCGGATAAGCTCGTGGTATTTATCAACGGCTTGCTGCGGCGTAATGCCTTCTTTTTTGGCCCGAATCGTGATGGGCACCCCGTGCTCGTCAGAGCCACAGATAAACTTCACATCGCGGTTTTGCAGGCGCAGGTAACGTGCGTAAATATCGGCTGGCAAGTATACCCCTGCCAGGTGGCCAATGTGCACCGGCCCATTGGCGTACGGCAAGGCTGCCGTAACAGTATATCTTTTAGGATTATGTGTCATGACGTGTGTTTAAAAAGCAAATATACAAATCCCGCGCGGAAAGATGCGCCAAGTAGCCCCAATCCCGTAAAAGAGAAGTATAGCTGCAACGGCTTATTTCCCGTAAGAGGATGCAGACACTAGTTTACAGGCGCAAAAGCATAACCTTTACATAAGGTTTGCCGCAACCAAAGCAGAAATCAAATTCATCCTAACCTATGAAGAGCAACGATAATTTCAGAACCTCCAAAAACAATGGCGACAACCTAGGCGAGCGCGACAGCACCGAGAAAACAACCAAAAAACCTGCTCCGCGCCAGGTAGACCGCGAATCTGAAAACACCCCACCCGACCATGAAGTGTACGTAGACCTGGAACCGGACGAGCTGCACCTGAGCGATGAGGAAGAAGCTGAAAATGTGCAGGAGAAAAAGAAGAAGAAATAACGCCATAAACAGCGCGGCCCCGATTAAAGTATAACCGGGGCCGTGGTGCTTATTGGTTTGCCGGCAGTGGCCGCACCACCGGGGATATAGGCCAGTAAATGTTGTGCCGCGTGGAGTCGATGGGTGCCAAAGGCAGCTGCAGTGGCCGAAGCGTGTTGGGCGTCATGGCCGGGCTGTTGCTGTTGAACTGCTCAATATTGCGCTTGCGGTTAATCTCGCTGGCCTGCTCATCCATGCGGTCACGGAGCGTTTCGGTTGGGTTGTTGTATAGCGTAACCCGCTTGTTTGGCGCACCCGGCGGCGGCAGGTTCTCCTGCCCTTCCGAGAGCGAGGTGCAGGCTCCTAAACCGATCAGGGCCATACTTAGGGTATAAGTTTTATATGCGTGCATCGTTCTTAACTGCTTGATTTATACTTTAAAGTATACGGGCGAGTGGCTACGCCGTGGGCGATAAAGTATAAAACTTGTGCAAAACAAACGGGGCCAGCAAGTATAAAACCTGCTGGCCCCGTTCTGTACTCTGCTATAAACCGCTACGCTTATTTGCCCCAAACATGGTTGTGCCCCACTTGGGTAAGCATAAGGCCATCTGGCGCCGGATTTATATAGCCCTCCTTGCCTAAATGGTGCTCGGCCTCTTTCTGTACATCCTTGTAGTGCGGGTAGCGCTCCTGCAAGTATGGGTATAGCTGGTCGTAGCGGAGCACCGCCCCCTCTTTCACATCAAATTGCTTAAAGGCATCTATAATGCATTGTGCCGTGTTTTCTATATTTTCTGCTTCTGAATGTAGCTCTGTCATAGTTTTATGCTGTGTTAGTTTCAGCCTTTACCTACGGCAGAGCAATGCTATTCGTTGGTGGATGCTCATTTTTCATAAAGTAGGCAGCCCACACGAAAGCTATACCTTAGAGGGCAGCAGGTTACGGATACCGGTCCAGAGTTCGATGCGCTGCGTAATGCAGTTTTTCGACACTTCCAGCGCCTCCGCCCACTTTTGGTCATCCTCTCCGCACAGCTCGCTTACCATTTGCAGCGCCAGGGGCGTGTGCACTTCCTCATCCAGCTGCACGTGGCGGTCCAGGTAATAGATAAACGTATCGAGCTTGCCCGGGAAGCGTTTGTTGAGGTCGGCGATTAGGTGGCGGAACATGTCCGGGATCAGGTCTTCGCGGCCAAAGGTAAAGGCGGCAGCAACAGCGTGCGGGCTATCGGAGTTAATGATGCGGAACGTATTGCGCACAAAGGCTTTTACAGAGGCATCTATCGGCAATTGGTCCAGGGCGCTGTTCACGCTTTTGCCCTCGCGTATACTTTGCAGCAGTTGCGCAATCTGGCTGTTGCTGGCACCGGCTTCGGCCATGGCCAGCAAGTATAGCTCGAAATGGCTGATCGGGTTGCCTTGCGGGTCTACGTCGGTTTCCTCTTCCAGCACAATCTCGTTGATCAGGCGGCGGGTACTTGGGCTGGCCGTAGGCATCCAGGGCAGCGTGGTGCAGGTAAGGTCGCGTTGCAGGGCCTTAAGCAGGCTCATAAAATCCCAAACGGCAAACACGTGGTGCTCCATAAAAAGCCTCAGGTCTTCCAGGGTTTCCAGGCTTTGGTAAACATTGTGCTGCAGCAGTTGCTGCCGGTGCTCCTGCAAGGCGTTTTGCAGCGCTTCTATTCTCTTATTCATGGGTATGTGAAAGTGTGCCTGGCCCTATTGCCGCTGCAACAGGCAAGGCAGAACATTAAAAATGCATTTGCAGAACCAAACAGTATCGGCTTTGCAAATGCAAAAGTATAACAGCAAACGTTAAGGTGTGTTTTATTATTTTTTCTCGAAGTCCAGGGCGGCTGAGTTCAGGCAGTAGCGTAAGCCGGTTGGCGCGGGGCCATCATCGAAAACATGCCCGATGTGCGAGCCGCAACGGGCGCACTCAACTTCTGTGCGCACCATGCCCAAGGTCCTGTCCTGCACTTCCTTGATCCTTTCGTTAGCGATTGGTTGGTAAAAACTAGGCCAGCCGGTGCCGGAGTCAAACTTGGTACCCGATGAAAACATCGGGTTATGGCAGGCGGCGCAATAGTAAATCCCCTCCGTTTTGTTATCGTTATACTCGTTGGCAAAAGGCCTTTCGGTACCTTCCTGCCGCAGCACAAAGTATTCTTCCTTAGTAAGTATGGCACGCCACTCTTCCTCGGTTTTAACCACTGTATCCTGCAGCGATTCGCTGTTTAAGGCTTGCACGATATAGTCTGGAAGTGGTTTATCGCCGGTGCTGGCGGTGGTATAAGCCATTTCAGTTGGCTTGCTCTGTTGGGTACAGGCTGCGAGTTGCAGCGCCCCGATCATCATAAAATAGTGTATCACTTTCATACGTATACTTACGGCCCAAATTGCCTTTCGGCTTTAGCGCCCCAAAATTAACTAACTTACTAGGAAACAAACTTTAACGATCCGGTGTTTGCCCAATAACCTGCGCCCGATGCAGCTTAAAAATAATTTAATATACCCATAACCTGTTTATTTCGAGCTACCTAGTAAAAGTATGAAGCCTTTTTAGTACTTTTGCGGCTCGAAAAATCAATTCAATGCAAAATATTCGAAATATTGCGATTATCGCACACGTAGACCACGGCAAGACAACGCTCGTGGACAAGATCATCCATGCTTCAAAGCTTTTCGCGGAGCACCAGCAGTTCGACGACCTGATTCTGGACAACAACGACCTGGAGCGCGAGCGCGGCATCACGATCGTTTCCAAAAACGTGTCGGTTCGTTACAAAGACGTTAAAATCAACATCATCGACACCCCTGGTCACGCCGATTTCGGTGGTGAGGTAGAGCGTGTTCTGAAAATGGCTGATGGCGTTCTGCTTCTGGTGGATGCCTTTGAAGGTGCTATGCCTCAGACTCGTTTCGTACTGGGCAAAGCTATCCAGCTGGGCCTTAAGCCAATTGTGGTTGTAAATAAAGTAGATAAAGAAAACTGCCGCCCTGACGAGGTGCACGAGCAAGTATTCGACCTGATGTTTAACCTGGATGCGACTGAAGACCAGCTGGACTTCACAACGCTTTATGGTTCTTCGAAGCAGGGTTGGATGAGCACCGACTGGACTCAGCCTACGGATAACATCACGCCACTTCTGGATGCTATCATCGATGTGATCCCGGCTGCTCCTACAAACGAGGGTACGCCACAAATGCAGATCACTTCTTTGGATTACTCTTCTTTTGTTGGTCGTATCGCCATTGGCCGCGTTCACCGTGGTACCTTGAAAGAAGGTATGCCAATTAGCTTGTGCAAAGCGGATGGTTCTATCAAGAAAGGCAAAATTGCCGAGCTTCAGGTTTTTGAAGGCTTAGGCAAGCAGAAAGTAGAGTCTGTTTCTTCTGGCGAGATTTGCGCTGTAACTGGTATCGAAGGATTTGACATTGGCGATACTATCGCAGATGCAGAGAACCCGGAGCCAATGACGCGTATCTCTATCGATGAGCCAACGATGAACATGTTGTTCACGATCAACAACTCTCCTTTCTTCGGTAAAGAGGGTAAGTTCGTGACATCACGCCACCTACGCGACCGTTTGTACAAGGAAACTGAGAAAAACCTTGCCCTGCGTGTACAGGAAACCGACCGTGAGGATACCTTCCTGGTATTTGGTCGTGGTATCCTGCACTTGTCTGTACTGATCGAAACTATGCGCCGTGAAGGCTATGAGCTTCAGGTTGGTCAGCCACAGGTAATCTACAAAGAAATCGACGGTGTGCGCCACGAGCCAATCGAGCACATGGTTGTTGACGTGCCTGAGGAGACTGCCGGTAAGGTAATTGAGCTGGTAACGCAGCGTAAAGGTGAGCTGACTATCATGGAGCCTAAAGGCGACCTGCAGCACCTGGAGTTCAACATCCCGGCGCGTGGTTTGATTGGCCTGCGTAACAACGTGCTTACAGCTACTGCCGGTGAGGCGATCATGAACCACCGTTTCCTGGCTTACGAGCCGCATAAAGGAAACATCCCTAGCCGTAACAACGGTTCTATCATCTCGATGGAAACTGGTGCCGGTACTGCTTACTCTATCGACAAGCTGCAGGACAGAGGTGTGTTCTTCGTTGATCCGGGTGTAGAAGTATACATGGGCCAGGTAATTGGTGAGCACAGCCGCCAAAACGATATCACGGTAAATATCCAGAAAGGTAAGAAGCTGACGAACATGCGTGCTTCCGGTTCTGATAACAACGTGAAAATCGCGCCTGCCAAGAAGTTCTCTCTGGAAGAAGCCATGGAATACATCCAGAAGGATGAATTGCTGGAAGTAACGCCAAAGAGCATCCGTATGCGTAAGATTTACCTCGACGAGAACGAGCGTAACCGCATGTCGAGAGCTGATGCTAACTAGTAGTTACTACTAAGCTTACTATATACAGGAACGCCTGCCGCAGCAATGTGGCAGGCGTTTTTTATTACCTCAGCTCAGTGGGCCAGTTCTCCATGGCATGATATAGCCTTGCTCCTGCTTCAACATCCGCATTTATATACGTTTAAAAACGTTCGTAAACGTATATAAATAGCTATGCCCCGATTACCGAACTGCAATTTACCTTTATAGTAATAACCTGTGTATTCTATGAATGTTAGGCTGCTGTTTGCACCTGAACCAATAGCTGCTACGTCAAAGATGCAGCAATATGCCACAGGATTATATGCGCAGTAGAGCTATGCACTAGATAAAACCGATAACCCGCTTGATAGTTTATAGAAATGTTTTAAATTTAGCTTGAATGTATGAAGGGTAAAACCGAGGAACAGCTGGAGTCTAGCTATCGCAAGAAACAGGATCAGTATAGTCCAGCTAAAAGGCCAATAACCGGAATAACTCCTTATACACAGTAGTTAGGGGTAATTTGAAATAAGAATTGGATAAATTTAGAGTAATAAGTTTTAGTGGTTTTAAGATAAGTCTGTATGCTGGATTTAGTGGAGGGATCGTTTTGTCCTTATTAAGTCACGACCCTTTCAAATTATATTATGTTGGAGGGTATTTACTTATTATTACTTTAGGTCTTATTGTTTTTAGCAGTATCCTGTTCTATAAAAGGGAAGAAATCGGTATTAGATTTGGGGAAAAAGTCCAAGTGGGTTTAGGCTCTTATATGGTATCAATAACTTTATCAACTGTTTATAAAATTCTTAAGGGCCAATTTAATATAGAGAATAGTTTTGGCGAAAATATTCTTCTTATCTTAATTCATTTAGGATTCGGATTATTTTTAAGCACATTGTTTTCAATCTCCTTAAAAAGCAATATAAGTTCTAAAAACAACAAGCCCTAACCAAACCTATAAGTTAGCTACACCACCTTATAGCAAAACCGTTACCACTAATTAAAAATTAAAAAATGAATAAACTTTTTACTGTTCTTTTAGCCCTTTTATCTATTTCAGCTTATGGACAAGTTGACCAATCCATATGGGATAATTTAAAAACTATCTCGACTGAAAATTATGAAATTAAATTTCCCTCCAAATGGAGGCATATTCCTACGGGTGGACAAGGACCAGAACAACTCCTAGAAGCTAGCGGACAGGCTCTCCCAGCTGTAATGAATGGTTCACCTGTTATGGTTACAATTTTCTTTGTGAAGCAAGACGGAAAAAATCTGGATGACTGTAAAGATAAATGCTTAAATGGTTATAGAACCAATCCTGACAGAGAATTTCCTGAACGATTTATTGACGGACAGGAGAAGATTAAACTAACACAAGGAGAAGAAGCCTATATGCTTAACACGCGGTTTTATAGAAAATCAAAGGGCTTAAATCAAAGTAGATTTGACTTAGTAGTTTATTCAGATAAAGCAAAAGCAGGATATATTTACACAGTTTCAATTCAATATGCAGATAACTCCTACAAATTTGAAAAAGAGAATAACCTTGCCGACTTCGCCAGACGTTTATATAGTTATCTAAAACTTACTGTCTAATAATTTATAAAAATAACTAGTGGTAACACTGTATAAAAATCATGCTTCGGCCGACGGCCGCGCACGTTTTTTATACTAACCGTTGGCCGTGATTGGGATTATTTTCGGGTTTTAAAGTGGCGTGTCTTTCAGGCTTTTTAAGGGGCTGGAGGGCATCAAAGG
>NZ_QWGE01000008.1 GCF_003576375.1 Pontibacter oryzae
AACGACGCGCAGCTACCCTACCTGAAGCTGGGAATTTACAAGTGGGACTGGAATGGTAACGGTAAAACGAAAGTTAGCAAGCGCGTGCTGTACCTTGACAACGTGAGACTGGGCGACCAGAACGCAGATTTCAATTCAATGACCTCAGGCATGTTTCAGCAGACCAATTGACTTTATCAGGCCCATCTTGAGTTTGATTACTTGAGCAGTGGTAACTAAGCTTGGCCATTCTCTTAGATCACTTGCAGTGCAGAAACAATAAACCTTACAACGCTTTAATAATATGCCTATTGAAAGGCACCTATAGGTATATAAATTACTGACAGGCCATTCGCTGCTGGAGCATTATATGCAGAGCGCGCTGGCTGCTTAAACCTGAGTTGCCTTAATATGATTTAGCTTAACGTGCTGAACGAATGCAATTGCAAAACATACTTCCTCTTACCCTTTAGTTAAGCTTACTGATTGCTTCAACGATTTAGAGGGTTGCAAATCTTATTACATCACTACACTTTCAATACTTACATTATAGTGCATACTCTAGCTTGCTCACTAATTGAATATACGTGAATAGGTGCTGACTTCGCTTAATTACTATGTATCAAAATGAGGTTGGCTAAAATGAGCTACTCTGGTTACTTAAAATTAAGTACTTCCCGCTTCTATCATAAGCTTCTAAATAGAATACCCTCCTTTTTGCTTTGCAACTTAATACATGCTGTGTTAATAAATCACTGTAACACAGCATAGCCTACACCTCTTCCAGAAAACACAATTTTTTAAAAAAATCATAAATATAAATTTAAAGCATTACCGCTAACTAATCATAGCAGATCTTCAGGCGTGCTAATCCATCTTCCCTTGTGTTATTTTTCACTTCAGCTCTTAAAATCAATGCTAGAGAAACATGCTTTAGAATACATTATACCACATTTAATTTTTGCACCATACTGAAACGAAGCACTATATATGTTTATTGCATCATTCAAATAATAAAAAGAATATATTCATCTAATTCTTATAAGGAAGCTTCTTATGCCATAAATCGCAGTGTCTACATGCATACTATGTTAAATGGGCAAACTACACATATCATACTGTGAAACAACCTGTTTTAAACACTTAAAGGCTTTACATATTTTCATTACTGAGAATCAGCGCAACTCCTAAAAACCTATAAATACAATCTAACAAAAAGTGTTTTGTAGAAAACTTCCACACATTTGTATAACTTTTAAAATAGGTTACATTAATTTTTTAAGAAGATGGTAAGCACCTGTTGGCTACCTCAATTTTTGTATACTTTTGAAACATCAACAACGAAGTAAACAAGAGCACACAGCATAACATAACAAGTACACAAACTAAAGCTTTTGTATATTTCTAATATTTGAACATCACATAGTTTATAATGAACAAAGACATTATTATAACAGGATCAAAAATCAACAGCCAAAAAAAATTTAATTTTTCAACTTTTAGCCAAAGTATTATGAAAAGCAAAGCCCATTATCTTTTAGCACCAATCTTGCTAGGCTTAGTAACCACTTCTTGCGATAAGAAGGACCTTGATGAGGTTACTCCATCTTCCTCAAGTAATTTTGAAACCTCTGCTAGCAGCAATGCCACAGCTACCGGTATCTTGCTAGAAGAGCTTTTCGAAGGTTCTGACCCTTTAAACCAGAGCTTAATAATGGACCGCGCGCAGGGCACAAGCTATGCACGCACCTATTCAACAGAGCACGCCCTGAGCGGCAGCAAGTCAGCCCGCTTTGAGCTGCGCGACACAGACGCTGAGTTTGGCGGCGGAACGCGCACCGACTTTGCCATGAAGCCCGCCACGGGCAAGGACAGGTGGTATTCTTTTGCTGCCTA
>NZ_QWGE01000009.1 GCF_003576375.1 Pontibacter oryzae
GAGCTGGTTATCCCGGTGAGCAACCTGCAGCGCGGCGTGTACTTCGTGACGGTGACGGACGGTGCGCAGCGCCAGACACAGCGCTTCGTGAAGCAGTAGTCACAGAGAGTTTATTTCGTTCGTTCAATACAGGCCTGGCCTTCCGCGTGGAGGGTTGGGTCCTTCTTTAAGCTTAACATTTGCATAGCTGAATTTAGCTTATTAGCAATTAATCTAATAATTGCTCTGGTTTCTTTTTATGGGATTTTAATTTACAAATTGGAAACAGCCATCCATATATGGGAATTTTTGTGTGATTCAAAGCTTTGGTTTATTTAAGCGGACTCACTTTTTTAAAATAATCTACAGAATTTTCAGCTTTTTAAATATTTGATATATAGGGTTTTAGGTATTAAATAGTAATGACTTTTAAATGAGCAGAGATAAATTGCATCTTTGCTTACCCCCGTATTGGGTAATGGCATGCTTCTTTCATTAAGGTTATCCGAACGAAACGAAGTAACCCATGAAAAACATTTACACCCTTATCGCAGCTATTTTCTTCTTTGCTATTTCAGCAAATGCTCAGGAGACTAAAGAAGTATTTTATAAGCAGGATTTTGATAACACTACCACCCTGCCGACTGACTTTGACCGCACTTCAGCTACTTGGGTAGTGTCTAACAAAACGCTTAGAACAAACAATCCAAAAGCCAACACTACATATAGCAACAAACTTGTAAAGAACAATGTGCACGTTGGTGGTTACATGATGCTGAGAATCCAGTGGTCAGGTTATCAATCTGATCTGAAAAACGGTAATGACGTTTCTTACTACACGCCAACGGTGTCTTATACCACTAACTTGGTTAAAAACACTCAGACGATAAAAGCTACTGAGTCTGCGACTACTAAGAATCAGTGGAATAATACATATGTTGATATTTTCCTTCCAGAAGGTACTACAACCGTTAACTTCTCTATCAATATAGATGTTCACGCCAAAAGAGGTGACTATTACGGACTTGACAACCTGGTTCTTGAAGGTACTGCAGACCAGCCAATTGCCCCGCTCCCAGTGGAGCTGATCAGCTTCAAGGGCGCCGCCGTAAACGGTGCGGCTAAGTTAACTTGGGCCACGGCGCAGGAGAAGAACAACGAGCGCTTCGTGGT